>OZ252220.1:0-2075000 GCA_965249135.1 Alphaproteobacteria bacterium
GCCTGCCGCTCGCCCCGGCCCCACACCACCGGCCCGCCACCCGTCCTGTCGCCGCTCGCCGCCGCGAGCGGCAGCCGGAAGGACGAGCCCGCCAGCACATCATCGAGGGTGAGCGTGCCGTCCTCGATCGCCCGCGCGTTCGATCGCAGCGTGTCATGGATCGTCGATCCGCCGGCCAAGCTATAGGCGGCCGACTGTTTGCCGCACGCCTCGTCCATGCGCGCACCGATCGCCCGGTTGGTCACATCGGCGAGGGTCAGCGCGTGCTTGGAGAGGATCTCGGCGTTGAGGCGCCGGAAGCGGGCGCGGACCGCGACGCCTTCAGCGTCGACGATGGTCAGGGTGGCTGTGGCAGGTGCCCCCTCCGTCACGCCCTGGGGCAGGTCGCCGAAGCCCAGCGCCACCCTCACGTCATGGAAATTGTCGTCTTGTTGGGCCTGTCCCGTGGCCTCGATGGTGAAGCTCCTGGTGGTGTCGCCCATCTCCTCGAATTTGAGCGTGACGGTCCCGGTCGCAGGATCCAAGACATCCGGATCCGTAACCGTAACCGTATAGTCGGCCGCCACGGTCCGGCCCCGCGGGGTCACCGTGATCGGGATCTCCAGCGCGTCGGCCGCTTGCTTGCTCAGCGTCACCGTCACCCTTACCGGATCGCCGCCCTCTTCGACCGCATAGGCCGCGGCGCCGAAGCGCACCGAATACACCCGCACCACTTTAATGGCCATGGCGTACGCCACGCTGTCGCTCTCGCCGTCACTGACCTTGAACTCGAACGTCGCGAAAGGATCGCCGTGCGCGTTCTCCGGCGGAGTGTAGAGGAGGTTGCCCGCTTCGAGGTCGGCCGGCGTCACCTGCCGGGGTAGGGTGTCGCTGGTGATGGCCGCGCCGTTAAGCGACAGCGTCCCCCGGTCATTCCCCTCGTCATCCACGGGCGGCGAGGCTATCTTCACGTGGTGCAGCGTGTCCACTTCGTCGTCTGAATAGGCGAAGTCTTTCATCGTAAAGCGGTACGATTCGTTATCGTTCATAGACACCTTCCCGTTGTAACCCGTGGGGGGGTAGTTGAACGGCGTGGCGTTCGCGACGGATGCGTCGCCCTCGCCGGCATCGTTCGTCGCGCGCACTGCCAACGTGTACTCGGTGCCGTTTTTCAGGCCGGTGACGGTGTGTGTGGTGGTTCCGGCACCGCTCCTGCTGATTTCGGCGAATTTACCGCCACCGTCGGTGCTGACCTGGTAGCCGGTGATGGTGCTGTCGTTCGGATCGACCCACTCAAGCTCGACCTGGCGGTAACCCGGCCCGACCGAGGAAATCTCCGGGGCGGCCGGCGGCGCAATCGGCCTGGCGGTCACGGTGGATGCCGGGCCGTTACCGGGATCGTTTACCGCGCGCACTGCAAAGGTGTACTCGGTGCCGTTGGTCAGGCCGGTCACGATGTATCCGGTGGGGGGCGCATCGGGGTCGGTGACGGCGATGTTCGCCCAGTCAGTGTAGGTGCTGTCGTCGCTGTTCCTCACTTTCGAGCGGACCTGGTACTTGGTGATCGATCTGTCGCTCGGATCGTTCCACGCAAGCACCACCTGGCGGTCGCCCGGCGTGGCCGAGGAAATCGTCGGGGCGTCCGGCACCGCAATCGGCGTGGCCCCCACGCTGGAGGCTTCGCCGTCACCGGAAGCGTTCACCGCGCGCAGCTCAAACCCGTACGGGCTGCCGTTAGTCAGGCCGGTCACGGTGTAGGTGGTGGTAGTCGCACTGCTGCCGACGATGTCGCTCCAGTCGCCGAAATCGGCGCCGCTCACCCTCTGCCGGTACTGATACTTGGTGATGCTGCTGTCGTTCGGATCGTCCCAGGTCAGCACAGCCTGCCCGTTAGCCGGCATGGCCGCGAGGTTCGCCGGCGCGGCCGGCACCGGCACCGGCCTGGCGTCCACGCTGGATGGCCGGCCGGTGTCGGTGCTCCCGGACGTATCCACCGCCTGCACCTTGAAGGTGTAGTCGGTGCGATTGGTCAAGCCGGGAATGAGCAGGGTCGTCTGATCCCCCGAGCCGGGCGAGAGAAACGTTGTCAAGAGCGGGTCCACGGAGTTGATGGGCGTGTAGTAGGTGCTGACCTTATAACGGGCGATCCCGGGGTCGCCCCTGTCCCACGTCAGCATGACCTGGCCCTCGCCCGGCGCCGCCACCAGACCGGTCGGCGCGGGCCAGAGCGGCGTGGCGGTTTCGGGGGACGCCGCGCCGGCACCGGACAGATTCACCGCCCGCAGCTCGAACGTGTATTCGGTGCCGTTGGTCAGGCGGGTACCGGTGCCGTCGCTCAGGACGGTCACGGTGTGGGTGGTGGTGGCCGCACCGCTGCTCTCGATATCGATGAAGGTCGTGCCGCCGTCGGTGCTGTACTGGTATCCGCTGACCGTGTTGTTGTCCGGGTCGTCCCAGGACAGTGTGACCTGACGGTCCTCCCCCCCCTCGGCCATGAGGCCCGTCGGGGCGGCCGGAAGCGTCGGCGCGGTCACGGTAGACGCCGCGCCCACACCGGAAGCGTTCACCGCGCGCAGCTTGAACGTGTACTCGGTGCCGTTGATCAGGCCGGTCACGGTGTAGGCGAGGGTGTTGTCCGTATCGTTTTCGCTGATGTCGGTGTCGTCGATATCGGCGAACGTCTCGCCGCCGTCGGTGCTGACCTGGTACCCGGTGATCGTGTCGTCGTCCGGATCGTCCCAGGTCAGCGCAACCTCGGTGGCGCCCGCCGCGGCCGAGAGCGCCGTCGGGGCGGCTGGCACCGCAATCGGCGTGGCGGTTACGGTGGCTGCGAGACCTTTACCCGCATCGTTTTCTGCACGCACGGCAAACGTGTACTCGGTGCCGTTGGTCAGGCCCATGACCGTGTGTGCGGTGGTCTCCTTGTCGCTGTCGGCGATCGGGCTGTAGTTGGCGCCGCCATCGGTGCTGACCTCATAGCTATAGCTGCCGATGGTTGCATCGTTGCTCGGCTTCTCCCAGGACAGCGCCACCTGGCCGTCGCCCGGCGCGGCCGCGAGGTTCTCCGGGGCGTTCGGGATCGCAATCGGCTTGGCGTCCACGGTGGACGCCGGGCCCTCACCGGTACCGTTCCCCGCGCGCACCTCAAACGTGTAGGTCGTGCCGTTGGTCAGGCCGGTCGCGGTGTATGTGGTGGGGGGCGTGGGGGGCGTCGCATGGGGGTTGGGGTGGGTGATGTCCGCCCAGGGGGTGTAGGTGCTGTCGTTGCTGTCCTTCTCCTTCCAGCGGACCTGGTACTTGGTGATCGTGATGTTGTCCGGATCGTCCCATTTCAGCACGACCCGGCTGTCACCCGGCGTGGCCGAGGAAATCGTCGGGGCGGCTGGCAGCGGCGGCGCCACCGGTGTGGCTTTCACGCTGGCTTTCACGCTGGTTTGGGTGCCGCCGGCTGTGGTCGACCACACCATGAAGGTATATTCGGTGCCGTTGGCCAACGGCTGATTGGGATCGAGGCCAATGGAATCGTCAACCTTCGACGGCGATGCGCCAAAGCTGAGGAAAGATGACCAATTTACTCCGGGGCCTATGGTTGTGACAATATAGTCTTTCGCCCCGGGGACGCCCGTCCACTCCAGATGAACCCGGGTGTGGTCCGGCGTCGCCACGAGATTCGGCGCGGGCCAGAGCGGCGTGGCTTTATCGCTGGACGCCGCGCCCTCGCCGGAAGCGTTCACCGCCCGCAGCTCGACCGTGTGCTGCCTGCCGTTGCTCAGGCCGGTCACGGTGTGTGAGACGGTGGTCGCACCGCTGCCGTCGATGTCGGTCCAGTCGCCGAAAGCGCGGTTGCCCCTCTTCTGCCGGTATTGGTACCCGGTGATCGGGACGTTGCCCGGATCGTCCCAGGTCAGCGCCACCTCGCCCCCGTCGCTGCCCCGCGTGGCCGCGAAGTTCGCCGGGGCGGCCGGTACCGCGATCGGCGTGGCGGTCACGGTGGCCCACGGGCCGTCACCGGAAGCGTTCTTCGCGCGCACCCCCAAGGTGTACTGGGTGCCGTTGATCACGGTGTTACCGCCACCATCGCTCAGGAAGACTACGGTGTATTCGGTGGTGGTCGCGCTGCTGTCACCAATGGAGACGAAGGTCGTCACGCCGCCGTTGGTGCTGTAGTCGTACCCGCTGATCGTGAGGTTGTTCGGATCGTCCCAGGTAAGCAGAACCTCGCCGTCACCCGCCGTGGGCGTGAGGCCCGTCGGCGCGGCGGGCAGAGCCACCGCCGGCGTGGCGGTCGCGGTAGATGCCGCACCGGTGATCTGGAAATTGGTGAAGGTTCCCGACGCCGCCCGCACTGTGAAGGTGTAGTTGGTGCCGTCGGTTAACCCGCCAACGGATACGGTCGCCTTATTCCCCGATCCGGACTCGTGCGCATTATCCGAAACCTGAGTGTTGGTGCCGGTGAGCGTCGTCCGGACCGCATAACGGGCGATCCCGGAGTCGCCCGTGTCCCACTGCAGCACGACCCGGCCTTTGTCCGGCACCGCCGTCACGACCGGCGCGGGCCACAGTGGCGTGGCGGTCACGCGGGGCGCCGCGCCGGGACCGGAATCGTTCACCGCGCGCACCGCCAACGTGTACGCGGTGCCGTTGATCAGGCCGGTCACGGTGGTGGCGGTGGGGGGCGCAGCGGGGTCGGTGACGGCGATGTTCGCCCACGCAGTGTAGGTGCTGTCGTCGCTGTCCTCCACCTTCGAGCGGACCTGGTATTTGGTAATCGTGCTGTCGGCCGAACCGTCCCAGGTGAGCGCAACCTCCTGGCTGCGCGCCGTGGGCGAGAGATTCGCCGGGGGGTCCGGCACCAGCGCCGGCGTGGCGATCTTGCTGGAGGGCAGGCCGGTGATCACGGCGGTGCTGCCGGACTTATCCACCGCCCGCACCGTGAAGGTGTATTCGGTGCCGTTGGTCAAGGGGGAAATGGTGGTGGTCGTCGTGTTCCCCGATCCGGCCGGGACGTCCAAGATCTCAGGCGTCGCGCCGCTGCTGGTGGCCTGCCAATGGATCCGATAATGGGTGATCAAGGCGTCGCCCGTATCCCACTGCAATATGGTTTTGCGGTCGCCCGGATTCGCCGCCAGATCGGCCGGCGCGGGCCACAGTGGCGTGGCGGTGATGGCGGCGGCCGTGCCGCCAGCTAAATCGTTAGCCGCGCGCAGCGCCAACGTGTATGCGGTTCCGTTGGTCAGGCCGGTCACGGTGTGTTCGAGGGTGTTGTCCGTATTGTTTTCGATGATGTCGTTGCTGTCGATATTGGTGAAGGTCGTGCCGCCGTCGGTGCTCACCTGGTATTTGGCAATCGTGCTGTCAGCCGGATCGTCCCAGGTCAGAGTGGCCTTGCGGTCTTCGCCCTGCGTGACCGAGAGGTTCGCCGGGGCGGGCCACAGGGGAATAGCATCGGCGTCGGCCGGATTGCCGTTTCCGTAAGCGTTCACCGCGCGTACCCACAATGTGTATTGGGTGCCGTTGGTCAGGCCGGTCACGGTGTAGGTGGTGGTGGTCCGACTGCTGCCGCTGATGTCGGTGAAGTTCCCGCCGCCGTCGGTGCTGACCTGGTACTTCCGGATTGTGTTGTCGCCCGGATTGATCCAGGACAGCGTGGCTTGGCCGTCACCCGCCGTAGCCGAGAGGCCCTCCGGGGCGGCCGGTGGCGCGCGCGGCGTCGCGGTCGTGGTGGATGCCCGGCCGGGACCGGAAATGTTCCTCGCGCGCAACTCGAACGTGTACTCGGTGCCGTTGGTCAGGCCGGTCACGGTGTGTTCGGTGGTGTCCGCACCGCTGCCGTCGATGTCCGTCCACGCAGTGTAGGTGCTGTCCGTCACCTTCGAGCGGACCTGGTATCTGGCGATCGTGTCGCCGCCCGGATTGGACCAGGACAGCGTGACCGCGCCGTCACCCGGCACGGGCAAGAGGTTAGTCGGGGCGGCCGGAAGCGTCGCGGCGGTCACGGTGGCTGCTGCGCCGTTGCCGCCAACATTCTTCGCACGCACCGCAAACGTGTACGCGGTGCTGCTGGTGAGGCCGGTCACGGTGTATCCGGTGGGGGGCGCATCGGGGTCGGTGACGGCGATGTTTGCCCACGCAGTGTAGGTGCAATCGTCGCAGTCACTCACCTTCGAGCGGACCTGGTATCTGGTGATCGTGTTGTTGCCCGGATCGCCCCAGGTCAGCGTCACCTCGTCGGTTTCATCCGACGCGGCCGAGAGGTTCGGGGCGGCCGGAAGCGTCGCGGTGGTCACGGTGGCTGCTGCGCCGTTGCCGCCAACATTCTTCGCACGCACCGCAAACGTGTACGCGGTGCCGCTGGTGAGGCCGGTCACGGTGTAGCTGTCGGTGCTCGCATCACTGCCGTCGATGTCGGTCCAGTTGCCGTAGGCGTCGTCGCCTGTTTTCCAGCGATACTGGTACTTGGTGATCGTGTTGTTGGCCGGATCGTCCCAGGTCAGCGCCACCTGGGTTTCACCCGGCGCGGCCGAGAGGTTCGGGGCGGCCGGGGCCAAGGTGTTCCCCTGGACCCTGATTTGTATCGAAGTCGAGTACACACCGCCATCACCCTCCCAGCCCCCGGTTCCGTCAGACCGGCGCGTGTAGCGATGATCGCCGATGCTCCACCCTATGGCCTTGCCGGAATCTTCGTTGTCGTTAGCCGTCAGGTTCCAACGAGGTCTGGTTCCGCTACCGTCAAACGTCATGTGCACGAAGTATTGGGTGTCTCGATTCAAACGGGCTCCGCCAGGGGCGGTGAATGTCTGGACTCCCGTCCCCACGTTGGACGGGTTGGTCAAGGTGTATAAGACCGCGTTGCTCGGGCGACCCGATCCGGTGGCGGCTCTCACCGTGACCGTCAGGGTTCCACTACCCGGAGCCCCCTGCGTGTCCAACTGGATACTTGATAGGTCGTAGCCCCGCGTATTCTGGCCCGTAAAGAACCCCTGAGCGCAGTCTAGTTCTATTACTGGTTCAGAACCCAAGACACATGCTGTATGGCCGTGAGTGGTTTGCCCCGTGTTGCTCACGAGGGTCTGGGCGTGCGCCGGCGCCGAAAAGCCGAGCGGCAGCGCGGCGGCGGCGAGAACTGCGCCGATCAATTTCAGCCTCGGGAAAGGTCTCACGGAAACTGTCCCCCTGCACGCGACTGTTCGACACGACGCCGGGCTGCCGCTCGGCTTTTCGGCGTCGATAATGTCGTTATTCATGATTCATGTTGGTCTGCTTGCGGTCAAGCTATACCCTTCGCCGGCCGCGGGCCTCGCTGGCGGCCTTCGGCCGGTGACGGTACCACGGGGCGCACCCTTTCGATCTCGAAGCGGCCGGCGAATGACGCGATGCCGACGCTCAGACGCCGGGATTCAGTGTTCGTGGTCGGACTTCACTAGCCGCCCGCCGGCGGCGAAGACGATCACGTCGTCGACGCGCGCCGGCCCCTGTCACGAGCGCACGCCCTCAAACACCGCCGCGCAGGGCCGCAGCCGGCTGGTCGAACGGAGACACTCTCCCTGCTCCGCGAGGATGCGACGAATGCCGGGCAGTCCGGCCCGCGGCCCGTAGGTCCGAACCAAGCTCTCGATCCGATAGCGGCCTCAAGATCGCCTTCGAGGCCCACGAGGTCTATCTGCCGAAGCCCGCGCTCACGGTCGAGGGGCCGGGCGGGGTCTCGGCTCGCTTCGACTTCCAGGGCGCGAAGAATGACACCGCAGGTCAAATGCTCACGGTGACGCTGATCAACGATCTCGACGGGAGCGATTACGCATGAGGAGGTCGGCATGATCAGCCTCAAACAGGAGGCCGGCCCTTACGAGCTGACGCTGCCCTATGGCGTCACCGTCACCGTGACGCCATTGACCACCGCCGCCATGGCGGCGGCGCAAGCCGAGGCGCGCAAGCGTCTCGAAGGGTTGGAGGCGCAAGCCAGAGAGCGGACCGAAGCCGGCCTGCCACTCGACGGCCTGCCCGATCTCACCGACGACGGCGCCCGCGAGGGCCAGTACCAGGCGCTGCTGATCCATAGCCTCGCGGCCCGCCACATCACCGCCTGGTCGGGCATCGAGGACGATCCGCCGGTCACGCGCGAGAACGTCGCGGCGCTGATGGACCTCTACCCGGTGGGCGAGCGGTTCATTCAGGAGTTCACCCTTAGACAGGTGCTGCTCACCGCGGCAAAAAACGCATCCGGGCCCTCTGCCGATGGCACCTCCAGCCCGGCGGCGGGCCCGGATATTGCGAAGCCTGCGAGGCGGAAAAAACGCCCTGCGCCCAAGGCGGCCTCGGCCTGAACGGCCAGCCCTGCCCGTATCGCGAACACGCGCCGGTCGCACTCGAGGAGCACCAGGCCTGGGATGTCCTGACGGCATCGCTCGGGCAGCTCCGCATCGTGGCGGCCGGCCGGGTCGTGGGCATCGACATGAACGCGGCGCTCGGTATCGCCCGGGCGCGCGGCTTCGATGAGGCCGTCGTCTCAGAGCTGTTGCAGGCGGCCGAGGCCGGGTTGATCGAGGCGATGAACGAGAAGGATAGCGACTGATGGCCAAGGCCAAGCACACATATGCGGTCCGCCTCGAGGTCGAGGGCGGCAATCGGGTCAAGGCCGATTTGAGGTCCGTGGGCGCGAGCGGCGAGCGCTCGCTCAAGAAGATCGACCGCGCCTCCGACAAGGCCTCGCGCGGGCTCGGCACGCTCGGTGACCGTGCCTCCGTTCTCCGCCGCCACATGCGGTTGTTGGGCGGTGTGATCGCCGTCGCCGCCGTCGGCCGCGGCTTGCAGCAAATGGCGAGGCTGTATGCGGATTTCGAGACCGGGCTGATCGGCGTCGGCAAGACGGTGGACCTGTCGGGGGCCGAGTTCGAATCCCTGGGCAAGGATATCGATGAGCTTTCCAAGCGCATGCCGGTGGCCACGGACGAGTTGCTCGCCATCGCCCAAAGCGCCGGCCAGCTCGGAGTGAAAGGCTCCGACAACATCCTGAAGTTTACCGAGACCGTCGCCAAGCTCGGGACGGCGACGGACCTCAGTGGCGACCAGGCGGCCATGGCGCTCGCCCGCATTCTCAATGTCACCGGCGAGGCGCTGGGCAAGGTTGAGGTGCTCGGATCGGTAATCGTCGCTCTCGGCAATAACTTTGCCGCCACGGAAAGCCAGATCGCCGAGATGGCCACGGAGGTCGCGCGCGGCGCCGCCGTATTCGGGGTGAGCTCCGCTCAAGCTTCGGCCTTGGCCGCGGCGCTGGCTGCCGTCGGTGTCAAGTCGGAGGTCGCGGGCACGTCCATCGGCCGCATCCTGCGCACGATCGACGCCGCCATCCGTAGCGGAGGCGAACATCTGGCCATCCTTACGCAGATCACCGGCCGGACTGCGGAAGAGATCAAGGAGCTGTTCCAGAGGGATGCGACGGCTGCGTTCGCGTTGTTCGTCGAAGGTCTAAAGCGGGTCGGTGACGCCGGCGGCTCGGTGGCCGATGCCATGGCGGCGCTGGGCTTGGCCGACCAGCGTCTGCTGAAGACCATCCCGGTGCTGGCGAATCGCGCCGATCTCCTTGCCCAGGCACTCGAAATCGCCAACCGTGAAACCGAGAACGCCACCGCGTTGAACGAGGAAGCGGCAAGGGCGTTCGAAAGCCTGAACAATCAAACCGAGGTGATGTGGAACAACATCAAATCTCTCGCACGGGCCATCGGTGCAGACCTGGCGCCTGGCGTTACCGTTGCAGTCCAAGGGCTGTCCGATCTCGCCAGCGAGGCCGGAGACGCCTACGAGAAGCTCAAGCTCATCGCTGAAGGCGACTTCAACTTCGAGGGGCTCAGTCTCAGCGCCACGCGACGCCAGGTGGAGGATCTCAGGGAGGAGATGGTCGAGCTGGCGAAAGAGATCAACGCCATGCCCGACATTACGCCGCCTGCTTTCTTCGAGGACCCACTGGGCTTCCTCGCGAACATTCCGGCGCGGCTCGTCGGTGCGGACCGCGAGAGCAAGATCGAGGAGTTGAATGAGGTCGTCGCCAACTGGCGGCAGTGGAAGGCGAAGCTCGAGTGGGAACTGGAGCAAGAGCGCAAGCGTCGCGAGAAGCGGGCTGCCGCCGAGACCGAGGACCCCCCCGAGGGCGACCCGGCCGAGTCCCCGGAGGACATCGCGGCGGCCCAGGAGCGGGCACGGCGTCTCGTGCAGATCGAGACGAGCCTTAACCGGCAACTGTTCCAGTTCTGCTACCAGGGCGCCGATCGCATCCGCGAGGAGTACCGGAAACTCGACAACGAGCTGAAGGATCTAGGTAAGGCCGGCGCCGATCCAGAAATGATCGAGCGCCTGCGGTTCGGCGCGGCGGCGGTGCGCGACGACAAGCTCACCGCGCTCGCCCGCCGCGAGGATGAGATCGCCGACCGGCGCGCCCAGGCCAATCAGCGCGTTGTCGAGAGTCTGGGCTTCGAGCTGGAGGCGCTCAGGAAGACCGAGCGGCAACGCTTTGTCGATCTGGCGCTCAGAAGGTTATCGGCCGAGGCGACCCCGGAGCAGCGCAAGGAAGTCGAACGACTGGCCGGTGCGCTCTTCGACGAGCAACGCGCGATCGAAGCGCGCAACGAGGCCGAACGCGAGGCCAACCGGCTGCGCGCCGAGGGCAAGGCGCTGACCGACCAGTTGCGCACGGCCGAGGAGGCTTACGCCGACGAGATCGAACGGCTCAATGAACTCCTCGACGCCGGCGCGATCGACAAGGAGACCTTTGCCCGGGCCTCGGAACAGGCCGACGACCGCATGCTGCAATCGAGCCGCGAATGGTCGGACGGCGTGCGGCGCGCCATCCGCGATTATCTCGACGAGGCCACCGATGCCGCCAAGACCTTCGAGCAGGCGACCACGCGGGCCCTGAAGGCGAGCGAGGACGCCTTCGTCGAATGGGCGATGACGGGGAAGTTCTCCGCCAAGGACCTGTTCAACACCATCGCCGAGGAGGCATTGAGGGCCGCCTACCGCATGGCGGTGGTGGCCCCGCTCAACAACATCCTCGGGAGCATCTTCGGCGCCATCGGCGGCAGCATCTTCGGCGGGACCGGTGTCGCCACCACGTCCTCCGGTACGCCGATGATCGGCGACTTCCCGGTGTCCTCGGGACCCACCATGCTGGCCCATGGCGGCGGCGTGATCGGCCGCGACGCCTTCCCGGCCCGCATGGTCGATCCTGCCGTGTTCGACGGAGCGTCCCGCTACCACCGCGGCGGCATCGTCGCCGGCGAGAGGCCGATCGTGGCCCGTAGCGGTGAGGGCGTGTTCACGCCTGGGCAGATGCAGAACCTGGCCCCGGTCTCGGATGCGAAGCCCGTGGTCCATGTCGCGGTCAACGTCCGCAACACCGCGCCCGGCGCCCGGGCTTCCGCCGACGTGCGGCGCGAGCCGGGCGGCGATCTCACCCTCGACATCATGGCCGAGCAGGTCGAGGGCGGCATGGCCCGCCATATCGGCCGCGGCGAGGGTTTGGCGCCGACGCTCGAGCGCCGCTACGGGCTCAATCCTGCGGCCGGCTCGCTAAGATGATGACCGCGGCGGTCACAGACCGAGCTCGCTGTGGGAGCCGAGGCGCACCAGATCGAGGTGCCCGGCATCGGGCTTGCGGTAGATCAGCACCAGGTCGGGCCGGAGGTGGCAGTCCCGGAAATCCTTCCACGGCCCGGTCAGGGCATGGTCGTGACAGCGCCGGGGAAGCGCCCGGTCGGCCGTAAGATCGGCGACGACGGCCCCGAGGGTCTCGTCCAGCGTTCTGGCGAACCGGCCCTTCTTCTCGCGTTTGTAATCTCGCTTGAAGGCGGCGGTGCGCCTAATCGTCCGCATTCAGATCGGCCATCAGGGCGTCGACGCCGCCGACCTCGACCAGATCGCCGCGCCGGGCCGCCTTCATGGCCTCGATCGTCTCCTCGTTGGGCACCAGGGGATCGAAGGGCAGCCGCTTCTCGGCCGCGATCCGCACCATCATCAGGCGGAACGCATCGGACACGGTGAGGCCGATCGAGCCCAGCACGGCCGTGGCCTCGTCCTTGATCTTCTCGTCGATGCGGGCGCGAACGACGGTGCTCATGACAATCCTCCATATGTGGGCCATATTGTAGCCCATGTATGGAGCCGCGTCCACGCTTTGAAGGGTGTCCCATGCCGAACCGCTGGCCCGACCGCCTGCCGCTGCCGACGCTGGAGGGTTACGGCGTCCAGCCCGGCGAGGCGATCCTGCGCACCGAGATGGAGGCGGGCCCGGCCCGTCAGCGCCGGCGCTTCACCGATGTGCCGAGCCGCATCGCCGTGCGCTGGGTGCTCGGGCCCGATCAGTTTGCCCTGTTCGAGGCCTGGTACCGCTGGGCGGCCCATGAGGGCGGCGCCTGGTTCGAAATGGACCTGCTGGGCGGTCTCGGCCTGTTGCCGCAGGAAGCCCGCTTCACCCGCCAGTTCGATGCGCGGCCCTATCGCGGCCGCCTCTGGGAAGTAGCCAGCGAGCTCGAAATCCGTGCCCGGCCGACGCTGAGCGAAGGCGCAATGACCGTGCTGCTCACCGAGGACATGCCGGCTCTCAACGCAAGCATCGATGCGCTGCACGTCCTCGTCCACGAGACCCTGCCCGGACCCCACGCCTGGTAGGGGTCCTCCCCGGACGGCGCACCGGCGCCGTCACCACAATTTGGAGAAGAGCATGAATCTCGAAACCGAGCTGCGCGCGGCGGTCTCGCGCGCCGACGCCGACAGCCGTCTGCTGCACGAGATCGTGCACGGCGATGCCGCCGCCACCGTCACCACCGAGGGCGGCGTGGTCAAGACGGCTGCCAAAGCCATCGGGGGTGTCGAGGCGAGCGTCGCCGCGGCCGCGAGCACCGTGACCGAAGGGGTCGCACAAGCTGAGATCGCACGGGACGAGGCTGTTGCTGCCCGCGATGCGGTTGAGAACGCCGTCCGCACCGTGGCCGTGTCGGCAACCGACACCACGCCCGCCGCGCTTTCGGATATTTCTTGATGTGCCGGCGCGGGTTCGATCCGTCCGGCCGCAGACCCCACATCTCCGCGAGATTGAACATTTTGGAGATGATCTCGAGGTTCCGGTTGGCCTGGTAGGGGAGATGGCGGAGTTCGTGGTGGAATCGGGAGATGTCGGCCCGGACCACGTCGGCCACCGTGAGCCGGCCCAGGGCCGGGAGGATGAAGCGGCGGAGGTTGCGGCGGTACTCCCGCGCCGTGCTGGGCTTGAGGCGAACGGAGATGTGCTCCTCGTCGAAGCGCTTGGCGAGGTCGGCGACGCTCAGCGCGTCGCGATGGCCTCGCCTGTCGTGGGCCGGGTCCTCACCGCGCTCGACCGCCGCCAGGGCTTATCGGGCCAACCGCCGTGCTTGCTCGGGCGTCAGGACGCCATGCCGGCCGAGAGTGAACTTGCGGGACTGTCGGCGCAGGTTGCGGTACTGGATGACATAGGCCTTTACTCCGCTGGGCTTGACTCGGACGCCTAAGCCCGGAAGGTCCTTGTCCCACACCCAAAGGTCCGTTCCGGCCTCCGGGGTGAGGTCTTCGACGAGCCGCTTGGTGATCTTCGCCTTCATCGATCTCCTCCGCTTAGCTTGCTCCCCGGGGGAGCACTGGGGGAGCACGAGGGCGCGTTTCGGTGCGCAAAAGGGTGAAGATCAGAGTAATGCGTTCGAAGAAAAAATAAAGTAAACCTTTGTTTTTTCATACTATTTCGTATTTGTTCGAAGTAAAGCGAAAGTCTTGAGACATGACTCATAACCTGAAGGTCGTTGGTTCAAATCCAACCCCCGCAACCACTGAGACCGACATTCCGCGCGACGGAGTGTCGGGTTTGTTCTTTTTATCCTTCGCCGCCGTCCATTCGATGATGGTGCCGAGGTCGCCGTAGAGGGTGGCGTCGATCTGCCCGCGCCTGGGGCCAGGCGTGAGAGTAATGCGCTCGATGAGACCCGGATGGCGGCGGCCGCCTCGTCGCGCTCCTGCGGGTGCTTCAGCGCCTCCGCGAGGCGTTCGACCTTGCGGCGATAGATGCCGGCGACGTTCGGATGAATGTCCGGGAGGATTACAGGTGTGCCCGAGAGGCGCTCCGTCAGCTCGTCCTGTCGCGCTTCCAGTTCGCGGAGCCGGTCGGTCAGCCCACGGGTGTAGCCGCCGTCCTCGATGACGGTGACGATCTCCTTGATCTTCTTCTCGATGCCAGCCAACGCCGTGCGGTCGCTCACGCCGGATGAACGCCGCTCGCGGTTGAGTCGGTTGGTTTCTTCGACATAGGCGCGCATGGCCTCGGCGGCGACCTCGGGCGCCATGAGCCGGTCCTTGAGCCCCGCCAGCAAGCGTTCTTCCAGTGCTGTACGGGCGATGCCGCGGCTGTTCTCGCAACTGCCGTTCATGACGTGGTTGGAGCAGCCGTAGCGGTCCTGGCCCCTCAGCGCATAGGAGCCGCCGCAGCTCCCGCACTCCAGGAGGCCGGACAGGAGCGAGCGGGGCGCCGATGGGTGCGGTTTAGGCGGTTGGCATGGGCGGCGCGGACGGCTTCAATGCTATTCGCGTATTTGATCGAGAGCTCGTTCTGGCGATCCTTCGCAGCCTGCCACAGGCCGTCATCGACGATGCGGAGTTCGGGCACCTCGATCGTGACCCAGTCCTCGGGCGGGTTGATCCGGGAGACGCGCTTTCCCGTCGAGGGGTCTTTGACGTAGCGCTGGCGGTTCCAGACCAGACGACCGATATAGAGCTCGTTGTTGAGGATGCCGGTGCCGCGCTTGGCATGGCCGCGCAGGGTGGAGTCGGTCCACAAGGCACCGGACGGGCCAGGAATGCCCTTGGCGTTGAGACGACGCGCCAGGGTGCGCGGGCTGACACCGGCGGCGAACTCCTTGAAGATGCGGTGAACGATCTCGGCCTCATCCTCGTTGATGCGCCGCTCGCCCCGTATCGGCTCTCCCTTGTCATCGGTGCGCTTCACCACGTCGTAGCCGTAGCAGAGCCCGCCGCCGGACTTGCCCTGCTCGATACGCCCCCTCAAGCCCCGATGGGTCTTGGCGGCGAGGTCCTTGAGAAAGAGCGCGTTCATGGTGCCCTTGAGGCCGACGTGAAGCTCGCTGATCTCGCCTTCCGCGAGCGTCACCATGCGCACGCCGGCAAAGCGGAGATGCTTGAACAGGGCCGCCACGTCCGCCTGGTCGCGGCTCATGCGGTCCAAGGCCTCGGCCACCACCAGGTCGAACTTGCCGCATTGCGCGTCGGCCAGGACTGTCTGGACACCCGGCCGCAGGATCACGCTATCGCCGGAGATGGCGGAGTCCTTGTACGTGGCGATGATCTTCCATCCTTCGCGTTTCGCATACTCGCGGCAGACGCGAAACTGATCCTCGATGGAGGCCTCCCGCTGCTGGTCCGACGAGTAACGGGCATAGAGGGCAACGCGGGTCATCTTATCGGGTCTCCTAATCCTCACCGGCCTCCGATGCCGGGGCATTATCGTTGACGGCGTGGAGCCGTTCGAACGCCTCTCGGGCGATCTGCCGCCCAATTAGGCGGGCGATCATCAGCACGGCGGACTCTACCCTGGACTCCGCCGTGCTGACGTCGTTCGCCGCGCTGCCCCGCTTGAGGGCGATGGTACGCGCCCCGTCCCCGATCATTCTCGACCCTTTCCCGGGAAGACCTCGGTAAAAGGTCAGAGTTGATCTCGGCAGGCGGCGGCGTCAACATGTTTTAGTCAATAATTTCCTACAGTTAGATCGCAGTCTGGTGAACTTGAGGGCGCTACGGGCAAGGCCAGGATACGCCAGCTAGCGAGGGGCAAGGCAGGAATTTGTTGCTGGTGGATTGTTCCGGCTGCTCCGCTCGCTCAAACACTACGTACCGCTCAGGCCGCTGCTTGGTGGTCCAATGGGCGGGGGAAAGGGGCGGTCACGCGGGACCGGGGCGCCCCAGTTTTCTAGCGTTAGGTAAGGTTCTGTTTCCGGAGAAAAGCGATGTCGGCGCCGATGGCTTCGGAGGCCAGCCAGTGCGCGCCATGAGCAGTGAGGAGCATTGGGGAAATTTGCTTGAGCAGGGGAGAGCCTTGAAGGGCCGCGCGTATGCGGTCCGGTGGCAAGCGGCCGAGCGTGGCGACAATCCAGTCAGGGACTGGTTGCGTGGCATTGGACGCGGCGATCAAGGCTTGCAATACCTCGTCTGAAGCAATGATGCGGAGGGCTTCGGATGCCGCCGGTGCACGGCGCGGGTAGCCAGCGATGAGATCCTGAACGAGACGGTTGATGACCGGTCGAGGTGTATCGGTTCCAAAAGCGCTGATGGCATGCAGGGCGAGGTTTTCATCGGCGTCGTCAATGAACGGCAAGGCATCTTCGTAGCATTTGAGTCCTGCTTTACCGAGCGCCCAGACAGCGGCTTGTTGGAGTTCATCGCCTTCGAAGCGGGGATCGGTCAGAACGCGGTTGAGCTGGTCGCGGGTAAAGGGGCTGTGACCGAGCTCAGTCAGGATGAACACGGCTTCCATGCGCAGTTCCGGTCGTTCGTTGTTGTCCCAGATAAAATGGGCGATTTGCTCCTGGCCGAATTCCGAGCCGAATGCGGCGGCGGAGCCCGCTGCTTCGAGGGCGACACGTTCTTCGGCTTCACGGCGGATGAGGTCTTCGAGTGCCGGAATGACACGGTCACGCGGATCGTCGCGGAAGCGTAAGGCTTTGACCGCGGCGTAGCGATCAACGTCAGTGTCTGCCTGTAGATCGTCGAGCGGTGCGTAGCGGCGGGACAGATAGGTGGACAAGTCGGCAAGTGCCGGGGGTTCCCCGGCCAGAATCGTGGTATCCGCAGTGAAGGTGTCACCGGGAGAGACGTAAACAGACCTGCCACGTAGCGTGTAGGTCTGTCGGCGGGCCGGACGCTCGGTATCGGCATTCATCTGGACGATGAGCCGCTGATCCGTGACTTCAAGCACGGTGCCGTCGCGTGTGGGGACGGTGGCGGGCCATGTCCGGTCCCGCTCAGCGCCCTCAGAGGCGGATTTCGGCGGACCGAGCCTGGATCGGCTCACGGAAGCTCGGAGCGCGCCGACAGTGAAGTAAACCGCGTCATCGGCGGGTTCCGGGCCATCGTCAGTGTCGAAACAAGTGATGAGGGCGACGATATCGCTATCACGTAGGCCGGCGTCCCATACCCTGTCGGGGTTGGCCGGTGCGTCGCTCATGCGGATCTTGAGGTCCGTCTTGGCGCGAACTTCGGCGCGCATACCGGACTTTACGCAGAGCAGGTCGGGGAGGCGCAGTCGCTTGACCTTGGTGGTCCAGATTTTGTTGGAACCGCAATAGCGCTCCAGTTCGATCGGTTCGAAACCGCGGTCGCGGAGCCGGTCAATCGTGCGATGGACACCGAACGCACCCATGCTGAGAAACCGCAGGAAACTGGTATCGGCCTTGAAACCCATCAGGGGCTGACGTGCGGGATGGGTTTCAGCAGCTCTGCCGGGGTGGTGCCAAGGGCATCGGCGATCTGAAAGATGTTTTCAACCGCGACGTTGCGCTGTGCGCGCTCGATGGAGCTGATATAGGTGCGATGCAGGCCGGCACGGTCGGCCAACTCCTCCTGGGAGATACCGGCAGAGGTTCGGAGGCACTTCAGGTTGAAGGCCAGTATCTCTTGTGGCGTAGCGATGGCGATGGCCTTGCATTCGTGGTTATGGACAACAGACTAGGGGCCGTGTAAACTATGCGTCTACAGACTTTGCGTCACGCATCTGGAAGATTATGGACCTGTGAAGCTTGAACCCATACGGCTCCCCGACACGATCACGGTGCCGCGAACAGACCCGATCTATAATTGCCACTCCTATCTGACGAAGGTGCCGATCGGCGCTATCCAGCCGTTCATCGAGACGTTCACGAAGCCGAGCGAGGTGGTGGTGGACTTCTTCGCCGGTTCCGGGATGACGGGCCTTGCCGCGTTGACGTTGAACAGGCGCGCGCGGCTCAGCGATATCTCGGTACTCGGTAAGCATATCGCGACGGGCTACCTGACGGATGCGCCAGCGCAAGATGTACGCGCCGCGGCGGACCGGGTGATAGCGGCGGCCCGAAAGGCCATTGGAACGCTATATATGACAAAGCGCGCTTCGGATGGGGCGAAAGCAGAGTTGATCCGGACTATTTGGTCGTTCACCTATCTGTGCCCATCTTGCGGGGATGAGATGGTGTTTTATGAGGCCCTGAGCGCCCGAGGGGGCGTGCCGCAACGATGTCCGTCCTGTGGCGGTCCGTTTGCGCGTCGCAGCTGGCCGCGCGGCGCGGACGTACCAGTCGAGGTCGTCGTTCAGGGGGAAAACGGCAGGCAAGTGGGGCAGTGCGTGTGCGAAACCGACCGGCGCAGGATGCGCGCGGCCCTGAAGGACGAGCGCTTGCGCGAGGTGCCGTCACTGTCGATCTCGGAGGACCGCGAGATGTACAGCCGCTCCGGTCTCGGGAGATCTGGTATGACAGAAACCAGAAAATTCTTTTCGCCGCGCAACGGAATCGCCTTGGTGGAGCTGTGGCGCGCGATCAATGACGTTGAAGACGAAGCGATACGGCAGGAACTGCGTTTCGCCTTCACGGCCATCCTGCCCCGCGCCTCGATGCGCTATCAGTGGAGCTCGAAGCGGCCTCTGAATGCGCAGAATCAGACCTATTACATCGCGCCGGTATATTTCGAGTGGAACGTCCTTGATCTGTACGGCCGCAAGGTCAATGCCGTTATCCGGGCGAATGAGGCTCTGTATAACAGTAGCGATTCATTCAGCGCTGATAGGCTGCGGGATGTGAGCTACGAGATCGCGTCAGCAGAAATGCTGGCTCATCTGGATGACGGTTCGGTCGATTATGTGTTCACCGATCCGCCGTTCGGCAGCAACATATTTTACTCCGATATGAACATGTTCCATGAAGCGTGGCTGGGCGAGAGTACAGACCATGAACGCGAGGCCGTCGTGCATACGACGGGCAAAAGAAAGAATGGGTCCAGCGAGCGCTATGAGAAGTTGCTCCGAAGCGCCTTTTCCGAGGCGTTCAGGGTGTTGAAGCCGGGCAAATATATGTCGGTTGTGTTTGGGAACAGCAGCGGCCGGATATGGGGCTTGGTGCAGCGGGCTTTGCGTGACGCCGGGTTCAAGGTGTCGCCGGTACATGTGGCGATCCTGGACAAGGGGCAGCGCTCGGTGAAGGGGCTGAATTCAGGGTCGGAAGGTGTCGTCACGGTCGATTTGATCGTGACAGTGAAGAAGCCTGCGAAAGGCGAGGGAACGGGCGGGGCCGCGACACACGCGAACGGAAATACGGATGCGCTGATCAAGACGGCAATCGACGAGCTGTCGGCGGACGACGCGCGCAATCCGAGCCATGTCTATGCGCGGATTCTGCGCAAAGCCATTCAGAAGGGGTTGGTGCTGGACGACCTTCATCTGGGTGATGTGCTGATCGCCCTGCGGAACGCGGGGTACCGCGTTGACCGAAAAACGGGTCTTCTATACGGCGATGCCGCTAGCTCAGCCGCGCTTCGCGGAGCTTGATCAGTTCCTCGGACCCAATGACCTCGACGGAAAGTTTGTCGAGCCTATGGCCCTTGATGCGAAACCGAGGCCGCGTGCCCATCTTAGGGTCGCGAATGTCTCTGGTGGAATGGAAGGCTGATTCGTTCGTTTGGTTGCCTCTGGCGGATTTGAAGAAACGGATCAGACGTCTGAGGGAGGGGTTGAGCAGGAAATGGGTAAGCTGATGGTAAAGAGCGATGAGTGACGTATCGGTAATGGGTGGCGAAGCAGGAGCGGCAGCAGCTCCGGGGAAAGTAGCTGTGTCGGCGGTGCCGCACGAGCTGAGCAAGGTCAAATACGTCCAGAACATCGGGCGGTTTGAAAAATGCCAGTCAGTCACCGACGCGACGTTCGGTCCGTGCACGTTGGTTTTCGGGGAAAACGGCTGGGGTAAGTCAACGCTGGCCGACCTGCTGCGCTCGCTAACCACGGACGATCCCGACATCGTGATCGGCCGGAGAACCCTCGCGGGCGGGCCCGTGCAAAAAGCGGTCGTGTGCTTCGGGGATCAGCAGGCTGTTTTCGAGAACGAGGCCTGGTCGGGGATTAGGCCGCGCATCGCTGTGTATGACAGCGTGTTCGTCAACGAGAACGTGTTTTCAGGTGATGTCGTCACCAATGAGCACCTAAAAAATCAGTATGGCATGGTAGTCGGGGAGGAAGGCGTGCGCCGCGTGCGGCGGATTGTGGAGCTGGACAACCAAAACCGCGAGAACAACAACCAGTTGCGGGTCGTCGAGGCGGAGCTGGACGGTATCGTGCGGGATGTCGGACCGGAAGGGATGACGCGCAAAGAGTTTCTGGCCCTCGAAGTAATTCCCGATGTCGATGCGAAGATCATGGCCATGGAAAGGCAAGTGCAGCGGGCAAGCCGCACGAAGGAGTTAAAGGGTGCAGGCGAGCCGCGGGGTTTACCTGTTCCGACGGAAACCGAGGAATTCAGGAAAAGCGTGCACAGCACAATCGAGGGCATCGCGGAAGCGGCGGCTAGTGCTGTCCGGGAGCATATCGCGAAACACGAGGAAAAAGGTCGCGGCGACGCGATGACGCACGAAAGCTGGCTGGAAGCCGGGATGACCTTTGTCGACGTGGCGGAGTGCACGTTTTGCGGTCAGCCTCTTGACGATCGCACGCTCCTTGATTCCTATGCGGAGTTTTTCAGCGACGCCTACACGGCGCTGGCCGCTGATGTGAAGACGAAACGCGACACGTTTGCGCGGTACGAGAATGGGGAGTATCGCGACCAGGCCACGGAAATCGTCGGGCAAAACGAGACGCTGTACGCTTACTGGAAAGAGGCGGGACAAATCGAGCCGCCGAAGCTTGAAGGCGTCGAGGCGACGGTCGAGGGTATGGAAGTCGCTGCGCGGCTGCTCAATTCTGTGTTCCTTGAGAAACAAGGAAATCTGACGGAAGCGGCCACGGGCGGGGACGTGGAGGCCGCGATCACGGCTTGGGACGGGGGCCGCAAGGCGATTGTCCGACTGAACGGCATCGTTGAGGCTCATGTTGCGAAAATCAAGGCGGTCAAGGAGTCGGTTGACGAGACCGAGCTACCGCGGCTCGAAAAAGAATTGAAGACACTGCAGGCTGCGAATCGGCGGCATGAGGATGAGACTGTCGTCGTGATTGAAAAACTTGTGGGGCACGACGCAACGAAAATGTGCATCGCGAAAGAGAAGGCCGACGAGAAAAAGGAACTCAACGAGCACGGCCGTGTGATCACGGAAACGCTCGGGAAGACAATTAACTCGTATCTCGGCCGCCTGAACGCGGGCTTCAAGATCGACTACCGGGAACCGAACTACCAGGGCAAGGAACCCGCCGCGAGCTATCAGATTCTGATCAACGACGTACCGGTGTCTCCGCGCAGCACGTCCGAAAATCCTGCCGAGGCGAGCTTCCGGAATACGCTGAGTGCGGGGGACAAATCGACTCTGGCGCTGGCACTGTTCCTGGCGAAGCTAAACGCTGATTCGGCATTGGGCGAGACGATCGTGGTGCTGGATGATCCGTTCACGAGCCTCGATAACTTCCGGCGGCAATTCACGGCAATCGAGATCAGGAAGCTGTGCGGCGCGGCCGCGCAGACGGTCGTGCTGTCGCACGAAAAGTACTTCCTGCGGCTACTGTGGGACAAAATCGATCAGAGCACGATTAAGTGCGTTGCAATACAGTCGGGCGCCCCCGGCATGATGACGATTGCGCCGTACGACATCGAATCGGAGACGCGGCCACGTCATATCACTGAACGCATGGAGATCGAGGAATTTGTCGAGGGTGAGCCGAAGAAGACAGCGTACATCAAGACGCGGCTTCGGACGGTCTGTGAAGACTTTTACCGGCGCGGGGACCCGGGGCGGTTCCACGAGGCCGCCAGCCTCAATGAAATCATCAGGCTCCTTAAAGAGGCGCCTGAGGAACATCCGTACAAGGGCGTCATCGAGGACCTGCGTGGTATCAACGAATACTCGCGCGGCGAACATCACGCCGAGGTCGAGGACGACCCGAGCGGTGAATCCTCGGACGAGGAATTGAAGGGCTTTTGCCGCCGGGTTCTGGAACTGACGCGTGGCATGTAAAGGGAAAGGCGGAGCTCCGAGCTAGAAATATTCTCGTTGCGAAGCGAAGTGCGAAAACTGCGTGTGTATCAAGGCATGGATGACTGGGGCCGGACTTCGACGAGATGGGAAGTCTTCGAGAGCAAAGAGCCGGATGCGACTACCGTGGGTCGAAAGCGCTGAGATCCGGTCGACGAGGAACAGGACACGGGTGACGATGGCGACCTCGAACAGCCGCTTGATGAAGGCCGCTGCCGTGCGGATCTTGCCGGTCGCCGTCGCCATCTCGACCAGCAGCTTGCGCTGCCCCCACGATACTTCGCCGGGCAGCGCCCCGATACAGTCTCTACGATGCGGATAAGCGGAGCATGTGCGGCGGCGTTTGTGCGCTGCGGTATTGGTCCCGACTCCGATGCGCGATCTGTGAAGAATGCCGCCGGCCGCTTGCGCCGCGCGTTGTTACCTCATATTGCCGGGACGACAACGCGAAACACATACAGAGATCGCGGGCCGGGCGTCTCGCTCAATCGCCGCGACGGCTGCAACCCCTTGCGGCGCTGGCGTTTCAAACCGGTAACGGTCTGGAGGACAACTCTGCCCCTCTCGACTCCCGTAGGAGTTCAGTTTCTCACACCCGCCGCAGCACGCTGCAACCCCTGCCACGCTATGGACTGGCTGCGGCGGAATACGCTGGCGGCGCCCGCGGTTGCCGGAGATGTCGTGGTAAAGGTGCAACCATTTTGCGACGCTGCCGTATGCTCTGAGCATACATCCATTGTTTTCAATGTGTTGGGGGTCACACGAATCAGGGACACAGAGACGCCGTGGGGGCTCGTTGTCCCCCGAGCTTGCAAAATGCACGCGCGCTGAGCTACGCCCAGCGATGAGAGCATACGCCGCGTGCGACATTCAGTGCCACGACGGGGCTGCGCTGCGCCATGTTCGCGTGGCCGGAAGCGGGGCGGGAACCGGCGCCGAGCGTTTCGATTTCCGGCCGCGACCGGCGGGTTCCGGCCGCGACCGGCGGGATTGCAGGCCCGATCCTGTCAGGATTTCGACGGGATTGCGTCCGGTTTCGGTGCAGTGTCGTCGGGGGAGCGGGCGCGGCAGGGGCGTGGACCGCTACATCCCGAGGTCCATATCGACCGATTTCTGCTTCGGTTCCGGGGCGATCTCGGGTCCGGTTTGGTGCGCTGCCTCGTTCGACCGATCGGCTTCGTGCTCGGCCTGGCGCACGGGGTCGCCTACATCGCGCCCCTCGCGCTCCCGGACCTTGTCCGGTTCGAGCGTCTTTTCCTCCCCGATCTCGATGCCCAGCGTCACGTACTTCTTCGCCGCATCGAGCGCGCTGACCCGCTCGCCGGTGGCCTTTTCGAGATGATCGGCGAGCAGTTTTGCATCGTCGGTGACCAGCTCCGCGCCGTCGCGCGCGCGGCTGATCGCCACGTAGAAGGCCTTCCGCGTCGTCAAGTGCGGATGGCTCGATTCCATGGCGGCGATGATGTTGTCCACGGTCCGGCCCTGGAAGGCGTGAACAGTGGACGCCCAGCCGTGATCAAGGTGGCGGAGTTGGGGGTCGCCTTCGGCGAGCTTGAGCGTCTTTCCGTCGTCGAGACGGAACCGTACGCCGTCCTTCTCGACGGATTCCACTGCGGCCATCTGCCCATTGACGAGACCGGAGCCGGGATCGTTGCGCGTCCAGCGGATGCGGTCGCCGGCGCGGAGTTCCATCGCCTCGCTCCGGTAGACCTCGACCCCGCCCTTGGCGCCCGCGAGCAGGTACGGCCTCCAATCGACGGTGCGTCCCTTTTTGTCCGCGAGACGAACGGTGCCCTCTTTGTGATCGACCTCCGAGACCGTGCGCTCGTCGCCCTTCTCGACCCCCAGGGTCTTGTAGGGACGGTTGAAGATCACCGTGTCGCCCGACGCGCAGTTCGACCGGACCGCCATTTCGGCGTTGGTCATCCCCCGCGAGACGAGCTTTTCGCCGTCCCTGGCCGGGCCATGGATCGCGCCTTCCTCGATCAACTGCCCACGAATTACCACGTTGATCTCATCGCGAAGCGCACGCGTCGGCGCGATCACTCCGGTTCTATTCCGTTCCGCGTGCGGGAGTTCCAACCAGCGCATCGCGACATCAATGCCGAGAGCTTCCCTCTCGACTTCGGAGACGCGGTCGCCCAGCTTCTCGAAGGCCGTCCCGATCTCGCCCCGGAGGCCGGCGCGGACGGCCTCTTTCAGGTCTACATCACGCTGGCGCACGATCTCGTCCATTACGACCGTCTGCATGCCGGCCTGCTTCAATTGGGCGAACGGCCTGCCGGCTTCCACCCCGTCGAGCTGCTTCTCGTCGCCCACCAGGACCACGCGAGGGACACGAAGCGTCGTCGCGATCCTCAGCAGGTCGCGCATCTGCGCGGTGGAGGCAAGGGAGGCTTCGTCCACCACCAGGAGGGTCTTCCGGAAGGAGGACCGGAGGTTCCGCAAGCCCTTGGCACTCCCCCGCCCTTCGGCGATGCCGGCATGGCGGGCGAGGAAGCGTTGCAGGGTCTGGCTCTCAATTCCGGACTCTTCGCCAAGCGTGCGCGCCGCCGAGGCCGAGGGCGCAAGGCCCATCACCCGGCAGTCGCGGCGTTCGGCGAGGCTTCGTACCCGATTCAGCATCGTCGTCTTGCCGGTCCCAGCATAGCCCTGGATGCCGATCACCCGGTCTTTGGTCGCCAGGATGGCTTTGGCCGCTTCCTTCTGGCCCTCGGTCAACCGGCCCCGGTGGAACTTGGTCTCCGCGATCCAGCGACGCATTACGGTCCGCTCCGCACCCTGGCCGCCCCGCATCAAGGCGATGGTCTCGGATTCACGCGCGATCGCCGCGTCCGCGGTCCAGCCCCGTCCCTGGCTCAGACCCTTCGCGGCGTGGAGACGGCCTTCCGCCGCCATGCGCTCGATCGCCCGTTCCGCCGCCTCGACGGAGACCGCGCCCGGATCGCGGCCGAGCGCGGCGGCCAGAAGATCGGCATGAGAGAATACCGTCTGGCGCTCGCTCAGATGCTCCACCGCCCAGGACGCCGTCTCGGCCGCGACATAGTTCCGGCTTGAGAACAGATTGGCTTGAACGGAGCCACGTTGCGGTTCGGCCTCGCGTGCCTTGGCATCCCGGGCAACCGCTTCGGCCGAGAACCCCAGCTCCGCCGCCTGGCGCGACCAGGACCGCGCCAGCTCGCCCTTGTCCACGTCCCGCTTGGCCGCCCGCGTCATCAGCGCGGCGCGGTCCGCGAGCCTCGGGTTGTCCCCCGGCGTCCCGAGCTCGCGCTCCCGCATCGCCGCCTCGATCTCCGTGCGTCGGGTCGAGAACGCCTCGATCACCTTCCGGGGCACGCCGGCGATCTCGAACCGTCCGTCCTGGTGCGTCTTCTCGATCCGGTAGCCGAGCCCTTTGAGGGACCGTGCCAACTCGGCACGGTAGACTGCGCCGATGGTCATCTTCCCGCCATAGAGGCCATCGTCCACCATGGTTCGCCATTTGCCGTCCTCGCTCTGGACCATGTTTGCGATCACGCAGTGCGTATGAAGCTGCGGATCGAGATTGCGGGAGGTGTTGTGGCGGAAAGTTGCGACGACCATCTTCTGGCCGCCGGCGCGCACCATGCTCCCGGTGGCCTTGTCCTGCATCCGGGTCTCTACGGCGTTCTTCTCGATCCAGGTGAGCGTGCGTGATACTGACGCGTCGTGGGCGGCGATCACCCGATCGTCGCCGCCCACGAGCGCGGCGAGCGAGACCGACTTCGGTGCCGAGAGCGTGACATCGCGGCCGGGACGGTGATGGATGGTCCCGTCCTTGCCTCGCTTCCCGAGCTGCGGTCCGTCCGGCACCTTGCCTTCAAGGATCGCCCGGAAGGTATCGGGATCGACCGGACCCAACAGACCGAGCGCTTCAGCACCCTTGCCCGCCCAGGCGCTCGCGGCCTTGTGCGCCGGGTCGTCCTTGGCATAGTAGCCGTCCCGCTCGAAGTAGCTGACGCCCTGCGCAGGCGAGGCAATCTTGCCGATCGAGACTACCATATCGGCCGTTCCCGAATCGTCTTGCGTTCATGTTCGTTACACTCAACTATGAGCTGAGCAATTAGGGTTAGTGAACATGCCCGGCACTGGATGGATCCGAAACGCTCACAACACGACAAGTTCAGCCCTGAGAGACGATAGAACGGATTTCTTGCATTCTTGAGCGTAGGGCGCTCTTGTCTTCCTCCGGCATATGCCTGAACGGCCAATGATCGTCCAGAATCGAACACAGAACATCAATGGTATCGCCAATTGTTTCCTCTATAAATTCCAGTTCGATACTCCACCCCTCGGACTGAAATGAGAAAATTTGTTGCGGAGATTGTGCAAACGTTTGAATGATTTCCTCTGCTTTTCAGTAATCGATATAATTCCACCGCATCCATTGTCGATCCGCAACGACGGACAGCTTAGCCTCTTGAATAGCTCGTCAGCGTTGGCGACGAATTCCCCGGGGGGCTGATCTTCCTTTTTCCCGATACGCTTGATCGGGTCACCGAATTCGTCAACGCCCTTTATCCATGTGATTTCACCGCGGCGGTCTCTCTCATGCCATTCGAGCCACTTCGCAGCGCACTTCTTAGTTGGTGCACCCAGTTGGGCCGTCCCGGACAAGTGACAGACCATTGCGCCTTGCAAAGCGCTATGGAACGACAGAACAACCCACTTCCAAGCACGATCTGATTGTCGGGCTTGAATCAAGCTCAGTGCGCAATGTTCCAGAGATGCCAATACATCCTGACACTCATCAGTGCGTGCGTATCTTGACATTTTCAAAAATTCTCCCGCTAATCCGCCAATCGGCGCGTTAAACGAGGACCACCAGTCAGGCTAATAGGGTAACCGCGAATCCGCCTCAATCCTAGCCGATGAGTTCTTGGCTAGTGAAAGGCGCAAAGGTCGTCTCCCGGTGTCAGATCGGCGTCACAAGGAAATGTCGGTCTCGGCCATTGCGTGCCCCCGCAACCAAATCATCAAGAAAATCAGTAAGATACAGGCTCACCCTTGGGCGGGCTTTTTTTGTGGCGATGGCGTATTCTTAAACCTCACGGCGGCCTGACCGCCGGATAAACATGACCGATACGAGGGAGGAAACCGATGGCAGTCGTTGTACTTGTCTCCATTCCGTTCGATGAAGCAAAGGCCGACGAATACAAGGCCGCGCTCAAATCCATGTTGCCCGACACCCGCGCCCGCCAGGGCGCCATCAAGGTCCATCTGATCGAGGATAAGGATCAGCCGGCCGATGTGGTGGTCTATGAAGAGTGGGAATCCCGAAAGGACCACGAGGACTATATCGCCTGGCGGACCGAGCGCGGCGACATGGATGCACTGGCCGGCATGCTTCGCGCCGAGCCTTCGATCAAATATTACGACGTGATCGACAGTTAAACGTCGTTTCGATCCGGAAGGCTTGGGTTTAGGGAGGAGGAGCCCGATGAACGACACTGTACGCGGCGCCCGTTGCGCCGCCCTCGTGGGGCCGTTTTCGAGTGGCAAGACGACCCTGATGGAGGCGTTGCTGTTTGCGGCGGGCGCGATTCACCGCAAGGGGAAGGTGACGGAAGGAAACACCGTCGGCGACGACAACCAAGAAGCGCGCGCCCGACAGATGAGCACAGAAATCTCCACCGCTACATGCGAATATCTCGGTGACAAATGGACGCTTCTCGATTGCCCCGGTTCCGTCGAATTTGCCCAGGATACCTATAACGCCCTCATGGTTGCCGATGTTGCGATCACGGTCTGCGAGCCCGACGTGGATAAGGCCCTCGCCCTTGGCCCCCTCTTCCAGTTTCTCGAAACCCACAACATTCCGCAAATTCTCTTCATCAACAAGATGGACGGCACCGCGGCCCGGTTGGATGAGGTCATTGCGACGCTGAAGGAAATGTCGTCGCGCCCCCTCGTGCCGCGCCAAATCCTGATTCCGAATGGCGAGGCGCCATCCGGCTATGTGGACCTGATCAGCGAGCGGGCCTTTACCTATAAGCCGGGCGAGGCTTCCGCCACGGCCGATATCCCGGACGCGCTGAAGGTGGACGAACAAGTGGCCCGTCAGGATCTTTTGGAGTCCCTGGCCGATTTCGACGACCAGCTCCTGGAACAGCTTCTGGAAGACGTCGTGCCGGAGACCGGCGCCGTTTATGGCACGTTTACCGAAAGCTTCGGCCAGGGCCAGGTCGTGTCGGTCCTCATGGGAAGCGGCGAGGCGCAAAACGGCATCGTGCGCCTGTGGAAGACGCTCCGTCATGACACACCGGGGCCGGAAACCACGGCAAAACGGCTCAGGCTGGATACGAAAGAGGCACCGACGCTCAAAGCCTTCAAGTCCTTTCACGCCGCCCATGCCGGCAAGCTTACCCTGGCGCGTATCTGGGCTGGCGAGGTGGGCGAGGGCGATAACCTGGGCGGCATGAGGGTAGGCGGGCTCGCCCATGTCATGGGCGCGAAGCAGGAGAAAACGCCGAGCGCCGGCTTGGGCGAGATTGTCGCACTTGGCCGCATGGACGAGGTGCAGACCGGTGAAACGCTCACGAAGTCAAAGCATGAAAAAATCGCCGCCGATTGGCCTGCGCTCGAACCCGTCTATTCGCTGGCACTTGTGACGGAAAAGCGCGAGGACGAGGTGCGGCTCATGGAAGCCCTTCACAAGCTGATCGAAGAAGACCCTTCCTACCGGCTGGAACAGAATGCGGAAACCCATCAACTGGTGCTCTGGGGACAAGGCGAAATGCATTTAAGGGTCGCGACCGAGCGGCTTCAAAACCGCTACAACATTTCCGTAAAAACCCAACCGCCCCGGGTGGCCTATCGGGAAACAACTCGCAAACCTGTCAAGCAGCACGGGCGGCATAAGAAACAGTCGGGTGGTCATGGTCAGTTTGGCGATGTGCATCTTGAAATCACACCGAAGCCGAGGGGTTCCGGATTCGAGTTCATGGATAAAATCGTCGGTGGTGCGGTACCGAAGCAGTTCATCCGATCCGTCGAGGCGGGTGTGAAGGAATACCTGCATAAGGGGCCGCTTGGTTTCCCCGTTGTCGATCTTTCCGTCTGCCTCTTCGACGGCCAGTACCATGCCGTCGACAGTTCGGACCAGGCGTTTCGGGCGGCAGCCCAGCTCGCCATGCGGGAAGGGATGCCGCAGGGTGGACCCGTCCTGCTGGAACCGATCTGCAAGGTCGCCATCAACGTGCCCACGGAACACACGAGCAAGGCGACGAAGCTCGTCACCGGGCGCCGCGGTCAGATCCTGGGCTTCGACGCGAGCGAAAATAAAAAAGGCTGGGATATTCTTCAGGCCTATCTGCCACAGGCCGAGATGCATGACCTGATCATCGACCTTCGCTCGCTTTCCCAAGGGGTCGGCAACTACTCCTTCGAGTTTGACCACCTGGCCGAACTCACCGGCAAGGAGGCGGATAAGGTCGTCGAGCAGCACGCCGCAGGCGAAGGAGGCTGAGGCCTTCAAAAGTCCCAGCCTCGCGAGCTCTCGCCTCGCACCTTCAACCTATCGAAAAGCCCCGGTTTTCTGGGGCTTTTTTCGTGAACGGCGGGGCTTGGAATTAAATGTTCTCTTTTTGTTCTATTTCGGCTAAGATTCCCAAATCTCCCCTGCCCGGGCGGTCATCCCCCCCTTTTTTGGTCGCCCGGGCTTTCCTTGTCTTAAGCCCAACGGGGTGCGCCATGGCCGGACGGCCCAGCCCCGCACGGGTAAGAAAAGCACTTAAGTCTTTTCGAGTCGGGCGAGCCGGGCAAGTGGCGGGGGATGGGAATAGTAGAAGGCGGCGTAAAGGGGATCCGGAGTCAGTGTCGAGGCGTTGTCACGGTAAAGTTTGACGAGCGCCCGGGTGAGTGCCACCGCGTCGGACACTTGTGCTGCGAAGGCGTCCGCCGCGAATTCGTGCCGTCGCGAGTAGGCGGCAAGAAGCGGGGTGAGCAAGAAGGCAAAAACCGGTCCCGCCATCGCGAAGAGAAGAAGGGCCAAGTGATTCGAAGGCACGGTTACGCCGAGGCCGCTATAGAACCAAGGTTGCCCGAGAAGAACACCTAAAAGGGCGAAGCCAAGAAGCGAGGCGCCGGCACCAAGCAGAAAGCCGTTGCGCACGTGGTGCAGCTTGAAATGCCCCAGCTCATGAGCCAGCACCGCCTCCGCCTCATCCGGGCTCAGCGTCTCCACCAACGTGTCGAACAGCACGATCCGCTTGTTGCGACCGATGCCGGTGAAGTAGGCGTTCCCATGGGCGGAACGGCGTGAGCCGTCCATCACGCGAACATCCCGGATCGCAAAGCCAATGCGCTTCGCTAGGCGTTCGATTCGCCCCTTCAGCGTTTCGTCTGCAAGCGGCGAGAAGCGATTGAAAAGGGGCGCGATCAACCGCGGATAGGCCCAGAGCTGCAGCAGGGAAAACCCGACCCATGTGAGCCAGCCGAACGTCCACCAATAGGGGCCGGTTGCCACCATTACCCAGAGAATGAGGGCGCTGAGCGTACCGCCAAAGAGAAAAAGCAAAACGCCGCCTTTCAAAAGGTCGATCATGAAGAGCTGGGGGGTTGTCCGATTGAAACCGAAGCGTGCCTCCAGCCAAAACGTTCCATAGATGGAAAACGGAAGATCGAAAACCGCCATCAGAAAACCGACACTTAAGATGACGGCAATACCAAGGGGGATCGGTTCGCTCGTCACGTTTCGCCAAAGGGCGTCCAGCAGATCCAGGCCGCCGCCCAACGTCCAGCCGAGCAAGAGCAGGCCGTTGAAGATGAGGGCAATCAACTGAAGACGGGTCTTGGCAGCCGTATAGTCGGCGGCTTTCGCGTGCGCTTCCGTTTCGATTACTTGCCCAAACGCTTCCGGTACCTGGCCCCGATGGGCCCCCATATAGGCGAGGTTCCGAAGGCCAAGCCAGAATCGTAGGCCCAGCGATGCACCGATTGCCCCCAAAAAGATGAGTGTAAAAATTTCCATTCCCTTGTCCTTGACGCCAATCCTCTACCTATCATGTGGGAGGATAAACGGGAAAAATCGCCAGGGGATTGAAGTCGGCCGGGCTTTGATTGTCTAATGGCCAAGGAAGCAACGGGGGCAAGCCGAGGAAAGGAAAAAATAATGGCCCGCCTGCTGTTTTCACTGATCCTTGTTGCCGGCCTTTTCTTGCCGCCCGCAGCCACCGGCCAGGAACCCTTGGCGGCGGAAGAACCCGCCATCAACGCGGTGATCCAGGCTCAGCTCGACGCCTTCAAAAACCATGACGCCGATGCCGCCTTCGCCCTTGCCGCGCCTGGCATTAAGGCGAGGTTTCGAACGGCGGAAGACTTCATTTCCATGGTCGCCACCCAGTATTTGCCGCTCTATAGCCCGAAGCGGACCGAGTTTCTTGGCCTCGTCAAGGAAGGGCCCGCCGTGATCCAACGGCTGAAGGTACTGGGCCCGGACGATAACGAATATATTGCCTACTACCCCATGGAACGGCAGGCCGATGGCATCTGGAAGATCGGCGGCTGCTATATCGAGCCTTTCATCGAATCGGAATCGACGCCGGGCACCGACGCTTAAACAAACCTTGCTCCCTTACGCACCGGACTTCGATCCGCCCGAACCGCCGGGGGCGAGGCCTTTGAAGATCTCCATCGGCAACGGCAGCACGATCGTCGATGTGTGATCACCGGCAATCTCATGCAACGCCTCGAGATAGCGAAGCTGCATGGCCTGGGGCTGCGTAGACAGGATCTGCGCGGCCTCGACCAGCTTCTGGGCAGCCTGTTGCTCGCCTTCCGCATTGATGATCTTGGCGCGGCGAACACGCTCGGCTTCTGCCTGCTTCGCGATGGCGCGCACCATGCTTTCGTCGATGTCCACGTGCTTGATCTCGACATTCGCAACCTTGATGCCCCAACTGTCGGTTTGAACGTCCAGGATTTCCTGAATATCCCGGTTCAGCTTGTCCCGCTCCGACAGCATCTCATCCAGATCGTGTTTGCCAAGCACCGAGCGCAACGTCGTTTGGGCAAGCTGGCTGGTTGCGATCATGAAGCTTTCGACCTGGATCACGGCACGTTCCGGATCGACGACTCGAAAATAAAGGACCGCGTTTACCTTCACGGAAACATTGTCCCGCGAGATCACGTCCTGGGTCGGCACGTCGAGGACGATCGTCCGCGTATCGACGCGTACGGTTTGCTGGATGAACGGGATGACGATGATCAGCCCAGGCCCCTTCACGCTGGTAAAACGCCCCAGCGTAAAGATGACGCCGCGCTCGTATTCCCGGTAAATCTTGATCGCCGAAGCGAGAAAGATGACAACAAAAAATAGAAGAACTGCGTAGATGATCATGTTCATCATTTAACTCCTCCCCGGATTACGTCGAGGCAACGATTAAGGTAAGGCCCCGCCTTTCAATGACTTTCACGCTATCACCCGGCACGAAGCCGCGATCGGCCTCCGCCTGCCAGCTTTCCCCATGGACGAGGACCCGGCCGGTCCTGCCGGTCCAGTCGATCACCTCGCCCTCGATTCCAATCATCTCCTCCTTGCCGGTGACGACCGGGCGGCGATGGGCACGGACCGCCATGGCGAGCACGATGGCCAAAAGGCCGGCGCTCACCGCCGTCGTGCCGATGATCACCGGCCAGGAAAGACCAAGGCCGGGCACATCCGTGTCGAACAGAAGCGTCGCCCCGATCAGGAAGGATGCCGTGCCGCCCAGACCCAGAATGCCGAAGGATGGCACGAAGGCTTCGGCGACCATCAGGGCGATGCCAAGGAGAATGAGGGCTACCCCCGCATAGTCAACCGGAAGCACGTGCATCGCATAGAGCCCGATGATGAGGCTGATAGCGCCGATCGTGCCCGGATAGATGGATCCGGGATTGATGAATTCGAAGATGATTCCGTACATGCCGATCAGCATCAGGATAAAGGCGACGTTCGGATTCGTAATCACGGCGAGAAGATTCGTCCGCCAGTCCGGCTCCAGGGTTTCCGTCGCGAGGCCGGCGCTGGCAAGCGTTCTTTCCCCGCCAGGCACGCTGACCGTCCGCCCATCCGCCTTGGCAAGCAGATCGCTTAAGTCCGTTGCCACGAAGTCGATGACCTTTGCCGCTTCCGCCTCGCTGGCAGCCAGGCTTACCGCCTCGCGCACCGCCTTTTCCGCCCATTCCACATTGCGGCCACGCAGTTCGGCGAGGCTTCGGATATAGGCGGCGGCGTCATTCAGGATCTTTGCCTCCATCGCATCCCGGCTTTCCTCCGCGGCTGCGGCGCGCGTCGTCTCCAGGGTGCTTTCCTTAAGTGGGACGATGTTGGGCGGCGGCTTCTTCTCTTCTTCCCCTTCTTTTTCCTTCGGGAATGGCAGCGGCTGTCGGCCGCCGCCGATCCTGACCGGCGTCGCCGCGCCCAGATTCGTACCCGGCGCCATGGCGGCGATGTGGCTGGCATAAAGAATGTAGGTGCCGGCACTTGCCGCGCGTGCACCGCCCGGGGCGACGAAGGTGGCAACCGGAACTACCGAGGTGAGGATCGCCTGAATGATCTCCCGCATGCTGGTGTCGAGACCGCCCGGCGTGTCCATCCGAAGGATGACAAGCGATGCGCCACGAACCCGCGCGACGTCGAGGCTGCGGGTCACGTAATCGCTGATCGCAGGTCCGATCGGTCCCTTGATATCGAGGAGAAGGGCGATGCCCTGAGGCTCAGGCTTCGTCTCGGCCGGGAGCTGCGATGGGAGAAGAAGCGCAAGACCAAGGAGGCACCCGTAGAAGGTGAATCGAAAGGGAATTATATACTTGACTCCCTTAAGCCAGAATTGGCTTGCCGTTCTTGATGATGATACCAGGCATTGAGTAGGCCGCGCACCCCTTCAAAATTGTCGCCGGTTTTTTGACCCCGAAGGTATGTGTTCGACCCCCTTGGCCCTCCTTGGCTTTGCTCCCTTCATATTTCCAATTATCGGAAACAAGGAACGGCACATCTACCCGCCACACAACGACCGAGAAGCCCGGTTTCATCGTTTGAGTAGGGTCAACGAGATAACGCCAAATTACATACCATCCGGCATGATTGTAGTGCGACTGCAAAGCCCACGGGCGCGTCGTACCCTTGGATTCCAAAGCGTGTTCCGGCGGCGGATTGAGTTTCCCATTTAGCGAAAGGTCGGGGAACCGCTGGGCGGCTATATCGGGATGTTTGTGCTTCTTATACGGACTGACGGCATGCAGCCCCTTGGTCCCCATAATACCGACGACCGCACTAAAGACATTCGCCTGCTCGAAATATATGTCGATGAGTTCGGCCGTCTCTTTCTCGACGTAATCAACGGCTTTCTCGATGTGATTTAGCTTGAGTCCGCTGGGTAATGGCATCAGGCGGCGTGTATTTTGCGAGTGAAGGGATGGCCTTTTTGGCCATGGCAAAATATGCCGAATCCTTCTCGATTCCAATGCTGTAATAGCCAACGGCTGTCGCCGCTGCGATGGTAGCCCCCGATCCCATGAACGGGTCTAGGATCACGCCCTTTCCCAAGGGCAGCATTGCCCGGACAATTTGGCGCATAAAGGCTTGCGGCTTAAGGGAGGGATGCCGCGCTATTTCACGCTCGCCGTTGCGGGTTGGGGAAGACCGGATCACGTCTCCAAACGGCTCGTCGCTGGAAATGCGCCTTAGTCCGCCCGCGCCCCATTTTCTCAAGTTGTCCTGCACGCGTCCTTCTATGGGCTTTCTGAACAGTCCCCACGGCTCCCATGCGGAACGCGGCATTACCGATACATCGGAAAATTCGTTATGGGCGTTCTTTGGCCGGTCGCCGCCACGCAGCGTTTGGACCATGCGAATAATCTCGCCGCGCTTCTCGAAACCGGCTGCCAGCATCGGAGCATAGACAAATTGCGAAAGCAGAGGATGCGTTGCAATCACAACATGGCCGCCCGGCACCACGATTCGCATGGACCGCTTGGCAAAATTCTCAAAGAACGCACCGAGTGCCTCTTTGTCCGCATCGCCCAACACTGTGAATCTTGGAAGCGGGCTGCGCTTGTACCCGTCCAAGGCTGGCGGATGCCGCCATACGCCGCCGCGACCGTTATGCAGTTTTTCCTTTTCCGCCGCCGAGTATTCCTTGAGCCCGTATGGAGGGTCGGTAACTATCGCATGGACGGATTTGCTTTTGCGTTTCGCCATCCAGGCAAACGCATCATCGTGAAAAATCGTGTACCTACCTTGCTGCAAGGCAGTGGCGCGGTTTTTCGTGGGGCTGTAGGAAAGAATCGTGTCCGCGAAAGCATCAAGCTCGGTATGCCGCGATGTCATGCGGTCAATTCCTTGTATGTGATTCTGGGACCGAAGGACGCAGATACCAACCTCGCGAGTCGTTCCAAAGTGTGATGCTTCACATTGCCGTCGTTAAGGCGGAATGTAAATTCATCCACATAGCGGTGCAGATGTTTTTCACTGGCGTGATGGTAAACACCGTTCAATCCGCGCTTCATTACCACCCACACGCTTTCTATGTCGTTGGTGTGAACGTTCCCTCGAACATATTCCCCGGCACTATGGCGGACTGTTTCGTGGTTGTAGAATTGACCAATGCCCCTGTAGCCGCCGTGATCGTCAGTATGAAGCGTCGCGCCAACCGCCACGTGCTCATGAATAGTAGATTGAAGCGTGTCCGCATCCGTATCCTTGACCGGCTTGGCCTTGGTTCGCCCGCCGCGCTCGCGCATTCCAATAACCGGCATTTTCCCGACTGGGCCGCGTCCGGCACGGAGTTTCTTCTTGGAGTGCTTGTTGCGTTCCTTGCCGCCCACGTAGGTTTCATCCACAGCCACGATTCCGCTTAGAACCGATGGATCATTGCCACATGCTTCGCGCAAGCGGCCAAGGATAAACCACGCTGTTTTTTGCGTGACGCCGATCTCCTTGCCCAGTTGAAGGCTGGAGACGCCCTTGCGGGCCGTCATAAGGAGGCACATCGCCAAAAGCCACTTATCGAGCCCCACATGCGACCTCTCGAAAATCGTGCCTGTGCGGACTGTAAAATCCTTCTTGCAGGCATTGCAGCGATAGAAGCCCTTCGGTCGGGGCGTGAGGCGCTTTGCTTCTTCACAGTGAGGGCAGATCACGCCATCCGGCCAGCGGCGCGATTCAAAGTAGGTTTTTGCAGCGTCGGCGTTGGGGTACAATTTGGAAAGCTGATAAAGGCTGATGGTCGAACGAGACATGGAACAACTCCCTAAGTGATAGTAGATAACTACCCTTTTTTTGTGAGGGAGTCAAGTATATAGTTCCCAATCGAAACCACCGAAGACCACAGAGATGCATGCCGGGAGAACCTCCATCCCCATCCTAGCAAATCGCCCCAAGGGCGGCTCGATGACCTCGCGCGCGTTGGGTCCGCGGCCACCGAGGCCGGTTGGTTCACCGGCGGCCTTCGATCCCTGGGAAGGGCTCGAATCGCCTGATTTTAAAGACTTTTCGGCAGAAGGACATGGCTTTCGAGGCCGCTTGCGTATGGTAAAGACCCGCCTCGCCGGTTGTTTCAAATCTGATAGAAATTATTGCGGATTTCAGGTAGGTTTTTGAACAGCTTAGGGAATTATCCCCCTCCTTCCACGGCAACCACGGGTCCTTCCACGGCAACCACGGGAGGGGAGGTTCTTGTGCAGGGATGAATCCAGTTGGGCGGATGCCCAAAAGGGAGAACGTCATGAAGACAATCCACGTCATGAAGACACTGAACATGAAGACACTGAACAAGGCGCTTTTCGCCTTTCTCCTCGTCGTGCCGTTCGTGCTGGCCGATGCCGCGCGGGCACAGGCAGTCGATCCGACGCTCGCGACAGGCGTCCCGGGATTGGTAGGTGGTGACATCCCGCAAATGCTAGGTGAAGGCACCATCGTAAAGGTACCTTTTGGTCCCAGCTACGTTCAGATGCCGGACGGCAGCACGCTGCCGCTTCCGTATGCCGATGCGTTGGATCGAATAGAGCGGACGTAATCGAATAGAGCGGACGTAGGAGAGACTCGAAACCGTATAGGCCAAGAAAGTAGAAGGTGGTCACTGCCATCGCGGACTGGATGATCATGGCCGTGAGATAAAGCTGGGCCTTGCCCTCCGTATTCCAGCCGAGATAGGCGAGATAGATGAACAAGCCGGTCAGAAAAACGGCAAGCCCATCCCCAATGGCAAATAGCCCCGCCGCAATACGCGGCGAAAACGCCTTACTGCGCGGAAGTGCGAACGCGTTCATCGCTATGTCCGATCGGGAAAGATCGAGATTTTCCGCCATGAAGACCTCTGTGTCTGCCGCCGCTGGAGAAAGCCATTTTTCTTTATCCAACAAGGTCCTAGCTTACAGGAAAAGGCCGTCGCACGGTGGCGAAAAATGGGCCCGGGCCCGTCTTTACCTTCACTCCCCCGAGGAGGGTTTGTGCTTCTGCCAATTTTCCACGCTAAGATTAACTATGTTGATGAAAGCTGCAACGAAGAAAAGCTCATGCAAGCGGAATGGAGTCTGTCACGTTTGCTAATGGGGATGACGGAAAGGAACGACCATCCGGCCATCCTCGTCCTGCGTGGCGACAGCATTGAAAGTCATTCCTATAGAGACATCGCCGTCGCCTCGCGGCGATTGGGTCGCGGCCTGGCGAAGACCGGCATTCGCCCGGACGATGCGGTCGGTATTTGGGCGCCCAACCTTCCGGAGTGGATCATCCTTCGCTTTGGGATCGGCCTGGCGCGCGGCCTCGCCGTCGCAATCGATGATCTGGCAACGGAAGCCGAAGCCCGGACAATCCTTTCCGACAGCGATTGCCGGTTGCTGTTCACGACGGAGGAACACCTTCCGGCGGTCCGCAGCTTTTTTGCGGAAGGCGAGGGGCCCGACGTCTTTCTCCTCTCGGATGACAAGAGCTATGGGAAAGACTTTCTCCTCTCGGATGACAAGAGCTATGGGAAAGACTGGAGGGAGTTGCTTGCGGAAACAGATGTCGAATTACCGCCGACGGATATCCATTCGCCTGCGATGCTGGTCTATACCTCCGGTACTACCGGAAATCCGAAGTCCTTTGCACTCACGGAGAAACACCTCGCCGTCAATGTAGAGGCACTGACGGCCGAGGGTCTGGTTACGACTTCCGACCGGGCAGTGTTGCCACTGCCTTTGCACCACGTCTATCCCTTCGTCATTGGAATCCTGACGCCGTTCTCCTGTGGCGCGACGGTCATCTTCCCGGAAACGGTTTCCGGCCCCGACCTCGTTCGGGCCATTCGCTTAGGTCGCGCCAGCATCCTCGTCGGCGTGCCGCGCCTTTACGCCGCGATCGTTTCCGCACTGGAAAGCCGTGTCGCGGATCGGGGCCGGCTTGCGGCGGTGCTTTTCCACCTGCTCCTTCGTCTCTCGATCTGGGGACGCCGCCGGCTCGGCCTTCGGTTAGGCCGACTGTTTTTCCGGGGCGTGCACGCCCGCCTTGGCTCGAACCTGCACCTCCTGGCTTCCGGTGGCGCGCGGTTCGAGGCGAGCCTCGTTTGGAAGCTGGAAGGTCTTGGCTGGGAGGTCTTGAGTGGCTATGGCCTTGCCGAGACCGGCTCGATCTTTACGGCCAACCTCCGGGGCCGCCAGCGGCTGGGCAGCGAGGGGTTGCCGCTGCCGGGTGGCGAACTTCGCATCGTGGACCCGGATGAAGACGGTGTCGGCGAAATTCAGCTAAAAGGCCCGAGCGTCTTTGCCGGCTATCGAAACAACCCCGAGGCCAACCAGACCGCCTTTACCGAGGATAAGTGGTTCCGAACCGGCGATCTCGGTTACCGGGACGAGGATGGCTATCTCTATGTGACCGGTCGTGCCAAGGAGATGATCGTGCTTGGCGGGGCCAGGAATGTCTTTCCGGAGGGGGTCGAGCAGGTCTATGGACAAAGCCCTTATATTGCCGAAATCGCCGTGCTGGAGCGAGCCGGCAAGCTGGTGGCGCTTGTCCGACCGGATTTCGATGCGATCCAGAAAAGCATCAGCGCACGCGTCGAAGACGTGCTGCGTATAACCCTTTCCGAACTTTCCCAACGGCTTCCCTCCTTTCAACGCATCGCCGGCTACGCCATCGTTCGCGAGACGTTGCCGTGCACCCGTCTTGGCAAATACAAGCGCTATCAGCTGCCGGAGATTTACGAGAACGCGCTTGCCGGCCGCAGGGCCGTAGGGCCGGCAAGGCTCACGGACGAGGACGAGGCGCTCTTGGCGAATTCGCCCGTTAGGGAAGTCTGGGAATGGCTCCACCAGCGCTTCCCGGGAAAAGAGATCGCGCTTGAGACCAGTCCCCAACTCGACCTGGAAATCGATTCCCTCGACTGGGTGAATCTCTCCCTTGAACTTGAGAGCAGGTTTGCCATCAAGCTCGCCGAGGCGGACTTGGCGGGGGTCCAGTCGATCCGGGAATTTCTCGAACTCACGAGAAGTGCGGAACCGGCACCCGCCCACCCGCCGGGGGAAGCCTTGGCAGCCGAACTCACCCCCGACCAAGCGGCCTGGCTTGCCCCCACCGGCATGGCGGCGACCTTTCTCGGGATTTGTCTCTACGGCCTTAACCGGCTTCTCGTGCGCCTTTTCTTCCGCCTTAAGGTCGAAGGCCTCGAGAACCTGCCAAGGGAAGGGGCCTATGTCGTCGCCGCGAATCACGCAAGCGACCTCGATCCGCTCGTGATTGCGGCGGCCTTTCCGTTACGGGCCATGCGACGCATTTACTGGGGAGGCGAGGTGAGCCGGCTCTTTACCTCCGGGCTCAAGGCGCGGCTTGCGCGGGCGATCCACATCTTTCCGGTGGATGAACGGGCCCCAGGGACGGTGCTCGCCATGGCCTCAAACGTGCTGGCTGCGGGCAACGCGCTTGTCTGGTTCCCCGAATCCTGGCGCTCGCCGACCGGCGAGCTGCAGCGTTTTCTTCCCGGCATAGGCAGGCTGCTCGAGCAATCCGCCGTGCCCGTATTGCCGGCCTATATTCAGGGTACGTTCAAAGCCATGTCCCGCGACCGACGGCTGCCTCGGCCGTACCCCGTGCGCGTCATCCTGGGCAAGCCGTTGGATCCCGCCGGCCTCTTGGAAGCGGGCAAGGGGGATACGGCCTACGCTCGGATCGCAAGCGCGTTGAAGGAAAAGGTGGCCGAGCTGCGTCCGGAGACCGGCTAGGCTTCCGGCCCTTCAGGCCAAGCGGCCTATGCAGCGTCCGGTTCCCGAACCAGGAGCATCAGCAGAAGGCCGATCACGAAGAAGGGCACAATCGTCGCCATGCCGGCGCGCTGACTTTCCGTAATCACGACGACGAAACTAAACAGTGCCGGCCCGATGAAGGCGGTCGCCTTCCCGGTGAGCGAGTAAAGGCCGAACATCTGCGAATGCATACCTTCCGGTGCCAGTCGGGCCATCAGGGACCGGCTTGCCGATTGGACCGGGCCGAAGAATATGCCTAACACGAGCCCAAGTCCCCAGAACCAGGTTTTTGATTCCGTAAAGAGAATAGCGACGGATGTGAATATCAACGCGACCAATGCAATGGCAATCACTCGGCGCGCCCCGATCCAATCGTCGAGCCAGGCGAAGGCGGCTGCCCCGATACCGGCCGTTACGTTCAGTGCGATCCCGAATTCCAGCACTTCGATGATGTCCATCTGAAAAGTCCCGGCCGCATAAATCCCACCGAACAGGAAGAGGGTATTGATTCCGTCGATGTAGATCATATGGGCAAGCAGATACCAGGCGACCGACGGATAGCGCCGCACGGTGCGCAGCGTGCCCAGCACCTCGGCAAAGCCTTCACGCAGAACCTTGGCCTTCGACAGGCCGGTTCTCGGCTCGTCCGGCGTAAAGAAAAAGAGAGGCAGCGCAAAGACGGCAAACCAGATCGCCGCAAGCGGCGCGACGGCCCGGACGTGTTCGGCGGCCTCCTTGTCGAGGCCGAAAGGCGGGGTTTCCGGCTGAACGATCCAGACGAGCGCGATCGCAAGGCAAACCAGACCGCCCGCGTAGCCGGCTCCCCAGCCCCAGCCGGAAACGCGTCCGAACAGATGGCGCGGTACGAACGCCGGCAGCATCGAATTGTAGAAAACGATCGCAAGCTCGAAACCGAGATTGGTGACGGCAAGCAGAACGAGGGCAAAGAGAACGTCATCGACGGATGGGCGCACGAACCACATGCACGCGACCGCCAGGATCGCAATCAGGCTGAACATGCCAAGCCATGGCTTTCGCTGGCCGGCCTTGTCGGAGAAGGCCCCGAGGATCGGGCTCAGCACCGCGATCAGAAGGGCGGAAATGGTGAGCGTCAGCCCCCATTGGGCGGTCCCCGTTACCGGATCGGCAGCGACGGCCTGGGTGAAATAAGGCGCGAAGACGAAGGTAAGAATGATCGCCGGGATGGCTGAGTTGGCCCAGTCATAGAAGCACCACGCCGTCACCGACGCCCGAAGCTTGCTGGATTCAGGCCCTCCCAATCGGTTTTCCTTTCCTTGGCTTTCTTGGCTTATCCGGCAAGTGACTCACCAAGGTCTGCGGCGCGCTCACACGCCTCGAGGGCCTCAATCCGCTGCAGGATGGCTTCGCTTCGCTCGGCATCCGCGACAAAAGCCGCGTTCTCCCGGAACTTCGCGCGAATCTCCTCCATCGTGAGAGGGCGGTCCGCGCAACCCCGGTTCTGGTGCTCGCGGTGGGAAAGCTCACGCCCGTCTTTCATCGTGACGACAAGTTCACCGGAAAAGTATTTCGGGAAGCCGGCGTTCGGATCCGCCTCGTAGTCCACCTTTTGAGCCAAGGCCAGGATCGCCGGGTCCGAAAGCACCTCTTGCTCGAGTTCCGGCAAACCGAAGCGTCCACGTAGGAAGGCGGTGGCGACGAGATAGGGAACGCTGAACTGGGCATCGTAGCCATTCGCCGGCTTTTGCTTGTTTTTGACCGGCTCGCAGACGGTCGTGATGACCTCCTTCGGCACCAGGGCCCGAACATGGGCGATGTCTTCGACCCGTAATTGTTGTTCGTTCCTTAAGGCAAGGGCGGCGTCGATGCAGGCGTGTGCGAAATGGCAGGCAGGGTAGGGCTTCGTTGCGACGTTTTGAAGCTCCCAGACGCTTCCCAAGGCCGCTGTTGCGAGGCCGTAGTCGCAATTCGCCTCCTCCGGCCCAAGGTGGGATTTGTAGAGTCCGAAGCGGCCCTCATAGGCTCGTCTCGGGCCGATGAAGCCGTGTTTTGCAAGCATGGCCGCCGTCAGACCGGCCGCCGCCGCCCAGCCCGGGTGCAGCCGCTTTGTCCAGGCCCCATCCTCCAAGAACTCCATGCTGCCAGACGCGAGGCTAAGGGCCACCCCTTGCGCCATGGCATGGGCATTTGCGTCGAGCCCGAAAAGCCTGCCTGCGATCAGCGTGCATCCGAAGATGCCGGCAAGGCTCGTCGGGTGAAATCCCACCTGATGGAACCCTCCTTTCGCCACCGCCCCGATCCGTGCGCTCACTTCGATACCAAGCACGAAGGCGGTGAGCATGGCCTTTCCGGAGGCCTCGGCCAGGGTGGCGGCAGCAAGTGCCGTGGGAAAGGCGCTGGCCGTCGGATGGACGATGCCGGCGACGTGGGTGTCGTCATAGTCGAGGCCGTGAATCAGGAAGCCGTTCATCACCGCCGCATCGCGCAAAGGTAGCCGTTCCTTGCGGCCGATGACAGGCGCACCGCCATGGGAGGAAAGGGCGCTCAAGCCCCGGAAGGTCTTTTCCGCGAAGTCGAAATGGTTGGAGGCAAAGGCGATACCGACCGCATCCAGGATGAGGGCCTTCGCGCGGGTCCGCACCTCGAGAGGCACGTCTTCGTCCCGAAGGCCGGCGGCAAATTCGCCAAGGGTTTCCGAAATGCTCGCCATGGGGGGCCCTTAAGGTGCGGGTTGAAGGGGCTGCCTGAACGCTCTCCTATACCGCCCTGGAGCCTAGCTTGAAAGCAGTGGCGTGGGATCGATGACCGGATAGGTCTTGTAGAGATCCACCAGCCTGCCGGACGGGTCCCGGACCCGGTGGTTCCGGCGCGCCGGGTCCTCCGCCTGGCGCATCTCGAGATGGAGGTGATTCGTGATCCCGGGGTATCGCCGTGTCGGGTCCTGGACCGTGCCAAGTCGGGTCTTTCCAGCCTCCACGGCCTCGTTCGCCTCGACGAAGGGGAAGACGTAGAAATGCCGAACCACCTGGCCCGCTGCCGTCGTGACCTCTACGTAGCGGTAATGGGGGTCCCCCGAATAGGCCCAGCCGAGACGGCTGACGGTCCCGCTGACGGAGCTCATGACAGGGGTGCCATGGGCGGCGATCAGGTCGACCCCCAGATGTTTTCGCCTGCCGCCGTCACGGGCCACACCGAAGTGGCCTTCCCCTTTTGTATCCCTTCCACGGATTGTCGGGCTGGGGATCGGGTTGGCCAGTCGGGGCAGGGCCGGGGGGATCGCCGCGGGCAGAGGCTTTGGTAGGACCGGTATGGCCATAGGAACTACTTTGTTATGGGATATGCCATCCGCCCGCTTGTCATTTTACGGAATTAGGAATAGTATCCTAGTTCGCGGGGACCGTCAAGAAGCAGGGCTTACGTATTGCCTTTCCTTGTCTGGCAAGCCAAGGTCGCGCCCATGATGAAGACAGAGCCGGCTCGGTTGGACCGCCGCATCTCCGTCGCCCCCATGATGGATCGGACGGACCGCCATGATCGTTACTTCCTGCGGCAAATCTCAAGGCGGGCCCTTCTCTATACGGAGATGGTGGCGACCGGGGAGGTCCTCCATGGGGACCCGGAACGCTGCTTGGCCTTCCACCCGGACGAACATCCGCTGGCCCTGCAGCTCGGCGGCTCGGAGCCTGTCGAGCTTGCCGCCGCGGCCCGGCTTGGGGAAGCGTTCGGCTATGACGAGATCAACCTCAATGTCGGCTGCCCAAGCGATCGGGTCCAACGGGGCCGCTTCGGCGCCTGCCTGATGACCGAGCCCGAGCGCGTCGGAGAGGGCCTACGGGCGATGGGAGAGGCCGTTGTGGTCCCGGTCACGGTCAAGACCCGGATCGGGGTCGACGAGAACGACGGCTACGATTTTCTGGTTCGCTTCATCGAGGCGGTAGCGGCAGCGGGCTGTAGGACCGTCATCGTCCATGCCCGCAAGGCCTACCTGAAGGGCCTGAGCCCGAAGGAGAACCGCTCGGTGCCGCCGCTTCGCTATGAGGTCGTTTATCGGCTGAAGGCGGATTTCCCCGATCTCGAGATCGTCCTCAATGGCGGCGTCGAGACCCTGGATGCGGTGGAGGCCCATCTTGCCCATGTCGATGGCGCGATGATCGGGCGGGCCGCCTATCAGAACCCCTACCTGCTAGCCGAGGTCGATCGGCGCTTCTTCGGCGAGACCGAACCGCCCCCCTCCCGGCAGGCGGTCCTGGAGGCCATGCTTCCCTACCTGGCGGCCGAGGTCGAAAAAGGGGTTCCCCTTGCCCGGATGACCCGCCATCTCTTTGGTCTGTTTACCGGGGTCCCGGGGGCAAGGGCTTGGCGGCAACACCTAAGCGAGCTTGCCATCCTGCCCTGCGCCAATGAAGACGTCGTTCACGAAGCCCTTCGCGCGGTCGTCATGGCAGAGGCCCCAACGCCAAGCCTTGGCGTCGAGCCGGTCGTGTCAGCCGTCGGGGATGTGTCCTAGACGCTGAAGGATTCCCCGCAGCCGCAGGTTCCCTTCACGTTCGGGTTCTTGAAGACGAAGCCGGATTGGAACGTGTCTTCGACGTAGTCGATCTCGCTGCCGATCAGAAACATCAGAGCCGCCGGATCGATGAAAAGCGTAATCCCCTTGACCTCGATAACCTCGTCGCCCGCCGGCGCGTCATCGACATATTCCATCTTGTAGGAATGGCCGGAACAACCGCTATTCGTCACGGCAAGCCGGAGGCCAAGGGCAGACTTTTCCTGCCGGCGCGCGAGCAGCGCCTTGACCCGCTCGGCGGCGGCGTCCGTCATCGTCACTGGGGCGTTTTCCGGCATACGCTTCCTTTCCTACAAGATACCCACTTCAAGCCGCGCCGCTTCCGACATCATGCTCTGGTCCCAGGGCGGATCGAAAACGACCTCCACATGCGCCTCCTTCACGTTCGGCACGCTGAGCAGTTTCTGACGGACGTCCTCGGCAATGATATCCCCCATGCCGCAGCCCGGCGCGGTAAGCGTCATCGTGACCTCGACCCCGCTTCCACCCGTCTCAAGCGCTGAGATCTTGCAGTCGTAGATGAGGCCCAGCTCGACGATGTTGATCGGGATTTCCGGATCGTAGCAGGTCCGAAGCCGCTCCCAGATTTCCGCCTCATCCGCTTCCGCGCCTTTCCCCGCTTTCTTTGATGGCGCTGCCTTGTCCCCGGTTTCCAAGCCAAGGGCGTCCGCGTCCTTGCCATCGATGCGGGCGAGGTTGCCGTGTACGGCGACCGTAAAGGACCCTCCGAGCGCCTGGGTGAGCGTCACCGGGGTGCCGGCCTGAAGCTCGATCCGCGTACCGGCGGGGATCAGGGTCGCGTCGCAATCCCGTCCCAATGTGAGGATGCCTTCTTCGGTCATTCCTTACTTGCTCCGTCTACTCCGTTTTTACGGCCTCGTGCCGCTCGTCCAGCGCGGCGGCGAGCGTGTGCCAGGCGAGCGTTGCGCACTTCACGCGTGCTGGGAACGCCCGCACACCCGTCAACGCAGCCAGCTTTTCCATTGCCACAAGCTCATCCGCTGTAGGCGGCTCCTTCCGCGTGACCAACCCCTGAAATTGGCGGAAGAGGGCCCGCGCCTCCGTTTCCGTCTTGCCCACGACCATGTCCGTCATCATCGAGGCCGATGCGGTTGAAATCGCGCAACCGACGCCCTCGAAGGCGACGGCCTTCACACGGCCATCTTCGACGATCAATGCAACCACGAGCCGATCGCCGCAGAGCGGATTGAAGCCTTCCGCTTCGCGATTCGAGCCCGCAAGCCTTCCGAAATGCCGGGGCCGCCGGCTGTGGTCGATGATGACTTCCTGATAAAGATCCTTGAGGTCGAACATCAGCCAAAGATCTCCAGCACCTTTTCGAGGCCGGCCGCTAAGGCGTCCGCATCCTCGGTGGTGTTGTAAAGTCCAAACGAAGCCCGCGCCGTTGCCGGCACACCAAAGCGTTCCATAAGCGGCTGGGCGCAGTGATGACCGGTCCGGATCGCCACCCCTTCGCCATCGAGAACCGTCCCCACATCGTGGGGATGGACACCCTCGAGGGTGAAGGAAAGGATGCTTGCCTTCACCCTTGCCGTGCCGATCAGCCGAAGCCCCTTGATGCGAGAGAGGCATTCCGTTGTGTGATCGAGGAGCGTCTGCTCATGGGCCATGATTGCAGGGATCTCGAGCCCCTCAAGGTAGTCGATCGCGGCACCCAACCCGATGGCGCCCGCGATGTGCGGCGTTCCCGCCTCGAACTTGTGGGGCATGACGTTGTAATCCGTCTTCTCGAAGGTAACCGAGCGAATCATGTCGCCGCCGCCCTGATAAGGCGGCATGGCTTCAAGGTGTTTGGCCTTTCCGTAAAGCACCCCGATGCCGGAGGGGCCATAAAGCTTGTGGCCGGAAAAGACATAGAAATCGCAATCGAGGTCCTGAACATCCACCTTCCGATGCGGAACGGCCTGGCAACCATCGACGAGCACCGGCACGCCCCTTTCATGGGCAAGCCGAATGATGTCGTGAATGGGTGTGACCGTCCCGATCGCATTCGAAACCTGCGTCATTGCCACGAGACGCGTACGCGCATTCAAAAGCTCTGAATACGCGTCCATCCGAAGTTCTCCGGCATCGTTTACAGGCACAATCCGAAGTACGATGCCGGTCATGTCCCTTAAGATCTGCCATGGCACGATGTTCGAATGGTGTTCGAGGACGGAGAGAACGATCTCGTCGCCTTCCTTCAGGAACGCCCGGCCAAAGCTTTGCGCGACGAGGTTGATTCCTTCCGTTGCCCCACGGACGAAGATGATCTCGCGTCCCTCGGGCGCATTCAGGAAGGCGCGGACCTTCTCGCGGGCGCCTTCAAAAGCAGCCGTCGTCTTTTCAGACAACTCGTAAACGCCGCGATGGATGTTCGCGTATTCCGCCTCGTAGACATGGCTGACCGTCTCGATGACCGGACGCGGTTTCTGTGCACTCGCGGCGCTGTCCAGATAGACGAGCGGCCTTCCATGAGCCTGCGTCTTCAGGATCGGAAAGTCTTCCCGGGCGCGCCAGGCGTCGAAACCGGGTGGCGCCGGCCGCAGGGTGGGGGCGAGTTTCGTCATGCCGGCCCTCCCATCCTGGACATTCCGGAAAGCCAGCCCGCCATCGAATGGCGCATCGCCTCGCGAACCGGAACAATCTCGATTTCGTCGATCATCTCGGCGACGAAGGCCTCCGTCAGTAGACCGCGTGCGGCATCCTCCGCGATCCCCCGCGAGCGAAGGTAGAAAAGTGCCTGTTCGTCAAGCTCGCTTACGGTGGCCCCATGGCTGCACTGAACATCGTCCGCGTGGATTCGAAGCTCCGGTTTCGTATTGGCCTGTGCCTCATCCGAAAGCAGGAGATTGCGGTTTAGCTGATGCGCCGACGTTTTTTGGGAATCCTGGCGGACGATGATCTTTCCCTGGAAAACGGTCTTTGCATGGCCGTCGACGACACCCTTATAGGTTTCGTTGCAATTGCTTCCGGGCTTTGCGTGATCGATGACGGTCGTCGTATCCAGGTGCTGGCGGTTGCGCGCAAGATTGACCCCGTTCAGCCGACAATCGATCCCGCTGCCGTCCAGCAGGGCCTGAATCTCGTTTCTGGAAAGGATGCCACCAAGCGACATCGCAAAACTGTCGTAAGTTGCACGATCCCCGATTTTTGCAACGGTCATGGCGATGTGGTAGGCGGCTTCCCCCTCGTTCTGTAATTTGTAGTGGCGGAGATGAGCGTCTTCATCGACGACGACTTCGGTCACGACGTTCGTCCAATATTCGGTTTTTCCCGTTCCGAGGTAGCTTTCAAAGATGGTGGCGGTACTTCCCTTTCCGGCCACGATAAGGTTTCGAAGATGCATGGCCGATTGAGCCGCCTCGTCTGTCGTCAGAAAAAACAGATGCACCGGTGTTTCCAGCTCAACCCCGGGCTCAAGCATCAAAACGGCACCTTCCGTCATGAGCGCGGTGTTCATTTCGAAAAGGGCGCGCTCTTCCGGCTTGCCGCTCGCCGCCAGGTGGGTTGCGATCAGGGCCGGCTCCTTTTCTAACGCCTCGCCGAGGGTTATGAGCCGAACGCCTTTGGGCAATGCGTTGAGCGCGGAGCCATCGGCTTCCAATCGTCCGTTCACGAAGACGATCCGATGGGCGGTCATCTCGTTCGGGGCGTGGGCAGGCGCGGCCGCCAGGCCCTTCCCGGCAACGCTCGCTTTCGGTGCGAAGACGCCCCTCGCAAGCGGCGCAAGGTTTGTGTACTTCCAGGCCTCCGTCCTTCGTGTCGGGAAGCCGCGTTCGGCGAAGTGCTCGAAAGCATCCGCACGCATCTCCGTGAGCCACGCGAGATCCTTTCCCGGAAGGCTCTCCCGCCATTCTGGATAGCGTTCGATGTATTCGCTGCCGATCTGCGTCATTCGTTACGACCTCATGCGCCTTGTGTGGGTGCACTCGCCGTCATCGCCGGCGTCTCCTTCCCCTCGAAAGTAGCGTAGCCCTTCTTCTCAAGTTCGAACGCCAGCTCCTTCCCGCCGGTCTCGACGATCCGGCCATCCGATAACACGTGGACCTTGTCCGGCACGACGTATTCGAGAAGCCGCTGGTAATGGGTGATCAGGAGAACGGCATGTTCCGGCGAGCGAAGCGCATTGATGCCATTCGCAACGATCTTCAACGCGTCGATGTCGAGACCGGAATCCGTCTCGTCGAGAACGGCGAGGGCAGGATCCAGCAAAGCCATCTGAAAGATTTCATTGCGCTTCTTCTCACCGCCCGAGAAGCCAACGTTCACCCCGCGCTGCAGAAGATTCTCGCCGATCTCCAGAAACTCGGCCTTTTCGCGGGCAACTTTCAGGAATTCGACGGCATCGAGTTCCGGCTCACCTCGGTGTGCGCGAAGCGCGTTCAGTGCCGCCTTCAGGAAATACATGTTTGAAACCCCCGGAATCTCGACCGGGTACTGCAATCCGAGAAAAACCCCTTCGTAGGCCCGCGCTTCCGGCGCCATCTCGAGGAGATTCTTGCCCCGAAACCGGACCTTGCCTTTCGTCACCTCATAGCCGGGCCGGCCGGCGAGCACATGTGCCAGCGTGCTTTTCCCCGAGCCGTTCGGCCCCATCACGGCATGCACCTCGCCAGCCTCTATGGAAAGCGTAACGCCGCGAAGGATTTCCTGGCCTTCGACCGTCGCGTGCAGGTCTTTTATTTCCAATAAACTCGGCATCTCAAACGTTCCTTATGCCTCAGCCAACCGCGCCTTCGAGAGTCACGCCCATCAACTTCGTGGCCTCGACGGCGAACTCCATCGGCAGTTTCTTGAAGACTTCCTTGCAGAAGCCGTTGACGATCATCGAGACGGCGTCCTCTTGCGAAAGACCGCGCTGGTTACAGTAGAAAAGCTGATCCTCACTGATCTTCGAGGTCGTGGCCTCATGCTCGACACGGGCCGTGCGATTCCGTGATTCGATATAGGGCACCGTATGTGCCCCACACCGATCGCCCAGAAGCAGGGAATCACACTGGGTATAGTTCCGGGCGTTCGCGGCACCGCCGAGTATCTTCACAAGGCCTCGGTAGGTGTTCTGGCTTCGCCCTGCCGAAATGCCTTTCGAGATGATCGTGCTGCGCGTGTTCTTGCCGATATGAATCATCTTCGTACCGGTATCGGCCTGCTGAAGGTTGTTCGTCGTGGCAACGGAATAGAATTCACCGACCGAGTTATCGCCTTGAAGGATGCAACTCGGATACTTCCAAGTGATGGCGGAACCGGTCTCGACCTGTGTCCAGGAAATCTTCGAATTCCGGCCGCGGCAGGCGCCCCGTTTCGTGACAAAATTATAGATGCCGCCTTTTCCTTCCTTGTCGCCCGGGTACCAGTTCTGAACGGTCGAATACTTGATTTCGGCATCCTCCATCGCGACCAACTCGACGACCGCTGCGTGCAGCTGGTTTTCGTCGCGCATCGGCGCCGTGCAGCCTTCGAGGTAGCTCACGTAGCTGCCCTTCTCCGCGATGATGAGGGTGCGCTCAAACTGACCCGTTTTTGCAGCATTGATCCGAAAGTAGGTGGAAAGCTCCATCGGGCAACGAACTCCCTTCGGCACGTAAACGAAGGAGCCGTCGCTAAAAACAGCCGAATTCAGGGTTGCGAAGAAGTTATCGGAGTAGGGAACGACACTCCCTAAATATTTCCGGACCAATTCCGGATGCTTCTCGACGGCCTCCGACATCGGGCAAAAAATAACGCCAACCTCCGCCAGCTTTTCCTTATAGGTCGTGGCGACGGAAATACTGTCGAACACGGCATCGACGGCGACCCCGGCCAGAGCTTCTTGCTCCCTCAGGGGAATGCCCAGTTTTTCATAGGTGGCAAGCAATTCCGGATCGACTTCATCGAGACTTTTCGGCCCGTCCTTGTCGGATTTTGGCGCCGAATAGTAGTAGGCCCCCTGATAGTCGATCGGCGGGTAATGGATGTTCGCCCAGCTCGGCTCTTCCTTTTCCATGGCAAGCCAGGTCCGGAAGGCCCTCAACCGCCATTCGAGAAGCCACGCCGGTTCGTTCTTTTTGGCAGAGATAAAGCGAACAATGTATTCGTTTAGGCCGGGCGGTGACTGCTCGACTTCGATGTCGGTGACGAAGCCGTATTTGTACTCCTCGGTGGCGGAGCGAACCGCCTCAACGGTATCGGTGTTTGTTGTCATTTCTTTTACGCTATTCGTTTCGTGGTTCTAAACGGCGCCGATGTCTTTTCCGTCTTTGGGCAAAGGCGGCTCAAAGAAGGAGGGCAGTGGTGCCGTCAAATCGGAAAGCCGGATATCGGAAAGAGCGCTTCGCACCGTGCGGTTGATGATTTGCCAGTTGCCCCGTTGCGGGCAGAGCGATTCGATTCCGCAAGTGCCGTCGGAGTCTTCAATGCAATCGGTAAGCGCAATTGGCCCGTCGATGGTCGAGATGATATCCGCAACCGTAATCGCTTCCGCGTCCCGGGCGAGGCGGTAACCGCCCTTCGCTCCACGGTAGGACGTGAGCAGGCCACGGTGGGCAAGCCCCTTCAGCACCTTGCTAACCACCGGCACCGGAAGGCCAAGCTCGCTCGCCAGATCCGGGGCGCTGAACCGGCGGTCCGAATGCGCCGCAATGTGGCTCATCAGTACGATGCCGTAATCGACCAGCCTGTTCAGGCGAAACATGACACTCCTCTGCGAAGCCTAATCAGTACTAAAACAGTCCACTTTAAAATTGGCAAATTCCGGCCGTCTGTCAAGGCCTGAAGGCCATGATTTTCCATAAAAATTATGGGGTTATCGGGCTCGAATGGGCCGTGACGGGTGGCCTGGGGCCTTCGAACGTCTAAATTCGCTCAAATTTCGCTCAAATATAGGCATTTTTAACCAGTCTTAACTAAACAGGGCCCCTGAGAGTGTCCGGGCATGTCCGGGAGTTATCCCGGCAGCTTAGGACGATTGGGGGTACTAAGCTTAAGGACTTTCGAAGGATGGCCTATCACGAAAGCTTGGAGCAGGCGGTAGCATTCGCTAAAGCAGCGTTTGCCAAAATGGCGACGCTCAAAATTGCGGCGCAGCCGAAGAATTTCGAGCTCTGGTATTGCTACTATTCTGGCACGAACCCAGAACTGAAGCAGACCCTTGAGGTCATCCTTAGGAAAAAAGAAGCATTCACGGATGACCTGAACGTCGAACTCCACGACCGTTTCTTCGGCCATTCCCACGAAGTGGCGGAAATTCAAAAGGCAAGCGATCGGATCCAATCGGCCGTGACGCGGGTGCTGGAGTATCTCGGGGATACGAATACCGAAGTTGCCGACTATGGCGAGGCATTGGAAACGATGTCTGGGCGAATCGCGAACGAGACGGATATCGAAGCGATCCGCTCGACGGTGGCCGGCATCCTGTCGGAAACAAAGCGAATGACTAAGAAAAATAACCAGCTCGAAAGCCAGCTAAAAACCGCCAGCGACGAAATCGTCGAGCTTCATGAACATATCCAATACATCCGTCAGGAAGCGACGACGGACGCACTGACCGGCCTGCCGAATCGCAAGCATTTTGACGAGCAACTTCGTCTATGCATTCGTCAAAGCGAGGAGGCGAATGAGGCCCTTTGTCTGGTCATGGCGGATATCGATCATTTCAAAAAATTCAATGACAATTACGGCCATCTCTTGGGAGACCAGGTATTATGGCTCGTCGCGAACACACTCATCGAATGCGTGAAGGGGCGCGATATACCAACGCGTTTCGGTGGTGAAGAGTTCGCGATCATTCTTCCGCGTACGAATATCCATGGGGCGAAGAAGGTCGGACAGGACATTCGTGCGCGTGTTGCTTCGAAGAAAGTTGTCCGAAAAGCAACGGGCGAAGCTCTGGGCGCCATCACCCTTTCTCTCGGTGTCGCGCAATACCGTCCCGGAGAACCCTCCGAGAGCTTCATTCAGCGGGCGGACAATGCCCTTTACCGTGCAAAGAATCAGGGGCGAAACCAGGTTGTGACAGAAGCCGCCCCCGATTCAGACGTTACCATGCACGGTTGATTGGAACCTTGCCGTCTAGGCAGGCAATCTTGAGAAGGCGAGCGCTTAATCGGAAGCATGGTCGAGCAGGCTTGCGAGTCCGAGGAAGGCCGGCTCCGGGTGACGAATGACGAAAGTCGGAATTTCCGCAAGGTAATCGGAGAAACGTCCCCTTTCCCCGAAGCGCTGGCGAAACCCAGAGGCTTCAAAGAAACCCGTAAACTGCGGAATAATGCCGCCGGCCACATAGACGCCTCCCTGCGCGCCAAGGTTAAGCGCCAGATCTCCGGCAACCGTTCCCAGCATCTCGCAGAACATACGAAGCACGGCAAGACAATCTGGATCGCCTCCATCGAGGGCGCGGTGCGTAAGCTCGTCCGGTGAAGCAGGCGCGGGGCCTTTTCCGGACGTACCGCCGATCGCCTCGTATAGGTTGAGAAGGCCCGGGCCCGAAACGACACGCTCGGCGGAGACATGGCCAAAACGCTTGCGCAGGTTTTGCAAGGTGTCCGCCTCTGCGTCTGTAGTCGCTGCCATCGTCACGTGGCCTCCCTCGGTCGAAAGGGCCATCCATTCGCCATCGGCCATCGGCATAAGGCCGGAAACGCCAAGTCCCGTGCCGGGCCCGATCACCGCAATCGGCGTGTCTGCCACCGCCTGGCCACCGCCAATTTTGGAAAGATCCCCTGCCTCAAACTCCGGGACGGAAAGCGCGATCGCGGTAAAGTCGTTGATCACATCAAGGCGTTCGAAGCCAAAACTTTTTCGGGTTTCTTCGATGGAAAAGGTCCAGGGGTGATTCGTAAGTTCAACCTTATCGCCATCGACCGCAGAAGCGACAGCGAAGGCGGCGTGTTTTGGCGCGGGTTTCATCGGAATGCGATTGAGGTAGTCGGCAATGGCACTTGCCAGATCCGCGTAGTCTGCCGAGCAAAACGATTCGCAATGACTCACCGCCCCCCCCTTTTCGTGAAGGGCGAAGCGAACGTTCGTTCCGCCAATATCCGCAAGGAAACGGCCGGTTTGTTCTTCCCGTTGCCCGTCGGTCATGGGATCAATAGACGGAGTACGGTGCTTCCTGAAGCGCCGCTACAAACTTTTCACGCCATATCGTGATGTCGTTTCGACGCAGCGTCTTCATCATCTCTTTCCAACGCGCCTTGCGCTCGTCGAGTGGCATGACGAGCGCCTGTTTCAGGGCATCCGCCACTTCCTCGGTGTTGTACGGATTGACGACGATCGAGTTGTTGTCCAGCTCATGTACCGCGCCGGCGAAACGGGAAAGGACCAGAACGCCGGGGTCTTCTGGATCCTGAGCGGCAACGTACTCCTTGGCGACGAGGTTCATGCCATCCCGCAAAGGCGTCACGAAACCGACATTGCTGGCTCGGAAGAACCCCATCAATGTCCGGCGCTTGAAGCTATGATTGATATAGCGAATCGGCACCCAGTTGAATTCGGAGAAGCGTCCATTGATCCGGCCGGCGGCGGTGCTGATTTCCTCTCGCATTTCTTTGTATTCCTGCACATGTGACCGGGAAAGCGGGGCGATCTGAATCAGTGTGACGCATTGCTTCTGGAATTCCGGAGAATCCTTGAGCAGACTTTCGAAGGCAAGGAACCGCTCAATGATCCCCTTGCTGTAATCCAGTCGATCGACCCCGATGATCATCGGGCGATCGTGAAGGCTCTCCTGCATCTTTATGGCAGAGGTCGAGTTTTTCGAATCCCTGGCAAGTGAAGTGACGTTTTTCATGTCGATGCCGATCGGAAAAACACCGGCCAGGAAAGTGCGGCCGTTCACCTTCACAATCCCGTTCGACATCACCTGTCCCTGAACTTCACGGTTGATATAGTTATGAAAGGCGTAAAGGTCCATTTCCGTCTGAAATCCGACGACATCATAAGCGCAAAGGCCTTCCACCAGCTCTTGATGGCCGGGAAGCGACGTCAGGACTTCGGGCACCGGGAAGGGGGTATGTAGGAAAAAACCAATTGGATGGTTTATTCCCTTTTGGCGAAGTTCGTGTGCAAGCGGGATTAGGTGATAGTCGTGGACCCAGATGAGGTCGCCGCCTTCCAACAACGGAACAAGTTTCTTCGCGAAATTGGCATTGACCCTCTGGTAGCCTTTGTAGTCGTCTCGGTGGAAGGCCATCAAATCCGGACGGTAGTGAAAAGCTGGCCAGATGGCACGATTCGCATATCCAGAGTAATACTCTTCGTAATCCTTCGTCGAAAGATCGAGCGTGGCATAGGTCAACCCATTCGTCGAAAAAACTTTCGGCCGAACAGAAACCTTCGCTGCGTACTTACCGCTCCATCCGAACCAAATACCGCCATAGGCCTCCAGCGCCGTCTGGATGGAGATGGCAAGGCCGCCTACGCTGGTTTGACTCTTTCCAACCACTTCCACGCGATTGGAAACGACGACGAGACGGGTCAAAACGCCTCCTCCCAGGACTTGCTTAGTCGCATGGCGGAGTTGATTAGCCCCACCATTGAATAGGTTTGGGGAAAGTTTCCCCAAAGCTCGCCCGTTTTTGGGTCTATGTCCTCAGAGAGCAATCCTACATGATTTCGGCGGGCAAGCATATTTTCGAAGAGCTCACGCGCCTCCTCCTTGCGGCCAATGGCGCCTAACGCGTTTATGTACCAGAATGTACAGACGCTGAAGGAGGTCTCCGGTCGGCCAATATCGTCCGGGGCCGCGTAGCGAAACAAGAAATCGCCCTGTCGCAGTTCCTTTTCGACTGCGTGAACGGTCTGTTCGAAGCGTGGGTCTGTTGGAGGAAGGAAGCCCAGCTCGTGTAAGAGCAGAAGAGAGGCATCCAGATCCGAGCCCCCAAAACTTTCGACAAAACTTTTTTTCTTCTCGTTCCACGCCTGCTTGCAAATTACGGCATGGATGTCATCTGCCTTTTTTCGCCAGGTCTTTGCCTTCGACGTCAGGCCAAGCTGCGTCGCAATCTTTGCCAGCCGGTCGCAAGCTGCCCAACACATGACACTGGAATAGGTGTGGACCCGCTCGCGTGTTCTGAATTCCCACGGGCCGGCATCGGGTTGATTGTAAAGCTTGGCGGCCAGATGACCGGCGCGCTCCAGTTCCTCAAAAAGGCGAATATCTCCCTGTCGGGAAAGCCGTGTATCGAAGAAGGCCTGGGTGGAGGCAAGCACGACGCTTCCGTAAACGTCGTTCTGAGGCTGGCGGAAGGCTGCGTTGCCGGTGCGGACCGGTCCCATCCGGCGGTAACCGGCAAGGGTCTCGATTTCTTGCTCATGAAGCTGCGATTCAAGCGTAATGCCATAGACCGGCTGCAGTTCGCCATTTTCGGCACCGGCAACGATATTGATGATGTAGCGCAGGTAATTCTCCATCGTCAGCGTCGCCCCCAACTGGTTGAGGGCATGCACGACGAAATAGGAGTCCCGCAACCAGCAGTAGCGATAATCCCAGTTACGGCGGCTGTTCGCGGCCTCCGGGATCGAGGTCGTCATCGCGGCGATGAGGGCGCCCGTTTCTTCGAAGCTACAGAGCTTGAGCGTAATTGCCGCACGGACGACCGCTTCCTGCCATTCAAAGGGCAGGGATAAGTAGCGCACCCAATCATGCCAATATTCGACGGTCTTTTTGTAGAAGTCCTTACTCGTGTCGTCGATCGGACTGGCCAGGCTTTCGTCCGGGCCCAGCATCATCGTGTGTGGAAGCTCAAGAACGAACGATTTTTCTTCAAGCAAGAACGCAACCGGTAAATCCGTCGAAACGCGCAGCGTCACCGCAGCCGTAACGTAACGAATATGATTGCTGCCATGGGTGGTCGACGGCTTTTCGGCTCCGTAGTTCGAGTTGGGGCGTACACGGACCCGAATTCTGGGCGTTCCGTTTACCGGCCGCACGTGCCGGACCATCATAATCGGGCGAAAGATGCGCCCGTACTGTCGGAAACGGGGCGCAAAATCCGTCAATTCGATGGATGCACCCTTCGTATCATAAAGTTTCGTAATGAGAACGGCCGTGTGCGGAACGTAATACTGTTCGGAGTGGGAGAAATGCTCGATCTCGATATCGAAGAACCCGGTTTCTTTGTCCTCTCCGTCGCCGTTCAGCAATCTGCAGAAAATCGGATCGCTATCGAACCTTGGAAGGCACGCCCAAACGACTCGTCCCCGCTGGTCGATCAGGGCCCCATAGGAACCATTCCCGATAATGCCCAGGTTAAGATCCGTCATGCCTATCCACTCTCCTGCAGTTTGGCCGTGGTTAGAATGGCATCGGGCAGGGAGGCAAGCCAACCAAGAAGCGCAGACACGGATTCGATTCGCCTAGTGGCGGCAGTCGCACCTTCCATGCCGACCCGGATGGAATGCCCGCCAAGCCGATTGACCGTGGCAAACCCGTCTTCGTCCGTGATGTCGTCCCCGATATAGACGGGAAGACGCCCGGCAAAGGGCGGCGCGCTTAGCAAATGTTCGACTGCCTGGCCCTTGTGTACGTTGGCCGGCTTTACCTCCAGCACCATTTTTCCCTTGAGAAAGTGGTAGTTGCCGTCTTGTTTGCCAAGAAGGTCCGATACGAGCGTCTTTGCGGCCTCTGCCTGCTCAGGCGCCTGCCGGTAGTGAAGCGCCAGCGTTGCGCCTTTATTCTCAAGAAGGATACCAGGGGACTCATCGGCGTACCGCTTCAGCGTCTCCCGGATTTCTTCCAACCGATTGCTCTCGCTCGCCACCCGGTGGATGTCCCCCTTCGCGTTACGTACCTCCAACCCGTGAAGGCCGGCAACGGGAAGGCAAAGGGGTTCGAACAGCCGATCGATGGTTTCGATCGAGCGCCCGCTTACAAGGGCTACGGCATTCTCGAAAGTGCCCGTAAGGCGGCGAAGAATCGTCAGCACGTCCGGCTCGATATGAACCGCAGCCGGCGTCTCCGCAATCTCGACCAGCGTTCCGTCCACATCTAGGAAAAGAGCCCAGTTTCGGTTGGGCATGGGAAGATCTGGAAGCGGCATTCCGTCGTCCATGTCGATGAAGGCAATGGGCGCATGCCAAGGATGCTACGGACATCTGTCCGTAAGGTTAATAAAGGCTCCCCCTTGCATGGGCAAGGGCCGGTGGTGCTGACTTGGAACGCGTATGGATTTCAGGGATTAGAGGATTAAGCCCGTCCTCTCGCGACAAAAGCCGGATTCTCGAAATTCGGCTTCCCGTAGCGCAATTCCTCACCATCCAGCGTCGTGATGTTTCCGCCCGCTGCAAGCAGGATGGTGTGCCCGGCCGCCGTGTCCCATTCCATCGTTCGCCCGAAGCGCGGGTAGAGGTCGGCCTCACCTGCCGCGATGACACAAAATTTCATCGCACTGCCGAAGATCCTACGTTCCCGCACCTTCAGCGTCGTGAGGTATTCTTCCGTCTGGGGCCCGGCATGGGAGCGGCTGGAGACGACGACGAAGCCTTCCGCAGACGCCTTGACGGCGGTGATGGGCCTAGGTTCGTCTTCTCCGACGGCAAGGGTGGCAGTGCCGGGCCCGGCCGCCGCGTAAATGGTTTCCTTTAAGGGGACGCCGATAAGGCCAAGAACCGGGCGATTGTCTATCACGAGGGCGACATTGATCGTGAATTCACCGGTTTCCCCGATGAACTCCTTCGTGCCGTCGAGGGGGTCCACCAGCCAAAACTTTCCCCCGGCGATGGATGGAATGTCGCCCCCCTCGGCACGCTCCTCCGAAACGACGGGAATTTCTGGCGTAATCTCACGAAGCGCGTCTAAGATGATTCGCTCCGAAATTTCATCAGCCTCCGTAACGGGAGATAGGTCCTTCTTCTTCCGAACGGTGTACTCTTTTTTCTCATAGATTCGAACGGTCTCCCTTCCGGCCTTCCGGACGATAGGGCGAAGCGCCTCGATGAGTTCGAGATAGTCCATTTCTTTCAAGCCGGACTTTCCAATTCAGCGGCGTTCGTATTGTTGGCTGCCGAACATGACGTTCCAGGCATCCTTGTCTTCCGACCAGTCGGTTTCCATCTTTCTTGGCACCTTCATCCCTCGCTTCACGCCAGGCCGCTCGTCGATGGCGTTGTACCAACGCTCGACATTTGGAAAATCCTCCAGTTTCTGTCCGTGCATGTCATGCCATCGGGTCCAGGGGAAGGTCGCGATATCGGCGATCGAATAGTCACCAGCCAAATACTCGCTTTCCCCGAGCCGTCGGTCGAGGACGCAGTAAAGTCGCGCAGCTTCCTTCGTATAGCGCTCGATCACATAAGGGATTTTTTCCGGTGCGTATTTTCGAAAGTGATGGGCCTGGCCGAGCATAGGGCCGACCCCGCCCATCTGGAACATCAGCCACTGGAGCGTCACGTATCGCGTTCGTGCATCCGTCGACAGGAATTTGCCGAGTTTCTCACCCAGATAAATCAGGATGGCGCCGGATTCGAAAAGCGCGATCGGTTCACCGCCCGGCCCCTCTGGATCGACGATCGCCGGAATCTTGTTATTGGGGCCTATTTTCAAGAACTCCGGCTTGAACTGGTCGCCCTTCGTGATATCGATGTGGATGGGGCAATAGGAAACGCCGGCTTCCTCAAGAAAGATCGAAACCTTGTGTCCGTTCGGCGTTCCGTCCGTATAGAGTTCAAGCATTGAGTTCTCCCAAGGGCACATGGCCCGATCCCGTCTATAACATTCCTTATCTCGCGAAACGACTCTGGGTAAGGGCTTTCTCCATCTATATAAGGCGTTTTGGTATTTATGCTAACCTGTCATAGGAAAGAACGTTGGGACGTCGAGGCATGACGGCGATTAGTTCCGTCGAAACCCCATCCGGCAAGGGTACTGGGCACGAAAACTTCCCGGTTGGGTCCTGGTTGTTGCCGGCGAAGCTGCGGCCACATGTCGCCATTTTTTACGCGTATGCACGGGCGATCGACGACATCGCGGACGACCCGGAGCTTGCCCCGGAAGACAAGATCGCGCGGCTGGAAGGTTTCGCGCGAGCCATCTCAGGCGCCGAAACGAAGGACCCAGCCTATGGGAAGGCGCATCGTATGCGGGAGAGTCTCGGCGAGACGCAGATTTCAACCGCCCATTGCATGAATCTGATCGCCGCCTTCAAGCAGGACGCAACAAAACTCCGCTACCGGGACTGGCAAGAGCTTATGCATTACTGCGACCGCTCCGCTTCTCCGGTGGGACGCTATCTGCTGGACCTCCATGGAGAATCGAGGACCGGTTATGCAGAATCGGATGCGCTTTGCAACGCACTTCAGGTTTTGAATCATCTCCAGGACTGCAAAGCGGATTACCTTCGCCTCAACCGGGTCTATCTTCCTGAAACGTGGCTGAAAGAGGCGGGCAGTTCCGTCGAAGAGCTGGCCGACCCTGCCGCGAGTCCCGGTCTTCGCCAGGCGATCGACCATTGCCTCGACGGCGTCGAGGAGCTCCTCGTCTCGGCACGCAGGCTGCCGGCCGTGCTTGGGAACCGTTTTCTTGCGATGGAATCCGCGGTCATTGTGGCGATCGCCCAACAACTGACCCACCAGCTGCGCCGCCGGGACCCGCTTGCCGAACGCGTCGTTCTGTCAAAGCCGGCGTACGCATCCTGCTTCCTGAAGGGGGTTGCCCGCGTTCTCTTGTGAGGCTTCCCTCTTGCCACAGCAGCTCTAGCTTCTGTTTCTTTTCGCGTTCTTCGTTTCGGGCTATGCTCGCGCGTTTTTTGAATGGTCCGAACGGATGATCTAGCGTGCAAATGCCATTCGCTACCTCCGAGGCTTCCCGAGATCCAGAAGCGTTCGCATCGGTCCAGCGGGTCGTAGGCGGCTCCGGCACGTCTTTTTTCTGGGCGATGCGGCTGCTTTCCCGACGTCGCCGGGAGGGGATATTTGCGATCTATGCGTTCTGTCGCGAAGTCGACGATATTGCCGATGAGCCGGCCCCGAAAGAAAAGAAATTAGCAGCCCTCGACAAATGGCAAGCGCAGATCGAAAGGCTCTATGGCGGCATCTACGGGAAGGACGAACCCCTTTATCCGACGGCTTGCGCCTTGACGGAGGCGATTGCCGAATTCGATCTTCGGAAGGAAGATTTCCTGGCCATCATCGAAGGCATGCAGCTGGATGCAAACGGGCCCATCCTGGCGCCCTCGATGCAGGAACTGGAACGTTACTGTGACCGCGTGGCGTGTGCCGTCGGGCGACTCTCCGTGCATGCGTTTGGAGTTCCGGGAGGGAAGGGATATGCCGTCGCGGACAAACTTGGCCAGGCGCTGCAGTTGACGAATATCCTGCGCGACTTGCACGAAGACGAAAGAGAAGGCCGCCTCTATCTGCCGGTGGAGCTTTTGGAGAAGCATGGCATTGCCGATCGGACGCCGGAAAAGGTGTTGGGCCATCCGGCGTTGCCGGCGGTCTGCGAGGACCTTGCCCGGATCGCCCGCCGCCGCTTCGAAGAGGCGGAAATAGCCCTCGCGCCGTGTTCACGTCGCAAGATGCGGCCTGCCGTCGTCATGATGCGGGTCTATTGGAAAATTCTTGAAGCATTGCAGGCGAGGGGATGGGGGGATCTCGATCGCGCGGTCGGGCTCTCGAAGGCGGGCAAGATGTGGATCGCGCTCCGCTACGGAATACTTTAGGGCATGGGCGTCGTTCACATCGTAGGCGCTGGTCTGGCGGGGCTTGCCGCGGCCGTTCGCCTTGCAGAGGCGGGGAGACGGGTTGCCCTTTACGAAGCCTCCGATCACGCAGGTGGGCGTTGCCGTTCCTACGTCGACGCGACGCTTGGGAAGCGGGTCGATAATGGAAACCACTTATTCTTCCGGGGCAATCGGGCGGCGCTTCATTACCTGAGGACGATCGGCGCGGTCGATCGCTTCATCTGTCCAAGCGAGCCGGCCTTTCCCTTCATCGATCTCACCACGGGCAACCGCTGGGTCGTTCGTCCCTCCGGCCCCGTTCCATGGTGGGTCTTCGTACCCTCGCGCCGCATTCCGGGGACGAAACCAAGCGACTATTTGGCGGCGCTTCGGCTTTTCACGGCAAAGCATGACGCCACCGTTGCCGGAACCTTCCCGGAAGGCGGTCCGCTCTACCGTTATTTTTGGGAGCCGCTCGCCGTCGCCTCGCTAAATACGCCGGCCGAAAAAGGGGCAATACGGCTTCTTCTTCCGGTCATCCTGCGCATTTTCGGAAAAGGGCGTGAGGCAGCGCGTCCGATGATCGCTAGGGACGGGCTTTCGGAAAGCTTTGTGGATCCGGCGCTTGACTATATTCAAAAAAACAACGGAGAACTTCATTTCACCCATCGCCTTCGTGCCATCGCGTTTGACGCTGCGCGCGTCTTGGAACTGGATTTCGGCGAGCGCCGGGTGACCTTTGAGGAAAACGACCAACTGATCCTTGCCTTGCCGCCGGCAAACGCAGGCGATCTCCTTCCCGACCTTTCCGTGCCAAAGGAAACCGAGCCCATCCTCAACGCCCATTTTGACTTGCCCGAGGCCCCGTCCTGGCTTCATGAAACCCCGTTCATCGGCGTCATTGGCGGACTTGCCCAATGGATCTTTCTACGCGGCCGAATGGCCTCCGTCACCGTGAGTGCCGCCGAAGGCCATATCGACAAAACACCGGAGGATCTCATTCCAAGGCTATGGGCAGACGTTGCGCAAGCGCTTCAGATTTCCGAATCATCGCCGCCCCCTTGCCGCATCATTAAGGAGCGCCGGGCGACCTTTCGCCAAACACCTTCCGCGCTTTCACTTCGCCCCAAAACCCGGACGAAATACGCGAATTTGTTTCTGGCCGGCGATTGGACCGACACTGGCTTGCCTGCTACGATCGAAGGGGCAATATTCTCCGGCAATAAGGCCGCTCAGGCCGCCATGAAGCGATAGCGAACAAAGAACCAGGCGGGAACAGCATGGCAATCTCCCCAGATTTCGCCCCTGCGAGCGCTGAGCCGGCAGAGATCGATGCGCTTCTCGATGCGCTCATTGACGAAAGCCGAAGCGACTGCTTTCGTCGGCAAGCCGACGACGGCCATTGGGTTTTCGAGCTTGAAGCCGACACGACGATCCCGTCGGAGTATATCCTGTTCGAGCATTTCTTCGACGAGATCGACGACGATCTTGAAAAGAAAATTGCAGTCTACCTTCGACGCCGTCAATCGGACCGGCACGATGGCTGGCCGCTTTTCCATGATGGCGATTTTGATATGAGTGCAAGCGTCAAGGCGTATTTCGCACTCAAGATCGTGGGCGATGACGTAAACGCACCGCATATGAAGCGCGCCCGCGAGGCAATTCTATCCCGCGGCGGCGCTGCAAAATCGAATGTCTTTACGCGCATCGCGCTGGCGATCTTTGAACAGGTGCCATGGCGGGCGGTGCCGGTCATGCCAGTCGAGATCAGCTTGCTGCCAAAATGGTTTCCATTTCACCTGGACAAGGTTTCCTATTGGTCGCGAACGGTGATCGCGCCCCTTCTTATTGTGATGGCAAACCGGCCGAAGGCGAAGAATCCGCGGCGGGTCGATATTCGTGAGCTCTTTGTCACGCCCCCTGAGGAAGAGAAAAACTACCACGTCAATCCGATGGGATCCTTGCTCGGATCCGTCCTCCTGCGGGTCGATAGCCTGCTGCGCGTTCTTGAGCCCTACTTCCCGAAGGGGGTCCGCAAGCGTGCAACGGAAAGGGTGCTCGCCTTTACGAAAGAACGGCTCAATGGCGAGGATGGCGTCGGTGGCATTTTTCCGGCAATCGTGAACTCGGTCATAGCCTTCGACTGTCTTGGCTACCCGAAGGACCATCCGGACGTGGTGGTTGCAAAGAAAGCAATACGCCGTTTGCTCGTGATCAAAGAGGGAGAAGCCTATTGCCAGCCATGCTTCTCGCCAGTCTGGGATACGGGACTCATGTCGCTCGCCCTTCAGGAAGAGCCGCAGAGTACGGAACACGATGCCCACCAGAAGTCGCTCGACTGGTTGGCGAATCGCCAAATTCTCGACGTCGTTGGTGACTGGGCCGCCCAACGGCCCAAGCTGCGGCCCGGTGGCTGGGCCTTTCAATATTGGAATGACCATTACCCGGACGTGGACGATACGGCCGTCGTCGCGATGGCAATGCATCGTTTCGACAAGGAACGCTACGGCGAGGCGATCGCCCGCGCCGCAGAATGGATCGTCGGCATGCAAAGCGCGAATGGTGGATGGGGGGCGTTCGATGCCGAGAACGCGCATTATGGTCTCAATCACATTCCCTTTGCCGATCATGGTGCACTCTTGGACCCGCCAACCGCTGACGTGAGCGCGCGATGCCTGGGGTTTCTAGCCCAGATCGGCTATCCGAAGGATCACCCCGTCGTCGCTCGCGGCTTAACGTTCCTGAAGCGGGAGCAAGAGGAGGACGGTTCGTGGTTCGGCCGCTGGGGCACGAATTACATCTATGGAACCTGGTCGGCCCTTTGTGCCTTTCAGGCACTGGGCGAAGATCCGGCGGCACCCCACATCCGCAAGGCGGTGGAGGGGCTGAAGGCCCGCCAGCGGGAAGACGGCGGCTGGGGCGAGGACGAGGCGACCTACTGGAAAGAGCGCCGCCATAAGGTCAAGGCAAGCACGGCCTCGCAGACGGCTTGGGCGGTGCTGGGCCTGCTGGCGGCCGGCGAGGTCAGGAGCGAGGCGGTGAGGCGGGGCATCGCCTACCTGCTGGATGCGCCTCGGACCTGCGCGAAATGGCAGGAAGAATGGTACACGGCCGTCGGATTCCCACGCGTCTTCTACCTCCGCTATCACGGTTACAGCGCCTATTTTCCGGTTTGGGCGCTGACGCGCTATCGGAATCTCCTCCGCGGCAACGCACCGACCACGCGGTACGGAATGTGACGCGGCTTGGATTCGTCACCGGCCTTCGCGGGGAAGCAGCCATCATCGAGGCGGCCTCCAGGAGCCTGCCGGAGGCGATACGGCCGCTCCTTTACTGCGGGGGTGCACATACGGACCGGGCCCAGACCGGTGCCCTGCGTCTGGTGGAAGCGGGCGCCGGCGCATTGGTAAGTTTTGGCATTGCAGGTGGCTTGGCTCCGGGCCTTGTTTCGGGAAGCCTGATCCTTGCCTCCACCATTCAGGTTGCGGGCGAGCCATCGCTCGGTGTCGATCTCGAGTGGCGGGACCGGCTTTGTGAGCGCATAGGCGCCGCCATCGAACCGCAACTCAGCGAAATGGTGGGAAGCCATGTGGTGGTTCAAACCACCGATGACAAAGCCCGCCTTTTTGGCGAAACCCCGGGCCTTGCCGTCGATATGGAAAGCCATACCGTGGCCAGGGTAGCGCGCGAACGCGCCTTGCCCTTTTTGGTAGTTCGCGCCATCGCGGACACGGCCGCCATGCCGATCCCGAACGCCGCGCTTGCAGGCGTCGGGCCAGGCGGCGAAACACGCGCCTTTGCCGTGCTTAAGCAGGCCGCCTTCGCGCCATGGGAGTGGCCGGCGCTCTTGCGTCTTGGGGGCGCGCACCAAAAGGCATTGGGCGTGCTCCGGCGCACCGTGCGCCTCGCCGGGGCCAACCTTGCCTACGAATAGAAGGATTTAAAACGTCGCTTGGTTAAGCAGCGTCGCTCGTGTGGTCTTCTTCGAGAAACTTCTCCACGTGCTTCTCGAAGACGTATTCTGCCTTGCGTTGATTCGAAAGGGCGATCTCCGGGGCCATCGGACCGTCCGTGCGGACACCGGAAAGCGCAACTTTTAGCGCCCTCAACGGGTGCGAGACCGTATCGTTCACGGCCGTCGGCTCGTAACCGCAATGCACCATGCAGTTTGCGCATTTTTCATAATTGCCGGTGCCGTATTTCTCCCATGCCGTTTCTTCCATGAGTTCCTTCCAGGTTCGTGCGTACCCCTCGCCCAGAAGGTAACAGGGGCGTTGCCAGCCAAAGATGTTGCGCGTCGGATTTCCCCAGGGGGTGCAATGGTAGGATTGATTGCCGGCGAGGAAATCAAGGTACAGGCTGGATTGCGAAAAACGCCATTTCTTTCCTTTTCCATGCCGAAAAATGTCACGGAAAAGCTGGCGCGTTTTCTGGCGGCTTAAGAAATGTTCCTGATCTGGTGCCCGTTCGTAGGCATAACCAGGCGAAATCGTGATTCCATCGACACCTAGATTTTCCATTACGTAAGAAAAGAAATCTGCCATCTCCTTTGCATTCGTGCCGTCAAACAGGGTGCAATTTACATTTACCCGGAAGCCCTTTTCGGCTGCTAAGCGAATTGCCCGCAGGGCCCGGTCGAAGACGCCCTCCTGGCAAACGGCCTTGTCGTGGGTTTTGCGGTCACCGTCCAGGTGAACGGAGAAAGTGAGGTACAGGCTCGGCTTGAAAAGGTGCAGCTTCTTTTCCAGCAGAAGCGCGTTCGTGCACAGATAAACGAACTTCTTTCGGGCCACGATCCCCTCGACGATTTCTTTGATTTCCTTGTGCAGAAGGGGTTCGCCACCCGGAATGGAGACCACTGGCGCGCCGCATTCATCGACGGCGTCGAGGCATTCCTCGACGCTCAAGCGCTTGTTCAGGATTTCGTCTGGGTAATCGATCTTCCCGCAGCCGGCGCAAGCCAGATTGCAGCGGAACAATGGCTCCAGCATGAGGACGAGCGGATAACGTTTTGCGCCCCCTAAGCGTTGCTTCAGAACGTAAGCACCGACGCGAACTTGTTGAATAAGCGGTACCGCCATCTGGCTTTCGTCCTTCGCCCCTTAGGCGGTCATCGGCTGCTGGGTGTCCAACAACTCCGGCGGAAGCTTGAATTGAACGTGTTCCTCTATTCCTATTAGCGCCTTGACTTCCAACTCGCCGAAATCGCCAAGTCGCTGAATCACTTCCTGCACAAGTTGTTCCGGTGCCGAGGCGCCAGCCGTAATGCCAATCGTGCCGATCCCGTGCAGCCATTCCGGCTCCAGGCCACGCGAATCCTCGATCAAATAACTCGGCAGTCCCATCTCGAGACCGATCTCGCGCAGCCGGTTCGAATTCGAACTGTTCGGAGCGCCGACGACGAGCAGCAGATCGACCTCCTTCGCGAGGTGACGCACGGATTCCTGGCGATTTTGGGTCGCGTAACAAATGTCCTTCACGTCAGGACCCTGGATGTTGGGGAAGCGCTTCATCAACGCCTCAATCACATCCCGGGTATCGTCAACGCTCAGGGTCGTCTGAGTAATGTAGGCAAGCTTGTTTGAATCCCGTACCCGAAGTCGATCAACGTCGGCGGGCTCCGAGATGAGAAGAACGCCTCCGGGGATTTGCCCGCGCGTCCCTTCGACTTCCGGATGGCCTTCGTGGCCGATCAGGATGATTTCATAGCCTCGCTCGGCGTAGCGTTGCCCTTCCTTGTGCACCTTTGAGACGAGCGGACACGTTGCATCGATTACCGGCAAACCGCGATCTTGCGCATCTGCAAGCACTTTTCTGGAAACGCCATGGGCGCTGAAGACGGTGACCGCACCGTCCGGCACCTCATCGAGCTCATGGACGAATCGTGCCCCCTTCGCGCGCAGGGCTTCCACCACATGTTTGTTATGGACAATTTCATGGCGCACATAAACGGGTGGACCATATTTCTCAAGCGCGCGGTTGACGATTTCGATGGCCCGCTCGACGCCGGCACAAAAACCGCGCGGTTGAGCAAGGAGGACCCGAATTTTACGTTGGCTTGTCGAGGTCATAAGGAATCCACGTCTCTTTATTCGGCCTGTCTGCCTTTTTCGGGCAAGGGCGAGGAATAGATAAGGCAGCCAAGGCGTCGGTTGCAATGATAATAATTTGCTTAAAACCTAAAAAAAGCAAAGATTTAAGGACGGCAGAAATCGATCTATCTCAGGGTGGCGCTTTCGGCCGTTCATCGTGTAGCTCGGGCGTGGCAGAATGTCCCTAAGTTTTTTGTCCTTTTTCCATTCCTCCATGGGGATTTGGCATGGGGATTTTGGATGACGACCCTGCTCACCGGTGCATCCGGTTTTGTCGGCTCGGCGGTTCTTCGGGCACTGCTTGCTTCGGGTCATGAGGTGCGGGTGTTGCTGCGCGAGACGAGCGATCGACGAAATCTCGAGGGGCTCGATGTCGAGATCGTCACGGGTGATCTATGCGACCGGGCATCACTTGATCCGGCGCTTCGCGGGTGCGAGGCCCTTTTTCATGTTGCCGCCGATTACCGTATCTGGACACGAAATCCGGCAACCATCTACAAAAACAATGTGACGGGCACCCGTCAGATTCTTGAAGCAGCCGGAGAGGTGGGCGTCACACGCATCGTGCATACGAGCAGCGTTGCGGCCTTGGGATTGCCGAAGAATGGGGGCGCGGGAGATGAGGAAACGCCAGTCACCCTTGCCGACATGATCGGGCACTACAAACGCTCGAAATTTCTTGCCGAAGAGGAAGTCCGGCGCCTCGTTGCCCAAGGCCTTCCGGTTACCACCGTCAATCCTTCTGCGCCGGTCGGTCCCCGCGACATCAAGCCCACACCCACCGGCCAGATGATCATCGAGGCCGCTTCCGGGCGTATGCCGGTCTACGTCGACACCGGCTTAAGCGTCGTTCACGTTGAAGACGTGGCGAAAGGTCATCTCCTTGCCTTTGAGAAAGGCGAGATCGGCAGACGCTACGTGCTCGGAGGCGAAAATCTAACCCTTCGCCAGATCCTAGAGAAGATCGCCGACATTACCGGCCGTTCGGGGCCAAAGTTTTGCGTGCCTCATAACTTTATTCTCCCCATCGCGGCCATTGCGGAGACGTGGACAAGGCTAAGCAGCGGTGACCAACCCTTCGTTTCGATTGACAGTGTCCGAATGTCGAAGAAGCGGATGTTCTATTCCAGCGAACGGGCACAAAAAGAACTTGGCTACAGCCCACGACCTGCCGACGCAGCGCTTCGAGACGCCATCGAATGGTTTGCAAAGCACCAATATTGCCCGACGCCGAGCAAGTCCTAACTTCCCTTTCGTCGAATCGTCATTAGCGCTGGAATAAGGGTCAGCGTACAGATCATCACCAGAACCAGAGCAACGGTCAACAGCATGCCCATGCTGGCGGTACCAACATGCGTCGAGAGAGTAAGGCTTGCAAAAGAACCGACCGTCGTCAGCGCGCTGAACACGACGGCACGTGGTGTGCTGGTACGAAGGACATCGTCGCTCATGCTGTTTCGCTCCCGAAGAACGAAATGAATGCCATTCGCCACGCCAAGTCCTAGAATCAGGGGAAGGACGATGACATTTGCAAAGTTGAAGGGAATGTTGAAAAGCACTCCAAGCAGGTTCGTCAAAACGGCGGCAAGGCCAAGCGGAGCAAGTACGAGAAAAATGTCGGAGACTCGCTGCAGCACGATGGCGAGCAGCAGCGTGATGAGAACGAGCGCAAGGACCGTCGCTTGCCAAAAGGCGTCGATGACGGCTTTGACGGCGCCGACCATCACGATCGGATCGCCAGTAGCGTTCGGAGCAATGGCCTGAACGGCGGTGGTGAAACGGAGAAGACTCTCCGGATCCTTCGGATTCTCGGCCGGTCGAACCTCAACCCGTGCTCGGCCATCGTCGGTCACGAAACGTGCGAGAAGCGATTCCGGTAGCATCGCAAAGCTCACGCGTTCCGCAGTAAGCGCGATACGAAGGTGGGCCAATTGCTTGAAGAGGGTGCCCAGAACTCGCTTCTCGAGCGCATCGAGCGGCGGGCTCTCGGGGAAGGCCGCATCCAGGCGTCGCAAGGCCTCGGCAAGTCGCACCGCCGCCTGCACGTGATCGGCAGATGGATTTTCCGTGGCCAAGCGTTTGATGTTTTCATGGAAATCGGAAAACGATTTTTGACGGTCCGCCTCCGCGGGCCGGGGCGTCTTTCCCTCCATCATCAGAACAGGCAGCAGAATCACGGAGAGGTCTTCAAGCAGCAGCAGTTTTTCATCTTGATCTGCGGGTACGAAATCCTGGGGTATGAGGACACCGTTCACTTCCGGCAGCGCTGAAAGCTTTTCCTTTAGCGTTGTCGCTTCCTCGAGATTGTCGGCAAGGATCGTAATCGCATAAGGATCGATCTCTCCCTCCTTCAGGAGATCCTGTAAGGTGCGCATGGCTTCGCTGTTTGGGTTCTGAAGGTTCAGCGGATCGAAGTCGAACCGAGCAAAAGGCAGGGCGGCAAGGCCGGTAACGGCCAGCAAGCCGCTTATCACGACGATCGCCCAGGCGTAGCGGCGAACGATTCCAGGGAAATCAAAAGGCAGAATCGGCGGCGGGGTTGCCCTGCGTGGCGGCATCCAGGCGAGAAACGCGGGCAGGATCGAGAGATTCGCAAAAAGCGCGATGAACATGCTCGTTCCGGCAATCAATCCAAGTTCGGCGAGCCCACGGTAGTCCGTTGGCAGGAATGCATAGAAACCGATGGCTGCCGCGACAGCGCAGAAGGTAAGGGCACCGCCGGCCCCTTCTGCCGTGCACTCAAGGGCGGATGCGACGTTCATGTCCTTCTCGAGTGCTTCCCGGAAGCGGAGCGAAAAGTGAATCCCGAAATCGACGCTTAATCCGACGAAGAGAACGACGAAAGCGACGGAAATCAAGTTGAGGTGGCCAACGGCGAAGGCAGCAAAGGCAAGACTCCAGACGAGGCCCATGATCAATGTCAGCAAGGCGGCCAACACCAACCGTGCCGAGCGAAGGCCGATCAGGAGAAAACCCGTTACCAGCGTCACAGAAACCGTGCCTACGAGGCCCATCCCTTCCTGGATGCTCTGAAGTTCCGCCTGGTCGAGGGCGGCGAAGCCGGTCAGACGAAGGCGAACGTCGTTTCGGGGGTCAAGCGAGGCGGCGACCTCTCGGATCGTTTCCATGGCGGTCTTCGCTGGCGTGAGGGTCGAGTAATCCAGGACCGGCTGTACGGCGATCAATTGCCGTCCTACGGAAGAAATCGCTTCCCCTTTCATCATCTTTTTCCACGACATGTCGTGCAGTCGGTGTTCCGCCATTGCCTCGACGACTTCAGTGAGCCCGTTGAAAACCCGACTCAACCCTTTTGCATCTTCGGGTTTTTTCTCAAGAACGTCGTCAATCGCTAGCCCCAGCATTTCGAACAGGCCATTAAGGGTGAGGTTCTTCGCAAGGGTTCCGAGAAAAGGCTGATTCTCGGAAAGACGTAGCGCAAGATCGTCGAGTTCCTCGGTGTCGAGATAAAGAAAGCCGTGTTTCTCGAAATAGGGGTCGGCGGGTGGGTAAAAAATGTTCCGGAACAGATCCGTTCGCTCGCGTAGGCGTTTGGTAAGGTCTTCGGCCAGGATGTCCACGTAATCCGGATTGTCGCCTTCGAGAACGACAAGGATGACGTCCGAATATTGTGGGAAGGCTGCCTTTATCGTTTTGGCGTGTTTCCGGAACGGGAGCTCGGGCGAAAGCAGATCCGTCGTCCGCGTATTGATGCCGAGCGTGTCGACAGTATAGGCGGCAAGGCCCAAGGTCGCAGCGACGGCAACGAAAATAACCGTCCGCGCCCGGTGGTGGACAATGGCTATCCACCGGATGAGTATTTGGCGATACCAGTTGGTTATTCTGCTAATCACGGGAACGTCGTTTTCCTTGAAAAAGCGCCGCCTAGTTCTGGCTAGGCCGGCGGCAAGAAGGGGTCAAAGGCCTGCGGAAGGATAGGGTGGTGTTTTCTCATCCGGAAATGCTTAAATATTATGGTCTCACCAGGGGCGCAAGAAGGGACGGGAGAGTCCCGAAAGGAAGGGTACATGCCACTCCGTCGGCTAAGGCAGATCCTGTACATCGCCATCGCCGCCATCTTTTTGGCGCTGCCGATACGCGCCGAGCCGTCTGGGCCGGCCGAGGTCGTCGAGAAACTCCATGATAAGCTGATTTCGACCATGCAGCAGGCAAAGGAGCTTGGCTATGCGGGCAGGCGGGACGTGCTAACCCCCATCCTTCTAGCCACCTATGATCTCCGCCGCATGGCACGCGTGACGGTGGGGCGCCATTGGAAGGCCATGGCCGATGATCAGAAAGACTCGCTTGTCGAGTCATTTACGGCAATGACGCTCTCGAATTACGCTTTGCGTTTCGATGGTTTCTCGGGGGAGTATTTCGAAACGCTTGGTACCGTTGAAACGCCGCACGGGTATACCATCGTTCAAACACAAATCGTAACCTCCGACGAAAAGATCCGTATCGACTATCTTCTTCGAAAGTCGGACGATGGATGGGGGATTATTGATGTCTTTCTTAAGGGGACGATAAGCGAGCTTGCTGCGCGACGTTCCGAATACATGAGCGTCATCCGTGACCGTGGGGTGGACGCGTTGATTGACGCTGTGCGTGAAAAGGCCGCTAGCCTGGCCGAAGCACGCTGACGGCTGATTCCTTTGCCACGGTTGGTGGTATGCGACGCATTTTCCTTCTTTTGCTGTTTGGACCATGCTTGCCGGTGTTCGTTTTTGCTTCGGCTGCAGCCGCAGACCTCCGTGTTCAAATAAACGAACCTCAAAACCGCAACGGTGTGATGCGGTTTGCGCTCTATGATCGCGCACCTGGATTCCCCACCCATGAGGGCCGATTCGCCCATCTTGACATACCGGTTCCGAAAAAGGGGGAGGTCGAAGCCGTCTTTACGAACCTCCCTCCAGGAACCTATGCAGTTGCCGCCTATCATGACGAGAATGCAAACGGTGAATTCGATCAGGGGTTCTTAGGCTTTCCGTTGGAAGGCTATGGATTCAGTAACGACGCCCGTGGCTTTTTAAGCGCCCCCAGCTTTTCTTCTGCAGCGGTCATTCTGGGAAAGGACGGGGAAACAATCCGGCTTCGGCTGTCGTATTAAGCTGAGGAACCAAAAACAAAAAACGGCGCCCGGATGGAGCACCGTTCGAACTAGCAAGCCAAGGTTTGGCTAGTCGCCGTTCTCAAAATCCATATAGGTATATCCGAAAGGACTGCCCTCGCCATCGAGGGGGAGTTTCCCATCATGGATCTTATCAAGCCGATCCTGCCGGTAGAGGCTCCGGATCGTGGCATATAGATCGATGGCAGTCCGCTGAAGGTCGTCAAACCGTTCGATGTTCTGTTCGCGCCGATCAATCGCAATGAGGCCGGCCCGAGCAAAGGTAATCCAATCCTTGTCTTCATGATTGGCCGCGAATCGGAAGGGGTCGGCGAAACTGTCGACCAAGGCGCCGACAAGATCCCGCGGGTTCGAGGGTCCCAAGAGCGGCAGCATCAAATACGGCCCTTCCGGAACGCCCCAAACAGCCATGGTTTGCCCGAAATCCTCGACATGGGATTCCAAGCCCCAGCCCGAAGCAATGTCGAAGAGACCGACGACACCAACCGTCGAGTTAATGGTGAATCGCCCTACCGTCGTCGCTCCGCGTTCGAATTTCCCCTGAAGGAGGTCGTTCGCGAGAATGGTCGGCGCCAAGAGGTTTCGAAGGGCATTGCGGATGCTTTTCCGGACCATCTCGGGAAAGACGAAGCGATATCCCTGGGCCAGTGGCTTGAAGGCCATCCGATCGAGGAACAGGTTGGCGTCGAGAATGCCCCTATTCACATATTCCATAGGATCGTTCACGTCCCCTTCCTGGGCTTGGGCCTTCGACGGAGAAAGCCCCAGCGCGCCAAGAACAACGAAAACCGCAATGATTCGGAGGAGTCGCATCCGAAGCAGTTTAGAAAGGGACCGGCCTGCACCCATCTACCCACTCCTTGACTATGGTCAATTTACTAGACTTTTCAGAAAGATACCATCGTTTTAACCATGTGGCAAACGCCCAGTTCCCACGAGGGGCGGGGAGCATCTAAACGGAATTTTCTTACCATTTCCTTGCCGGCCCCCAGATCCTTTGGATGGCTTCGTTCTGTCGAAAATCGGCCAGAGGCTTGCTCGCACTTTGCACGACCGCCTAACATAGCGTCATGGGGCAGGGGCCTTTGGTGTAGGCGAAAGAGGTGAGCTCTAGAGGACCGAAAATGTCTAATCCCATTCTTTCCGTAACCGACAAGGACGCCTTTCGGCGGGATGGATTCGTCATCGTCCGGCAGCTTTTCGATGTGGATGAGATGCGCCAGGTCGAAGTATGGACGAACGAAGTTGTCGCCATGCCGGAGGTTCCTGGAAAGCAGATGGTCTATTACGAGGATAGCCTCAAGGAGCCTGGCAAGCGTGTGCTCCAGCGGATCGAGAATTTCGCACCCTATCATGAGGGGCTTTGGGAGCTTTTCAATGGGTCGAAGATGCGAGGCCCCGTCTCGGAACTCTTTGGCGAACCGGCAGTTCTGTTCAAGGAGAAGATCAACTTCAAATTGCCGGGCGGGGGCGGGTTCAAGCTGCATCAGGATCAGCAGGCCGGCTGGGGGGTCTATGCCGATTTGTTCATTACGATGCTTGTCAGCATCGATGATGCAATGATAGAGAACGGCTGTCTCGAACTTGCGGCCGGCCATCATGCCAAAGGTCTCATAGGAAAGGTGTGGGAACCCTTAAACGAGGAGGATGCGAGCCGAGAAAGGTTGGATCTCGTTTCCTTCGCGAGCCAAGCTGGGGATGCGGCGATATTTAATTCCTTCGTGCCGCACCAATCGAAGCCGAATCGCACGAACGAACCGCGGCGGGTGCTATATGTGACCTACAACAAGGCATCGGCCGGCGACCACCGGGTCCAGTACTACGCCGACAAACGGCAAAACTATCCGCCGGATATCGAACGGGAAGCGGGCAAAGACTACGTGTTTCGCGTTTGAGTCAACTATCGAAAAGGTGAGCCCACGTGAATAACGTGTCGAGCTGGGATCAACGCATGGGCCGATTGCTTGCTCGGGGACTGGCCCGTACTCCGATAACTCCAAATCACGTCTCGCTCTTTTCACTCTTCATCGCAGTGACGGGCGCGGCCCTCTTTGCGGCCGGCAAGGAAACGTGGGCGTATTGGGGAGCCAGCTTTTTCGTTCTCGGACGCGTGGTCGACCACGTTGATGGCGCGCTTGCCCGGCTCACCGGAAAAACGCTTGGTACCGTGAAGGGGACCTGAAGTCTAGTCACGCGTCCCGTGTAAGCGAAGGCGCAAATAAGCAAAGACAGTAAAAGCCAGTGCGCCGATTGCGGCGGCAACAAGGAGGGGCTCTCCCCAACCAAACCACATGGCGAACGGCACGGCAAGAATTGCATCGTCGGGGTCGAAGCCGCCGGTTCCTTCGAAAGCGGGCTTGCTCTTGCCCTCGCGGATTTCCATCTGGACGACGAGGCCAAGGACCGCCGCCACCGACAGACCAGCCAATAAGCCCAACGGCATTGACCAGAGGCCAAGCGCACTGGCGCGCAGCCCGATGCCAATTCCGATGAACAGGGCGGCATTTACGACCGCGTCGCAGACAAGGTCGAAACGATGCCCCCATTCGGTCGTAACGCCGGTGATGCGCGCAAGCTCGCCGTCCGCGCGGTCCAACGCCACGGAAAGAAGAAAAAAGATTCCGCCAAGAAACGTCCACAGAGGCTCCCCAATCGCGTAAGCCGTCGCAGCCCCCAGACCCGCGAGCAGACGAAGCGTCGTCAATTGGTTCGGCGTAACCGACGTGCGGGCAAGGACTCGGGTCGGTGGCCGGACGAGGCGGTGGATCCAAGTATTGTGGCTCATGAGTGGCGTTGCCTTAGCTTGCCTGGGAAGACGGGGCGTTTCTTATAGTCAGGCGGGATCGTAGTCGCACCGGTCGGCAAGACAAAGATTTTTCCCTGCGGCTTTCATTGACAGGGCTCGGCCGGCGCGGTTTCCTGATCCGATAAGAGAGTGCAGAAAATGTCAGACACGCCGGAAGAACCTCTGCTGCTTACGCCAGGGCCGATCACGACCTCCCGAGCCACGAAGGAGAAGATGCTTCGTGACTGGGGCTCGCGGGATCGTGATTTCATCGCGCTTACGCGGCACGTTCTGGATCGGCTTCTTCGTCTCGCTTGCGGCGAAAAAAGCTATGCCTGCGTGCCAATCCAGGGAAGTGGCACGTTCGGCCTCGAAGCCATGCTTGGCACGCTCGTGCCACGGGAAGGGAAAGTGCTCGTTCTCGTGAACGGCGCCTATGGTGCGCGGATCGCCGAGATTGCGAACCGTATGGCCCGCAACCACCTCGCGATTTCACTTGCCGAGACGCGCCCACTCGACCCAGCGGCACTCGATAAAGCGCTGGTCGCAGATCCAACGATTACCCATGTGGCGGCCGTTCATTGCGAGACCGGATCCGGGCTTCTGAATCCCATCGAAAAGATTGCGGCGGTTACGGCAAAGCACGGACGTCGGCTGCTTCTTGATGCAATTAGCACGTTTGGCGCCTTGCCCCTCGACGTGGCTTCCCTTCCTTGCGATGCGGTCACCGTCTCAGCCAACAAATGCTTGGAAGGCGTACCCGGGGTCACGTTTGCAATTGCGCGTGAGGACTCCCTCACCACTTCCCAAGGGAACGCCTCCTCCTTGAGCCTTGATCTTTTCGAGCAATGGCGGCTGCTCGAAGAGACCGGCCAGTGGCGATTTACACCGCCTACCCAGGTGCTCGCAGCTCTAGCCCATGCGCTTGAGGAACACGCGGCCGAAGGCAGGATCAAGGGCCGTGGAGACCGCTACCGTAACAACTGCCAGGTTCTCATCGAAGGCATGCGGGAACTTGGGTTTCAAACTTTCCTTCCAGATGAATTTCAAGCGCCGATCATTGTCGCTTTTCATTCCCCGTCGGACCCAAATTTCACCTTTCCGGCGTTTTACGATTTCCTGCGTGATAAAGGCTATGCAATCTATCCGGGGAAAGTGACGGCGGCAGACACTTTCCGGATCGGTTGCATCGGAAAGGTCTATGAAAAAGACATCCTGGGCGTGCTGGCGGCGGTCCGTGAGGCGATGACGAAATTTGAGTTCACGCCCACCTAGCACGTCCGATCGGAAGGTGGGGTTTAATTCTTCCCAACAAAGGTGCGGAAACGGCGCGCGACGTCCGCCGGCTTTACCGTCGGTCGCCCAAGTTTGCTGAGCGAGCCTGGGCGAATGCGAAGATGCAGGAAGGTTGGGCCGGCAAGCGATGCCGCCTCCTGAAAGGCCGCCTGAAAGCCCTTAAGCGTATCCGCGGCAAAGGCGTGCGGGTAGCCGCAGGCCAAGGCAATGGCTGCGAAATCGACGCTTTCCGAAACCGTCGCTTGGCCCCCGGTCGAATCATGGGTGCCGTTGTCGAGCAGCACATGGAGCAGGTTTCTTGGCGCATAGGCTCCGATCGTTGCAAGCGTTCCCATTTTCATCAAAGCCGCCCCATCTCCGTCGAGCACGATGACCGGGCGCTTAACATTCAATGCCACGCCAAGGGCAAGGCCGCTTGCACAGCCCATCGAACCGACCTGATAGAGATGCTGTTCGCGGTCAGCGAGGGTGAAAAGTTCGCGCCCGCATTTCCCCGTCGTGGCGATCACGGCGGCATCCTCGGTAACGAGCTCTAAAAAGGCGGTCAGCACTTCCGAGCGGATTGGTCGTCTGCCACCTTCGCCAAGGTCGTGCCGGGTGCCGGGCAGAGGCAGCGTGCGCCGAGGCTGGTCCAGACCATCGTTACGGACCGAATCCTTTTCCATGATGAAGGCAAAAGACCGCTCGGATGCCGTCATTTCTCGATCCGCTTCCTCCAGCGCCTTCGGGATGGCGGCAGCCTCCTTCGGAAACGGTCGGTGCGGGATTTCCATGTCGTCCAGCAATCGGTCCGTGATCCGTCCCATCAACTCGTGCTGCGGCTCATCGGCGTGTCCCGGCTGTCCCCGCCAGGTCGTGATGAGGAGGATCGGAATGCGAAAGGGATAGGCGAGCGAGGTAAGGGGATTGACCGTGTTCCCAAGTCCCGAATTCTGACACATGGTGACGCCGCGCTTGCCTGCGAGCCATGCACCCGCGGCGATGGCGACGGCTTCTCCCTCGCTAGCCGCCCCCACGTAATGAAGCTTTGGATGCCCGATCGCACGGTTGATGAAGGGGGTCAGAAACGAGCAGGGCACTCCAGAATAGAAATCGAACCCGCGCTCGCGCGCCGGCTCCAAGAATGCATCTGCTTCGATCATAGAAAGTTGCGTGCTTTCGCGAGATCGAAAGGATCGTCGATATCGAGCCAGTGACCAGTAATGTACTGCACTTGGATCTTATGACCTGACTCGACCAGCCGGTTAAAGAGATCCGGCATGTCCGCCGTCTGCAGGCTGCCATCCGTGGACATCACTTCAATCTCATCCCGGACAATCTTTGCACCATTCGGGCTGAGTAGGACAAGTCCCACCCATTCACCATGAATTTCATCGGTTGGGATTTCCGTTCCGACACGAAGCAATCGCGCCGTGTCGCCCTCAAGGTAATCGGGGTGGAAGGGGTTGTCGCATTGAACGAAATCGCGTGTACGCTTCTGCGTTTGACGTTCCCGCCAAAGTGCGTCGGCGGCGACAGTAATATCGGCATCCGACCCCTGCAGCTGTTCAAGAATGTAGCTTCGGTAAAGGATATCGCCGTAGGTAATGAGACAAGGCCCATCCTTTAACTGATCGATTGCGCAAGCAAGCGAGGCGACCTCGCCGGTCTCGGCAAAGTTGGCGTTCGTACGCATATCGATCGCCGGTATGTCGATGGCTTCCTTCCGATAGCCGCCGACGACAGTAACGTTGCGAATGCCACTCTCGCGTATCGTTGCAATCATCGTACGCAGCAGAGGTTTGCCGCGCACATCGATCATGCATTTCGGGCGGTCTTCGGTAAGCGGGCCAAGAGAATCGCCCCGCGTTGCCGCAAGGATGATCGCACGTGCCTTTTCACCTCTTTGCGGCAGATAACGCCGTTCCGCCTCTGCCAGCTCGGTTTGTCCTGCAAGTTCGAAGACGTCCTTCACCGACGCAACGGTATCTTCAACGTTGACTAGACTTTGACTCTCATAGATCCGTTTGCATACGTCCCGCATTCCGGCAATGGCGGCACGCAGATTGTGATTTGCCCAAATGACCGTTGATATCCCGGCATTCTCAAACTGCCCCGTCGGCGTCGCATAGTACATCGTCGGCACAATGATAACCGAACATGTGTTTCCCCATTCCTTCATGAAGGCGAAGATTTCATCCGCGGTTTTCTCTTTGGAGTGTACGAGAAGTGCATCGGCGCCGGCTTGATGATAAGCCTCGGCGCGCCGCAGCGCTTCATCCAATCCCCAACCTGCGATGAAAGCCTCGATCCGCGCGATGACGCAGAAGTCAGAGTTGAGTTGACTGTCTTTGCCTGCCTTGATCTTGCCACAGAACTCATCAATGTCTGCCAGGGGCTGGCCTTCCCCGAGGAAGGAATTCGTTTTCGGAAACTGCTTGTCTTCGATGCAGACACCGGCAACGTTTCGCTGGCAAAGCTTCGTCACCAGCCGGCGAACGTTGTTGAAATTCCCATAGCCCGTATCCCCATCCACCAGGATCGGGATCGATGTCGCATCCGACATGAATTCGAGGATTTCGAGGACCTGGGTCCAGGAGGCCTCGTTGTTGTCGCGTACGCCAAGGGCCGCTGAGATGGAGAGACCGGACGCCCAAATGCCACGAAAACCGGCTTCCTCGACAATCTTCGCAGAAAGCCCGTTATGGGCTTCCATCAGAAAGGAGAGTTTCGGCGAAAGCAACTCCCCACGAAGGAGCGCTGCCTTCGTAGGCTCTGAGGATGCTTCCGGCGCGCGTTTCGGAAGAACGGTCATCGGCCCAGAATTTTCATGGATGGGACCCGTAACATTTACGTCATATCTCTTGGATTTTCAAATGCCTGTGTTGACTTGCCACGAAGCTCAATGACGGTCGAGCTTGCACGCCTGCCCTACCGGTGCGATATCCGGTCGGAAAACGTAGGACGAGGGTATCCCCTATGAAAGTCGTCATGCTTGCCGCCGGGGTAGGCTCAAGGCTCGGCGAAGAGGGCAGGCTCCCAAAGGTGCTCCTGGAATTCGGGGGTCAAACGCTGCTCGAGCGTCATATCAAGATCTTAAGCGCGGCGGGCCTCGAATCCCTTATCCTTGGGGTAGGCTTCGAGGCGGAGCGAATCGCGGCAGCGGTCGAAAAGCTGCATGCCGAGGACTTCGTCCGTCTCATCGGGAATCCGGACTACCGAAAGGGAAGCATCACGACCCTTTGGGCGCTTAAGGATGCGATCCCTGCCAACGAGCCGATCCTGCTGATGGACGCGGACGTCCTTTACGACCCGCGGCTGATCGGGCGGCTACTGGCAACCTCGCATGCCAACTGCTTTCTTCTCGACCGCGATGTCGAGGAGGGAGAGGAACCCGTCAAACTTGGCGTACGAGGTGCAGAGCTTGTCGATTTCAATCGGCGCATCACATTGCCCCATGACTTCTATGGCGAATCCGTCGGTTTTTTCCGTTTCTCGCCTGAGATTACGGAGAAGGTGATGGCGCATGCGGAACGCCGTTTGCAGGCAGGAGAGACGGAGCTTTGGTATGAAGAAGCGATTCGCGATGTGCTTCTTTCCGAACCTATCGGCACCTTTGGCTTTGAAGACGTGACCGGCCTTCCCTGGATCGAGATTGATTTTCCGGAAGATATTCGACGCGCGGACGAAGAGATTTTGCCAAGGCTATTGGTCTGAATTTCCGTTCCGGAAGAGATAGTTTTCTGGCCCCTGATAGCCATCAATACACATAGACGTGCCGGACTGAAAATTCATTTGATAGGTTTCGTACCCAACAGCGTGCAGAAAATCGAAGACATCTTTCACGTGATGGCCCATGCGTGCCAGGTAGTCTTCGACGACCTCTAGATAAAGCGTGGGACGGAAACGACGGATGGTCTCGGCGCCCCCTTGCAGAACCAGGAATTCGGCACCCTCGACATCGCATTTCACGAAATCGAGACGAGAAAACCCATTTTCAGTTGCGTAGCTGTCAAGGGTCGCCGTTTGTACGCGCTCCGTGACGTAATCACGCGCTTGCTCTGCTCCAAAATGTCCCAGCCCGATACCCAGATGGCCGGACTCCTTTACCGGCAAATAAAAATCGATTTCTCCGGTCTTATCGGAAAGGGCGAATTCGTTGATGCGCACGTTGTTAAGCTTACCCACGACCTCTTTCAGGATCGAGAGGTTATAGGGGGAAGGCTCGAAACAGTGCACGGAGACATTCCCGTGATGGAGCCGGGCAAACTCCTTCGCATAGCCCCCTATATGCGCACCAATGTCGAGGATAACCCCCTGTTCGGGGATGAGCGTGCCCAGGCATTTGACGACGTGACGGTCGCGCGCCTTGTATTTTGCCTTGAGCTTATGGAGGAAGCGCTCAAAGCGTTGCGCAGGCGCATTGTAGACCTCAGTTGGGTCGAGTTTCTGACCTTTCCGTTCCAAAATGGCGCGTCCATCCAATCCAGGTGGCACGAAGTGGTGGGCGCTGCTGGGTTTGAACCAGCGACCCCTGCCGTGTGAAAAAAGCCTAACCCGCAAAAAATAGCATCGTTCAAGGTTTTTTGAGAAACGTCTTTCGTCGTTTAGACATGTCTAAAACAAGAACACCGATCAAAAATGGTTCAAATGAACCACCGCACGGTGCTTTTTTCAGCATCCCAATGCTCTCGACTTTGACCAATAGACTCTAATTACTTGTGCGGTTTGTACGTGAACTGATGTCTATTTAGCGAGGCGCGAGATTCGGCCGTTCCGGAAAGCCAAACGCTTACCGCCGTTTATCGACCGGAGTCTTCAGGCGGTGACGGCCGCACATTCGACGTTCCCCATTCGTAACCGAGGGTCAGAAGATAGGCCGTATCGGTACCGGTCTTGCCTCGGACCGGAGAATTGTCCCAATCGAAATTCGCCTGCAGGGTGGCAAGAAAACCGTGGACGAGACGGAAGCGAAGGCCGGTACGGGTCCGGATGATGAGGTCGCTTGTATTCTCCAATCCCAAAAGCCCCTCCTGGGAGTGGAAGGCCTCGGCGCGATTGCGAAACAAGGCTTCCTGGTAGTTGATCGACCAGCGTGCAGCCGGATAATCTTTATCCTTCTGTGTACTAAAACCTTCCGTCACATAACTGAATCCGAATTCGGCGGAAAGATCGCGTTCCTCGGTGTCGAAAAACTGATAGCCGGCGCCCCCGCCTGTCGCCGTGCGACGATTGAGGTCCTCAAACTTATCGCGCTCGAAGCTCGCATTAAGGAAAGCAAACCACTGCTTCGTAAGGAAGTAATCGTACTTGGCAGAGACGAACGTATTATCATCGGTTTCTCTGCCGTCGTTCTTTTCCAGGTTGTATTCGAAGACAAGCTTCGCCCGGTGACGTTGCTTGCGCGCATTCACTTCCCCATCCACGTGATAGTTGTCTTCGTCATTATTGCCTCTCTCGGCATCGAAGCCGAGATTGAGGCGGCCCCGCAATTCGAGTTTCCCTGCTTCCGAAACCGCAGGCTGAGCCGCCGCCTTGGGGGGCGCGGCCCGGGTCGCGATCTGCCGGGTAGCGGTCTGAATATCCGTGAAGCGAAATTCCCAGGCGCGCGTGAAGTCGGGGGTGACGAGCTGAAGCATGCTCCCATAGCGGGGCGCGATCGTGCCCACGAGCCGCGTGCCGCTCGGAAACGTCACGTGCAAGGGCCAGTCCGCCTGGATGGCGGCAACCTCCTGGCGGCGAATGCGAATCCTGCCCGCGTAAGTCGTTTGCAGGGCGACTTCCTTCGGGTCGATCCCTTCGATCGTCCCTCTAAGGCGGTCGCCGGATTTCAGGAAAACCTCATCTGCGGCGGCGGCGCCGGCGAAAACGAGGAAAAGAGCCAGGAGAACCAGACAGATCGGCCCTCGGAGATTGCCTCCCCTCAGCACGCGATCCGCCCTAGAGGTCGCACACCCCGCAAAGCAAGCGATTCCGCAACGGGTTTTCGTCTCACTGCCCCTCTCGCCCTTGCCATCCGCGCAATTGGCAAGCCCAACGTCAGCGGGCGCCAGTCCATGGCGTAAAGCATATCTCTGTTAGGCAACACCGTTCCGACGAATTCCACGAACGAAAAAGCATGCCCGGACAGGTGACGAACACCGCACGAGACCCTATACTGTGGCGCGACGGACTTGGTGACAAGCCCTTCATTCAGCCACTGCCCGTTTTTTCCAGGCAGCTACGACTAGACGATCGGCGGACGGAACGAACCAAACCGGTCCCGTTCCGTTAGGTGCGGTTGCACTTCTAGGTGCGATCGCACTTCGCTCGCCCCGTGTGTCTCAGCCGGTTTGAGTTCTAGTGTGCTTGCCAAGAGAGGAAGGCGAATCTGTGGTGCCTGCTCGAAGAGCCTGAGCCGCGGAAGTTTTTTTGTCGGGATTGAATTGCTTATGGAACAGTGGAGAAGAATAGGTCGATGATCGCTCATGATCGCGCAACCACGGCGCTCCTGCTCGCTGCGGGTACAGGAAGTCGTTTGCGCCCATTGACCAAGAACGCCCCGAAGTGTCTCACTGAAGTCGGTGGCATCCCAATCCTCGAACGGCTGGTCAACAACCTGCGTGAACACGGAATCAAGAGGCTGGTGGTGGTTATTGGACACCTGGGCGACCATATCCGCGATTTCCTGAACGATAAGGCGGGCGATATGCAGGTCGACTGCATCCTCAGCCCCAAGTACCAGACAACCAACAACATCTATTCCCTCTGGCTGGCCCGGGAACGAATCCGGGAACCGTTCCTGCTGGTGGAAAGCGACCTGATCTTCGATGCCTTGATGTTGGAGAACATGCTCCATCCGGACAAGATCGCGATTTCCCGCATCCGGCCCTGGATGAACGGGACAACGGTGACAGTTGGCCCCGGGAGGCGGGTCAGGGCCTTCAATGTCGGCGGCGGTGCGGAGGATGACGTACCGCGTTACAAGACGGTGAATGTCTACAGCCTTTCCGCGCCGACCTGGAACAAGACCGTGACAAGACTGAACCGCTACATCTCGAATGGTAGGGTCGGTGAGTATTACGAAGCCGTTTTCGCTGAAATGGTTGCCGACGGCACGCTTTCCTTCGAAGTGGCCTTCTTCGATCCAGACCGCTGGTATGAAATCGACACCATGGCGGACCTCAACGAAGCGGAAAGGAGGTTCGGTGGGATGTCCCACCCCTACGTCGGGCCAGATGTCTGCCGTCTTCAAACCGCCGGGAGAGGCTCGTTGACATCGGTTGCCGCGAATGACTGAGATCAACTACGCAACGGCCAACCGGTATTGGGAAGGGGCCACGCCTTCGATCCTCGGGCCGTACATGATGGACGGGTTCGGCTTTCCCGTGAGCGCGGGAGGGTTCCGTTTCCGGGCGGAATCGCGGATCGTCCGGCGACTGGTCCACAGCGTGAAACGGGACGGCACGGTCCTCGATCTCGGAAGCGGCGTCGGGTTCTGGGCCGGGGACTTCGCTGCTCGCTTCTCCCAGGTAGTCGCGGTCGAGGGTAGCGGGACGCTGTACCAGGCTTTGGAGAGAAGGTGCGCTCCACACCCTAACGTCCGTCCCGTCCACGACAACGTCATGTCGTTCGAGCCTGACGGTCGCTATGACCTGATCTTTCTCGGCGGCCTGCTCATGTACCTCAACGAAAAGGACGTGATTGCCCTGCTGCGGAGACTGGTTCCGTTCCTCGAACCGGGCGGAATGATCCTGTGCCGCGAGTCCACCGTCCGCGGCGAGACCGTAGCACGTCGGGGCGACTACCAGGTCGTCTATCGTTCCGTGCTGGACTACGGACGTATCTTCGGGCAATGCGGATTGAGCGTCCGGCACATCGAGAGAAACGAGCCCTATGTTCTCATGCAGATGGGGTGCGAACTGGTCAAGATATGGAAGGAAACGGTGTCTGAGCGATTTCAGGTCCTTCGGGGCGTTGGCCATTTGACGTATTTCATGTTGCGCCTGGGAAACCCCTGGATCACGCGCGTTCCCAAGGTGCTGGGTATTCCGTTTCCGAAGCTGGAAAACCACTTCTTCGTGCTCGAAGCGGAGCGTCCTTAATATTTATGGGGCGCAGTCGTTTCCATCGGCTCAGGCCCGCTCCAACTCACGCTCATCTCGGGGGCAACGATGGAAAATCCACCGGGAAATTTCGTTTACCGGAATTTGGCCAACGTGACGTCGATTCTCGGCGCGCTGCCTCTCGTAATTCTCTTCCTGGATGACGGCTACCGATACCTGATCCCGCTGATCCTGTTTAACAACGTCATGGACGATCTAGACGGCATTCTGGCTGCTAAACTGAACATCAGAAGTCGGTTCGGCGGCGACCTCGACAACATATGCGACGCGGTCGCTCACGTCATTTTAGCCATGGCAGTCGGCGCGCATTTCGGCGGCATCCTCATCGCCGCGAGTGTGATCGCAGCCGGCTCGATCATTCTTCGCGTTACCTCCCGGCTCGATCCCGATACAGCCACGAGGACGGGCTCTCCGACGAACGAACTCATGCGCCACATGCTGTTCGTCCTCCTGCTGGCCGGGCAGTTCGACTTCGAGCCCGCATATATCCTGATCCCGGTATTCCTTCTGCATTCGGTGTCGATGCTCATGCCGTTAAGGATGCCCACCCTCATCCGGAGCCGAGCCAAGTCGGCGGCCACGGTCGGTATGGTGAATGCGGCGCTGGTGGTGGCTTGGCTCATGCCTCCCGCCACGCCGGTCGTCGCGGCCGCCTTCATCGGCACCTACCTGTATGCCTTCGGCGTGGGGGCCGTTCGTTGGTCGAAGGAACGGGGCGGCGAGACACGTCCATAACAAACCCCGGGGGCGTCCGCGCTTGCCGCCTCCGGCCTCTGGTTCAAATGAACCAACCAATCGCTGTTTCTTTTCAACTTAACTCTTTGAAAACATTGGTGGGCGCTGCTGGGTTTGAACCAGCGACCCCTGCCGTGTGAAGGCAGTGCTCTCCCGCTGAGCTAAGCGCCCTTAAGCCTTAAGAGCGCGATATAAGGGGGCCGGTTTTCACCTGTCAAGGAAGGCTGCGGATCGCTTCCGGTAGGTCCTTGAAATCCTCGATGAGCGCGTCCGCACCCAGCGTCTTTGGATCGGAAGGCGCGTAGCCATACGTCACCATAATCGCAGGCGTGCCGACGCGCTTGCTGACGACGACGTCCATGTCGTGATCGCCGACCATGACCGCCTCATCCGGGGCTAGGCCCATCTGCTCGAGGGTTTCGAGAAGATGGGCAGGATCCGGTTTGTGTTTTGTGACCCGGTCGATCGAGAGGATGTCCGGAAAATAGGATAGGAGCTCCATCTCCTCGAGAATCCTGACCGCCGCCGCATAGGGGCGGTTCGTCACGATGCCAAGCTTGATGCCTGCCTGGCTTAACGCTTCCAGCGTCTCGGGAACCCCGGGATAGGGCTCGACATATTTCCTGCAATTTTCCTCATCCAAATAGAAGGCCATGTAGCGCTCGAGAACCTCTGGATAGGCCTCATCGGATAGAGATTTCTTACAAACCCTGAAGGCCTCGCGGATCATGAATTCGATGTTGTCCTGAAAGAGGCTCCTGACGGTGGGGGTGTCGAGCGGGCCCAGGCCATTCGTCTCAAGGACGTGGTTGACGGTCGCCACATAGAGCGGAAGGCTGTGCACCAAGGTTCCGTCGATGTCAAAAAGGGCGGCTCGGCAGGCCATCGTTCAGGCGGCTCCTCGGGGCTCTCGTAAATCTTGTTTTGGACGCGGCGAAGGCTTTATGACAATCTCTCTGGGCCGGCCGCAAGGGGAAAATATCAAATCGCTCGCGATTCTATGGCCAAGCGAAAAACTGCAATTCTCATCCTAGCCGCAGGAAAAGGCGCGCGGATGAAGTCGGGCCTGCCGAAGGTCCTGCATCCGCTCGGCGGCCAGCCGCTCATACGTTATGCGCTGGCCACGGCACGCTCGCTGCGCCCCGAGCGCGCCGCCGTCGTCATCGGCCCAGGCATGGAGGCGGTCACGGAAGTCGTCAAGCCCTGGCCGACCCTTCTTCAGAAGACCCAGGCCGGAACCGGAGATGCCGTGCATGTCGCGCAGAAGGCGCTTGCCGGATTCACTGGCGACGTCCTCGTCATTTTCGGGGATACGCCGTTCTTAGGCGCGCAAACTTTGAAGAAGCTTCTTGCGCGCAAACGGGCGAAACCGGAGCCCGTCGCCGTTGTTCTTGGCATGTGCCCCACGGATTCGGCCGAATATGGCCGTCTCGTCACGGATGCGGATGGCACGCTTGAGGCCATCGTCGAATTCCGCGAGGCGAACGAACGCATTCGGCAAATCCCGCTTTGCAATTCCGGCGTCATGGTGGTCGATGGGAAGCACTTGTTCCGTCTTTTGGGCCGCATCAAAAAAAGCCGCGTGAAGGGCGAGTACTATTTGACGGATCTGGTCGCCATCGCGCGCAAGGAGGGCCTCGTTTGTGCCTATGTGGAAGGAGACGCATGGGAGTTGCTGGGCGTGAACGACCGTGCGGATCTGGCCGAGGCGGAGGGGCTCTTTCAACTCGAGTGTCGGGCGGAGGCGCTGGCAGGTGGTGCGACGCTTCTTGATCCGACGACCGTCTGGTTCAGCTTCGATACGAAGCTTGGCAAGGACGTGACCATCGGTCCGAACGTCTTCTTCGGTCCCGGTGTCACGGTGGCCGACGGGGCAACGATCCGTGCTTTTTCGCATATCGAGGGGGCGAAGATTGGCAAACGTGCCGTCATCGGCCCGTTCGCACGCCTTCGTCCGGGGGCCGACATCGGGGAAGGGGCCCATATCGGAAACTTTGTCGAGATAAAGAAGGCGAAGATTGAGGCCGGCGCGAAGGTGAACCATTTGACCTATGTTGGAGACGCCTTGATCGGTCGGGACGCAAACATTGGCGCCGGTACGATCACATGCAATTACGATGGTTTCACGAAATCGCGTACCATCATCGGCAAGCGTGCCTTTATCGGTTCGAACACGGCACTCGTGGCTCCCGTCACCATCGGCGATGGTGCCGTCATCGGGGCCGGCAGCGTGGTGACGAAGAACGTCTCTGCTAATTCGTTGGCGCTGACCCGCGCGGAACAGCAGGAAGTCAAAGGCTGGGCGCGGAAGCAACGGACAAAAAGCGGCAGCGCTTCCGCCAAGCGAAAAACGAAAACGGCCGGTCGCAAGAAGAAAAAGAAGGGCTAGACCTCCTAAGCATGTGTGGAATCATCGGCATTATCGGCAAGGCAGAGGTCGCGCCTCTCCTGCTCGAGGGACTGAAGCGACTCGAATACCGAGGCTACGATTCGGCCGGCATTGCCACCCTTGTGGATTCACGTATCGAACGTCGCCGTGCCGAAGGGCGTATCATCAATTTGGAAAATCGCATCGAAAAAGAACCGATCACCGGCAAGACTGGGATCGGACATACGCGATGGGCGACCCATGGCATTCCGAACGAGGTCAATGCGCATCCGCACGCCAGCTTGCGAGTCGCCGTCGTTCATAATGGGATCATCGAAAACTTTCAGGCGCTTCGGGAAGAACTGCAGGGCTTCGGGGTTCAATTCGAGACGGACACGGACACGGAAGTCATCGTCCACCTGATCACCCACTATCTGGAAGAGGGCATGGCGCCTGAGGCGGCAACGGCGAAGACCCTGCATCGGCTGGAAGGTGCCTTCGCACTCGGCGTCATCTTTGCCAACGAGCCCACGCTGATGATCGGCGCACGCCGGGGAAGCCCACTTGCGATCGGCTATGGCGATGGAGAAATGTATCTTGGTTCGGATGCACTGGCCCTTGCCCCGCTTACCTCGAAGATTACCTATCTCGAAGAAGGCGATTGGGCGGCCCTGACCCCAAAGGGCGTCACGATCCACGATGAAACCGGGGCCGTTGTCGAACGCAAGATCGAGAAAAGTGCGGCTTCCGGCGCGCTGGAGGGCAAGGGGAATTACCCCCACTTCATGCTGAAGGAAATTTTCGAGCAGCCCGCGGTCATCGGTGACACGCTTCACGCGCTCTTCAATCCGGTCACGCGATCCATCTTTCTTCCCGACCTGCCATTCGATCTGGCGAAGATATCAAGGGCGACGATTGTCGCCTGTGGGACCTCCTTTTATGCGGCGCTGGTTGCAAAATATTGGCTTGAGGGCATCGCCGGTCTTTCCGTCGAGGTCGATATCGCTTCCGAGTTCCGCTATCGCAGTGCGGCCATGCCAAAAGGCGGGCTGGCAATCTTCATTTCCCAGTCCGGCGAGACGGCCGACACCCTGGCCGCGCTTCGTTATGCACAAAAGCAGGATCAGCACACGCTTGCCCTCGTCAACGTTCCGGAAAGCACGCTTGCCCGCGAGGCGGAAGCGACCTTGCTTACTTACGCAGGTCCCGAGGTCGGCGTTGCCTCGACGAAGGCCTTTACCACGCAGTTGACGGTGCTTGCCTGTCTTACGATTGCGATGGCGCGTGCGCGTGGTGCCATCGATCACGAAGATGAAGCCAGGTTATCGGCGGCGCTCACCGGGGTGCCGTCGCGCGCCGTCGAGGTGTTGAATCATGACGAGCGGTTGCAGGCGCTGGCCGGCGAAATCGCCGACGTTCAGGACGTCCTCTACCTCGGACGTGGGACAAGCTACCCGATCGCGCTGGAAGGCGCGCTGAAACTGAAGGAAATTTCCTACATCCATGCCGAAGGCTACGCCGCGGGGGAAATGAAACACGGTCCGATCGCGCTGATCGATGCGGGCATGCCAATCATCGTCATCGCGCCCAGCGACCTTCTTTTCGAAAAAACTGCCTCGAACATGCAGGAAGTCATAGCACGTGGCGGGCGTGTCATTTTCTTAAGCGACCAGGCAGGCACGGAACGTCTGGGCCAAGCTGCGGCCGTGACTATCGAGCTTCCCGAGGTCGATCCCTTCGTTACACCGATCCTTTATGCAATCCCCGTGCAATTGCTTGCCTATCATATCGCCGTTCTGAAAGGGACGAACGTCGACCAACCACGAAACCTGGCGAAAAGTGTCACGGTTGAATAAGCATTGAAGTATGGGTTCCGACGTAGCTGGATGCTTAAGGGAGAGGGGCCACTTTAAATATGACTATTGAAAGAACATTCAAGAATCTGATTCTTCTAGACTTTTCTATTATCATTCTCTACGCAATTAGTGTGTTTTTTGAACCCGAAGAAATTACAAATATACACGATAATTTGGTTGCAGGTTTTTTCGAAAATGAAACTGCATCAATTATTTTTTATGTTTTGGTTGGTATTTGGTTTCTCATTTACCTCATAAGCTTGGTTTTACTTTATAGATTTGTACGTTTTGGAAAGCCTTTATTCGTCATCGTGATTACTATAGGCTTGGTTATGATGTTAATTTCGCCCCCATTCGTTTCGACTCCGGTGCAGGCAACACTGGATTGGGTTGACGGCGCAGCAATTGGGGCAATACTCGTCTTTTTATATTTCACACCCATTAAAGATAAATTCAGCAGACAAAATTGAGATATTTAAACGGTTGAATAAAGCCGAAGCATGGCAAAGTTCGATTTCGATCTGCTGACGATCGGCGCCGGTTCCGGCGGCGTTGCCGCCACCAGGCGGGCCGCGGCCTATGGTGCGAAGGCTGCCATTTGCGAGGAAGATCGTGTCGGCGGCACCTGCGTCTTGCGCGGCTGTGTGCCAAAGAAGCTCCTCGTCTATGGCGCGCATTTCGCGGATGACTTCGAAGATGCGGCCGGGTTTGGCTGGCAGGTCGGTTCCAGAGAATTCGATTGGGCGCAATTGATCGCGACGAAGGATCGCGAACTGGACCGGCTGAATGGAATCTATCTCGAGATGCTCGACAAGGCTGACGTAAAACTTCTGGAGGGGCATGCGCGTCTTGCCGATCCTCATAGCATCGAGATCGCAGGTAAGACGGTGACGGCGGAAACAATCCTGATTTCAACCGGTTCCTGGCCAAGCCTTCCCGACATTCCCGGCATCGCCCATGCCATCACCTCGAACGAGGCGCTCAGCCTGCCGAAACTTCCCCGCCGCATTGCGATCGTTGGCGGTGGCTACGTCGCCGTCGAGTTTGCCGGAATCTTCCGGCGATTTGGCGTGGAGGTAACGGAGATCATCCGAGGCGATCGTATCTTGCGTGGCTTCGATACGGACATTCGGGCGACGTTGACGCAGGAGATGGAAAACACCGGCATACGGATCGAGGCAAACACCTCCGTTCAGCGTATCGAAGAAAAGAACGGAAGCTTCGAACTCCATGTCGAGCGCAAAGGAACGACCGGCGAAAAGGTTCTTGAGGTGGATCTCGTCATGTTTGCGACGGGGCGTGCCCCGAACACAAAGAAGATCGGGCTTGAAGAATTGGGCGTTATCCTTGACCCAAACGGCGCCATTCAGGTGGACGAATGGTCACGCAGCGCGATTGCGAACCTTTATGCCGTCGGCGATTGCACGGATCGTTTGAATCTGACTCCCATTGCCATCGCGGAAGGCAGGGCCTTTGCGGATATGCTTTATGGCAACCGGCCGCAGGCGATGGATCATTCCGGTGTGCCGACGGCCGTCTTTAGCCAGCCACCGATCGGTACGGTCGGCTGCGACGAGGACGAAGCACGTGCGCGCTTTGGCGAAATCGATGTCTATCTTTCGAAATTCCTGCCCATGAAACACACGCTTTCTGGCCGGAAGACCCAGGTCATGATGAAGCTCGTCGTCGCGCGTGAGACCGACCAAGTCCTTGGCTGTCACATGGTAGGCGCAGACGCGCCTGAGATCGTCCAGGTATTTGCCATCGCCTTGAAGGCGGGCGCCCGGAAGGCGGACTTCGATGCGACCGTCGGCATCCATCCGACGGCGGCCGAGGAGTTCGTGACCATGTATGAACCCAGCTCGGATACCGACGGAGAAAATTGAGGAAATCCGTTCACTTCGCGCCGTTTTCCGATGCTTTTTACTGGAAAAAATGGGGATTCCGGCGTATCACCGGTTTGGCACGGTCTCGAGGTACGAAAAATGGCGAAGAATTGGTCGCCGGAAAGCTGGCGAAAGAAGCCGGCCCGGCAGATGCCCGGCTATCCGGACAAGGATGGCCTTGCCGCCGTCGAGAAGACGCTGCGCGGCTATCCGCCACTTGTCTTCGCCGGCGAGGCGCGCCGTCTTCGCGCCCAGCTTGCCGAGGTAGCAGACGGTCGCGCGTTCCTGCTTCAGGCCGGGGACTGCGCGGAAAGCTTCGCCGAACTCAACGCCGACAACATCCGCGATACGTTCCGCGTGCTGCTGCAGATGGCGGTCGTGCTGACCTTTGGGGCCAGCTGTCCCGTCGTGAAAGTCGGCCGCATGGCGGGCCAGTTTGCAAAACCCCGTTCGGCCGAAACGGAGACCCAGAACGACGTAACGTTGCCCTGCTATCGCGGCGACATCGTCAATGGCATGCCCTTTACGGAAGCAGCGCGCGTTCCCGATCCGAGCCGCATGCTGCAGGCCTACAGTCAGGCAGCCGCGACACTCAATCTGCTGCGTGCCTTTGCGCAAGGCGGCTATGCGGATCTTCATCAGGTGCATCGCTGGAATCTCGGCTTCGTGGGTGAAAACAAGGAAGGCGAGAAATACCAGGACCTGGCGGACCGGCTTACCGAGACGCTCGCCTTCATGGCGGCCTGCGGATTGACGTCGGAAACGGCCGCAGAGATTCGCCAGACGGATTTCTACACGTCGCACGAAGCCTTGCTTCTGGGATATGAGGAAGGGCTTACGCGCGTCGATAGTACGACCGGGGATTGGTATGACTGTTCGGCCCATATGCTATGGATTGGCGATCGCACGCGTCAGGTGGACGGTGCCCATGTCGAATTCTTAAGGGGTGTCCATAATCCTATCGGCTTGAAAGTCGGGCCGGCGCTCGATGCGGACGAACTTCTCCGTCTGATTGACCTCCTTAATCCGAATAACGAAGCAGGGCGCCTCACGCTGATCAGCCGAATGGGAGCGGATTCGATTTGGGAGCGTCTGCCTGCGCTCATTCGTGTGGTCGAAGGTGAGGGGCGAAAGGTGGTTTGGTCCTGCGACCCGATGCACGCGAATACGGTGAAGGCGTCAAATGGCTACAAGACCCGCTCGTTCGACCGGATCCTCAAGGAGATCGATTCATTTTTCGCGATTCATCAGGCGGAAGGAAGCCATGCGGGGGGCATTCATTGCGAGCTTACGGGTCAGGATGTCACGGAATGTATTGGGGGCGCCCAGGAAATCACCGAGGATCGTTTGGCCGACCGTTACCATACCCATTGCGATCCGCGATTGAACGCTTCGCAAGGGCTCGAGCTCGCCTTTCTCGTTGCCGAGGCCCTGAAGAAGGAACGGAACGCCGCCTCGCAGGTTTCTGCCGCCTCTTGACGGGGCCCGCCAGGGCCACGCCCGGTACTCGCCCTCGATCTTGACCTGAAACGATGAAGAAGGCCATCCGATCCGATGACCGATCACCTTACGATTGCCTTAGCCCAGCTTGATCCGACCGTCGGCGATCTGGCGGGGAATCTCGTGACGATCCACGAGGTTTGCCGTGAGGCTTCCGGGCAGGGAGTCGACCTCGTCGTTGCGAGCGAACTCTTCGTGACCGGTTATCCGCCGGAGGACCTCGTACTGAAGCCGTCCTTTCAGGATGCGGTTGAGGCGGCCGTGCACGAACTTGCGGCCAATCTTGGCTGTGATGGGCCCGGTCTTCTCATCGGCACGCCTTGGCGGGAGGGCGATACGCTCTATAACGCGGCACTGCTTTTGGACGAGGGCAGGATCGCAAACACGCGCTTCAAGCACGACCTTCCGAACTATGGCGTTTTTGATGAGGGTCGGATCTTTTCTTCCGGGCCCACGCCGGGCCCGATGAACTTCCGTGGCGTGCGCCTTGGGGTCATGATTTGCGAGGATATGTGGACCTCGGAGGTGACGGAATGCCTGAGCGAGTCGGGCGCCGAAATTCTTGTCGTGCTTAACGGTTCGCCCTTCGATATCGACAAGCCGGACCAGCGTTTGAACCTCGCCGTCGCACGCACTGTTGAGTCCGGACTTCCGCTCATTTACGTCAATCAGGTTGGTGGGCAGGACGAGTTGGTTTTTGATGGCAGTTCCTTCGTTATGGGGCATGACCGCAAGCTCGTCGCGCGCGCGCTGGATTGGCGCGAGGAGGTGATCGTTACCCATTGGCGTCGACATGAAGGCGTCTGGCTTTGTGAGTCCGCTCCGATGGCAAAGGAAACGGAGGGAATTGAGGCAATCTACCAGGCGCTTCTGCTCGGGCTTCGCGACTATGTGGCAAAAAATGGGTTCCCTGGCGTTTTAATCGGCCTTTCCGGTGGGGTCGATTCGGCGCTCACAGCGGCCTTGGCAGTGGATGCGTTGGGGCCGGATCGTGTGCATGGCGTGCGCATGCCCTCTCCCTATACCTCGGAGGAAAGCCTTGAAGATGCCGAGGTCCTTGCCGGGAATCTTGGTGTTCGTCTTGATACGGTTTCGATAGAACCGGCAATGGCGGCCTTTGATTCGATGTTGAAGGATCTGTTCGTCAATCGTCCGGCGGACGAAACCGAGGAAAACGTTCAGGCGCGCGCCCGTGGCGTGACCCTTATGGCACTCAGCAACAAATTCGGCTATCTCGTACTCAGCACCGGGAACAAGTCGGAAATGTCCGTCGGCTATGCAACGCTTTATGGCGACATGGCGGGTGGGTTTGCCGTCCTTAAGGACGTTTATAAGACAACCGTCTACGATTTATGCCGCTGGCGGAATTCGCATTCTCCGGAAGGCCTGCTTGGGCCGAAGAGAATGGTGATCCCCGAGCGCATTCTCACGAAAGCGCCCTCCGCCGAACTCAAGCCGAACCAGCACGATCAGGACACGCTGCCGCCTTACGACGTCCTCGACGACGTCCTCACCTGTCTGATCGAAAAGGACATGTCCGTCGAAGAGATCGCCGGCCGTGGCCACGATCGCGATACGGTGAACCGTGTGTGGCGGATGCTGGATATTGCCGAATACAAACGCCGCCAGGCGCCGCCGGGCGTGAAAATAACTAGTCGTTCCTTCGGCCGCGATCGTCGTTACCCGATCACGAACCGCTTCAAGGGGCCGTCATGAGTGCGGTGGAGCCTCCCGTCACCGTCCGATTCGCACCGAGTCCAAGCGGCCGATTGCACGTGGGCAACGTTCGTATCGCCATCCTCAACTGGCTGCTTGCCAAGAAGATAGGTGGTCGCTTCATCCTCAGATTTGATGACACGGACACCGAGCGTGTCCGTGAAAAGTATGTGAGGATGGCGGAAGAAGACTTGAATTGGCTTAGCCTTGTCTGGGATGAGGAAATTCGCCAGTCGGCGCGGCTTGATCGCTATCGGGCAGCCGCCGAGAAACTAAAGGCGGCAGAACGACTCTATCCCTGCTACGAAACGCCCGAAGAGCTTGCGCTGAAGCGAAAGGTGCTGCTCTCCCAGGGAAAACCTCCGATTTATGACCGTTCGGCCTTGCGACTGGACGCGGAGGCCCGCCGTAAGTTCGAAGCGGAAGGCCAAACCCCTCATTGGCGTTTCCTGCTCGAGCCGGGCAAAATTCGCTGGGTGGATAGCGTTCGCGGTGAAGTGCTTTTCGAGGCGGAGAATTTGAGCGATCCGGTCCTCATTCGTGCCGACGGGACGCCGCTCTTCATTCTTCCCGCCGTCGTTGATGACATCGAGCTCAAGGTCACGGACGTCCTGCGCGGAGAGGACCACGTGACGAACACGGCGGTGCAGATGCAGATATTCGAAGCGTTGGGAGCAAAACCGCCTCGCTTTGCCCATTTGCCGTTACTGACGGATGTTCATGGCAAGGGGCTCTCGAAGCGGAAGGAAAGCCTCGCCATTGTGGGTCTGCGCGAAGAAGGGTTCGAATCGATGGCCTTAAACAGCTTGCTCGCTTTGATCGGAAGCTCGGACCCCGTCACGCCCTTTGCCTCCCTTGAGGCCTTGCTGCCGAATTTCGACTTGCGGAAATTTGCCCGTGCCACCCCGAAGTTCGACCTGGACGAACTCATGAGCGTGAACGCAAAGCTCCTGCACGTATTACCCTTCTCTAAGGTTGCAGAACGTCTTCACGAGCTTGGCTTGGATGCCGCCGACGAAAGTTTCTGGCTTGTCGTCCGTGAGAATCTTGAACGTCTTTCCGATGCGTCCGTGTGGTGGCGTGTCTGCCATGGGGAAATCACGCCGGTCGTTGAAGATGTGGCTTTTGTGGGAAAGGCCGCCACCCTTCTGCCCGAAGGGGAGTGGGGCGCCGATACGTGGCAGACATGGACCGACGAAGTGAGGAAGGCAACCGGCCGAAAAGGAAAAGCGCTTTATCATCCTCTTCGGCTTGCGCTCACCGGGTCCGAGCGTGGACCGAAATTGCAGAATCTGTTACCGATGATCGGCAGGAAACGGGCCGTTGCTCGCTTACAGGGAGAGGCGGCCTAACGTCGATTCGATTAGATATGTGGTCCGCCAAGACATATGGAACTCGTTCTTTACAACACGCTGACCCGCAAGAAAGAGGTCTTTACTCCTCTCGATCCGGACGAAGTAGGCATGTATGTCTGCGGACCGACCGTCTATGACTTCGCGCATATCGGCAATGCGAGGCCCATCCTTGTCTTCGATGTCCTATACCGTCTGCTGAAACGTCACTTTCCGGGCGCGATCTACGTTCGTAACATTACGGACGTGGATGACAAGATCAACGCCGCCGCTGCCGAGAGTGGCATTCCGATCGGCGAACTCACGAAACGAACGACGGAAGCCTTTCACGAGGACATGGCGGCGTTACTGGCGCTGCCTCCGGATGAAGAACCGCGGGCAACGGCGCATGTTCCTGCCATGGTCGCGATGATCGAACGCCTGATCGAAAAGGGGCATGCCTACGTTGCCGAAGGCCACGTTCTTTTCGAGGTGGGCACCATGCCGGATTACGGGAAACTTTCGCGAAAGAACCGAGACGATTTGATCGCCGGCGCACGCGTCGAAATGGCCCCCTACAAAAAAGACCCGGCAGACTTCGTGTTGTGGAAGCTGAGCACGCCGGACCTTCCCGGATGGGACAGCCCTTGGGGAAGGGGACGCCCAGGTTGGCACATCGAGTGCTCGACAATGAGCGGAGCGTATCTCGGTGAGACTTTCGACATTCATGGCGGTGGGTGCGATCTCGTCTTTCCGCATCATGAGAACGAAATCGCGCAGAGCGCTTGCGCCCTTGACGGCAAACCCCTTGCACGGTTCTGGGTGCATAACGGTTTTCTCACCGTCAATGGCGAGAAGATGTCGAAGTCGCTTGGCAACGTTTTCACGGTGCGCGAGCTGCTGAAACGTGCGCCTGGTGAGATGATTCGCTTTGCCATGCTCTCGACTCACTACCGCCAGCCGTTGGACTGGTCGGACGACACCCTGACCCAGGCAAAGGAAAAACTGGATCGGCTCTACACCGCCCTTCGTCAGATCGACGGGCTTCCCTCCGAGGCGGGCGAAGTCCCGGACGAGATTGAGACGGCCCTTCTCGATGACCTGAACATACCGACGGCGCTAAGCAATCTCGTCGGCCTTGCGACAGCCCTCAACAAGGCGGAAACGGCAGATGAAAAAGGGCACGTAAAGGGAAAGTTGCTTGCAGCAGGGGCGGCGCTTGGGCTACTTCAACAGGACCCGGAAGCGTGGTTTCGCTGGCAGCCGGCGGGGACTACCCACTTGGACGAAGCGGAAATCGAGCGCCGGATCGCGCTCCGGGACAATGCGCGCCAGGCAGAAGACTTCCAGGAAGCCGATCGTATACGCGATGAGCTTGCCGCGAATGGAATCCTGCTCGAAGATCGGGCGGGAAAAACGGTTTGGAGACGAGCGGGATGATCCGCAAGAAAACGGATAAACGGGTCTATCTCTATGACAGCACCCTTCGCGACGGGCAGCAGACCCAAGGGGTCGACTTCAACGTCAGCGATAAGGCTGCGATCGCGCGCGAGTTGGATCAACTAGGCATCGATTACGTCGAGGGTGGGTGGCCGGGGGCCAATCCAACGGACGATGCCTTCTTCGCAGATCCACCGAAATTACGCCGTGCACGCCTTACCGCATTCGGTATGACCAGACGGCCCGGCCGTAGCGTTGAGAACGATCCTGGCTTGGCGGCCCTTCTTTCAACCGGGGTGAAGTCCGTCTGTATGGTTGGCAAGAGCTGGGACTTCCACGTCAAGGTGGCGCTGGATGTCAGCCTTGAAGAAAACCTCAAGATGATTCGTGAAAGCGTAGCTCATGTAAATAAGCGAACCGATGAAGTTCTTTTCGATGCCGAACACTTCTTCGATGGTTTCAAGGCGGACGCGGATTTCGCACTCACCTGCGTGCGGACGGCCCATGAGGCGGGCGCGCGCTGGGTGGTGCTTTGCGATACGAATGGTGGCACGCTTCCGGATGAAATCGAGGAGATCGTTTCCACGGTAGTAAAGGAAGTGCCGGGAAGCCATCTCGGAATTCATTGTCACAATGATACGGAGAATGCGGTCGCCAACAGCCTGGCGGCGGCGCGCGCCGGTGTGCGCCAAATACAGGGAACGATGAACGGGCTGGGCGAACGTTGCGGGAATGCCAATCTCGTCTCGCTCTTGCCGACGCTTATGTTGAAAATGGGCCACACGACAGGCGTTAGTGAGAAAAACCTCCGACATCTTACCCACGTTTCCCATCTGATCGACGATCGCTTGAACCGGATCCCGAATCGTCACGCCGCTTATGTGGGCGAGTCGGCATTCGCGCACAAAGGCGGTCTTCATGTCTCGGCAGTTGCTAAGGACCCGAAAAGCTACGAGCACATCGATCCAGAGCGTATCGGCAATCGCCGGCACATCGTCGTCTCGGATCAGGCAGGAAAATCGAACGTCCTAACCCGTCTTGAGGAAATCGGGATCAGGCTCAATGCGGAAGATCCCCGTCTACCGCAGCTCGTAGAGACGGTGAAAGCGCGCGAGTATGAGGGATATTCCTATGATAGCGCCGGCGCCAGCTTCGAGTTGCTTGCCCGCCGCGCTCTCGAGAACGTGCCGGAATATTTCAAGCTTAACAATTTTCGTGTGATCGACGAACGTCGCTGGAATGCCCGTGGCGAGCTAGTCACCTTTTCGGAGGCGAAGATCAACGTCGATGTGCGCGGCAAGAACGTACTCACGGTGGCCGAGGGGAATGGTCCCGTCAACGCCTTGGACAATGCCCTACGCAAGGCGTTGATACCCGTCTACCATCAACTGGAGGACCTTCACTTGGTGGACTACAAGGTGCGGATTCTCGACTCAAGCTTCGGGACCGAAGCGCAGACCCGTGTGATGATCGAAAGTGCCGCCAAGGGCGAACATTGGACGACAGTCGGTGTGTCGACGAACGTGATCGATGCTTCCTACAACGCGCTTCACGACAGTCTCACCTACAAGTTATTCCGTGACGGCGCCAAGGCGTGATGGCAGGAACCGATTCGACGCAAGCACCAGCGATCGGTGGCCCCGTCATTGTGCTGATAGATGCGCAGTTAGGTGAGAACATCGGCACCGCGGTACGTGCGATGCGGAATTGTGGCCTCGAAGAATTGAGGCTTGTGAATCCTCGAAAAGATTGGTTGAACGAAAAAACGATCGCCGCTACGGCGGGTGCCGATACGATCCTCGAGAACGCCAATGTCTATCCGGAAATCGCAGAGGCGATTTCTGACCTCCACCATGTTTTTGCGACAACCGTCCGACCTCGCGACATGGAAAAGCCCGTGCTCTCGCCGCACGAGGCGGCCGAGCGCATGCGTGAGGCGGATGAAAGAGGGGAGAGGGTTGGCATTCTTTTTGGCCCGGAACGGGCCGGCCTCACGAACGACGACATAGCGCTTGCCGAAGCCATCATCGAGGTGCCGCTCAATCCGACTTTCGCCTCTCTGAACCTTGCCCAGGCGGTCCTTCTCCTCGGCTATGAGTGGTTTCAAACGGCCCTTGCCGCAAGCCGGCGTCCACCATCCTCTTCCCGCGAGGGTACGCGCCCGGCAACCCAGGCCGAACTTCGGGGCCTGTTCGAGCAGCTTGAGGGGGGTCTCGATGCTTGCGGTTTTCTGCGAATAAAGGAAAAACGGCCGGGCATGATCCGCAATATCCGGAATATCTTCACGCGTGCCGGGCTTTCGGACCGAGAGGTCAGCATGCTTCGCGGTATCGTGACGAGCCTTACCCACCGGAAGGGTTGAATCCCAAGGGAAATCGCTTTGACAGGGCGCAGGGCATGCGTATAGCATGGCCCGCTCCTGGCGGACCCTATCGCCTGGAAATGATGGAAATTTTAAGCTTCGATGACGAAACGGCTGCAGGCGAAATACAAGATCAACCGGCGACTCGGCCTCAATCTGTGGGGGCGGCCAAAGAGCCCTGTGAACCGCCGTGAATACGGCCCAGGGCAGCATGGCCCGTCGAACCAGCGCCGCCGGAAAAGATCGGATTTCGGCACCCAGCTCACCGCCAAGCAGAAGCTGAAGGGTTATTACGGGAATATCGGTGAACGGCAATTCCGAAAGCTCTATGAAGAAGCCGTCCGCCAGAAGGGCGACACGGGCGAACGGCTAATCGGCTTGCTCGAGCGGCGACTGGATATGGTGGTTTATCGCCTGAAGTTCGTGCCGACGGTATTTGCCGCCCGTCAGTTCGTGAATCACGGCCATGTCCGAGTGAATGGCAAGCGTGTCACGATCCCCTCCTATCAGGTGAAGGAGGGGGACGTGGTGGAAGTCAGGGAAAAATCCCGGGAACTTGTCCTGGTGCTTGAAGCGGCCCAATCGCCGGAGCGGGAAGTGCCGGAGTACCTTGAGGTTGATTACAAGACGATGCGGGGGAAGTTCCTGCGCACCCCGACCCTTGGTGACGTGCCGTATCCGGTGCAGATGGAACCGAATCTCGTCGTCGAATTCTATTCGCGCTGACCACCGCTTTTTTTAGAATGCGAAAAGGGCCGTCCGCTGGGCGGCCCTTTTCGATTTCGATTGAGCCCTTTCGCTGTCAGGCGGACGTCTCGATCCCTTTTTCCTGTAGATAGCCCGCAAGCTCGCCGCTTTCGTACATTTCCCGGATGATGTCGCACCCGCCGACGAACTCGCCATTGACGTAAAGTTGGGGAATCGTCGGCCAATCGCTGAATTCTTTGATTCCGTCTCGAAGGTCTGAATCCGAGAGCACGTCAATCCCCTTAAATTTCACACCCATCCGAGAGAGGATTTCCACGACGGTGGCGGAAAAGCCGCATTGCGGAAAGACGGGCGATCCCTTCATGAAAAGGACGACGGTATTCTCCGAGAGATCGTCACGGATACGGCTAAAGACGGGGTTGTCGCTCATCGTTGCCTCGTTCATCGAATAAAAGTTTCAGGCGCCTTCCGAAATCACGGTCTGAAGGGCCAGCGCGTGGAGCGCGTCTCCCATATTGCCACGCAGCGCCTTATAGACCATCTGGTGCTGCTGAACGCGGGTCTTTCCCTTGAAGGCAGACGAGGTGACGCGGGCGGCGTAATGATCGCCATCCCCCTGAAGATCGGTGATCGTCACCTCCGCATCGGGAAGCGTTTCCTTGATCAGCCGCTCGATCTCGCCTGCATCCATTGCCATTTGCGCCTCGCGGCCCGTTTGTCCAACGCTATGAAACTGCCATATAGGTGGGGAACCAGCCCTCATGGGCTTCCCTCAGTCCTGCTATCGATATAGGCGAGATGCGGGCGATTTTCAACGTATCTCCGCCGGTCTCACCAAGGACGTGCGCGGCAACGCCCGCCTTTTCGGCGGCGGCAAGGACCGCCTCCGGCGCTTGCGTGGTCAGCAGGTAGCGCCCCTGATCCTCCGCAAAGAGCCAGGCATCGAGGGGCAACCCATCGCCGTTCGGCGCTACCTCGGCGCCCATATCGCCGGCGAGGACCATTTCCACGAGCGCAACGCCAAGGCCGCCATCGCCAATGTCGTGACAGGCCGCGAGCATTCCGTTCTCGATGAGCTGACGCACGAAATCCCCGTTTCGCCGCTCCACTTCGAGATCGACGATGGGTGGGGCGCCTTCTTCCTTGCCCAGGATCTCGCGTAGGTAAATCGAAGCACCAACGGCGCCTTTCGTCTCTCCGATCAGGATGAGCGTCTCGCCTGCCTGCTGGAAGGCCAGAGTCATCCGTTTGTCGAGATCGGAAATAAGACCCACCGCGCCAATCGTGGGCGTCGGGTGGATCGCCTGTCCATTCGTCTCGTTGTAGAAGGAGACGTTTCCAGACACGATCGGGAAATCGAGGGCAAGTGCTGCCTCCCGAATGCCTTCGATGGCGGCCACGAATTGACCCATGATCTCCGGCCGCTCGGGGCTTCCGAAATTGAGGTTATCCGTTATCGCAAGCGGCTTGGCGCCGACGGCCGTCAAGTTCCGCCAGGCTTCCGCCACTGCTTGCGCGGCGCCGGTTTTGGGATCCGCCGCGCAATAACGCGGCGTGCAATCCGTGGTGATCGCGAGGCCCTTTTGCGTTCCATGGACACGGACGATGGCGGCATCGCCACCCGGCCGTTCGACGGTGTCTGCCATCACCATGTGATCGTATTGCTCCCAAATCCAGCGGCGGCTCGAGAGATCTGGGCTGCCGACGAGTTTAAGCAGCGCCGCCCCAACGGCCTCGGGCGCCGTTCTCTCCGATGGAGGAAGCGGCGCTCGGGGAACGGGTGGGGTCCATGGCCGGTCGTAGCTTGGCGCGGCGCTCGCTAGGGGTGCGATGGGCAGGTCGGCGACGACCTTGCCCTCCGTCTTCAACACCATGTGGCCGCTATCCGTGACCCGGCCGATGACCGCGAAGTCCAGTTCCCACTTCTCGAAGATTGCTTGCGCCAGTTCCGCATGCTCCGGCTTCACGACCATCAACATCCGTTCTTGGCTTTCCGACAGCATGATTTCATAAGCTGTCATGCCTTCCTCGCGGACGGGTACCCGATCGAGATCCATTTCGATACCGGTGCCGCCTTTCGAAGCCATCTCGAAAGAAGAAGATGTCAGCCCCGCCGCCCCCATGTCCTGAATCGCGACGATTGCGTCGGTCGCCATCAATTCGAGACAGGCTTCCAGTAAAAGCTTTTCCGTAAAAGGATCCCCAACCTGTACGGTTGGGCGCTTCACCTCCGAATCTTCGTCGAATTCCGCCGAGGCCATCGTCGCGCCATGGATGCCATCGCGCCCGGTCTTCGATCCGACATAGATAACCAGGTTTCCGGGACCCGCGGCTGCCGAATAGAAGATGCGATCGGCATCTGCAAGGCCTACTGTCATGGCGTTGACGAGGATGTTTCCATTGTAGGAAGCATCGAAAATGCATTCGCCGCCGACGGTAGGCACACCGACGCAGTTACCGTAATCACCGATTCCGGCAACGACACCGGCCACCAGATGGCGGCTTTTTGGGTGGTCCGGGCACCCGAAACGAAGCGAATCGAGATTCGCCACCGGTCTCGCCCCCATCGTGAAGACATCGCGCAGGATCCCGCCCGCCCCCGTCGCCGCACCCTGATAGGGCTCAATAAAAGAAGGGTGGTTATGACTCTCCATCTTGAAAACGATCGTCTGGCCATCGCCGATGTCGACGACGCCTGCATTCTCTCCCGGGCCGCAAATGACCCAGGGGGCTTCCGTCGGCAGCGTCTTCAGCCAGCGCTTCGAGGATTTGTAGGAACAATGCTCGCTCCACATGACGGAAAAAATGCCGAGTTCCGTCAGATTCGGCACGCGACCCAGGATTTCGATGGCCTTGTCGTATTCCTCGGCACTTAAGCCATGCTGGGCGGCGATATTGGGATTGACGTCGGTCATGAAAAGGCGGCCACCAGTCCCTCGAACATCCGCTTCCCGTCCTCACCCCCAAGCAAGGATTCGGCAAGCCGCTCGGGATGCGGCATCATTCCAAGAATCCGACGGTCCTTGCTGAAGACACCGGCAATGTTGCAAATGGACCCGTTTGGATTCGCATCTTCATCGACCGTGCCTTCCGGATCGCAGTAGCGAAAAGCGATTTGGCCTTCCCCTTCCAACTCGTCAAGAGTCTTGGGATCGGCAAAATAATTTCCATCGTGATGCGCAATTGGAATGCGGAGCACTTCGCCTGACCGGTAGGCTTCCGTAAAGGGGCTTTCGGATGTTTCGACACGCAGATGCACGTCGCGACAGATAAACTTGATGCCGGCATTCTGAAGGAGCGCCCCGGGGAGCAGCCCCGTTTCCGTCAGAATCTGAAACCCGTTACAGATGCCGAGCACCGACACGCCTTTTTCGGCCCGCCTCCGGATTTCCCGTATGGCGGGCGAGTGGGCGGCCATCGCGCCGGGGCGCAGATAGTCCCCATAGGAAAAGCCACCTGGCAGTACAATCAGATCCACGTCAGGGAATTCGCTTTCGCGGTGCCAGACGGCAATCGGTTCGGCTCCTGTGGCGTTGGCAAGGGCGACGCGGACGTCTCGATCGCAGTTCGATCCCGGATAGACGATAACGGCAGCCTTCACGACGGGGACCTCACGCAGGCCTCGGGTAGAACGAACAAATCCAAGCCTATTCCAACAACTCGATCTCGTAGTCTTCGATAATCAGATTTGTCAGCAACTTCGAGCACATCGCCTCGACCGTCTCACGGGCGCGCTCGGGATTGGTCTCGTCAAGGTCGATCTCGATGTACTTCCCCTGCCGGATCCGGTTCACCCCGCTAAAGCCCAGTGATTTTAATGCGTTAGCTATTGCCTTGCCTTGCGGATCGAGGACGCCGGGCTTTAGCGTGATGTGAACGCCTGCCTTCATTCGCTGCGCCTTTGCAATGGAAAGGCCGCCCCGATCACTGCATGAGGGTCGGACCCTTCAGGTCCTTTGGTCCGCCTTCCGGAAGGATGCCGAGTCGCCGCGCCACCTCTTGATAGGCACCTTCGACGTTGCCGAGATCCTGGCGAAAGCGATCCTTATCGAGTTTCTCGTTCGTTTCGGTGTCCCATAGGCGGCAACTGTCGGGACTGATTTCATCGGCAAGGACGATATAAACCTGATCGCCCTCATAAAGCCTTCCAAACTCGAGTTTGAAGTCGATAAGGCGCAGACCGACACTCAAGAAGAGGCCGCTCAGGAAATCGTTAATTCTGAGCGACATCGACAGGATATCGTCGAGATCCTGTACGGATGCCCAACCGAAGGCGGTGATGTGCTCCTCGGAAATAAGAGGATCACCGAGTTCATCCGCCTTGTAATAATACTCGACGATGGACCGCGGCAATGGCGTGCCATCCTCGAGCCCCAGCCGTTTGGCAAGCGAGCCGGCCACGACGTTTCGCACAACGACTTCGACAGGGATAATTTCCACTTCCCGGATGAGTTGCTCACGCATGTTGAGCCTACGCACGAAATGGGTGGGAATCCCAATCTCCGCCAATCGAACCATTAGATATTCAGAGATTCGATTGTTCAAGACCCCCTTGCCGGTGATGATCGCGTGCTTCTGATTGTTGAAGGCCGTCGCGTCGTCCTTGAAGTACTGGACGAGCGTGCCTGGCTCAGGCCCCTCGAAAAGAACTTTGGCCTTGCCTTCATAGATTCGTCTGCGGCGAGTCATGGCACTATAGGTGTCTGAAAAAGAAAAACCCGCGGCCGATGGGGTGAGCGGTTTCAAGCGCCCAACATATAGCAATTCTCCCCCCCGAAAACAATGCCGGCAAAGCGGCCGGCTGTTTAGATAGTGATGTCTTCGAACGACGTTTCATCTGGCCGGCCGTTGGCGAAACGGAAGATGGGCCGTGCCCCTGTCTGGCTTGGCGAGGGAAGCGCGATGAGCGCACTGGAAACGGTGCCAAAGCCCCCTTCACCGACGATGGTCATCGCGCTTTTGGGGCCTGCCTCGGCATCGAATTCACGGTTCGAGAGCAGGGCTTCCCAGGTTTCCCAGCGACCACGCCCGGGGTCTGGGAGGGTTGCCTGTTCGAAGCGCGGCAAATGTGTGCGGATGCGCATGGATCCGAGATCGTTCCTGTCGTGCGCGGTGATCAGGGATATCCCAGGCGGTAACGGCCAGCATTCTATCGTCTTCTCACCGAGATTTCGCAGCCAGAAGGCATCGCGGCTGTCCACGATGGCCAGATTAAACGAGCGATAGGCACGCCCATCGAGCTCGACAAGCGCTTTCACCGCCGTTGCGGCGTCCTCGTAGTCGAGCGCCATCAGCACAAGTTCTCCGCGGCTTCGTTTGTCCGGCAGGGGGCCAAGACTGTCTGGCCGATTCAGCACCCCGGCCACCAAGCCCTGATTGCCTAAGCCCAACCAGGTCCCGCCGGCTTCGAGGTCCTTCCCTCCAAGCACATGGGGACGGTCCGGCCAATGCCGTCCGGGGGGCAAGGCTGACCGGGACGTCATTTCGTCACGATTGGCACCTAGAATCAGGGGCCAATCGGCCTCCGGTCGATAGGCGAGAACAAGGGTACACATGGCCTAACTTTCGGATACCACTTCCAGATCGGGGTCGCTATATAGAGGGCGCTGGGCAGGTGCCCGGATGCCCCCTAAGAGGCGTCATATCTAAACAGGGTGGAGACAATGAGCGATAGCTTTAAGGAGCGAGAAAAGGCGGCTGAAGCCAAGTTTCATCATGATCAAGAAACGACGTTCAAGGCCCACGCACGGCGCAACAAACTGTTGGGATTATGGGCCGCCGGTCACTTGGGGCTGACGGGCGCCGATGCCGAATCCTATGCGAAGGAGGTCATAACGGCCGATTTCGAAAAGCCGGGCGACGAGGATGTCCTCGAAAAGGTTTACGGGGATTTCCAGAAAAAAGGTATCGACATTTCCGAGCGGCTGATTCGAAAAGAAATGGATCATTTTCTTCGAGTAGCGCTCGAGCAGATCCTTCAAGAATAGATGCCTTGTTTCAGAAGGACTTTGTCTTAGCCGGATTCGAAAACCCGCTGAAATAATTCGTCGACATAGCGCGTGTGGTAGTCGGAATCGAAAAGCGCTTCCAAGGCCGCTTCTTCTAAGTATTTTGATACTTTCGCATCGGCCTTAAGCAGGTCGAGAAAAACCCCTTCCTTCTCCCATGCTTTTATTGCATTGCGTTGGACCAAGCCATAGGCGTCCTCGCGGCTCATGCCGGCCTGAGTAAGCGCCAGAAGCACACGCTGAGAGTAGACAAGCCCACCGAGGAGATCGAGATTACGACGCATATTTTCTGGATAGACGATAAGTTTCTCAATGATAGCGGTCATCCGCGCAAGCGCGAAGTCCATAGTTATTGTTGCGTCAGGGGCAATAATTCGCTCGACGGATGAGTGGGAAATATCGCGCTCATGCCAAAGCGCGACATTCTCAAGCGCGGGCGTCACATATCCGCGGACGACGCGGGCAAGACCGACGACGTTCTCACTAAGGACGGGGTTGCGCTTGTGGGGCATGGCGGACGAGCCTTTTTGGCCCGGCGCAAAATATTCTTCCGCCTCGTGGACTTCCGTTCGTTGCAGATGCCGGATCTCCGTGGCTAGGTTTTCCATCACGCTTGCGGTAAGGCCGAGACGGACAAAGAACACCGCGTGCCGATCGCGAGGGATGATCTGGGTCGAGATTGGCTCGGCCCGAAGTCCCATCTTTTCTGCCACATAGGCTTCGACCCGGGGGTCGATATTGGCAAAGGTGCCCACGGCGCCGGAGATCGCGCAGGTGGCGACCTCGTCGCGCGCCGCACGCAGCCGTTCATGGCAGCGTTGGAAGGCGGCATAATGGCTAGCGAGCTTAAGCCCAAAGGTCGTCGGCTCGGCATGAATCCCATGGCTGCGCCCGACACAGAGGTCGTTCTTGTGCTCATAGGCCCGCCGCTTAAGGGCGGCAAGCAGCGCGTCCACGTCTTCGAGCAAAAGATCGCTCGCCTGGGCCAGCTGGACGGCAAGGCAGGTGTCCAGCACGTCCGAAGAGGTCATCCCTTGATGGATGAAACGGGCCTCTGGCCCGACATGCTCGGCAAGGTTCGTGAGGAAGGCGATGACGTCGTGATGGGTCTCTTTCTCGATCGCCTCGATCCGATCGACCTCGAACTTGCCGCGCTGGCGCACGGCTTTGGCGGCTTCCTTCGGAATGGCCCCGATTTCTGCCTGCGCCTCGCAGGCATATGTCTCGATCTCAAGCCAAATACGGAATTTATTCTCTGGCGCCCAAATGGCCGTCATTGGCGGGCGCGCATAGCGTGGGATCATGGATGTGGGCCTTCTAAGGCAAAAAGAACAAACGCGAGAATACCCCGCGCGGCGAAGATTACTTCTCCACGCCGGATTTTACAGATGTTCGACGTTTTTTAAAACGGAATGTCGAGCGTGTAGCGACTAATCGTGGACCACGATCGGATAATCCGGTGTCGGGTTCAGCGGACAGGAGTACACATATTCGCCTGCCGTAAGCTCGATTTCGTAGTCCTTCGTGTAACCGGTCCTGAGGCCGCCGCCGGAGGTGCTGGGCAGGGTTAGCCTGCCCAAGCTGGTGCCGCGAAGGTAGAAACCCAATTCGTAAGGCACGCTTTTATTCGTTACCCGGAAGATATATTTGCCAGGCTTCAGAACCATGGGCTCTACCTTGGCCAGTCGCCCGTCTCCTGTTTCCATGTTGATGCGAACGCAATCCGCCTTCTTCATGCTTTGATACGTGTGATCCGTGCCTTCCGGTTCTACGAACTGGCAAGGGGTTTGCGTAAGATCGATGATCCGAGGTTCGCTGGTTGCGGCGAATCCAAGGTTACCTATCGCGATAAGACCGTCGGCAAGGATGCTTGCACCGATCGCAAAGCGTGGGAAGGAGGGGTTCGAAAACATGGAATAACTCCGATCCAAAGAACGATGCCCTAGATCGAATATAAGAAACACGAATAGGGCGTCAATTCATTCTCTTGTGAAGAGTTTGTGAAGAGATCACGCGCGCATTTCGGTGCCGCGTGAACTGGCACGCCGATTGAGTTAATTCGATCGTTTTGTCCTTGGAAACGGTAAGCGGCTTCACCTTCACCACCGAAACCTCCGCTGGGTGGTATGGGTCCTTGATGGCGGCGTTGCCGGCCGTGGCCGTCAGGAACAGACCGACCGATACCATGGCGCCAAGAACGGCGGGAAGACGCAGCCAAGTCATCGTCATTACTCACTTCCTCCTTTTACAGCGTTTGTTTCATGTAGCTTGTTACAGCGTTTGTTTCATGTAGCTTGAGATATGAGGATCGTTTAACCTTATGTAGACCATAGAAAATTGCCTTAAAACAAAGGCTTACAGTAAAGTTCACGAACGAGACCATGCCCCGTCGAGCGAATCTCAAGTTTTGGTTTTAGGGGGAGTAGAGGGTTGCCGGGTTCAGGGCTTCACGATTAGCGGATACTCGTAGGTCGGGTTTTGTCGGCCCGTATAGATGTAGTCACCTGCCTCGAGCTCGATTTCGAAAACCGTATGGTAGCCTGCTAGGAGTTCTCCATCAGAAAAGATCGGCTTCTTTCTCTTCTTTCCGTTCGCTTTCAACTCGTAAATCTCAAGACCAACCGCATAAGGAACGTCCACATTGTGGACGCGGAATTTGTATTTGCCTGGCTTCAGGGTCAGGGTCTCAATGTGGCGTTCCTTTTTTTCCTTCCGCATTGCTCGCGTCATGCGACGGAGTTCCCGGGGACAATCGCGTGGGAAGGTTATGTAGAGATAGTGGGCGGCACCTTCCGGCTCGACCAACTGACAACCCGTATGGCTAAGTTTGATCGTGCCGTCCTTAACCTGAAGGGGGTGTACCGGTACGATCTCGAAATCCGGTGGCCGGTATCCATGCTCGGTACCCACACCTTGTGCCGCGGCTGGCCCGGCAACCAATGCCATGGCCGTCAGGAGGATCCCAGTGCCAAGGATGGTAAGGATATGAAATGGTGTACTTCGCGACACGTACCTTCTCTTTTTCCGAGTCAGGGGGATTATCTGCGTGTTCCGAGTCAGGGGGATTATCTGCGTGGTCGCGCGTCCAATGTCAAGCCCTAAGTCGCGGAAAATATGGAATAAACCCTTAGCAACTCGTCTTTGAAGCCGAGCCGGTTCCGATGCCATGGCCATTTTTAATTGATGCTGTCCGAGGATTGGTCTGCCCCGGCCGAGGCTGCATCCGTACTGGTCGCCGCCTCGTTCGATATGACTAACGGATACTCGTAGGTCGGGTTTTGTCGGCCCGTATAGATGTAGTCACCTGCCTCGAACTCGATTTCGAAAACCGTATGGTAGCCTGCTAGGAGTTCTCCATCAGAAAAGATCGGCTTCTTTCTCTTCTTTCCGTTCGCTTTCAACTCGTAAATCTCAAGACCAACCGCATAAGGAACGTCCACATTGTGGACGCGGAATTTGTATTTGCCTGGCTTCAGGGTCAGGGTCTCAATGTGGCGTTCCTTTTTTTCCTTCCGCATTGCTCGCGTCATGCGACGGAGTTCCCGGGGACAATCGCGTGGGAAGGTTATGTAGAGATAGTGGGCGGCACCTTCCGGCTCGACCAACTGACAACCCGTATGGCTAAGTTTGATCGTGCCGTCCTTAACCTGAAGGGGGTGTACCGGTACGATCTCGAAATCCGGTGGCCGGTATCCATGCTCGGTACCCACACCTTGTGCCGCGGCTGGCCCGGCAACCAATGCCATGGCCGTCAGGAGGATCCCAGTGCCAAGGATGGTAAGGATATGAAATGGTGTACTTCGCGACACGTACCTTCTCCTTAATTTCTGTTCCTTATCCTCGTCGTTTCTCGATGGCCCCGTCACAGGAAACCCCCTTTTGAAGTTACCGGCCCTTGTTTAGGGCCTGCATGCAATCGCATGACACCCGTCCCGGGTCAGGAAAGAACACAAAAATCCCGTGCCGCTTGAACCGTGCTTTCAATTAGCCGATCGAGATCGGCATCATCATGAGCAGCGGTAATAGCGAAACGTATGCGGCTTTCTCCTTCCGGAACCGTTGGGGGGCGAATGGCCACACCCAAAATGCCATTTTCTTCTAGGGCGGCGCTCATGCGTAATGCCGTCTCTTCCGCCCCCACGATTATGGGGATTATCTGCGTTGTCGAAGGCCCGATGTCAAGCCCTAGGTCGCGGAAACCTTGACGTACATGCTCGGCGGCTCCCTCGAGCCAGGCTCGCTCGGCGGTCATTTGAGGGACCAGATCGAGGGCCGCATCGTTCGCTCCCAATATCGCCGGCGGGAGCCCGGTCGAGTAAATCAATCCAGGACAACGGTTTATGAGAAAATCCCGTAGCTTTGCGGAACACGCCACATAGGCGCCGAAGCTGCCAAGCGCCTTGCTGAAGGTCCCCATGACGAGGTCGATCTGATCACCATATTGCGTGGCCAGGCCGAATCCATCTGGGCCCAGGACGCCGGTGGCATGGGCCTCGTCCAGGTAAAGGAAAGCGCCATATTTATCTGCTATTCCAATAAGTTGCTCAATATCCGCTCGGTCGCCATCCATGCTGAAGACGGATTCGGTCAGGATAAAGCGCGGCCGTTTTTCCCGCTCGCCTTCACGCAAGAGTGATGCGAGGTGATCCAGATCGTTATGACGGTAGTGAATCTGTTGGATCCCGGCGGCCCGGCATCCCTGATGGATGCTCGCATGGTTCAATGCGTCGGAATAGACGAGAGGGTCTGCTTCCAGAATCCGGGAGTGCAAGAGTGCCGCCAGCACGGAGACGTTCGTTTGGTAGCCGGAGGCCAATATGAGGGCCGCCTCCTTGCGTTTCGCCATGGCGAGCTTCGCCTCGACTTTTTCGAAAAGTTCTAAATTGCCGCAGACGAGACGCGAGGCCCCCGAGCCGGTCCCCCAGGCCTCTGTCCACTCGACGGCACGCTCACGGAGTGCCGGATGCTGCGCAAGACCGAGGTAATTGTTCGATGAAAAATTACAAAGAACCTTGCCTGCTTGCTCGATTCGGCTGCCGTCCGTTTTTCCGAATGCGCGAAGGCTCCGGCGTCGTTGCTCCGGCAGCCGATCGAGAAAGCGATGGTATGCTTGGGATGCCTTCTTCATGGACTCTATTCGATGCAGAGGCCGCCGCCATGGCTTGCCTTCGGAAGCATAGTGGAAAAACGGTGATGCCGGTAGAGAAGGGGCCATCTTAAAGCCGGGTTCTTCTATCGGATGGCCAAAAGACCTATCAAAAGACCTATGTAGGATCCAAACGGCAGTGATTTGAAGGAGCCCTTAATCCCCTATGTCGGAGATGACGCACCCATCGAAAGGGCTGATCAAGCGCGGTCGCTTCGCCACCTTTGAGACCGCCAATGGCGTGCGCATCCGTTATGCGGCCTGGGAACCGGAGGGAAAGGCAAGAGGAACGGTTGTTTTCCTCAACGGGCGGGCCGAATTTATTGAGAAATACGTTGAGACGATCGGCGAGCTTTTGGCCAAGGGCTACGCGGTGTGGTCAAAGGATTGGCGGGGCCAAGGCCTGTCTTCGCGGCCGCTTTCGAACCCCCGGAAAGGCCATGCGGATTCTTTCGAACCGCTGCTTTCCGACCTCCACATTTTCCTGACGGAGATCGTGCGCCCGAATAGCAAAGGACCCTATTTGGCGCTCGCCCATTCAATGGGGGGCCATCTGGTGCTGCGCTATCTCGCCGAACACCCGGGGTTCTTCACTCAGGCCGTGGTGTCGGCGCCAATGGTAGACATTCACACTCAGGCCTGGCCGCGGGCGGCGGTCGAAGGGCTTGCCCGGCTTGCCGTGCGATTTGGCCTAGGCGATCGCTACGTTCCCGGCATGGGCGATGCGGAGCCCTACCAGGTTGCGTTTTCGAAAAATCTTTTGACGTCGGATCCGGTGCGCTTCCGGCAAACGCAAGCTTGGACGATAGAAGAACCGGCCCTTGGCCTTGGCGGGCCCACCTATGGCTGGATGCGCGCCGCCTACGAGTCCATTGGGAAATTGGAGAATCCGGATTACTCAGCTGCGATCGACGTACCGGTCCTCTTCTTTAGTGCCGAAAAAGACCGCATCGTTCTGAACGAAGCGCAAGAACGCTTAAGCCGCAACATGCCAAAAGCTAGCTTTACCTCCCTGGCGGAAGCGCAGCATGAAATTATGCTCGAACGCGACCCCATTCGTGTACGGTTCTGGGAGGCATTCGATCGGTTTACCGGCCATCTTTGACCCTTGTCCGTCGTGAAACCATCGCCTGGAGGAAGGAGACCTAGTACATGCAACTCGAGGGTTCTTGTCACTGCGGCGCAGTGCGCTTTTCACTGAAGTCGCGGACGCCTTATCCCTATATGTGGTGCTACTGCACAATCTGTCGAAAGACGGCGGGTGCCGGCGGCTATGCCATCAACCTCATGGGGGAAGCGTCAAGCTTTCGCGTTACGGGCGAGAAGAACGTCACTGTCTACCGTGCCCGAGCCAATGAGGGGGAAGACGACATCGAGCAGGTGTTAAGTCCGGGTCAAAGGCATTTCTGTCGGGTCTGCGGCACTGCGCTCTGGGTCTCGGATCCGCGCTGGCCGGAACTCATTCACCCCTTTGCCTCGGCGATCGATACGCCGCTCCCCAAACCACCCGAACGCGAGCATATTATGCTGGAATCGAGAGCGCCTTGGATCGAAGTCCCGAGCGGAGAGTATGACCGCCAGTTTCCGGAATACCCCGACGATTCAATCGAGGAATGGCACCGACGGCGCAGCCTCACGGTGGATTGACAGGACGGGATTCCACCAAGCGTAGGACATGGGGCAGGATTCGTTCGACGACCACCGCTACCCCCTCGGCATTCGGATGGATTCCATCGGAAGTATTTAGTTCCGCATTTCCCGCGACGCCTTCGAGAAAGAAGGGGTAAAGCGGCACCCCGTGTTTTTCCGCAAGCCGTGGAAAGATGGCGTTGAATTCCTCGTCATACTCCGGGCCGGCAACCGACGGTACGCGGCTACCGGCCAGCAGAACCCGGATTTTTTTTGCACGCAGGATCGTCAGGATCCGGTCAAGATTTACATACGTCTCTTCAGGCTCGAATTGAGCGAACACGTCATTGGCGCCGAATTCAAGGATGACGATCTGCGGTTGAACGGCGAGTACGTGGTGAATACGGGCAAGGCCATCCTCCGACGTCTCGCCGGAAACGCCGGCATTGAAGACGGCAGCCAAAACACCTTTCGTGCGAAGGGCTGCTTCCAATTGGACGGGGAAGGCTTGGTTGGGAGGAAGACCATACCCTTGCGTAAGGCTGTCGCCGAAGGCAACGATCCGAAGGGTGCCGTCATCGGCCGCCATCGTGAACACAAACGGGAAGAATAAGACGCAGGCGAGGGTGAGAACGCCTGCCCGAATACGCCTGAAGAACGTTGGTTTCCTCAAGCCCATTGCGGCTTAGAGAAGGCCCATCGATTTGAAGGAATGGTGGCCGCCCTTGGCGACGATGACATGATCATGAAGTTCGATGCCCAGTTTTTGACAGGCCTCCCGCACCTCTTTCGTCATGGCGATATCCGCTTTCGAAGGGGTCGAATCGCCGCTTGGATGGTTGTGGACCATGATGATTGCGGAGGCGCCGAAATCAAGCGCCCGCTTCACCACTTCCCGCGGATAGATCGGCGCATGATCGACGGTTCCGCTTTGCTGCATTTCATCGGCAATGATGGCGTTCTTGCGATTTAGGAAGAGCAGGCGGAAATGTTCTTTGTCTTCGTGGGACATGCTCGCGCGTAAATAGTCCAGCAATTGCTGCCAGCTACCAATCGCCGGCTGGTTCATGATCTCTTCACGGGTCAGTCGCAAAGCCGCTTCTTGGACAATTTTCAGGGCGGCGACGGAGGTATTCCCAACCCCGGGTGTGGCAAGAAGCTCTTCCGGCTTGGCGCGGATGATGTTTGCAAAGTTGCCGAATTGCTTCAGCAACACCTTCGCCATCGGCTTTACGTCACGGCGCGGATGCGCAAGAAAAAGAAGCATCTCGAGCATTTCATAATCCGCCAGCGATTCACCTCCCGATTTCAGGAAGCATTCACGAAGGCGTTCGCGGTGACCAAGGTAGTGCGGTTTTTCATCCATGTTCATAAGCGCGTAAGGAGCATCATGCGTTGTAAGGCGGGCAGGTGTGGCCGGCCGGTGACAGGGTAAAGATTTCGCACCCTTGCGCCGTCACACCGACGCTGTGCTCGAATTGAGCGGAAAGCGATCGGTCCTTCGTGACGGCCGTCCATCCGTCATCCAGGATTTTCACCTCGAAGCCGCCTGCATTGATCATCGGCTCGATCGTAAAGAACATGCCTTCTTGTAAGGCGATGCCTTTTCCGGGGGTGCCGAAGTGAAGAATGCTTGGCGCATCATGGAAAATCTGGCCTAGACCATGCCCGCAAAAGTCTCGGACGACGCTATAGCGATGGGCTTCCGCGTGGGACTGAATGGCATGGCCCAGATCTCCCAGCGTGGTGCCAGGTTTGACGGTCTCGATCCCGCGCATCATGCACTCGTAAGTGATCTCGACGAGGCGTCGGGCTTTGACGCTTGGTTTTTCAATATAGAACATCCGGCTCGTGTCCCCATGCCACCCGTCTAGGATCACGGTAACGTCGATGTTTAGGATATCTCCGTCGTGCAATTTCTTGCTTCCGGGGATGCCGTGGCAAACGACGTGGTTTACGGACGTGCAAATCGATTTTGGAAAACCACGGTAGTTCAACGGAGCGGGAGTCGCTCTATGCTCAAGAATAAAATCGTGGCACAACTGGTCGAGTTCACCGGTCGTGGCCTCGGACTTCACGTGAGGCGTGATAAAGTCAAGGGTCTCGGCGGCAAGGCGTCCCGCACGGCGCATCCCCTCGAAACCGTCGGCATCGTGAAACTTGATGCTTCGTAAATCTTCCCCGGTATCGGCGGGATGTTTGCTTGTCCAATCTTGCTCCACGTCTTCACGCCCTTCAGAAAGAAAGTGGCAATGGCCGGTCCAGCTCAATGGCCGGTACGCCTACCTTGCAGGTAAAACACAGTGCTTCGACGCCAGTTTTTTGGGCCGCCCGCATCGTCTCAGCATAGGCCGGATCGATTTTCTCGGCGAGAACGAAGTCATCACAATCTTCGCGCTGGACGAGGTAGAGAATCGCAGCGCGCTTGCCACTGCGCACGACCTCCGCCAGCTCGCTCAGGTGTTTTGTGCCGCGGGCCGTGACGGCATCCGGGAAGGCGGCTGACCCTCCCAACCGCAAGGTGACACTCTTCACCTCGACGTAGCATGACGGCTCACCGGGCCTTTCAAGAAGAAAATCGACACGCGAGTTCTTTCCGTAACGAACCTCGCGCCGAACGGAAGAATAGTCGGCGAACTCGGGAATCTTTTTGGTGTTGAGTTTTTCCTCAACGATTCGATTCGCAAGCGAAGTGTTAATGCCAACGTAACCATCGTCGATGCGAACGAGCTCCCACGTATAGCGGAGTTTGCGTTTTGGATTCCGGGCCGGCGACAGCCACACTTCCCCATTGGGAACCAGCAACCCCATCATCGAGCCCGGATTCGGGCAATGGGCCGTCACGCGTTCACCGCCATCCAGTTCAATCGTGCTCAGGAAGCGTTTGTAACGTTCGACGAAATTGCCACGGATAAGCGGGTCGGGGAAATTCATACGGCATATGTAAAAGTTAAGCTTTACGCTTTCAACGACACGCTGCCATAGCCTATGCTTTTCGAGCAAATAAAGTTGAAAGTCATGCCAATGCCAGCCTTGCCAACCGCCTGCCTTCTGGTCATCGGCAACGAGATCCTTTCCGGCCGGACGCGGGACGAACATATCCCCTATTTCGGAAAGCGCCTGAACGAGTGGGGTATTCGTTTGTCCGAGGTGCGGGTCGTTGCGGACGACAAGGAAGCGATTGCCGAGGCGGTAAATGCATGCCGTGCTCGCCATGCTTACCTGTTCACGACGGGCGGCATCGGCCCCACCCACGACGACGTCACGGCGGCGGCCGTCGCCGAGGCCTTCGGGCAGCCCCTGGAACGTCATCCAAAGGCCGTCGAGATATTGAATGCCTATTACGGACCTGAACGAATCAACGAGGCCCGCTTGCACATGGCGGAGATGCCAAGGGGCGCCGAGCTCATCTCGAATCCGGTAAGCAAGTCGCCCGGCTTTCGGATGGAAAACGTCTTCGTGCTGCCGGGCCCGCCGCTCGTGTTGCAGCCGATGCTCGAAGGCGTGGGCCCCGAATTGATGGGAGGGCCACCGATGCTGGCGCGTGCGGTCTCGGCCAAGCTTGGCGAGGGCGTGATCGCTTCCGGGCTGGCAGAGATCCAGACGCGCCACCCGGAGGTCGAAATCGGAAGCTATCCCTACTTCCGCGACGGCAAGCTCGGCGTCAGCGTCGTCGTCCGCGGCATCGAGGAGGCGGCCTTGTCCGACACCTTGCGGGAAGTCACGCGCTTGCTGGAAGACTTAGGCGGCAATCCGGTCGCCGAAGCGCCGGACTGAACCATCCCGTTTGCTTGTCTGCCTGTCGCACGGGGATTAGGGTGCGGCGAGTTTGCCCTTCCATCGGCCCGCTTGGCGGAATTGGTAGACGCAACGGACTTAAAATCCGTTTCCTGGAAACGGGAGTGCTGGTTCGAGTCCAGCAGCGGGCACCATCGGATTTACTTTTGCTTTCCCTTACGCCAGCGCCTCGAAAAGAGGCGCCAGACGATGCTCGTAGTGCCGCCAGTGCCGGACCGCCTTCGTGGTCATCGGCCGGCGAATTTGGGCGACACTTGCAATCTGCACCTGCCGCTCCGTCTTATGGAAATCGAGGCATGCCGCTTCCCAGGGAAGCCCGCAGAAATCCAAGACCTTTCGCGTGACCGTTTCCGGATCCTCGACAAGGCTCTCGTAAGAGACATCGAAGATGCGCCCGGGCAGCACCGCACGCCAGTGATTCATTAAGCGTTCGTACAGCTTATAGAAGCGCCCGAGTTCGGTGAGGTCATACGCAAAGTTTCGTTCCTCGTCGAAAAGGCGCTTGTAACAGGAAAGACAGGTATCGAATGGATTGCGCATCGCGTGAAGAATCTTCGCATTCGGGAACGTCAAATGAATAAGACCGATGATGCGAAAATTATAGAGCCATTTGTCTGCGATGCACTGCGCATCCGGGGCCAGACGGGTCATGCTGTCCACATAGGTTTGTCCGAAGCGTTCGAAATCTTTTGCTTCCAGGCCGCGAATCGTCTCAGGAAATTCGCGCTCGGACGATGCGCCTAACCGGTGTGCGTGATACGCAAGCTCTTTACGTTCACCGGCGCCGTAAACGTGGGAATGGCTCGCCAAGATCTGTTCAATAAGACTCGCGCCGGAACGTGGCATGCCGATGATGAAAATAGGTTTTTCACTGGCACAACCCTTGACCGCGCGCTCGGTTAGGAAGGGTTTGTCAAAGGTGTTAAGGATCCGATTCGTCATCGCTTCTTCCTCGGCGATGTCGAACGTGCAGGTCGCGCGCTTTAATTCATTCCCCCGTGCGTAGTGGTCGAAGGCACGGTCATAATCCTCGCAATCCTCATACGCTTTGCCGAGTGCGAAACAGAGGTGCATCGCCTGCTGGTCGGATAGCGCCGGTTTGGCAAGTTTCGTTTCCATCGCCGCGATGTCGGGATCTTGGGCCAAAAAACTTTTCAGATCCGCAATCCGAAGATGAACCATCGTAAAGTCCGGCTGTTGTTGCAGGACGTGACGAAAGGCCGTTTCCGCCTCCTCGAAACGCCCCAGTCCCATCAATGTATTGCCGAGGTTGTAATGCGCTTCGATAAAATTCGGCGCTTCTTTAAGGGCCTGGCGATAGATGGCAAGCGCTTCGTCGGATCGGCGCATTTCGACGAGCGTAGTGCCGAGATTCACAACCGCTTCGAGCAATTGCGGCTGCAGTTTAATCGCCGTTCGGTAGGCTGTGATTGCCTCTTCGAATTGGCGCGAATTCGCAAGAGCGAGACCAAGGTTGTACTGCGCGCCTGCATTAGCGGGCTCGGTTGCCAGGTAAGTTTGATAGGCCGCGATTGCTTCTTCGAACCGTCCAAGGGCCATTAGTGCGTTCCCAAGGTTGTAATGGGGGGCGGCATTCGCAGGCTCGAGCGCGATTGATTGACCATAAGCGTCGATGGCTTCTTCAAACTTTCCTTGCTGATGGAGAGCGGCGCCGAGATTGAAATGGGTATCGGCCGAGTTCGGATCCTGTGCCAGCGATTTCTCGAAGCAGGCGATCGCCTCCGCCACGTTGCCCTTCTGGTGACAAAGCACGCCAAGGGAATGCAAAATGGTAGAGTCGGTTGGTTGGCTGGCGAGCAGCTTCCGATAGATCCTTTCTGCGTCATCCAACAGCCCTTGCTGATGAAGATGAAGCGCATCTTGAAGGACGGCGGCGTTTGAGCTGTCCGTATCTTCCATGGGATACCGTTCTACACGACGGCCGGATGATTGCGATCGATATACGCCAACGTTCAGCAGGAAGCTCCGCTTTCCCCGGGGGCCTTCAGCGAAGGCTCGGTGGAGAGCGGAGAGACGGACGATGTTGCAGTGCACAAAACACCGGGCAAGCGTTCTAAAAATGGGGCGCGCCCGCACGGGACGAAAAAGGCAACACGAACAAGCAGATGTGAAATGCTCTTGCCATTCGCTCACCCATTTTTTAAGAGAGCGTTGAGGATGATTTTTAAGCTGGCGGTAACCATCTATACCCTTGGAAAACGTGCAGTTTCATTGACTTTTTCGCCTAAAATTCCTATGTTACAAGTAAGGAATTGTATGCGCCGGGTGCAGCCCAGGCGCCAAAGATTGGAAGGTAAGCAAAATGGTCGCGGTTCCGAAAGTCGAAGTCAGGCCACAGGAGGTTCACAAATACCTCCAGGAGTTTGGCTGGAACATCGGCAAACGTCGCGGCAAGTACCCGACGAAATACAACTACAATCCAAACGCGCGTGAGCAGTTCAAGCTCATCGCCAAGGAATATTGCCGCATGGAAGAGGAAAAAGACGACCGCCAGTATGGCACGCTCCTCGATGGTCTTGCGCGGATGAGTGTCGGCAGTCGGATCGAGCCACGTTGGAACGAGGTGATGAAGATTGCCTCGGACTTCCTGGCATCCGGTGAGTACGCGGCGATCTCGGGCACCGCCGTTTTGTGGAACGCGACGCAAAGCCCTGAGCTGAAGAACGGCTACCTTGCTCAAACGATGGACGAGATCCGACATACGGCGCAGACGGGCTATCTAAACTCTTACATGGCAAAGCACACCTACGATCCGGCAGGTCATTCGGATTCGAGGCGCGTGCGCTACATGAACCCGCTATTTCGGCCTTGCCGGCGGGCCCTCGTCGAAGGATTCTGCGCCGGCGATCCGGTCGAATGCTCGCTGAACCTTCAGATGGTCGCCGAAGCCTGCTTCACGAACCCACTTATCGTCGGTTTGACGGAATGGGCGGCGGCGAATGGTGACGAAGTCACCCCGACGATCTTCCTTAGTATCGAGACGGACGAACTTCGTCACATGGCGAATGGCTATCAGACGATCGTCTCGATCATTCACGAGCAGGAAAATCACAAATACATCCAGACGGATCTCGAAAACACGTTCTGGATACAGAACAAGTTCATCACCCCGTTCGTAGGTGCGGTGCTGGAATACGGGTCCGTAAACAAGGTCGAGCCTTGGGCGGTTACCTGGGATCGCTGGGTGTATCAGGACTGGGCATCCATGTGGCTCGGCAGGCTTGCGAAATTCGGCATTAAGACACCGCGGAATCTGTTGGAAGCGAAGGTTGAAGCCTACTGGTCCCACCACGCGGCCTTCCTAGTTGCGACGGCGCTATGGCCGCTCATGTTGATCCGTATCGAGCCGCCGAACGAGAAGGATGCGGAATGGTTCGAGAAGAGTTACCCAAGCTGGTATGCGCGCTATGGCGTGCTCTATGATGTCTGGAAGGGCATGAACTATCAGGATCCGGCCAGTAACTTCATTCCTTATCAGTGGCTGCAGAAGAACAACGTGCGTGTTTATGTCTGCCGCACCTGCCAGATGCCGACGGTTTCACCGGACGTCTATGGCGGAGCGAAGAAGGCGCGGGTCGTCGAATATGGTGGTCGGCTCCACGCCTTCTGCTCGGATATGTGCGAGCGGATGTTCTTCATGGAACCGGAGCGTTATCACAACCAGATGTCGTTCTTCGAGGAATTCGATGGCTGGAACTTGGCAGACATCGTCGAGAAGTTCCATGGCGTCCGCTCCGATGGCAAGACGTTGACATCCCAGCCACATCTTGACTCGAAGCGCATGTGGACCGTGGACGATCTGCGTGCGTGCGATTGCGTGATCGAAGACCCGTTACGCGTATTCCACGGCACTGCGGCTACGCATTAAATCCTATCGGTCTCGTCGGAGAGGGGGTTTCACGATAGGAACCCCCTCCCGTTTCTTTGACCCAAGCGTTCGAAGATTCCCGTATCAGGGGACGGCTAGAGAGGAAGCACATCCCGATGCCTATTAAGAAAACTAAAGTCCGAAGAGGCATTTTCCCGGATACCGAGCCGCAAGAATCGGAGCCGCTTTCGGAAGATCGTAATTACGTCTATTTCGCAAAGCCGCGATGGAAGAAGCTGACGGAATACGAAAGGCTGATCCTCTATGCGCAACCGAACCCGGATTGGATTCCCGGAGGCCTTGATTGGGGGGATACGCCGGCGAAGTTCAGCGGCGGTCGCGATACCTGGGGCAATTATTTCACGGAGATGCGCTGTCAGGATTGGTATGCCTTCCGGGATCCCCACCGGCGCTGGCAATACCCATACGTGTCGGAAAAGGCAGATGAATGGCGCAGTCTGCAGCGCCGTCTCGCCGCCTATGCGGAATTGCGCGAATGGGAAGTGATGAATCCGTGGTGGCGGGACGAGATCATCGGCAAGATTTGGGCGGCGTTTCTTCATCATGAATATGGTGTGTTCAACTCCATGTCCTCCGTCTGCAGGGACGTATTGAGCGACATCATTCGCACCGCAACCTGTTCGGGTGCCTTCGATCTGCTTGACAATTCGCAGATGATCCACATGCAGCGGCTGTTCCTGGCCAAGATTCTGCCGGATACGTTTAATCCGGAGATCGGTCTTGGGAAGGAGGCATGGCAATCGTCCGACCTTTACGCGCCGGCCATTAAACTGGTCGACGAATTGTGGGACGAGACAAGCGATCATTGTGAGATCATGTTCGCCCTCTTCATGATCCACCAGCCGCTATTCAGCCGGGTGGTCCGGAACGAGCTCATGGAACGCCATGCCGGGTTCTTTGGCGATACGCTGACCAGCCTTTTCCTTCCGGATATGAGCCGGGCCCATCGCGTGGCCATGGATTGGAACTTCGACCTGTTCCACAATATCTTTGCCGGCGATCCGGAGTTTGGGCCGATGAACCTGAAAATCATGCAACTCTGGTTGGAACGCTGGTTGCCGAAGACGCTCGAGTGTGTGCACGCCTTCAAGGACGTGTTCGAACTTCCGGAAATCAAGGCCGCACGCGTGGCAATGGGCGCCGCCCCCATTGACGAACGGTTTGCAACCCTCCTGGCGGATTGGCAGGAGAAATATCTTGATCCAATAGGGCTCGAGATGGATTTGAACGCGGCGAAAAAAGCCGCCGCTTGATGCGGTTTACCGATCCAGCTTAAGAGGGGTGCGGAAATGGATGACAAGGAAAAAAAGGATGGCGTCGAAGCAGTCGAACACGTCAGCCACGAAGACCACATCAAGGAAATTCAATACGATGAGGATACCTTCGACGCACAGGCCTTCCAGGACAAGTTCTTAAGCCAAGACAAGCTTCGCTCGACGGATAACGTCGCGATGGCGTTGATGAAGACGGAAGAAATCGAGTTCATCGTTGAGGAATTTTTGGTGGACAAGGAGGGCATTTACATCGAGGATCGATCGGCCTTCTTCTATGTGGATTCGTGTGTGGAAATTGTCCTCGATTTCGATGAAATCGAAGAAGCGCTTGGTCGCCCATACAACGTCTATGATTTTCTCGTGAACCTCTCGACAGCCGTCGGACGGGCACTCACGGTTGGAAACAAGTTCGTCCTCACGACGCGTTTGGTCGGCATCGAAATGGAAGTCGATGAGGAACCTGACGCCACCTAAAAAGCTAGCATTTCCAACCACGAATTCCGTGTGACGATGCGATCAGCCGCCAAGTGCGTGTGCCGACTGGATGCGTTCTAACGAACCGGGTTTAAAGGCGTTTTAGGTGATGCATAAAGTGCGTTGCACCTTCATGGACGGAAAGGAGTTCGAATTCGACTGCAGTTCGGATGAGAACGTCCTTGCGGCTGCCCGGCGTCAGAATATCATTCTACCGGCCTATTGCTTGGAAGGTATTTGCGGGACCTGCAAGGCGCGGCTCGAAGAAGGGGAAGTGGATATGGGCCATGCCGAACTCGGTGCCCTCAGCCCTTCGGAGGAAGAAGAAGGCTACGTGCTTCTCTGCCAGGCCCATCCGGAAACCGATATCGAGGTCCAATTCGAAATCGATTCCGAGCGCGTCACCGCCCCCCAGGAAGCCCAGGCGGAGATCCTTGAACTGGGTCCCGCCTCACCGGCGGGAGACGTTTATCGGCTTGTTCTTAAAGGAGAATTTTCAGATATCTTCTTCTGGAACCCGGGCCAGTACATCGCGATTAACGTGACGGATACGCCGGAATGGCGCATGTTCTCCATGGCGAATACGGCGAGCATGGACAACGTCCTCGAGTTCTATATCCGCATTCTCCCCGACGGGGTCTTTTCGGACTTTCTCCGGGATCAGGCGAAGGCCGGCGACACGTTGGCCATCAAGGGCCCTTACGGGCTTTTCTTCTATAACATTACCGATCGCCCCCCCGTTTTCATAGGCGGCGGGACGGGCCTTGCGCCAAACCTTGCGATGATTCGCCAGCTTTCCACCCAGTTTTATCCGAAACGGATCCGTCTCTTCTTTGGCGTCACCAATCCGGGGGAGCTTCATTGCAAGGAAGAAATCGAGAGTCTGCAGGATGCACTTCCCGATTTTGCCCCCTACTATGCCTGCGTGAATGCCGACGAATCCTGGGAAGGAGACAAGGGCTTCGTCACGGATAGCCTGTTGAAGCACATGGCGGAGGAGGATTTCACGGGTTACGAATTCTATCTTTGCGGACCGCCGCCAATGGTTGAGGCCGTCGACAAGATCCTGCAGGAAAAAGGGGTCGAACGCTCGCAAATCCACCGTGAGGAATTTGTTCCCTCTGGTGTAACGGACACCTAGAAACCCCCAATCATCTTCAAATACCGCATTCGGCGCGGATGGCTCTTTCTGTAGGCGGCGCTTGGGTTCCGATGGTTAAAATAAGCGATTTTGCATCGCAAAATCGCCGGCATCGACGTATGCGTTGGAAGCAAATTTGCTGCTACCTTAAGAGTCAACGGAAACATCGCCGTGACACGCCCGATCTCGCAGAAACCCTAGAGAAATCTTATTGACTGAATCGCCTTTTTCACGCTACTGCTATGGAAACCAAACGTAAGAATTTGGGGTTTGTTATCATGTGACTACAGGGGGGGATGCGCGTCTAACGGAGTTCAAAGCAGGATTCCTGATCGTGCTCCGGAAAATCGATTGAGTTTCATCTGGGTTTTCCCAATCCCTTTCCATGCGGGCCGGATTCTTGCTCGGCAACGTTTTGATTTGAGATTGTCGTCGATGAAGTTGGCGGGAAGCTGCCTGAAAAACTTCGATGACGACACCTTTTAGGGGAAGGGCGTATGCAAACAGGGAAACTAGGCGTCTTCGCTTCGAAGGTCGCTCCGTGGGCGATCATCGGGGGGCTTTTGATCGTTTCGCGGGTTGAACCCGAGCCAGTTGGGCAACCGGTCCAGATCCCGCCGATTGGCGAACGCGACCGGTATTATGGAATCCAGATACCCGAACCGGGCATCCTTTGGATGGTTGGCAATGGCGGAAAAATCATCCGCAGCGAGGATGATGGTGTGACCTGGAAAATCCAGGATACGCCGACGACTCTGAATTTAATGTCGATCGCCGCCTGGGATAAGGACAACGCCATAGTGGTGGGGAACACCGGGCTCATAATGGTGACGCAGGACGGCGGTCAGACCTGGGAAGAGCGGGGTTCTCCCAAATCCAGGATTGCCAACAAGCTGATCCGCGTGCGCATCATCTCCGGTACCGATAAGGCGCTGGCCGTCGGCATCTTGGGCAAGGTTCTGCTCTCGCAGGATAGGGGCGATACCTGGGAGCAGCAGTACTTCTATTACGACTTTTCCTTCTTCGAAGAGCGTTTCAACGATCTGGCGGGCGGTGTCCGACGGGTCAATCAGGACGTCATTCGCCGGGGACGTTTCTCACGGGACATCATCTTTCACGACATTGCCATTCTTGGCGAATGCGAGTGGATGGTGACCGCCGAGTTCGGCTATTTGCTTCAAACGAAGGACTGCGGCTACAATTGGCGCGAACTTCGTCCAGCTTACGATAGCATTCACAGCATCAAATTCCGGGATAAGGACCACGGCGTCATCGTCGGAGGTTCGGCGACAATCCTGGTCACGTCCGATGGCGGCGAGAATTGGGATCAACTGGACCCAGAGGGTGTTCCAACCTCGCATCTTTACGATGTCGAGTGGGTAGATGAGGCCCAGACTTGGGTCGCCACGGGTGAAGGTGGCCTTGTCGTGAAAAGCGACGCATCCGGTGACACCTGGAATGCCGAGTTGGTTAGTCCCGGTAAATCTCCCTGGTTTGTCGATCTCGAGCCGCATAAAGGCACGCTTTATATCTGTGGCGAAGACGCTGGGATTTTGACGGTGGATTCCGGGGACTGGGTCGAACTTCCCCGCCCCGAGTCACACTTTTAGTTGCGGAGGATTGTGAGCCATGGCTAAAAAATATGACGAAGGGATGACGCGGGGCATCGAGTGGTTGTGCACCTTTACCATCCGCAATCGTCTCGCCTTTCTTATCGTTTTGGGAATCGCGACCATCGCCTTGGGCGCGTTAGTGGCATCGAAGACGCGGATCGAGAGCTATTTCCCCGATCTCCTGCCCCAGGATCATCCCTACGTCAAAATCAACGAACAATATAAAGAGACCTTCGGTGGCTCGAACATGATCACCATCATGATGGAGGTCAATGAAGGGGATGTCTTCACGACACCATTCCTGCAGAAAATCAAGAATCTTCAGTTCAACCTGCGTCTGGTGCCTGGCGTCAACCAATTCCAGGTGGTCTCCATCGCCGGACGGAAACTGAAAAGGGTGAGGGCCTCGACGGCAGGCGTCGAAACCCGTCCGTTTATGGATAAGGAGACCTATCGAGCGGGCGAAGGCGTTCCACAAAGCCAAAAGGAGCTCGACCACCTTCGCGATGCGATCCTGACTTCGAAAGTGGTTTATGGGACCTATATCGCGAGGGATCTTCGTTCGGCCCTGGTGACGGTCGACTTCATCGATCGTCTGTTGGAATACACGCCGGCCTTCAACACGATTAACGAGGTCCTGGATAAAGAGCGGGATGACACGGTCAATATCCGGGTGGTGGGCGAGCCCATGCTCTATGGCTGGGTCAATTACTACTTCCCGGAGACGATGACGATCTTCCTGCTCACTTGGGCCGCGTTGATGGCGTTCCTGTTCATCGTCATGCGGACCTGGCGGGGCACGTTCCTGCCCCTGCTGTCCGGTCTCGTGGCCGGCACGTGGGCGCTGGGCTTTGTCGCCTTGCTGGACTTTAACTTCGACCCGCTCGTCGTCGTCGTGGCGTTCCTGCTGACGGCGTTGGCGATTTCCCACTCCGTGCAGTTGACGGTCCGATTCGACGACAATGTCAACCGCGGCTACACGGACATGAAACAGGCCGCCTGGCAGGCGATGACGATGCTGACCCGGCCACTCATGCTGGGTATCGTCGCGGATGCAGGTGCCATGTTGGTCGTGGCATTGACCCCGATCCCACTGCTTCAAAAGGTGGCGATCACCGGGTCGCTCTGGGTGATGACGATCATTGTCAGTGCGTACTTCCTGACACCGCTCTTGCTGAGCTACGTGCAGAAACCGAAAAGCGTACTGCATCCGATCGACGTCCAGCCCGCCATCCACAAGTTCCTGGATCTGGCGGTGAACACGACGACCGCTCCGGCTACCCGGAAATGGGTGTTGATTAGTGCGTTGGCGATCTTCGTCGTGGCGGGGGGGATTTCCTTCCGGCTCACGGTGGGGGATGCGAACCCAGGTTCGCCGATCCTTTGGCAGGATTCGAACTACAACCTCGATGCAGGCGTCATCAATACGACGTATCGCGGAGCCGACCGCATGTTCATCGTCGTGAAGGGGCCGAAGAATACGCTGAAGTCCCCGGCCATCCTTCGGAACATGGCGAATCTCCAGCGTTTCATGGAGGCGCAGCCCGAGGTGGGTGGCTCCGTTTCGATGGCCGACATTCTGCCGGCGATCCAGCGGGTCTTCTATGAGGGCAACCCACGCTTCTACGAAATTGGCGATGACCTCCTGGTGAACGGGGAACTGGTCTACCTTTACATCTCCGGTACCGACCCAGGCGACGTCGATAAGTTTGCCAATTTCGTCTTTAGCGAGGGTTCGGTTCGTTTCATGTTCCGCGACCACAAGGGCACTACGATCCGCACCGGACTCGCGCGCCTCAAGGACTACATCGCAGAGAATCCACTCGAACTCGAGGATGATTTTGGGCTGGCGCACGAGATTTCCGACTATGGCGGAGGCATCAGCAAGGCCGTCCTTGGCGGAGCCGCGAAGAAGCTTGAGCACGAAGCCGGAACTGGCCTCGGCCGAGCAGAGGCCCAGGCGGTGCCGGAATACTACATGGCCGGCGGCTTGATCGGTGTATTGGGTGCGGTGAACGAGATCATCCTTGCCAAGCAGATCGAGGCGATTGCGTTGGCGCTCCTTTGGGTCGGCCTCTGCGCGGCCGTCGTTTATCGGAACGCCTCGGCGGCGCTGTTCTTCATGGTACCGGTGGCTCTGTCGAACGTGATCACCTTCAGCTATATGACGATGAAGGGCATCGGCATGAACATTAACACCGTGCCGGTGGCCGCCCTTGGCATTGGCTTAGGCGTGGACTACGCGTTCTACGTTGCGGATGGCATTCGCGAAGAACTCAGGGAAACCCGCGATCCGATGGGCGCCATCGTCAAGGCGCTGCACAGTGCGGGCCGCGGTGTCTTCATCACGGCAAGCACCCTGGTGATCAGCATTGTTCTCTGGACGTTCTCCTCGATCCGGTTCCAGGCCGAAATGGGAATCCTGATGTGCGTGTGGCTCTCGGTCTCTGCACTGAGTGCGCTCTTCGTTGTTCCTGCAATGGCCTATGTCTTCCGGCCGGCGTTCATCTTCAGCAAAGAGGTGATGGAGGAAAAAGGATTGGGGGTTGAAGCCGGTAGAAGTTGACCATCCGGGTCAAATATAAGGGCGTTTGTTGCACTGCCCGGGTCAAATATAAGGGCGTTTGTTGCACTGCACAAAATTCGTTAACGGAGAATCGGAAAATCAGGAGGTGGCGTAGTTTTGTGCCACCTCCTATCCTTAACAAAAGGCTGGACAAACAAAAAATTAAGGGGTTAAGTATGTGTGATAACTGGCACTTGGCCAGTGTTGCCTATCAAAGACCAGCGGCATTTTTAAGGGGAATTCTTCAGTAGTCGTTCGGTATTCGAGGGAGACGTTTAAGGGAGACGCCCTGCTCATTTGGGGAGCTAATCTAGAAGAGTGTGTTCGCTAAAGGAAATCGGCACGCGGATGTTGTCGAGTACAAGGTTGCTTTAGGGTTTTCTTAAAGCATTTCTTGGCTTTTCCATGTGTGTAGCTTGGGACCTGTAGCGGGCTGTGTTTGAAAATCTTAGGGAACAATGGCGATGAAAAAATCTGATTTTAGAAAGAAGATGTCGCGCTCGATGTTGTTAGCGGCAACGCTAGCGCCAGCAGCCTTGCTTGGCTCGGGCAGTGCGACGGCGGAGATCGTCTTTTCAGAGGATCCGTGGATACCGGGGAGTTGGTCGACGAGCGGCTATGTTCGTGAACAGATCTCTATGAACCTCGACAACCGGCCTGGGACTCCATTTGACGACAAAGGCCATCTCTCCATGGTTCGGACGACCGTCCGCATCGACTTGGACGGCGAAGTTGGCCCGGTCCGCATCGGCATCATTGGCCGTGTCGCAAGGGAAATGGAGACTCATTGGCTGAAGCGGCTTGATACCGGTTTTTACCAAGGTCTGAATATCAACGCCCTTGGCCAGGGTGCGAACGATGGCCAGGCCGAGATGAACTTCATCAAGGCGCAATTGGAAGAAGAAGAACTCCGTGAGTGGTTCGTCGAGCTCGACGTCGGCCAACGCTTCGTCTTCAAGATCGGCAAGCAGCAGGTCGTTTGGGGCGAGACGGACTTCTTCCAGGCGATGGACATCCTCCATGGCCGCGACCTTCGTTGGCGCCTCTTCTTCGAACCGGAGAACGAGGAATGGCGGAAACCGCTGATCATGTTCAACGCGATCGCGCAAGTGCCGGAAATGGATGGCTCACTGCAATTGGTCATACGTCCGGGTTGGGACCGTCAAAGGGACATCGGCTCTTCCGTCGACTTCTACGGCGGCCGTCACCAGCCGAACCCGTTCGACGGCATCGACTTCTTCCAGGCAGGCATCCTGCCCTTCAACTACAACCACCATACTGGCGACAATGACACCATCACCGGCGCAATCCGGTGGGTCGGCACGCTTGGCGCGTGGTCGAACTACACGGGCTATTCCTTGGCCTTCATTCGTAGCCATCTGTCAGGGTCGCCGATTTCGACCTCCGTCCAGGGCTTCAAGGGCGAGGGCCCGGCCTCGGCCGGTGCTGGTGGGCTTGGGGCCTTGGGTCAGGCGATCTTCCCGGTCCTCAACAACTACGCGATGTCTCTGAACTACGACTTGAGTGTCTTCGGCGTCGGTCCGTGGACGTTGGCGGCGGAAGTCGTCTGGACACCGGAACGGCCGTTCAACCGCGGCTTCTCTGGGAACGTCCAGGGTGTTGCCAACCTGACGGCTCAGGGCGGTCTGGCTTCGGCCTTCGCCGGAGCATTCGGTAGTGCCGGCCATGGCCTTTCGCCGGTTGAGAAGCATCAGCTTCTGATCATGCTGCGTACCGAATCGACGGGCGTCCGCTTGATGGATCTCATCGGCACGGGTCGGCCGTCCTTCCTGTCGTTCCAGTTGTTCGATCGCTGGCTCACGGACTTCGATTCGGGGGACGAGGTCCTCGACACGGCCGGGTGGAACGCGGCGGCATCCGAGCACACCTTCATCTTCACGATCGTGCTCTTGATGAACTACAACTACGACCTGATCAGCCCCGGTATTGCTTGGGGTACGGACCTTACCCATGGTGGCGGGTTCTTCCTGCCGTGGGTCGAGTTCATCTGGGGTGACTTCTGGCGGCTCCGTGCAGAGCTGAACCTCTGGTATTCGCCGCATCAGCCGACGAACAACGTGCATTCGAACACGGCTGAACTCGGTAATGGTGGCCACGTGTTTGGCCTCTTCGAGGACCAAGATCAGTTTGTGTTGCGCTTGACTCGTCAGTTCTAACGAAGGGCAATGTTTGAGAGGATCTGTCTAATGAAAAGATTTGGAAAGATCCTACAGGCGGGAGCGTTGGTTGTTGCGCTCGGTTTTGTGGGAGGAGAAGCGCTGGCTGAGGAGGTTCCGGAAGGGACGATCCTGAACGCGTCGAACATCAGCAAGCTGATGAAGGACGGCACGTTCCAGGGGATTCCCATCAAGGACATGCTGAGCGAGCGGATGCCGGACATGATCAAGACCTACTCGATGACCTATCCGCTTGGTAAGCCGCTGGAGATGCGGTTTGACAAGGGCTGGGTTACCGAGACGGCGCGGAACGTCGACGTGCTTCACTACGACGCTTCCGCGAACGACGTGTACGGCAACGACTGCAATTGCGTCGAAGAGTGGCAGGGTGGCATGCCCTTCTCGGACATCCAGGTCGACGATCCGAATGGCGGCAACAAGTTCATTTGGAACATCTACCTTGGCGAGCCGAGTGGCAACATCACCTACTACAACAAGTTCGGCTTCATCTGGATGAACAACAAGGGTGTCGAGCGCATTCAGCACTGGCAGTGGCTGCGTTGGTACAGCTCGGGCCGGTTCGATGGGCTTGGCATTCCGCGTGGCGGCATCCGGTACAAGACGATCATCAACGCGCGTTTCCCGAAAGACGTGAAGGGAACGGGCGTGTACTTTGTCCGTTACGACCAGAACGGCAAGTACGACGACACCTATGCGTACATCCGTTCCGTGCGCCGCGTTCGGCGGCTGTCGGGTGGCGCGTGGATGGACCCGATTGGTGGTTCCGACTGGCTGCAAAGCGATGCGGAAAACATCAACGTGCATCCGTCCTGGTACCAGTCGTACAAGCTGGTGCGGCGGCAACCGGTGATCCAGAACATCCACAGCAACGCGCTGGGGAGCTGGAAGCTGAACCAGTCCGGCACGAAGTTCGAGCATTTCCCGTACTTCGGGCTGGCCAACACGCCACCGTGGGATTTCACGACGGGGATTCCGGGCATGGATCTGTATGCCCCCTATCCGTCCTATGCCGTCGAGGCGATTTCCTACGATGACCATCCCTACAGCCGGATGATGTGGTATGCACCGATCGCTTTCCCGCGGGCCCAGTTCGTCGAGGCCTATGACCGGAAGGGGCAGTGGTGGAAGTTCTCGGACTACCATCTCGGCAACATCCCGGGTGAGGATGGCGAGTACGTGATGTCCTCGATCATCGGACACTTCTGTGACGTGCAGAACCTGCACTGCACGGGGTTCTATATGAACGAAGGCATTCGCTTCAACCCGATCGGGGTCACCGAAAACGACATCTCGGTGGCGCGTCTCGAGAAGGGCGGCGACTAAACGAAAATCCTTCGTTTAAAGATCACTGGCGGGGCTCAGAAGGCTCCGCCAGTTTTTTTTATGCGCAATTCCCCTTTTACACCCGCCCCTTTGCGTCGGATCGAAGGCGGCATTGAAGACCGCCCCACGAGGCTTCAGAATGGCTTTGAAGGGAAACAGCGATGGGCGAAGCTCGGTTCCAGGGAAGGTTGGATGACGTAAAGGCGGATCGCCGCCACGGGGCGGCGTCCCGATGGGATGAGGTGGGGTGTGACTTAAGAGGGATAAGAAATGATCACCACGAAGGACATGCGATTTCATCCGCCGGAGGACACGGTTTACATGTTGGCCCGCCCGACCTTAGGTGTGTGCGCCTCCCACATTATTGCCTGGCAGGGAATTACGAAAAACGCCCAGGACGTGCTTTATTCCGATTTGCGCGCCCATCTGCCAATCCCCAAGGGACAGGACCTGAATGACTACCATTTGGCGAACGATCTTCACGTGAAGGCCCTCGATAGCAATGGTGGCAAGCGAGACTATCAGATGGATTACGTCGGCTATGACGACAGCGAGTTGCACCTCACCTTTCGCGGCCTGATGGAACCCTACGACATTCACGACCCGTCGATGGACCCCATGGCGGAAACCGGCGATGCGACCTGGAGTGAGGCCTACAAATATGGCCACTTCGACATGACGGCCCATATCACGGGTGAGTGTAGGCTGCACGGTAAGACCTACAAGGTGGATTGCGCATCGACGATGGACCATAGCTGGGGGCCGCGGCTCGAATGCAACATCCAAAACATGAACTGGTTTCATCCAAGCTGGGGGACGAAGCGGACGATCCACTGCATCTTCGGGCTCGACCCCTACGGCCTTGGCGCTGCTTACGGAGACCTCATGCATGGTTATGTACTCAAGGATGGTGAGGTCTATGGTCTGAAAGGCGGACACGGAGCGGCGAAACGCGATGGCCTGATGCCGACGGAGATGGATATCACCGTAACGGATATCCGCGACAAGACCTTTCACTTCACCGGCAAGCGGATTGCCAGCAACGAGTGGAACGCATGGCCGGGGATCTGCTGCTATCACCCGCTGATGGAATGGAATCTGGATGGTGAGATCGGCTATGGCGAAGTTCAGGACCTGATCAGTGAGGCCTACATTACGTCCGGCAAGGAAGTCGCCTATGGTTAAGGCGCACGGCGCGCTTACTTTCTGGCATGGGGTTTCTGGATAACGCTTTATTTTCAATTGGATGGAATGTTGAGATGGATGCCGAAAGGTGGTTTAATTCCACATCAAAGGACCGCTCACTTTAGAATAAAAAGACCCCAGCGATCGAGGAGGAACAGGGATGATTACCGAAAAAGACGTTGTTGAATTTCACGAACCGTCTGCAGAAGACGACAACATGCATTGGGCGGAGACGAACTTCTTCGGCTTTTACAATTCGAAGGAGAAGCTAACGGTCGGCGTCTATCAGATTTTCCGGAAGCAGTTGAATATCGTCCTCTCGAACGTCTGGGTTGCGAAAGGCTTCGGCAGGGATCCCAGCGAGTGTCTGTTTAACGATTTCCGCGTACATCTACCGTTACCGAAAGATGCGACGCTCGGTGATTATACCCTTGCGAATGGGTTGCACGTGAAGGCCACGAAGCCCCCGATGGATTACGACATCCAATATACGAGCGAAGATGGCGAATGTGTGCTGGACGTCCAATATGAAGGCCTGATGCCACCCTATGACATTGCCGATCCCGAAATGGACCCGATCACGGCGAAACGAACGTCGGATCACCTCGCACAAGCCCAGGGCTTCGGAACCGCCTATAACGGCCATCTCGATCAATCCGGCCGCTACACGGGCAAGATGATCCTTCGTGGCAAGGAATATGAGTTCAACGAGATATCGACGATGGATCATAGCTGGGGCCCGCGGCCCGAGTTCGATTCCCACAACATGAGCTGGGGCCACGTCCATGCCGAGCCGGACTTCGCCATTCACACGATTTTCCAGATCGATCCCATTAAGGATCCGGTGAATTACGGCGAGCTTGCCCATGGCTATGTGATGGAAGGTGGGAAGTGCTACGGCCTCGTCGAGGGCAAGGGCCGCGCCATCAAGCGCGAGGGCTATCAGCAAAAGGAAATCGAGGTCGAAGTCGTCGATATTCGGCAAAAGACCTATAGCTACAAGGGCAAGGCCTTGACCAGCTATCCATGGCTTGCCTGGCCAAGCGTCTGTGGCTATCAGTCCTTGAACGAGGTGACGCTGAACGACGGTCGCAAGGCCTATGGAGAGTGTCAGGATTTTCTGTCCATGCCTTACATGACACGGCCGGACCGGCCGGCATACGGGTAAGACTAGCGGCGCGGCGTTAGATAATGGATGAACGTCTTAAAGCCCCTGCCGAGGGAGTTCGGCGGGGGCTTTTCGTTAGGGGGGACATGGGATGATTTCGGAGAAGGACGCCCTCTTCTTTCATGAGCCAAGCTCAAAAGAAGATGCGCCCTATTGGGCCGAAACGAACGCTTGGACATTCTATGTTCCGGAAGAGGGCATCATGGGAATCGTCTATACGCTTTTCCGAAAGCCCCATGGCGTCGTATTGACGAATGTCTGTATCGTGAAAGGGTTTTGCCATCATCCTTACGAAGCGCTTCACAATGATTTCTACGCCCATCTTCCGATTCCGGAAGGCATCGAGATTGGAAAATATTCTCTCGCGAACGGTCTTTCCGTTGAGGTCACGAAACCGCCAATGGATTATCGGGTCGACTACGTTGCGCGCGACGGAACGGAATTGCATTTTACCTATGAAGGTTTGGGTCTGCCATATGACATTCAAGATCCAGAGATGGATCCCATCACGGCGAAGAGCTCGCCGGAAGACCATGCCAAGCATCAAGGATTTGGGACCGCCTATAACGGTCATTTCGATCACTCCGGACATCTGCGGGGCGAGTTGAAACTGCGCGGGAAGACCTATCCGATCGACATTGTCTCGACGATGGATCACAGCTGGGGACCGAGACCCGAATCACGCTCCGGCTCGATGGCTTGGGGAAACATTCATTTCGGGCGCGATCTGGCGATCCATTCGATCTTCACGATCGATCCCCGCGCCGGCGAGGCGTATGGCCCTCTGGCCCATGGCTATGTAACGGAAAACGGCGAGTGCCATGGCCTGGTTGACGGCAAGGGGCGCGTGACGGAACGCGACGGCTTCTACACTCTGGGGGTCGAAGTCGAGGTCGAGGACATTCGGGGCAAAAGCTTCCGCTACACCGGCCGGGCGATGGCCACCTATCCCTGGTACTACCTGCCGAACGTCTGCGGGTTCCATTCCATGCTGGAGTACGAGATGGATGGCCGGAAGGCCTATGGCGGGGTCATGGATTTCCTGCACATGGACTATCTGGTCGAGGGCCGCCCCCTTTAACCATAAAGGGCCCGAAGACAAGGGAATTCCGGACCCGGTCCGAATGGTCCTAAGTACCCGTTTCCTATACGGAATCGATAACATGAGCCTTGAATTCCGGGCAAAAGACGGCTAGCTTTTCCTAGGGAAAAACTATAAAAAAACCAATAAACCTCGGCCTCCAAAAAGGGCCATTCAAAAGGGGTAGTGGGGGGAGGAAGCATCTGTTGTCCTTGCCGATTCTGAATGCATGTCCGATACACCACCGGGCCAGTGGCGGGTGGTTCGACATGGCCATGGTCCGGCTCCCATGCTCTTGAGAAAGGGACTTCATTGGCTTTTCCCGCGAAACTGGCGGGAAGCCCTTTGAATCTGTAGCAATATTTTAGGTATCGAAGTCGGATTACAAAACGAGGGAAGCAGAAATGTCAGTCATAGCCGAAGGATTTAACACCTTCAACACCGATAAAAAGCCGAGCGGTGTTGTGAAGTACCTTTCCAATCCGCAGGACGTGATCGCGCTCATTCAGGGCGGCAAACTGAAGGATCATATTTTGCTCGTTAAGGGCGGGACGACGACGTTTCTCGCGCCGGCGCTTAGCATGGGCGCGATTGGCGTGATCACCATGTCCGGTGCGCCGGAATCCCATCTCGGGATTCTGTCCCGCGAATTCCAGATTCCCTGCATCATGACGGTGAATCTAAGTCATAGCGAATCCAAATACGTCGCTGGCGATACGTCGGATGAGCATTTTAACGAAATCGTCGAGCACCTGGACGGTAAAACCGTTAGCCTGGATTGCACCGACCATGCCGTCGGTAAGGTCGTTGAGGGATAGGACGGGTTGATACTTTTCAATTTGAAGACAATGAAGATTAGATAATTTTGAGGAGACAGAAAAATGGCTGAAGCTGCGAAGGCTAAGGCTGGGAAAGCCACATGGCAAAAGCGCTACGAAGCCGATGACGAAGGCCTTCGCTTTCAGGACCTGAAATTCGTCGGTAATTTTACGGACCAAGAGCCCCTTCCGGACGGAATTCTTGGGGACCGGCTGATAAAGGCTCGGTTTAAGAGCAAGGTCATGTCTGAGAAGTGCACGAAGGAGGACCTTCTCAAAGACGAATTCACGATCGACGAGCTCAACGATTATAACGATTACCTGGCATGGAATATCTGGGACTGCCTTGTCATGCGGGCGACGGAAGGGGTTTCCGGCATGATCCCGCGTCAGGAATACGAGATCCTGGCCTTCATGCAGGAATACTATCGCTATCCCGAATTCATGCGGAAGATGACCGACGAACTCGGGGCGCAAGGCATCCTGGACATCGGGGCGAGTGCGAAACGCGAGATCGGCACGAAAATCAACTGCGTGCATGACTGGTGCCTGAGTGCGTGCACCTTGGGCATGGGCCGTTGTGGGTTGCTTGCCCTCGAAGTCATGAAGCCGGATGATTACGTCGAGAGTAGCAATATTCTCGCCAAGTTCAGCCAGCGCGTCCTGTGGGGCAAGCGTCAGGACGGTTGGACCTATAACTCCCAGGATCGCTACCGCTGCCGGCCTCACGAGCAGGACTTCCTGGATGGCCTCCTCACCCAATGCGAGGACTTCGAGCCGGGATCGGATACGTATCAAAAGTTCGTTTCCTTCAATGCGCAGGCGGAGTTGCTGGCCTTCTTCGGCCACTACGATTGCCGTCTCGGGCTTGGCGACACGGGGCCCTATTCGTTACCGGATGGCCGGATCCTCATCGTCCGTGATCTCTTCACGAACGAGGACATCTTCCATTGGACGGACGTCTGTGAAGGGTTACCCCACGCTTACACGATGATGGTCATCGTCGACCCGGAGTTGATGGGGCTCGAGGAGCTCCGGGTGAACGACATTTCGACGACCTTCACGATCCCGAAGAACTACATCGAGGCCATCACCGGTGGTGCGATTTTCGTCCGCGAGAAGCACGACACGCCGATGAGTGAGATCTATACGGTGCCGCTCACGGAGACGGCCCCCCTTCTCGAGAAGATCCAGAAGTCAACCTTCGATATGTATAAGAAGACGGCGAAGATGTCCCGGCATGAGCTTTGCCTGAATGGCATCTACAGCTACTACATCGAGATGATTGTACCCCATATGCGTAAGGCTGGCATGTACGATTACTTCTGTCAGGAGCATGACTTCTGGGAGATCGATCAGCGGATTGCGAATTACTATTACGACATCAACAAGCGTGGTTTTGCTCAGGCCACCGTGCCTCAGAAGATCTTTTCCGGAGAAGGTTACGAGCGGTACTCCGACAAGGCGGATATCCGCAAATCGAAGTACTTCGTTTCCTAATAAGCGTACTTTATTCGGGATAAGTTGGTTCAAGCCTAGGGAGATAAAAAACTTAATAAAAATATAGGAACGGAAGTCCAGATTGGGAGGCGAGAAAATGGCTGAAGCTGCGAAGGCTAAGGTTGGGAAAGCCACATGGAAAAAGCGTTATGAGGCCGATGACGATGGCTTGCGTTATGTGGACCTGACCTATGTGGGTAACTACACAGACATGGAGCCGCTTCCTGACGGGATTCTGGGCGATCGGCTCATCAAAGAGCGTATGAAGTCGAAGGTCATGTCCGAGAAATGCACGAAGGAGGACCTTCTCAAAGACGAATTCACGATCGACGAGCTCAACGACTATAACAACTACATCGCCTGGAATATTTGGGACATGCTCGTCATGCGGGCGACGGAAGGGGTTTCCGGCATGATCCCGCGTCAGGAATACGAGATCCTGGCCTTCATGCAGGAATACTATCGCTATCCCGAATTCATGCGGAAAATGACCGACGAAGTGGGCGCGCAAGGCATCATGGACATCGGGGCAAGCGCGAAGCGCGAGATCGGCACGAAAATCAACTGCGTGCATGACTGGTGCCTGGCGGCTTGTGCATTTGGCATGGGCCGTTGTGGCCTGCTTGCCCTCGAGGTCATGCAACCAGGCGATTATATCGAGGAAAGCAATATTCTCGCCAAGTTCAGCCAGCGCGTCCTGTGGGGCAAGCGTCAGGACGGTTGGACCTATAACTCCCAGGATCGCTACCGCTGCCTGATTCACGAGCAGGACTTCCTGGATGGCCTCCTCACCCAATGCGAGGACTTCGAGCCGGGATCCGAGGCGTATGAAAAGTTCGTTTCCTTCAATGCGCAGGCGGAGTTGCTGGCCTTCTTCGGCCACTACGATTGCCGTCTCGGGCTTGGCGACACGGGACCCTATTCGTTACCAGACGGACGGTTACTCATCGTCCGTGATCTCTTCACGAACGAGGACATCTTCCATTGGACGGACGTCTGTGAAGGGTTACCCCACGCTTACACGATGATGGTCATCGTCGACCCGGAGTTGATGGGGCTCGAGGAGATCCGGGTGAACGACATTTCGACGACCTTCACGATCCCGAAGAACTACATCGAGGCCATCACCGGTGGTGCGATTTTCGTCCGCGAGAAGCACGACACGCCGATGAGTGAGATCTATACGGTGCCGCTCACGGAGACGGCTTCCCATCTCGAGAAGATCCAGAAGTCAACCTTCGATATGTATAAGAAGACCGCGAAGATGTCCCGGCATGAGCTTTGCCTGAATGGCATCTACAGCTACTACATCGAGATGATTATGCCGCATATGCGTAAGGTTGGCATGTACGATTACTTCTGCCAGGAACATGACTTCTGGGAGATCGATCAGCGCATTAAAAACTACTATTACGACATCCAAAAGCGTGGTTTTGCTCAGGCCACCGTGCCTCAGAAGATCTTTTCCGGAGCGGGCTATCTGCCGTATCCGGATAATGCCGACCTAAGAACATCGAAGTATTTCTGGTCATAGATGCCAGCGAGTGAGGCGCCGCGGTTGATTTGAAACCCAGCCGCGGCGCCTATATTTATCAAAACGAAGAGAGAAGCCAATCCAATGATAAGTGACGAAACCTTTCGAGCTTTGAACGCCATTTACCTGCGGAAAATGGCCAATCTTGATGCCCTTGCCGAATGCGCCGGTCTCGAGGTCGAGACGGCGCGTCCCCTCGTCGAAGATGCCGTGGCAAGCGGCCTCCTGCTGGATATGGGCGGGCAATACATGCTGCAGGAAGATGGAACGCGGGCCGTCCTCGAATATTACGACCAGACCTACGGCGAAGAGCGTGCAAATCAGGACTTGGTGGCCTGGTACGACCGTTTCGAGACAATAAATGCACAGTTTCTAAAGCTGGTGAGCGAATGGCAGGGCCAAGAGGGTGGGGATAACGCCATCCTTGGCAAGCTGACCCGCATCGTCGAGCGGCATATCAAGGCGTTGTCCCAGGCGATCGAGTTTATTCCCAGATACCAGATCTATGCCGACCGGTTCCTGGCCGCCTTGGAGCGTGTGGATCAGGGTGATCATAGCTATGTCACCAGCCCGACGACCGACTCCCTCCACAATGTGTGGTTTGAGTTTCACGAGGATATCCTCGCGGTTCTTGGGAAGCCCCGGGATACGGTTGAGGGCTGATGGCGACCGCCGGCCAGTTCGTCTGGGACATTGCCGACATCGATGCAACGGACCTTGCCCGCTTCGGCGGCAAAGGGGCAGGGCTTGCCCGGATGGCCGCCCAAGGGCTTCCGGTCCCGCCGGCCTTCGTTATCGGCACGGATGCCTACCGGGCCTATTGGGATGGCGGCGGCAGCCTGCCGGACGGCCTGACGGAGCAGGTAAACGCTGCCATCGGCAGGCTAGAGAAAGCGGCCGGGAAAAGCTTCGCCGGCAGCGAAGGAACGCCGCTCCTGGTCTCCGTGCGGTCCGGAGCCAAGATCAGCATGCCGGGCATGATGGATACGATCCTCAATTTGGGCCTGGATGCAAATTCCGTTGCCCGTCTCGCCGCGATCTCCAACGATATTGCCTTTGCCGTGGACAGTTGGGCCCGTTTCTGGGGCATGTATGCGGACATCGTCCTTGGGTTGGATTCGCTGCTGCTCGAGGACGAAACGGAGGGTCCCCGCAAGGAAGCGGCTGAAAAGGGCACGCCCGAGGCGCTGAAGGCCTTCGAGGATGCCGTGATCGCCTCCATTCAGAACCAGGGAGAAGAAGCGCCTACCGAACCGCGGGCGCAACTGGACCATGCGATTTCGGCCGTCTTCGATTCATGGGATTCCCCCCGCGCGAAGACCTACCGGAAGCATCATGAGATTCCTGACGACCTTGGAACGGCGGTAACCGTTCAGGCGATGGTGTTCGGGAATCTGAACCAGAATTCTGGGTCCGGCGTTGCCTTCACAAGGAACCCGATTACCGGCGTGCACGAGCTTTACGGGGAATACCTGCGCGGTGGACAGGGTGAGGAAGTCGTCGCGGGAACGACGACACCGGATCCGATTTCCGATCCAGAGACGATGGGCAAGGCCTTAACGGACGAGCTGACCGGTTTTGGGTCTGCGCTGGAAGACCTGTATCGTGATGCGCTGGATATCGAGTTCACGGTGGAAGACGGAAAGCTTTACATGCTGCAGGTTCGGCCGGCGAAACGGACGTCAGAAGCGGCCGTCTCCATTGCGACCCAACTCGTCTCCGATAAGGTCATCAGCGAAGGTGAAGGGCTCCAGCGTGTCACGGTGGATCAGGTAAAACGCCTCTTGAGGCCGAAATTCGACCCGGATGTGCTGGAGAAGGCCGTCAGACTGGCGAAGGGCATTGGGGCCTCGCCAGGCCATGCCAGCGGGGTGGCCGTGCTCGACTCGGATCGGGCGGCGGAACGGGCGGCGACCGGCGAGGACGTGATCCTCCTGCGTCCCACGACAAGCCCGCTCGATGTGCGGGGCATGCTGACTTCCCAAGGCATCGTGACCGGGCGAGGGGGCTCGGCAAGCCATGCGGCCGTCGTGTCGCGGGCGCTGGACAAGCCCTGTGTCGTCGGTTGTTCGGACATCGATATCGATCCGGATGCCAAGATATTTAAGATCAACGACCGGAAATTCTCGGAGGGTGATCCCCTTTCTATCGATGGCAAAACGGGCAACGTTTATTCGGGCGTCATCCCACTGCGGAAAACGGATGTGAAAGGGGGAGCGCTTGCTCATCTGCTTGACTGGGCGGACAGGGCTGCAAACGCGAATGTCTGGATTGCGGCAAGCAATAGTGCTGAAGCCGGCTCTGCGGCGAACCGTAAATCCGTCGGCATCGGTGTCGTGCCTCTGACGGACCTGCTCGTTTCCACCAGCGCGATCGATGGCTTCGTCGATGGTGTCGGCGCCCTCAGTAACGATGGCTCGGCCCCGTCCGACAAGGTCGAAAAATGCTTTGAGGAGGCGGCCTACAAGGCTTGTCGTACCCTCTTCGAAGCGGCGGCAGGCACGCCCGTTGACATTCGTCTTCCTAACCTTGCAAGCGCGAAGTCACGACGCCTTATTTCGGGCTGGCCTTCTCTGGCGCCGCATCTCCTGCTTCCCTTAGGCGCCCCCCGACTCGTCGAGACGTTCCTCAGGGCCATCAGCGAGGCCGCGAAGGACAGCGGGCACAAACAGGTGACGGCACTCATAAGTGGCATCACGGATGTGGGTGAGTTCCGTGCGTTTCGTGGGATCGCAGGCCGCGTGAGCGATCTTCGAACCGGAGCGGTGCTTCAAAATCCGACGGTGCTGCATTCGGCGGCAGAGCTTTTATCGGAAGATCCGGTGCTCTGGATTGATCTTTATGAGCTCGTCCGTGCGACACATGGCTATCCGGAAGAAATTCTTTTTGCCGATGAAGTGTTGAAGGAATACGTAGCGACCGGCCATCTCTCCCACCACCCAAAGGCCACGCTCGATCCGTTAAGTCGGGGATTGGTGCAGGACCTGCTGGCGGCAGTTGGGAAACGTCCCGCTTGCCGGGTCGGCATTGATCTTGGTGGCGCGCCGGGACTTTCCGTGGCGGCCGACCTTTATGACATCGGCTTTCGGGATTTCACCTGCCCGATCGATCACTATGAAGGCATTCGCTTGTTCTTCGGCCAGACCGCAGGCGGCAGCGACAAGTAACCAATTGATAATAAGATATAAATATTGGGAAGGACACCGATGAGCGCCTCGACACCGAAGGCAGAATGGCAGAAGCGCTACGAACCCGAGGATGAGGGACTGCGCTTCATCGAGCTGACCTACACCGGGAATTATACGGATTTACCGCCGGTTCAGGATGGCATTCTTGGCGACCGGATGATCAAACAACGCATGACGACGAAAGTCATGGAAAAGCAAAGCGAAGCCAACGTCCTCAGAGACGAATTTACAATCGCCGAACTCAACGATCTCAACAACTACATGGCCTGGAACACGTGGGACGTTCTCGTCATGCGGGCGACGGAAAGGGCGTCGGGCATGATTCCCCGTCAGGAGTACGAAGCCCTTGCCCTCATGCAGATGTTCTACCGCTATCCCGAATTAATGAATATCATGACGAAGGAAGTCGGTGCACGGGGTATCCTGGATATCGGGGCCAGCGCACGAAGCGAGATCGGCACGAAAGTCAACTGTGTGCATGACTGGTGCATCGGAACCGCCGCCTTTTCCTTAGGTCGTTGCGTGCTTCTCGCCTTGGAGGCGATCGAGCCCAGGGATTACGTCGAGGAAAGCAGCGCCATGTGCAAGTTCGCGCAGCGAGTGCAATGGGGAAAATGTCAGGATGGCTGGATCCTCAATTCTCAAAATCGTTACCGTTGCCAGATTCACGAGGAGACGCTGCTCGATCGACTGACCACGCAGTGCGAGGACTTCGAACCCGAATCGGACAAACACAGTCGATTCGTTGCCTTCAATGCGGCGGCGGAGTTGCTGGCCTTCTTCGTTCATTACGATTGTCGGCTCGGACTTGGGGATACGGGGCCCTATTTACTGCCGGTCGATCCGGATCGGATGGGCCTGAAGGAGATCCGGATCAACGATATTTCGACGACCTTTACGATCCCGAAGAACTATATCTCGGCGGTTACGGGGGGGGCCGTCTTTGTGCGGGAAAAGTGGGATACGCCGATGGGCGAAGTCTATCATTTGCCTTTCAAGGACTTCGATCGGCACCTTGAGAAGATCCGGACGGCGACCTTCAAGCTGTATCAAAAGACGGCAAGGATGTCGCGCCGCGAGCTTATCCTGAACGGCGTTTATACCTATTTCATCGATTTCATTCTTCCGCATCTTCGAAAGAGCGGCGTCTATGACTATGCTTTCCAGGAGCTGAATCTATGGGAAATCGACCAGTGTGTGGCCAACTATTACTACGACATTATGAAGCGCAATTTTTTGCAGGAAACGGTTCCCCTGAAGGTCTTCTCCGGCACCGGTTATCTGCCGTTTCCTGAGGATGCGGATCCACGCGCATCGAAATATTTCTGGCGTTAATCGGGGTGGAAAATCGCACCGTTCCGGTATAATTTTTTGGTTAGTACATTTATTTTCAAGGGCCTGGAGAAATTGAAGTGGTAACGACGCGAGTTACGGCCGAGGCAGAGAGCCAATACCGCGAGGAATGGCTCTCAAAAATCAATGCCTACGATACCCTCGAGAAGCTGACAGATGTGCTGGTGGACTGGCGCTACAATGCGCGCCCCCCGAAGGAGCTAAGCGGCGATTACCGCTGGATAGAAGCGAAGATGGAGGAACGGCTCGCCAAATTGAAGGTCGAACGGATGGACAAGGCCGATTTTCTGACAAAAACTACCCGGGGCGAGGAACTCGACCCCATTCGCGAAGACTATATGAATCGCGCGAAAGAAGCGGACGATACCATCAAGCTGGAAGGTATCGTCGAAGATTTCCGCGAGCACTACCGTCCGCCGATCATGCCCGTTCACGATTACCTCCAGATCGAACGGGAGATTTGTGAAATCCTTCTTCGCTACCGTGGCGAACGCTGGTGGGATATGAGCGAAGAGGAGCTTCGCGAATACCGCGGCGCCAAGACGATCAAGAAGGAAAACCAATTCGCCCATTCCCTGATGGCGTTCTATCCGCGACCCAAAGACACGAAGCGTTTCAACCAGCAATACATGGAAGAGCATGTGCCGCTTGCGCAGAAGCTGGGCGCAAAACTTTTGCGTGTAAGCCGGGTCACCACGACGGTGCCCCGCGCAATCCTGCGGCCCGTACTCAGGCTGGCCTTACGTAACCCACTCGTGCCCGGCAAGCTCATCAAATTCCTTCTCCCGCAAGTCAATTTGCTTCGGGAAGCCACCGGCGAAAAGGCGCCATACCATCTTGTCGCCGAGCTACATTTCGATGACTTGGCGGCACTCGAGACCGCTGCGAGCTCGGAGGAGGCGAAAGCTGCCATCGAACACGGAGTGAAGATTTCGACCGGTGGGGCACCCACGTTCGTGATCTTAGAATCGGATTTGGCGCTGGATGAGGTGCCGGGCGAGGTGCGGCCGGCGTGGAAGTTGATGATTGTATTCCCGCGGCAGCCGGACGAGGAAGCCTTTGAGAAAATATGGCTGCATGAAATCGTGCCGATGGCGCTACAGGTCCCGTGCGAATGCCTGAAGGCCTATAAGGTGGTGGGAACGGCGGATGGTTCGCCGGCCCCCTTCCAGCGGATCGCCGAACTTTACTACAAGGATCACGATCAATTCTTGGAGGTCGCCTCTACGCAGAAGGTCCGGAACGTCGTGGCGCACATTCTAAGCTTGTCGCCTCCACCACTTGTCATAATGACGACGAGCGAAATCTGAGGTGACGGTTCGGTTGGGACTTCTTCCTTAAGTTAAGGGAGCGTGGTGGCAATAAAACGGCGAAGGAAGGCTTCGGCCTGCTGAAGTTGCTCTGTCGTGACGAATTCGTCGGGCTTATGAGCTTGCTCCACGCTTCCCGGCCCGCAAATGATGGTCGGAATGCCGGCCTCCTGAAGAACGCCCCCTTCCGTGCAGAAGCTTATTTTCGTCGTGGCGTTTTCGCCGCTTGCATTCTTCGCAAGCGCGACAACGTCCGCATCATCCGGCGTGTGAAGACCGGGAATATCGGAGAGGATTTCCAGGTGAACCCCCGTTTCCGGTGAGCGGGCGTGCATCTCCGGGAGCAGACGCTCCTCGATATGGGTTTTTACCTCCTCGAACAGGGCCTCCGGGCTTTGGCCGGGCAGGCAGCGGAATTCGAAGGCAAAATCACACGCCTTTGGCAGGATATTCACGGCAGTGCCGCCGTGGATGGTGCCGGTCTGGATGGTCGTGAAGGGGGGGTCGAAGCCGGCATCGAAGGGGCCCGCCTTCCGCAGACGATGGCCGATGGCCCGAAGGTGGGCGATGATCTCGGCGGCAATTTCGATGGCATTCACGCCTTCATCGAGGGCGGAATGGTATTCCAGCCCGTGGACCTCGCAGTGAAGGATCGTCTTTCCCTTGTGGGCGGTTACGATCTTCATTTCCGTGGGCTCGCCGATGACGCAAGCTATGGGCCTGACCGGAAGGCTCTCGATTTGGGGGATGAGACGCTGCACGCCCAGACACCCCACTTCCTCGTCATAGGTGAAGGCAAGGTGGATGGGGGCATGTTGCGAGGCTTTCAGAAGCTCCGGCACCAACCCAAGAACGATCGCCAGAAAGCTTTTCATGTCGGCCGTCCCGCGGCCGTAGAGCCTGTCATCCCGCTCCATCAGTTGGAATGGGTCCGTTTTCCAGCTCTGGCCTTCGACGGGGACGACGTCCGTATGACCGGCTAACAGGATGCCGGGCTGGTCCGATGGGCCCAGCGTCGCAAACAGGTTTGCTTTCGTCCGTGTATCATTGAAACTGAGTTTGCTTTCGATTCCAAACCGGGAAAGCTCGGCGCGGATGAAATCGATACAATCGAGGTTTGATTTACTACTGGTCGTATCGAAAGCGACCAGCCGCTCCAGAATTTTCAGGCTATTTTTGTTAGCCACCGTGTGTTCCTTGCCCCCCACATCCACCTTAAGGAAGGAACTGTTCCTTCAGGATCCGCTCTTCGAAATTATGCTTCGGGTCGAAGAGGAGAACCTGCGTTCGTTTACGGTCCTCGGTGACATGTACCTCGATGACGTCGCGGACTTCCGTGAAATCGGCGACGGCACTTACTGGCCGCTTGTTCGACTCGATCACTTCGAACGTGACCTTTGCCGAATGGGGAAGCAACGCTCCACGCCATTGGCGCGGCCGGAAAGCACTAATGGGGGTAAGTGGCAACAGTCTCGCGCCAATCGGGATGATCGGACCATGAGCAGAAAGGTTGTAGGCCGTACTTCCGGCCGGCGTCGAAACGAGAATGCCGTCACAGATCAATTCTTCGATGCGGACAATGCCATCGACGCGCACACGGATTTTCGCCGTTTGATGAGTCTCCCTTAGCAGGGATACCTCATTGATAGCCAACGCTTCGTGGTTGGAGCCGTGGATGTCCTTTGCCAGCATTTGCAACGGACGAAGCGTGACTGGCTTTGCCGTGGCTAACCGTTCGGGCAGGTCTTCCTCATCGTAACCGTTCATCAGAAAACCGACGCTGCCCCGGTGCATGCCATAGATTGGCTTGTCGGCATCCATGTGCTCGTGAAGCGCTTCCAACATGAAGCCATCACCGCCTAGCGCGACTATGACATCCGCCTCTTCCGGCGGAACCGATTCATAGTGCCCCCTTAACTGGGCAAGCGCATCTTGAGCGGCCGGTGCCTCAGAAGCGACAAAGGCAATTCTTCGGAATTCCATTTGGCTCATACGGAATCACAGCGAAATTTTCGATCATAAAGAAGGAGACAGTATATCGAACTCGCCTGAGCGCGCTAGTCCCGTGCCGGTCAGGATTCTTCGGCTTCTTGCAATATTCGCTGGATCAGTTCGTAGCCTTCTCGGCGCGCGAAATCGAGCGCCGATTTCCCGGATCGGTCGCGAAGTTTCGGATTGGCGCCTTGGTTCAGCAGGCCCGCAACCGCCTTTGCATGGCCGTTCCAGGAGGCCCGCATCAGGGGGGTCAGGCCGTCATTGTCACGATTGTTCAGATTGGCCCCCTCTGCGGCCAACAGTTGAATCACCTCATCGTGACCATTGACGGCTGCCCAGTTGACCGCCGACATCCTGTCCCGATCAAGGATGGTAAGATCGGCCCCTTTCTCAAGCATCAGTTGGACGATCTTCTGGCGCCCTCGCCAAGCGGCATTAATCAAGGCAGACCTGCCCGTTGCGTCCAGCGCGTTCGGGTCTGCCCCGCGAGCAAGCATCAATTGAACCGTCTTCATGTCACCAGCTGCTGCTGCTTCGCGCAGGATTTCATCGGGCTCCCGTGTGTCTTGGGCGCCCGCGATGATCGGGGCCGGGGCCGTAGGTGCCGCGAAACTTCGATACTTTTGAGCGAGTCGATGTACCTGGATTATTTCCTCGACCTCCATCAGTTTTTCCAGCTTCTCGGCCCCATAGATGGCGGCCTTGTTCCCGCGTTCCGCTGCAAGCTTTAGCCAGGCGAGCGCCTCGGCAAAATCTTTCTCTTCACTTTCCTCGCTTGCAGCGAGGTAACCAAGAAGGACCTGGGCCTCGACATAACCCGAACTCGCGGCGCGGGTCAGCAGTTTCATCGCCTCCTCAGGTATGCGCTCCTTACTGGCTCCCTTCATGAGAATCTCGGCAAGGCCGTGTTGGGCATGGGCATAGCCCTGTTCGGCGGCGTCCTGCAGTCGGAGGATGCTTTGCACCCTAAGGTCTCCGAGATCTTCCTCAGGCGCCTCCTGAAGGGCCCGGTCTAGGCGCGTATCAAGCTCGCGCATGGCTTGCAGCAGCTCGCCATGCCGCCCTTCGGCTGAAGTGGCTTTGCCGGGCCTCGCATGGGCGGCTTCGGGCGACGTCACGACTTCCTCTTCTTCCGGCTCGGGCAGGCGCGCGATCTCCTCGCCGAAACGGGAAGGCTTCGACGAGTTGGCTGCGACGGGGGCGGGAATTGAGGCGGTGGCCTTGGCCGTCAAGGCTCTTTCTACTTTCTCCTGGATAGCCGTCTCTTGCCCATCCGTTTCAAGCGTTTCTGGCTGGCCCTGGGGGAAGGACTCTTGCTCCGGCATGGGCTCGGGCGTTTCCGTGACGGTCGCGGCGGTGGAAGCGAGCGGCTCGGTCGGCTCCGGTTTGGAGCGTTCCGAGGCTGTGGGCGCCGCTTCCGTCACTTCCTTTTTTGCCTCAACCGCCTTGGCCTCTTTTACCTCCGATTCCGTTTCTTCGGCTTCGGCTTCTTCGGCTTCCGCCGCTTCCGTTTCTTCGCGCGGTTCTTGCGTTTCCTCTACCTTCGCGACCTCGGCTTCGGCTTCTTCGGCTTTGGTCTCTTCCGCCGTTGTTTCCGTCACTTCAGTTTCTTCCGTTTGCATCGTCTATATTTTTGCTTGCTCGGTATCCGGTTCTTCCTTCTCGCTTGTTTGCGGTAAGACGTCTTCCATCGGCTCGATGAACTCCGGCGCCTGAGCGATTCCCTCAATGCCAAGAAACTGACTGGGCGGTAGACTCTCCGGCTCGTTCTCTAAGAAAATCAGAACGTCAACCATCATAACTTCATCGTCTTCGACGTTTTCGATTGGGGGGTATCCTTCGCAAAGTGAAGGATGGGAAGTGCAATGATGATAAATGGAAGAAAAAAGGAAAGATGCAGCAGCGCAGACAACGCCATGCCGCGTTTTGCCCTTTCCTTTATGATGTCAGAGGGGGGGGTGCAACCGATCCTACCTCCCGCTAGGATTGTCCCCGGTGCAAGTCAAATCCTTCGTCACGTCGGTCAAATCAATAACTGAGGCGTTGATAAGGACCTTTCCGACATGCTCGAAATTAACGGTAATCCGGTCCCCGATGACGGATTGAACCTGACCTACGCCCCAATCCGGCTGGGTTGGATGACGAACGAATGCTCCCGGAACGATAAGATGCATTTCTAAGGCTTCTTGCCAGCTCTTTGATTTATAATCGTACACCCCCCAGGGTTTAAGGTGCGATGGGAAAGAAGGGATGAGTTCGGAACCAGAAGTTAGGCTAGTGGAACTTCTCTGTTCCCGCCTCTGTCACGATCTTGTAGGCCCGATTGGAGCGATCCACAACGGGCTTGAGCTATTGGCGCAGGAGGATGCCGGGATGGAGGGGGAAATCATCGGCCTTCTGAGCAAAAGCTCAGATGAGGCTTCCCGTCGACTACGTTTCTTTCGAGTGGCATTCGGGCAGGCCAGCGGTTCGGCCGAGACGCTTCCCCTTGAGGAGGGGAAGGCGTTCTTGGATGGATTTCTGAAGGAAGGACGCGTCTCTTTCGATTGGAAAGAAAAAATCGAGCCTTCGGCCCCGATTGCAAGGGGCAGTATCAAGGTGCTTCTAAACATGGCGCTGCTCGCATCGGAGGCGTTGCCATACGGTGGCAACCTCACCGTCATGCCGATCTGCCATCCGGGCGAGACGATTCTGGAAGTCGTGGCACAGGGGGATAGAGCCGCCTTCAAGGATGAGGTCACTGCCGCCCTCCGTCTTGAGACGCCGGTCGAGGGTCTTAGCCTGCGTACCGCACCGGCCTATTTCCTGGCGCTTCTTGCCCGTCGGTTCGATTTTGTTCTTACCACCCATCCTGGCACGGAAGCCGTCGCGCTGAAGGCGACGAATAGGCCGAAAAACTAGGCTCCACTGGGCCTTCTCTCCACAGGCTTTACAGCTTTTTAACCTATTTTTGCGAGCCTTATAGCCGCAGAAAAGTGTTCAGGGAGGGGAGGTGGCATTTGCCATCCTCTCCGTTAAGGATGACGAATCATGGAAGGAGGTTGCCTCCGGCGTCTACCGTCTGGATGGGACCCTTCTCGTCGTGATGGGTGTAGGCCGATTGCTCAATTTTACGGACGCAGAAGCGGCCTAATGATGGACCATCCTAAGCCGCAGCACACTCGCGGAGAATCGTCATGAAATCTTGCCTGGTTGTAGATAATTCAAAGGTCATCCGAACGATTGCGAGACGCATCCTTGAAGAGCTTAGCCTTGCTATTGAGGAAGCTACAAACGGAAGCGAGGCTCTTGAAAGTTGTAAACAGGCTATGCCGGACGTCGTTCTCCTTGCCTGGAACATGCCGGTTATGAACGGCATAGATTTCTTGAAGGAATTACGGAAACTCGAGGGCGGCGATCGCCCAGTCGTCGTCTTCTGTACCACAGAAAACGACCTTGAGCATATCCAAACCGCCATACAGGCTGGCGCGAACGAATACATCATGAAGCCCTTTGATAGCGAGATTCTTCAGGCGAAGTTCGAGCAGGTAGGAGTTCTGTAGTGCCAATTGCCCCCGAAACAAGCTCGGTCAGGCCGTCTCTACCAAAAAAGAAGCAAGGCCGGAGGGACTCTATGGCGGAGCCCCCATCGTGCTGCGCAAGCCTTCCTTGCGGGCGCCGCAGATCGTGGCCATCGGAAGTTCGACCGGCGGGCCGCAGGCGTTGCCGAGTTGACGCTGAAGGTCAGATCATCTTCGGTGGAGACGTTGCCAGTCCCGATCTTAAACGTGAAGGACGTGGATCCACCAGACGCGGTGAAGTCGTTGTAGATCACCGCCTGGCCGATGTTGATCTCGATGAAGCCGCCGGTCGCGCCAGTCGTCGTCGAGGTCACGCCGGAAAGAGTCAACGTACCGATCGCTTCCGTGGCGATCGTGATGGAAACGGCTTCGCCACCCGACGCGAGCGTATGCAGGGTGTTGACGCCGGAACCAAAATCAACGCCGGCCATTGCCAGGAAGTCGATCTGGTTGGCACCCGCATTGTTGGCCACCGCGATGCGAAGAACGCCGGTCGTCGAATCGTAACCGGCACCGTTTACATCCAACGCAAGCAACGTAGAAGCGATGGTCGCGAGCGCGCCCGCAACCGTCACACCGGTGGTCGTGAACGCGGCCGCCGCCGCTAGGGCCGAAATCTGAGCATTCTCCGCAACGACGTTATTCGTGGTCACTGCCGCGATCGCCACGGTCCGATCGAACGTGTCGTCGATGGTGAGCGTGACGCCCAGATTAGACAGCGTGATTTGAGCCGTGGTGCCGGCAGTAAGCGTGTTGCCGGTCATGGCCGAATCCAACTGGCTCTTAATGTTGACGGTCGCCGTAAGTGGACCCGTACCCGCCGCGTCGAGCTTCGTCAACGTCAGAAGGTCCGCACCGTCATAGGCGATCCGATAGAGATTGTCGTCCTGGGTATGGGTCGTCGTGCTGAAGTCGACCGACTGGATCCAGACGGCGGAAAGCGCCGCTAAGGAAACGGTCGCATTCGTCGCCGACCCGGAAATCAGCTTCACAGTGTTGAATTCCGTATCGTTCGCGATACGAGAAATTTCATTTTGAAGCGCCAGGAATTCACTCTGTAGGATCGAACGCTCTGTCGAAGACAACTGACCGGAAGCCGACTGCACCGACAACGCTTTCATCCGGATGAGGATGTCGTTGACCGCGGTGTAGGCACCGTCAGCGATCTGCAACAGTGAACCGGCTTGGCTGGCGTTGGTGCTTGCCTGGCGCATGGCTGCAACTTCTGCCGCGAGACGGGAGCCGATGGCCAGAGACGCCGCATCGTCCGCCGCGGTATTGACCCGCGTACCGGACGATAGCTTTGCAAGTGAACCCGACGCCATTGAGTCGGTTCGCGTCAAGTTGCGATGCGCAACGTTTGCCGCAAAGTTGGAGATAAGATTGAGAGCCATTTTAAGCCTCCTGCTTAAATCAAGTTAGCTTCCTGCTAACCGGGTGGTGCATGACGCACCAAACAGGCTTCGTGGATTTCCCGAAGCCGCTTGCATCGAAGTAATTCCGATGCGGGATGCATGTTGTACGCAATTTATTGAAAAAGTGTGAAAAATTCTCGTGTGGCGTGCTTGCAAGGCGGCAAATTTTGCCGCCCCTCGCTCCCGTCTGGCATTCGGCGATTTTGGGTCAAAGCACGTGCTGAATGGAATAGTCCGGGCTGGAGAGCACGCACTGGCGTCCGACATGGCGCCGGGTATCCAGGAAGATCGGCGCCCTGAGATTGGCCGAAATCACGGATTTCTCGCCTTCCCGGCGCACCGTGAGAATGGTGAGCACGGCCCCGTCTTCCGGATGGATCTCGAGCTGTTCGTAAATCCCCTCGAAATCCTTCCTGGCGACGAGGCCCGAATCCGGATCCAGCGGCAGAACCAGGAAGGAAAGCGTCGGGTCCTCCAGGCATTGCAGGATCTTGAAATGCTGGAATTCCTGTTTCTGGAAATTCGCCAGTCCGAAATTGTGATACTCGGCAAATCCAAGAAGGCCCTTCGGCAGGCGCACCAGGTTGTTGGGGCCGAATCGAAGTTCGCCGAAACGACCATGGATCACCATCTTGTCGGCATTCCCGTCGCCCACTTCCGGCGGGTTGGCCTCGGTCGAATGCTCGTTTTGTAGCATCATAGTCTGGCCCTCTGTTTAAGCTCTCATTCGTCTTTCACCTGCTAGCGCAGGAAGTTCACCAGTGACAGCGACGAAAGCCGCGCCAGCACCATGAAAGACGCTTCAAGGTGAAGCTGGTCGTTTGACAACTTCGTCATCGCCGCCGCGATATCCACATTTTCGATGTTGCTGATATTCTCTTGCGCTTTGAGCAGCGCGTCGGAGTGGATCGTATTTGCGAGTTCCACTGTCTTGAGGGACCCGCCGATATTGGTTCGGATATCGGAGATTTCATTAATCGCCTCCTCGGCAAGCCGTAAGGCCTCTTCCAGACGTGGCCGGTCGAGCGGTGAGGTGACGGTGGTTTCGGCGAGATGCAGGGAACGGATCAACTTCTCAAACCCGGATGCGTCTGCCCGAATGCCATAGGAGACGTCCGTGTTGTCGTCGGCATGTGCGACCAGGGTTGCCCCGTCTCCCTGGTAGTAGGCTGTATCCGCGGCCGATGGGTAAGTGGCCGGCGGTGTCAGGAATGTCGGATCATTGAGGTCGACCGGCGCGGTATCGGTCTTCATGCCTGCGAAGAGATGGCGTCCCTCTATCTCGACGTTGAGCAGTGTCGCCACCATCGCCATACGGTTCGTCGCCACACTGTTGATAACCATGTCTTCGGCATTGGTGTCCGTGTTTAGTGCACCGACCAACAGGGTACGGAATTCGGAGGCGACGTCGAAGATCTGCGAGGTATGCACTTCCATCGTCTGCAGTCGTATCGTGACCAAGTCGTTGTTCATCATGAACTGATCGATTCGTTCCTGTGCCGACTTCAAATTCACAAGCCGGCTCGAATCGGAAGCGATCTCCGAATAGCGCACGGCGACCTTCTTGGTCGATATCTGGTTTTGCGTTTCCAGAATCCCCCTCTGCATCTCGAGCATGCGATTCATCAACTTCGTTTCTTGGGCAATATTGGAAATCGATGTCGAAATCATAACGGCCCCCTATCGAACCAGACTGACCAGAAGATCAAGCATTTCGGAAATCGTCTTGATCATCTGTGCCGTCGCGTTGTAGGAATTTTGAATAAGCACCATCCGCGCCATTTCTTCATCGATATTGACGCCGCTGATCGAGCTCGCTTGAAACGACAGCTGCTCGACGAGGTTGCCCCGGAATTCGAGGTTGGCTGCAACGTTGTCCGCCTTTGTGGCATTCAGGGAAAGGATCGACGTCGCATATTCGGGAAGCGTATTGCCGAGCGACGGAAGCCCACCCGACGGCACAAAGCTCAATTTCTCGGCGAACTTATTGGCCAGCAGCTGGGCGACCGTATTATCGCCGTTGGCAACGCTCGTATCGCCGATGATGGGCGCAACCGCCAGGCTCGATGTGCCGCGCGAAAGCCGGGCCGGATTGCTGACAATGTTGCTGCGAACGGAAATTTCGCTGGATTCGCCGGTTCGGTCCCGGGCAACGCCCAGCGACGACACGAGAGTCCCGCCGCCGCCATCCGACAGGAAGAAATTGTCGCCGTTCGTATCCGTGATCTGCAGGCGGTAGAAACCGCCTTCCTTGACGACCTGGGCGGTGATGTTCACGCCGGCACCGGAAAGAGTCCCATCCGCGTTGATTTTGGCGGCCAGGGTGTCAAGGGTGTCCCCGGTCACATATGCGATCGATCGCGTAAAGGGTGCGGCGCCAACCGTGTCATAGCCGGAGAAAATGAGGTCGCCGGTCAAGCTAAGCGGCGTCGTACTCGATGTCTGCTGGGCCGTCGAATAGCTGTCGTAATTTGCGCCTGTCGTGAACAGATCGTTCAATCCAAAGAAATGAGAGAAGCCCATCGTCTGACTGCCGACGGCAACGGCACTCGTGTTTTCGTTGATGGCGATGCCGTTTGCCCCATTCGTCGCCTGGATGACGAGTCGCCCGCTCGAATTAAGGCTTGCCGTGGCGACGGCAGGGTCAAGGCCGGCATTGATCGCGTCGACGACGTCCGTCACGTCGGCAGGAACGGGAAGCGTCGCCAGGTCGAGATCGAAAAACGCCGCCCCGCCTGCATTGTCATCGACGAAGTCTCCATTAACATCCAGAACGGAGATCCGCACGATGCCGGTACCACTGAAGGGGTCGGTGTCGGCAAAGGTCCGGCTGCCGGTAAGCGCGTTCGACGGGGGCAGGCCGACGCCTTGGTTATGGATCTTATCGAGCTCGAAGCGGAGCTGCGTGGTAAGCGCATCGAGTTCTGCCTGTAGTTGCGGCAGCGATGTGTCACGAAGGTCGATGAGGCCACGTATCTTGCCCGAACGAATGCGGTCGGTGATATCGACACTATTGAGGGTAATGGCGCTAAACGTATTGTTCGCGGCGCTGATCGAGGAAGAAGGGGAAAAGGTAATCGCCAGATCCAGCCGATCGACAAGGGCGTCGCCGGCGCCAAGGGAGACGACGACTTCCCGGTTGCCGCGGTGGTAATACGAAATATCCAGATAATCCGAGAGGCGGTTAAGGGCCAGGTCCCGCTGGTCCTCCAGCTCCGTCGACGACTGTCCCGAGCCAATCAGTTTGCTGATCCGCAAATTGAGCTTGGAGATCGTTGAAAGCTGTAGGTTGACGTCCGCAAGTGCCGTGGCAATTTCGGCTTCTGCTTCGAGCCGAAGCTTTTGAATATCCGCCGACATGCCATTGAATCGTTGAGCCATGTTCACGGCGGAATTGACGACATCGAGCTGCTGGGCAATGCCCTCCGGCGTAACGGCAAGCGCTTCAAGGGTGGTGGCGAGTTCCGTGATCCGCGTCGTAAGCGACGAATTTGAATCCAGCGTCCCGAAAAAACCCTGCATGCTGTCGAAGAATCGTTTCTCGACTTCTGAGGCGCCAAACGAAGCCTTCTGGATTCGCAAATCCCGCAGCAAAAATTCATCGACCTGGCACGTGATGCTCGCAACGCGAACGCCAGCACCCTGTCCAGCGATATTTTGGGATTGCAGGTTGACGATTTTTCGCGAGTAGCCTTCCGTGTTCGCGTTTGCGACGTTCTGCGTCGTGATATCAATAGCGGTACGCGTGACGTTGAGGCCGGTGATCGCGGTTAGAAGTGAGATATTAAGGGACATGGCCGTCTATCCGATGCAGTCCTTCTACAATTCCCGATCAAGCGCGATGGAGATGCCCGTCATTTTCTTTGCTGCGACATTTCCATCACGTCTGTACCCTTTGCCTTTCGAATTCAGCTCGGAAGCGGCCCCGGCAATGGCGCACAACACGTGGTCGTTGGCCGCCATCGCCGCCTTCAGTGCCAGGGCGTTCGACTGGCTGGCCTTGCGAAAGGAAACGTTGCTGGTTTTCAACTGTTCGAGCAGGTCCGGCCCGATGTTTTGAATGTTTTTGGGCCGTTCACGTAAGCCGCGCAGGTGGTTCTCGTAGATGTGGGCGAGGCGGGCCTTTTCGATCTGCATACCACGGATGTCATCGTGACGGTGTTGACGCAGCAGGAACGTCTCCTGATCCATCAGGACGACCAATTGGTCGGTTACTGTCTTCAGATCTTCAATTTGTGCCGTCATGTTCATTGGCCTTCACCTCTTGCAGCTTCAGAATTTCACGCTGTACGACATCGGCGATTCCAACATTGCCACGGCGGGCCATCACTTTTTCGTATTCGTCCGCCAACATGGATTTGCAGATCGTTTCACCGAAGCCACCGCCGAATGGACCGTCCGTCTTGATGCCGGAGAACATCGTCCCAATCATCTGCGCAATGAAAAAAGCCTCGAAATCCTCTGCCACACGACGCGCCTCATCGGCATCATGCACGGCAGCAAGGTTCGGTTCGGACTTCTTGTTAAGTGCGAGAAGCGAAGGATCGATGGGGAATTTGAGGCCGTCCATCACATCACCTCAATTTCTGCCTGCAGCGCACCTGCCGCCTTGATCGTCTGCAGAATGGTGATCAGATCACGCGGTCCGATGCCCAAGGCGTTCAGGCCATTGACCGGGTCCTGGAGGCCCACACCGCTCGAGAAGACGGCCAGTTGCTTGCCGCTTTCCTCGTCGACCTCGATCTCCGATCGTTGCACCGTCGTCGTCGTTCCAGTGCTTGAAAAAGCGTTCGGTTGAGATATCTGCGGGGTTTCCGTGATGCGAATCGTGAGATTGCCCTGGGCGATGGCGACGGTACTGATACGTACGTTTTTACCTATGACGATCGTGCCGGATTGTTCGTCGATGACGACGCGCGCCGGCTGATCCGGCTGTACGGCCAACTGCTCGATGTCCGTAATCAGGGAGACGACGTCCTGCGTGTAGGCTTCCGGTACCCGCAGAATCACCGTGCCCGGATCCAGGGTCCGTGCGGCCGGCGAGTTCAGATGCCCGTTGATGACCTGAGTAATCCGGCGCGCCGTCGTGAAATCGGGGTTGCGGAGTGAAAGATTGACACTCTGTAAGGTAGCCATTTCGAAATCGATCTCGCGTTCGACGATGGCGCCATTTGGAATGCGGCCATTCGTGGGTACCCCCTTCGTGATACTGGTGCCGGAGCTTCCGGATGCCGAGAATCCGCCGACCGCCACCTGCCCCTGGGCGACGGCATAGATCTCCCCGTCGGCGCCTATCATGGGAGTGACGAGGAGCGTTCCGCCGAGCAGGCTCTCCGCATCGCCCATGGCGCTGACGGCGACATCGATGCGCCCGCCGTGCCGCGAGAAAGGCGACAGCGTGCCGGTGACCATGACGGCTGCCACGTTATCGGTCTTGATGGTTTGGTCGCGAACGTTGACGCCGAGTCGCTCCAGCATGCCGATCAGGCTTTGCTTGGTGAAGATCGCGTTCGTAAGGGAATCGCCGGTCCCGTCCAGACCGACGACAAGGCCATACCCAACCAAAAGGTTGTCACGTACGCCTTGAAAATCCGCAATGTCCTTGATTCGTGCCGAAGCGTATCCCGTCGTCGGCAAACAAGTGCCTGCAAGAAGGCAGGCGATGCTGAAAAGCGCGACCAGCCTTTGCCGGAAGCACCTCTTCCCATAAATGGCGTCGCAGCCTTTTTCCCCTGCATGAGCATCAGTCCATCGATGGTGTCCTTCGCGCCAAACCAAGGTGCGAAAGGCGTGCCACGGCAGCATCGGATTTAAGTCTCTGATTTAAAAGCTTATTGCCTTGGCTCCCCGATCAAGGCGGAAGAAAGAACCCGGCAAGATGGGTTGGCGGGTGACGGAAATAGGAAGAATTTGCCGCCCCATTCACCCGGACCAGGCTGGCCTTTCGTGAAGCTCGGAGGGGTTCTTGCGATGGTCGCCAGTCCCACTTAACGAGTTTTTAATAGCGGGAGCCGATCCTCGTTTAACAGCTCTTCGTAACCCCATATTTTGGAATGAAAATTCACGTTACTGGTCCGGGCCGCACCGCACAGACCCGCCGCGCTGGGAAGGCGGCGCGGGCGAAGACGGGCGCCGAGTTTGTCTCGCATTTGCAGTCGAAGACGACGGCCAGCCCAACCGCCGCGACAACGCCGCCGGCGGTCGATGGTCTCTTTGCGCTTCAGGAGGTGCGGGATGCTACCGACGAAACTTCCCTTGCCAAGGCATTTGCGGAAAAACTGCTCGATCAGGTTGACGAACTCCGCCATGCGCTCCTGGCAGGGTCGATATCGCCCGCGCAGCTTCGCGAACTGCAGGATTTTGTGCATTTGGAACGGGTTAGGGTGACGGACCCTCAATTGGCCGAGGTGCTCGACGAAATCGAACTGCGCGCCTCCGTCGAACTCGCGAAGTATCAAACGGTCCCCCTAGGGTCCGAACGCAAGGGGGGCGGCGCCTGGTCACCGGGCGAGCTTCTCGGGGGCCTCTTCAACGACCTGAAAATAAATGCTTTTTTGGCAATTTCCTGTGGTTTTCAGGGGCATGGCTTGGCGTTCTTCGACCATCTTGCAGCGGCGCGGCTTGCTACCTATACTCCGCAGCCGAAATTTAGGTTTTGGGAGCAGCGAAGAACCACCCCATGAAAAGCGGCCTTCCTGAAAACTACCGCCCGAACAATGACGAGCCCTTCATGAACGCTCGCCAGCGGGAATATTTTCGCCGCAAATTGCTCTCTTGGCGCGAGGAACTCTTGAGGGAATCGAAGGAAACCCTCGAGCACTTGCGAGAGGAGAGCGGCCAGGAAGCCGATATCGCCGACCGGGCCTCTCTCGAGACGGATCGGTCGATCGAACTTCGAACCCGGGATCGTGAGCGTAAGCTGATCGGAAAGATCGACGAGGCGCTTGTCAGGATCGAGAACGGCAGCTACGGCTATTGCATCGAGACGAGCGAGCCGATCAGTCTCAATCGGCTTGAGGCGCGTCCGATCGCCACCCTTGGCCTCGAGGCGCAGGAGCACCATGAGCGGATGGAGAAAACCCATCGCGACGATTAGTCTTGCCAAAATGAAACTGGACGTGAAAAAAGGGCCAATGTCAGACATTGGCCCTTTTTCATCTCGCAATGGCTCATCCTTAGAACGGGAAGAGGGCGTCGTAAAGTTGCATGCCGTAACGTGGCTGCTGGACATCGGAGAGGTGGCCCCGGCCGCCATACGCAATGCGGGTCTCGGCGACCTTCTCATAGGTCACCGTATTTGCGGCGGTGATATCCTCTGGGCGAACGACGCCGTCAATCTGTAGTTCCCGAACCTCATAATTTATCCGGATTTCCTGGCGGCCCGTGATCACGAGGTTTCCGTTTGGAAGCACCTGGGTGACGACCGCCGCGACCTTCAGGTTGATAGTTTCGCTGCGATTGACGGTGCCGGTTCCGGTGCCGGACGTCGTGCTATCCACGTCCACCAGATCCGTCTCGGCGACCGCTTCCGGAAAAACGGTTTCCAACAGACTCTCGTAGACAAGGAATGCCGAAAGCGAAGCATCTTCTGTCGTCGTGCGGGTTCGCTTCGTCGTGTTGGATAAGTCGGCTTTATCGGCAATGGTTATCATAACGGTCAGAATGTCACCGACACGCGCCGCACGCTGATCCTTGAAGAAAGCTCTGGCGCCAGGCCGCCATAGAGAATTTTCATGACGCGCGATCGATTGCACGCTAGGCATCGGTAGGCTGACGGGTTGGTAGTTCGGCTGTTGGATCGGATTTTGAATTTCCGTAAGCTTTGGCTCCTCACCGATCTGCGATAGCCGTGTCATCGCATTGCAGCCAGCCAACGCGCCTGCCGTCAGCATGACGCCGGCAAGGCGTTGGAATCGAAAGCTGGTCCTAGCGCGCATGGCTCACTTCTTCCTTCATCGCGGTTTGGCCGGGCATAAGAATGCCAACCTTGTTGCGTCCCGTGATCGTCGCATCGATGATGAGCTTGCTTTGCGTGTTCATGACACGAATGATGTCGTTCCGGCTGCCTTCGTCCATGGTGCGTCCTTTTGTGGTCAGCGTCATCCGCGGTGTCTGGTAGACCATCGTCACGATGTCGCCCTTGTCGACAAGAATGGGCCTGCGAACCCGGTTCTTGGCAACGGGCCTTCCAGCTAAGACCATCTGCCGCGGCGTATTTCCGACAAGATCGCTCGATGAGGTTGCAACGTTCGAGCCGACTCGGTCCGCACGCATCTGAATCCAATCGATGTCCTGTTTGCGAATGATATCTCCATAGTCCTTGCGCTCGCGTAGAACGGGAATCGCTACTGTCGCGTAGGCTCGGCCATTTAGCCGGAATTCCCTTGCAAGCGGACCGACTGCTGACGAAGTGACGACAGCAGAAAAATTCCAGGTTCGCTTGTCATACTGGATATGCCTTACGCCGACGGTCGGCGGGTGATCCTCCGGTATGAAGATCTGAAAGTCGCGATTGAAAAATTCGATCAAGGTATTCCCCTGCATACCTTGATCGAGAAGGTTTTTCCGTAACGCTTCCGTGACCACTTCCCTGGGCACTTCTTTACCTCTGCGCTCGACGATGACGCGGTCGAAACGTGAATGCGCTCGCCAGGGAAATTTGTAGGCCGCGGCAATACGATTAAGGCGTTCGGCATCGAGAACGATTCGTCTCCCCGGCGCCGGCGCCTTGGCAATGGCGACATCCGCCTTATCGCCCGCGTCCGCAAACAGGTCCCCGAAACGAATGACGTCACCTTCGATAAGGGCATGTTCCTGCAGCATGGGCCGCCCCCAGGCGGTATTTGCCAGTACCGCACATGCCGCAAGAAGCAGAACCGCTATCGTAACGTGCTTAATAATCATCATCCATTTCCTACAACGTGTTGACTGTCTGCGCCATCTCATCCGCCGTCGTGATGACCTTCGCGTTCATTTCGTAGGCACGCTGCGCGGCGATCAGGCTCGTGATTTCCGTCACCATGTCGACATTCGAGGATTCGAGGAATCCCTGGAGGATGGTTCCGAAACCAGTGGAGCCGGGTGTCCCGGTGGTGGGATTACCAGACGAGGCGCTCTCCATGTAGAGATTGCCGCCGGTGGCTTGCAGGCCGGCTTCGTTCGGGAAAACGGCCAACTGGAATTGGCCGACATTCTGCGGCGCAACTTGCCAGGCGACCTTCACCAACACTTCTCCGCTTGAGTTGACCGTTATCTCGGTAACGTCCGCAGCGATCGTGATCCCCGGCAGGACCCGGTAGCCGTCCGTCGTTATGATCTCCCGTTGGGGGCTGAGTTGAAAAGAGCCAGCCCGGGTGTAGGCGGTGTCCCCGCTCGGCAACTCGACCTGGAAATGGCCTTTTTTCTGGATCGCCAGATCCAGCGTATTCTCCGTGCTGACCAGATTGCCCTGACTGATGATCCGGTAGACGGCGGAGGTCTGAACCCCGGTACCAAGCTGGACACCGCTGGTATCGATCGTGCCGGTATCGCTCGAAGTCGAGCCGATAAGCTCCACATCCTGGTAGAGAAGGTCTTGGAATTCCGGGCGTTGCCGCTTGTAGGCGGTGGTGTTCAGATTGGCGATATTGTTGGCGATCACTTCAACGTTAAGTTGCTGTGCCAACATTCCGGTTGCCGCGATATCCAAAGCACTCATCACTTATTCCCCTTTTATCTAAACCGTCGCGTTGCGGTATCTAATTTATCTTCGTCAAGATCTGAATGGCGCGACGCTTGCGGTCATGCTCGCCCTCGATAAGTTTGCCTGCCGATTCATAGGCACGTACGAGGTCGATCATCTTCGTAACTTCCGTAATCGTCTCAACGTTTGACTGCTCGAGTTTACCCTGCAGTACCCCCGCCGACTTGTTGGCTTCGGGCGGTATCGGCGAGCTATAGAGACCGTTCGACATCCGTCGAAGCAGATTTTCATTTTCGAAGCTGAAAACCTGAATCTTGCCGATTTTTCCGTCTTCCGCGGAAACATCACCGCTGCGGGCGATGGTGATTTCGCGGTCGTTTGGCCGAAGCTCGATCGGATTTTCATTTTCGGAAAGGACGGGGTAGCCTTCGCTGGTAACGATTTGCCTCAATTCATTCAGACGGAAATGGCCGTTCCGCGTATAGCGAACACCGAATGGGGTTTCGATGGAGAAATAGCCCTTCCCCTTGATCGCCAGGTCTAAAGGATTGGACGTGTCGACGAGCTGCCCCATCGAGCGATCACGGATGATGCCGGAACCGCGGACGAACGAGATTTTCGCCCTTGCCTGCCTTCTCTATATGTTCCGAAAACATCAGGTTTTCGCTTTTGAAACCTACGGTGGACGCGTTTGCTATGTTGTTTGCGATAACGGAAAGCTGCCGTTTCATAAGCACTTGCCGTGACAGACCGATAAGAATCGGGGTTTCCATGCTCTTTCCCTCGCCGCATGCATGTGGTTATGCCCATTGGGAATGCATGGCCCGTGCCAAAGATGTCCATCATTGCTTTCAAAGGGTTATGCTTGGGCCGGTCGATTTACCTCAGGCCAAGCCGTCCTGGCGGGAAGAGTTTACCCGGCAGTTGTTGCCGGATTTTTGCTGGATATTGCCCAAACCGGCAGGCATGCGGACATATGGCTGGGTTGAAAACAAGGCGGGTTTTCAACCACCTGTTAACCCTTGTTTCCTACTCTGCACTAGTCCGATAGACCCTCACCATTCGTGTGGTCTGGGCATTGCGAACCACTGCGAGGGCGGAATGGCGAAACCCGAAAACAAAATCGAGGAAGCCGAAGAAACCTAGGCAGAAGCCGCGGACGAGACCGAGGAGGACGGAGAAGAAGGAGAGGGACAAGAAGGAGAGGGACAAGAAGAATCCAAAAAGAAGCTCTCCGGAAAGAAACTCATCCTCTTCTACATTCTGCCGGCCACGCTCGCGATCCTTATCGGTGTGACGCTGGCAATCGTACTTTTCAACGCCGGTTCGTCGGACGATTGGGTTGTCGCAGAGGAAGAGGCGGTCGCCGAAGATGTGGTGAAGCAGGTCGTTTTTTATGAACTCCCAGAAATGCTGGTGAATCTGAACACGAAGGGTAGGAAGGCTAGCTACTTGAAAATCAGTGTCAGCCTGGAACTCGAGGATCCGAACGATATTCCGCGAATCGAAGCCGTCATGCCGCGAATTGTTGACAAATTCCAGGTCTATCTTCGTGAATTGCGAATCGAGGATCTGAGTGGCTCATCGGGCATGTACAGACTTCGCGAGGAACTGCTTCGGCGAGTGACAGTTGCCGCAGAGCCCGCAAAAGTGAGCGATATCCTCTTTAAAGAAATGTTGGTTCAGTAGGACGATGGGAATGGACGAGCCGACGGAAAACGAAAGCACGCCTTCTGAAGAAACCACCTCCTCGGAAGTGGAGGGGGGTGAAGAAGCGGAAGCGGAGGCGATTGCTTCCGAATGGGCGGCGATGGCGGACGATTCGGAAGAGGAGGAAGGTGGAGAAGCGGGAGAGGGGGGCGAAGAGGCCGGTCCCGGTAATGCGAAACAGGCGAAGGCGCGCGTTCTCGATCAGTCGGAGATCGATTCCCTTCTTGGCTTCGGCGAAGGAGGCGGTGAAAACGGCGACACCGGCATCAAGGCGATCATCAACAGCTCGCTCGTTTCCTATGAGCGTCTGCCGATGCTGGAGGTTGTCTATGATCGGCTGGTCCGAATGCTTTCGACGAGCCTTCGGAACTTCACATCGGACAACGTCGAAGTGACAATCAAAAACATTACTTCCGTTCGCTTTGGGGACTATCTGAATTCGATCCCGCTTCCGGCGATGATGGGCGTTTATAAGGCGGAAGAGTGGGATGGGTACGGCATGCTGACGGTTGATAGCGCGCTGATCTATTCGATCGTGGACGTGCTTCTCGGTGGTCGGCGCGGAACGACGACCCTGCGAGTGGAGGGGCGTCCCTATACGACGATCGAACGCGAACTGATCCAACGGATGGTATCGATTATATTGGCGGATCTAAGCGCAGCTTTCGAACCCTTAAGCCCCGTCACCTTTCAATTCGAACGGCTGGAAACAAATCCGCGCTTCGCCACGATATGTCGCAATTCAAATGCCGCGATTCATGCGATCTTACGGGTAGATATGGAGGATCGTGGCGGGCAGATGGAACTTGTCATGCCTTACGTAACGCTCGAGCCGATACGTGAATTGCTTCTGCAGATGTTCCTTGGGGAAAAATTCGGGCGCGACACAATCTGGGAGGGCCACCTTGCCAATGAATTGTGGCGCACGGATGTAGAGATCGAGGCGATTCTTGACGAAATCGAGGTCCCGCTCGCCGATATCCTGAATCTGCGGGTGGGCAAACAGGTGCTTTTGAACGCCACACAGGACAGCCATGTGCGCTTACGCTGTGGCGACGTTCCGCTAGCCGTTGGAAAGATGGGGCGCAAGGGTGGCCAAATTGCCGTCCAGATCGAGGCCTCGCAACTACCGGAAATAGTTCGCGTGAAGGGAGAGGAAAATTGACGATTTCTCAGTTGCTTGACGGACTGCTTGTCGCACTCCTTGCTGCGATGCTTGTTTATGCCGTCATTCTGAATCAACGTTTGTTGAGTCTTCGTAAGGAAAGGGGCATTTTCGAAAAAATGCTGTCCAACTTTAGCGCCTCTACTTTAAGGGCAGAGGAAAGCATCCATCGGCTCAAGGCCGTCGCGGATGTATCATCGAAAGAGCTTCAGCAGCAAACTGGCCTTGCAAGATCCTTGCGGGACGATCTTTCCTTCTTGACGGATCGCGGAGAAACCGTGGCGGACCGTCTGGAACACTCGATCCGGAAAGATGGAAGCCTGGCGAAAGCCGCTACGGGGGCGAAAGCGAAGGGCGCTTCGCCGGCATCGCCAGCTGCGCCAAAGCGAACGGCTCCACCAAAAGAAGCAAGATCTGCCGCCGAGCGCGAATTGATCGAAGCCATGCAGTCCCTGCGATAGGAAGACGCGATGTCGTTTCGAATCCGCCTGCTTCCTGCCATAATTTTCACTTTGGTGCTGATGTTGGGCATCAAGGTCGGCGGCGTGTGGCAGGGGCTTACACTGAGCGGCACGCCCGTTTCTGCTGCGGAAAAGGAAGCAACGGCCGCCAAAGACGATGCGCCTGACGAGGAGGCCGTGGCAGAGGAAGAAGAAGCGGACGACGTCGTCTCCAAGGAAGTAGAGTGCGAGCCTTCCGAACTCAGCCAAGCCGAGATCGATGTTTTACAGCAATTGCTAGAGCGCCGCGAAGAGCTTGACGCTCGCGCCCAGCAGCTTGATACGCGGGAAGATCTGTTGATGGTGGCCGAGCGCCGGATCGATATGAAAATCGGAGAGCTGAAAGGGATTCAGGGAACGATTGAGAGCCACCTCAAACAGCACGACAAGGAAGAGGAGGCAAAACTCAAAAGCCTCGTTAAAATTTATGCAAGCATGAAGCCTAAACAAGCGGCGAGAATTTTTGAACGACTGGAAATGTCGATCCTTCTCGACGTCGTTGAGCGCATGAAAGAGGCAAAAGTTGCGCCAATTATCGCTCAGATGGATCCGGTAAAAGCCGAGGCGGTAACCACGGAACTCGCGCATCGCCGCCAACTCCCGGTCCCAGGGAGCTAAAACCTCCTTCTCCGCTATTTACGCTATTTACCCAAATTTAACCGACTTAGCTCTAGGCTTTCCGGTCAGGAACGTCCAGGAAGACCAGACCGAATGGAGTAAGAAATGGCACTCGACCAGAACATGCGTATTTTGATCGTGGATGACTATAAAACCATGCTCCGAATCATACGCAACCTTCTGAAGCAACTTAGTTTCGATAATATCGAAGATGCAATGGATGGGAGCGGCGCGCTACAGAAATTGCGCGAAAAGGAGTTTTGGCTAATCATTTCAGATTGGAACATGGAGCCGATGACGGGGCTGGAGCTTCTAAAAGAGGTGCGTGCCGACGAAAAATTGAAAAGCCTCCCCTTCATCATGATTACCGCTGAGAGCAAGGCAGAAAACGTTATCGTGGCCAAAAAGGCAGGTGTCTCGAACTACATCGTAAAGCCGTTTAATGCAGAAACATTAAAAACAAAAATCGTGAGTGTACTTGGCGAATTCTAGGAATGAGCAATGAAAAAAAAATACACAGGAAGCTCTTGGCGGAATGACCGATGCAGATCGGACGAACGACATAATCCGTGTCATAGAATCCATCGTTGAGACGATGGAGGGCGATCTTTCCGGCCCCGCGATTAAGCTCTATCATGAATTTGAATCGCTTGCCATTTTCATCAAGAAGGAGAAAGCGGAGATCGCTTCTCTTTGCCCGGATGAAATTCAGGCGAAGCACATTCCGTCGGCAACGGACGAGCTTGACGCAATTGTGTTGGCGACGGAGCGGGCGACGGGAGATATCCTGGATTCAGCCGAGAAAATCGAGGCTACCTTCGAAGAGGTAAGCGAGGATGTTAGGGGAAAACTGAACATTGCGACTACCGCTATCTACGAGGCCTGCAATTTTCAGGACATCACTGGCCAACGAATAAGCAAAATTGTTGCTACGCTGAGAGAGATCGAGGCAAAGATCGAGAGCCTTATTACTGCTTTCAGCCCGCAATTGCCCTCCGCGAATAAGGCGGGCGATGCAGACTCGAAGAAAAAACCGGCAAGCCTCTTGAACGGCCCGGCACTCCCAGGGGAAGGAAAAAGTCAGGAAGAGATCGACGCGCTGCTCAGCGACTTTGATTAACGATGGCGGCGAACGATGGATGCCCTTGAGGGAATTGAAAAAAAGGAACGGAACGATCCCAGCGTCGTTCTGTTCGTTGGCCTCTATCTCTTACTCTTAGCCTTTTTCGTGCTTCTGAATGTTATTTCTACGCTCGATGAGCAGCGTGTGAAACAGGCGCTCGAAAGCGTCACGGCAACCTTCCGTTCGGATTTCGGTCCGCTCAGTTCCCGGCCAGTTTACAGCTCGGATACGGATGCGCCGCTTGTCTCGAACCAATTCTTGAGCGAAGTCGAGCGGTTGTTCGAGAACGCCATGCCGGTCGATCAAGTGAACATCGTGCTCCATGGGGACCTGCTGGAAGTCATTGTGAAAGCAAAGGAGGCGTTTGTCCCTGGCAAGGCGGACATTCGACCGGAACATACGGAATTATTTGTGAAGCTTCAAAGAGTCACCGAACACGGCCCCTCCGGCGATCGCTATAGCATCGGGATCGTAATGGGCAGCCCGCCGATTTCCCAGAAGCAGCTCGCGATCGGTGAGACTCTGGAAATGGCGCGCGCGGGGACCGTTGCGCGGCTGATGCGTGGGCGGGGTACGCCATCTGCTGGCATTTACACGGGCATCGCCCATGACTATCCGGAACTGTTGCGACTGTTTTTCCGTATCAGCACGGAAGCCAATGACGAGGTTCTGTTCCGGGAAGCCGACGGTTCGTAGGGCAGGGCATAGAAAATGGATGATGACTCTTCCTTTTCCGTAGAAGCGCCTAAAGCGGCAAACACCGCCTGGATGATCACATTTGCAGACATGATCTCCCTGCTGCTTACGTTTTTCGTCATGCTGTTCTCGATGTCCACCGTTGCTTCTGAAAAATGGGAAGATACTGTCCGCGCGCTTGAGCAGAACCTGAATCCCGGGCGTCAAACCATGCACACCGAGCCAAGCTCTTTCCACGACATCCGCACCGTCTATGTCGAAAAGGCAACGGATCTCGTTTATCTGGCGACTGTTCTGCGGGAACAGATGGTCAAGGACCCGACCCTTTCCCGTAGCCACATCGTGGAATATGAGGGGCATCTGTTGATTTCTCTGCCCGGCGATGTCTTGTTCGAGCGGGGAACCGCAAACATAACCACATCGGCCCGCCGGGCGCTTTTCATTCTCGGTGGCCTTCTTGAAAATTTACGTAACCAGATAGACGTCGTTGGGCATACGGACCCTCTTCCATCGGAAAGGGCACAATTCACATCGAATTGGGAACTTTCCTTGGCGCGTGCGATCGCCGTTGCGGAAGAGCTTCGGCGTTTTGGCTACGCCAAGAAGATCACCGCCTATGGCCAGGCGGATGCGAAATTTGAGAACCTTTCCCTGTCGATCCCGGAAAGCAAACGGTTCGAGGCTGCACGGCGCGTCGATATCTTGATTCGCGAAGCGAAGGGTAGCTGACCGTGTTTAGGCTTCTCCACCTTGCAATTCAGTTCTTTCTTATCGCCGCCATCGTGCTTGGTGCATCCGCAAGGGCCGATGAGACGATTCACCTGCGCGCTTGGGCGCACGATACATTTGGGCGGGTCGTCTTCGATGGGGAAAAGCCCGTTACTCATTCCGTGACGGTCATCGATGGCAAGCTCGTCATCGAATTTTCGCGGCCCATGCCAACCGCCCTTGACCTTATTTCACGGCGCCTCGGCGCTTATGTGGAGAACGTTACGAGCGAGGCGGATGGAAAACGTGTCATTCTGACGCTTAAAAGCGATTTTGAGCTTCGCAGTTTTATCGATAATGGAAACGCAGTCGTCGATCTATTGGATGGAAAAATACTGCCTGCGCCGGCGCCCGAAAGGATTCGGGTGCGAACAGGCGAACATTCAACCTTCACACGTCTTGTTTTCGATTGGCAGGACCGGGTCGTCTATCGCGTCACGGAAAAAGGAAAGACGGCGGCCATTCGGTTTAATAGGCAGGCGTCGTTCGATCTTGGCCGGTTAAAGAAAGCCCTTCCGAAATACGTCAACTCCCTTGACGTTCGGGGCGCTGGTTCGGCCACGGAGGTCGTGCTCGTCCACACCCCGAAAGCGCGACTGCGCCATTTCCGCGATGGTCCAAGGGTCGTCGTCGATCTTTTACGATCGGCCCCGAAGGCGGTGAAGAAGGTGGCGAAGAAGAGGCAAAAGCCTGCCCTTACGAAAAGAGGGGTGAAGTCCGCATCGTCAAAACCGACACCAAAGCCGGTTGCCTTGACGCCGGCACCCAAGATGCCGATTCAGCTTACCCAGGTGCCCAAGTCGGAGGTGCTTGTCCCGGTACGCAGCGAGAGAAACGGGAATGTCATCAGCCTGGCCTTCGACTGGGATCGACCGGTTGGTGCCGCGGTGTTCGCGCGTGCCGGTTATATCTAGGTTGCCTTTGACCACTTCCGGAACTTCGTTCTTGATGGTGTCCTGGCGAAGGAAAAACTGCTGCTCAAGAATATGGAATACGTTCCTTCCCGCAAGGGCGTGGTGATCAGGATCGGGCCGGTTCCCGGTCTTCACCCGACCCTTCGTCGCGGTGGCAATAACTGGGTCGTTGACATCCGTCCAGAAGCAACCCCGCCTCTGGTCGAGATTCCAGTGCGCACATTGTTGAATGAAGACAATGGCCTCGAATTGTTGATGCCAGTGGAAGGTGCGGAACAGGTCATTCGCGTTACGGATCCAGAAGTCGGGGACGAGCTGTTCGTCGTCCCGGTCTCTGGCGCAAATGTCGGCATGGAGCTCAATCGAAGATACGTCGACTTTTCATTGCTGGCCTCGGCTCAGGGAATCGTTCTTGAACCCAGGAAGGATTTACTCAACGTTGAACCAACCGTTCGTGGCGTTCGTGTTTTTGGGCATCGAACGCTTCGTATCACGAAGCCGGGTGATGCAAGGGAGATCGAGTCCGTTTCGGATGTTCTTCTGGCAAATGCCCGTATCTTCGACCTCGAAGGCTGGTCCGGCATTCCGAAAGAGACGTATCAGGATACGGAACGACGGCTTTATCGATCGATCGCAATATCGAATGAGGAAGAGCTTAATGCTGCCAGCATGAACCTAACGCGCTTTTATTTTGCGAATGAGATGATGGTAGAGGCGCAAGGTGTCCTGAGTGTTCTCCTGGAGACTTCGCCTGACATCGTCAACGACCTGAATTTCCGGGCCATTCGAGGCGCCGTTTCCTTCCAGAACAGAAACTACGAACAGACCAAAGAGGATATGTATCATCCAAGCCTTAATGGAGACGCCGAAATTGCTTTGTGGCGTGCTGCCCTCGCTGCAAAAGCCGACGATTGGACAAAGGCGGCAAGAGGGTTCGATGGTGTGGATACTTTTCTGGAGCATTACCCTCATTCCCTGCGGGTGGCATTGAATCTCCTTGCCGCCGAAGCGGCCTATCGGGTTGGCAATCTTGAGCTTGCCGAAACACGGCTTCATGCGCTTCGGGTTTTGGATTTGAAACCGGCAGAGCAGGGCCATGTTGGGCATCTAGACGGTCGGATTCACCTGGCCCGCCGGGATACCGACGGAGCAATGGCGCTTTGGGATCATGTTGTTGCAGGCGAAGGTCGGGAAAGCCGCGCCCATGCCGCTTTCGATACGGTTCGGTTGAAATTGAAGCAGGGGGACATGGATCCGGATGAGGCCATCGAACGGCTCGAACGACTCCGCTTCGCGTGGCGAGGGGACAAGCTCGAGTATGACCTTCTCTATCAGCTGGGCGACCTTTATCTGGAGCAAAAGAAATATCAGCGCGGTCTTACCGCCTTAAAACAGTTGATTACCTCTTTCGAGAACGATGAAGAAAAACGAAAAACCGCTCAAAAAAAATGACGAAGGTCTTCACGGCGCTTTACCTAGAGGGCGATGCGGAAAAGATGCCGTTGGTGGAAGTACTCGCTATCTATAACGCCTTCCGTGAATTGACCCCTGTCGGCGAGGATGGGGATCGCATAATCGAGATATTGGCCGACCGTTTGGTCGGTGCCGATCTTCTTGACCGGGCTGCGAAACTTCTCGAATATCAGGTGGAATATCGCCTTTCGGGTATGGAAAAGGCGCGCGTTGCCACTCGGCTAGCGCTCGTCAAGTTACTGAATCGCGACGCGGAGGGCGCCCTCGAGACGCTCCGGGAAACCAGTATGTATCCGGTTTCGGAGGAACTTTCCCGTCAACGCCTTCATTTGACGGTTCGTGGGCTGACCGAGATCGGGAAGGCGGACCAGGCGCTCGCTCTCTTGAATGAGGACGCGAGCCATGAAGCAGACCTACTGCGGGTCGACATCTATCAGCGCACGAAAAACTGGTCCAAGGCGGCCGAAATTTTCCCGCGACTTATCGGGAACCTTGGGCCCGATACGAAACTAGAGGATCGCGATCTAAAACTAATCCTGAGCTGGGCGGTGGCGCTTTCGCTCAGTGGAGATATGGAAAAACTAACCGCCTTGCACACGCGTTTCGGCGAACGCATGATGAAAAGTTCCTATGGCGACATATTCCGTGTGATCTCGCCTAAGGGAGAATATACCGGTGAGAACTTCCTTGATCTTGCAACGAAGATTGTAGACATCGATAGCTTCCAGGCCTTCATGACGAGCTACCGGCAGCAGTTGAAGGCGAAAGGCCTGAGCGCCCTGAACTAATCTTGGACGATCCGAAACGGGTCAACCGAAGCTTTGAATAAGGCTTCCAACGATCAAATGCCATCCGTCCACCAACACGAAGAAGACGACCTTGAAAGGAAGCGAGATCATGATGGGCGGCAGCATCATCATACCCATCGACATGAGAATGGATGCCACCACGAGATCGATAATCAGAAATGGGATGAAAATTAGAAAGCCGATTTCGAATGCACGACGAAGCCCGCTGATCATGAAAGCGGGGATCAGCACGCGAAGCGGTGTTTCTTCCGGGCGCTCGATGGCTTCCTGTTTTGCGATGTCCATGAACAGAATAAGGTCATCCTGGCGGACATGTTTCATCATGAACGAGTGAATTGGTGCGGCCGTACGTTCGAAGGCCTCTTCTTCGGTGATCTCTTCCTCTATCAACGGCACGATGCCTTCGCCATAGGCGGCTTCTAGTGTCGGTGCCATGATGAAGGCGGTTAGAAAAAGAGCGAGACTGATCAAGACGGCGTTCGGCGGCGTTTGCTGAAGCCCCATCGCGCTGCGTACGAAGGAGAGTACGATAATGATCCGGGTGAAGGACATCACCATCACAAGGATCGAAGGCGCCAGGCTCAAGACCGTGAGGAGCATAAGCAGTTGCAGGATGCGCCCTGTTGCCGATCCGCCCTCACCGAAATCCATCGTCAGCTGTTGCGCAGACGCGCTTTCACCAACAAGCAGAGCGGTAAGCCCAACCACGGTAAGGACAAGGAACACCTGTCGCCGCTTTCGTAGCCAGGTTCTCATAATTTTGGTTCACTCGTCTCATGGCGCGGTCGATCGAGGAGTGGGTTGCCAGATTCGATCAAGAGATCCGGTCCCTGGCCCAGCCCCAGCAACACGAGGTGTTCCCGGTCATCTTTGCGCAACAGCACCAGTCGCCGCCGTGCGTCCACCGGCAGGACCTCGATCACGCCGAGCCTTCGGTCACGACTTTTCGTCACGGGGATCTTGTTACCGAAGCCGAAGCGCCGTACGGCCCAGCCGACAACGCCGATGAGCCCAAGAACAAAAGCAAGGGCTAGAAAAAAACGAAAATATTGCGAGACATCCATCGCCGTTCCGAACGCGTGTCCCGCTTATTCCTTGTCAGCCGTACTGTTGCCGTAGGCGTCGAGGACTCGCCGGTGGCTGCTCATCTTGCCAAGTCGGTCACTGAGTTCGGCATACTGGATCCGGAGATCCGCAGCTAAATGGTCGAGATCATCGATCAGTGAAATGACCCTTTTCTTCATTGCCTCGCGCTGTTCCGGCGGCACCTCATGCAGCGCCTCGCAAAACTGCTCGATCTTTCCCTCAAGTGGCTTCAGATCGACCTCGCCCCCCTGCTCGATGGCATGGCGGGCGGCCTGGATGGTGCCCAGGGCTTCCTGCAACTCACCACCGATCCCGGATTCGTTCGTCATGGGCGGTTCTCCGTCGTTTGAGGCTCTTGATTGGCGCGGTAAACGTAAGCAAGAATCTCGGCGACGGCGGCAAAGGCCTCGACCGGGATTTCGCTTCCGATCTCAAGCGCCGAGAGAAGCTCGGCCAAATCCTCGTCCTTTCGTACCTTGACGCCGGTCAGGAAGGCGATTTCGAGGATGCGCTCGGCAAGCTCCCCTTTGCCGCTCGCGACGACCTTCGGGGCGCCGCTTTTTCTTCGTTGTAATGAAGGGCTACGGCAATCTCGCGCTTGTCGGGCGAGTCATCGGCCGGATCCTGATCAAAGGGATCGCTCAATTTGATTTTTCCCTCGGCTTTGACAGAGAGGCGTGGGCGGCCTTGCTCGGACACATCGTGGCCCTGCTATGCTTAAGGAATCTTTAAGGAAAGGCCTTCGCGCGCCGGTCCGTGTCGGATTCCGAACGGTTCGGGTCCAAACCGCTGGGCTGCACGGTGAGCCCATCCCAATGAATACTGCGGGCCCGAGCGATTGATGGTAAGTTTTCCTCGATGCGACATGAAAAGTGCTAGGCATGAAACTCCTCTCCCTTAATGTTTCACCGCCGAAGACGGTCGAATATCGAGGCAAGTCGATTACGACGGGCATTTTTAAAGAACCCGTTAAAGGCCGCGTGATGGTTCGCGAGCTTAACCTCGAAGGCGATGGCCAGGCCGATCTTGAAAGCCACGGTGGAAAATACAAGGCAGTCTATGTTTACCCGTTCGAGCATTATGCCGATTGGGCGGTCGAGCTTGGGCGCGATGACTTCCCATTCGGGCAATTTGGGGAAAACTTCACCACCGAGGGCCTGCTTGAGGATGCGATCCATATCGGGGACCGGTTTCGGATCGGGGACGCGATGTTTGAAGTGACGCAGCCGCGCGTTCCTTGTTTCAAGCTTGCCATGAGAATGGATCAGGAAGATTTCCAGAAACGCTTTCTCGCTTCGGGTCGTTCGGGCTTTTACTTGCGCGTGCTTGTGGAAGGTGACGTCGCTACCGGGGATGCGATCGAGTGTTTCGAGACCGAGGCAGAACGCATCTCCGTTCAGGAGGTGCACGACCTTATGTTCCGAGAAAAAACCAATCTGGAAGGGGCCATGCGGGCCCTTCGGGCTTCGGCGCTGGCGCCGGGTTGGTGCGCGGCGTTTGAAAAACGATTACTGGCCGCCGGCGTCGCGGCGGAAGAACTTCCCCGATCGGGTTGTGGGGGAGGCCTTTAGCCGGCCTATTCCTCCTTCGTCGGCGGTTTGCTCAACAGGATGGCCCCCGCGTCGGCGGCAGCCCGGTTTTCCGCCTGGATGCGGTCGTAAATTTCCTTACGAAGCACGGTTGCATCGGAGGGGAAATTGAAACCAAGCTTGATCGATTTGCCGCGAATCTCGATGACGGTCACCTCGATCCCATCGTTGATGATGACCGATTCGCCAACCTTCCTGGTCAAATACAGCATTCCTTGAACTCCGCCCGCCGTCGGTGCCCCGAAAAGGGCCTCAGAACCGCAGATTCCCTGGGGCAAGCCTACATATTTTTACGCTTTCTTAATAGGGGGGTGCAAGACTTGAAACCCTGCCGTCGATTCCTAAAACCTTCTAGAACCAGCGCGAAACGACTGGCTTTTCATGGAACTAAACAAGTCCCCTCTGTTGGCGATGCTGACCGGCCGGATGTCGTGGCTGAATACGCGTCAACAGGTGTTAGCCAAAAATATCGCAAACGCGGATACGCCCGGCTACATTCCGCGCGATCTGAAGCCCCCGACATTCCGTGATCTTGTTCGAAGCGAAGGCGTAAAAATGACGCCGACGGTAACGAACGTTGCGCATCTGCCCGGAAGCAAAGGGACGGAGCGCTACGCCAATAAGGAACAGAAAGAAACCTACGAATCAACGCCGGACGGCAATGCCGTCGTCCTGGAAGAGCAATTGATGAAGGTTTCACAGACACACGCCGACCACCAGATGGTGACGAATCTCTATTACCGCTATGTCTCCATGTTCCGCACGGCAATCGGACGCAACTAGGCAAGGGAAATTCAAGGTGGATATTATTAAGGCAATGAAAATCTCTGCTGCCGGTATGAAGGCACAAAGCGTCCGGCTTCGTACCATTGCTCAGAATATTGCAAATGCCGACTCGCTGCCGACGGCGCCAGGCGAAGAGCCCTACACTCGCAAGATTGTGACTTTCAAAAATGAACTCGACCGAAATGTTGGAACGGAATTGGTGAAGGTCAATCGCATCACTTCCGTGAAAACACAATTCGAAAAACGCCTTGATCCAACACATCCAGCTGCGGATGTGGACGGGTATGTCGATATACCAAATGTCGACTCGCTGGTTGAAATGATGGACATGCGCGCAGCCCAGCAAAGTTATGAAGCAAACCTCAGTGTCATTGAGGTCTCGAAAGGAATGCTCCAGGGAACAATTGGCCTGCTGCGACGCTAGGCTTGATTACTCGCAAAGATTCTAGGGGAAGACGATGACGTTGAAATCCATCGACGCAGTGGCGGCATATGCGAACACGGCCGCCAATGCGAAAAATCCCGGGATTGACGCCCGGGATAAGGAGCCAAAAGGCAACTTTTCCGAACTTGTACGCAACGCGGGAGATGCCGCCGTCGACAGCCTGCGCCAGGGCGAGCAAATGGCGATGAAGTCTCTAACCGGCGAGGCGGAACTCATCGATGTCGTCACGGCGGTTACGAACGCCGAACTCACTCTGCAAACGGTCACCGCCGTTCGTGACCGGGTCGTGCAGGCGTATCAAGACATCCTGAAAATGCCGATCTAGGCGGGACGATGCCGGAAGGGCTGGCACTCGAGATTGCCCAGGAGGCGGTTTGGGTCACGATCAAGCTGGCCGCGCCGGTCATGCTCGTCGCGCTTGTGGTTGGCTTGATTATTTCACTCATCCAGGCGTTGACGCAGGTTCAGGAAATGACCCTGTCTTTCGTACCAAAGATCCTCGTGATCTTCATCTCGCTCCTTCTGTTCCTGCCCTTTATGGCGGGAACACTTTCGACCTTCGCACACCGCCTAACGGACCAAATCGCGGGACTCGGCTGATCCTGCATGCTGGACGAATTTCTTTCCTTTAATATCTTCGCGTTGTTTCTTGTTTTTGCGCGGATCGGCAGCGCGCTGATGCTGCTGCCCGGTTTTGGTGAGAGCTTTGTAGCCCCTCGGATACGCCTTCTGCTTGCCATCGTCATCGCTGTTTTGGTGACACCGGTGGTCGAGTCCGGATTGCCAGGGTTGCCGGAGAGTCCCTTCCAGTTGCTTCTGCTGCTTGTCGGCGAAATCGGTGTCGGGATCTTCTTCGGTGCGTTGGCCAGGACCATTTTGGCGGGGCTCTTCATCGCTGGAATGTTGATTTCCTACCAGATCGGCCTTGCGAATGCCTTCGTGAACGACCTTACGGCGGCCCAACAGGGATCAATCGTCGGGAACTTTCTGACGACGACGGGCTTGTTGTTGCTCTTCTTGACAAACACACACCATCTCATGCTTGCCTCCGTCATCCAAAGTTACACTCTATTTGAGGCAGGTAGCGTTCTGCCGCTCGGTGATTTTGCACATACGATGACTTTCATGGTCGCCCAAAGTTTTGTGTTGGCCGCCGAGATCGCCGATCCATTCTTCATCATCGGCATGGTGTTTTATTTGGGGCTCGGCCTTTTGGGCCGGCTGATGCCTCAAGTGCAGGTCTTCTTCATCACGATGCCGGTGCAGATTGCGGTCGGACTCATGGTCCTGGCATTGACCAGCATCGCGGCACTGAGCTGGTTCCTTAACCGGTTTCAGGAAAGCTTCACCGGCGTCTTTCTTGCAGGATAGAAATGGCGGACCAAACCGAAGATTCCCAAAAAACAGAAGAGCCAACACATAAGAAGCTCGAAGACGCCCGCAAGAAGGGCCAGGTGGTCCATTCGCGGGAAGTCAACCATTGGTTCATGATCCTTGGTCTGACCATTCTCGTCCTCGTCTTCGCCCCGCAAATGATGGCAGCCCTACGCGACGCCTTGGTCGGGTTCATCGCCATGCCCCACGCGGTTCCGGCGGACGGCCCAGCCTTCAGCGATACCTTGCAGGAAGCCGCCCAGGCAGTTCTTTTGGCGCTCCTTATTCCCCTGCTGGTGCTGGTTGCCGCCGCGCTCGCGGCTGGGCTCCTTCAGAGTGGGCTTGTCGTCGCCGTCGAACGCATCCATCCAAAGTTGGAGAAGATATCCCTCATTAAGGGAATAAAACGGCTCTTCTCTCTAAAGGCGATCGTGGAATTTTCCAAAGGGATACTGAAGCTTGCCATCGTCGGTAGCGTTTGCACGATTCTCATCTTGCCAGAATTCTCTCGTCTCGATCAGCTAACCGGTCTTTCGCTCCCCAACGCGCTCGAGGTCCTCAATTCCCTCGCCATACGGGTCCTGATCGGGGTGCTTTCCATCATCTCGATTATTGCCGGGATCGATTACCTCTATCAGCGTTATGACTTTCAAAAGCAGATGCGCATGTCCCGTCAAGAGGTGAAGGACGAGCTTAAGCAGACGGAAGGCGATCCAATCATTAAATCGCGACTGCGGCAACTTCGCATGGAGCGTGCGCAACGGCGAATGATGGCGGCCGTTCCGGAATCGGATGTCGTGGTTACGAACCCGACCCACTATGCGGTTGCGCTCAAATACGACATGGAAACGATGGAATCGCCGGCACTCGTCGCGAAGGGAATCGATTCTCTTGCGGTGCGTATCCGTGAAGTAGCCAAAGAAAACGACGTCCCCCTCGTTGAGAACCCGCCTCTTGCCAAAGCCTTGTATGCCGGCGTTGAAATCGATCAGGTAATTACTCCCGAGCATTACAAGGCCGTCGCCGAAGTCATCGCCTTCGTCATGAGGCTAAAGGGCAAGCTGCTTCCAGACCGGGCACCGGGCGTTGGGCATCCGGGGCCGGTTTATGGTAAGAATTAGGGCCTATCCCGATACGCTAGGCGATGTTCACATCGTGAGAGAGTCGGATGAGAGACGCCCATGATCCGATGCCGCCTGCAGCGGAGGTAAAGGAGCGCCTTCCGGTAAGAAGGCCAATCTTGCACCCCGCCTTTTGGGGACTTGCCCTGGTCCTGGCGAGCCTCTGCGGCGTCGTTGTTTATCTCCTGGACACCACGAATATCGAGCGATCGTTGGTGGTCGTTATCGTCGGCGTGACGGGGGCACTCGCCGTCCTGGCCCTTGGCTTGCTCTATGGGGTCCTGGGGAGAAAGGCGGAGGCGGAAAGTTCGGATGCGTTCTGGCATCATGCGCGGGATCTGGTGTTCACCGGCCGGTTGGTCACTGGCCCATCCGGCGGGATTGTGTACGCGAACGAAATCTTTTTCGAAATGTTCGAGGTGGATCCCTCGGACCCGTTAAACTCGCTCGAAAACAATCTAAGCGGCGTCGATGCCAAGCGGTTCCGTCGGATTCGCTTGAAGGCGGAAGCCAGCGAGGCAGCTAGCGATGAGATCGCCGTCGCCGATTCCGATGGCCTTCAATGGCGAAATCTTTCCGCCTTTCCGATCGATATCATGCCGGGCTACATTTATTGGCGGACGGACGACACGACGGCCCGCCATGAGATGGAGCAGGTCATCCGCGAGGAACAGGAAAAGCTCGTGGACTTCCTGGAGAATGCGCCGGTCGGTTTCTACTCGGTCGACGAGAATGGACAGTTCCTCTTCGCCAACAATCAATTCGCCGAATGGCTCGGCCTGCCTTCCTCGACGCTCGTCAATGACGGGCGAAAGCTTCATGACTTCGTCGACGAAGAATTGCCGGCCGGGACCCCGCCTTACAATTTCTTCGGTAGCGACACGATGGACAGTCGTGGTGAAGTGCGTCTTCGTGGTGCTGACGGCGAGCCATTCCAGGCTTTCGTCACGCAAACCATTATTCCGATGGTCGAGGGACAAGGCCTTCGGACACGTTCCGTCGTCCGCAACCTCATGCCGGAACGGGAATGGGAGCAAGCCCTCCGCCAGTCCGAATTGCGGTTCAAGCAGTTCTTCGAAGAAGCGCCGATCGGCATCGCTTTCTTCGACCTCGACTTGCGGATCGTCGAGTGCAACGGGGCCTTCCGCCAAATCGCCGGCATCGCGTCTGCGGATGGAGAAAGCAACGCGTCCGATGCGGCGCAGCACCCCATCTTAAAGGGCCTGATTTACAATAGGGACGAAGAGGCCCTTCTCCAGCAGATCGAGCGCGTCGTCAGTGGTATCCGTCCGACGCGGCCTATCGAGGTCCGCCTGAAGAGCGAGCAAAACACGGTGGCGGCTTTCTTCATCCGCCGCCTCGAGGATGCGAAAGGCGAGGCTTCCGGGCTTATTCTCCATACGATCGAAATGACCGAGCAGAAGAAGCTCGAGCAGCAGTTCGCCCAGAAACAAAAGATGGAACTGGTTGGGCGCCTGGCAGGCGGCGTTGCGCATGACTTCAACAATCTGCTTACGGCGATGATCGGCAATTGTGATTTGCTTCTTCTCAATCATGGGCCTGGTGATCAGGCCTTTGCCGACATCATGCAGATCAAGCAGAACGCCAATCGGGCGGCGAACCTGGTCCGCTAATTGTTGGCCTTCTCACGTCAACAAACGCTGCAGCCAAAGGTTCTGAATGTGACGGACGTGCTGGGTGAGCTGACAAACCTGCTCAACCGGTTGCTTGGCGAACGAATCGATCTCGACATCATCCATGGGCAAAATCTCGGGTTTGTGAAGGTGGACCAGGGTCAGCTCGAGCAGGTCATCATCAATCTGGTCGTCAATGCGCGGGATGCGATGCTGGAAGGCGGATGCCTTCTCATTCGGACCTCGAATCTGGCGAACTCACGCCATCTGTTGACGCCCGGCGATCAGGAACCGATGCCGCTGGGGAATTACATCCTCATCGACGTCGAAGATACGGGCGCCGGGATTTCCGTGGAGAATCTCGAGCGGATCTTTGAACCGTTCTTCACGACGAAGGAACTTGGTTCAGGCACCGGGCTTGGCCTTTCGACCGTCTATGGCATCGTTCGCCAGACCGGCGGCTTTATTTTCGTTAACAGTGCGATCGGCGAGGGAACAAAATTTTCCATCTACCTGCCGCGCCATCAGGTGGCGGAGGCCACGGCCGGTGCGCACGCGATGGCGGCCGCCTTCGATCCCATCGACTTAACGGGCGTCGGTACGGTGCTTCTCGTCGAAGACGAGGACGCGGTCCGCCTGTTTGGCGCCCGGGCGCTCAGGAAGAAGGGCTACAAGGTCCTCGAGGCGAAGGGTGGCTACGTCGCGCTTGACCTCATCAACAATGCGGAAGAGCCGATCGATCTCCTGATTACGGACGTCGTGATGCCGGAACTCGACGGGCCAAGCCTCGTCCACCGGGTACTGGAGAAGCGCCCCGACATGAAGGTGATCTTCATTTCCGGCTATGCGGAGGATTCCTTCCGCGACCGGATCGGTGATGTTTCCGACCTGTACTTCCTTGCCAAACCCTTCAGCCTCGAGCAGCTGGCCGGCAAGGTGAAGGAAGTGATGGCGAACTAGGCGCCCCTTCGCCGGGTACGCGCTTACCATACCGCGCGGCATCTGGCCTCTACACGTTATGGTTGTATTCTTTACATCTCCTAAATATATACGTGTAACCTGTTCCCGGGCGGTTATATCCTTGAGATAGCAGACGATAGCAGGGCCACGATGTATCTGGGGGAAACCGCTCCACATCTCTCCGCCAAAGCCGAGGGAAAAACCGAATTGAGTGATCCCTTCGATCAGGATCCGGTCGGTATTTAAGTAGCTTACGCTTTCCGATGAACGCGGCTCTCTCTTCGCTTCCGATTAACTTGCGAAGAGCCGGGGTATGCATATGTTCAATGGCTTATTGAACTAAGCCGATGGTACACACATGAGTGTTCATCCCCGATGGTTCGGTTTTGTTCTTATCATTCCCACCCAGGCACGGAAGCCGTCGCGCTGAAGGCGACGAATAGGCCGAGAAGCTAGACTCCACCGGGCCTTCTCTCTCCAGATCTTACCGCTTTTTTAATCAATTTTTGTGAGCGTTATAGTCACAGAAAAGTGTTCAGGGAGAAGAAGCGGCACTCACTATCTTTTTCGTTGGCACTCACTATCTTCTTCGTTAAGGATAGGAAACGAATCATGTCACCTATATCGGACAGGAAAAACGACTCCGAAGGAGAAGCCGACTTTGAAAAGGTGGTGCGGAAAACGCTAGCCACCCCGCCCAAGCCGCGCCGCCGGAAAACTACGAAGAAAAAGACCGCGAAGAAAAAGACCGCGAAAAAGAAGACCGCAAGGAAGAAGACCGCGAAAAAGAAGAAATAGGCTAGACCGGCCTGTATTTACGCAGGATGCGTCGACCGGCGCAAAACTCTTTGTGGATAAGCTGCTTTTTCTTAAGATCAGCCACGAGACTTCCGATAGATGAGTCGTTTGCCCTCAATCCTCGCAAGGGCAAGATCGGCGCGTTCTGCGTCGGAAAGATTGCGGTGTCTATGTCGGAAATTGAACTCATGGAGATAACGCTGTAGGTGCTTCTCTCCGCAGTGCTGATAGACGCCGAGCATGCCGCGCTTGAAGATGGAGAAAGATTCTTCAACAGTATTGGCGGCAATGTCTTCCTTCATATATTCCTTCTTAGCGCGGAAATCCTTAACATGGACGAGACGGGTAATATTATCGCATTCGACTAATGCTACGACACGGTGCTTATCTCCGGTTCCAGCCTTGGGTGTCTGTCCTTCGTTATTGACGACCTCATGCTCATGCGAGTCGATATCGGCTTCGCCCGTTTTGGCAACCGTAGTCTTGCCACCCGTTGGGCCGGGATTGTCTTCCTTCATGGCCTCGCGGATGCGGTGGAACATGAACCACGCGGTTTTGTAAGTAACGCCGAGCATGCGGTGCAATTGATGGGCGCTCATTCCCTTCTTGCTGGAGGAGAGCAGGTAGGTCGCAAGTAGCCACTTATTGAGAGATACTTTGGAGCGTTCATAGACGGTCCCCACCGTTACCGTGAAGGCTCCCCGGCAAGCGTTGCATTGGTAGAGACCGGGGCGGTGGGACTTGCCTTTCAGCTTCTTGACGTTTTTGGTTTCTCCGCAGTGCGGGCAATAGGTGCCATGCGGCCAGCGGATGCCTTCAAGGTATTCGCGGGCCGCGTTTTCGTCGGTGAAGATCGGATTGGACAGGTCGTTCATGTCATCCGTTCGCCTCGGTGGCGTTTATCTGGCCCGGACCATTCTTAATGGCGATCCAGGCTGGCTATGTCATTGTATATGCATGGTATCCACAGTATGGCGATTCGGGTTAGCTATGTAAAGTATACACTTGTATGCACACAAAAGTACTAGCGGGACCGGTATAGTCGTAGCTATGCTAGGTATATAAACCGCCGGTATTAGTTGGAACGATCCCCGAACACAGCTATTAAAATACATATATATCAAACAGGTAACCAATAGCCTTGCAAGTGAGAACAAAACATGTACATTCACCCGCTCACAGGGGTTTCTTGCCTCACGGTGTCCTTCTCTATGGAATAAGGGGAGCGTGTCATGTCGAACGCCAATCTGCACTTGGTTGACCGGGACGAAATGGACAAAAACAAAGCGCTGGAAGCGGCCATCGGCCAGATCGATCGGGCCTTCGGGAAGGGATCGATCATGCGGCTTGGCCAGGAGGGCAGCGTCATCGAAATCGAGACGGTGCAAAGCGGCTCCCTTGGCCTCGACATCGCGCTTGGCATCGGGGGCTATCCCCGCGGCCGCGTCGTCGAGATTTACGGACCCGAAAGCTCGGGCAAGACGACGCTGGCGTTGCACGCGATCGCCGAGGCCCAGAAATCCAGCGGCACCTGCGCCTTCATCGATGCGGAGCATGCCCTTGACCCATCCTATGCCGGCAAGCTGGGCGTGAACGTCGGGGACCTCCTGATCTCCCAGCCGGATACCGGCGAACAGGCGCTGGAGATTGCGGATACCCTGGTGCGTTCGGGCGCCATCGATGTCCTTGTTATCGACAGCGTGGCGGCGCTGGTGCCGACGGCAGAGCTCGAAGGCGAGATGGGGGATCAGCATCTAGGCCTTCAGGCCCGCCTGATGAGCCAGGCGCTCCGTAAACTTACCTCTTCCATCATGCGTTCACGGACCCTCATCATCTTCATCAACCAGTTGCGCATGAAGATCGGCGTCATGTTCGGCAATCCGGAGACGACGACCGGCGGGAATGCGCTCAAGTTCTATTCCTCCGTGCGCCTCGATATTCGTCGGATCGGCGCCATCAAGGAACGGGACGAGATCGTCGGCAACCAGACCCGCGTCAAGGTCGTGAAGAACAAGATGGCGCCCCCCTTCAAGGTGGTCGAGTTCGACATCATGTATGGAAGCGGTATCTCGAAGGTTGGCGAACTCCTGGATCATGGGGTTCGGGCCGATTTGATCGACAAGGCTGGCACCTGGTTCTCCTATGACAGCCAGCGGATCGGTCAGGGTCGTGAGAACGCGAAGCGCTTCCTTGGGGAACATCCGGAAATTGCGGAGAAAATCGAAGCCGCCATCCGTGAGAGTGTCGGCCTCACCGAGAAGGCGAGTCCGCAGCCTGAGGACGACGCCTCGAAAGCCGAGCCCGTTCCGGAGACGGAAACCCAAGACGCCTGATCGCCATGCCCTCCGTTCGGCGCGTTTCGCGCCGAGCCTTAAAGCGAGCAGAACGGGCCTTAAAAGGCCCGTTCCGTTTTTTTTAGCCCCATGAAAGCCACAAACTTTAGCCATTTTCGAACGGCCGGGGCTTGCTGGACACCCAGGCCTTAAGCGCGGTAAAAGAATGTTCCATGGCCGTTGCCGGCCTCAAGACGCATGGCTTCTCTTCGACCGGCCGCGGCCGAACCAGTATGACGGCACCGGCAGGCAAAACGGGGATCCATGCAGACCACAAACGACATTCGCTCGGCTTTCCTGGATTATTTCGCGCGCCACGACCACACGGTCGTGCCGTCGAGCCCACTTGTGCCGCGCAACGATCCGACATTGCTGTTTACGAACGCCGGCATGGTGCAGTTCAAGAACGTCTTTACCGGGGTCGAGAAGCGCGATTACAGCCGGGCGGCATCCAGCCAGAAATGCGTTCGCGCCGGCGGCAAGCACAGCGATCTCGAACGCGTCGGCTATACGGCGCGCCACCATACCTTCTTCGAGATGTTAGGAAACTTTTCCTTTGGCGACTATTTCAAGGACGTCGCCATCGAGCTCGCCTGGGACCTGCTTACGGACGTTTTCGGAATCGACAGGCAGCGTCTCTGGGTCACCGTTTATCACGAGGATGAAGAGGCCCATCGGCTTTGGAAGAAGATCGCAAACCTGCCGGACGAGCGGATCGTCCGCATCGCAACGGCGGATAATTTCTGGATGATGGGGGATACTGGACCCTGTGGGCCGTGCTCGGAGATTTTCTACGATCATGGGAGCCAGATTCCGGGTGGACCGCCGGGAAGCGCCGAGAAGGAGGGTGATCGCTTCGTCGAGATTTGGAATCTGGTCTTCATGCAATACGATCAGATCCTGCCGGGCGAGCAAAAACCGCTGCCGAGACCCTCGATCGATACGGGCATGGGGCTCGAGCGAATCGTGGCCCTGCTGCAAGGTGTACACGACAATTACGAGACGGATGCCTTTCAAACGCTGATCCAGGCTTCCGCCGATGCCACCGGCACGGAGCCGGGGAACTCGCACGCCGCCCCCCACCGGGTGATCGCCGATCATCTGCGCGCGAGCGTCTTCCTCATTGCCGACGGCGTCCTGCCGTCGAACGAAGGAAGGGGCTACGTCCTTCGCCGGATCCTTCGCCGCGCCATGCGCCAGGGCCATTTGATCGATTGTCGCGAGCCGTTTCTCTGGCGGCTGGTTCCGACCCTCGTCGGCCAGATGGGCCAGGCCTATCCCGAGCTGATCCGAGCCGAGGTGCTGGTGAGCGAGACGCTGAAGCTTGAAGAAGCGCGATTCCAGCAGACGCTCGAACGCGGCCTGAAGCTTTTGGCGGAGGCAACCGCCAAGTTGAAGGCTGGCCAGCCGCTTCCGGGTGAGGTGGCCTTCCGCCTTTACGACACCTATGGCTTTCCGGTCGACCTTACGGAAGACGCTTTGAAGGCGGAGGGCCGGGACGTCAACCTTGCGGGTTTCGAGCACGCGATGGCGCGTCAACGCGAAGAGGCGCGGGCATCCTGGGCAGGCTCCGGCGAGGCCGAGACGGAGGCGATCTGGTTTGGCATGCGCGAACGGTTCGGTGCGACGGAGTTTTTGGGCTACGAAACGGATGCGGCGGAAGGGATGGTCGTTGCCATCCTGCGTGGTGGCGAGGAAGTCGAAGAGGCAGACAAGGGAGATGAGATTGAACTCGTGACGAACCAGACCCCGTTCTATGGCGAAGCCGGCGGCCAGGTCGGGGATAACGGCGTGTTGACCACCCCCTCCGGCCTTAAGATCGCCGTCCATGACACCCAGAAAAAGCTGGGCTGTCTTCATGTCCATCTTGGCAAGGTTGAAAAGGGCAAGGTTCGCGTAGGCGATGTGCTGAAGATGCGGATCGATCGTGCGCGCCGCATCCGCCTTCGTGCAAACCATTCGGGGACCCATCTCCTTCATGAGGCGTTGCGTCGCCGGCTTGGCGAGCATGTCACCCAGAAGGGGTCGCTCGTTGCCCCCGATCGCCTTCGATTCGATATCAGCCATCCGAAGGCGGTGACGCCGGAGGAAATCCAAGCGGTCGAGACGGAGGTGAACCGCAAGATTCGTGAGAATTCGGAAGTGGGAACCCGGCTGATGACTCCGGACGAGGCGGTGGCTGCCGGGGCACTCGCGCTGTTCGGTGAAAAATATGCCGACGAGGTGTGCGTCCTTTCGATGGGCGGAGAAGGAGACGAAAGCTTCTCCGTCGAACTATGCGGCGGCACCCATGTCCGGCGAACCGGCGATATCGGCTTTTTCAAAATCATTGGAGAAGGTGCGGTCGGTGCCGGCGTACGCCGGATCGAGGCGCTGACCGGCGAGGCGGCCGAGGCGTACGTGGCCGAAGAAGAGAAAAACCTGCACGATGCAGCCGCCTTATTGAAGGCGGCTCCGGCCGAACTTGCTGCACGGGTCGAAAGTTTGATCGAAGAGCGCCGGCGCCTCGAGCGCGAGTTGCAGGACGCCCGTCGAAATCTGGCTAGGGGTGGGGGCGCCGCCGAAAAGAGAAGCAACATCCGCGACATCGATGGCTGTAAATACCTACCTTGTACGCTTTCCGGTGTACCGGCGAAGGAGCTTCGTCCGATGGCCGACGATTTGAAGAAGCAGGTTGGGTCCGGAGTCGTGGCGATCGTGAGCGTCGGCGATGAAAACAAGGTCTCTCTTGTCGTTGGGGTTACGGACGACCTTACGGACCGCCTGAATGCCATCGAGCTCATGAAGGCGGGTTCTACCGCCATGGGCGGGAAGGGAGGCGGGGGTCGGCCGGACATGGCGCAAGGTGGTGGCGCCGATCCAACGAAGGGCGAGGCGGCCCTTGAAGCCATCGCCAAGGCAATCGCCGCAAGCGCTTAATTTAAGCTAAAAAACCTGATTTTCACCTTTGTTCCCGTCATGGATAACGCCGTCCGGATAGAAGGCTTCGAAGGCAAAGGCGAAGCTCACAATGTGAGGGGTCTCTTCAAACCCGTTCTTCGTACGGCGCTGGACGAGAAGGTTGCCGACATCGCGGCTGTCGGCGATGCGTTCGTGGTCCAGAGCGGATTTTTGCCCCGGCTCCCAGGTGATAACGAGATCCTTGAAGAAAACCTTACCCTGATTGCGAATGTGGCGAAGCGTCCATGCTTCGTCACCGATGGAAACGACGCGCCCGAATGGCGCTGGGAGTGCCGATCCCTCGTCGCGAATGGTCCCGGGATTGTTTTCGGACTCGATCCCGGCGTAGGGATTGTATCCATAGGCGCGAAGCTCGCGGTCCGAAGGCACGAGCACCATGCCATGGGGTGCGCGCTCGCGGAATTTTGCCACGGATTCGACCCGTGCCGGCACCACCTTCAATCGTTCCCCTGTGAGTTCACCGACGATTGCCTCACCGGTGAATTGCTGCCACCAGCTTTCCGTCTGACGATCGTAGAGAATCGCGTCCGCATAGCGAAGGTATCCGGTCGTGCCGAATTCAAGCACGCGTCCGTTAAGTCGACGTTCGAAGACAACGGCTGAATTGCCAAGTGGGGCATACGTGACCGAGATGGGAGCGTCTCCGACCGTGTCATTGACAATCTCGTGCCAGATCAGGATTTGTAGGGGATAAGCTCGCGCTTCTCCGTTGATGACGACGCTGACGACCGGGTCTTCATCGATGAGATGGTTTGCGAAATCAACCGGCACGAAGTTTGGGGCGTCGATGGAAGGAATGCCGTCCTTCGGCGGCCCGCCTGGGCCGATTTCCGAAAAGTAGACGGAATATTTTGTAAAGTCCGTATTTGGCCAGATGCGCTGCCATTTGCCAAAATCTTGGCTTCCCCCAAAAGCTTGAGGTGCTACGAAGAGACAAAGGAGAAAGGCAAGCATTAGTCGCTGCATGCTGGGACCTCTGTCAGTCTGACCTTTACGCTAATTCATCGCGCGTCTTTCTCGCCATTCAACGATCATCACAAGCTTGTAAGAGAAAGATTAAAACGGCCTTAAAATGAAATAAGCCCACCCTCGCGGGCGGTCCCGTTCATTCGCTGACTAGGGTCTCGTTTAGGCGTCTGCCACCGCCGCCTGCAGGTTCTCATCCAGCTTGTCGAGGAACTGGCGTGTCGTCAGCCACTTCTGATCCGGGCCGATGATGATGGCCAGGTCTTTCGTCATCTGGCCCGATTCGACCGTTTCTACGCAGACTTTTTCCAGTGTCGTTGCAAATTTTTCCACCTCTGGCGTGCCGTCGAATTTGCCTCGGTAGGCCAATCCGCGCGTCCAGGAAAAAATCGAAGCGATCGGGTTTGTCGAGGTTTCCTCACCTTTCTGGTGCTGTCTGAAATGGCGGGTCACCGTTCCATGTGCGGCTTCCGCCTCGATGGTCTTACCGTCAGGGGTCATCAACACGGACGTCATGAGCCCAAGCGAGCCGAAACCTTGTGCGACGGTGTCGGATTGGACGTCCCCATCGTAATTCTTACAGGCCCAAATGAAACCACCTTCCCACTTCATCGCAGCAGCAACCATGTCGTCGATCAACCGGTGCTCGTAGTTGATGCTTTTTTCCCTAAACTTTTCGCTGAATTCCTTCTCGAATACTTCCTGGAAAAGATCCTTAAAGCGTCCGTCATACGCCTTTAGGATCGTGTTCTTCGTCGAAAGATAAAGGTTCCAACCGCGCTCGAGGGCGTAATTCATGCAAGCTCGGGCGAAACCACGGATCGATTCATCGAGGTTGTACATACCCAGTGCGATGCCAGGGGCGGGAAAGTCAAAGACTTCATGTTCTTCGGGTTCACTGCCGTCTGAAGGCTCAAAGCGCAAAGTGAGTTTTCCCGCACCCAGAACTCGAAAATCCGTCGCCCGGTACTGATCGCCGAAGGCATGACGTCCGATGACGATGGGCTTCGTCCACCCAGGAACGAGCCGTGGTACGTTGTTGCAGATGATAGGCTCGCGGAAGACGGTGCCGCCAAGGATGTTACGGATCGTCCCATTCGGGGACTTCCACATCTTTTTTAAATTGAATTCTTCGACGCGTGCCTCGTCCGGCGTGATCGTGGCGCATTTGACGCCGACCCCGTATTTCTGGATGGCCTGAGCGGAATCCACCGTGATTTGATCGTCCGTCGCGTCCCGGCTTTCGATGCTGAGGTCGTAATATTTAAGATCGATGTCGAGATAGGGAAGAATCAGCTTTTCTTTAATGAACTCCCAGATAATCCGCGTCATCTCGTCACCATCGAGTTCGACAACGGGATTGGCAATTTTGATTTTTGGCATCCGTCCGGGCTCCCTCCACGCGCCTGCCGCCTTGGTAGAGCGCAAAATAGCATCGCGGAGGACAAGTGCAAGTCCCCACATGCTGGAAAAGACGCCTGGCTTCAGATTCCGCTTGAAGCCGTATGAAGCGTGGGTTCCGGCGCCTGGGCGAGGGCGGGCAAAATTTCCTCGACGCTCGAAACTATCGTGAAAAGCTCGAAGTCCTTCGGCTGGGCAAACCCTTTTTTGATGATCGAATCGATCAGCGTTTGAAACGGGTCCCAATAGCCGGCAACGTTAACGAGCAGAACAGGCTTGTCGTGACGACGTAGCTGCTTCCAGGTAATGATTTCGATCATTTCGTCGAGTGTGCCATACCCGCCGGGCAGCACGAGGAAGGCATCCGAAAGATCGAACATCTTCTGTTTTCTGGTATGCATGCTGTCGACAACAATCAGCTCCGTAATTCGTTCGTGGGCGACTTCGATATCCTCTAGAAATTTCGGCATCACGCCGATCACTTCGCCACCGCCCGCGAGTACGGCGTCCGCCACCGTACCCATGAGCCCAATGCCGCCGCCGCCAAAGACCAGCCGAATTCCCTTCTCGGCCAATAGGGTGCCGGTCTGCTCGGCGGCTTCCAGGTAGACCTGGTCGACGCTTCCCGAGGAACCGCAATAGACGCAAAGGGCGCTGACGTTCTTCATTCGCTCCGTCGCCGTTTAAGCACCTTTTTGGCAGTAGCAAGCATAGCCCAAGGTGTAATCTTGGTTCCGATCTATCAGGTCCAGATAGAAAAACAAGAACGGAATCAGATAAAAGCAAAATGGCACTGCGATTACGTAAAACGGAGCGAGAAAGAAAGCGCCGAGTCGTGGATGAAATTCACGCCTGTTATTTGGGCCTTTTCTGAAAAGATATTGCGCAAGAATATAATTCGGCAGTGTGCGGATCCGTTTTCCTAAATACCAGAACATACCGCCGCGTGGTTCGATCGAGACGATCTCGAAACCCGCTTTCTTAAATAGAGATTGAAGACCGTATTGCGTGAAATTGAAGAAATGATAGGGCGTACCATGAATACCCCACCCCTGTGGTGCGGTCAGAAAAAGTTTCCCACCGGGTTTCAGAATACGGAAGAACTCCTTCAGGACGGCTTCTGGGTTCTCCACGTGTTCGAGAACTTGTGTATTGACGACGACATCGTAGGAATCATCGGCTTTCGGAATACTCTCAAGATTGCAAAGAAAATCATATGGGATTTTCGATTCTTTATAGAACGCATCCTCGAAATCTGTCGCCTCGTAATGGGCATGGGCAAAGTAGCGCCGATAGGGAAGCGTGCCGGCGCCAGCGTCGAGAACCTTGTCTGAGGCGGCAACCTGGGACGAGGCAAATTTCATAAATTGCGTGATCCCGTATATTTCCGCATCTGTCTGCAAGAGAAAGCGCTTCAGGAAGTTGTTCACACTAGACATTTGCCGGGCTTTCGCTGAGTGGCCTCTTTTCATCAGACACGATATAGTTCCTTGCCTTATCTATCGGCAAGAGGGAGAGAAGCGAGATGGCAGACGACATCTTATTGCAGAAAATCCAAGATGGGGTGGCGACACTCTCTTTTAATCGCCCGAAGGCGTTAAATGCCGTCGATAACGCGCTCGGCATCGCACTGAGCAAAGCGGTTCGGAGGCTGGCAGAGGATAGGAAGGTCCGCTGTGTCGTTCTTCGAGGCGCCGGCGATCATTTCATGGCCGGCGGCGACATCAATTTCTTCCATTCCACCCTCGAGATGGGTGAGTGGAAACGCCGCCGTGCAACCGGTGAGCTTGCAATCTATGCCCATGAAATCATCGAATCCATCCACGGGATGGAAAAACCCGTCATCGCCAGTTTACGCGGCGCGGCCGCCGGGTTTGGGGCGAGCCTCATGTTGGCTTGCGATTTGGCCATTGCATCCGAGAAGAGCTTTTTCACGCTTGCCTATCGCCAGATCGGTCTCAGCCCGGATGGAGGTTCGACGTATTTTTTGCCGCGAACGGTTTCCTATAAACAAGCGATGGAAATCGCACTCCTAGGCGGGCGATTCGATGCGAAACGCGCCTATGAACTCGGCATCGTCAATCGTGTCGTGGCGGATGAAAAATTAGAAGAGGCAACCGCCGAAATGGCGGCCATCATTACGGCCGGTCCACCTAAGGCCTTGGCCCGGACGAAAGCGTTGCTCAATCACTCCTTTGCGTATGCTGCAACCTTAGAAAGCCAGCTTCGGATGGAAGAGCGCGGCATCATGGATAGTGCCGCAGGCGAAGAATTCGCGGAAGGCATCGCGGCCTTCGTGGCCAAGCGCAAACCGAACTTTCCGAGTGCGTGAGTGGCGTTCTTCTTGAATTATCTGGCGAGAGATTCGCGCAGACAATTTGGCAGAAGATGATGATGGTCAATGTGCCATCTGCCGTCCGACGTCCCATCGTCACCGGCGGTGAGGTGATAAGTGTCGATAAACTTCGCTCCGCTCGCACTCGCGATTTCTTTTAACTGCTGATTGAAGCCTGCAATCGCCTCGAGATAGGACTTGCGATCTTCCGGCGTGAGTTCACGAAGGGCAGGCCGCTCATGGTGAGGCGCCGGCACGCCGGTGAAATGGGGACGTATTTTCCTTGTGGCGGCGGCTTCGGTGACGAAGGCAACGTAGCCCTCGATCGTCGTGCAGATGATTTCATCCAAGTCACCGCCTTGTTTACGGTAGTGATGAAAAATTCCCTCATTGTGACGGCAGTCGATCTCGCCAAAACAAAAGACGACAGTGGCTTTTTGTGGGACTTGTTGCAGAGCCGAGCGAAGGCCGCGTTGAAAATAGTTTTCCGCCGTTTGGGATAGATGCCACGCCTTGCAGCCAATCAGAAGATGGGAAACCAGCTTCGATGGCGCGCCTTCGAATAGAACGATCGTGCCATTTGGCGAAAGCGAGTGACTTTCGCCAATGACGTGAATCTCGGCTCCGGACGGTTCGTCATAGAGCGCGGGATTCTCTTTGCGATAGTGAAGGAGGCGATCGAGATAAAGCTGATAGATACACAGACTCGCATCGATCGTCGTTCGATCGATGACATTGGCAAGCGCATCGCAGGTGTGGAGGCAGCTTTCGAGTTCAGAAAAATCCTCCCGAAGCCATGCGTAGATCCCTTTATTTACGAAAAGAGCATAGCGCTGGTTCGCGGTTAGTTGTGGTTCTTGAACGATGGAGTCGATGACTGCAATTCCTTCATCAATTCTTTTATGCCGAAGCAAAGTCACGGCAAAGTTAATGTGCGGAGCAAGGTTCTGGCCCGGGGTTCTCGGTATGGCTTCATAGGTGGCAAGGGCCTCTTTGATTTCCCCTTTCTCGGTCAGCGCCTTGGCAAGGCTTGCCGCGGCGTCCGGAAAATGCCCGTTTGCTTTCATCGCCTCCCTGGCCAGGGCCTCGGCGCCTTCCAGGTCGTCTCCGTCGGCAAGCAGGCCGGCAAGATTGGCGCAGGCGGCCGGGTTTTCCTTTGGATTCTCGATGACCTTTTTCAGGGCGGGGGTTGCCTTGTTCAGCGCGCCGCCGTCGAGAAGAAGGCTGCCTGGATCGTCGTAAACGTTCAGGTCCGGCTTTAACTCGATGGCCTGCTGGTAGGTGGCAATTGCCTCATCGATCTTGCCGAGTTCTCGATAAACGCCACCGAGATTGAAATAAGCCTCTGCATTGTCCGACTTGATCTCGAGCGAGTGCTCAAAATTGGCAATCGCCTCTTCCATCCTTCCCGTCGCTTGCAGCAAAACGCCTAGATTGTTGTGGGTGTCTGGATTGTCCGGCCAATATTTCAACGCACATTTGTAGGCGGCAAGCGCTTCGTCGAGCTTGCGTTACTTCTTTAATACGTTTCCAAGATTGTTCAGGGCCTCTGCGCTATCCGGCTTGATCGCGATGGCGTGACGATAGGCCTCAACCGCCTCGTCGAACTTGCCGTTGGTTTGCAGAATATTGCCGAGATTGCTGTGGGCTTGCGATGCTTTTGGCTGAAGCTTCATGGCGTGCCGGTAAGCGCCCTCCGCTTCGTCCAGTCTGCCCAATTTCTGAAAAACCAAACCTAGATTGTTATGGGCGCCCGCATTCGTCGGTTCGATTTGAACGGCGGTATTGATCAGATCAAGCGCCCGGCCCGCATCGCCAAGCTGATAAATGGCCAGACCGCAATAGTTAAGCGCGTCCGGATGGTCCGGTTGTTCGGTCAGGAATTGTTGATAAAGCGGAAGCGCTTCACCGATGCGTCCGGTCTGATGTAACGAGACGGCTTCTTGCAGGCCATCCGGGAGAGGCGAGGCACCCCGCGTTCGGCGCAATTTCTCACGCTGTCGCCGTTCCTTTCGGTTCATGCTGGGCCCTTGCGTTTTCTTCAAGTGCCGGAAAAATGCCGGCGCCGAAGCACCCGAAGACCCTATTTCGCTAACAATTTGGTTAAGAAAACGCTTAGAGCGCGCGCCGGTTCTTTAAGCGGGCTCCCGACGTCCGCCTCGCTTCCGTAAGGTGCGAAGCCCAAGCCAGAAACCGATTACAGGGGGGCCAAAGACCCCCAGCAACTGGAGGATGAGGTCCCAAATCGCCTTCGGCTCCGTATGGTCCTGCGTCTCGTAGAGCTCGACCTTGCCGCGCCGCCCCTTCAATGCGGGGAACTCTTCCTCGGTGATCTCGTAGTTGAACTCGACGAGCGCAAGCACGTCCTTCGACCATTTCGGGGCAGTCAGGGTAACGAACCCGCCCATCCATAGAAGAGACGCGATAAACCAAACAACAAAGAATTTATGCGTCTGATTCATTTTTCTTTTTACTGGAAATTCAAAGGCCGTTACTCAGGGTTCAGTTCGGACCACGGCACGTCAATCTCCACGTCCACGTTGCCACCCTTCAGCGTATCCAGGTTTATCCACTTGGGATCGATCTCATCGTTGAAACGAAGCTTATCGTCCGTCGCTAGGATGGTGGCGTGGTTTTTCCGAAAATCCACGACCTGTGCCCAGGGCGGCCAGATGATGACTCCCTTCGGCTCTTTTTCAATCGGGAAGACGCGATACCCTTGGATGGCTGTTTTCCAGAGAGTCCCTTTCTTCGTGTAGTACTCGCCAAGATAAGGCATCCAGATCTTGGCATCGATGTAAAGGAGCTTACGGCCGTATGGGTGAAGGGCCGGCGCCGTCGCCTCGATGATGAAGACCTCGCGCGGTTCCCACCGGTCCACCGGGTTCCAGTAGGGCCGGTTCTTCATATCGAAGGCGGGGAAACGATCGGTCCGTTCCTTCGCCTCCATATTCACAAAGGGATGCGCGGTATTGGCAACCACGAGGATCTTCTTTTTCGCGACGACCTTGTAGTCGTCGTACCAGGTCGGATAGGCGCTGAAGATCATCAGATCATCGCCCAAATAGTCGGTTTCCCCCACCTGATCCATCCAGAATTCTCCGGACCATTTCACGACCTTGTTGGCATCCTTCATGTAGATCAGGAGGTAATCCGTCTGGTCCGTGTCGTAGCGATAAAAAAGAAGTCCGCTGCCCTCATACGAGGCCGGCGCCTTCATGACGAGGATGTTCTTGTCGAGGATCTTGCCGGAGCCGAGCGTCGGTGCGCCCTTGCGCCGCAAAAGTCCCTTCAGAAATACGCGGGTGAGATTCTGGCGGCTGATCGCCTCGATCCCATTCTGCTCGCTGATCAACACGGCGGTTCCGTTCGGAAACACCTGGCTGTCGCCGCGGGGTTTTCCGTAGAAGAGGTTCCAGATGACCTTGAGCCCCGCATGCGCATCGCCCGGCTTGACGTCGGGGAAGGGAACGCCGGCCTTCCAGCCGATGACCCTGCGTGTCTCCGTATCCAGCGAGACGGTCTTCCGGTTTTTCTCGCTCGCCTTGCGCAGTACCGGATCGATGGGGTGGGGCTTGGGGTTTGCAAGCTTCATGGTCAGACCCTTTTCGCGGATCTGCCATTGAAACGGTTCCGGAATCAGCTGAATGAGTGGGGTACCGTCGAAGGTCTTGTCGAGAAGCCGGTCGAGATTTTCGGCGTTGACGGTCGTGCCCGCTTTTATCTCTGCGGCAGCTGCGGGAATGGCGAACGCGCCACCCATTAAAAGGGCAAAAACGAAACCGGTAAGCAGCCGCGCGGTTGACATTCGTGTTCCTTTCAATTCCTTCTCTTCGGCTCTCTAAAACAATCGGTGGGGAATTACCAAAACAGTGGGGTTTGTTCAAATTCCTCGGCCTTGGCTTCACCATCCTCGGCGGAGCGGTGTGAAACCGTTCCGGTCCGGACGCGATTGGCGCGCATCTCGTTCGAGCCTTCACTCCCACTATTTTTAAGGATATCGACGAGCTCTTTGCCTTGAGCAGGCGCGCCATAGCCCTGGCCGGCTTTCCATCCGTACTGCTTCTGCTTATAGGGGCTCATATTGGGTCCGCCTAAGGCCAGCCACTTCGCCGCCTTCGTATCGTTCCGTTGCATGCCCATGCCGTAGTGGTACATGATGCCAAGCTGATACTGCGCTTCCCCATCCCCGGCTTTCGCCGCCCGTGACAGCCATTTGTAAGCTTGCCGGTAGAGCTGCCCATATTTTAAGAACATGCCGGCCTGTCGCATGCCCGCCACATGGCCCTGCTTCGCGGCCATCGTGTACCAACGAAGGGCCTGCTTGTAGCCTTGAATGATCGGCGTACCGTTTGCAGAAAGGGGCATGCTGGTGACCCCGAGGCGATCCTGGTTGGAAGGGTCGTAGATCCGTCCGATGTAGAACTGGGCGTTGGGATTGCCTTCGACGGCCAGCGGCAGAAGCTCTTCGTAAGCCGTGACGAAGTCGCCTTTCGCATAGGCCAGCTGGCCTCCCGAAAAGCCTTTCGATGCATCCTGGCCGGCTTTCGGCGAGGGCGGCGGATGAATGGTGATTTTCAGACCGTCTTCCTCGGCCAACGCCGTCCATGGCGAGGCCATCGCCAGAAGAAGTCCGCCTAGGAAGATGCCATTCCCGAAAAAGCGTTTCATGACGACGAAGTTTCCTTTGCGGCCGTCCGCTCGCATTGGCAAGCGGCGGGCCGGTTTGAAAGCTTATCAAAAATGTGGTGGTAGGGGAGCGGCATTTCCAGCAAAAAAACCAGGGTTCCTGACGGTTCGCTTGGCCTTTCAACCGGTGTTGATGAGTGGTGCCGGATGGAGGATTTGAACCCCCGACCTACTGATTACAAATCAGTTGCTCTACCACTGAGCTAATCCGGCGTCCGTGCGGACGACGATAGCGCCGCCCTTTACCGTCCGGCAAGCTCGTAAAGGGCGACGGCGGTGGCCGCGGCGACGTTCAGGCTTTCGGTGGCTCCCCGATGGATGGGGAGTCTTGCGAGGAAATCACAATGGGCCCGGGTAAGGCGGCGAAGCCCTGTCCCCTCCGCCCCAAGAACCAGCGCCGTCCGGCCCCCCCTTTCGAGATCCTGGAGCGGCGTTTCCGCATCCGCATCGAGGCCGACGCACCAGAAATCGGCTTCCTTCAAGGTTTCCATGGCACGGGCCAGGTTCGGAACGTGGATCAGCGGCACCCTTTCCAGGGCCCCCGAGGCGGCCTTGGCGAGCGTGCCGGTGGTGGCCGGGGCATGCCGGTTGGGAAGCAGAACGGCCTCGGCGCCAAAGGCGGCGGCCGAACGCAACACGGCGCCCACATTCTGAGGATACGTCACCTGATCGAGCAGGACGATCACCGCGCCGGCCTTTTCCTTGGTGGAGTCCAACAGGGCATCGAGCCGGAAGGCGGGCAGGGGGTCGGCCAGCAACGCGATCCCCTGGTGGACGGCGCCGGGGGGAAGAAGGCTTCCGATCGCCTGCTTGGGCATGACTTCCGGGGCGAGGCTTTGCAAGGCTTTGATTTTGCTTAGCTTCTTTTCGACCGAGGACGCGCGCGCCTCGGTCAGAACCAAGCGTTTGCAGCGCCGTTCCTCATTCGCCAGGGCGGCCAGGACGGCGTGGGTGCCATAGAGCCAGACCTCATCTCTGGTTGGTCCGCCGGTCTTGCGGTCCGGGCTGGAATCCTTGGGCTTCGAGACGGTCGGGCGCTTGCGCTTGGACATCGAAGGACCTATAGTTCCCGCGAAATTTTCGCACTGCAAGTCTTGAGCCGCTGGCTTGCCTGATGAAAACGTCGGAAGCAAGGGGTTTCCTCCAGGTTAGTCCTTTGAATTTGCTTGACATTTGAGGGTAAATCTCTTTATTTCGCGGGCCACTGCGCCTGCGTGCCTGTTGTGGCTCGGAGGGGTGGCCGAGCGGTCAAAGGCAGCAGACTGTAAATCTGCCGACGTACGTCTACGTAGGTTCGAATCCTACCCCCTCCACCAGACAGGGTTTGCGTAAATAGCGTGAATAGAAGGATGAAAATCGGCGGGTGTAGCTCAATGGTAGAGCTTCAGCCTTCCAAGCTGAAGACAGGGGTTCGATTCCCCTCACCCGCTCCACGCGATTGGGGCGTGGTTGGTGACGGGGGCGACTCTCTTCAGCGATCTCACCGGATTTTAAGCGCCAGCTGAGCATAGGAAAACCGAACGATGGCGAAAGCGAAATTTGAGCGGACGAAGCCGCATTGCAACGTTGGCACGATTGGCCACGTAGACCATGGGAAGACGACGTTGACGGCGGCGATCACGAAGGTGCTGTCGGAAGCGGGCGGCGCGGAGTTCACGGCGTACGACCAGATTGACAAGGCGCCGGAGGAGAAGGCGCGCGGCATCACGATTGCCACGGCGCATGTGGAGTACGAGACGGCCAAGCGGCACTACGCGCATGTGGACTGCCCGGGGCACGCGGACTACGTGAAGAACATGATCACCGGTGCGGCCCAGATGGATGGGGCGATCCTCGTGGTATCGGCGGCGGACGGTCCGATGCCGCAGACCCGCGAACACATTCTTCTGGCCCGCCAGGTTGGGGTTCCGGCGATCGTGGTTTACCTGAACAAGGTGGACCAGGTGGACGACCCGGAGCTTTTGGAGCTGGTTGAGCTGGAGGTGCGCGAGCTTCTGTCGTCCTACGACTTTCCCGGCGACGACATTCCGGTGGTGAAGGGCTCGGCGCTGTACGCGCTGGAGGGCAAGGACGACAGCCTGGGCAAGGAATCGGTGCTGGCCCTGATGGAGGCGGTGGACAACTACATTCCGCAGCCCGCGCGCCCGAAGGACAAGCCCTATCTGATGCCGATCGAGGACGTGTTCTCGATCTCGGGCCGGGGCACGGTGGTGACCGGGCGGATCGAACGCGGCATCGTGAATGTGGGTGACGAGGTGGAGATCGTGGGCCTCAAGCCGACCGAGAAGACGGTGGTGACGGGGGTCGAGATGTTCCGCAAGCTTTTGGACAACGGCGAGGCGGGGGACAATGTGGGCTGCCTGTTGCGGGGCACGAAGCGGGAGGACGTGGAACGCGGCCAGGTATTGGCGAAGCCGGGTTCGATCACGCCGCACACGAAGTTCGAGTGCGAGGCCTATGTGCTGACGAAGGAAGAAGGCGGCCGGCACACGCCGTTCTTCTCGAACTACCGGCCGCAGTTTTACTTCCGGACGACGGACGTGACGGGCTCGATCGAGCTGCCGAAGGGCACGGAGATGGTGATGCCGGGGGACAACGTGACGATGACGGGCTCGCTGATTGTGCCGATCGCCATGGACGAAGGCCTGCGCTTTGCCATCCGTGAAGGCGGCCACACGGTTGGTGCCGGCGTCGTCACCAAAATCATCGAGTAGGAAAAAGTATCTTCGGCAGCGGAGAGCCGGGCAAAAGGCTTCGTTCCGCTTTCATGTTTTAGCCGCCTAGAGGCCGGCGTCGATTTCGGAGAGAACGAATTGACGAGATTTAGGAGTGTAGCTCAACTGGTAGAGCACCGGTCTCCAAAACCGGGGGCTGGGGGTTCGAGTCCCTCCACTCCTGCCACGTTACGCGCCCTTCTTCTTCCGACGTTACGGATGCGTGGCGCGAACGAGATAGGCTTGGCATAGCAAACGATGGAAAAGACAAATCCGGCCGAATTTATTCGGCAGGTCCGCCAGGAAGTTTCAAAGGTCACATGGCCAACGCGAAAGGAAACAGGCGTTTCAACGGCCATGGTATTCGTGATGGTATTTTTGGCGGCGATCTTTTTCTTTTTGGTGGACCAGATTTTGTCTTTTGGGGTGCGTTTGATCTTTGGGTTCGGGAGCTAGGGGAATGACGGCCCGATGGTATGTCGTGCACGTTTATTCTGGATTTGAACGCAAGGTCGCACAGTCTATTGGTGAGCAGGCGAAGCAACAGAGCATGGAGGACGTGATCGAAGAGGTCTTGGTGCCCACCGAAGAAGTTGTCGAATTGCGGAAAGGTACAAAGGTGAATGCCGAACGTAAATTCTTTCCCGGCTATGTGCTGGTGAAAATGGATATGACGGACAAAACGTGGCACCTCGTGAAGAATACGCCCAAAGTTACCGGTTTTCTGGGCACGAAAGGCACGCCGACTGCTTTAAGCGAAGAAGAGGTAAATCGGATTCTCCATCAGGTGAAGGAAGGGGTCGAACGTCCGAAACCTTCCGTGATGTTCGAAGTCGGAGAAGAAGTGCGGGTCTGCGATGGACCATTTATGTCCTTCAGCGGACTCGTTGAAGAAGTCGACGAGGGAAAGGCCCGTATTAAGGTCACCGTGTCGATCTTCGGCCGGGCAACGCCAGTCGAATTGGAGTATGCGCAGGTCGAAAAGGTTTGATGGGCCAAGACAAGGCTCGAAACCACTCGGCCCATCGTGTGGGAGGCTCGCCATGGCCCAACCGCGCACCTTGAGGGATTGAGGAAACAGATGGCAAAAAAGATCGACGGTTATATCAAGCTGCAGGTTCCGGCGGGGCAGGCGAATCCATCGCCCCCGATTGGCCCGGCTTTGGGCCAGCGTGGCGTCAATATCATGGAGTTCTGCAAGGTCTTTAACGCCGAGACGCAAGGCGTCGAGCCGGGCATGCCGATCCCGACGGTCATTACCGTCTATGCAGACCGCAGCTTCTCCTTCATCACGAAAACGCCGCCGGCCAGTTACTTCCTGAAACGGGCGGCCAGACTCGAAAAAGGTGCCGCAAATGCGGGCCGGGAGCCGATTGGCAAGGTGACGATGGCCCAAGTAAGGGAGATTGCCGAAAAGAAGATGGTAGATCTGAACGCGAACGATATTGAAGCAGCCGCGCGGATGGTCGCCGGCTCGGCACGCTCGATGGGCATTGAGGTCTTGGAGTAGAGATGGCCGGGAAAAAGGGAAAACGAATGCGCAAGGCCCTCGAGTCGCTTGATCGCAACGCCTCGTACCCCGTTACAGATGCGGTGAAGCTGGTTCGCGAGGCCGCACAGGCAAAGTTCGATGAAACCATCGAGGTAGCCTTGAGCCTTGGAATCGATCCTCGGCATTCGGATCAGATGGTGCGGGGGGTCGTTGCATTGCCGAACGGCACGGGACGAACCGTGCGCGTCGCCGTCTTTGCGAAGGGCGAGAAGGCAAAGGAAGCGGAAGCCGCCGGAGCCGACCTCATTGGCGCGGAGGATCTTGCGGAAAAAGTGCAAGGCGGCGAAATCAACTTCGACCGTTGCATTGCCACCCCCGACATGATGGGCGTCGTCGGCAAGCTCGGGAAAGTCCTGGGCCCGCGCGGTCTAATGCCCAACCCGAAGGTCGGCACGGTGACGACGGAAGTGGCGGATGCCGTGAAGGCTGCGAAGGCAGGCCAGGTCGAATTCCGCGCCGAGAAGAATGGGCTTATCCACGCCGGTATCGGCAAGGCAAGTTTTTCCGAAGAGGCCTTGACGCAGAACGTGCGGGCATTCTTCGAAGCGATCATGCGCGCTAAACCAAGCGGCGCAAAAGGCAGTTACGTGAAAAAAATGACGCTGACTTCGACGATGGGCCCTGGGGTCCGACTCGATATTACAAGCCTGGGGCGATCATGACGTTCGCCGGGCAACGACATTCTTCGTATTCGGCATCGCTGGTACGACGAATCGGAGGTGCAAGCGTTGTGCATCTTCGTACCCTTCCGAGACTGCAGGCGCTGTCGTGGGTTTCACGATGGCTTAAGGGGCGACCGCCTGCACAGACAGGAGCGGAGTCGATCCAAGCACCCTCTTACGAAGGTGTCTTGAACGGCTTGAACTTCTGGGACAGGGCAAGCGGATTTGCCGGAGAGCGGCAGGTCCAATTGAGTGACGGCGGATCGGCCGTGTTGCGGTCGTTCCGTTCAACGTGCGGAGGTAAATGGTGAACCGATCAGAAAAGGAACAGCTGGTCGCCTCCCTTCACGACGTCTTTCGTGCTGCCGAGCTCGTGGTTATCGTGCATCAAAGCGGCATGACGGTGGCCGAGTCCACCGACTTGAGACGGAAAATGCGTGAAGCGGGCGCCAGCTTCAAGGTGACGAAGAACCGGCTTACCCGCCTCGCCCTTAAGGGCACCCCCTATGAATCCTTAGACTCGCTTTTCAACGGGCCCACGGCGATCGCCTATTCGGAAGACCCGGTGTCTGCTGCGAAGGTGGTCGTCACCTACGCAAAGAAGAACGACAAGATTGCCGTTCTTGGCGGTGGGTTCGGAAAAGAGGTGTTGGATGAAAGCGGCGTAAAGGCGCTGGCTTCGCTTCCGTCCCTCGATAAATTGCACGCCAAAATTGCCTGTCTGGTGAGCACGCCTGCAACACGGATTGCCGGTGTTCTACAAGCGCCGGCAGGTCAGCTGGCGCGGGTCTTGGGGGCTTATGGGGCTAAGGATGCGGCTTAAGCAGACCGGAAAACCAGAGTTCAAGTCGAGGAGAGATTGAATGGCGAATTTGGAAAAGATAGTCGAGGACCTTTCGAAGCTCAGCGTCATCGAAGCCGCAGAGTTGAGCAAGCTTCTCGAAGAAAAGTGGGGCGTCTCTGCTGCGGCTCCGGCCGCGGTTGTGGCGGGCGGAGCGGCGGCTCCGACCGCAGAGGCGGCCGAGGAGAAAGTAGAGTTTGACGTGGTTCTTGTCGCTGTTGGCGAGAAGAAGATCAACGTCATCAAGGAGGTCCGCACGATTACCGGTCTTGGTCTCAAGGAGGCAAAAGACCTGGTCGAATCGGCTCCGAAGCCCGTGAAAGAGGGCATCAAGAAGGAAGAAGCGGAAGAGCTGAAGAAAAAACTCGAAGGAGCTGGCGCGTCGGTTGAGCTTAAGTAGCAATGACCGCGACAGCCAGGTGCAGTTGGCGGCGAGGCATCTCCGGCATGCCTCGCAACCCTTTTGTTGTGGGTGCGCGGGCCGGCATGGCGATTGAGGTCATGCCGAGCGCGTCCCTTCTTGCAGGACGCGTGGGCTCTGCCAGTCGTTTTTGCTCCTCCGGGGAGGCCAGTGTCTTCCCGGAACGAGCTTAAGGATTAAGAGGAAAATATGGCTAGATCTTTTACGGCTCGGAAACGTATTCGCAAAAACTTCGGCCGAATTAAACCGGTTACCACACTGCCGAACCTGATCGAGGTTCAACGGAACTCTTATGAACAGTTCCTGCAGGCAGAGGTCGAGCCGCATGAGCGGGGGGACAACGGCCTCCAGAGCGTTTTTAAGAGTGTCTTTCCAATTTCCGATTTCTCGGAACAGTCGACTCTTGAATTTGTGTCCTACGCTTTTGAAGGGCCCAAATATGACGAAGAAGAATGCCGCCAACGCGGCATGACCTTCGCCGCGCCATTAAAAGTCACGCTTCGGCTGGTCGTCTGGGATGTCGATGAGGAAACCGGGCTTCGGTCGATCCACGACATCAAGGAGCAGGACGTTTACATGGGCGATATGCCGCTCATGACGAACAGGGGGACGTTTATCGTCAACGGAACGGAGCGGGTGATCGTTTCTCAGATGCACCGTTCTCCCGGCGTCTTCTTTGATCATGACAAAGGAAAAACCCATTCTTCGGGCAAATTTCTATTTGCCGCTAGGGTGATTCCCTATCGAGGCTCGTGGCTGGATTTCGAATTCGACGCAAAGGATATCGTCCACGTTCGTATCGATCGGCGAAGAAAATTGCCAGTTACGACTCTTCTGCTGGCCTTGCCAAGCTCGGTAAAGGAAAAGCGAAGCCGCGGCAGCAAGAAAGCGGAACCGGGCGAAATCCACGGCATGAACGTCGAGGAGATCCTCAACTATTACTACGACACGATGATCTTTACGCGGGCCAAGCGGGGCTGGAGGACGGACTTTAATGCGGACTGGATGCGTGGCATGAAGCTCACCCATGATCTGGTCAACGCTCGAAGCGGAAAGGTCGTGGTTGAGGCGGGCGAAAAGATTACGCCTCGACTCATTAAAAAGCTTCAGGAAAGCGGCCTGAAAGAGCAGCTCATCACCCCCGAAGAACTGATCGGACACTACGTCGCCAGTGATCTCGTCAATGAAAAGACGGGTGAGATTTATGCGGAAGCCTGTGAGGAGATTACCGAGGAGAATCTGGAGAAATTGGATGAGGCCGGGGTTAAAGAAATCCCAGTCCTTGCGATCGATCACCTGAACGTCGGTCCATATGTCCGCAATACGCTCACGATCGATAAGAACCGAACCCGCGAGGAGGCGTTGATCGATGTCTACCGGGTGATGAGACCCGGCGAGCCGCCAACGCTTGAGGCGGCGGAAATTCTTTTCAATAGCCTATTCTTTGATTCAGAGCGCTATGACCTTTCTGCCGTAGGCCGCGTCAAGATGAATTCCAAGCTTGGATTTCAGACGGAAGACAACATTCGCATCCTGCGCAAGGAAGACATCCTACAAGTCGTGAAGATCCTAGTCGATCTGAAGGATGGCCAGGGCGACATCGATGACATCGATCACCTGGGCAACCGGCGCGTTCGTTCCGTCGGCGAGCTCATGGAGAATCAATACCGGATGGGGCTGTTGCGCATGGAGCGCGCGGTCCGTGAACGGATGAGTTCCGTCGAGATCGACACGGTGATGCCGCACGATTTGATCAATGCAAAGCCGGTTGCGGCGGCGGTCCGCGAATTCTTTGGGTCTTCCCAGCTTTCCCAGTTCATGGACCAGACGAATCCCCTGTCGGAAGTCACCCATAAGCGTCGGCTCTCGGCGTTGGGACCGGGTGGATTGACGCGCGAACGCGCAGGCTTCGAGGTGCGGGACGTACACCCCACCCATTACGGACGGATCTGCCCGATTGAAACCCCCGAGGGGCCAAACATCGGTCTTATCAACTCGCTTGCGACATACGCGAGGGTGAACAAATACGGGTTCATCGAGACCCCTTATCGAAAGGTCAACAAGGGGAAGGTGACAAGCGATGTCATATATCTCTCGGCGATGGATGAGACGGACCACGTGATTGCGCAGGCGAATGCGCCTCTCGACAAACAGGGCCGCTTCATCGAGGACTTCATCAGTTGTCGGACGGCTGGCGAATTCCACATGGCGCTGCCGGACAGCATCGACTTAATGGACGTTTCGCCAAAACAGCTCGTTTCGGTGGCTGCTTCCCTCATCCCTTTCCTCGAGAATGACGATGCGAATCGGGCACTTATGGGTTCGAACATGCAGCGTCAGGCGGTGCCATTAATTCAAACGGAAGCTCCATGCATCGGCACGGGCATGGAAGATATCGTGGCGCGGGATTCAGGAGTTGCAGTCGGCGCACGCCGTACGGGTATCGTCGACCAGGTGGATGCTACCCGCATCGTCGTGCGCGCAACGGAAGAAACCTCCAGCACGGCGCCGGCGGTCGATATCTATAACCTGCAGAAGTTCCAACGTTCGAATCAAAATACCTGCATTAACCAGCGACCACTGGTAAAAATCGGAGATATCGTCACGAAAGGCGACATCATTGCCGATGGCCCATCAACGGATCTCGGCGAACTGGCCCTTGGTCGGAATATCCTCGTGGCCTTTATGCCTTGGCATGGCTACAACTTCGAGGATTCGATCCTCATCTCCGAGCGAATCGTGCGTGACGATACGTTTACCTCGATCCATATCGAGGAATTCGAAATGATGGCGCGCGATACCAAACTTGGTCAGGAGGATATTACCCGCGACATCCCGAACGTTGGCGAAGAAGCGCTTCGTCATCTGGACGAGGCGGGCATCGTCTATATTGGGGCCGAGATCAACGCAAGCGACATTCTTGTCGGGAAGGTAACGCCAAAGGGTGAATCCCCAATGACGCCGGAGGAAAAACTCTTACGTGCGATCTTTGGTGAAAAGGCCTCCGACGTTCGCGATACCTCCCTTCGTGTGCCGCCCGGAGTTTCAGGAACCATCGTTGAGGTGCGTGTTTTCTCGCGTCGCGGCGTCGAAAAGGATGAACGCGCGCTGGCAATCGAACGGGAAGAGATTGAGCGCCTTGCAAAAGACCGTGACGCCGAAAAAGCTATCCTTGAGCGCGGCTACTATGGCCGGCTTAAGGAGATGCTTGTTAACAAAGTTGCGGATCGTGGACTACGTGGCCTGAAGGCCGGCATGCGAATGACGGATGTCGTGCTTGACAAATTTACTCCCGGGCAGTGGCGTCAGATCAATCTCAAGAATGAAAAGCTGATGTCAGAAATCGAGGCCCTTGGCAGGCAATTCGATGAAAGTGTCGCCCGCCTCGAGGCGCGGTTCCAGAGCAAGATCGAGAAGCTGCAACGCGGTGATGAACTGCCACCGGGCGTGATGAAGATGGTGAAGGTCTTCGTCGCCGTGAAGCGGAAGCTGCAGCCGGGCGACAAGATGGCTGGACGACACGGCAACAAGGGCGTGATCTCGAAGATCGTGCCGATCGAGGACATGCCCTATCTGGAAGACGGAACCCCGGTGGACATCGTTCTAAATCCCCTAGGCGTGCCTTCGCGTATGAATGTCGGCCAGATTTTTGAGAGCCACCTTGGTTGGGCTGCTGCCGGTATCGGGCGGCAGCTCGGTTCGCTGCTGGACCAAATCCGGCAAAACGGTAAATACCAGGAACTTCGCAAAAGACTCGTCGATCTTTACGGACAAGAGCAGAAGAAAGACTTCAGCGAGCTTTCGGATGATGAGCTGGATGAGTTCGTCGATAATTTGCGAAGTGGTGTGCCTATGGCTTCGCCGGTGTTCGACGGGACACGGGAAGAGGACATTGTCGAGATGCTGGACCAGGCCGGTCTCGATACGTCCGGCCAGGTCACGCTCATCGATGGGCGAATGGGTGAGCCTTTCGATCGGAAGGTAACCGTTGGCTACATTTATATGATGAAACTACACCACCTTGTGGACGACAAAATCCATGCACGTTCCGTCGGCCCATACAGCTTGGTTACCCAACAGCCACTGGGCGGCAAGGCGCAGTTCGGTGGCCAACGCTTTGGCGAGATGGAAGTCTGGGCCCTTGAGGCGTATGGCGCTGCTTACACGCTTCAGGAAATGCTGACCGTCAAATCCGATGACGTCTCCGGCCGCACGAAAGTCTACGAGGCGATCGTGCGTGGCGACGATACCTTCGAAGCAGGCATTCCCGAATCCTTCAACGTTTTGGTGAAGGAGATGCGATCGCTCTGCCTGAACGTCGAATTGATTCAGAAGGATTATTGATCGGCTCAGCCGGACAATTGCGGACTCTAGGAGACCTTTATGAACGAATTAATGAAGATTTTCGGCCAGACGAGCGTCGCTCAAAGTTTTGATCAAATTCGGGTTTCGATCGCGAGTCCCGAGCGAATTCGCTCCTGGTCCTATGGCGAAATCCGGAAGCCGGAAACGATCAATTACCGGACCTTCAAACCGGAGCGGGATGGGCTTTTCTGTGCGCGCATCTTCGGGCCCGCAAAGGATTACGAATGCCTTTGCGGCAAATACCGGCGAATGAAATTTCGGGGCATTATCTGTGAGAAGTGCGGTGTCGAGGTGACCCTGCAGAAGGTCCGCCGCGAGCGGATGGCGCACATCGAGCTTGCCTCTCCGGTTGCCCACATCTGGTTTTTAAAGTCATTGCCAAGCCGGATTAGCCTCCTGCTTGATATGACGCTCAAGGATATTGAGCGGATTCTCTATTTCGAAAATTACGTCGTGATTGAACCAGGCTTGACCCCGCTTAAGCTCCATCAGTTGCTGACGGAAGAAGAGTATATTGAGGCCAAGGAGGAACATGGGCCGGATTCCTTTACGGCGGCCATCGGAGCGGAGGCGCTGCAGACGATATTGGCGGCCATCGACCTCGCAGAATCGCGGGAAACCTTGAAGGTCGATCTAAAGGAGACGAATTCCGAGGCAAAACGGAAGAAGTACGTAAAACGCCTCAAGCTGATCGAAGCCTTTACCGCCTCTGGCGCCCGGCCGGAGTGGATGATCCTCGAAGTGATCCCGGTCATTCCGCCGGAACTCCGTCCACTTGTCCCGCTGGACGGTGGCCGTTTTGCGACCTCGGACCTCAATGACCTTTACCGTCGGGTGATCAATCGGAACAATCGCCTGAAGCGGCTGATCGAACTTCGCGCCCCGGACATCATCGTTCGCAACGAGAAGCGAATGCTGCAGGAAGCGGTGGATGCGCTGTTCGATAACGGCCGGCGCAGCCGTCCGCTCGCCGGTGCCAGCAAACGGCCGTTGAAATCGCTTTCGGATATGTTGAAAGGCAAGCAGGGCCGCTTTCGCCAGAATTTGCTTGGCAAACGCGTCGATTACTCCGGCCGCTCCGTCATCGTCGTCGGCCCGGAACTGCTTTTGCACCAGTGTGGCCTGCCGAAGAAGATGGCGCTCGAGCTCTTTAAGCCGTTCATCTACTCGAAGCTTGAGCTTTATGGCATGGCGGCGACCATCAAGGCCGCCAAGCGGATGGTGGAGAAGGAGCGCCCAGAGGTTTGGGATATCCTGGAAGAAGTCATCCGCGAGCATCCGGTGCTTCTGAACCGTGCGCCAACCTTGCATCGCTTGGGTGTACAGGCGTTTGAACCGGTTCTCATCGAAGGCAAGGCGATTCAGCTTCACCCGCTTGTCTGCACGGCCTTCAATGCCGACTTCGACGGTGACCAAATGGCCGTACACGTGCCGTTATCGATGGAAGCGCAACTCGAAGCCCGGGTCCTCATGATGTCGACGAACAACATCCTGAGCCCTGCGAACGGCAAGCCGATTATCGTGCCGTCTCAGGATATCGTGCTGGGGCTTTACTACCTCACGATCGACCTGGAAGGTCAGCCGGGCGAGGGCATGGTTTTCGTAAATGTAAACGAAATCCAGCAGGCCTTGGATGCCAGTGCGGTTACGCTCCATAGCCGGATCAAGGCGCGCTACAAAGGTGTCGATGAGAACAATGAGCCCATCACGTTAATCGTTGATACGACGCCGGGCCGCATGCTGCTTTCCGAAATCCTTCCGCGTCATCCGGAAGTGCCGTTTGATCTGGTCAATCAGTTGATGACGAAACGCGAGATCAGCCATGTCATCGACATGGTTTATCGCCACTGTGGACAAAAGAAACTTGTCATCTTTGCCGATCGGCTTATGCAACTAGGTTTCGGCCAAGCTTGCATGGCGGGGATATCCTTTGGGAAAGACGACCTCCTGATTCCGAAGTCGAAAGAGGCACTCGTTCAGGAGACCCACAACAAGGTGAAAGAGCACGAGCAACAGTATCTCGATGGCCTTATTACGCAAGGTGAGAAGTACAACAAGGTCATCGACGCCTGGTCCCACTGCACGGATAAGGTGGCGGATGCGATGATGAAGGAGATTTCATCGCCCGGGGGAAATCGGCCGGTGAATTCCGTCTACATGATGGCTGACTCCGGTGCGCGTGGTTCGACGGCCCAGATGAAACAACTTGCCGGCATGCGCGGGCTGATGGCGAAACCTTCCGGCGAGATCATCGAAACGCCGATCATCTCGAACTTTAAAGAAGGGCTGACCGTTCTCGAGTATTTCAATTCGACGCATGGTGCGCGGAAGGGTCTTGCCGATACGGCATTGAAGACGGCGAATTCGGGTTATCTGACGCGACGCTTGGTCGATGTCGCTCAGGACTGCATCATCGTTGAGGTGGACTGTGGCACGAGCGAGGGCCTTACCATTCGTGCGATCGTCGAAGGTGGAAACGAAATTGTCCCGCTCGCCGATCGGATTTTAGGGCGTATCGCGGCCCAAGATGTGGTCGATCCATTAAGCGGTGAAGTCATTCATCCGGCGGGGAAAATGATTGACGAATCCGCAATCGAGGTGATCGTTCTCGCCGGCATCGAATCCATCAAGATTCGTTCCGTATTGACTTGTGAACTGCACAGCGGGACTTGCGTCCAATGCTATGGCCGCGATCTGGCCCGTGGAACGCCCGTCAATATTGGCGAGGCAGTAGGGGTCATCGCGGCGCAATCGATCGGTGAACCGGGAACGCAGCTTACGATGCGCACGTTCCATATCGGTGGCGCTGCCCAACGCGGTGCGGAGCAGTCGTCGATCGAGTCGGCCTATGATGCAACGCTCAAAATCAAAAACCGGAACGTCGTGATGGACAGCGCAGGCCGGCCGGTCGTCATGACTCGAAACACGGAGCTTGTTTTGATCGACTCGGAAGGGCGGGAAAGGGCCACGTCTCGTGTGCCATATGGTGCGAAGTTGCTGGTTGATGAAGGGGCGGAGGTCAAGAAAGGCGACAAGCTCGCGGAATGGGATCCCTATACGATTCCCATCATCACGGAAAAGGAAGGAACGGCAAATTACGTCGATCTCGTCGAAGGCCTTTCAATGTGGGAAGTCCTCGATGAGGCGACCGGCATTGCTAGCAAGGTGGTGACGGAATGGAAGCAATTGCCGCGTGCCGCGGATCTGAAGCCGCGCATAACGCTTCGTGACAAGAAAGGCGAGGTCGTCACCCTGGCGAATGGCAAAGAGGCCCGCTATTTCATGTCGGTCGGTGCGATTCTTAACATCGATGCGGGTGCGGAAGTCCATGCAGGGGATGTGCTGGCACGTATTCCTATGGAATCGGCAAAGACTCGCGACATCACCGGTGGATTGCCGCGGGTTGCTGAACTCTTCGAGGCGCGCAAGCCGAAGGAATACGCGATCATCAGTGATAGCGATGGCCGGGTTGAATTCGGCAAGGACTATAAGGCAAAGCGCAGGGTCATCGTCGTTCCGGAGGATGGTGATAAGGAACCATCCGAGTATCTCATTCCGAAGGGCAAGCACATTACCGTTCAGGAGGGAGACTACATCCGTAAGGGGGATCCTCTCATGGATGGCAACCCGGTGCCTCACGATATCCTGAAGGTGATGGGTCTGGAGGCGCTGGCCGCCTATCTCGTCAACGAGATTCAGGAGGTTTATCGACTGCAAGGCGTGCGGATCGATGACAAGCACATCGAGGTCATCGTCCGTCAGATGCTTCAGAAGGTGGAAATCGAGGATTCGGGGGATACGACGATGCTGGCCGGCGAACAGGTCGACCGGCTGGAATTTGCTGACGAAAATGCCCGTATCGAGGCGGAAGGCGGCAAACCGGCGAAAGCCAGCCCGGTTCTGCAGGGGATCACGAAGGCCTCCCTGCAGACGAGTTCCTTCATCTCGGCGGCCTCCTTCCAGGAGACGACGCGGGTCCTTACGGAAGCCGCCGTTTCGGGCCGGGTCGACGACCTGGTGGGGCTCAAGGAAAACGTCATCGTCGGGGGGTTGATCCCGGCTGGCACCGGAAGCATCATGAATCAGATGAAAGAGGTTGCTTCCGAGCGGGATCGGCAGGTAACGGCCGAAAAAACGCCGGAAGCCATAGAGCCGGCAGAGGAAATGCCGGCCCTGCCGGAGGGCTAAACCGGTCCTTTCGAGCCGCCTTCACGCGCCTTCGCGAGCGCGCGTTCCGTCACCGCCGAGCCGTGCCGAAAGGCATGAAAAACGGCGGAAAACTACGGAATTTCCCTTGACGGCATGGGGCCGTCGCCCCTAGACTGCGGCCTCTTTTGCGGCTGGTGGTAGGGTTCCGCCCTAGACGCAGCTGCGCGACTGTTTATGGAATAACTGTCCTAGGCCGTTCGGGTCGGCGAAAAGAACCCGGAGAGAACAAAGCCCAACGCTTTGTCGGGCTTGTTCCGAAGTTTTTTGCGCGCGAATTGCGCGGGGTACGAGAGGAAGAATTCGGCGGATGCCAACGGTTAATCAGCTGATTCGCAAGTCACGCATCGCCGTCGTCGCCCGTAACAAGGTGCCGGCGCTTCAAGCCTGTCCGCAAAAACGCGGAGTCTGTACGCGTGTCTATACGACGACGCCGAAAAAGCCGAATTCCGCCCTTCGCAAGGTGGCCCGGGTGCGACTTACGAATGGTTTCGAGGTCACGACCTATATTCCAGGGGAGGGGCATAACCTTCAGGAACATTCCGTCGTTCTCCTGCGCGGTGGCCGGGTGAAGGATTTACCGGGCGTTCGTTATCACATTATCCGCGGCACACTGGATACCCAGGGTGTAACGGACCGTCGCCAGCGTCGTTCGAAATACGGCGCCAAGCGTCCAAAGTAAGAAAAGCCCCATGTCCCGACGCCGTGCAGCAGAACGACGCGAAATTTTACCGGATGCAAAATATGGCGATCCGGTGGTGATGAAGTTCATCAACTCGCTCATGCGCTCCGGCATGAAGTCCATTTCCGAGGCAACCGTATACGGTGCCTTCGATCGTTTGGTCGAACGGGGCAGCAAGGACCCCCTCCAGACGTTCCACGAAGCCCTCGACAATGTAAAACCTGCGATTGAAGTCCGTTCCCGACGAGTCGGCGGCGCCACCTATCAGGTGCCGGTCGAGGTCCGGATGGACCGCCGTCAGGCGTTGGCGATTCGTTGGTTGATCGAGGCCAGTCGCAAGCGCAACGAAACGACGATGGTCGAACGGCTGTCGAACGAAATCATGGATGCCGCAGAGAACCGCGGAGTCGCGATCAAGAAACGCGAAGACGTTCACCGCATGGCCGAGGCCAACAAGGCCTTTGCTCATTACCGCTGGTAAGCGTCGTTCCAAGGTATCTAGAAAATGGCCCGCACCACTCCCCTCGAACGCTATCGCAACATTGGCATCATGGCTCATATCGATGCCGGAAAGACGACGACGACCGAGCGCATCCTCTATTACACGGGCCGTTCCTACAAGATCGGCGAGGTTCATGAAGGAACCGCGGTGATGGACTGGATGGAGCAGGAGCAGGAGCGGGGTATCACGATTACTTCCGCGGCGACGACCTGCTTCTGGAAGGATCACCGCATCAACATCATCGATACGCCGGGCCACGTCGATTTCACGATCGAGGTCGAGAGAAGCCTGCGCGTTCTTGACGCGGCGATTGCCGTATTTGACAGCGTGGCGGGCGTTGAACCTCAATCGGAGACGGTTTGGCGTCAGGCCGATAAGTACAAAGTGCCGCGCATCTGCTTCATCAACAAGATGGATCGCACCGGGGCCGACTTTTTCCGCTGCGTCGACATGATCGAAGATCGTCTCGGTGCCGTGCCGTTGGTCACGCAACTCCCCTTAGGCGCAGAGGCGGATTATGCCGGTATTGTGGATCTTCTCACGATGAAGGCGATCCGTTGGAAAGATGAAACCCTAGGCGCAGAGTTCGTGGAAGAGGCAATTCCCGACAACCTGGTCGAGCAGGCAAACGAATACCACGCGAAACTCGTCGAAAGCGCCGTCGAACAGGACGACGCCACCCTCGAAGCCTATCTCGGGGGCAAGGAGCCCGATCTCGAAACCTTAAAACGCTGCATTCGTAAGGGCACGATCGCGCTTGCCTTCGTGCCGGTGCTGAACGGTTCCGCCTTTAAGAACAAAGGCGTGCAACCCCTCCTGGGCGCAGTCATCGATTATCTGCCGGCGCCGACGGAGGTGGCGGCAATCAAGGGTCACAAGATGGGTACCGAGGAAACAGTCGAACGTCATAACTCGGACGATGAGCCCTTCGCCGCGCTCGCCTTCAAGATCATGACGGACCCTTACGTCGGCACGCTCACCTATATCCGCACCTATTCCGGGGTTCTCGAAAGCGGAACCCAGATTCTGAACACCGTAAAAAACAAGAAAGAACGTATCGGCCGCATGCTTGAGATGCATGCGAACACGCGCGAGGACGTTCAGGAAGCTCGCGCCGGGGATATCGTTGCGCTCGTCGGGCTCAAGGATACGACGACGGGGGATACGCTAAGCAGTGTCGGTCATCCGGTCGTCCTTGAACGGATAGAGTTCCCGGAGCCCGTCATCGAGGTGGCGGTCGAGCCGAAGACGAAGGCCGATCAGGAGAAAATGGGAACGGCGCTCGTCCGCCTCGCGGCCGAGGACCCTTCCTTCCGGGTCAGCTCCGATGAAGAGAGTGGCCAGACGATCATCAAGGGAATGGGCGAGTTGCATCTTGAGGTCATCGTCGATCGCATGAAGCGCGAATTCAAGGTGGATGCGAATGTCGGAGTGCCGCAAGTGGCCTATCGCGAGACCATTACGAAGGCGATCGATGCGGATTACACGCACAAGAAACAGACGGGTGGCGCCGGTCAATTTGCCCGCGTCAAGATTCATTTCGAGCCGCTTGAAGCAGGCGCCGGCTTTATTTTTGAAAATGCCGTCGTCGGTGGTTCCGTGCCTAAGGAATACGTACCCGGCGTGAAGAAGGGATTGCTAGCCGCGATCGAATCCGGAATCGTTGCCGGCTATCCGGTCATCGACTTAAAGGCGACGCTGGTGGATGGCGCCTCCCATGACGTCGATTCCAGCGTGCTTGCCTTCGAGGTTGCGGCGCGTTCGGCTTTCCGCGAGGGCATGCAGCGGGCGGCGCCGCGGTTACTGGAACCTGTGATGCAGGTCGAAGTTGTGACGCCCGAAAAATATATGGGCGACGTCATCGGCGATTTGAACGGCCGTCGTGGGCATATCAGTGGCATGGATAGCCGGGGCAACGCGCGAGTCATTACGGCGACCGTGCCGCTTGCGAACATGTTTGGTTATGTGAACACGCTGCGCTCGATAACGCAGGGTCGCGCGCAATATACGATGCACTTCGGTCATTACGATGAAGTTCCACAAGCCATATCAGACGAAATTCGGGCGAAAACCGCCTAGGGGTACGGGGACAGGGAAATGGCGAAAGCGAAATTTGAGCGGACGAAGCCGCATTGCAACGTTGGCACGATTGGCCACGTAGACCATGGGAAGACGACGTTGACGGCGGCGATCACGAAGGTGCTGTCGGAAGCGGGCGGCGCGGAGTTCACGGCGTACGACCAGATTGACAAGGCGCCGGAGGAGAAGGCGCGCGGCATCACGATTGCCACGGCGCATGTGGAGTACGAGACGGCCAAGCGGCACTACGCGCATGTGGACTGCCCGGGGCACGCGGACTACGTGAAGAACATGATCACCGGTGCGGCCCAGATGGATGGGGCGATCCTCGTGGTATCGGCGGCGGACGGTCCGATGCCGCAGACCCGCGAACACATTCTTCTGGCCCGCCAGGTTGGGGTTCCGGCGATCGTGGTTTACCTGAACAAGGTGGACCAGGTGGACGACCCGGAGCTTTTGGAGCTGGTTGAGCTGGAGGTGCGCGAGCTTCTGTCGTCCTACGACTTTCCCGGCGACGACATTCCGGTGGTGAAGGGCTCGGCGCTGTACGCGCTGGAGGGCAAGGACGACAGCCTGGGCAAGGAATCGGTGCTGGCCCTGATGGAGGCGGTGGACAACTACATTCCGCAGCCCGCGCGCCCGAAGGACAAGCCCTATCTGATGCCGATCGAGGACGTGTTCTCGATCTCGGGCCGGGGCACGGTGGTGACCGGGCGGATCGAACGCGGCATCGTGAATGTGGGTGACGAGGTGGAGATCGTGGGCCTCAAGCCGACCGAGAAGACGGTGGTGACGGGGGTCGAGATGTTCCGCAAGCTTTTGGACAACGGCGAGGCGGGGGACAATGTGGGCTGCCTGTTGCGGGGCACGAAGCGGGAGGACGTGGAACGCGGCCAGGTATTGGCGAAGCCGGGTTCGATCACGCCGCACACGAAGTTCGAGTGCGAGGCCTATGTGCTGACGAAGGAAGAAGGCGGCCGGCACACGCCGTTCTTCTCGAACTACCGGCCGCAGTTTTACTTCCGGACGACGGACGTGACGGGCTCGATCGAGCTGCCGAAGGGCACGGAGATGGTGATGCCGGGGGACAACGTGACGATGACGGGCTCGCTGATTGTGCCGATCGCCATGGACGAAGGCCTGCGCTTTGCCATCCGTGAAGGCGGCCACACGGTTGGTGCCGGCGTCGTCACCAAAATCATCGAGTAGGAAAAAGTATCTTCGGTGCCCTTGTGGCGCCGTTGATTTATGGGAATGGCGATGGACAGTCAAAATATTCGGATCCGGTTGAAGGCGTACGATCATCGCCTGCTGGATCAATCGACGAGTGAGATTGTCAGTACGGCGAAGCGTACCGGCGCCAGCGTGCGCGGTCCGATTCCATTGCCGACGAAGATCGAGAAGTTCACGGTATTGCGCTCGCCGCATATCGATAAAAAGTCCCGTGAGCAGTTCGAAATTCGTACCCACAAACGACTCTTGGATATCGTCGAGCCGACGACACAGACGGTCGATGCATTGATGAAGCTTGACCTGCCGGCGGGTGTCGATGTCGAGATCAAGTTGTAGGGGCTGGATGATGCGAACCGGTCTTCTTGCTCAGAAACTTGGCATGACGCGCCTTCTTACGGAAGGGGGCGAACATGTCCCGGTGACCGTGTTGAAGGTGGATGGTTGTGAGGTGGTGGCGACGAAAACCGAGGAAAAGGATGGTTATTCGGCCGTGCAGCTTGGGGTCGGCAAGGCAAAGGCGAAGAACGTGACGAAGGCGCTTAAGGGGAATTATGCGAAAGCGAAAGTCGATTCGAAACGCAAGCTTGCCGAATGCCGCGTGAGCTCGGATGCGCTTCTAGAAATCGGTTCGGAAATCACCGTCGAGCATTTCATCGCCGGTCAGTACGTCGATGTCGCAGGCACGACCATCGGAAAGGGCTTCGCGGGTTCGATCAAGCGCCATCATTTCCATGGGTTAGAGGCGAGCCATGGCGTTTCGGTCTCGCACCGCGCCCACGGCTCTACGGGCCATAGCCAGGACCCGGGCAAGGTCTTCAAGGGGAAGAAGATGGCGGGTCATTTGGGGGATTCGCGGGTGACGACGCAGAACCTCATCGTCGTATTGACCGACATGGCACGCGGTCTCATTTTCATCCGCGGCGCGGTGCCGGGATCAAAAGGCAGCTACGTGCTCGTCCAGGACGCCGTGAAGAAGCCGTTGCCGGAAGCGGTTCCGTTTCCGGCAGGTGTGCGCGGAGCCGGCGTGGAGGCAGCGGAAGAAAAGACAGAGGGGTCGGAGCCAGAGGCTCCGACCGAGGCGGAAACTCCGGCCGAAGCAAAAGAGACTCCGGAAGAGAAAACCGCCCCCAAGGAGAAGGACTAGGTGCGGATGAAGTGCAAGATTATCAGCCTGGAAGCTAAGAATGTCGGCGAGATCGACCTCGCGGACGAAGTCTTTGGCGTGGCCGTACGCCCGGACCTTTTGCAACGTATCGTCACCTGGCAGCTGGCGAAGCGTCGGGCCGGTACCCATAAGACGAAGGACGTGAGCGAAATCAGAGGCACCGGAAAGAAGCCCTGGAGCCAGAAGGGAACCGGCCGGGCGCGGCAGGGGTCCCTTCGTTCGACGCAGTTTCGGGGCGGCGCCGTAGCCTTTGGTCCGGTTCCACGCTCCCATGCTTACAACCTGCCGAAGAAGGTCCGGAAGCTCGCGCTGAAGGTGGCCCTCTCCGTGAAGCAGGCGGAAGGGAAGATCGTCGTTCTCGACTCGACGAAGTCGAAAAGCAACAAGACGCAGGACCTGATAACACGCCTTGGAAGGCTTGGCTGGTCCTCGGTGCTGGTCATCGATGGCCCCGAGGTCGATGTGAATTTCCGCCGGGCGGCGCAAAACCTGCCGGGCATCGACATCCTGCCGCAGCAGGGAACGAACGTGTATGACATTCTCCGTCGCGATCTCCTCGTGTTGACGAAGGACGCGGTCCAGCATCTGGAGGCGCGGCTGAGATGACAAAGGCGAAAGAAACGAAGACGAAGCGGAAAAAGATCAAGGAGAAGAAACGACCACCCAGTGAGAAGTCCTATGGCGTCTTGCTTTCACCGGTGATTACGGAAAAGGCGACCCTTGGTTCCGAGCATAACCAGATCACCTTCCGGGTACCCGTGAAGGCGACGAAACCGGAAATCAAGGATGCGGTAGAAAAACTCTTTGATGTCAATGTGGTAGCCGTCAACACGCTTCGCCAGCGGGGCAAGTCCAAGCGGTTCAAAGGTCAGATCGGAATACGTGCCGCCTATAAGAAAGCAATGGTGACACTTGCCGAAGGCGAGGCAGTCGATGTCACGACGGGAATTTAAACGATGGCGCTGAAAAAATTCAAACCGGTTACGCCTTCCCTCCGCCATCTCGTCATCATTGATCGGTCGACGTTATGGAAGGGAAAGCCCGTCAAAAAACTCACGGAAGGGCTTTCGGAAAAAGGCGGCCGCAACAATAATGGACGCATGACGGTCCGGCATCGGGGCGGTGGGCACAAGCGGAGCTACCGGATTATTGATTTCAAACGTCGCAAGTTTGACGTGGCGGCGACCGTCGAGCGGCTCGAATACGATCCGAATCGAAGCGCCTTCATCGCGCTTCTTCGTTACGAGGACGACGAGCTTTCTTACATACTCGCTCCCCAGCGCGTGCAAGTCGGCGACAAGCTGATCGCCGGTGAAAACGTGGATATCCGGCCGGGCAACGCCTTACCGATGAAGAACATTCCGGTGGGGACGATCATCCACAACATCGAGATGAAGCCGGGCAAGGGGGGGCAGATTGCACGGGCGGCGGGCTCGTATGCGCAACTTGTCGGCAAGGATGCGGGCAACGCGCTGCTTCGACTGGCGTCCGGCGAGGTGCGGATGGTGTGCGCCGAAGGCATGGCGACGATCGGCGCCGTCTCGAACCCGGACCAGAAGAACATCAAATACGGCAAGGCAGGCCGCAAACGGTGGCTCGGAAAACGACCGGTCGTGCGCGGCGTGGCGATGAATCCCATCGACCATCCCCATGGCGGCGGCGAGGGGCGGGCCTCTGGCGGCCGGCATCCCGTCACTCCCTGGGGTAAGTCGACGAAGGGGAAAAAGACTCGTAACAACAAGGCAACGGATTCGCAGATTATTCGTCGCCGTCGGAAGAAGAAAAAATAGAGGAGAGACCACTCTTGGCACGTTCGGTTTGGAAAGGCCCCTTCGTAGACGGGTATCTGCTGAAAAAAGCGGAAACTGCCCGCACGTCAGGCCGAAACGAGGTGATCAAAATCTGGTCGCGTCGTTCGACGGTGTTGCCGCAATTCGTGGGTCTTACCTTCGGCGTTTATAACGGGCGCAAATTTCTTCCGGTACTCGTAACCGAAGAAATGATTGGTCATAAATTCGGTGAATTTTCCCCAACGCGCACCTTTCATGGTCATTCCGGGGACAAGAAGGCGAAGCGAATATAGGCATGGGTAAGAAAGCAGCCCCTAAACGACTTGCGGAAAACGAGGCGATGTCCGTTATTCGAAACCTGCGGACGTCACCGCAAAAGCTCAACCTCGTCGCGGAAACCATTCGCGGCAAGAATGCTGCCTCCGCGCTGGCGATTCTTTCCTTCTCCAAGCGGCGTATCGCGAATGACGTGCGCAAGGCCGTACAGTCGGCGATTGCAAACGCCGAGAACAACCATCAGCTCGACGTCGATCGACTTTACGTTGCCGAGGCAACCGTCGGCAAAGGTTTGGTTATGCATCGCTGGCGTCCCCGTGCCCGCGGTCGCGCCTTTAGCATCGATAAGCCCTATAGCCATCTCACCGTTGTTATGCGGGAGCGCAAGGAGTAACGGATGGGTCAGAAAGTTAACCCGATAGGACTTCGACTCGGCATTAACCGGACGTGGGATTCACGCTGGTATGCGGACAGCGATTATAGGGATCTTCTTCATGAAGACCTCAAAGTTCGCCGTTTTCTTGAGAAACGTCTTGCGCAAGCGGGCATTAGCAAGATCGTGATTGAACGGCCTGCGAAAAAGGCGCGGATCACGATTCATACGGCCAGGCCCGGTGTCGTGATCGGAAAACGCGGTGCGGATATCGAAAAATTACAAAGCGATCTCGCAAAAATGACGAATGGCGAGGTCCACATCAATATCATCGAGATTCGCAAACCTGAACTGGATGCAAAACTTGTCGCCGACAACATCGCCCAGCAATTGGAGCGTCGAGTCGCCTTCCGTCGAACGATGAAGCGCGCTGTGCAATCGGCAATGCGCCTGGGCGCGAAGGGTATCCGTATTAATTGTGCGGGCCGCTTGGGCGGCGCCGAGATTGCGCGGACGGAATGGTACCGGGAAGGGCAGGTGCCGTTGCATACGCTTCGTGCCGATGTCGATTATGCAATCTCGACCGCTTTTACGACCTATGGCACCTGTGGGATCAAGGTGTGGATCTACAAGGGCGAGATTCTTGAGCGCGACCCCTTGGCGCAGGACAAGCGCGTTGAAGAGCAGCAAACGGGTCATAGCCACTAACGAACGGTTACGTAGATGCTGAGTCCAAAGCGAACGAAATACCGCAAGCAGCACAAAGGTCGGGTTCATGGCTTGGCCAAGGGTGGCATTGCGCTCAATTTCGGGGCCTTCGGCCTGAAGGCGCTGACGCCCGGGCGCATCAATGCGCGCGAAATCGAAGCCGCAAGGCGTGCCATCACACGCCATATGAAGCGAGCCGGCCGGCTCTGGATTAGCGTCTTCCCGGACGTGCCGATCTCGAAGAAGCCGACGGAAGTACGGATGGGAAAGGGCAAAGGAACGCCGGAATATTGGGTGGCGCGCGTACATCCTGGCCGCATCCTTTTCGAACTCGATGGCGTGCCGCCTGGTGTTGCGCGCCGTGCTCTTGAGCTTGGCGCGGCGAAGCTTTCCGTTCGTACCCGGTTTATCAGCCGGATTGAAGGGGTCTAGGGATGAAGGCGGAAGACCTTCGGGCAAAATCGCTGGATGAACTTGAGGAGAACCTTCTCGCCTTGCGGAAGGAGCGCTTCAACCTGCGTTTTCAGCAGACGAGCGGTCAGCTCGAGAGTACGGCGCGGGTACGCCAGGTACGGCGTGGTATCGCGCGTATAAAGACAATCCTGAATGCTAGGGAACGAACGGCGGGGAAAACGGATGTCTAAACGAACCCTCCATGGAAGGGTCATAAGCGATGCGGCGGACAAGACCGTCGTCGTTCGAGTGGAACGTCAATTTCAGCATCCGCTCTATAAGAAATTTATTCGCCGCTCGAAGAAATATGCCGCACATGACGAGGAAAACCGCTGCAAGACTGGCGATTTTGTTCAGATCCAGGAATGCCGGCCGATCTCGAAGCGCAAGCGGTGGGTTGTCCTTCCGGAATCCGGATAGACCAGGACTGGGAAGCAAGACATAAGACCATGATTCAGATGCAGTCAAATCTGGAAGTCGCGGACAACTCTGGTGCCAAACGCGTCCAGTGCATCAAGGTCCTCGGCGGGTCGCGGCGCAAGACCGCGGGGGTCGGCGACGTGATCGTCGTTTCCGTGAAGGATGCGATTCCGCGCGGCCATGTGAAGAAGGGCGAGATTCATCGCGCGGTCATCGTGCGTACGGCCCATAGCATCCGCCGGCCGGATGGCTCTTCGATTCGCTTCGATAAGAATGCTGCCGTGTTGATCTCGAAACAAAACGAGCCCATCGGTACGCGCATTTTCGGCCCGGTGACGCGGGAGTTAAGGACGAAAAATTTCATGAAAATCATATCCTTAGCTCCGGAGGTCCTGTAATGGGCGCAGGACTAAAGATTCGCAAGGGCGATACCGTCGTCGTGGTGACGGGAAAAGATAAAGGCAAGAAGGGAGAGGTACTCCGTTCGCTGCCGAAGGAAAATCTCGTCGTCGTTCAGGGCGTAAACATCGTTAAGCGGCATCAACGTCCGTCCGCCGGAAACCTCGGAGGGATCCAGGAAAAGGAACTCCCGATTCACGTTTCGAATCTCGCCCTGGTCGATCCGAAGAACGGAGAGGCGACGCGGATTGGTTGGAAGTTTCTCGACGATGGCCGAAAGGTTCGCTTTGCCAGGAGGTCCGGCGAAGTGATCGATACGTAGGGAATCGAAGAATGGCGCGTTTGCGTGAACACTATAACAGCGTGATTCGGCCTGAGCTGCAGTCGAAGTTCGGTTACCAGAACGTCATGCAGATCCCGAAGCTTGAAAAGATCGTCGTCAACATGGGCGTTGGTGCAGCGGCTCGGGAAGGCAAGAAGATTGAAGCCGCGCTCGAAAATTTGACGGCCATTGCGGGTCAAAAGCCGATCGTGACCCGCGCAAGGAAGTCGATTGCCACCTTCAAGCTTCGTGAAGGCATGCCCGTCGGCTGCAAGGTAACACTTCGGCGCGACCGTATGTACGAATTTCTCGATCGTCTCGTGACGATCGCGCTACCGCGGGTCCGTGATTTCCGCGGCCTTTCATCGACGAGTTTCGATGGCAGCGGTAATTTTTCAATAGGTATTCGTGAGCAGATTATTTTTCCGGAAATCGATTACGACAAAACGGATCAGATTCGCGGAATGGACATCATCCTTGTGACGACGGCTAAAACCGACGAGGAAGCAAGGGCGCTCCTTGAAGGTTTCAATATGCCGTTCGCCGACTGACCGACGGAGGGAAATGTATGGCAAAGAAAAGTGCCATTGAGCGGAATGAGAATCGCAAACGTTTGGTGAAACGCTACCAGGCGAAACGGGCCGAATTGAAGGCGATTTCCCGTAACACGTCCACCTCGCCGGAAGAGCGATTCAGTGCGCAATTAAAATTGGCTGCACTTCCGCGAAATTCTGCCGCTGTGCGCATTCGCAATCGATGCCTACTCACTGGGCGATCGCGGGGCGTGTATCAGAAATTCAATATATCGCGTATCGCGCTTAGGGATCTCGCCTCCAAGGGGCAGATTCCGGGCATGTTGAAATCAAGCTGGTAAAAGAGGTGAAGGACTCGATTCATGACGATGAACGACCCCTTAAGCGACATGCTGACGCGTATTCGTAACGGTCAGCAGGCACGCCTGGACACCGTTTCAAGTCCTGCTTCCAGGTTGCTGGCTAGCGTTCTCGATGTCCTCCAGAAGGAAGGCTACATCCGGGGCTATACCCGGCACGAGGAGCAGAAGGGCATCAACGCAATCGAAATCGAATTGAAATACCACGAAGGTGAACCGGTCATTCGCGAGATTAAGCGTATCTCAAAACCGGGCCGGCGGGTTTATTCCGGCATTCAGGATCTTGCAAAGGTGTATGGCGGCCTTGGTATCTCGATTCTTTCCACACCGAAAGGTGTGATGTCGGATCACGAAGCTCGCGTCGCTCACGTCGGCGGCGAAGTCTTATGTAAGGTGTTTTAGAAATTCTTATGTCACGTGTTGGAAAAAATCCGGTGGTTGTTCCTGGCGGCGTCGATGTGGCGATCGACGGTCAACTCGTCACGGCCAAGGGGAAGCTTGGTGAGCTTAGCGTTACCCTTACCAACAACGTTTCGGTCTCGAAGGAGGACGACAAAGTCTGGGTGCGGCCACGGGACGGAACGAAAGAGGCACGCCAGATGTGGGGAACGGCCCGAAGCTTCGTCAACAGCCTCATTACCGGGGTTGCCGAGGGCTTCCAGGTGCGTCTCGAAATCAATGGGGTCGGTTACCGCGCCCAGGTTCAGGGGAAGAACCTCGTGCTCCAGCTGGGTTTCAGCCGGGAGATCCGCTATCCCATCCCGCAAGGAATCGCGATCAAGTGTGAGAAACCAACCCTGATCGAGGTTTCCGGTGCCGACAAACGCCAGGTCGGCCAGGTCGCGGCGGAGATTCGCGCCTTTCGGAAACCGGAACCCTATAAGGGAAAAGGTGTGAAGTACGAGAACGAGATGATTGTCCGTAAAGAAGGAAAGAAGAAGTAAGAGCTTTCATGATGAAGCGCCTAAAAAGCCAGTTTTCACGCCGCAGTCGCCGAGTTCGCACGAAACTCCGGAAAAAGGACCGTGGCCGTTTGAGGCTCTCGGTTTTTCGATCGAGCCAACACATCTATGCGCAGGTCATCGACGATACGAAGGGCGCCACCCTGGCTACCGCATCCAGCTTGGATAAGGAACTTCGAGACAAGCTGAAATCCGGGGCCGGACTCGAGGCCGCTCGGGAAGTGGGAAAGCTTCTTTCTTCCCGGGCAAAGGCGGCAGGCGTTTTGAAGGTCTATTTTGACCGCGGTGGGTACCTCTATCACGGTCGGGTGAAGGCCCTTGCCGAGGCCGCCCGGGAAGGCGGTTTGTCTTTCTAGGAGGGGACTTAAGGAATCAAGCATGGCAGTGAATGTAAAATCGAGGATGCCAAAAGGCCAAAAGAACGATCGCACGTCCCGCGACGAGCCGGAGTTGGTCGACCGCCTGGTGGCCATCAACCGTGTCGCCAAGGTCGTCAAGGGCGGGCGGCGTTTCGGCTTCGCGGCCTTGGTGATCGTTGGCGATCAGAAGGGGCGAGTCGGATTCGGCACCGGCAAGGCAAGAGAAGTGCCGGAAGCGATCCGCAAGGCGACGGAGCAGGCGAAGCGAAGCTTGGTCCAGGTCCCGCTTCGTGAAGGCCGCACCCTTCATCACGACATGCAGGGCCGCTATGGCGCCGGACGGGTCGTGTTACGCGCCGCCCAGGCCGGGACCGGGATTATCGCCGGTGGACCGATGCGCGCCGTGTTTGAGGCACTTGGCATCCAGGACATCGTTGCGAAGTCCGTTGGATCCTCGAACCCGCACAACATGGTGCGGGCAACCTTCGATGCGCTCGCCAAGGAGTACTCGCCCCGTGGGGTTGCTAGTCGGCGTGGCAAGAAGGTGAACGAGATCGTCGGTCACCGGGACAGCGCTTGAGGAAATGACGATGGCGGGAAGTAAAACCGGACGCTTACGCGTAACCCAGATTGCCAGTCCGATCGGACGGTCGAAGGATCAGCGAAAAACCCTGATTGGCCTTGGCCTTAACCGGATCGATCGGACGCGTGAGTTCGAGGATACGCCGGCAATTCGCGGCATGGTCCGGAAGGTTTCCCATCTAGTAAAGATGGAAGAAATTTAGCTGCGACAGGTGAATTGGTGAGAACGAAACTAAACGAACTTTCTGACCGTCCGGGTGCCCGCCATGCACGAAAGCGCGTCGGCCGGGGCATCGGTTCCGGCTCCGGTAGCACGTCGGGTCGCGGGCATAAGGGTCAGAAGTCGCGAGCCGGCGTGGCGCTCAAAGGCTTCGAGGGTGGTCAGATGCCGATCTATCGGCGGCTGCCTTGGCGGGGTTTCTGGAATCCGACCCAAAGCCGCTATCAGGTCGTGAATCTGGGTCGTCTTCAAAAAGCCATCGATGGCGGCAAGCTGGATCCTACGAAGCCGATCAACGAAGCCATCTTATGCGAGGTGGGGATCGTCACCCATCTCCGCGATGGGGTTCGCCTGTTGGCCAAGGGTGAAATCAAGGCAAAGTTTACCCTTGAGGTTACCGGTGCTTCGAAGGCGGCGATTGCAGCGATCGAGAAGGCAGGGGGCAAGGTGACGGTGTCGAAACCCGTCAAGGCCGACACCGGCGCCAACGCCGGAGGAACCGGAGACAATTAATGGTATCGGCTGCGGAACAACTCGCCGCTAACCTTAATTTTGGCGCGTTTGCCAAGGCGACGGACCTTCGTCGGCGGATCTGGTTCACGCTGGGCGTACTGATTGTCTATCGCCTAGGCACCTACATCCCGATTCCAGGTATCGACCCGACGATTCTTGCCGACCTCTTCCGCCAGAACGCGGGGGGCATTCTCGGCATGTTCGACATGTTCGCCGGCGGTGCCTTGGGGCGCATGACGATCTTTGCGCTCAACATCATGCCGTACATCTCCGCGGCGATCATCATGCAGCTCATGACGGCCGTCTCGCCTGCGCTTGGGCAGCTGAAGAAAGAAGGCGAATCGGGACGTAAGAAAATCAACCAGTACACGCGCTATGGCACCGTTTTTCTGGCGGCCATCCAAGGCTACGGGATCTCCGTTGGCCTTGAGGGAATGGCCGGTTCGCAAGGATCCGCCGTGATCGATCCGGGTGCGTTCTTCCGGGCGACGACCGTGATCACGCTGGTCGGCGGTACGATCTTCCTGATGTGGCTTGGCGAGCAGATTACGGCGCGGGGGGTGGGGAACGGCATTTCCCTCATCATCTTCGCGGGCATCGTCGCCAATTTGCCGTCGGCCTTGGCGGGTACGATGGAACTCGGCCGCACGGGTGCCCTTTCGACCATCTTTATCCTGCTCCTTCTCGTGATGATCATTGCCGTCATCACCTTCATCGTGTTCATCGAACGCTCTCAACGGCGGATTATCGTCCAATATCCAAAGCGCCAGGCGGGCAATCGCATGTATGGGGGCGAAGCTTCGCATCTTCCACTAAAGCTCAACACGGCCGGTGTGATCCCGCCCATTTTTGCGAGCTCGCTTCTTCTCATGCCGGCGACGATCGTCGGTTTCTCGGCGGCCCAGGGTGGTGCGGCGGAAGGCGGCGATTGGCTGGCCTTGATGGCGGTCTTGCTGGGGCGCGGGCAACCACTCTATCTGGCGATTTTCGCAAGCCTGATCATTTTCTTTGCCTTCTTCTACACGGCGGTCGTCTTCAACCCGGCCGATACGGCCGATAATCTGAAGAAGTACGGAGGCTTCATCCCCGGCATTCGGCCCGGTAAGAACACGACGGAGTACCTCGATTACGTTCTCACCCGCCTGACGGCGGTCGGGGCCATTTATCTTGCCGCCATATGTATCCTGCCCGAGATCCTGATTTCCAAATATTCCGTGCCCTTCTATTTCGGCGGCACGAGCCTCTTGATCGTCGTGACGGTGACCCTGGATACCGTCGGCCAGATCCAGTCCCATCTGATCTCCCATCAGTACGAAGGCTTGATCAAGAAATCACGGCTGAAGGGACGATTGCGATGAATCTGGTGCTGCTGGGCCCACCGGGTGCAGGGAAGGGGACGCAGGCAAAGCGCATCGAAGAAAAGTATGGCCTCATCCATCTCTCGACCGGTGACATGCTGCGCGAAGCGATCGCTTCTGGTTCCGAGTTGGGCAAGCAGGTGAAGGAGATCGTCGAGTCGGGGGCGCTGGTCCCGGACACGACCATTATTCTAATGATCGAAGGGCGAATCGCGGCTCCGGATTGCGCAAAGGGCTTCATCCTCGATGGCTTTCCCCGGACCGTGCGCCAGGCCGAAGCGCTGGATGGAATGCTGGAGCGAAAGCACCTGAAAATCGATCACGTGATCGAGCTTAAGGTCGACGATGACGCCCTCGTGAAGCGGATTTCCGGGCGGTTTAGCTGTGCTGCCTGCGGCGCCGGCTACCACGACACGTTCAAGCAGCCCAAGACGGAAGGGGTGTGCGATGGCTGTGGCGGGAAAGAATTCAGCCGCAGGAAGGACGACAATCCGGAGACCGTGAAGGCCCGGCTCGAGGCCTACCATGCGCAGACCGCCCCTGTCCTACCATATTACCGCGAACGAAAGGTCCTCAGGACGGTCGACGGCATGGCGGATTTCGATGGGGTTACCGTCCAGATTGTGGCGGCGTTGCAATAGCCCGAAATGGGCAGATTTATTGACTTAGAGCTTAGAATTCCTATAATCGCGCACCTTTCCCGGCTATCTGTATGTTGCTTGATCGCCTCTTGTCTGGCTCGTGGTTTCCTAGGACGTAGAGGGGTGGAGGAGAATTTGGCGTGGCACGCATTGCAGGCGTAAACATCCCCACCAATAAACGAGTGCCGATTGCCCTGACCTATATTCATGGGATCGGCCGGACCAAGGCCCGGAAAATCTGTGAAAAGGTGGGCATTGCCCCCGAGGCTCGCGTGAACCAACTATCGGAAGACGAAGTCATCCGGATCCGCGAGACGATCGACCGCAATTATATGGTTGAAGGGGACTTACGCCGCGATGTCAGCATGAATATCAAGCGATTGATGGATCTTGGGTGTTATCGAGGGCTTCGGCACCGCAAGGGACTCCCGGTCAATGGGCAACGGACCCACACGAACGCCCGTACTAGGAAGGGGCCGGCTAGGCCCATCGCCGGTAAGAAGAAATAGTTTAGGGACGAGGGCAGGCATGGCTAAAGCTACGACGCAGCGTACGCGTCGCCGCGAACGGAAGAACATCGCTTCCGGTGTCGCGCACGTGAATGCCAGCTTCAACAACACGATGATTACGATTACGGACGCGCAAGGGAACACCATTTCCTGGGCGTCTGCAGGAAGTGAAGGTTTCAAGGGATCGCGGAAATCGACACCCTACGCCGCCCAGACGGCGGCGGAGGCTGCTGGCAACCGTGCCAAAGAGCACGGCATGCACACTCTCGAAGTCGAGGTGAAAGGCCCGGGCTCAGGGCGTGAATCGGCGTTGCGCTCGCTTCAGGCGGTTGGCTTTACGATTACGGCCATCCGGGATGTGACGCCGATCCCTCATAACGGTTGCCGCCCGCGGAAACGTCGGCGGGTTTAGTGACGCTACTGGTTGGACGGGGTTCGAGGAACGGCCTCCTTCGACAGGCGCATTCGAGGCGACCATTTGCATGTGGATAACGTTCCGATCTTAGGGGTTTCACACGTGATTCAGAAGAATTGGCAGGACTTGATCAAACCTAGCAAGATCAACATTCAGGAAGCTATTGATCCTGGGCGAGCGGCTTCGATTGTCATCGAACCACTGGAGCGGGGATTTGGGCTCACGCTTGGCAGTGCGCTCAGGCGGGTCTTGCTTTCCTCCTTGCAGGGTGCAGCGGTGACCTCGATCCAGATCGACGGGATTCTCCACGAATTCTCATCGATTCCTGGGGTGCGTGAAGACGTGACGGACATTGTCCTGAACATCAAGTCGCTGGCGCTCGTCCTCCACGGGGAGGGACCAAAGCGCATGACGCTGAAGGCAACGGGGCCGGGCGAGGTTTCGGCGGCGCAGATCGAGACCGGCCATGACATCGAGATCATGAACCCGGATCTCGTCATCTTCACCCTCGATGAAAAAACCGCCGTGACCATGGAACTCACCGTGAATAGCGGCAAGGGCTATGTCCCGGCCACCCAGAACCGTCCGGAGGACGCGCCAATCGGCCTCATTCCGGTGGATGCCCTATACAGCCCGGTGCGCAAGGTCACCTACAAGGTCGAGAATGCGCGCGTCGGTCAGATCACGGACTACGACAAACTTTCCCTCCAGCTTGAAACGGACGGCACCGTGAAGCCGGACGATGCGGTGGCCTTCGCCGCGCGTATTCTGCAAGACCAGCTCAATCCCTTCATCAATTTCGAAGAGCCGGTCGAGCAACCGATAGCCGAAGAAACGATGGAGCCGGAATTCAACCGTAACCTGTTGCGTAAAGTAGACGAGCTCGAGCTTTCGGTTCGTTCCGCAAATTGTCTGAAGAACGACAATATCCTCTATATCGGCGATCTCGTTCAGAAGACCGAGTCCGAAATGCTGCGCACCCCGAATTTTGGCCGTAAATCACTCAATGAAATCAAGGAAGTGCTTTCCCAGATGGGACTGCATCTCGGCATGGAGATTACGGACTGGCCGCCGGAGAATATCGACGAGCTGACGAAACGCCTGGAGGAGCCATACTAACCCCATGCGGCATCGCCTGAAAGGACGGAAGCTTAATCGTACCAGCAGCCATCGCAAGGCGATGTTTGCGAACATGGCGGTTGCGCTTCTCAAGCACGAACAGATCAAGACGACGTTGCCGAAGGCCAAGGACCTTAGGCCCTTCGTCGACAAGCTGATCACGCTTGGCAAGCGGGGCGGCCTGCACGCGCGCCGTCAGGCGTTGGCGGTTCTTCAGGACGAAAAAATCACGGAAAAACTCTTCTCAACGCTTTCGGAACGCTATGCTTCCCGCGCCGGGGGCTACACGCGGGTCATGCGGGCAGGGTTCCGTTATGGTGACGCGGCCCCGATGGCGGTGATCGAACTCGTCGACCGGGATCCAGACGCGAAAGGACAGGATTCCGGCCCACCGCAGAACCTTATGGAGGAGGGCGCAGAAGCGGCAGAAGCTTAAGCCTTTGCTACCTTCGAGAGGGCAGGGGGGCGGTCGGAGGGCTGCCCTTTTTTATTTCGGAAAATGGTCGCGAGCAGGTAAAAAACGCAGGTAAAAACATTGGAAATTGCATTGAAGAAAAGGGCCCGTTCCGCGATGCGAAAGCATCCAAATTTCCAGTTTCGCTTTCTAGGGGCGGCATTATTCCTGCTTGCCGTCTTCTGTTTCACGCTTCCCGCTCAAGCACAAACGCGCACCTCCCCAAATTCGCGGGAAGAAATCCAGCTTTCCTTCGCGCCGATCGTAAAGAAAGCGGCCCCTGCCGTCGTCAACATTAACGGCAAACGAAAAGCTGTCGAAAGAGGCGGCGGGCTCTTTAATGATCCTTTTTTCAGGCGCTTCTTTGGCCGGGGCTTCGGTCAGAAAAAGGAATTACAGAAAAGCCCCATCGGGTCCGGCGTCATCGTGCGGCCGGATGGGCTCATCGTGACGACCAACCACGTCATTGCGGATAGTGCGGAAATCACGGTCGTGTTTGCGGATCGCCGGGAATTCCCCGCCAGGGTCATCATGGCGGACAAGCGGACGGACCTTGCCGTTCTTAAGATCGAAACGGGAGACGACGCGCTTGCGTATCTGAAAATGGCCGATTCCGATACGCTTGAAGTCGGTGATCTTGTGCTCGCTATCGGTAATCCGTTTGGGGTTGGGCAGACCGTAACCAGCGGCATCGTTTCGGCGCTCGCTCGCACGACGGTCGGCGTCGGGGATTTCCGTTTCTTTATTCAGACGGACGCGGCGATTAATCCGGGCAATTCGGGCGGTGCGTTGGTGACGCTCGACGGGCATTTGGTCGGGATCAATTCGGCGATCTACACGCAAAGGGGCGGCGGCTCGATCGGCATCGGCTTTGCGGTGCCGACGAACATGGTGCAAACGGTTATTCACGCGGCAGAAGGCGGCAGTCTGATCCGGCCTTGGCTAGGCGCGACGGGCCAGGCCGTGACGGCCGAGCTTGCCCCATTTTTTGGCCTTGCCAGACCCAGCGGCGTGGCGGTGAACGCAATCTATCCGGGAGGGCCGGCGGATAAGGCGGGGATCCAGATCGGCGATGTGATCGCTGCGATTGGCGGCCATGAGGTCGGTGATCTCGGAGCGCTGCGCTATCGGGTTGCGACGCAAATGCTCGATACGAAAGTGGACGTTTCGATCGTTCGAAAAGGCAAAAAACACAAACTGATGCTCGTCTTGACGGCGCCGCCGGAAGACCCGCCTAGAAATACGACGAACGTGATTGGGCACAATCCATTTAATGGCGCGACGGTCGCCAACCTCTCGCCGGCGATTGGCGAAGAGCTTGGCGTGGATAGCATGCATCCTGGAGTCCTCGTCTTCGATATCGGAAAAGGCAGCCCGGCCGCGCGCATCGGTCTTCAAGCCGGTGACGTGGTCTTGCGAATCAATGATAGGAAAATCCAGTTGGTAGAGCACATGACGGAGGAACTCTCCAAGCAGTCGAGTGCGTGGAAGATTTCGATTCGCCGCGATGGCAAAATCCTCACATCGGTGATTCGTTGGTGACGACGCTTTTCGAATCCCAGGCTCCGCAACCGCTGGCCGATCGGCTGCGCCCGAGGCGGCTTGAGGACGCCGTCGGTCAGGATCACCTGCTGGCCTTGGATGCGCCGATCGGCCGCATGCTGGTCTCCGGCCATCTGGTTTCGATGATCCTCTGGGGGCCGCCGGGCTGCGGGAAGACGACGATCGCCCGCCTCCTTGCCGACCGTACCGCCCTTTCCTTCGTTTCGCTTTCCGCCGTCTTTTCAGGAGTGGCGGATCTCAGGCGGATCTTTCAGGAAGCAAAAAAGCGCCGGGGGATGGGCGAGGGAACCCTTCTTTTCATTGACGAGATTCATCGCTTTAACCGGGCCCAGCAGGACGGGTTTTTGCCCTATGTGGAGGACGGCACGGTCACGCTCGTCGGGGCGACGACGGAGAACCCCTCCTTCGAGCTGAATGCGCCGCTGCTTTCCCGCTGCCAGGTCTTTGTCCTGAAACGCCTGGATGAGGGGGCGCTCGAAACGCTCCTTAGGCGTGCCGAGGCGGCAGAGGGGAAAACGCTTCCGCTGGATGCAGACGCGAAGCTTGCCTTGCTCGCGATGGCGGACGGCGATGGGCGCTACTTGCTGAACCTGGCCGAGGATCTTTTTCTGCTGCCGCCGAAGCCGGACCTCGATACGTCAGGGTTGTTGGCTGCGGTGCAACGGCGTGCGCCAATCTACGATAAGAGTCAGGAAGGCCACTACAATCTCATCAGCGCGCTGCATAAGTCGCTTCGTGGCTCCGATGCGGACGCGGCCCTTTACTGGTTGGCCCGCATGCTGGCAGGCGGCGAAGACCCGCTTTACATCGTCCGCAGGCTGGTCCGTTTCGCCGTCGAGGATATCGGTCTTGCCGATCCCGAAGCCGTTCATCAGGCGTTGGCGGCGAAAGACGCCTACGATTTCCTTGGTTCTCCGGAAGGCGATCTCGCCATCGCCCAGGCCGTCATCTATCTCGCAACCGCGACGAAATCAAACGCCGCCTACAAGGCGTTCGGGGCGGCCAAGCAGGCGGCGATGGAAACCGGCTCCCTCATGCCCCCGCACCACATTCTGAACGCGCCTACCAACCTCATGAAGGAGGTGGGATATGGCAAGGGCTATGTCTACGACCATGACACGGCCGAAGGCATTTCCGGACAAAACTATTTCCCGGATGGGATCGAACGCCACACCTTCTATCGTCCTTTCGATCGCGGATACGAGCGAACGCTTCGCGAGCGTCTTGCGCACTGGCAGAAATTTCGCGAGCGCATTGCCGCGGAGGCGCCGGATTCAGAAAAGGAATAGCGAATGGAACGCGTGCGCTTCCGCGTCGTGACGGTGGACGAGAAGGCACTCCGCCTCGATCGCTGGTTTCGTCGTCACTTTCCGGAACTCACCCACGCTCGCCTGGAGAAGCTCCTTCGCAAAGGCGAGGTTCGTGTCGATGGCCAGCGCGCGAAGGCGGGGCTCCGGCTGGAAGCAGGGCAACGGGTTCGCATCCCCCCCTTGGGCGGTGGGTCGAAGCCGCCGCCGAGACGAAAATCCCCCCAGGTCACGGCCTCGGACGCCAAGGCCCTTCGCAAGCGTGTTCTTTATAAGGATGAAGAAGTCATTGCCATCGACAAGCCGGCCGGGCTTGCCGTTCAGGGCGGCACGAAGACGATGCGGCATGTGGACGGCATGCTGGAGGCGCTTCGCTTCGGCAAGAAAGAGCGTCCCCGGCTCGTCCATCGCCTCGACAAGGATACGAGCGGCGTTTTGGTGCTCGCGCGCTCCCCGGCCGCGGCCGCCTGGCTGACGGCTGCCTTCCGCGACAAAACCGTCCGTAAGATTTATTTGGCGCTCGTTCGCGGCATTCCAAAGCCGGATCGGGAAGAGATCGCCTTGCCCCTTGTGAAGCGGGCAATCGGCCCCCTTGTGAAGCGGGCAATCGGCAAAGGCGAGCGGGTCGTCGCCGACGACGGCGAAGGAAAAGCGGCGCGAACCCTCTATGCCGTTCTCGACAAGGCCGGCCGCAAGGCGGCATGGCTTGCCTTGATGCCACTGACGGGGCGCACCCATCAACTGCGCGTTCACTGTGCCGCAAAAGGGACTCCTATCCTGGGCGATGGCAAATATGGGGGCCCAGCGGCGCGGCTCGAAGGTGCTGGCATCGCAAAACGGCTTCACCTGCACGCTTGGGAAATCGAATTGCCGCACCCGCGCAAGGGGAAGATCCGGATCACGGCGCCCCTGCCTGAGGACCTGCGGGCGAGTTGGGCCGCCCTCGGCTTCGATCCGAAATTGAAAGCAACCCCCGGTGTGAAACTGCCCTAACCGGCGCTTTTCGGCATCGAGATCGGCGGCGTTGCCACCGGCATCATGAAAGCCGCCGCCCAGCGCCAATCCGATAAGCCGCCATCGTAAACCAGGATCTGATGTGGCTTCGTTCATTCCGCGAGAGCGAGATTTCGCTTGCGACCGGATAAAGAAAAACGTTTCTTCGTTTCTGTGACGGAGAATTTGATATCATGAATCGTCGGTCGAAGTGTTGGTTCTTCACGTTCACCGAGTCCCATCCCGGCGCGGGAGGATTAAGTTAACTTATTGGATAATAAAGTTATTTTGCCTGCTTCGGGGAAGGTGTCGCGTGAAGCGGTTTTTTAAATCGGCAAGGCTTTCCGAAAACGACGAAGGCTATAGCGTAGCCCTCGATGGACGAACGCTCCAAACTCCGGGAGGCACGGCGCTGGCCCTTTCTCCGCACACTCTCGTCGCCGCGATCGCCGAGGAATGGGAGGCCCAGAAAGAGGAGATCGCACCGCATGCAATGCCGCTTATGCGTCTTGCGTCAACGGCACTGGACCGTGTCGCGGCGGCTCGCGACAAGGTTATTGCAGACGCGTTGGAATACGCGACGACGGATCTTCTTTGTTACCGTGCAGGCGAGCCCGCCGGTTTGGCACAACGCCAGGCGGAAGCCTGGCAGCCACTTCTCGACTGGGCGGCCGAACGCTACGGCGCGCACTTAATCGTGACGACGGAGATGGTGCCCGTCGATCAGCCGGCCGCCTCCCTCGCAGCCCTGAAAGCGGCTATGGTTGAACTGGACGATCTGCAACTTACGGCGTTGCAGGATTTCACGAGCATTTGCAATTCCCTGATCCTTGGTTTGGCCCTTGTCGAGGGAGAAATCAGCGCCGAGGCAGCATGGGAAATTTCCGAGCTCGATGAAAACTTCCAGATCGAAAAGTGGGGAAGCGATCCGGAAGCGGAAAAACGGCGAAAAATACTTCGCGAGGATCTGATGGCCGCCGAATGTTTCCTCTCCCTTGGGCGTTAGCGTCGTGCCGGGACGATCGCGATTCGTGCGTTTCACGGTTTCCCTGGCAGTTGACGGGTCCTCCCTCGTCGGGTAGCTTCCGTCACAAGACCTTCATATTCTTCAAGAATCGGGGACGCCTGGGCTGGAAAAACCGAAATTCGGGTGTCGACCACAACAGAGAAGAGAGCCTCTATGAAGGACATCCTCGAGGAGCTTGAACGTAAGCGTGCCGCGGCTCGTGCCGGTGGTGGCGAGAAGCGGGTGGAAGTTCAGCATGCGAAGGGAAAGCTTACCGCGCGGGAGCGCCTTGATCTTCTGCTCGATCCGAACTCCTTCGAGGAATACGACATGTTTGTCGAACATCGCTGCAGCGATTTCGGCATGGAAAAGCAGAAAATTCCAGGGGATGGCGTCGTTACCGGTCACGGCACGATCAACGGCCGTCTCGTCTTCGTTTTCAGCCAGGATTTCACCGTTTTCGGCGGCAGCCTCAGCGAGCCGCATTCCGAGAAGATCTGCAAGATCATGGATCAGGCCATAAAGGTGGGCGCACCCGTCATCGGGCTGAACGATTCAGGCGGTGCCCGCATCCAGGAGGGAATCGCTTCCCTTGGCGCCTATGGCGAAGTCTTCCAGCGGAACGTCAATGCGTCGGGTGTGATTCCGCAAATTTCCCTCATCATGGGGCCTTGCGCCGGTGGCGCCGTCTATTCACCGGCAATGACGGACTTCATCTTCATGGTGAAGGATGCCTCCTACATGTTCGTTACCGGGCCCGACGTCGTGAAGACGGTCACCCATGAAGAAGTCACCCATGAAGAGCTCGGTGGTGCCATCACGCATACGTCGCGTTCAGGGGTTGCGGATCTGGTCTTCGAGAATGACGTCGAAACGCTCCTGCAGCTTCGCCGTTTCATGGATTTTTTGCCGCCTTCGAACCGGGAACCCCCGCCGACCTATCCCACGTCCGATACCCCGGACCGGATCGAGGAATCCCTCGACACCCTCGTGCCGGCCAATCCCAACAAGCCCTATGACATGAAAGAGCTGATCCTGAAGGTTGCCGACGAAGGCGATTTCTTTGAGATCCAGCCGGATTTTGCACCGAACATCCTTATCGGGTTTGGGCGTATCGACGGGTCCACCGTCGGCTTCGTGGCCAATCAGCCGATGGTGCTTGCCGGCTGCCTCGACATCGATTCCTCACGCAAGGCGGCGCGTTTCGTTCGCTTCTGCGATTGCTTCAATATTCCCATCGTTACCTTCGTGGATGTGCCGGGCTTTCTGCCCGGAACCGGTCAGGAATATGGCGGAATCATCACCCATGGGGCGAAACTGCTGTTTGCCTTTGCCGAGGCGACGGTCCCGAAGGTCACGGTGATTACGCGAAAGGCGTATGGAGGCGCCTACGACGTCATGAGTTCGAAGCATCTGCGTGGGGATGTGAGTTATGCCTGGCCAACGGCGGAGATTGCGGTGATGGGCCCGAAGGGGGCCGTCGAAATCATTTTCCGTCAGGATGCGAACGATCCGGCGAAGATCGAAAAACGGACCGAGGAATACCGTGCGAAGTTTGCCAATCCCTTCATCGCCGGACACCGGGGTTTTATCGACGATGTCATCATGCCGCGCAGCACGCGGCGGCGGATTTGTCGTTCTCTCGCGATGCTGAAAAACAAACAACTCGACAATCCCTGGAAGAAGCATCCGAACATTCCGCTTTAAACGCAAAAGCTGTTCCGTCCGCAGGCAACCTCGTCAGGCGGCGATGGGAATGCGCCAGGAAAGCCGGATAAGATGTTCAAGAAAATCCTGATCGCAAATCGAGGTGAGATTGCCCGCCGGATCATCCGCACGGCAAAGCGGATGAAACTGCGCACGGTTGCGGTCTATTCCGAGGCGGATCAGGACGCTCCCCATGTGTTGATGGCGGACGAGTCGGTATTGCTTGGCCCGGCACCCTCTGCGAAGAGCTATCTCGACATCAAGAAAATCGTAAAAGCGGTGAAGGACACCGGTGCGGATGCCGTCCACCCGGGCTATGGCTTCCTCTCCGAAAACCGCGCCTTCGCCGAAGCCTTGGCCAAGGCGAAAGTCGCCTTCATCGGCCCGCCACCGTCCGCGATCGCCGTGATGGGGGATAAGGTCGAATCGAAAAAGCTTGCGAAGGACGCGGGCGTCAACGTGATACCCGGTCATATCGGGGTCATGAAGGACGCGGGCGAGGCGGCAAAGCTTGCCAAGGAAATCGGTTACCCCGTCATGCTGAAGGCGTCTGCCGGTGGTGGCGGGAAGGGCATGCGGATTGCGCGGAGCGAAAAGGAAATCAGCGATGGATTCCGTTCCGCCCAAAACGAAGCGAGATCCAGTTTCGGGGACGACCGCCTCTTCATCGAGAAATTCATCGATCAACCGCGCCACATCGAGATCCAGGTCTTGGCGGACGCCCATGGCAACGTCATCCACCTTGGCGAGCGTGAGTGCTCGATCCAGCGCCGTCACCAGAAGGTCATCGAAGAATCTCCAAGCCTGGCGATCGATGCGAAGACCCGCGACGCCATGGGCGCGCAGGCGATAGCGCTTGCGGAAAAAGTCGGCTATCGCTCGGCCGGCACCGTCGAGTTCATCCTGGATGGGAAGGGCGACTTCTACTTTCTCGAGATGAACACGCGCCTTCAGGTCGAGCACCCCGTTACCGAGTTCGTCACCGGGATTGATCTCGTCGAACAAATGATCCGGATTGCTGCCGGTGAAAGGCTTTCCATCGCTCAAGGCGATGTGAAGTGGGAAGGATGGGCGATGGAGGCGCGCATTTATGCGGAAGATCCGCTCCGCGGTTTCCTTCCTTCCATTGGACGTCTCGTTCGCTACCGGGAGCCGGCAGGCCCGGGGGTGCGCGTCGATAGTGGCGTGATAGAAGGCAGCGAGATCAGCCTCCATTACGATCCGATGATCGCCAAGCTCTGCACCTTTGGCCCCGACCGCGAGACGGCAATCGCAAGGATGCGTACGGCCCTTGACGAATATTTCATCCGCGGGCTCGATCACAACATCGCCTTCCTTGCCGCCGTCATGATGCGACCCCGTTTCCTTGCCGGTGAATTGACGACGAACTTCATTGCCGAGGAATTCCCGGACGGATTTTCCGGCGCGGAACTCGGCAAAGGCGACCGGGAAGCCGTCGTTGCCGTGGCGGCGATGGTTCACCATCGCTATGCCGAACGGAAGGCCAGCACCCGCGGCCGGATGCCCCATCGTTCGGCCGAGATCGGAACGGAATGGGCCGTTATTCTGAATGGCACACACTATCCGGTCGTCCTCAAGCCCGAACTCGATGGCTTCGACGTCACCATCGACAAGAAGACCTATGCCGTTCGCAGTGAATGGGCGCTAGGCTCGTCAATTTTCCGCGGAACCGTCAATGCGCATCCGATCGTCGTTCAAATCGATCGCAATGGTGTCGGCTTCAGGCTTACCCATGGCGGGGCCACGAACGACGTGCTGGTCGTAACCATGCATGGCGCGGCCCTTGCTTCCCTGATGCCGGTCAAGGAGCCGCCGGATCTCTCGCGGTTCCTGCTCTCCCCCATGCCGGGCTTGCTGGTCGCCTTGGCCGTAAAGCAAGGACAGGAAGTGAAAGCGGGCGAAGAGCTTGCCGTCGTCGAGGCGATGAAGATGGAAAACATCCTGCGTGCCGAGCAGGATTGCAAAGTTGTGAAGGTCTGCGCAAAAGCCGGCGACAGCTTGGCGGTCGATCAGGTCATATTGGAATTCGAAGCGTGAGCGAAGGGGTGGGATGAACGCGCGGTCGATCTTACGGAACGCGGCCCTGGCGTTTAGTGCCGGCGCGTTGGGCGGACTGGCCAACGGCCTCGTCCTTTGGCTGCTGGGGGCGGCCGGCATCACGGCTGCCCTTAGCGTTGCGATCGCGCCCGAGCTTAACCCATCCTGGCTCTATCCGCGCCTCGTCTGGGGCGGACTTTGGGGAGCGCTTCTTCTGTTGCCACTGTTATCCGAGAAACCCTTACCCAGGGGCGTTCTGTTTGGATTCGGACCGGCCCTCGTGCAGCTTTTCGTCGTCTTTCCCTATAAGGCCGAAAAAGGAATGGCGGGCCCCGCCCTTGGCGAGATGACGCCACTCATAGTCGCGCTGGTCAACCTTGTCTGGGGATTGACGGCGGCGTTTGCCTACCATTCGATGCGCGCGCGGTAGCCACCATGCAAAAGGTCCTGCTTCGCATTCGTGGGCGCGTGCAAGGGGTTTGCTATCGGGCGTGGACGATCGACGAGGCGATCCGCCGAGGCCTCACCGGTTGGGTCCGCAACCGTCAGGACGGCACGGTGGAAGCGCTTCTCGCCGGCGCCGAAGACACGGTCGCCGGGATGATCGATGCCTGTAAGCAAGGGCCGCCGGCCGCCGATGTGACGGAAATCGAGGTGCGTGTGACTGAGGAAGAGGCAGGCTCCGCCTTCGTGGCACGCCCCACGGCCTAAGGCCCGAAAACTTCCGTGAAGGATTCTTTAAGCGCGAGATCGACGTCCGCCATCGTGGCGGTGATGCCAAGATCGACAAGCGAAGTAACGCCGTAATTCGCTTGCGCAATCCCGCAGGGGACGATCCCGCGAAAATGCTCAAGCTCGGGATCGACGTTAAGCGAAATCCCATGATAGGTGACCCACTTGCGGATGCGCACGCCGGTCGCGGCAATCTTGTCTTCGTGGCCGTTCGCGCCGCCAAGGGCGCCGCGATCGATCCAGATGCCAATCCGCCCTTCGCGTCTTTCGCCGCGCAAATTGAAGCGTCCAAGCGTGCGGATGATCCACTCCTCGAGATTGTGGACGTAGTCACGGACATCGGCCCCGCGACGCTGTAGATCGAGCAGCACGTACCCGACCCGCTGTCCGGGGCCATGGTAGGTATGCTTCCCGCCGCGGCCGGTCTCATAAACCGGAAACCGGTCCGCGTCTAGAAGCTCTTCCGGCTTTGCGCTCGTGCCCGCCGTATAGATCGAAGGATGTTCCAGGAGCCACACCATTTCTGGCGCACCTTCCTCGCGGATGGCGGCGACACGTGCCTCCATTTCCGCCACCGCGTCTGGATAGGGGACCGGCAGATCGCTGAACCGCCACTCAATTTTACTTGTCGGCGAAATCTGGAAGATCCTTGATTAGAGCACCCTTGCGCGACATTTTTTGATTTGGTATTCCCCCCAGGTGCGAATGGCAAGTGCCATGCGTAATCGTGCGGCCGTGGCGGAATGGTAGACGCGCAGCGTTGAGGTCGCTGTGGGGGAGACCCCGTGGAAGTTCGAGTCTTCTCGGCCGCACCACTTTGAGCCTAAGCCTATCCACCCCACCGCGCAGGTCCGGATTCACGCCGGAGAAGGGGCCATCATGGCCACGGAGAATCTGGGAAAAGAGGGACACGACCGGCCTGAGGAGGCCTATGGGCTGACGGCCAAGATCGAGCGCGCCGTCGTTGAGGCGTTGGAGGCTGAAGACAAGGCCCGCGTTCGGGCGCTGGTCGAACCGCTCCACGCGGCGGACGTTGCCGATCTGGTGGAACATCTGACCGGCGATCGTCGCGAAAGCCTGCTCGAGACCCTGCGCCCGACCCTCAATGCCGAGGTGCTTGCCCGTCTCGACGAGACGGTCCGCGAAGAAGTCATCGAATACCTTGGCCCCGAGGAAGTGGCTGCCGCCGTCGTCGAACTCGAAAGCGACGACGCCGTCGAGGTCATTCAGGAACTCGATCGTGAGGAACAGCAGGAAGTTTTGGATGCCGTTCCACCGGAGGCGCGCGCGATCCTTGAGGAAGGCCTGACCTATCCGGAGAAAAGCGCCGGCCGGATGATGCAACGGGAGACGGTGGTCGTGCCTTCCTATTGGACGGTAGGCGAGACGATCGACTTCATGCGCGAGACCGACTCCCTGCCGCATGATTTCTATGACATTTTTGTCGTCGACCCCTCTCATAAGCCGCTTGGCAAGATCGCGCTCAGTCGTCTCCTTAGAACCCGACGCCCGGTGATGGTCACGGACATCATGTACCAGGAACCAAAGACGGTACCCGCATCGATGGACCAGGAAGAAATCAGCCATCTCTTCCGGCAATACGACCTTGTCTCGGCTCCGGTTGTCGACGAAGGCGGGCGGCTGGTGGGTGTCATCACGGTGGATGACGTCGTCGATGTGATCGATGAGGAGGCGGAAGAAGACATTATGAAACTGGGCGGCGTGACGGAAACGGATATCTATGACGCCGCTCTTGACACGACTCGCTCCCGCTTCTCCTGGCTGTTCGTGAACCTGTTCACTGCCATTATCGCCTCCGTCGTCATCGCTTTTTTCGATGCCGAGATCGACAAAATCGTCGCTCTTGCGATCCTTATGCCGATCGTGGCGTCGATGGGTGGGAATGCCGGCACACAGACGTTGACGGTGGCCGTCCGCGCACTCGCCGTGAAAGAACTCACCATGACGAATGCTTGGCAAGTCATCGGAAAGGAAACCCTGGTGGGCGGTTTCAACGGGGTGCTTTTTGCCGCGCTTGCGGGTGGCGTCGCGTGGTTCTGGTTTGAAGACCTGTTACTTGGCAGCGTGCTGGCACTGGCGATGATCATCAATCTTGTCATTGCCGGCATTGCCGGAGCGATGATCCCGATTGGCCTGGCCCGCTCAGGCGTCGACCCCGCCGTTGCCTCCGGCGTTTTCCTGACCACCGTGACGGACGTGGTGGGTTTCTCCTCCTTTCTCGGCCTGGCCGCGCTTTTGCTGCTGTAGAGGTAGTAACAAATTGAAAAGAAAAGGAAATTTTGTCTAGAATCGGTGGCCGGGCGATGCATTTTCAGATCGCACGGATGCTATACTCGAGGCTCTCAAAGGATCCCGTTGCGGACAATCGAAGGACGAATGCATACATACTAGAGTGATATGCAGACGTCGGGGGACGGAAAGGAACCGGAAATGTCGAGTGATCCAATCGTCATCGTAGGCGGGGCACGCACCCCGATGGGCGGCTTTCAGGGAGAATTGCAGGACGTTACCTCCCCGGAACTCGGCGCCATCGCCATCAAGGGGGCCGTTGAGCGGGCCGGCATTTCGCCCGACGACGTGGAAGAGGTGATCATGGGCTGTGTGTTGCCGGCCGGCTGCCGTCAGGTGCCGGCACGCCAGGCCTCGATGGAAGCGGGCATCCCCGAAAACGCCGGTTGTACGACGATCAACAAGGCCTGCGGCTCTGGCATGAAAGCCGTCATGCTTGCCAACGATTTACTTCGTGCGGAAACCAACGACGTCATGGTTGCAGGCGGCATGGAAAGCATGACGAATGCGCCTTATCTTCTCATGAAGGCGCGCGGCGGTTATCGCATGGGACATGGTGAAATTTACGATCATATGTTCTGCGACGGACTTCAGGACCCTTTCAAAGGCGGCGACAATCTGATGGGTGTTTTTGCCGAAAACACGGCGGAAAAATATCAATTCACTCGCGAATCCCAGGACGCGTTTGCCATCACTTCGCTCAAACGCGCGAGAACGGCTGGAGAAGACGGCACTTTCGATCGTGAAGTTTCGAAGGTAACCGTCAAAACCAAAAAGGGAGAGACCGTCGTTGCGTTGGATGAACAACCGCGAATAGCCAATCTCGAAAAAATCCAGAAATTGAAACCCGCTTTTCGTAAAGACGGGACGGTCACGCCGGCAAATTCCAGTTCGATTTCGGATGGCGCTGCGGCGGTGGTTATGATGCGGCTTTCGGAAGCCGAAAAGCGGGGCCTGACACCACGAGCGAAGATCCTTGCCCACGCCACCCATTCCCAGGATCCGGCTTGGTTTACGACGGCGCCGGTCTATGCCATGCAAAAACTGCTCGACAAGGTGAACTGGGATGTAAAGGACGTCGACCTTTATGAGGTCAACGAGGCCTTTGCCGTCGTGACGATGGTCGCCATGAAGGAATTCGACCTGCCCCATGACAAAGTCAATATCCATGGCGGGGCCTGCGCCTTGGGCCATCCGATCGGCGCGTCGGGCTGCCGGATCCTTGTCACGCTGCTGAACGCACTCGAGAAACACGACCTCGATCGGGGTGTCGCTTCCCTTTGCATCGGCGGTGGCGAGGCGACGGCCTTAGCCGTCGAAAGGCTGCACTAAAAGCCTTGGATCTTAGCTGCACTAAAAGCCTTGGATCTTAAAAGTCGGCCATGGCGGATCCGATCTTCTTCTACTTCGACTTCGGCTCGCCTTACGGGTATCTGGCCAGCAAGCGAATCGACGCGCTCGCCGCCCGCCACGGGCGTGAGGTCCGATGGCGGGCCTTTCTGGTTGGTGCGGCGGTAAAGCTCACCGGTATCCAATCCATCTTCGAGCAGCCGATGCGTGGCCCTTACACGGTCCATGATATGCAGCGCTTCGCAAGGCTGCAGGGGCTGCCGCTCAAGGTGCCGCCGGTCCTGCCGATGCACTCCCTGGCGGCCAGCCGGGCCTATTACTGGCTGTTCGATCAGGACCCGGCCCTTGCGAAATCCTTCGCCATTGCCGTTTTCGAAGCGGAATGGGGAGAAGGCCGCGACCTTTCTTCCGTCGAGGCGGTGGCGGCGGCGGCAACGCCCTTAGGCATCGATGCCGAAGCGCTTCTTGCGGCGGTTCGGGATCCTGCCGTGAAGGACCGCCTCCGCGAAGAGGTCGAAGCGGCCATCGCGAAAGGCGTTTTCGGCTCGCCTTTTTTCCTGATCAACGGCGAAGGCTTCTGGGGGGCCGATCGGATCGATCAGGTCGACCGCTGGCTTGAGCGGGGTGGTTGGTGATACCGCTAAACTCGGCTTCCCGTTAGGATCGTTCTGCAACCAGGAGAAAAGGTAAAGTGGCACTTCCAGCGACAGTCCGGATGGTCGAAGTGGGCCCGCGGGATGGGCTTCAGAACGAACCCACGACCGTCCCAACTGCGCTTAAGATCGAATTCATCGACCGTCTTTCGCAAACGGGTCTGAAGCGGATCGAGGTCGGCGCCTTCGTCTCGCCGAGGATGATTCCCCAAATGGCGGACAGCCGGGAAGTCATAGAAGGAATCCAGAAAGCACCCGGCGTTTGTTACGATACTTTGGTGCCGAACATGAAAGGCTTTGACCAGGCCCTTGCCGCCGGTATCAAAGAAATCGAGGTCTTCGGAGCGGCCTCCGAGAGCTTTTCGCAAAAGAACATCAATTGCTCGATCGCCGAAAGCCTCGAACGTTTCGCACCGGTTTGCGAGGCGGCGAAGGCGAACGGCATTCGTGTGCGCGGGGCCGTTTCCTGCGTGCTTGGTTGTCCTTATGAAGGCGAGATTGCACCGAGGATGGTCGCCGATGTCGCGGCGAAACTTTACGAAATGGGCTGCTACGAAATTGCGCTTGGCGATACGATCGGGACCGGCACGCCGGAAAAGGCGAAAAGAATGCTCGAAGCGGTTGCCGGGCACGTGCCGGTCGCGAAACTGGCGGCCCATTTTCACGACACCTACGGACAGGCGCTTGCCAATATTTACGCGGTGATGGAAGAAGGCGTCGCCGTCCTCGACAGCTCCGTTGCTGGGCTCGGCGGCTGCCCGTATGCGAAAGGCGCCACCGGGAACGTGGCCAGCGAGGACGTCCTCTACATGCTGAATGGGCTGGGGATCGAAACCGGGGTCGATTTCGACCGTCTGGTCAATGCCGGCCGGTTCATCTCGGAGGCCTTGGGTCGTGAGGTGGGCTCGAAGGCCGGCCTCGCCGCCCTCAGGAAACGGGGCTAACCGTAAAGACGAGGGCTTGCGCTTCGGCTATCCGCTCATGACAGATCGGCGTGCCGCCGGTGCGCGAGCAGCCTGAATTTTCCGTAGAGCGCTGGTCTTCAAGGGGGGCTTCCCTCTAAAATGAAGGCATGCCTCTTCATCTCGTGAGGATGGCGGTCGGAATCGAAAGCATCGATCATCTTGCCGCCATTCAGAAAAAGCGTAAACAATCCTCGAGGGCGAAAGACCTTCGCGCACGTACGCGGAACACGCCGCGGCGCACGCACGAACTCCTTGATGGCGGGTCCATGTATTGGATCATCAAAGGCTATGTTCGCATTCGCCAGCGCATCCTTGCCATTGAGCGGAAGGAGGGGGCCGAAGGACGCCATTACTGTGAAATCTGGCTTGATCCAACGCTCGTAAGAACCCAGCTTTATCCGAGAAAACCGCAGCAGGGCTGGCGTTACCTCGCGCACGCGGATGCGCCGGCTGATTTGAGCGCCGCCGGCACGGACGAAAACCTGCCTCCGGAAATGGCGGCGGAGCTTCGTGAACTTGGGCTGCTCTAGGTCAGCTTCGCTAGGACTTAAGGAAGGTTCCATTTAGCCGTGCGCGCCATCGTCTTTTTAGCGACAATTTTTTTTCTTCTTTCTGCGTGTGCGCCGACGACGCAACGGGTTTCCGTCGATCCGAAACTCGCGGCCAAAGAGGCAGAGAAGCAGCGCGAGATTGCACTTTCAGAATTTCATAAAGACAAACGGCGTCTCTTTTACGTTTCCTACCCGCTTCTCGTCGGCGGGCACTCCCTGTGCGAAGATAAAGTCTCCCCTCAAATCGGCGCAAGCTTCTCCAGCATTCAAAACTATCCCGAAGAATTTCGTTCGGCCGCTAAAACCGTTTTCGGTGAGACGGAAGAATTTCGTATTTCCCTCGTCGCGCCGAACTCACCGGCCGACATGGCCGGCCTTCGGGAAGGAGATATTCTGGTTCGCCTAGATGGGAAGTCGTTGCCTGAAGGCGAGGAAGCAACCACTGAGCTTATCGAGCTCTATGAGGGGATCGCGAAGAAGAAACGCACGTTTTCAATCGATGTGCGCCGTGGCGAAGAAACGCTTCAACTAACCATCACATCGAAAATGGGATGTGACTATCCAGTTATGTTGGCCAACAGCGATTCCCTTAATGCTTTTGCAGATGGGGAGCGCGTCGTCATCATGCGGGGCATGCTGCGCTTTACGGATTCGGATACGGAGCTTTCCACCGTCATCGCCCATGAGCTTGCCCATAACGCGATGCATCATATTTCCGCGAAACGCGGGAATGCGATGCTGGGTCTGATCGTCGATATTCTGGCGTCGGTCGGCGGCATCAACACGCAAGGAGCCTTTGCGCGCATGGCCGGGAACGCCTACAGCCAGGACTTCGAAGCAGAGGCCGATTACGTGGGCCTCTACATCATGGGCTTGAGCGGGGTGGAAATCGAAGGAGCGGCGCATTTCTGGCGGCGGATGGCGGCGGCACATCCTCAGGCGATTCAGTCGGGCGGGTTCATGGCGACTCATCCCTCCACGCCGGAACGCTTCTTGAGTCTTGAAAACACGGTCGCAGAAATCAAACGAAAACAAGCGGAAGGCAAACCGCTTCGCCCGGAAATGAAGAAATAAGATGAGGAAAACTACTTGCGCCGTTCGGCAAGCGGCTTCGTGTCGCTCTTTGGGTGGCGCGCACGCTCGGGCTCGGGTGCCTCGAGTGCCGCCGCAGCTTGGCAGGACGCCAGCGATCGTACGGCAAGCCGTTGATATTCCTTTGTTCCTTGCCCTTTCCAGGCAATTTCGTCGTCCGTGAGTTCGCGCAAGATCTTGGCCGGAATCCCTGCCACCAGGGTTCGCGGCGGGACCTGAAATTCCGATTGCACGAAGGTCATCGCGGCAACGAAGCTGTCTTCGCCAATTACCGCCCCGTCCATGATGACGGAATTCATGCCGACGAGCGCGTTTCGCCGCGTGGTGCAACCGTGCAGCACGGCGCCGTGGCCGATGTGGCTATCCGGTTCGAGAATCACGTCCTTGCCGGGGAAAGAGTGGAGGATGCAATTGTCCTGGACGTTTGAGCCGTCACCGACCGTAAGCCGACCCAAATCCCCCCTTAGGGAGGCGCCGGGTCCGATGTAGCAGTGCTGCCCGATGATCACGTCGCCGATGAGGACGGCGGTCGGATGGACGAAGCTTGTCCGGTGGACGACCGGGGTAAGCCCCTCATAGGAATAGACGGTTGGTGCGTTGTCGCGGCGCTTTGGTGCCAAGGCGGCCTCCGATCCGGGTTTGCCGACGAGAATAGGCAGCGCATCCGTTCCTGTCACCGGATTTCCATTAAAAATGGCTGAAATCAGGGATTTTTCTTTTTGGCAGTGCAAAATTCCGGCTTGTCGATCGGCGCCCGTCGGGGCATATTCCGCCCCGCTCATCCTTACAGGGAGGGGGGCTTTTTGGACCGTTCGAAACTTCCCAGTTCCGCCTTCATCGATCCGCATGGCAAAAACCGCGATGAGATCGAGGCGCTGGCGCGTGAGGTCCTGGATCTCATTCTTTCCCATGCGACGGACGCGCTGAGCCGGCCGCCGATGCCGGAAAAGGTGGATCTGCCCACCGCGATCGCCATTCCGGAAACGCCGGTCCCCAAAGAGCGCCTGATCGCCGCGCTGCGGACAATCGTCGCAGGTTCCATGAACGCGGCGCATCCGGGCTATGCCGGTCACATGGACCCGATGCCGACGACGATGTCCGTGCTGGCCGATTTCGTCGCCTCGACGCTGAACAACAACATGCTGAGCGTCGAGATGTCGCCGATCTTCTCCCGGATGGAACCGTTGCTCCTCAAGGAAATCGCAGGTCTCTTTGGCCTTGGGCCACGCGCCGGCGGGGTGCTGTTAAGCGGCGGTAGCCTTGCCAATCTCCAGGCACTGGCCATCGCTCGTAACCTGGCTTTCGATGCGCATGGGAAGGGAGTCGCCGGCCTTGACCGGCAACCCGTCATCTTTGCCTCCGAGGCGGCGCATACCTCGATTCAAAAAGCCGCCATGCTGCTGGGGTTGGGGACGTCGGCCGTAATCCCGATCGCCATGACGGCCGATTCAAAAATGGACCTCGAGGATCTCGAACAGGCCATCCAACAAGCAAAAGTGGAAGGCAAGGCGCCATTTTGCGTGGTAGCCACGGCCGGCACGACGATCACCGGAAGCATCGATCCACTTGCCGACATCCATCGCATCGCAAAGGCGCATGACCTTTGGTTTCATGTGGACGCGGTCTTTGCCGGCGCCCTGATCCTTTCCGACAAGCATCGTCACCGCCTGAAGGGGATCGAGCTCGCCGATTCACTGGCCTTTAACCCGCAGAAATGGCTGTACGTTTCGAAAACCTGCGCGATGGTCCTCTTCCGGGATGCTCGGCATATGGAGCGCACCTTCCGGATTCAGGCGCCCTATATGCAAGATCCGGATGACATTCTCAATCTGGGCGAAATCAGTGTTCAGGGCACCCGCTATCCGGACATTCTGAAACTTTGGTTGTCGCTTCAGCATATCGGGCGTGAAGGCTATGCGCAGTTGATCGACGAAGCTTGTCGTCTGACCGAGTATTTTGTGAAGGAGGTCGAGGCGCGCGCCTTCCTTGAACTTGCCACGCGTCCGGAATCAAGCGTCATCTGCTTCCGTGGCGTTCCGGAGTGGGTGGCGCCCGATTCATGGGACGCATGGAACGAAACGCTCCAAGCTTTGCTGCTGAAAGAATGCAGCACCTTCCTTTCGATTCCGAGGTTCCGCGGAAGACGTTGGCTACGGGCGATTCTGCTCAATCCCTATCTGGAAGAAGAAACGATCGCGCAGCTTTTCCGGCATATCGACGCGTTTGCGGCGGATCGCAGCAAAACATCCGTGCCAAGCCTTGCCGCCGAAACCACCCGGTAACCCTCTAACCCCCGAAAATTCCATCCTTTTTTTAAAATTACGTCGGTTTTGTTAACGCCCCCAAGCTCAGATGGCGCTTGAACAAGACCGTGCCTGCGGGTACGTTTTTAAGGCATCGACGCCCGATTCCTTAAAAGAAAGAACTTACTAACTTTAAGGGGGCTAGACTTTATTCTGCCCGCGGGGTCCATGGGCAGACGGAAGCGAAACGCAAGGGGCAGGGAAAGGCGATGGCGGAATCCATCCGTACATTCTGGGAGAGCCTGCGTGCGCAAGCGATGCGTCGGTGGTGGGTATTCTGCGCGAAATTCATCTTGCGCCAGCAACCCTTGCGGATCCGTACAAAGCATTGGATTGCCTCGAAACTGCTCGACGTACACCGTTGGATTTTTCCGGAGCGCCAGATCATCGTGCGCTCGAAAGGCAGCGTACGGTTCGTAAGTCTTTCCCATGGTGTGCAATTGGCCATCCTGCTCGTGGCCACGGCCCTGGCCGGGTGGGGCGGCTATGCAACCCATGCCTTCTTTGCCAAAGATCGCATTCTTGCGGCAAAGAACGAGCGAATCACCGAAACCCTCGTCGCCTACCGTGAACTTCTTGATCAATATGCGGATTCCCAGGCACGTTTTGCCTCGGCGGCGCGAAACCTGGAACAAAATCATAGTTACCTCCTCGGGATCGTCGAGCCGGAAGCGGCCGCGAAGGCCGAACGCGAGCGTGCCCAGTTGGATACCGGTGAGGAAACGCACTTGGTTGGCCTCAAGGATATCCTCAAGGCGCACGAGCAACTCGAAACTTGGATGGCGGACATCCACTCCTCGCAGCACGACGTGGTGCGCAAATTGACCGATAAGGCCCGTGGCGATCTGGATGAGGCCAAGCAACTGATCTCCGGGCTCGGGATCGATGTCGAACGCGCCCTTTCAGAAGAAACGGTGGCAGAACTTGGTCAAGGTGGTCCGTTTGTGGCCTTGCGACCGGGTCGCACGCCGGGAAGTGCCTTCCGTGCCGACCTTGCCAAACTGGACATACATATCGACCGCTGGGAGGGTGTGCAGCGGTTGTTGCGGGCGTTGCCACTCGCAACGCCTTTGAACCGGTTCTATGTCGCAAGCCGCTATGGCCGTCGCAAGGACCCGCTCAATGGGCGCCCGGCTATGCATTATGGGGCGGATCTTTCAGGAGTCTTCAAATCCCCCATCCTGAGCACAGCTCCCGGGATTGTCGTCTTCGTTGGGCGGAACGGCAAATATGGAAAGATGGTGGAGATTGACCACGGGCAGGGTATCCGCACGCGTTATGGGCATTTACATAAGATCCTCGTGAAGAACGGCCAGCATGTTGGCTTCCGCGAGCGGGTCGGACTGTTGGGTAGTACTGGCCGAAGCACGGGGCCTCATGTCCATTATGAAATCCGTGTCAACGGCACGCCATATAATCCGCAAAAGTTTTTTAAGGTAGGAAGACATGTTTTCAAAAATTGGGAAGGGTAAGTTGAGTGGCGCGATGAGTTCTGTTTCGGATTCTTCTATACCCTCGATTATCAGCGCAAACCTGCAAATCTCTGGTGATCTCATCAGCAACGGCGATCTACAGATCGACGGAACCGTCGAAGGCAATGTGCGTAGCCAGACACTGACGGTTGGTGAGACAGCGACGATTACGGGCGATATGGATGCGGAAAGCGTGCAGATCCGTGGGTCGGTTGTCGGCCAGATTAATGCGCGGACCGTGACGTTGATGAAGACGGCGCGTGTCGTCGGCGACGTCATGCACGAAACGCTGGCCATCGACGCAGGCGCCTATCTTGAGGGGGCTTGCCGTCACGTCGAAGCCCCAAAGCCTGCCGTCAAGACGATCGGCGTCAGTTCCGTTTCCGTTAAGCCCGCGAAAGAAGCGGAGATTGAGCCTGCCTATTCGACCTATTCCGGTGGGAAAACCGGCTAAGCGCCGGTATCGACGATTTCCAGGAAGCGTTTGATGGCTTCAAGGCAAACCGGCTCGTTCAGCAACGGCACGTGCCCGCAATCGGGTATGGTGGCCTGAACGAGGTCCGGCTTCTCCGCGGCCATTCGCTCTAAGGTTTCCGGCGTCAAGATATCGGAAAGTTCGCCACGCAGTGCGAGCACGGGCAGGTGCCGGAGCGAGCGATAGAGATGCCACATATCCTGCGTCGGCCCCGGATGTCGGAGCAGGGGCTCTGCGATCCGGATGTCCCAGTCGTAGTGCAAAAGGCCGTCCGGCCCCTCGCGGTAAGTCCGTCGCGCAAGGCCCTCCCAACCTTCCGCCGTTTTGATCGACAGGTTTGGCACGGTGGCTTCAAGATGCCTTGCCGCCGCCTGCCAGGTCGGCTGCGGTCGGCCCTCACGGATATAAGCGAGGATACGGGCCAGCCCTTTCGCGCCTACATCGGGCCCGACGTCATTGAGGGCGACGCCGGCCAGTGCCGTCGGCGCCATCGCACCCATGGCCATTCCAAGGATGCCGCCAAGCGATGTGCCGACGATCACGATCCTGTGCACACCGGTTGCCGCCAGTAGATGGCGAACGTCGTTCAGATAGGTGCGTGGGTGGTAGTTTCGCCAATCCTGGTCGTATTCGGACCGTCCGCGTCCGCGGTAATCCGGCGCAAGAACACGCCGCTCACTCGCGAGCCGCATGGCAAGGTCATGAAAATCGCTGGAATTTCGGGTCAGACCACCCAGACAAAGCAGCGGTTTCTTTTCCGATAACGGATTCCCGTAGTCGCGAAAATAAAGACGAAGCCCGTCCTGCGAGGTGAAATATCGTGCTTTATAATCGGAGGTGACCTTGTTCATTGCGGGTCAAGACTCGCTTCTCTTTGACGGCAGAACGGGGAGATGCGCCTTGGCAAGGCTCTTGCATTTCCCCTATACAGGAGCCGGACTCGGCGCCATGTCGAGAGGGGCCCCATGACTTTTCTCATTTGGCTTGCGCATAGCATCGATCGTTTCAACGACATGATCGGGCGCAAGATTGCCTGGGTGGCGTTAGCCATGGCAGGCGTCCAGTTCATCGTTGTCCTGATGCGTTACGTCTTCGGAGTCAGTGAAATATGGCTCCAAGAGTCGATCCTTTATATGCACGGCATTCTGTTCATGCTGGGCGCTGGTTATACCCTGCTTCACAACGGACATGTCCGTATCGATATTTTCTATCGCGATGCCTCGCCTGCGCGCAAGGCATGGGTGGACTTGATCGGTGTTTTTGTCTTCTTGGCTCCGATCTGCGTCGCCATCTTTTATATCGCGTGGCCTTACGTGGTTGATTCATGGGCCGTACGGGAAGGCTCGCGCGAAACGAGTGGGATCCAGGCCGTCTATTTACTGAAGACCGTCATCCCGGTCTTTGCCGCCCTTCTTTTTCTCCAGGGGGCTTCGATGGCGATTCACGCGGCTGCCGTCCTCATGGGTCGCGAGACGTCGAAGTTGGAACCACCGAGAAAGCTCTGAGGCATGGCGGACTTTCTGAACATCTTGATGTTCGTTACCCTGTGCGCCTTCCTCCTCGCAGGCTTCCCGGTGGCCTTTACCCTGGCTGGCACGGCGCTCATCTTTGCCGGTATCGGCACCTTGTTGGGCGCGTTTGATCCCGTCTTCCTTGTCGCCTTCCCGCAACGAATTTTCGGAACGATGACGAACGAGGTCCTCGTTGCCGTCCCGCTTTTCGTTTTCATGGGCGTCATGCTCGAACGTTCCCGTGTGGCCGAGGAGTTGCTCGACTCGATGGGGATGTTGTTCGGTGCCCTGCGAGGGGGCCTCGGGATCTCGGTGACGATCGTCGGCGCGTTGATGGCGGCCTCGACGGGAATCGTCGGTGCGACGGTCGTGACGATGGGCCTGCTTTCACTCCCCACCATGTTACGGCGTGGCTACGACCCAAAGCTGGCGGCCGGGTCGATCTGCGCCGCCGGAACGTTGGGTCAGATCATTCCGCCGTCCATCGTTCTGGTTCTGTTGGGGGATGTGCTTTCGTCCGCCTACCAGCAGGCGCAGCTTTCCTTGGGTAATTTCTCGCCGAAGACGGTCTCCGTCGGCGATCTGTTCGTCGGCGCTCTGCTGCCCGGACTGTTGCTGGTGAGCCTCTATCTCGTCTATCAGATCGGTAAGGCCACCTTTGATCCCGAGGCGGCGCCCGCCATTCCGGAGGCCGAGCGGGCCTTGGTCAGCCGAGCCATGCTCGTACGGCGGATCCTCCATTCCCTTGTCCCGCCGATCCTTCTCATCGTCGCCGTGCTCGGCTCCATTCTTACTGGGGTGGCGACCCCGACGGAGGCGGCGGCGGTCGGCGCCATCGGCTCGACGCTTCTGGCCGGCCTCCGGATCGATGAAAGACGGCCCTTGGCGATCTACCTTGCCGGCCTTGGCCTGATCGGGTTGGTGGGTTTGAGCTTCGGCTCGGGCGTTCACCTGGGAAGGGTGGAGGCCTCGACGGTGGATCAGGGCCTTCTGATCGCCGCCTCGCTGCTTTGTCTGATGGTGGTCGCGGGCACCCTCGTCAGCCTGCAGCGCGTCTTTGCGGCCGGCATTCTGCGCGAAGTCTTGCGTTCCACGATGCAGATCAGCTCGATGGTCTTTGTGATCCTGATCGGGGCCTCGCTGCTCTCCCTCGTTTTTCTGGGGTATGGCGGCGACGACATGGTGCACGGATTTCTCGCGACTCTACCAGGGGGTGTCGTGGGCGCCATGATCCTCGTCATGATCGTGATGTTTGTGCTGGGCTTCTTTCTGGATTTCATTCAGATCACGTTCGTCGTCGTGCCGATCGTCGCCCCGATCCTGATGCAGATGGGGTTGGATCCGATCTGGCTTGGCGTGATGATGGCCGTCAACCTACAAACGTCGTTTTTGACGCCGCCTTTCGGCTTTGCGCTTTTTTACTTACGAGGCGTGGCGCCGGAAAGCGTTACGACGCTGGATATCTACCGCGGCGTGCTTCCCTTCATCGTGATTCAACTTATAGCGCTTGGGATTCTTGCGCTGTTCCCCGGGCTGACCACGTGGCTACCCCAGCTTGTTTATGGGTAATGCTTAACGCTGCAAGTCGTCCGATGTCCGCAGGATGAATTTTCCGCCATTCGTGCGTACGCGATAGATCTGCAGATTTTCGAGAATACGTTGAATGTAGTTCCGCGTTTCGTAAATGGGAATCGATTCGACCCAGTCGATGGCATTGGCGCCCGATTCACGGGATTGGCATCACTCCGTTTCCCTTCCCCGCTCATCAAGCCGGACGTGCGAATTTCCCGCATCCGGCTTTCCGACTGGCTTCATCCCGGGGCACACGGCGGGGGGCCAAGATGAACCCGGCGCAGCCGAAGCACGCCGAGATCCCCGAACACGGTCCCAGCAGAGAACCGCGTGGTGCCGCGCGACGGCACCTTGTGACGCCTGACCAGAGAATGCCGCACGCGCTCATAGACGTAATTGTCGACCGCTCGATAGGCCGGCAGGCGCGTCCCGTAGCCGAAGTAGTGCGGCCAGCCGCGCAGCACGCTGTTCAGCTGGTCGCGCCTCGGGCCAGGGTGCCTGGTTGCCGGGCCGCAGGAGCCCTCGGACCTTCAGCTTGAGCCGAGCCACGCTCTTCCTGGACGGGCTCGCCCCCAGATACCAGTGGCCATCCTTGCGAAAGCGCTGCGGGCCGAAGCTATAGCCCAGGAAGTCGAAGCTCTCCTTGCGGCCATCGCGGACGCTGGTCTTGGCCTCGTTCAGGGTCAGTCCCAGCCGGGTCATCACCTGCCGCGTCCAGACCAAGGCCTCCCTCGCGTGTCCGCGACTGAGGATGACAAGGTCATCGGCATAGTTCACCACCTCGGCGCGGAACCTTGTGCCCTGCCCGGTGATCCGCCAGTACTTCAGAAAGCGGTTCATGTAGAGCGCGGCGAGCAGCGGCGAAACAATCCCGCCTTGCGGGGTTCCCCGTGTGCTCCCCCGGCCGCCCGTCATGCGCCGCTTGCCATCCCCGTCGGTCTCCTCGACCGGTGTCTTGAGCCACAATTTGATCAGGCGCAGGACGTTGCGATCGACGATCCGGCGCGCAACCGATTGCATCAGTTCCGCATGGGGAATCGTATCGAAGTACTTGGACAAATCCGCGTCAACCACGTCCGTGTAGCCGCGACAGAGAAGCTTGTGGACCGCCTGGACGGCATCGCCCGCAGAGCGTTTCGGTCGGTAGCCATAGGCACTGGGCTCGAGATCGGCCTCGAAGATCGGTTCGATCACGAGCTTGACGGCGCCTTGCACCACCCGGTCCCGGATCGTCGGGATGCCGAGCGGTCGTTCGCCGCCGCCGGGCTTTGGGACCATCGCCCGCCGCACCGGCTCAGGTCTGTACGTCTTGGCGCGAAGGTCGTCCCTGATCCCGGACAGCCACCCCTCCAGCCCCATCGCCTCGATCTCCTCGAAGCTCTGTCCATCCACCCCCGGCGCGCCCTTGTTGGACCGCGCCAGTCGGTAGGCATGGAACAGGATGTCTTCGCGATAGACCTTGTCGTAGAGCAGGTAGAAGCGGAAGTCCGGTTCCGCCTTCGCCTTGAGATAGAGCTTCCTCTGGAGAGTCCGGATCTTTTCAGGTGTTTGCAGGCGCATCGCCAATCACCCCGCCTCCTCTCCGTCAAAAGCGCACCAGAAGTAAGGGTGCTTCCCTCCGCCGGCATTACCCGGCATCAACGGTACTATCACCCTTTCCGATTCCCGCCCGCGCCGCCACCCGAGGTGACGTTGAGGCCGCTACCCTCGCCCGCGACGGGCCTCCCCCGATTACCCGTATCACCTTCCTTGCGTGCCGTGCCCACTACCCCGGCGGACCGGAACGGGTGCATTCGTCGGTTACTCCCCCGTTCCACGCGGCCTTCCCCTAATCTCAGGAGGGTCGGCGTCCATATCTTCACTTTCGAGGCCTGCTCAGGCTTCACTCGCGTTCGGCCCGCAAGGTCGCTCAACCGCCCAAGGCGGCCTTTGTCACAGGACTTCGGTCCCGCCGGTTACCCGACAAGACCGCCTGTCAGCTACCAGATCAAACCGACAACTGTCTGGGTGGATCCTTCCTCCACTGGTGTTACGCGCCGTCGGGGCGCACAGAGACTTTCGGGCGCCGGCCGAACTGATGGCACCCTTGTCCATGGCGCTTTCCTGGCGGGTCACGGCCAGAATCAACGCCGGTTCCGGCCCTTCATTCGGAAGATCCAGAATCGGATAACCGCGCACGAAAAGAGAAATATTCTTGCGTTGCGCCTGTTTTGTGATTTTCACGGCAAGGTCCGGGCGGTCAAGCGAGAAGGCGAAGTCGGCAAGCCAGGCATACACTTCCGGCGTGTCGGCCTGCTCCGCAAGCCGCAGGATGAAGGGGCGAATGTGTTTCTTCGCGCCGATTTCCTGGAGGAGGCGCACGACCTGGGTAAGTGGGTTTGCCTCAAGCGCCTGCACCGTGGCTTGCGAGGGCTCGAGCTGCCGAGGGAAGGCGAGCGGCCTCCGCCCACTTATATGCTCCGCCGCCAATTGTCCGTAATAGGTGGTGAGGTACTGCGAGGCGATCCGGAACCAACGGCCCTGCGTACTGCGCGCGCCCATTGCCTGCGCCGAACGGGCCGCCCAATACGCTCCGCGCGCACGGCTGATCGGGTAGCGCGCCACCCGGTAAATATTCGCGAAATGGGTGAAGGCGGCTTGATACTCGTTCAGGAATCGAAGGGCGATCCAGCCGGCTAGCCATTCTGCCTCGGCGAAACTTTCGCCTTCCGTCTGCCCATGCTTGCTGGCCAGACGGCAGGCTTCCGAATAGTACCCGTCACGAAAAAGCCTGCGGATGACGACCACGCGCTCCCGCCACCAGCGCGCGGGCCGGACGAGCGCAGGTAGCGAGCGTTCCAGAATCTCCCGTGCCGATTCGATCTTCCCTTTGCGCCGTCGCCAACGAAGCCGTTCGTACATAAGACCAGGGTCGGCCTTCAAATGTTTTGGCACGCGCTGGACATCTTTATCGACGGCCCATGATCGCTTCATCAGACTGATCCGCGCGATAGCCAGGTTACGCGGGCCGGGATTGATCCGGTAAAGCATGCGGTGTGCTTCCCAGTGACGGCCATCCCATAACAGACGATCCGTTCGCCTCTCATGGTCCGCCTTGCTAAAAAGCCTCCGGTGCTTCGCGAGGAAACGCCGTTCCTCATGGCGGGCAAAGTTGTGTTGGATCCATGTCTCTCTTAAATATACTTCGGCTGCTTCACGATCTTCCCCCCGTAACATTGCCTCGCCCATTAGGATGCGTCCGCGGGTTGTGACTGGCGGATAATCGGAAAACCAGGCAAGGATCATCTCATCTGGAAGCTTGATGGGCATGGCCTCTTCGGCACGTTGCCGAAGCAGCCGTTGATCTGGCCATTCCGGATGTTGCCGAAGGAAGGTTGCGATTTCGTCGAAGGAAGCCTTCGTTCCCGGCCGCGTGTAGTAGAGCCAATGGATGACTTCCGCCGGTATCGGGTTGCGCGCAAGCGCAGAAAAGACAAGCGCTTTTTTCCAACGCTTCTTTTTCGCTTCCGCGAACGCGCGCGTGTAGGTACCAAGATCGGAAGCGGAAAGAAGCCAGGTCGCCTTTTCCTTCTCATTCTCTTCCGCCTTCGCGAAGGATGGCGCGAAAGACGCAAGCGCAAGGAAAAAGACGCCAATGACGACCCCGCGAAGAAGGGCGTGCGTCGAGGGCGTGTGTCGAAGCTGTCGAAGTTGGACCGTGCGCATCCACCAAAGAAGGACGTTGAAAACGGTCGTATCCATATCAAGGCCATAACGGCATTTCAACAAGCACCCCCGCCCTTGCCGCCACGGAGAGGGGGGGTTATGTTCCGCGGATTAGCCGGAATTTGGTAGCGTAAAATGTTTAAAGGTTCCTTTGTCGCGCTCGTAACCCCCTTTCGCGATGGCGCCATCGATGAGACGGCCTACCAGGGATTTATCGATTGGCAGATCGGGCAGGGGACCCATGGCCTGGTGCCATGCGGGACGACGGGCGAATCGCCGACCTTGAGCCATGCGGAACACATGCGGGTCGTCGAGCTCTGCGTCGAGGTGGCCCAGGGCCGTGTGCCCGTCGTCGCGGGCAGCGGGTCGAACTCGACGGAGGAGGCGATCCAGCTGACGCGCCACGCCAAGGAGGCGGGTGCGGATGCGGCCTTGATCATCACGCCTTATTACAACAAGCCCTCGCAAGAAGGCCTCTATCAGCATTACAAGGCTATCCAGGACGCCGTCGAACTGCCGATTATTATTTATAATATTCCGGGGCGCTGCGTGGTCGACATGTCGGTCGCCACGATGGCGCGTCTTGGCAAGCTTCCGAATATCATCGGCGTGAAAGACGCAACGGCTGATCTGGCGCGCCCCTCTGCGACGCGACGCGCAATCGGTGACGGTTTCTGTCAGCTTTCCGGCGAGGATGCCACGGTTCTTGCGTTTCTGGGTGAAGGTGGTCACGGATGCATCTCGGTATCGGCAAACGTTGCGCCGAAGCTCCTCGCCGAGATGCATACTGCATGGATGAAAGGCGATCACACGACGGCGCGCGGGATTCGGGACCGGTTGGTGCCGGTGCATGAGGCCATGTTCGTCGATACAAATCCGTGCCCCGTCAAATATGCGGTCAGCCTTCAGGGGCACTGTTCTGGCGAGTTGCGTCTTCCCCTTGTGGAGGTTTCGAAGGAAAACAAGGAGCGCATTCGGCAAGCATTGGAAACGGCAGGCTTGTTGGCCTGAGGCCATGGATGGCAAGGGCGCTTACCTCCGCCGATCGCTATGTGGCGCTAAACCGAAAAGCCCGCCACAATTATGCCATCGAAGAGACTCTCGAGACGGGAATCGTGTTGACCGGTTCGGAAGTGAAGTCGCTGCGACTTGGTCGTTGTTCGCTGAGTGATTCCTACGCGACGGAAAAGGATGGCGAACTCTATCTCTTCAATACACATATTGCGGAATATGCTTCCAGCCGCGAGGACCATCATGCCACGCGTCCAAGAAAGCTGCTGGTTCATCGTCGCGAAATGGATCGCCTTCTTGGTGCTGTCAAGCGGGAAGGCATGACCCTTGTTCCGCTCGCGGTTTATTTTAATGATCGCGGGATCGCGAAGGTGTCCCTGGGCCTGGCGAAGGGGAAACGCAAATTTGATAAGCGTGCGGACGAAAAGGCGCGGGAATGGCGTCGCCAGAAAGAACGACTCTTGAAGGAAAAATCTTAGGGCGCGAGGAAGGGGATGACGGAAAAGAACCCGACGCTCTTCGGTAAAGTCCGGGAAAAACTCATTCGCCGGAAGGAGGAATGGGCAAGGCAGGGGCGTTTGCTCACCGGCCAGACGGCAAAACCCGGCGCGCCTGTGCGCCTTCCCCCGGGTCAGCGGGAAGTCAAGAACTAGCCCGTTCTCGATCTTGGCGCCCAGCCGGAGGTTTCATCGCAGATGTGGGGCTTGCGCATCGATGGCCTGGTCGCCAATCCCCTTGCCTGGGACATGGCCACCTTTCTCGTCCAGCCCCAGATCGAGAGCATCTCCGACATCCACTGCGTGACCGCATGGTCGCGTTACGACAACCGTTGGCAAGGGGTAAGCGCGCGTCACCTTCTCTGCGTCGTCGAACCACTGCCTGAAGCGCGTTTCATCGTGTTTCATAGCTACGATGGTTATACGACAAACATCAATCCGGCCGATTTCGATGACGAGGATGTGCTGCTCGCCCATAGCTGGGAAGAAAAACCTCTGACCCGCGAGCATGGCGGTCCGGTTCGCGTCGTCGTTCCGAAACGCCATTTCTGGAAGAGCGCGAAGTGGGTTTGCCGAATCGAATTCATCGGAAAGAACCGTCCGGGTTTCTGGGAAGAGCGTGGCTACCATAACGAAGGCGATCCGTGGAAAGAGGAACGCCACGGATAGCGCCAACCTGCCTTGCGTCTCAAACACGCTCGCGCATCTCGCGGATCACCGCTTCGAACATTGCTTCCGTGAGCCGGCCCGTATTCGTGTTGTAACGCGAGCAATGGTAGCTATCGACAAGCAAAAGACCATCCGGAAGGGAATGGCAGGCACCGTGACGGAAGGGATAAGCGCTGCGCTTGCACCCGAATGCCGCGAGAACGGCATTGTGGGCGATCTGACCAAGGGCTAGCAGGAAACGAAGCTCCGCCATGGCCGCGATCTCGTGCGTGAGGAAACACCCACAGGATTTGATCTCGTCCGGTGTCGGCCGATTCTCGGGAGGCACGCAACGCACGGCATTCGTAATCCGACAATCCACTAGTTCCAGCCCGTCCCAAGGGGCCGCGCGATACTCGCCATGGGTGAATCCGTATTTTCCAAGCATGCCGTAGAGAAGATCGCCCGCAGTGTCACCGGTGAAGGGGCGCCCCGTCCGGTTGGCACCCTTCAAGCCGGGGGCAAGCCCGACAATCAACGCTTTTGCGCCTTTCGGCCCGAAGGAGGGGACGGGCGCATTGTGCCAATCGGGATGCGCATTGTGATTCTCGGCCCGGAAGGCGACAAGCCGCGGACAATTGGGACATTCCTTCCCCGGTTCGCCGCCTTTCCGGGGCGCGACGTTTTCGGGAGGGCCTTTGCGGGTCGTTTCCTGGGCTGACAAGATCTTGTCGGGCTTTAAGAGGGGTTTTGTAAAGAGCAGGATTACTTCGGTTCTGGGGGCGAACCGGACTATTCTAGCCGGACTATTCTAGATAGTCGGGCCTTCGCTTCAAACCGGTGAATCGAAGGCGATACGAAGAGGATGACGAAAGCATGATCCTGATCGGTCTGGGTTCCAATCTTCCAACGGCCACCCACGGGGATCCCTTGGAAAATTGCGAGGCGGCCCTTTCCGCGCTCACCGCCGTCGGCGTGACGATCCTGCGCCGGTCCCGTTGGTACGAGAGTGCGCCGGTGCCGGCTTCCGACCAGCCGTGGTTCATAAATGGGGTCGTGGCGGTGGCGACGGAGCGGATGCCGGGTGACCTGCTGGCGCTTTGCCAGCGGATCGAACACCGTTTCGGCCGCGAGCGCCGGGAGAGGAATGCCCCACGAACCCTTGATCTTGATCTCCTTGCCTGGGAGGACCGGGTCATTGGGGGCAAGGGGGAGGCGCTTACCATTCCTCACCCGCGTCTCCAGGAACGCGCCTTTGTCCTTTATCCACTGGCCGAGATCGCCCCGGACTGGCGCCATCCCGTGCTCGGCATTTCTGTCGCCGGTCTGATCCGTCGTCTGGCAAAGGATCAACAGGCTTTTCCATTGGAAAACGAAGGGGATAGGGTGTCCGGGACGACCCGCTAGGCTTGCGTTCGACGCAGTGCAGCAATATATTCCTTCGATCCTTGAGTCTTACCGAAGAGGCGTCCGATGGCCCGTGTCACCGTCGAAGATTGCGTTACCAGAGTACCGAACCGTTTCGAGCTCGTGATCCTCGCCGCTCAGCGGGCCCGCGAGATTGTTGCCGGAGCGGCCTTGACCGTGGACCGGGACCGGGACCGGAATCCAGTCGTCGCCCTTCGCGAAATCGCCGAATTGACGGTCGATTTGGATGGCCTTCGGGACGAGAAGGTGCGCTCGCTGCAAAAGCATGTGAAGCTTGAGGAGCCGGAGGAGGACATCCTCGAACTGGTCGAGCAAGAGCAGCAGCACGCGGCAGAGGTTGGTGAAGCCACCCCAGCCGAAGAGATCGCAGAAGACCTGCTTTCGGTGGATGAGGGATCGGTCAAATTAGCCTCTCTGGGGGAAGCGGAAGCACTTCCCGAGGAAACAGAAGCGGAAGTGACCCCTAAAGAAGTGGAAGCAGAAGTGACTCCTGAGGAAACGGAAGCGGAAGTGACTCCCGAAGAAACGGAAGCGCCTTCCGAAGAAACGGAAGACGAGGCGCTTCCGGAGATAAAAGAAGAGGAAGAGGTTGTCGACCAGGACAAAACGTGATTGGACGGCGCCCGCCCGATCCACGATCGGACACCGCCGGGGTTCCTGACCTTCCGTGTTTCTTTGTACGGCGGCTTCGTTTCTCAAACCTGAGGTTTTTAACGAGGCGTGATCGCCGATGATTCGGCAATTCGAATTGGTGGAGGCCGTGAAGGCGTACGATCCCTCTGTCGATGAGGAAATGCTGAATCGCGCCTATGTGTTTTCGATGAAGGCACATGGCGCCCAGATGCGCGAGTCAGGGGATCCCTATTTTCTGCATCCTCTCGAAGTTGCTGGCATCCTTACGCGGTTGAAACTTGGCGGGCCGTCTATCGTGACGGCGCTGCTTCATGACACGGTTGAAGACACGTTGACGACCGTCGATGAACTTGAGCATCAATTCGGTCCCGAAATCGCCAGTCTGGTCAACGGTGTTACAAAACTTTCAAGAATCGAACTTCAATCCGACCATACGCAACAGGCGGAAAACTTTCGCAAGCTAGTGCTTGCAATGTCGGACGATATTCGCGTTCTTCTCGTGAAACTCGCCGATCGCCTTCACAACATGCGCACCCTCTACTACATCCAGGATCCGGAAAAACGTCGGCGCATTGCCCGGGAGACGATGGATATTTATGCGCCTTTGGCAAATCGGATCGGCCTTCAGGAGATGAAGGACGAATTGCAGGACCTGGCCTTTGCGGAATTGGACCGGGATGCCCGGAATTCTGTTCTCGCCCGGCTTAGCTACCTGCGCCAGGAAGGTGGGGAAAAAGTTCCAAAAATCTTTCAGGGACTCGAGGCAACTCTAAAAGAAGGCGGCGTCGAAGCATCCATCTCGGGGCGCGAAAAGAAATGCTATTCCATTTGGAAGAAAATGGAGCAAAAGAACATCAGCTTCGAGCAACTGTCGGATGTGATGGCATTCCGTGTGGTGGTTGCGGGACCTGAAGAATGCTATCGCGCGCTTGGCATTCTGCATCGGCGTTACCGGGTGGTGCCGGCGCGTTTCAAGGACTATATCAGCACGCCCAAGCCGAACGGCTATCGTTCGCTTCATACCGATGTCATCGGCCCCGAACGGCAGCGGGTCGAGATCCAGATTCGCACCCAGGATATGCAGGACATCGCCGAACGCGGTGTCGCGGCCCACTGGCAGTACAAGGACCAACCGGCCAGCGCTACGGACGGTCGCCAGTATCGCTGGCTTCGCGAGCTTCTGGAGTTGTTGGAGAATGCCTCCGATCCGGCTGAATTCCTCGAAGAAACCAAACTCGGCATGTTTCAGGATCAGGTCTTCTGTTTTACGCCGAAGGGAGATCTGATTGCGCTACCCCGTGGGGCCACGCCAGTGGATTTAGCCTATGCCGTCCATTCGGAAATTGGAAACACGTGCGTCGGCGCGAAGGTAAACGGACGAATGCTGCCGCTGCAAAGTCAGCTTCACAATGGGGATCAGGTCGAGATCATCACGTCAAAGGCACAAACCCCGTCGCCCACATGGGAGCGCTTTATCGTCACCAGTAAGGCACGCATGTGTGTTCGCCGTTTCGTACGCTTGAAACAACGCGATCAATATATCCAATTGGGAAGGGCGATTTTTGAACGCACGGTTCAAAATGAAGGAGACAAGCTAAACAATAAGATTTTAGAGGGTGTCTGCAAAAGCTTTCATTGTGAAACTGCAGACGACCTTTACGCCGCAATCGGCGAGGGACGTCATACGGCCAAGGAGATTTTTAAGGCCGTTTTTCCTGGCAGGTCTTCCCGTTTGCGTGCGCGTGGCGTTATCTCGCTTCCCAGGCGCAAACGCAAAAAGAAGGGTCGAGAGAATCCCATTCCGATCCGGGGTCTCATTCCCGGGATGGCGGTTCACTATGCAAGCTGTTGCAGCCCACTTCCCGGCGATCGCATCGTTGGCATCGTGACGAAAGGGAAAGGCGTCACCATCCACACGATCGATTGCGAAATTCTACCTTCTTTCAATGAGTTAAAAGATGGCTGGCTGGACGTTTCCTGGGACGCGGGGGCCGAAGAGGCCGTCGGCCATGTCGGCAGGGTGCGATTGGTCGTCTTGAACGAGCCCGGCACGCTTGGCAATTTGTCGACCGTTATCGCGAATAACGACGCAAACATTAACAATTTGAAAATCACGAATCGTTCGACTGATTTCTTCGAATTGGTCATTGATATCGATGTGCAAGACGCTAAACATTTGACCAGCATTATTGCTGCCCTTCGTGCGTCTCCGGTGATCAATTCCGTCGAGCGGGCCCGCGGCTGAACGAAGGAAGCGACACGCATTGATCCGTTTCTTTCACAGATTGCACAGATTGCAAAGGCGTTAACGTTTCACGATGCTCTTCAAGCGCCAAAAAAAACTGCACCCTATTCTCTATTTGTGCAATGTGCTCTGGCCGAAGTCCGGCTGGCGGCGGGCGTCACGTTACGTGTTTCACCGGGTCGGGCGGTTGCCCGCGACCCCTTACAGCATCGCGGCCGGTTTTGCGTGTGGGGCGGCGGTCTCCTTTACGCCCTTCATAGGTTTTCACTTTGCCTCTGCCGCTTTGATCGCTTGGCTAATCGGCGGCAATTTGCTCGCCTCGGCTATCGGCACCGTTATCGGGAATCCATGGACCTTTCCGCTGATCTGGTTCTGGATCTACCAACTCGGAAACTGGATGCTGCAGCTCGCACCCGATAGAGGTATGCCGGAGCAACTCTCGCTCCAGATGATTTTTAATCACCCGGATTGGCTGCTTTGGCCGATGGCGGTGGGCAGCATTCCGACGGCCATTGTCGCATGGCTCGCCTTCTACTGGCCGATCAAGGCGGTCGTCGCAGGCTATCAGCATCACCGCCATCGCCGTCGCGAGGAAGGGAAAATACGCCGCGCCATGCGGATAGCCGCAGGGAAGGAAAGGTGGAAGGAAAGGTGGAAGGAAAGGTGGAAGGAAAAGCGGAAGGAAAAGCGATCCGATGACTGAACGGCTTCGCCTTGGCGTGAACATCGATCACGTGGCGACCTTGCGGAACGCCCGCGGCGGGCGGCACCCGGATCCCTTGCGGGCGGCCGAGATGGCGATGCAGGCGGGCGCGGATGGAATCACCGCTCATCTCCGCGAGGACCGTCGCCACATTCGGGATACGGATATCGCAGCACTCGTCCAACGCGGGCCATTGCCGCTTAACCTTGAGATGGCGGCAACGCGCGGCATGCTCGAAGTGGCCCTTGCCAATCGGCCGCACGCCGTCTGCCTGGTCCCGGAAAAGCGCCAGGAATTGACGACGGAAGGCGGCCTCGATGCGGTTGCCGGAAAGGCGCACCTGGCCCCTTACGTCGAGGCAATGGGGACGGCTGGGATCGAAGTGGCCCTTTTCATCGATCCGGACTTTGCGCAAGTCCAAGCCACAAAGGCGATCGGCGCGTTTGCGGTCGAACTGCACACCGGACGTTATTGCGACACGCAAAGCATGCCCCGCGCCGACGAGCTTCGCCGCCTGGTCGAAACGGCAAGACGTGCCGTCGAACTTGGTCTCGAATGCCATGCCGGCCACGGCCTTTGCTTCGATACGGTGGCGCCCGTTGCCGCCATCCCGGAGATCAATGAATTGAACATCGGTCATTTTCTGGTGGGCGAGGCGGTTTTTATCGGCCTTGCGGAGAGCATTCGCAGCATGCGGGCCCGGATGGATGCCGCCCGGGACGTTTCTTCGCAGGAAACAGCGCGGCGGGACTCCGCATGATCATCGGCTTTGGAAGCGATTTGATCGACATTCGCCGGATCGAGCGCACCCTCGAACGATTCGGTGACCGTTTCACCCATCGCCTCTTTACGGAAGCCGAGCGGAAGAAGGCGACCCGGCGTCCCGTGGCGCTAGCCGCCACCTACGCGAAACGGTTTGCCGCCAAGGAAGCCTGTTCGAAGGCCTTGGGCACCGGGCTGCGGAAAGGCGTCTTCTGGCGTGACATGGGCATCGTGAACGACGCCACCGGCAAACCGACGATCGAGCTCACCGGTGGCGCCGCGCAGCGCATGGCAGAGATTACACCGCCGGGGATGTCGGCCAGGCTCGAAGTGTCTCTAAGCGACGAGTACCCGTATGCTCAGGCCAGCGTCATCATCTATACCGTCTCAAAGACGAACTAGAGGGCTGCACCACATGCCGAGACGACCGTTGCATGGAAGGGCCAGGGAGGGGTTGTGGGATACGGTCCGCACGATCGTCTATGCAATTCTGATTGCGCTCGTTGCGCGCACCGTCGCCTATGAGCCTTTCAATATTCCATCCAGCTCGATGGTGCCGACGCTTTTGGTCGGCGACTATCTGTTCGTTTCGAAATATTCTTATGGCTATAGCCGTTATTCATTGCCCTTCGGCGTGCCGCTGATTGCAGATCGGATTTTCTTTACGGCGCCCGAGCGGGGGGACGTTGCGGTTTTCAAATTGTCATCCGATAACCATACGGATTACATCAAGCGGATCATTGGCTTGCCTGAGGACGAGATCCAGATGAAGGAGGGCCGCCTTTACATCAACGGCGAAAAGGTGAAACGCGAATCCACCGAAGATTTCACGATGTGGAATTCCCACGGATCGCCAAGGGCGGTCCGGCAGTATATTGAGACGTTGCCGAGCGGGCGTAGCTATCGCATCCTCGAGGCCTCGGATGAGGGGCAGCTCGATAACACGCCGGTCTATAAAGTGCCGCCCGGTCACTATTTTGCGATGGGGGACAATCGGGACAACTCGCTCGATAGCCGGGCCAAGTACGGTGTTGGGTTTGTTCCCGAGAACAACCTCGTCGGACGCGCGGAAGTCCTGTTCTTCTCGGTCAACGGGGAAACGCGTATCTGGGAAGTCTGGAAATGGCCGATGGCGATTCGCTTTCGCCGTTTCTTCCTGACGGTCGATTGATGATGGGGGCCGGTGCCTCGCTGGTCGGGCTGATGGAGACGCTCGACCATCCCTTTGCGGACCCGGCGTTGCTGGAAGAGGCGCTTACCCATCCAAGTGACGGCGATGCGCTAAGACCGGATTACGAGCGTCTCGAATTCCTGGGCGATCGGGTGCTTAGTCTGGTCATCGCCGACCATCTGCTGCACCGCTTCCCAACCGAGCCGGAAGGCTCGCTCGCCAAGCGCCATGCCGCGCTGGTCTGCCGCGAGGCGTTGATCCTTGTGGCCGAAAGGATCGGCCTCGAAGCGCATCTTCACCTCAATCAGGGCAAGGAGCGGGAGCGGCCATCGCGCCTTGCGGACTCGTTGGAGGCGGTGATCGCCGCCCTCTATCTGGATGGCGGCCTTCCGGTGGCCAGGCGCTTCATCGAACGGCACTGGCAAGCTGCCATCGAGGCCATGCCCATACCGCCTGAGGATGCGAAGACCCGCCTTCAGGAATGGGCGCAGGCGCGTGGGCTTTCGCTTCCCGCCTATCAAACCATTGCCCGCACCGGGCCGGATCACCAGCCGACCTTCACCGTCCAGCTCAAAATCGAGGGTTTTCCACCCTTAAGCGCAAGCGGGTCCACGAAACGGGCCGCCGAAACCGAAGCCGCCGCCCACCTGCTGACAAAGATCGAAGGGGGCGGCAATGGCGAAGGATAAGGAACGCCGTTTTGCCTTCATCGCCGTCGTCGGGGCGCCGAATGTGGGGAAATCGACGCTGATCAACCGCCTCGTCGGCGCGAAGGTGACGATCGTTACCCCGAAGGTCCAAACGACGCGAACGCTCGTGCGAGGCATCTGTATCGAAGGTGCCTCGCAACTCGTTTTCGTGGACACGCCTGGCATCTTTCAGCCGAAACGCAGGCTCGAGCGCGCCATGGTGGCGGCCGCTTGGAGCGGGGCGGCAGACGCAGATAGCGTCCTTCTCCTCATCGATGCCGAACAAGGTGTTTCGAAAGAAACCGACCAGATCATCGAGGGCTTAAGGAAGACAAAGCGAAAAGCCATCCTTGTCCTCAACAAGATCGACCGGATCAAGCGGGAAAAGCTCCTCGGTCTTGCGGCGCAATTGAATGAAAGCGAAATTTTCACGGAAACCTTCATGATCTCGGCGCTGAAAGGCGATGGCGTTCTGGACCTGCTTCACCATTTGGCTGGGTCGGCGCCAAAAGGCCCCTGGATGTTTCCGGAAGATCAGATCTCCGATCTTCCTTCCCGCCTGCTGGCCGCCGAAATCACCCGCGAGAAGCTGTTTCTGCAGCTTCGTCAGGAACTCCCCTATGCCCTTACCGTGACGACGGAAAGTTTCAAGGAGCGCGAAGGAGGCGACATCCGGATCGAACAGGTGATCCTGGTTCAGCGCGCCAGTCAGAAGGCGATCGTGCTGGGAGAAGGCGGCAGCCGCATCAAGGATGTCGGCTCGGCGGCCCGCCACGAGCTGGAAGAACTCTTGGACGCGCGCGTTCACCTTTTTCTTCATGTCAAGGTGCGGAAAGATTGGCTCGACAATCCGGAACATTACCGCGAACTTGGCCTCGACTATGGGGCCTGAACATGGATTGGACGGATGACGGTATCGTGCTCGGCCTGCGCAAGCATGGCGAGAACGCTGCCATCGTGACGCTTTTTACGGCTGCGCATGGCCGGCATCTGGGCATCGTTCATGGCGGCAGCGGCCGGCGGGCGCGCGGCATCTATCAGCCGGGAAATCTGGTAAACGCGCGGTGGCGGGCACGCGTGAGCGAGCAGCTCGGCAGCTTTACGTGCGAGCTCGGCCGAAGCTTCGCGGGCGCCGCCCTTGACGATCGCCTTCGCCTGGCCGCCTTGACCTCGGCGTGTGCGGTCGCCAACGCGACCCTTCCAGAACGCGAGCCCCATGGCGCCGCCTATCAGGGCTTGCTCGATTTTCTCGAAACCCTGGAGACGCCGGATTGGCCGTGCACCTATGTGCGCTGGGAACTGCTGCTGCTGGCCGAGCTTGGTTACGGGCTCGAACTTACGACATGCGCGGCAACGGGGAGCGTGGCGGACCTTCTCTACGTCTCGCCGAAATCCGGCCGCGCCGTTTCGGCCCATGCAGGGGCGCCCTATACGGACCGCCTGTTGCCCTTGCCGGCCTTCCTGCTGGGCGATGCGCCTTGGGACGAGGACGCCATCCAGGACGGGCTCAGGCTGACCGGTCACTTCCTGGATCGCCATGTCTTCACCACCCGTAAACAGGGCGAGCCGCCCGCCCGATCCCGATTTCTGGCCCAATTTCTGGGGTGTATGCTAGAAAAGACCACATGACCTGGCATGATTATCGGCATTGGATGATGGCGCCTTGGCGGGCCTTGGCGGAAATCTGGCAGCGCGTTATCGACGACCTGCGCCTGCTATGAAGATTTCATAATTGCAGCGCCAGACTTTGGCCTGAGCATGCTCGGCTTGCGCCTCTCGGCCCGTTTGTCCGAGCCGGCCGTAGACGCCGGCTTCATGTTGCAGATGGTGGGTCATTTCATGGACCCGAAGCGCTTGGCTGGCGTTCTGGATGACCCAAACGGTGGGATCCGTTTCGGGGTGTTCCGGCGGCAGATAAAGGCCGCTCGCGCGGAAGGCCGCATTGCCGCCACGGCGATCGCTCTCGGCTAGGATATCCTCGGTCGTCCGGATCTCGATCGCCGGCGGGCCGGCCGGCGGGAGCCCGGTCAACCAGGCGGCGCAGACGGCCGCCTGGGCCCAGGGATCCCGGACGACGTCGCCAGCACCTGGCGCGCTCGCGCAGGCGCCGAGAAGGATGGTCAGGACGAGAAAAAATGTGGCGAAATTCTGCCATTACCATGGCAGACTTTTCCGTTTTGTTCCTCAAAATTCCCAAGAAAGGATACGAGGCTTTTAAACATCTAATCGACGCGCTACCCTCCCCCAACCTTCACTCTAATTTGAGTGGGCTATTTGGGTATATTCCCAAATTAACCATGAAAACGAGGCATGATGAGATACTGCCATTGCCATGTCATGCATTTTCGTTTTTTTCGCAAAATTGCCCGAATGGGAATTCTTTGGCTTCGCCGGCATCGGGTAAGTTGCTGAAGCTACTATAAATTGTGTTATTATCGCCAAGCACCACTACCCTTGGTATAAAGGCGGCGATGCGGAACACGGCAGCCGCCCCGAAAGTACGTGACATCGGCTTCGCCGAGGCGCTTGGCGAACGCTACTTGGCCTATGCCCTTTCCACGATCATGTCGCGCTCGCTGCCGGATGTGCGCGACGGGCTGAAGCCCGTCCACCGGCGACTCTTGTTCGCGATGCGCGGGCTGCATCTCGACCCCAAATCCGGCTACAAGAAATGCGCCCGCGTGGTTGGCGACGTCATCGGCAAGTACCATCCCCATGGCGACGTCGCCGTTTACGACGCCCTCGTGCGCCTCGCCCAATCCTTTGCCGCGCGCTACCCGCTGGTCGATGGGCAGGGCAATTTCGGCAACGTGGATGGCGATAATGCCGCTGCCATGCGCTACACGGAGGCCAAACTCACGGAAGTGGCGAGGCTGCTTCTGGACGGGATCGACGAAGACGCCGTCGACTTTCGCACGACCTATGACGGCGAGGCGGTCGAACCCCTCGTGCTGCCGGCCTGCTTCCCCAATCTTCTGGCGAACGGGGCGACCGGCATCGCCGTCGGCATGGCGACGAACATTCCACCCCATAACGTGGATGAAATTGCCGCAGCCCTGCTTCACCTGATCCGCTTCCCTAAGGCGACGATCCCGAAACTCGTGGAACTCATGCCGGGCCCGGACTTTCCCTCCGGCGGCGTGCTCATCGAGGAACCGGCCAACATCGTTGAGGCCTACCGCACCGGCCGTGGCAGCTTTCGGCTGCGCGCCCGCTGGAAGGTCGAGGATCTGGGCCGCGGCACCTATCGGATCGTGGTGAGCGAAATCCCCTATCAGGTGCAAAAGGCGCGGCTCATCCAGAAAATTGCCGATCTTCTGCAGGCAAAAAAGCTGCCCATGCTTGAGGACATCCATGACGAATCGACGGAAGACATTCGTCTCGTCTTCGAGCCCAGGAATCGCAACGTCGATGCGGCCGTCCTCATGGAGTCCCTTTTCCGGCAGACGAACCTCGAAATTCGCTTCGGGTTGAACCTAAACGTGCTTACGGCGGCGAGCGTGCCACGCGTCATGAACCTGCGCGACGTCCTGCAGGCCTTCCTGGACCACCGTCACGAGGTGCTTCGCCGGCGCACCAAGTTTCGTCTCGCGAAAATCGAAGAACGCCTCGAGATTCTGAAAGGCTATCTCGTCGTCTATTTGAACCTCGACAAGGTAATCCGAATCTTGCGCAAGGAAGATGAACCGAAGCCGGTTCTCAGGAAGACATTCAAACTGACCGATGCGCAGGCCGAAGCGATCCTCAACATGCGGCTTCGCGCCCTTCGCAAGCTCGAGGAAAAGCGTCTCAAGGAAGAGTTTGATCTTCTTACGAAAGAGAACCGCACCCTGCGGACGCTCCTCAAGGACAAGGACAAACGCTGGAAGGCGATCGCCGACGAAATTGCAAGCATCCGCAAGCAGTTTTCGAAGAAAACGCACCTAGGCGCACGGCGCACGACGTTCGAGGCGGCACCCGAAGACGTCGACCTTACCTTCGAGACGATGATCGAGAAGGAGCCGATCACCGTGCTTTGCTCGGAGAAGGGATGGATTCGCGCCGCGAAGGGCCACGTCGGCGGCGAGAACGGGGTGAAGTACAAGGAAGGGGACGGGCCGAAGTTCGAGGTGCACGCCGAGACGACGGACAAGCTGCTTCTGTTTGCCTCGAACGGACGTTTCTACACGCTCGCCGCCGATCGTCTGCCGCGCGGTCGCGGCCATGGGGAACCGGTGCGTCTGCTCGTCGATCTTGGCAACGAAGACGAGGTCGTCACGCTCTTTGTGCATGAGCCGGGACGGAAGCTCTTGCTCGCTTCTTCCGATGGCCGCGGTTTCGTGACGGAAGAAGACGGCGTCATCGCCCAGACGCGCGCCGGCAAGCAGGCGCTGAATCTGGTCGAAGGGGTCACCGCACGGGCAAGCGCAGTTGTTAAAGGCGATCATGTCGCCGTCGTCGGCAAGAACCGGAAACTGTTGATCTTTCCCTTGGACGAGCTCTCCGAGATGGGCCGCGGAAGGGGCAATATTCTCCAGCGCTATCAGAAAGGCGAATTGTCGGATGCAAAAACCTTTGCGCTGGACGAAGGCCTCGGCTGGCGAAGTGGTGAGCGCACGCGCATCGAGACGGATATTAAAGCCTGGATCGGCAAACGTGGCGGGGCCGGGCGCATCGTGCCCAAGGGGTTCGCGAAATCGAACCGGTTTGGGTAGGGGGGGCTTGGCCTAGCTCTCGGCGCCCATCCGCCGTATCCGTAAGTAGCCTCCTTCCCCGTAGGGGCTGTAGCGAATGGCGTTCTTGCGAAAGGCGATGAAGGAGCGGTAGGTCCGCCCGGTGATGTCGTCGACGCCTTCGAGTTCGGCGAGAACCGCCTCGGTGGCTTTCCAAAGCGCCTTCACGACGTCGTCCGGGAAATGCTCGATCTCGACTCGATGGTCTTGTTTAAGCGTCTCCAGCGCCTGAGCATTGCGCACGGCGTATTCCGCGATCATCTCGTCGTTTTCCATCTGACAGGCGGCGGCGATGATGTCTTTCAGGTGCCGTGGTAGTGCTTCGTATTTTTCGAGATTGACCATGAGCTCGAGCGTCGTACCCGGCTCGTGGAATCCGGGGCCATAATAGTATTTCGTGATCTTGTGAAACCCGAAGGCGACGTCGTTCCAAGGCCCGATCCACTCCGTCGCGTCGATGGCGCCGGTCTGCAGCGCCCCGAAAAGCTCGGTTCCGGAGATGTTGACGGCCGCCGCCCCCACCCGGCGCAGGACTTCCGCGCCAAGACCGGGCATCCGCATCTTCAGCCCCTTGAAATCTTCGATCGAACGGATCTTTCGATTGAACCAGCCACCCATCTGGGTGCCGGAATTGCCGGCGATGAACCCTTTGAGGCCGAATTTTGCATAAAGCTCGTCCCAAAGTTCCTGGCCGCCGCCGTAGCGTACCCACCCCGTCTGCTCCGCCGCCGTCAGTCCGAAGGGCACGGAAGCAAAGAAATTCGCCGCCTTCGATTTTCCCTGCCAGTAATAGGAAGCGGCATGGGCAAGCTCCGCCACGCCCTGGGAGACCGCATCGAAGCATTCGAAGGCCGGCACCAGCTCGTTGGCCGCAAAGACCTTGACCGTAAGCTCGCCCTCGCTTAAGCGCGTGATGCATTCCGCGCAGCGTTCGGCGCCAACGCCCAAGCCCGGCATGTTCTTTGGCCAAGAGGTCACCATCTTCCATCGATGGGTTTTTCGCTTTCTCCCTGAGGCCGTGCGCACGCTCTTCTCCGGTCCGCCGGCCGGCTTCGTGCCGCCGCCAAGCGCATAGGCGCCGGCCGCGCCAACGGCGAGGCCCGCGCCAGCTCCGGCAAGGAAGTCACGGCGCTTCATGTCTTTCCTCGACTCTCGTGGGGCTGGTTAGAAAAATATTATAGTTCAATTACTTGCCAGCCATCCTCGCCGAATCCCTCGAGCGGCTGGAAGCGGGTCTTGTAGGTCATCTTCCTGCACTCGGCAATCCAGTAACCGAGATAGGTGTGGGGAAGCTCGCGCGCCCGCGCCTGTTCGATCAGCCATAAAATGAGCAAGCTGCCCAGGCTGCATCGGGTTTCCTTGGGCTCGAAGAAGCCGTAAACGGCCGACGGCCCGTCGCGCAGCCAGTCGATGAGCCCGACAAGGACGAGTCGGCCATCGGGCTTTCGAAACTCGATCAACCGGGTCTCCGGAAGGCCTTCTTCGACGATGGCGCGGTAGTCGGAGAAATCCATCGTCGCCATATCGCCATCGCCATGACGGGTAAGCTGATAGCGGCGAAACAACCAGAACTGTTCGGGCGTGGCGACCGCAGGCCGCTCCAAAACCTTGAGATCGGCGTTCAGGTTTTGGATGCGCCGATGGCTGCGGCCCGCGCGGAATTTTTCCGCCAAAACCCGAACGGACACGCAGGCCGAACAGCCCAGGCAATCCGGCCGGTAGGCGAACCGGCCGGTGCGGCGAAATCCCGTCTGGGAAAGGCGATCGTAGCGTTCGCTGGCATCGGGCCCGGTGAGATCCACGGCGATGCGGCTTTCCACTTGGCCCTCGAGATAGGGGCAGGTGAGCTGCGGCGTACGGAAAACGAACGCCCGGCTTCGCGGCAGGGAAAGTTCAGGGTCGAAGGCGTGGGGGTTTTTGTCCATCGATCTTAAGCTATGTCACCTTTCCCTAGCATTACCGCGATCGTACGCTCCGGACAAGGGAGCCCTTTACCCACCGATCTCGCTTAGGATGCGCATCCAGATCGGGCGCCGAGCTCGGCCAGCACCATCGTGCAGTAAGGCCCGGCCAGGACCCGTGTCAGATCGAGTACGGTGATGCCGCTAAGCGGCCCCGAAACTGCCATCCTCTTTGCTCCTTCGCGCGCGCGTGGCGCGCGCGTGTGGCGCGTGTGTGGGGAAGGTCCTATCGGCTTTTGAGCAGGCGCGCCGCTTCAAAGGCTGCGTAGGAAAGGATCGCGTCGGCGCCGGCGCGCTTGAACGAAAGCAGGCTCTCGAGAAGCGCGCCTTCCCAGTCCAGCCAGCCGGCATTCGCGGCCGCCTTCAGCATCGCGTATTCGCCGCTTACCTGATAGGCAAACGTCGGCATGCCGAAGGTGTCCTTCACGCGCCGGATAATATCGAGATAGGGGAGGCCAGGTTTCACCATGACCATGTCCGCGCCTTCCGCCAGATCGAGGGCAATTTCGCGCAGCGCCTCGTCGCTGTTGGCCGGGTCCATTTGATAGGTTTTCTTGTCGGCCCTGCCTAAATTGGATGCCGAGCCAATCGCATCCCGGAAGGGTCCGTAGAAGCAGGACGCGTATTTCGCGGCATAGGCCAGGATGCGGACGGACTGCCGGCCTTCACGGTCAAGGGCCTCGCGAATGGCGCCAACCCGCCCGTCCATCATGTCGGAAGGCGCCACGATGTCGCACCCCGCAGCTGCCTGAATGTTCGCCTGACGGCAGAGCACCTCGATCGTGGCGTCGTTGTCGACGTCGTCGCCGGCGAGCACACCATCGTGGCCGTGGTCCGTGAAGGGATCGAGGGCGACGTCGCAAATGACACCGATTTCCAGTTTTGTTTCTTTTACGGCGCGAATGGCCCGGCAGATGAGGTTCTCCGGATTCGTCGCCTCTTCGCCATTCGGCGTTTTTAAGTCTGGGTCGATCACCGGGAAAATTGCAATGGCCGGCAGACCAAGTTCGGCTGCTTCGCCCGCCGCCTCCACCAGGAGATCGATGGTCAGGCGTGCGACGCCTGGCATCGACGCAACGTCGCTGCGCGTCTTCGTGCCTTCTTGCACGAAGATCGGCCAGATCAGAGCGTCGGCGGTGAGGCGGTGCTCGCTCACCAGGCGACGGGTCCATGAGTCCTGGCGGTTCCGGCGTAACCGCACCCGCGGAAAGCCCGCCTGGGCCTGGGGAAATATCCGTTTCAGCTTTTAGGCTCCTTCGCTGCCCGTTAAGGGCAATATCGTTATATATCCGTTGGTTGGTATAATCGGGTGCGGATGATAGAAACAAGCGCCTAGCTTGTGCAACCGGATTTCCCTTGAGAATCGGGGGCGTCGGAGAAACCCATGCCGCGTGCCAAGACCAGGGCCAAGCAGCAGAGCGCGCCGGACGATGGTATGAAGCCCGGTGAGGGCCTGATCGCGCCCACCAAGGCGCGCCATCAGGTCCGTTTTGTGACCGCGACCAGCCTCTTCGATGGTCACGATGCGGCGATCAATGTCATGCGCCGCATCCTGCAGGCTTCCGGCGTCGAGGTGATCCATCTCGGCCACAATCGCTCGGTCGAAGAAATCGTCACCGCCGCGCTGCAGGAGGACGCCAATGCGATCGCCGTAAGTTCCTATCAGGGCGGCCATATGGAATTCTTCAAATACATGGTCGACCTCTTGAAGGAACGTGGTGGCGAGCACATCCAAGTGTTCGCCGGCGGTGGCGGCGTCATCGTCGCGGAAGAAATCGATGCGCTCTTGGACCACGGGGTTGCGGCCGTCTACTCGCCCGAGGACGGACGGCAGCTCGGTCTTCAAGGCATCGTCAACGACATGATCGAGAAATCGGACGCGGATTTAAGCGCAGCTCTGCCAGCAAATCTGGATGGTATCCAGGAAGGGAATTGGCAGCACCTTGCGCGCCTTATCACTGGCATCGAAGGCGGCACCGTCAAAAAGAATCTCCAAAAGGAGCTGCGCACGCTTGCCGCCAGGCATGCGGCGACCCCGGTCCTTGGCGTTACCGGCACCGGTGGGGCCGGGAAGTCTTCGCTGGTGGATGAAATCGTCCGCCGGTTCCGCATGGACGATGCGGACCTTGCCATCGCCATCCTCGCCATCGATCCGTCGAAACGGAAAACAGGAGGGGCGCTTTTGGGGGATCGCATTCGCATGAACGCGATTGCGCAAGGTGTCTATATGCGTTCGCTTGCCACGCGTGCTTCGGGGGCGGAAATTCCGGCAGGCCTCGCCGACATGATTGCGGCATGCAAGGTAGCCGATTTTGATCTCGTGATTGTGGAGACGTCGGGAATCGGTCAGGGGAATGCTGCGATCGTCGACCATGCCGATGTCTCGCTATACGTGATGACGCCGGAATTCGGGGCGGCAAGCCAGCTCGAGAAGATCGATATGCTCGACCTCGCGGATGTCGTCGTCATCAACAAATTTGATCGCAAAGGCGCCATGGATGCGCTTCGCGACGTTCGCAAACAGGTGCAGCGCAGCCACCAGGCCTTCACGGCGGCACCGGACGAGATGCCCGTCTACGGCACGATCGCCTCGAAATTCAACGACGAAGGCATCACCGCCCTTTACGAAGGCTGCCTCGAGCTTTTTAACGCCCGCAAGCTCGGAAGCTGGGAAATGCGCCTTCCCCCCATGGAGACGAAGGCCACCCAACCTCGCACGGTCATCGTGCCGCCGGCGCGCCAGCATTATCTCTCGGAAATCTCGGAATGCATGCGTGGCTATCTGGCGAAGGTCGCATCCCAGGCCGCCCTTGCCCGCGAGCTTCAGCAGCTTTCCGAAACCAAGCGCCTGCTCTTCGAGGCGGGCAAGGAGGCGGGCGCGATCGATTCCCTGATCCTTGTCCGGGAAGAGGCCCTGGAGGCGGAATTCCGTATCCTTCTTGAGGATTGGCCGCGCGTAAAGGCCGCTTACGGCGGCGACACGTTCGTCGAGAAAATCCGCGGGCTTGAAATCGAAACCCCGCTCTATGCTACGTCGCTTTCCGGCTCGAAGATCCCCCGCGTCGTCCTTCCTGGTTTCGAAGACCATGGCGAACTTCTCCGCTGGCTTGGCAAAGAGAATCTTCCCGGCCGCTTCCCATACACCGCAGGCGTCTTCGCGTTTAAGCGGATGGACGAAGATCCGACTCGGATGTTCGCGGGCGAGGGGGACCCCTTCCGGACGAACGAGCGGTTCAAGTACTTATCGAAAGGCACGCCGGCCAAACGCCTTTCGACGGCGTTCGATTCCGTTACCCTTTACGGAGCCGACCCCGGCGAGCGCCCCGACATTTACGGCAAGGTCGGTAATTCCGGTGTTTCCATCGCCACTCTCGACGACATGAAAGTGCTCTATGACGGTTTCGATCTGTGCGATCCGAAAACGTCCGTATCCATGACGATCAATGGTCCGGCGCCCGCCATTCTTGCGATGTTTCTGAACACGGCCATCGACCAACGGCTGGATGGGTTTCGTGCCCGCGAAGGGCATGAACCGAACGACAAGGAGGCGGCGAAAATCCGTGCAGATGTTCTTTCCGTCGTCCGCGGCACCGTACAGGCCGATATCCTCAAAGAGGATCAGGGCCAGAACACCTGCATCTTCTCGACGGAATTCGCCTTGAAGATGATGGCGGATATCCAGGAATATTTCGTCGAACACAAGGTGGAGAATTTCTATTCCGTCTCGATCTCCGGCTATCACATCGCCGAGGCGGGCGCCAATCCGATCACCCAGCTCGCCTTCACCCTTGCCAATGGATTCACCTTCGTCGAGACCTATCTCGCAAGGGGAATGCACGTCGACGATTTTGCGCCGAACCTTTCCTTCTTCTTCTCGAATGGCATGGATCCGGAATATTCCGTTTTGGGGCGTGTGGCGCGGCGCATCTGGGCGACGGCCATGAAGTTCAAATATGGCGGCAACGAACGCAGCCAGAAACTGAAATACCACGTTCAGACATCCGGCCGATCCCTGCATGCGAAGGAGATGGCCTTTAACGACATCCGAACGACCCTGCAGGCGCTGATTGCCATCTGCGACAACTGCAATAGCCTGCACACGAACGCCTATGACGAGGCGTTCACCACGCCGACCGCCGAGTCCGTTCGACGCGCGCTGGCGATACAGATGATCATCAATCGCGAATGGGGGAATGCGAAGAACGAAAATCCGAACCAGGGTGCCTTCTTCTTCGAAGAGTTGACGGACCTCGTTGAGGAGGCGGTGCTACAGGAGTTCGAGCGGATCTCGGAACGTGGCGGCGTGCTGGGTGCGATGGAAACCGGCTATCAGCGTGGGAAGATTCAGGATGAATCCCTCCTCTATGAGATTCGCAAGCACGATGGCAGTCTGCCGGTTGTCGGCGTGAACACGTTCCTCAATCCCGAAGCGGAAGGGGCTTTGCCGACGCCGGCCCTCCAGCGCTCGACGGAGAAGGAAAAACAAAACCAGATCCTCCGCCTTCGCGACTTCCAGGCAAGCCACGCCAACGTGGCCGCCGCCGCCCTTGCCCGCCTGAAGGAGGCGGCGATGCAGGATGCGAACGTTTTTGCGGTCTTAATGGACACGGTGCGCTGCTGTTCGCTTGGCCAGATCAGCCAGGCGCTGTTCGAAGTCGGCGGCCAATATCGCCGAAATATGTAAAATTTTCAAAGTATTAGAGACATTTCTTTCGGCCACTCTTAAATAGAAAGTTAACCTTTACGCGGCATGATGTTAGGGCCGCGTGATGTGCGCAGCGCTTGCTTGTGCGGAATGGAAAGGAACGTCGTGCAGTCGGAATATCTGCAAATCTTTTCGATGATCGAGCGGCTTCACCGTCGATTCCTCGACGTGGTGAAGAACGAATTGGATCGGCTTGGCATTGCGGACATCAACAACGTCCAGAGCCTGATCCTGTTCAACGTCGCCAAGGAGGAACTGACCGTGGGCGAACTCACGATCCGGGGTTTCTACCTTGGCTCGAACGTTTCGTACAACCTCAAGAAGCTGGTCGAAAACGGCTATCTCGTTCAAGAACGCTCCACCCACGACCGGCGTTCCGTTCGGGTGTGGTGCTCGGAAAAGGGGCTCAAGCTCTGCACTATTCTGCAGACGATCTTCGGCAAGCATGTCGAAGCCCTCGACAAGGGCTATTTGACGCTCGAAGATCTGGAGGCGACGAACAAAACCCTGAAGCGGCTCGAACGTTTCTGGACCGATGCGCTTCGGTTTATCGCTGACCTGTCCCTCGACGAGGCGTCTTAGAATCTGGGAGGGGTCCGTTAGCGCGGACGATCCTCCACAAACCAATCCATCAGCGTTTCGATTTCCGGATAGGGAAAACTATGCGGTGCATCGGTAAGTTCCCGATAGGTGACGTCGTTCGTGTGTGCGCGAAGTTCTTCCACGGTTTTTTGTGCGGGCCCGATGGGAAAGATGGGGTCCGCCGTGCCGTGGACGATGTAGAGCGGAATCTTCGGCATCATGGCGACGTTGAAGGGCCTTGTCCCGGCAAGGAAGGCCGCTTTCCGCAACGGGGTACGTTTTCTGCAACAAAGCTCGAAGCCCGCGATGGCGCCGTCCGAAAGCCCCGCCAGCATCGTTTCCTCCTTCGAAAGCCGGTAGTTTTCCGCAAGCTTCTCCACCATCGATTCGATCCATTCGAAATCAACCCCCGACCAGGTCACCCCGCGCGAGGCGGGCGCGTAAACGACGAGTTTTCTTCGCGCGGCCGCGAACACCCATTTCCAGATGAAATTCTGGGCCTTCATGAAGGCGCCGTGCAGGACGACCAGCATGGCGTCCCGCGAGCTTCCGTCGCCCGGAGGCCGATAGAAGGCCTCATCGCCTTCCTCGAAGACCTCGCCTTCGTATTCGCGCGCGAAGACCACCTTCTTGAGCAGAACGTTCGCCGCATCCACGGCAAGTTTCACACGCACGGCGTCCTCGAATTGGCGAATATCGGATTGCCCGAACGCCGTCATCGCTTTTTCGAGTTCGACGAACGCGCGGGTAAGTTCGATATCCACCAGCTTGTCCGCATGCCCCTCCAACGACTTGCAGGTCGGCACCCACTTCTCGAGTGCCTCCTCTTGGAGGGTGGTCACCCTTTTCGCGTCGTGAAAGGCGAGGCGGAACAGAAAATTGTCGATATCTTGTGCGAGTTCGCCAAGACCTCCGGCTTTTTCCGTCACCCGGGACCTCGAAGGTGCAGATGAAGAGGACGGTTAGCATAGATGCCCCATGGCCGAATGCAATTTTGTTTTCCAGGACTTGGACCTGGGACAAAAGCGCGGTCATGTCACCAGGGGCCTGGATATGGTAGAAGGTCAGCCATGACACGAAATTCCGATACCGGCGAAGGGCCCGATACCGGCGAAGGGGAGGTCCTGATCGAGATTCAGCGCGTCGGAAACGCCGTCAAGGTGACGGCGATGGATCCGGTGACGTTGACGGAGATCACGATCGTCGGTTCGCCCCAGGACACGGAAGCGACGCTGACCCAAACGGCGGTACAAAAGCTTATCTATGTATTGAACAAAAAAGGCGTATTGAACAAAAAAGGCCATAAAGCCGATTGAAATAGGCAAGGCGAAAGAACGAACTTCATGAAGACCGGCATATTCCGAAGAAGGTGGATTCTTTGGCTGTTGGCCATCCTGGTTGCGCTGGCGGTTCTTGCCCAGCAAGTGCCGGAAGACTTCGATTCAAAGATTAACGCGACGCTGTCTCCTCTCACGGACGCCGTCTCCAGTGTGATTTTCTATGCGGTTCCGTTCGGCGGATCCGAGGTCAAGCTGATCGTCGTCTGGCTGATCATCGTTGCGGTCTCTTTCACGCTCTACCTTCGCTTCATCAATATTTGGGGCTTTGCGCATGCGATCGCGGTCGTTCGTGGCAAGTATACGGACCCCACGCAGCCTGGCGAGGTCTCCCACTTCCGGGCGCTCACGGCGGCCCTGTCGGGAACCGTAGGCCTTGGCAACATTGCCGGCGTCGCGGTGGCGATTGCGCTCGGCGGGCCGGGGGCGACGATTTGGATGATTGTCGCCGGATTTTTCGGCATGGCCTCGAAGTTTGCGGAGTGCACCCTTGGCGTGAAGTACCGCATCGTGCACGAGGACGGGACCGTCTCCGGCGGACCGATGTTTTATCTTTCGCGTGGCCTTGCCGAGATCGGACTGGCCCGGCTGGGACGTGGGCTCGCCGTCCTCTTTGCGATGATGTGCATTGGAGGGGCAATTGGGGCCGGCAACATGTTCCAGGCGAACCAGGCCTATCAGCAATTCGTCAATGCGACCGGGGGCGAGGCCAGCTTCTTCTATAACCAAGGCTGGCTGTTCGGCCTGATCCTCGCCGTTCTGGTCGGTCTCGTCATCTTGGGCGGCATCAAAAGCATCGCTGGCGTCACGGCGCGGATCGTCCCCTTCATGGGCGGCATCTACCTGCTTGCTGGCTTCGTCATCGTCGCCATGAATGCCGAACAAGTCCCGACTGCCCTTGCCGCCATCGTGCACGGCGCGTTTACGCCGGAGGCAGGGTTCGGCGGCCTGATCGGCGTTCTCATGACGGGCGTGCAGCGGGCGACCTTTTCGAATGAGGCCGGCATCGGTTCGGCGCCCATCGCGTATGCTTCCGTGCAGACGGCGGAGCCAATCTCCGTAGGCTTTGTTGCGCTACTTGAGCCCTTCATCGATACGATCATCATCTGCACGATGACGGCGCTCGTGATTGTGCTCTCGGGCGTCCATCTCGAAAAAGAGATCTACTTGGACGGCAACGCGCTCGGTGGTGTGTTGATGACGTCGGCCGCCTTTGCCAGGACGATCGACTGGTTCCCCTACGTTCTGGCGCTGGCCGTCACGCTCTTTGCCTTTTCGACGATCATTACCTGGTCGTATTACGGTCTGAAATGCTGGACCTACCTTTTCGGCAAGACGCGAACAGCGGATCACGTTTTCAAGATCATGTTCCTTTCTTTCACGGTCGTAGGTTCGGCCATGGGGCTTGGGTCAATCATCGCTTTCTCGGATGCAATGATCTTCGCAATGACCTTTCCGAACGCGATCGGCCTTTACTTGCTGGCCGGAAAACTGCGCGCAGATTTACGTTCCTATTGGACACGGCTGAAGGCGGGTGAAATCGTCCCCCAAACGTAAAAATTGGCAATAAAAAACCCCCGCACCGAAAATTTGCGCGGGCCCAAAAATTTGTGCGGGCAATGTGCGGAGGACGAATCTCGCTATTTGTGCGCCTTGCGACCGCGTTTTACGTTTCCCCGCTTGCCCAACCCGATTTTCTTGGCGAAATCCGAACGTTGGGCGGCGTAGTTCGGTGCCACCATCGGATAATCCACAGGCAAGCCCCACTTCGCGCGGTATTTCTCCGGCGTCAGGCCATAGGTCGTGCGCAAATGCCGCTTTAACATCTTCAGCTTCTTGCCGTCTTCCAGGCAGATGATGTAGTCGGGCGTGATCGATTTGCGGATCGAGACCATGGGCCGTGGCGGCGCCGCATCCTGGGCGGCTCCGGCCGCGTTCAGCGAATCAAGCGAACCGTAAACCGACTGGATGACCTCGGGGATTTGCCCGGCATCGAGATTGTTGCAGCCGACATAGGCCGAGACGATCTCGGTGGCCATCCGGAGCAGTTCCGTCCGGGAAGTTTTCTCGGAAACGCCGTCACTCATGTATTTGTGCGATGTTTATTATAGGTTAAGGCAAGGTCTATCTTGCATATCAATATTTGCCTGTCAATAGAGTCAAAGTAAAACGAAGCCCTTTCCCTTAGAAAAATCAAGAAAATGACCGTACATTCTCTTGCATGAAGTCTTCACAGGCCGATTTCCACTCGAATTCATTGTTTGGCTTTCGTCCCCCGTAGTCCCACGATTCTTACGTCTCGCCCCGGCCGCCGGCGGGGGCAGGCTGGCATGGCCATGCGACATATGGTAGCTTTCGGCGTTTTCCACCCAACTGCTGCCCGTCCGGCAATGCCTGAGAAGCCAATTGCGATCGCCTCGGATCACGCGGGATTCGACTTGAAGGCAATCCTGAAGGAGGAGTTGCTGAACATGGGATTCGAGGTCCTCGATCTAGGGACGGAGGGTACGGAATCCGTGGATTACCCGGATTTCGCCGATGCGCTTGCCAAGGCGTTCCGCCAGGGAGATGCGGAGCGCGGTGTGCTGGTCTGCGGAAGCGGTCTTGGCATCAGCATGGCGGCCAACCGCCACCCCGAGCTGCGGGCAGCCCCTTGCCACGACGCGAACTGGGCGCGTCTTGCCCGCCAGCACAACGACGCAAACGTCTTGGCGCTAGGCGCGCGGTTGATCGAGGTGGATGCCGCCAAGGCGTGTTTGAAAGCGTTTTTGGAAACGCCCTTCGAGGGTGGCCGGCACGTCGGCCGGGTTCAAAAACTTTCCGAACGATGAATTGAAGCCCCGCGATGAATTGAAGGAATTGAAGAAAGGCCGATTTGAATGTCCGTCATCAAAGCCTCATCGCCGCATTTCACGGGCAAGGAATTTTTCCTTGAGAGTTTGGCGCGGACGGATCCCGTCGTCTTCGAGACCATTCAAAGCGAGCTTCGCAGACAGCAGAACCAGATCGAGCTGATTGCCTCCGAGAACATTGTTTCTGCTGCCGTCCTTGAGGCGCAGGGCTCGGTGCTTACGAACAAATATGCCGAAGGCTATCCATCGAAGCGTTATTACGGTGGCTGCGAGTACGTCGACATCGTCGAAGCGCTTGCCATCGCGCGCGCGAAGCAACTCTTCGACTGCCCCTTCGTGAACGTGCAACCGCATTCCGGCGCACAGGCGAACGGCGCGGTAATGCTGGCCTTGCTGAAGCCTGGGGACACGATTCTCGGCATGTCGCTCGCGGCAGGTGGGCATCTCACCCACGGGGCGAAACCGGCGCTGTCTGGAAAATGGTTCAATGCCGTTCAATACGGCGTGCGCGAAGAAGATGCGCGCATCGACTACGACGAGGTGGAACGTCTGGCCCGTGAGCACAGGCCGAAACTCATTATTGCGGGTGGGTCCGCCTATCCTCGGATCATCGATTTCAAGCGGTTTCGCAAGATCTCGGATCTGGTCGGGGCCGCGCTCATGGTCGATATGGCGCATTTTGCCGGCCTCGTCGCCGGCGGCGTGCATCCAAACCCGGTTCCCCATGCCGATGTCGTCACGACGACGACCCACAAGACCCTGCGCGGACCGCGTGGCGGCATGATCCTGAGCAGGGATGAGGCGATCGGGAAAAAGATCAACTCGGCCGTCTTTCCGGGCCTGCAGGGCGGGCCGCTCATGCACGTGATCGCCGCCAAGGCGGTTGCCTTCGGCGAGGATCTCCGGCCCGAGTTCAAGGATTATGCCCGGGCCGTCGTCGAAAACGCGGCCGCCCTTGCTTCGGCGCTCGCCGATCGGGGATTCGACACGGTTTCCGGTGGAACGGACACCCACCTTCTTCTCGTCGATTTGCGTTCGAAACGGGTGACCGGCAAGGAGGGCGAGATCACGCTGGAGCGTGCCGGCATGACCTGTAACAAGAACGGCGTTCCTTTCGATCCCGCACCGCCCACGGTCACGTCCGGCATCCGGCTTGGTTCGCCGGCGGCCACCACGCGAGGCTTCGGCGTGCAGGAGTTCCGCCTCGTTGGCGAGTTGATCGCCGATGTTCTGGAAGGGCTGGCGGCGCATCCAGATGACAATTCGGTCGCCGAGGCGGCAGCGAAGCAGCGCGTCGACGAATTGTGCCGCCGTTTTCCGATCTATACGGAATGAACGATACGTTCCGGCATAAGTTTGCCGGAAAGGGGGAGAGGATGAGATGCGTTGCCCGTTTTGCTTTAACGACGATACCCAGGTCAAGGACTCACGCCCGACCGAGGACAATTCCGCCATTCGCCGGCGCCGTCTGTGTGTCGGATGCGGCTCACGCTTTACGACGTTTGAACGGGTTCAGTTGCGGGAATTGACCGTTCTCAAGAAGAGCGGGCGGCGTGCCCCCTTCGATCGGGAAAAACTCACGCGTTCGATTCAGATCGCGGTCCGCAAACGACCGGTGGAGCAGGAACAGGTCGAACGACTCATCAACGGAATCGTCCGGCGGCTGGAAAGTTCGGGCGAAAGCGAAACTTCCTCCGAAGTGATCGGCGAGATGGTGATGGACGCCCTGGCCAACCTCGACCAGGTTGCCTATGTCCGATTTGCCTCCGTGTATCGCAATTTCCACGAAGCCAAGGACTTCGAGGAATTCGTGGGGCGGCTGAGTGCCGACGACGAATAACGACCACGACCTTCGTCATATGCAAGCCGCGCTGGGCTTGGCTCGGCGCGCCTTGGGCGGCGTCGCACCGAACCCTGCGGTGGGCTGCATCCTCGTCAGCAAAGGCCGGATCGTAGGGCGGGGCTGGACGCAAAGCGGCGGGCGTCCCCATGCAGAGACGGAAGCGCTGGCCCGGGCGGGCGAAGCGGCAAGCGGAGCCACGGCCTATGTTTCGCTCGAGCCCTGTGCCCATGACGGAAAGACGGCGCCGTGCACGAAGGCCCTGATTGCGGCGGGCATCGCCCGGGCCGTCGTCGCGGTCGAAGACCCGGACCCGCGCGTCGCCGGCAAAGGCATCGAACGGCTCGGCCAAGCCGGCATCGAGGTGGAGGTTGGTGTCGCGTCCCGAGCGGCGGCGGATCTCAATGCCGGCTTCTTCCTGCGCGTGTACGAGGGCCGTCCGCTTGTCACCCTGAAGACGGCGACGACCCTTGATGGCCGCATCGCCACCCGCGAGGGTGAAAGCGAGTGGATCACCGGCGAGCAAGCGCGCCACGTATCCCACTACTTTCGGGCAACCCACGATGCGATCTTGGTTGGTGCCGGAACGGTCAGCATCGACAATCCGATGTTGACCTGCCGGCTTCCCGGATTCGAGAATCGCGTGCCAGTGCGCATCGTCGTCGATTCCCGACTTCGCTTGCCGCTTACCAGCAAACTTGTAGCAACGGCGGGTCGAATTCCGACCTGGGTTGTCGCTCGGGAAGACGTGGACAGCGAACGCCTGCGTGCGTTCGAGGATTGTGGAGTCGAGGTGCTTGGGATACCGCCCGACAGGAACGGCTATCCGGACATTGTGGAAATGATGCAGGAATTCGGCAGGCGCGGCCTTACGCGCGTTCTTCTGGAAGGTGGCGGGCACCTTGCCGCTGCGCTATTTGCGCGTGAGCTGATCGATCGCATTGCCTGGTTCCGTGCCCCGTTCATCATGGGCGGCGATGGGGTGCCGGCGGCAGCCGCGTTCGGAGTTGACCGTCTCACCGATATGCCCACCTTTATACGACAGGAAACGCGGGCCGTCGGCCCGGACCAGCTCGAAATCTACGCCCGTCGGCAGTAGGACTGGCATGTTCACAGGCATTATCGCGGATAGGGGACGCATTCGCGCGATCGCATCGACGAAAGATGCGCGAATCGAGATCGAGACCGGGCTCGATTTGTCCGATCTCGCCATCGGGGCCTCGATCGCTTGCTCGGGCGTCTGCTTAAGCGTGGTTGAGAAGGGCAAGGGGTGGTTCGCGGTGAAAGCCTCGGCCGAGACGTTCACGCGCACAACCTTGGGCGACTGGCGTGAGGGCACGGCCGTCAATCTGGAGCGTGCGGCACGCCTCGGTGATGAAATGGGCGGCCATCTTGTTAGCGGTCATATCGATGGCACGGCGGAAATCCTGAGCCGCGAGCCGGAAGGGGAAAGTTTGCGTTTTCGCTTCAAAGGCCCGCCGGAACTGGAGCGCTTCTTGGCGCCGAAGGGCTCCGTCGCGCTCGATGGCGTTTCGCTTACGGTAAACGAAGTCGATGGCGTAAACTTCGGCGTCAATATCATTCCGCTTACTCGGCAGATGACGACCTTCGGAAGTGTAGAGGCGGGCGCGCGGGTGAACGTGGAAATCGATCAGCTCGCGCGCTACCTTGCCCGCCTTCTGGAGAAGGAATAACCCGTGTCGCACTTATTTGTCCTTTCCTCGATCGAGGAAATCATCGAAGCGGCCCGGAAGGGCCACATGTTCGTTCTCGTCGACGACGAAGATCGTGAGAACGAAGGCGACCTCGTCATTCCCGCCGAGAAGACGACACCGGACGCCATCAATTTCATGGCGAAACACGGACGCGGCTTAATCTGCTTGGCGCTCGCGGCGGAACGGATTCGGGAGCTGAATCTTCCCTTGATGGGCAGCCGGAATCAGTCACGCCTTGAGACCGCCTTCACCGTCTCCATCGAGGCGCGCGAAGGCGTCACGACGGGCATTTCGGCGGCGGACCGGGCCCAGACGATCGCCGTCGCCATCGATCCTTCGAAGGGCGCAAAGGACATCGTCTCACCGGGTCATGTGTTCCCGCTCATTGCTCGGGAAGGTGGCGTGCTGACGCGTGCCGGTCACACGGAAGCGGCCGTCGATATTGCAAAACTCGCTGGTCTCAATTCGTCCGGAGTCATCTGCGAAATCATGAACGACGACGGTACGATGGCGCGCCTGCCCGATCTCATGACCTTTGCCGAGGCCCATGACCTGAAGATTGGGTCGATTGCCGATCTCATCGCCTATCGCCGTCGCAACGAAGTCCTCATCGAGCGCGCGGCGGAGATGGAAATCCTCAGCCGACACGGCGGCAAGTTCCGGATGATCATCTATCAAAATCGGATTACCGGCGTCGAGCACGTTGCGCTGGTCAAGGGGGACCCAAGGAAGCCGGGCCCCGTGCCGGTTCGCATGCATGCGCTCAACGTTTTTACCGATATCCTTGGTGAAAACAGCGAAGGCCGCGGCGGTGAATTTCAGGCGGCCCTTCGGTTAATCGGTGCGCGCGAACGCGGTATCGCCGTCCTGATTCGTGAGGCGACGCCTTCGAACCTTTCGGAGCGTGTAAAGGCGCGTCAGCAGAAGGCAAAAGACAAGAAATCCCAACCAAAACCGGCGAAAACACCGGGGGAACTCCGTGACTACGGAATCGGCGCACAAATTTTGCTCGATCTTGGTGTTCGGGATATGATTCTGCTTTCGAACACCCGGCATACGATTATTGGTCTCGACGGCTATGGCCTTCGTGTCGTTGATCAGGAGCCGATTCCGTCCGACGACGAGGCAAACCAAGAATGAACGACGAGCCCCTTCACATCATGATTGCCGAAGCCCGTTTTTACGAGGACATCTCGGACGAGCTTGCCCGTGGCGCGATTGCGGTCTTGGAGGCGGCAGGCGTGACCTATGAGCGCGTCAGCGTTCCCGGTGCATTCGAGATCCCGGCGGCGATCAGCATGGCGCTTCGTTCGCGCGAATTCTATTCCGGCGAGAAGCGGTTCGACGGTTACATCGCGCTTGGCTGCGTGATTCGGGGGGAAACCTCGCATTACGAATACATTTGCCGGGAAAGCGCCCACGCCCTTCAGGGCTTGGCCAGAGAATATTCCTTGGCGCTTGGTTACGGGATTCTTACCGTGGAGAACCAGGATCAGGCGTGGGAGCGCGCCTCCACGGACAAGAAAAACAAGGGCGCGGATACCGCTCGGACCTGCCTCCGCATGATCGAGATCAAGCGGCACTTTCATCTTTACCCGCGATGACATCGCCCACCCGCGAAACCGATAAAGAAACCAAGACGCTTGGTGAAAGCCTCGAGCGCCACGTCATGCGGCGAAGTGCGGCCAGGCTCGCGGCCGTTCAGGCGCTCTATCAGATCGAGCTTACGAACGCAGAGTCCGAGGTGGTGGTGGGGGAATTTCGCACCCATCGCCAGGGAGGCGTCCTCGAAGAAGCATCCGCGGAAGCGGACCTCAAGAAATTCGAGTCGATCGTCGGTGGTGTTGATGCGCATTCGCGGGAACTCGATGAAAAGATCGCCGCCTCTCTCGCCAAGGATTGGACGATGGAAAGACTGGGCCCAGTTTTGAGGGCGATCTTGCGATCCGCAACCTTCGAACTCTTGGCCGGAACGGACGTTCCGGCAAAAGTCGTCATTAATGAGTATGTGGATCTTACCCACGCGTTCTTCGAAGGAAACGAACCCGGTTTCGTAAATGGGGTTCTCGATCGACTAGCTCATGAGCTTCGTGAAGCGGAAATGCAGAAGGCAACAGGTGAATAACCGGCATCTTCCGAGTGAATTTGAATTGATCGCCCGTTACCTCGCGCCCTTGGCGAAGGGGTTCAAAGGTGCGTTCGAACTCACCGACGATACGGCGGTCATCCATCCAGAACCCGGCTTCGACATCGTGGCGACGGCGGACACTTTGGTGGCGGGCGTGCATTTCTTGAGCGCCGATCCACCTGCCTCCATTGGAAAAAAGCTTCTGCGCGTCAATCTTTCCGACTTGGCGGCGATGGGCGCAAAGCCACATCTCTATCTGTTAACCTTGGCATTGTCGGTGGATACGCAAACAGCATGGATAGCGGATTTTGCGGCAGGTCTTGCCGAGGATCAGGAAACCTACGGCATCAAACTGGCCGGTGGCGACACGGTATCAACCCCTGGCCCGACAACGCTTACTCTTGCCGCCTTGGGTCAGGTGCCGGCGGGCAAGGCGCTTCTCCGATCCGGCGCAGAGATCGGCGATGCCATCTATGTAACCGGCACGATCGGCGATGGAGCGCTGGGCCTTGCCGTGCTGAACGGCGGCTGCTCCGGCCTTTCCAAGGACGCGCGCGAACGTCTCGTCGCACGCTACCGCCTGCCGGAGCCACGCGTAAGTTTCGGCGAGGACCTTATCGGCCTAGCACACGCCGCGATCGATGTTTCCGATGGCCTCGTCGCGGACCTTGGCCACCTTGCCGAACGGTCCGGCCGGAGCGCCTCGCTGGATGCGCACGCTCTACCGCTTTCCGAAGCGGCCGAGGCGGCGCTTGCCAAGGATCGGGATCTTCTTGGCACCATCCTTACAGGCGGGGATGACTACGAGCTCCTCTTTACAGGCGATGCGGCAAACGAAGCAGAGATCCTGTCGCGTGCGACACACCATGGCCTTCGGGTGACCCGAATCGGCAGCATCGGCGAGGGGGAGGGCGTGCGCGTCCTCGATGCGGAAGGTAAGCCGGTTCCCCTTGAACGGCAAGGTTACCGCCACTTCTAAAAATCCAGGCCACGGCCTCGCCTGCCGTCTCGAAAGATGTTTAACAAAAATTTACGAAATTGGCGTACCTCCTCTCCTTAAGCCTGTGCGAGAAGGAGCGCGCGCCACGAGATGAGGGGCATCCGGAACATTGCGTCGGGTTTCGCTACGCTAGGGCTGGCGCTGGTTATCCTCTCGACCGCCGCTTTTTCGGCGCGTGCGGCAGACACGGAAGCGGCAGCGGCAACGACGACCGAGGTCGAACCAGCCCCGCCAAAGACTCACTTCATCAGGGTCGGTCATTTTATCATACCGGTGATTCGCGGAAGCCAGGTGACACGGCATGTCTCGTTTGGGGTCTCGCTCGAAGTGACCGGGGATGAGAAAAAGGCAGAAGTCGAGGAAATGATGCCGCGTGTGAAGGACGCCATCCTGCGCGAGCTACTTACCCACATGTCTCGCTGGCGCGAGCCGGATGCCGTCACAGAAATTCTGAAGCTGAAAAAGAAGCTCCGAAAGGCCAGCAACGATCTTCTCGGCGACGGAACGATCGATGCAATCCTGATCGAGAATACCCTCGATCGAAAGATTCTATAACCACTTAGGCTTTTACGCGGACTCGCTAAGCTCCTCTTCCACGTTCTGTTCTTCCCGATAGATTTCACCGCCGCCCTTGCGGAATTTTTGCGACATTTCTTTCATGCCGGCTTCTGCATAGTCGCGGACTTCCTGTGAAATCTTCATGGAGCAGAATTTTGGCCCGCACATCGAGCAGAAATGCGCAAGCTTTGCGCCTTCGGCGGGCAACGTTTGATCGTGGAACGCCTCCGCCGTTTCCGGATCCAACGAAAGATTGAACTGATCCCGCCAGCGGAACTCGAAGCGCGCTTTGCTTAGGGCGTCATCGCGTTCTTGTGCCAACGGGTGGCCCTTCGCAAGATCCGCCGCATGCGCGGCAATCTTGTAGGTGATCACGCCTGTCTTCACGTCGTCCCGGTCGGGAAGGCCCAGATGTTCCTTCGGCGTGACGTAGCAGAGCATCGCACAGCCGTACCAACCGATCATGGCGGCGCCGATGGCGCTTGTAATGTGGTCGTAGCCGGGCGCGATATCCGTCGTCAGCGGTCCAAGGGTATAGAACGGCGCCTCGTTACACTGGCGAAGCTGTTCGTCCATATTGACCTTGATTTTGTGCATCGGGACGTGGCCCGGCCCCTCGATCATCGTCTGGGCCTCATGGCGAAGCGCAACCTTGCAAAGTTCTCCCAGCGTGCGCAGCTCGCCGAATTGGGCTTCGTCGTTTGCATCCGCGATGGAGCCCGGCCGCAAGCCGTCTCCAAGGGAGAAGCTCACATCATAGGCCGACAGGATTTCGCAGATTTCCTCGAAATGCGTATAGAGAAAATTCTGCTGATGGTGGGCGAGGCACCACTTCGCAAGGATCGACCCACCACGGGAGACGATCCCGGTGACGCGCTTTGCCGTAAGCGGGATGTACTCGAGCAGCACGCCGGCATGGATCGTGAAGTAATCGACGCCTTGTTCCGCCTGTTCAATCAGCGTATCCCGGAAAATCTCCCAGGTAAGCTCCTCCGCCGCGCCTTCGACTTTTTCAAGCGCCTGGTAGATCGGGACCGTTCCGATCGGCACCGGCGAATTACGCAGAATCCATTCCCGGATGTTGTGAATGTTTCTTCCGGTCGAGAGGTCCATGACGGTATCGGCGCCCCAGCGTGTCGCCCAGACCATCTTGTCGACTTCCTCGGCGGCCGTAGAGGTGATCGCGGAATTGCCGATGTTCGCATTGATCTTCACGAGAAAGTTTCGCCCGATCGCCATCGGCTCGCTTTCGGGATGGTTGATATTGTTCGGCAGGATGGCGCGCCCCCGGGCAATTTCATCGCGGACGAATTCCGGCGTCACCGCATCCGGAATGGCCGCACCAAACGATTCACCCTGCCCAGCCGTTTCCTGCCGATGCCTTTCACGGCCAAGATTCTCGCGGATTGCGACGTATTCCATTTCCGGCGTCACGTCGCCGGCCCTGGCGTAGTGCAGCTGTGTGACGCGCTTTCCCGGCTTCGCGCGGAGTGGGCGGAGGCCCTGTCTGGGAAAGAGCTCAAAATCCGGTTTCTCGACGCGGCCCACGCCGTTGTCCTCCGGGCGGGGCTTTCGGCCTTCATAGGTCTCGACATCACCGCGGCCCTCGATCCAGGACTGGCGTAGGGCGGGCAAGCCCTTCCGGATGTCGATGCTTGCCGTCGGGTCCGTGTAAGCGCCGGACGGGTCGTAGGTGCGCATCCCAGGCTCGTCGGCCGAAAGCGCGGTTTCACGCATGGCAATACGAAGGTCCGGGTAGCGACGGCCCGCAACATAAATCTTTTTCGAAGCCGGCAAGGGCCCCGTGGTGATGGAGAAATTGGATGGAGTCGTCATCGTAAGGATCTCCTCTTGAATCATAGGTTTAGGAGATCCGGGATTCGCGTGGTCAAGAACCTGTGCAGATGGTCGAAGGACCGCCTTGCGGCGCTGCGAGCGCGTGTTCCGTTCCCTACGCCGGGTTCTTCGTCTCGTCCGGATCAGGTTCAAAGGGTTGCAGGGCGATGCCCCTGGCTCTCAACCCATCATGGGTACCCCCAGGAACTTGTAAGCATGGTGGGGGTTTGATCTGTTAACGTCAAGAGGTGAGAGGTGGGTTGTGCCGGTTCTTCGATTCTGTCATTTTCCGCGCGATTTTTAGCTGCCCGAAGCGCTTCTTGCCTCGCCGAACGGCCTGCCAAAGGCGACGACCCAGGGGGAAAACGAATGGAGAATTTGCTGTACTACGTCATCGCCTGTGGTGCGTTGGCGGTGCTCTACGGGATTGTGACGAGCCGTCAGATCCTCAGCGCCCCGACGGGCACGGATCGGATGCGCGAGATCGCAGCCGGCATTCAGGAAGGGGCCAGCGCCTATCTCAATCGTCAGTACAGCGCGATCGCCATGGTCGGTGTCGTCATCGGGGTCTTTCTCTGGTGGCAACTTGGGCTCTACAGCGGGGTTGGGTACCTGATCGGGGCAATCCTTTCAGGAGCGGCCGGCTATATCGGGATGTACATCTCCGTTCGGGCGAACGTGCGTACGGCCGAAGCCGCACGCTCTGGAGTGGCCCCCGCCCTTACGCTTGCTTTCCGTTCCGGCGCGGTGACGGGCTTTCTCGTGGTCGGCCTCGGCCTCCTCGGGGTTGCCGTCTACTACCTCGTGCTTCTGCAAACGGATCTTGAAGGCCGGAATGTGGTCATCCCGCTGCTTGCTTTAAGCTTCGGCGCCTCCTTGATTTCAATTTTCGCGCGTCTTGGTGGCGGCATCTTCACGAAGGGTGCGGATGTCGGTGCCGACCTTGTCGGCAAGATCGAGGCCGGCATTCCGGAGGACGATCCGAGGAACGCCGCCGTCATCGCGGACAACGTTGGCGACAACGTTGGCGACTGCGCCGGCATGGCGGCCGATTTGTTCGAGACCTATGCCGTCACGATCGTCGCCACGATGCTCCTTGCGGCCCTTTTCTTTACCGGCGAGACCCAGTCTCAGATGATGTTCCTGCCGCTTGCGATCGGGGCTGCGTGCATCGTGGGGTCCATTCTCGGCACCTTCTTCGTCCGTCTTGGGAAGACGGGCCGTATCATGGTGGCGCTCTACAAGGGGCTGGTCGCTGCCGCCGTCTTTTCGGCAATCTTGATCGCTCTCGTCTTCCAGTATCTGGGCGTGTTCGGTGCGGAATTCCAAATTGGTTCGCGCAGCTTTACCGGACAGGACCTCTACTATTCCGCCCTCACGGGGCTGGTGGTGACGGGACTTCTCGTCTGGATCACCGAATATTACACCTCCACCCATTTCCGGCCGGTCTTGAGCATTGCGAAGGCTTCGACAACCGGTCATGCGACGAACATCATTCAGGGCCTCGCCGTGTCGATGGAAGCGACGGCTCTGCCGGTGCTCGTCATTTGTGCCGCTATCATCTTTACCTTCGTGACCGCCGGGCTTTTTGGCATCGCGATCACCGTTACCGCCATGCTGGCGCTGGCCGGGGTGGTGGTGGCGCTCGATGCTTATGGGCCGGTTACGGATAACGCCGGCGGTATCGCGGAAATGGCGGAACTGCCCGAGGACGTCCGCAAGACGACGGATGCGCTTGATGCGGTGGGGAACACGACGAAGGCCGTGACGAAGGGATACGCCATCGGGTCGGCTGGCCTTGCGGCACTGGTTCTTTTCGCGGCTTACGTGGAAGAGCTCCATCATTATTTCCCCGACCTGGAAATAAGCTTTCAGCTTCAGGATCCTTACGTTGTCATCGGGCTTTTCTTAGGCGGGCTGCTGCCGTATCTCTTCGGCGCCCTTGCCATGATGGCGGTTGGACGCGCGGCCGGCTCCGTCGTTGTCGAGGTCCGACGCCAGTTCAAAGAAATCGCCGGCATCATGGAAGGGACGGCGAAACCGGATTACAGCCGCGCCGTCGATCTTCTGACCCGCTCGGCGATCAAGGAAATGATCGTTCCCTCGCTTCTCCCGGTGTTGGCGCCGATCGTCCTTTATTTTGTCATCGCCTTCGTTGCAGGTTCGGCGGCGGCCTTCACGGCGCTTGGGGCGATGCTGCTCGGTACGATCGTAACTGGTATTTTTGTTGCTATTTCAATGACTTCTGGTGGCGGCGCCTGGGACAATGCCAAGAAATACATCGAGGAAGGCCATTATGGCGGCAAGAACTCCGAGGCGCACCACGCGGCCGTGACCGGTGATACGGTCGGCGATCCCTACAAAGACACGGCAGGACCTGCCGTGAATCCGATGATCAAAATCATCAACATCGTCGCCTTGCTTCTGCTGGCGATGCTGGCGCCCTAAGAAGCATTTTTCCAATGAAAAAGGCCCCGGAATTCCGGGGCTTTTTTTGTGAAACCGGCTACTCGGAAAGAGCGCCGATGCCGCCGAATATTTTTTCGATTGCCGAAGGCTCCTTGCCAGGGGTTGGCGTCTTGCGGGCCACCATCTTGACGATCCTGCCATGCCGCATATCGTATTGCCGGATATTTTCGACCAAGCCCCGTGCGTCGAAATCGATGGCGATGATCTTTCGGTCGAGCACTTTCGGCTCATTAAACGTCCTCTTTTCGATCTTTTCGCTGATGTAATACCAGATGCGATCACCAAACAGCGTGACGGTTGAGGGATTGCCGATAATTTCCGCCACATCCTCACGCGTATGAGCGCCCGACCGAATCATGGAAAGTGCATCCGCGTCCGGGATATTCCCGCGCGTCGATATGCGTGCCTGGCATGCCGCGGTGCTCCATGCGATAAGAAGCACACCGAGAATTCCGAAAAGCCGAAGTGTATTGTGATTCATTCCGCCTAATTCGTTGCTGGCAGGACTCGGGTCAATCCCGCATAATTGAGCCGATCCTGGACCGACCGAGGTTGCCCGAGAAAAGCATCGGAAGCCTCGCAATGTCAATCGTTCGACTGCACCGCGTTGATCCTTTATCCAAGGGGGTGAGGGATGCGTTTTACGAAAGTCATGAATCCGATTTTCACCGAGGAGCCTGCGCGCGCCCTTTATTCGCAAATCGTGGCACAAGCCCGCCGGGCGGAATTTTATACCGCGTGCGGCGTGCCGGATACGCTCGACGGCCGCTTCGAGATGGTGGTCCTTCATACTTTTCTCGTCCTTCACCAGTTGAAACGATTGGATGCGGAAGATCTTGCGCAGGCCCTTTTCGATACAATGTTCATGGACATGGACGAGAACCTTCGCGAAATCGGAGTCGGAGACCTTTCCGTGGGCAAGCGGGTAAAGCAGATGGTAAGCGCCTTCTACGGCCGCGTGGCGGCCTACGAGAGCGGACTGGATGCCAAGGAGGGCGTCCTCGAAGCCGCGCTCGAGCGCAACCTCTACGGAACGGTGGAGGCAAAAGTAGCCGCGCTCGCGGCGATGGCCGCTTATCTGCGCCGGGAAGCAACCGCGCTCACCGAACAGGACACGCGAACCATTGCCGCAGGGCTCGTCTCCTTTGGGCCGCCACCCGTCATCGAACGGAATCGGCAGGAGGTAACTTCGTGAAGCGACCGAATAAACTTGCCCGGATCGAATTCTCGCGGTCCATTTCCACGCCCATTTTCACGGAAGGCGTGAGCGAGAAAGAGGCGGTCTTTACGATCGAGGCGGACGCCGCCGAATGCACGGCACTCGCCGAGCGGTTCGACTTGAAGGGTCTTGGCCCGCTTCGTGCGGAGCTTCGGTTTATGCCGGATCGAAATGGACTGCTTCGCCTGGAGGGCCGCCTAATGGGTGAGGTCGTTCAGGTTTGCGTCGTGACCCTCACCGACGTTACGTCCTCGATCGACGAACGTTTCTCGCTTCGTTTTTCTCTGGAGGGGCCCAGCCAGTTTGATCGTGGTGAAATTTCCATCTCGATCGACGAGGAGGATCCGCCGGATCCCCTGGTAGCCGAAACGATCGATCTTGGCGAGGTAGCGGCCGAGCAGCTTGCCTTGGCCCTGGATCCCTACCCACGTGTGCCTGGCGCGACCTTCAGCTACACGTCGCTGAAAGTGTTTGAAAATGAAGAGGTTAACTCGCCTTTCCGCAGGCTGGTCAGCCTGAAGGATGGGAAATGAGGCCCCCCGGCACCTTGCCGGATGGCCCATTTTTGTTTAAGTAGACGCCCGGGTGAAGGCCCGGCTTAAGGAAAGGGTCGAAGGATGGCGGTTCCGAAGCAGAAAATCTCGCAATCGCGAAGGGGTATGCGGCGCGCCCATCAGGCGCTCAAGCCGGAAAGCTATGCGGAGTGCCCGAATTGCGGCGAATTGAAGCGCCCACATCACGTTTGTCCAGCATGCGGCCAATATCGGGGCCGCGACGTCGTGGAAAGCCAGGAAACGGTCTGATCTCCTTTTACGGTCGACCGGAGGGGGTAGGTGCGTGAGTACGGCACTGACGATCGCGCTTGACGCGATGGGCGGAGATCGCGCTCCGGGCATTGTCATCGAAGGCGTCAAACTGGTTCGCCAGCGGTCTCCGAATGTGCGCTTCATCCTGTTTGGTGACGAAAAGCAGTTGCAGCCGCTTGTCGCGAAGAATCCACAGCTCGTTGAATACACCGAGATTCGTCACACCGATCAGTTCGTGACGAACGACATGAAGCCGTCTGCAGCACTTCGCAATTCCCGCAACTCAAGCATGCGTCTTGCCATCAACGCCGTCCACGACGGCGAGGCGGCGGGTATTGTCTCGGCCGGTAACACCGGCGCGCTGATGGCCCTGGCGAAATTCGTCCTGAAGACTCTTCCCGGCATCGACCGGCCGGCCATCGCCACCTTCCTTCCGAGCATGCGGCGCGATGTCGTCATGCTCGATCTTGGGGCGAACCTCGAGTGTGATACGAACAACCTCGTTCAGTTTGCCGTCATGGGGGAGGTCTTCGCTAAGGTGGTCCTTGGTCTGCCGGAGCCCGTTGTCGGCCTTCTGAACGTCGGCGAAGAAGAGCTAAAGGGCCATGAATATCTGCGCGAGGCGGCGGCAATTCTGAGGAAGGCCGATCTGCCGACGAAATTCCATGGCTTTATCGAAGGAAACGACATCCTCGAAGGCAAAGTGGACGTGGTCGTGACGGACGGCTTCACAGGGAATGTGGCATTAAAAACCGCCGAAGGGGTCTCGAAATTCTATACGCATATCCTCTCGGAAGCCTTCCAAAGCTCGCTTTTTTCGCGCCTTAGCTATCTCTTGGCGCGATCTACCCTTCGCAAGGTGCGCCAGCGGGTCGATCCGCGCCGATACAACGGCGCCATGCTGCTAGGCCTGAATGGCATTGTGGTGAAATCCCATGGAGGAACCGATGCCTTGGGCTTCGCAAATGCCCTCGGGGTAGCGATCGATATGGTGACCTTCGGATTCAATGACACGATCATCCAGGAGTTTGAAAGACTCGAAGTCGACAACGTGCCACTGACGAAAGCGGCAGCGCCTGCATGACTTGGCATTCGCGAATCGTGGGGTGCGGGGCATATCTTCCGGAATATGTTCTTACGAATTCTGATCTTGCTAAAAAAATCGACACCACGGACGAGTGGATCGTCGAACGCACCGGTATTCAACGCCGGCACGTCGCGGCGGAGGGCGAAGCGACCTCAGACCTTGCCACCCACGCGGCGGTGGCCGCACTCCAAAATGCTGGCGTCGACGTCAAAGATGTCGACCTGATCGTTTTGGCGACCTCAACGCCGGATTTCACCTTTCCTTCGACGGCAACCCAGGTTCAGGAGCGTCTCGCGATGACGTGGGGCGCCGCCTTCGATGTGCAGGCCGTTTGCTCCGGTTTTATTTTTGCGTTGGCGGTTGCCAATAACTTTCTTCGGACCGGCCAATCGAAGATGGCGTTGGTAATCGGTGCGGAGACCTTCTCACGGATTTTGGATTGGTCGGACCGGCGGACTTGCATCCTGTTCGGTGATGGGGCGGGCGCCGTCGTGTTGCGTGCGGAGGAAGGCACGTTAAGCCTTGATAAATCTGGGATTATTTCGACCCACCTTCATTCCGACGGCCGCTACCGTGACCTCCTTTACGTGGATGGGGGGCCCTCTGCCACCCAGACGGTCGGTCACCTGCGCATGTCTGGACGCGAAGTCTTTCGCCACGCCGTCGTGAATCTTTCAGACGTTGTGCACGAGGCACTGGAAGCAAACGGACTCAAACCGGATAGCGTCGATTGGATCGTTCCCCATCAGGCGAACAAACGTATCCTTGTCGGCACAGCCAAAAAACTTGGGCTGCCGATCGAGCGAGTCATTGTCACGGTCGAAGAACACGCCAATACCTCGGCGGCCTCGATCCCCCTCGCGCTTGCAGAAGCGGTCGGGGATGGGCGAATCCAGCCGGGGCATCTTTTATTGCTGGAAGCAATGGGCGGCGGATTCACGTGGGGTGCGGCGCTGGTTCGTTGGTGAGCCCGGATTTCCGGAAAATCCTCTTAACCGGCCATGTTGACTGACTTTTTCGTCCGGGGTAGGGTTTGCGGCGAAAACTAAGGAGCCGGCTCATGGGTGAAAGCACAGTCACGCGCGCGCATTTGACTGAAGCGGTGTATCAGGAAATTGGCCTTTCTCGAAACGAGTCGGCGGAACTTGTCGAGTCGGTATTGAAGCTGGTTTCAGATGCGCTTGTCCGGGGTGAGACAGTCAAGGTTTCTTCCTTTGGAAGTTTTTCCGTTCGCCAAAAAGGTCAGCGCATCGGACGCAATCCGAAGACCGGCGAAGAGGTGCCGATCCTGCCACGCCGGGTTCTCGTTTTTCGGGCATCGCAAGTCCTTAAGAATCAGATAAATAAGGCTCTTTCTGGGGACTTGCGTTAGGGTTTGGAGTAGTTCTGCATGGTTGAATCGCTGAATCCTTTGCCCTTGCGTCGAGGCAGCAAGTCGGCGTCCGCGTTCCGCACGATCAGCGAAGTTGCTTCCGAACTCAGCGTTCCCCAACACGTCCTTCGTTTCTGGGAAGGAAAGTTTTCGCAGGTTAGCCCGTTAAAACGTGGCGGCGGCCGACGCTACTATCGGCCGGAAGACATCGAACTACTTCGCCGCATTCGTTCCCTCCTTTACGAGGAGGGGTATACGATTATGGGCGTGCAAAAATTGCTGCGGAATGGCGGCTCGAGGGATGCGAAAGGACCCAACGATATTGGGAGGATAGCCGTTCGGTCCGGGATCGATCCGGCGCAACGCAAAGAGCTTCGTTCCGTCCTCGGTGAACTCGAAGAACTGCGGAATACGCTGCGGAAACTCGGGAGTTAAGCACCCCATCCATTGCAAAGGCTCATCCATTGCGAAGGCCCGGCCATTGTGAAAGCTCAGGCGCATCCCTATAGTGCGCCGGCGATTTCTATGGTGGGCGGAGCGTAGCGCAGCCTGGTAGCGCATCACACTGGGGGTGTGGGGGTCGCGGGTTCGAATCCCGCCGCTCCGACCATTTTGAGACGGGGCCTGGCCGACTTGCCAAGCCCCATTTTTTTGATCCTTAAGTTTTTGTGCGCGGAAGTATGGTTGACGACCGTTCCAAACGGTTGGTTGGTGTTCGCAGCCCTTTTCTTTCCGACATGCTCTGGTAGTCTCTGGCTCGAGGGTTCCGTGAAGCGAACCAGTTTCGAGAGAGAAGATGATGGATTCCATTCCACTTTGGGCCGCAATTCTGGCTGCGATCGGCGCCGGTGCGATCGCATTGCTCACCTGCCTTCTTTTGCGTCTGAATCGGCGCCTTGCCAGCTTCACGAGCGCGATCGAATCCCATTCCGAACTCATGCTGCGGTTGAGGTTCAAGGAGGAAAATCTACCGGTCGTCTGGTGGGATCAGACGGTGGAGCCATGGCCGGACGAGAATAAACGTCACCGCAGCCGATCCGAGCTTACCCACGTCGTCCTTGGTGTGCCGGAGCGCCTGCGTTGGGGCCGCCATGCGCCGCTATGTGGGGTTGCTTGTCGTCGGGCTTCTTGGCGCCATCATCGCCGCGTTCTGGCTCTTCGATTGGGCCCCGGATGCCCTTCAATTGGCGGCGGCATGGAAGCGCGAGATCCTCTTCGCGGCTCTCGTGCTCTTCGGCCTTCTTTTCTTCTACGCCCTTGTACGGTGTTCCCGTAAACTCCTCGAATTGGAGCGGCTTCGCCCGGCGGTCTTGCCGGAGCAGTCATCGGAAGGGCGCTAGACTTAGATCCAAGACCGGACGAAGTGGACGGATGCAGATTCAGCGGAACAGCATTCATTTCCGTATTCTCGAGGCGCTGTATACGATGCCGAAACCGGTGCGCGGCATCACCGCCGTCATGTTAAACCGACAATTCGACGCACCTCAGGTCCTTGCCGAACTCGAATCGGAGGGGCTCATTTCGGAAAAGGGATGGGACAAGGGGCCTGGCGCTGTCCTCGTCGCCACCGCGGCGGGCGAGCGACTCTACCGCGAGCTATCCGCGGAAGGGGCGTAAGGTGGCCCTTTGAAAACCGGAAAACCTTAAGAGCTTTTGACCACGCGCAGGGGGGCGGCCGGCTTGTGCGGCGTTGCCTTGAGCAGGCAGTCGGCGCAACGCTCCCAAAGCTCGTCCGCCGCCGCTACGGCCGCATCAACCGTAAGACTTTCCATCAATGTGCCGCTCGTATGCCCGATCTGGCGGATCAGTTCTTTCGCAGGGATGGCCGTTTCGGCGACCCCGGTGCATTTCCCCCAGGGGGCGTAATTTTCCTTCAGGCTTGGCCCAAAGAGCCCAAGGGTCGGAACGCCCGCCGCCGCCGCCAGGTGCATCAGGCCGGTGTCGTTGGCAATTAAGAAGTTACAACGCTTTAAACAGGCAGCCGCCGTCAGCAGGTCGCCTTTGCCGATGATGTCGAGAAAATCTTCCGGTGGAATGGCGTCGATAATCGGTTGCAACACCCCCCGCTCCTTTGTGGTGCCGAAGATGGCGATTCGCGCGTGGGAGAGAATGCCGTCCGGTGCGATCAGCCGTTTCATCAACTCGACATAGCGTGGGATTGGCCACTGCTTGCCTTCCCAGCTTGTCGTCGGTCCAAAGGCGAGCACTGGTTTGCCTTGCGGTATAAGCTCGCTCGCCCGCTCCCGATCTTCCGCCGTCGTCCAGATCCGTGGGTTCGGCGGCTTCTTTAGGCCAAGGACCAGACCATGCTGCTCAACCTTATGGAGTGAATCGCGCCGATGTCGGTTTCGGTAGACGCGGCGATGACTGGTAGGCAGGCACCAGCTTAGGAAAGAGGAGCGCATGTCGACGACAAGATCCCAATGACGGTTGACGCACTGCATCCACAATTCGACCCAGTGAAGATCGTAGGGCCGTTTCCAGACAGGGATGACTTGTTCCAGATTGGGAAATGCCCGGAAGAGCGGGACGGAGAGCGGACCACAGGCAATCGTGAAGGAGGCGTTCGGGTATTGTTCGGCGAGATGGGATAGAAGCCCCATCGTCATCACGGTATCCCCGATCCTCGTCGAAGTTATGAAGAGGATCTTCATCGCCCGTTCGTCTCTTCTTGTATTGCGCATGATCGCTATCACTCGCTTGAGGGCATGGCTCTCAGCAAGGCGTCTTCATATACCCTAGGTTGCGAAATTGGTAAAGTTGCTAGCGTCTCAAGTGTCCGTAGCAAGCCTCATTCGCCGCCGTGAGGCTTCCACCAGCGTCCGGCCCCGCAAGGTCAGCTTGCAGACGGGAGTATTGACCCGAAGCGGATCGCGAAACCACGGTTCGGCATAGCCAAGCTCGATACAGCGCCGAATCGTCTGCGGCCGAATGGAACGGCCGTCCCCATCGAAAAGCGGGAGCTTTCCGTCACGCGCATTGAGGCCACGCTCGAGCCAGCGCCGCTGCACGCTTGTCAATCCCATCGCTTCCTCCCCCAATCCCTCCATCTTGGCGGCGGAGGTGACCGGAGAGGTATCCTAGGATAGATTGCCGGTACCACCAAGCGGGGTGCAAATGGCCAAAGGCGGCGCCGGGGAGCCGGAATTCTACTTCCTTTACATCACCGCCGCCTCAAAGGAGGAGGCAGCAAAGCTGGCGCGCGCGCTGGTCGAGGAAAGATACGTCGCCTGCGCGAACGTGATCGATTCCATCCGCTCGTTCTATTGGTGGGAAGGCGACGTGAAGGACGATTCCGAGGCCCTCGTCGTCGCAAAAACGCAAGGTCTGCGGCTCGAAGCGGCGATCCAGCGCGTGAAGGAGATTAGCAGCTACGAATGCCCCTGCGTCGTCGCCTGGCTATTGACGGCGGGCAACCCGGACTTCTTCGAGTGGATCGGCAAGGAAACCGGCGCCGGCCGCTAGGCTACTATTTTACCGCACATCTATCCTCTTCATTTCAAAGGAATTTTGCGTTGACAGGCGCATTTTCCGTGGCATACTCCGCCGCCACCCGAAACCGGGTCAAAATGCTGTGGCCGGGTCAAAATGCTGTGGCCGGGTCAAAATGCCGTGGAAGGTGAGGCCGGTGAAAACCTATTCGGCGAAAGCGACCGAGGTAAATCGGAAATGGGTCGTCATTGATGCCGAAGGCGTCGTGCTTGGCAGATTGGCCGGCGTGCTCGCCACGCGGCTGCGCGGCAAGCACAAGCCGAGCTTTACGCCGAACATCGATTGTGGCGACAACATCGTCGTCGTCAATGCCGAGAAGGTGAGGCTAACCGGCCGCAAGCTGGAGCGGGGCATTTTCCACTGGCACACCGGTTATCCCGGCGGCATCAAGGGCATGAATTTCGCCGATCGCCTGGCGGGCAAGCGCCCCGAGCGCGTCATCAAGAAGGCGGTGCAGCGGATGATTCCGCAGGGCCCCTTGGGACGGGCACAACTCAAGAAGCTGCATGTCTATGCCGGGCCAAGCCATCCCCATGCGGCGCAGAAGCCGGAGGCCCTAGACGTCGTGGCGATGAATCCGAAGAACAAACGGGCTTGAGGTACGATGGCAGACGAAAAAGAGGAAAAGAAGACCCTGGAAGATTTGGCCGAACTCACGGGCGCTGAAGAGGCCGCGCCCGAGACGCCGGAGGCCGTCGTCGCCGCGCCCGTCTACGAACAGAAGTTGGACGCACAAGGAAGGGCCTATGCGACCGGCAAGCGAAAGGATGCCGTTGCCCGGGTCTGGCTAAAGCCCGGATCCGGCAAGATCGAAGTAAATGGAAGAGAGTTTGAGAAATACTTCGCCCGCCCGGTGTTGCGCATGATCGTTCATCAGCCCTTCGTCGCTTCGAATCGGGTCGATCAGTACGACATTGCCTGCACGGTGAAAGGCGGCGGGCTTTCCGGGCAGGCAGGCGCCGTCCGGCACGGTATCAGCCGGGCGATTACCTATTACGAGCCCGAGCTGAGGGGTGTCTTGAAAAAAGGCGGCTATCTAACCCGTGACAGCCGGACCGTCGAGCGCAAGAAATACGGCCGACGAAAGGCTCGCCGCAGCTTCCAGTTCTCGAAGCGCTAGTATCTCGAGGAATCTTTTCTTGAAGGGGACGCCTCATGGGGCGTCCCTTTTGTTATAACCTATGGCAACCGGAGTGGGGCCATGAGTGGAAATGCAAAGGGAATACGGATCGCCGTCCTTGGCGCCAGTGGCTATACGGGCGCCGAGTTGCTTCGCATTCTCGTCCGGCATCCGAAAGTAAAGCTTGCCGCATTGACGGCCGATCGCCGGGCCGGCGAATCGATCGCGACGGTGTTCCCGCATCTCGGTGGTCTGGAGCTGCCGCGCCTTCTTCGGATCGAAGACGTCGATTTTTCCGAAATCGACACCGTTTTCTGCTGCCTGCCCCATGGGAAGACCCAGGAAACGGTGGCGGCCTTACCGAATCATCTGAAGATCCTCGATCTTTCCGCCGATTTCCGGCTCGAAGACCCCGAGGCCTATGCGGAATGGTACGGACACCCCCACCGTGCCGAGGCGCTGCAAAAGGAAGCCGTCTATGGGCTTACGGAGCTTGCCCGGGAGACCATTGCGAAGGCGCGGCTCATCGCGTGCCCTGGCTGCTATCCCACCTCGGCCTTGCTGCCGCTGGTGCCGCTTCTGGAGGCGGGACTCATTCACCCGGGCGATATCGTCATCGATTCGAAATCCGGCGTCAGCGGTGCCGGTCGTTCGCTGAAGGAGGAAAACCTGTTCGCCGAGGTGGCGGAGGGCATCCATGCCTATGGGGTCGGCCGGCACCGGCATGTCCCGGAAATCGAGCAAGGCCTGGCGCGCGCGGCGGGCAAGCGCGTGACGGTGTCCTTCACGCCGCATCTTGTGCCGATGAACCGGGGCATCCTTTCAACGATCTATGTGCGACTCGGCAAGAATGCAGATGCCGGCGATCTTCGGGCAGCACTCGATGCGCGTTACAAGAATGAGCGCTTCGTTCACGTGGTTCCGGACGGGGTGGTGCCGGCTACCCATCATGTGCGGGGGTCCAATTTCTGTCTGATCGGTATTTTTCCGGACCGGTTGCCGGATCGGGCCATCCTGATCTCGACGCTCGACAACTTGGTCAAGGGCGCTTCCGGTCAGGCCGTACAAAATTTGAATCTGGTTTCGGGAATCCCGGAAGACATGGGTCTCGATCAGGAGCCCCTTTTCCCATGACCTTTTAACCTTGGAATGCCCAAGCCATGACCGGACACGTGCTGCCCTATGGCAACCGCCTGCCGAAGATCGCCGACGATGTCTTCATCGCGCCCACGGCGACGGTCATTGGCGATGTCGAGATCGGCGCTCGTTGCGGCATCTGGTTCGGCGTCGTGATTCGCGGAGACGTGAACGAAATCCGTATCGGTGAGCAGACGAATATCCAGGACAACACGGTGATCCACGTGACGCGAAACGGGCTTGGAACCTATATCGGCTCCGGCGTTACCGTCGGGCATACGTCCTTGCTTCATGCCTGTACGCTGGAGGATGGAAGCTTCATCGGCATGGGGGCGAAGCTGATGGACGGCGTCGTCGTCGAGGGCGGCGCGATGGTGGCGGCGGGCGCGCTGGTTACCCAGGGCAAGCGTGTGAAGCGGGGTGAGCTTTGGGCAGGCAGTCCGGCGCGCTACGTCCGCAACTTAACCCAGGAAGAATCGGATTTTCTTCCCGATACGAATGCCCATTACGCGAATTTGGCCGCGGAGTACCTGGCGACACTCCGAAAATAATCAGGCCGAATTTATTTTTGCGTAGGAACCGGGAGCGTCTTCGATCGGCTTGAGCGCGCCTTTACCGGGGACGCGTGCTTCTACTTTCTTGCCACCCTGGCCGGTCATCCATTTCGCCCAATCCTTCCACCACGAGCCATCCGTCGCAACGGCCGTTGCGAGCCAGGCCTCGGCAGATTCCGGATTCTCTTCCGCCGTCCAGAAATTGTACTTGTTCTTCGCGGGCGGATTGACGACGCCCGCCACATGGCCGGAGGCGGAAAGCACGAAGCGGATCGGTCCGCCGTAAAGTTGCGTTGCGGCGTAGGCGGACTTCCAGGGTGCAATGTGGTCTTCACGGCAGGCAAGCATGTAAGTCGGAAGCTGGATCTTGCGAAGGTCGATCGGAACGCCGCCAAGCGTGATGCCTCCCGGTGTGGAAAGCCTGTTTTCCAGATACATGTGTCGCAGATAGAAGCTGTGCATCCTGGTCGGCATGCGCGTTGAATCGGCATTCCAGAAGAGCAGGTCGAAGGGGAAGGGGTCTTTGCCAAGCAGGTAGTTGTTGATGACAAAGGACCAGATAAGGTCGTTCTCACGAAGCAGGTTGAAGGTTGTGGCCATTTCATGGGCTTCCAGATAGCCCCGCTTCTCCATTTTCTCTTCAAGATCGGCGAGCTGCTCTTCGTCGATGAAGACGGCAAGCTCCCCCGGGTCCGCGAAATCGACCATCGTCGTAAGAAACGATGCGCTATGAACGCGACGGTCGTTTTTTGCCCCCAGGTAAGCAAGGGTGGAGGCCAGCAAGGTTCCGCCGATGCAATAGCCGGTTACGTTGAATCCTTTTTCGCTGGTTGCTTTCTCGATTGCATCGAGGGCCGCCAGCGGGCCTTCGTACATATAGTCTTCGAAGGTTTTGTCGGCGTGTGTCTCGTCCGGGTTCACCCACGAGATCATGAAAACGGTGTGGCCCTTGTCGAGGGCCCATCGGACGAAGGAACTCTTCTCGCGCAGATCCAAGATGTAATACTTGTTGATCCAGGGCGGGATGATCAAAAGTGGCCGCTTATAGACCTTCTCCGTCGTCGGCGCATATTGGATGAGTTGCATGAGGTCGTTCTGGTAGACGACCTTGCCGGGCGTTGAGGCGATGTTCTCGCCAATCTTGAAGGCTTCCGGATCCGTCTGGAGGATTTGCAGGCGGCCTTTTCCGCTCTCTAGATCGTCCAACAGATTCTGCAGGCCGCGCACGAGATTTTCGCCGCCGCTTTCAATCGTCGCCTGCAAAACTTCTGGGTTCGTTAACACGAAGTTGTTTGGTGCGATCGCGCTGACGAATTGGCGCGTATAGAAGTCGATCTTGCGCACGCTGTCCTCGTCCAGATCCCCTGTCCTGGAGACCAGGGATTGCGTCCAGCGCGCCGTCAGCAGGTAGGACTGCTTGATAAAGGCGAATAGCTGGTTGTCATCCCATTCGGGATGTTCGAAGCGGCGGTCCGTCGCTTCCGGCTGAACGACCGGTTTCGTCTCAACCCCCATTGCGCGGCTGGTGGCGTGCTGCCAAAGTTCGAGATAGTCCTGCCAAAGTTCCATCTGGGCTTCGAACAATTTCGTCGGATTCGCCATCATCTGTGTCGTCATTTCCAGAAAGGCGGCGCCGATGTTCGATGGCACGGCCAGCCCGCTGTCGCCGTCCCCGCCCTGTTTGGAGAGGAAATCCTGAACGATCCGCTGGCTCTTTTCGGCGATCTGGGTAAAATTCTTCGAAAACTGGCCGAAATCAGGGGTTTCGTTGGCGGAGTTCGGTTGATCGTCCATTATGGATTCCCCTATGATTTGCCCCGCGCTGGGCCAACCGGCTAGCTTTCCCCTATAACGGGGGAAGCCGAAGCATGAGTCTAGAGCCACCTCGCCGAGAGGACGCTCCTTGCCATGGAGAAACGATTAACTAGTTGCAAGCATCGCTCCGTGCAAGCGGCGTGTTCCGGGACGCTTCGCTTTGTGCTGGCAGCCTCCCTTTTCACGCTGGTCGGCTGCAGCCAGGTGCCAGACGAGCTCAACCCCGTCGAGTGGTACAAAGGCGTTGATGCTTGGCTGGGTGGGGACGACGCCACATACGCCGAAGCGCCTCCAAGTGTGCTGGAGCCGACGCTTGAGCGCGAACGGGTCGGCGTTGCCGATGAACCTTTCCCGAACTTGAGCGAGGTGCCGGAAAGGCCGCCGGCCTACGATCCAGAGAGTGCAGCGGAAATTTCGGAAAGCTTGATCGCGGATCGCGCCCATGCCCAATATTCGGATGAATTGATCCGTTTCCAGTCCGAAGCGGATACGACTCTCAAGATGCAGGCAAGACAGCGGGAGAGAAGGCTGGCCGAAGCTCCCCCGCCGCAAGCCTCACCGAGCGCACCGGTGACTTTGGCCGGCAAGCTTTCGAGTCCGACCGCCATCCCCGAAGGCGTCCCGAAACCGATCGGCTCGCCAGAAGGAATAATGCGCGCCATGGCACCGCCGCCGCCGGTGCTGACACCCGAACCGCGTCCAGTGCCGGCGCCCGTTCCGTTGAGGCAGCGGCGGCCGGTGGTCACGTCGCCACCGCCACCGCCCATGATCTCGCGCCCGTTTTCGCAGCCCCAGATGGTCGCTGCCTTGCTAGGCATTCCTGCTTCGGAGATTGTGCCATCGTTGCCGTATTTTCCGACGGCAGCGCCCGAGCTGAACCAGACGATGCAGCAATACTTCGCGCAATCCGGCGCGAGAGCCTTGCCGGCAAACTTCCAGCAGGCGTCTACGACGATGCCGGCCACCGAGGGTCTGCCGCCTTTGCAGGCGGTCCCTGAAAACGGATTCAGGCCCGTGGTTGGCAAGCCGGTGCCAGCACCGAAAGCGCTGATAACGAGGAGTGGTAAGGATGTGAATGCACCTCGCGCCCTTGCAGAATACGATCCAACCGGTGTCGGCTTGTCCATTCGGGTGGCAACCGTTCGCTTCGGAACCGGATCCAGTTCGCTCGACAAGCAAGACCGGGCGTCGTTGAAGGATGTCGTCGGGATATTCCGTCAGAACGGCAAGTCGCTTCGGGTCATCGGCCATGCGAGCAGCCGAACGCGGGATTTGGATCCCATGGCTCACCAGCTCGCAAATTTTAACGTTTCCGTTGATCGTGCGAACAGGGTTGCGAAGGAGTTGATGCGACTCGGTATCAGGTCAAACCAGATTTTTGTTGGCGCGAAATCGGACAGCGAGCCGATTTACTATGAGGTGATGCCGTCGGGCGAGGTCGGCAACCGACGGGCAGAAATTTATATCGATTACTAACCCTGGATCGCACACCGCTCATTCCGCCGCTCGAAGGGTTGGGTGCCCGAACGAGCCGGAATCGGAGAAGGTGCGTATTGAATGGTGATGGAGCAGGAATTCCAACGGATTCAGCGGCTTCCGCCCTACGTCTTCGCTGGGGTGAATGCGATGAAGGCACGCGCGCGCGCCGACGGCGAGGACATCATCGATTTCGGCATGGGGAATCCCGATCGGCCGACACCGCGTCACATCGTGGAGAAGCTGGTCGAAGTCATTCAAGATCCGAAGACCCACCGTTATTCGAACTCGCGCGGCATTCCCGGACTGCGCAAGGCGCTGGCGAGTTACTACGACCGGCGATTCAACGTTTCGGTCGACCCGGAGACGGAAACGATCGTGACGATCGGGTCGAAGGAGGGGCTTGCGAACCTTGCCCAGGCGATTACCTCGCCGGGCGACGTCGTACTTGTGCCGAATCCAAGTTACCCGATCCATCCCTACGGCTTCATCATCGCCGGCGCCGCGATCCGGCATATTCCCTTAGGTCCCGATATCAACGAATTCCTGAAGGGTCTCGAGCGGTCGTTTCGGAACAGCGTGCCGCCGCCGAAAGCGCTCGTGCTCAACTTTCCATCAAACCCGACGACTCAGGTCGTCGATCTCGATTTCTATGGCGAGGTCGTCGATTTTTGCCGACATCGTCAGATTTATATTCTGTCGGACCTGGCTTATGCAGAGATCTATTTCGAATCCGGGCCGCCGCCATCGATCCTGCAAGTGCCCGGCGCGAAAGATATTGCGGTCGAATTCACTTCGATGAGCAAAACTTACAACATGCCGGGTTGGCGAATCGGCTTTGCTACCGGCAACCGGCGATTGATTGGTGCCTTGGCGCGCATCAAGTCCTATGTCGATTACGGCGCCTTTACGCCGATCCAGGTGGCGGCCGTCACGGCACTCAATGGTCCGCAAGACTGTGTCGAGGAGATTCGCGAAACCTATCGGAAGCGTCGCGACGTTCTCGTGCAGGGCATGCAAAACGCAGGCTGGGAGGTACCGCCGCCGCCGGCGACGATGTTCGTGTGGGCGCCGCTGCCCGCTCCCTTCGTGCATCTGGGCTCGCTCACCTTCTCGAAGCTGCTGTTGCAGGAGGCGAAGGTCGCCGTCTCGCCGGGCCTTGGTTTCGGTGAGTATGGCGAGGGCTATGTTCGCCTGGCCCTGGTCGAGAACGAACATCGAACCCGGCAGGCAGTGAGGAATATGAAAACGCTCCTCTCGTCGGCCGATAAATTGCTTGAGAAGTTGTAAGGAAGGGCGGCCGCATCTTGAACGCACAGTTGAAAGTTGCGATTGCCGGGCTGGGAACGGTTGGCGCCGGCACGTTTCGTGTTCTGCAGCAGCACGGTGAGTTGCTCACCGAGCGCTGCGGACACGCGCTCGTCGTTTCCGCCGTCTCGGCCCGCGACCGTGGCCGCGATCGGGGCATCGACCTGAAGAACGTGCCGTGGTTCGACGACCCGGCCCAGATGGCGGCCGAAGCGGAAGCTGATGTCATCGTCGAGTTGATCGGCGGCGCCGACGGCATAGCGAAGCAGGTCTGCGAAACGGCGATCAGCCATGGCCGCCATGTCGTCACCGCGAACAAGGCGATGCTGGCCCATCACGGAATTTCGCTGGCCCGCCTGGCGGAAGGAAAGGGGGTCGTGCTGGCCTATGAGGCCGCCGTGGCGGGCGGTATCCCGATCATCAAGGCAATACGCGAGGGGCTTGCCGGGAACCATCTCGAACGCGTCTATGGCATTCTGAACGGCACCTGCAATTTCATCCTGACGGAGATGCGCCGCTCCGGCCAGGAGTTCGAGGTGGTCCTGAAGGAAGCCCAGGAACTCGGTTACGCGGAAGCCGATCCCTCCTTCGACATCGATGGCATCGACACCGCTCATAAGCTTGCCATCCTGGCTGCCGTCGCCTTTGGCTGCGAAATGGATTTCGATGGCATCTACACGGAAGGCATCCGTCACGTAAGCGCCCTGGACATTGGCTATGCCGAGGAACTCGGCTACCGGATCAAGCTGTTGGGCACGGTGCGGCCGACGGCCGACGGGCTCGAGCAGCGCGTGCACCCCTGCATGGTGCCGCTTTCCGCTCCTATCGCCTACGTCGAGGGCGTCGATAACGCGATCGTCGCCGATGGGGATTGCGTCGAGAGCGCGATGTTCGAGGGGCGTGGGGCCGGGGCCGGGCCGACGGCATCGGCCATCGTCGCCGATTTGGTCGACATCGCCCGCGGAACGCGACTTCCGACTTTTTCCGTTCCGGCCGACCATCTTGCGAAGATCCCCTCCGCGCCAATGGATCGCCACCGGGGCGCCTACTACATGCGCCTCATGCTCGTCGATCGCCCAGGCGTCATCGCAGACGTGGCGGCCGTCCTCAGGGACGAGAAGGTATCGATGGAATCGATGCTGCAGCGCCAGCGTGCGCCGGGCGCCGCCGTTCCGGTCGTGATCACGACCCATGCGACGAACGAATCGGCGATGCGTCGCGCACTTCAGAAAATCGACTGCTTGGATACGGTCGTGGAATCGCCCAGAATGATCCGGATTGAAACCCTCAACGGCACAGCCTAGCCGTACGAACTGAGAGGGGTAATGGCGAATCAAGGAACGATGGAGCGCAACTTGGCGCTCGAGGTGGTGCGCGTCACGGAAGCGGCGGCGCTTTCCGCTTCGCTTCTGATGGGCCGGGGGGATGAACAGGCGGCGGATCAGGCGGCGGTCGATGCGATGCGCGCGGCCTTAAACAGCGTGCGCATCGATGGCACCGTCGTCATCGGGGAGGGCGAGCGCGACGAGGCCCCGATGCTTTATATCGGCGAGAAGGTGGGCCGGGGCAAGGGGCCGAAGGTCGACGTCGCCCTCGATCCCCTGGAAGGCACGACGATCACCGCAAAAGGCGGCCAGAACGCGCTTGCCGTGATTGCCATGGCCGAGGACGGTGGGTTCCTGAACTCTCCGGACGTCTACATGGACAAGATCGCCGTCGGCGGGGGTCTTCCCGACGGCGTCGTCGATCTCGATGCAAGCCCGAAGGAAAATCTCCGGGCGCTGGCAAAGGCGAAGGGATCCGAGGCCTCGAACCTCGTGGTCTGCGTGCTCGACCGGCCCCGCCATCACGGACTGATCGCCGGCATTCGCGAGGCGGGCGCGCGCATCATGCTGATCTCCGACGGCGATGTGAGCGGCGTGATCGCCACCACGACGCCGGATAGTGGCGTGGACCTCTATATGGGGATCGGCGGTGCGCCGGAAGGCGTGCTCGCGGCAGCCGCACTCTGCTGCATCGGCGGGCAGATGCAGAGCAGGCTCCAGTTTCGAAACGACGACGAACGCGCCCGGGCGAAACGTTGCGGCATTGCGAATTTTGACCGCAAATACACCTTGGACGAAATGGCCCATGGTGACGTCGTGTTTGCGGCGACCGGGGTGACGACCGGTTCAATGCTGAAAGGCGTTCGCCGTTTTGCCGGTGGCGCCTATACCTATTCGACGGTGATGCGTTCGAAGTCGGGTACGGTGCGCATGATCGAGGCGCAGCACAATTTCGCATGCAAGTCCGGTTTCGAGCCGATGGATCGCTAAGTTGGCGCGATGGTGAAGCCCCCCTCGGGCGACAGTTTCCTGGACGTGGAACGCTCCCTCTTGGGAAAGCAGTGGTGTGTGCGGCTTGCGGATGCGCGGATCGGCATGGCGCTGGCGCAACGCCTGAATTTGCCGGAAATCGTCGGCCGGGTGCTTGCCGCACGGGGCGTCCATCCCGAAGAAGTGGACAGCTTTTTCGAGCCGACGCTGAAGAATTTGCTCCCGAACCCTTCCCATCTGAAGGACATGGACGTGGCCACCACACGGCTTGTCCGCGCCATCCGCGAGCGCGAGCAGGTGGCCGTCTTCGCCGATTACGACGTCGATGGGGCCACCTCCGCGGCGCTCCTTGAGCGTTTCTTCCGGGCCGCCGGCGCTCCCCTTCGCGTCTACGTTCCGGACCGGCTCAAGGAAGGCTACGGGCCGACGGCCGAGGCGCTGCTTCGCCTGCATGGGGAAGGCGTTTCTACCGTTATCACCGTCGACTGTGGCACGACGGCCTTTTCGGCGTTGGAGGCGGCGGCAGGTGCCGGCCTCGATGTCGTCGTCGTCGATCACCACATCAGCGAGCCGCGGCTCCCCATGGCCCATGCGATCATCAATCCGAACCGCCTGGACGAGGAAAGCCCCCATCGCGCGCTTGCCGCCGTCGGCGTCACCTATCTCCTGATCGTGGCGATCAACCGCCGGCTTCGTGAGACGGGTTGGTACGAAGGCCGCGCCGAGCCGGACCTGCTTGCATGGCTCGATCTGGTCGCCCTCGGCACGGTCTGCGACGTGGCGCCGCTCATCGGGCTCAATCGCGCCTTCGTCACCCAAGGCTTGAAGGTCGCAGCCAAACGCGGCAATCCCGGCATCGCAGCACTCGCCGACGTGGCAGGGCTCGAGACACGGCCTACCGCCTATCACTTGGGCTTCCTCCTTGGCCCCCGGGTGAACGCGGGCGGCCGGGTCGGCGAATCGGCCCTCGGCGCCAGGCTGCTTGCGACGGAGGACGCCCTGGAAGCAAACGAACTTGCCGCCCATCTCGATGCCTTGAACGGCGAGCGCAAACGGATCGAAGCAGCCGTCCTTGACGAGGCGATTGCCGAGATCGATGGCGCGGGCGAGACCGGCGCGATTGTCTTCGCTTGTGGAGAAGGCTGGCACCCAGGCGTTGCCGGCATCGTCGCGAGCCGGCTCAAGGAACGCTACAACCGGCCGGCCTTCGTCGCCGCCCTCAACGATGGGATGGCGATCGGCTCCGGCCGCTCGGTGCCCGGTGTCGATTTGGGAAGCGCGGTGCTGGCGGCCCGCCAGGCAGGGCTCGTCCGCACCGGTGGCGGCCATGCGATGGCGGCCGGCTTCACCGTGGAAGCGGACGGGCTCGACGCGCTTTGTGCCTTCCTCGATGGGCGCATCGGAGCGGCGCTCGAAAGTGCGGGCTTCGTGCCCTCGCTTGGTTTCGACGGCGCGCTCACCCCAGCCGCGGCGACGCCGGAATTCGTCCACCTTCTTGAACGCCTCGGCCCGTTTGGTCCCGGCAATGCGGAACCCCGCTTTGCCTTCGCAAACGCGCGCGTCGCTTTTTCTGAAATCGTCGGCGACGATCACGTCCGCTGCGTGATCACGGATGCGGAAGGCGGCGGACGCATGAAGGGGATCGCCTTTCGAAGCGCCGACACGGAACTGGGCCGCGCCCTGCTCGATCGGGGAGGCGTGTCGCTCCATCTGGCCGGTCATCTAAGGGCCGATCGCTGGCAGGGAAGGGACGACGTTCAGCTCTTCATCGAGGACGCCGCGATCGCCCGCCCCGCCACCTGAAGGCGCGTGGTAAGGCTTGGATAGGCTTGATTTTCAAGGCTTCCAGGTTTAGATACAGGCGCGCGCTCGTTTGGCTCGACCCCATCGTCTAGAGGTTAGGACTCCACTCTTTCAAGGTGGTAACACGGGTTCGAATCCCGTTGGGGTCACCAATGAAATCAAATGGTTATTGCTGAGTTCCTTGAGCGAGGGGCTGCTTTGGGTATTTTTGGCTAATAAGCAAAACCGTATCCAGGGCTAATCGCCAAGCATGAAGGTCTTGGGGCCCCATATTGGCCGATCCGAAAGGGCCGCCGCCGAAAAACGGGACTCCGATGCGCGGACAACGGAGGCCCGCCCTGGGGTAAGGCTTATCTGGGCCCGCGCGCATTATGGATTTTTCTTCCTCCACTCCCAAGGTGGAACGAACTCACCCCTCCACATGCCGCGCTTAGCCTCTTGCGCCTCACTCTCAGCATCTACGTAATCCATTGAATATTTTCGGTAGGCAAGCGCCCAGCCGGTGTAGACCATGTTTTTACCAATATCGAAGCCATTCGCGAAACAAACCGCGGCCGTTCGCCCATAACGATCCGTATTTTTCTTGACATACAACCTTAGCCCTAGCCACTAGATCCATGTGGTCTTTACTATTTCACCACATGGGATGGTCTTCTTAGGCCACTCACACGTCTGGTCTAGCTCTGGCGCATCAATGCCAAAGAAACGAATTCTTTCACTTTTTATTGCTAGGGTATCCCCGTCGATGACGCGGGCGGAGCCCATGATGTCGCCCGCCGTAACCGGTGTGGCAATGAGCAAGACGATGGCTAGAACAAAGCGCACCATCGGGTGATAGTAGTAAAGAAAAGCCTCACTCAAGTGGGGCTTAATAGGGCCGTGTTTCCGTTGTAGCCTTGGGAAGTTTTGCCAGAGAGAAGAACATGAAACGGTTGGTTCTAACCGCATTCCTCTTCGTGCTGGTCAGTGCAACCCCGTCGTTCGCGGATCTTTTAGTGAATCCAGCGGATCTTTTAATGGATCCACTAGAGGATGGGGTGCAAGCATATTTGAAAAAAGATTATGTAAAAGCGCTTTATCTATTGAAACCACTTGCAGAACAGAAAAACGCAGAAGCGCAGTTCTACCTCGGGACCATGTACAAGAATGGCTGGGGAGTTTCGCAGAACTATGCTTGGGCTGTGAAGTGGTACCAAAAAGCGGCGGAACAGGGACAAGTGAATGCGCAGTACAACCTAGGGTTCATGTACAATAATGGCGTGGGCATGCCGGAGAACTATGCAGAGGCGATGAAGTGGTACCGAAAAGCGGCGGAGCAGAAACACGCAAAGGCGCAGTACAGCCTCGGGACCATGTACGACCAAGGCTATGGCGTTCCGCAGGACTATACCAAGGCCAAGAAGTGGTATCGAAAAGCGGCGGAGCGGAAACACGCAAAGGCGCAGAACAACCTCGGGCTCATATACGACCAAGGCTATGGAGTTCCGCAGGACTATGCCAAGGCCAAGAAGTGGTACCGAAAAGCGGCGGAACAGGGAGAAGCAATTTCGCAATTCAACCTCGGGTTCATGTGCCACCAAGGCCATGGAGTTCCGCAGGACTATATCCAAGCGCATATGTGGTACAATCTCTCCGCAGCGCAGAGCATAACAAATGCCGCAAAGAATCGAGACCCCATTGCAAAAGACATGACGCCCGCGCAGATTGCGGAAGCGCAGAAGCTAGCGCAGGAGTGGAAGCCGAAGTGGTAAAAGCCACATAGGCTGTGCAGCTATCCCGTGCCAGGACTTCACTCTTCTTCAAGATCCTAATACGGGTTCGAATCCTGTCGGGCTCACCATTTAAACAGGCACGCGAACAACTTATGCCTTCCTTCGATATCGTTTCCCGTACCGACTTGGCCGAAGTCGACAACGCCGTGCAGGGCGCATCGCGCGAGATCGCGACGCGCTACGACTTCAAGGGCAGCAAATGCTCGATCGGGCGGGCCGAGAACACGCTCACCATCAAGGCGGACGACGATTTCAAGCTGAAGCAGGTGCAGGAACTGTTGCGCGTCTATCTGGCCCGGCGCAAGGTGGACGCCGGCGCGTTTCCGGCCCACCGCGTTAGGCTCGAACCGATAGGGCGAGTGTAATAAGCCAAGTGTTCTCAGCTTTATCCCGTTGGGGTCACCACGCTTTTCAAGTCGGCGTCTTGACTTGCGGCAAGTCAATCCTATGGTTTCGTCCGTGAGTTTCCGACGTACGACCATCCTCTTCGATGTAGACGGCACCCTGATCGACAGCGCCGCTGACTTGCAGGCTGCCTTCAACAAATTGCTGACGGCGGCGGGGCATGACCCGATTGCGCGTGAGGAGATGTTGCCCCTTTTGAAGGGGCATGCGCCGGATCTCGTTTCGGGAGCCTTCAGGTTGCGCGGGGAGGCGCTTTCCAAGGACGCGCTCGAAGAAAAGGTTAAACTATTCCGTCAGTACTTTGAATACCCCGAGCCGCAATTGACGGCACCCTATCCAGGCGTGATGGAAACGTTGGCGGCCCTGCGGGAAGCGGGCCTGCGCCTTGCTGTCTGTTCGAACAAGCCGAAAGCCTCTGCCGTCCGCACGCTCGCCATGACCGGGCTGGATGAGACTATTTTGAATTCGTAGCCGGCGGCGATAGCTTCGGCGGTACGAAGAAGCCCGAGGCCGAACATGTGTTGAAAACGCTGGAGGCGGTGGGGGCATCGCCGGAAGAAGGCACCTTTGTTGGTGATACGGACGTCGACGTTGAAGCGGCGCGCAACGCGGGCATCCCGCACGCGTTCTGCAGTTACGGGTATTCCACGCTGCGCCCTGACGAACTCGGCGTCGAGATTGTAATCAATGAATTCAGCGAATTACTCGACGTGCTTCGCACGCTGGACTAAATCCTTTAACGAAGATCGGCCAACGTCGTCCACTCCTTATCCTCTCCCTTATCTAAAAATTAGGCCGTGTGCATACGCGCGCAATTTGACGTTGCGCATGTGTGCGCAACGCTGCCGCCATACCTTGGCATGCAACTTCGTGAAGATGTCTCCCCATAACAACGGACTAGACCCATGGCCTTAGTGAAAAAGTCTTAACCCCGGCGCATGTTTTACCGGGCGTGAAAGACGGCGAACGGTGATCATTTTATCGTTTTTTAAGAGTAACCATGGAAATGTGAATGCGTTCAAAGGAAACGAAAAACCTATGACGGAAATCATTCATCACGCTGAATGCGTGATGGGGCACATCTCAGGGGGGGGGCCTCCGGAATGCAGGTGCGTTGCGCTCGCCGCCCTGCCTTCGACGCTATCTCCAACCGATGGAGCAATCACACTTATGGCAAAGGCACAAAATACCCTCACGGCATTGGCAAAGAATCTCCGCAAGCATCGGGAGGAAATTCTCAATGATTGGACGAAAGCCGAACTCGAACTTGTCGGTCTGAAGAATGCCGACATCGATACCGCGACCCTCCGGCACCAGTCCGCCGGTGTTCTCGAAGGCTTCTTAAGTCTGGTCGAAAGCGGCGAGATCGACGACCTCGATGGCCCGTTCTTCCGGTTGGTCCCGGAAGAGATAGCCGAGATCGCCAGGTGGCAGGTGAAGGCCCAGGTGCCGCTGCGTACGATGGGCCAATCGCTCTATTCGCTTAAGGGCGTACTGAAAAGACATCAGAAGAGCAATGGCAAGTACAACGTCGACGTCCTCTTTCCCGTGATCGACAATCTGGTTTCCGCCGCCTTTGAGTATTACCTCGACGCGCGCGAATCCTTTATTAGTGCCGTCGTGGAAACCGCGGCGGACGGCATCGTTACGATCAATTCAAAGGGCATCGTGCAAAGCTTCAACAGGGCGGCAGAGGGGATGTTCGGTTACGGCAGCGCCGAGGTGATCGGCCAAAACGTCTCGATGCTGATGCCGAAGCCCTATTGCGACGAGCACGACGATTACGTCGCGAACTATCTGCACACGGGAGAGGCGAAGATACTTGGCTCCAAACGAGCGGTCCACGGCCGGCGCAAGGACGGCAGCGTCTTTCCGATGGAGCTTGGCGTTCGAGAAGTCAGGAGCGTTGGTGAACACACCTTTTCGGGGGTCGTCCGTGACTTGACGGAACTCAAAGAGGCCCAAGAGGCACTCGTCCGTCAGACGAAAGACATCATGGAGTTCTCGACCCCGGTGATCACGGTATGGAAAGACGTTCTGGCGCTGCCCCTCATCGGGACCCTCGACACGGTGCGAACCGAGAAAATCACCGAAAAGACGTTGACGCGTATGGGTCGGGAAAAGGCTCGCGTGCTGATCATCGACATCACCGGCGTGCCCGTCGTCGACACGATGGTCGCGAATCATCTAATCCGCATGGCTTCGTCGATCCGGCTGATGGGTGGACATTGCATCCTCACCGGGATCAGCCCCTCGACCGCCATTACGATCGTCGGTCTGGGCGTCGATCTTACGAAGTTGAGCACCCGCTCCAATCTCGCGAAGGGGCTGGAGCTCGCCATGGAAATCGTCGGGGTAAGCGGTAAACCTCCGAAGAGCGAGGAGCGCGCATGAGCCAGATTCCCATCCTCCAGGTCGGCCCGGTGCTGCTGGTCTCGATCCAGGTCGAACTGAACGATCGCGTGGCGAGTGAGCTTCAGAAATCCATTCTCATGCGAATCAAGGAGACCGATGCCGTCGGAACCCTGATCGATATCACCGCCTTGGATCTTGTCGATTCCTTTATTGGCCGCGTGCTCAACGAAACGGCGCGTATGGCAAGCATCATGAATATCAAAGTCGTGCTCGTCGGCATGCGTCCGACCGTGGCGATGACTTTTCTGGAGATGGGTCTTGAGCTCGACGGCATCGAAACCGAAAGCGATGTCGAGACGGGTCTTCGGGCGCTGGGTTACCAATTGACGGAAATCCACACCAGGAATAGTGAAGCGCCCCCCCCCGATAGCCGTTCTCTGCCAAGTGTGCCCGATCATGGATACGTATGAAATTCATTCAGAAGACGACATCGTCCTGACCCGGCAGGCGGCCAGAAAATATGCCGATGAACTTCATTTCTCGGTTCCCGACAAGACGCGGGTTGCGACCTCGGTAAGCGAACTGGCGCGCAATACATTGGTGCATGGCGGCGGCTATATGGAGATGCAACGGGCGGAGAATGGAAGCACCATAGGGATACGCCGCATCTTTGTTGACGAGGGGCCCGAAATTCCGGACATCGAACGCGCCGTCAAGGACGGCTTCACGACGGACAATAGCCTTGGGCAGGGCCTGCCCGGCACGAAGCGTCTGATGGACGACTTCAAAATCACCTCCACGGTTGGTGAGGGGACGAGGGTTGAGATCGTCAAATGGAAGTGACGAAATTTTCCGTTCGGTGTGAATCCGATGTTGGTCACGTCCGGCGCGGTGCGCAACGGGTGGCCGAGGACCTCGGCTTTGATTCGAGGGCGGTGTCCGAGATCGGCACCGCCCTCACCGAGCTTGCCACGAATTTGATTCGTCATCAGGCGGTCAACGGCCGGATCGTTCTGCAACGAATCGACGGCGAAGACGGTTTGGGCATCGAATGCATCATTCAGGACTTCGGCCCCGGGATCGAGGACCCCAAAGCCGCCTTGCGGGATTGCGAGACGACCCTCGACCGATCGATGGGCTGCGGGTTGGGTGTGGTGCGGCGTCTGATGGACGAGTTCGATTTGTATACCCGCGCGTCTTCGGACCTCGCCGGGCCGTCGCCCACGCTTTGGGGGCCGGCCGGCACGCTGATCACGACCCGTAAATACCTTCGGGCAGCGCCCGAGATCGGACGGTTCGCCTGCAGCGTTGCCACCCGGCCCCACCCACGCGAAACGTTCAATGGCGATGATTCCCTGATCCTCTTCCGAGACGACGATTTGCTGATAGCCGTGGCCGACGGGCTGGGCCATGGCGAGGATGCGGCAGATGCAAGCCGGCAGGCGATCGCCTATATCCGGGAGCACGCAGACGATGATCTTTCCAGGATTTTCGAAGGGTTGCACGGACGCCTGCACAAAACCCGAGGGGTGGCCCTTAGTTTGATGCGGATCCACCCGAAAGAACGGACCCTGTTGCATGCCGGAGTCGGGAACGTCGAAACGCGGTTCTATCTAGACACGCCGTCCGGCTTGGCGGGCAAGCCTGGCATGGTGGGCGCCAACCCGCCGACGCCGCCGCGGATCCAAGAAGTCCCTTGGCCGGCCGGCGGCATGTTGATCAGCTTCACGGATGGCATCCGCCGCCGTTGGAGCCTCGAGAAAATGCCCGACCTGCTAAGGCGTCCCGTGACGATGGTGGGTCAGTTGCTGTTGCGCGCCTATGGGAAAGATCACGACGATGCCACCGTCGTAGTGGTGCGAGAAGGATTGCAATGAACGCCCCCGAGACCATCATTGCGGCTCTGGAAACTGAGCTCAAGGAGACCTACCGGAGCGTCACCGAGCTTACCAACGAACTCGCACAGACCCAGGAAGAGCTTGAATACTTGAGTCTTTACGACTCCCTAACAGGCCTGTCGAATCGAACGCTTTTTCATGACCGACTGGATCAAGCGATCGCACTTTCACAGCGTAATAAATCTCCCTTTGCCGTGTTCATGATGGATCTCGATCGATTCAAGGAAATCAATGACACGCTGGGCCATCATTCAGGCGACCAAGTCCTTAAAAAGATAGCGGAAAGATTAGTGGGGACATGCCGTAAATCCGATACGATCGCCCGCTTTGGCGGTGATGAATTCACGGCCATTCTACCCACCGCATTGTCCTTGGAAGGCACGGTTGCCCTTGCCGAAAAAATCATCCATGCGGTAGAGGCTCCCATCGCGCTTCATGATCGCTTTGTCGATGTTGGGATCAGCATCGGTATCACGCTTTTTCCGGATCATGGTTTCGATGCCTCAACGCTTTGTCGTCATGCCGATCAGGCGATGTACGAGGCAAAACGTCTGAACAGTGGTTATGCCCTTTACAATCTCACCGAAAATGACCAAGCGCATCGCCGACTTCTCTATGCCAGCGAACTGCGTGAGGCCCCCAAACGAAACGAACTGAAACTCGAATATCAGCCGAAAGTTTCCCTGAAGACGGGCGAGATCGTCGGTGTCGAGGCCTTGGTGCGCTGGCATCATCCCGTTCATGGCCTTCTACCCCCCGGCGAGTTCATCCCCGCGGCAGAACGCACCGCCGTGATCAAAACCCCGACCGAAGCGACGATCAACATGGGGCTCGAGCAAGCGGACGCTTGGCATCGAGCGGGGCTGTCCTTGCCGGTGGCGATCAACGTATCGCCGCGTGCCCTGCATGATTGGGATCTGCCCGACCGGGTGGTAAGGCTGCTGGATCAATGGCGAGTCTCGACCGAATTTTTGATTCTGGAGATCACCGAAGGCGCATTGATGTTAGATTTAGACCGTGTCTTGGATATCCTCACCTGCTTCGACTCCATGGGCGTTAGGATCTCGGTCGACGATTTCGGAACGGGGTTTTCATCGTTTTCCTACCTTAAAAAATTGCCCATCCATGAAATTAAGATCGATCGATCGTTCATTACGAACATCACGACCGATGCGAACGACATGGCGATCGTGCAGTCCTTGCTTTACTTGGCGGAAAGGTTGGGGGTCACGGTCGTCGCCGAGGGGATCGAATCCCAGCAGACTCTGGATTTGCTTACCGAACTCGGCTGTGGCGTGGCCCAAGGCTACCATATCGCTCGTCCGATGCCGGCACAAAAACTGCCCGATTGGATCCGCAAATATGCCTCGAGCTTCGCAGCCGCGGCTGGCGGCAAGGAACCCCTGCCGAGACGCTCCGAGCGGGGTGCCTGAAGGGCGCCGGCCGGCTAGACGCTGGCCTGCCAACGCGCCGGTTCCGGGTGATCCGTGAAGATGGCGCTCACCTTCCAGCCGAAAAGCGTTTTCGCGCGGTCCGGCTCGTTGACCGTATAGACCAGCACGGCGTAGCCATTCGCGACAAGAAGGGCGGTCCGGGCCTTCGTGAGAAAGGTGTTGCTGGCGTGCACGGAAACGCAGCCCCAGGCGCGTTCGCTCAATACGGCCTCGCTTGGCACCTGCGTCACGACGAGGCCGCGTGGGAAATCGGGCACCACTTGCGCGGCGGCGCGTAGCACGGCGGGAGAATCGCTCGAGATGAGCGGCGGCGGAAGCGTAGCCGGCCAATCTTCGCGCAAGGTCGTGGCGATCGCCTGCCCGACCGTATCTTCTTCACCGGCCTCTGCCTTGATCTCGATATTCGCGGCAAGCCCAAGCTCCCCGCAAAGCGCCATAAAGGCCTCCAGCGTCGGCACCGGCTCGCCCGCGAAATCCGCTGAAAACCAAGCGCCGGCGTCAAGCTCGGCAATCGCCTCATAGGACGTTTGCGAAACGAAGCCCTTGCCGTTCGTCGTGCGATCGAGGATGGCATCGTGCATGAGCACGAGGTGTCCGGAAGCCGTCCGGCGAACGTCGACCTCGACCCAGCGGGCACCGAGTTCGCCCGCCCGGCGGATCGCGGCCAGGGTGTTCTCCGGTGCCACCCCACTTGCTCCACGATGGGCGATCACCGGTTCAAGCCAGGGCAGAGGGCCTGGGCGCATGCATCCTCTCCCGAAAAGGGCGTCCGGATAAGCGTGGACGGCTTTTCGGTGAGACACAAGCCGTGTTCGGCGCCTGCCGGCAGATGGAGCGGCAAGCCCAAAACAAAAAATATGAGATTAAGACGCCACTGCTTCCGCGACCTGCTTGCTGTCTTCGCCGAAATAGACCCCTTCCATGTTCGTGCCTTCGATGATCGCGTTCTTCATGTTGGTGTCGCGAAGATCGGCGCCGCGCAGGTCGGCATTCGTCAAATTCGCCGACGTGAGATCCGCCCCGCTCAGGTTGGTCTCCAAAAGGGCCGCGCGGGTAAGATTGGTAGGCCAGCGGCGCCCGGTCGCGATGCCGTTTTGATCCCTGAGCTCCACCGGGTAAAGCCGCGCCTTGTGAAGATTCGTGCCGCTTAAGTCCGCTTCCGAGAAGCTGGCGCCGGACAGAAGGCTTCCTTCCATGTTCGCCCCCTGAAGGCCCGCCCCGGAAAAGTCGGTCAACTCGAAAGTCCCACCATGCAGGTCGGTTTCGGAGAGATTGGTGCCTTTCAGGCTGGCACCGCTTAAATCCACACCGGCCAGATTTAGCCAGCTCAGGTCATAGCCGTCCAATATGGCCTGTTCGCCCATTTTGCCGCGGCTCTTCACCCACTTCAGGTGGTTGCCGAGGATGACATGGATCGTCTTCTTCCGGTCCGTCGGTGGCGCAGGAAGTCGCGTATTATGCACTCTTGCAAGGGCCAGAGGCACATCCACCAGGTTGGCCGTCTCCAAGTTTGCGTTCGAGAAATCCGCTCCCGTCACGTGAGTCTGGATCAGGGTGGCGCCACTGAAATTACAATTTTTAAGGTTGGCACCCCCAAGGTTCGCACCGGCAAGATTCGCGTGGTTTAGATTCGCGCCCTCGCAGTTCGCGCCCTTCATTCGGGTGCGAACCATCGTCGCGCCGGAAAAGTCGGCGCCAACCGCCGAACAGGCTTTCATGTCGGCACGCGTCAAATTCGCGCCCTTTAATACGGCCTCGTCCAGGATCGAGCGGCCAAGATTGCTGCCGATGACCTCCCAGGTGCCCCTGCCCGTCATGACGGCGAGGCGGCCTTCCCGCAAATCCGCCCTTTCCAGGATAGCCCCGCTAAGATCGGCCTTATAGAAATTCACACCGTGCAGATCGGCGCCCGTGAAATTCGCATGCGCGAGCATCGAATAGGAGAACTCGGCCGCGTATAGGTTCGCATTTTCGAGGTTGGCACCGCTCAAATTGCAGTTTTTAAAGGACACGCCACTCAGGTTCGCCCGGCTCAAGTTCACGCTGGAGAGATCCAGGCCGGAAAGATCCAGCTTGGAGAAGTCGGCCTGCGCGCCCTCGGGTTTGCCTTGCAGCCACTGGTCGTGTTTCCGAAGCAACCGTATGATTTCATGAGGCGTCACATTACACCCAATTGTAGGCTTGGTTATTTATGCGTTTGTCGTTCATGCGGCCGAATCCTCGTACTGACCCGGCCTTAATGTGGCGATATCGATGATCGCATGGGAAAAGACCACGCCATCAAGATCCGCGCCACGCAGGTTGGCATCGGTAAGATTCGCTGCCGTAAAATCGGCCCCTGCCAGGCGAGCGTCGATAAGCGTCGCGCGCGTAAGATTGGATGGCCACATGCGTCCCGTGCGTTTGCCGATGGGATCCCGAAGTTCGATCGAGACCAATTGCGCATTGTGAAGATTTGCCCCGCTCAGGTTCGCCTCCATTAGATTGGCGCCGGCGAGCAGCGCCCCTTCGAGGTTCGCGTCCTGGAGGATGGCGTAGGAAAAGTCGGTAAGCTCGAAAATCCCGCCACTAAGATACGCCTCGGAAAGATCCGCCCCTCTGAGGCTGGCGCCGCTTAAGTCAATCCCTGCAAACTTCCGGCCGCTTAGATCATACCCATCCAGGATCGCTCGCTGGCCGGCTCTTCCCCGGGTTTCGACCCAACGCTGATGATCCTTGAGAATGCTTTTAAGTGGTTTCGCCTGTCTCTGGAATGAAACGGGGAGCTTTGCCCCGTGCAGCTTGGCAAATTCGATCGGCGCATCCTAAAGATTTGCGGTATCGAGGGTCGCGTTCGAAAAATCGGTTCCATGAACATCGGCCCGGACAAGGGTTGCCGCGTTGAAATTACCGCCGGCGAAGTTTGCTTCCACAAGCTTTGCATCGGTAAGATTGGCTTAGCTTAGATTCGCTTTTCGCCAGTCCGCGTTGTTAAATTTGGCGTCGGTAAGGATGGCCCCGGAAAGATCGGCGTCTTTGCCCGAACTCCCGCACAAGTCGGCCCCGGCTAAATTCACATCCGCCAGCTCGCCCTCATCGAGAACGGCATCGGTGAGATCGGCGGCAATGGACGAGGCCTTCCAATCGCCCGATTCGCTCCAGGAGGCGACGCGGCCTTCTCTTAGGTCCGCATTTTCGAGTTTGGCCCGCTTGAGGACGGCCTTGTGGAGGCTTACGCCCTGCATGTCGGCGCCCTGGAAATCCGTTGGATCAGGTTCGTGAGCGAGAGGTCTGCCGCCGGCAGATGTGCGCCTGAGAGATTAGCGCCGCTAAGGTTGCTGCGCTTGAAATTGACGCTGCTTAGCTCGGCTTGGCTCAGATTCGAGTAAGAGAAATCCAGGCCCGAGAGGTTAAGATTCGCAAGGTTCGCCTGCACACCGCCGGTCTTGCCTTGCAGCCATCTCTCATGCTTCCGAAGAAGCCGTATGATATCTTTGGGTGACATATCGCACCTCTTGCATCCGTGTCCACGCGAAGCGATTCAATTTTTTCTGCTTAACAGGAAGAAACCTTACCCATTCCTTTTTCGCCTAACGGGAATAAACCTTAAATCGGATAGGTATTTCAATAACTTTCGATTCGGATTTATTTTGAATTCTTTTCAAATTTAGATAAAATTTTTCCTTTCAACGGAATCATTCAACGGCACACCTCGTATGGTGCCATTTTCCACCAAGAAGAATTTAATTTTCGAAAAGTTTTATGGAAATCGGGCACGTTGCCCAATGCGGACGTCGCGAGGTTAGCCCGCCTTTTTTTGTCTTGCGACGTCCTCGGGTATTGTTTGTTTTGCGACGTCCTCGATCACGCCGTTGAAGGAAATGACGTCCTTGAACTTCGCCCCCTCCATATTCGCACCGTTAATGATCGTCCGGGCCATGTTAGCGCCGCTGAGATCGGCGCCGCGCAGATCGGCCCCGGTCAGATTGGCTTCCGTCAGATCCGCCAACAAGGCTGCCCGGCTAAGATTGGTGGGCCACATCCGCCCCGTGGCGCCGCCCTTGTGGTCCCGAAGCTCGACCGAGAGAAGCCGCGCCTTGTGAAGGTTCGCGCCGGTCAGGTCCGCCTCCATCAGGTTCGTTCCCGCCATATGCGCGCCCTCCAGATTCGTGTTCTGAAGTGTCGCACGACCCAGATCGGAAAGCTCGAACGTGCAACCGCGAAGGTCCGCATGGGTCAGATCGACGCCTTTCATGCTGGCGCCGCTTAAATCCCTACCGGCAAGGTTTAGATTGCTGAGGTCGTAGCCGTCGAAATTGGCCCGCTCGCCCACTCTTCCCCGGCTTTCGATCCAATGCAGGTGATCGCTGAGCACCACCTTGATCGGCTTCTTTCCCTTCGGAGGCGCGATAGAAAGCTTGGCAGTTTTCGCATTCGCAAGCCCCATCTCCACATCCATTAGGTTTGCCGTTTCGAGGTCCACATTTGAGAAATCCGTCCCCGTCACGTGGGCGCGGGCGAGGTTGGGTTCGTCGAGATTGCAGCCGGAGAGATTTGTCTGCCCGAGATCGGCCCCGGCAAGGTTCGATTTGCTTAAATTGGCGCCCTTGAGATTCGATCCCTGAAGTTTCACGCCCACCAGCATCGCGCCGGATAAATCGGCATCGACCGCGGAAACATTCTTCAGATTAGCGCGAGTCAGATTGGCGTTCTTCAGAATGGCTTCGTTCAGAACGGATTTGCCGAGATCGCTGCCGACGGTCTTCCAGCTACCCTTTTGACTCACATCGATCAGGCGGCCTTCCCGCAAATCGGCGCCTTCCAGATTGGCGCCAGTAAGGTCAGTTTTCGTAAGATTCGCGCCATGCAGATCGGCCTTCGCGAGGTTTGCTTTTCTCAGGATCGCTTTGGAAAGATCCGACGCATAGAGGTCGGCGCCTGCCAAATTGGCGCCGGTCAGATTGCAGTTTCTGAGTATCGCGCCATTCATGCGGGCCTTGCTCAGATTCGTATAAGAAAGATCGAGGCCCGATAGATCGGTCTGGACTAAGTTTGCGCGCTCGCCGTCGGGCCTGCCGTTCAGCCATTTCTCGTGCTTGCGAAGAAGCCGTATGATCTCATAGGGCGTCAAATGGCACCTCCCGAGAGATGGGCATGGTCGCTCCCTCTGGCCATCGAGCCCTTGCGTATCGGTGTGTGGAAGCCGTTCCTAAGGTTTTCCATGTGCTTTCGCATGGTCGTTTGCCAGCCCTGAATTTTGCCGAACCTCTCCGTATACAATCGATAGAATAGACGTCTTAAGAAAAAACTAAGGATTTTGTTAACTACAGGAATCCATCGCAGAATCGCTTGACCTTGCTGCCATTGCTTCGCTGCCATTGCCGCCGGCCGGAGCCTAGTCCTCGCAACAGGCGCGTGCTTCCTGGACGGGCGGGCAGGGAACGGTCCCATAGGAACAGAAGACGCAGCAATCCCCTTTCTTCGGCTTGAGAAGCGCGTCACATGTCTCGCATTCATAGAAATAGATACAGGCCTCCGTCGGCATGCTTTCGGCTTTTTCGTGCCTGCATTCCGGGCAGGTAATGACGGAAACTGTCTCAACCATTGGGCTGTGTCCTTTTCGAATATGGCACCGAAGCCACCATTTGTCCTGATCTTTGAGCCAACCCCACAAATCCGGCAGGATGGATGTGGCTGCCGAAATGAGAGTTCTCTTGCCCTCGATTCGCAGTTAAACCGATCGTTCTGCTTGGTTATCGGGGCGGTCCGCCTCGATTCAGTATTCGCGCGGGGAGGAAAATGAAGAAATACAGCAAGCTTTTGCTCGCCCTCATTCTTGTCGGTGGGCTCGTTGGCTGCGGGCGGGCAACCCAGGTCAATATCCCAAAACCGACGGCACAGCAGGTACCGGGCGCCGCCCCGTTGGTGGAAAAGCTCTCGATGGCGGACCGGTCTACTTTTGGTAACGCCACCTTCGAATACATGTCCGACAACCTTTCAAACAAATATCACAAGTTCCCTGTCGGAGATTTTCTTCTGGGGCATTTGCTTGCCGCCATGCCGAAGGATGCGGCCGTTACCTCGACGCAGCTTCAGAAATTTTTCGGAAAGTGTCACGCAGATGGCATTTTCATGCCGGAGTCGATTTGCGATGTTTCCTTGGTGGTTACAGTGGAAGCCGGAGGTTCGAAAAATATCATCGCCGTTCGCGTCGCAGAATCGCCCGGGCCCTGGGTAAGCTCCTTCGGTTCGAATTACGCAAAAATGACGACGGAAGGGGAGGGCCAGAAAATCCTGGTCCAGGTCAGAGTATTGTTGCGCGCGCTCGCCGATGAGTTCGCGAAGCAATACAAAGCGCGGTCGACTTAGGCGTTTCCCCCTTCGAAACTTACAGTAAACTCAAGGATACGGGATACGGAACACGACCCGTCCGGTATTTCCGAGCACTTTCGTGTCTTCGGTTGAGGGACGCGAAAAAGTCCGTTAAGCTCTCCTTCGACGGTTCCCCGTTTCGGGGATAAGAAAGGGAACACGGTGAGGCCAAACGGGCCAATGCCGTGGCTGCCCCCGCAACTGTAGGCGGAGGTTGCGTCCGTTGATGCCACTGGGCAACTGGGAAGGCAGGACGCAAGAACCTAATCCGCAAGTCAGGAGACCTGCCGTCGAATGTCACCAGCCGTTGGGCGGGGTTACTCCGACGGGTGCGGGTTTCCGTAGACGGTGACATGGCTTCGTTTGAAGGGTGTTGTCGGCAACGGGAATCCGGTGCGAATGTTTTTTCCTAAAGCATCACATCTTTCGATTGAGAGGAACCGCCGGGGGTGGCGGATTCCTCTTTCTTCGCCACAGTTATTGGGGGCAGCAGACCCACCGTCGGAAGGCTTGGCAGGACCATGTTCGCCAGGCCGGAACGGAAAGGCGGGAGAACCCGGGCACCTTGCCGGGCCGGGCTCTCCCGTGAACGGGAAAACCCATTCACACAGACGGAGTCTGCAATGTTGATTCTACCGAAAAACACAAAGAGATCGAGTTCTCATCCGTGGTTCAGGCGAGCCACCATTTGGTCCGCATTTGCCTCGATGGCACTTACGGCGATGCCCGCGACCGCAGAAGAGGCGGACGCTGAATCTGGCGATCACACGATGCTTCCTGAGATCGTCGTCACCGCGACCCGGATTGCGACGCCTAGGGAACAAATCGCCTCTTCGATGACGGTGATTACTGCCGAAGACATCGCACGCCGGCAACACCGTTCGGTCGGGGACGCGTTGCGCGTCGTGCCAAGCCTAAGCGTCATCCAGAACGGCGCTTCCGGTAAGCTCACGTCGATTTTTAGCCGTGGGACAGAGGCGAATCATACGCTTATTCTGCTCGACGGGATCGAGATGAACGATCCCAGCACGACGGATGGCCGCATGAATTTCGCCGGCGTATCGATCGACGACGTCGAACGTATCGAGGTCCTGCACGGACCCCAGGGCACGCTGTATGGCTCGGACGCGATCGGTGCCGTCATCAACATCATCACGAAGCGTGGCTCAGGCACGCCGAAGGCAAGCGTGCAACTGGAAGGGGGGTCTTTCGCGACCTTCAACCAGACGTTAAGCCTGCGTGGGGCAGAGCAGATGTTCGACTACAGCGTCACGCTCGAACGCAGCAGCACGGACGGGATTTCCGTCTCGCCAGCACGTCTCACGCCGTCGGGCACAAAGAAGGAGAACGATGGCTTTGATAATACGACCATCGCCGCCAATCTCGGTCTGACGCCTTCCGATATTCTGTCGTTTCGTTTCACCGGCCGTTTTTTGGACCTTCGAAATGATCTCGACCTGAGTCCGACGGATAACGACAGCCATGGCGAAGAAGACCGCCTTTTTCTTGGTGGTAACGCAAGGCTCGAACTCTTCGAGGGTCGGAGCGAGCACCGTTTCGCCGTCACCTACACGGATTACAACCGGATCATCCGGAATGACGTGGATGTTTTGAATCCCCTCGACTTCCTGCGCAGCAAGGGCCTTGGCGAGAAGTTGAAATTCGAGCTGCAGAACGATTTCCGCTTTATCGAAAATCACGTCGTGACCATTGGGGTGGAAACCGAAAAGGAAAAGATCACCACAAGCAGCAATTCGACGAGCGCGTTCGGGCCCTTCACTTCCTTGGCGAAGGCCGACGCCAGGACGGATGCCATCTATCTCCAGGACCAGATCGCCTATCGCGATCGGTTCTTTGGAACGATCGGCCTTCGACTCGACGATCACGACAGCTTCGGCTCGGAAATGACTTATCGCTTCGCGCCTGCGTACTTGCATCGGGAGACGGGAACGAAGATTCGAGGCACCTATGCGAAAGGCTTTAAGGCGCCCACTCTGTTCGAGCTTTTCGGTGGTTCGGCTTCCTCCTTTGGCAGTTTCAGCGGCAACCCAAATCTGAAGCCCGAAACCAGCCGCGGTTGGGAGGTTGGGCTCGATCAGTCCTTTTTCGACGATCGGCTGACGCTCAGCCTTACCTATTACGACAACGAGATCAAAAACCTTATCGTCAGCAACAGCACCTTCACGTCGAATCTCAATCTCGCTGTGGCTGAAACACACGGGATCGAATTTGGCCTCACCGCGAAACTTCTCGAAAATCTCGATCTTGGGGCAAGCTACGCCTACACGCGCGCCGAGGAGGGCGGAACAACCAGGAAGGAACTGTTGCGGCGGCCGTTGCACAAGGCAACCTTCGACCTTTCCTATCGTCCGATAGCGCCGCTTTCGCTTACCCTCTCGGGTTCCTACATTGGCCGCCGCTACGACATCGACGCGGTGACCTTTGGGCGGATCAAGGACCCCGGCTACTTTCTTGCGAATATCGCCGCGTCTTACGACGTGGCCGAGGAGTGGCAGGCCTTTGGCCGGATCGAGAACCTCTTCAGCAAGCATTACGAAGATCCGGACGGCTTCGACCAACCGGGCTTTGGCTTCTTCCTCGGCGTGAAGAAGACTCTGGAGGCCTTCTGATGCCGCATTGGAGGCAGATGTGCGTCTTTGCTGCGATGGCCATGCTCATGGCCTTTGTGGAAGGCCCGGCATCTGCCTCCGAGGCCCGGCCGGTTCGCATCGTCTCCATCAACTTATGCGCAGACCAGCTGGTGCTTCTCCTGGTCGAGCCGGAACGCATCCGTTCGTTGAGCTACTACGCCCTCGATGCCGATGAATCCTACTACGCCGAGCGCGCAAAAGCATTTCATATCAACCACGTAACGGCGGATGAGGTGCTGGCGCTCGAGCCGGATCTGGTGTTGGCCGGGGTCTATACGAAGCGCTCGACGGTCGGCATGTTGAAGCGCCAGGGGGTGCGCGTCGTCGAACTCGGTGTGCCGCGCACGATCGATGAAATTCACACCCGGTTTCTGGAGGTGGCGGAACTGCTGGGTGCCAGGGCACGCGGCGAAGAATTGCTTGCCGGGATGACGCGAAGGCTTGAGGCCGTCGCTTCCCGAAGCCAGGGGCCGAAGCCTTTGGCGGTCGTCTATTTCGCAAACGGTCTGACGGCGGGGAAGGGGACGCTGATGGATGACGTGATGCGCAGGGCGGGAATCGAAAACCTGGCGGCCCGTTTCGGCATCGAGGGTTTCGGCAACCTCTCCCTCGAACGACTTCTCGTCAGCAAGCCGGACATGATCATCCTCGGTCATATCACGCCGGAAGAACCCTCGCTTGCCCGCATGACGCTCGAGCATCCCGCCTTCCGCTACCTTCGGGGACGCACGAAGACGGTGGCGCTGCCGCGTCGCATCTGGACCTGTTGGGGACCTTTCACGGCGGAGTGGGTCGAACGCCTGGTGGAGGGACGGCCATGACGGAGGCCCCCATGCCGTCGAGTAAGGTCGCGAAGGTGATGCCACTCTATCCGCTCATCGCCGGCCTGCTCGTGGTGCTGCTGGTGCTTGCCGGGTTTTCCCTCGCCCTCGGCAGGGTCGAAATACCGCTTCTGGCGGCGGCAATGGGCATATTTGCGGCCGACCCGCCGCTTACCTCGATCCTGCTTGCCGAAATTCGCCTGCCGCGCACGCTGCTGGCCATCCTCGTCGGTGGCAGTCTCGGGCTTTGCGGGGCGGCACTCCAGGGACTGCTTCGCAATCCGCTCGCCGCCCCCGGACTCATCGGGGTTTCCAGCAGTGCGGCCCTTGGTTCGGTCCTCGTGCTTTATTTCGGTTACGCCGAAACCTTTTTCCTAGCGCTTCCCATGGGCGGCGTTGTCGGCGCGCTCGTCGTCGTCCTCCTCATCTATGGAATTGCCGGACGGGATTCGAGCATCTTGACGCTGATCCTCGCCGGTGTGGCGATCAGCGGCTTTGCGTCCGCACTCACCTCGCTTGCGCTCAACCTCGCGCCAAGCCCGTATGCTGCCTATGAGATCGTATTCTGGATCCTTGGATCGGTCGCGGATCGTAGCTTCGATCATATCGCCTTCGTTGCCCCTCTCATGGCGGTCGGATGGGTTCTGCTCTTGCGGACTGGACGCGCGCTCGATGCGCTTTCGCTTGGCGAGGAGACGGCGGCAACCTTGGGCTTCAACCTGCCCCGGGTGCGCTTTGCCGTGATCGTCGGCACCGCCCTTGCGGTAGGCGCGGCCGTTTCCGTGACCGGCGTCATCGCCTTCATCGGTCTCGTTGTGCCACATCTGATGCGCCCGTTTGTAGGCCACCAGCCGTCACGCTTGCTTGGTGTCAGCGCCCTGGGTGGCGCCATCCTTGTGCTTGCGGGCGACATCGCCGTTCGCGTTTTTTCGCCGGGCCTCGAACTCAAGCTCGGTGTGTTGACCGCAATGATCGGCGCCCCCTTCTTCCTCTATCTCATCTTGAAGACCCGGAGGGAGATGCAATGAACCTGATCGAAGGCAACGCCATTGCGGTTCGTTTCGGGGACAACGTCATTCTTGATGGTGTGGACCTTGCCGCAAGGGAAGGCGAGCTTATCGGTCTCATTGGAGAGAACGGTGCCGGCAAGACGACGTTGCTTCGGGTGCTGGCAAATCTGCTGCCGACGGAAAAGGGGGAAGTGCGCTTTCGTGGCGATGACATTCAGGCAATTTCGCGCCGCACTTACGCGCGTGAGATGGCCTACCTTCCGCAAGCCGCCATCAGTCACTGGCCGCTCGAGGTGCGCCACCTCGTCGCCCTTGGCCGGCTTCCCCATCGCGATCCTTGGCAGCGACTCGCCGAGGCCGATCTCGAACGCGTTGAGACCGTTCTTCGTTGGACGGATACGATTCATCTGGCCACCCGTACGGTCACCACGCTTTCCGGGGGCGAGCTCGTGCGCGTCATGCTGGCCCGTGCCCTTGCCTCCGAACCAAAGCTGCTGCTGGCGGATGAGCCGGTCACCTCGCTCGATCCCTTTCACCAGCTCCAGGTCATGGAGCTTCTGCGCGACATCGTAAAGCGCGATGCTTGCGTCCTCGTCGTTCTGCACGACCTGGCGCTTGCGGCACGGTTCTGCGATCGGTTGCTGCTGTTGCATGCCGGCAAGGTGATGGCGGAAGGGCCACCGGAAGCGGTGCTTACGCCTTCGAATCTGGAGGCGGCCTACGCGATTGCCGCGGAATTCGGTGAACGCGAAGGAACCATGTACTTGCTGCCATGGCAACGCCTTGAAACAGGGGCAGGTGGGGACGGAGGGAAGGAATGACGATTTCGCCCATCCGACTCATCGCCTATTTTTCCTCGGTACTTGTTCATGCAGGAGTCGTTGGCGCGGTCTTGTTTTATCCGGATTACAAGCCACCCAGGATCGCCGAGACGGTGGGGATCGAGGTCGAGATCATGGCGGAACTACCGGGAGGCCGGCTGGAGAACGCGGCGCAGGATCCCGTCGACGGGGTGTCACTGCAAGCGCGGCAAACGAACACTGAGCCCACACAAAAACGACCGGCCCCGATCAGGCAGGCAGAATCGAAATCTCTTTCGCCGCTACCCCCGCCGCCACAAAAGCCCGAATCTCACGCGGGCGTAGCAAGCGTGGTGCCGCCCATGACCCCGACCGAGAAGAAGGAGCAGGACACCCCACCACCTGCGGAACGGCAAGAAAATCTGGCCGCGTTCTCACCGGCGGCCGGCGCGCACGTGGCCAGCGAGGCGGCGGTAAAGGCCGCCGAAAAGGGGCCGGGCGTGGCCCCGCGGCTGCTTGCCAATCCGAAGCCGGTCTATCCGAAACGGGCCCGGAAACAGGGCGTGGAGGGGCGGGTCCTGCTGCGTGTCCTGGTCGGCACGACGGGCGAGAGCCTCAACGTGACGACGCTTCAATCGAGCGGGCATCCGATCCTCGACGAAGCGGCGAGCCAGGCGGTGCAGAAATGGCGATTCATACCGGCCCAACGCGCCGGCTTGCCCGTAGCGGCGGCCCTCGATATTCCGATCGTCTTCCGGATCAAGAAGGAAGACTAGGCCTTAATCGCCGCGCCGAAGCCGCGCGATCAGGCTCGACGTGTCCCAGCGTTCGCCGCCCATCTCGGCAATCTCCGCGTAGAAACGCTCGACCAGTTCGGTAACGGGAAGTTCGGCGCCGATTTTCTCTGCCTCGCGAAAACAGATCGCCAGATCCTTTTGCATCCATTTCACGGCAAAGCCGAAATCGAATTTGCCCTCAAGCATCGTTCGGGCGCGGTTCTCCATCTGCCAGGATTGGGCGGCGCCCTTCGTGATGACGTCGATGACCTTCTCCATGTCGAGGCCGGCGCGCCGTCCGAAATCGAGGCCTTCGGCCAACGCCTCGAGCAGCCCCGCGGCACAAATCTGGTTCACCATCTTCGTCAGTTGGCCGGTGCCGACGTCACCCATACGCTGGATGGTCTGCCCATAGGCCTCGATGATGGGTTTCGCACGGTCGAAATCGGCCGCTTCACCTCCCATCATCACGGTCAGCGTCCCCTTCTTCGCGCCCGCCTCGCCGCCTGAGACGGGGGCGTCGAGAAAGGCAATCCCGCTTTTCTCTCCCTTTTGTGCAAGCTCCCGCGCGATTTGTGCCGAGGCCGTCGTATGGTCGATGAACGTCGTGCCCCCCTTCATGCCGGCGAAGGCGCCATCCTCCCCAAGCACGGCGCTTTTGAGGTCGGCGTCGTTGCCAACGCACGTGAAGACGAAGTGGGCCCCGGAAGCGGCTTCCCTCGGCGTGTGGGCGAGTGCGCCCCTGTATTCACGCACCCACGCTTCCGCCTTCGAAGGCGTGCGGTTCGCTACCGTTACCTGGTGGCCGGCGGCGGCCAGATGACCGGCCATCGGCAACCCCATGACTCCAAGACCGATGAAGGCAACGCGGGCCATGCTTCGGTTTCCTTAGGCGCTAAACTTTTTGCCAGTTGCAGGTGAGGCGCAGGTCTTCCGTCGTGTTCACGACCGTCGCGATGCAGGCATCCGCGCGGTCTTCCGGAATCCAGACGGCGAAGCGGATCAAATACTGGTCGCCTTCGGTTTGGGGAACTTTCTCGGCATGCATGCCGACGATGTTCGCGCCGTATTGCACGAAGACCTCGGAAAGCCTGGCGATCAGGCCGGGGCTGTCACCCCCTGTGACGCGGATGTAGTGGGTAAGTTGACCCGAAGGGCCATGCACGGAAGGAAGCTCGAAATGACTGACGGTGACTTTGCCGTCGCCGATTTCCTGCAGGGCGCCCAGCTCCTGCTCGACCGTCTCCGGCGAGACCGCATCCGGAATCTCGACAAGGGAAGTGAACTCGGCGCCCTCGCCAAGAACGGCAAAGGTCGTATCCCCCAGATTGGCGCCAAGCTCGAAAAGACGCCCGGTAATTGCCGAAATCAGACCCGTGCGGTCCGCACAAAGGATGGAAACGAGGATGGTTTTCATCGTGAAAGGCGGTCTTGGGAAAAAGAGCCCCTATCATGGGCGAAAAGCGGGCCTGTGGAAAGGAGAAGGAAGGTGGCTCTAACAGGGATAGCCATCGAAATTTCGAGCGTAGCCATCGAAAAGATCGAGCATGCGCTCGCGCCATTCCCAAATGGGGTCGTCGTCGGCGAGCAGGATGAACGGTGACACGCAACGGGCCCATTGGAAGGCCCCGAAAACGATGTAGTCCGCATACGCCGGCGTTTCCCCACAAATAAAGGGCTCCTTTCCAAGTGTGTAACGAAGGACGTCCAGGCGCTTTCGAAAGGGCTCGAGACGCGCATCCCGTGTTGCCTGGACCTCTTCGAGCGGGCCCTTCAACCACTTCTCACGGGTTTTCCGGAAATGTTCGCGATCTTCCTCCCGGACATGGTCGAAGATGTCCTTCACGACCATCGGAAAGAGCTCGACGATCAGGACGCGGGTCGCCCAACTGTTGATGAAGAGGGCTTCGCCCCGTGCCGCGCCGCATCCGAAAAGAGCGGGGTATTCCGGGTAGGTGTCCTCGAGGTAGCAGGCGATGTCCCAGGAATCGGAAACCGCTTTCCCGTTGTCGATGATCACGGGAACCAGTTTCTGACCGCTGAATGCGATCTTCTCTTTTTCCGTGAAGCCGACGGGAACGATCTCGTCCGGAAGGAGGCCCTTATGGGCAAGCGCCATCCGGGTTCGCCAGCAGAAGGGGCTGAAGCGCTTGTCCTCGGCACCCCACAATTCGTAAAGCGTAAGCGACATCGTCCTCCCCTTGGGCGTCCATTGGACACTAACCTACCGCCATCGTCTCCGGCGGTGCAATCCGGGGAAGGGCTTGGAAAAAGAATGCCCCGTCTCTTAAGAAGAGACGGGGCTTAGGGGGAGGCTCAATAAACGCCTGGAATTACTCGCGAAGTACGGGCCGCATAGGCCGCGTATTCCGGAAAGGCTTGCCGCAGGACCGCCTCCTCATTCCGCATGCGCTGAATCTGGATCGCGACATGGATGAAAAGCAGAAGAACGGCCGGAAGGGAGAAGAAGATCACGATCGCGCCAAGCACGGCGATTTCCTCGGCGAGGTAAAGCGGATGCCGCACGAAGGCGTAGGGCCCGTGCGTCACCAACTCACGCGCTTCGGCCATGATGCTGAACGAACGGCCGAGATAGCTGATTGCAATGACGCAAAACGCGCTTCCCGTCGCAACCAGGGTTAAACCGAGAATGCTTTGGGAAAGCGTTGGCTCGGGCGGCGGCAATAGGACAAGCGCCATCAAAAGGAAGGTCCCGGTCAGCGCCGAGACGCGCGGCTGGAGTCCGGCAGCCTTGCTGACCGGCGGTTTCCTGATCAGAAACAGCACGACGATGAGCGACATGAAAAGAATTCGTGCAGCCGAGGGAGCGGCGGAAGCGGCGAATTGGGCTTGCGTTACCGCGATCGCCGGTTCCAGAAGAAGCCGGGTGAGATCGGCTGCCTCCGCCAGAACGAGCAGCAGAAAATAGGCAGCCGGCACGACTCCGCTCAGTACGTTGAAGATGCGATGGTCCGTGATTCGCCGGAAGATGGCGCCGAAGATATCAAGGACCGCGCCGCCATCCTTTTCAGGGAAAATTTCCGTGGCCGTTGCGTCTTTCATGTCGCTTGCCTGGCTATTTCGAAAGCCGGAGTTCGGAAAGATGGTTTGCGATCTCTTGAAATACCTGCTGCAGCGTCGCCGCATCCGGTGCGTAGTGGTAGTAAGGCGCGTTCGGCTCCGTCGCGACGCTTTCCATTAAGGCCTGCAGCGCACCACCGCTGTTCGCGAACTGAATCGTATAGATGGTGACGCCGCCCGATTTGATGGTGCCGGCGAGTTGGGTAAGCTTTGGGTTCATTTCTATGCCGGCGCCCGTGCCGAGTCCGAAGGCCCCCTTGTAGCCATCTCCGGAACCTCCATAGTTTTCGCCGTCCGTCAGCAAAATGATTGCTTGCTGACGAGCGAAGTCAGGGTCCGGATCCGCTTGCGCAAAGGGGGCGCCCGGCATGAGCACGCGCCAGGCCCAGGCAAGGCCCTGGGGGATGTTCGTCGTGCCCGTCGGGGACGTCAATTCATCGATCGCGGTCTGAATCGTGGTTTTCGTGTTTTGCAATGGCGTGATGCCTTGATTCAGGCAGGGACGGCATTCGGACCCGTTGATGGCAAGCGCACAATCCGTCCAACCCGGTACGGGTTCGCCTTCCGGCCCGGTCAGCTCCCAGGCGAACCATTCGAAGCCGCTCTTCGTGACCTCGTAAAGGTCGAGATCCGCATCGTTCAGGTCATCCCCGTCGTCGAGGTAACGCTGATACACACAGCCCTGCCAATCCGGCGGCGGTGGCGCGAGAAGCGGCACCGATGAATTGTTCGGAACATAAACCTGGGTCTGGGGCGCGCCGGTGATCGGGTTCGTAAAGGCCGGGACGGCGTTCGTCGTGGTGAGCGTAGCGTCATAAGCCTCGCCGTTCCGCATGACATTCACTTTTGAGCTCCAGGGCACGAGGCCGATATTCAAAAGCGGCTTCGTTTCATCATTTCCGAACAGGATATTGACGAGTTCCGTTGCCGCACCGCGCGCCGCTTCGATGCGCGACCCGCCGCCGCTGGCACTCGAGCTCATCGAGCCCGACATGTCGATCGCGAGCACGACGTCCAACATCTGGGTCTGCCGCGACACCTCCGTCTCTGCCGAAACGTTCAGCGTGTCGAAGCCGAAGGCATGTATGAAGGTGGTGTTGATCGAGGCGGACGCGCTGAGCGTGATGACCTCGTTGTTCGCATCGACCGTGAAAGTGGGTCCCGTTACGGTCGCGCCGAGATAGCCCGGCGGGAAATTCGCATCGAAATACATCTGAATGTCGGCGTCCCGGTTCTCCGAGAACATGACCCGGCCGCCGGCCAGCGCCGCCGAGTCGAGGGCGCGGGAAAGCCGCGCCTTTACGAGGTAGCCGCGTGCCGCGTCCGTCGCGATGCCCAGGAACCCTACCGTCGGAAGGATCGCCGCCGCCAGGAAGACCGCAATTATGCCCTTTCGATCCCTTGCCAGCGGCACGAGCCCAAGCCAGAGCCGCTTCAGCCACGCTTTCATCGCCTGGTTCCTCCCGGTTGCAGGAAGATCACCGGAATGATCGGGCGGAATTCTAGGAATAGCGTATTAATGATTGGTTAAGTTTTATGTACAACTAAATATAAAATAAATAAAAAAATTTTATTTAAATGTATTCATAACGCTTATTACTTTTTATATTAATCGTATTATTGTTTTTTATATGGAGATTTACTTTTCATTAACATTTTACTCTTATAAAAACGTCTATTAGCTTCATCCAGGAGGAACCAAGCTATGAAGACGTTACGCGAATTTCTGAAGGACGAATCCGGTGCGACCGCGATCGAGTACGGCCTGATCGCCGCCCTCGTGTCGGTTGCGGCGATTGGCGCCCTGCAGGCGATGGGAACCTCGTTGAACACGATGTTCACGGCCGTTTCGACCGCCTTGGACACCGCGGTGAATCCGTAAGGGGCACTTAATGTTTGAGGATGTCGGAGGCGGGGATGCAGATGCGTACTGATAACTGCCGTGAAGATTGGGCGACGGGGTCACCCCGTGTCCCTTGCCTCCGCTCTCCTTGCTTCCTGCAATTTTCCTAGGGGGAGGGTTGCAAAATGATTTCGGCCCTGTTTCTTGATCAGGTGACGGTCGTTACGTTTCTGGCGCTGCTTACCTGGGCCGCGGTAAGCGATTATTACAGCTACCTCATTCCGAACCGTATTTCCGTGGCAGTGGCGCTGCTGTTTGTTGCTCACGCCATGGCCGGCGTTCCGGCCGTGGATTGGGCGGGCGCCCTGATCACCGGGGGGACCGTCTTTCTGGTCGGTGCGACGATGTTCGTCTTTCGGCTGATCGGCGGCGGCGACGTGAAACTCTTGTCGGCCGTCTCGCTTTGGGCCGGCCCGGTACAGATTGTCGACCTCCTTCTCATAACGCCGCTGGCGGGCGGGTTGATCTCACTTGCCATGATGACGACGCTTCGCCTCTATCGGCCGGGCCCGGTGGAGACGATGGCCACCCTGCCGCGATTCGACATACGCAAGCAATACATCCCTTATGGCGTTGCGATCGCCGTCGGCGGCTTCTATGTCGGCGCGCGCCTTCTGTGACGGGATAGGGGAGGCCGATCGATGGCAAGCATTCTCAGCCTCATCAACTTGCGGAGCATCGTCTTAATCATACTTGCGGTCGTTCTTTCGGTCGGAACGGCGCTTTTTGCGCGTGGTTGGGTCAACGCGGAACGTGCCGCCCTTGCCGCGCAATCGCGGGCGAATGAATCGAAGTTTCCCGCAAAGGAAATCCTGGTTGTCGGAGAGGATCTTCCGGCCGGTTCCTTCGTCAAACCGAAGCAGCTGCTTTGGCAGCCGTGGCCGGAAGAAAACCTTATGCCGGTCTATATCGTGAAGGGAAATGCGAAACGTGAGGATTTTGTCGATTCGGTTGTGCGTAGCGGGATCACCGCCGGCGAGCCGATTACGGAAGGACGCGTCGTTCGCCTTGGCGATCGGGGCTTCCTCACCGCGCTCCTCACGCCGGGCATGCGGGCGGTCACGGTGGCGATCAATGCGACCTCCGGCATCGCCGGCTTCATTTTCCCAGGTGACCGGGTCGATCTCATCCTCACCCATGCGATTCGCTTGAATAGGGGCGAAAACGGAACTCTGAAACGGGCGAGCGAGACCGTCTTGCGCGACATCCGGATCCTTGCCGTCGATCAGCGAACGGATGACCAGAACGGCGAGGTCGAGGTCGCACAAACCGCAACGCTTGAGGTGACGACAAAACAGGCGGAGATAATCGCCATGCTGACGGAGATGGGCAAGCTCTCCTTAAGCCTTCGCAGCTTGGCGGAAAATGGCCAGGCGGCGGTGAAATCTCAGCAGAAATGGCGCAGCTACACGTGGGATAGCGAGGTCAGTCCTCTCATCGGTGGGATAACGTGGCCCGTCACCGTGACGCGTGGGTCGGAACAGAAAGAAGTTCGGTTTTAGGGCGACGACGAATGTTACGTACGTTCCTGGCAACGGTTTTTGGGCTTCTCATCTTTGCGGCAACGCCGTCGGCGCTTACCGTCTTTGCGTCCGTGAATGCGGAGTTCATTCCGGCGCTTGATCAGCCGGTCGGGCTCGAGGTCAACGAAGGCAAATTGATTCGCCTGCAGAAGAACGCATCCTCCGTCTTCATCGCGAATCCAGAAATCGCCGATATTCAGGTGAAATCGCCGAAGATCGTCTACGTCTTCGGAAAACGGACGGGCGAAACAACGCTCTATGCTGTCGACGAAGGCGGCAATCTGCTCGTTAATTCGAAGATTCATGTGAGCCACAGCCTGGCACGGCTTCGGCGCGCCATGCGCGACCTCCTGCCGGGAAGCCCGGTTCAGGTGACGTCCTTGGAGGGGGCGCTCGTGGTGAGCGGCGAGGTGGCCTCTGCCGTCGATGCCGAAGAGGTTCGCCGCCTGGCGGCGCGCTTTGTCACGGAAGAAGACGAGCTCATCTATCGCGTCCGTGTCACCGGGCCCAATCAGATCAACCTCCGGGTTCGCATCACGGAGACCCAGCGCGAGGTCATGAAGGAATTCGGCATCAATTGGGACATCATGGGCACCGGCGGTGATATCGCGATTGGGCTTGCCACCGGCAATCCGATTGTCGCCGGCGGCGCCTCGACGATTGCGAACGCGGCGAGCCGTGCCCAGGCCTTTAGTACGAGGCAAAGCTTCGGACAGACGACGACGAACAGCGTGTTTGGCGCCGTTTCAAGTGGCGGGCTCGATCTCAACTCGTTGATCGATGCGCTCGAAGATGAGGGGTTGATGACCGTGCTGGCGGAGCCGAACTTGACGGCCGTTTCCGGTGAAACGGCAAGCTTCCTCGCCGGTGGTGAATTTCCCATCCTGGTGCCGCAAAACGAGGACACGATTACGGTTGAGTTCAAGAAGTTCGGTGTCAGTCTCGCCTTCACGCCGACCATCCTCGACGATTCCCGGATCAGCCTTCGCGTCCGTCCTGAGGTCAGCCAGCTATCCAACAACGGTGCGGTGATCTTCAACAATATCAGCATTCCGGCGCCGACGACGCGGCGCGCGGAAACCACGGTCGAACTCGGCAGCGGCCAGACCTTTGCGATTACCGGCCTGTTGCAGAACAACCTCCAGAACTCGGTCAGCAAATTCCCTGGACTAGGCGATCTTCCGATTATCGGCGCGCTTTTCCGCTCATCTAGTTTCCAGCGAAACGAGACGGAGCTTGCCATCATCGTGACGCCTTACCTGGTTCGTCCGGCGTCTTCCGGCAGGATGCTGGGGGCGACGGACGGACTCGCGATGCCGTCCGATTTCGGGCGCATCGTCGAGGGCGAGCTCTTCCGCGAGCAGCCGCCGGAGGCGGGCCGCGAAGTCGACCGGTCGGTGAAACCGCGGCTGGTAGGCCCGGCCGGCTTCTCGATGGATTAGGAGGGTGGGCATGGATTCGATTTGAAAGGCGATGGCGCGCCTTCTTACAGGCGCTCTTCTCGGTGCCTTGGCCGCCTGCGTGTCGGTGACGGAAGCCGACCTCGCCGTCAACGAGACCCCGAAGAAACTGGAGGTCGAATGGTCCCGGATGACACATCTCGTGGACTTTAAACCACGCGAGGCCGCCCTTGCCGAGGATACGAAGGCAGAACTTGTCGCCTTCCTCGAGCGGAACTATTCGAGCCCGGACGATCTCATCCTTATCAACCCCGGCAAGGCGTTCGGCGACAAACGGCCCCTCTTCAAAACACGAGGAAAGGCCGTCCAGAATTTCCTTGCGGACCTCGGCTACGCCTCGGAGGTGGTGCCTTCGAATGCGGAGGTCGAGAATTTCGTCATCGTCGCGGTTGAGCATTACGACGTCCGACTCCCGGCCTGTCCGGATTGGCGGAAGAATCCCCCGCTAACGAACGGGGTGTGGAGCAATTACGGCTGCACGGATGCGGTGAATTTGGGACGGATGCTCGCCCATCCGCGGGACATGGTGATCGGACGCGAACTTGGTCCGATGGATGGCACTACGGCGGCGTCCGCTATTGAGCGGTACCGTAAAGGCGAAGTCAAAGCACTCGAAATAGAAGAAACATCCGAAGATGAAAGCGGCAACTAACACGGCTGTGAAACCTGCACAACGTCCGGACGCCGAGCCTTTCCTCGCGTTCGTTGTGGATGACGTCACGCGCGAAACGCTCGACCTTCTTGCGAAGCAGGAGCAATGGCCGGGAACACAGATCTTTTCAGGCGGCATTGCGGCGGCGATCGAGGCGTTGGAATCGCGCTCCTCGCCAAAACTGCTCGTCGTCGACCTCGCGGATTCGGATGAGCCTCTGGCCGACGTGCACCTCCTGGCCGAAGTGTGTGACGCCGAGACGACGGTTATTGCGATCGGAGTCACGAACGACGTGCAGCTGTTCCGTTCGCTTCTTGATGCCGGCGTTGCCGATTATTTGGTCAAGCCGGTTACCTTCGCGGCATTTCAGAATGCGATCCGGGTTCTTTCCAACACGCGAACGGAAACGGAGGAAGGCGGTTCGGGCAGGCTGGTGACGATCGTCGGCGCGCGCGGCGGAGTCGGCGCCAGCACGCTCGCCGTAAACAGCGCGTGGCTGATCGCCCATGAGCAAAAACAGCGCGTAGCCCTTGTCGACGTCGACCTTCAATTCGGCACGGTCTCCCTTTCCCTGGATCTTGCGCCGAGTCGGGGTTTTCGTGAAGCGCTCGAAAATCCGGAGCGGGTCGACGACCTTTTCGTCGCCAGCGTTCTCGTGACGGAAAGCGAGAACTTGTACGTCCTTGGTGCGGAAGAGGCCCTTGATGAGGACCTCGCCTTCGACCCGCGGGGGCTTCACCGTATGATCATGGAGCTCCGGCGCAATTTTGAATGCATCGTGCTCGATCTTCCCCGTGTCTTGGTGCTCCGCTATCGGGAAGTCCTCGCCGACTCCGCTGCGGTGGCCGTTGTCACCGATTTTTCGCTCGCCGGGATGCGGGATACGGTGCGGCTCCGTTCCCTGATTCGCAACGCCGCTCCCCGGGCCAAACTCTCCATCATCGTCAACCGCGCCCGTCCGGAAGACGGAAGCGACGTGCCGAAGAGCGCCTTCGAGGAGGCAATCGAGGTACCGATCGATGAAATCGTTCCCTATGACCGGAGGGCCCTTGCTCTTGCCAACCGGTCCGGAAAGCCGGTGCCGGCCGTCATGACGAACAGTCCGGTCGCAAAAGCCTACCGCGCAGTGGGCAGGGTGCTCTCCGGCGTCGAGCCCGTCGCCGAATCCTCTTCCTTCATCCGAATGTTGAAACGATGAAAACGCGGTCTTTTGGAAAACGCGGGCTGGCGACGGTTTATTCGCTAAGCGAACTGCGGTTGATCGAAGGCGACACAGGCAGGCAATCGCCGATCATTGCCCCGTACGAGAAGAAGGCAAATACCGGAAAAGAAGTCATCGAATCCTTTCCGCAAGCCTCGCCCAATCTTGAGGACTTTTTTCTTCGTCTGCGGCCGATCGTGCGGAAAAACATTGCCGATGCGGCCAAGCAGGGCGCGCCACGCGGCATCCTGGCCGGAAAGATCGAGGAAATCGTCCAAGAAGGCAAAGGGGACGAAGACGGGGAAAAGACGATCGATGCACGCAACCTTGTCACCCTTCTTCTGAACGACCTCCTTTCCTTTGCAGGTGTTGCGCCCTGCGGCTCAACCGACAGAAGGGACAGCGGAGAGGGTAAAACCGCGCCTCCCGCCTCGAATCGTTCGCCCGCCTCGAATCGTTCGAAAGTCGAAGGGGCGAACCTTTTGGTCCGGCCGGTGCTGCTCGATCGCCTCGATGCCGCGGCCGCGGCCGAGCTTCCGCGCGGCGAACTTGCGACGCAGATCGAAGAAGTGCTCGGCGAAATCCTCCGGGAACATGACATCCGCCTCAATCAGCTTGAACAACGGGACCTGGTCACCTCGCTTGTCAACGACATGATGGGGCTTGGCCCGCTGGAGAAGCTGCTGGCCGACGAAACCATCACCGACATCATGATCAACGGCCCGGACCAGGTCTTCGTGGAACGCCGGGGCAAGCTCGAATTGACGGATGTCGCCTTCCAAAACAACGCCCATCTCATGAACATCGCCACCCGGATCGTGACCAGGGTCGGCCGGCGAATCGATGAGGCCATACCGCTTGTCGACGCCCGTCTCGAAGACGGAAGCCGCGTCAATATCATCATTCCGCCGCTTGCGATCGATGGCCCCTCCGTGTCGATCCGTAAATTTTCAAAAAGGCGGTTGACGCTTGAGACGATGGTCTCACAGAAAAACGCGTCCAACGAAATGGCGACCCTTTTGAAAATTGCCTCGCGTTCGCGATTGAATATCTTGATTTCCGGAGGTACGGGATCGGGGAAGACGACCCTTCTGAATGCGCTTTCGGCGACGATCGATCCCGGAGAGCGAATCGTTACGATTGAGGATGCGGCCGAGTTGCGACTCCAGCAACCTCACGTGGTTCGGTTGGAGACCAGGCCATCGAATCTTGAGGGCCAAGGCGAAATCATGATGCGGGACCTTGTCCGCAACGCGCTGCGCATGCGGCCGGACCGCATCATTCTTGGCGAAATTCGTGGGGCCGAAGCGGTCGACATGCTGCAGGCGATGAACACCGGTCACGAAGGCTCCATGTGCACGATTCACGCAAACCGTCCGCGCGAGGCGCTGACCCGTCTCGAAAACATGGTGGCGATGGCAAACGTGAATCTGCCGGCACGTGCCGTCCGCAGCCAGATTGCCGAAGCGGTCGATCTCATCGTCCAGGTCAGCCGCATGCGGGACGGCGTCCGCCGGATTATCAACATCATGGAAGTTGTCGGCATGGAAGGCGAGGTCATCACGACTCAGGAACTGTTCCGGTTCGACTTCGAGGGCGAGGGGGACGACGGCATCTTGCGTGGCAGCTTCCGCTCGACCGGGACGCGGCCACACTTCCTGCCGAAGGCCGAGTACTACGGTCTTGGCCGGGCGTTGATGGAAGCAGTGTGATGGGCACGCTTCCCGCCAGCGACGAATTCTTGATGTTGGTGGCGCTCTTCGGGGTGGGTGGCGCCCTGATGGTGATCACGCTTGCCTTCACCGCGATACGCGCGCGCGCGTATCGGGCGTCGGATCGAAAAGATCAACCGCCGTCTCGAGGTGGAGAGCCCGGATGAGCCGAAACTCGGATTCCGGCGAAACCAAAACTATAGTTCCATCGATGCCTTCGATCGGCTGCTTCGGCGCTGGCTTCCGAATCCGGCCATGTTGCAGATGCGTCTTAAGAAAACGGGCAAGGAAATCACTCCCGGCGAGTACGTCCTCGTCTGTGTCGTGCTGATGGCGGCGGTTTCCATTCTTTCTGCAAAAGTGTTCGGGTTTCCGCTGCTGCTTTCGTTTTCGGCGGGGATTTTTATCGGCATCGGCCTTCCTCATCTCGTCCTGAATCTACTGATCGCAAGGCGAGAGAAACATTTTATGGCCCTTTTTCCGGAAGCGATCGACCTGATCGTTCGCGGGCTCAAGTCCGGTTTGCCGGTCTCCGGCTCGATCGCCACCGTAGGGAGCGAGATCGCCGATCCGGTCGGTACGGAATTTCGCCGGATCGATGAACATATGCGGATGGGACAAAGCCTGGACGAGGCCCTGCAGAGGGCGGCGAGCCGGATCGATACGGCCGAATTCAAATTTTTTGTCATTAGCCTTGCCGTGCAACGGGAGACGGGCGGCAACCTGACGGAGACCCTGGAAAACCTTTCCGACATTCTTCGAAAGCGCCGCCAAATGAAATTGAAGGTGCGGGCCATGTCGTCGGAGGCAAAGTCCAGCGCCTACATCATCGGCTCGTTGCCGTTTTTGATGTTTGCCATCCTTTATCTGTTGAATGGCTAATACGTGATGAAACTCTTTATCGACCCCCGCGGAAAATTTCTGCTGGGGATCGGCCTTGCTAGCATGGCGATCGGCGCCCTTGTGATGATGAAGATGGTGAGGTTTCGGGTCTGATGACGTTCGACCTTATACCCTTTGGAATGGCGCCCGAGGACTTCGTCGCGCTGCTTGCCGCCGCCGCCGCAATGGTGAGCGTGATGGCCGTTTGGTATGGATTGATTGCCCGCAACTCGATGACGGCACGCATTCGCGGCTTGCTAGCACGCCGTGATGAACTTCAGGCCGGATTCTTCGCCGCACCACGCCGCCATGAATCACGCGAGTTCGGGGTGGGCATGATGCGTAAGGTTGTGAAGCGACTGAACCTGATGCGCTCTGCCAAGGTTGATCAGATCATGCGGCATCTTTCAAAAGCGGGCTGGCGCCGGCGCGATGCCCTCGTCATCTACCTGTTCGCAAAGGCGACCCTGCCGCTCGTCTTCGGGGCCGTGGCCGCCTTTCTGATCTATGGCGTCGGAATCTTCGGGCCGGGCTCCATGACGAATCTGATGTTTGCGATTGGTGCGGTGGTGGTGGGGCATTCGCACCGGAACTCGCCGTGAAGAACCGGGTCCGGCGGCGCAAGCAGCAGGTCCAGATGGGTCTGCCCGATGGCCTCGATTTGATGGTGATCTGCACGGAGGCGGGATTGAGTTTGGATGCGATGCTCGAACGGGTCTCGCGCGAACTCGCGCTTTCCTGGCCCGAGCTTGCCGACGAACTGGAGCTGACGGCCGTTGAGCTCGGCTTTCTGCCCGAGCGAAAACAAGCCCTCGATCACCTGGATGCACGGACCAACCTGAAGGAAATTCGCGGACTCGTGAACATGTTGGTCCAGACGGAGAAGTACGGCACCCCGCTTGCCCATTCCCTTCGGGTGCTGGCAAAGGAGTTCCGCAACGACCGGTTGATGCGGGCGGAAGAAAAGGCGGCCCGCCTGCCGGCGATCCTGACCGTGCCGATGATCCTCTTTATTCTGCCGGCACTCTTTATCGTGCTGATCGGGCCCGCCATCCTCAATGTGATCGACGGCTTCGGGGGTCTGCAATGATTGGGCGTCCGGCTTCTGGCGCGCCGAAATCAGTCACCCTTCGAGGCGGCCGCCGTGGCGTTTGCCTCGGCGTCACCTCCCATGGCGGCGTTCGCCTTGGCGGGACCCGAAAGCGTCTGCAGGTAGCGGTAGTAAGCGACATTGTTTTGGACCGCCGTCTCCTGCAGATCGATGCGGCCGACCCTCGCCGCCGCGTTAAAGTCACCGGCGAGGCCATGGGCAAGGGCCAGGTTTTGCCGTTCGCGGGGCGTGGCTGCCGGATCGTCGGCAACCTCCTTCAGAAGCGCGATCGCGGCGTCGTATTCCCCGGCAAGCGCTATCGAAAGCCCGAGATTGTTCCGGACGGAGAGGCTGGCCGGTGCCAAGGTCAGCGCTTGCCGGTAATGGGTCTGCGCGCCCTTATGGTCACCGATGCGATCAAATGCCACGCCCATGCCGTTGAGGGCAGAAATATCCGCCTTGTTGAGCCGGTGGATTTTTTCGAATTCCTTGTAAGCAAGTTCCGGCTGATTGAGAGTAAGCAGCGTGTTGGCGAGCTCACGCAGCGCGCGCACCTGCTTCGAATCAATCGCCAGAGCCATGCGGAAGGCTTCCACCGCGTCGCGTTTGGGGCCCATCCCGTTCAGCGTGGTCCCCAGCTCGACGAGGGGTTCCACGCGCTCGGGCTCGAGAAGATGCGCGCGACGGTAAAGGGTTGCGGCCGAAGAAAGGTTCCCGCCCGCGCGGGTATTGCCGGCGATCCGAAGCAGGGTATCCACCGATGTCGCCTCTGCCTGTGCGTTCATCGGCGTGTGAGGCCCTTCACTTCCGTTCAAAGCGCAAGCCGCAACGAACAGAACAAGGCCCATCACGCCAAGAGGCAGAGCTCGGCAAAGGTGCAACCGGAAATTTTTTATCCAAGGCATGCCATGGGAATCCTAGCGCGCCCTCCCTTGCCGAATGGTAAACACCGATGCTGAAAATTCCTGAAATTATCCGCGATTTCCAAGGTTTGCGTTGGCGAGAGCAAGGCTCGACCGCGGTCGAGTTTGCCTTTGCGATGCCGATTCTTGCCGCCGCCCTCGTCGGTCTCGTCGAGCTGGCCATGATTATGCTTGTCACGACCTTGATGGAAGGCGGTTTGCGCGAGGCATCCCGGTTCGGTGTCACCGGATTCGAGCCGGCGGGCATTACCCGCGAACAGCGCATCCTCGATATTCTCGCCGAGCATACGATCGGTCTGGTCGACATCGGGCAGGCGGAGATCACGACCCTCATCTATCCCGATTTCGATGGCATCGGAGATCCGGAGCCCTACACGGACGACTCGCCCGCAAACGGCAGCTATGACGTAGGCGAGGGTTTCGTTGACGTGAACGGCAACGGCCAATGGGACGAGGATATGGGCGCCGCCGGCGCGGGCGATTCCGGCGACATCGTCGTCTATCGGATTACCTATGACTGGGAGATGTTGACCGGTCTCTTGGATGCCTTCATCGGCCAGAACGGTGCGATCCAGCTTACGGCCAGCGTGGCCGTCCAGAACGAACCTTTCTAGGGGGCGGGAATGCACGGACTTTACCACATCGGGAAAGATCGCCGGGGAGCGATCCTCGTCGAAATGGCGTTCGCTATACCGCTCTTGCTCGCCATGATTCTGGCAGGCACCGAGCTTGCCCGCTACATGCTCCTGCAGCAAAAGCTTGATGCGATCGCCATCACGACGGCCGATTTGGTCTCACAACGCGAACAGATTTCCGCAGCAACCGTCGATCAGATCTTTGCGGCGACAGACCACATCATCGCGCCCTTCACCTTTGGTGCGAATGGTGTCGTTATCGTGACATCCGTAGCGCCAATGGCGGCAGCGGACCTCAGGTCGACTGGCAGCGGGCAGGTGGTGGCATGCTAGCCGTGGGCAGCGCGGTTGGATCACCGGGCGGGGCGGCAACCCTTCCGGCCGTTTTTCTGGTGCGGGATGGCGAGAACGCGATTATCGCGGAAGTGTTCTTCAATTACACGCCCCTGCTGCAAACGGCATTCCTTTCCGATTCGCAAGTCTATCACCGTTCGTTCTTTCGCCCGCGCTTCGGCTCCTTAAGCTAACTGCAATAGCCTGCCTTCAAAAACTAACGCCGGATGGCGGATCGTTCGGCATGCGCGCGGCTGATGGCCTCACTGACCTGTTTCTTCGTGAGATGCTTCGCCGAATGACCGCATCGCCCGCTCACCCTCCTTACGGCCGTTCTTGTGGGCCAGGAAGAACCACTTATAGGCCTCAACAACATCCTGCGGCACGCCCTCGCCGCGTGCATACATACGACCGAGATTGTATTGCGCGGCACGGTGCCCCTTCGCGGCCAGCGGGCTCAGATGCGAATAAGCGGTGGCGTAGTCCTTCTGCTGGTAGGCGTAGATGCCGGCCGCAAAGTCCCCCGGCGGCTGTTGGGCCACCAACGGTGAGGCAAAGAGGCCCCACGCGATAGCGGGCAGGACGAGGAAACTTAAGGCACCGGTGCTATGCATCCGCATGAGGGTAAACCGTTCCTTAACGTGGCGTTTAGATTGCCTCTGAATCATAGGAAAAGCCACTGGAATCAAGATACTCCTTTGCCATGACCTTCGCCACGCAGTCCGCTTTCGACGTTGCGCTTTGGTTCCTTGATCGGGCCCGGGCCGAAGACAGCTACCTTCCGCCCCAAAAATTACACCGGCTCCTTTTTCTTTCACAGACCTATTATGCGGTCGAGCGGGATGGGGCCAAGCTGATGCCCTCGGTTTTTGCAGCCGAGCTCCAGGGACCCGTCGAGCCGAACATGGTGCGTGCCTTCGAGCACGGCCGTCCGAACGTGGTGCCTGGCGAGCTTTCCACCGACGCGGACGAATTCCTTTACGGTATTTGGCGCCGCTATGGGCACTTGAACGTCGATCATTTAAATCAACTCGTTGCCTCCGTTTCCGGTTTTGACCAGATGCTTGCCGCCGGCGAGGGGGAGGAAATCCCGATGAAAACGATTTGCCAAACGCTTAAGGGCAAAAAGACGAAACGTCTGGGCCATACCCATAACGGGAAGCCAATCCAGCGCTGGATTCCCGGAGTAAAATCAGCGGATTGATACAATCGAGCTTGGCAGAAGAGAAACCGGAAAAACCGCCCGGTTGTTTCCGGCCATTATCGAATGGCGTATAGTCGAAGACCGTTCCGGGCAAGGGCTATCGGCTTCCAAAACAGGGTAAGGAAAGTGGTGCGAACGTCCCGGAAACGATCAAACAAAAGCCTTTTGATGGGGTGGGTCGCCGGGGCCGTCGCGTTTGTTTGGATGCGGGATGCGTTGGCGGGCACCGTCGAAGGCATCGTTCCCTATAGTGCTCATACCTTCGATGGGGCAACGCTTGGTCTGATCTGGACCGCGCCCTTCGTGGGCATGCTGCTTTCGATCGCCATCTTTCCCCTTATCCTGCCCCGTTTCTGGCACCATCACTTTGGCAAGGTAAGCGCCTTTTGGGGGCTGGCCTTCCTGGTGCCGCTGGTGATGCAGTATGGCGCCACCATCGCGGTGCATGAAGTCGCCCACACCTTCCTCCTGGAATACATCCCTTTCATCATTCTCCTGCTGGCCCTCTTTACGGCGGCGGGCGGCGTGCGCCTGAGGGGCAACCTCGAAGGCTCGCCGGCGATGAATACGGGCCTGCTTGCCTTCGGCACGGTGATCGCCAGCTGGATGGGAACGACCGGTGCGGCAATGCTGCTGATCCGGCCCTTGCTCGGGGCGAACGAGTGGCGGAAACACCAGGTGCATACGGTCGTCTTCTTCATCTTCCTGGTGGCGAATATCGGCGGCTCGCTGACCCCGCTTGGCGATCCGCCGCTTTTTCTGGGCTTTCTGAAAGGAGTCGATTTCTTCTGGCCGACGCAGCACCTGTTGTTGCCGATGCTGCTGGCGGCGGGCGTCCTGCTCGTCGTTTTCTATTTTCTCGACAGCTACTTCTACCGGCGCGAGCCGGAGGCCCGCGTCGTGCACGAGCACGAACCGCTTCGGATCGAAGGCGGGGTCAATATCCTTTGCATCGGCGGTATCCTGGGCGCCGTGCTCCTGAGCGGCGTTTGGGAGTCCGGCGTCAACTTCGACGTCCTCGGCACGCCGCTTGAGCTTGAAAATGTCGTCCGCGATCTTCTGCTGTTCGGGATCACCGCCCTTTCCTGGATGCTGACCAGCAAGGAGAGCCGCAAGGCGAACGGCTTCACGTGGTTTCCGATCATCGAAGTGGCGAAGCTTTTTGCCGGCATTTTTCTCACCATCATTCCGGCGATCGCCATCCTGAAGGCAGGCGCCTCCGGCCAGCTCAGCCCGCTAATCGAACTCGTAAATACGAGCGACGGGCCAAACAACCCGATGTATTTCTGGATGACGGGCATTCTTTCGAGCTTCCTCGATAACGCGCCCACCTACCTCGTGTTCTTCAACACGGCAGGCGGCGATGCGCAAGCCTTGATGGGGCCCGGAATGATGACGCTTCTCGCCATCTCGGCCGGGGCCGTCTTCATGGGGGCGAACACCTATGTCGGCAACGCGCCAAACTTCATGGTGCGCGCCATCGCCGAGGACCGCGGCGTGAAGATGCCAAGCTTCTTCGGCTATATGGGCTGGTCGATCGTCTTCCTTATGCCGCTTTTCGCGATCGTGACGGTTGTCTTCCTGCTCTAGGGACGAAACGCTTTTCCTAGTGGGACATCAAGAGCGGCACGGTTGTGTGGGTAAGCGTGTGGTGGGTGACGCCGCCAAGCACGAGTTCGCGAAGCCGTGATCCGCCATAAGCCCCCATCACGATCAGGTCGCAATCGAGGTCGATGGCCGTCTGGCAGATGATTTCGCCCTTGTGTCGGCCGCCGGCCAGGTTCGAACGCGTCTCGACATTGATCCCGTGACGGGCTAGCCGGGTCGCGACCGCCGCCCCGGGGACATCGTCATGGTCCGGTGGATCGATGGTCAGCACCGTCACCTGTTCCGCCTCCTTCAGGAACGGCAGCGCGTAGCCGACGGCACGTCCGCTTTCCGGCAATGTCTTCCAGGCGATCAGGATCCGCATGCCGATGCGATCGACCGCCTGCTCATAGGGCACGACGAGGACCGGGCAACCGGCCATCATCGGCAGATGATTTGGCAGGTGCAGCCGCAATTTGTCCTCGAAGCTTTGCGCGTGCGACTGGCTGATAATGGCGAGATCCGAAAAAGGCGCGTATTTCATCAGCAGCTTGAGGTGATCCCCTTTTTCGCAAAGGCATTCGGTGGAAATCTGATTCGACTTGCAGAAGTCGAGGAATTCCTGCTCGATATCGACGGCGTGTTCATGGGCAATCGTCGTCTCCTCGGCGAGAAAGCCAAGGGCCGCGCCGCGGCCCGCGATGGCATCGGGCATGTAGGCGGGCTCTTCCGTGTAGAGGCCAAGGAGATGGGCGTCGAACCGCTGGGCGAGCTTCGCGGCCGTTTCGACCCGGGCCTGGTGCTTCGGGTCGTCGGCCAGATGAACAAGGATCGTTTTGATGGTCATGGCCATCCTTCGACGGTGGGTCAAAGCTTCGGGGCCGTCTTCCCCGGAAGGCGAGGGCCCGGAAAACGAGAAGAAGGCTAGCCTCCCGGCTCGCGCATTGCAATTCTGCAAACGCCGGCTTGCTTTTGCGTTAACGCTTCTTCTTCTAGCCGGGTTCGGTTTTGCGCCCGGCCTCGCCAGCCCCGGGCCCCCGGAAAGCGAGAGGATGGCGGAGCCGGCGCGCGAGCCGCTTTCCCTCATCACGGCCACCGGTACCCACGCCTTCGAGGTCGAGGTGGCGGGCACAAAGGAGGCGCGGGCCAAGGGCCTCATGCACCGCGAGACGCTGGCGCCCAATCACGGCATGCTCTTCGATTTCGAACGCCCGGTAACGGACGCCGCCATGTGGATGAAGAACACGCCGCTTTCCCTCGACATGCTCTTCTTGGGGCCGGAGGGGCGCATCCTGATGATCGAGGGTCAGACGACGCCGGGTTCCATGGATCCGATCGGGACCCGCCGGCCGGTCCGCGCCGTGCTCGAGCTTCCCGGCGGCACGGCGGCACGGCTGGGTGCACGGGTAGGCGATCGCGTCGAACACCCCATCTTTGAGGCGTCCGACTGACCTGGCAGAACGGCCGTACCCTTGGCGTCGCCATCCCGGCGGCGGCGTTTCAGTCTGAACTTCCAGGCTCTCGGTAGCCGGAGGCGGATTTGCGACGTGAGATCACTCGCAGATTACGATTTGGCAAAGCAAATCTCACAAACACTTTTTCACAGCTCGATTGGATTATGCCTTTCGCCCAATCATTATAAACAGCCCGCCCTCGCCACCATAATGCGATAGAAGCATATCTATCTCGGTCTCTAGACGATCAAGAGCAGATCCCGAGGAACTAGCTTCGAAGATTTTTTCATTAACCGAAAAAGTACCGACTATCTTCGGAATCGATGAAATAAATGCGAAAATCCACTTCGCGAAGCCATTCGAGGGCCTCGGATATGGTGTGCTTGCTTTCATGTGGATGACATTATTTGAGGTGGCCTCGGTTTGTCGGACAGCTTGGCGGCTTGATTAAGGTGTATTCCGGTTGTCGTTCATGCTGCCAGAATCCCTTTGCATCGATCTCCTTGCCGTTGTTGTTGCGCCTGTGGGGATGTGGGCAAGGTGCGTAGCGGCTTGTCCATCATATCCACAGGCGGGGCACCGCGGTAGGCCTCGGCCGGCGTTTCCCCCCCGAGCGCCGAGTGCGGCCTCTCGGTGTTGTAGAAGTCGATCCACTCGCCGATGACGCGCCGGGCCTCGAAGCCGTCGGCGAGCTCGCGCAGATAGACGGCCTCATATTTGAGGGAGCGCCACAGCTGCTCAATGAAGATGTTATCCAGGCACCGGCCCCTGCCGTCCATCGAGATCCGGATGCCGGCCTCCCGCAAGCGCCCGGTGAAGGCGAAGCTGGTGAACTGGCTGCCCTGGTCGGTATTGAAGATCTCCGGCGTGCCATGGCGGGCCAGCGCCTCGTCGAGCGCGTCTGTGCAGAAGCCCGCATCCAGGGTGTTCGACAGACGCCAAGCCAGCACATGCCGGCTGGCCCAGTCCATGATCGCCACCAGGTAAAGAAAGCCGCGGCGCACCGGGATGTAGGTGATGTCGGCGCACCAGACATGGCCCGCCCGCTCGATCATCAAGCCTCTGAGCAGATAGGGGTAGACCCGGTGCTCGGGATGCGGATCGCTGGTGCGCGGCGCCCTATAGATCGCCTGAAGCCCCATCAGGCGCATCTCAGACGACCGGCCCGGCGACGACCGATGCGCACGCCCTCGCGGCGCAGATGACGGACCGTCTGACGGGCGCCGTAGAACGGATACTTCAGGAACAACTCATCAATGCGCCACATCAGCGCCAGAGTCTCCGGGCTCTCGCCCTTGGGCGTGTAATAGAGCGAGGAGCGTCCGATCGACAGCAAACGGCATTGACGGCTCAAGCTCAGCGCCCGGTGATCGCGCATCACCATCGTTCACCGCTCGGACCGGCTCATCGACCGGACCCTCGAGACAAAAAATCCCGCCCCACCGTCAACTCGCCGATCTTCGCGTGAAGATCACGGATCTCGCTCTCATGGTCCCCACGGCGGCGCTCGCCCCCGTTCGAAAACACCTCGCCAAGACCATCAATCGCCTGGCGCTTCCATGTGCTCACCTGGTTCGGATGAACCTGGTGCTTCGAGGCAATCTCCTGAAGCGTCCGGTCGCCACAAAACGCCTCAAGCGCGATCTTCGCCTTCAGCTCCCCGGAAAACCTGCGTCTCCTGCTCATCGCGTATCCCTCCTCAGTCGGGGGAATACACCTTAAACACCTGTCCGATTTTCCGGGGCCACCTCACAAGCAAGCGGCTTAACATCAACCCACGATGAGCCGGATCCTCCGTTAAGAAACAGGCTCAGATGTCCCAAATGTTCCGATGACGGACAAACAGGGCCAGGCCGAGGGAGACATTTCTGAGGAGGTGTCTCCGACCCACACCGCCCGCGCGCTTCTCGGCCTGTTCCTCGGTCTGCGTGTGCTGGCCCGCAGCCGCCCCGAGGCGTCCGCGCTCCGGTCTATCAAGAACCAGGCGGAAGCCTTGTTACGGTAGCGGGCGGCCGCCCGGATCGCGCCTCTCGCTCGCGTGCACACTAGGGGGCGGTCCGCCTCTGTATCTGGATGTGTCCCAGTCGATCTGTCCGGCACAGCGTCGCATCGAACCTTACCGCCGTCGGCAAGAGCCTTCCCAGGGTCGACGAGGTCCCTGGTCACCCCTGTGTGCAAGGAGCCCCATTCCATTAGCTCTTGTATTCGGATAGAGAACTTCTGTAGCATTCGGTATTAAAAATCGAGCGTTGCGGATCGTCTCCGAGAGCGACTCTACCGCCGTGACGATCGAGATTGCGTAACACCGCACCGCCGACCGAGGGGATGGCAGCGGTGTCGACGTGCGGGGAGGGGATGACCGAGGGGTGCTTACTCCGTTAAGCGACCAGAATAGGAGTGATGGATTTGATGACGGGTAACGAAATCGGGCGAGCCATCGATCGGAGTACTAGGCTTTTGTTTGCGACATTTGCCTTCGCTGTCGTCTTGGCGGCGCCGCAAGTCGGATTTGCCGACGATAAGTTCAGCGGTTTCGTGGCCTACCCGATCGGAACCAACACCGCGGATTGGGTCGTCGATCGAAGAGCCTCAGCGTCGTTCGGGAACATCGGAACATTTCAAGGGCGCGACAACGTCATCTTGTTGGGGATCGCGCCACCGGCGGCAGACAGTTCTCGCCTAAACTGGCAGGGTTACAAACAGAACATGACCGTGCCCGCGGGCAATTCATTCCTGCGCGGCGATATGTGGATCGCCGATGGCTGGCAGACCGGTACCGAGGACGATTTCGTCAATACGGGTATGTGGGGTTCGGCCATGCCCGAGCACCTCGTGGCCAAGGGCAATTACGTCAACGCGGCAGCGGTGTTTCCGATCGTTCACTTCATCAACCAAGGGGGTGCCGGTCGGTTGAGAGTCTGGGACACGTCGACCTCGGGCTGGGTCAACTTACCGGAGACCGCCGATCTGATCACCTACGATGGGTGGAATACCATCGACCTCAGGCTGTTACCCGACGAGCGGAAGATCGAGTACCTGTTGAACAGGGAAGTCTTCTACACCTGGGACATGCCTGAGCCCCAAGATTCCGACCTTGGACTCCCCGAGCAGTTTTTCGCGATGTACCTGAACGCTCGGAATAATGGCGTCACGTCATTTGATACGTACTGGTCCCGCCTGATGTCGGGACTTCTGATCGGGGGGGGCGAGGACATCGGCACTACGCCTGGTGACGTTGTCGTCGATCCCGGTGAAGGGGCATCGCGGAACGTGGTCGTCGGCGATGGGGTGACGATTGGCGGCTCCATCGCGGCGGACGGCGGTGCGCGGGGAGTCGAGATCGAGTTTGACGGCAGCGCCGACATTGTCGGAAACGTTATCGCCAGCGGCACCGCGTTTCAGTTCGGAACCGAGCCCGGCGAAAGCGTCAGGATCGGCGGCGATATCGAGCTCGTGAATAGCTCGAGCACCACGGGAGGAAGCACCGCCAACCCGGTTCAAGTCACCGGCAATGTAGCGGTCGACAAGACCTCCGTCTTAGGCGGTAACTGGAACATCTTGGGGAATCTTGGCGTCTTGGGCACGCTCGGCCCAGGCAGTTTGATCGGCACGGTGACGGTCGCCGGCAACCACACGTTCGGTCCCGACTCGGTGTACATGGTGGAGATCGACGGCGAAGGAAATGCCGACTTGTTGAGCGTGAGTGGAATTGCGCGCTTGGACGGCACAGTACAGGTCAGCCCGAACGACGGCGCCAACGACTTTCTCCTTGGACATGCCTATACGATCGTAGAGGCCGGCGGTGGGTTCGACGGAACGCGTTTCGACGGCGCGTCGTGGGACAGCGCGTTCCTCGATCCCCAACTCAGCTATGACAGCACGAACGTCTTTCTGACGATCGATCGCAACGGAACCTCCTTTGCATCGGTGGCTTTGACGCCGAACCAGGTGGCCGCGGCCACTGTGCTGGATTCGCTGACCCCGGGGAATTCAATCCACGACGCGATCACCCTGAATTCGGCGGCAAGTGCCGCGCAAGCTTTCGACCTGCTCTCCGGAGAGGTCTATGCGAGTACGCGAAACGGTCTGCTTGAGGAGTCCCAACAGGTTCGTTTGATCATCGCCGACCGGCTGCAGCAAGTGTCGTTCGGGCAGAGCGAACATGCAGAAAAGAGAGCGCAGGATTCCGGGATATGGATGCAGGCCTTTGGATCGTTCGGCGAGACCGATGCCACAGCAAACACGGGCAAGGTGGACCGCAGTGTCCGCGGCTTCATGATCGGCGCCGACGGCATGCTATCCGACGATTGGCGGATCGGCCTCGCCGGTGGCCACACACATTCGAAATTCGATCTCGATTCCCGCCTGTCGTCTGCCTCCGCCGACAATTTTCACGTCGCGGCGTATGGCGGAACGGCATTGGGAGCCGTCGGATTGCGGTTCGGCGCTGCCCAGAGCTGGCACAACATTGACACCGACCGGTCAGTCACGTTCACCGGATTCTCGGAGTCGCTGACAAGCGATAACGATGCCCGAACGACCCAGGTATTCGGTGAGATCGGCTACGCCATGTCCATCGGAGCGATCGACACCGAACCGTTTGCCGGGCTTGCATACGTCAACCACCATACCGACGACTTTGTCGAGCGAGGTGGTGACGCCGCTCTCCACGTGCGGTCGCCCGACGACGGCCTTGGCTTCTCGACCTTGGGTCTGAGAGCTGACAAGTCACTCCTCATCAGCGACGGGACCGTGCTGTCGCTGGAAGCAGTGGCCGGCTGGGAGCATGCCTTCGGAGATGTCTCACCGACCACGAGCGTGGCGTTCGACGCCGGTTCCCCGTTTACCGTAGAGGGGGCGCCGATCGCGAGAAACAGCGCCGTCCTGGCTCTCGGTTTCGACCTGATGTCCGATGATGGGAACTTCAGCTTGGGCGCGGCGTATGGCGGCAAGTTTAACGGCGACGCCACCAGCCACGACTTGGATGTAACGGTCAGAATCCGATTCTGAAGCAACGGGTCGTCCGAGCGGCAGCGACAATAGCGGAAGGGGAGATCACCAAGCGGGGGTCAGGATGTCTTCAAGATCGCGGTCATCCCCCTCCGCTAGATCCTCTGTGGTTGGCGAGACTATCCAAGCACGCGCTATTCGGCGAGGCCACGTCGGCGGGCTTGACGACCGACAGCCGCACGTACGGCGCGACCGCGGGCCTGCGCCTGAGCTTCTGACCCACATTGGGTTGAATGGGGGGGAGATCGTGTTAATTTGAGCCATCGAGTTTGCGCCATTTCCGGCGGGCGCTCGACAGCAGCTTGAAGACCATGGCGAGCGCCGTTTTGCAGGATAGGCAGCCCTTGGTCCTGGTGGTTCTCAGTCCCACAGTGGCGAAGGAACACAAATGAGATCGGTTAAACGCAACACGCTCTAGTGGATTGATCGGATCGAAAGAGTCCGATTTGGGATTCCGTATTGTGCCGTGGCATGCGAGTCTGGCACATGCGCCGCGGAATCTCCTTCACTGTATCGGCCGGCGACCGTCAGCGATTGCGCGCGATCGTCGCGGACCCCAAGAGCCCGCAGAAGCACGTCTGGCGGGCGCGTATTGTCCTTCTGACCGGCGCGGGTCTGGGTACCTCGGCGATCATGGGCGAGACCGACAAGTCCAAGACCTGCGTGTGGCGCTGGCAGGAGCGCTTCATGCACGAGGGCGTCGGCGGCCTGCTTCGCGACAAGTCCCGCCCGCCGGGCAAGGCGCCGATCGCGCTTGATCGCGTCGCCTGGATCGTCCGTCAGACGCAGCAACCGCCGCCGCACGAGGCAACCCACTGGACGCTGCGCGCGATGGCCAAGGCGGCCGGCGTCGCCGCGTCGACGGTGCAGGCGATCTGGAAAGCCCACGGCCTCAGCCCGCACCGCTGGCGGAACTTCAAGCTCTCGAACGACCCGGCCTTCGCCGAGAAGCTCGCCGATATCGTCGGCTTGTATGTCGATCCACCGGCCCATGCGGTGGTGCTGTCGATCGACGAGAAGTCGCAGATCCAAGCACTCGACCGCACCCAGCCCGGCCTGCCGATGAAGAAGGGCCGCGCCGGCACCATGACCCATGACTACAAACGCCACGGCACGACCACGCTGTTCGCGGCGCTCAACATTCTGGATGGAACGGTCATCGGGCAGAACATGCAGCGCCACCGCCATCAGGAGTTCATCCGCTTCCTCAACCGCATCGAGCGCGAGGTGCCGGCGGACAAGGCCATCCACGTGATCCTCGACAATTACGCGGCGCACAAGAAGGACAAGGTCAGCGCTTGGCTCGACCGTCATCCACGCTGGACTTTCCACTTCACGCCAACCTCGTGTTCGTGGCTCAATGCCGTCGAGGGCTTCTTTGCCAAACTCACGCGGCGCAGGCTCAAGCACGGTATCTTCTGAGGTGGCCCTTTCCGTTCACTCGCGCCGGCACGAGGTGAGACGTGACATCCTCCCCCCAATCGGGGCGCAGCCCACTTTGCGCGCAGTCAAGTACCAAACGTCGGGTTTCTTCATCTAGATCCGAGACCGCGCGATGCACGACCTCCGCATCGTGGGCCGGTAGGGGTGACTCACTGCTCGCCATCGCGGCACCTGTAGCCAGAAGGCTGGCGAAGCTACTTGATCGCCACCGTGCCGGCCCGATTCGGGTTCTTCTCTCGCTCGCTAGTACACATTCCCGCTGATAGGCCCAATGCAGCAACTTCTCGATGTCGATACAGCGCTTTTTGAGCATGCTTATGCGCTATTAGCTACTTTTTTAGAACGGCGGTGACAAATTAGTCCACGGAAGCGGCGGGATTTACCAGCCGCGGGCGGAATAAAACTCTGCCACCTGTAGCCTTCGATCCATTTGGGGATGGAAGGTGGGAGGATGCACACCGTGGATCTTTATCTACGCGTACGGCTGGCCTGCCATGTTGATGGGCTGAGCCAGCGAGAGGCGGCAAGTCGGTTTGGCATTGCGCGCGAGACGGTGAAGAAGATGCTCCGGCATTCGGAACCGCCGGGATATCGGCGACGTCAGCCACCGAAACGCCCGAAGCTGGCCCCCTTCACGGATATCATCGACCGTATTCTGGAGGAGGACTGAACGGTTCACCGTAAGCAGCACCACACGGCGAAGCGTATCTTCGAACGCCTTCGCGACGAACATGGCTTCACGGGTAAGGAGACCATCGTAAAGGATTATGTTCGTGAACGGCGCCGTCGTCTGCGTGAGATGTATGTGCCGTTGTCACATCCTCCGGGCCATGCTCAAGCGGACTTTGGCGAGGCGGATGCGATCATCGCCGGCGTCAAGTATCGGGCGTATTTTTTCGTTATGACCCTTCCCCACAGCGATGCCTGCTTCGCTGCGGCCTACCCGGCGGCGGCGACGGAGGCCTGGCTGGACGGGCACAACAGAGCCTTTGTCTTTTTCGGTGGCGTTCCCCAATCGATTCTCTACGACAACGACAAGTGTCTGGTGTCGCGCATCTTGCCAGATGGCACGCGGCAACGAACGCGGGCGTTCAGCGGGCTGCAGTCCCATTACCTCTTCGAGGACCGCTACGGCCGTCCCGGCAAGGGCAACGACAAAGGCAATGTTGAGGGGGTGGTCGGCTACGCCCGGCGGAACTTCATGACGCCGCTTCCCCGGTTTGCGAGCTAGGACGCCTTCAATGTCCACCTGGAAGAGCAATGCCGCAACCGGCAAGGCGACGTCCTGCGCGGCCGCCGCGAGAGCATCGGCGAACGGTTTGTGCGTGACCGCGAAGCGTTGATGTCGCCACTGCCGGCGCCGTTCGATGCGTGCGACAAGCAGGGCACGCGGGTCAGCTCGCTGTCCCTGGTGCGCTACCAGACGAATGACTATTCCGTGCCCGTCGCCTACGGCCATCAGGACGTCTGGATCCGTGGCTATGTCCACGAGGTGGTTATCGGTTGCGGCGCCGGGATCATTGCCCGGCACCCCCGTTCCTACGACCGGGAAGATATGGTCTTCGATCCGATCCACTACCTGCCTTTGCTGGAGCACAAGATCGGCGCCCTGGACCAGGCCGCGCCGCTAGCCGGATGGGAACTGCCTGATGCCTTCCCAACCCTGCGCCGTCTCCTGGAGGCGCGCATGGGCAAGGCCGGCAAGCGGGAATACGTCCAGGTCCTTCGGCTTCTGGAGACCTTCGATCTCGAGGTGCTTCACGGCGCGGTCAAGGACGCCCTGCGCCTGGGTGCGATCGGCTACGACGCCGTCAAACACCTTGTGCTGTGCCGTATCGACGACGCCCGCCTAAACTCGACCTGGATATCTATCCCTATCTGCCTCGGGCCAACGTGGCGACCACGGCCGCCGCCAGTTATATGAGCTTGTTGGGTGGAGGCGCGTCATGACCGATACACCGCAAGTGTTGCTGGCGCATCACCTCAAGACCCTGAAGCTGCCGACGTTCCTGCGCGAATACGACAAGCTGGCCCGGCAATGCGCCGCCGCGGGCGCCGACCATGTGCGCTATCTTGTCCGCCTGGCCGAGCTGGAGCTAATCGACCGTGAGCGCCGCATGGTCGAGCGGCGGATCAGACAGGCCAGGTTCCCCGCCGTCAAAAGCCTCGACAGCTTCGACTTCAAGGTCATCCCATCGCTCAACAAGATGCTGGTCCTGGAACTGGCGCGATGTGAATACGTCGCGCGCCGTGAGAACGTCATCGCGCTCGGCAACTCAGGTACCGGCAAAACCCATATCGCCCTCGGCCTCGGTCTGGCGGCCTGCCAGAAGGGGCTCTCAGTGGGGTTCACCACGGCCGCCGCCCTGGTGCACGAACTGATGGAGGCACGGGACGAGAAGCGTCTGTTGCGCCTGCAGAACCAACTGGCAAAATATCGCCTTCTGATCATCGACGAACTCGGCTTCGTGCCGCTCTCGAAGACCGGCGCCGAACTTTTGTTCGAGGTGTTCGGCCAGCGCTACGAGCGTGGCTCCACCCTGGTGACCAGTAATCTGCCGTTCGATGAGTGGACCGAGATATTCGGCTCCGAACGCCTGACCGGGGCGTCGCTGGATCGTCTCACCCACCATGTCCATATCCTGGAAATGAATGGCGAGAGCTATCGTCTCAACCAAAGCCGAAAACAGCGGAAATCCCTAAAAATGCCTGCTTAACCGCCGGTGCAATGGTTGGCCTGGTAGTCCACAGGAACCTCCCACGCTGCTTCGCTTCGCCTAACGTAAGCGCTACACGGAAGCAGCGCGGGTCCCTCCTATGGACTACCAGGACAACCCCCAACACCGCGTACCGCATCACATCAAGTGGACTAGTTTTGCTCCGCCCGGGTGGGCTAATTTTGCTCCGCCGGCGACACTTTTTGTTGGATCTGCATGAAAACGCTGCTGATCTCGTCAAAAGGGATATCAAAACTCTGTTGATTATCAGACGGTCGAAATTTAGATCAAGAAGCAAAGTCAGGTCTGTCAACATAGGTGTGAACAAGCTGCGAACGAAATATCGCCTTGTGGCCGATTTGTGACGTGGAAGTTCGCGTTTTTACCCATTTTTAGATGATTCTTGGCATAGTGTTGTCGCGTATCGCTTGCGTGAGGCCTTAGGAGACCCTAGATTCCCGGGCATCTGGGGTGTAGCGCAGCCTGGTAGCGCACCTGCTTTGGGAGCAGGGGGTCGGGAGTTCGAATCTCCCCACCCCGACCAGATGAATGGGTTTTGAGAAGGCCAGGAGTTCGATGATGGCAAGGGTTCGCATCTATCAGCCAACCAAGACGGCGATGCAGTCGGGCTCCCAAACCCACGCCTGGGTCGTCGAGTTTGAGCCGTCCGCCCCGCGCGAGACGGAGCCTCTGATGGGCTGGACGAGCTCGCGCGACACCCGTGCCCAGGTGCGCCTTCGTTTCCCCACGAAGGAAGCCGCCATCCACTACGCCGGGCAACACGGCCACACCTACCGGCTCGTCGAGACGAAGACGAGAAGATTGCGACCGAAAAACTACGCCGCGAACTTCCGCTAAGTCTTAAGCCCCCCCTTTCTCTTGTATTCCCTGCGGCGCTATAGTCGGGGGTCTTTGATGCGCCCTTAGCTCAGTGGATCAGAGCGACGGCCTTCTAAGCCGTAGGTCCCAGGTTCGAATCCTGGAGGGCGCGCCATTTTTCTTATCCCCAGACCATGCCGCCGTATGCTGAACTCACCGGCGTTAACCTTAAATTTAGGTAAGGGAACCAGAGTGCAGGCCAAGGATCGCCGCCGCCTTGCCTTCGAACGGCGCGAATGGTCAAGCACCGAGGATCGAGGCTTTAAGGATGGAATATTTTCTCGAATATCTAAGCGTGAAGCTCAGCATCTACCTCTTCACCGGCGTGCTGATTGCCGAGGCGCAGGCGATCTTCTTCCTGTTCGCCACCCTGTCGCAAGCCGCTTACAGCAACCCGCGTCTGTGGCTGCTGTTTTTCGGTACGAACAGCGCCATCGTCTTCGTGCTGTTGATCGCCCTGGTGGTGGCTCCGGCCTAAAAACGCTTCACTGAAGGGTGCCCGTCACTGAAGGAGGAACGTCACCATCGTGCCCCGCTTCGAGGGGAAGCGGGCCTTCACGACGACCCCATCCTCGCCGTACCAGATGTTGCCTTGCACCGGCTTTCCCTTTCGCATCTGGGTCACCGCGTAAGCCCGCGTCGGACGGTCGCGGCCAGCGGCCGAAATCACCGCTTCACCCAGATATTCGGAGCGCACGTCCTTCATGCGCCCCTTCAAGGGGCTGAAGATTTTTGGGCTTTTGAGCGTTCCTTCGCACCAGATGGCATGGGAGAGAAGCGGCGTCGCGATTTTCGAAACGCCGCCGTTCGTGTTCACCTTGAGGCCTTTGCCGTTCGGTGTGATGCGAATGTCGGTGGCGCGGGCGTTGTCGACCGTCCGGCCCGTGAACCGGTGAAAGCTGTCCTCTACCCAGATATCTTCCGATTGATGGCGGTAGTTCAGGATCGGGATCAGGAAAAAAAGTTTCACCTTCACCTTGATGAGCGTCGAGACCTTCGTCATCTCACCGTTGCGTGTAAAGTCGATCCACACGCCGCCGACCGGGCGGTCGTCGTTGAAGACGTCGTAATGAAGCTTGTTTGCGGGAAGCGGGCAGGCGGCATCTGCCGTCTTCGCGAAGAAGAGAAGAAGGCCAAAGCCAAGCAAAAAGATCCGGATCAAACGGCCATGCATCTTAACTTCCCACCTTTGCACGCGGGGTCGGTTTCCAGAAAAGTATAACAGGCCCGCGCGTTCCCGGCCTAGTCGGAGCGGAAGCCGAAACGCTTGAGGATCTCCTGGACTTCCGTCTCCTGCAGGAAACGGGTGAAGTTCGACACCGCCGGTTCCGTCCGCGTGCCGATGGGAACGACGTGGTAACGGATGGGCGCGTGGGTGGTCTTCGGGATGACGCCGATCACCTTCACCCGGTCGCTGATCACCGCGTCCGTCGCATAGACGATGCCGGCGTCCGCCTCACCGCGTTCGACCTTGGTAAGCACGTCCCGGACGTCGCGGGCGAAGAGGAAATAGGGCGTAAGCGCCTCCCAAAGCTCGATCCGGGTGAGCGCCTCCTGGGCGTAGCTCCCGGCCGGCACGGTGCCCGGCTCGCCGATGGCGATGATCCGCCCGCCCAGGTTTTTCGTGATGTGAAGGCCAAGCGGAATGCCAAGGGTGAGTGAGCTGTCAACGCGCGCGATGAAGACGAGTCCACTGCCCTGAATTTCCGCCGTCTCGCCGGTGGCCTCGATGCTGCGGGCGGCGAGCGCTTCTTTCCAATTCGGTTGGTCCGTAATCAGCAGGTCGACGGGCGCCCCTTCCGTGATGCGCTGTTCGAGTTCGGTCACGGAAGCAAACGTGATCAACACGGCCCCCAGCCCCTTCGCCGCGAAACGGTCGGAGACGACCTGCAACACGTTCGTAAGGCTGGGCGGCGCGTAAACGGTGACCGGCGTCGTCACCTTCGCGTGCGCTTGGGCAAAGGCCAGCGTCACCGCGATTCCGGCAAGCAACGCGCCCCGGCCCCTCCGCCACCTAGTCTTTGTAAAGTTCTTCCGGATCGACAAGGACGTCTTCCACGGTTTCGAGTTTCCCCCCGCGCACCGCGCGGAAGAAGCAATGGCGCCGGCCGGTGTGGCAGGCGACCCCTTTCTGCTCGACGGTCACCAGCACCGCATCGCCGTCGCAATCGATGCGAAAATCGACGAGCGCCTGGGTTTGCTTGGAATTTTCTCCCTTTCGCCAGAGACGGCTTCGGGACCGGGACCAGTAATGGACTTGGCCGGTTTGAAGCGTCTTTTCGATCGCCTCGCGGTTCATCCACGCCGTCATCAGGACCTCGCCCGTGCCGTCCTGCTGGGCGATCGCCGGCACCAGGCCGTCAGAGTCGAAGGCGATGGCATCAAAGACTTCCGGCAAGGCGTCGGCCGCAGACTTCGGCATCGAAGCTCTCCTCGTTTTAAGCGTTGGATGGGCGGCAGCGAAGCCTTTTCAGGGATGCGCTAAGCAAGGCGGCCTGTCAACTGTCCTTGCCCCCTTCGAGGCAGCGGACGAGATGGACGGCGTTCCTTCGCATCATGTCTCCGTAAAGGTCCGGTCCCGGCTCGAGATCGCTGCCCAATGGGTCGAGGGTTTCGATGCGAAGTTCGGCGCCTTCCCCAAGCCGCTCGACGATGGGCGAGGCGAATTGGGGCTCGCGGAAGAGGCAGCGGATCTTTTGTTCGTGGATCCTTTTCCGAAGCAGGACGAGCCGCCTGGCCCCAGGTTTTCGTTCCGGATCGATGGCGATCGCGTCCATGGGACCTAAGCCGTAGCGCCGCGCGAGATAGGCGTAGGAATCGTGAAAGACGAGGAAGGGGCGGCCGGCAAGCGGGCGAAGCGCCGCGCCGAGTTCCTCGTCAAGCGCCCGCAGCCGCCGGATCGCCGCCTCCCGGTTTCGCTGGTAGGCGCGCGCGTTGGCAGGATCCGCCGCGATGAGGGTTTCGGCCACCACCTCCGTGATGCGCACCGCGTTTTCTGGATCCAGCCAGAAATGAGGGTCGGTAGCGGCCGCTTTCCCATGGGAATCGTGGGTTTCGCGGGGCTTCAACCGGGTCATCCCCGGCGCGTGGAGAAGGGCTACGGCCCTTGCGTCGGACCCCAGATTGGTGAGCGCCCGCGCGACGAAGAACTCGAGCTCCGGCCCGGTCCAGAAGACGCGGGTCGCCTTGGCGAGTTTGCGGGCGGCCGACGGGCGAAGGGCGGTGCGGTGGGGGGAGGCGCCCCCTTCGATCAGCAGCTCCGGCCTTCCGACCCCCTCCATCACCGCCGCCGTGAGCGAGTGGAGTGGGGGCAGGCTCACGACGACCCGGGGCGGCTCGCCGGCCGAGGCCTGGCCGAGAAGAGCGATCGCCCAGGGAAGGGTCTGAAGAATTCGACGCAAATACATGAAAAATCTAAGTTTTTAAAAATGTTCCTGTCGTAGTAAGCATTTGTTTACTTAATGGAACCAATAAGCTATGTTATATTATTATTCATTCTTTCTTATTATAATACAATGATTTTTATTCTGGATAGAGGAAAGGAATAGGATGAGCCTGGGAGCCCAAATTGCCGTCCCGCCACCCGGCGAGGGGCACGACCACCGCCGCTGCATGGCCGACGCCCTGAAGGCGGCGGCCGAGCTTTGCCACCATCGGGGGGTTCGCTTCACGCCCCTACGGCGCCGGGTGCTTGAGCTGATCTGGGGGAGCCACGTACCGTTTGGCGCCTATGCGATCCTCGATGCCCTCCAGGAGGGGGGCAAGCGGGTGCGGCCGCCGACCGTCTACCGCGCCCTTAATTTTCTGCAAAAACAGGGGCTTGTTCACCGAATCGAGTCCCAGAACGCCTATATCGGCTGCGTCGATCCGGCCCGGCCCCATCGCGGCCAGCATCTGATCTGCCGAAACTGCGGCAAGGTCACCGAACTCAACGACCGGGCGGTCGAGATGACCCTGCTGTCCGGCGCCAAAGGCAAGGATTTCGCGCTCGATCAGGCAACCGTCGAGGGCGAGGGTCTGTGCCGCGATTGCCGCCCGGGCGAGGTGCCCCCCCCCTCGGCCCAGACTGCCCGAACGGCCCCGCTTATCAAGGCGCCCGAGCCGGCCGTCCCGGACCGGGGTCAGAACCTCGAAGGGACCGCGTCGCTGATGGCGGCCAGTGGGCTTTCCCTGGCCAGAGACGGGCTTCTCGTCCTCGATCGGGTGAATCTCACCGTCCATGCGGGCGAGATCGTCACCATCATCGGTCCGAATGGATCAGGCAAGACGACGCTGGTCCGCACACTCCTTGGCCTGATCGAGCCGGACGCGGGCGAGATCTGGAAGGCGGACGGGCTTCGCGTCGGCTACGTGCCCCAGGCCTTCGAGGTCGACCCGAACCTGCCGCTCACCGTGGACAGGTTCCTGCGTCTCGGCGGCGGCAAGGCGGCCGAAGCCCGCGCCGTCCTTGAGTTGGTGGGGGCGGGCCCGCTTCCCGATCACCCGATCCAGCAGCTTTCCGGGGGCGAGATTCGCCGCGTTCTGCTTGCCCGGGCCCTGCTCAGAAAGCCGAACCTGCTCGTCCTGGACGAGCCCGTCCAAGGCGTCGATATCGTCGGCCAGGCGGAACTCTATAAGCTGATCAATGCGGTACGCCGTGAGGCGGGCTGTGCGGTGCTGATGATTTCCCACGATCTTCGGCTCGTGATGGCGGCGACGGACGAGGTCGTCTGCCTCAACCACCATGTCTGCTGCGCCGGCCATCCGGAGGCGGTGAGCCGGCACCCGGAATATCTGGCGCTGTTCGGCGAGGAGGCCGACGAGAAAAGCTTTGCCGTCTACACCCACCGCCACGACCACCGTCACGACGAGGCGGGGAACGTCGTGCCCTTCGCTGGGTCCGGGGAGGCTTGAGAACATGGACGATCTCCTGATTCGCGCGGTTCTGGCCGGCATCGGGGTGGCGGTGGTGGCCGGGCCGCTCGGTGCCTTCGTCGTCTGGCGGCGGATGGCCTATTTCGGGGATACGATGGCCCATTCCGCCTTTCTGGGGATCGCCCTTGGCTTTCTCCTTCATTTCGACGTGTCGATCGGCATCTTCGCCGTCGCCGTCGCCATCGCGCTTTCCTTAGGCCTCGCCCAGCGCCAGAAGACCCTCGCCACCGACACCCTGCTCGGCCTCTTCGCCCATGGCGCGCTCGCCTTCGGGCTGGTCGGTCTTGCCTTCCTCGAAGGGGTGCGGATCGATCTGATGGGCTATCTGTTCGGCGACATCCTCGTCGTCGGACGGGGCGACCTCTTCGGAATTTACGGGGGCGGGGCGGTTGCCCTGATCGGTCTGGTTGCCATCTGGCGGCAGCTTCTTTCGATGACCATTCATGAGGAACTCGCCCAGGTGGAAGGCGTGCCGGTCCAGCGTTTGCGGATTCTTTTCATGGTACTGATCGCGCTGGTCATCGTCGTCGCGCTCAAGATCGTCGGCATTCTGCTGATCACCTCGCTTCTCATCATTCCGGCGGCAACCGCGCGGCGTTTCGCCCGCAACCCCGAACCGATGGCGATTCTCGCCGCCTTCCTCGGCGCCCTTGCCGTCGTCGGCGGAATTTCAGGTTCGTTCACATGGGATACGCCGTCCGGCCCCTCCATCGCCGCCGCCGCCTTCCTGATCTTCGTGGCCAGCCTGCTTGTGCCGGCCGGTGCCTTGGGTGTTCTGGTGGGGCGAGAGGAGAAACCGACCCTCCATGCGCCACCCCGTCTTCCGCAAAACCGATAACGCGCTCGCCCTCAGGACGATCTTTTCCGTCTTCTATGAGTATTAGGAAAAAGCGCGTTCAGGCGGCAGCCTTCATCCGCTTGAAGCCTTCGTCGAGATCCTGGAGAAGATCGTCCGCATCCTCGAGGCCGGCGTGGATGCGGATGCTGGGTCCCCCCGTCCACTTCGTCGCCGTGCGTAAGTCTTCCGCGTGGAAGGGAAGGATTAGGCTCTCATAGCCGCCCCAACTGTACCCCATGGCGAAAAGCTTCATGTGATCCAGCATGGCGACGACCGCCTGCTTCGGGGTGGCCTTCAACACGAAAGAGAAAAGCCCTGGTGCGCCGGTGAAGTCGCGTTTCCAGATGGCGTGGCCCGCATCTTCCGGCAGCGCCGGGTAGAGGATGCGTTCCACCTCATCTCGCCCCTTCAGCCACGCGCAAAGCTTCATCGCGGTGGCACAGTGCCGCTCCAACCGAACGCTGAGCGTACGCAGGCCCCTTAACGCCAGGAAGCATTCCTCCGGGCCTGAGCACGCGCCGATGTTTGCCGTCATCTTTCGGATCGTCACGTAGTGCTGTTTTTGGGTCGTGATCACGCCGAGCATGGCGTCCGCATGGCCGACGATGTATTTCGTCGCCGCTTGGATCGAAACGTCGACGCCGTGCGCAAACGGCTTGAAGTAAAGCGGCGTCGCCCAGCTGTTATCCAGGATGACGACGGCCCCTTTTTCATGGGCCGCCTTGGCGATTGCCGGGATGTCCTGCACTTCGAAGGTAAGCGAGCCTGGTGATTCGACGAAGACGACCTTCGTGTTTGGTTTCAAAAGCGCCGCGATGCCGTCCCCGATCACTGGGTCGTAATAGGTCGTCTCGACGCCGTAGCGTTTCAGAACCTGATCGCAGAAGCGCCGCGTCGGCCCATAAACGGAATCCGCGACCAGGACGTGATCGCCGGACTTGAGGAACGCAAATAGCGAAGCGGCGACGGCGGCAAGACCCGACGCCATCGCGATTCCCCGATCCCCGCCTTCGAGTTCGGCGACCGCTTCTTCCAGTGCGAAGGTCGTCGGTGTGCCGTGCCGGCCATAGAAGACGCCGTCGAACGGGTTCTTGTCGAAGGATTCGAGGACCTCGACCGATGGAAACGTGACGGTGGAGGCGCGATAGACCGGCGGGTTGACGATCCCGAAATTCTTCTCCGGATCGCGGCCGGCGTTGACGATGCGGGTATCTTCCTTCATCCGACTCGCTTGTAAAGAGTGCGTGATGACCGGTCAAGGCGGCCACTTTCGGCCTTGGAGAATGCCGCCCTTTCCCGGATAATGGGGGCCTCGCAAACCGGAGCGAAGCGCCCGCCCGTGCCCCATTCCCACGCCATCGTCCTTCTTTTCTTCATCGTGCTTGGCGTCATCGCAGGGGTTGCCTCGGGATGGATTTGGGGCGAGGGGATGCTCGCCATCGCCTGGATCGGCGAGCTTTTCCTGAACGCGCTCAAGATGCTGATCATCCCGCTGATCATAGCTGCCGTCATCAGTGGCGTCGCCGCGCTCGGCGACATCCGGAAATTGGGCCGACTCGGCGGCATCACCGTGCTTTATTTCGTCGGCACGACGGGCCTTGCGGTGGCCATCGGTCTTCTGATGGTCAACCTCATCCAGCCGGGCGTGGGGTTGGAGTTCGAAGCCAAGATGGTTCCTGAATCGATTGCGCTTAAAACGGACATCGGCTTTTCGGACATTCTGCTTTCTCTCGTCTCGCCGAATCTGATTGCGGCGGCAGCCGAAACCCAGCTGCTTCCCCTCATCCTCTTCTCGATCCTCCTTTCCGCCGCGTTGACGACCTTAGGCCCGGTCGGCGCGCACGTCATCGGCATGTTTGATGGGCTGAACGAGGCGCTGATGAAGCTCGTCATCTGGCTCATGTATCTGGCGCCCATCGGCATCTTCGCGCTGGTCGCCGCCCGGCTCGGCAAGGCGGGAGGCGGGGAGGCCTTCCTAAGCGAAGTGGCCGCGGTGGGACTCCACGTGGCGACCGTGCTAAGCGGCCTTGCCGTTCACTTCGTCGTGCTGGTCCTTCTCCTGGTTCTCATCGGCGGCCGCGGCTTTGCCTATCTGGTCGGGCTCTTGCGGGCGCTCTTTACCGCGTTCGGCACGGCAAGCTCGTCGGCGACGCTGCCGCTTACCATGGAATGCGCCCGCGAGCAGGCGCTCGACGAGAAGGCCATTCGCTTCGTGCTGCCCTTGGGCAGCACGGTGAACATGAATGGCACCGCGCTTTATGAAGCGGCCGCCGCCATGTTCATCGCCCAGGCCTACGGCATCGAGCTCGGCTTCGGCGCCCAGGTGGTGATCTTCGTCACGGCGACCTTGGCCGCCATCGGGGCGGCCGGCATCCCGGAGGCCGGCCTGGTGACGCTGGTCATCGTATTGACGGCGGTGGGTTTGCCGATCGAAGGCATCGGGCTCCTCTTGGCCGTCGACTGGTTCCTCGACCGCTTCCGCACGGCTGTGAACGTATGGGGGGATGCGGTCGGTGCGGCGATCGTCCACCGTTTTCTACCCGATTCGTCTCCTTAAGGGACCATCGGCAAGTCGTCCCGGCTTCCCCATTCCGACCACGAGCCGTCATAGACCGGCACGTTTTCGACTCCAAGCAAATAGAGACCAAGCGCCACGACGCCAGCCGTCACGCCGGATCCGCAACTCGCAACGATCGGTTTTTCAAGGTCGATGCCCACCTCGTCGAATTTGCGCGTGAGCCCGTCCGTCGAAAACATCGTTTTTTCTTCCGGGTCCAGGATGTCGGGGTAGGGAAGGTTGACGCTTTTTGGAATGTGGCCGGCGCGAAGGCCGGGCCGGGCCTCCGGCAGCTCACCGGAATAGCGCGCCGCACTTCGCGTATCGATGACCTGTTCACGCCCGCTTTCGATATTGGCGAGGATTTGATCGACGTTGCGGATCAGCGAGTTGTGGATCCTCGGCGTGAAGTGCCGCTTGGATGGCTCAACCAGCTTGTCGTCGACCGGGTGCCCATCGCTGAGCCATTTCGGAAGGCCCCCGTCCAGGACGGCCACGTCCTTGTGGCCAAAATAGCGGAACATCCACCACACGCGGGCAGCACTCACCAAGCCGGCGGCGTCATAAACGACGATGCGACTGCCGTCTCCAAGCCCCAGCCCACCGACGTGGCTTGCGAACTTCTCAGGCGAGGGCAGCATGTTCGGGTAAGGGCTCGAGGTGTCGGCGATCTCGCCGATGTCGAAGAAGACGGCGTTCGGGATGTGCTGGCGGTCGTATTCTTGCCTGGGGTCCAGCTCGGTGCCCGGCAGCTGGTTCGTGCCATCCACGACGCGGATGTCGGGCGAAGGAAGGTGTTCGGCCAGCCAGGCCGAGCTGACGAGGCCGTCCGGGTTCGCGTAATTCATAAAAATCTTCCCCTAAACATCTGATTTATATTTTACATCCAATCCGGCACCGGCAGGTTCTTCGGGCGCAGGAAGGCCGGGTTGAAGAGCTTGCTCTGGTAGCGGTCTCCAGAATCGCAGATCAACGTAATGATGCAATGCCCGGGGCCAAGCTTTTTGGCCAGTTTTATGGCGGCCACCACGTTGATGCCGGTGCTGCCGCCGACCAGGAATCCTTCCTTTTTCACGAGTTCGAAGATCAGCGGCAACGCCTCTTCGTCGGTGACGCGCAGCCAATCGTCGATCGGGGCGCCTTCGAGGTTTTTCGTGATCCGCCCCTGGCCGATCCCTTCCGTGATCGATTCCCCCTCCGCCTTGAGCTCGCCATGGTCGAAATAGTTGAAAAGGGCGGAACCCATCGGATCGGCCAGCGCGATCCTGACTTTCGGATTCTGCTCTTTTAGGAACCGGCCGACCCCGGCCAGCGTGCCGCCGGTCCCGGTCGAGCAGGTGAAGGCGTCGATTTGCCCATCCGTTTGCGCCCAGATCTCCGGTCCCGTCGTTCGGTAGTGGCCGTCCCGGTTGGCGACATTGTCGAACTGGTTCGCCCAGATCGCGCCTGCCGGCTCCGTCTCGGCTAGCTCCTTCGCCAGGCGCGCGCTTGCCGGCACGTAATTCTTCGGGTTCGCGTAAGGCACGCCCGGTGCGAGGTGGACCTCCGCCCCGCACATCCGAAGCATCTCGATCTTCTCCTTGCTCTGGGTCTCCGGCATGACGATGACCGTGCGATAACCACGCGCGTTCCCGACCAGCGCCAGCCCGATGCCAGTGTTGCCCGCCGTGCCCTCGACGATGACGCCGCCGGGCTTCAAAAGGCCCCGTTTTTCCGCGTCCTCGACGATGAAAAGCGCCGTTCGGTCCTTGACGGAACCGCCGGGATTGAGGAATTCCGCCTTTCCTAAGATCTCGCACCCGGTCGCCTTCGACGGGCCTTCGAGCCGGATGAGGGGCGTGTTCCCGATCGTGCCCAGCAGGCCGTCCCGGATGTCCATGGCGTTTCCTTCCCTTAAAGTGATGCCTAGACTATCGGCGGGGCTTGTCCGGAATCAAGGTGTCCTGTTTGCTGATCATGCCCAGCGTTTCTGCAACTCCGCATGATTCATTTCAAGCCATTGCAGGGCGATGATGGTCATCGAATTCTTGATTTGGCGCGCTTTAAGCCGCAGCGTCGCTTCTTCTCTTGGCATGACGAGGACCCGGATGTCTTCCTGCTCTTCGTCGAGCCCATGGATGCCGCCGGCGTCCTTGAGGTCCACACGTCCGCAGAAAAGCGTCATCGTCTCGGACGTGCCGCCCGGTGACACCAGGTAATCCGCGATCGGGATCAGCTCGCCGACCTCTAAGCCGGCTTCCTCGACCGCCTCCCGGCGGACGACGTCCTCCGGACTTTCGTCCGCTTCGATGATGCCGGCCACGATCTCGATGACCCAGGAGGGGTAGCCCGCCACATGGGCCCCGATCCGGAACTGTTCGATCAAGAGAACTTCGTCCCGGCCCGGGTCGTAGCCGAGAAGGCCGGCCGCATGGCCGCGTTCGAAGACCTCCCGTTTGATCTCGCCGCTCCAGCCGCCCTCATGCAGCTCATGGCGCAGGAAATAGGTGTCGATGCGGAAATAGCCCTGGAAGACGGTTTTCTTTTCTCGGATTTTGACCCTGGGGTCCTTTTCCTCGGGCATGCGCGGCCTCCGCCTTACGAGGAACCGACGCGGCGCGCTTCGGGCACCTCCAGGAAAAGCGGCGTCACCAGGTCCGGCGCTTCCTGCCACGCATCCAAACCGTTGGCCAGGCGGGGCAGTGCCAACACCGGCGAGTGGGGAAGGAATCGTTTTAGCGTGCTGACCGTATCCGCCAACGGCATCGGTTGAACGGTCGATTCGCTGACGATGACGGCGGCGATTTCAATGCCCCTGCGCTCGAGCGCCAGCGCCGAGATCAGCGTGTGGTTAAGGCTGCCTAAATAGCTTCCGACGACGAGGATGGCCGGATAACCAAGTTCCTGGATCCAATCGAGAACCGTCTTCTTCTCCGTCAGTGGAACCATGACGCCGCCAATGCCCTCGATGAAATGAAAATCCGGCAATACCTTGCCGGCAAGAGGAGTGGTCGTCGAAAATCGGACGAGTTCGTCGAAATCGATCGAACGGCCTTCCCGTCGCGCCGCCATGTCCGGTGAGATCGGTTCGCTGAACCGCCAGGGCGAGATAGCGACGATGCGTTCGGCTTCCGTGGAATAGCCCAGGCTTTCGAGGAGAATGGCGCTGTCGCAGTTCTTGTCGCCGACGGCAAATCCGGTAATGACCGGCTTTTGCAACTCGACTCGGAAGTTCCGTTGCTTCAATTGCCGGGCGAGAATCGACGTGACAAGGGTTTTGCCAACGTCGGTGCCGGAAGAGGTGACGAAATAGGATTGCATGCGAGGCTCTTGCCCGGCCGAGATTGCCGGATCCGTCGAAGGGCGATCCTTGATGTAGCCAGCGATCCTATGAGGAGTCAACGCGGCATCTGGTTTCGCGAAACGGCGCCATTGCCTTCACTATGGTATCGTCGGCCAGGCGGATATAGGTTGAAAAAAAACACCGGATTGGTTGGATGGACAAGATCAGGACGGCCGTGATTGGGGTCGGGTGTTTCGGTCGGTTTCATGCCGAAAAATATGCCCGTCTCGAGCGATCGGCACTCACCGCCGTCGCGGACACCGACCGCGAGCGCGCCCACGCGATTGCGGAAAAGCATCGCGCGACGCCCGTCTTTGACTACCGCGAGCTGTTCGGCCAGGTGGATGCCGTTTCCATCGCCGTGCCCACGCCGCTCCACCACGAAATCGCCAAGGCCTTCCTCGAACATGGCGTGCACGTCCTCATTGAAAAGCCGATCACGGAAAACCTCGCCCAGGCGGACGAGTTGATTGGGCTTGCGGCGGAAAAGGGTCGGGTGCTTCAGGTGGGACACTTGGAGCGGTTCTCCGCGGCCCGGCTCGGGCTCGAGGGGGTCATCAATCAACCCCTCTTTATCGAGTGCAACCGCATTGCCGCCTTCAAGTCGCGTGGCTCGGATGTGAGCGTGACGCTCGACTTGATGATTCACGACATCGACATGATCCAGCATCTCGTGAAGGCGCCGGTCTCGGAGGTCGATGCGGCCGGCGCGCCGGTCTTCTCCTTCGAAGAGGACATCGCGAATGCGCGCCTGCATTTCGCGAATGGCTGCATTGCGAACGTGACGGCCAGCCGTATCAGCACGAAGAACGAACGCAAGATGCGCATCTTTCAGCACGACGCCTATATCATGATCGATTTCGTGAATAAGAAAGTGCTGGTGGCTCGCAGGGGGCAAGGCGAGATGCTTCCCGGCGTGCCATTGATCGATGTGGAAGAACACAATTACGAAGAAGACGATATCCTCGAACGCGAGATCGAGGCGTTCTTGGAATCGGTGGCCTCAAACCGGCCGCCGCTGGTCAGCGGCGAAGATGGCCGGCTGGCCCTCGAGACGGCGCTCCTGATCAACGAAAGCCTCCAGCTCCACGCATCCCGCAACGCGACCATCAGCGCGAAGCTGATGCAGCAACGCTAGGACTTAAGGCCGCAATTCTCCTTGAATGTGCCTTTCGCGGCACTTTTGCCTTGGCGGGCCCGGCTTTACAGGGAGCGGATACGTCGCCACAATGCGGGCCAATGGGCATGGAAGCATGAGGAAATTGCCCGAGATTAAGGGGGGACAAATGACCCAAAACCTATTCCTTTCCTTTCGTAAAAGCGTTCCGGTGCTCGTGCTTAGCCTTGTCTTCGTGCTGTCGGCGATGGCGCTCACGGGCTGTGAGCGGGCCGCCGACGCCATCGCCGTGAAGAAGGCGGAAAAGATCTTCGATACGTGGCAAAAGGGGTGGAACACCCATGATGCCGACCTTTTGATGGAAGTTGCCGGCGAAGCCGACTACTGGGACGTGACCCTGAACGAGCGGATCAGCGGTGAAGACTTCCGCAAGCACGCGGAAGCCTTTCTCATCGCGATGCCGGACGTGAATTTCAGCCTCGATGAAGTCACCGTCACCCCGGATGGCAAACGGGTGATCTGGCGGTGGAGTTGGACCGGCACCTTCACGGGCCCCCTTGGCGAGACCGAGCCGACGGGCAACAAGATCGAAGGGCTCAGCGGCGCCGACTTCCTCTATATCGAGGGCGACAAGATCAAGAAGATCGACATCTACTGGAATCAGCTCGAGCTCCTGACGAAGATGGGATTGATGGGCGGCTAAGCGGCCCGCACCGTCCCGATCGGGCCAGATCGGGCCAGATTCAGGGTAAAATCTGGAGGATTTCCCCTGTCCTGCGACAGGGGATAAAATCCACGCGTCCTTGAGCAGAAGGGATGAACATGGCCAAAGGCGCACCGGCCTCGACGCGAAGCGGTCCCGCAAAGGCGGCGGGCGAGGTCGCGATTCCGGATCTTGCGGCGACCGGCTACCGTCTGGGCGCCGAATGCGTGCCGGAGCCGATGCGGGACGTGAACTACTTTCGTCTCGATCCCGGGATGCGCCGTCGCCTTCACCTTTACTTGGAGCCGAAGGAAGCCGCCTGGGCCGAAGCGCTGCTCGATGGGTTCGGCGCCCTTTGCGGCGGGCGCATGGCCGCGCTTGCGGAAGTGGCGAACAAGCACGGACCCGAACTCAAGCAATACGACGCGACCGGCAGGCGGATCGACGACATCGTCTTTCACCCGAGCTATACGGAAATGTGCCGGCTGGCCTATGGCTTCGGACTTTCGCAGATGAATCACCTGCCGGATTTCCAAGGCTTGGGCACGACGCCAAGCCGCTTGGTTCAGGCGATGGCCGGCACGCTATTCGCCACCGCCGAACAGGGTCTTTACTGCCCCATCTTCATGACGAACTGCCTGATCGGGGCGTTCCGCCGACACGCGGACGAGACGGTGCAGTCGAAATTCCTTCCCAAGTTCTTGAGCCTCGATCCGGATCGCGCCTTCCAGGGGGCCATCTTGATGACGGAGAAGTTTGGCGGCTCCGACGTCGGGGCCACGGAAACGAAGGCCGTTCAGGTGGATGGGGTGTGGCGGCTCTATGGCGATAAGTGGTTCTGCAGCAACGCGAACGCGGACCTCTTCAGCACGCTCGCCCGTTACGACGATCGGGTGACCGGCACCAAGGGACTCGGCATGTTCATCGTGCCGAAAGTGCTCGACGATGGCAGCCGCAACGCCTTCCGCATCAACCGCCTCAAGGACAAGCTTGGCACGCGCTCGATGGCGACCGCCGAGATCACCTTCGAGGGCACGCTCGCCTACCAGATCGGGCCCTTGGATGAGGGCTTCAAGATTCTCTGCGGGATGCTGAACGCCTCGCGCTTGGGCACGGCGACGATGGCCACCGGCGCCATGCGGCGCGGCCTGCTCGAGGCGCTGCACTTCGCGAAATCCCGCAAGACCTTTGGCCAAGCCCTTCATCGCCACGGGATGGTGAAGCGCGCCATCGTCGAGGCTTACGCAGAGGTCGAAGGGGCGGCCGCACTTCTCGCCTATGCTTACGCGCGCTACGATCGCTGCGACCTGGATCCGGATTCCAAGCCTCTCGCAGGCGAGCTTCGTCTGGCCACCACCCTTGCCAAGTTCAACAACTCCGCGAAGGGGGTCGAGGTGGCGTCGGAATGCGTGCAGATTCTTGGCGGCGTCGGTTATATCGAGGATCGCGAGACGGCGCGGATTTACCGGGATGCGCTCGTCCACCCCATTTGGGAGGGGACGACGAACATGCTGGCGCTCGACGTGCTCCGCGCCATTCAAAAAGAGAAGGCGGATGCGGCACTGACCACGAGCATGGAGACGATGGAAGGCGCGCTTTCGCGAAACGAAACCCGCTCTCTCTTCACGCCGCTGCGTAGCGAGATGGAAGGGGCGTTGGCAACACTTCGTGAGAGCTTGAGCACCGAGCAGGTGTCGCGGGAATATTACGCCTATGATCGCGTATGGGACCTTGCCGCCTGCGTGATCGGATTAATCCTTATCGACGAGGCCGAAGATCGTCTCGTCAAGGACGACGTCGCAAACGGGCTCGACACGGCAAAGGCCTATCTTTGGAAACATAAAGCTGCCTTCATGACGCGTCTCTATGGCGAAGAGGACCGCTTCGAATGCGCGAATGCGGTGGCGACGCAGCTATTTTCGCAAGACCAAGGATAAAAACGCTTATATTTCAAAAATGACCTCACCCACGCCCCAGGCCCCCATCGAAGCACCCACCCAGGACCGGATCCGTGAGGACGACGTGCTGCGCCATGATTGGGAGCTCAAAGAAATCCTCTCCCTTTTCGGACTGCCCTTTAACGACCTTCTCTTCGAGGCGCACCGTCTGCATCGCAGCCACTTCGATCCGAATCGCGTGCAGATCAGCACGCTGCTTAGCATAAAGACGGGCGGCTGCCCGGAGGATTGCAAGTACTGCGCGCAAAGTGCCCGCTACGAGACGGAACTGGGCGCGGACAAACTGCTGAGCGTAGACGAGGTGGTGACGGCCGCTGAGAAGGCGCGTGAGGCGGGAGCCACGCGCTTTTGCATGGGGGCGGCCTGGCGCAATCCGAAGGACCGCGACCTTCCCCATGTCCTCGACATGATCCGGGCGGTGAAGGCGCTCGGCCTTGAGACCTGTGCGACCCTTGGCATGCTGTCGAAGGAACAGGCAACCGCCCTTAAAGAGGGGGGTCTCGACTACTACAATCACAACGTGGATACGTCGGAGGAATTCTACGGCGAGATCATCACGACACGGACCTATCAGGACCGTCTCGACACCCTTGCCCAGGTGCGCGCCGCCGGCATGAAGGTATGCGCCGGCGGTATTCTCGGCATGGGCGAAGCCCGATCCGACCGCGCCGGCATGCTGAGGACGCTTGCCAACCTGCCGGAACACCCGGAAAGCGTACCGATCAACCTCCTGATCCGGATTCCCGGAACCCCGCTGGAAACGGGTGAGGCGCTCGATCCGATCGAATTCGTGCGCACGATTGCCGTTGCCCGGATCCTCATGCCGAAGTCCGTCGTGCGCCTGTCGGCGGGGCGTGAACACATGACGGACGAGATGCAGGCGCTTTGTTTCTTTGCCGGGGCCAACTCGATCTTCTACGGCGAAAAGCTGCTGACCGCCGGGAACCCGGAAAAAGGCGCGGACCGCGCCCTTTTCGAACGCCTCGGCCTCAAGGGTGAGGAGCGGACGACCGTCCCTCGCGAATGCTCCCATTGATGAAAGAGAAGCCCCCGGCGGAAGAGGGGCGGCAAACCGAGCATCTCTGGCTGCCCTATACCCAGATGGCGACCGTTCCGCCGCCCCTGCAAGCGGTGGGTGCTGAGGGTGCGCGCATCCGTCTCAAGGACGGGCGTGAACTCGTCGACGGCACCTCCTCTTGGTGGACGGCCTGTCACGGCTACAACCACCCGCATATCCGAAGCGCCGTCGTCCGCCAGCTCGAGGCCTTTCCTCACCTCATGTTCGGTGGGCTGATCCACGAACCGGCGATTGAGCTCTCGGATCGTCTCGTAGAGCTTTTGCCCGATGGCCTCAGCCGCGTCTTCTTTTCCGAATCCGGCTCCGTCGCCGTCGAGATCGCGCTCAAGCTAGCCGTCCAGTACTGGGCGAACCGGGGGGAGGCGGGCCGCACACGCTTCATCGGCTTTCGCCGCGGCTACCATGGTGACACCCTGGGCGCGATGGCCGTCTCGGATCCGAAACTCGGCTTCCACGATTGCACGCGCTTCGGCGGCTACATTCCGGAGCACTTCTTCGTCGAAATTCCCCGCGACCGGCAAGCGGCCAGGCGTTTCGATGATTTTCTTGGATCTCACGTGGGCGAGCTCGCCGGCGTCATCATCGAGCCGCTCGTCCAGGCGGCCGGCGGCGCACGCTTTCACTCAGGCGAAAGCGTGCGCTGGGTGGCCGAGGCCTGCCGCCGCCACGATCTGCTGTTCATCGCCGACGAAGTGGCGACGGGCTTCGGGCGCACCGGCCGGCTGTTTGCCTGTGAGGAGGCCAAGGTTTCCCCGGATATCCTTTGTCTCTCGAAGGCGCTGACCGGCGGCACGATGGCGCTGGCGGCCACGGTTGCAAATGCGCGAATGTTCGAGGCGTTCCTTGGGCCGGAGCCGGAAAAGGCCTTCCTTCACGGCCCGACCTTCATGGCCAATCCGCTTGCTTGCGCGGCGGCGAATGCCTCCCTCGACCTGTTCGAGCGCGAGCCGCGCCTCGAACAGGTGGCGGCGATCGAGGCCCATCTCCGCTCAGCACTTGAGCCGTGCCGGACGCTTGCCGGCGTGCGCGATGTGCGGGCGAAGGGTGCCATCGGCGTCGTCGAGCTTGAGGGCGAGCTCGATCACGATTGGCTACGCGCCCGATTCGTCGAGGAAGGAACCTGGATCCGGCCCTTCGGCGACATGGTCTACCTGATGCCGCCCTTCGTGATTGAGCCTCCAGACCTCGAACGCCTGACCGACGCCGTCGCGAAAGTGGTGGGCGAGTGGGCAGAGAGGCGCGCGTAAAAAAAACCCCCGGCCGATCCCGACCGGGGATTTTTCGAAAGCCGTTCACGCACCTAGCCTAAGAAAGCCTTCTTCAGCCGGTCGTTCACCAGGTCCGGCTTCTCCCACATCAGGAAGTGGCCGCCATCCGGCACGTATTCCATCGTGTAGTTGTTGTACCAGAGCGCCACGTCGCTGGACCACACGGACGGAACGATGGGATCCCCCATCCCCCAGAGGAAGGTGGTCGGAAGATCCGAGATCGTGCGATCGAGCGGCGTCCACGGGTTGGAAGTGATCGAGAGGTTCGCCCGGTAGAAATTGAAGCCCCCATGCACGTTGCCGGGCTTCATGAAGTTGTCCGTCAGGATCTCCATCTCCTCGTCCGTGATCAGATCCTTGTTGTAGGACCAGTGCGAGAAGAAGTGCTTGAAGTACAGCTTCGTCGCTTCGCGCGAGGAGGTCACGACGTCGACGGCCATGTCGAGCTGATGGAACTGCGAATACCACGATTCCGGGAAGTGTCCGACGCTTAGGTAGCGCGGGCCGAAGCCGGGAACAATCGCGTCCATGATTAAGGCCTTGATGACCTTGCTGCGGTACTTGCGGAGGAATTTATGGGCGACGACGGAGGAATAGTCGTGGCCGACGATGTAGCCCTGCTTGATGTCGAGCGCCTCCATCAACTGGGCATAGTCCTCGACGACATGGTTCAGGTGATACTGCGGGATGTCCTTGAGGTCCGGTTTCTCGGTGTCGCCGTAACCCCGCATGTCCGGCACGATGACATCGAAATGCTTGGCCAGCTCGCCGATGTTCTTGTGCCATTCCCACCAGAAACCTGGCCAGCCATGCCACAGGAAGAGCGGCGGGCCCTTGCCCTCGCGCACGTAGTGCATCTTGACGTTCTTGAGCTGGACCGTGTGATGCTTGAAGTCGTCCGGTTTCCGGATATTGGAAGCGCCATACGCCTTCCGAATGAACCCGGTCGGCGGCTTGGACTGGAGGGGAAGGCTGGTGCCGAGAAAAGCGCCCATGGTGGCGAGACCGGCGCGCTTGAGGAAGCGGCGTCGACCGCTATCCGGGATGGGATCGGCGAGCGGGACATCGGTAAGCTCTTGGCTGCGCGTCTCCGCCTCGCGGACCCCGCGCTCCATCTTCTTGGCTGTCATGATTTCCTCCCTGAATTCCCCTTTTTTTGGGCCGCATCTTTGGCGGTCTCCGGGCCCAAGTATGCCCGTTTTAGCGCTTCGAAGGAACGATTTTACAGGCCCCTTCGGGCCTTTGACACGCCGCTTTCGGGGTTTACCCCTTGTCAACACCGAGGCCCCAGGGTTAAGCCCTTCTTCCCATGCGGGCCGGCCATCGGTCCGGGCGGGAAGAAGGCGCAGGCGGCGTTGGGAAGGCGAAAATGGCAATCGAGCCCGAAAAAGAACACTACATCCTCACGATCAGCTGTCCGGACCGCACCGGGATCGTCGCGGCCGTCGCAGGCTTTCTCGCAGGCCAGGACTGTTTCATCCGCGAATCCTCCCATTTCGGCGACATGGAAACCGGCCGCTTCTTCATGCGGACGGTCTATCTGCGCGGGCAGAAGAGCCCGCCTCAAGCGGCCCTCGTCGAGCAATTCTCGAAGATCGCCACCGACTTCCAGATGGACTGGGCCATCTACGACGGCCGCGCCCGGCCGAAGGTGGTCATCTTGGTCTCGCGTTTCGACCACTGTTTGAACGATCTGCTTTACCGCTATCGGACCGGCGCGCTTCGCATGGAGATTGCGGCCATCGTATCCAACCATCCGGAACTGACGGAGCTTGCGGAATGGCACCGGCTTCCTTTTCATCATCTTCCGGTTAGCCAACAGACGAAATCCGAGCAGGAGGCAAAAATCCTAGGCCTCATCGAGGAGAGTGGGGCCGAACTCGTCATCCTTGCCCGCTACATGCAGGTCCTGACTCCGGAATTCTGCGAGAAGATGCCGGGCCGCATCATCAACATTCACCATTCCTTTCTTCCCGGCTTTAAGGGTGCGAAACCCTATCAACAGGCCCATGAGCGCGGCGTGAAACTGATCGGGGCGACCGCCCACTACGTGACGGCCGGCCTCGACGAAGGGCCGATCATCGACCAGGCGGTCGAACGCGTCGATCATTCCGACACCACCGAAGCGTTCGTCCATGTCGGCCGTGACATCGAATGCCGGGTGCTGGCCCGGGCCGTCCGTTACCACATTGAGCGCCGGGTGCTGCTCCACGGCATCAGGACCGTCGTTTTTCGGTAGGTGGCGCACGGCTTGGCAAAAGCGCGGTGTCTTGACGTCTTCTTCCCGAAAGGGAGAGAAAGGTTTCCAGCTTGACCTTCCAGCGTGGGAATCGGCCATTCTCTGTCGAGTGAACCGAAGGAGGTCTACCATCATGGTTGCAAAACGACAGATCGAAGTCTTTAGCGCCGGGTGCGCCGTTTGCGAAGATACGATCGCACGCATCCGCGAATTTGCCTGTTCGGGCTGCGAGGTGGTCGTTCTCGACATGCGCGAGGCGGACGTTGTGGCGCGAGCAAAAACGCTTGGCGTTCGCAGTGTCCCTGCCGTTGCCGTCGACGACCGGCTGGCCGCCTGTTGCGGCGATCGCGGCATCGACATGGACCGCCTTAGGGAGCTAGGCTTGGGTCAACCACTTCCGTAAGGCGGAAACTTAAGGCGGAAAAACCATGAGTCTGCGCGGCCTATTCACGACAGGGCTGACAGGGGCGGGCGTGAGTGGCGTTTGCTGCTTCACGCCGGCCTTGGTCTATGGCCTCGGTGCGTTTGGATTATCGGCGGCGCTGACCTGGGTGGATATCGTCCTGCTGCCGGTCTTTGGGCTTTCCCTCGGCCTTCTTGGCGTTGCCGGCTTCCGTTGGTGGCGGGGGCGGGAAGAGGCCTTTGATATCGGGAGAGGCTTCCTAGAGAGCAGCTGACTCTTAATCAGCGGGTCGCAATCGATACGAACGACCCCCACAGGAGGCAATCGAACCTGCGAGCGCCATGCCTATTCGTGGTCACGATCTTGTGAATGACCGTTTCCGTGCTCCGGCTCACCTTGGACTTCGACCGCGGGTAGGGCCATCACTCCCGTCCCGTGACGAAAGACGAGCTCGCCTCCCTTGAAGCCCGTCACCAGAAGAAGTGCCAGCGCGGGTACCAAAACGACGTAGAAAGGGTAGGGCGGCCGTTTGCTTTTCTTTGCGATCCAGCCACCCCAGAGCGCCAAACCCCACCAGACCCCGGCCGTCGCCAGCGCCCAGTTCCGATGGTCCGTCATCGCCGCATGGCCTAGCGGATCGTGGGCGACCGTATAGAAGGCATGAAATCCGGCTGCCACGGTGGCCAGGGTCAGCCCGGCCCCAATCCACAGATTCCAAAACGCGGTCGTGGTGAGGCCGGACGCCAAGGCGCGCCGTCGGAGAAGCGCGCCGGCCCAAAACAAGACGGCCGCCACGGTGAAAAGGGCGAGCGTGAAATGAACGAGGATCGGATGCCAATTGGGCAGGATCTCGATCATTTTATTGGTTGCTCTTCATCTTCTCTTTCCGCTCTTTCATCTTTTCCTTGTGCTCCTGCATCTTGCCCATGCGTTCCTGCATCTTGCCCATGCGTTCCTGCATCTTGCCCATGCGTTCCTGCATCTTGCCCATGCGTTCCTGCATCTTCTTCATATGCTCCTGCATCATGCCTTTGCCTTGCATCGTTCCTTCGCCCGATTGCATCATATGACCTTTTCCGTCCGTTTTCATGTGATGCTCGCCGAAGCTAGGCGATGCAATCAAGGCCAGCGACAATGCGAGAGCTGGAATAAAAAAGAAGTTTTTCATCGTCTTGTCTCCTTTCGGTTAAAACCAAAGCCTAAAACCCGTGACGAAGGAAATGCTTTGGACGTCTCCGCCTTTGTTGCGTGCGAAGTCGGCAGTGTCGCCGACCTTGTGGCTCCAGGCCACGCCCACATAAGGCGCGAACTCGCGCTCGATCTCGTAGCGCAGACGCAAGCCCGCTTCCGCCGTGCCGAGCCCCGAGCCGACGCCGATTTCCTCGACATCCTGAACCGCAAAGTTAAGCTCGGCGCGCGGTTGCAGGATCAGCCGCTGGGTGAGCAGCAACGCGTACTCGGCTTCGATGCGGGCAGAAACGTCGCCGTCTTCGCTGGCGAAGAGGGCGGCATCGACCTCGAACCAATAAGGCGCAAGGCCCTGGATACCAACAACGCCGTAGGTCTTTGACGGGCGGGGTTTGACGTCGTGCCGAACGCCAGCCTGAAAATCGAAATAAGGCGCGATGGCGCGGCTGTAGAGCACTTGGACCTCCGCCTCCTCGAAGGCGTCGTCGTCAAAGAGGTATTCGCCTTCGGTCTTCATCCAGACCTTATGGATGTCGCCGCCCACCCAGCCTTGTGCGTCCCAAAGCAGGCGCGGCGCGCCCTCGTTCGACTGGTATTCGAAGCGGTCGGCTTGCAGAAACAGCAACGTTCCGCCGCCGCTTCCCGCCTGAAGTTTGCGTTTCGCTGCCGCCATTTTTTCCGGGTCGTAATATTCCGCAGCCGCGTTCCACGTCCCGTCCTGCGCCAAAAGAGGGGCGTTAGCGGTTGCTGCCGCAACGATGCAAGCCGCGATTGCCAGACTTCGCATTACCGAACCTCCGGCATCCGGTGACGCGTATGGTCCTCGCGATGCTCAGTTGGACGTATCGCGCCCGCCCGGGTCGCGCTCGCCCGGGCTGCATGTGGCCGGACGGAGACCACCTGCATCATGCCGGCGTGCATGTGGTAGAGCAGGTGACAGTGGAAGGCCCAGTCCCCAGGCGCGTTCGCGGTGATGTCGACGGATAGTTTTTCCCCCGGCTTGACGATCACCGTGTGCTTGCGCGGCTTGTGGCCCTTGCTACCGTTCACCAGCTCGAAGAACATGCCGTGAAGGTGGATTGGATGCGGCATCATGGTGTCGTTCACCATGGTGAGCCGCACCCGTTCGCCCTCGTGAAAAAGGATGGGGTCGACGACCTCGGAAAACTTCACGCCGTCGAACGACCACATATAGCGCTCCATGTTGCCGGTGAGATGGACCTCCACCTCGCGACTCGGCAGGCGGGTGTCCGGATTTGGATCGAGACTTCTGAGCTTGGCGTAGCTGAGCGTCCGGTGCGGAACGTCTTCGAGCCCGATCCCCGGTTCGTCCAGGCGACTCGCAGGCGCCATCGCCACATTGGTGACGCCTGGACCCATCGGATGATCGTGTTCCGTCATGGCGTGGTCGCCATGCCCCGCCATGCCCATGCCCCCCGCCATGCCCATGTCCTTCATGGTGAGCAGCGGGCGGGGCCGGAGCGGCGGCACCTTTGCCGTCATGCCCGGCCGCGGCGCCAGCGTCGCGCGGCCATAGCCCGACCGGTCGATCGACTCGGCCATGAAGGTGAAGGCGCGCTCCGCCGTAGGCTGAACGATGATGTCATAGGTCTCCGCCACGCCCATCTGGAATTCGTCGGTTTCAAGGGGGCGCAGGTTGAGCCCGTCGGCCTGCACCACCGTCATCGGCAGGCCGGGAACGCGGACGTTGAAGATTGTCGTCGCCGAAGCGTTGATGATGCGCAGGCGTACACGTTCGCCTGGATTGAAAAGTGCGGTCCAATTGTCCTCGGGCCCGTGGCCGTTGACCAGATAGGTATAAGTAGCCCCGGTCACATCCGCGATGTCGGTCGGCGACATGCCCATGCGCCCCCACAGGAGCCGGTCGTCCAGAGCGCTCGCCAGCCCATTCGTGCGTGCGTCTGCGAGGAAGTCGGTGAAGGCGCGTTTCTGGTAATTGAGACTCTCGCCGTTTTTCTTGAGTACGGCGAACAGGCGATGCGGGTCCATGAAGGTCCAGTCGGACAGCACGATGACGTATTCACGGTCGTACGCCACCGGATCGTTGCCGGCGGGATCGATGATGAGGGGGCCGTAATGGCCGAGCTGTTCCTGCAGCCCGGAGTGGCTGTGATACCAGTAGGTGCCCGATTGGCGGACCGGGAAACGGTAGGTGAACGTTTCGCCGGGCCCGATGCCTGGGAAGGTGATGCCCGGCACCCCGTCCATCTGGAATGGCAGCAGGATGCCGTGCCAGTGGATCGACGTGTCCTCGTCAAGGCCATTCGTGACGCGCAGGGCGATCTCGTCGCCCTCGCGCCAGCGCAAGAGCGGGGCCGGAACCGTACCGTTGATGGTAACCGCGTTGCCGGGCCGGCCATCGATGGAAACGGGCGTCTGGCCAATTTTGAGATCAAAGGCCGTTCCGGACAGGGCGTTGATGCCGGATAGGGCGTTCGTCGTTGCACCGCGCGCCCATGCCGGGAGAAGGGCTTGATAAGCGATCAATCCGCCAACCGAGGCCGCCGTCCTCAAAAATTTTCGCCGTGTAAACATTCTTCCCACTCATGCATGCAGCGGTCTGTGCCGCGGCGATGTGGGCGCAAGCGCAATCAAGCGGACGGTTTGCCCGCGGGATTAGAGGGAGAAGGTTCGGGGTGGCTTGGGCTGGAGAGAAGGGGAATGGCCGATGAGTTTTTGCGCCTGCACCAATCCGAATGCATTGGCGGTTCCGAAGACAGGCATTCCATTATCAAGGGCAAGGGGGGGAGGCATGGGATTCACCGCCACCGTGCAGCAGCAGGCATCCTCGCCTGGCCCCATCGGGCAATGGGCCATGCCACCGGCTGCGGCGGCCGTTCCATAGGCAGAATCCATGTGAGAAGCGGCGGCGTGGAGATCACAAGGAACGAAACCCGCCATCGCCGGGCGCTCGGCGCCAAGAAGGAGAAAAAAGCCCAAAAGAACCCCAGCGAAAAGGACCAGATTTCCTTTTGCCTTGGGGTGTGAGGACGCCATGGTTGAGGATCCTTTGGTCTCGAAGTTACCGCCTAAGTGAAAGATAGACCTTCCAATAGGTGGAAGGTCAACCGAAGAATACGGCCAGGAAGAAGGATTGACGTACCGTCTCGCTCCCTCTCTCATGGGGCCGGCATTGCCACCTCATATGGGATGAATACGGGTTTCCATGGTCGATTTCTCCCTTTCTCCGGAAATCCGCGACTTGCAGGTGCGCATCCGCGCCTTCGTCGCCGAACGCATTCTTCCCTTGGAGGCGGATCCGGCTTCCTTTGATGCCTACGAAAACATCGCCCCCGACCTTCTCGAAAAATTGCGTGGCGAGGCGAAAAGCCAGGGTCTCTGGGCGCTTCAGATGCCCAAGGAACGTGGCGGCCAGGGCTTGAACATGGCAGGCCTGGCGGTTGCCTATGAGGAGATGGGCCATTCCATCTTCGGGCCCGTCGTCTTCAATGCGGCGGCGCCCGATGACGGCAACATGCTGCTGCTGAACCGCATCGGAACCGAGGCGCAGAAGGATCGCTGGCTGCAGCCGATCATCGATGGCGAGCTGCGCTCTGCCTTCGCGATGACGGAGCCGAACCCCGGCGCCGGCTCCGATCCGGGTGCGATGCGCACCGTCGCTACGAAAGAAGGCAAGAACTGGATCGTCAAGGGCGAGAAGTGGTTCACGACCGGGGCCGGAGTGGCGAAGCATTTCGTTCTCGTGGTCCGCACGTCGGACGATGAAAGACGAGGCTTGAGCGCCTTTCTCTTCCATGGCGACCAGCCGGGCTGGGAGATCACGCGCCGCATTCCGATCATGGGACCGGAGGAGCATGGCGGGCATTGTGAGCTTCGCTTCGACGGCCTGGAAATCCCCGATGAGGCGCGACTCTTAGGAGTCGGCGACGGGCTCAAGGTCACCCAGATCCGTTTGGGCACGGCACGGCTCACCCATTGCATGCGCTGGCTCGGCATGGCGAAGCGGGCGCTGGAGATCGCCAGCCACTATGTCCGTTCGCGCGAGAGTTTCGGGATGAGGCTCTCCGAACACGAAGGCGTCCAGTGGATGCTGGGGGAGGCGGCAAAGGAAATCGCGGTAGGCCGGCTGCTCACCCTGCACGCGGCCTGGAAACTGGATCAGGGGGATTTCGCCCGCAAGGAGGTGGCGATGGCGAAGATCCAGGTCGCCGATACGCTGCACAAGGCGGTGGACACGGCGCTTCAGCTTTGCGGGGCGAAGGGCTACTCGAAGGACATGCCCCTTGAATGGATGTACCGCTATGCCCGTCAGGCGCGCCTCGTCGACGGTGCGTCCGAGGTCCACAAGATGGTGCTGGCCCGATTCCTGATTCAGGAAGGGAGGGAGTTCTGGTCGTGGGAGTGACGGAGCCCGCCTCCCAAACACGCCTTGAAACCTTCCTTGCCGATGCCTGTCAGGCGAATTCCGCGACGATTTTGGGGCTTCAACCCCTAACCGGCGGCGCCGTTCAGGAGAACTGGCGTCTCGACGTCACCCTTAAAGGCGGCGCTTATGAAGGCGCGCAGGCCTGGGTGCTCCGTATCACGGCACCCGCCATGATCCCGGACAGCCATTCGCGCACGCAAGAATTCGCGATCCTGAAGGTGATGGAGGCGGAAAGAATCGCAGCACCCAAGGCCCATTTCCTCTGTCGCGACGTGCACGTTCTGGGGCGCGAATTCTTCATCATGGAACGCCTGCCCGGGGTCGCCGCCGGCCACCGGCTGGTCCGGGACGCGAGTTTAGACGGCGAGGCGCTTACCGAGCGATTGGCCCAGGAACTCGGCCGCATCCATGCCATCCGGCCACCGCGCGAGGATCTGGCGTTCCTGAACCTGCCGGAGCCGACGCCGGCGCTTGAAATAGTCGCGCGCTTTCGTCGCCAAGTTGAGGCGGAAGCGGACCCGCACCCGGTTCTCGACTGGGCCCTTCGCTGGATGGCGCTGAATGCGCCGCGGCACCAGGCCCTCGTGCTCTGCCACCGGGATTTCCGCACCGGCAATTACCTGGTCGAGGCGGGCGCGTTCACCGGTCTTCTGGACTGGGAATTCGCGAATTGGGGGGATCCGATGGAGGACGTGGGCTGGTTCTGCGCCAAGTGCTGGCGTTTCGGGGCAGTAACGCGCGAGGCGGGCGGCATCGGCCCGCGGGCGCTTTTCTACCGCGCCTATGAGGAAAGCTCCGGCTTATCCATTGATCCCGGCGCCGTCCATTTTTGGGAGGTGACGGCGCATCTCCGATGGGCGGTCATCGCCCTTCAGCAATGCGCACGCCACTTGAGCGGGACGCTGCCCTCGCTCGAGCTTGCACTCACCGGCCGACTTGCGGCAGAGATGGAGCTTGAGATTCTTGCGCTGATCGATCGATCCGACAAAGGGAGGCTCTAAATGCAGGATCGCCCCACCTCGGCCCAGCTTCTGGAAGCAGCCTGTGAGGCCTTTACCCGTGGGTTGTTGCCGCAAGCTTCGGGGGAGAAGCGCTATCTGGCGCTGATGGTCGCGAACGCGATGGGGATCGTAAGCCGCGACCTTCGGACTTCGACCCAGTCATTGAAGCAAGAACGCGAGCGTCTTCAAGAGCTTTTCTCGCTTTCCTCATCCGAAATTGCAAACTCAGACGCGCTGCAGAGCGAGGTCGAGGCGCTGAACCGACGCTTGGCCGCCGAGATCGGCGCCGGTGCCTTTGATGCACCTGTCGAGGCCCGTGAACGGGTCAAGGCCCATCTTCTCGAGACCACCCGCGAGAAGCTCCGCGCCAGCAACCCGAAGCACTTAGAGGCGGAAAGGAAAGGCGAATGACAGTTTACCGCCCTCTGTATGGTGTCGGCGAGCTCGTCCACCATCGGCTTTTCGATTACCGGGGCGTCATCGTCGACGTCGATCCGGTCTTTCAAAACTCGGACGAATGGTACGAGGCGGTGGCCCGCTCCCGGCCGCCGAAGGACAAGCCCTGGTACCACGTCCTGGTGGACGGCGCCTTCCATCGGACCTATGTGGCCGAGCGGAATCTCGAGCCCGATGAAATGGGCGACCCGATCATGCACCCGGAGATCGGCGTTTTCTTCTCAGGCTTCGAGAAGGGGGCCTATGTGACGAACCAGCCGAAGAATTGACGGCTATTTGATCTCAAAGACGTGGTAGGCGACCCCGTTCGGAATGCGCCGTCCAATCGCGATGGCCAGCACGCGGTTCAGCCAGTCGTACTTCTTGGAAGCGGTCTCGAAGCGCATGGAACTTCGGAAATAAAGCGTCGAAGGGTCGATCTCCACGTCTTCCCAGAACCGCATGAATTTCTCCATCGTCTCCGGCGTGCCGTGGATGTAGCCATGGTAGAAGAGGTAGATGAGTTCGCCATCGTCCGTCTTGAGCTGGGTACGGACGTCGATGACCAGCGTCCCATCGTCAAGGATGCGCAGCCAATCCGCGCCTGGAGCCAGAACCTCCCCCTTCATCTTCGGGCCTTCGAATTCGCCGCCGATGACCTCGACGATCAGGCGGTGGCCGTTTTCCACCGTCTTGCCGACGTCGTGGACGGCGCCGCCCACGTAAAGCTTGATGTCGAACAGCAGCTCGCCTTGTAGCTCGGGCAATTGTGCTTTCCTCTCCTAGAAGACCGGCGTTTCGCGATAGGTCCCCCAAAGCTCCCTTAGGGCCTCGACGATGTCGCCCATGGAGGCGCCTGCCTTCACCAGCTCGACGGTGAGCGGCATCACGTTCTTCGTTTCGTCCTTCGCCACCTCGACGAGTTCCTTCAACAATTGCTGAACCTTCGCTTCGTCGCGGTCTTTTCGCACCTGGTTCAGCCGCCCGACCTGGCGTTCCGTGATGGTCTCGTCGTGGGCGTGGAGTTCCACGTCCAGCTTTTCGTCTTCTTCCGTGAACCGGTTGACGCCGATCAGCGGGTATTCGCCGCTCGCCTTCTTCGTCGCCGTCTCGTAGGCAAAATCGGCGATCTGGCGCTGGAACCAGCCTTCCTCGATCAGCTTCACCGTGCCGCCATGGGCATCGACCTCGTCGAGGATGCGGAAGGTTTCCTTCTCGAAGTAGGTCGTCAGGTTCTCGACGTAGTAGGACCCGCCCAATGGGTCGGCGACTTGGCTCACGTTCGATTCCTCGGCGATGACCTGCTGGGTGCGAAGCGCCAGCTTCATCGCCTCTTCCGTCGGAATGGCGAAGGCTTCGTCCATGCCGTTCACGTGCAGGCTTTGGGCGCCGCCCAGAACCGCAGACAAGGCCTGTAGGGTCGTCCGCACGGTGTTGACGCGATATTGCGGCTTGGTCAGTGTCGCGGCGGCCGTTCCGCAGTGGAAACGTAGCCGCATCGATTCCGGGGATCGAGCCCCGAAGCGCTCCTTCATGATCTTCGCGTAGATGCGGCGTGCCGCCCGGAACTTGGCGATCTCCTCGAAGAAGTCCCGTTGGCAGACGAAGAAGAAGGAGAGGCGGGGCGCGAAGTCGTCGACGTCGATGCCGGCCTTCGTCACCTCGTCCACATAGGTGATCGTGTTCGCCATGGTGAAGGCGAGCTCCTGCAGCGGCGAGGAGCCGGCCTCCGAGATGTGATAGCCGGAGATGTTGATCGGGTTGAAGCGCTGCATGTGCTCGGCGCAGAACGTGATGCAATCGCGCACGATGCGCACGGAGGGCCGGATCGGGTAGATCCATTCCTTTTGCGCCATGTACTCCTTCAGGATGTCGGCCTGGATGGTGCCGGCAAGCCGATGGGGGTCGAAGCCGCGCTTCTCGCCAAGGGCGTAGTACATGGCGAGCAGGATCCAGGCCGAAGGATTGATCGTCATGGAGACGGAGATGTTTTCCAGATCGATGTCGGCGTAGAGCGCTTCCATGTCGGCCAAGGTGTCGACGGCGACGCCTTCGCGGCCGACCTCGCCGGTGCTCATCGGGTGGTCCGAGTCGTAGCCCATCAGCGTCGGCATATCGAAATCCGTCGAGATGCCGGTCTGGCCCTGCGCAATCAGGTATTTGAAACGCCGGTTTGTGTCTTCACCCGTGCCGAAGCCGGCGATCTGGCGCATCGTCCAGGTGCGGCCGCGATACATGGTCGGGTAGGGGCCGCGGGTGAAAGGATATTGCCCGGGAAGCCCGATGTCCTCGATCGGGGTATCCTGCAGGTCGAGCGCCGTATAGACCCGCTTCACCGGAATGTCACCGAAGGTGGAAAAATCCTCCTTCTGTTCCGGCTGGCGTTTCAGGAAATGGGCGAGCTCTTCCTTCTCCCACTTCTCGAGCTGCTGCTCGAGCTGTTCGCGCGCCATGTTGTCCAGGGCCTGCTTCTCGTTGATCATCGCCTATCCTTTAAGCCGCCTAGAAGACCGGCGTTTCGCGATAGGTCCCCCAAAGCTCCCTTAGGGCCTCGACGATGTCGCCCATGGAGGCGCCTGCCTTCACCAGCTCGACGGTGAGCGGCATCACGTTCTTCGTTTCGTCCTTCGCCACCTCGACGAGTTCCTTCAACAATTGCTGAACCTTCGCTTCGTCGCGGTCTTTTCGCACCTGGTTCAGCCGCCCGACCTGGCGTTCCGTGATGGTCTCGTCGTGGGCGTGGAGTTCCACGTCCAGCTTTTCGTCTTCTTCCGTGAACCGGTTGACGCCGATCAGCGGGTATTCGCCGCTCGCCTTCTTCGTCGCCGTCTCGTAGGCAAAATCGGCGATCTGGCGCTGGAACCAGCCTTCCTCGATCAGCTTCACCGTGCCGCCATGGGCATCGACCTCGTCGAGGATGCGGAAGGTTTCCTTCTCGAAGTAGGTCGTCAGGTTCTCGACGTAGTAGGACCCGCCCAATGGGTCGGCGACTTGGCTCACGTTCGATTCCTCGGCGATGACCTGCTGGGTGCGAAGCGCCAGCTTCATCGCCTCTTCCGTCGGAATGGCGAAGGCTTCGTCCATGCCGTTCGTGTGCAGGCTTTGGGCGCCGCCCAGAACCGCAGACAAGGCCTGCAAGGCCGTCCGGATGATGTTCACTTGATACTGCGGCTTGGTGAGCGTGGCTGCCGCCGTTTGACAGTGGAAACGTAGCCGCATCGATTCCGGGGATCGAGCCCCGAAGCGCTCCTTCATGATCTTCGCGTAGATGCGGCGTGCCGCCCGGAACTTGGCGATCTCCTCGAAGAAGTCCCGTTGGCAGACGAAGAAGAAGGAGAGGCGGGGCGCGAAGTCGTCGACGTCGATGCCGGCCTTCGTCACCTCGTCCACATAGGTGATCGTGTTCGCCATGGTGAAGGCGAGCTCCTGCAGCGGCGAGGAGCCGGCCTCCGAGATGTGATAGCCGGAGATGTTGATCGGGTTGAAGCGCTGCATGTGCTCGGCGCAGAACGTGATGCAATCGCGCACGATGCGCACGGAGGGCCGGATCGGGTAGATCCATTCCTTTTGCGCCATGTACTCCTTCAGGATGTCGGCCTGGATGGTGCCGGCAAGCCGATGGGGGTCGAAGCCGCGCTTCTCGCCAAGGGCGTAGTACATGGCGAGCAGGATCCAGGCCGAAGGATTGATCGTCATGGAGACGGAGATGTTTTCCAGATCGATGTCGGCGTAGAGCGCTTCCATGTCGGCCAAGGTGTCGACGGCGACGCCTTCGCGGCCGACCTCGCCGGTGCTCATCGGGTGGTCCGAGTCGTAGCCCATCAGCGTCGGCATATCGAAATCCGTCGAGATGCCGGTCTGGCCCTGCGCAATCAGGTATTTGAAACGCCGGTTTGTGTCTTCACCCGTGCCGAAGCCGGCGATCTGGCGCATCGTCCAGGTGCGGCCGCGATACATGGTCGGGTAGGGGCCGCGGGTGAAAGGATATTGCCCGGGAAGCCCGATGTCCTCGATCGGGGTATCCTGCAGGTCGAGCGCCGTATAGACCCGCTTCACCGGAATGTCACCGAAGGTGGAAAAATCCTCCTTCTGTTCCGGCTGGCGTTTCAGGAAATGGGCGAGCTCTTCCTTCTCCCACTTCTCGAGCTGCTGCTCGAGCTGTTCGCGCGCCATGTTGTCCAGGGCCTGCTTCTCGTTGATCATCGCCTATCCTTCCAACCGCATCTCGGCGAGCAGATCCACCGCCGCCGTGTATGGGTTCTTTTCATGGGCCATCATCTGGCCGATCAGTGCCGAGACTTTCCCGTCCCGGTGTTTCTTGAATTCGTCGCGCAAGATTTCTTCGGCCGTCTTCAACATCCGCCGTTCGGCGATTTGCTTTTTCCGTTCGGCGATTTCGCCGGAGGATTCGAGGGCTTGCCGATGACGGTCGACCGCATCGACAAGCCCATCGATCCCCTCGGCCTTGAGCGCGCTCGTCGCGATCACCGGGACCTCCCAGCCGGAAGCCCCCGCAAGCGTTAATCCCAACGTCATCATAGCCTTTAAGTCGACGATCGTCCGGTTCGCATCCGGCCGGTCGCACTTGCTGACGACATGGATGTCCGCAATTTCAAGGATGCCCGCCTTGATCGCCTGGATGTCGTCGCCAAGACCGGGGGCGGAGATGACGACCGTCGTGTGCGCCGCCTGCACGATGTCCACCTCGTCCTGGCCGACGCCCACCGTCTCGATCAGGACCAAATCGAAACCGGCGGCATCCAGCACATCGACCGCATCCAGCGTGGATCGCGCCAGACCACCGAGCATGCCCCGCGTCGCCATGCTGCGGATGAAGATCCCCTTATCCCCCGAAAGCTCGTTCATCCGGATGCGATCGCCGAGGATGGCGCCGCCGGAGTAGGGGCTCGAGGGATCGATGGCGACGACGGCGATCTTGCGGTCGGACTTACGGACGGCGGCCATCAATTTTCCCATCAGTGTCGACTTGCCGCTTCCGGGAACGCCGGTGATGCCGACGATGTGCGCTCTTCCCGTGTGCCGATAGATATCGGCCATGGCCGGCCGGCACTCCTCGAGGCCCGACTCCGCGCGGGTGATCATCCGCGCGATCGCGCCGATGTCGGCGGCGAGCACCCGCTCGACGAGCTCAATGGAGGGGACGGCGTTGTTCATGGCGTCACGATCCGGTCATCTTATCTTGCATCTCCCGGAAGACATCGCGGTCGTCGATGACGCGACGCGCCTTGAAGTCCGTCCGGGGGATCGAGTTAAGGGGCACGATCTCGACCTTCGTGCGCACCCCCAACACGCGTTGCAGATTGTCGGCGACGGTGATCCGGAAGCCCGTTATTGCTTCTTCGCCACGCTCGTGGAGCTCGGACGTTGCTTCCACGCGGACCAGCAATTCATCCATGGTGCCCTCGCGCGAGACGATGATGCGGTGTTCGCCGCCATAGCCGTCGGTCTTGTTGAGGACGGCATCGATTTCGCTCGGATAGATGTTTTCCCCGCGAATCGTGAACTGATCGTCGATACGGCCGAAGATGCCGTGCGGAAGGTGCGGATAGGTCCGCCCGCATGGGGCGGGCCCGTCGTAGCGCCACTCCGTGAGATCGCCAGACAGCAGGCGGATCATCGGCTGCGAGGTGCGCTCCAAATGCGTATAGACGGGCGTGCCCTTCTCGCCATAGGGGACGCGCCGGAAATTCACCGGATCGCACACTTCGCTATAGACGATGTCCTGCCACATCAGCATGCCTTCCGGCGTCCCTTCCGAGCCGGCGCAGTTCATCCATGGCGACATCTCGGCCATCGAGCCGGAGTCGTAGATTTGGGCGCCATAGATAGCCTTGATCTTGTCGCGAATCCCGGGGATCGACGCCCCCGGCTCGCCGGAGAAGAACAGGCATTTCAGGCCGAAGCTCTTCGGGTCCAGCCCTTCCTTGCGGGCCACCTCGCCCAGGTGCAGCGCATAGGAGGGCGTTCCATAAAAAGCCGTCGGCTTCATCTGATCGAGCCACTGGGCGGCGCGCGCGCTCATGCCGGGGGCGCCGGCGCCGAACGGGAAGGCCTTCGCGTGCAGGCGTTCGGCGCCGATCATCGCGCCCCACGAACCGAGGTAGAGGCTGAAGATCGCGGCGATGAAGATCGTATTGCCGGGGCGCAGGCCCATCCCGTAGATGATTCGCGCGTGCGCATTGGCAATCGAGTCCCAATCGCCGCGGCCGATGGCGAACACGGTGGGCGTACCGGTGGTGCCGGACGTGCCGTGGATGTGATGGATCTCCGATTCGGGGATGCAAAGGTAATCGCCGAATTTCGGTGCCCGGGTTTGGGCCTCGCGCAAATCCTGTTTCGTCACCACCGGCACCTTGTCCTCGAAATCTTCGAGGGACTTCAGGTGGTCCGGATGAAAGCCCGCGTCGTCCCACTTCCGCTTGTAGAAGGGGGACTTGTCATAGGCGTAACGGGTGATCTCCTTGAGGCGTTCGAGTATCGCCTTTTCCCGGTCGCCTGGATCCATCGTTTCGCGCTTCGGAAACCAGTAGGGGGAAGCCGGATCCGGCAGGTAATCGGGATTGAATTTCGGTGGAAATGACCAGTCTTCCATCTCGACTTTTCCTCCCGTCTAGCGTGGGCCGCGTTCGGCAACCAAACGCTGCATCGTCTCGATGATGGTTTGAGGGGGCGTGTCCTGTAGCAGGACCTCCTTCACCCCGATCTTTTTTAGCTTGTCGACTTCTTCATCCGGAATCACGCCGCCGCCGGTGACGATGATATCCTCGGCCTTGTTTTCCTTCAGCAATTCGATGAGGCGCGGGAACACGGTCATGTGGGCACCGGACAGGATGCTGACGCCGATGATGTCGACGTCTTCCTGAATCGCGGCACGGACGACTTCCTCCGGCGTGCGGTGTAGGCCGGTATAGATGACATCCATTCCGGCATCGCGAAGCGTGCGAGCCACGACTTTCACGCCACGGTCGTGGCCGTCCAGCCCGACCTTTGCGATCAGTACGCGGATGATATCTGAACCCTGGCTCATGGTCGAAACTCCCGGATTTTCTCGATCGGTTTCTTAGGCTGCCTGGCCGCTTTGCTTGTGAAGTACGTGCTGCAGTTTTTCGCTCGCCGCCTCGACGTGTTTTTGCGCCAGCGCTTCCGCTTCTTCGGCGTCGCCTTCGGCGATGGCGTCGAGGATCGCGTCGTGCTCCATCCACACGCTCTCGCCATAGCCTTCGATGCGCAGCACCGCACTCATCACACGCCGAAGGTGATTCAAGTAAAGGCGCATCGTATCGGCGACGATCGTGTTGCCGGAAAGTTCGTAAATCAGACGGTGAAACTCCATGTCCGCGGCGATCAGCTTCGCAACGGAACCATTGGCAATCGCCTTCTGGCCTTGGGCTACGATGCGTTTGCCCCGGGTGACGTCCTGGGCCGTCGCGTGTCTGGCCGCCAAGCGCGCCGCCAAGCGGTCGAGCGCGCTTCGAAACTCATAGAGCGAACGCACGAAGCCCTCCTCGAGGGGAGAGACCATCAGCCCCCGGCGGCCGGACTTGCAGACGAAGCCCTGGCTCTTCAGCAGCATCAGCGCCTGGCCGACCGGCTGGCGGGAGACGTTGAGCTGTTCGGCGATGCTCTCTTGGGCGAGGCGCTCGCTTGGGGGGAGGCGGCCGTCGCAGATGGAATCGAGGATGGTCGTGTAGACCTGTTCCATCATACGGGGTTGGACGAGAAGCTTGCGCACGGAATCCCTCCTATTTATTGGATACTGTATACAATAAACCGGACACGGCGCCGCCGCAAGAGGCTCGAAAAACAAGCAAATCTTTCAAACCCTTAGTCCTCATTCGTCCTCATTTCCGGCCTGCCAGGTGCGCTCGGCGCGGTCCCAGGCTTCCAGCGGCTGGGTGTCCGGCACCCAGGCTAGGCCCGACTTCCCATCGCCCGAGACCGCCTCGCGGGTCACCAGGACGTCGAGCACGGCCGGCGCGTTTTCGAAACAGCGTTCGATCGCATCGCCTAAATCCTCGACCCGCTCGACGCGTTCGCCATGGGCGCCAAGGGCGCGGGCCAGTGCGGCGTAATCCGAGTGGCGAAGTTCCGTGCCGACGAGGTTGCCGTCATAGGTGACGCGCTGGTCGTAGCATTCGATGTTCCAGGCGCCGTTATTGGCGACGACGAAGACCACCTTGGCACCGTGGCGGACGGCGGTGTCGACCTCGATCGCGTTGAATCCGAAGGAGCCATCCCCGGTTACGACGACGACCTGGCGGTCGGGCAGGGCAAGGGCGGCGGCGATTCCAAACGGGACACCGACGCCGAGGCAACCCAAGGAGCCAGAGTCCATATAGGGGCCGGCCGACAGCGCCACGCGGGCGAAACTTAAGATGTCGCCGCCATCGGCAATGGTCACCGCATCCGGGGCGAGCTTCTCCTGCAAGATGCCGAGCAGGCGGTTCGGGTGCATGTGGCCGTCGCTTCCCGGTGCTGCCGTGGCGAGGAGGCGCGTGAATTTCTTCCGTTTCTTGCTGTGTTTCTCCCGCACGCCCTTCAGCCAGGCCCGGTCGACGGCGGGCTTTCGGTTGCCGGCCTCTTCCACGATGGCGGTCAGCGCCAGCGCCGGTGTGGCCAGGATTTCAGCAAGCCCGCGCCGGTTGTCGCGAAGCTCGGATACGTATTCGGCCAGCCGTACGAAACGCGCCTTCTTGAAGATGGCGGGCGATCCGTAGGCCAACTGGAAGTCGAGCCGTCGCCCGACGGTGAGCACGACGTCGGCTTCTGCCATCACCTGGCCGCGCAGCGAGGAAACCACCGCCGGGTGCGCATCGGGAACCAGACTGCGGCTTTCGGAGGTGTCGAGATAGACGGCATCCAGCGCATCGAGCAGGGCTAGAAGCTCAGGTCCCGCCTCCCTGGCACCGCGCCCGGAAACGACCAGCGGCCGCTTGGCGTTCCACAGCATCTCGACGGCGCGGCCCACGGCGTCGGCGTCCGGCAACCGCTCGGGCTTCGGCTTTGCCTTTCGATGCTCCTCGAAGGCCAAATGGCCGGGCAAGTGTTCGCGCAGGAGATCGGTCGGAAAGTCGAGATAGACCGGGCCCGGCACGCAGCCGTCGCCGATCGCCCGGGCGAACGCCTCGTCGAGCGCCGGCAGCACGTGGGCCGCCTCCCGCACGGTCCGCGCATAGCGGGTGACGGAACGCAGCAGGTCCGTGTGCACCAGATCCTGGAGCGCGCCCATCCGTTCCTGGGGGCGGGGCGGCACGCCGGAGATGACGACGATCGGCGCCCGGGCCACGTGGGCGTTGACGATGCCGGTCATCGCGTTCGTCACCCCGGGACCGGCCGTCGCCAAAACGACCCCGATGCCGCCGGTAAGTTCGGCATGGGCATGGGCCATATGGGCGGCGGCGCGCTCGTCACGGACATCCACGATACGGATCCCGCCCCGTGCGGCTTGGTCCCAGATCGGCATGACGTGACCGCCACACAGCCCGAAGATGCGGTCGATCCCACGCACGGCGAGGAATTCGGCGATCCGGCCGGCCACCGTCTCCGAGGCGGCGACGTCAGAGGCTCCCATGCGGCGTTCTCCCAAGGGCAAATCGCATTAACTATTTGAATTATATATATTATATATTAGTTTATTTGCATACTGTATACGATTTACAGGGGCTTCACAATGCTTATCCGCCGGCCCGGGCCGTTTTCGTCCTCGCCGCCTCCGTTAAGGCGATTCGACCCACGCCAGGGAGCAGAATGGCGGGCCTTAACGGGTCGAATCCGATGACAAGACCCATAAAATTAAGCTCAAACCCCTCTTTTTGGCCATAAAGCGCGCCTAAAAGCCCAAAAAACGAGATTTGATGGCCGGTTCCACTGGGAGCGGGGGCAAAAAACCCGTAATTCAACAGAAAATCCTTGCCGATGGCCGTCGGTGGCAGCGCCAGGCCAAGCTCCGGAACGGCGCGGGCCACATAGGCCGTGAAGGTGTTGCTGTTCGGTCCCGGCCACATACGGTAATTCGAATGGGGGTAGGCCGCGATGGCGGCGCGCATTTTTTCGAGCACCGCCTCGGCTGGCTTCCCCCGGATGTCGAGGATGATTTCCGGCGCGTTTCCATACCAATGGCGATCCGGCAGGTCTTCCTCCACCGACAACGCCGGTTTGCCGAACATCGGGTACCAGCCGACCACCTGGAAGACGGTGAACCGCGCTGCCTTCGCGGGCTTTACGGCGATCCACGTGTGCACCCCGAAGATCCCCCGCCACGAAAAGGCACGCGCCGCGTAGACCTGCAGGACGGCTTCGGACGTTTCGGCCGGATCCGGCGCAATGCCTGCGCTTTGCCGATCCGCCGTCCGCCAATCGGCGTCGAACTCGACCTCGTCTGCGGCCAGGCTGACCAGCGGGCCGGCCGCGAAAAGCAGCACGAAAAGCGCCAAAATCCACTGCCATTTGGCCATGAAAGGATGTTAGCATTTGCGATCGGGACGCACTACTTTGCCTGAGTTGGCGGTAGCACTGGGGCGTGAAAAGGCTTTTGTTTTTTACCGAAGGCGCTCTTTTCTATAGTTTTATGGTAAGATTTTTATTTATTTTATTGATTTCACTGACGTTTTTTGTCGGAACTGCCCATGCCGACTTCGACGAAGGACTCAGCGCCTACAAGCAGAAAGACTTCAAGAAGGCGTTTGAAGAATGGCAGCCGCTGGCCGAGCAGGGCGACATGCTGGCCCAGTTCTACCTCGGCCTGATCTATGGCTTCGGCCAAGGCGTCGAGAAGGACCTCGCCGAGGCGATCCGCTGGTGGCGGCGGTCGGCCGAGCAGGGCAACATCGCCGCCCAGTCCAATCTCGGCTTCATGTATAAATACGGCAATGGCGTGCCCCAGGACATCGTGCTGGCCTATATGTGGTCGAAAATCGCGGCCACGGGTGGCGCCAGCTTTGCCAAAGCGAATCTTAAGGTCATGTCGAAGGAAATGACCGAGACGGACATCCAAAAGGCGGAACAACTCGCCAGGGAGTGGCGGGCATCCCATCCTGCGGCCGCCGCCTCGCCGGGCGTGGCCCCTTAAGAATCCCATGGGGTGGAACTACCTCCGGGCGAATAACCTTGCGGCGCTTCTGTTTCTCGTTGCCATCGCGCTGGCGTCGGATGCCACGGACTATTACTTGCAATATCGCAAGGCACTCGTGCTTCGCATCGACGCGCGGGCCTTTGCCGTCGAAGAGGAAACCGGCGTTGCGATCCTCGATCGCCGGGTGATCGCCGCCATCACCCACGTGCCGCGCCATCGCTTCGTGCCGATGCGCCTCCAGGCCTTCGCCTATTCCGATGTGCCGCTGCCCGTGGGTCACGGTCAGAACATCTCGACCCCGTTTCTTATCGCGTTGATGACGGATTTGGCGCGTATCAATAAGGACGACGTCGTCTTCGAGACCGGCACGGGCGCCGGCTACCATGCCGCCGTCCTGGCCGAGCTCGGCAAGCAGGTGTACAGCGTCGAGGTCGTCGAGCCACTTGCCGGCAAAGCGTCGGACACGCTCAGGAGGCTTGGCTACGGGAACATCGAAACCCGGGTCGGCGACGGCTATTTCGGCTGGGAGGATCGGGGGCCGTTCGATGCGATCCTCGTGAAGGAGGCGGTCGACCATGTGCCGCCGCCCTTGCTCAAGCAGCTTAGCCTGGGCGGGCGCATGATCATCCCCGTCGGTCCATTGGAGGGCACCCAGGAGTTGCTCGTCATCGAGAAGGATCTTGAGGGCGTCTTGCGCAAACGAAGCGTGCTGACGGTTCGTTTCTCTCCCCTGCAGGGCGGAAGCCGGATCTAATTTTCAAGGCGACAGGTTTATGGGCAAGTCGCTGACTCGAAATGTCCGTGAGGTGCAAAGCTAACATTCGCCGCTTGGCCTCGAAGGTCTGCTTTTAGGCAGGAGGGGATGTTTGATGGGTTACGGAAACCGGAATTATATTGGATCGTTGACCGAGCAGGCCACTCCTCCGCACCCTAAGACTAGGTACGTCCGGCGGATCGAGGAACGGTGAGTAGTGATGCACATAAGCCATGTAGAAATCAGCAATTTTCGGTCGCTGCAGTCGGTGTCGGTGCCGTTAAATACGTTCAGTGTTTTGCTTGGTGAGAACGATGTGGGGAAAACTTCATTCCTTCATGCTCTCGACAAGTTCTTCCTTGGTAAGAAGCTCGTTGATCCCAACGATTGGTTCAAGAAGGACACGGGCAACGAAATCCGCATTGTGCTCACTTTTCAGGAAGCTCCCCACGACAGGCTAAAAGATTTTTGTCGCAGCGATGGGTCAATCGTAGTGAGCAAAGTGTTTCCGTTCGGCGAAAGCCCCCAAATCAAGGCAATTCTCGACGACAATTCCGCTATGAGCATCCCAGGGCCGATACTGAGCAAGTGGTTCTCATCGGAGCGATTTCACTTCATTCCTGTCCGTCGTGACCTTGCAGTCCAGCTCTCAATGACCAAGACCGCTCTTCTCGGAAAAATGCTACGGGCTCGAATGAAGGAAAAACTTACAGATGGGGGCACCAAGACATCTCTTGAAGAACTGGAACACCTCCTTATGGATTCAATCTCCGAGCCGAGAACAATGCTTGAGAACTTTCTGCGACAGCAGATGCACGATAATGCTGTCCGACTCGGATTTGACGATCTCGAAATCGATCCGGTGGAGGGGGTCAAGTTCGTTGTGAACTTGTCTGATGATCGCGTAGATAACGTGAAAATTGAAAATCGGGGTGCGGGAACACAGAATAACTTGATCATCGCTCTTTTCCGGTTGGTCGCTGACCTTGCTGCCGAGGGCTACCTAATCTTGGCGATGGAGGAACCCGAAAATAGTCTTCATCCGAAGGCACAACGTCAGCTCTTGTCGGTAATCCAAGAGATTAGCGTCAAATCGCAGGTTATCGTCACCACCCATTCACCTGTATTCATCGATCGGAGCCGTTTCGAGAACAATGTCCTAATGACACGTACTGCCAGCGGGAACACCGTTGCTAAGACGTTCGATGTTTCGTTACTCGATGAGGTCCGAACCGATCTCGGAATACGGGCGTCAGACGCGCTCCTTAAGGGCGGTGGAAACTGCGCGATATTAGTTGAAGGTAGTACAGAGGAGGATGGATTTCCAACCTTCATGGAGATGTGTGGAATGAGTGAATTCCACTTGGGTATCGCAATCATCAATATGAACGGCAGCGACTCTAAAAGAGCCGAAACAATCGCCCGATTACTCTACGCATATGATATCCCCTGCATCATTGTTTTTGATCGAAATGCAGAAAACGCGGCTAAGGATTTAGAGCGCGCAGCAGCAGCCTCGCTCCCAAACATTAAAAAAGTGTTCTGCCTGAGGAAGGGCAACATCGAAGATTACTTTCCCCTTGAAATTATTGCGGATGTCATCAATCGCGAATTAAGTCCGACAAAGGAAGTTACCGTAACTGATTTCGATTCGAGCAAGTCGGGACAAGACCGTCTCAATGATTTCAAGAAGGTTATGTACGAACACGGAGCTGGCGGATCCACCAGGTACTTGAAAAGACTCCTCGGTGGTCTCGGGGCCAGGTTGATAAAGGAACGAGCTATACCCCTCGATCCTGAACTTGTTGAAATATTCAACACTGTTAAGGCAATTGCCGATCCGGATTAGGTTCGGAACACCGGCTAGGAAGGGGCGGGCGCATGATCATCCCCGTCGGTCCATTGGAGGGCACCCAGGAGTTGCTCGTCATCGAGAAGGATCTTGAGGGCGTCTTGCGCAAACGAAGCGTGCTGACGGTTCGTTTCTCTCCCCTGCAGGGCGGAGGCCGGATCTAGCCGCCGGATCTAACCAGCGGGTGGCGGGTTGATGGCCTGGTGCTCGATGAGCCAGTTGCGGCTCACCCGGATGATCGTCTCCATCAGCTCGCGGTCGCCCGGCATCATGTGATCCGATTTTAATGTCACGATCGTCTTCGGCTCCGGCAGCAACGCGCGCAGCCGTTCGACCGTCTCGAAGGGCACGAGGCGATCGTCGCTGCCGTTCAGCAGCAGGAATTCCCCTTTCAGATGGGGAAGGTGATGGACCGGCTCGAGCTCACGCAAGCCAAGCACGGCAAGACCGGTAAGCGTACCCCGAAGCCACGCCGGTTCCTTGCGAAAGGCGAACCGGAAGATCGGTGCAAGATCGGCCCCGCCATAGGCGATGATCGAGGGGCCGATCCGCATCCCATGCAGGCGCGCCATGTGATGGACGGCGGGCAGGTAGAGCGCGCCGAGGCTGAAGCCGAGCAGGCTGGTCCGCCCGTCCGACCAGGCTTGCCCGCGTGCCCAGCTGAGGACGGCAAGGATTTGGGCCGGCACCTGGCGGGAGGCCCGCCGGGCGGCCAGCATCCGTCGCGGCCACCATGCTTCGTACCAGGCCTCCCTCGACAAGGGATAGTCATAGCCGATCACCGCGTTTGCGCCCGCCTTCGGCACCTCAAAGATGCTGCGCTTGCCGGTGTCGAAACCGCCAAGCAGGATCACGGTGGCAAGGCCGCCTTCCGGCGTCGCCTCGGGCAGGCTTAAGGAGATCTCGACCGCATCGAAGCCTTCGAGGCCAAGGGTGATGGCCGTACACACGCGGTGCGGCTCGCACGCCATGGGCTGTTCGCGTAGCAGGCGCGCCGGCGGGATATTGTCTTGGATGAGCGCCAAGGGGTCTTTCATCTTTTCATGGCCGATCCAGCCACCAAGGAAGAGGATGCCGGCGCCCAAGACGAAAAGAATACCGAGAAGAAGTGTTTTCATCGAGACTTCCTCCGATCCTTCGGCTTCCTCATTCCCAGGGCGCCAATTCCCAGGGCGCCAATTCCTAGGGCGAAGGGATAAGGATTGTCGCACGAAGCGGAGGAAAGGGAAGGGCCGGACCTTTTTGGCCAGACCTTTCCTTGTTAGGCCAGGCCCTTCCTTGAAAACTGGCCTTGAAAACTGGCTCCCCGGGTCGGACTCGAACCAACGACACAGCGGTTAACAGCCGCTTGCTCTACCAACTGAGCTACCGGGGATCATCGGACGCGACCGAGCAAAACCGCGCATCGCACCGTTTCGCTATATAGCAGAGCCCGCAATACCTTGCCAGCATCCGATGCGCCTTCACAAAAGCTTAAACGCCCGGAAATCCTGGGGGAATGGCGGAATCTTGCTATGCTTGTGTCGGCGTGAAGGAACGGCAAGGAGAACCGAAACGTGTCGCAACGATGGCGGCGTTTAAAAGCCCGGGCGTGGTGCGCCGGGCGACGTTCGTGGCAATCGTCGTCGGGACCCTTTTGAACCTGATTAACAATTATGGCGTTTTCTTGGGCGAGGCGCCGAGCCTTACCTTGGCCATGAAGATGGGCCTGACTTATATAGTGCCGTATGGGGTCTCAAGCTATAGCCAGGCTTTTTTAACTCCTTAACCATTTCAGGCTAGAGAGGAAGGGCCAAGCTGGAGGTGAAAAGACCGGCGCAGGTTCGGGCATGGAGTGCTGGAGGCGCGGGCCGGAATCGAACCGGCGTACACAGATTTGCAGTCTGCTGGATAACCACTCTCCCACCGCGCCGGTTGTTTTTCGTGTTGGGCTTGAATACCCCGGAAGGGCCAGAGATATAGGACCTGACCAAAGGGCGGTCAAGCAACGCGAAGCCCTTGAAAACCCGGCTTCCGAGCGTCGTTGTGTTCGCAACGTCCGGAAAGTATAAACGGTTCCCCGATTGATCGATCGAGAGATTTCATGACCGATTTTGCTGCCGCCCGACGGAACATGGTGGATTGCCAGTTGCGGCCGCATGAGGTGGCCGATCCGGGCATTATTGCCGCCATGCTCGACGTGCCGCGCGAGCGTTTCGTGCCCCCAAACTTTCAGGGTGTCGCCTATATCGATGAGGACTTGGCCGTCGGCGAGGGACGCTACGTGATGGAGCCGATGGTGCTCGGGCGGCTCTTGCAGCTTGCCGAGATCGGGCCCGACGACGTCGTGCTCGATATCGGCTGTGGCAGCGGCTATTCGGCCGTCGTGATCGGGCGTTTGGCGGGCACGGTCGTTGCCCTTGAGAGCGATCCCGCCCTGGCAGCGACGGCAAGCGAACGGTTTACCGAGTTCGATTGCGACAACGTGGCCGTCGTGGAGGGGGCGCTGGCAGAAGGCTGCCCGGCCCAGGCCCCCTTCGATGTGATTTTCATCGACGGCGCCGTGGCGGAAGTGCCGGCGGCGATCACCGATCAGTTGAAAGAAGGCGGGCGTTTGGTAACGGTCGTGACGGCCAAGGCGCGGGTCGGCCAAGGCGTCGTCATGATCCGCTCCGGAGACTGCGTGGGGTGCCGCGCCGTCTTCGACGCGGCAACGCCGCTCCTGCCGGGTTTCGCGGCCAAGGAAGAGTTTGTCTTCTAGCGAATCTTATATTAATATTTAGCTGTAAATTTACATCAATTCTCTTCATCGACGGGATTTGTGGCAAAGGGGACTTCGAGATTGGGCAAGGCGGTCCGAGCAGTCCTGAAGGTCTGCGCGTTTCTTGTGGCCGGTGCGGCGCCGCTGACGGCTGCCGCCCAGACCCTTGAAGCAGCCCTTGCGGCCGCCTACCAGAACAATCCGACGCTCCAGGCCCAACGGGCCCAGCTTCGGGCGACGGACGAAGCGGTCCCGCAGGCGATGGCTGGCTGGCGGCCGACGATCACGGTGAGTGGCGAGACGGGGCAAAGCAGCGTCGATGGGAATCTCTTTGCCCAAACCACCGGCAGTCAGTCCCGCTCTCCCTCGAGCGTGAGCCTCGACGTTGCACAGCCGCTCTTCCGGGGCGGCCGGACCTTCTATGAGACCCGCCGCGCCGAGGACCGCATTCAGGCCGAGCGCGCGCGCCTTCGCGTCGTCGAGGCGCAAGTCCTCCTCGATGGCGCCGTTTCCTTCATCGACGTCGTGCGCGATCAAGCCGTCGTCGAGCTCAACGTCAACAACGAACAAGTGCTCCGGCGTCAGCGGGAAGCCGCCGGCGACCGCTTCGAGGTCGGTGAAATCACCCGCACGGATGTCGCCCAGGCCGAAGCGAGGCTGGCCGGCGCGCGCGCCGGCCGGATTCGGGCGGAAGGAAACCTCGCTTCCTCGCGAGCGGCCTTCAAGAAGGTGATTGGCGTTGTGCCCCAAGAACTTGTCGAGCCCTTCGCGCCAAGGGACCTGCCCCAGGCTCGGGAAGTGGCCCTTCAGAGTGCCGCCAATTACTTTCCAGGCGTGATCTTGGCGGCGTTCAACGAGAAGGCCGCCAAGGAAACCATCAATATCGTCGAGGGCGAACTCTTGCCGACGGTTTCTCTGAATAGCGAAATCAGCAGGGCCAAGGAGCAGTTTTCTACCGTCGATGACACGGAACGGGTCGCGGTCAGCGCGCAGATGACGGTGCCGCTCTATCAAGCCGGCACCGTCTATTCCCGGTTGCGTGAGGCGCGTCAGGTCGCCGGCCAACGCAAAGTCGAAGTCGAAGAGGCGCGCCGGCAAGCCATCGAGCAATCGGCCCGCGCCTGGTCGGACCTGGAAGCGGCCCGCGCCAGCATCGCCTCTATCGAGACCCAGGTCGAAGCCTCCACCATCGCCCTTGAGGGCGTCCAACAGGAGGCCCTCGTCGGATCGCGCACCGTGCTTGACGTGCTGGATGCCGAGCAGGAACTTCTCGATGCAAAAGTGGAGCTGGTTCAGGCCCAACGGGACGAATTCGTGGCCAGTTTTCGCCTGAAGTCGGCGACCGGCGTGTTGACGGCGGAAGCCCTGGGACTCCCAGTTCGGGCCTACGATATGAACAAGCACTACGACGAAGTCCGGGATAAATGGATCGGCTTCGGCAGCGATCCGGAGTAATCGGACTCCCCGCTAGGGGCTTCTTATTCTGGCGTTTTTTCCGGGACTGGCTTAGGGTTAACCAATTGTTTTCCGGGACCGGCTAAGGCTTGGCTGGCCACGGTTGATAGGTGCGGACGAATGATGGAAAGCCCAGAACAAACACCTGCCACAGAGGAGGGGGGCGAGGATCAGGGGGAACCCTCTATGGAGGAGATTCTCGCGTCCATTCGCCGTATCATTTCCGAAGACGAAGAGGCTGGTGAGGGGGAGCAGCCGGCCGACGCCGATTCGGAAGCGGCGACTGCCGAAGCAGGTGCAGAAGAAGCAGGGGCGAGCGAAGAAGACGTTCTGGATCTCACCCAGATGGTCACGAAGGACGGGGACGTGGTGGATCTCGCGGAAGGGAAAGAACCGGAGACGGAGATGACGGCAGAGGCGGACGAACAGGAAGAAGCCCCGGAGGAGACCGAGCCGGAAGCGGCGCCGGCGGACGAAAACGAGCTCGTGCTCGAAGACGCCGAGCCTGACGAGGCGGAACCGGCCGCCGAGGAAGCGGCAGCCCCGCCGGCCGCCGGCGACGACGATTCGCTTGTTTCCCCGCCGACGGCGGCCGCCGCGACCGAATCCTTCGAAGAACTTGCGAAGGCCGTCACCAAGGAAGAGGGGACCGGGACCCCGCTTGCTTCCATCCCCGGTAAGACCTTGGAAGACATCGTCAAGGAATTGCTGCGCCCGATGCTGAAGGAATGGTTCGACCAGAATCTTCCTTCGCTCACCGAAAAACTGGTACGAAAAGAGGTCGAGCGGGCTGCTCGCCGGGCCGAAGAACTCTAAACTCCCACGCGATTTGGATGCATCTAGGCTACGGCGGTCCGTGGCCATGGTTCGTTTTGCTTGAAAAGGTGAGGCAACGTTCCCAACGCAATGAAAGGGCTGGAAAAAACTTATCGTCCCGAGACGGTCGAAGGGCCGCGCTATAAGGCGTGGGAGGCGTCCGGCGCCTTCGCGGCCCACACGGATTCGCACGCCACCCCCTTCACGATCATGATGCCGCCGCCGAACGTGACCGGCAGCCTCCACATGGGGCACGCGCTTAACCATACGCTCCAGGACATCCTCACTCGCTACCAACGGATGAAAGGGGTGGATGCGCTGTGGCAGCCGGGCACGGACCATGCCGGGATTGCGACCCAGATCGTCGTCGAGAAGCAGCTCGCTTCAGAAAACCGCTCCCGCCACGATCTGGGAAGAGAGGCCTTCGTCGAGCGGGTCTGGGCATGGAAAAAGGAATCCGGCGGTACGATCACCCGACAGCTCCGCCGCCTCGGCACCTCGCCCGACTGGGCGAAGGAACGCTTCACCTTGGATGCGAGGCTTTCGGCCGCCGTGACGAAGGTCTTCGTCGATCTTCATGCGGCCGGTCTCATCTACCGGGACAAACGGCTCGTCAATTGGGATTGCGAACTCGCCACCGCGATTTCCGACCTCGAAGTCGTCCAGCGTGAGACCGCCGGTCACCTTTGGCATTTTCGCTATCCGCTGGAGGACGGCTCCGGTCATATCGTCATTGCGACGACGCGGCCCGAGACGATGCTGGGGGATATGGCCGTCGCCGTGCACCCGGAAGATGCGCGCTATCGGCGCCTCGTCGGCAAGAACGTGGTTTTGCCGATCGCCAACCGCACGATCCCGATCGTGGCCGACGAATACGCGGACCCCGAGATGGGAAGCGGCGCGCTGAAGATCACGCCGGCCCACGACTTCAATGACTTCGAGGTCGGCCGCCGTCACCAACTTCCGATGGTCAACGTCTTCGATGCGCACGCCCATCTGAACGCGGCGGCGCCTGCGGCCTATCGCGGCCTCGACCGCCTTAAAGCCCGGCAGAAGGTGGTCGCCGAGATGGAATCGCTCGGCCTGCTCGAGAAGGTCGAGGACCACGCCCACACGATCCCTTACGGCGACCGTTCCGGCACGGTGATCGAGCCCTGGCTCACGGATCAGTGGTTCGTGGACGCCGCCACCTTGGCCGGGCCGGCCATCGAGGCGGTGGAGAAGGGCGAAACCCATTTCGTGCCGAAGCATTGGGAGAACACCTATTTCGAATGGATGCGCAACATCCAGCCCTGGTGCATCTCGCGGCAAATCTGGTGGGGGCATCGGATTCCGGCCTGGTACGGGCCCGATGGCGAGATCTTCGTCGCCGCCACGGAAAGACAAGCAATGGTCGCGGCGACGGCCCATTACGGAAAGGAAACGGAGCTCACGCGCGATCCGGACGTGCTGGACACGTGGTTTTCGTCCGCCCTTTGGCCGTTCTCGACGCTGGGCTGGCCGCAGGCGACGCCAGAGCTCAAGCGCTACTACCCAACCGACGTGCTGATCACGGGCTTCGACATCATCTTCTTCTGGGTGGCGCGCATGATGATGATGGGGGCCCACTTCATGGGGGAGGTGCCCTTTCGCACCGTCTACATCCACGCGCTGGTCCGCGACGCATCGGGGCAGAAGATGTCGAAGTCGAAGGGCAACATCATCGATCCCTTAGGCCTGATCGAAAAATATGGCTGCGATGCGCTGCGCTTCACGCTTGCCGCGCTGGCCTCGCCCGGGCGCGACATCAAGCTTTCGGAGGCGCGCGTCGAAGGCGCGCGGAACTTCGCGACGAAACTTTGGAATACCGCGCGCTACTGTCAGTTGGCCGAATGCGTGTCGGACCCGGCCTTCGATCCGAAGGCAGCCTCGCTCACCGTCAACCGCTGGATCGTGGGCGGCATTGCGAATTTAAACGAAGCGGTGGAGAAGGCGTTCGCGGGCTACCGTTTCAACGAGGCGGCCAACGCGCTTTACCAGTTCGTTTGGGGCATTTTCTGCGATTGGTATCTGGAGTTCACGAAGCCGATCCTGAACGGCAACGACGCGGCGGCGATAAAGGAAACGCGCGCCACCACCGCCTGGGCGCTCGACCAACTCCTTCATCTCCTGCACCCGATCATGCCCTTCATCACGGAAGAGCTGTGGCAGAAGATGGGCGCGCGCGAAGAAATGCTGATTACCTCCGTCTGGCCTAGCTTCGATGTAGCGCTGACCGACGCCGCGGCGATGGCGGAAATGGATTGGGTCGTCCGGCTGATCACGGAGATTCGTATCATCCGCGCGGAGTTGCGCGTGCCGCCGAAAAACCAGCTATCGGTTTCCCTGGAAGGGGCGAACGAAATCACCGCTAAGCGCATGGAAACCCATGCGGCGATCATCAAGACGCTCGCCAAAGTGAAAGTGTTTGGTGGGCGAAAGGAAGGGGTGGAAGGTGGCATTCCTTTCGTGATCGACGAGGCGACGGCCCGGGTCTATCCGGGCGATGCCGTCGACATGGACGCCCAAAAGGCGCGCTGGGCGGAAGAAATCCGGGAGCATGACAAGGAAATGGCGAAAATCGAGAAAAAGCTCAGCAACCCGCAATTTCTTGAGAAGGCCCCGGACGAAGTGGTGGCCGAACAACGCGCGCGCTTGGCCGAGGCCGAGGATCAACGAGCCAAAAAGCAAAGCTGGCTCACGTGAATGCCGTTCCGGCATTAGAATGACGCGCCGATGATTAGGGCTGATGATTAAGGAAGAGACCCATGACCCGCAAGTTTGACGAAAAGCAAAACCTGCCGAGCCGTTACGTCTCCGTCGGAGCGGAAAGCGCGCCCCATCGCGCCTTCTACTATGCGATGGGGTTGACGGAGGAAGAGATCCATCAGCCCTTCGTCGGCGTCGTGACAAGCTGGAACGAAGCCGCGCCCTGCAACATCACGCTCGACCGGCAGGCCCAGGCCGTCAAGCTCGGCGTGAAATCGGCCGGCGGCATGCCGCGCGAGTTTACGACGATCACGGTGACGGACGGCATCGCGATGGGTCATGAAGGAATGAAGTCTTCGCTCGTCAGCCGCGAGGTGATCGCCGATTCCTGCGAGTTGACGATGCGCGGGCACTGTTACGATGCGCTTGTCGGACTGGCCGGTTGCGACAAGTCGCTGCCCGGCATCATGATGGCGATGCTGCGCCTCAACGTTCCTTCCGTCTTCATGTATGGCGGCACGATCCTTCCCGGCCGCTATGAAGGCCGTGAGGTGACCATCCAGGACGTGTTCGAGGCGGTCGGTTCTTACAGCGCCGGCAAGATGACGGAAGCGGAGCTGCACGCGCTCGAATGCGTCGCATGCCCCTCGGCCGGTTCCTGCGGCGGTCAGTTCACGGCGAACACGATGGCCTGCGTTTCCGAAGCCATCGGGCTCGCCCTGCCGGGTTCGGCCGGGGCGCCTGCCCCCTATGAATCCCGCGACGCGTTCGCCGAGAAAAGTGGCGAGGCGGTCATGCACCTACTGCGCGAAAACATCCGGCCGCGCGACATCGTGACGCGATCCGCGCTCGAGAACGCGGCCATGATCGTCGCCGCCTCGGGCGGCTCGACGAACGCCGCCCTTCATCTGCCGGCGATCGCGAACGAGGCGGGGATCGACTTCGACCTTACCGCCGTCGCCGAGATTTTCCGAAAGACGCCGTATCTGGCGGATTTGAAACCCGCCGGCCGCTACGTGGCGAAGGATCTCTACGAGGCGGGCGGCGTGCCGATCCTGATGAAGGCGCTTCTGGACGGCGGCTACCTGCACGGCGAATGCCTGACGGTGACCGGCCGGACGATCGCCGAGAACTTGAAGGAAGTCGTCTTCCCGACGGATCAGGACGTCGTGCGCCCGGCATCGAACTCGCTTTCGCCGACCGGCGGCGTCGTCGGGCTCAAAGGGAATTTGGCGCCACAAGGAGCGATCGTGAAGATCGCCGGCATGACGGATCTCACGTTTCGTGGGCCCGCGCGTTGCTTCGATCGCGAGGAAGACGCCTTCGAGGCCGTCGAAAACCGCGCCTATGGGGAAGGCGACGTCATCGTGCTTCGCTACGAAGGGCCACGTGGCGGTCCCGGCATGCGCGAGATGCTGGCGACGACGGCGGCCATCTATGGCCAGGGGATGGGAAACAAGATCGCCCTCATTACGGATGGCCGCTTCTCGGGCGCCACCCGCGGCTTCTGCATCGGCCATGTCGGACCGGAGGCGGCCGTCGGCGGCCCCATCGCCCTTCTGAAGGACGGCGACATGATCGCCATCGATGCAGGCAGGGGCACGATCGAGGTCGAACTCGACGATGCGGAACTCGCGCGTCGTGCCAAGGCCTGGAAGCCGAGGGACAGCGATTTCGGATCCGGCGCGATTTGGCGGTTTGCCCAGACGGTGGGGGATGCGGCCCAGGGCGCCGTCACCCATCCCGGCGCCAAGGCGGAAAAGCGCGTCTACGCCGACATCTGATCGCCCGGTTCCTTAAGCAAGCTCGCACCAGATCGGCGTGTGATCGGAAGGTTTCTCCTTTTTTCGGGGGCCCGTGTCGATCTCGCATGCTTTGAGGCGGTCGGCGGCCTCCGGCGACAGCAGCAGATGGTCGATGCGAAGGCCAAGGTCCCGCCGCCAGGCGCCGCCCTGGTAATCCCAATAGGTGAACGCGAGCGCGTCCGGGTGACGCGCGCGAAACGCATCCGTGAGACCCAGATAGGTGAGCGCGCGGAACTTCTCCCGCGTGCGCAGGTCGTAAAGTGCGTCTCCTTCCCATCCCTGAGGCTCGTAAACGTCTTCCCTTGCCGGAATGACGTTGAAGTCACCGGCTAGCACGAAGGGCTCCTCCGTTTTCAATAGCGCTTCGGCGTGGCGCTTCAGACGGTCCATCCAACGTAGCTTGTAGTCGAATTTCTCCGTGCCCACCGGGTTCCCGTTCGGAAGGTAGACGGAGGCGACGCGCAACGTCTCGACCAGCACTTCCACGTAACGCGCTTGGTCGTCCGCCGTCTCGCCGGGAAGGCGCTTCTCAAAGACCTCCAAGGGGAGGGCGGAAAGGATGGCGACGCCGTTATAGGCCTTCTGACCGGCAACAGTGGCGGCGTAGCCGGCCGCCTCGATCTCGAAGAAGGGAAAGTTTTCCTCGATGGTCTTGGTCTCCTGGAGGCAGACGACGTCCGGCTTTGCCGCCTTCAGCCAGGCAAGCAGGTGGGGGAGCCGGGACTTGATGGAGTTGACGTTCCAGGAGGCGATCTTCACCGAAAGCGTAAGCGCCTGTTTAGCCGACCGAGAAGGAATTGCCGCAGCCGCAAGACGCGGTCGCGTTCGGATTGCGGATCGCAAAGGCGGAGCCGATCAGGTCTTCGACGAAATCGACCTCGGCGCCGGCCAGGTATTCGCGGCTGATCTCGTCGATCACCACCTTGGCGCCGTTCCGTTCGATGACGGCATCGTCGTCGTTGGTCACGTTGTCGAAGGTGAAATTGTACTGGAAACCCGAGCAGCCGCCACCGGTAACGGCGATGCGCAGCATGTAGCCTTCCTCCGCCTCGCTCGCCATAAGCGCTGCGATGCGTTTGGCCGCACGCTTCGAAACCGTCACTTTCGCTTCGTTTTCCATTGTCCTCATCTTAAGCCATCTCGGAAGCTGCGCAAAACCGCCCACGCCGCTTCTTCTTATGTGGGAAGGATTAGGATTTCGTCAATGTTTTTAATTAGTTCCAAGGCGAACCTTCGCGGTTATCCGGGCAAGGGAAGCGTTGCGTGGCCTCGTGCCTTCGAAGTAGTGTCCGGCCATGGGGCCGCTTGCCAGCTATGCCTGTCATCCGGAAGAAAGCCGCGGCCGTCGCTTTCCGGAAGAGGAAAGCCGGATGCGGACGGTCTTTCAGCGGGATCGCGATCGGATCATCCACTGCACGGCCTTCCGCCGTCTCAAATACAAGACCCAGGTCTTCGTCTACCACGAGGGCGACAACTACCGCACCCGGCTCACCCATACCCTCGAAGTGGCGCAGATCGCGCGTTCCATCGCCCGCGCGCTCGATCTGAACGAGGATTTGGTGGAAGGCTTGGCGCTGGCCCACGACCTTGGCCATCCGCCCTTCGGCCATGCCGGCGAGACGGGGCTGGACGAGGCGATGGCGGAATTCGGCGGTTTCGACCACAACGCCCATACGCTGCGCATCCTGACCCGGCTGGAACGGCGCTATGCGGAATTCGACGGCCTGAATCTCACCTGGGAGACCCTGGAAGGGGTCGTCAAGCATAACGGGCCGCTTGCCGGGCGTAAGGCGCAGACCAACCGGGAGGTGTCGGTCGGCATCACCGAGTACGTGCGCGAACACGATCTCGAAATCGAAAGCTTCGCCGGTGCCGAGGCCCAGGTCGCCTCCCTTTCCGACGACATCGCCTATAACAGCCACGACCTCGACGATGGCCTTCGGGCAGGCCTCTTCACGCTCAAAGACGTCGAGGACGTTCCGCTCGCTGGCCCGGTGATCGCCGAGGTGCGGTCGCGGTATCCCGGAATCGAGATCCAGCGCCTGGTTCCGGAGACCATCCGCCGCCTGATCGATCGCATGGTGCAGGACCTGATCGGGGAAACGAAAACCCGGTTGGCGCGCACGAAGCCGAAAACCGCCCAGGCCATCCGCGCGCTGGATGCGCCCGTCGTCGCCTTTTCTGGGGCGATGGAGAAGGAAACCCAAGGCTTGAAGGCCTTCCTGATGCGGCGCATGTACCGCCATTATAAGGTGAATCGCATGGCCAACAAGGCGCGCCATGTCGTGAAGGAACTGTTCGATCTGTTGCTCCGCGAGCCGGGCTGCCTGCCGACGGAATGGCAGGAAGAAGCCGACCACCTGGACCGGCCGGCAAGGGGGCAGCTTGTCCTCGACTACGTGGCCGGCATGACGGATCGTTTCGCGCTGGAGGAACACCGCCGCCTTTTCGACGTTTATGCGAAAAAATAATGAATCTTTTCAAATACTTTCAGTCTGAAGTTTTGAATGTCATTGAAGAGATGACGGTCGCCGGTCGGCTTCCTTCGGGCATCGATTCGACGAAGATCGTCATCGAACCGCCCCGCGAGGCGGCCCATGGCGACGTTTCGACGAATGCCGCCCTGGTGCTGGCGAAGGAAGCCGGCCAAAAGCCGCACGATCTCGCCCAACGCCTTGCCCATCAACTTAAAGAGAACCCGGCTATCGTGATCGCCGAGGTGGCCGGCCCCGGCTTCATTAATCTCCGGCTCGCGGATGCCTTCTGGTACGCGCGTCTCGCCGAAATTCTGCAGGAAGGGACGGCCTATGGGGATTCGGATCTTGGCCAGGCGGAACGGGTGAACGTCGAGTACGTCTCGGCGAATCCAACGGGACCGCTGCACATTGGCCACGGGCGGGGTGCCGTCATCGGCGACGTGCTGGCGTCGCTTCTCGAGAAGGTGGGCTACCAGGTCACCCGCGAGTTTTACATCAACGATGCCGGCGCCCAGGTCGATAAGCTGGGCCAGGCGGTCTACTACCGCTACCGCGAGCAGCTCGGCATCGATATCGGGCCGGACGTCTTCGAGGGAAGCTACCCCGGTGACTACCTGAAGCCGGTCGGACAGAAACTGGCCGAAAAATATGGCCGCGAGTGGGTGGATGCGGTCCCCGAAGACTGGCTTCCCATCTTCCGGGATTTCGCGATCGAGGAGATGGTGGCGGTCATTCGGGAGGATCTGAAGGCGCTCGGCGTCGTCTTCGACGTCTTCTCCTCCGAGCGCGCTCTGGTCGCCGAGGGCGGCGTGGATTCCGCGCTCGAAGCCCTTGATGCAAAGGGCCTCGTCTACGAAGGGATCCTCGATCCCCCGAAGGGCATGGTGCCGGAAGATTGGGAGCCAAGGCCGCAAACCCTCTTTCGTTCGACGCAGTTCGGGGACGACGTCGACCGCCCGCTCAAGAAATCGGATGGCAGCTGGACCTATTTCGCCTCCGACATCGCCTATCACCTGGACAAGTTCCGCCGCAGCGCAGACACGATGATCAATGTCTGGGGGGCGGACCATGCGGGCTACGTCAAGCGCATGCGGGCCGCGGTGAAGGCGATCACCGACGGTCGTGGCGAGTTGGATGTGAAGATCTGCCAGCTGGTGAACCTGTTCGAAGTCGGCGTGCAGGTAAAGATGTCGAAGCGATCCGGTACCTTTGTCAGCTTGCGCGACGTCGTCGGCGAGGTCGGCAAGGACGTCGTCCGCTTCATCATGCTGACCCGCAAGAACGACGTGGTGCTCGACTTCGACACCGAGAAGGTGATGGAGCAGACCAAGGATAACCCGGTCTTCTATGTGCAATACGCCCATGCACGGGCCCAGTCCGTGCTTCGTCATGCCAAGGCCGAGTTTCCGAAGATCAACCTTGCTCCGGCCGCACTGGCCAATGCTCCACTCGGCCGGTTGACCGAACCCGGCGAACTTGCTCTCATTCGCAAGATGGCGGATTGGCCACGTCAGGTGGAAACGGCGGCGCGGTTTCACGAACCACACCGCCTGGCCTTCTACCTTTACGATCTCGCCGGCGAATTCCATGGGCAATGGAACCGGGGGAACGAGGAGACGGACTTGCGCTTCTTGAGGCCGGACGATGCGGACCTTTCCACAGCCCGGCTTGCCCTCGTTTCGGGATTGGCGATCGTCATCGCCTCAGGCCTGAAAACCTTTGGGGTGGAGCCGGTGGAGGAGATGCGGTGAGTTTTTTTACAAGCCGTTTCGAAGAAGAGTCGGATCAACACCGGTCCTTTTTTCGCCGCCGCGGGTTCTATAGGTTCCTCGCAGTGCTTCTCGCATTCGGTGTTTTCGCAGGCGTCGTTCGGATCGCCTATGAGGAAGGCGTGAAATCCGGAACGCGAGCCATCCTGCCCATCGTTCGTGCGGAGAAGGAGCCGATCAAGGTGCGGCCCGAGAAACCAGGCGGCATGGCCGTGCCGTTCCAGGACAAGCTCGTCTACGGCCAACTCGCCGAGAGGGACCCGGAGCAGCCGGAGACGATCCGGCTGCTGCCGCCGCCGGAGGAGCCCGTCGCTCCTCCCGAGGCGGCCGAGGCGCCACCAAAGACCGAGCTTCTGCAACGGATGGAATCCGAAGCGACGGTCCCGCAAACGCAAACCGAGCCCGAGACGGAACCTCTAGAAGCCGCGCCAGCCCCGCCCGGCGAGAAAGGCGTTCGCATCCAGGTCGCTTCCATGCGATTCGAGACGCAGGCGAAAGTCCAATGGGCGCGGCTCCAGGAGGCCGAGCCCGATCTCTTGGGCGCGCTTAAGCTGTACGTGGAACGGGTAGATCTGGGCGAGAAGGGCGTTTTCTTTCGCGTGCAGGCGGGACCGCTAACCGGGGTCGCGGCGGCAAAAGACCTTTGCACAAGACTTCAACAACGCAAATTAGGCTGTCTGGTTGTCCGGCCCTGACGAAAAATCGGCAAGGGCGCTCATCCTGGGCTGCGGGGGAACCGCCTTAAGCGACGAGGAAGGCCGCTTCTTCCAGGATGCGAACCCCTTGGGCTTCATCCTCTTCGAACGCAATTGCTCGGATCCTGCCCAGGTCCGCTCCCTCGTTTCGGCGTTGCGGGCGGTCGTCGGTCGCGGGGACGCCCCCGTCCTGATCGATCAGGAGGGGGGGCGCGTCCGCCGCCTCAATCCGCCCCATTGGCGGGACGCACCGCCCGCCCGCCGGTTCGGCGAGCTTGCCGAGCGCAAACCGGAGGCGGCGCTGGAGGCGGCATGGCTGAATGCCAGGCTCCTGGCGGGCGAGCTTCGCGCGCTCGGGATCACCGTCGATTGTGCACCGGTGCTCGACTTAGCCGTTGCCGGCGCCAACCCCATCATCGGCGATCGCGCCTTCGGGAGCGACGCGGATCGCGTTTCCAGCTTAGGCAGGGTCATGTGCGAAGGCCTTCTCGCCGGGGGTGTCTTGCCAGTCTTGAAGCACCTGCCGGGACACGGCCGCGCCCGCCAAGATAGCCACTTGGCCCTGCCCGTCGTTGAGACCGCCGCGGCCGAGCTCGATGTAACCGATTTTCGTCCCTTTCGCTCCCTTGCCGACATGCCGCTCGCGATGACGGCCCATATCGTCTATACGGCCTTCGATTCCGAGAAGCCCGCCACGCTTTCGAAAACGGTCGTCGCGGAGGTCATTCGCAAGCGAATCGGTTTCGACGGGTTTTTGATGACGGACGATATCTCGATGAACGCCCTTGAGGGCGAGCTTGCGCTTCGCGCCGAAACCGCCCTTGCCGCCGGCTGCGATGCCGTCCTTCACTGCAATGGGAAGCTTGAGGAAATGGCGGCCTTGGCCCAGGCCGTAGGTCCGCTCAAACGCGTCGCTCTCGACCGGTTTCGGCGAGCGACGGCCTTGAGGGGTGAGGCGAAGGCAAGCGAGGACATGGACGCGCTTAGGGTCCAGCTCGCGGAATTGATGGGGGAGGCGCCTTAAGTGGACACCTCCGGCATCCTGTATACGGCTTCCGTCTGGGTCCTGCCGATCCTGCTCGCGATCACGCTGCACGAGGCGGCCCACGGTTTCGTGGCGCTTCGTTTCGGCGATGATACGGCCCTGCGGGCCGGCCGGGTCACCCTGAACCCGCTCCGTCATGTGGATGCCTTCGGCACCGTCCTGCTTCCAGCCCTTCTGCTGCTCATCCAGTCGCCGATCCTGTTCGGCTATGCCAAGCCGGTCCCGGTCGATTTTTCCCGGCTGGGTTTTCCGAAACGGGACATGATCTGGGTTGCGGCGGCCGGGCCGGGCATGAATCTCACCCTCGCCTTGCTCTCGGCGCTCGGCCTTCATCTGGTCGGTTTCTTTCCGGAAGGGGGCCAGGGCTGGATCGTCGATACCCTTCAGAGATCTATTTTTATCAATGTGCTTCTCGCCGTCTTTAACATGCTGCCTCTACCGCCCTTGGACGGGGGCCGGGTCGCCGTCGGCCTCCTGCCCTATGAGTTGGCGGCGCGCCTCGCCAAGCTCGAGCGGTTGGGCATTCCAATTCTTTTGGGCCTGCTTTTCATTTTGCCGATGATTGGAAAACAAATCGGCGTTAATCTGAATTTGATCGCCTGGCTGGTGCTGGTTCCGGTCAAAGCGGTGGAAAGCATGATTTACACCCTCGCGGGGCTGAATTAAGGAGCGGTTGTTGGAAGCGGAAGACACCTTCGAATCTCCGCCGATTGCCGACGCAGAAGGCCAGTTTGTCCTCAACCTGACGGGCTTTGAAGGCCCCATCGATGTCCTGCTCAGGTTGGCGCGGGAGCAGAAGCTCGACCTTGCCCAGATTTCGATCCTGGAACTGGCGGATCAGTACCTCGACTTCATTGTGCATGCGCGCAAGCAGCACCTGGAGATCGCCGCCGACTATTTGGTCATGGCGGCATGGCTCGCCTATCTGAAGTCGAAACTGCTGCTGCCGGAACCGGAGGACGACGAGGAAGGCCCGACCGCCGCCGAGATGGCCGAAGCGCTTGCCTTTCAGTTGCGCCGCCTCGAAGCGATGCAGGATTCAAGCCGCCGGCTCTTTGCGCTGCCGCAGCTGGGCCGGGACGTCTTCAACCGGGGAAGGCCGGAGGGCATCACGATCATCGACAAGTCCGTCTATGTGTTATCGCTCTACGATCTGCTTCACTCCTATAGCGAAATTCATGGGCGGGCCGAGGTCGGCACGCTTCATATCGAGCCGACGAATCTCTTCACGATGGAAAAGAGCCTGCGGCGGCTTTCCGCCATGCTCGGCGGCACGCCGGGTTGGCAAACGCTGATGAGCTACCTTCCGGACGTGCCCGAGGATAGCCGTCGGCGGCGCTCGGCGGTCGCCTCGACCTTCGCGGCAAGCCTTGAGCTGGTCCGGATCGGCAAGGCCGAGCTTCGCCAGGATCAAAACTTTGGGCCCCTCTACATTCGAACAAAGGACGCGGAATGACCAACGGCCTCAATCAAAACCTGCGCATTCTCGAAGCGGCCCTGTTCGCCGCCGTCGAGCCGCTCGACGAAAAGACGCTGGCTGCGCAATTACCGGACGACGTGGATCTGTCGGCGCCGCTTGAGACCTTGCGCAGGGCATACGCGAACCGGGGCGTGACCCTGGTCAAGGTGGCCGGCAAATGGATCTTCCGCACGGCGCCGGATCTGGCGTCGCTGCTGCGCGTCGAGAAGGAAAGGAAACGCCGCCTTTCCCGCGCGGCGCGCGAGACCTTGGCCATCATCGCCTACCACGCACCGGTCACCCGCGGTGAGATCGAAGAGATCAGGGGCGTCGCGTTAAGCCGGGGCAGCCTCGACCAGCTGCTCGAAGCGGAATGGATTCGCCCGATGGGCCGCCGCCGCACCCCGGGCCGGCCGATGACCTGGGGGGTGACGGACGCATTCCTAGGCCATTTCGGCCTGGCCAGCCGGGACGACCTTCCCGGGATCGAAGAATTGAAGGCCGCCGGCTTGCTCGATCGGCGTCCCGCGATTTCGATCTATGCCGGCCAGGCGAACGATGAGGAAAGCCTGCTTCCTCCGGACGAGGAGGACGCGGCCGAGGAGGAAGAGGCGTTGGAAGGAGAGGGCGAGGAAGGCGCTATCATCCGCCCCTTCGAGGCGGAGGAGGAGCCTTCCGCCACCTGAGGTCTCGAGGCCGAAGCGTTGCGGGAGCAGGGCGTTTCTGACATGATCCCGCCAGAACCAATGCCTTGGCCTCTATTCCCATGAACCTGGAGCTTTTTAGATGAGCATCGGTGTTTGGCAGGTCGTCCTTGTTCTGGTCATCGTCTTGATCATCTTCGGGGCCGGGAAGCTGCCGAAAGTGATGGGCGACCTTGCGAAGGGGGTGAAGACCTTCCGTTCCGGCCTCAAGGAAGAGGATGAAGCCAAGCCCGGCGATTCCGGGTCGGCCCTGGAACAGGACAAATCCTCGACCATCAGTCCATCGGCTGAGGCCGATAGCGACAAGGACTCGACGACGAAGTCCTGACCGGCAACTTGCCGGTGGCGTGAACCGTACAAACCGGAATTGAGTGGATGTTGGATATAGGTTGGCCGGAACTGGTCCTGATCGCCGTTCTGACGGTCGTCGTCATCGGGCCGAAGGAATTGCCGGTCGTGCTTCGCGCACTCGGGCGATGGGTGGGCAAGGCCCGCGCACTTGCCAGGGAATTCCGAGGCAGCATCGAGGAAATCGCCAGGGAATCCGAGTTGAGCGAGCTCAAGCGGATGGCTTCCGGCGAGGAACTCAAGAAAAGCATCGAGGCGCACCGCACGCCGGATGAGGCCAACTCCAGCAAGGGCTCCCCTGACGATGAGCGCGCCTGACGATGAGCGTGGATGAAAAGAAAATGTCGTTGCTCGATCATTTGATCGAGCTTCGCAACCGGCTTCTGTGGTCGGTGGCGGTCCTCTTCATCGTCTTCATCGGCTGCTACGTCGTCGCCGAGGACATTTTTGCCTTCCTAGTTGCGCCGCTCGCCGAAATCTATGGTGAGCAGACCGGGCGGCGGCTGATCTATACGGGGCTGACGGAGGTCTTCTTCACCTATGTGAAGGTCGCCTTCTTCACCGCCCTTGGCCTTTCCTTTCCGGTGATTGCCGTACAGATCTGGGCCTTCGTAGCACCTGGCCTCTATCGCCGTGAAAAGAAGGTCTTCCTTCCCTTCCTGCTTGCCACGCCGGTGCTTTTCGCGGCCGGGGCGGCGCTCGTCTATTACGCCGTCATCCCGCTCGCCTGGGAGTTTTTTTTAGGCTTCGAGACGCAAGGCACGCTCGGCGGGCTGCCGATCCAGTTGGAAGCGAAGGTGAACGAATACCTCTCCCTGGTCATGAAACTGATGTTCGCCTTCGGGCTTTGCTTTCAGCTGCCGGTTCTGCTGACGCTGCTCGCCCGGATCGGGGCGGTGGACTCGGCCACGCTTCGCGCCAAGCGGAAATATGCGCTGATCGGCATTTTCATCGCCGCCGCCGTGCTCACGCCGCCCGACCTGATCAGTCAGGTGAGCCTGGCGTTGCCGGTGCTCCTTCTTTACGAGATTTCGATCCTCTCCGTCTGTCTGGCCGAAAAGCGCCAACGCGAAGCCGCCCCCGAAGCTTCCGCCGATTGACCCTGGTTGTGGCCCTGGTTGTGGACGGGCGGCCGGTTCTCCCCCTATAGTTTGGCGCTGCACGAGCCTGAGGTGCCAACATGTTCGACCTAGCCTGGATCCGGGAGCATCCCGACGCCTTCGACCGGGGCTTAGCCCGGCGCGGACTCAAGCCGCAGGCAAACGCCGTGCTCGATCTCGATCGGAAGCATCGCGCCGCCCAGACCGCCCTCCAGGAACGCCAGGAAAGGCGCAACGCCGTCTCCAAGCAAATCGGCGTTGGCAAACGGCAAGGGGCGGATACCGGCCAGTTGGAAGACGAGGTGGCGGCGATCAAGGCCGACATGCATAGGCTGGAGACGGACGCGCGCGCGCTTGGGATTGCGCTCCAGGAGCGGCTGGCAGGGTTGCCCAACCTGCCGGCCGACGACGTGCCGGACGGGCTGGATGCGGCGGCCAACAAGGAACTGAGAGTCGAAGGGAAGAAACCGGACTTTTCCTTTGAACCAAAAGAACATTTTGAGCTTGGCGAAGGCCTCGGCCAGATGGATTTCCAGGCCGCGGCCAGGCTTTCCAGCGCCCGCTTCGTCGTCCTCAAGGGCACCCTTGCCCGGGTTGAGCGCGCGTTGGCCGGTTTCATGCTCGACCTCCACACCAAGGAGTTCGGCTATCAGGAGGTGGCGCCGCCCTGCCTGGTGCGCGCCGAAGCCCTTTTCGGCACCGGCCAATTGCCGAAATTCGGGGACGATCTGTTCCCCACGGCGAACGATTATTGGCTGATTCCCACAGGCGAGGTGCCGCTTACCAATTTGGTGGCCGAAGAAATCCTGGGCGAGGACCGGCTTCCATTGCGTTTCGTCGCGCTCACCCCTTGTTTCCGTTCGGAGGCCGGCGCCGCCGGCAAGGACACCCACGGCATGATCCGCCAGCACCAGTTCAACAAGGTCGAACTGGTCAGCATCAGCCATCCGGACCGCTCGGACGAAGAGCATGAACGCATGACGCGCGCGGCGGAAGAGGTGCTGAAGCGCCTCGAGCTGCCCTACCGCGTCGTCCTGCTTTCGGCCGGCGACATGGGCTTTGCTGCGCGCAAGACCTACGATCTCGAGGTTTGGCTGCCCGGCCAGGGGCGCTATCGGGAGATCTCGAGCTGCTCGAATTGCGGGGATTTCCAAGCCCGGCGCATGAAGGCCCGGTTCCGCCCGAAAGGCGGCAAACACACCCGCTTCCTCCACACGCTGAACGGCTCCGGCCTGGCCGTCGGGCGGACGCTCATCGCCGTCCTTGAGAATGGCCAGCGCGCCGATGGCACCATTCATATTCCCCGCGTCCTTCGCCCCTATCTCGACGGGATGGAAGCAATCGCCGCAGATGGTTGAGCCGATGGCTGAACGGAACAGGTGCGCCTTTGGACATTGATCCACGCCAGGTCCGTCTGGTCATGGCGCTTCGCCAGGCCGGTATCCAGGATACGAACGTGCTGGCGGCGATCGAACAGACGCCGCGCGAGCTCTTCGTGCCGACGTCTTTCCAGGAAGAGGCTTACGAGAACACGGCGCTTCCCATCGAATGTGGCCAGACGATCAGCCAGCCTTTGGTCGTCGCCACGATGACGGAGGCCCTGGAAGCCGGCCACCGGCTCCGGGTACTCGAGATCGGCACCGGGTCGGGCTACCAGACGGCGGTGCTGACGCGGCTTTTTCGCCGCGTCTACACCGTCGAGCGCTATGCGGACCTTCTTGAGGCGGCCCAGCGCCGCTTCGATGTGCTCGGCCTTCACACCATCACGACTCGGCTCGGCGATGGTGCGAAAGGCTGGCCGGAACAGGCGCCCTTCGATCGCATTCTGGTGACGGCAGGTGCCGAGGAAATTCCACCGGCGCTCCTTGAACAACTGGCGGACGGCGGGATACTGGTGATCCCGATCGGTACCGCCGGCGAGCGTCAATATCTGGAACGTGTTCGCAAAAACGCAGGCGACATCGAACGGGAAGATCTCGGTCTTGTCCGGTTCGTTCCTCTCGTCGCCGAACCGCCGGTCTGCTAAACAAAAACGCTCGAGCTTCGGTTGAAGGCCTAAGCGCGTCCACTTAAGATCGGGCCAAACGAAAGGGCTCGAATGCACGGCAACGACATGCAGAACGGCTGGTTGCTTGGCGCCGTGTTCGCGATCGCTCTGGCGGTTGCCGGTTGCTCTGAGCCCTGGATTACCGGGAAACCGGTCGCCATCCCGGCCTCATTTCTCACCGAAAAAGGCACCGTCGTCGTCCGCAAGGGCGACACCGTCCACGGGATCACGCGGCGTCATGGGGCGGACATCCGTTCGCTGATCGATGCGAACGGTCTCAACCCGCCGTATCTGCTTCGGATCGGCCAACGGCTCAAACTGCCGGGGCGGCGCAGCTACCGCGTGGAAAAAGGCGATACGGTCTATGGCATCTCGCGCCGGTTCGGCGTCGACATGCGGGATCTGGTGCGGCGGAATGGGATTCGTCCACCCTATACGATCACCGTCGGCCAGAAACTGCACCTGCCGGGTAAGGCCGGCCGCGCAAGCGCGGTGGCGAGCGCAAAGGCGCCGCGCCGCGCAGGGGTTTCTCCGAAGCTGGCGAAGCTGCCGCCACGGGGCAAGCGGAATTTCCTGAAACCGGTCGAGGGAAAGGTCCTGTCTGCCTTCGGGCCGAAGGCGGACGGCTTGCACAATGATGGCATCAACATCGCCGCCGCCAGGGGAACGCCGGTTCGGGCGGCGGAGAACGGGGTCGTCGTCTATGTCGGGACCGAACTTCACGGCTTCGGGAATCTGTTGCTCATCAAGCATGCGGATGGCTGGATATCGGCCTATGGCCATACGGACAAGCCACTCGTCAAGCGTGGCGATATCGTAAAACGCGGCGAGCCGGTGGCGAAGGTTGGAAAATCGGGCAACGTGAAGGCGCCGCAACTGCATTTCGAATTGCGGCACGGCACCCGGGCGGTCGACCCGACGCGCTACCTTACCAGCCATCTCTTAAAAAAACGGATGCCGGCTTTAGCGGAGCGGCTTGCCGAGGCGTCCCGCTAGATCCTGAATGAACTGCCAGGCGACCCGGCCCGAACGCGCGCCGCGCGTCATGGACCATTCCAGCGCTTGCGTGCGAAGGGCCTCCTTCGACACGTCGAGACCGTTAAAATCCGCATAGGCCTCGACGATTTCGAAATAGGTTGGCTGATCGCAGTTGTGAAAGCCGATCCACAGGCCGAAGCGATCGGAAAGGGAGACCTTCTCGTCGACGGATTCGCCGCCGTGAATTTCGATGGCGCGTTCGTTCTCGATCATTTCCCTCGGCATCAGATGGCGGCGGTTCGAGGTCGCGTAGAAGACGACGTTCTCCGGTCGGCCTTCGAGCCCGCCCTCCAGGACCGCCTTTAGGGATTTGTAAGCCGCATCGCGACCGTCGAAGGAAAGGTCGTCGCAGAAAAGAACGAACCGCCGCTTGCTTTGCCGGAGCAGTTTCAAAAGACGCGGCAGCGACACAACTTCCTCGCGGTGGATCTCGACAAGCGTCAGCGCGTTCCCTTCTTCCGCGTTGATCGTGGCGTGCACCGCCTTTACCAACGAACTTTTCCCCGTTCCCCTGGCGCCCCAAAGAAGCGCGTTGTTCGCCGGGTAACCCTTCGCAAAGCGACGCGTGTTTGTCAGCAATGCCTGCTTCTGGTTTTCGATCCCGCGAAGGAGATCGATTTCCACGCGGTTGACGAGAGGCACCATCTCCATGTCGCCGCTCTCCGAATGCCAGACGAAGGCATCCGCGCTGTTGAGAGGGGCGGGCGCGTCCTTGATCGGCGCCATCCGCTCCAGCGTCTCCGAAATCTTCCGAAGAAGGGATTCGAGGTGGTTCTCCATGCGCATCCTTTAGCTCAGAGCGCCCGGCAAGGCCCAAGCCGGCACGATCATAGACGATCTGGCTTGTGCTTTCCAAGGCAGGGGCGGCTAGGTATGATCCGCGCAAATCGAAGATCTTAAGGGGAGCCCCATGTTGATTTCTCCAGCCTTTGCGCAGACCGGCGGCGAGCCAAGCGGCCTCGAGATGTTCCTGCCGCTCATTCTGATTTTCGTGGTCTTCTATTTTCTGCTTATCCGTCCCCAACAAAAGAAAGCCAAACAGCATCGCCAGATGGTCGCCGCTCTGCACCGGGGGGATCGGGTCATCACCGGCGGCGGCATCATCGGCACGGTTACGAAAATCGTCGATGAAGGGGAGGTTCTGATCGAGATCGCGGAAAACGTGCGGGTCCGCGTGGCCCGGCCGACGATTACGGAAGTGTTCTCGAAGCCGGAGCCGGCCGCAAACGACGACAAAGCAAAATCCAAATGATTTATTTTGCCAGATGGAAAATTGTTCTGATCCTTGCGGTCTGCGTTTTTGGTCTCGTGTTTGCGAGCCCGAACCTGTTTCGGGAAGGAGCACTAGAGGGACTCCCGGACTGGTTGCCCCATAAAACCATCAATCTTGGCCTCGATCTGCAGGGCGGTTCCCATCTTCTCCTGGAGGTCGAAGTCGATGCGGTGATCACGGAGCGACTCGAATCCCTCGTCGATAGCGTGCGCGTGACGCTTCGAAAGGCGCGCATCGGCTACAAGAACCTCGGCGTCAAAGGACATGCGGTCGCCTTCAGCCTGGTCAAGCCGGAAACGCTTGACGCAGTTCGGCAACTGATCGGTGGCCTGGATACGGACACGGCCTTCGAGGAAGGCGATGGCGGGGTGGTTCGGTTGGCCTATACGGAGAAGGCGCTGAAGGAAAGGCGCCAGCTTGCCGTCGAACAGTCGATCGAGATCGTCCGCCGCCGCATCGACGAGACGGGCACCCGCGAGCCGACCATCCAACGCCAGGGAACGGACCGCATTCTCGTCCAATTGCCGGGCGTGAAGGACCCGGAACGAATCAAGAAGCTGCTTGGCAAGACTGCGAAGCTGAACTTTCACCTGGTCGATCTTACGACGACGGTCGAAGAAGCGCGGGCCGGACGCATCCCGTCAGGCTCCGTCTTGCTGCCGTCCGATGACGTAGGACCCGACGGCCGGCCGGTTCAATACGTCATCCGCAAACGGGTCATGGTGCCCGGCGATACGCTGGTCGATGCCCAGCCGACCTTCGAAGACGCCCGCCCGGTCGTCTTCTTCAAGTTCGATTCGGTGGGCGGCAGGCGTTTCGGGGAGGTGACGAAGAACAACATCGGCAAGCCGTTTGCCATCGTGCTCGACGGCCAGGTGATCAGCGCGCCGGTGATCCGCTCGGCGATCTTGGGCGGAAGCGGCATCATCTCCGGCCGCTTTAGCGTGCAGGAGGTGCAGGATCTCGCCTTGCTGCTGCGCGCCGGTGCGCTTCCGGCTCCGCTGACCATCCTTGAGGAACGGACGGTGGGGCCGGGGCTGGGGGCCGATTCGATCCGCGCCGGCAAGATCGCCTGCGTGCTCGGCATGATTTTAGTGATCGCCTTCATGGTGGTGATTTACGGCCGGTTCGGGGTCATGGCGGACCTTGCCCTGATCGTGAACATGTTGTTGATCGCCGCCGCGCTCTCGCTTCTGCAAGCCACACTCACCCTTCCCGGCATCGCCGGCATCGTGCTCACGATCGGCATGGCGGTGGACGCGAACGTGCTGATCTTCGAGCGGATTCGGGAAGAGGCGCGGGCCGGAAGAACGCCGATCTCGGCAATCGATTCCGGCTATCGGCGCGCCTTGACGACGATTATCGACTCGAACCTGACGACGTTCATCGCCGCGGTCCTGTTGTTCCTCTTCGGATCGGGGCCGATAAAGGGTTTTGCGGTTACCCTTTCCATCGGGCTGATGACCTCGATGTTCACGGCGATCATGGTGACGCGGCTGATCATGGTCACTTGGCTTCGGCGCGCCAAGCCGGCCGCGTTGCCGATTTAGGGGATGCAAATGTTCCGGATTCTCCCCGATACGCCGAAGTTCGAATTCATGCGCTGGCGCCTGATCTTCTTCGCGTTCTCAAGCCTGCTCATGCTGGGTTCGTTGGGCTTCTACTTGGCGCTGGGACTGAATTATGGCATCGACTTCGAAGGCGGCGTGCTCATCGAAGTTCGAACTTCGGCGCCGGCCGACCTTGGCGCCATGCGGGCGACGCTCGGCGGCTTGGGGCTCGGCGAGGTCGCCCTGCAGGAGTTCGGGGAACCGACGGACGTCCTCATCCGCGTCCAGAAGCAGAAGGGCGGCGAGGAAGCCCAGCAGCGCGCCGTTGAGGCGTTGCGCGCCGCACTGGGCGACGGGGTCGATTACCGCCGGGTCGAGTTCGTCGGCCCGAAGGTGGGGGGCGAATTGATCGTGGCGGGAGTCACCGCCGTCCTTCTCGCGATCGCCGCCATGCTGGTCTACATCTGGTTCCGTTTCGAATGGCAGTTCGGCATCGACGCCATGCTGGCGCTTACCCACGATGTCATAGCCACGATCGGGGTCTTTTCCGTCTTCCAGTTCGAGTTCAACCTCTCGACGGTCGCCGCGATTCTCACCATCGCCGGCTATTCCATCAACGACACCGTCGTCATCTACGACCGGGTTCGTGAAAATTTGCGGAAGTACAAGCGCATGACGCTGGAGGAACTTTTCGACCGTAGCATCAACCAAACCCTGTCGCGCACGATCCGAACCAGCGTGACGACGCTGCTGGCACTGTTTGCACTCTATTTCTTTGGCGGCGAAGTGATCGCCGGCTTCAGCTTTGCCATGATCTTCGGTGTTCTTATCGGCACCTATTCGTCGATTTGCATTGCCGTACCGCTGCTCCTTTATATGAATCTTCGCCGCGATTCCGGTGCGGACGCCTCGAGCAGGGTGGAAAAAACCGAATAAAGGGACTCGGATGGATATCACGCCACTGGTTCCGGAAGGCCTGCAGCTTATTCAAGCTTACGGCGATCGCCGTTTCCGGGTCAGCGGCGTTGCGCACGAAGGATCGCTCCTCATCTTTCCGCGTCGCACGCTTGCCTGGCAGGTGACGCGGCCCGAAGACATCACCTATGAGCTCTTAATGCCGGTCGTTGAAGCGGGCGAAACCGTCGAGGTGCTTCTTCTCGGTGCCGGAAAGGCGGCCTATCTCCTGCCCAACGCGGTGCGGGAACCCTTGCGTGCGAAAGGCATCAGTGTCGAGATCATGGACACCGGGGCTGCGTGCCGGACCTACAACGTGCTGGCCACGGAAGAACGCCTGGTGGCGGCGGCGTTGATCGCGGTCGAGTGAAAAAAGGCGGGGTGCCGAAGCACCCCGCCCGAAAATTCCGCGAAGATCGTGTTGCTAGTAGAGGTTCTGTGCCGAAACCATGGCATAGAGCATGGGGATCGAAAGGGCGGTGTTGAGCCGCGAGGTCAGCATGGCGGTGCGCGCGGAAGCCGCCTTCGCCTCGTCGCTGGCTTCCACCATGCCGAGGATCCGTTTCTGGTTCGGCCAGATGATGAACCAGACGTTGAAGGCCATGATCAGGCCCAGCCACATGCCGATGCCGATGGCGGTCTGCTGCACGTCGCTGCCTTCCGTGAGGCCCAGCCCCAGCGCGTTGACCAGGTAACCGCTCCGCCATGCCAGCAGGAGCCCGAAGACGATCGTCGCCAGCGCCGACCAGCGGAACCAGAACAGCGCCTTCGGCGCGATGTGTTTGCCGATCGCCGGCTTCAGTTCCGCCGGCAATCCCTTGGCAACGGGAATCTGGACGAAGTTGAAGTACCAGAGAAGACCGATCCACATGACCCCACTCAGGACATGCAGGTAGCGAATGAAGAAATCCACCCAGGTGGCATTGAAATATTCCATTTCGACTCCCTTGCGTGCCGATTATAAACTGCTGACCACGACGACCATCAGGACCGTCAACACGATCCCCAGAATGACCGTCCCGGAAAGCGATTCCAGAATTTTCATGTCCTGAACCCCCTTGAAAGGCTGCGGCTCATGCTTCCGCACATTGGAATTACTCTAACTATATCGTGGCGCGGGCTTCGCGGAAAGGGATAGCTGAAAATTCTTAGTGCGCCCCGACGGCGCGTAACACCAGTGGAGGAAGGATCCACCCAGACAGTTGTCGGTTTGATCTGGGAGCTGACAGGCGGTCTTGTCGGGTAACCGGCGGGACCGAAGTCCTGTGACAAAGGCCGCCTTGGGCGGTTGAGCGACCTTGCGGGCCGAACGCGAGTGAAGCCTGAGCAGGCCTCGAAAGTGAAGATATGGACGCCGACCCTCCTGAGATTAGGGGAAGGCCGCGTGGAACGGGGGAGTAACCGACGAATGCACCCGTTCCGGTCCGCCGGGGTAGTGGGCACGGCACGCAAGGAAGGTGATACGGGTAATCGGGGGAGGCCCGTCGCGGGCGAGGGTAGCGGCCTCAACGTCACCTCGGGTGGCGGCGCGGGCGGGAATCGGAAAGGGTGATAGTACCGTTGATGCCGGGTAATGCCGGCGGAGGGAAGCACCCTTACTTCTGGTGCGCTTTTGACGGAGAGGAGGCGGGGTGATTGGCGATGCGCCTGCAAACACCTGAAAAGATCCGGACTCTCCAGAGGAAGCTCTATCTCAAGGCGAAGGCGGAACCGGACTTCCGCTTCTACCTGCTCTACGACAAGGTCTATCGCGAAGACATCCTGTTCCATGCCTACCGACTGGCGCGGTCCAACAAGGGCGCGCCGGGGGTGGATGGACAGAGCTTCGAGGAGATCGAGGCGATGGGGCTGGAGGGGTGGCTGTCCGGGATCAGGGACGACCTTCGCGCCAAGACGTACAGACCTGAGCCGGTGCGGCGGGCGATGGTCCCAAAGCCCGGCGGCGGCGAACGACCGCTCGGCATCCCGACGATCCGGGACCGGGTGGTGCAAGGCGCCGTCAAGCTCGTGATCGAACCGATCTTCGAGGCCGATCTCGAGCCCAGTGCCTATGGCTACCGACCGAAACGCTCTGCGGGCGATGCCGTCCAGGCGGTCCACAAGCTTCTCTGTCGCGGCTACACGGACGTGGTTGACGCGGATTTGTCCAAGTACTTCGATACGATTCCCCATGCGGAACTGATGCAATCGGTTGCGCGCCGGATCGTCGATCGCAACGTCCTGCGCCTGATCAAATTGTGGCTCAAGACACCGGTCGAGGAGACCGACGGGGATGGCAAGCGGCGCATGACGGGCGGCCGGGGGAGCACACGGGGAACCCCGCAAGGCGGGATTGTTTCGCCGCTGCTCGCCGCGCTCTACATGAACCGCTTTCTGAAGTACTGGCGGATCACCGGGCAGGGCACAAGGTTCCGCGCCGAGGTGGTGAACTATGCCGATGACCTTGTCATCCTCAGTCGCGGACACGCGAGGGAGGCCTTGGTCTGGACGCGGCAGGTGATGACCCGGCTGGGACTGACCCTGAACGAGGCCAAGACCAGCGTCCGCGATGGCCGCAAGGAGAGCTTCGACTTCCTGGGCTATAGCTTCGGCCCGCAGCGCTTTCGCAAGGATGGCCACTGGTATCTGGGGGCGAGCCCGTCCAGGAAGAGCGTGGCTCGGCTCAAGCTGAAGGTCCGAGGGCTCCTGCGGCCCGGCAACCAGGCACCCTGGCCCGAGGCGCGACCAGCTGAACAGCGTGCTGCGCGGCTGGCCGCACTACTTCGGCTACGGGACGCGCCTGCCGGCCTATCGAGCGGTCGACAATTACGTCTATGAGCGCGTGCGGCATTCTCTGGTCAGGCGTCACAAGGTGCCGTCGCGCGGCACCACGCGGTTCTCTGCTGGGACCGTGTTCGGGGATCTCGGCGTGCTTCGGCTGCGCCGGGTTCATCTTGGCCCCCCGCCGTGTGCCCCGGGATGAAGCCAGTCGGAAAGCCGGATGCGGGAAATTCGCACGTCCGGCTTGATGAGCGGGGAAGGGAAACGGAGTGATGCCAATGCGGTACAAACCACCGCGCCCTTCCTCGACTCTACCTCTTCGACCGTCACCGTGATGACCCTCGAGACCACGGGTGGGTCGTGGGGGATGTGGTTGTGGTCACCCAGAAGCATTTGCAGGCTGTGCTTGCCGGGCTCGAGGCTGATTTCCGCCTCCGTCTGGCCGCCGCCGAAATGCCGGTGCTGATCGTTTTTCGCGATCGGTTCGCCGAGTGGCGGCAGGCCGGTGTCGATCAGCAGGTGATGATGGCCGCCCTGCGCATGTTCGGTGCCGGCCGGTACGATCGTCAGGCCCTTCGCTCCGAAAACAAGTTTAAACGGGCTTTTCACGACGGCCCCATCGTTTGGTTCGATGAAGAACACCTCGCCCGAGGATTCCCGTTGCGTTTGTTGAGAGAAAATGACGATGGCCACCACCACCGCAATCGCAGCAAGGATGAGCAGGGATCGCTGCACGGCATTTTCCTTCGGTTGCTTTGCCGGTTTTACCCAGTCCCCGATAGGGGAAACGCTAGGCCTTTACCTTTGCCGCTTGTCAAAAGGCACAACGAAGACGCGGTCGGAACCGCCTGCCACCTGCAAATTTGTTCAGTTCTTCGGTGCCCTGGTGCCCTGATAGGTCCCTGGCCGGTCCGCCCCCGGAATGCCCCGGAGACCGCCGGAGCGGGATTTGGCATGCACGGTGATTTTCTTCGAAACCACGTAAGGCTTGAGAGGGACGCTGTTGTGATCGACCATCATGAGTTGCTCGGTGTGCTCGCCCACGGTCACCGTAATCTGCACATCCGCTTCCCCGGAAGTTCGGTTCACTATGTGAAGCACCATATTCTCCCCGTATAATTGGGAAGCACCAACTCCCGGCTTCGACGGATCGCCATCGGTCAGGTTCGCCTGGTTTTTCCGATCGATAAAAGCCCCTTCTGGGACGGGCTGGCCGTGTGGCGGCAATTCATCGAGATCGACCAGAACGACGACATGCCCACCGTCCTCATGCTCGACCCCTGCCTTGACACGCTTCATGTCCTTCACGCGCGCGATGACGGCGTGTGTGGGCCGTACAGTTTCCCCATCCTTCGGTGTGATGAAGGTTACCGATCCAATGGGTTCTGTTGGCTCGCATGCCGTGAGCGCCATGGCCGCCGCCAGCGACGCGACGGCAGCTAGGCTAGCCAGGCCCATTTTCATGGCTTCCTCCCTGATTGCATTCCGGTGTTCCCCCCGATCTATTGCCACTAAACTAGTAAATCCGTCAACCTTGGGCAAATGGCAAAAATCGACCACCATACCTACTGCGAAGAGCAGGTCCGGCGCTTCGATCAAGACCGCTACCTTACTGCACTTTTCGCACCGGAGAAAGCAAGGCGAGGCCTTGCCGCCCTTTATGCCTTCAATCTGGAAATCGCCCGAATTCCGGAAGCCACGACGGAACCCCTGATCGGCGAGATCCGGCTTGAATGGTGGCGGGAGGCGATTGCCGGTGCCTATGCAGGAGCCCCCCGCCAGCATGCCATCGTTGCCTGCCTGGCCGAGGCCATCCATGCCCATGGCCTAACACGGGCCCATTTCGACCGGCTGCTGGACGCGCGGTCGTTCGATCAGGAGCGCACGACCCCGGCCTCCCTCGAGGAACTAAAGGCCTATGCGGAGGCGACGTCTTCGGGCCTCGTTCGGCTCGCGCTCGAGATTCTGGGCGTGGGCGAAAACGAAGTCGCGGAGAAGGCGGCGCGCGGGATCGGTATCGCCTGGGCGTTGACCGGTCTGCTCAGGGCCGTTCCTTTTCATGGCCGCGCCGATCGCACCTACCTGCCGGGCGATCTCATGAAGGCGGCCGGGGTAAGCGTACGCCAACTTCAATCCGGAAAATCGACGCCCGGCCTTGAGGGCATCGCGAAAACCCTTGCCGAGGAGGCGCACGCCAACCTTCGCATCGCCCGGCAGGGAAGGTCGGCGGTGCCGAAGGCGGCGGTGTCGGCCCTTCTGCTGGGGGCGCTGGCCGATGGCCACTTGCGCGTGCTTGCCAAGGCCGGTTACGACCTGTTCGACCCTAGGGTGCTGAAGCCGCAACCGTTTCGCGAGGCGCGGCTGTGGCTGCGGGCGCGGGCAGGGAATTACTGAACGCCTATTCGGCGGCGGCAAGCGAAGGGGCAAGCCACGCCTCAATGTCGTGGAGCGCGCGCTCGCACATCGCCCCTTTGCGTTCTTTCCTGCCCATTTTGGTATCCCCCATTTTGGCACTCAAGGGCGGGAACAGTCCGAAATTCACGTTCATCGGCTGGAAGGTGTCGGCGTCCGCACCACCGGTGATGTGGTTGAGCAAGGCGCCTAGGGCCGTCGTGGGCGGCGGCGGTGCGATCGGCGCCCCCTTGGCGGCGGCGGCCGCGAAGCGTCCGGCCAGGAGTCCGATGGCGGCGCTCTCGACGTAGCCTTCGACGCCGGTGATCTGGCCGGCAAAGCGTAAGTGCGGCGCCTGTTTGAGCCTTAAGCGCGCGTCCAGAAGTTTTGGGCTGTTCAGGAAGGTGTTCCGGTGCAGGCCGCCCAGACGGGCGAACTCGGCCGTCTCGAGCCCCGGGATCATGCGGAACAGGCGCGTCTGCTCGCCATGTTTCAGCTTCGTCTGAAAGCCGACCAGGTTGTAGAGCGTGCCGAGCGCGTTGTCCTGACGCAGCTGGACGACCGCGTAAGGCTTTTCCGGGTGGTGCGGGTTCGTAAGCCCGACCGGTTTTAGCGGCCCGAAACGAAGCGTATCAACGCCGCGCTCCGCCATCACTTCGATCGGCAGGCAACCTTCGAAATAGGGCGTCGTTTTTTCCCAGTCGTGGAATTTGGTCTTCTCCGCGGCCAGCAGTTCGGCGGCGAAGGCCTGGTAAACTACACGGTCGAGTGGGCAGTTGATGTAGTCTGCGCCATCCCCCTTGTCGTAGCGGGACTGGAACCAGGCCTTTTCGAAGTCGATGGTCTCCCGGTAGACGATCGGCGCGATCGCATCGAAGAAGGCAAGGGCGTCCTCGCCGGTGAGATCTCGGATCGCTTCGGCGAGGGAGGCGGAGGTGAGGGGCCCCGTCGCCACGATCACCGAGCCCCAGTCCTTGGGCGGTAGGCCCTTGACCTCGCCCCGGACGAGCGTGATGCGGGGGTCCTTTTCGATGGCCGCCGTCACCGCTCGGGCGAAGCCTTCCCGGTCGACGGCAAGGGCCGATCCGGCCGGCACCCGATGGCGATCGGCGAGCGCCAGGATCAGCGAGGCACAACGGCGCATCTCCGCATGCAGCAGGCCGACGGCGTTGGCGCTCGCATCGTCCGAGCGGAAGGAGTTCGAACAGACGAGTTCCGCCAGTTCCGCGGTTTGATGGGCCGCCGTCTCTTGCGCGGGGCGCATCTCGTGGAGCATGACTTCGATCCCGGCCTTGGCAAGCTGCCAGGCCGCTTCCGCCCCGGCCAAGCCACCGCCCACCACATGCACTTGTCTCATGCGCGCTTCCGCACCCGTTTCCGGGGGCGTTCCACCGCTTGCCTCGCCCGGCTGAGATAGGCCTTCAGGTATTGCCCGGTGTAGCTTTTCGAAACCTCCGTGACGGCTTCCGGCGTGCCCTCGGCGACGATCCGGCCGCCGCCGCCGCCGCCTTCCGGCCCCAGATCGACGATCCAGTCCGCCGTCTTGATGACCTCGAGATTGTGCTCGATGACGATGACGGTGTTGCCGCTGTCCACCAGGGCATGGAGGACCTCGAGAAGCTTGCGGATATCCTCGAAATGCAGGCCGGTCGTCGGCTCGTCGAGAATGTAGAGGGTGCGTCCCGTGGCCCGCCTGGAGAGCTCCTTCGAGAGCTTCACGCGCTGCGCCTCGCCGCCGGACAGCGTGGTCGCCGACTGGCCCAGATGCATGTAGCCAAGGCCGACGCGTTTTAAGGTCTCCAGCTTGTCGCGGATCGCCGGCACGGCCTTGAAGAAATCGGCCGCTTCATCAATTGTCAGTTCAAGAACATCGGCTATCGATTTGTTTTTAAATTTAATTTCCAGCGTTTCCCGGTTGTAGCGCTGGCCCTTGCAGGTGTCGCAGCGGATGTAGACGTCGGGCAGGAAATGCATCTCGATGCGGATGACCCCGTCGCCCTGGCAGGCCTCGCAGCGTCCGCCCTTCACGTTGAAGGAGAAACGCCCCGGTTTATAGCCGCGTGCAGCGGATTCAGGCAGATTCGCGAACCACTCCCGAATCGGCCCGAAGGCGCCGGTATAGGTCGCCGGATTCGATCGGGGCGTGCGCCCGATCGGGGATTGGTTGATGTCGATGATCTTGTCCAGGAACTCTAGCCCTTCGATCCGCTCGTGATTGCCGGGATGTTCCCGGGCACCGCCCAGGCGGCGGGCGATCGCCTTGTAGAGGGTTTCGATCAGAAGCGTCGACTTGCCGCCACCGGAAACCCCGGTCACGCAGATGAAGGTGCCGAGCGGGAAGTGGGCGGTGATTTCCTTCAAATTGTGGGCGCGGGCGCCGACCACGGTGATGGTCTGGCCGTTGCGCCCGTCCCGCCGCACCTTCGGCAGGGGAATCTGGCGTTTGCCGGTCACGTATTGAGCGGTGAGGCTTGCCGGATTGGCAAACACCTTCTCCGGCAGTCCGACCGCCACGACGTGCCCGCCATGCACGCCGGCGCCAGGCCCCAGATCGACCAGGTAATCCGCATTGCGGATCGCTTCCTCGTCATGTTCGACGACGATCACCGTATTGCCGGTGTCGCGGAGCCGTTTCAGGGTCTCCAGCAGGCGCGCATTGTCGCGCTGGTGCAGCCCGATCGAGGGCTCGTCCAGCACATAGAGCACGCCGGTAAGGCCGGAGCCGATCTGCGAGGCGAGCCTTATCCGCTGGCCTTCTCCGCCGGAAAGGGTGGCCGAGGCGCGCGAAAGCGTCAGGTATTCGAGCCCCACATTGACGAGAAAGCCGAGGCGCGCCGTGATTTCCTTGAGGATCCGCGCGGCGATTTCCTGTTTTTGTTTCGGCAATGCCGAACCGAGCTCCGTGAACCAGCGATTCGCCTCGAGGATCGACATTTCCGTCACTTCGCCGATGTGCCGCGCTTCGATCTTGACGGCCAGCGTCTCCGGCTTCAGCCGATAGCCCCCGCAGTCCTCGCAGGGCCGTGCACTTTGGTAGCGCGAGAGTTCTTCCCGAAGCCATCCATCGTCGGTTTCGTGGTAACGCCGCTCGGTGTTCGGCACGACGCCTTCGAAGGGCTTTCGCGTCTTGTAGGTCTGGAAGCCGTCGTCATAGGCCGTCGTGACGGCCTCATCGCCGCTGCCGAACAGCAGGATCTCCCGGATGCGCTTCGGAAGCTCCTCGAAGGGCGCGTTCAGGCTGAACTTGTATTTCTTGGCCAGGCTGGCAAGCGTCTGGTTGTAGTACTGGGAGGAAGCGCTTGCCCAAGGGACAATGGCGCCTTCGCGCAGGCTTTTCGCCTCGTCCGGTACGATGAGCAGGGGGTCGAAATAGAGGCTGTCGCCCAGACCATCGCAGGCCGGGCAGGCGCCGAAGGGGTTGTTGAAGGAAAAAAGCCGGGGCTCGATCTCCTCGATCGTGAAACCGGAGACGGGGCAGGCAAACTTGGCGGAGAAGATCGTCGTTTCCTTTGACTTCTTGTCTTCGACGAATAAAAGCCCGTCCGAAAGCTCAAGCGCCATCTCGATACTGTCGGCAAGCCGCGTCTCGATTCCCTTGCGCAGGATGAGGCGGTCGACAACGACGGAGATGTCGTGCTTCCGCTTCTTGTCGAATGTCGGTACCTCGTCGATTTCGTAGAACTTGCCGTCGACCTTCAGCCGTTGGAAGCCGCGCTTCTGAAGATCCGCGATCTCTTTGCGGTATTCCCCTTTGCGTCCACGAACGATGGGGGCGAGCAGGTAGATCCGGTTTTCCTTCGGCATCTCCAGGATGCGGTCCACCATCTGGGAGACCGTCTGGCTTTCGATGGGAAGGCCGGTCGCCGGCGAATAGGGCACGCCGACGCGCGCATAAAGCAGCCTGAGGTAGTCGTAAACTTCCGTGACGGTGCCGACGGTGGAACGGGGATTGCGGGAGGCGGCCTTCTGTTCGATGGAAATCGCCGGCGACAGGCCCTCGATCGTGTCGACGTCCGGTTTCTGCATCAGCTCGAGGAACTGGCGCGCATAGGCAGACAGGGACTCGACGTAGCGGCGCTGTCCCTCGGCGTAGATCGTATCGAAGGCAAGCGAGGACTTCCCGGACCCGGAAAGGCCGGTGACGACGATCAGCCGGTCGCGCGGCAGATCGAGATCGATGTTCTGCAGATTGTGTTCCCGCGCGCCGCGGATGACGATTTCCGACACCATAGCGGGGGTGCTGCCTCGCTCATTCGAGAGGGATTTTCCACGGAATATAAGGATTGTGAGGCCATCTTGCGACTCCCAAACTGGGGTACTGGCTGAACCCATTGCGGGCCGCGACGGAAGCCCGTATTTTCGACGAAAGGCCGGATGAAGAACGGTCGCTTTGGAGGGAGGATGAGACATGGCAGGCAGCGTCAACAAGGTGATTCTGATCGGCAATCTGGGGCGCGACCCAGAGGTGCGCACGACCCAGGACGGGTACCCCATCGTTCATCTTTCCGTCGCCACCTCGGATTCCTGGAAGGACAAGTCGACCGGCGAACGCCGGGAGCGGACGGAATGGCATCGGGTCGTCATCTTTAACGAGAAGCTTGGCGAGATCGCCCAGAAATACCTGCGGAAGGGCGCGAAGGTCTTCCTGGAAGGCCAGCTGCAGACCCGCAAATGGACGGGCAAGGACGGCAACGAGCGCTACACGACCGAAGTCGTGCTGACGCGCTATCGTGGCGAGCTTACGATGCTGGACTCCCGCGGCGGCGGTGAAGGCGCGCCGGCGCTAGAGGCGGTAGGGGCCGAAGCGGGGGGTGCGGCATCCTCCGGCGGTGCTTCCCAGGGCACCGAATTCGACGACGAAATTCCTTTCTAGCCGCGCATTTTTAAAGCCCTTTTTCCGCCGCCGGTTGGTAGACCGGGGGGCCTGAAATCTGCTATAATTCGGCCTCGAAACGCACTCGCGAATACGGCTGTAACCAATTGAAAAGGCTGGTTTTTTAGTGACGCCTCCGGAACAGGCTCCACTCGATATCGAGTCCGTCGCCATCGAAGAGGAGATGAAGCGCTCCTACCTCGATTACGCGATGAGCGTGATCGTCTCGCGCGCCATTCCGGACGTGCGCGATGGCCTGAAACCGGTTCACCGGCGCATCTTTTTTGCGATGAAGGAGGCCGGCTACGATTGGAACCGGCCGTACCGTAAATCCGCCCGCGTGGTCGGCGACGTGATGGGCAAGTACCACCCGCACGGCGATGCGGCGATCTACGACGCGATGGTGCGGATGGCCCAGGACTTCTCCATGCGCCTGCCACTCCTGGATGGGCAGGGGAATTTCGGCTCGATGGACGGCGATCCGCCGGCCGCGATGCGCTATACGGAAATCCGCCTCGGCCAGCCTGCCCACACGATGCTGGAGGACATCGACAAAAAGACGGTCGATTTCCAGCCAAACTACGACGATTCAAGCTTTGAACCCATCGTGTTGCCGGCCTGCTTCCCCAATCTTCTGGTGAACGGAGCCGGCGGCATCGCCGTCGGCATGGCGACGAATATTCCGCCCCACAATCTGGGCGAGGTGATCGACGCGGCGTGCGCGATGATCGACGATCCGACCATTTCGATCGAGGAATTGATGGAAATCGTGCCCAGCCCGGATTTTCCGACCAGCGGCACGATCCTGGGCAGGACCGGCGTGCGTTCGGCTTACAACACGGGCCGGGGGTCCATCGTCATTCGCGGACGCACCGCGATCGAGGAAATCGGCAAGAACCGCGAAGCGATCATCGTGACGGAAATCCCCTTTCAGGTGAACAAGGCGCGGATGGTCGAGCGCATCGCCGAGATGGCGCGCAACAAGCAGATCGAAGGCATCTCGGACCTTCGGGACGAATCGGACCGCCATGGCGTGCGCGTCGTCGTCGAATTGCGCCGCGATGCCCAGGCCGAGGTCGTGCTGAACCAGCTTTTCCGCTTCACGCCGCTGCAGACGACCTTCGGCGTCAACATGCTGGCGCTGAACGAAGGCCGACCCGAGCTGATGAGCCTGAAGCAGGTGTTCGAGGCCTTCCTCCTTTTCCGCGAGGAGGTGATCACCCGGCGCACGATCTTTGAGCTCGGCAAGGTACGCTCGCGCGCCCATCTTCTCGTCGGCCTGGCCATCGCGGTGGCCAATCTCGATCCCCTCATCGCGCTGATCCGCAAGGCGAAGGACCCGAACGTCGCCCGCGAACAACTGATGAAGCGGGCCTGGATGGTGAAGGGGGTCGAGCAGGTCATCAAGCTGATCGACGAACCGGGGCGCGCCGTTAAGGAAGGCAAATACAAGCTTTCGGAAGAACAAGCCAAAGCCATTCTCGAACTCAGGCTGCAACGCTTGACCGGGCTCGAGCGGGACAAGATTGCGCAAGAACTGAAAGAGCTCGTCAAGCAGATCGCCGGCTATCTCAATGTGCTGCGCGCGCGCGGGAAACTGCTGAAAATCCTGCGCGATGAATTGCAGGAAATGAAGAAGCGCTTCGGGACGCCAAGGCGAACGACGATCGAAGAGGGCGAGTTCGAGCAGGACATCGAGGATTTGATCCCCCGCGAAGAGATGGTCGTCACGGTAAGCCACAACGGCTACGTGAAGCGCGTGCCTTTAAGCACCTACCGGGCCCAGCGCCGCGGCGGCAAAGGCCGGGCCGGGATGTCGACCCGGGAGGAGGATTTCGTCACCCAGGTCTTCGTCGTGAACACCCACACGTCGGTCCTTTTCTTCTCTTCGACCGGCAAGGTTTACAAGCTGAAGGTCTACAAGCTTCCCTTGGGCTCGCCCCAGTCGCTCGGCAAGGCGATGGTGAACCTGCTGCCGCTGGCGCAAGACGAGACGATTTCGACTCTCATGCCGCTGCCGGAGGACGAAGCGGACGTGGAGAGTCTCACCGTCATGTTTGCGACCAAAGGGGGCAATGTGCGCCGCAACCGGCTTTCGGATTTCGTTCACGTCATGGCGAACGGCAAGATCGCCATGAAGCTGGGGAAACGCGACCAATTGGTGAGCGTGCGAATCTGCAAGGACGACGACGACGTTCTGCTTTCCGCCCGATCGGGAAAATGCATCCGTTTCCCAATCACCGGCGTGCGGATCTTCACCGGACGGGCGTCGCTGGGCGTGCGCGGCATCCGGCTTAACAAGCAAGACCGGGTCATCGACATGTCGACCCTTCGCCACACCGACGTCGAGACGGCGATACGGGACGAATACTTGCGGGTGGCAAGCTTCCGCCGTCGCGTGGCGAATGAGGCGAACGGCGAGACGAATGGCGAGACGGCGGCACCCGAGCCCTCGGATCCGGATCTCCATGCGCGGATGGCCAAGGCGGAGGAGTTTCTCCTCTCCGTCACGGAAAACGGCTTTGGCAAGCGAAGTTCGGCCTATGACTACCGGATCACCTCGCGCGGCGGGGTCGGCATCGTCGGCATCGACACCTCGAAACGCAATGGGCCTGTCGTCGCCACCTTCCGGGTGAAGGATCGGGACCAGATCCTGCTGGTGACGGACAACGGCAAACTCATCCGCTGCCCGGTGAACGACATTCGGATCGCCGGCCGGGCCACCCAGGGGGTGACGCTTTTCAAGGTGGCGAAGGGCGAGCACGTCGTCTCCGTCACCCGGCTCGGCGAGGAGGAAGGCGCGGTCGCCGACGGCGAGAATCCCGACGTCGAGGAAATGCTGCCACCGGAAGAAGGGGCGGCCTGATGGGGAAGAACCGCATCGGCATCTATCCGGGCACCTTCGACCCGATCACGAACGGGCATATCGACATCATCGGCCGTGCCACGAAGTTCCTGGACAAAGTCATCGTCGGTGTCGCCGAGAACGCCGGCAAGGACCCGATGTTCGAATTGGCCGTACGCGTCCATATGGTCGAGGAAGAGGTCAAAGCGCTTAATCGCGACGGCATCCGCATCCGGGTGAAGGCGTTCAGCAACCTACTCATGGACTTCGCGATCGAGAACAAGGCCTCCGTGATCCTGCGAGGTTTGCGCGCCGTTTCCGATTTCGAGTATGAGTTCCAGATGGCCGGCATGAATGCGCACCTTCACCCGCAAATCGAGACGGTCTTCCTGATGGCCTCGGAGCGCCACCAGTTCATCTCGTCGCGCTTCGTGAAGGAGGTGGGCCGCCTCGGCGGCGATGTAAGCGAATTCGTCTCGCCCCACGTACTTGCCCATATGCGGGTTCGTTTCGAGAATGGGGATCCGAAAAAGCTCATCCAGACCTTTGAGGAAAACTGACAACAGCTTGAGAAATCTCATGAAAATATGGACATTCCCGGCCCTGATTCTTGGCCTGTTCGGGCTGACGACACCTTCCGAAGCCGCCGACTTTGAGAACACGCTCTATCTCGACCTTGTGGGCGGCCGGGTGGTCATCGAATTGCGCCCGGATCTCGCCCCCAACCACGTCGCCCGGATCAAGGAGCTGGTGCGCGAAGGTTTCTACGATGGGCTGGTCTTTCACCGGGTGATCGTCGGCTTCATGGCCCAGACCGGCGATCCGCAAGGCAACGGGACCGGCGGGTCCGGCAAGAACTTAAAGGCGGAATTCTCGGACGAGCCCCATGTGCGGGGCACCCTTTCCATGGCCCGGGCCCAGGACCCGGACAGCGCCGACAGCCAGTTCTTCATCGTATTTGCGCCGGCCCCGTTCCTCGATGGCCAATACACGGTGTGGGGGAAGGTCACCTCCGGCATCGAAGCCGTGGACCAGATCAAGAAGGGAAATTCCCAGGCCAACGGCAAGGTTACGGACCCGGACAGGATCTTACGCTTCCAGGTCGCGGCCGACGTCGAAACCGGGAAATAGCTGGAAACCTTCATGCCTTTGGGGGTAGGGGTGGGGCTCCTTGGATGGGCCCGTAGCTCAGTTGGCAGAGCATCTGACTTTTAATCAGAGGGTCACAGGTTCGAATCCTGTCGGGCTCACCATTTAAACAGGCACGCGAACAACTTATGCCTTCCTTCGATATCGTTTCCCGTACCGACTTGGCCGAAGTCGACAACGCCGTGCAGGGCGCATCGCGCGAGATCGCGACGCGCTACGACTTCAAGGGCAGCAAATGCTCGATCGAGCGGGCCGAGAACACGCTCACCATCAAGGCGGACGACGATTTCAAGCTGAAGCAGGTGCAGGAACTGTTGCGCGTCTATCTGGCCCGGCGCAAGGTGGACGCCGGCGCGTTTGATTTTGGAAAACCCGAGAAGGCCACCGGCAATTCACTGCGCCAGACGGTGACCATCAAGCAGGGCATCGAGCGCGAGCTTACCCAGCAGATCGTAAAGGCGATCAAGGGATCGAAGCTGAAGGTGCAGGCCGCCATCCAGGGCGACGCGATGCGCATCTCCGGAAAAAAGCGGGACAATCTGCAAGACGTGATCGCGCTGGTCAAAGCGCTAAAGATCACCCAGCCCCTTCAATACGTGAACTTCCGGGACTAACTTAACTCACGCCCCCTCGACGCCGACGCGCCGGCCCGCTTCTTGGAATTCTTCACGCTTGAAGGCGGGTACGGTCACGATGTGGCCGTAATTGTTCATCCGGTACCAGATCGAAAAGGCCAGCATCGCCTGGGCGTCCTTCGCCTCGACGAAGCCGACGAAGTCGTAGGGCCCCTGGACGTAGTTCGAGTATTCCATCGTGATGCCGAGCTTCTGGAACTGCTCGTAGACGATCTCCGTCCGGGTGAGCTGCTTGCCGATCCATTTCGGGTGGTGCTTGCCCAGCATGATGTATCTTGGCATGGCCTCGCTCCTCTTTAGGCTTCTTCGTCCTTGGTGACGCCGATGCGTTTTCCGACCGCCTCGAATGCGGGCCGTTGAAAGACCGACATCGTCGTCATCTCGCCATAGCCTTCCGTCCGGTACCAGATCGAAAACGCCAGCATCGATTCGCCGTCCGGCGCATCGACGACGTCGATGAAGTCGTAGATGCCTTGGGTGTAGTTCGAGGATTTGATCTCAAGGCCGAGGTCTTTCACTTTCGCCGCGACCTTGTCCGTGCGTTCCGGCTGGCGGCCCATCCATGCTTCGTTGTGTTTGCCCATGATGACGTAGCGGGGCATCGTTTTCCTCCCTTCGTTGCGCGCCTTTCCCGGTCAACCGATTCGTTTTGCAGCGCTCTCCAAGGTGGCTTCGTCGAAGGCCGGCATCGTGCTGATCCGGCCGAAGCCCTGCTTCGTGTACCAGAGCGAAAAGGCTAAGATTGCCTCGGCGTTCGGCGCCTCGACGACGTCGACGAAGTCGAACGCCCCTTGGGTGTAGTAGACGGACTCAAGCGTGATGCCGAGCTTTTCGAGCTCGGCACGCGCCGTTTTCGTCCGCTCCGCCTGGCACGTCACCCAATCCGGACCCAATTGTCCCAAGAGTACGTATTTCATGAGTTCTCTCCCTGAATTTTGTGTCTCACCCTTGTTGCCTGCATAAATTTTGGCTTGGGGGAGTTTCGATTTCGAAAACCGTGCGCCTCATCCCTAGCAGGGCACGCTTTTACCTTCCTCCGGATCGAAGCAGCTCCCCGTCGGTTCGCAAGGATTGCACGGGTTGCAGCCGGCGAGCGTCGTGCCACCCTTCACCGCAGCCGGGTTCGGGCTTGGCATGGCCGAATTTAACTGCGGCGCCGCGTCTTGAGCCGAAAGGGCGGCTTCGGCGTAAGGGGCGGCGGACGTCATGGCGATCGCAGCGCCACCGGCGGCCAGCAGCAAGGGCAGGGCGGCGCCGGAAAAAAGCCGGGTTTTCGTGGATTTCTTTTGCATCGATCTTTCCCCCTGTTTCAAAAAGTTCTTATTTCGCATTCTCGCGCGGCCCGGAATGCGGCGTCATGAAGTCCCTGACGTCGGGCTGGGCTTCTTCGGTGTGCTTGGAGGTGCAGGGCACCGGCCGGCCGACGTCCAGATCGAAGCAAAGCTTCGTCGCAGCCTCGCTCGGGCCGCACGGATGGCAAGGGTTGCACGGATGGCAAGGGTTTGCCCCTTCGGCAAGGCGCTCATGCTTCACCGCCATTGGTTTCACCGCCATTGGCTTCACCGCCTTCGGGTTCGGTTGGGTAGCGTTTGCGAAGGGCTGGGTGTCGGGTGCCAGGGCCGCTTCGGCGGAAAAAGTCGCAAACCCGATGACGGCCGCCGCAGCGCCCGTGGCCAGCAGCAAAGCGGCGCCGGGTCGCCGCCTGGATGGTGAACGGGATTTCGTCAACTTTTTCTGCATGGCTTTCTCCGTGCCGGCCATGAACCTTGGCTCCAGGGGCTTTTCGCTTCAAGGATAGCGGAAGGGGACTGCCTCTTGAAGCCCCGCCTCTTGAAGCCCCGGGAGCTTCGAAGCCGGGCTTTTTTGGGGCAGGGTTGGGCTATAATTGGGGCCAGATCGAACCGTTGCCTGGGCCTTTCATGCCGTCCACCCGCCGCCGCAATCCCGTCGCCAAGAAGCTCGCCGCCAAGCGGTACCGCCCGAAGGTCGTCACGGACAAGACAAAATATACCCGCAAGACGAAACATAAGAAGAAGCGCACGACCCGCCGGCGCTCATCGTGAACCTCGGTCCACGACCAGGCGGAAGCCGATCAGGATGTGTTTGAGATTCCCCGGCCGCGGGTGCCAGGCGGCCGGCCGGCAGATGCCGCAGCCCTTGTCGTCCCACGAGCCACCACCTTTGACAAGGATGCGTTTCTGACCCGTGGCCGTCAGATCCTTGCCCACCAGCGTCTGCGTCCATTCGAACACTTGCCCTGCGGCATCCAGCATGCCGTAAGGGCTTGCCCCTTCCGGAAAGCTGCCGACCGGCATCGTGTCGAAGGGGCCAAGATCGTGGGTGTTCGCAAGTTCGGGCTGCCACACGTCTCCCCAGGGAAAGCGCCTTCCGTCCGTGCCGCGGGCCGCCTTTTCCCATTCCCTTGCCGTCGGCAGCCGCCACCGAAGACCGGTGCGAAGCGTCAGCCAACGGGCATAGAACTGGGCGTCGTCATAACTGACGAGGACGACGGGATGGTCTTCCCGGCCCTTGGGCGGCTTGCCATCGGCCCAAGCATGGCGGTGGGTACGCGCGTAAGGGTGGACCAGCCCGAACTGTTTCCAGGTTTCCGGCCGCACGTCCGGGGGCGGGTGGCCGGTATCGGTGATGAAGGCCGCATATTGGGCATTCGTGATCGGCGTCGTCGTAATGAAAAAGCCGGGCGTGGTAAGTTCCCGGCGCTCGACCTCGTTTTCGTACCACGCCGCCTGGCGCGTCCGGCTGTGCCCGTAGGCGGCTTCGTCGAGCGCGTAGGCCGCCTCGCGCTCGGCGCTCTCAGAGCCGAGCAGGAAGGGACCCGCCGGCACCTGGGTAAGTTCCGGTGCAGGCACCTGCGGTTCGCACCCAACCAGCACGAGCGTGAGGAAAAGTGAAAAGAAAGCGAGCGGTCGTCGGCACCTCATTCCGGTTGGGGCTCCCATTCCCAGGGCGGCACGAAACGGCCTTTCCAAAGGCCATGCCGTTGCTTCTTTGCGTTGGTTTCGATGGCGGCGTAATCGGAAGGGATGCTTGGGTCGGCCAGCGCCCAGCCGGTGTGCACCATGTTCGCGCCGATATCGAAGCCGCCTGCGTAACAAACGGCGACGGTTTCCTCAAAGTGCGTGTCCGCCTTTTCCCGGCAGACGACCTTAGCGCCGGCAATCAGGTCCATCATGGCGGTCCTGGCGATTTGGCCGCAGGCGACGGTCTTGTTCGACCATTCGCATGTCTGTTTCAGGTGAGGGGCAGCGATGCCGTAAAGGCGGATCGGTTTGCCGTCGAGTTCCAGATGGCTGCCATCAAACACGCGCGCATCCCCTTCGAGTTCCGCTGCGACGAGCGCAGAGGCAAACAACAGAAAAAGCAGGCTCAAGCAGAAGAACTTCAAGATGTGCCACTCCAAGCGATCGGATCGCATGCCCCAACTTAGCAAAAAAAGCCCCGCCGAAGCGGGGAAGTTTATTCCCACAATTTTCTAGGGGGCGATGAAAATCGGGTTGGCCTTCTAGTTCATTTCCGTCTTTTGGCCGTATTTTTCCTGAACCTGGTGACGCACCGTGTCGAACGAGGCATAGGGGCTCTTCAAACTAGCTTCAGGCCTTGAAGGCATGGACGATTCCTTCTTCGTCATTGGGTCCTCTTTTGCCTTGCGTCCATAATTCCGCTGGACCTGATGGCGCGCCATGTCGATCGAGGTGAAGGGAGACTTCAAAGATTCCATGCTTTCGGTTGGGGCCGGCATCCCCAGGGCAGGACTGGCGGGAAGCGTTAAGCCGATGCCGGCCATGCCGATGGCCAGCGCGCCCGCCAGCAGCATCGGTTTCAAGGGTCGTTTCGTGGTCATCATTTTCAACTCCACTCTTTTCGGCTGCCGCCCGGGCTTAAAGCGTGCGCCCGGCGGCAAGTCTGAGGATTTCCGCGCTTGTCTCTTAGATGTCGCGGGTGCGGGAATCGGCCAAACACAACGGTTCACAAGGCTGTGTGAACGGCGTGATCGATTGCAGGGTGCGAAGAAGCGGGAAGGGGGCTTGGACTACCTGCCGTCGATCATTTCTTCGACTTCCTGGATTTTCTCGATCCCCTGGAGCATTTCCGTGGTGATGAAGGCGACCCGCTCCATCGGGCCGCCGGCGTGACGGTCGGGAAAGAGTTAGTTCCAGGCGTTCATCTTCACGGCAAGCGTGCAAAGCGAACCGCCGATCACCGTGTGGTAGCCCTTGATCAGTTTTTCGACCTGCCGGAAGCGTTCCGCCGTGATGTTTTCCATACCCTTCGTCTCGGCATCGAACTCATCGAAACGCTCGGTGACGGCGTCCATGAGCTTGCGAACCGTAAGCTCGATCTTGTCGGCGGCGTTTTGCAGGGTCGTATTGTTCTGGAATTGGCGTTTGCGGCGAATCTCGTTCATCGATTTCAGAAATTCCGTCACCGTCGGCTGGATTTGCTCCGTGCATTGACGGAAGTAGTAGACGGAAAGGAAGGTATCTCCATAATCCTCCAGGAAATCCGGGACCTCCGTGAGATCGATGTCGAGCTTCTTGGCCAGCGTTTTCAGTTTTTCCTTCGCATGCTCGACGGAAGGTTTGCGGAAAAGAATGATGACGTCTTCGTAATCCTGAAACGTCATGTCGCCTTCGCCATAGGTTTGAACGATAAGTGGGCGCGTGAAGTCACGCATGTACTGGGTCAACTCTTCCTTCTTGCGGTCGGAAAGTTTGAGTTCGGTGTAATCCGTCACCGGGATGTCGTAGCGGCGAAAGAGAATACGGAGCGTATAGACGTCGTAGCTCGGCAGATCGGTGAGGCGGCCAAGCAGCACCCGATCCGGGTGTGTGGAATCGGCCGGCCAGCCGAAAGCCTTGCCGACCGACTCGATCGGGACCTGGCCGCCACCGATACCCTTCCCCTTGTAGATTTCGACGACGGTTTTCAGGCGCACATTCTTGATCAGGCGTGCGCTCTGCATGGCCGGCGTCTTGAAGGGGACCAACGCAAGGGGAAGGAAGTAAAGCGAATCCCGATCAACGTCCGGTATGGATTCTGTATTTTGCTTTGCCATTAAACGCCCGGTTTGGCTTCAGCCGACGACCGTGACCCCTTTCCAGAATGCGACGTGGCCCTTGATGTTCTCCGCCGCCTCCTTGGGCTCGGGATAGTACCATGCCGCGTCGTGGTTCGTTTCTCCATCCACGACGACGTCGTAGTAATGGGCGGTTCCCTTCCAGGGACAGGTGCTCGTCGTTGCACTTTCGCGGAAGCAATCCGCCTTCAACGCCTGGGGCGGGAAGTAGACATTTCCTTCGACCGTTTCAAATTTCTCGGTTTCGGCGACGACGGTGTCCTTCCAGACGGCTTTCGGCATTTATTCCCCCGCGTCTTCCGTTTTCGGCTTCCATTCCGCAATCAATTGTTTTGCGCGTTCCAGTTCCTCAGGCTTTAGTTGCTGGCCGATGATGTCCCGGGCCGATTCGGCCTGGCCGCGGCCTTCGCTTTCCGGAAAAGACGCGGTTGCAATGCTCATCCACTTATACGCCTGGACGAGATCCCGCTCGACGCCCTCGCCAAGCTGGTACATGCGGCCCAGATTCAACTGCGCCGCCGCGTGACCCTGTTCGGCTGCCCGATGGAACCATTTTGCCGCTTTCACATGGTCCTGCGGCGCGTCTTCCCCGGTTAAGTAGACGAGGCCCAGGAACCACTGGGAGCGAATATCGCCCTTTTCCGCAGATGGGATGAGGGAATCCTCGACGTTTTCACCGGCAAATTGAGCTGGATCGGGTTCGAAAAGCCGCTTCGGCACGAAACCCATTTCGAAAAGACCCCAAACGAGGATGGCAGCAAGGACGACGATAAGGCCGATCAAGCCGGCCTTCTGCATCGTGGCATTGTCCATTCATTCACCCTTCTCTTTATAGATGGATGCCTGCAAGTCCCCTTTGGTCGATGTATGCTATCACAGCTTCAAGGGGCCCTGGACAACACAAAAGCTTAAGCAAAAAGGGGGGAAGGCTTGAGGGTCCGCGATTCCATAGCCCTCGTTACGGGTGCCAATCAAGGGATCGGCCAGGCCTTTGTCGGATCGCTTTTGTCGGCGGGTGCGGCGAAGGTTTACGGCGCCGACCTCAACACGGATTGGCTGGAGGAAAAGGCAGCCGAGGAAAGCCGTCTTATCCCACTCGCCCTTGACATTCGGGATCAGGGCCGTGTGGCGAGCGTGGCCGAACGCCGCCCGGACGTCGATCTGCTCATCAACAACGCCGCCATCACGCAACACACGGGCCTCATTCGGGCTCATTCGCTGGATCGGGCGCGCGCCATCATGAATACGAACTATTTCGGCACGCTTCATATGTGCCGCGCCTTCGCACCGATCCTGAAGGCGAATGGCGGCGGGATGATCGTGAACATTCTTTCGATCGCGGCCCTCGTCCACATTCCAAGGGTAGGGGCCTACAGCGCATCGAAGGCGGCCGAGCTTTCGATGACCCAGGGCATTCGCGCCGAACTGGCCGGCCAGGGGACGAAGGTGCTCGCCGTCTTTGCAGGGCCCGTCGACACCGCCATCTCCGCCCATCGCCCACCACCGAAGGCACCGCCTTTAGAGATCGCGGAAACCACCTTGGGCGCGATCGAAGAGGAGATGGAAGCGCTCTATCCGGATGCGGTCGCAAAGGGGGTAGGTGCTGCGCTTGCCGAAGATCCGAAAGCAGTTGAGCGGCGCTTCGCCGCCCAGTTGCCCGAGGAGTAAGCCCATATGCGCGCCGCCTGGTATGAAGCGAACGGTCCGGCCCGAGACGTGCTCGAAGTGGGCGAGATGCCGACGCCGTCGGCCGGGCCCGGCGAGGTGCGGGTGCGCGTCCGCGCATCCGGGATCAATCCCTACGACGTGAAGGTCCGCGATGGTCATTACCAGAAGATGGCTTCCCCGCGGATCGTTCCCCATTGCGATGGGGCGGGCGTGATCGATGAAGTCGGTGAAGGTGTTTCGTCCGCGCGGCTCAATGAGCGGGTCTGGGTCTTCAATGCCCAATGGCAACGCAGCAATGGCACGGCCGCCGAGTGGATCGTGTTGCCGCAGGCGTTGGCCGCCCCCTTGCCTGAGAATACGAGCTTTGCGGAAGGGGCGTGCCTCGGCATCCCGGCGATGACCGCGCACAGGGCCGTCTACTCGGATGGTTTGGTGACGGGATTGACGGTGCTCGTGACGGGCGGCGCCGGCGGGGTCGGCCATTACGCGATCCAGCTTGCGAAGTGGGGCGGGGCGAAGGTGATCGCGACGGTAAGCGGGGAGGAAAAGGCAAAGATTGCCGCCGCCGCCGGTGCGGATCACGTGCTCAACTACCGGACGGAGGACGTCGCCGGACGCGTCACCGCGCTCACCGACGGCCAAGGCGTGGATCGGATTGTCGAGGTGGATTTTAGCGCTAACCTCAAAACCTCGGGCCGCGTTCTCAAGGGCAACGGCGTGATCGCCACCTATGCCTCGATGACGGACCCGGAACCGAAGCTGCCTTTCTATTCTTTGATGTTCGGGAATGTGAACCTTCGGCTCATTGCCGTCTTTCTGATTCCCTACGCCGCCCGCCGCCAGGCCGTCGGCGACATCACCCGATGCTGCAGGGAAGGGATCCTCAAGCACCGCACGAGGTGCCTGCCGCTCGATCGGATCGTCGAGGCCCACGAAGCGGTGGAATCCGGCGGCGAGCTCGACCGGGTGATCGTTGAGACGGCTTGAATGGATTCGTTACGCATCTGGGCGTGGGTCTTTTTGTTCTTGTTCGTCCTCGTCATGGTCGGCTTCGGCTATTTGGGTCTGCGTCGCGTCCACAACAGCGACCATTTCTCGACCGCGCGCGGAAGCTACGGCATCTGGTTTCTGGCCTTTGCGCTGACTGCAACCACTGCCTCGGGCGCCACCTTTCTCGGCATTCCGGGTCTTGGTTATCGATTCGGCCTTCCGGCGCTGGGCTACGCCCTAGTCTACCCTTTCGCAATTTACCTTGGAGTGTGGCTCTGTTTCAAGCAGGTGCGTCACGCAGGCAATTATTTTGGCAATCGCTCAATCCCTGAATTTCTTGGCGATCGCTATCAGTCCGAAGCCTTGCGATTGATGGTGGCGTTGTTCTCCGTCGTGTTGCTGGTCTATTTGGCCGCCCAGTTGCTGGCGGGGCTTGTCATGTTCGAACAGACGCTCGGCCTGAGTGCCTTTTGGGGCCTTGCTGTCACGACCTTGGTGCTGCTGGCGTATGTGGTGATGGGAGGCGCCCATGCGGACATCATGACCGATGGCGTGCAAGGCGCAATGATGCTCGCTCTCGCCCTTTTGATCCTTGCGTTGTTTTTCTTAGGCGTTGGTGTTGATGGCCGACTACCAAGCGCCATCGACCGTCTGTCGGAGCTCGATCCCAAACTGGTCGCGGTTCACCACGAAGACTCTGCCGTGCTTGGTTCCCATTGGGCTTTCTGCGCCATCTTCTTCGCTCATTTTCCGCTCGGCATGCTGCCCCATATCGGGAACAAGATTTGGGCGCTCCAGGAAGGCATCGGTCGAACGCGGTTTCTACTCTTGTGCTTTGCGCTTGGCCTCACTCTCGCCTCCATGGCCTTCGGTGGCATCCTGGCACGCGCCGTCCTGGGCGATGACTTGCTGGCCGAGCCGGGCGGCCCGAATCAAGCCATCCCCGCACTCCTCATCGAGCTATTTCCCGCATGGCTGGCGGCGCTGCTCGGCATCGCCATCTTGTCGGCGATCCTGTCCACGGCAGATGGTCTGGCGATTTCCATATCCCAGGTTGCAGCGAACGACATCTACCGCCGTACGCTCGTCCGTGTGTTGCACCCCAAGGCCAGGGAGGCCGAGATCGACCGCAACGTGTTACTGATCAGCCGTTGGTCGGTCGTGGTCGTTCTCATCGGCGCGGCGGTGCTCGCCTGGCATTCCATCGGCCAGAATATCGCGCTGATGCTGTGGATTGGTCTGGGCGGGATGATGGCCGCCCTAGCCGGGCCATTGATGGTCGGCATCTTCTGGCGGGGAGTGACCAAGTTTGGTGCAATCTGGGGGTTCATCGCGGGCGGCATCGCCTTCGTCGTCCTGCAAAATGCCTGGTTGCCTGCAGGGGGCGTTGATGGGAATGCCATCGCTCAGGCGTTGTCCTGGCTTGCAAGTCAGGCGGATAACCCCTTCGCTTGCACGGCGCTCGGCGAGGCGGCGTCCATTCTCGTCACCTTGGCCGTTTCATCGGTAACCGCGCCTCTGCCTAAAAAGCACGTGGATATAATTTTCGCGACCCCTTCCGCTTGACAAACGATCGAGCCAATCGACCGGGTTATCCTTGAAGCGGGCTGAATACGCCTGCATCGGACAGGCTTGAACGGCGGCCCGTTAACCGTTTCGTTATCTCGCCGTGGGATTCTTTGTCCATGCCCAGACAACTGCTGCATCTCGTTTTCGGGGGTCGCGTGACGGACACGCGGGGGCATCATTTCAAGGATATCGACAAGCTGCACACCGTCGGGATCTACTCCAACTACCGTGAGGCGTATGATGCCTGGCGGGGGGTCAGCCAGGCGACGGTCGACGATGCCTATATGAAATATGTGGTCGTCCACCTGCACCGGATGTTAGAACCGCAGAAAGAAGGCAAAAAGAAACGGAAAAAGAAAAAAGAATAAACGGCCTTCTCAGAGGCCGAGTGCCGTCAACGCCACTGGATACACCTTGCGCGCCCATATTTCGTACATGTAATCTGACGGATTCTTCCGGTCATCGCTGAGAAAGGAAAGATCGTCGGCAGCCATACGGGAAAGACTCGTGATGTTGATGTAACGCACGCCCGAGTTGCTGCTTTCTTCCTCGTTGATCGCGTTGAAGCGGTCGATTTTCTTCCTGATTTTTTTTCTGTTCGGTACGTCTTTCGCCCGGATGACGGTCCAATCGGGTATCGACAACACGATGACGTGAGATGAATCGCCTTCGACAATAGCCTTCGCCTTGGTCAACAGACTAGCGAATTTAACCCGGTAGGTTTCCGTGTCCACGCCGGCAACGATGTCATCTCCACCGGCCTGCAACAGAACGAGATCATATTTTCCCATATATTCCGAGTTATCGATCTTTGCGGCCAAGCGCTCGGTTTGCATGCCTATCTCGGCGATGATGTGCGGATTGTTCGCCAGGACATTTTCCTCGCGAAAGATGATGATCATCTGTTGCGGCCAGCGGTCCGGCGGGACGACATGGATTGGTACGGTGTGGCTATCGCCAAGGATCAGAAACTGATACGTGGGCGGCGGCGGCGATGGCCGTGTCGCCTCGAAGGATTCGCGAGCCGCGAAATAGCCAATGACGAGGACGGCCACAAGAACGAGGGAGCGGATGATTTTCTTCAGCATGGAAATTTGCGTCGCACCCTTAGGCGCACCTTGAGATGGGCGCGTTTCTGCCTGATTTCGGTCCGCCTGATTTCGGTCCGCCTGATTTCGGTCCGCCTGATTTCGGTCCGCCTGATTTCGGTCCGATAGAGAAGATCGAGGAAATTCGAGGAAATTCTAGGAAAATTTGCCCACAGACGCAAGGCGGGCCGAGGGTGAAATTATTCTTCTGTGACTTCCGTGATGGAAGGCTCAGCGCGTGCCTCCGGTTTCGGGTAACACTCGACGTCGCTGAGCGTCCGGTAACAGTACTTTTCGCTATGGGTCTCCGTATAGCATTCCTCTCCACCCGCAACGACGCGGGTTGGATCGCAATTCGTGTATGCTACGACCGGCCGGCCCTGGTCATCGGCGGTCGCCTGTTTCGTGACTCTTGGCTTGAAGATATGCGAGCAGCCGACAAGAAGGACGAAGGCAAGCGCGAGTGCCGTAAAGCGTATGGCCGGCATGGGCGAACACCTAAATTCCTGGAATTCTGCGAATTTTTGCCCAGGAATCATCAAGAAAGCGTTAACTTCTGGCGTGCCCGAACGGCCCGTTCCCGGCCGAAAGGACGGCAATCGGCGTGGCCGGTTGCCTAGCCCCCTGGAACCAAGGAAACTGATCGAAACGAAGGCGAGGGGATAAAAATCAAGATGGCCGAAGACCCGCCCAAGGGCGATCCCGATGCGGCGTCGCCCGCAACGCCGCAATCGGGCGAAAAAGCAAAACGGCTAGGCCTGATCGGCCGTCTCAGAAACTATTTTCTTGCCGGCTTGCTGGTCACCGCACCAATCGTCATCACGGTCTATATCGCCTGGGTCGTGGTGAATTTCGTGGACAGTCGCGTAACGCCGCTGATCCCGGCGAAGTACAACCCGGAAACCTATCTCCCCATCAACATTCCGGGCCTTGGCCTGCTCATCGTCTTTGTCGCGATCACCCTCATCGGCGCCCTTACGGCCGGTTTCATTGGACGTTTTATCCTGCGTTCGGGCGAGCGAATTCTCGCGCGGATGCCGGTGGTCCGAAGCCTTTATGGGGCGCTCAAGCAAATTTTCGAGGCGGTTCTCACCCACTCATCGACGGCGTTTCGCAAGGTCGTCCTGATCGAATATCCAAGACGCGGCATCTGGGTGATCGGCTTCATCACCGGTTCGACGAAAGGCGAAGTCCAGAACCTGACGGAGGACACGCTTATCAACGTGTTCCTGCCGACGACGCCGAACCCGACGTCGGGCTTTCTTTTGTTCGTTCCGTCAAAGGATGTCTATGAGCTTTCGATGTCGGTGGAAGAGGGAATCAAGATGGTCGTCTCCGGCGGGATCGTCACGCCGCCGGATCACCGCCGGATCGAGGCACAAAAAACGCCGCACCTTGCCAGTGGCGAGGTGCTTTCCGACAGTTAAGTTCCTAACCAGAGCGCAAATACTTCACCGCTGCATCGCGTTCGAAGAGATAAAGAAGAACGCGAAGCGCTTCGCCGCGTGGCGTTTGCAACTCGGGATCGCGCCCCAGAAACAGGGATACGTCGTCATAGGCCATCGTCATCAGGTTTTCGTGAAGGGCAGGGTCGGCGATCCGGAAAAGGGGAAGACCGCTTTGCCGGGTGCCGAGCACCTGGCCGCTGCCACGAAGGCGGAGGTCTTCCTCGGCGATTCGAAAGCCGTCGTCGGTTTCGCGCAGGATCTTCAACCGCGCCTTTGCCGGCGCACTTAATGGCGAGGCGAACAGAAGCAAACAGGTCGACGCCTGCTTGCCACGTCCGATACGGCCGCGCAGCTGGTGAAGCTGGGCAAGCCCGAAGCGTTCGGCATGTTCGATCACCATGACGGTGGCTTGCGGAACATCGACGCCGACTTCCACGACCGTCGTGGCCACGAGAAGGCGAAGGCGGCCTTCGAGGAAGGCGGCCATGGCGGCGTCCTTTTCCTTTCCCTTCATCCGGCCATGGAGAAGGCCGACGCGCGCTCCGAAGATCGCCTTGAGCAGAGCAAAACGTTCTTCCGCCGCGGCGACGTCGAGGACTTCGGATTCCTCGACAAGCGGACAGACCCAATAGACCCTGCGGCCTTCCTCCATCGCCCTGCGCACGGCGGCGACGACCTCGTCCAGGCGTTCGATCGGAATGAGGCGGGTGTCCACCGGCTGCCTTCCGGCCGGTTTCTCGGTTAATCGCGAGACCTCTAGGTCGCCATAGATGGTCAGCGTCAGCGTGCGCGGAATCGGAGTGGCCGTCATGACCAGCGTGTCGACGGCGTGCCCCTTCGAGGCCAACGTCAGCCGCTGATGGACGCCGAAGCGGTGCTGTTCGTCGATGACCGCGAAGGCGAGGTCGCCAAACGCGACCTCCTCCTGGAAAAGGGCGTGGGTCCCAACCGCGATCGCCGTCGAGCCTTCGGCCAGGTCCTCGAAGATCTGCCGGCGCTCGGCCCCTTTCTCACGGCCGGTGAGCAGGGCTAGCGTCACGCCGGTATCGCCTAACAGGGTTTCGATGGTCGCAAAGTGTTGCCGGGCCAGGATCTCGGTCGGCGCCATCAACACCGCCTGCGCCCCGCTTTCCACGGCGCTCAGCATGGTGAGCAGCGCAACGACCGTCTTGCCGCTGCCGACGTCGCCCTGAAGGAGGCGCAGCATCCGCTGGCCGGACGCCATGTCCGCGTCGATTTCCGTGAGCGCCGTGTTTTGCGATCCCGTGAGCTCGAAGGGAAGCTTGGCTATGACCCGCTTTCGGAGCGACCCATCGCCGCGGATCGATCGGCCTTTGCTGCGCCGCAGATGCAGGCGAAGCAGGCCGAGGGCCAGCTGGTTGGCGAGAAGCTCGTCATAGGCGAGGCGGGTGCGGGAAGGCGTGCTTGGCGATAGGTCGCCTTCCGCCTGCGGCTGGTGGACGGCAAACAGAGCCTCGCGCCAGCCCGACCAGCCTTGGCGCTTGCAAAGGCTCGAGTCCAGCCACTCCGCGAACTCCGGGACCAGGGAAAGCGCGCCCGCAACCGCCTTGGCCAGCGGTTTTCGGGTGAGGTCGGCCGTCAAGGGATAGACCGGTTCGACCTGTTGCCGTTTCTCCGTCTCTTCCGGCTTGGCGATGAGGTCGGGATGGACGATCTGTAAGCGTTCCCGAAATTCCTCGACACGGCCGCTCACCACCCGTATTTCGCCCTCCGGCAGGGTGCGCCGGAGGTAATCCGCCTTCCCATGGAAGAAAACCAGGGTGATCCCGCCGGTCGCGTCCGAACATCGGATTCGGTAGGGAAGGCGGCGGGTTGGCGGCGGTTCATGGGTATCGACCCGAAGGTGGAGGGTGGCGATCCGCCCCGGTTCGGCTGCCACGAGTTTCGGCGCGTAGCGCCGATCGATGAGGCCCGTCGGAAAAAGCCATAAGAGGTCGACGATGTGGGGTCCGGCAAGTGCTTCGATCGCCTTGCCGATGCGGGGCCCGATGCCAGGAAGCTTGGTCACCGGCGCAAAAAGCGGGAACAGGATTTCGGGGCGCATCGTCCATCCCTAGGATCGTAAGGCTGACAGATTGGGCCTAAGCTCTATATCCTAGTGCCAATCGAGACACGCACCCAACTCTCAAGCCCCCAATTCTCAAGGCCATGGCCGATTTTTCCAATCCCCGTTTGAAACGGCTTCTTTACTTAAGCCAGCGCCGCGGCACCCAGGAGAACGATCTTCTGCTGAGCCGATTCGCTAAATCCCATCTCGCTGCCTTCACGCCGGACGAGCTCGATCAGTACGAGGCGCTTCTCGAGGCCGAGGATGTCGACCTGTTCAACTGGATCGTCGGTCGTACGGCGCTGCCGCCGGCGCACGACACGCCGGTGATGCGAATGATCATTCACTTTAATGAAACAGACTAACTTGCTGGAAAATATACTGAAGAACGTCGGCGAGGGTGGGCGCCAGACGGTCACGGCGTTGCCGGAGGGTGCCGATGCCGAGCTGTTGGCAAGCTGCGCGAAATCCGGCCAACAGCTCAGCATCCTTCACATCGCCCGGGACGAGGGTCGCATGCTTGCCTTGGCCGAGGCGGTTGGCTTCTTCGCGCCGGATCTTGCGATCCGCATTTTTCCGGCTTGGGATTGCCTGCCCTATGACCGTTCGCCACCCCACGCGTCGGTCGAAAGCCAGCGCATGGAGGTGCTGGCCGAACTCACAAACCCGGCTCAGGAAGCCAAGGTGGGCCTCCTGCTGACCACGGTGAACGCCTGCCTTCAGCGGCTTCCCACGCGGGCCAGCCTCAAGGGGAGCCGTTTCGCGGTTCGGGCCAATGCGGCGCTCGATCCTTTGGTGCTGGTCGCCTATCTCGAAGCGAAGGGCTATGGCCGCGCGGAAGTCGTGATGGAACCTGGCGAATTCGCGGTGCGCGGCGGGATTTTGGACGTCTACCCGCCGGGAACGGACGAGCCGTTGCGTCTCGATTTCTTCGGCGACGAACTCGAGGGAATCCGCCGCTTCGATCCCTTCACCCAACGCAGCTCGGGCCAGGTGCCGGATTTTCTCTTCAAGCCGATCAGCGAGCTGGTTCTCGATAAGGAAAGCATTGCGCGGTTCCGCACCGGCTACCGGGAAGCCTTCGGAACCGTGACGGCGGAAGATCGCCTCTATGAGTCGGTCTCGGCGGGGGCCCGTTACCCGGGCATGGAGCATTGGCTGCCGCTCTTCCATGAGCGGCTCGAAACCCTGTTTGACTATATGCCGGGCGCGCTTGTCAGCCTCGATCATCAGGCCGAGGAAGTGGCGAAAGTCCGTTTCGAGCAGATCGTGGAATATTACGAGACCCGCAAGGCGCTTTCGCAAGAAAGCGTGCGGGAAGGCGCGGGTTTCTACCACCCCTTGCCGCCCGCCGCCCTCTATCTCGGCCAGGAAGAGTGGCGGCAATGCCTCGATACCCGGCCGATCGTCGCCTTCACCCCCTTCGTAAGCCGCGCGGATGGGAAGGGGATGCATGACGCGGGCGGCAAAGCGGTGCTCGATTTCGCCGCCGCGCGCAGGGACCCAAGGGTCGATGTCTTTGAAGAAGTCCGAAAGGTTCTTGGCGAAGCCCTGAAGGCAGGCAAGCGTTGCCTGATCGCCGGCGCCAGCCGCGGCTCGCGGGACCGGCTGAAATCGATCCTCGCCAATCATAGGATCGAAGAACTGGTGGCGGCCGAGGACTGGCCCGAGGCGGCAGCACTCGCGCCTAACAAGACGGCGCTTATCGTGCTCGGACTCGAACGGGGCTTTTCGGCTCCCGGCATCGTCGTCATCACGGAGGAGGACATCCTTGGCGAACGCCTCGGTCGGTCCCGGAAACGGCGGCGCGCGAAAGACGTACTCACCCACGCGGCCAGCCTCGTTCCCGGTGATCTCGTCGTTCACACAGAGCACGGGATCGGCCGCTACGACGGCCTGATCGCCGTCGAGGTCCAGGAAGCGCCCCACGATTGCCTGCGCATTCTCTATGCGGATGACGACAAGCTCTTCCTGCCGGTCGAAAATATCGAGCTTCTTTCCCGCTACGGTTTGGAAGAAGGACAGGTGCATCGCGACCGTTTGGGCGGAGTCGCCTGGCAGGCCCGAAAGTCGCGGCTGAAGCGCCGCATTCGCGACATGGCAGACGAGCTGATCCGCGTGGCGGCGGAACGCGCCCTGCAGCCGGGTGAGGCGGTGAGCCCGCCGGAAGGCTATGACGAATTCTGCGCGCGCTTTCCTTACCCGGAAACGGATGACCAGCAACTCGCCATCGAAGACACCTTGCGTGACTTGGCCCAGGGCCGTCCGATGGATCGGCTGATTTGCGGCGATGTCGGTTTCGGAAAGACGGAGGTGGCGCTGCGTGCCGCCTTTGTCGCCGCCCTTTCGGGACATCAGGTCGCCATTGTCGTGCCGACGACGCTTCTAGCACGTCAGCATTTCGAGACCTTCGGCGAGCGTTTCGCCGGCTTCCCGGTTCGCATCGAACAGATTTCCCGGCTGGTTCCGGCGCGCAAACAGACCGAGATCAAGGAACGCCTTGCCGAGGGGAGTTGCGATATCGTGATTGGCACCCATGCGCTGCTTGGGAAATCGATTCGCTTCGCCGATCTCGGGCTTTTGATCGTCGACGAAGAACAGCATTTCGGCGTTGCCCACAAGGAGCGGTTGAAGAAACTCCGTGCCGGCGTTCACGTGCTGACCATGACGGCGACGCCCATCCCACGAACCTTGCAACTCGCCCTTTCCGGTGTGAGGGAGATGAGCGTGATCGCCACACCGCCGCTCGATCGTGTGGCGGTTCGAAGCTTCGTGCTCCCTTACGATCCGGTCATCGTCCGCGAGGCGATCCTGCGCGAACGCCTGCGCGGGGGTCAGGTCTTTTATGTCTGTCCGCGAATCGAGGATCTGCCAAAAATCGAAGAGAAGCTCAAGCGCTTGGTTCCGGAGGTGCGCATAGCCGTGGCCCATGGCCGGATGGCAGCGCGCGGGCTTGAAAAAGTGATGACGGCTTTTTACGAAGGCGCCACCGACGTGTTGCTTTGCACGAATATCATCGAGTCCGGATTGGACGTGGCGGCGGCAAACACGCTGATCGTGCACCGCTCGGACCTATTCGGCCTTGCCCAACTTTACCAACTACGTGGCCGTATCGGGCGGGCGAAGAGCCGGGCCTACGCCTATCTCACAATCCCTCCCGATCGGATCCTCACCGCGGCGGCGACGAAACGCTTGCAAACGATGCAAACGCTCGATTCCCTTGGCGCCGGTTTTCAACTGGCGAGCCACGACTTGGACATCCGCGGCGCCGGCAACCTGCTCGGCGAAGCACAATCCGGCCATATCCGGGAAGTGGGGATCGAGCTTTACCAGCATCTGCTCGAGGAAGCCGTGGCCGAGGCGCGCGGCGAGCGGGCGGTGATCTCAGCCGAGGAGGCCTGGACGCCGGAAATTCATCTCGGCATGCCGGTGCTGATTCCGGAAGGCTACGTTGCCGATCTGGGCTTGCGCCTCGAGTTCTATCGCCGCATCGCCCGGCTCGAGAACCGGGCCGAAATCGAGGATTTTGCGGCCGAACTCATCGATCGCTTCGGTCCGATCCCGGAAGAGGTCGAGAACCTGCTCGAGATCGTCGCCCTCAAACAGCTCTGCAAGACGGCCGGCATCGGCGGGTTTGAAGCGGGTCCGAAAGGGGCCCTCGTCGGCTTCCATAAGGACCGCTTTGCAAAACCCGAACGACTCGCCGATTTCCTGATGGCCGAGGTAGGGCAGGTAAAGCTTCGCCCCGATCACAAGCTCGTCTACCGCCGGGATTGGGAAGATTTGCATGACCGCATGACCGGCACGCGCCATCTGGTGGAAAATTTGGCGAAGCTGGTGGCCTAAGCTTTAAGTCGGCGCGCTCCCTTGTCGCTCACCGGTCGGCATGGAAGAATGCGCGAGATACGCAACGCACACTTAAGGAAAACGGACGTGGTTTCATCCTTGTCCTATGATCTGGTCGGCCAATGCGCCTTCGTAAGCGGCGCATCCAGCGGTCTTGGCCGGCGTTTCGCGCTGGTGCTGGCCAAGGCCGGTGCGAAGGTGGCGATCGCGGCGCGCAGGGCAGATAAGCTTCAGGAACTCAGGCACGAGATCGAGGCGTTCGACGGCAGGGCCATTCCGATCGGTCTTGACGTGCGGGACCCAAAAAGCGTGCGCCAGGCGGTCGCCTGTGCCGAGACCGAACTCGGCGCGATCACGATCCTTGTCAACAATGCCGGGATCTCCATCCCGAAACCGTTTCTGGAGACCGACGAGGCGGATTGGGATCAGATCGTGGGCACGAATCTGAAAGGCGCATGGCTGCTGGCGAAGGAGGTCGCCCAACACATGACGCGCCTCGGCCATAGCGGGACGATCATCAACATCGCCTCGATCATTTCGGACCGCGTCATCGGCCACAATGCCGTCTATGGTGCTGCGAAGGCGGGGCTTGTGCATCTGACGAAGGCGATGGCCGTTGAGCTTGCCCGTCACGCCATTCGCGTCAACGCGATCGCGCCGGGCTACATCACGACGGAGATGAATCAGGAATTCTTCGCGAGTGGGGAAGGGGAGAAGATCAAGCAGCGGATCCCCCTTCGCCGTATCGGCGCGCCGGAGGATCTGGACGGGGTCTTGCTGCTACTGGCCTCGGATGCATCCGGCTTCATGACCGGCGCCATCGTCACCGTCGACGGCGGCCAAAGCGTCAATCCCTTGTAGTGGGCCCTTGTAGCGGATGAGGCCGGGCTAGAGGTGGAAGCCGGCGGGTCGAGCCGGGTGTGCCACACGAAAATCTAGAAACGGGGTTCCGGCGCCCATTTGTGAACCTGCGGCGTTAAGGAGGGAAGGATGGACGACAAGGTGAAGGAACTCGTGGCCATGGGTGCGGCGGCGGCCGCCAATTGCCACCCCTGCATGGATTACCATCTGGCCAAATGCGACAAGCTGGGCGTTCCGCGCGAAGAGGTCGTCGAAGCGGTCAAGGCCGGCTTGATGGTGAACCATAGGGCCGAGGGGCGTATCCGCAAGCGCGCCCGCGAACTCTTGGGCGACGCCGTGGGGGAGGCGGGGGCCTGAGAGGAAGGGTGTAAGGACGCTGGCGGATGGGGTGGGATTCGAACCCACGAGACCCTTCAAGGGCCTGCCGGTTTTCAAGACCGGTGCCTTCAACCGCTCGGCCACCCATCCGCAGCGTGTTATCAATAACTTATTGAATCCGATCTTTCGCAAAATAGTAAAATTGGCACCGGATTGGCACCGGGTGTTTCTTGGCCGTTCCAGTCGGTTGTATGTGTTCGCCGTGCGGTCACTCTGATAAGGCTTCACCCCATGCCGCGTCAACCTTGAGGGCTGCGCCTTCCTGCATTCCCGACAGGCTGTTGAGCCCGGTCGCGGTGATTGTGCTATCATCACGGAATGTAACTTGGATTCATGGCGTTTGGAAAAACCTTCGGTGCTCAAATCCCGCCACTTTCGTCGTCGTATTTGGTTGTTGGCAGTCTTCGTGCTCGGTGCGACGGCCGCGTCTCATACGTTCGCCGGCCAGACGGTGGTTTTCAAAAACGGACGGCCTCTCGCCGAAGCTGCTGTGACGTTCCTGACGCCGGCGGGTAAAAAATTGGCGACGGTTAAAACAGACGCCAAGGGCATCGCCAAAACCGATCTTCCCGAGGCCACGGAGAGCCGGCGGATCGTCGTCAGGGTCGAGGACAAGAACGGCAACGCCACCTATCGCATCATCCGCCAGCCCCCCCCCGGCAAGCCCTAGCATCTGGTGGCTCTGGACACCGCAGGGGGGATCAATGGATATAGCGAGAAGACACTCGGGTTCCTGAAAGACGCGGCCCAGCCGATCACCGTCGGCGAGAACGCCGAGGTCGGCACTGGCGCGCGCCTGAAGCAAAAGGCAATGGGAGTCGTCGGCGGTATGCTTGGCAGCGCTATCGGGGGGCTGTTGGGCGGCCGAAGTGGCGGCGGGGACTCCCCCTTTGGTGGCCGCAGTTCAAGGCCCCGCGGCGGAAGTGGCGACGATATTGAGATCGTTGACGACCCCATCGCCAAGGAGAAAAAGCGCATATTCACCGACCCCGCGTCCGGCACCAAGATCGCCATCGGCACCCAGATGACCCCCGGCGGCCTGCTGGTCAGCACCAACATCCTCGAATCGCCTAACGACGACAGCACCTTCCAGACGATCTACCTGATGGACCCGGAAGGGCGCAAAGCCGGCCCCACCGGTTACGATGTCTACGAAATGTACGCGGATTGGAAGCTGACCGTGACTTGGACCGAAGACCACTATGTCAACGGCAAACATGTGTTGCACAAGGAAGGCGGCTGGAGCGAGGAAGGCCGCGACATCCTCGGCACCTTCACCGTGCCGCGCGAAGGCGAGGGCATCTGGAGCAAATTGGGATTTTCTAACGCCGCCCAAGGCGTCAAGAGTCTGGGCACCTCCTTCCCGATCAGCCTTGGCCTGCTGGCTGCCCAGCCCATGAGCTTAGTGATCCACGTCACCACGCCGGACGAGGACCCGGTGACCACCGTCCCCTTCGTCATCGGCATCAGCGAGGACTGCCCCTGCGCCACGCAACAGATGGCGTCGATATTGGACCAGCTGCCTTCTGATGAAGAAGCGGAAGAATTGGAAGCCAGGCGGAGGCAGCAGCAAGAAAGGCTTCGGGGAGTCGAAGTGGAGATTGAGGAATCATTAGATAAAATAGCTATATTGAAGAATACAATCCAAATGAGAAGGTATGAATTGGAACGCGCAGCGGAATTGATTTTTATTCCAGCCAGGCGTCGTGAGAAAGAGACTTTAGCTGAGGCGGAAGAGGCTGAGCAAGGCTTAGAAGAGGAAGAAAATAGATTGGAAGAATTGCGTCGTCTTCAAAGTGAAATTAAACGTCAATTGGACCCTAGCGCCGAGCCCCCAATCCTGACGCAATTGGAAACGGGCAGGCAAAACGATCCCTGCGGTTGCGGGACGCCTCAAATTCAAACGGTGAACATGCCGCACGAGTCCATTACTGAACAGTAATTCCACTCTTCGGTGATGCCCACTTTTAGGGGTAAAGCGGACAGCGGCTGGTTTCGCGGCCCGCAAACGAAACCGGGGAGAAGTTTCCTTCCCCCCGGTATGATCGTAGCCGCGCGCCTTGAACGGCGGGCGTAGCCCTTACGTGATGTTGCCGTCGAAGCCTTTCTGTTTCGCATCGACGACGTAGGGCATGCCGAGGCAATCCTGGGATTCGCCCCAGCCGTTCGTCAGCCCCTCGATGTCGTCCCATTTCAGATGGCCGCAATAGCAATAGAGGTTCGGCCACAGGATCCACGGATAGGTGGCGACGGAGGTGCCACGCATCCTGTAGACCTTGTCGCGGACGTCCTTCACCGTTATCTCGATCTCGGTCGGCATGAAGCGCCTTCGTTTTGTGCGGCCTTCCCCTTCGACGAGACCGAACAGCTTGCCGTCATCCACGACGTAGCCGTGGAGGATAGGCCCGATCTTGTCCGTGTTCACCGGATCCTGACGGGCGCTCACGTGAATGACCAGGTCGCCGCCGGTGGCCTTGTTCCTGTCCTTGCCCCAATGGCCGTGGAACCAGGTGAGGTTCGGCAGATCGCCGATCTTCGGGTAGGTCCGCCCGTCCTCGGGCCGCATGCCCCAGCTGTGGTCCATGGTCGAGAAGCAATCGATCTTGTACTTCTTGCCGTGAAGTGTGCATTCGCCGGTGACGTGCTGGGACTGCTCGAAATGGTGCGCCCAGGCGGAATCCTGCCAGGCCTGCGACTGATCGGAGTTGCAGAGCGGATCCATGTCCGGGTCGTGGGTGGCGTAGGGCTCGGATAAGCCCTTGAAGTGGAGGTCGAAGCTGAAGGCGCCGTCATAGCCTTCGTAGCTGACGTCGTACTCCATCGGCGCATTCACGGTCTTCACGGAAAGGCCGTTGGCGAGCGTGTATTCCTCGAGCCTCTCCGGCAGCGGCAGGTGGATCTGCGCGTCGTAGTAGAGCGCCTGCGTCGGGCTCTCGACGTGGTCCTGGTAGACGAAGATGTCCGATTTGCACACGCCCAGGTTTTTCCGGGTGATCACGTAGATGAGGACCCAGGCCTTCTCCTCCGGGATATGGAACCCCCAGTAGTTGGTCTCCGCCCAGCGCGGATCGTCGTTCGGTGGCGCATGGAATTTCATGTCTTCTGCGAGAATTGGCATCTTTAAGTTTCCCCCCCTCCGTCTGGGCTCAAATTTCGTGGCCCATCCGGTTTTTATGATGTTCGTTCAGGCGGCCGAGCGGTTTCCCTTCACCACGTAGTTCATGGCGAGGCAGTCCTGGGTTTCACCCCAGCCGATCCTGCCTTCGTAATCCCATTTCAGGAAACCGCAATAATTCATCATGTTCGGCCACGGGCACCACGGATAGGTGGCGACGGATTGGCCGGTGAAGTGGTGCTTCTTGCCGCGCACGTCCTCGAAGTTCATCTCGATTTCCATCGGGAAGAGGCCGTCGCGCTTCGTCGTCCCTTCGCCGCTGACGAGGCCGTAAAGCTTTCCGTTCTCCACGCAGTAGCCGTGGAAAAGCGGGCCGACGCGCTCGGAGTTCAACGGATCGAGGTAGCTGATCCATTTAAAGGCGAGGTCCGGCCCCCAATGGGCCTGGGACCAGGCCATGTTAGGCACGCCGAGCTCGGGACGCACGCCCCAGCTATGGTCCATCGTGGTCACGCAATCGATCTTGTGCTTCTTGCCGAGCAACTGCGCCTCGCCGGTGATGTGGACCGCCTGATCGAAATGGTTCTTGTAGGCATTGACCGCCCAGGATTTCGGGTCTTCGTCTTTGATGCGCTTGGTGATGGGGTCCATCTCCGGGTCCGCGATGTCGTAGGGTTCGGATAAGCCCTTCAGATCCAAGTGAAATTCCGTATCCCCGTCGTAACCGACATGGTTGATCCGGTATTCCATCGGCGCATTCACCGCCTTCACGGAAAGCCCCATGGGCAGCGTGTAGTCCTCGAGTTTCTTCGGGATCGGAATGTGGGTCCGGTAATCGAAGAAGAAGGCGTCCATGGGGGCCGGGTTGAAGCCCTGATAGGCGATCACATGGGCCATCATGACGCCGAGATTGGGACGCGAGAGCGTGTAGACGAGGACGTAGATCGCTTCCTGTTCGACCTGAAACGCAAAATAGTTGGTCTCCGCCCATTCGGGGTCCGAATTGGCGGGTTTATGGAACTTCGTGTCCTCGGCGGTGATCGCCATGACGGTGTTTCCTCCCCTGTCGCATTTTTAGGCTGCTTTCTTGCCTTTCAGCTGCTTGTTGGCCTGGCAGACGTATTTCATGCTGAGGCAGTCCTGGGTTTCGCCCCAGCCGGTCTGGCCGTTCTTTTCGTCCCATTTCAGAAGCGAGGTATGGACGGCAAGGCCCGGCCAAGCAAACCACGGGTAGCTCGACACCGATTTGCCGTGCATCGCGTAAGTCTTGCCCCGTTCGTCCGTCACTTCAAGATCGACCTCCATCGCCATGAAGCCGTCACGCTTGGAAACCCCTTTGCCTTCGACGAGGCCACGCAGCTCGCCGTTCTCGACGATATAGCCATGAAGAAGCGGGCCAATTGCGTCCGTGTTCACGGGATCGAAGCTGAGGATCGCATGAATGGCAAGGTCCTCTCCCCAATGGCCGTGGATCCAGACCATGGGCCGGCTGTCCATCTCGGGCCGCAGGCCCCAACTGTGGTCCATCGTGGTTATGCAATCGATCTTGTAAGGCGTGCCAAGGATCCTGCACTCGCCGGTCGCATGCAGCGACTGGTCGAAATGCCCCTTGTAGGACGTCTTCATCCAGCTGTTTTCGTGTTCCGCCTGTTTCTTGGTCAGCGGGTCCAATTCCGGATCGCCGGTATCGTAAGCGGGCGCCAGGGCCTTGTAGTGGAGGTGGAATTCCGTGTCGCCGTAGCCTTCGTAGTGGACCTCGTACTCCATCGGCGAATTCACGGATTTCACGGAAAGGCCGCTCAGGAGCGTGTAGTCCTCGAGCCTGTCCGGGCAGGGCAAGTGGGCATGCTTGTCGTAATAAAGCGCGTCCATCGATGCCTTGGTGTGGCCCTGGAAGATGAAGATATCCGAATGACAGACGCCGACATTCTTGCGCGTCAACACGTAGAAGGCCCCCTGGATGCCCTCTTCTGGGATGGTGAACGGGAAGTAGTTGGTTTCCGCCCAGAGCGGGTCGTCGTCGGGCGGTGTGTGGAATTGCATGTCCTTGGCGGTGATCGCCATGTTCCGCTTCCTCCGTGATATGACGCGATTTGATTCGTTGGCTCATACCTAGCACATTCCAGGGGGCGCATCTGCTTTTGATTGGCCCGGCTTCCGCCCTCGAACCGGGGCGGGGAGTTGCTTAAAATTCTTTTTATATTAAATAGTTAAATAGTATTTTCTCAGACCATAAATTAGTGCGTTTCCCCGGTCCTCCGTGACGGCCGGTGGGGGTAGGAAAATTTAAGCATTCTTTGGCCACCATCCTTGCGTGCTTAAGCCGAACGCAAGGAAGCCGTTGTCGATCCCAGCCGCCAGGAACCGAAAGGAACGCCGGGCCACCGCCAAGAAGCGGAAGGGCGCCGTCGGTGCGGCGCTGAGTGAGGCCCGCCGGCTCCATGTGTCCGGCGGTTCGGCGGCGGCCGAGGCGCTTTACCGGCAGATCGTTGACGCGGACCCGAAATGCGCGGAAGCCCACCATGGCTTGGGCCTGCTCGCCCTTGAGAGTGGGCAGGCGGCAGCCGCGGCGGACCTCCTTGGCGAGGTTTGCGCCTTGCGGCCGCAGCCTGAATGGGAGAACGCGCTTGGCATCGCGCTTGGGACCATGGGACGCTTTGAGCAGGCAAAGGCCGCCTTTCAGCGCGCCATTGCGTTTGAGCCCGGCTTCGTGAAGGCGCTGAACAACCTCGGCAATCTTTGTCTTTTCGAGGAAAACTTCAATGAGGCGAAGGCGCTCTTCGAGACCGCCATCCATCAAGAACCGGACTATGCGGAGGCGCTCAACAATCTCGGCGTCGCCGAGCTTGGGCTTGGCCAGACCAAAGCCGCCGAAGCTGCCTTTCGCCAGGCGATCGAGCGCAAGGCCGGTTACGCGGACGCCCTTAACAACCTCGGCAATTTGCTTCGCGAGCGCACCGCCCTTACCGAAGCCGAAAGCGCTTACCGCTCTGCCATCGAAGCCGACCCGAAGCACGCGGATGCGTATGGCAATCTGGGCACCGTGTTGAAGGACATGGCCCGCCTCAAGGAGGCGGCGGCGGCATTAGAACGCGCCCTTGAACTGGGCGGGGCGCCGGAGATGCATTCGAACGCGCTTTTCTGCCGGAATTTCTGGGATGACCAGCGCAGGACGATCTTTGAGGCCCACCTTGCCTGGGCGGCCCGCCATGAAGGGAAGGCGGCGCACGCGGCGCATACGAACCCGCCGGATGCGGAGCGTCGCCTTCGGGTGGGCTATGTGTCGCCGGATTTTCGCGCCCATTCCGTCGCCTTCTTCGTGGAGCCCCTGTTCGAAGCCCATGACCGCCGGCTGGTCGAGGTGTTCGCCTATGGGCGCGTCGCCCACGAAGATGCGGTGACGGCGCGGCTCAAAGGCTTAAGCGATCACTGGTGCACGACCGTAGGCTTCAGCGCCGAGCAGCTGGCCGAGCGGATTCGCGCCGATGGCATCGATATCCTAGTCGATCTGGCCGGCCACATGGCGAAGAACGACCTTCTTGCCTTCGCACGAAAGCCGGCACCCGTGCAGGTGACCTGGCTCGGCTATCCGAACACGATCGGCCTGGCGGCGATGGATTACCGGCTCACGGACGGGCTCGCCGACCCGAAGGGGGCGGAGGCCTTTCACCGGGAAAGGCTGCTGCGTCTCGAGGGCGGCTTCCTCTGCTACCGGCCGCCGGTCGCCCGCCCACCGGTCGCGCCCCTCCCGATGGCAAAGGCGGGCGCCGTTACCTTCGGCTCCTTCAACCAGCTCGCCAAGATGGGGGATGCAGTCCTTGCCACCTGGGCCGAGATCCTGAACCGTCTGCCCGATGCCCGGCTCGCCTTGAAGGCACATGCGCTTACGGACGCAAGGCTGCGCGCCTGCACCCTTGACCGCTTCGCCGATCATGGGATTGCGGCGGAGCGGGTCGAACTCACAGGCTTCCTCGAGGAGACGGCTTCCCATCTTGGCCGCTATGGCGCCATCGACATCGCGCTCGATCCCTTTCCCTACAACGGCACGACGACGACCTTCGAGGCGCTCACCATGGGGGTCCCGGTGCTGACGCTGGCCGGGCAGGGGCATGCCGGGCGGGTAGGGGGAGCGTCCTGCACCGTCTGAGCCTCGGGGATTGGATCGCTAAGGACAAGGAGGCCTACGTTGTGGCCGCCCTCAAATGGGCCGGCGACATGGCGGGGCTTCGGCGTTTGCGAGAAGACTTGCGCCCCTGCATTGAGGCCTCGACGCTCACCGATGCGGCGCGTTTCACCCGCGAAGTCGAGGCCACCTACCGAACGGTTTGGAAAAAATGGTGCCGGGCGGCAGGGAAGACCGGGTAGGGAAGCTCATTCGCCGGAAGGCGCGGTCTTCTTTAGGGCCTCGTTCCATTGGCGGGCATTTTTTTTCGCCTTCACGATGTCGGCAAGCAACATTTGCTTTCGATCTTGAGACGGGCCCCATTGGCGTCCCGGTGGCCGCTCTTCGCCGCAAGATCCAGCCACATATAGGCGCGAACAAAATTCTCTTTTTCGTCGCCACCGCTCGAGTAAATTTTTCCGAGACGATACCGCGCCTCACCCGCGGGCTTGGATCTGCCGGTTCGTTTCGAGGCACGCTCGTACCAATGGATCGCCCTGTCGAGGTTTCGTTTGACCCCGATCCCGCCTTCGTAGGCCCTGCCCATGCGGAGCCCGGAAAGGGTGTCGCCCTTGTTTGCGGCTTCCCAATAGAGGCTTAAGGCCTTCTCCGGGTCTGGCTTCACCCCTTCCCCGGTGAAATAAAGATCGGCAAGCCGCTGTTTTGCCTTCACGTGCCCCTGGCCGGCGGCCTCTTCGTACCAGGCGATCACCTCGGCAAGCGAACTTTCACCACCGGCTGCCGGCGGCATTAATTTTTGCTGCTCGACTTTCCGGCGCAATCCCTCCGCCAGGAGGAACTGGGCTTGCGCATCTCCCTTCTCGGCGGCGGCACGAAGCTGCGTGCCCTTTTGCACGGATGCGCCCGGAAGGCCGTGAATCTTCGACGCCTTGAAGAAATGCTCGACCTTCTCTTTCTTCTTCGTCTCGGCGATGGGCAGCGGCGAGGGCCGTGGCATCTTTTGCGGCAGTAATGAGGAGCCTGCGAACGCCGGTCCCGTCAAAAAAAGACCAATGGCGAGTGCGGCGAGGAAGCGCATCTCTCTTTTTCTCCAACCCATTGCATGTTCTCGATCTTCAAGGGGTCACCGCCAACCTTGGCCTAAGGATTGCGGACCCCCCATTCCTATGGCACAAACGCCCGGCCGAAATGCTGGGCACGCATGTGACATGACGAAGTTCTTCGAAATTCGTTTAGGAATCGTTGCTGCGGTCTTCCTAGGTCTCGCGGCCGGTTTTGCGCCGAAAACTGCCCTTGCGGAGGACTTTGACCTCTGGCTTTCGGCGCTTCGCGCCGAAGCGGAGGAAAAGGGGGTGCGTCTCGAGATCCTGGAGGCGACGCTTGGCGACGTGGAGCCCCTTGAGCGCGTCATCGAACTGGATCGGAGCCAGCCCGAGTTCACGCTTACCTTCGACGAATACCTGGCCCGCGTCGTGCCTCCCGCACGGGTCGAGAAGGGCCGAAAGAAATTCCGGGAAAATCGAAAGCTGCTGGAAGCCGTCACCGCGCGTTATGGCGTGCAACCGCGTTTTCTGGTCGCACTTTGGGGGATCGAGACGGATTTTGGCAGGCTCACCGGCGGTTTTTCAGTGATCCAGGCGCTGGTTACCCTCGCCCATGACGGCCGACGCAGCGCCTTTTTCCGGAAAGAGCTTCTCGCCGCGTTGCAGATTTTGAACGAGGGACACATCGCGCCGGACGCGATGATGGGCTCCTGGGCAGGGGCCATGGGCCAAAGCCAGTTCATGCCGACCACCTTCGTGGGCTTTGCGGTGGACCATGACGGGGACGGGAAACGGAACATTTGGACGTCCCGCGGGGATGTTTTCGCCTCGGCCGCGAATTACCTCGCCAAATCCGGTTGGCGTGGGGACGAGACTTGGGGACGCGCCGTTCGTTTGCCTGAGGGTTTCGCGGCGTCGCTCGTCGGTTTGGAAGTCGAAAAGCCGATTGGCGAATGGCAGATGCTCGGCGTGCGCCGTGCCAATGGCAAGGACCTGCCCAGGGCGGACATTCGAGGCTCGATCGTGCGGGCGCAAGATGGCTCAGGCCCTGCCTTTCTCGTTTACGGGAATTACCGAACCCTTCTTACCTGGAACCGTTCGACTTTCTTCGCGGTGGCCGTCGGTACGCTTGCTGACCGAATCGGCGGCCGATAGAATACTAGATAGCCTGTGGGAAACGAGATGAAGCACCAGATGCAGAAGCTTCGGCTTCCTTGCCGCCTTATGCTGGCCGGCCTGCTTATCTTGGCGCTCGCCGCCTGCGCCGAGACGGAGCTTGTCCTTCATGCCGTCAAGCATCTCGGCAATGAGACGCCAACACCTGCCTACAAGGTCGGCGATCCCTACCAGATTGATGACGTTTGGTACCGCCCGGCCGTCGACTACACTTACGTCGAAACCGGGATCGCCTCATGGTATGGGGCCGATTTCCACAACCGGGCGACAGCGAATGGCGAAACCTACAACATGAATCTCGTTATGGCGGCGCACCGCACCTTGCCACTGCCCAGCATGGTTCAGGTAACGAATCTCGAGAACGGACGTTCCTTGAAGGTGCGGGTAAACGATCGCGGCCCGTTTGCGCGCGGGCGAATCATCGACATGTCGAAACGCGGGGCCGAACTTCTGGGCTTTAAGCAACAGGGAACGGCCAAGGTGCGTGTCGAAATCCTGGCGGAAGAAAGCCGTCAACTGGCCGGCGTGCCGCCGTCTGCGTCGAAGCCGGTCGTCCTTGCTTCCACGGCAGCGGCGACCCATCCACTGCCGACAGCAACCGTACCCGCGGCCGAACCCGTCGTTACGACCGAACTCGTGGAACCAACACAGATGTTCATTCAAGCCGGCGCCTTTGCGCGCTATGAAAACGCAACCAGCGTAAGTTCCCGCCTGGAGGCGATCGGCGAGGCGAAGGTCGTGCCGGTCAGCGTCGGAGAGTTGGAGCTCTATCGCGTTCGCTTAGGCCCGCTTGCAAACGTTGAGGAAGCCGATGCCAAGCTCGACGAAGTGGTAAAAGCGGGCTATCCGGAGGCGCGGCTCATTGTGGACTAGAAAACCTTTGCCACTTCTCGTTCAAAGCAAAACGATGGGCCCATGAACGCATTGATCGCGTGTTTCCAGCGCCTTGCGGCTTGCCTGCTCCTCCTCGGCGGCCTTGCCGTCTGCTTGTTCTTTTTCGGCGGCCTTGCCGTTGCGGAAGCGAATGCCGTTGAGACGAAGGCCAGCGCTGCCGTCTTGCTCGACGCCAGGACCGGAACGGTTCTTTTCGAGAAGAACGCGGACGAGCCGCTGCCGCCATCGTCCATGAGCAAGCTGATGACGGTCTATCTCGTTTTCCAGCGATTGAAGGATGGCCGTCTCTCCCTTGACGACGAATTCCTTGTCAGCAAATACGCCTGGAGGAAGGGCGGCTCCAAGATGTTCGTCGAAGTGGGCAAGGAAATTCCGATCGAGGATTTGCTCCGCGGCATCATCGTTCAATCGGGGAACGACGCCTCGATCGTTGTTGCGGAAGGATTGGCCGGCAGCGAAGAGGCTTTCGCCGATGAGATGAATGAAGAAGGAGAAAAGATGGGCCTTAAGAACAGCCTCTTCAAAAACGCGACCGGTTGGCCGGCCGAGGGGCAGAACGTATCCACCCGTGACCTTGTGATCATGGCCTTGCGAACGATTCAGGACTTTCCGGAGTACTATCACTATTACGCCGAAAAGGAATTTACCTATAGCGGGATCCGTCAAACGAACCGCAACCCACTGCTTTATGCCATGAAGGGAGCGGACGGGCTGAAGACCGGTCATACGGAGGCGATTGGTTACGGTTTGGCAGCGTCCGTGGAACGCGACGGCCGGCGCCTCGTGCTGGTGGTGAACGGTTTGCCGAGCCAACGGGCCCGCACACAGGAATCCTGGCGGCTTCTTGAATGGGGATTCCGTGAGTTCGGCAACTATGAACTTTTCAAGGCGGACGAGGAAGTGGACAAGGTGCGCGTGTGGCTGGGCACGGAAAACACCGTGCCGCTGATCATTGAAGAAGACCTCGTTTTGACGCTGCCGCGAAAGAACCGGAAAGAAATGCAGGTTTCGCTCATCTATAGCGAGCCTGTCCCGGCGCCGATCGTGGAAGGGACGGAAATTGCCAAGATCATCGTCAAAATTTCCGACGCCAACGCCGCCGTGGTGCCGTTGGTGGCCGGGAAAAGTGTCGAGCAGCTTGGTTTCTTTGGCCGGATGGGGGCGGCGATGAGTTACCTTCTATGGGGTGTGTCCCATTGACGCGGCGTAGGCCGCGAAGCGTTCCGGAGTAAGGGAGGGTGGCCTCCACAAAATTCATCACCTTCGAGGGCGGGGAAGGGGTCGGCAAGACGACCCAGGTGAAACTTCTCGCCGCCGCGCTCGAAAAATCGGGCCTTCCGGTCATAACGACGCGTGAGCCCGGTGGCTCGCCTGCCGCAGAACAAATTCGCAAACTTCTTTTCGCCGATGACGCCGAATGGGATCCGGTTTCGGAAAGCCTGCTCTTGAGTGCGGCACGGCGTGACCACCTTACGGTGACGATCTGGCCGGCCATCGAGGCCGGCAACTGGGTGCTTAGCGACCGCTTTGCCGATTCGACCCTTGCCTATCAGGGCTATGGAAAGGGAATCGAGACCGCCTGGCTCGAATCGCTTTATGAGACGGTGGCCGGTGATTTCGCTCCCGACCTCACGCTGCTGCTCGATCTTCCGGTCGAAGAAGGGTTGAAGCGGACGGCCAGTCGCAAGGAAGGGAACAATCGCTATGAGAAAATGGATGCCGCCTTCCACGAACGGCTTCGGACCGGCTATCTTGCAATTGCGAAGGTAAATCCTGAACGCATCGCCGTCATCGAGGCCATGGGTGAAGTCGCGGCGACCCAGGCGAAAATTCAGCAAACCGTCGCCGCAAGGCTAGGAGTTCATTTCCCATGACGGAACCCGAAGCCCTCGCCGCGCCGTTTGCGCGGGCCAATCCGGAGTTGCTCGGCCAGGAAGGGGCGGAGCGCCGCCTGATGGAAGCGTGGCGTTCGGACCGGTTTCCGCATGCCTGGCTGGTGAGCGGGCCCCGTGGGGTGGGGAAGGCCACCTTGGCTTACCGCTTCGCGCGTTTCGTGCTGGCCGGTGGGGCGGCAGACAAGGCGGCATCCGGCCTTTTTCTTCCGCGTGAGCACCCCGTCTTTCAGCGAACGGCGGCCGGCACCCACGCCGATCTCTTGACCATCGAGAGCGGAAACGAAGCAAAGGGCGAGCGCAAGCGAGGTGAGATCCCGGTCGAGGAAAGCCGGCGCATCGGCCCCTTTCTCACCCTGACGGCAGCGGAAGATGGCTGGCGGGTCGTCGTCATCGACGGCGCAGACGAGATGAACCGTGCCGCCGGCAACGCCATCTTGAAACTTCTCGAGGAACCTCCGGCAAAGGCGCTTTTGTTGCTGGTGAGCCATAACTTGGGGCGCGTGCTTCCGACGATCCGCTCGCGCTGCCGCCATTTGCAGCTCGGGCCTTTGGATCCGGCAATCGTGAGCCGGCTTTTGCACGGCTATCGGCCGGATCTGGAGACGGAAGTGCGCACAGCCCTCGTCCGGCTCGCCGAAGGCAGTATCGGGCATGCACTTTGCCTCGCCGACAAAGGCGGGCTTGATCTCTATCGCGATCTGATGGGGCTTCTCGGCACGTTGCCCGATCTCGACATACCATTGCTGCACGCCTTCGCCGGCCGTTTGAGCGGACCGAAAGCCGGCGAAAGCTGGCTCATGACCACCGACCTCTTGAGTCACTGGGTGGCGGGGTTGGTCAAGCGCGGTGCGCTGGGCCGGGAAATGCCGGAAGTCATCGGCGGTGAAAACGCCCTTGGCAGCCGCTTTCAGGCGGGGGCGAACCTTGCAGAATGGGTTGAGGTGTGGGAAAAAATCAATCGCCTCTCGGCCGTGGCGGAACGCAGTAATTTGGACCGCAGACAGGTTCTGGTGAACGTCTTTCACACGTTGGAGGGTGCCGTGCGGCAGCCGAGCGAGCCGGCGGGGTAGCGACCCCGTCAGCCCCTGGCGCCGGTCTGAAGCAGTCAGGAGCGAAGATGTCCGCGCCGAAGCCCTTCTACCTCACGACGCCGATCTACTACGTCAACGACGCCCCTCATATTGGTCACGCCTATACGACGCTGGCTTGCGATGTGTTGGCGCGTTTCCTGCGCCTGGACGGGGCCCGCGTCAAGTTCCTGACCGGCACGGACGAGCATGGCCAGAAGGTCGAGAAATCGGCGGCCGCCGCAGGGGAGGAGGCAAAACCCTTCGTCGATCGGGTCTCCGGGAATTTTCGCGAGCTGGCCGATGCGATGAATTTCTCCCACGACGATTTCATTCGCACGACGGAAGCGCGCCATCGGCAAGCCGTCCAGGCCCTGTGGAAGGAACTCGAGGCAAGGGAGCAGATCTATCTCGGCACCTATGCGGGTTGGTATTCCGTCCGCGACGAGGCGTTCTATGCGGAAAGCGAGCTCATCGACGGCAAGGCGCCGACCGGTGCCGACGTCGAGTGGGTCGAAGAGCCAAGCTATTTCTTCCGGCTTTCGGAATGGCAGGCGCCGCTCTTGGAATTTTACGAGGCGAACCCGGATTTCGTCGCCCCTCCGAGCCGCCGGAACGAGGTCGTAAGTTTCGTGAAAGCTGGACTTTTAGACCTTTCCGTCTCACGCACCAGCTTCACCTGGGGGATACCGGTTCCCGACCACGCGGGCCACGTCATGTATGTGTGGCTCGACGCGCTCACGAACTACCTCACCGGCGTCGGCTATCCGGATACAAAATGTGAAGAGTTTTCAACCTTTTGGCCCGCAGACGTTCACGTCGTAGGTAAGGACATCCTGCGCTTCCACGCCATCTATTGGCCAGCCTTCCTGATGGCGGCCGGCATCGCGCCGCCCAAGCGCGTGTTCGCCCATGGCTGGTGGACGAACGAGGGGCAGAAGATTTCGAAATCGCTGGGCAACATCATCGATCCCTTCCCACTGATCGAGAAATATGGCCTCGACCCGGTGCGCTTCTTCTTGATCCGCGAGGTGCCGTTCGGAAAGGACGGCGACTTTTCCCATCAGGCCATCGTCCGCCGGATGAACGGGGATTTGGCGAACGATTTCGGCAATCTCGTTCAGCGCGTGCTTTCGATGATCCACCGGAACTGCGAGGCGGCGATGCCTGCGCCCGGCAAGTTAACGAAGGCGGACGCGGCCTTGCTCGCCAGCATCGATGCGGCCTTTCCGGAGATGCGTGAACAAATGATGGAACAGGCCTTCCACAAGGCGCTGGTCGTGCTATGGGCGCGCATCGGCGAGGCCAACCGCTACGTCGATGCAGAAGCCCCCTGGGAGCTCAAGAAGAAAGACCCGGCCCGCATGCAAACGGTCCTCTACGTGCTGGCGGAAGCGATCCGCCATCTCGCCATCCTCGTCCAGCCGGTGATGCCGGGCTCGGCCGCGAAAATCCTGGACCAGCTCGCCGCCCCCCAAGACGAACGCAGCTTTGCCCATCTAGGCTCCGCCCATGGCTTAAAACCCGGCACGCCGATCCCCAAGCCTACGGGCGTCTTCCCACGCTATGAGGAAGGGAACTGATGCTCGTCGACAGCCACTGCCATCTAAGCTTTCCGGATTACCAGGACGACTTTGACGCGGTCATGGCAAGGGCCGAGGCCGCCGGCGTGAGGGTAATGCTGACGATCTCGACGAAGCTGTCTGATTTTCCGAACGTGCTTCGCATCGCGGAATCTCATGCAAACGTCTGGTGCACGGTCGGCGTCCATCCGCACGAGGCGGAAGGCGAGGGGGCGGAAGTTCGCGTTGAGCATCTCGTCAAACTCACCCGGCACCCGAAGGTCGTCGGCATCGGCGAAACCGGGCTCGATTACTATTACGAACACAGCCCGCGCGAGGCGCAGAAGGCAGCCTTTCGAACCCATATCGCCGCGGCCAGAGAAGTCGGCCTGCCGCTTGTCGTGCATTCCCGGAACGCCGAGGCCGATACCGTCGGAATCTTGGAAGAAGAGATGGGGAAGGGGGCCTTTACGGGCCTCATCCACTGTTTCACCGGCACGGACGCGCTGGCAGACGGCGCCCTTGCCCTTGGCTTCTATATCTCGCTATCCGGCATCCTCACCTTCAAGAAGGCGGACGCATTACGCGAAACGGCAAGGAAGATTCCCCTCGCGCGTCTCCTCGTCGAGACGGATGCGCCCTATCTGGCGCCGATGCCCTATCGGGGAAAACGGAACGAGCCGGCCTATACGGCCGAGACGGCCAGCGTGGCGGCCGAGTTGTTCGGTCTTGATAGGGCCGCGTTCAATGAGGCGACGACGGCGAATTTCTTCAGGTTGTTCACGAAGACGACGCGGCCGGAAATTTAAGGAAATGCAGGCGCGGATCCTTGGTTGCGGTGGTTCCGGTGGGGTTCCGCTGATCGGCAACGATTGGGGGGTGTGCGACGCTCAGAACCCGAAGAACCGGCGCCGTAGGGCGTCGATCCTGGTGCGCGACGACGACACGACGCTGCTCGTCGACACTTCGCCGGATCTTCGCGAACAGCTCCTTACCGCCGGCGTCGATCGCTTGGATGGGGTCCTTTATACCCATGCCCATGCCGATCACATCCATGGAATCGACGACTTAAGGCCGGTGAATCGGGCGATGCAGGCCTGGATCCCGATCCATGCGGATCCCGAGACGCTGGCTGCGATCGAGGCGCGATTCGGCTACGTCTTCGAGAAGATCCCCAAAGAATATGGCTATTTTAAGCCTTGCCTCACACCGAATGTCATTAAAGGCCCGTTCAAGATTGGAAACATTGACGTTTTACCGTTTGAACAGGATCACGGCTTCGGCCGGACGACGCTCGGTTTTCGTTTCGGGGAAATCGCCTATTCGACGGACGTGGTGGAATTTCCGGAAGCCGCCTTCGAGGCGCTTGCCGGCGTCAGGGTCTGGATCGTCGATTGCCTGCGCGATAAGGCGCATCCGACCCATTCCCATCTCGAGCGGACCCTTGCCTGGATCGAGCGGGTAAACCCGGAACGCGCCGTGCTCACCCATATAAACCAGCATCTCGACTTTGAGACCCTGGCTCGGCGGCTGCCGAAGGGAGTCGAGCCGGCCTATGATGGCCTGATTCTGGAAGGTTGACTTTATTTGTCATAATAACTCTTATGCGATCTTTTCCATCCCACACGGACTGGCCTCCCCACTGGCCTCCCCACTGGCCTCCCCACTGGCCTCCCCACTGGCCTCCCCACTGGCCTCCCCACTGGCCTCCCCACCGGCTCAGACCTTCGAAAATGGGTCGGATGCCATGAGCGGGATCGCTCGCCTCCTTGAAATCATGCGCCGCCTTCGCGATCCGAAAGGCGGCTGTCCGTGGGACCGTGAGCAGGATTTTACCTCGATCGCGCCGTATACGATCGAGGAGGCCTATGAGGTGGCCGAGGCAATCGACAAAAACGACATGGCGACGTTGCGGGACGAGCTTGGCGACCTCCTCCTCCAGGTCGTCTACCACGCCCAGATGGCGGACGAATTGGACCATTTCACCTTCGCCGACGTCGCCGCCGGAATCAGTGAGAAGATGGTCCGGCGCCACCCCCACGTCTTCGGCGAGGCGGCCGTCGGCGATGCGAAGGCCCAGACGAAGGCCTGGGAGGCCGAGAAGGCGGCCGAACGTCGCGAAAAAAGGGGAGGCGGCGGCGAAGCGGGGGCAAGCGTGCTGGAAGGGGTGGCGAGGTCCCTCCCTGCCCTGCTTCGCGCCGAAAAACTTCAAAAACGAGCCGCCCGCGTCGGCTTCGATTGGCCGGAGCGCGAAGGGGTCTTCGCGAAGATCGCGGAAGAGACCGCCGAACTCAAGGCCGAGCTGGCAAAGGAAGCGCCTGAGCCTCGGGAAGAAATGGGCGATCTTCTCTTTGCCTGTGTGAATCTCGCCCGCCATCTGGGCGTCGACGCGGAAGCGGCGCTGAGGGCCGCGAACGCGAAATTCGAGCGGCGATTTCGACGGATGGAGACGCTGCTCGAAGTGACCGGGGAGGCCAGCGAAGGGGCGCCGCTCGAGCGGCTGGAAGTCCTTTGGGAACAGGCGAAGGCGGAAGAAAAGCGCGATTAAAGATTGAGCAACATTCTTTATTCTTTTTAGCCGTGGATTGGGTTTAACGACGTTACCTACATTTCCATTTCCATCAATTCTGCAACTTTAAGTGTGCCACCGATTTCAAGAAATGGGCATGCCTTAGCCATATCAAGAGCAGAATCAAAGCTATCGGCTTTCACTATAGAAAAACCGGACATTGTATTAGACCCAACATCGTCTGATACACCAGTTGAACTTACGATCTTGGACATTCCCATTGGAGATCCGGGGTTAACTACAGCATCGCCCAGGTCTGCGACCCATGTTTTCCATTTCGCCATTTGTGTACTTCCCTCCTCAGGACTCTCAGGTTTTTTTCCACCGTGGTAGGCAATTATGTAATTGGACATAGATTGAATCCTCTTTCTTAGTTTAGCCGTCCGGATTCTCGAAGCGGGCGGCATCCTTCGGTGCCAGCCGCACCCGAAAATGGGCAAAGGCCTCGTCATCTTTCCGTCCCATCACCTCGCCATGGCGGTAAAGCCAAGCGATTCGCGCCCCTTCGGCAAGCGGCACGGAAACCTCGAGTACGGCAAGCCCCGCAGTAAGCCGCGCATCCAGAAGGGCGAACAGGCCCGCAACCCCTTCCCCACTCACCGCCGATACGAGCACCTGGTCCGGATCGCGCCGGGCGCGGTTTTCGATGGTTTCGCGCTCCTCGGGCGCCAACAGATCCGCCTTGTTCAACACCTCGATGACGTCCTCTTCGATCCGCTCGCCAATCTCGAGCTCGCAGAGCACCTGGTGGACGTCCTGGCGTTGGGCGGCGCTGTCCGGATGGGCGATGTCCCGGACGTGAAGGATGAGGTCCGCCTCCCGCACCTCCTCGAGAGTGGCCCGGAAGGCGGCGACGAGGTCCGTCGGCAGTTCCGAGATGAAGCCTACGGTATCCGAAAGAATCACGCGGCGGCCCGAGGGCAGTTCGATCCCCCGCATCAACGGGTCCAGCGTCGCAAAGAGCATGTCCTCGGCGAACACGTCCGCACCGGTGAGCCGGTTGAAAAGAGTCGATTTCCCTGCGTTCGTGTAGCCGACCAAGGCGATGACCGAGTACGGCACACGTTGCCTGGCTCGGCGATGAAGCGTACGGGTCCGCACCACCTGGCCGAGCTCGCGCTTGAGCCGGGTGATCCGTTGGCCAAGGATGCGGCGGTCCGTCTCGATCTGCGCCTCACCCGGGCCGCCCAGGAAGCCGTAACCACCGCGCTGCCGCTCCAGGTGGGTCCAGGAGCGCACGAGCCGGCTGCGCTGATAGGAAAGATGGGCCAGTTCCACCTGCAGCCGGCCTTCCCGGCTTCTGGCCCGTTCACCGAAGATTTCAAGGATAAGGCCGGTGCGGTCGATTACCTTGCAGTTCCAGGCGCGTTCCAGGTTGCGCTGCTGAACCGGACTCAAAGGGTGGTCGATGACGACCAGTTCCACCGCCTCGCCCGTCATCTGCCCGTGAAGACGCTCGACGGTTCCCTTGCCGAAGAGGGTCGCCGGAACCGGGCGTGCGAGCGCCAGGGTTTCCGCTGAGACGACGTCCAGCCCGATGGCCTCCGCCAGGTTGACGGCTTCTTCAAGCCGGGCCGAGGCCAGGCGAAGGAACGCGTGGCCGTTTCCTTTCGGAAAAGGATAAAGAACGCCGGTGCGCGCGGCCGTCTTGCCGCCCCCGGGAGAGCGACCTTGCGATCCGTTATTCTTCTTCGCTGACTTCTTCTTCGGTGGCCTCGACGTTTTCCTTATCCCCTTCGAATAGCTGAATCGGGCCGGCCGGCATTATCGTCGAAATGGCATGCTTGTAGATCAGCTGCACGTGGTTGTTTCGACGAAGCAACACACAAAAATTGTCGAACCAAGCGACGACCCCCTGAAGCTTTACGCCGTTGACCAAAAAGACGGTAACGTGAACCTTGTTCTTCCGAATGCTGTTTAAGAAAACATCCTGAACATTTTGTGATTTTTCTGTCGTCATTTTGTTACGTCCTTATTTTTTTATTATTCTCGCTTGTTATTGCCCCCTACCGCTCATCCGCACACGCGCTGATAAAAGGCGGAAGATCCTTGCACGTATCCACAAACCAATCGGGGGCAAGGTCCCCATACGCTTCTCTATCGGCAAGGGAGTTGTTCATGACAACGGCGGTTCCTCCGGCATTGCGCGCGAATTGTACGTCGATCGGAAGATCGCCGATGACCCAAAGCTCGGGCCCCAGTTCGATATCCGTGCCATGGATCGCAAAGAGCGCCGCTTCCTTTGCCGGCTTGTCCTTTTCCGCCTCCCCTGCCCCGACGATGCCGGGTAGGTACGCTTCCCAGCCGAGATGAGCGATTTCCTCGCGTAGCATCGGCCCCACCTTGCTGCTGGCGACGCCCATGAAAATCCGCATGCCGTGAAGCGTTTCGAGCATTTCTTCGGCTCCCGGCAAGACTTTCAGGGCCCCCACATGTCCTTCCATGAAGGCTGCATAGAAGACGTCATGGGCCTCGTGCCAACGATCGCCAAACAGTTCGGGGAAAGCGTCTCGAAGGGATCGATTCATCCGGCGCTGGGCCTCTTCCATCGTCCAGGGTTCGTGGCCCATTGCAACGAGTGTGGCATTCATCGCCCGATGCATCCCCTCCCAGCTATCCACGAGCGTATTGTCCCAATCAAACAGAATCGCCCGTGGAAAAGGCGGCTTTTCTTTCATCTGGCTTTTTTCTCCTTTTCTTATTCGCTTTCAGTTTCTTCAAGTACCGCTGAAAGAGCCGGTTCGTTATCTTGCCAGGTTTACCGCCACCTATGACTGTATCATCTATTTTGAGGACCGGTAGCAAGAAGGAAGTCGTGCTTGTGAGAAAGGCTTCGCCTGCGTCCTTGGCCTCTTCCAAATGAAAGGGGCGCTCTTCGACCGATATTCCCGCCTCCTCGGCGGCTTTCAAAATGCCTTCCCGGGTAACGCCGCTTAAGATCGATCGGTTCGCATGCCGGGTGATCAGCACGCCTTTCTTCGTCACGATCCACGCATTTGTGGCGCTTCCTTCCGTGATGAAGCCATCCTCATCCATCAGCCACGCCTCGAACGCGCCTGCTTCCCGCGCTCGCTGCTTGGCAAGAACATTCGGCAGCAAGGCAATCGTCTTGATGTCGCAACGCTTCCACCGAATGTCGGGAAGCGTTACCACATGCACGCCGGCCCGGAGCGCGTCCGGCGGCGGCAGGGTGGCTGGCCGTGCCGTCACCACCAGTGTCGTCGCCCCCTTCGTCGGGAAAGGATGGTCGCGTCGCGCCACGCCACGCGTCATTTGTAGATAGAGGATGCCGTCGCGAATGCGGTTCCGCCGGATCACTTCACGAAGCACGGCCCGAAGCGGTGGCCGCGCCATGGCGCTTTTCATGTGAAGCTCGCTTAAGGACCGCTCCAGCCGGTCGAGATGGGGCTCCTCGTCCATCGGCTGCCCGTCGATCACGGCCATCACCTCATAGACCCCGTCGGCGAATTGGTAGCCGCGGTCTTCGATATGCACACTGGCCCGGTGATGGGAGACATATCGGCCATTCACGTAGGCGATGCGGGACATCGGTCACATTCACACTTTAAAAGTTAAAGTTCGGTTTTTTTAAAGCCGCCTAGAAAAATTCCAATCCTACGGAAAACATCTTCTCGACCTTCTTTACGGCACCGGCAACGGCGAAAAGGATAACCCGATCGCCAGTCAGGACGGTCGTGCCACCGCGTGGGATGATCACCTCATCGTCGCGGACAATGGCTCCGATTATGATTCCGTCCGGCAGGTCGACCTCACGCAGCGGCTTGCCGACCAGGCTCGAGGTCTCGAGCGCGTCCGCCTCGATGATTTCACCTGCGCCTTCGTGGATGCTATGGACCCCACGGATCCGGCCGCGCCGCACGTGTTGGAGAATGGACGAGACCGTAATCAGGCGGGGACTCACGACGGTATCGATGCCCAACCAGCCGACAAGCGTTGCATAGGTCTCATTGTTCACAATCGTGATGATCCGCGGGCAGCCCTGTCGCTTGGCAAGGAGGGAGCCGAGGATATTCACCTCGTCGTTGTTCGTTACCGCAACGACCACTTCAGCCGCGCGTACGTTCATCTCATCAAGAAGTTGAAGATCGAGCGCATCCCCATGCAGGACGACCGTCCGGTCGAGCCTTTCGGCAAGCAGTTCGGCGCGGTGGCGGTCGAACTCGATCAGCTTCGGGTGCATGTCGGGGTGCTTTTCTTCGATTTCCTTGGCAAGGAAGATCCCGACATTGCCGCCGCCGATAATGCCTATGCGCCGGGCTTCCGGCTCCTCATGCCCGAAGCCCGCCATGGCGCGTGTCACATGGGTGGACTCGGCGATGAAATAGACATCGTCTCCAGGCAGCATCTGATCATCCCCGCCCGGAATGATCAGCTCGTCGTTTCGCACGATGCCGACCAGCGTGATGTGAAGGTCCGGGAAGAGTTCCGTAAGCTGGAGAATGCGCGTGTTCACCACCGGGCAATCCTCCAGGCAATGAAGCCCGATCAACTTCACCTTTCCATCTGCCAACGGGATGACGTCGAAGGCGCCCGGCACCTCGAGACGACGTGCGATGGCACGCGCAACTTCAATCTCCGGCGAAATGATGACGTCGATCGGTAGATGATCGCGACTGAACAGATCGGCCCATTCCGGTTTCAAATAATTTTGTTCGCGAATGCGGGCGATCTTCAATGGCGCGTTGAACAGGGAATGGGCAATCTGACAGGCCACCATGTTGATTTCATCTTCGCGCGTCACGGCGATCAACATGTCCGCGTCCCGCATTCCGGCCTGCTCAAGGACATCCGGATGCGAGGCGAAGCCGACGAGCGCCTGAACGTCAAGAACCGACGCGACCCGGTTGATCCGACTCGGCTCCTGATCGACGATCGTTACGTCGTTACCTTCTGCCGACAACTGGCGGGCGATGTTGAATCCCACCTGTCCGGCGCCACATATGACAACTTTCATGTTTCGAAGGGTGTCCTAAAATTTCCCCGGGCACGAGAGTTCGCGCAAAGGAAAGAGGCCGGAGACCGGCTTCCCGACGGCGTTATTTTAGGCCGCGAATGACCGGAATGTCCAACTCGCGGATTTTCTTGCGGAGCGTATTCCGGTTGAGTCCCAAGATCTCTGCCGCCTTGACTTGATTCCCCCGCGTCGCGGCAAGGGTGAAGGCGAGAAGCGGTTTTTCCACTTCGCGAATGACATGTTCGTAAAGGCCGGGCGGCAGTTCGTCCGGCTGTGCGCCGAAGGCATGCCTTAGGTGACGCTCGACGGCAACGCCCAACCCCTCGCCGTTGAGCGGGACGGCCAAGCCTTGCGGGCGCAATTCGGAAAATTCGGATTCGATGACGTCGAGGCCGATGACTTCCTGGGAATAAAGCCCCGCAAGTCGGCGAGCCAGGTTTTCCAACTCGCGGACGTTGCCCGGCCAGGCATATGCCTTCAACCGTTCCATCGCGTCCGGCTCCAGCGTCTTCATGGGCAGACCTTCCGATCCGGCCTGGGACAGGAAGTGACGGACAAGGGCCGGTATGTCCTCAACCCGCTCGCGAAGCGGCGGCAGGCGCATCGGAACGACGTTCAGGCGGTAAAAAAGATCTTCCCGGAAGAGTCTCTGATTCACGAGCTGCTGCAGGTTGCGGTGCGTTGCGGCAATGATTCGGACGTTCGCCCGGATCGGTGTCTGCCCACCCACCGTCGTAAACTCACCTTCCTGCAGGACCCGCAGAAGCCGGGTTTGCGCTTCAAGCGGCATGTCCCCGATCTCGTCGAGGAAAAGCGTACCCCCTTCCGCCTGTTCGAAGCGCCCGGTGTGGCGGCTGGCGGCGCCGGTGAACGCGCCTTTCTCATGACCGAAAAGCTCGCTTTCGATCAATTCCTTCGGGATAGCCGCCATGTTGATGGCGAGGAACGGCGCGTTCCGGCGTTTGCCAAAATCATGGAGCGCGCGCGCGACAAGTTCCTTGCCCGTTCCCGATTCGCCCGAGATCATGACGGTCAGGTCCGTCCCCATGAGACGGGCCAGAACCCGGTAGATCTCCTGCATCGCCGGTGAACGCCCGATAAGAGGGAGCTGCTCTTCCGTTTCCACGCCGTCGGCTGAGGAAGTCGTGCGGGCATCGGAAACGGTGAGTGCGCGTTCGACGGCGTTCACGAGTTCCTTGAGATCGAATGGTTTCGGTAGGTATTCGAAGGCGCCGCGTTCCGTGGCCCGAACGGCGGTCATCAACGTGTTCTGGGCGCTCATGACGATGACGCGAAGGTTGGATCGGAGTTTCTTGATCCGCGGGATGAGATCGAGGCCGTTCTCGTCCGGCAGAATCACATCCGTAATGACGAGCTCTCCTTCCCCATTGCTGACCCACTTCCAAAGCGTTGCAGCATTGCCCGTCGAACGCACCTCGTGCCCCTGACGGTTCAGCGCCTCTTCGATAACAAGCCGGATCGCGCGATCGTCATCGGCAAGAAGGATCGTGGAATTCGTCATGGGTCTTCCTTCCTTTCATGATCGATTGGCAGCATGACACGGAAGACCGTGCGGTTTGGCTCGCTGTCGAACTCGATGACACCACTGTGGTCATCGATGATCTTGGCAACGAGGGCAAGGCCAAGGCCGGTGCCGTTGACCTTCGCCGTGACGAAGGGATCAAAAAGATGCGGGCGGATCTCATCCGGAATGCCCGTCCCGTTATCCCGAATGCTGACCACAAGCGGCAGCAGCACGCGATGGCTGCCGTTGGGACTGCCAAGCCGCATGCCATGTTGGTAGGCGGTCGTGAACACGATCTCGCCATTCGCACTGGGCACCGCCTCGGCGGCGTTCTTCACCAGGTTCAGAAATACCTGGATCAACTGGTCGCGATTGCCGGAAACCGGGGGCAGCGAGGGATCGTACTGCTCGACGAAACGAAGGTGACGGGCGAACCCGTTTTGCGCGATTTCCCGGACACGATCGAGCACGAGGTGGATATTGACCGGACCCCGTTCGATGGGCAGACCGTTCGAAAAGACTTCCATCCGATTGACCAGCGTGCAGATGCGGTCCGTCTCGTCGCAGATGAGGCGCGTTAAGGCCCGGTCTTCCGCCTTGGCGTTCTGTTCCAGAAGCTGGGCCGCCCCGCGAATGCCCGACAGCGGGTTCTTCACCTCATGGGCCAGCATGGCGGCCATCGCGGTTACGGAACGCGCGGCACCCTTATGAACGAGCTGGCGGTCGATCTTCTCGGCGATGGTGCGCTCATGAATGGAAAGCAGAAGATGGTCTTCCCGGTCCGCAACGGGAGCAATCTGTACCGCCACGAGTCGCGGCGCAAAGCGCGGGCCGCTTAAGTTGAGCCCATATTCGAAAATACTGCTTCCCCCTTCACGCACTTGCCGGATCAGCGTGAACAGCGGGCTGTCCGACGGCAACAACTGACCTAAGGAGCGTCCATAGAGATAGGTTTCGCTCGCCTCGAAGAACTGTTCGGCGGGCGGGTTCGCAAACCGGACTTCGTTTTCCGGTCCGATCACGAGCAGCGGATTGGGAAGGCTCGCCAGCACCTTCTCCATCTCCAATGCGCCCCCCGTCTCGTTTCGCTCCAGCCGGGAAATGGGTTCCGCCATGCTCTTGAAAGCTTTTGAAATTCTTAATGTTTTACGATCTGGTCGATGAATATGAATAGATTTTAGGCAGATTAAAAGCTGCATAATTATTATGCAAGCAGGATTCGCCCGGCCCCCTTGGCAAGGCGGTGGCTCACGTCTAGGTTGACGCGATTCCGTCCTTAAGGGAGAACACGCAAGGTTATGACCGGTTGCGCCGCCTTGATCGTTGCCGCCGGCCGCGGTCACCGCCTCGGCGGTGGAAGGCCCAAGCAATACATGCCGCTGGGCGGCAAGGCGGTGTTGCGGCATGCCGTCGAGGCGTTCGCCACCCATCCGAAAATCGATTTCACCCAGGTCGTCATCCACCCGGACGATGACGAACTTTATGCCGAGGCCATGGAGGGCCTTGCGATCGCCCCGCCGATTGCCGGCGGCGAGACGCGCCAGGATTCGGTGCGCCTCGGCCTGGAAAAGCTTGAGAGCCAAGCGCCCGAAACCGTGCTCATCCATGACGCGGCGCGGCCCTTCATCGATGCCGCCACCATTGAGCGCGTGGTGGGTGCCCTGGCGACCGAACGCGCCGCGATCGCCGCCGTGGCCGTTGCGGACACGTTGAAGCGCGAAGCCGCCGGCCACATTGCCGCCACCGTTGAGCGGGCCGGGCTTTGGCGGGCCCAGACCCCCCAGGGCTTTCACTTTTCGGAGATTCTCGAGGCCCACGCCTTAGCAAAGGGCACCGAATTTACGGACGATGCCGCCGTCGCCGCGGCGGCCGGTATTCCGGTTGGGCTGGTCAGCGGAACGGAAGCGAACTTCAAGGTGACCACGGCAGACGATTTCGTACGCGCCGAGCGCATGACAACCGGAACGGCGGGCTTGCCTCGTGTCGGGCAAGGATTCGATCTGCACCGTTTCGGCCCGGGCAATCACGTGATGATCTGCGGCGTTTCCATTCCCTACAGCCAGGGGATCGAGGCCCATTCGGACGGTGACGTCGGCTTGCACGCGATCACGGACGCCATCTTAGGGGCGATCGGGGAAGGCGACATCGGCGCCCATTTCCCGCCGTCGGACCCGAAATGGCGGAACGTCGATTCGGCCGTCTTTCTTCACGACGCGCTCACCCGCCTGGCCGGACTGGGGGGGCGAATCCACAACCTCGATGTGACGCTGATCTGCGAGGAACCGAAGGTCGGACCCCATCGCGATGCGATGGTCGCACGCATTGCCGCCATCACCGGGCTTCCGGAGAGCACCATCAACGTGAAGGCAACGACGACGGAAGGATTGGGTTTCCTGGGCAGGAAGGAAGCCATCGCGGCCCAGGCCATCGCTACCGTTGTCCTTCCGGGCTAACCGTCCGTGGACGCCTCACGGAAAGATCCCGCCCTTCCCTTCACCCATCCGGCGTTTTGGCTGGGAACGGTTTTCGGGATCGGCCGCCTTCCGTTTGCGCCCGGCACCTGGGCTTCGTTGGTTGCGCTGCTTATCGGCTGGTTCGTTACCGGCGCCCTTGGCCATGGCGGCATCGCCCTTCTCGCCCTGCTTTTCATTCCGATCGGCATCTGGGCGGCCGAGATTTGCGCACGCGCTTCGAAAGTTGAGGACCCACCCACCGTCGTCATCGACGAGGTCGTCGCCCTCTGGGCCATCCTCGCCTTCGTGCCGCGCGAAGTGCTGTTCTATGGCCTTGGCTTTTTTCTCTTCCGGGCAGCGGATATCCTGAAGCCTTGGCCGATCCGCCAGTTCGAACGGCGGGTTCCCGGCGGCATCGGCATCATGGCGGATGACTGGCTGGCCGCCGCCTACGCGCTGGCCGGTGTTTACGCCGTGAAGTTCGTCATCGGATAGAAGCGTATGTTTGCCAAGGAATTGTTGGAGGCAACGGACAAGCTGCTTCTTCTTTGCAACGAGGCGGGGCTTCGCCTGGCCACCGCCGAATCCTGCACGGGCGGCCTCATTGCAGGGTGCATGACGGAAATCCCCGGCGCTTCGAACGTGCTGGAACGGGGTTTCGTCACCTATTCGGATGAATCGAAGACGGCCCTGCTCGGCGTTTCAAAAGAATTGCTCGAGACAATGGGCGCCGTCAGTGAAGAAGTCGCCAGCGCCATGGCGGAAGGGGCCATCGAGGCGGCCGGCGTCGATCTTTCCATCGCCGTCACCGGCGTTGCCGGGCCAGGCGGAGGCACGAAGGAAAAGCCGGTCGGTCTCGTCCACATGGCCGCCGCCGCCCAAGGTACTTCGACCCTTCACGAGCGCCATCTGTTCGAGGGGGGGCGCACGGAAGTTCGCATGCAGGCCGTTCGTGCCGCGATCGCGCTTCTTGCCAAACAGGCAAACACGCTTATCCCTTAAGCGGTGGGCGCCTTCGGCATGCCGTAGATTTCATGGGCCCGGTTCTCGAAGGCCAGAACGAGGCGCCGGACCGCCTCGTTGAACAGACCGCCAACCATTTTCTGAAAAAGGCGCGAGTGGAATTCGAAGTCGATATAGAAATCGATCATGCAGCCGCCGTCCGGGGCCGCCTCGAAGATCCAGTGGTTGTTGAGGTGATGAAGGGGGCCCTTCGTGTAGCGAATGTCGATCCGATACGGCCGGTCGAAGACGTCGACGGATGAAAAACGCTCGCGGAGCATCTTGAAACCGATCACAAGGTCGGCATGGACCGTGTTGCCTTCCCGCTTCCGAATCCTGGCGGCCAGACACCAGGGAAGAAATTCCGGATAGCGTTCAATGTCGGCCACCAGGTCGAAAAGCTGTTCCGGCGTGTAGGGCAGATGACATTTTTCCGCGTGGGTCGGCATGGGGCCGGTCTAACCGCCGGCAAGCCGTGCCTCGCGCGCGTTGCGAAGGGCTTCGAAATCCGTGTCCGCGTGGTAGGAAGAACGCGTCAAGGGCGAGGAAGAAACCATAAGGAAGCCTTTCGCAAGGGCAAGCCGGCGATATTCATCGAACGCCTCAGGGGTTACGTATTCGACGACGGGCGCATGGTGCGGCGTCGGTCGCAAATACTGTCCGATGGTAAGGAAATCGACGTCTGCCGAGCGCAGATCGTCCATCACCTGAAGCACTTCGTCCTTCGACTCGCCGAAGCCCACCATGATGCCGGACTTCGTAAAGATGGAGGCATCCATCTTCTTCACTTGATCGAGCAAACGAAGCGAATGGAAATAGCGAGCCCCCGGCCGGATTCGGGTGTAAAGGCTCGGCACCGTCTCGAGGTTATGATTGAAAACGTCCGGCTTTGCTGCGACGACCCTTTCGATCGCCCCTTCCTTCCTTAAGAAATCAGGCGTCAGCACTTCGACCGTCGTTTCCGGCGCGCGGGCGTGAATTTCCTCGATGCAGCGAACGAAGTGGTCCGCGCCTCCGTCCGGCAGGTCGTCCCGATCGACGGAGGTAATCACGATATGGTTGAGTCCCATTTCCGCAACCGCGCGCGCCACGTTTTCCGGCTCGTGCGGATCCAGAAGATCGGGCTTGCCGGTGGCAACGTTACAGAAAGCGCAGGCCCGCGTGCAGACGCTTCCCAAGATCATGACGGTGGCATGCTTTTGGGACCAGCATTCCCCGATATTCGGGCAGGCCGCTTCCTCGCACACCGTGTTGAGCTTAAGACGGCGCATCAGGTTTCGGGTTTCCACATACGCCTTCGAGCCCGGCGCCTTTACCCGAATCCAGGGCGGTTTGCGAAGCGGTTCTTGGTGTTGAAGGTTCGTGACGTCGCCCATGCTCTCACCTCACTCCTAGAAATGGATGACGCGGTCATAGGCGTCAAGAACGGACTCGTGCAACATTTCCGAAAGCGTCGGGTGGGGGAAGATGGCTTCGATCAGGTCCGCTTCCGTCGTCTCAAGGGTGCGGGCCACCATATAGCCTTGAATCATCTCGGTTGCATCCGCACCGATGATATGGGCGCCCAAAAGCTCGCCGCTTTTCTTGTCGAACACCGTTTTCACAAGCCCTTCCGCCTCGCCTATGGCGATCGCCTTGCCGTTCCCCCGATAGGGAAAGCGCCCGATGCGGATCTCATGGCCTGCCGCCTTTGCCGCCTTTTCCGTCATGCCGACGCTTGCCACTTGCGGCATCGAATAGGTGCAGCCCGGCACGCGCGTCACGTCGAGCGGATGCACCCCCTTCACGCCGGCGATCCGCTCCACACAGACGACGCCTTCGTGGCTCGCCTTATGAGCAAGCCAGGGTGGCCCGACCAGATCGCCGATGGCATAGACCCCCGGCTCACCCGTTGCCAGCCACGCATCGACGACGACATGTCCCTTCTCGACCTTCACCTTCGTTCCTTCGAGCCCTAAGTCTTCGACGTTGCCGGTGATGCCCACCGCAAGGATCGCACGCTCCGCCTTAACCAATTCTTCCTTGCCGGCCGCTTTGATCTGCGCCGTGACCCCGGTCTTCGTCGCCTTCAGGTTTTCGACGGCCGCCTGCGCGCGGATTTGGATGCCCTGTTTTTCGAAGGCCTTGCGTGCGAGATCTGAGATTTCCTCGTCCTCCACCGGAAGGATGCGATCAAGAATTTCCACGACCGTGACCTCGGCCCCGAGATTCCGATAGAAACTCGCGAACTCGATGCCGATGGCGCCGGAACCGATGACAAGAAGCGACTTTGGAAAGGTCTTCGGCACCATCGCCTCCATGTAGGTCCAGATCCCCTCCCCGTCCGGCTGCAGACCGGGCAGGGTCTTTGCCCGGGCGCCGGTGCCTAAGATGATGTGTTTTGCCTCGACCTCGCCGATCTTCTTCTTGGCCTTCTCGATTGTGAGCCTTCCCTTGCCCGCCAGGCGGCCCCGGCCTTCGATGACGTCGACCTTGTTCTTCTTCATGAGGTAGGTGACCCCCTTCGAGAGCTGGTCGGCGACCGCGCGCGAGCGCGCGACGATTTTCTGAATATCGAAGCGAATGTCCTTCGCGGAGAAGCCGAAATCATCGAGGTGATGGAGAAGGTGATGAATTTCCGAGCAGCGCAGCAGCGCCTTCGTCGGAATGCAGCCCCAATTGAGGCAAATGCCGCCCAGGTGCTTTTCTTCGACGATCGCCGTCTTTAAGCCCAACTGGCTGGCACGGATCGCGGCGACATAGCCGCCGGGCCCGCTGCCGACGACGACGAGATCGTATTTTGTGCTAGCCATATCCTGCCTCCTTCAGGAGCATCCGAGCAGGCTCCTCGACGTAACGCTTGAAGGCGGCAAGGAATTCAGCGCCCACGGCGCCGTCGACGACGCGATGGTCGCAGGTAAGTGTGCAGCTCATCATGGTGGCGGTGGTAACCGCGCCGTCTCTGGCGACGGCGCGTGGTTCGCCGGCCCCGACGGCCATGATGCAGGCTTGCGGCGGGTTCAAAACGGCATCGAATTGGCGAATGCCGAACATGCCGAGATTCGAAATCGTGAACGTGCCACCCTGGAACTCTTCGGGCCGGAGTTTCCCCTTGCGCGCCCTCGCAACCAGATCCTTGGCTTCCACGGCGATTTCCCGAACCGTTTTCGCTTCCGCATTCCGGACGATCGGGGTAATCAGGCCGCGTTCCGTTGCAACCGCCATCGAAATGTCGGCCGCCTCGTATTGACGGATCGCCTTTTCACCCCAACTCGAATTCGCGCCCGGTACGTCCATCAATGCCAGCGCCGCCGCGCGAATAAGAAAGTCGTTCACGGAAAGCTTCTGATCTTCCAGCATCTCGTTCGCCTGTTTGCGTACGGAAAGAAGCGCGTCGATTTCACAATCGATCGAAAGGAAGAAGGTTGGCACTCCCTGATGAACCTGGGTCAGACGTTCGGCAATGACTTTTCGAATGTTCGTGTTCGGAATTTCCTTGAACGGCGGAAGCTCGCCGGGCGCGCGTGCGATGGGCCGGCTCCTCGCGCGCGCGCCACCCGTCTTGGGGGCGGCCTCGACGTCGCGCTTTACGATGCGCCCCTTGGGACCGGAGCCTTGGATGCGGGCAAGATCGACCCCGCCTTCCGCGGCCAGCCTTCGGGCCAGGGGAGAAGCGAAAATCCGCGCAGCCCCCCCGCCGTTCGGCTTTCTCGGTGCGGCGGGTGCGGTTGCAGCTTTCGGCGCCGGTTTTTTCGGCGGTTTTTCCGGCGCCGCCTCGAAGGGAGCGGCTTGCTTGGGCGTTTCCTGCGGCGTTGCCGGCTTCGGTGGCGCGGCGATTTTCACGTCCTTCAAGGCAGAGGCGTCTTCGCCTTCTTCCAGGAGCCAGGCAATGGGTGCGTTCACCTTCACGCCTTCCGTCCCATCCGGCACCAGAATCTTGCCCAATATTCCCTCTTCCGGCGCTTCCATCTCGACCGTCGCCTTGTCCGTCTCGACCTCCGCCAGCACGTCGCCGATGGCGACCGCGTCGCCTTCCGCCTTCACCCACTTGCTGAGCGTTCCTTCCTCCATGGTCGGGCTTAAGGCTTGCATCAGGACGTGCTTCGGCATGGCGCTAGTCCCGGTAACAGACCGCTTTCGCGGCTTTAGCGATGCGATCGGGGTTCGGCAGCGTCAGCGCTTCGAGATTGGCGGCATACGGCATGGGAACGTCGACGCCGGTAACGCGCGTCACCGGTGCGTCCAGATAATCGAAGAGTTCCTCCATGGCGCACGCCGCAAGCTCGGAACCGATCCCGGCAAACGACCAGCCTTCCTCGACGCTGATGAGCCGGTTCGTCTTCTTCACCGATTCAAGTATCGTCGGCAAATCAAGGGGGCAGATCGTGCGAAGGTCGATCACTTCCGCGTCGATTCCTTCCTTTTGAAGTTCTTCCGCGGCGGCCAGCGCATGTGTCACCATCAAAGAAAAGGCGGTAATCGTTACATCGCCCCCCTCGCGCAGTACGCTCGCTTTGCCGATCGGCACGAGGAAGTCGGGGTCGGCAGGCACGTCGAAGTTTTGCCCGTAAAGAAGTTCGTTTTCCAGAAACACGACCGGGTTTGGATCCCTAATCGCTGATTTCAAGAGCCCCTTCACATCGGCACCGGAATAAGGGGCAATGACCTTCAACCCGGGTATGTGCCCATACCAACTCGCATAGCATTGGGAATGTTGGGCGGCGACGCGGGCCGCGGCCCCGTTCGGTCCACGGAAGACGATGGCCGCCGAAACCGCGCCGCCCGACATGTAGAGCGTCTTTGCCGCCGAATTGATCAGGTGATCGATCGCCTGCATGGCGAAGTTGAAGGTCATGAATTCGATGATCGGGCGAAGGCCTGCGAAAGCGGCGCCTACGCCAAGACCGCTGAACCCCATTTCGGTGATCGGCGTGTCCACGACACGCATCGCCCCGAATTCCTCGAGCAGCCCCTGGCTTACCTTATAGGCGCCCTGGTATTCGGCGACCTCTTCGCCCATCAGAAAGACGCTTTCGTCCCGGCGCATTTCCTCCGCCATCCCGTCGCGAAGGGCTTCCCGAAGGCTTTGGGTGACCGTCTCGCCTTCGTAAGCCGCTTCCGATACGGGTGCGGGCTGAGGCTGAGGCCCAAGCTTTGCCGGTATGGTTTCTTCCGGGGTGATTTCCCGGGGCGCCGTCTTCTTCGGTGGCGGGGCAGCCTTTACGTCTTTCAGGGCAGAGGCGTCTTCGCCTTCCTCGAGGATCCACGCAATGGGCGCATTCACCTGCACCCCTTCCGTCCCTTCCGGCACCAGGATCTTGCCAAGCGTTCCCTCATCGACCGCCTCCAGCTCCATCGTCGCCTTGTCCGTCTCGATCTCCGCCAACAAATCGCCGGACGAAACCGCATCGCCTTCCGCCTTCAACCAGCGGGAAAGGGTTCCCTCTTCCATGGTCGGGCTTAACGCCGGCATCAAGACTTGCTTCGGCATGGCCTACCCTTAAGCGTTGATGAGGATGTCCGTGAAAAGCTCGTCTGGGTCCGGTTCGGGAGCTTCCTGGGCAAAATCGGCGGCCTCGGAGATGATCGCTTTCACTTCGCGGTCGATCTCCTTCAGATCCTCTTCCTTCACCTTGGCGTGCGCGAGAAGCTCCTTACTTAAATGGTCGATCGGGTCACGCTTCTCGCGGATTTTTGCCACTTCCTCGCGGCTTCTGTATTTTGCGGGGTCCGACATCGAATGCCCGCGATAGCGATAGGTCCGCATCTCCAGAAGTATCGGCCCCTTACCGGCACGCGCACGATCGACCGCCGCCTTCACCTCTTTCTCGACGGCCAGGACGTCCATGCCATCGATGCGTTTTCCCGGAATGCCGACGCTTTCGCCATGCTTGTACATATCGGCGATGGCGGATGCGCGCTCAACCGCGGTTCCCATCCCATAGCGGTTGTTTTCGATGATGTAGACGATGGGTAGCTTCCAAAGCGACGCCATGTTGAAGGCCTCGTAGACCTGCCCCTGATTGGCCGCCCCTTCTCCGAAGAAGGTAAGCACGACGCCGCCGTCCTTGCGGTATTTATGGGCGAAGGCAAGCCCGGTCCCGAGTGGGGCCGTGGCACCGACGATCCCGTGCCCGCCGTAAAACCCTTTGTCGGGCGCAAAGAAATGCATGGAGCCACCTTTGCCCTTGCAAACGCCGGCGGCGCGCCCGGTGAGTTCCGCCATGACGACTTTCGGTTCCAGTCCCGATTCCAGGGCATGGCCATGGCAGCGATAGGCGGTGATAAACGAATCCTTCGTCCGCTCGATGGCCGCCAGCGCCCCGACGACGATGGCCTCTTGCCCGATATAGAGGTGACAAAAGCCGCCGATGAGACCCATGCCGTAGAGTTGTCCGGCTTTTTCCTCGAAGCGGCGGATGAGCAGCATGCGGCGATAGAATCCGAGGAGCCTTTCCAACTCCGCGTTCGCCCCTTTCTTCGGCACGGCGCGCCAGCGTGCCTTGCGCGCGGGAATTCGCCTTTTCGCCGCCTTTTTGGTGAGTTTTTTTGCCGCCATGCCAACCAAGCCAATGGGTGCGTAGACGGCTAGACCTACGCGCAAGGAGCAGGAATTGCAAGCAAAACAACGTTATAAGACCTTTATATTATTGGGGAAAATTAATATAAACTAAATTTAAGTTAATTATCTTTCCGGGAAATGCCCCTGGCCACGCGCCCGTCTTCAGCCGAAAACGGCATCAGAAGCAGAATTTCATCCTCGCCGCCCAGATTGAGCAGCCGGCGTGCCTGCTCGTCCAGCATATCGAGGTCAAGATGGTCCGGGTGCAAAAGGCGAACCCGGTTGGCGAGTCGATCGCGTTTTCCTTCGAGTGCGTGAAGCGTCGCGTTGGACTGGTTCACCTGGCCCGAGAGCTGAAGCCAGCTAAGGATCCCGTGCTCGCCTTGAATCGTGTGATAGCCAAAATAGGTAATCGCAGCGATTCCAAGAACCGGAGCGACGATTTGTTTCGCGCGGGCGCGAAGCTCGTTGAAAAGCAGCATGGCGGTGATGGAATCACGGCGATTCCACCACGTCAACTTTTTTCGCGTGGTATTTCCTAGGTTACCGCTCGCCGAACGCGCTTTCCGGCGTACTCACCATTGGGCGCGAGTTCTTCTTCGATGCGGAGAAGCTGATTGTATTTCGCAAGCCTATCGGTGCGCGAAAGCGAGCCCGCCTTGATTTGGCCGCAATTCGTCGCCACGGCCAGATCGGCGATCGTCGTATCCTCCGTCTCACCGGAGCGATGGGAAAGCACGGCCGTATAACCGGCCTTGTGAGCGATCTCGATGGTCTCCAGCGTTTTGGAAAGAGTCCCGATCTGATTCACTTTGATGAGGACGGAATTCGCAACCCCGCGGGCGATCCCTTCCTGCAGGCGAAGCGGATTCGTCACGAAGAGATCATCGCCAACCAATTGGATGCGCTTGCCCAAGGCCTTCGTGAGGGCCTCCCAGCTTTCCCAATCGTCTTCGGCCATGCCGTCCTCGATGGAGATGATCGGATAGCGTTTGACGAGGTCCTGATAGAAATCGATGAGGCCGGCGGCATCAAACTGCTTCCCCTCGCCGCGAAGCTCGTAGGCGCTGTCTTTAAAAAAATCATTCGCCGCGATGTCCAGCGCCAGCGCCACGTCCTCGCCCGGCTGGTAGCCGGCCTTTTCGATGGCCTGCATGATGAAACCGAGCGCTTCGTCCGCCCTCTTCAGGTGTGGCGCGAATCCGCCTTCGTCGCCGACATTCGTGTTGTGCCCGGCCTGCTTCAATTGACTTTTAAGCGCGTGAAAAACTTCCGCACCGATGCGAACGGCATCCGCAAGGGTCGGCGCGCCCACCGGCATGATCATGAATTCCTGAAAATCGAGGGGGTTGTCCGCATGCATGCCACCGTTCAATACGTTCATGAGCGGTACCGGCAGGGTTCGGGCATGGGCGCCGCCGATGTAACGGTAAAGGGACATCCCCGCCCCCGCCGCAGCGGCCTTGGCGATGGCGAGGCTTACGCCGACGATCGCATTGGCACCGAGTCGGGATTTGTTCGGGGTTCCGTCCAATTCGATGAGGACGCGATCGAGCGCCACCTGGTCTTCCGCATCCATCCCGGAGAGCGCGTCGAAGATCTCTCCATTCACCGCGCCGACGGCCTTCTGCACACCCTTGCCGCCAAAGCGGTCTTCGTCGCCATCCCTGAGTTCCACCGCCTCGTGGGTGCCGGTCGACACACCCGAAGGCACACCGGCACGGCCTCGGGCGCCGCTCTCCAGCACGACGTCCACTTCAAGGGTGGGGTTGCCGCGGCTGTCGAGGATCTCACGGGCATGAATATCGATGATCGCCATCATTCAACGTTTCTCCCAGAGCGGCTCAAGAGAGCGGGTGTGCCTTGGCCACCCGATCGAATTCCAAGAGCCCCTCCATGAGCGCGGGAAGCCCGGCCAGCGGTACCATGTTCGGGCCATCGGAAGGCGCCTTATCCGGGTCCGGATGGGTTTCCATGAAGACGGCGGCAACGCCTACGGCGACCGCCGCACGAGCGAGCACCGGTACGAACTCGCGCTGGCCTCCGCTGGTGTTGCCCTGACCGCCCGGCTGCTGGACGGAATGCGTCGCGTCGAAAACGACCGGAAAGCCGCCTCGCGCCAGGATCGGCAGCGCGCGGAAGTCGGAAACCAGCGTGTTGTAGCCAAAGCTTGCCCCGCGTTCGCAGACAAGCACGTTCGAATTTCCGGCCTCGACAATCTTGCTCGTGACGTTCGCCATGTCCCAAGGCGCCAGAAACTGCCCTTTCTTGACATTGATGACCCGGCCGGTCTTAGCGGCCGCCACCAGAAGGTCCGTCTGCCGACACAGGAACGCCGGGATCTGCAGGACATCGACGGCCTGGGCGGCGCGTGCGCATTGATCGGCCGTGTGCACGTCCGTCAGCACGGCGCAACCCAACCGCTCGCGCACTTCGGCAAGGATGGGAAGCCCTTCTTCGATGCCGATCCCACGAACGCTTGTCCCGCTCGTCCGGTTCGCCTTGTCGTAGGACGACTTGTAGATGAATCCGATGCCAAGCCTATCCGTCAGATCCACGAGCGCTTCCGCCGTCTCCAATGCATGCGCCTTGCTTTCGATCACGCAAGGACCGGCAATCAGTGCCAGCGGCAAGTCGTTCCCGACCTCGATCTTCCCGATCGCTATGTGACGTGGTTCCGTCATTCCAGCATCCTATTACACCAACCGTGACTGTTTCACGGCCGCCTCGACAAAGGAAGTGAAGAGAGGATGTGGCTCAAACGGGCGCGATTTCAATTCCGGATGAAACTGGACGCCGACAAACCAGGGATGGTCGGTAATTTCGATGATTTCCGGCAATTTGCCATCCGGAGACATCCCCGAAAAGCGAAGACCGACGGCGGCGAGTTGATTGCCGTAATTGATATTTACTTCAAAGCGATGGCGGTGACGTTCGCGGATGTGCTTCTCGCCGCCATAGATTTCGGAAATCCGGCTTCCCGGCTCAAGATCACATGGATACGCACCAAGCCGCATGGTGCCCCCAAGTTCCCCCTCTTCGTTTCGTTGTTCGACCGTCGCGCCATGCATCCACTCCGTCATCAAGCCCACGACCGGGTCTTTCGTCGGCCCGAATTCCGTCGAGTTCGCTTCCTCAAGCTTGGCAAGATGCCTGGCAATTTCGACGACGGCCATCTGCATCCCGAAGCAAATGCCGAAGTAAGGAACCTGCCGTTCGCGGGCGAATTGCACGGCGGCGATCTTGCCTTCCGCACCGCGTTCACCGAAGCCGCCGGGAACCAGAATGCCGTTCACGTCCTCGAGCTGCTGGACGGCGCTGCCGCCTTCAAAAACCTCCGAATCGATCCAATCCAAGTTCACCCGTACGTGGTTGGCAATCCCCCCATGGCTGAGCGCTTCGATGAGGGATTTGTAGCTATCCAGCAAGTGGACGTACTTGCCGACGATGGCGATCTTCACCTCACCTTCGGGCGATTGAATCCGCTCCAGAATTTCCTGCCAACGGTGTAAGTCTGGCTCCCGCTCTCTGGCGATGCCGAAATGACGGCACACCTGACCGTCGAAGCCTTCCGCATGATAACTGAGGGGAACCTGATAGATGGACGAAACGTCAATCGCCGGAATCACCGCCTCTTCGCGCACGTTGCAGAAAAGTGCAATTTTCTGTCTCTCTGCGGAAGGAATTTCACGATCGCTCCGACACAACAGCACGTCCGGTTGGATTCCGACGCTTAAAAGCTCTTTCACGGAATGTTGGGTGGGCTTCGTTTTTAACTCGCCGGAAGTAGGAATGTGAGGAATGAGCGTCAGGTGAACGTACATCACGCACTCTTTTCCAAGTTCGTTGCCAAGCTGGCGGATCGCCTCCAGGAAAGGAAGCCCTTCGATATCACCAACCGTGCCGCCGATTTCGCAAAGGACGAAGTCTTCGTCCTTGAGGTCGGCCAGGATGAACTCTTTGATGGCGTCCGTGACGTGAGGGATAACTTGAATGGTTGCGCCCAGATAGTCGCCACGCCGTTCCCTGGCAATCACCGAGGAATAGATTTTCCCCGTCGTAACGTTATCCGTTCGCTGGGACGAAACACCGGTAAACCGTTCGTAGTGGCCAAGGTCGAGATCCGTTTCCGCGCCATCGTTCGTGACGTAAACCTCGCCGTGCTGATACGGGCTCATCGTGCCCGGATCGACATTGAGATAGGGGTCCAATTTGCGAAGACGGACCTTGAAGCCGCGCGCCTGAAGCAGTGCGCCAAGGGCCGCGGAGGCAATTCCCTTACCAAGTGAGGAGACCACGCCGCCGGTAATAAAGATAAACCGCGTCATGGACCTGCAGTGTACCCGAAAAGGATCCGGTTTCGAAAGTAAAAGAGGCGGCCAAACCGCCGCCCCGGATCCGCCGATTTGGGGGCGTCATTCACCCAAGGGAGCGCTTGGCTCGGCCGGCGGGGCAGGCTCAACCGGCAGCTCCGGCGGCGTCGCCTCGAAGGGGGTCTGCGGCTGTTCGGCATCGAGAATCGAACGCGGGCCTGTGGACTGGTTGGCCATAATGGCCAGCGTCAAGCTTGTCGCCATAAAACAAGCGGCCAGAACCGCCGTCGTACGGGTGAGCAGATTGGCGGTTTCCTTGGTCGTAAAGAGGCCGCCGCCGCTGCCGCCCCCACCTCCGATGCCAAGCCCGCCGCCTTCGCTGCGTTGCAGGAGCACGCTGCCAACCAATGCGATTGCGAGCAAAAGGTGAATAACGAGAAGAACCGTCGTCATCGTGACCTGTTTCGCTACGCTCCTAAGGATTTGCCTGTATCTATGGCCTTCGCCTTTTACAGAATCCGCAAGCCCCGCGCTAGCCACAACTTTCGGCGATCGCGCAGAATGCCTCAGCATCAAAGCTGGCGCCCCCGACCAGGGCCCCGTTCACTTCCTGGATGGCCAGAATCTCGGCCGCGTTGCTTGCCGTCACGGACCCCCCATAGAGAATGGGAAAGGCGGCTTCAGGCTGGAACCGTTCGTTGAGGAATGCCCGGATCCTTTCATGCACGGAGCCGATTTCATCGACGCTCGGCGTCTTGCCGCTGCCGATGGCCCATACCGGCTCGTAAGCGATCATCGTGTCTTTCGCCGAAATCCCCTCCGGTAGCGAGCTTAAGAGTTGCGATTCGACGATCGCCGCCGTCTTGTTTGCATCGTGCTCGGCCGCACGCTCGCCAACGCAGACGATGGTTTTAAGCCCCGCCGCCTGCGCCGCGCCTACTTTTGCGGCAATTTGCCTATCCGTCTCGCCATAGGCCGCACGGCGTTCGGAATGGCCCAGAATCACGAAACGGCAGCCCAAATCGATAAGCATCGGTGCGGAAATATCACCCGTATGCGCCCCTTCCGCCTCCCAATGGCAGTCCTGGGCGCCAAGAAGGATGCCGCTTTTCTCCAAGGCTTCACCGACCGTGCTTAAAAGAGTCGCCGGCGGACAAAGGACCAGCTCCGCATTGCGCGGCTTCGCCACCTGCCAACGTTCGACAATCGCGCGTGCAAGCGCATCCCCCGCTTCACGCAGCACATTCATTTTCCAATTACCGGCTACCAACGGGCGTGGTGCATGCGTCATTTTCGTTCCCGAAGTCTTTTCAAGCGCGTCCGGTCGTTCGGCTTGCGTAGCATAGGGCCGGTCTGCTTTCCAGTCTCGCCGATAGGCAAAGCCGCGCCATTCTCTGGTTGCGAGGCCTCGGCGCCCTCTTTATCATACGGCGAGCAACAGCTTGAATTTCTACCTTTTTTCAACCTGCCGACCTCGCGATTTCGCATGCTTGAATCGATCCGAAAGCACACGGCCTCCTGGGTCGTCAAGGGATTGCTACTTCTCCTCGTCCTCAGTTTCGCCGTCTGGGGGATTGGCGATATTTTTCGTGGCGGGCGCGAAAAGACCGTCGTCACCGTAAGCGACATCAAGATTACCAGCAGTCAGCTGAATCGTGAATTTCGGCGTGAAATGAATCGCGTTCAGCACATCTTCGAGAATGCCCTTACCTCGGAACAGGCGCGTGAAATGGGCCTTCTCGATCGCGCACTCGACCGTATGATTGCCGAGATGATGTTTGATCTGGAAGTCCACGATTTGCGCCTGTTGACGAGCGATTCGCTGGTTGCCGCAAGGATTAAGGAAAATCCTGCTTTTCGCGACCGCTTTGGGGATTTCGATCGACAGATTTTCTATCAACTGTTGATGAACAACGGCTACTCGGAAGAACAGTTTACGGACCTGGTGCGCCGCGGCATCACGCGCAATCGGCTAACGGAAGCCGTCACCCACGGAACGATCGTGCCGGAACGGTTGGGAACGATCCTATTCAAATTCCTGAAAGAAGAACGGATCTCGGAAGTCATACGGGTGCCCGCCAGCAAAATGAAGCGCGTCGGAAAACCGAACGCGGAAACACTAACCGCCTATCACGAGGAGCATTCCAGAAACTACATGTCGCCGGAATACCGTGGGATAACGGCGATCGTCATTTCACCGGATGATTTCCTAAGCGAGGTCGAAGTTTCCGAAGACGAACTTCAGGAGGAATACGAAGCCAAGCTTGGCGAATTATCCGTCCCGGAACGACGCGAAATCGAGCAGATCCTACTCTCGGACGAGGAAAGCGCCACGAAGGCGGAAGCCATGCTGGCTTCTGGCACGACCTTCGAAGGCGTCGCACAAGAAGTCGGAAAGGTCGAGAAAGGTGCCAATCTTTCCCTGGGCAGTCACGCACGCGAGGAGCTGATTGCGGAGCTTTCCGAGCCGGCTTTTGCACTCATAAAGGGCGAGATCAGCAAAGCGATTCAAAGCCCCTTCGGTTGGCATATCCTGCGCGTAAAGGAGATTGCACCCGGCTCGACCCCGAAATTAGAAGACGTGCGCGCGCAAATTACGGACGAGATCGCACGTGGGCGTGCAATCGACAGCCTTTACGCCATCTCGACGGAACTCGAAGACCGTCTTGCCGGCGGCGCCACATTGGAAGAAGCAAGTAGGGAATTGAACCTTTCCATTCTTCAATTCGAAAATGTGAGCGGCGATGGAAAAACGCCGAAAGGGAAAATGGCCGACGCGCTTCCCGATATCGAGGATTTTCTTTCCGTCGCATTTGAAACAGAGGGCGGTAAAGAAAGCACCATGGTGGAAACGAAGGACGGGGGATTTTTCATTTTGCGGATCGATAGCGTCACACATTCGGCGCTGCTACCGCTCGAGAAAATTCGCAACCAGGTCATCGCCGATTGGAAGGCGGGAGAACGCACTCGCAAGGCGGAGAAAATGGCCGTGAAAATTGTCGAAACTGCCAAGCAGGGAAAAAGCCTGAAAAGCCTTGCCGCCAATCGGCGTTTACGAGTGAAGGCGACGGGCGCGCTCATGCGCGATGCGGAGGACAGTGACCTAGGCATCACCGCAGAACTGGTCGATAAAATTTTCGCAGGCAAGGTCGGCGACGTGGTCATGGCCCCTTCGGAGGACGGCTACGCCGTCGCCAAGGTCAAGGAAATCCGCGCAGCCGATATTTCCAAGGACACCGAATCGGTAGAAAACGTGCGTACACGTGTCCTGCAATCGATGGCGAACGATGTCCTTGATCAATACACCGCCGCGCTTGAAAAGAAATACCCGGTCGAAATCTATCATTCAGCCATCGAATCGGCGTATTAATCCTTTCGCAATGCTGGCTAACCCTGCGCTTTCTGAATTTACGGATACCCATGACGCCGGCCGATCGCAAGTCGTCTGGACGAAACTGATCGCCGATCTGGAAACGCCCGTCTCGGCAATGCAAAAACTTGCCCGGAGCGCGCCGAACAGTTTCCTGCTCGAATCCGTCGAAGGAGGTGCCGTACGCGGGCGCTACTCCTTCATCGGCACACGCCCGGACGTCATTTGGCGCTGTTTCGGAGATAAGGCGGAAATTAACGAAAACGCCAGCGACGATGCCGAGGCTTTCGTTCCGGCGGCCAGCGGGGCCTTTCGTTCGTTCCGGGAGCTTCTTGCAAAATCCGCGATCGAACTTCCCGACGAGCTACCGCCGATGGCGGCCGGCCTCGTCGGCTACATGGGCTACGACATGGTTCGCCTTATGGAGGCCCTGCCGGCAACCAATCCGGAAGGCCTAACCAGCATGCCGGATGGTATGTTCGTTCGGCCCACGGTGATGGCCATCTTCGACAACATCCAGGATACGGCGATCCTAGTCACGCCGGTTCGCCCGAAGGAAGGAAAGAACGCGAAAACCGCCTATGCAGAGGCCGAAGCACGCCTCGGCCAGTGCATCGCCGATTTGAGCACCAGCCTTTCACCCGAGATTGCCATGCCCTCGGCCGGCGAGCCGCCTGCCCCGGTCTCGAACATGCCGCGCGAGGCCTATCATGGGATGGTCGAACGGGCGAAGGCATACATCCTAGCCGGAGACATTTTTCAAGTCGTGCCATCGCAACGTTTTCAGGTTCCCTTCACGCTTCCTCCCATTGCGCTTTACCGCGCGCTTCGCCGGCTCAACCCTTCTCCATTTCTATTCCTTCTCGATTTTCAGGGCTTTGCCATTGTCGGCTCGTCGCCGGAAATCATGGTTCGGGTCCGCGACGGCGTGGTGACGATCCGGCCGATCGCCGGAACGCGACGGCGTGGCGGGGATGATGAAGAAGACAAACGCTTGGCGGAGGATCTGCTGGCGGATCCGAAGGAGAGGGCCGAACACCTCATGTTGCTGGACCTGGGACGAAACGATGTCGGGCGCGTGGCAAAGGTCGGCACCGTGGAAGTCACGGAAGAAATGGCTGTCGAATACTACTCGCACGTCATGCACCTGGTTTCCAACGTCAAAGGAACCCTCGATCCGAAATTCGATGCGATCGACGCACTGATCGCAGGCTTTCCCGCCGGCACCGTTTCCGGCGCACCGAAAGTCCGCGCAATGGAGATCATCGAGGAGCTTGAGCCGGACCGCCGCGGCATTTACGGCGGCTGCGTGGGCTATTTTTCGTCAAACGGCGCAATGGATAGTTGCATCGCCCTGCGTACGGCGATCGTAAAAGATGGAGTGATGTACGTACAGGCGGGCGGCGGCGTCGTAGCCGACAGCAAACCGGAAGCGGAATACCAAGAAAGCTGCAACAAGGCGATGGCACTCTTACGCGCCGCAGAAGAGGCCGTGCGCCATGCCTCAAATGACGAAGGGGAGACGTCCACCTAGTGGATGGAATCTAACGCTTGATGCCCGCGTTTGACGGCGGAGATGATTTTGTCCGGGTCAGCGGTCCAGCGAAATGGCTTGGCTTCGTTGGCGTTATGCTCGGCGACGAAGCGGTTGATGGCGGCTTGAAGGTCAACGACGGAGTGGAAGACGCCGCGTTTGAGCCGGCGCTTGGCGAGTTTTGCGAAGAAGCCTTCCACGGCGTTGAGCCAGGAACAGGAAGTCGGTGTGAAGTGAAAGGTCCAGCGCGGATGACGGTCGAGCCAGCGTCGGACCTTGGGGTGCTTGTGGACGGCATAGTTGTCGAGAATGGCATGGATGACCGTACCGGCGGGCGTTCCGGCCTCGACCGTGTTGAGGAAGCGGATGAATTCTTGATGGCGATGACGCTGCATGTTGCGGCCGATGACCGTGCCGTCGAGGACGTTCAGGGCGGCGAACAGCGTGGTCGTGCCATGCCGCTTGTAATCGTGGGTCATCGTTCCGGCGCGGCCTTTCTTTAGCGGCAGGCCGGCTGCGTGCGATCGAGGGCCTGGATCTGGCTCTTTTCGTCGACACTGAGCACGATGGCATGGGCGGGCGGGTCGACATAGAGCCCGACAACGTCGCGCAGCTTGTCGGCGAAGTTGGCGTCTTTGGAGAGCTTGAACTGACGCACCCGATGAGGCTGGGGCCCGTGGGCACGCCAAATGCGTTGCACAGAAGAGACGGAAACGCCGAGCTTCCCGGCTATCATGGCGGCCGTCCAGTGGGTCGCCTCGGCGGGCGGATCGGTCAGGGTCAGATCGACGATGTGCAAGGCGACACCGGGTTCGAGCGGCGGAATGCGCGAAGGCCGGGTCTTGTCCCGCAGCAGGCCATCGACGCCCTCGGCCATGAACCGTTCCTGCCACCGCCAGACGCAAGGCTTCGACTTCCCGGTCCGGCGCATGATCTCGACCGTCCCCGCGCCGTCAGCCGTGGCCAAAATGATCCCGGCCCGCCAGACATGCTTCTGCGGGCTGTTCCTGTCCGCCACGACCGCTTCCAGACGAGCACGGTCGGCGACGCAAACCTCGAAGGTAATCCCTGTGCGCATGCCCGCAGACTCGCACATACACTCCGACAAGGGAATCGTCCGTTAGAGTTTATCCACTAGGAGTCGAGGGGAGTGGCCAGACCATGGCGCGGGATTTGCCCTCGCTCCCCCTACACCCGGACGCTGAGAAGTACTACCAGGAAGCGGGGTACAGCCCCAAGCCGCCAGAAATTGTTGAACAGATTCGCGACTGGTTGAAGTCGTCCTGGCATATCGTAGCGATCCTCGTGATCTTGACTGGCGCGTATAGGGGCCTCCTCTTATATAGGCGCAACTCGAAGACCAACGAGATAGGTAGGCGGATTCTTGAGGTTTCAACGGAAGCGAACGAACCGGACTCGGTGCGCAAGCTGTTGGAGATCCGCAACGAGATCCGGGAGCGTGTGTGCCGGCAGTGGTGGCGTCCGGGGGAGTTGGATAGACCCCGGTGGCGCCATCTCAACGACCTGATCAATGACGGAATCCACAGAGCGACAGAAAACTTGACCCGCGCCTTAGCGGGGGAGATCCGAGGGATCTCAAAGGACCCCAACTTGGACGATGCGACGCGGCGCGAGCGCCTCCAACCGCTCGAGGAACGCGTCTGGAGATGTTTCGGGAGAGGCGAGTTGGAGGCATCGGAACGTGGCGTGCTCGTGGAATTGATCCGGGAAAGCATCCATCAGACGGCCAACTCAAAGGAGAAGTGACAGTCTTCAGCGGCGTCATCGATGGAGTTCAGCGCGCCAACGACCGAGGCAGCCTTCTCCGGGCATACCCCGATATCTCCATTCAAAATTCCGAGATCGGCATCAATGGTTGCAAGTCTGCAGCCCACACGGTGTCACGGAGGCGTCAGCGGCTGCCGACTATACTTGCTCTCAGGGTACTGGTAGCCGGGATCCAAAGCAACCCCCTCGCTGCGCATGATCCGAAGGAAATTTTCCGTGGCCAGCTTCTTGATGAGTTCTGGGTCCCCGAGCGCATCGAAGAGCGGGTCATAGATTCGGATCTGATCCGGGTAGTCGCCAAATCTTCCTACCGCGTCAGAGCCGAGTACAAAATTTTCGGGGTATTTCCGAATCAGCGCAACCCAGCCGTCAAGATCCTTCAGGACGTACTCGGGATAAACCACCCAAGAGAGATCAATGACCACATGTTTCCAGTGTGCGGCAAGCACACGGTCCAGATGGTCCGTTAAGTCTGGAACAAGGACCCGCCGACTGATGCCCGCGTGGCACCAAATGAAAGTCGTGTCCGGGAACTCGTTGAAGGCGTCAAGCAACTCCGGAAGGTATACCGGCTCCTTGAGTTCGTCACCGGGAGAAACGGGAGCCATATTGTGATGGATGCTCACCGGGATGCCATGTTCGCCGGCAAAGTCGAATATGCGCAAGATGGCTGGGTGATTCGCACGAGGACGCTCGCCGGTAGTGAGGTTCGTGAGGTCGTCGTGCCTAGACATCACCTCGCCGATGCATTTGAACACGCCGGGGAACTCTTTCATCCGTTTGGCAATCATATCCACTGCACCGAGGTCGGTGCTGTCGAACCCAGATACGCAGGGGTAGAGACGCTTGAATTGCTGGTGAGCGATCTCCCCACCTCCGCCCTTGAAGTCTTCAATCGCCAATGCAACGTGGTAGTCCGTGTCGCGTGCGAGCACTACCCGCGAAGTGGAGTCGAGGTAGTAAGCTGGTCGGAAGGACTCATTCTCGGACCACTTCTTGAGAAATGGCATACCTGTCACTAGAGCGTGACTGACGTTCGCACGGTCCATCGCCCAGAGAAGTGCTTCGATACGCTTCCCTCGCTGGCCCGCTGGCAATGCTGCGCCGGGCACCTTTTGAACGATTTTTCCGTTTTCCAAGTAGTCGCCGTTCTGGAGAAAGTCCAGGAGATGAACGTGGGCATCGGCGATTACGACGTCGTCGTATTTATCGGCCGCAGAAGGGGCGCTAACGAGAAAAAAGACTGCGAACGTCAAAGCCAAAAAGCAGATTTTGAATCTGGCTTTCCGCCAGGTTTTCTGATTGCAAAGCAGTGTTCGCACGCTTAGTGGACGGGTGATCTCGTGGTCCTCCGTCTCTGCCTCGGCAGGTTTGGCCCTGTTCTTGTTCAAGATACGCCCGAGCCAAAGGGTATTCAACTAAACCCACTCGCTGCTGCTCTAGTGGATGGAATCTAACGCTTGATGCCCGCGTTTGACGGCGGAGATGATTTTGTCCGGGTCAGCGGTCCAGCGAAATGGCTTGGCTTCGTTGGCGTTATGCTCGGCGACGAAGCGGTTGATGGCGGCTTGAAGGTCAACGACGGAGTGGAAGACGCCGCGTTTGAGCCGGCGCTTGGCGAGTTTTGCGAAGAAGCCTTCCACGGCGTTGAGCCAGGAACAGGAAGTCGGTGTGAAGTGAAAGGTCCAGCGCGGATGACGGTCGAGCCAGCGTCGGACCTTGGGGTGCTTGTGGACGGCATAGTTGTCGAGAATGGCATGGATGACCGTACCGGCGGGCGTTCCGGCCTCGACCGTGTTGAGGAAGCGGATGAATTCTTGATGGCGATGACGCTGCATGTTGCGGCCGATGACCGTGCCGTCGAGGACGTTCAGGGCGGCGAACAGCGTGGTCGTGCCATGCCGCTTGTAATCGTGGGTCATCGTTCCGGCGCGGCCTTTCTTTAGCGGCAGGCCGGCTGCGTGCGATCGAGGGCCTGGATCTGGCTCTTTTCGTCGACACTGAGCACGATGGCATGGGCGGGCGGGTCGACATAGAGCCCGACAACGTCGCGCAGCTTGTCGGCGAAGTTGGCGTCTTTGGAGAGCTTGAACTGACGCACCCGATGAGGCTGGGGCCCGTGGGCACGCCAAATGCGTTGCACAGAAGAGACGGAAACGCCGAGCTTCCCGGCTATCATGGCGGCCGTCCAGTGGGTCGCCTCGGCGGGCGGATCGGTCAGGGTCAGATCGACGATGTGCAAGGCGACACCGGGTTCGAGCGGCGGAATGCGCGAAGGCCGGGTCTTGTCCCGCAGCAGGCCATCGACGCCCTCGGCCATGAACCGTTCCTGCCACCGCCAGACGCAAGGCTTCGACTTCCCGGTCCGGCGCATGATCTCGACCGTCCCCGCGCCGTCAGCCGTGGCCAAAATGATCCCGGCCCGCCAGACATGCTTCTGCGGGCTGTTCCTGTCCGCCACGACCGCTTCCAGACGAGCACGGTCGGCGACGCAAACCTCGAAGGTAATCCCTGTGCGCATGCCCGCAGACTCGCACATACACTCCGACAAGGGAATCGTCCGTTAGAGTTTATCCACTAGTTGCCGGCAATCCCTTTTTTGCCAAGCCGTCTTCGCACCACCGCACTCACCGGCACCAGCGCAAAGCCTTTTTCGGTAAGGGTCGGCAGCCATTCCCGAAGGGCTGCCATCGTCACATCGTGGGGATGGCCGATGGCGATCGCGGATCCTTCCGCGCGTGCAACCGCCTCCAGCTTCACCAAACGCTCATTTACATTCTCTGCCGAACGCGAATTGTCGAGAAAAACCCGCCGTTCCGCGAAGGGAAGGCCGATTTCGCTCGCCAGCTTTTCTGCGACGGTGTCCGCGCTCGTTCGGGAATCGATGAACAGAAGGCCGCGAGTTTTCAATTCTTGAAAGACCAGGGCCAATTGTTCCGCATCCTTCGTGAATTTGCTGCCCATGTGGTTGTTGATGCCGACATAATGGTCGAAACGATCGAGATTCCAACGAAGCCGTTCCAGGATCTCTTGGGATTACATATGGGTCATCAGCGCCTGCGGCCCGGGGTCTCCCAGCTTCCCCTCCGGCTCCATCGGAACGTGAACGAGCAATTCGTGCCCGGCTTTGCGCGCGCTTGCCGCTTGTTCCGGTAGTTTGGACGCATAGGGAAGAAAGGCGAGCGTAAGTGGCCCCGGCAGCCCGATTGCCATCCTTGCGCGCACTTGATTGAGACCAAGGTCATCGACGATGATGGCGATGAGCGGCTTTTCGCCGTTTTCAGAGACCAAAGCGGCGTTTCGTATCCATGATGGCTGTGCGCCGCCGCCCGGCAGGAAGTTGCCCGGCCTTGCCGGCGGCAAGCTCACGACCTTGAGGCCGGGCTGCGGGCTTAAGGCTTTTTGCCCGCCCCCAGTTTCGCCGCGGAAGGCGCATCGGCAAAAAGGGCCGTGAGACCGGCGCCGATTGCCAAACTGGCACCTAAGCAAAGGAGGGTAACGAGCGCCAATGCCCAAGGCGTCGCCGCTTTTTGCTTATCTTCACCCATGCATTTCGTCGGAAAACTGATCTTCCGTCTCACCGTCGGCAAGCTCGTTCAGGATTGGGCATTCCGGACGCACATCGCCATGGCACCGTTCCGTGAGATCGAAGAGAATCTCACGAATTCCCTCCAACTCACGGATACGTTGCTCGATCCTTGAAATTTGCCAAACGGCCAGTTCTTTCACCTCGCCGCTCGAACGCTGCTGATCCCGCCATAGCGTCAGCAGATTTGCGACGTCATCGACGGAAAAACCCAACCTGCGTGAGCGTTGAACGAAACGCAAGGTCGCAACGTCGCTTGCCGTATAGATTCGATAGCCACTCGTGGAGCGGTGGGCCTCGGGAATAAGACCGATCGATTCGTAATAGCGAATCGTTTTTGCCGGCAGGCCGGATTTTTCGGATACTTCGCCGATATTCATGTCTTTTGCTCCGCGTTTCCGTTTAAGGGACGCCAGCGTGCAAGCAGCAAAGAATTTGAAACGACGCTTACGCTGCTGAATGCCATCGCGCCGCCTGCAATAATTGGGCTTAGCAGACCGGTTGCCGCAAGCGGAATGCCGATGACATTGTAGATGAAGGCCCAAAAAAGATTTTGCCAGATTTTTGAAACCGTCGCGCGCGAGATTCGAATGGTTTCCGGAAGCAAAAGCGGCTCACCCCGCATCAGGGTCACGCCGGCAGCCTCCATGGCGACGTCCGTTCCCGTTCCCATCGCAATCCCGACATCGGCTGCGGCAAGGGCCGGCGCATCGTTGATGCCGTCACCGACCATGGCGACGACCTCCCCTTCCTCCCGAAGCCTCACGACTTCGGCGATCTTTTGCTCCGGCAGGACTTCGGCGAGGACCCGGTCAATGCCGAGCTTCCCGGCGACAGCGGCAGCGGTGCGGTGATTGTCGCCGGTCATCATGGCGACCGCGATTCCCATCTCCTTAAGCCGCCTAAGCGCGTCCACCGCCTGTGGCCGAATGGGGTCGCTGGCAACGATGGCGCCGAGAAGGCGCGGTCTATCCCCGGCAAGCGCCACCCACATGACGGTGGCGCCAAGGGATTCGAATTCGGCCGCCTGTTCTTCGAGTTTATCCGTCGGAATTTCCGATTCGGCCATCAGTTTCCGGTTCCCGATGACCAGCCGTTCGCCATCGACGACGGCCTCGAGGCCGCGTCCGGTAAGGCTTCGAAAACGCGCAAGCGGTTTCAGTTGCTTGCCTTCTGCCGCTTCGAGAATCGCACGCGCCAAGGGATGTTCGCTTCCCTGCTGGGCCGAGGCGGCAAGCAGCAAGATCGCTTCTTCATCTGCCCCCTCAACGGCCAGCACGTTGGAGACCTTGGGATGGCCTTCCGTCAAGGTTCCGGTCTTATCGAGTGTAATGAGCGTCACTTTGCGCGTTTGCTCAAGCGCTTCCACGTCCTTGATCAGGATCCCGCTGCGCGCCGCCGCCCCCATGCCGGCGACGATCGCCGTCGGTGTCGCAAGACCAAGCGCACAGGGACAGGCGATCACGAGGACGGAAACGGCTGCGATCACGGCGAGGCCGATGGCGCCGGTGAAAAGCCATTGGGCGCCGAAGGTGAAGACGGCGACGAGTAATACCGCCGGGACAAAGACGGCGCTTACCTGATCGACCAGCTTTTGAACGGGTGCCCGGCTGGCCTGGGCGCCTTCGACCAGGCGGATGATCTTGGCAAGCGTCGTCTCGGCGCCGATGCGTGTCGTCGTCACGCGCAAGAGTCCGGAGCCATTCAGCGAACCGCCGGTGACTTGGTCACCCTTTCCTTTCTCAACCGGGTGGCTTTCTCCGGTAATCAGCGATTCGTCCACCTCGCTTTCGCCGTCGAGTATCTCGCCATCGACGGGCAGGCGTTCGCCGGGCCGAACCAAGACGACGTCTCCGACGGCCAGGGTGTCGACGGGCACTTCGATTTCCTCGCCATCTCTTAAAATGTGCGCCGTCTCGGGCCGCAGTTTCGCGAGCGCGCGAATGGCCGCCGATGTCCCCTGCTTGGCGCGGTTTTCCAGCCACTTGCCGAACAGAACCAGGGTAATGATGATGGCCGAGGCCTCGAAGTAGAGCTCCCCCGCCCCTTGGGCCTCCGGCCAAAGGATGCGGTAGGTGCTGAGGCCATAGGCGGCCGAGGTACCAAGGGCGACAAGCTGATCCATCGTCCCGTTTCCATGGCGAAGCGCACGCCACGCGGCCTGGTAGAAATGCCAGCCCACGCCGAATTGAACGAGGCTCGCAAGCCCCATCTGAACCACTGGCTGGAGATGGAATGGAAGGCCCATAAACCCGCTCGCCATTTGGGCGGCGAGCGGCAGCGTGAGCAAGATGGACGCGATGAGGAAACCGGATTGGCGGCGCAAGCGCGCGCGTGCGTCGGCCTCTTCCTTCGAGACCGCGCTCGGCAGCGGAACCGCATAGCCTACTTTACGCACCGCATCGGCGATCCGGGCAAGGTCGACCCGGCTGGGATCGATGCGAATATCGGCGCGTTCCAGCGTGAAGCTCACCTGGGCGGCAAGGACTCCGGGAAGTGCCAGAAGCGCCTTCTCGACGTGATTGGCGCAGCCGGCACAGGTCATTCCCTTTATGGCGAGGGACAATTCCTGGCCTTCATAAGCCTCGTCTTTCGGCGTAAGCTCCCGGGCCTTCGCGGGGAACGTCATGGCTTCACACTAAACCTTCCAGGCTTCACACTAAACCTTCCAGTAGCTAGAAGGTCAAGGCTACTGTCTGGTGAAACGAATAGAAATACCGCACTTCGGCGTTTAAGCGATTATTTGAACTTTTCGGCCAGAAACAAGGCCGACAGAATCATAAGATTCCTCTAGAATGAGTGTAAAAAATTAAGTTTAACTTATTGATATGTATTTATTAATTGATAACTACGACAGCTTTGTTTACAATCTTTACCACTATTTCGGCGAGCTGGATGCCGAAATGGAGGTGAAGCGCAACGACGCGATTGCCGTCGCGGAGGCTCTCGCCCTCAAACCGAAGGGGATCGTCATCTCGCCGGGCCCCTGCGACCCGGACCAGGCGGGGATTTGCCTAGCGCTCATCGAAACCGCCGCCGGCAAGCTCCCGATCCTGGGCGTTTGCCTTGGCCATCAGGCGATTGGCCAGGCGATGGGCGGAAAGGTCATCCGGGCACCGGTACCGATGCATGGCAAGGTCAGCGAGATCCATCACACCGGCTCGGACGTCTTCCAGGGGTTGCCCAATCCCTTCCCGGCGACCCGCTACCATTCCCTGATCGTCGAGCGTAAAACCTTGCCCGATTGCCTGCGCGTCACGGCGGAGACGGAGGATGGCCTGATCATGGGTCTCGCCCACAAGGATTTGCCGATCTACGGCGTCCAGTTTCATCCGGAAAGCATCGCTTCCGAGCATGGCCACACGGTGCTTCAAAACTTCCTCACCCTTGCCGCAGGCACGGTCTGAAATGGCTCAAGCGGAAAACGCGCTGCGCCCATTGCTCGCGAAAGTCGCCGACGGCATCGCGCTCAACGAAGCGGAAGCAGCGAAAGCCTTTCGGATCCTGATGACCGGCCAAGCGACCCCCGGCCAGATCGGGGCCTTTCTGATGGCGCTTCGCACGCGCGGCGAGACCGTCGAGGAAATCACGGGCGCCGCCCGCGTGCTGCGCAAGCAGGCCCTTTCCATCAAGGCGCCGAAAGGGGCCATCGACACCTGCGGAACTGGTGGCGATGGCTTGGGCACGCAAAACATATCGACGGCCGCGGCCCTCGTCGTTGCCGGCGCCGGCGTGCCGGTCGCCAAACATGGGAACCGCGCCCTTTCGTCGAAGTCCGGTTCGGCGGATGCGCTCGAGGCACTTGGCGTCAAGCTGAGGGTGGATCCGAAGCGAGTCGAACGCGCCCTTCAGCAAGCGAAAATCGGTTTTCTGTTCGCGCCGCGGCATCATCAGGCGATGCGTCACGTCGCAGGCGTGCGCAAGGAACTTGGCACCCGAACCGTCTTCAACCTGCTGGGGCCGCTTGCCAATCCGGCCGGCGCGAAGCGTCAGCTTCTCGGTGTCTATTCGCCAGATTGGGTCGCGCCGATGGCGCGGGTATTGAAGAAGCTCGGCACGACGCGAGCCTGGGTCGTGCATGGCAAGGACGGCCTCGATGAACTGACGACGACGACCACCACCACCGTCGCCGCCCTTTCCAAAGGGCGGATACGCAGCTTCGAGATCGCACCGGAAGATGCCGGTCTTGCCCGGGCAAAACCGGCCGCGCTTAAAGGGGGCGATGCGCGCGCCAATGCGAACGCAATTTTGAGACTGCTCGCGGGCGGCCACGGTCCGTTCCGGGATGTCGTGCTGCTCAATGCGGCAGCAGCCCTCGTCATTGCCGAAAAAGCCAGGAATTTGAAACAGGGCGTGGCGCTTGCCACGGATGCAATCGATACTGGAGCCGCACAGTTGAGCCTTCGCAAGCTCGTTGAGATCACCAACGCCGGGAAAGCCAGGTGAGCGGAACCTTGAGTCGCATTTGCGCCGAAAAGCGCGAACACGTCGCCCGCTGTCGGGAAGAACGCCCATTGCCGGAGGTAATCGTGCTGGCGGAGGCCGCCTCACCTACCCGTGGCTTTCTGCAGCAGCTCGCGCAAGCCAAGGCGGCCGGCCGAACCGGCCTGATCGCCGAGATCAAACGCGCGTCTCCAAGCCAGGGTTTGATCCGCAAGGATTTCGATGCGGTCAGTCTTGCCAAGGCCTACGCGGCGGGAGGTGCCAGCTGTTTGTCCGTGCTTACGGACGAACCCTGGTTCCAGGGCCGGGACGACCATCTTACGCTGGCGAGGGAAGCAACCGCGCTGCCAACGCTGCGCAAGGATTTCCTGCTCGATCCCTATCAGATATACGAGGCCCGCGCGCTGGGGGCGGACTGCGTGCTGCTCATCCTTGCCGCCTTGGACGAGGAGGAGGCCCGCCTCTTAGAAAAGACCGCGTTTGAGCTTGGCATGGACGCCCTCATCGAGGTGCATTCGAAGGCCGAGTTCGACCGCGCCCTTGCCATGCGCTCGCCGCTGATCGGCATCAACAACCGCAACCTTGAAACCCTCGAGGTGGACCTTGAAACGACGGAGCGTCTGGCGCGCCACGTGCCCGAAGACCGCCTGGTCGTCTGCGAGAGTGGCTTGGCTACGCCTCAAGACCTCGCCCGCATGGCGAAGGCGGGGGTGACGACCTTCCTGATTGGCGAATCCTTGCTCCGGCAAGCCGACGTTACTGCTGCGACCCAGACCCTGCTTGCTTCGGCCACAATCGGCCAAGCCGCGAAAGCCTGATCCATGGCCAAGGACTTCACCCATTTCGACGCGAAGGGAAACGCCTCCATGGTCGATGTCACGGAAAAGGAAGAGACTGAACGCACGGCGATCGCCAAGGGCTCGGTCCTCATGCAGCCCGAAACGCTCGCAAAAATCCAAGAGGGTGTCGTGAAAAAGGGCGACGTGCTTGCCGTGTCACGGCTTGCCGGCATCCAGGCGGCCAAGCGAACGGCGGATTTGATCCCGCTTTGCCATCCGTTGCCCTTAACCTCGATCGAGCTTGAGCTTGATTGCGATCCATCGCGACAGGCCGTCGACATCACGGCGACCTGCAAGCTGAAGGCACGGACCGGGGTCGAGATGGAGGCGCTGACGGCGGTCTCGGTGGCGGCCTTGACCATCTACGACATGTGCAAGGCGCTCGACCGTGCAATGAAGCTTACCGATATTCGCCTTGTCCATAAATCCGGAGGAAAATCCGGAACTTATGAATCATCTTGATGATATCAGTTGAAGAAGCGGTCGCAAAAATCCGGGCCAGCTTAAAGCCCCTTCCGGTGGAAAAAATTGCGCTTTCCGATGGCTTGAACCGCGTCCTTGCCGAGGATTTGGTGGCCGAGCGGGATCAGCCGCCGCTCGCCGTCTCGGCGATGGATGGCTATGCCGTGCGCGCCGTCGATACCACCAGCGTGCCGGTGACCCTCTCCCAGATCGGCGAAAGCCGGGCCGGCCTTGCCTTCGAAGGCAGCATCGGCGCAAACGAGGCGGTCCGTATCTTTACCGGCGCGCCCCTGCCGATTGGTGCGGATGCGATCGTCATCCAGGAGGTGACGGAACGGACCGAAGACCGCGTCCTCGTCAAGGAAGGGGTGCCAGAAGGGCATTTCGTCCGGCCGACCGGCCTTGATTTCCGCAAAGGCGATATTCTCCTTCAGGCAGGGACTCCCCTCACCCCCCGCGCGCTGGGCCTGGCCGCGGCGATGAACCGGGCGTCGCTTGCCGTGCGGCGAAGGCCGAGAGTCGCCATCCTGAGCACGGGAGATGAGCTCGTCGAACCGGGCGGCACGTTGAAGCCGACGCAGAACGTGAATTCGAATGCGCACACGCTTTCCTCGCTCGTGCGTGTGCTGGGTGGCGAGCCGGTTCCGCTCGGCATTGCCCAGGATACCCGTTCCTCCCTGCTCGCGCTCGTGCAAGGGGCGGCAGAAGTGGACCTGCTCGTCACTTCCGGCGGCGCTTCCGTCGGCGACCACGACCTCGTGCGAAGCGTGCTTGGCGAGGAAGGTCTCGAGCTTGATTTCTGGGGCGTCGCCGCACGGCCTGGAAAACCCACCCTGTTTGGGCGCCTCAAGGGCACACCGCTGTTAGGCCTGCCCGGCAATCCGGTCTCGACGGTGGTGGGCGGGATCCTTTTCCTGCGCCCAGCCCTTGAAGCCTTGCTCGGCGTGCCTGCCGGCACGGAACCGCCGGAGCAGGCCAAGCTCACCGTGGCCTTGGAAAGGAACGGCCCGAGAGCGGCCTATTTGAGCGCCAAAAGCGAGCGCGAAGTGGACGGGAGTCACCGCGTTACCCCCTTTCCCCAACAGGACAGCTCGATGCTGGCCCAGGTCGTCGCCGCGGATTGCCTGGTCATCCGGCCGGCCGACGCGCCCGCCGCCAGCGCCGGGGAGAGCGTCGAAATACTCCGGCTGATCGGGGGGCTGATCGGGGGCTGATCGGGTTCGCCGCCGGCCTTTCGCCCAAAAGCAAGGCGATTGGGGCTGCCGGACCCCTTGACGCGCAACCAGAACCAAAGTAGAACATGCAAAAGGTTTTCCTTTTGTTCTATCCCGAATGGCGGCTGCCAAGGGGCGTGCGATGTTGACGAACAAGCAGCATGAACTCCTGACCTTCATCCACCGGCGTCTCGACGAAACCGGCGTCGCACCGTCCTTCGACGAGATGAAGACGGCACTTAAATTAAAATCGAAATCCGGAATCCACCGCCTCATCACGGCGCTCGAAGAGCGCGGATTCATCCGGCGCCTGCCGCACCGGGCGCGCGCACTCGAAGTATTGAAACTACCGGAAACCGCCGCCGGCCCACGCACACTCGCCACGAAAACCGGTCATCCCGGCAAAGTGATCCGTGGCAATTTCCGCCCCTCGCACGACGGCGAGGCGGACGAAGCCGGCAGCGCGCCAGTGGAGCTGCCCCTTTTCGGGCGTATCGCCGCCGGCATGCCGATCGAAGCCCTTCGCGATCCAACCTCGACGATCGAAGTCCCCGGTAGCCTACTGGGTGCCGGCAATCACTATGCCCTCGAAGTGGCCGGCGATTCGATGATCGATGCCGGCATTTATGACGGCGACACCGCCGTGATCGAGGAATGCGACACGGCGGAAAGCGGCAGTATCGTCGTGGCGCTCATCGACAACGAGGAAGTCACGCTAAAACGGCTGCGTCGAAAAGGTGCCTCCATCGCGCTTGAGCCCGCGAACCAACATTACGAAACGCGGATTTTCGGCAAGGACCGCGTTCACATCCAAGGCAAACTCATCGGCCTCTACCGTCAGTACTAATTCTTCTTTCGCCTTTCGGGAGCCGGTACCCAGGGGCGTTCCCCGCGTATTTCGCGCACGTTTTGGACGCGCACGGTCTCCTCTCCAAGCCAGATCGCATGTCCCCCCTTCCGCCACAGATCGAAGCGGTCGATCACGACCGCAGCCCCTTGGCAAATTTGCCCACGCACCGGCTCGCGGCTGACGACGACGGAAGCCAGGGCGCAATCCTCGGCCAACGCGCCAGGATCGAAGACCAAGGCGACCACCTGGCCATGCAGCCGGTAGACGCAGCCCAGCTCGTCGCAGGCAAGCCTGCCGTCCTCGCTCTTCCCCTCCTTCGGCCAAGGCAGGGGATCGGTCTCGCCGGCAAGGCGCAGCCAGTCCCGTCCGGCAAGCCGGGCGGATCGGCGGGAGGAAAGCCGATAGCCGCCCAATTCCGCGCGCACGGCGAAGAGCTTCCCATCGTCTGAAACGAGCACGTCCGGCGGCCGCGCCAGGCCGATCGTCAAAAGCCCGAGCGCAATGCCGAGCGCCCCGAAATAGCGCCAGTTGCCCCGCCACAGGCAAAGCCAGAGGCCGCCCAGTGTGAGCGCCGTAAGCCCCACCGCCGTCATCGAAGGCAAAAGTGCGACCGAACCCGGCCAGTTTGCCACCATGCGTGCCGTTCCGATCACCGCTTCGACTCCCCACCCCATCGGGACGAGCGCCAGCGTTTCAAGCCCGAACGGCATGAGCAGGAAGGCCACCACCGCCCAGGGCATGACCCAAAGGGCGGTGACGGGCACGGCAATCAGGTTTGCCGCGAGTCCGTATTCGGCGAAGCGGTTGAAGTGTTGAATGGCAAACGGCGCGGTGGCCAGTCCGGCAACGAGCGTCGTAAGCCCCACGCCGGCCAGATAAAGGCCGGCATGGCGAAACATGCCGCCGGCCGCCTTCCCCCGGATCCACGGCCGGCGAATCGCTTCGTAGACGGCGACGAGCGCGACGACGGCTGCGAAGGAAAGCTGGAAGGATGCGCCAAGCAGCGCGTCTGGCTGCAACAGGAGAACCACGAATGCCGCCCAGGCGACCAGGCGCATCGAGATGCCGGTCCGGTCCAGCAGCACGGCGAGCAGCACGAGGCCGATCATAAGAAACGCACGTTGGGTCGGAATCGTCGCTCCCGAAATCAGGAGGTAGAAGAAGGCCCCGAAAAGGGCCGCGATGGCCGCCCACTTCTTGATGTGAAAGCGCAGGGCAATGGGTACTGCCAAGGCCAGGAGCGCACGGATGCCGATGAACAGGATACTGGCGACCAACCCGATGTGCAGGCCCGAAATCGCAAGCAGATGGGCAAGCCCCGAATCCCGCATGGCGGCCAGGACGTCCTTGGTAATCGACCCTCGCTTGCCGGTCATGAGGGCGGCCGCCACGGCCCCGGCCTGGCCGGAAAGCGCCGCCGTCACCCGGTCGAAGACCTTCTGGCGGATCTTCTCGATCCAACTTTCGAGGCCGCCCGCTTCCTTTCCGGCTTCCGTCTCGGACCCCTCCAGCGGCCCGATCGCAAAGCCGACGGCGCCCAACCCGTCGAAGAAGGCGTAGCGTTGAAAGTCGAAATGGCCGGGCGCCGTTGGGGCGCGGGGTGGCAGGAGCATGGCACGGACATGCACCCGCTTGCCGATACCGAGCGCTTCTCGTTGCTGATCCCGGCGAAGACGGATGCGCACACGCTTTGGCGTTTGCTCACGCGCGACCCCTTCGATACGGGGCTCGCCAAGTGTCACGCGAAAGGTATTCGGAAGAACGTCGAAATGCTCGATGCGGCCTTCGACGCGAATCATTCGCGTCTCCTTTTCGAGGACCGGTGCCGTCACCAGCAGGGTCCGAACCTTCGCCGCAGAAAAACCTGTCCCGACAACGGCCAGGGCCAGAAAAAGAAGGAACAGCCGCTCACGTTTCCATGAAAAACCAAGGCCTAAAAGCGGCACGCCCGCCGCGAGAAGCGCCAGCCAGAGTGGCGGCTCGACCGCCAACAAAAAATAGATTGCGATTCCAAAGCCGAGTCCGACCGGCAACCATAACGGCCAGTTCTCCCGTTCCCTGGCCAGGTTTGCTGCGATGAAGCGAAACGGGCCGGGCAGAAGCCGCGGCCCTTTCACCGAAATTTCCATGGATTTGCTGGTGTCGTCCGGGTCCATCCCAGGCTACCTACTGCAAGCTCGATCCGAATGTGTTAAACACGCGAGAGCAGCCTACTTTACAAATTCCTTCACGCATCGAAAAGCATGTCCGTCGTTACTCGTTTCGCACCGAGCCCAACCGGCTACCTCCACATCGGAGGCGCGCGAACGGCGCTTTTCAACTGGCTCTATGCGCGCCATCACAACGGTACGTTCCTGCTTCGAATCGAAGACACGGACCGCCTGCGCTCGACCAAGGAAGCCATCGACGCGATTTTCAACGCGCTTCATTGGTTGGAACTGGACCCCGACGAAGAGCCCGTCTACCAAACGTCGCGGATGGACCGGCACGTCGAGGTGGCAAACAGCCTGCTTGCCGACGGGCTCGCTTATTACTGTTATTGCACGGAAGAAGAGCTTGCCAAAATGCGGGCGGCCGCAAAGCAGGAAGGAAGACCGATTCGCTACGATGGCCGCTGGCGCGACCGGGACTCTTCGACAGCACTTCCGGATGCGAAGCCAACCGTCCGTTTCAAGGCCCCGCTCGACGGCGCCACCGTTCTTAAAGATCTAATCCAGGACGAAGTGAAAGTTGAAAACGCACAACTCGACGACATGGTGCTCCTTCGTGCGGACGGCTCACCCACCTATATGCTTTCTGCGGTCGTGGACGATCACGACATGGGAATCACGCACGTTATCCGCGGCGATGACCATTTGACGAATGCGTTTCGTCAAACTCAATTATACCGCGCGCTTTCATGGCCGGTGCCTGAATTTGCGCATATGTCTCTCATCCACGCACCGGATGGATCGAAACTTTCCAAGCGCCACGGCGCGATCGGGGTCGCCGCTTACCGGGAGATGGGCCTTCTTCCGGAGGCGCTTCGCAACTACCTGCTTCGTCTTGGATGGAGTCATGGCGATGACGAAATCATCTCCACGGCCCGTGCCATCGAATGGTTCGATCTTGACGCCGCCGGTCGTTCGTCGGCGCGCGTCGACATGCAGAAACTCGAATACCTGAACGGCCATTACTTGCGGGAGGCGGAAGATCGGCGCTTGGTTGGACTCATCGCGCCAAAGATCGAAGGAACCTTGGATCAGAAGCTCGCAAGCGGGGACGAGAAAAAACTCCTTCAGGCGATGGGGGGCTTAAAAATGCGTGCGAAGAATTTGAACGAGCTTGCCGAACACGCCGTCTTTTACGTGCGTACGCGGCCCATTTCGCTTGATGAAAAGGCCGCAAAAATACTGGACGAAGCCGGGCGTCAGCGTCTTGCAAAAGTGGGGGCGAAGCTTGCGGCGCTGGATTCCTGGACGGAGGACGCCCTGGAAGCCGCCATCCAGGAATATGCAAAAGTCGAGGACGTGAAGCTCGGGAAGGTTGCCCAGCCGCTCAGGGCGGCACTCACCGGCAGCACCATATCGCCGGGAATCTTCGAGGTTATGGCGATCCTTGGAAAGGTCGAAACTCTAGACCGTTTGCGCGACGTAGCCCCCTGGGATACTTTATAGATCGGGAAAACGCACCCTTCTGGCGTGGCAGAATACGTCTTGAAGGCGTAGCGAAAGCCTTTACAAGAATATCGCCAAGCAAGGGCCCCTTCGGGAAGGAAGGCTGGAATGAACAAGAAGAATGCCGAATCGGGAGCTGGCGGTTCCTTTACCCTGATCGACAACAAAACGAACAAAAAATACGAACTACCAACCATCGACGGGACGGATGGGCCTTCCGTCATCGATGTTCGCAAGGTCTATGTCGAAACCGGCTGCTTTACCTACGACCCCGGATTCACCTCTACTGCCAGCTGTGATTCGAAGATCACCTTTATTGACGGCGAGGCCGGCATCCTTAGCTATCGCGGCTACCCGATCCAGGAGCTGGCCGAAAAGAGCGATTACCTGGAGGTTTGTTACCTCCTCCTCCATGGCGAGCTTCCGAACGCCGCCGAGAAGGAAGAATTCGTACACAACATCACCTATCACACGATGCTGGACGAGCGGATCCTCTTTTTCTTCCGGGGCTTCCCGCGCGCCGCTCATCCCATGGCCGTAATCTGCGGCGTCGTCGGCGCACTTTCTGCTTTCTACCATGACAATCTCGACTTCAACGATAAGCAACAGCGGATCATTGCTTCGCACCGGCTAATCGCAAAACTGCCGACGATTGCAGCAATGGCTTACAAATATTCGCTTGGCCAGCCCTTCATCTATCCGCGCAACGAGCTGACCTATTGTGAAAACTTTCTCCGCATGATGTTCGCGGTTCCCTGCGAGGACTACAAAATAAACCCGGTGCTCGCCAAGGCCTTGGACAAGATTTTCATTCTCCATGCCGACCACGAACAAAATGCTTCCACCTCGACCGTACGGCTTGCCGGGTCGACGGGCGCCAATCCGTTTGCCTGCGTTTCCGCCGGGATCGCATCGCTCTGGGGGCCGGCACATGGCGGGGCGAACGAAGCCGTCCTCAATATGCTGCATGAGATCGGATCAAAAGATCGCGTGCCGGATTTCATCAAACGTGCGAAGGACAAGAATGACCCCTTCCGTCTGATGGGGTTTGGCCATCGGGTGTACAAGAACTACGATCCGCGCGCCGCGGTCCTCCGAAGCTCGGCTCACGAGGTGCTCGATGATCTCAATGTCAGGGACGAGCCACTCCTTGAATTGGCGATGGAACTTGAACGCATCGCCCTTGAGGATGACTACTTCGTCGAAAAGAAACTTTTCCCGAACGTCGATTTCTATTCCGGAATCATCCTGAAGGCGATGGGAATTCCAACCTCCATGTTTACCGTCATGTTCGCGCTGGGGCGCACGGTGGGATGGATCGCCCAGTGGAATGAAATGGTCGAGGATCCCGAGCAGAAAATCGGCCGCCCAAGGCAATTGTATACGGGCGCCAAGGAACGTGCCTTCGTGCCCATCGAAAAGCGAAAATAGGCCGCACACATTCGTTCTTCAAATTGGATGGTTTGGCCTAAGTCGATTGGCTCGATAGAGCCTTCGCGCGAGCTTCCAAAAACTGCAGAATTGCGTTTGCCGCCCGACGGGAAGGAAGCCCACCCCCCTCCCCCAACTGCAAGAGCGCCTCTTTTACTTCCTGTTTTTGGGCTTGCCGCACCTTGGGGTCCTGCAACAGGCGAATGAGCGTATCCGCCAGTGCCTTCGGATTGCAGTTCTCCTGCAAAAGTTCCGGCACCACCTCCCGGCCCAGGATGACGTTGACGAGTGCGACATGGCGAACGCTGAGCATCCGGCGAAGCAGCCACGCGGTAATCGGATTCACCCGGTAGGCAACCACCATCGGAAGGCCGGCCCGCGCGACCTCAACGGTCGCCGTGCCAGAAGCGACAACGGCGATCTCGCTTGCCGCGAGCGCATCCCACATCTCGTGGCGATCCGTCACGACGACGGTGGGCACCGGCCAGTTTTTGGCCGCTTCCCTTACCTCTGTCTCGACGGGTGAAACGGTTGGAACGACCGCCTGCAAGCTTGGGTAGCGCTCCTTCAACAATACCAGCGCCTCGCCAAATACCGGTAACAGCCGGGACGTTTCGGAGTGACGGCTGCCCGGCAGCATGGCGATCACCGGCGCCAGCGATGGGATGCGATGGCGCTCGCGAAAAGCGGGGCCATCCCCGGTTCCGGCTCCGGATTCGATGGCGGAATGGCCAACGGCAATGCTGGGCAAGCCCACCCTTTCAAAGATCGGCGGCTCGAAGGGAAGCAGCGTCAGCAACAAGTCGTTTACCCGGGCGAGTTTTCTCGCACGTCGTGGTTTCCAAGCCCACACTTGCGGCGCCACGTAATGAATGACCGGAATGTTCAAACCTGAAAGCCGCTTGGCGACGTGATAGCTAAAGGTTGGCGTATCAATCGTGACAACGGCAACCGGCCGTTCGTTTGCGATGGCCGCAACGGTTTCGCGAAGACGGCGCAATAGGATTGGCAGATGGGGGAGAATTTCCGTAATCCCGATCAGCGCGATGTCGCGCATCGGAAAGAGCGGATCCAGTTTTTCCGCCACCATGGCGTCCCCTCCGACGCCACGGAAATGGGCATGCCCGCCGAGCCGATCGCGTAGCGCCACCATCAGCCGCGCGCCGAGACGATCCCCGGATGGCTCGCCGGCAATTACAAAAAAAAGTGGCGCGCCTTCTTCAGTGCGACCGTCCGGCATTATGCCACCGTAATCCCAACAAGAAAAAGATCGGCGGCATCGGCAGCGGCGATAACCGAGTCCCGGTCGATAATAAGCGAGCCGCCCGCTTCGATGGCGATTCCGCGAAGGCCTGCCTGGGCGGCGGCCTTTACGGTGGCGATGCCGATGGTCGGCAAATCCGCCCTGGCATCCTGTTCCGGCTTTTTGATTTTTACCAGGACGCCACCGGGTCCTTCGCGCTGCAGGCTTCCCGTTCGCGCAATCAGCGCGTCCGTTCCTTCGATGGCCTCCACGCCGAGTGCGATGCCCTGCTGAACGACAACCGCCTGGCCGACGTCAAAGGAACCGGTTGCACGGGCAACCTCGACACCATAATCGATGTCCGATTCGGCCTGCGCATCCGGTGCGACTCTTCCGAGCACGCCTTGCGGCGTCAGTAGATCATCAAAGACGTCTTCGGCCCCGACCACGCGAAATCCTTCCTCTTCCAGCTCCCGTATCGCCGTGCGAAGCAGGCCGTCGTCCCTTAAGGCGGCAACGCCCGCCTTTGCCAACAGTCGTGCCCCACGCATGTCGGGGCGTAACGAGCCAAGGGATGGGCGGCCCACCGGTCCCGCTAGGACGAGTTCTTCGACGCCCGCTTCATGCAAGAACTTGATGGCGGCCCCGACAGCGCCAAGACGCACCCAGGCATGTGGCACGGCTTCAACGGTTTTCGGGTCCGTGTGTCCCTTGAAAGCAAGGACAAAGCATTCCCTTCCCTTCGACCGGCACGCTTCGACGACACGGGCAGGCAATGCGCCGCCACCGGCAATAATCCCTAGCTTATTCGACATGCCCCGCCTTGGGCTGACAAATGGACCGTGAGGAATCTTCCTGGATAAAGCCGATAATGTCCTGAACGACTTCATTGTTTTCAAACAGTTCCGAGACGTCTGCAAGGCGCTCCGCCAGGGTCCCTTCTTCTGCAAACAACAGACGGTAGGCATTGCGAAGCGTGTGAATCGCGTCCCGCGAGAAACCTCTGCGTTTAAGTCCGATGATGTTGAGGCCGCTCAGATGCGCCCGATTTCCCATCACCGAACCATAGGGAATGACATCGTTTTCGACACCAGACATACCGCCCACCATGGCGTGTTTTCCGACGCGTACATATTGGTGAACCGCGGACAGGCCGCCGATAATAACGTAGTCGCCAAGTTTCACATGTCCGCCCAGGGTCCCGTTGTTCGCCATCACGACGTAATCGCCGATCTTGCAGTCGTGTGCCACGTGAGAGGCGATCATAAACAGACCGTGGCTGCCAACGCTGGTGAGCAAACCGCCACCTTCCGTTCCAGGATTCATCGTCACATGTTCACGAATCACGTTATGACTGCCGATGGTAAGCTTGGAGGGCTCACCCTTGTATTTCATGTCTTGTGGTGGGTGGCCGATCGATGCAAAGGGGTAGATGCGCGTCTTCTCGCCGATTTTCGTGCGCCCATCTACGCTTACATGGGCTTCCAGCGTGACTTCATCGCCAAGTTCAACGTCTGTGCCGACGCAACAATAGGGACCGATGCGCACATCCTTGCCCAGCGTTGCCCCCGGCGCCACGATTGCAGTGAGGTGGATGTCGGTGGCCATCAGCGATCCAAGATCATTGCGGTGAACGTCGCTTCCGCCATCACCTGACCTTCCACCTGGGCAACGGCGCGGAATTTCCAGACATTCGCCCAGCTCTGCTGCTTTTCGACGACCAGGCGCAACTGATCCCCCGGCGTCACCGGCCTGCGGAAGCGGGCGTTGTCGATCGACATGAAAAAAACCAGTTTGCCTTCCGCCGCCGAGCCTAAGCTATGAACCACCAAACCGGCTGCCGTTTGTGCCATGGATTCGATAATCAAGACCCCGGGCATCACGGGCTCGTGCGGGAAATGGCCCTGAAAATGCGGCTCGTTGGCCGTCACATTTTTGATACCCGTCGCGCTTTCACCCGGCACCACGTCGACCAGACGATCGATCATAAGAAACGGGTAGCGATGCGGCAGCATTTCCATGACCCGCAGAATGTCGAGATCCTCGCCTTTCTTCTTCTTATCCGTCACCGCTGGGAATCCTCTTTTTGGCTAATTTGGCGATGGCTACCGTTTGACGGTGGTATTGAACGACCGGGACGGCCGGGCTGCCGCCAACCGTTTCACCAGGGCCTACGTCGCGCGTGACCCCGGCCTGCCCGCCGATTCGGGCGCCGGATCCGATCACAAGGTGGCCGGTCACCCCAGCTTGCCCACCAATGAACACATAGTCACCAAATTTTGTGCTCCCGGAAATTCCAACCTGCGCAACGAGGACGCAGCCATCACCAAGTTCAACGTTGTGGGCAACCTGCACCAAGTTATCGATCATGCATCCGGCGCCGATCACCGTATCGGCGCTCGCGCCGCGATCGATCGTCACGTTGGCGCCGATCTCTACGTCATCCCGTATAAGGACCCGACCCAATTGAGGAACGCGCAAATGTCCCTCCGGATCGGGATGAAAACCAAAGCCATCCTGACCGATCCGCGCGCCCGGGTAGATAATCACGCGCGACCCCACAACGCAGTGGGTCAATGAAGAACAGGCATCTATTCGACAATCGTCGCCGATCTGGACGTTCGGGCCGATGACCACATTCGGGCCAATCAAACAGCGCTCCCCAATTTCCGCCTGGGCGCCGATAACGGCGCCTGGCTCGATGCCGGTTCCTTTACCGATTTTCGCGGATGGGTCGACGCTTGCAGAGGCCGCAATTCCAGGCGTGATCGGTTTTGGTGGATAGAAGGCAGCGGCGATCCGCGCATACGTCCGATAGGGCTTCTCAACCTTCAACAAGATCATTTCGGCAGGCGCACGTTCCGCCATGTCCGGATGGACGATGCAGAGGCCCGCTTTGCTTTTTTCAAAAACCGGAAGGTATTTACGATTGTCCAAAAAGCTTACGTGATTCGCTTCCGCCTTATCCAGAGGCGCGATATCTTCGAAGGCCCGGCTGGGATCCGCACCTTTCGGCAAGCCTATACCGGCCATCTCGGAGATTTGCGCGAGGGTAAAAGGACCGGCGGATGAGAAGAAACGAGGATCAGGCAAGAAAGCGCCTCCTATTTAGGAATCGCCACCTTGGGAAGTTGCTCGTCTAAACGTTTCAACACCTCATCCGAAATATCGAATCCCTTGATGGCAAAGAGTACCGAATTCCCCGTTATGATCAGGTTGAGGCCGCGCTCCTGAGCAATAGCCCCAGAAATTTCAGAAAGTTTCACCTGAATTTCCTGGCTTGCCTTCTCGGATGTCCCGCGCAGCTTTGTTTGCCTATCGTCAAGAGTTTTAGCCAGTGACATAAGTTTCTTCTGGAACTCCTGCTGACGTTGCTTGAAGGCTTCCGGCGAAAGAAGGGTTTTCTGTCGAACAAGATCCTCACGCTGTTTCCCGAAATCCTTCTCCATGGCCTCGGCATCTGTCTGTATTGCCTTTGCCCGCTTATCCATTTCATCGCGTATCTGCTGATACGCTTTCGCCTTCGAGGCAATCACCGACATCTGCACGATACCGACCAGCGCTGGCGGCAAAGCCTGGGCCTGAACGGGCAAGCTTGGAGCTGTCGTAAAAAGAAATGCGGCAATTAAAACGGGCAGGCCTTTAATGAATATTTTCATGATAAAATCACCCCGGTCTTACTGTCCCTCTTCATCCTAGAATACCCTTCCGAAGCTGAACCGGAAAAGCTCCTTCTCGTCAAAATTCTCTTTAAGAATCGGGATGCCGAAATCGCCTCGCACCGGCCCGAAAGGCGAATCCCAGGAAATTCCGAATCCGGCCGACATCCTTAGGCTGGCTTCATCCCGGACTTCCGGCCCTGTCGCGTCCACTTCCGTCAAACCACCAACATCTAGGAAAAGGACAGTCGAAACGCCGGTCGATTGCTCAAGACCCAGCGGCACCCTCAACTCCACGGAACCATTGTAGATGAAATTACCACCAAGTGCGTCATTCGCCACAATGTCGCGTGGGCCGACCCCGCTATTTTCAAAGCCTCTGAGATTGCTCCCTCCGAGGAAAAAGCGGTCATTGATTCGGATTGCATCACTACCCAGCCGAAAGATATAGCCAACCCTGGCTGTATAGCTAACGACCCATCTTCGGTCCACATCCAATGGCTGAAAATAGCCGCCATTCAACGAATTGCGTAGGTATTTGACATTCCCGCCAAGCCCGGCGATATCGTTCCGCATGGCCACGAACCAACCTTCCGTCGTTTTCTTAGTTCGATCGCGCCGGTCGTATTGGAGCGTGTGGCCAATCAGAGACGTCGTGAAATCACCCTGCTGGTCGATCACGAAGCGAGAGGCGATCAAAGGCACATCTCGAAGATCATCTTTTTGGAATGTGTAATTCCAGTTTTGACGCAGGTGCTCACTCAATACATAGCCGCTTCGCAGCGTGAAGCCTGTCTGATCCAGCTGGAAGGAACTGAAGTCCGATTCATCTCTAGAGCGACTAAAAACATCAAAGCCCGCGACAACTTCGTGCCCAAGAAAATAGGGCTCCGTAAAACTGATACTTTCTTCTTCATTCCTTTCAGCGATGCTGATAACGGCGCCAAGGCTCTGTCCTTTACCTAGAAAATTCCGTTCCTGGATCCGGAATTCCAAAAGCCCACCGGATGAGGTTGAAAAACCGATACCGATGCTGAAGTCGCCGGTGGATTTCTCCTCCACCTCCACGTTAACGTTCGTTTGGTCCGGCTCCTCACCCGGCTCGTTCGTTACCTCTACTTCTTCGAAATAATCTAAATTTTCGATACGTTGCTTCGAACGATTCATCTTCGACGTATTAAAGGCGTCGCCTTCCGCAAAGCGCATTTCTCGTCGAATCACGCGATCGACGGTTCGTTCATTGCCAACGATGTTAATGCGATCAATAAAAACCCGCGGCCCCTCCTTAATCTCATAAGTAATTTTAACTCTCTGGTTGTCACGGTCTCGTTTGACTGCTGGCTTAACTTCAACAAAGGCGTACCCAAACTCACCAAGTTTATCCGTCAAATTATCGACAGATTGATCAACCTTGTCGGAGTTATACCAAGCATCCTCAAGCGTTGTTATGCTCTCACGTAAGAGATTGGCATCAAGTTTTGGCAATGCATTTCGTATGGCAACTTGTCCAAAACGGAAGCGCCTTCCCTCATCAACCGTAAATGTGACAAAGAATGCCTCGCGATCCGCTGTAATCTCGGCAACGGCCGAGACGACGATAAATTCCGCGTAGCCATTCTTCAAATAAAATCGCCGAAGCAACTCTCGATCGAACGTTAAACGGTCAGGATCGTACGTATCGTCCTGGGCCCAAAAGCGATACCACCGCCACAGGCTAGTCAGAATAACGGTGCGAAGTTCACGATCTGAAAAGAGCTTATTGCCGACGAAACTGATGCTTCGAATACCGGCAACCGGTCCTTCCGTAATTTCATGGACCAGCGTGATACGGTTTTCCTGATGCTGAATGATCTTCGGCGAAACCGTTGCCGCAAAATAGCCCCGGCGCCGATAAAGCGTGAGAATACGCTGGACATCTGCCTGAACTTTTGTCCGCGAATAGACAGATAGAGGGTTTAGCTGAACTTCTTCTTCAAAGTCCTCGTCCTCGATACTTTCATTTCCCTCGAAGGCAACGTCGCTGATGATCGGATTTTCGATCACCTGAACGATTAATGCATTCCCTGATCGCCGAATCGTAATATCCGCAAACAACCCAGTAGCGAAAAGCGCCTTCAGCGATTGATCGACACGCGTTTCGTCATAAACATCCCCGGCCCGGACCAGCATGTAGGAATGAACGGTTATCGGCTCAATCCGCTGCGTTCCCTCGATCCGGACCTCTTCGATAATCTCGCCGCTTCGAAAATCCTGCGCCTGGACCGGAACGCAAAACAGCAGAAGTTCGAGCAGCGTTAAGAAAAACACATACCCCTTCGGACCAATGGATGGTTGTCCGCGCCTCAAGAGAAAAGCCCCCGAACGTAATCCCCAACCGGCAGGCGGGCGAGGTCATTCCAGGTGGCAAAGATCATCAGCATGAGAACGAGGGCGAGACCGAGACGGAAGCCAATTTCGCGCGCCTTCACGCTCGGTGGCCTGCCAAGCACGGCTTCAATTCCATAAAAAACAAGATGGCCGCCATCCAATAGAGGAATCGGAAAGAAATTGATGAGACCCAAATTGATGGAAAGGATCGCCATGAACCACAGCATCGTCGTAATGCCGCCCCGCGCGGCCTCGCCAGACATCTGCGCGATGCCGATTGGACCACTCAGATCGTCCGCCGTGCGCGTGCCGACGATCATTTGACCGATCGCCTCCAGCGTCAGCAGGGTAAAGGCCACCGTCTCTTTCGAGCCTTCCCAAAGCGCCATGCCGGGGCCCCTGCGAACGAAGTCCACGCCGGCGCTGCGAATGCCAAGGCGGGCGATCCGTCGAACGTGCCCGAAGCGATTCGTCACCTCCGTCATATGAGGGGTTGCGATCACGATCACTTCCTGACCATCGCGCTCGACAACGATCTCCAGCGACTCCCCCATGTTCAGGCTGATTTGGCGCTTAATGTCCTCAAAACGATCGATCGCGGCGCCATCAACCCGGCGTACGATGTCGCCGGCAGTTAAACCTGCCTCCTCGGCCGCGCTGCCCGACTGGATAGAGCCAATCGTAGCGGCCGTATAGGGCTGACCGACGGTCCCAAAAAGAACGGCGAAGACCACAATGGCGAACAGAAAATTCGCAAGCGGCCCGGCCATGACGATCGCAGTCCGTTGTCCGAGCCGTTTGTGGATGAAGGAGACCTGCTTGTCTTCTTCCGACAAAGATTTCGCCTCTTCGCTCTCTTTATCGATATCCATTTCACCAAACATCTTCACGTAACCGCCCAACGGCAGAACACTGAACTTCCAACGCGTGCCAACGCTATCGTTCCAGCCAAAGAGTTCGGGCCCGAAGCCGATCGAGAACGTTTCGACACGCACACCATTGCGGCGCGCGATCAGGTAATGCCCCATCTCATGAACAAAGACGAGTGCAGTGAGAATAATCAGGAACGGAATGACGTAATCCCAGATTCCGACAAGCAGCTCGATCACAGCATTCGATTCCCGATTGACGCCCAGTGAAGGAGCCGGGCCTAGACCAATCCTGTGGCATGCCGCCGAGCAGCGGCATCCATTTCAAAGACGTCCTCCAACCCATGGAGCTCCGGCGCAGCCAGGTGCTCCAGCGTTTCTTCGACGACCCGCGCAATATCCAGGAAGCCAATCTTGCCATCCAGAAACCCGGCAACGGCCACCTCGTTCGCGGCGTTCAGGATTGTAGGTGCGGCCCCCCCGCTTTGCAAGGACTGGCGGGCGAGTCGTAGGGCTGGGAATCGTTTTGAATCAGGCGCTTCGAAGGTAAGTTCTCCGACCTTGCCAAGATCGAGGCGTGGCGATGGCGCCGGGATTCGTTCCGGCCAACCCAAGGTATAGGCAATCGGTGTGCGCATGTCGGGCATGCCAAGCTGTGCCAATACGGAACCATCCACGTAGAACACCATGCTGTGGATGACGGACTGCGGATGAACAAGGATGTCGATTTGATCCTTCTCCACGGGAAACAGGTAATAAGCCTCGATGAGTTCGAGGCCTTTGTTCATCATCGTCGCCGAATCCACGGAGATCTTCGCACCCATGTCCCAATTCGGGTGGGCGACCGCCTGTTCGGGCGTCACTTTCGCCATTGCCTGGTGGTCCAGCTCTCGGAAAGGGCCCCCGGAAGCGGTAAGCATAATCTTCTCGACCGCCGCACTCTGCCCCATGTCGAAAACCTGAAAGATGGCATTGTGCTCGGAATCAACCGGCAAGAGGGTCGCGCCACTCTTGCGAATCTCGGCAACCATCAAATCGCCGGCGCAAACCAAGCATTCCTTGTTCGCCAGACCGACACTGCCGCCGCGGCGAATGGCGGCAAGCGTCGGTTCGAGTCCCGCCGCGCCGACAATGGCCGCCATCACCCAGTCTGCCGGTCGCGTCGCAGCCTCGATCAGCGCGGCCTTACCGGCGGCTGTCTCGATACCGGTGCCGACAAGTGCTTCTTTGAGTTCGCCATAGAGATCGGAATCGCCAATGACGGCGAGCCGGGCGCCAAGCTTGCGGGCCTGCTCGGCAAGAAGCGCGACGTTTGTTTTCGCCGTCAATGCCTCGACGGCATAGGCCTCGGGGTTTTCCGCGATCAATTCCACCGTGTTCGTGCCAATCGATCCCGTCGAGCCCAGGATCGTCACCCGCTTCGGTGCGACTTCCGGTTTTGGCATTCGCTGCAAAGTCATGGAAACACCCAGCTTTCCGTCAACCACTTCACCAGCATGACGACTGGCGCCACAATCAGCAAGCCATCCAAGCGGTCCATCAGTCCGCCATGCCCAGGAATCAGTTTTCCGGTGTCCTTCACGCCAAAATGCCGTTTTATGGCCGATTCGCCGAAATCGCCGCCCTGGGCAACGATGGCAAGCGCGGCGCCGAAGGCGCCAAGCAACCCGGCCGCCGGCAGGTCGAGCCCCCGCGCCACCCCCCATCCGGCAAGGCCCGCGAAGACGATGGCGCCGATGAAACCCGCCCAGGTTTTATGGGGGCTGATGCGGGGCGCCAGTTTTGGACCACCGATGGTGCGGCCAAACGCGTAGGCGGCAATGTCCGTTGCCCAGACGACCCCAAGCACCCAGAAAAAGATCGCCCTTCCGGCCGCCGGATCGTGCCTGAGCCAAAGGCAGGCGATGCAAGGAATCGCCACATAAAGGAGGCCCCCGGCAAGCCAGACGCCTTTGCCATCCTCTTCGAAACGGCCGGCAAGATAGAGGCCGACTACGCCGACGGCCAAAAGGCCGACGGCCACCCGATCCGGCCCCGCGATCGCCGCGGCAACGCTCAGCAACACCAGGGCCAGCAATGCCCAGCCCATCGGCCGCACCCTGCCGCCGCCGCAAAGCCCGGCCCATTCATAGGCCAGACCCGCCGCCACAAACAGGATTAGCGCGTCGAAATAAGGTGGGCCGAAATAAACGATCGCAAGGGTTGGCGGAACGAGAACGATCGCCGATACGACCCGACGCGAAAGGGAAGACCCGTCCTTATGCGCCGGAAGTGCCGTACCGTCGTTCGCGGTTTGCGAATTCCCGGACCGCATTCTCGAGATCCCCTTGCGTAAAGTCTGGCCAGAATTTATCGAGAAACACGAATTCCGTGTACGCAGATTGCCAGAGCAAGAAATTGCTTATGCGCTTTTCGCCGCTGGTCCGGATGATCAGGTCTGGATCCGGCATGCCGGCGGTTTCGAGGTAAGTCGTGAACAAAGATTCCGAAATATCCTCAACGGCAATCTTTCCCTTCACTGCTTCTGCCGCAAGCCCCCGTGCCGCCTCGACGATTTCACTTCGCCCCCCATAGCTGAGCGCAATGGTAAGATTGATGACTGCATTATCTTTCGTTGCTTCCTCGACCCCCTCGATAAGACCAACGATATCCGGATCGAGTTTCGTGCGGTCGCCAATGATGCGCAGCCGAACACCGTTCTCCATCATTTCCTCGAGTTCATTCCGCAGATAAAACCGAAGAAGCTGCATCAGATCGCGGATTTCCCCACGTGGACGTTTCCAGTTTTCCGAAGAAAACCCGAACAGCGTCAAGTAAGAAACGCCAAGCTTCGCCGCTCCCTTGACGGTGCGGCGGACGGCTTCGGCGCCACGCTTGTGACCGGCCACCCGTGGCAGATGGCGTGCCCCGGCCCAGCGCCCATTGCCATCCATGATGATGGCGACGTGCTTAGGCACGGGCAGCGTTTCACTTATGGAAGGAAGCGGTTCCATGGCTAGACGTGCGAAATTTCCTTTGTCTTCGTTCCCAGGATTTCGTCGGTTTTGTGAATGCAATCATCGGTCAAAGTCTGAATTTTCTGTGACCAGCTGTGGTGTTCGTCCTTGGAAATTTCTCCATCTTTTTCCATGTGCTTCAGAAGATCCATCCCGTCTCGCCGGACGTTGCGGACGGCGACCTTTGCCTGCTCCGCATATTTTGCGGCAATCTTCATCAATTCGGTCCGGCGTTCTTCGGTGAGTTCCGGAATGGGGACTCGCAAGATCTGGCCTTCAATCACCGGATTGAGGCCTAACCCGGATTCACGGATCGCCTTGTCCACCGCCTTCACGTTCGCCTGGTCCCAGACCTGGACCGAAAGCATGCGCGGCTCGGGTACGTTGATCGTTCCGATCTGTGTAATCGGCATCGGATTTCCATAGGCCTCGACGACGAGTGGTTCCAGAAGGCTCGCGGAAGCGCGGCCCGTGCGCAAGCCTCCAAACTCCTTATGAAGCGCCGTCAGCGCGCCTTCCATGCGTCGTTTTATGTCATCCAGGTCGGGCTCGGCCATGGGTTTAGCCTCTTTTCCCTTCGCCATCGTCTTTTCCCTTCGCCATCGTCGATGATCGTAAAATCGCCCTTGCCTTGCACCGCCTGGGCGAAGCCTCCCGGCTCGTGGATCGAAAACACGACGATCGGAATCCGGTTGTCGCGCGCCAGCGAGATCGCCGAGGTGTCCATGACCGCCAGATCCTGGGAAATGACGTCGAGATAGGTCAAATGGGTATAACGCACCGCATCCGGCACCTTGTGGGGATCGTCGCTGTACACCCCATCCACCTGCGTGCCCTTGAGGATCGCATCGCAGCCCATCTCCACGGCCCTCAGCGTCGCGGCGGTGTCCGTCGTGAAGAAGGGGTTGCCGGTGCCGGCCGCAAAGATGACGACACGCCCCTTCTCCATATGGCGCGCCGCCCGGCGGCGAATATAGGACTCGCAGATCCTTTCCATCGAGATCGCCGATTGAACACGGGTCGGAATATCGAGCTGCTCGAGCGCGTTTTGAACGGCAAGCGCGTTGATCACCGTGGCCAGCATTCCCATGTGGTCGGCCCCTGTCCGGTCGAATCCCTCCACCGCGCCGGAAACGCCCCGGAAGACGTTGCCGCCGCCGATGACGAGGCAGACCTCGACGCCGGCGCGATGGACCTCGGCAACGTCCAGGGCGATGCGCTTAAGGGCGGCCGGATTGATCCTATAGCCGTCGGACCCCGTGAGGGCCTCGCCGGAGACCTTCAGTAGAACCCGTTGATAAGGTGGGGATATTTTGGTGGATTTCGCGGCTTCCATGGCATCGTCCGTGTCGATTTCCTAGTCGCCGGGGCCGTGGGTCGAAGCACCGGCATGATGGCATAAGCGCTTAAGCGACGCTAGCCATGCCTCAATCGCCAAGCTGCGCTGCGACTTCGGCGGCAAAATCGCTTGCTTTGCGTTCGAGCCCTTCGCCGAGCGCGAAGCGGAGAAAACCGGCCACCTGGATCGGGGCGCCGACTTCCTTTTCTGCCGCCTCCAGCGCCTTTGCCACCTTCGTTTCGCCGTCGATGACGAAGGTCTGCTCAAGAAGGGCAACTTCCTCGTAATATTTGTGAAGGCGGCCTTTCACCATCTTCTCGATGATCTCTTCGGGCTTCCCGCTCGCCCGTGCCTGGGCGGAAAGCACCTCGCGCTCCCGTGCCAGATCGGCCGGATCGATGGCTTCGATCGTTACCACCTGGGGGTTTGAGGCGGCGACGTGCATGGCCAGCTGCCTCCCGAAGGCATCCAATTTCTCCGGATCCCCGGTCGATTCGAGGGCGACGAGGACGCCGATCTTGCCAAGTGACGGCGCCACCGCGTTGTGCATGTAGGAAGCCACGATACCCGGTGACACGCGAAGAACCCCTTCCCTGCGAAGGGTCAGGTTTTCCCCGATCGTCACCACCAGCTCGTTCAGCCTTTCCCCGATCGTCCCGCCTTGCGCAAGGCTGGCCTTCTCCAGTGCGTCGATCCCGGCGCTGCCCGCCTCCAGCACCGTCTCCGCAACGGCTTGAACGAAGCCCTGAAACGTCTCGTTACGGGCGACGAAGTCCGTCTCCGCATTCACCTCGACGAGGGCGCCGCCGCCAGCGCCTGTGGCGATCCCCACCAGCCCCTCGGCGGCCATACGCCCCGCCTTCTTCGCGGCAGTCGCGATGCCCTGCTTGCGCAGCCAGTCGACCGCCGCCTCCAAGTCGCCAGCGACCTCGGCAAGGGCACACTTGCAGTCCATCATGCCGACGCCCGTCTTCTCACGAAGCGTCTTGACCATTTGGGCGGTAATCTCGGGCAAGCTTAAACTTATTCCTAAGAAAATTTACTTAACTATCTAATTTTTATAATTATTTATTCGATAGCTCAACTGGCTGATGGCGCTTCCCCGGCCGGTTTCTCGACGTCCGTAGCGACCGCTTCGGCCGGTGGGGAGCTTTCCTCCGGCACCCTCGTGCCCGCCACCGCCTCCTCCGCCGCCTCGGCATCGGCTCCGACGTCCTCGCCGGACGCGCGGCGTTCCTGCTGCAGTCCGTCGAGAGCGGCGCCGGCAATGAGGTTGCAATAGATGTTGATCGCCCGAATGGCGTCGTCATTGCCCGGAATCGGATGGGCGATCCCCTGCGGAGAGCTGTTGCTGTCGAGCACCGCGACGATCGGGATATTCAGCTTGATGGCTTCCTTGGCCGCGATCTCCTCGCGGTTTGTGTCCACGATGAACAAGATGTCCGGCAGACCCCCCATCTCCTTGATGCCGCCAAGGGCCCGCTCCAGCTTGTCCTGCTCACGCGTAAGCTGCAGGGTTTCCTTCTTCGTCAGCAGCGTCGTCTCGGCGGTAAGCTGCTCTTCGAGCTCGCGAAGGCGCTTGATCGACTGCGAAATCGTCTGCCAGTTCGTCAGCATACCGCCCAGCCAGCGATGGTTGACGTAGTACTGCCCGCAGCGGGACGCCGATTCGGCGATCGTCTCGGTAGCCTGGCGCTTCGTACCGACGAAGAGCACCCGTCCGCCTTCCGCGACGGTGTTCCGGACCACCTTCATTGCCGCATGGAGAAGTGGCACGGTTTGGTCGAGATTGATGATATGAACGCCGTTGCGGACCCCAAACAGATAAGGGGCCATCTGCGGATTCCACCGCCGGACGACGTGGCCGAAATGAACGCCCGCCTCGAGAAGCTGGCGCATCGTAAAGGTCGGAAGTGCCATAGCCTTAAGTCTTCTCCGGTTCGACCTCCGCGGGAAAAACATTCGACGCGAGGACGCGCCGAACACCGGATCGGTCTCCCGAAGCGCAGCGCCCCAGAAACCGCTTCCCGCGTGTGAATTTGATCGACCGTTACATAGCCGGATTGCCCCCTCTTTTTCAAGCAAAAAGGTTGAAAATGCAAGGCGTTGGCGGGGATTCCCTTAGGTTTCCCGCAGCTCGGCCACGCCGGGCAGACGGATGATCGCTTCGCGGGTCGTGACCGAGAGGGCGAACTTGCCTGGAAGCCGCATCTCGATCTCCTCGGCCTCGCCGAACGGAAAGATCAGCTGGACGACGCCCTGACCGCGTTTTTCATTTTTAATCAATTGCTTAAGGCTTTCGATCGGACGGTCATCCAAGAGCCGAATTTGAATCTGGCCGCCGGTTTCGGCCGCCACCTTTTCGAGGCTCTGGATCTTCTGGGCGGCCATGCGGATCGCGTCACCCTCCATGCGTGCATCCACCGTCACCAGAAGCGGCATGCCGGATTCCAACAACTCGCCGGCATTCGCCAGCAATTCCGAAAAAACGATGGCCTCATAAACCCCACTCGAATCGGAGAGCTGAATGAAGGCGAAGCGATTCCCCTTGGCGGAGGTCCGTTCCTGTTTGCCAATCACCGTACCGGCAAGCTGAACCCGTTCCGTCTTGCCGTCCGCCAGCCGGTCGAAAAGATCGGCCGCCGCCGTCACCTGCAAACGCTCGAGCAGTGGGCCATAGGCATCCAGGGGATGAGCCGAAAGGTAAAAACCGACCGCCTCGTATTCGCGACGCAGGCGGTCCATCATTGCCCATTCCGTGGTCTCGGGCAGAAATTCGGCGAAGGTTTCCGGCGATTCCTGGAAAAGATTTTCCTGGTGGGCCGACCGTTCCTGTTGGGCGGCGCTCGCCCGCCCCATCAATTGATCGATCGCGGCAAACAACTGGGCCCGGTTCGCATTCAACTGGTCGAAGGCGCCTGCCTGGACGAGGCTTTCGAACTGGCGCCGATTCATGGCCCGGGAATCGAGACGCGAGACGAAATCGTAAATGTTTTCGAAGGCGCCGCCGTGCATCCGTTCCTCGACGAGCAATTCCATCGCATGGGCACCAACGTTCTTGAGCGCCGCCAGCGCGTACCGAATGGCCGATGCTCCCGTCTCTGCCTGCTCGACCGTGAAGACGACCCCTGAGCGATTGATGTCGGGCAGCAGCAGCGGCACCTTGAGGCGCGCCAGCTCCTGGCGAAGGCCATTCAGTTTGTCCGTATTGTTCAGGTCGAGCGACATCAGCGCTGCCAGGAACTCGACCGGATAGTTCGCTTTCAGATAGGCCGTTTGATACGCGACAAGCGCGTAAGCCGCGGCATGGGACTTGTTGAACCCGTAGCCAGCGAACTTGTCGACCTGTTCGAAGATGTGGGAGGCCCGCGCCTCCGGCACCCCCTTGGCAACGGCACCATCGACGAAGTTTTTCCGCTGGGCCTTCATCTCCGACTTGATCTTCTTGCCCATGGCCCGGCGCAGGATATCGGCAGCGCCCAGGCTGAAGCCGGAAAGCACCTGGGCGATCTGCATCACCTGTTCTTGATAGATGATGACGCCGGACGTTTCTTTCAGGATTCCTTCGAGAAGGGGATGCAGGTAATCCGGCTTTTCCCGGCCATGCTTACAGGCGATGTAACGGGGAATGTTGTCCATCGGGCCCGGCCGGAAAAGCGCAACCAGCGCGATGATGTCCTCGAAGCTGTCCGGCTGTAAGCGCCTTAGCACGTCCCGCATGCCGGAACTTTCCAGTTGGAAGACACCGACCGTCTCGCCAAGACCCAGCATCGTGTAAGTCTTCACATCGTCCAGCGGCAGCAGCGAAAGATCGACCTCGACCCCGCGGGCTTTGAGGAAATCGAGGGTTCGCGCGATCACCGTCAGGGTCTTCAGGCCAAGGAAGTCGAACTTCACGAGGCCGGCCGACTCGACATACTTCATCGAAAACTGGGTCACCGGCATGTCCGAACGCGGGTCGCGATAAAGCGGGATCAGCTCGTCGAGTGGACGATCCGCAATGACGACGCCGGCCGCATGGGTTGAGGCGTGGCGGTAAAGCCCCTCCAGCTTTATGCCGATAGCGAGCAGCTTGGCGACGGTCGAATCTTCTTCCCGCATTGCCTGCAGGCGGGATTCACGCGCGATCGCATCCTCAAGCGAGACCGGATTTGCCGGGTTGTAGGGCACCAGCTTGCAGATACGGTCGACCCGCCCGTACGCCATGCCCAGGACCCGGCCGACGTCGCGCAACACGGCGCGGGCCTGCAGGGTCCCGAAGGTAATGATCTGGGCGACCCGATCCACCCCGTATTTCTTTTGGACGTAGTGGATGACCTCGTCGCGCCGGTCCTGACAGAAATCGATGTCGAAATCCGGCATCGATATGCGCTCCGGATTCAGGAACCGTTCGAAAAGAAGGCCGAAGCGCAGGGGATCGAGGTCCGTGATCGTCAGCGCCCAGGCGACGACGGATCCCGCACCGGACCCACGGCCGGGACCGACCGGGATGCCTTCCCGTTTTGCCCATTGGATGAAGTCGGCGACGATGAGAAAATACCCGGGATAGCCCATGCGGCCGATGACATCGAGCTCGTATTCCAGACGTTCCCGGTAGCGCTTCGCAAGGCGCTCTTTTTCGTCTTTCTCCATCCCATCGTTGAAAACCTGGTTGGTGAGTCGCGTCTCGAGCCCGGCTTCCGACTGGCGGCGAAGCGTTTCCGTCTCGCTTTCGCCTTTTGGGATCGGAAAGGCCGGCAGAATCGGATCGTGCGCTTCCAACAGGAAGGCGCAACGCTTGGCGATGACCAGCGTGTTGTCGACCGCTTCCGGCAAATCGGCAAAAAGGCTGCGCATTTCGCTCGAGGATTTGAAACGATGCTCGGGCGTGAGCCGCCGCCGGTCCTTATCCGAGACATGGACGCCTTCCGCGACACAAAGCAGCACGTCGTGGGCTTCAAACATGGCCCCGTCCGCAAAGAAGGCCTCGTTTGTCGCCACCAGCGGAAGCTCCAGCTCATAGGCAAGATCGAGGAGTCGTTCCTCCGTCGCCGTCTCCTCTTCCAGCCCGTGACGCTGGATTTCGACGTAAAGCCGACCCGGAAAAATCCGCGCAAGCGCGATCAAGCAATCGCGCGCTGCTTCCTCCTGCCCCTCCATGAGATGCCGGCCGATGGGGCCTTTCGCGCCCCCGGTAAGGACGATCAGCCCCTCGCCCGCCGCCTCGAGATCGCCAAGGGTGACGTACGGGTCCGCGCCCGATCCCTTTTCGAGGAAGGCCTGGCTGACCAGCCGGATCAGGCTTCGATAGCCCGCCTCGTTCTGCACGAGAAGTACAAGCGCGTTCTCACGCGCATTCTTTTCCGGACCCTTTTCTCCATTCGCCCCATGCGCCAGCGTGATCTGGCAGCCGAGGATCGGCTGAACACCGGCCGCCGCTGCCGCCAACGAAAATTCGAGCGCGCCGAACAGGTTGTTGGTGTCCGTAATCGCGACCGCCGGCATCCGCTCCTTGCGGCAGCGTTCAACGATTCCAGGAATTTTGAGCGCGCCCTCGAGGAGCGAATAGGCGCTGTGAAGACGAAGATGAACGAAATCGGCGGTCGGCATGCACTCTCCAAAGGGTTGGGCATCCGAAAGGCAAAGGGGTTGGGCTAGAATTTCACAGACGCCGAGGTTTGTCAGCGATCAGAAGAAAGCCGGACGGAGTTATCCACAAAAAAATGCTTCGCGGCACCTTAACCCGGAACGACGGTGCCTTCCCGCAGGAAAAGCGTGCGATCCATACGCTTGGCCAGCTTCAGATTGTGGGTGGCGACCAACGCGGAAAGCCCGGCCTCGCGGACGAGGCGAATGATTTCCCCGAACACGGCATCCGCCGTCTTGTGGTCGAGGTTCCCGGTCGGTTCGTCCGCCAGCAGGATGGCCGGGCGGTTGGCAACCGCGCGCGCAATCGCCACGCGTTGCTGTTCGCCGCCGGAAAGCTCGGCCGGACGGTGGGCGAGGCGCCGGCCAAGGCCAACGATTTCAAGGAGTTCAACCGCCCTACCCGCCGCCTCTTCCCTTGAGGCCCCATCGATCATCTGGGGCAGCGCCACGTTTTCCAGCGCGGTGAATTCCCCAAGCAGGTGATGGAACTGATAGACGAAGCCAAGCTCCGTGCGGCGAGCCTCGGTCCGGTCGAGATCGGAAAGCGGGCCACAAGGCCGGCCGCTGATCTCGACCTCGCCGGAATTGGGCCGCTCCAACAGACCGGCGATGTGCAGAAGCGTCGATTTCCCGGCGCCGGACGGCCCAAGAAGGCCCACGATTTCACCCTCTTCCACATCGAGCGATACCTCGCGAAGCACATCCAGCCTCGCTTCGCCCTGCAGATAGCTCCGCCGGATCGCATTCAGACGAAGGATCGGTTCACTCATAGCGAAGCGCTTCGACCGGATCGAGCCGCGCCGCCCGCCAGGCAGGATAGAGGGTGGCAAGAAAAGACAGAGCCAATCCCATGAGGACGATACCGCTTACCTCCGCCCAGTCGATCTTCACGGGCAAATGGGAAAGGAAGTAGATCTCGGCCGCGAAAAGCTCGGTTCCGCTGATGCCTTCGAGCAAATCGCGGATCGCTTCGATGTTCAGCGTGAAGGCAAGCCCCAGGATGAAGCCGGCGATCGTTCCCGTCACCCCTACGCCGGCGCCGCAAAGGAAGAAGATGCGCATGACCATGCCGCGGGTGGCCCCCATCGTCCTCAAGATCGCGATCGCCTGTCCCTTGTCCTTCACCAGCATGATGAGGCTGGAGATGATGTTGAAGGCGGCAACCAGAATGATCAGTGTCAGGATCAGGAACATGACGTTCCGCTCGACCTTGATCGCGTTGAAGAAACTCGCATTCGACTCCTGCCAGTCGTAAATGCGTTTGCCGGCACCCGCCACGGCGACGATGCGCGGGCGAATTTCATCGACCCGTTCGGGATCGGTGAGCATCAACTCCAGGCCCGAAACCTTGTTTTTCAACCGAAAGAAGAGCTGCGCCGCATCGAGCGGCATGAAGATGAAGGAGCTGTCATATTCGTACATGCCAATCTCGAAGGTGGCACCGAGCGTGTAGCCACGCAGGCGCGGCACGGTGCCGAAAGCGGTGACGTTGCCCTGGGGCGAAATGAGGGTGAGTCGATCGCCGACCCTAAGCCCGAGCTTTTCGGCCAGCCGGCTGCCAAGGACGATCGAATCGTCCTTGCCGTAAGCATCAAGGCTGCCCTCCTTGATCTGCTCCGCCACCATCTTGCGGGCCAGCAAGTCCTCGCGCCGAAGCCCGTGGACCATGGCGCCGCGAGCGACACCGTTGGCGGTGGCCATCACCTGGCCTTCGATAAGCGGCGCCACCTCGACGACGTCCTCCAAATTGATGAGTTCGCCCTTCAGCCGGTCGAAATCCTCAAGGGGCACCCCCATGCCATAGACGCCAAGGTGGCCGTTGAGCCCCAGGATACGCTTCACCAGCTCTTCCCGGAACCCGCCCATGACGGACATGACGATGATCAGCGTCGCCACGCCAAGCGCGATGCCAAGCAACGAAAAGCTGGCGATGATCGAGATGAAGCCTTCCTGCCGCCGCGATCTCAGGTAACGGCCGGCCACCATGCGCTCGAAGGGGGTAAACATGGTCAACCTATGAGCCGCGCAAACGCAGATTCGGCTGAAAGTTCTTCGCTTTCACCATTAGCGCGACGTTTGAGCTCGACGACGCCGCTCTCTACCCCGCGCGGACCGATAACGAGCTGCCAGGGAAGGCCGATCAGATCCATCGTGGCGAATTTCACGCCGGGCCGCTCGTCACGGTCGTCATAGAGCACGTCGACGCCGGCCGCCTGCAGCTTTTCATAAAGCGCATCCGCCGCCGCATCGCAAGCCCCATCCCCACTCCGCAAATTCACCAGACCGACCCGGAAAGGTGCGACCGCTTCCGGCCAGACGATCCCCTTCGCATCGTGGCATGCCTCGATGATGGCGCCGACCAGGCGTGAAATCCCGATGCCGTAAGACCCCATCTCGACGACGATGGTCTCGCCGTTGGGCCCGGTCACCTGGGCGTTCATGGCTTGCGAATATTTCGTTCCGAAATAGAAGATGTGGCCGACCTCGATGCCGCGCGCTTCGCGCAAGCGGTCCGGCGGCACGGCGCAAGACGCAGCATCGTGCTTCTCCTCCGTGCAGGCATAGAGCGCTTGGGCGGCCTCGACGTCGTCGGGGCCAAGGGAGTCGAGCTCCGAATCGTAGAAAATCCTGGTTTCGCCGGTCTCCGCCAAGACGTGAAATTCCTGGCTCAAGCTGCCGCCGATGGCGCCGGGATCGGCGCGCACGGCGATCGCGGTGAGCCCCATGCGGGCGAAGGTCCTGAAGTAAGTCTGGGCCATGTTCTCGTAGGACCGCTTCGCGCCCTCGAAATCGAGATCGAAGGAGTAGTTGTCCTTCATCAGGAACTCGCGGCCGCGCATGATGCCGAAGCGCGGGCGCACCTCGTCCCGAAATTTCCACTGAATTTGATAAAGGTTTTTCGGAAGATCCCGGTAGCTCTTGATGTAATGGCGGAAGATATCCGTGATCATTTCCTCATTCGTCGGCCCATAGAGCATCTCGCGCCCGTGGCGATCGCTGAAGCGCAGCATTTCCTGCCCGTAATCGTCGTAACGCCCACTTTCCCGCCACAATTCCGCCGGCTGGATGGTCGGCATCAGGACCTCCTGACAGCCGGCCCGATCCTGCTCGTCGCGGACGATCCGCTCGATCTTCTTAAGGACGCGCAAACCCAGCGGAAGCCAGGCGTAGATACCGGCGCTGGTCTGGCGGACCAGCCCGGCGCGGAGGCTTAAGCGGTGGGAGATGACCTGGGCTTCGGCCGGGGTCTCCTTCAGGGTCGGCAGGAAATAAAGCGATAAGCGCATGGGGCCTCGTGCGGAAGGGGCCAAAACTTTAGGCAATGGCCATCCTTAATGCAACGGCAGACCTATTTCGTCTTGGTGAGCTCGCGGCAGATTGCCGCCAGCTCATCGACCGACTCGGTGGCCAGCGGCTGGCCGTTGAAATAGGCCTTGTCCCCCTTGACGGTGACGACGCCGATATTGGCCTCCGGTCGGAAAGGCTCCGACGTGGCAGGAACCCCGAACCGTTTGTCGATCCTGACCGTGATATCGATCGTGAAATCCTTCGGCACCGCGATGGGATTGCTTCCCGCGACGTCGGCGGATACGACCGGCCGGCCGTGCACATCGACGCCCGGCTGGTATGCCACGTCGGCCGCCGGCACGTGTTTGACGATCTTCAGGCAATCCGTGCGGCTCACCGTCAGGGCGTCCTCAGCCGCCGCCGGCCCCGCATAGGCAAGGCAGGCGAGCAGGACGGCCAGCCGAAAGGCGGGTCGGTGTCTATGAATGTTTGTGCTCGGGCCCATGGCCGATCCCCTCCTGACTGCGGATTATAACCTCCGTACAAGAAAAACGGCCGCGGCGTTAGCCGCGGCCGAAAGTTCAGGGAGGAAACGTCCAGAAGACACCCTATCAGCCATGTAATTCGCAAAGCGAAACTGTAAGGCCTCCTCATGGATACATAGAATTTTGCATCCAGCCCTTAAAAAATGGTTAATATTTAAAGGAACTACCTGCCGGCATAGTCACGACTCATGCCCCCGTGTCCAGGGGGGTTTTGCTTTTAAAACAAGCTTGTAGACCGGGCAACCGGGGTCATGGGCGCCCGGCAGATAGCCGGTCCCCATCAGGAATTCATTAACGATTTCTTTGCCCGTAAAGACGAATGCCTTGCGAAATATTGGAATCCACTCTTCCAGACTTCGCGGGTAAAGGGAATCGAGCCAGTCCGCAAAGGAGCCGTGGGCGGCGTTGCGCAGGCTACGAAGGCGCCGGGCGTTCTCGATGGCCGCCTCGATCTTCCGCCGGTTTCGGATGATGCCGGCATCGCCCAACAGCCGGTCGATATCCCGCTTGCCGAAACGGGCGACCCGATCGATATCGAAGGCGCGATACGCCTTGCCAAACGCCTCGCGTTTCTTCAGGACGGTGAGCCAGGAAAGCCCCGCCTGATTGATCTCCATGCAGAGACGTTCAAAAAGGACCGCATCGTCGCGGGTCGGAAAACCGTGTTCGTTGTCATGGAAGGGGCCGTGGAAGGGATGCCCTTTCGCGATCTCGCAATAGCTTGCCGCCATCTCAATCCGGTTCGCGGAAGGACAGCAGATCCGCTTCGATCACAGTGTAGACGATCGCCCAAAGCACGGTCGCAATCGCCGTCGTTGCGCCCACTTTTTTCCACATATGCGGCTTGTCCGGGGCCCCCGCCATGTGCCCTTCCTCGACGACATCCGGCTGTCGCACCCCCCAGGGCAGCACCATGAAAAGGACGAGCCACCAGATCATGGCGTAGACGAAAAGGCCGTTCATCCAGCCCATCTCAGACCTCTTCGAGTTCGACCAGCGTGCCGCAGAATTCCTTCGGGTGCAGAAAGATCGTGGGCTTGCCGTGGGCTCCGGGCTTCGGCTCGCCGTCGCCGAGGATGCGGACGCCAAGGGATTTCATCTTCTCCAGAGCGACCGTCATGTCGTCCACCTCATAGCAAACGTGGTGGAGGCCACCGGCCGGATTGCGCTCCAGAAACTTTGCCACCGGCGATCCCTCGCCAAATGGGTGCAGCAATTCGATGTTCGTATTGGGCAACTTCACGAAAACGGTCGTCACCCCGTTTTCCGGCATGTCGACCGGCTCGGTAACGGTGGCGCCCAGTTTGCTCCGGTAAAGCTCGGAGGCGGCTTTAAGATCGGGAACGACGATCGCCACGTGGTTCAGTTTTCCAATCATGTTTCTTTCCCCTTGCAGAAACCCCTATTCTAGCCCGAATCCCCGTCCAGGCGCACCAGATGGACTTCGACCTTCGGCTTCTTGCCGCTGACGTCGCGCAGGTAGCGCCGCGCCGCCAAGCGAATGGTGCGGGTGAGCACGTCCGCGTCCTTCCGCTCTTCCCCGCTAAGGTCGTCCAACGCCTCTGCCACCCGGATCGCCGCCTCTTCCAGCACGGCTGCGTCACTTTCCGCATCCAGAAGCCCAGGCGCCGTCACCTTCGGAGCCGCGGCAAGCGCACCGCTGCCATCGATCACCGCCGTCGCCACGATGAGGCCGTCAAGATGCATGGATCTGCGGGACTTTATCGTCACATCGCCCAGAGAGACCAGCCGTTTGCCATCGAGCGCCAGCCGGCCGGTCGGCACCTCGTCGATAATGTCGGCGCTTTCCTTGGTGATCCGCAAGAGCTCGCCATTCTCCACATGGATCGCGCCCGGTACCTGGCAGGCCTTGGCAAGCTCGACATGGGCCTTCAGGTGGCGCGGCTCCCCATGCATCGGGATGGCAAAGCGTGGCCGAACCCAGCCGTACATCCGCCGCAACTCCTCGCGCGCCGGATGGCCCGAGACGTGGACGTCATGATCCGCCGTCGTGATGACCTCGATCCCGTTGCGGGCGAGTTCATTCTGAAGGCCGGCGATGGCACTTTCGTTCCCGGGAATGACCCGCGAGGAAAAGATCACCACGTCGCCGGCCTCGAGCCGGATGTTTCGATGCCCGCCTTTCACGATCTGGCTAAGGGCGGCGCGGGGTTCGCCCTGGGAGCCGGTGCAAACGATGACGATCTGGTCCCGCGGCATGTGGACGGCGGCCTCATCGTCAAGGAACGGCGGCAGATTTTTAAGCACGCCGGTCTCACGGGCCACGCCATCGATCCGCCATAAGGAACGGCCGGCAAGCGCCACTTCCCTGCCGTTCGCCTTCGCTGCGGCCGCAATCGAAGAGAGGCGCGCGACGTTCGTTGCGAAACAGGCGACGACGACGCGATTCGAAAAGCGTGCGGTCAATTCCGTAAGCCGCCCTTGCAAGTCCGCTTCCGACCCCGATTCGCCTTCGACAAGTGCGTTCGTCGAATCGTTCGTCATGGCCAGCACACCCTCTTTCCCCAATGCCCGCAAGGCCACCTCGTCCGGCGGCGTGCCGATCAGGGGGTCCGGGTCGAGCTTCCAATCGCCGCTATGCAGGACAAGACCGAGCGGGGTGCGGATCGCCAGCGCATTCGGCTCCGGGATCGAATGGGTGAGCGTCACGAAGGTAACCGCGAAGGGAGGAAGGTGAACCTCGCCGCCAAGGGCGACCTCGTGGATCGGCACTTCGCCTTCGAGGCCGGTCTCGGCGAGCTTGCGGCGAAGCAAGGCGGCGGTAAACGGCGTCGCGTAAACCGGACAGCCCAACCTCCGCCAGAGATAGGCGACGGCGCCCAGATGATCCTCATGGCCATGGGTCAGCACGAGGCCGACGAGGTCTTCCCGGTGCGCCTCGATGAAGCTCAGGTCCGGCATCAGGATATCGATGCCGGGCGTGCCTTCCGGGGCAAAGGTGATGCCGAGATCGACCATCAGCCATTTGCCGCCATAGCCATAGAGATAGCAGTTCATGCCGATCTCGCCGGCGCCGCCAAGCGGCAGGTAGAGAAATTCGTTCTTTTTCGGAAGCCTTGACGTCACGCGTTCAGCCGATAGATCTGGACAAGCCCCTGCAGGGTCAGGTCCGGCACCAGATGCTTGATGCGGTCCGTCGCATCGTTGAAGAGAGGGGCCAAGCCCCCGGTCGCCACGACCGTCGTGGGCTGTCCGAATTCTTCGGTCATGCGGGCAATCATTCCTTCGATCAATGCCACATATCCCCAATAGATGCCGGACTGCATGGCGCTCACCGTCGTCTTGCCGATGACGCTTCCCGGATTGCGAATGGCAATACGCGGAAGCTTCGCCGCCGCCAAATGCAGCGCTTCAAGCGAAAGATTGATTCCCGGTGCGATGGCACCGCCGCAATAGGCCCCCTCTGCATCGACGAGGTCGAAGGTCGTCGCCGTCCCGAAATCGATGACGATCAGCGGGCCTTCGAAAAGCCGATGGGCGGCGACCGCATTGACCAACCGGTCGGCCCCTACTTCCTCCGGCCGATCCACATGAACCTCCAACCCCGGATCAACGCCCTCCTCGCCGACCACCATCGGGTCCGAGTTGAAGTAATCCCGGCACAGGCTCTTCAGGTGAAAGAGCGCCTCCGGCACGACGGAGGCGATGATGGCCGCATCGATATCAGCGGGTTTGCGATCTTCCGTCGCCATCAACTGGGTCAGCCACACGGCGTATTCATCCGAGGTGCGCATCGTCGCCGTCGAGCTTCGCCATTGACCTGCGATCTTCTCGCCATCGAAGATCGCAAAGACGATGTTCGTATTGCCTGAATCGATTGCCAGCAGCATCTAGAGACTCTCTAAAATGTCCATTGGAAACACATCGCCGGATGTAACCCGGCTTGGGTCTTTGTCCCCTTCTTTCAAAACGAGAAGGGCGCCATCTTCATCGAGGCCCGTAAACGTTCCCTCGAAGGTTTCCTTGTCCAGCCGCACGCGAATCGGTCCACCAAGACCCGCCGCATGCCGCAACCATGCCTCGCGTATGGGACGGAACCCTTCATCTCGCCACTCGTTGTAGCAAAAGAAGAAGGAGCGGCCGAACGCTTCCACCAATTCGGCGATTTCCGGTGGTTTGGCCCCTTGGGCATGAAGCGAGGTCGCCGGCCATTCGACCCCTTCCGGGTAGGTCTCGATGTTGATTCCGACGCCAAGCACGACCCATTCAAGGGTCTGCGTCTTGCCCATCGTCGATTCGGCGAGGATGCCGGCGATCTTACGGCCGTTCACCAGGACGTCGTTCGGCCATTTGTAGCGGAGGGGCGTGGCTTCGTCCAAATAACGGGAAAGGAAGTGGCCGACGCCAAGGGCGGCGACGAAGGCAAGCTGCAGGGCCTCCGCCACTTCGCAAGCCGGCTTCAGGATGAACGAGGCATAGAGGTTGCCGGGTGGCGAGATCCATTCCCGCCCACGCCGGCCGCGCCCTTTTGTCTGGGCTTCCGCCCACAGAAGCGTGCCATGGCCGGCGCCTGCCTCGGCGCGGCGGCGCGCCTCGCTATTCGTGCTCTCGGTGCGGCCGAGTGCGATGGAGGTAAGGGGCTGGTCTTGCTTGGACGTCGGCCTCATCCGGCGAAAAGAGCGGCGGCGGCCACGGCGGCGCCGTTCAGAAGCGGCGCCGGATAGGCAAAGAAGAAAAGCGTCACGGCGGCCGTGCTCCCCAGAATGAGGGTGATTTCGCGCCCGATGGGACGGTCGAAGCTTTCGAGGGCGTCTTCGAAATACATGACCCGGACGATCCTTAAATAATAATAGGCGCCGATGACGCTTGCCAGCATGCCGATGATGGCAAGCGTGTAAAGCTCGGCGTCAATGGCGGCCAGGAACACATAGAGCTTGCCGAAGAACCCTGCCAAGGGGGGAATCCCCGCCATCGAAAACATGAAGATGGCAAGCGCCAGCGCCATCGCCGGATTCGTCTTCGAAAGCCCGGCCAGATCGGAAATCTCTTCCGTCATGCGCCCCTTCTGGCGCATGGAAAGAATGCAGCAGAACGTGCCGACGTTCATGAAGAGGTAGATCGCCATGTAAATCAGGACGCCGCGAATGCCGGCTTCCGTCCCGGCCGCCAGGCCGACGAACGCATAACCGATATGGCCGATCGAGCTGTAAGCCATCAGCCGCTTGATGTTCGTTTGATTCAAGGCGGCCAGCGCACCCAGCACCATCGAGGCGATGGAAATGACGAGGATGATTTGCTGCCACTGAAGGACGAGCTCGCCGAACGGGCCGATGAGCACCCGCAGGAACAAACCGATGGCGGCAATCTTCGGTGCGACCGAGAAAAAGGCGGTCACGGGCGTCGGTGCGCCCTCGTAGACGTCCGGTGTCCACATATGGAACGGAACCGCGGAAACCTTGAAGGCAAGCCCCGCCATCAAGAAAACGACGCCGACGATGACGCCGGTCGAAGGTGCCGTCTCGCCGGTGTCGATCAACTGGGCGGCAAGGGAATCGAAATTCGTCGTGCCCGTAAAGCCGTAGATCATCGAAGCGCCATAGAGGAGCATGCCGGAAGCGAGCGCGCCTAGGACGAAGTATTTGAGTCCCGCCTCCGTCGAACGCAGCGAATCCCGGCGAATGGCGGCGACAACGTAAAGGGAGAGGCTCTGCAGCTCGAGACCCATATAAAGCGAAATCAAATCGTTCGCAGACAGCATCATCAGCATGCCGACGGCCGCAAACAGCACCAGGATCGGGTACTCGAAACGGGCGAACCCTTCCTGCTCGTTATAGGCGTGGGCCATGATCAGCGTTAAGGCCGTGCCAAGCAGGACGAGAAGCTTCATGAAGGCCGAGAAACTGTCCGAGACATAAAGGCCGCCGAAGGCCGTCGCCCGCTCGCCAAGGCCGGTCGGCACCATTAGAAGCGCAACCACGATCGCCAGCACGGCCGTGATCAGGATGCCGCTGGTCGAGGTTTTCTTCTGAAACACGCCAACCATCAAAAGCACCATCGCCGCCGACACCAGAAAGAGTTCCGGCAGTGCGAGCAGAAGGTCGGGATCGAGGTCCGAAATCATCATGGAAGCATTCACCTTACATGGGTAGCCATCGCCACGTTTTCCGACGCGATGCGTGCGAGTTCGTAACGTTCGACCAGGTTACCGACCGATTCGTGCAGCACGTCGAGGAAAGGGATCGGGTAAAGACCGACCCAAAAGACCATCACAACCAACGGCGCAAAGACCAGAATCTCACGGGGGCTCAGATCGAACATGTCCTTCAGCGACTCCTTCGTAAGCTCGCCGAAAATGACCCGGCGGTAGAGCCAAAGCATGTAGGCGGCACCTAAGATGACGCCGGTCGCAGCCAGGAAGGCGACCCAGGTGTTTGCCTGGAAGGCGCCGACCAGCACCAGGAATTCGCCAATGAAACCGCTCGTTCCCGGCAGCCCGACGGAAGCCATCGTAAACACCATGAAGACGAAGGCGTAGATCGGCATGCGATGGACGAGTCCGCCATAGGTCGCAATATCGCGGCTATGCATCCGGTCATAGACGACGCCCACGCAAAGGAACAACGCCGCCGAAACGAAGCCATGGCTCAACATGATGATGATGGCGCCTTCCACGCTTTGCGTGTTGCCCGCAAAGATGCCGATCGTGACGAAGCCCATATGGGCGACGGAGGAGTAAGCGATCAGTTTCTTCATGTCTTCCTGGGCAAGGGCGACCAGCGAGGTGTAGATGATCGCGATGATGCTGAGCGTGTATATCAACGGCGTGAAATAGACGGACGCCTCCGGCAGCATCGGGAGCGAGAAGCGAAGGAACCCGTAGGCCCCCATCTTCAGGAGAACGCCCGCGAGGATGACGGAGCCGGCCGTGGGGGCCTCGACATGGGCGTCCGGAAGCCAGGTATGCACCGGCCACATCGGCACCTTGACGGCAAAGGAAGCAAGGAACGCCAACCACAGCCAATACTGCATCTCGACCGGGATCCGCACGTTCAGCAGGGTCGGGATGTCGAAGGTGTCGGCGTAGAAGTAGATGGTAAGGATGGCCAGCAACATCAAAACCGAGCCGACGAGCGTGTACAGGAAGAACTTGAACGCCGCATAGACTCGCGCGGACCCTCCCCACACGCCGATGATCAGGAACATCGGGATCAGCACGCCTTCGAAGAAGATATAGAAGAGAACGAAGTCCAGCGCGCAGAACATGCCCACCATGAACGTCTCAAGCACGAGAAAGGAGATCATGTATTCCTTGACGTGCTTCTGGATGGTCTCCCAGCTTGCCAGCACGCAAATCGGCGTCAAAAGCGTCGAAAGCAGCACGAAGAAGACGGAAATCCCGTCCACGCCCAAGTGGTAGTTGATATCGAAGCCGGGAATCCAGGGCATTTCCTCTTCGAATTGAAACGCCGAGGTCGTCGTGTCGAAGTTCGTCCAAAGCAGGATGGAAAGCGCAAAAGTAGCAAGCGACGTCCACAGTGCGACGTTGCGGACGTTGCGGTTCTGCACCTCTCCCTCACCCCGGATCAGCAGGATGAACGCCACACCCACGAGCGGGAGGAAGATGACGAGGCTAAGAAGCGGCCAATCCTGCATTAGCCCATCTTCCCGATCAGATACCAGGTGATCAGCGCCGCGACGCCGACCAGCATCGCAAAGGCATAGTGATAGACGTAGCCGGTCTGTAAGCGGCTGGCGCGACGCGCCAGATTAAGGGTGGCCGCCGCCACGCCATCCGGACCGACGCCGTCGATCAGCGCACCGTCGCCCTGTTTCCAGAACCCGCGACCAAGCCACTTCGCCGGGTTCACGAACATCCAGTCGTAAAGTTCGTCGAAGTACCACTTGTTGAGTAAGAAGAGGTAAAGCCGCCGCATCTTGTCGGCAAGCAAGCCCGGCAGCGACGGCATAAATAGGTAGAAGAGATAGGCAACCGCAATTCCGATCGCCCCCATGACGACGGGCAACAGCTTCACCCATTCCGGCACGTGATGCGCATCGAAAATTGCCGAGTGCGTCGGCAACACGAGAATCGCATCGCGCCAGAAGGCCTCCATCCCATGGCCGACGAAGTATTCGTAGCCGACATAGCCCGCGAAGATCGCGCCGAGCGCCAGCCCGATCAGCGGCAGCGTTATCACCTTCGGCGACTCGTGGACATGGGCCATGACGTCTGCGTCCGCCCGCGGCTTCCCATGGAACGTCATCAGGATCAGCCGCCAGGAATAAAACGCGGTAAGCGCCGCAGCCCCCGCCCCCAGCCAGAAGGCGTATTGCCCGACTGCTGTGTGGGCGGCGTAAGCGGATTCGAGGATCATGTCCTTCGAGTAATAACCGGCAAAGAAGGGAACGCCGGCAAGCGCCAGACTGCCGATCCACATCAAGGCGTAGGTCAGCGGGATCTTCTTCCACACCCCGCCCATCTTGCGCATGTCCTGTTCGTTCGAAAATGCGTGAATGACGGAGCCGGCCGCCAGGAACAAAAGCGCCTTGAAGAAGGCGTGGGTCATGAGGTGGAAGATCGACGCTGCGTAAGCGGAAACGCCGGCGGCAAAGAACATGTAGCCCAACTGGCTGCAGGTCGAATAGGCGATCACGCGCTTGATGTCGTTTTGGACGAGGCCGACGGTCGCGGCAAAGAACGCCGTCGAGGCGCCGACGATGGCGACGACGTTAAGGGCGAACGGCGCGTATTCGAAGATCGGCGAAAGGCGGACCACCATGAAGACGCCGGCCGTCACCATCGTCGCGGCATGGATGAGGGCGGAGACCGGGGTCGGGCCCTCCATCGCATCCGGCAGCCATGTGTGCAGCCCCAGCTGCGCGGATTTTCCCATGGCGCCGATAAACAGCAGCAGGCAAAGCACGGTGAGCGCATCGAAGTCGGCGCCCAGGAAATGAAGCAGCGTGCCGGCCTTGTCCGGCGCATCGGCAAAGATGACGTCCAGAAGCAGCGAATCGAAAAGGAAGAAAATGCCGAAAATGCCTAGACCGAAGCCGAAGTCGCCGACCCGGTTCACGAGAAAGGCCTTGATCGCGGCGGCGTTGGCGGCAGGCCGGTCGTACCAGAAACCGATCAAGAGATAGGAGGCAAGGCCCACCCCTTCCCAGCCGAAATAAAGCTGCACGAGATCGTTTGCCGAGACCAGCATCAGCATGAAGAAGGTGAACAGACTTAAATAAGACATGAAGCGGGGAACGGATGGGTCGCCCTGCATGTAACCGATCGAATAGATGTGCACCATCGCCGAGACGACGTTCACGACGAGCACCATCACCGCCGTCAACGTATCGAATTTCAGCGCCCAGGCGACCTCGACCGCGCCGGATTCGATCCATGAAAAAACCTGGATGGTCTGCCCGTGGCCCTCGATGGCGACTTCCAGAAAGACCGGAATCGAAAGAACCGCCGCCAGCACCATGGCGCCGCAGGTCACCAACTGCGCCCCCCGATCGCCCAGCCAACGGCCGAACAAACCGGCGAGGATGGCGGCGACTAACGGAAGGAAGATGACGGCAGAATACATGGCGCGCTCAACCCTTCATCAGGTTGACGTCTTCGACCGCGATCGACCCGCGGTTACGGAAATAAACGACGATGATGGCGAGTCCCACCGCGGCCTCTGCGGCCGCCACCGTCAACACGAACATCGCGAAGACCTGGCCCACCATGTCCTGCAGGTGCGCCGAGAACGAAACCAGGTTGATGTTCACCGCAAGCAGCATCAACTCGATCGACATCAGGATGATGATGACGTTCTTGCGGTTGAGAAAGATGCCGAGGACGCCCAGCGTAAACAGGATCGCGGCAACCGTTAGGTAGTGGGCAAGCCCGATCGTCAGCATCAGACCCCGCTTCCCGGCGTTACTTTACGAATCGCAACGGCCTCTTCCCGCTTCCGTCCGATCTGATTGCCGGGCCGCTGTTTCCGAACGTCGGGGCGGACACGCAAGGTGAGCACGATGGCGCCGATCATCGCCACCAGCAGGATGATGCCGGCCGTCTGGAAGAGATAGATGTACCGCGTATAAAGGATATCGCCCAGCGCTTCCGTGTTCGTTCGATCGCCGATCTCAGGCGTCGGCATGGCACCGCTCATCTCCGGCCCGAAGGCCCAGGTGCCGCCGACCAGCACGAGTTCCGCCAACAGCACGAGGCCGATCAGGGCGCCTACGGGCAGGTATTGCAAGAAGCCCTGTCGAAGCTCGACAAAATTGATATTGAGCATCATGACGACGAACAGGAACAGGACGGCGATCGCGCCGACATAGACGACGATCAGGATCATCGCCAGAAACTCCGCGCCCAAGAGCACGAAAAGAGCGGCCCCATTGAAGAAGGCAAGGATCAGGAACAGCACGGAATGAACCGGGTTGCGGGCGGCAATCACCATCACGCCGCCGGCCACCGCCACGGCAGAAAATGCATAAAAAGCAAGGGCTTGAAGGATCATCTGCGTTCCGTTCTTCCTAGCGATACGGCGCGTCCGCGATCAGGCGCGCAGCCAGCTGGTCCTCCCAGCGATCTCCGTTCGCCATCAGTTTTTCCTTGTCGTAGAGAAGTTCGGCATGGGTCTCGGTGGCAAATTCATAGTTCGGCCCCTCGACGATTGCGTCCACCGGACAAGCCGCTTCGCAAAGTCCGCAATAGATGCATTTCGTCATGTCGATGTCGTAGCGCGTCGTCCGACGGCTTCCATCTTCACGGGGTTCGGCCTCGATCGTGATCGCCAGGGCGGGACAGATCGCTTCGCAAAGCTTGCACGCGATGCAACGCTCCTCGCCGTTCGGGTAACGACGCAGCGCATGTTCACCGCGAAAGCGTGGCGAAAGCGGACCTTTCTCGTAAGGATAGTTGATCGTTACCTTTCGCCGGAACATATAGCGAAGTGTCAGGCCAAGGCCTGCGAGAAGCTCGCCTAGGAATAAAGCGCGCGCCGCCTTATCGAGCATGGCCATGATCCATCCTCCGGTTTAGTTCGGCACCCAGCCGAACGCCTGCAGAACGCCAGCCGTCACGACGACCCAGAGAAGCGAAAAAGGAAGAAAAACCTTCCAGCCCAGTCGCATGAGTTGATCGTAGCGATAACGTGGGAAGGTCGCGCGAACCCACAGGAAACAGAAAAGAACGAAGCTGAGTTTGAGAACAAACCAGATCGGTCCCGGAATCCAATTGAAAGGCGCCGCATCAACCGGTGGCAACCAGCCGCCCAGGAACAGCACCGTCGTCATCCCGCTCATCAAGATCATGTTCGCGTACTCACCAAGGAAGAAGAGCGCGAACGCCATCGCTGAATATTCGACGTTGTACCCTGACACCAACTCGGATTCCGCCTCCGGTAGATCGAAGGGAGCGCGGTTCGTTTCCGCCAGCGCGGAAATGAAAAAGATGACGAACATCGGCAGAAGCGGCAGCACAAACCAGACGTTCTTTTGCGCAAGCACGATTTCAGAAAGGTTCAGCGAGCCGGCACAAAGCAGCACCGTAACCAGCACGAAGCCGATCGAAACTTCGTAAGAAACCATTTGCGCCGCCGAACGCAGCGCGCCCAGAAAGGCGTATTTCGAATTGCTCGCCCAGCCGGCCATGATGACCCCGTAAACGCCAAGGGACGAAATCGCGAATAGGTACAGGATCCCGACATTGATGTTGGAAAGCACGATCCCCTCACCGAAGGGGATCACCGCCCAGGCAACCAGGCTTAGAAGGAAAGTCAGCATGGGCGCCAATAGGAAGACCACCTTGTTCGCCCGGCTGGGCAGGATGGTTTCCTTGACCAGCAGCTTCAGGCCATCCGCGATCGGTTGCAGAAGCCCGAAGGGCCCAACGACGTTCGGGCCTTTTCGAAGCTGCATCGCGGCAATGACCTTGCGCTCCGCGTAGGTGAGATAGGCGACCGCCACCAGCAGCGGGACGATGATGGCGACGATCTGGGCGACGATGATCGTGCCCGGCCAGAGATAGTCGCTCCACAGTTCAACCATCGGTGCCGGTTTTTCCTTTAAGGGGTTGAACGAAGGCCTCCGTACAGGCGGCCATGGTGGGCGAGACGCGGCTGATGGGATCCGTCATGTAGAAGTTGGCGATCGGATAGACGAGGCTCGCGTCCTTCACCGCACCGGACGCGCCGAATTTGCCCCAGGGGGCGCGTTCGACGACGTCTTCCGTCGCAAAATGTGCATTGACGCTGGTCAAACGTTCGCGGACCTGGGCCAAGCTGTCATAGGGAAGCGTCTTGCCGAGAGCGGCGGAAAGGGCGCGCAGGATCGCCCAGTCTTCCCGCGCATCCCCCGGCGGGAAAACCGCAAGGTTCGTCCGTTGTACGCGGCCTTCCAGGTTCACATAGGTGGCGTTCTTTTCCGTATAGGCGGCCCCTGGCAGAATGACGTCGGCGCGGTTGGCGCCCGCATCCCCGTGATGGCCCTGATAGATGACGAAGGCGCTTCCCAGCCGGCCCATGTCGATTTCATCGGCGCCAAGCAGGTAGACCATTTCGATCTCGCCCTTGCCAGCCCCTTCGAGGATGGCGTTCGCGTCACGGCCCCCCTTCCCCGGCGCAAAACCAAGATCGAGCCCGCCGACGCGCGAGGCGGCAAGGATAAGCACGTTAAAGCCATTCCATTCCTTGCTCACCATGCCGGCCGCCTCGGCAAGCCCGCGGGCCAGACCCAAGATCGCCGCCCCGTCGGCCCGCGCAAGCGCGCCCTCGCCCAGGATCAGCATCGCGCGTTCGGCTTTTTGCAACACGTCCGCAAAGGCATGCTTACCGGAGACCAAGTCTTGCAACACCTTGGGCGAGTTGCCCAACGCCTCAACCGGATAGGTAAGGTCAAGCGCAGGCCCGATGGCGGCGATCTGAAAGCCGCCCATCCGATGACGCTTGCGAAGCCGCGTGTTCACCAGCGCCGCTTCCCAGCGCGGATTCGTGCCGATGAGAAGGCAGGCATCCGCCGCCTCGATGCCGGCGATCGTCGTGTTGAAGCGATAGCTCGAAGGCTGCTCCGGATCCACCGCAGCACCCCCTTGCCGGCAATCGAGATGGGGCGTGCCCAAGCCCGTCATCAGGTCTTTCAGCGCCACCATCGATTCGCAATCCGCAAGATCGCCGGCAATCGCGGCGATTGCGCCTTCGGAAAGCCCCTTCAGCCGGCTCGCGATGGCGGCAAACGCCGCCTCCCAGGTGGCAGGCTCGAGCTTGCCGTTGCGCCGGACGTAAGGTTGATCCAGGCGTTGGTGTTTCAGCCCGTCGCAGGCGTGCCGCGTCTTGTCGTTGATCCACTCTTCGTTTACGTCCTCGTTCAGCCTGGGCAGGATGCGCATGACCTCCTTGCCGCGGGCATCGACGCGGATCGCACTTCCCACTGCATCGAGGACGTCGATCGATTCGGTCTTGCAAAGCTCCCACGAGCGCGCCGTAAAGGCATAGGGCTTCGAAGTCAGCGCGCCGACCGGGCAAAGATCGACAAGATTGCCCGAGACTTCCGTATTCACCGTCTGTTCGACATAGGTGTCGATTTCCATGTCCTCGCCGCGTCCCGTAGCCCCAAGCACGTAAACGCCTGCGATTTCCTCGGCGAAACGGATGCAGCGCGTACAATGGATGCAGCGCGTCATGATTGTCTTAATGAGGGGGCCAAGCTCCTTGTCCTCGACCGCCCGCTTGTTTTCTTCGAAACGGCTGCGATCGAATCCATAGGCCATCGCCTGGTCCTGCAGATCGCACTCGCCACCTTGGTCGCAGATCGGGCAATCCAGCGGGTGGTTGATGAGAAGGAACTCCATGACGCCTTTGCGCGCCTTCTCGACCATCGGCGTGTTCGTATGAATCACCATGCCCTCGGCGACCGGCATCGCGCAGGACGCAATCGGCTTTGGCGAACGTTCCATCTCGACGAGGCACATCCGGCAGTTGCCGGCGATCGAGAGCCGCTCGTGGTAGCAGAAGTGCGGAATTTCTATTCCCGCCTCCTCGCAGGCCTGAAGGACCGTAATCCCTGGCTCGACCTCGATTTCCTGGCCGTTGATCGTCATCTTCGGCATGGTGGTTCCTTTACGCGGCCTCCGTGTCGCCGCTTACTTGACGCTTGAGGATTCGGCGTTCGAGTTCGGGCCGGAAATGGCGGATCAGACCCTGGATCGGCCAAGCCGCGGCATCGCCGAGCGCGCAGATCGTGTGCCCTTCGACCTCGTAGGTCACCTCTTCCAGCATGTCGATCTCGTCGACATGGGCCTCGCCTTTGACGAGGCGTTCCATGACACGCCACATCCACCCGGTGCCCTCGCGGCATGGCGTGCACTGGCCGCAGCTTTCGTGCTTGTAGAACTGCGCGAGCCTGGCGATTGCCTTCACGATGTCCGTCGATTTGTCCATCACGATGACGGCCGCCGTGCCAAGCCCCGACTTCACCTCTTGCAGGCTGTCAAAATCCATCAGCACGGTGTCGCAGATCGACTTCGGAATGACCGGCACAGAAGACCCGCCCGGAATGACCGCAAGCAGGTTGTCCCAGCCCCCTCGGACGCCGCCCGCATGGGTTTCGATGAGCTCGCGAAGGGGGATCCCCATCGCCTCCTCGACGAGACAAGGTTCGTTCACGTGGCCGGAGATGCAGAAGAGCTTCGTGCCGGTGTTGTTCTCTCGGCCGATGCCGGCGAACCATTCGGGGCCACGCCTTAAGATTTCGGGTGCTACGGCAATCGTCTCGACGTTGTTCACGGTGGTCGGGCAACCATAAAGCCCGGCATTCGCCGGGAATGGAGGCTTCAGGCGCGGCTGGCCTTTCTTGCCCTCGAGGCTTTCCAGAAGCCCCGTCTCCTCGCCGCAGATGTAGGCGCCAGAGCCGCGGTGGAGGTAAATGTCGAAATCCCAACCGGACTTGCAGGCGTTCGGGCCGATGAGGCCCGCCTCATAGGCCTCCTCGATGGCGGTCTGCAGGCGTTCCGCCTCGCGAAAGAATTCGCCGCGAATGTAGATGTAGCAGGCATGTGCCGCCATCGCGAAGCCGGCCACCAGGCAGCCTTCCAAAAGCTTGTGCGGATCGTTCCGCATGATGTCGCGGTCCTTGCAGGTGCCAGGCTCGCTTTCGTCGGCATTGACGACGAGATAGTGCGGCTTCGCGCCCACCTCCTTCGGCATGAAGGACCATTTTAGGCCGGCGCCGAAGCCGGCGCCGCCACGGCCGCGAAGGCCCGAGTCCTTCACGGCCTCGATGATCCCATCGCGGCCTTTCTCCAGCAGCGTCTTCGTGTTCTGCCAGTCGCCGCGCGCAAGCGCACCCTTAAGGCCCGGATCTTCCTGGCCGTAAAGATTCGTAAAGATCCGGTCTTTATCGCGAAGCATCAGGTTTTTCCTTTCCCGGACGCGAGTGCAAGCAGCGTCTTTGGACCCGATTGGGGCGCACCGCACAGCCGTCCGGCCAGGGAGCCGGACCTTGGCTTCTCGCCGCGGCGCAAGGCCTCAAGAAGTGTCTTCGTGGAATCGAAATCCAGGTCTTCGTAATAGTCGTCGTTGATCTGGATCATCGGTGCGTTCACGCAGGCACCGAGGCATTCGACTTCCGTGACGGTGAATTTCCCATCCTGTGTCGTCTCACCGGGGCCGATCCCAACCGTTTCCTTTACGGCACGGATTACCTCGTCCGAACCGCGCAGCCAGCAGGGCGTCGTCGTGCAGATCTGCACGAAATGTTCACCGACGGGCTTCAGGTTGAACATCGTGTAGAAGGTGGCGACCTCGTAGACGCGGATCGGTGGCATGGAAAGCACGCCCGCCACGTGATCCATCGCGGCGCGCGGCAGCCAACCACCGCATTCGCGCTGGGCAAGGTCGAGCAAGGGCAGCACCGCGCTTGCCTGGCGCCCTTCCGGGTACTTGGCGATGATCGTTTCGATCCTGGCCTGGTTCTCGGCCGAGAAGGTGAAACTGTCCAGTCCCGCGGCTGCCTTTTTCGAAGGCCCGCTCATCGGTCCACCTCGCCGAAAACGATGTCGAGGCTGCCGATGATCGCGCTTACATCGGCCAGCATGTGCCCCCTGCTCATCATGTCGAGGCCCTGCAGATGGGCAAACCCAGGGGCGCGTATCTTGCAGCGATAGGGCTGGTTCGTGCCGTCCGCGACGAGGTAGACTCCGAACTCGCCTTTCGGTGCCTCGACGACGGTGTAGGTTTCGCCGGCCGGCACGTGGTAGCCCTCGGTGTAGAGCTTGAAGTGATGGATGAGCGCCTCCATCGAACGCTTCATCTCGGAGCGTGACGGCGGGTTGATCTTCGCGTTCGTATCGTGGACCGGCCCTTCCGGCATTTGCTCGAGGCATTGCCGCATGATGCGCAGGCTTTGCCGTACTTCCTCGACGCGCACCAGGTAGCGGCTGTAGCAATCGCCGCCTAAGCCCACGGGCACGTCGAAATCCATGTCGGCATAAACGTCATAGGGCTGCGCCTTGCGAAGGTCCCAGGCGACGTTCGATGCACGCAGTATCGGCCCCGTAAAACCCCAGTCCAGCGCCTGCTCCGCCGTCACGATCCCGATGTCGACCGTGCGCTGTTTGAAGATGCGGTTTTCCGTCAGCAGCGACTCGATATCGTCGAGGACCTTGGGAAAGCGCTCCATAAACGCGTAAATGTCCTCATCCAGGCCGATCGGCATGTCGCGCTCGACGCCGCCGGGCCGGAAATAGGCGGCATGGAGCCGTGCACCGGAAACGCGCTCATAGAACTCCATCAGAATCTCGCGCTCTTCGAAGGCCCACAGGAACGGTGTCATCGCACCGACGTCGAGCGCAAAGGCGGTCACGTTCAGCAGGTGATTCAAGATGCGCGAGATCTCGGCGAACAGCACGCGGATGTACTGGCCGCGGATCGGCGCCTCGATCTCAAGCAGCTTCTCGACCGCCAGCGCGAAGGCATGTTCCTGGGACATGGGCGCGACGTAATCGAGGCGATCGAAATACGGCACGGCCTGCAAATAGGTTTTGTATTCGATGAGCTTTTCCGTTCCCCGGTGCAAAAGCCCGATGTGGGGGTCCGCCCGGTCGACGATCTCGCCATCGAGCTCGAGCACGAGGCGAAGGACGCCGTGCGCGGCTGGATGCTGCGGTCCGAAATTGATCGTGTAGTTCTGAATCCGCGCTTCTGCCATCACTCGCCCTTCTTGCCGGCTTCCGGGTCTGCCTTCTCATCGCCGGGCAGTAGAATTTCGGTGCCTTCCCACGGGGACATGAAATCGAAGGTGCGAAATTCCTGGGTCAGTTTGACGGGTTCATAAACGACGCGTTTCTGATCCTCGTCGTAGCGCAACTCGACGAAGCCGGTGAGCGGGAAGTCCTTGCGCAGCGGGTGGCCTTCGAATCCATAGTCCGTGAGGATCCGGCGCAGGTCTGGATGACCGGAAAAGAAGATGCCGTAGAGGTCCCAGGCCTCCCGTTCCCACCAGTTGGCCGAATGGAACACATCGACGACGGAGGGAACGGGCTCTTCCTCTCCTACCGCGGCCTTCACGCGAATGCGCTGGTTTTGCGAGAGACTGAGCAGGTTGTAGACCACCTCGAAACGCTTCTCGCGTTCCGGATAGTCGACGCCGCAAAGGTCGACCAGCTGCTTGAACTGGCAGTTCGCGTCGTCCCGAAGGAAGGTCAGGACCTTCACGATCGATGACGGTGCCGCGGTCAGCACGAGCTCGTGATGGGCGATGGTCACTTCAACGATATCCTCAGGTAACGCAGCCTGAATGGTCTCGCCAAGTTCTTTGAGTGCCTCGTCCATGTCTGACAGATGCGTCCCGATTAGCGAGCGATGGTTCCGGTCCGACGGATCTTCTTCTGAAGCTGCAGCACGCCGTAAAGCAGCGCTTCCGCCGTCGGTGGACAGCCCGGAACGTAAATGTCGACCGGTACGATTCGATCGCAGCCGCGAACGACGGAATAGGAATAATGGTAGTAGCCGCCGCCATTAGCACAGGACCCCATCGAGATGACCCAGCGCGGCTCCGCCATCTGGTCGTAAACCTTGCGAAGTGCCGGCGCCATCTTGTTGACGAGGGTACCGGCCACGATCATGACGTCCGATTGACGTGGGCTCGGCCGGAAGACGACGCCGAAGCGGTCGAGGTCATAACGGCTGCAGGCGCTATGCATCATTTCGACCGCACAGCAGGCGAGCCCGAATGTCATGGGCCAGAGAGAGCCCGCACGCGCCCAATTAAAAAGCTTATCGGCTTGGGCAATGACGAAACCGCGATCGTCGAGTTCCTGGGTGGCGCGCTTCAGGATTCCATCCTGTTCCGCCCCCGGCGGAACGGAGCGCGCGAAGAGATCCGCCGGATCGCTGGTGCTCATTCCCATTCCAAACCACCCTTCCGCCATTCGTAAATGAAGCCTACGGTCAGGATGCCGAGGAAGATCATCATCGACCAGAAACCGAACGCGCCGATCTTCCCAAGACTCACCGCCCACGGAAAGAGGAATGCCACCTCAAGGTCGAAGATGATGAAAAGAATGGCGACAAGGTAGAAACGGACGTCGAATTTATCGCGTGCGTCTTCGAAGGGCGCAAAGCCGCACTCATAGGCCGAAAGTTTCTCCGAATCTGGATGCTGGGAGGCAAGAACGTAGGAAGCAAGCAGTGCAACCGCCGCGATCCCCCCGGCAATGCCGAGGAACAACAGGATGGGAAGGTACTCTTGAAGCAATGCTTCCATTCGAACCGTTTCCGCCTGACTTGGCGCATGTGCCCGGACGGGCCTGCGCTTTTGAGATCCCCTTGCCGATTATCCGGCCGATTTATTAACCACCAATTTATCAAAGCCACAATCAGAGCTGAAACCCTTGGCTTGCTTGGCCTTGGCAAGGGCCGCCGAGTATAGCGGCCGCTTGGGGCGGAAAAAAGGGCGTTTGACCGCCGGGGGGGGCATGATTTTGCCTCAGAACACTCGATGGCAGGGTCCAAGACCGTGGCTCGGGCCTTGAACCTTCGCAACGCTCCCCGAACACGCATGGGCAGGGTGTCAAGGGGTGGCGGGAGTGACGGGACTCGAACCCGCGACCTCCGGCGTGACAGGCCGGCGCTCTAAACCAACTGAGCTACACCCCCCTATTTGCGAAGGCGGCCTCCTTACTCCTTCCACCTTCCGAGTGTCAAGCAGATGGGGAAACTCCGCGGGGTCCATGGTGGGCGATGACGGGATCGAACCGCCGACCTTCTCGGTGTAAACGAGACGCTCTCCCAACTGAGCTAATCGCCCAGGAAAGGATTTGGGCCCTTTTTCAACTTCCCTCAAGCCAGAAACAATGTCGGCCGCCTGATAAAGGCGGCCGACATCCTAGAATTCCTTGTGAAGGACCCGCCAAAAGCGGTGTCAGTTCAACGATTTACCGATTCTTTCAAGCCCTTGCCGGCCTTGAACTTTGGCTGCTTCGACGCAGGAATGTCGATCGCTTCACCGGTACGCGGATTCCGGCCCTTCGAAGCCGCACGATTCGCGACGCTGAAGGTGCCAAACCCAACCAGACGCACTTCGTTACCCTGCGTTAAGCTGTTTGAGATGATATCGAATACGCTTTCAACCGCACGCGCACTATCCGCCTTCGACAAACCAGCTTTGCCTGAAACTGCAGCCACAAGATCGTTCTTATTCACGTCCACGCCCCCTTTGTAAGAATGAGATGGGCATCCCAATGGTGATTGATCGAGCATGAGTCTATGGCGCACCGAGAGGCGCGTCAATGCAGGAAACGCCATTTTCTGCGGTTTTTCGAGGGTTTGACGCGTGTGGGCGGCGGGGCGAGTCAGTGGGTCACGACGTCGCCGACGTCGCTCTGGTCATTCTTCGTCGCAACCGCTTCGATCTTTTCTTTGTCGCTCCACTCGATCGGCGTCAGCGATTCGACAAGCGCATTGTGCAGAACATCATCGACGGTGCCAATCAGAATAATCTCCAGACCGCGTTTAATGTTCTGAGGAATCTCTACCAAGTCTTTCTCGTTATCCTTTGGAATCAATACGGTTTTGACCCCTCCACGAAGGGCGGCTAGTAGCTTCTCCTTGAGACCGCCAATGGGCAGAACCCGGCCGCGTAGCGTGATCTCACCCGTCATGGCGACATCTTTCCGCACCGCAATACCGGTGAGCGCCGAGACGATCGCCGTGCCCATGGCGACCCCTGCCGAGGGCCCGTCCTTCGGGGTGGCGCCCTCGGGCACGTGCACGTGGATGTCCTTCTTCTCGAAGACGGCCGGCCGGATCCCGAAGTCGAGCAACCGCGAGCGAATGTAGCTGCGGGCCGCCTCCACCGATTCCTGCATGACGTCGCCCAACTGACCGGTGGGTTTCACGATGTTGCCCTTGCCCGGCATGACAACGGCCTCGATGGTGAGCAGTTCGCCGCCAACCTCCGTCCAGGCGAGCCCCGTTGCGACCCCGACCAAGTCCTCGAGTTCCGTTTCGCCATAGCGGAAACGACGAACGCCCGCATACTTTTCGAGATTTCGTCGCGAGATGGAAAGCCGCTTCTTGCTTTTCATCAGAAGTTCTTTCGCCGCCTTCCGCATGAGACTCGCAAGTTCGCGTTCGAGATTACGCACGCCCGCTTCCCGCGTGTAGTAACGGATGAGGTCTTTCAGCGCCTCGGCCGAAATCGACCATTCGCTCTTCTTCAAGCCGTTTGCTTTCAACTGCTTGGAGATCAGGTGGCGGATCGCGATCTCGATCTTCTCGTCCTCCGTATAGCCGGGCAGCCGGATGATCTCCATCCGGTCCATCAATGGCTGCGGCATGCGAAGCGTGTTCGCCGTCGTCACGAACATGACGTCGGAGAGATCGTAGTCGACCTCCAGATAATGATCCTGGAAGGTCGAATTCTGTTCCGGATCCAGCACCTCGAGCAGCGCCGAGGAAGGATCACCACGGAAATCCGCACCGAGCTTGTCGACCTCGTCGAGCAGGAAAAGCGGGTTTATCGTCTTCACCTTCTTCATCGACTGGATGATCTTGCCCGGCATCGACCCGATATAGGTCCGGCGGTGACCGCGAATTTCCGCTTCGTCCCGAATGCCGCCCAGCGAGACGCGCACGAAGTTGCGCCCCGTCGCCCGGGCGATCGAAGCGCCCAGCGAGGTCTTGCCGACGCCGGGTGGTCCCACCAGGCAAAGAATCGGCCCGCGGATCTTCTTGGTCCGTTGCTGGATGGCCAAGTATTCGAGAATCCGTTCCTTTACCTTCTCCAACCCATAGTGATCGGCGTTCAGGACACGGGCCGCTTCACGGATATCGCGCTTGATCTTCGAGCGCTTCCCCCAGGGAATGTTTAGCAGCCAATCCAGGTAATTGCGGACGACCGTCGCCTCGGCGGACATCGGGCTCATCGTGCGCAGCTTCTTGAACTCCGATATCGCCTTCTCGCGGGCTTCCTTGTCGAATTTCGTCTTACGGATTCGATCTTCGAGCTCGCCGAACTCGTCCCGGCCATCCTCGGATTCGCCAAGCTCCTTCTGGATCGCCTTCATCTGCTCGTTCAGATAGTACTCGCGTTGAGTCTTCTCCATCTGACGCTTCACGCGATTGCGGATCCGCTTTTCGACCTGCAGGACGCCGATCTCGGCTTCCATCATCGTGCAAATCCGCTCCAGACGTTCAGGGACGGAGATGAGCTCGAGCAGGGTCTGCTTGTCCCGAAGCTTCAACGCCAGGTGTGAGGCGATCGTGTCGGCAAGCTTCGAAGGCTCCTCGATCTGGTTGATGGAGACCAGCACCTCCGGCGGGATCTTCTTGTTGAGCTTCACATACTGCTCGAACTGGGAGATCACCGTCCGGGTCAGGGCTTCCGTTTTGTCCTCTTCGCCGAACACGTCCTTAGCTTCCTCGGCATGGGCCTGAAAGTAGGGATCGGACTGGGTGAACTGAAGGATATTTGCCCGTCGCGCCCCTTCGACGAGCACCTTAACGGTCCCATCCGGAAGCTTCAGCAGCTGGAGCGCCGTGCCGACCGTGCCGACCGAGTAAATGTCGTCGGTCGTCGGGTCATCCTTGCTCGCATCCTTCTGGGTTACGAGAAGGATCTGCTTGTTGTCCTTCATGACCTCGTCCAGGGCACGGACGGACCTATCCCGGCCCACGAACAGGGGGACGATCATGTGGGGAAAGACCACGATGTCCCGAAGCGGGAGGACCGGATAGAGGATGTTTTTGCTCAGATCGTTCATTCCAGCTACCTACCCGGCATTGCCGGTCGATGGTTATATGGCTCCGCCAAAGACGATTTCGAGCCGTTTTTTGGGAAGTACGCCCCGAGCGAGGACGGTTTAGGCGCTTGTCTCGACGTCGGTCTGCCGATCCGCGTAGATATAGAGAGGCTTGGCCCGGCCTTCGACCACTTCCCGATTGATCACAACTTCCTCAACGCCATCTAGGCTAGGAAGCTCGAACATCGTATCCAATAAGTTCGCCTCCAGGATCGACCGCAGGCCCCGCGCCCCTGTCTTGCGCAGGATCGCCCGCTCGGCGATCGCCTGGAGGGCATCCTCCGTGAAGGTAAGCTGGACGTTCTCCATATCAAACAGCCGTTCATATTGCTTGACGAGGGCGTTCTTTGGCTTCGTCAGAATCTCCACCAGCGCCACTTCGTCCAAATCTTCCAGAGTCGCGATGACCGGGAGCCGGCCGATGAACTCCGGAATCAGCCCGAACCGCAGCAGATCCTCCGGCTCGACGTCGTGCAGGATCTCCCCGGTCTGACGGTCGTCCGGACCCCGCACGTCGGCACCAAAGCCGACGGCCGATCCCTGGCCACGAGCGGAAATGATCCGTTCCAGCCCGGAGAAGGCGCCGCCGCAGACGAAAAGGATGTTCGTCGTGTCCACCTGCAGAAATTCCTGCTGCGGATGCTTGCGCCCGCCTTGGGGCGGAACGGAGGCAATCGTGCCCTCCATGATCTTGAGCAACGCCTGCTGGACCCCTTCACCAGAGACGTCCCGGGTGATGGAAGGGTTGTCGGACTTGCGGGAAATCTTGTCGACTTCGTCGATGTAGACGATGCCGCGCTGGGCACGCTCGACATTATAGTCCGCGGCCTGGAGCAGCTTGAGGATGATGTTCTCGACATCCTCACCCACATAGCCTGCTTCCGTCAGCGTCGTGGCATCCGCCATCGTGAAGGGAACGTCAAGAATACGGGCCAGCGTCTGCGCAAGGAGCGTCTTCCCACAGCCCGTCGGTCCGACAAGCAGGATGTTCGACTTGGCGAGTTCGACCTCTTCCGACCGGGCGCCATGGCCAAGCCGCTTGTAATGATTGTGAACGGCAACGGAAAGCACACGCTTGGCATGTTCCTGCCCGATGACATAGTCGTTGAGCACCGTGTAGATGTCTTTCGGTGTCGGGACGCCATCCTGGGACTTGGCGAGCGTACTCTTGTTCTCTTCACGGATAATATCCATGCAGAGTTCGACACACTCATCGCAAATGAAAACGGTCGGCCCGGCGATGAGTTTGCGGACTTCGTGCTGGCTCTTACCGCAGAACGAGCAGTAAAGCGTATTCTTTGAATCACCGCCGGTCGTCTTGCTCATAACGGCCTCATTCGTATATTTGCCAGTACGTTAGCCCTAGCCCATTTCGCCTTGTAATGTCAAAACCTAGGCTGCCCAGGTAATGAAAATGATAACGAAATTACATTTTTCGCCACTATTTTTATCAGGAGTTATCAAAACCCTAACGCGATTCAATGGTTATCAATATTTTGTTATTCTTGAAAGGCTTACTTTTCCGGTATCGGGCGGCTCTTAACCACTGCATCGATCAGGCCAAATTCCAATGCCTCCTCCGGCGAGAGGAATTTGTCGCGTTCGACAGCCTCCTCGATTGCATCTAGGGTCTTACCGGTGTGCTCCACATAGATATCGTTAAGGCGAGAACGCAACGCAAGAATCTCTTTCGCCTGAATTTCGATGTCCGTCGCTTGCCCCTGGGTGCCTCCGGACGGCTGGTGGAGCATGATCCGCGAGTTGGGGAGCGCATAGCGTTTCTTCGCAGCCCCCGCGGCAAGCAGCAGCGATCCCATCGAGGCGGCCTGTCCGACGCAAACGGTCGAAACTTCCGGCCGGATGTATTGGATCGTGTCGTAGATGGCGAGGCCGGCGGTGACCGTGCCTCCTGGCGAGTTGATATAGACGGAAATATCCTTGTTCGGATTCTCCGATTCGAGAAACAGCAATTGCGCGCAAATGAGACTCGCCCCGGCATCGTCGATGCCACCCGTGAGAAAGACGATACGTTCCTTGAGCAGCCGAGAATAGATGTCATAGGCGCGCTCCCCTCGATTCGTCTGTTCGACGACCATCGGGACCAGCAGATTCATGTGTGTGTCATTTGAATCGCCCATCGAATAAATCCCCGTTCCGGAAGGAAGCAGGTTTTGCCGCCTCGTCCTTAGTTTAACCCTTTGCCTTCTTTGCCGCCTTCTTCTTCGTCGTCTTCGCGACCATTTTACCACTTTTTGCCGCCTTTGCCGTCTTCTTGCCGGATTCGGCCTTCTTTTTGTCCATCCCGGCGGCCTTTTCCACGGTGGCCTGGACCTCGCCCAGCAATTCCTCAGGCGAAACGTTGCGCGTCGTGACCTTCGCTTTTTCCAAAAGAAAGCCGACGACCTTGTCTTCAAAAATAGGAGCGACCAGCCGCCGCACACCCTCAGGATTTTTTTGATAAAATTCGAAGATCTGCGCCTCTTGGCCCGGATGTTGACGCGCTTCGCGCGCAATTGCCTCGTTGATTTCGGTCTGGGAAAGGGAGATGTCGTTCGACGAGCCGATTTCGGACAACAGCAAGCCCAGCCGGACGCGGCGTTCCGCGATCAGCCGGTATTCCTTCTTCAGGGCTTCCTCGTCCTTGCCCTCGAATTCGTCCTCGACTTCGGCGCCCTGCGTCTTGGCCATCTCCTGTTGTTTACGGTGGTCCTGAATTTGTTGCCAGATCGTCTCGAACTCCACATCGACGACCCCTTGCGGCAATTCAAACGTATGGCCGCTTGCCAGGATGTCGAGATAGGCCCGCTTTTCGCGAACATATGCGACGTGCTGATATTCCCTTTCGAGACTCGTCTGCATCTGGGTGCGAAGCTCGTCCAGCGTCTGAACCCCGAACGTCTTTGCGAGCTCATCGTCGATCTCGAACGGGATGCATTCCTGAAGCTCTTTTACGGTGACGTCGAAAACCGCCTCCTTGCCGACCAATTCCTTGGCGGGGTACGCGTCGGGAAAGTTTAGGGTCACCGTGGCGCTTTCCCCAGCCTTCACGCCGACCAGCTGATCCTCGAAACCGGGGATGAATTGGCCGGAACCAAGCTCGAGCTGCAGGCCTTCTGCGGAACCGCCCTCGAAGGGCTCGCCGCCGATCCGCCCGACGAAGTCGATGACGACGAGATCCCCCATCTTCGCCGGCCGGTTCTCAGGAATAGGCTCAAAGCGCCGCTGGGCGGCGGCCGCGTTCTCGAGCGCCCGGACGATGTCCTTTTCTTCGATGACGGGCGTGAGTCGCTCGATCTCGATCTCAGAGAAATCCATGAAGTCGATCTGCGGTATGAGCTCGACCTTCAGGGTGAATTCAAGGTCCCTCCCCTCCGGGAAGGTGACGATTTCCGCTTGGGGCTGCATGGCCGGCCGCAGGCTGCGTTCCTTCAACAAGTGCTGGGAGGTCTCGGTCAGCATTTTCTGGACGATTTCCGCCAGCACGGACTGCCCATACTTACCGCGCACGAGCGACATGGGAACGTGGCCCGGCCGGAAGCCCGGCAGGTTTACCGTTGCGCTAAGCTCTTTTAGCTTTGCGTCGACTTTCTCTTCCACATCGGCCGAAGAAACGACGATCCTGAACTCGCGCTTCAGACCTTCGGCCTGGGTCTCCGTTACTTCCATTCGATTCTCGCTCGTCGGGTGAGATCGTGAACCGACCGTGGGGCCGGCCACACATGCAGGCAGCTGGTGCGGGCGGAGGGATTTGAACCCCCACGACTTTCGTCACCAGATCCTAAATCTGGCGTGTCTACCAGTTCCACCACGCCCGCATGGGTACTCCGGCCCCTACTGCGGCGTAAACCGGCCTACGCAGGCGGCTTATAGCATGGAAGGCATTGATAAAGTAAGCCTTCCGGCCTGGCCGAAAGACCGATGACCTTGGAACGCATGGCAACTCGGATGAAGAGAGAGAAGGAAGAGAAAGGAAAGAAGACCGCTTCAGACACCCATGCATGGATGCATACGTTAGTGAGCGTGTTCCGTGTAGCGTTCCGCAGTAGAGTCGAGGAAGGGCGCGGTGGTTTGTACCGCATTGGCATCACTCCGTTTCCCTTCCCCGCTCATCAAGCCGGACGTGCGAATTTCCCGCATCCGGCTTTCCGACTGGCTTCATCCCGGGGCACACGGCGGGGGGCCAAGATGAACCCGGCGCAGCCGAAGCACGCCGAGATCCCCGAACACGGTCCCAGCAGAGAACCGCGTGGTGCCGCGCGACGGCACCTTGTGACGCCTGACCAGAGAATGCCGCACGCGCTCATAGACGTAATTGTCGACCGCTCGATAGGCCGGCAGGCGCGTCCCGTAGCCGAAGTAGTGCGGCCAGCCGCGCAGCACGCTGTTCAGCTGGTCGCGCCTCGGGCCAGGGTGCCTGGTTGCCGGGCCGCAGGAGCCCTCGGACCTTCAGCTTGAGCCGAGCCACGCTCTTCCTGGACGGGCTCGCCCCCAGATACCAGTGGCCATCCTTGCGAAAGCGCTGCGGGCCGAAGCTATAGCCCAGGAAGTCGAAGCTCTCCTTGCGGCCATCGCGGACGCTGGTCTTGGCCTCGTTCAGGGTCAGTCCCAGCCGGGTCATCACCTGCCGCGTCCAGACCAAGGCCTCCCTCGCGTGTCCGCGACTGAGGATGACAAGGTCATCGGCATAGTTCACCACCTCGGCGCGGAACCTTGTGCCCTGCCCGGTGATCCGCCAGTACTTCAGAAAGCGGTTCATGTAGAGCGCGGCGAGCAGCGGCGAAACAATCCCGCCTTGCGGGGTTCCCCGTGTGCTCCCCCGGCCGCCCGTCATGCGCCGCTTGCCATCCCCGTCGGTCTCCTCGACCGGTGTCTTGAGCCACAATTTGATCAGGCGCAGGACGTTGCGATCGACGATCCGGCGCGCAACCGATTGCATCAGTTCCGCATGGGGAATCGTATCGAAGTACTTGGACAAATCCGCGTCAACCACGTCCGTGTAGCCGCGACAGAGAAGCTTGTGGACCGCCTGGACGGCATCGCCCGCAGAGCGTTTCGGTCGGTAGCCATAGGCACTGGGCTCGAGATCGGCCTCGAAGATCGGTTCGATCACGAGCTTGACGGCGCCTTGCACCACCCGGTCCCGGATCGTCGGGATGCCGAGCGGTCGTTCGCCGCCGCCGGGCTTTGGGACCATCGCCCGCCGCACCGGCTCAGGTCTGTACGTCTTGGCGCGAAGGTCGTCCCTGATCCCGGACAGCCACCCCTCCAGCCCCATCGCCTCGATCTCCTCGAAGCTCTGTCCATCCACCCCCGGCGCGCCCTTGTTGGACCGCGCCAGTCGGTAGGCATGGAACAGGATGTCTTCGCGATAGACCTTGTCGTAGAGCAGGTAGAAGCGGAAGTCCGGTTCCGCCTTCGCCTTGAGATAGAGCTTCCTCTGGAGAGTCCGGATCTTTTCAGGTGTTTGCAGGCGCATCGCCAATCACCCCGCCTCCTCTCCGTCAAAAGCGCACCAGAAGTAAGGGTGCTTCCCTCCGCCGGCATTACCCGGCATCAACGGTACTATCACCCTTTCCGATTCCCGCCCGCGCCGCCACCCGAGGTGACGTTGAGGCCGCTACCCTCGCCCGCGACGGGCCTCCCCCGATTACCCGTATCACCTTCCTTGCGTGCCGTGCCCACTACCCCGGCGGACCGGAACGGGTGCATTCGTCGGTTACTCCCCCGTTCCACGCGGCCTTCCCCTAATCTCAGGAGGGTCGGCGTCCATATCTTCACTTTCGAGGCCTGCTCAGGCCTCACTCGCGTTCGGCCCGCAAGGTCGCTCAACCGCCCAAGGCGGCCTTTGTCACAGGACTTCGGTCCCGCCGGTTACCCGACAAGACCGCCTGTCAGCTACCAGATCAAACCGACAACTGTCTGGGTGGATCCTTCCTCCACTGGTGTTACGCGCCGTCGGGGCGCACTAAGAATTTCCAGGCTAGCATGCGTGGTCCATCTTGCACGTCGTGATTGGCGCGGCGAATACGCACTTGATACGTCACATGCGGAATGCCGTATGGGTCCGAACGTACGGCCAGAACTTTTGCCGTCTCGAGGACGGGCCCGGTATGTGGACAACGAAAGATATTTCCGGCCTGAATGTCAGGCGACTCGCCATTGCTGCCATGCATTTCTTTTAGTTTCACGCGCATCGTACGTTACTCAGCAAAAAAACACCTACCTGCGTCTTCTATGAGTCAGGAGCTTAGGCCTTTCGCTTTAACAAAAAGTAAAATGGTGTCTCTAAACTATATGAAATTGCAACGAAATTTCAGGCCGGCTCATTATGGATTCGCTAAGGTTAACGGGATTTCCTCAACTCTGACAACGCCTTTGGCAAATTTTCTGGCAAATCCTCTGAAATAAGGCCGATACCGATCCGTCGGGCCGTTTCGCCATGGAGCCAAGCGGCGGCGGCGGCGGCATCGAAAGGCGCCATTCCCTGGGCCAGCAAGCCAAGGATCATGCCCGCCAACACGTCGCCGGAACCCGCCGTCGCCAGGCTTGGCGGGGCGTTCCAGTTGATGACGGCCTGGCCATCCGGCGCGGCGATGACCGTATCGGCCCCCTTCAGCAGGACGATGGCGTTGCTCCGCCGGGCCGCCTCCCGGGCCCGGCTCAGCTTGTCCCCCCGGTCGTCGAACAGGCGGGCAAACTCGCCTTCATGGGGGGTCAGCACGGCGGGGCCCTGGATCGCCGCGAAGAGGTCTTCGGACGCACCCTCGAAGACGCTGAGGGCATCGGCGTCCAGGACGCAAGGCCGGCCCGTAGCAAGGACTTCCAGCACCTTCGACCGGGTCTCCTTGGTCACTCCGCAGCCCGGGCCCAGCAGAAAGGCCCGTTTGCGCAGATCGGCGATGAGGTCCTGGAAGGCCGCGTCGCCGGCCACCGGATGGACGAGAATGCTCGGGCTTTCGGCGGCATAGATCGCCACCGCCTTCGGCGGGCTTGCCACCGTCACCAGGCCGGCCCCGATGCGCAGCGCCGCCCTGGCTGCCAGCCTGGCCGCCCCCGTCATCACCGCCCCTCCGACGACGACGACATGGCCACTGCTGTATTTGTGATCGCTGGGCTTCGGCCACGGATAGCGGTCCAGCCAGAGCTCCGGATCGTTCGCAAACAAGCTTGGGCTTATCCGCGCCATGGCGCTGACCGGCACGCCGATATCGATGAGGACGACCTCGCCGGCAACTTCCCGGCCCGGCAACAGAAAATGGCCGGCCTTCCTGCCGATGAAGGTGACGGTAAGCGCCGAGCTTGGGGCGACGCCCAGGATTTCGCCGGTATCGCCGTGAACGCCGCTCGGAATGTCGACGGCGACACAGGTAAGGTCGTGATTCACCCGCGCGTTGATCGCCTCGACGACGGACCGGACGCGCCCTTCCAGGGGCCGATCCAGGCCCGCCCCGAACAAGGCATCGACGACCAGCTCGGCCCCGGCGATGACTTCCGGCGTGAGCGGCAGGATCTCCGCTTCCTCCACATCGCCGCTCTTCCAGCGTATGGCGTTCGCCTCGGCGTCCCCTTTCAGCGTAGCCAGCATCCCCAGCAGCGCCGTCTGGACCGGCCAGCCTTGCTCGCGCAGCCGCCGGGCGATGACGAAGCCATCCCCGCCATTGTTGCCGGGTCCGCAAAGAACGACGGTGGGACGCGGCGACCAACGCCGCACGATCTCGCCGGCAACGCCGCTGCCGGCCGCTTCCATAAGCTCGCCGCTGGAGACCCCCGCGACGGCGGCGGCCTGATCGACCAGGTAGTTCTCGGCGACGGTCAAGACCGCCATTTCCGCCTGCTTGTCCGCCTGTTTCATCGTCTTGAGGATAGCGTGGGCCCCTGGGACTGTCGTGGGGAATTCTGGCGGGAATTCTGGCAGCCGGAAAAGTCTGCGCGGCGTAAACGGAACCGCTATATAGCGAAATAGTTAAACGCTTAAGATCGGGAGCAAAGCCTGTGAAGGTCTTGGTGCTGGGAAGCGGCGTGATCGGGGTTACGGCCGCCTACTTTCTTTCCCGTGCCGGACACGAGGTGACGGTCGTCGATCGCCGCTCCGGTCCCGGTGAAGAAACAAGCTTCGCGAATGGCGGCCAGATCTCGGCCGGCCTCGCCGAGCCCTGGGCGAACCCGGAAGTGCCCCGCAAGCTGCTGCGCTGGATCGGCCGCAAGAACGCGCCGCTTGCCTTCCATCTGCGCGCCGATCCGGACCTTTGGAGATGGGCCTTACGCTTCTTGAGCAACTGCACGGCGAAGCGCTCGGCCGCGAATCTGGAGCGCGCGCTTCGGATCGCGCTTTATAGCCGCAAGCAACTTCGCGAGATCCGCGAAGCAACCGGCATCACCTACGACGAATGGACGGAAGGGGTCCTCAAGATCTACCGCGAGGCGCGCGATTTCGAAATGGCGTGCCAACGGATGAAGGCCATGAACGCCTTGGGATCCGATCTCCGCGCATTGGATCAACGGGCCTGCCTCGATGTCGAGCCGGCCCTTGAACCGACGGCCGAAAAGATTGTCGGCGCCATCTATTCGCCAGAAGACGAGAGCGGGGACGCTTACGCATTCACGGTCAAGCTGGCCGAAGAGGCCGCCCGTCTCGGGGCGCGCTTCAAATTCGACCGGACCATCGAGGCCCTCGCCCCGAAAGGGGAGCGCATCGAACGGGTGATCACGGACCGCGAGAGTTTTTCGGCGGATGCCATCGTGCTTTCCCTTGGCAGCTACAGCCCCCTTCTCCTGCGTACCCTCGGTATCCGCCTTCCCATCTATCCGGCGAAAGGCTATTCCGTCACGCTGCCGATCCGCGACGGCAACCGCGCGCCTTCCCGAAGCATCACCGACGAAGACAAGAAGCTGGTCTTCGGCCGCTTCGGCGACCGGCTTCGGGTCGCCGGCCGGGTCGAGTTCAAGGGCTACGATCCGAAAATCGAGTCGGCGCGCTGCCAGGCCCTCGCCGAGGATTTGGAAAGCTTCTTCCCTGGGGCCGCCGATCAAGGCAAGCCCGACTACTGGGCGGGCCTTCGACCACTGACGCCCGACACGCTTCCCGTCATCGGGCCCAGCCGTTTTTCGAATCTTTTCCTGAACACCGGCCACGGCACCTATGGCTGGACGCTGGCGGCCGGTTCAGGCCGGATCGTTGCCGACCTGGTGGGCGGCACGCGGCCGGCCATCGAAATCGCGGACTTGGGCTGCGAGCGGTTTTAAAGAAATTGGGGCGAGTGATGGGGATCGAACCCACGGCCTCCAGATCCACAATCTGGCGCTCTAACCAACTGAGCTACACCCGCCACCAATCGGCCTGTGTAGACGCTCCCCAAGGAAGGCGTCAAGCTCGCCCGGAAGGGCCGCAGGATGAGGCCGTGCGCCCGATCCCGTGCTTTCGAATCGGGCTTGATTCGACTGGCGATTCCCTTCACGTTAGCCCTCCGAAAGACAGGCGGAAAGCCTGCTCATAATATAGGCATTCTTGCCTTGAAAATAACCAGTTCAGGGGGAGGCGGGCGCATCTGCCCGGGTTTTTTCCGTGACTTTCCAAGCCGCTTTCGTTTGGCACGCTCCGTGCCTCTGCTTCGTCTTATCTGAAACCTTGTCGCCGCCGCCTGCCCTGTCCGGGCATGGTTCGCCTTCGTTCACCGCAGCGCAACGCCGATGAAAAAAATCGAAGCCATCATCAAACCGTTCAAGCTCGACGAGGTAAAGGAAGCCCTTCACGAGATCGGGCTGAAAGGCATTACCGTCACGGAAGTGAAGGGTTTCGGACGCCAGAAAGGCCACACCGAGCTTTACCGCGGCGCCGAATACGTCGTGGATTTTCTACCGAAGGTGAAGATCGAGATCGTGCTCGACGACAACCTTCTGGAGAAGGCGGTCGAGGCCATCGTCCAAGCCGCGCGGACGGGTCGCATCGGCGACGGCAAGATCTTCATCTCCGATATCGGCGAGGCCATCCGGATTCGCACGGGCGAGACCGGGAGCGAGGCCATCTGACGCTTTCCAACGAATTCTCAAATCGCACACCAGGAAAAAACCATGTCCGACGTAAAAAAAGCTCTTCAAATGATTAAGGATAACGACGTGAAGTACGTCGATCTTCGCTTCACCGACCCACGTGGCAAGTGGCAGCATACCGCACAGGCCGTTAGCACGATGGACGAGGACACCTTCGTCGATGGGATCATGTTCGACGGCTCCTCGATAGCCGGCTGGAAGGCAATTCAAGAATCGGACATGACGCTGATGCCGGATCCCTCGACGGCGGTTCTTGATCCCTTCGCGGCCCAGACTTCGATGATCATGTTCTGCGACGTCCTCGACCCGGGCACCGGCCAGGGATACGAACGGGACCCGCGCTCGACGGCGCGGCGCGCAGAAGCCTATCTGACCAGCACCGGGCTCGGCGATCAGGCCGTCTTCGGGCCGGAGCTCGAGTTCTTCGTCTTCGATGACGTTCGCTACGACGTTTCGATGAACCACACCTTCTATGCGCTCGACTACGCGGAGGCGCCCCATGCCTCGGCCTCCGAATACGAGGAAGGCAATATCGGCCACCGGCCGCCCATCAAGGGCGGCTATTTCCCGGTGCCGCCCGTCGATTCGATGGCGGATCTGCGGGCCGAGATGCTGACCTTCATGAACGAGATGGGCATCGAGGTGGAGAAGCATCACCACGAGGTGGCGCCGGGGCAGAACGAGCTGGGCTTCCATTTCTGCCCACTCGTCCAGTGCGGCGACGCGGTGCAAATCTACAAATACGTCGTCCACCAGGTCGCCCACGCCTACGGCAAGACCGCGACCTTCATGCCGAAACCGGTCGTCGACGACAACGGATCCGGCATGCACGTCCACCAGTCGATCCTGAAGGGCGGCAATTCGACCTTCGCCGGCAGCAGCTATGCGGACCTTTCCGAGAATGCCCTCTACTACATCGGCGGCATCATCAAGCACTGCCGGGCCATCAACGTGTTTACGAATCCGACGACGAACAGCTACAAGCGCCTGGTGATGGGCTTCGAGGCGCCCGTCCTGCTGGCCTATTCGGCGCGCAACCGCTCGGCCGCCTGCCGCATTCCCTATTCGGCAAGCCCGAAAGGCAAGCGCGTCGAGGTCCGTTTCCCGGATCCGGCGGCGAATCCCTACCTCGCCTTCACGGCGATGCTGATGGCGGGCCTCGACGGGATCGAGAACCGGATCCATCCGGGCGACCCGATCGACAAGAACCTCTACGACCTGCCGCCGGAAGAGCTGGAGGGGGTGCCAACCGTCTGCGGCTCGCTGCGCCAGGCGTTGGATGCCCTGGAGGGGGACCGTACCTTCCTGACGAAGGGCGGCGTCTTCTCGGACGGCCAGATCGACGGCTATCTGGCGTTGAAGGAAGAAGAGCTAATGCGTTTCGAGACCGTTCCACATCCGGTAGAATTCGATATGTATTACAGTGTGTAAGAAATAAATTCTAAACCAAGACTTCAAGAAAGGCCGCCCCTCGGAGGCGGCCTTTTTTCATCGCTCCGGTTTCACGACTCAGGCCACCCACTCAAGCCGGCGGCACTTCCCGCGGCCGGCGGTCGTCGTCGATGGCGACCATCACGAAATTCCCCTCCGTCACCTTGACGGCCTCGCCGGAAGGCAGGCGTTCGGCCCAGGTCTCCACATGAACGGTGATCGAGGTGCGGCCGATGCCGAGGATCTTCGTGAAACAGGAAACGATATCCCCGATGAAGACCGGCAAATGAAAGGCCATCGCCTCGATCGCCACCGTCGCCACCCGCCCGCTCGCGCGCCGGCGCGCCGTCATGCCCGCGGCAAGGTCCATCTGGGAAAGCACCCAACCGCCGAAGATGTCGCCGCTTAGGTTCGCATCCCGCGCCATCGCGACGGTGCGGATCTCCGGAACCCGCTCATTCTTGCCAGAAAATTCTTCCATGGCCCCTTCCGCAACTCCCCAAGATATCGTGGCGAACGCGCATCAAACATACCGCATCCTGCTTGCTTGGGAAATATGCGCGCCGCATAATGCCGCCCATGCCCAAGCGCGCCGCCAAAAGCCCCAAGCGAACGCCCAAGAAAAAGGGCCTAAGCCGTAGCTATTCGGCGAAGGACATCGAGGTTCTGGAAGGGCTCGAACCGGTGCGCCGCCGCCCCGGCATGTATATCGGTGGCACCGATGAGGCGGCGATGCACCATCTGGCGGCCGAGGTCCTCGACAACGCGATGGACGAGGCGGTCGCGGGCTTTGCCAATCGAATCGAGATCGAGCTCGGCGCCAGCGACACCCTTACCGTTCGCGACAACGGCCGTGGCGTACCGGTCGATCCCCATCCGAAGTTCAAGAACAAATCGGCGCTCGAGGTCATCCTGACGACACTCCACTCCGGCGGAAAGTTCGGCGGCAAGGTCTACGAGATGGCCGGCGGTCTGCACGGGGTCGGGGTTTCCGTCGTCAACGCGCTGTCCGATTCCCTTTCCATCGAGGTCATCCGCGACGGCAAGCTGTGGCGCCAGGAATATACCCGCGGCAAACCGAAGACGAAGCTGAAGGCCGCCGGGCCTGCGAAGAACCGGCGGGGCACGGCGATCTCCTTTCATCCGGACCCGGAAATCTTCGGGCCAAAGGCAGTCTTCCGGCCCGGCCGGCTTTACCGGATGGCGCGATCGAAGGCCTACCTCTTCCGCGGTGTCGAGATTCGCTGGGCATGCGCCCAGAAGCTGGTCAAGGACACGAAGGTGCCGGCGAAGGAACGCTTTCGCTTCCCCGAGGGCCTGAAGGGCTTCCTGGAAACAACCTTGGACGACCGCGCCGTCATCACGCCGTCTCCCTTCACGGGCGAGGCCGACTTCCCGAAGGCGGCCGGCCGCGCGGAATGGGCCATCAGCTGGCCGGAAGACGGCGAAGGGTTCATCCATTCCTACTGCAACACGATCCCCACCCCGAAAGGCGGCACCCACGAGGCGGGCCTGCGCACGGCGCTCGCCCGGGCGCTCAAGGCCTATGGGGAACTCATCGGCAATAAGCAGGCCGCACAGATCACCGGCGAAGACATCGCCGCGGGCGCTGCGATCATGCTTTCCATCTTCCTTAGCGACCCGACATTCCAGGGGCAAACGAAGGAGCGCCTTTCCTCTGCGGAGGCGCAGCGGCTCACGGAGGCAACGCTCAAGGACCATTTCGACCATTGGCTGAGCGGCGATCCGGAAACGGCGACGCTGCTTCTCGAACGCATCGTCGAGCGGGCCGAGGAGCGCTTACGTCGCCGCGAGGCGAAGGACCTCTCCCGCAAGACGCCGACCCGCAAGCTCCGTCTGCCCGGCAAGCTGACAGACTGTTCATTGAGCAGCGCGAAAGGAACGGAGATTTTCCTGGTCGAAGGGGATTCCGCAGGCGGATCCGCGAAACAGGCCCGCGACCGCAAGACCCAAGCCGTGCTGCCGCTGCGCGGCAAGATTCTGAACGTGGCGAGCGCTTCCGACGAGAAGCTGCGCGGCAATCAGGAAATCGCCGACCTCGTTCAGGCGCTGGGCTGCGGGACCGGCCAGCAATGCGACCCATCGAAGCTTCGCTACGAACGGATCATCGTCATGACGGACGCCGACGTCGATGGCGCCCATATCGCCTCGCTTCTGATGACCTTCTTCTTCCGGGAGATGTCGGCGCTGGTCGAGGCGGGTAGGCTCTACCTCGCCGCGCCGCCGCTCTACCGCTTAAGCCAAGGCGGCGAGACGGTGTATGCCCGGGACGACGCCCACAAGGGCCAGCTTCTGAAAGCCCGATTCAAGAGCCGGGCGAAGATCGAGATCAGTCGCTTCAAGGGGCTGGGGGAAATGCCGGCGGCCCAATTGAAGGAAACGACGATGGACCCAAAAAAACGGACGCTCTATCGGGTCATCCTGCCCGGGAAAGGAGCGCGCAAGCAGGCAAAAGAGGTCGAGGGCCTCGTCGAAGACCTGATGGGAAGAAAGCCCGAGCGTCGGTTCGCCTACATCCAGGGGCATGCGGAGTTCGTAGAAAACCTGGACATCTGACGCCGCCGGATTGTTACGAAACGTGGTAAACCCTGATCACATTCCGGTGACACCCCCTATCCGCATTCCGGAACATTAAGTAGGCTCATCCACGGTGACGTCTGCCCTTTCGTCACCCATATCGGCAGGGTGTGCGTGCGAATTTTCTAAGGTTATTGTGCGCGATGACGAGTCCACCCAGGCCGGTTACGCCCCCCGGGCCGGAGGGCCCAAAACCAGTCGTCACAATGCCCCCTTGTCATAACTGGTTGTCCTCTGGCCGGGGGGTTTTCGTTTTTTCTCAGCAGACAAAGAATTCGCCTTAGCGCTTAAGCCACTCCATCATGGCGGCCGTCACCGCTTGGGGACGTTCCATCGTCGAAAGGTGTCCGCAATCGGCGACCACGACGAGGCGGGATTGCGGAAGGAGTTCGGCCATCTCCTCGTGCAGGTGCCGCGGCGTCAGCGCATCTTCCGCCCCGCAAAGGACGAGGGTTGGGCAGGTCACCTGCCTCAGCACGCCGTCACCCGCCTTGCGGCCAAGGATCGCCCGCTCCTGACGAAGGAACGCTTGCCTGCCGATCCGTTCCGCCATCCCCATCACGGCATTGACCAGCGTTTCGTCGTCGAGGCGATCCTCATGGATCAGATGGGGAAGCAGCAGCGGCGTCACGCCCTTGAAGTCCCCCTTCTCGGCAAGCCCCATCATGTCCCTGCGTCGCGTTCGCTGGGCATCCGTATCCGCATAAAAATTCGTATCCAGAAGTGCGAGCCGTTCGACGCGTTCGGGCGCCAGGAGAAGAACGGCCTGGGCTACGTAGCCGCCCATCGAAAGGCCGGCCAGCGCAAACTTTTCCGGCGCGGCATCGAGCACGGAGGCCGCCATCCCCTCCATCGAATCGTGCTTCGTCAGATCGGCGCCGATCGGCTCGGTGATGGTCTGCAAATGATCGATCTGGTGACGCCAAAGTTCGGCGTCGCAAAGCAGGCCGGGCAAGAGAACGAGAGGGATCTGGCTCACGCGGTCTATCCTGGTCTTTTCTTCTTTATGGGGGCTTAACGCACGAGCTTCGAGAGTTCCCGGAACTCATCCGTTGCCGAACGCTTCAGCCATTCGAAGAAGACCATTTCCGCCGACACGATTTCGACGCCGTTGTCGCGCGCCCGCTCGATGCCCAACACCCGGTTCTCCGGCGTGCGCGAGGAGACGGCATCCGCCACGACGAAACTTTCATAGCCCGCGGAGCGAAGCCCGATCGCCGTCTGCAGGATGCAGACATGCGCCTCGATTCCGATCAGCACCACCTGTTTGCGCTTGAGTTCGGCCAGCTTCGGCAGGAAACCCGGCTCCTCCGAACAGGAAAAGCAGGTTTTCTCGAACGGTTTGCCGCCCGTATAGAGCGCGCTTAAGTCGGAAATCGTGTGACCAAGGCCTTCCGGGTATTGCTCGGACATCCGCATCGGAACGTCGAGCCGGGCGGCGGCACCCATCAGCAGGATACAGTTCCTGAGCACGGAGTTGAAATCATGAATCGCGGGCACGAATTTCTCTTGGACGTCGACGATCAAGAGAACCGACCCGTGTCGGTCAATCAGCATGCGAGGCTTCCCTGTCCGGACCCGATCCTTATCCCCGCCAAACCTAGCGGAAGTCCGCATCCCCGCCAAGTAAGGCGACGGTCCTGCGAATTGACAGAACGACAGGAACGCCTACACTCCGCCCAACATGCATGGCCTTCCCCACCTCACGGACCTTCCCTCGCCCGGTTGCGGCGAATGAGCTTTGCCGATCTGGGCCTAAGCGACGAGTTGTTGCTTGCCATCAAGGACTCCGGTTACGTCGAGCCGACCCCGATCCAGGAAAAGGCGATTCCCTACGTCTTGATGGGCCGCGACATGCTCGGCTGCGCCCAGACGGGCACCGGAAAAACCGCCTCCTTCGTGCTTCCCATGATCGACATCCTGGCCCAAAAACGGGCCAAGGCGCGCATGCCGAGGGCGATCATCCTGGAGCCGACCCGCGAGCTTGCCGCCCAGGTTTCCGAAAGCTTCGACCGCTATGGAAAACACCACCGGCTTTCGACGGCGCTTCTTATCGGCGGTATTTCCCTTGCCCCACAGGAAAAACAGATCGAGCGCGGTGTCGACGTCCTGATCGCGACCCCCGGACGCTTCCTGGATTGCTACGAACGCGGGCTGCTGCTGCTCCATGACACCAAGATTTTCGTCATCGACGAGGCGGACCGCATGCTGGACATGGGGTTCATCCCCGATGTGGAACGAATCGTAAGCCTGACGCCCAAGACCCGGCAGACGCTTCTCTTCTCGGCGACGATCCTGCCGGAAATCCGCCGCATCGCGGATGCCCTCCTGAATGATCCGAAGGAAATTGCCGTCACGCCGCCCACGACGACGGCAGAAACGGTCGAGCAGTTTCTCATCGGCGTCGAAGAAAAAGAAAAGGACGCCACCTTCGTCCAGCTCATCAAGAAAGAGGACGTTCAAAGCGCGATTATTTTCTGCAACCGGAAAAAACAGGTGGACGATCTCGCCTACCTGTTGAAGAAGAAAGGGTTCGATGCCGCTCCGCTGCACGGCGACATGTCCCAACCGAAACGCATGGAGACCCTGGATACGCTTCGCGAGGGGAATCTCGTCTTCCTCGTGGCAAGCGACGTGGCGGCGCGCGGCCTCGATATTCCGAAGGTTTCGCACATCTTCAATTACGACGTGCCGGTGAACCCGGAAGATTACATTCACCGCATCGGCCGCACGGGCCGCGCCGGACGGCCCGGCCGGGCGCTCATGCTGGTGACGCCGGAGGAAGGCGAGCAGCTCGGCGATATCCTGCGCCTGACGGGTGAGAAAATTCCGTGGATGCCCCTCGAAGGACGGGCCGCACCCGAAATCGACCTTTCCGGGAAGACTAAACCGAAACGCCGGCGCCAGCGCAGCGGGAAAAGGAACGAGCCGCCGCAAAAGAAGGCAGCGGCCACCCCTTCCGAAAGGCCAAAGCGGCAACGCTCAAGAAGAAGAAAGCCCAAAGAGCCGGCGAAGGAACAACCGGAAGCCGCACATACGAAGCCGCAAGAACATACGAAGCCGCAAGGACACATGAAGCCAGAAAGGCCGGCGAAGCCAGAAAGGCCGGATTGGCAGGTGCCGGCCTTCCTGGCCGAGCCGCCGCCTGCGCCGCCCGTGCGTGACGCAAAGCGCCGCAAGAAGGGCTAACGGCGAGCCTATAGAACCGGCGTCTCCATCCTTGATTCGAGTTGACGCGCCCACATCGCCGCATAGCGGCCCTTCGCTGCCAGCAGCGTTTCGTGCCGCCCCTGCTCGACGATGGTCCCGTTATCGAGGACGAGGATTTCATCCGCATCGACGACCGTCGTCAGCCGGTGGGTGATGACCAGCGTCGTCCGGTCCGCCGAGACGTTCCGAAGGCTCTGCTGGATCTCTTTTTCCGTGTGTGAATCAAGCGCCGAGGTCGCCTCGTCGAAAAGCAGGATCTTTGGCCGTTTCAGGATCGTCCGCGCGATCGCGACGCGCTGGCGCTCACCGCCGGACAGTTTCAATCCCCGCTCGCCGACCCGGGTGTCGAAACCATCCGGCAGCGAACGAATAAAACCATCGATCTGCGCAAGGCGGGCCGCCTCTTCGACCTCCTCCCGGCTCGCGTCCGGGCGCCCATAGGCAATGTTGTAGAAAATCGTGTCATTGAAGAGAACGGTGTCCTGCGGCACGATCCCGATGGCGGCCCGCAGGCTTTGCTGGGTGACGTCGCGGACGTCCTGACCATCGATCGTGATGCGGCCCTGATCTGCGTCGTAGAAACGAAACAGCAGGCGGGAGATCGTCGACTTCCCTGCCCCGCTGGGCCCTACGATGGCGACCGTCTTGCCTTCCGGCACCGTGAAGGAAACGTTCTTCAGGATCGCGCGGCGCGAATCGTAGCTGAATTCGACATGGTCGAAGTCGATGAAGCTGCCCTCTACGCGAAGCGGCACCGCATTCGGTTTGTCTTTCACTTCCTGTTTGACACGAAGAAGCACAAACATCGATTCCATGTCGGTCAGCGACTGCTTGATCTCGCGATAAACGGAGCCAAGAAAATTGAGCGGCATGTAAAGCTGAATGAGATAGGTGTTTACCAGAACGAAATCGCCGATCGTCAGCGTGCCCTCCACGATCCCCATGCCGGCAAGGATCATGACGACCGTGATGCCGACGGAAATGATCACCGCTTGGCCGATATTGAGATAGGAAAGCGAGGTTTTGCTTTTGACGGCCGCCCTTTCATAGCCGCGCAACGATTCGTCGAACCGTCGCGCTTCGTGTTCCTCGTTCCCGAAATATTTGACGGTCTCGTAATTGAGCAGGCTGTCTATCGCCTTCGTGTTCGCCTGGCTGTCCATCTCGTTCATGATCCGGCGATACTTCGTCCGCCATTCCGTGACGAACAGGGTAAAGCCCACATAGCCGCCGATCGTGACGAAGGTGACCGCCGCGAAGCGGATGTCGAAAAGCACCCACAGGATCCCGCAAACCAGAAGAATTTCGAAAAGGGTCGGCAGCACGCTGAAAAGCACGAAGGTAAGAAGAAATTCGATGCCCTTCGTGCCGCGCTCGATCGCCCGGTTCAGGCCGCCCGTCTGGCGTTCGAGATGAAACCCGAGCGAAAGCCCGTGCAGATAGCGGAAGGTCTTAAGTGCTACGGATCGGATGGCGCGTTGCGCCACCTTCGCAAACACGGCATCCCGCAACTCGCCGAAGACGAGCACAAGCACGCGAAGCAGGCCGTAAGCGAAAAGCAAGCCGAGCGGGAGAACGATGACGGTGCTGATCTCACCGGAGAGCGTGTCGACCGCCGCCTTGTAGAAAAGCGGCACGGTGACGTTCGCCCCCTTTGCCGCGACCAGAAAGACAAGCGCCAGCACGACGCGCCCGCGCATCTCGAGGTTGTCCTTTGGCCAGAGATAGGGCAGCAGCGTGCGAAGCGCGCCCCACTCGAAACCGGAAGGGGGCACGCTGCCTGGCGAAGACGACAAGGACCGCATGTTTTTCTATTAACCGTTGTTCATTAACGGGGGATTTACCGACATCGGCTAGGCTTCTCCGCATGGATAGCAGAGAAGTTGAGAGAACGGAAAGCGAAGGCATGCCCTGCCCTGCCGTTCGCTATGGACTGCTTGTTTTCGGCTGGACAAATATCTGCCTCGGGGCCTTGGGTGCGGTGCTCCCCGTTCTGCCGACGACGATCTTTCTGATCCTCGCTCTTTGGGCGTTCTCGAAAAGCTCGCTCCGGTTCCATCGCTGGCTTTATACGCACCCCTGGCTGGGCCGAACGCTGCGTGCCTGGCACCGCGCGGACCATCCCGCGGCGCGCCAAGGTGCTGGCGATAACGACGATGGCTTTGAGCCTCCTCACCGTCACCGTCGTTACGGAAACCTGGTGGCTGCCGGCGGGTTTGGCCCTCGGCCTCGCGAGCATTGCCGCCTATATCCTTTCGCGGCCGAGTGAGGTCACGGGATCTTCGTCTTCGCACCCCCTCGCTTAGAAACCCCTTCAGGCCGCAAGCCTCACAATCACATCGGCAACCTTCGCGCCAAGCGCCTCGACGACTTTTTGCTGATCCTTGTTCCTGAGTCCGCCGTCTGGACGAAAGGCGTGCTGCGCCTCGCCGACGGCCAACTGGTCCGGGATGACGAGCACCTTGATGTTGCTAAGGATGGCGCGCACATGGACAAGGCCGCGAAGGCCACCAAGCCCGCCGGGGGACGCACTCATGATGGCGGCAACCTTGCCTACGAAACAGGCAAGCGGCGCCTCGCCGGCAACCGGCCGCGAGGCCCAGTCGATGGCGTTCTTCAAGGTCGGCGTGATGGAGCTGTTGTATTCCGGGCAGGCGATCAAGAATCCCTGATGGGCGAGCATCCGATCTTTCAATTCCCTAGCGCCTTCGGGGAGGCCTTCGATCCGCTCGAGATCCTCATCGAACAGCGGCAGGCGAAGTTCTCGTAAATTCACGACGGTTACTTCGGCGCCGGCCGCCCTGGCGGCGCGCACTGCAATCTCCAGCAGCTTTGCGTTGTGGGAGCCATCGCGGCTGCTGCCTGCGAAGGCCAGAATCTTCGGCGTCATCGCTTCTTCCTCCCTGTCACGAAGGAAGGATACCCGTCTTAACCGCTTTCAACAAATTCCAGCAAAGCGACGGGGTTCACCCGATAAGCGCCTTTCGGTTGCCGCCTGGGGCGAAGGCGTGGGGCGGTCCGAAGCGGCTCGGAAGCGAAGCAACGGAGGCCTTGCCATGGGCAGGAGGGGGGGGGCGCTTTTCGTTTCACTGGCCGTTGGTCCGTTGCTCGCGGCATGCGCAAGGCACGACCCTCCTTACGCCCAGCAGCCGTTCGCCCATTCCTTTTGATTAAGGACCACCGTTCGCCCAGCGCTTCTTTTGCAGGAACGTGCGCCTGTGGTAGAACGCCTTATTAGGAAAAGGGGGGCTTAACGATGGCGAAGAAGCCGTCTTTCCGGGTCGAAAGCGACTCCATGGGCGAACTCCGCGTTCCCGCCGACAGGTATTGGGGGGCCCAGACGCAACGATCGCTTCAAAACTTCCGGATCGGCGGCGAAAGGATGCCGAAACCTCTGATCCGGGCGCTTGGCATTCAGAAGATGGCGGCGGCGAGGGCGAACATGGAACTCGGCGCGCTGAAGCAGCGTTTGGGAAAGGCCGTCATTGCCGCCGCCGACGAGGTGCTTCGCGGCAAGCTCGACGACCACTTCCCGCTGGTCGTCTGGCAGACCGGCTCCGGCACCCAGACGAACATGAACGCAAACGAGGTGATCGCGAACCGGGCTATCCAGAAATTGGGCGGGAAGATGGGCTCGAAAGAACCCATCCACCCGAACGATCACGTGAACATGGGCCAGTCGTCGAACGACACCTTCCCGACGGCGATGCACATCGCGGCCGTCGAGGAAATCAACCGCGAACTTCTGCCCGCCCTTCAGGAAATGCGAAAGGCCTTGACCGCGAAGGTCCGCAGCTTCGCGAAGCTGACGAAGATCGGCCGCACCCACCTCCAGGACGCAACGCCTCTGACGCTCGGTCAGGAATTCTCCGGCTACGCCACCCAGATCGATTACGGCATCGATCGGGTGAAGGGGTGCCTGCCCAGGCTGCTTCAGCTTGCCCAGGGCGGCACGGCCGTCGGCACCGGGCTCAACACAAAACCCGCCTTCGCCAAGACCTTCGCCCGCAACGTGGCGAAGATCACCGGCCTTCGCTTCGTCACGGCGCCCAATAAATTCGAAGCACTGGCCGCCCACGACGCCATCGTCGAGGCCTCGGGCGCCTTGAACACGCTGGCCGTCTCGCTCATGAAGATCGCGAACGACATCCGCCTGCTTGGCTCCGGCCCACGCTGCGGCATCGGCGAGCTGATCCTGCCGGCGAACGAGCCCGGCTCCTCGATCATGCCGGGCAAGGTGAACCCGACCCAGGCCGAGGCGCTTACCATGGTCGCGGCACAGGTCATCGGCAACCACACGGCCATCAGCGTCGCCGGCGCGAGCGGGCACTTCGAGTTGAACGTCTTCAAGCCGGTAATGATTTACAATTTGTTGCAGTCGATCCGGCTGTTGGCGGACGCCTCACGAAGTTTCACGAAGAACTGCATCGTCGGCATCAAGCCGAACAAGGAACGCATCGATCGGCTTCTGCACGAATCCCTCATGCTGGTGACGGCGCTGAACCCCCATATCGGCTACGACAACGCGGCGAAGGTCGCAAAGAAGGCCCATGCCGAGGGCACCACGCTTAAAGCCGCCGCCCTTGCCCTTGGATTGCTGACGGAAAAGGAATTCGATCGGGTCGTGCGGCCGGAGAAGATGACCGAACCCAGAAAATGAGGGAACGATCTTAGGATTCTTCGGGCAAGGGCCCGTTTTCGCCGATTCGCTTCCGCGCTTCCTGCATCTCGTCCACCGCCGCGTCGAAAAACGCATCGAGCCGGTCGCGCATCTTCGGAGCAAGCTGCACGAGCCTCGAGCGTGCGTCCTTCGGGTTCGCCGTTTCCACGACGATCCCCCGCTCGATCGCCACATCCAGATACTTGCCGGCCGTATGGGCGCTTCGGATGGCCCGCATGAATCGCAACGCGTCCGTCTTGCGGACGGGTTCTTCGCTGTGCCAGATGTTGGTGAGCAGATCCCAGTACGCGGTCGAGTAAAACTCCTTGTCGTCCTCGAAGACGCCAAGCCAGTGCTCGCCGATCCGATCCAGCATCGTCAGATATTGCCGCCGCTGGGTGGGATTGTATTTGAAGCTCATGCCTCCTGCCCCCTTTGCCGGTAACGCCGGAACCATAACGGTTTGTCCGAAGAATACAATCAATAATACACCTATAATCCTATCTAGCCTGCGCTCCGATCCGCCTCGCGCATCTGGGCCATCAAATAAAGTCTATTTATTACAAATAGTTAAATAGATAGCAGGATAATTTATCATTAAAACTAACAATTCTATTGACATCATTTCTAGATGCATATCTAATTCTAACTGACATTGCAACCCACAATTCGAATGAGCGGTTTGGAGGCGAAGACCATGAACAGAAAACACACCCTTCTTGCGATCCCTCTCGCATTCGCAATTGCGCTTTCCGGCTGTACGGCCACGAACTCCGGCCCGAAACAGACGGGTGGCACGTTTCTCGGCGCCGGACTTGGCGCATTGGGCGGCTCGCAGATCGGCAAAGGGCGCGGCAAACTCGTCGCCGTCGCCATCGGCACGCTTCTCGGCGCCGGCCTCGGCAGCTCAATCGGCCAATCCCTCGACCGGGCCGACCGCCTCTACATGGCGCGCACGTCGTCAGCTGCGTTCGAGTCGAGCCCGACCGGCCAGACGACCACCTGGGTCAATCCGGACAGCGGCAATTCCGGCACGGTGACGCCGACTCGCACCTATCAGTCGCAGAACCGTTACTGCCGCGAGTTTCAACAGAGCGTGACCGTCGGCGGCAACACGCAACAGGCCTATGGCACGGCCTGCCGCCAGGCAGACGGTAGCTGGGAAATCATCTGAGGCTATGGAAGCTCCCGAAACTTGTTTCCATAGGAGGGGATCATGACCGACAAAAAATAAATTTCGTACAGAGCGATGCCTTCTTCTACTCAGCGGTCGTGCACATTGCCATCCTCCTAACGGTTCTTCTGTCCATGCTTCTCAAACCAACACCGGTCGACGAGCAAACGACGATCGAAATCGATGTCCTGGCAAGCATGCCGGAAGCATTGCAGGAAAATGCCCCACAGGATGCTTCCAATCCGGAGGCATCAAAGACCGAAGCAGCGGTGGCGGAGAGGAAGGCGACTTCGCCTTCCTCTCCCGTCCAGCCAGAACCCTTGCCGGAACCTGTGAAGGCGGCTTCGGCTCCTGCCCAGTTAGAACCCTTGCAAGCACCTTTCAAGGTCGCCGTCGCGGCCGCGAATGTAACGCGTGATCCGCTGGAAGAACGTGCCCAAAACGGCAATGCCGACGCCCAGTATCAGATGGCGATTCGCTACAAGGATGGGACCGGCGTCCAGGCAAATGACGAAACCGCCGCAAAATGGTTTCTCGCCGCCGCCGCCCAGAGCCATGCCGACGCCCAATACTGGGCCGGCGTCTATACCTATCACGGCCGTGGCACCGCCATGGATCGGCCACGTGCCAGGCAATGGCTGGAAAACGCTGCCGCCCAGGGCCACGCCGGAGCACAGGTCATCCTGGCGGCGCCACCCCCCATCCGGAACCCGCGCAATCCGTACGTTTCAACAGCGCAGCCAATGGTTTACGCAGCGGCAAACACGCCCGTTCGTGGCTATCCCTTTGGAACGGCCATACAACAAAGGCCCGTACAACAGATTGTAACGACACGCGTACAAACGCCGACACCGACGCATCTCTACTCTGTCTCGGAGAGAAGCGTGCGATCGGCATTACGGGAGTCATACAGAACCGGAACGCCGCTAGTAATCCATGCTGGCGACAGGCTGTCGAGGCCGCTTCACATAACCCCGCAACAGGCTGGCAATAGGGATTTTACGGACTGGCTGCTCTGTGACGTCCTGAAATTGCAAATGCGGGATTAAGAGAAAACTATAACCAACGCCCCCCCCCGCCACTTAGGCCCGGCCTCCGCGCCGGGCCTTTTTTGTGCCGTCACCCGGCAGGGTTATTGTTGGCTTGCCCGTTTCAGGAGATCGAGAGCCTTTTTCAGCGTCTTGATCGACCGATCGTGCTCGCCGGCCTCGTGCTGCCTTTCACCCAGCGCGCGCAATTTCTCGATTTCCGCAAGTGTCTCTTGCGCAAGCTTCGGACCGTCCGCAAGGGCGGCGTCGATCCGTACCCAAAGGGAGGGGCAATAATTGGCAAAGGCCGGCGAGGCAAGACCCAGCAAAAGCACGCCGGCAAGGAGAAGGTGTTTCATAAGCTCTCTTTCTGGCCATCTTCCGTTTCACCATCTAGGCTAACACCATGATGGCGGATTCAACATCCCGTTTCGAAAAGGCCATTGCCGCCATCGACGCGGCGAACGCACAAGATCCGAACACAGCCCTTCATGGGGGCCGCGAATTTCCAAAAGAGCTTCTTTACGCCATTCGCATGACGGAATGGCTCGAACGCTTCAAGCCGGAGGCTTCCGACGCGCTTCACCTTGCCGCGCGCGGCCAGCACATCCGGCGCTGGGAAATTCCGCGCAGCGATTATCCGATGGACCGCATCGGCTATTTGAAATGGCGAACGGCGCTAAAACACTTTCACGCCGAGCTCGCCGAAAAGATCCTCTTTGATGCCGGCTACGACGCCACCTTGATCATTCGTGTGCAATCGCTGATCCGGAAAGAACAGTTGAAGCAGGACGAAGAGGTGCAGGCCCTGGAGGACGTGATTTGCCTTGTCTTCCTGGAAAATTATTTCGCGGAGTTTTTGGAAAAGCACGAGGAGGAAAAGATCGTCGAAATCGTGCAAAAAACCTGGAAGAAGATGTCGCCCGCGGCCCAAAAGACCGCACTGCAACTCGAACTTTCGCCAGCCGCGCGTGCCCGGATCGAAAAGGCGCTTCAAGCGCCCGGCTGATCTTATGCGCCTGCGTCTTCTTCCGATGATCCCTTCAGTTCGACCGTGTTGCCGTCGGGATCCTCGATATAGATGGAAGGCCCCATCCCGTCCGCGCCGTAGCGCATTTCAATCTCGCTGTGGGAGACGCCATGGCTCTCCAAGTGCTTCAAGATATCCGGTCCATCGAAGGGCGCAACCTTAAGGGCCAGGTGATCGACGTTCCGGCCCGTCTTGCCCGGTGCGGCACCGCCCTTCTTGCCGATGACGCCGTCGATGCTGACGAGATCAATCAGCGCGCTGCCGGCCCGAAGCTGGGTGAGGCCGAAATCGTCCACCGTGCGCTCGAGCGTGCATCCGAGGACCTCCGTATAGAACCGAATGGCGCGCTCGACATCCGAAACGCGCAGGACGACGTGATCGATTTTCTGGATCTCGAAGGTCATCGTCTTTCACCCATTGCCTTTCCGGCCATTCTAATCGCAAATCTCCGCCGATCTGCCTACGAATGCATGCGCCCCTTCCATTCGCCGCCCGCGTTCCGCCAATGGCGCCGTGCCGAATCGAACGTCATCCCGCAATAGAGTAAGGCGACGAAGGGAAGGAAGAGCGCGACCCACGGCGCAGCCCCATAAAGCCGCAAGCTCGGCCGGTAACTCGCCATCATCAGCGCCCAGGCGGCAAGGCCGAAGGCAAGCGACGTTCCGCTTTCATGAGCCCCGTGGGACAGCACAAGGATCGGCGGCACCAGATAGGTGACGGTCATGCCGATCAGCGTGCCCATGAGCCGTAAGAGCGAATGGCGAAGCTCCGTATAGGCGGTGCGCGCCACCATGTTCCATATCCCATTTAAGCCTTCATAGGCGCGAAGACTCCTCGCGTCTTCCGTCAATCCCAGCCAGATCGGGCCTTCCGCCTTGATCTGGCGGGCAAGGGCGCAATCGTCGATCAGCTCGCCCTGAATGGCGGTGAGCCCGCCTATTCGCTGGACGGCCGATCGCCGGGCCAGCATGCACCCGCCGGCCGCCGCCGCCGTCGGTTTCACCGGATCGTTCACCCATGGAAACGGATAGAGCATCTGAAAAAAGAAAACGAAGGCCGGAAGCAAAAGGCGCTCCCAAAAACCTTCGATTCGAAGCCGGACCATCAGCGAGACGAGGTCAAGCGCCTCGCCTTCCGCCTTTGCGACGAGGGCTTTCAGGCCAGTGGGCGCATGGGCGATGTCGGCATCCGTGAAAAGCAAGAAGCGGGCCTCCGGCGCAAACGCGTCCACGTGCTGCCGGCCTTGTTCCATCGCCCACACCTTTCCCGCCCATTCCTTCGGAGGCGGCGTGCCATCCACCACGAGAAGCGCGTGCCCTTTGCCGAGCGCTTCCGCCACGGCCCGGGCCTGATCCGCCGTTCCGTCTTTACTTCCGTCATCGACCAGGATCACGGAAAACCTTCCCGGATAATCCTGGCTTAGAAGCGATTTCACGGCCTCGCCGATGACGGAAAATTCGTTGCGCGCCGGAACGACGGCGACGACCTCCGGCCAACTCGTCAATGCGCGTGGCGGGCGGGAAAGCTTTTGATCCGCCCGCCAGAAATCGCCCCGGAAGAAAACGAGATAGACCCAGATGGCGAAGGAAAGGGCGCCGAGGATGGGAAGCCACGCCATGTCGATTACGTTGCCCCGCGGGAGCCGGCCGCAAGAAAGCGTTCCATCCCTTCCCGTAAAATTTCGGCACGCTCCAGCTTGCGACGTAGAAAACGACGCGTACGTGCCTGTTCCGGAGTTGCGTCCCGGACCCAGACGGCAAGGGTCGCGAGCAAGATGAGCGTCAGCCCCACCTCCTCCGCTTGACGGCGAAGACCGCCGGCATCCAGAAGCGCCGCCTCCCGCACCCAATGAATCGTACGCGACAGATTGAAAATCAGCGGCACCCAGTGATGAGGGTGGGACGGATAAAGTTTCGTGGCAAGCATCTCCGCCGTCACCTTCCGGTGGAGAGCCAGCGCATCGAACCACTTGAGGATCACCTGATAGAGCCGCTCGCGGGCCGGCAACGCGGCAAAGCCCGCCGCAGGCGGCGCCAGCATCGCCAGATGGGCGCGCTCAAAATAGACGTTCGCCACCTGGTCCAGATCGCGGAAATGGAGCCGCACCTGGTCGAGCGAAAGGCCCAACTCATCGGCAAGCGAATGCAGGCGCAAGTTTTCCCAGCCGACGCACTCGGCCATCCGGATCGTCGCATCGACGATACGATCCGCCTCGGTAGCCCTCACTTTTCCCTTTGCTCCCGTAGGCATGGAATTCTTGAGCCCCTTCGACGCCCAATCCTCTCCCCATTCCCTATATAGTGAGGGTGGGCACGCAAGCGACGCAAGGCCAAGCAAGGAAAGACATGGACGACCAGGAAACGGATCGCCTTTCGAGGCGGGTCAAACGCTACGCGAAGGTAGGGGCTGCGGTCGGTGGGTTGGCGGCGGATTTGGCCGGCAAACAGATCTTCGGGCTGCCGCTCGATCGCGATCGGCATGCGATGGAGCTGAGGACGGCCCTTGGTGGGCTCAAGGGCCCGCTGATGAAGGTGGCTCAGCTGCTTTCCAGCGTGCCGGACATGCTGCCCCAAGAATATGCCCGCGAGCTGACGGAGCTTCAGGCGAACGCGCCTTCCATGGGATGGCCGTTCGTGAAGCGCCGCATGACGAGCGAGCTGGGCCCGGACTGGCAAGGCCGATTCAAAAGTTTCGAGCGTGAAGCGGCGGCCGCCGCCTCCCTTGGTCAGGTGCATTACGCGGTTGGCAAGGACGACCGCGAGCTTGCCTGCAAGCTTCAATACCCGGACATGGAATCGACCGTGGTGGCGGATCTGAAACAGCTAAAGCTGATTTTCCATATCTATCGCCGTTTCGACAGCGCCGTCGATACCGGCGAGATCTATGAAGAAATCTCCGAGCGGCTTCGCGAGGAACTCGACTACCACCGCGAGGCGCGTCACATGGCCCTCTATAGCCACATGCTGCAAGCAGAGCCGGGCGTCCACGTGCCAAAAGCCATCTTTGAGCTTTCGGCGAAACGCCTGTTGACGATGGACTGGCTGCACGGGCGAAAACTTCTCGAGTTCAAGGACCACGACCCGGAACACCGCAACCAGGTCGCACGCAACATGTTCCGCACCTGGTACGTTCCCTTCTACGCTTACGGCATCATCCACGGCGATCCGCATCTTGGAAACTATTCCGTGCGCGAGGATTTCACGATCAACCTGCTCGATTTTGGTTGCATCCGGGTCTTCCCGCCCTCCTTCGTTCAAAGCGTCATCGATCTTTACAAAGCGCTTCGCGACAACGACGAAGCGCTTGCCATCGCCGCATACGAAACCTGGGGGTTCAAGGATCTTTCGAGGGAACTGATCGAAGTGCTTAACATCTGGGCTCGGTTTGTCTACGCGCCCCTCATGGAGGATCGGGTGCGCCCGATCGAGGAGACGAACGCCACCGCCTATGGCGCGGAGACGGCGGCGAAGGTCCATGGCGAGCTCAAGCGTCTCGGCGGCATCACCCCGCCCCGCGAATTCGTCCTCATGGACCGGGCGACGCTTGGGCTCGGCTCTGCCTTCCTGCACCTGAAGGCGAAGATCAACTGGTACCAGTTGTTCCACGAACTGATCGACGGCCTCGACGTGAAGGCGATCGGCGCGCGTCAGGCGACGGCGCTTCGCAAAGCCGATTTGGTTCCGTAAAAGATAAGGATCAGGACGCGAGCGGCGAGCCCGGCGGCTCGTCAATGGGCGCGGCCGGCGACCGTGGCGCTCCCTTCTCCAGCCAGGGGAACTGTGTCTCGACCCATTCCGCCCGTTTCAACCAGCGATCCAAGGCCGACATCGTTCTTGCCTGGTCCTCCGTCTCGTCGGCGAGCCAGATTTGCAGCACGCCGAAATAGAGTGCTGCCAATCCCTTCACGCGCAGCGCGCCGTGCAGGCCGGCCGTCGAAATACCGGCCCCTTCCAGCATCCACGCCATCGAGACGAAATAGCGGCGCGCGCCCATGCCAAGGGCCATCGGATCGAAGGCCGCATCCTTCAGCACGGCAGCGATTCCTTCCTTATGGGGACGGAGCGCATCGAAGCGCCGCATGAGCAGGTCGAACAGCCGATCGCGCAGGGATTCTTGCGCCATCTCCTCCTCAAGACCTTCCAGCACTTCCGCATCGATGCTGCGCACGAACCCATCGAGGATCGCTTCGCGCGACAGATACTCCTTGTAGAGTTCCGAAAGCGAGACGTTCGTACGAAGCGCGATGTCGTGAAGGGAGACGTTCCGCCAGCTCTTCTCGGCCGCCAGTTCCAGGGCAGCCGTGGCCACGGCTCTCTCTTTTTCTGTTTTCTTCCCCGCCATCCCCGCGCTCACTTCTTCCAGGCCTTCGGCTTCCACTCATCGGCGAGCTTCTTCGCAAGCTCGATTTGCGCCGGCACCATCTCTTCCGACGCCTTTGTCAGGTTCTTCATCTCCTGCTTTCGGTCCTCGCTGGGTGGAAAGCTCTGCGCCGCAAGGGTAAACCATTTATAGGCCTGAATGAGGTTTGTTTGCGTGCCCAAGCCAAGGGCGTGCATGGCGCCCAGATTGCTCTGGGCCTTCGCGTGGCCCTGTTCGGCCGCCAGGCGGAACCACTGAAGCGCCTCCCGGTCGTTCTGTTGGATCGGGCCCCGGCCGAGCGAATAGAGAAGGCCGAGATTGTATTGGGAACTTGGATTGCCTTGAGCCGCGGCGAGTTGGTACCAATTCATCGCCTCGGCGATGTCGCGTTCGACGCCTTCCCCATTCTCATAAGAAATCCCCAGATTGTGCTGGGCGTGCATGTGGCCCTGCTCGGCGGCGCGACGGTACCAGGCGACGGCCTTCGTATCGTCTTCTTCAAGTTCCTCGCCGGTATCGAAGACAACGGCCAACGCATATTGCGCCTTCGCATCCCCCTTCTTCGCCTTTTTCACCAGCCCCTCGATCCCGCCCATGTCGAACCAGAGCAGCCCGCCAAGGCCGAGGGCGGCAAGGACAAGAAGGCCGATCAGGCCACGCAGCAATTTGTGTTGCGGTGTCATGGGTGAGCAAAATATTGGGTCAGGACACGCCGTCGGCAATCCGTGATCCCGGAATCATACAGGAAATCGCAACCCCGCCCTTAAGAAATTGATGGCTTGATCCATGCGTCCTTTCCGACCCATAAAAAGCCATGGAGAGCATGAAGGTTGCCTATGGCGTCGCCATCGAGGAGGTGGATGGGCGCTTTGTCGTCACCTATCCGGACTTTCCGGAGGCGCGCGCCGAGGCGGCAAATTTCAGCGCTGCCTTCGATGCCGCGACCCATTGCCTCGAGGAGACGATGGCCGTACGCATCCGAAAGGGCGAGGCAATTCCCGCTCCTTCTCTCATCCTGGGCTGCAAGGTGACGCCCGGGCCTCGGATCACCTCGAAGGCAATCCTGCACACGGTCCTTCGCGACACCGGCGAGACGGTGGCGAGCCTGGCGGCAAAACTAGAAAAGGACGAGGCCCATATTCGCGAGCTTCTCGATCCCGATCACGCGACGGACCCGGGCGAGCTCAGCGCCGCCATCGGTGCACTCGGCATCCAGCTCCGTATGGCCGCCTGCTCGATCCGGGTCGGCGGCTGACCCTAAAAATCTTAGAAGCGATAGGCCAGCCCGAAGCCGATGAGCCAGGGGTCGATGTCGACCTCGGTCCTGATCGTGCCGCCGTTGATCGAAACGTCCGTGCTCAGAAAGATCTTCTTCACATCGAAATTGATGGCCCAGTGCTCGTTGAAGCCGAACTTCTCGAGACCGATATCGATCCCGGCCTGAAGCGCAAAACAAAAGGAATTGTCGTATTTGATCGAATTGATCGACACTCCCTTCTTCGCATCGAAGAAGACCGTGTAGTTCACGCCGGCGCCCACATAGGGCCGGTAGGTGTCGTTCGGCGAGATGTGATATTGCAGCGTCAGTGTCGGCGGCAGCAGAAACACATCGCCCAGATCCAGGCTGCCGAGCGAGGTGTTCTCGCCCCGCGTATTGTGGGGGGTTATCACCGCGATCAGTTCCGCCGCCCAGTATTCGGCGATGAAGTAGGTGATATCGATCTCCGGCACGACGGCGTTGCCGAGCGTCGCCTCGCCCCCGATGGCGGTGATGGTCGACGAATCCTCGGTCGGCGCGACGACAAGGGTGCGAAGCCGGACCTGCCAATCGCCGGCCTCGGCGAAGGCCGATGCGGGCGCCAGCATCAGCATTGCGAAGAGCACAAGCGGGCCCAGAATCAAGGCGTAGTGTTTCATCGTCTCCTCCATTGCGCAACCGCAGACCATTGATATCGGCTGCTTCGTTTCCGCGTGGACGTATTGAGACGCGATCAAAACCGTGATGCCGTTAATGAAAGGTTAGCCGTAACGTCGTGTGCGCAAAATTTGTCTTTCGTATGCATACGATCGTCTTAAACGGAATACCGTTGCATGCGAAAAACTTTACGAACGCGAACTAGAATTAATTCGCCCGTCGTATCGAAGGTAAGAAGGACGGAGAAGGGACTGGTCTTGAAGAACTAGGCCTTAACTATTTTATTTAACTTTAACGTGTATCGGACCGAGCTATGATCCACTACGTTCTTTATTGACAACTCTCCATGACCAGCGGGTTGTCAAAATAAGCGGAACAAGAATCATCAAGTAAGCAAAATATATTATAGGTGTTGCGGCAAAAGGGAACCTATCATTGAACCTATTTTCTATCATGGTGCTGATGTACAGTTCAGGCTGCGTTTTCTCGATCAGTATTAAGGCGTCCACCGCCCCTCTTAACAGCTTATTGTAGTAGCCTAAGTCTAAATACGCCGCTGCAAATAAGATGACAAGCAAACCTGTTGAGAGCCAAGCTCGGAGGCTGTGACGTCTAGAAATGTCGTCAATCTTGCTTCCCAGATAAGCTAAAATCCCCCCGATAGCGCCCGCACCGCCCATTAGTTGAAGACGATACTGGATAATAAGCTCGTTAAAGTGCATTGCGATTTCTTCGTAGTGCCGCCAAAGATCAAGGGTTTGTTGTACGCTGATCCCGGCAATATCTGTTGCGCCCATCATGACGGTAAGCCTTTTGTTTGGTTTTACGCACAGAACAAAGTCACTGAACCCCGAAAAGATGGTAGCGGAGGAGGGACTTGAACCCCCGACACAAGGATTATGATTCCTCTGCTCTACCGACTGAGCTACTCCGCCGAAACCGTCATTCTATTCAAGATCGCCGTTTGATGGGGGGAAAGGAGGCCGCTTGTCAAGCCGCCGCCGTCGCGTCCTCAGGCTTGGCCTCGGCGCGCGCGATCCAACCGCCGCCAAGCACGCGTGCGCCCCGATAGAAGACGCAGGCCTGGCCCGACGAGACGCCGAATTCGGGCTTAAATAACGTCACCTCCGCCCGGCGCGCCTCCCCCATGACAAGCCGGGCCGGCTGAGGCGTTTGCGTCGAGCGGATCTTGACCTCGCAATCACACCCCGCTTCGCCAAGCGCCGCACTACCCAACCAGTTTACGTCGCGCAAAAAAATCCTCGTGGCGGCCAGGGCGGACCGAGGCCCGACGATGAGGCGGCTTGTCGCCGCCTCCACCTTCACTACATAAAGGGGCTCCGGGCCGCTCACGCCCAATCCCCGCCGCTGGCCGACCGTGTAATGAAGGATCCCCCGATGGCGGCCAAGTACGTGGCCCGTTTGATCCACGATATCGCCTTCCCGCGCCGCCTCGGGCCGCAATTGCTCGACGAGCCGCCCATAGCGCCCGTCGGGTACGAAGCAGATGTCCTGGCTGTCCGGCTTTTCCGCAACCTTAAGGCCGAAACGGCGCGCAAGTTCCCGCGTCTCCCCCTTCTCAAAGTCGCCTAAGGGAAAACGCAGATAGTCGAGCTCGTCTTGCGTTGTCGCGAAGAGAAAATAGCTTTGATCGCGATTCCGATCCTTCGCCCGGTGAAGCTCAGGCCCCTCCCTTCCCTCGATGCGGCGCACGTAATGGCCGGTGGCAAGGGCGCTCGCCTGCAGGTCCTTTGCCGTTGCCAGAAGATCGCGGAACTTCACCTTCTGATTGCAAAGGACGCAAGGGATCGGCGTTTCGCCTGCCGCATAGCTTGCCGCGAACTTCTCGACGACGTTTTCCCGGAAACGGTTTTCATAGTTGAAGACGTAGTGGGGAATACCAAGCAGGGAAGCCACGCGCTTCGCGTCGTAAATGTCTTGCCCTGCGCAACAGGTCTTCGAGCGGTGCGTCGCCTTCCCCTGATCGTAAAGGCGAAGCGTGATCCCGACGACGTCGAAGCCCTGCTCCTTCAGAAGCGCCGCCGTGACGGAACTGTCGACGCCGCCCGACATGGCGACGACGATCCGCTTCCCCGCACCCTTCCCGCTCGGCGTCATCGAACTAGCCTCCATCGTAAAAATCCGTCGTTTTCTCCGGCAGCGTCATCGTAAGCCCGCCCAAGCCTTTCGTCATCCGGATCTGGCAGCTGAGGCGCGAGGTTTTCGTGACCCCGATGGCAAGGTCGAGCATGTCCTCTTCGTCTTCCGTCGCCGCATCGAGCAGCTCGTAATAGCCCCGCTCCACGATCACGTGGCAGGTCGAGCAGGAAAGCGAGCCATCGCACGTCCCTTCGATCGGCACGTCGTTCGCGTGCGCGATCTCGAGGATCGACTGCCCGAGTGGCACCTCCACTTCCTGGCGCTTCCCGTCCGGGTAGATGAACGTCATCTTCGGCATTCGCATGCGGCTCCCGCTTGACCCATTGGGCCCCTTAGATAGAAAGAACGGAAGGAAATGTCGAGGGGCCTTGGCTCAGTTTGCTGCCGCCGGTTCAAGGCTTTGCGCGAGGCCGGGGCTGCGTAGTTTCTCGACCTTCTCGGCGAAGGCCTCGATCGCGTAGTCGATTTCGGCCCCAGTCGTGAAACGGCCAAGCCCAATACGGATGGAGGCGCGCGCCAACGCATCCTCGACGCCTAAGGCCTCCAGCACATAGGAAGATTCAAGGGAGGCCGAACTGCAGGCAGCCCCTGTCGAAAGGGCAAGGTCGCGCAGCTCCATCATCAGCGTCTCGCTGTTGACACCGGCGAAGCTCAAATTCAAATTGCCGGGCGCGCGCGCATCCAGCGATCCGTTCACGGTGACCCCTTCGGTGCGCGCGCGGATTCCATCGAGCAGCCGGGCGCGAAGCCCGAGCAGCCGTTTCGTCTCTTCCTCTCTTTCCGCCATGGCGATCGCCGCCGCTTGGCCTAGACCGACGCAAAGGGCCGTCGGCAAGGTGCCGGCGCGCAAGCCCTGCTCCTGGCCGCCGCCGCTGAAAAGCGGCTCGAGGCGGACGCGCGGTTTGGCTCGTACGTAAAGGGCGCCGATCCCCTTCGGCCCATAGAGTTTGTGAGCGGAAATGCTCACCAGATCGGCCTTCGCCGCCGCGACGTCGAAATCCATCTTGCCGATGGCCTGGGCTGCGTCCGTGTGGAAGAAGCAGCCCCGCTCCCGGCAGATGGTGCCGATTTCGTTCACCGGCTGGATGACGCCGATCTCGTTGTTCACGGCCATGATGGAGACAAGCGCCGTTCTTTCCGTGATCGCTTCGCTGAGTGCTTCGAGATCGATCAACCCTTCCCGGTTCACGCCGAGGAAAGTAACGTCGATGCCTTCGCGCATCAAATCGCGCGCACTTTCGATGACGCATGTGTGTTCCGTCAGACAGGTGATCAGATGATTCTTTTTCTTTTTATAGAAGCGAAGCACGCCCTTGATCGCCAAATTGTTCGATTCGGTGGCGCCTGAGGTAAACACGATCTCCTTTGCATCCGCGCCGATCGCATCTGCTACCTGTTCACGGGCCTTTTCCACCGCGGCTTCCGATTCCCAGCCGAAGGCATGGGTGCGCGAGTGCGCGTTTCCGAATTTATCGGTGAAGAAGAGCAGCATCGCCTCAACGACTCGTGGATCGACCGGCGTCGTCGATTGGTTGTCGAGATAGATGGGAAGCTTGAGCTTGGTCATCTTACGTTTCGCGCCTGTCACTCTTTAAGCGGCCGATACCTTGCGATCGCGGGTCCGCGTATAAAGGGATTCCCACACCTTCAGGAAGCCTGCGATGTCGTCGGCCCGGCTGTCCCAGCCGAGACTGATACGGATCGCCGTGTCGGCTGCCGCCTTTTCCACCCCCATCGCCAGCAGCACATGGGACGGGTCCACCTTGCCCGACGAGCACGCCGAGCCGGCGCTCACCGCAAAACCGGCAAGATCGAACGCCACGAGCTGGGTTTCCGACGAAACCCCCGGCATCGAAACCAGGCTCGTGTTTGAAACGCGCGGCGCGGCGTTTGCGAAAATGGTCGCCTCCTCCGCAATGCGGCGGATCCCGGCTTCCAGCCGGTCGCGCAAGACCTCGAGCCTCCGGAAATCTTCAAGCCCTTCGGCGGCAATCTCGGCCGCCGCGCCAAAGCCGATGATCCCCGGCACGTTCTCCGTTCCCGGCCGACGGCCCCGTTCCTGCCCGGCGCCGGCGGTCGGCACCGCGTAAGGCGCATCGGGCCCAAGGATGAGCGCGCCCACCCCCATCGGCCCGCCGAGCTTGTGGGCGGAAAGCGTCAGGTAATCGGCACCCAACGCACCTACGTCGATCGCCGCCTTGCCGGCCGCCTGAACGGCATCCGAAAGAAGGCGCGAGCCATGGGCGTGAACGATCTTTGCTGCATTCGCGACGGGCGCAATCACGCCGGTTTCGTTGTTCACCGCCATGATGGAGACCAGCGCAGGCGTTGAATCCGCACTCAGTATCGCTGCCAAGGCTTTCAGGTCTGCGATGCCGTTCCCATCCACCGGCACGATTTCTGCGTCGATCGCTGCGTTTCGAATCGAATCGTGCTCGACGGCCGAGATCAGATGGCGCTGAACACCTGCACCCCGAAGCGCCAGATGATTGGCCTCCGTGCCGCCGCTCGTGAAGACGACCTGTTCCGGGCTCGCATGGACAAGCCTTGCGACCTTCTCACGGGCGGCCTCCACTTCGTCACGAATGGCCCGGCCGAAACGGTGGATCGAGGAAGGGTTGCCGACCCCTTCGAGCGCTCGCCCGACGGCTTCCCGTACGGCCGGTTTGATCGGCGCCGTCGCGTTGTAGTCGAGATATGTGGCGATTTCCGCCATCCGATTGCTGGGGTTCCGAAAAGGTATGCTTAAGTTTATTCCACCGCCTGCTTCAGCTTGACGACGGCGGCAATGGGCTGCTTTTTATCCTCGGCGGCGGCTTCCCGATGAATCTTGCCACTCATGCCAAGCACGCGTTCCTCGCACACATCGGCCAACGAAACCGAACTCAGGAAAAGATGGATATGGTTGCCAAGCTCATCCCACAGGTCGTGGGTGATGCAACGGCCCAGGTCCGTCCGGCAGCCCGACGGCGAGCCAAGCTTGCAACGTGTGGCGCGGATCGGCTCATCGACCGCAAGGATGATGTCCGAGATTCGGGTCTGCTCTCTCGGATGCGCCAGCAGATAGCCGCCACCCGGACCACGCACGCTGCGCACGAGGCCGGCGCGGCGCAGCTTGCCGAAAAGCTGTTCAAGATAGGAGAGGGAAATTTCCTGACGGGCCGCAATCTCGGCCAGCGCGATCGGAGAACCTGCGTTGTAGCGGGCAAGGTCGACCATCGCGGTCACGGCATAGCGGCCCTTCGTGCTTAGCTTCATGACTGTTCTCCCGCCATCTTGCGCTTCACGGCCGTCGTTTCCTCCGCCTTAACCGTCGCATCGAGCTGGGCCTCCAGCTTGGCTACGCGATCGGCAAGGGCGTTCAGTTGGCCGTGCAGGCTGTCGATGGCGCCGATCGCCGGATCCGGCAGATTGGCGGACGGGGTTCCATAGGCGCAGAAGGTGTCCGCCTTGCTTTCTTCACGGGCCGCAACGATCCGTGCCGGTACGCCCACCATCGTGACGCCGCTTGGCACGTCCTTCAGCACGACGGCGTTCGACCCGATGCGGGCCCCCCTGCCAACCATGACCGGCCCCAGGATCTGGGCTCCCGATCCGACGATGACGCCGTCTTCGAGGGTCGGATGGCGCTTGCCGCCCCCGTTCGACGTGCCGCCGAGCGTCACGCTGTGATAGAGGGTGACGTCGTCCCCGATTTCCGAGGTTTCGCCGATCACCACCGACATCCCATGGTCGATGAAGAGGCGCTTGCCGATTCGCGCGGCCGGGTGGATCTCGACCCCCGTCAGCCAGCGGCCGATATGGGAAGAAAGCCGGCTCACGAAGCGAAACCCATGGTTCCACAACCAGTGGGAAAGGCGGTGAATCCGGACCGCATGAAAGCCCGGATAGGCGAAAACGACCTCGAGCCGCGACCTGGCCGCGGGATCGCGGGCGATCATCGAGTCGATTTCATCAATCAAACTCTTGAACATTGTTCGGCTCACTATGATATAGTGTGTTGTTATCCATCATAAATTCTAGCCCTTTGCCAGCCAGATTGATGGATTTCCAAATGCTTGCCGGTTACTCGAAATATAGTTTTCCCGAGTAATTTAATCAATTATTTCCTCGATGATCATCGAGGAAAAACAGGATTTTGGCAAAAATTGCTTAGAAATTAGGTCGGGTTTCTGGGTGCCCAACGGCCAACGGGATACGGGAGAGAAACATGCCGGAAGTCATATTCAACGGCCCCGAGGGCCGGCTTGAAGGGCTTTATCATCACAACAAGGAAACGGCGGGCGCCCCGATCGCGCTGCTGCTGCATCCCTACCCCCGGGAAGGGGGCACGATGAACAACCGCGTCATCTACCGGATCTATGAGACCTTCACCCAACGGGGGTTTTCGACGCTCCGGTTCAACTTTCGCGGCGTCGGCCGCTCCCAGGGCTCCTTCGACAACGGCGCCGGCGAACTAAGCGACGCGGCGTCTGCCCTCGACTGGGTGCAAAGTCAAAACCCGAGCGCCGCCCAGTGCTGGGTCGCAGGCTTTTCCTTCGGCGCCTGGATCGGCATGCAGCTTCTGATGCGCCGGCCCGAGATTTCCGGATTCATTTCCATCGCACCGCCGGTCAACCTCTTCGATTTCAACTTCCTGGCCCCCTGCCCGAAGTCCGGCCTGATCGTCCAGGGCCGGCAGGACGAGGTCGTCCCGGAGGAGGCCGTCGCCAAGCTCGCCACCAAGCTGTCGAACCAAAGGGGGATCGAGATCGACTACCGGGTCATCCCGGCGGCCGATCATCTGTTCAGCAACAAGCTGGATCAACTCCTGAAAAACGTCGAAAGCTACCTCGGCACCGCCCTCAAGGATCAGGACCTAGGCGCACAGTGAAGGACGCCGCCCGGCATCGGGGCCCGGACCCCCGTCGTCGTCGGCAAGCTCAAGGGCAGCCCCCGCAAGGAACGGACCGCGAGGAAGGCGAAGGCCTCCGCCTCCAGCGAATCCCCATCCCATCCCACGAATTCGACCGGCACGACCTCGGCATCGAGTTCGTGGCGGAGATCCGCCATCAGGACCGGATTTCGCCGGCCACCGCCGGTCACCAGCCAGCGCTCAACCGGCGAAGGGAAGTGCCGCTCGGCGGCGAGCGCGACGGCGGCCGCCGTGAAGGCGGTGAGCGTTGCCGCCCCGTCCTCCGGCGAAAGCCCCTCGATCCGTTCGGTCGCAAAGGCGTTCCGATCCAGCGACTTCGGCGGACACCGCCAGAAATAGGGATCCGCCAAGAGGTCATTGAGCGCCGCCTCGTCGACCTTGCCCTGCCTGGCAAGACGGCCGCCGTGGTCGTAAGCGGCACCCATCCTCGTAGCAACCCAGTCATCGAGCAGCGCGTTGCCGGGCCCGGTATCGAAGGCAATCACGGCGCTGCCCTCCCCGATCCAGGTGACGTTCGCAACCCCACCCAGATTCAAAACCGCCAGCGGGCGTTCGAGTCCGGCCGTGCGCGCCAGGTGATAAAGGGGTGCAAGGGGGGCGCCCTCGCCACCGGCGGCGACATCGGCCGAGCGGAAGTCGGAGACGACGTCGATCCCGGTTCGTTTCGCGAGCAACGCGCCATCGCCGATCTGGACGGTTCGCCGCCGCTTTGATTCGTGCAGGATCGTATGCCCGTGGAATCCGATGACGGCGACGTCGGAGGCCTCGAAGGCGGCCGTCTTGAGGAGGCTCTTTACCGCTTCTGCGTGCAATTCCGTTAGCTTGCGGGAAACTCCCCGGGTCCATCCCTTCCCGCCGAGCAGGCGTCTGAGCTTCTCGCGAAAAGCGGGATCGTAGGGCTTCGCGGCGGTAGGACCGATCTTTTCGATCCGTTCCCCATCCGTGCAAACAAGGGCGGCGTCGACTCCATCCATCGACGTGCCACTCATCAGTCCCAACGCCCAAACGGCTTCGAAATCTTCCATGAGGACCGATCATGGCCGTTCCATTGTCCGGCCAGCAATGATCGTGTTAAATCACCACACGCCCGGCAATGAGCACCCCCTCACTTTCTTGTGTCAAGGGGAAGCAAAAGCAAATGACGACAAGCCAGCACCGTTCCGATTTTCTTGTGAATGCCGAGAGCCGCGGCTTCATGCATCAATGCACGGATCTGGAAGGGCTCGACGACATCCTTCGGACGAAGGCACCCGTGAAGGGCTATATCGGCTTCGATTGCACGGCCGACAGCCTTCACGTTGGAAGTCTGGTGCCGATCATGCTGCTGCGCTGGTTTCAAAAGACAGGAAACAAGCCGATCGTGCTGTTGGGCGGCGGCACGTCGAAGGTGGGCGATCCTTCCGGCAAGGAAGAAACCCGCCAATTATTGAGCAAGAAGGAGATCAAGAAGAACCTGAAAGGGATCCGCACGGTCTTCGAAAAATTTCTTACCTTCGGCAAAGGGCCGACGGACGCCGTCTTCATCGACAATGACGCGTGGCTCGATGGCCTTCACTACATCGACTTCCTTCGGGAATATGGAAGCCATTTTTCCGTCAATCGCATGCTGAGTTTCGATTCGGTCAAACTCCGATTGGAACGCGAGCATCCTTTAAGCTTTCTCGAATTCAACTACATGATCCTGCAGGCCTATGACTTTCTCGAGCTGGCGCGCCGTCACGATTGCCAGCTTCAGATGGGCGGCTCGGACCAGTGGGGCAACATCGTGAACGGGATCGAACTGGGCCGGCGGATCGAAGGCCGTGAACTTTTCGGGTTCACCTCGCCGCTGATCACGACGAGCTCGGGCGCGAAGATGGGAAAGACGGTCAAGGGCAGCGTCTGGCTGGATGCGAAGAAGCTCTCGCCTTATGACTACTGGCAGTACTGGCGAAACACGGAGGATGGGGATGTGGGGCGGTTTCTGCGTCTGTTTACCGATCTTTCCATCGAAGAGATCGCGCGCCTTGAATCGCTCGAGGGAAGCGAGTTGAACGCGGCGAAGAAAGTGCTCGCGGATGCGGCCACCGCGTTCTGCCATGGAGAAAAAGAGGCGGGCATGGCTGCGAAAACGGCACATGAAACCTTTGAGGCAGGCGTGGTGGCGGAAGGGCTTCCTACCATCCAGCTTCCGCGCGCCGAACTCGAGGCGGGCATTCTGGCCTTCGAGCTTTTCTGCCGCGCCGGCCTCGCCACCAGCAACGCCGAGGCCCGCCGCCTCATCCGCGGCGGCGGCGCACGAGTAAACGGCACCATACCGGCGGAAGAGACCACCCCGATCAGCACGAATGATCTCGATGCGGACGGCGTCATCAAGCTAAGCGCCGGCAAGAAACGCCACGCACTCATCCGGGTCGGCTGAAGCCTTAAGGTTTCGGCGACTCAACGCCCGACGGCTTGGCTTCGGTATCCTTCTCGAACACGTCGAAGAAGTTGCGGAGGAAGCCCGGGGTAAACGCCGATAGCGGATTAACGGAAACGTCGGGGTCGTCCCTCGGTCCCTCGGCCTTGTAGCTCATGGCGAACACGCCCTCCCCCTCACCGCCCACCAGAATCTCTCCGATCAGGGGGACCTTCCCAAGCGCGCGGTTGATCGTGTAGGCGGGGATCACCGTGCCGTGGAGGTCCACCGTCTCTTTTACGTTATCGATCTTTCCTTCGAAGGTGATGCCGAGAGAGGAACCGAAGGCCCTGCCTTTCCCGATCGTGATCTCGGATTCCGTGATCGTGAAAGGGACATCCAACCGCTTAAATTCGACGCCCTTGCCTTGCAAAAGATCTAGGATGCCGGTGAGCGAGGCGACGGCAAGCACCTTGGCAAGTACCGGCGCGTCGATCGCACGGAAGTCTTTCATCTTGATCCGCCCGCGAAGGGGAATGTCCGGTTCCTCATCGTCGTGAAAGGTGCCCGAAATGACGAGTTCGCCGCCATGCAGGTTACGTAGCAAATCCATGGATTCCAGGACGGCCCCGCCGGCATTCGACGTCAATACCAGTTTCCGAATCTTTCCTTCCGGCTTCACGATCAGTTTCATGGTTCCGCGTTTCTCGAAATCGCCATCCAGAAGAATCGAGACCCAGCGTTTTCCATCGTGCTCCATGGAGCCCACCAGCCGGTCGATTCGCCCCTCAGGCTCGGAGCCAAGCCGAACATGATCCACGGCAAGCGCAAGCTTGAGCGGCGGCAACTCGACGCCTGACTTCTCTCCGATCAAAAGCTTCTCCGCATTAAACCCGCGGCCGACAAGATTGACATCAAACCGTCCGTCCGGCCCGCGTGTCGCCTTTCCCTCGATATCGGTGATACCAAACTTCAGGCGTTCGAAGCGCACCCATTCGAGCGTTTCCCCATCCGAAGCGAATTGTGCCGCCCCCTTTACCTCCATATCCTCGGCCGTGACCTCCAGCTTTCGAATGCGCCGGATCTTTCCTTTCTCAAAGTCGATGCGCAAGTTTCCTTTTCCGGAGGCACCCGCCGGTTTCGACCATTCGAAGCCGGGCATGTGAATCCCGGCATCGGCAAGATCAAGAGCAATCGCCAGCGTTCCTTCGCCATCCCTGCTCGTATAGACGAGGTCCACATCCGTCGGCCCGGAAAGAAAGGGCTCGCCGCTGAACCCAAACGTTTTACGCTGCCCATCGTCCATCCGGGCTTTCAGGGTGTAACGGCTTTGGAAATCCGCCTTCTCGGAAAAGTTCTCCTGCCATGACACTTCGGCCGATAGCCCGCCCATCTCGGCCGGGCCCTCCATGGAAAGAAGCAATCCCTCGAGCTTCATGCGAAGCTCCCCCTTCGCAAGATCGACGCCGGGCAACGCTTCCTTGAAGGAGGTCTTTCGCAAGCTGGCCTCGGCTGCGACCTCGAGGTGCTCGAGACTCAGGTCTTCCAGCAAAGGAAAATCGATAAGAAGACGGATCGTCGCCTCGCCTTCGAAGCGATCCGGTGAGAGACCGATTTTCTCAAGATAGCGAAGCTTCGGATGGTCGAGCATTTCAAGGGCACGCCGGACGGGCGCTTCGATGTTGAGATCGACCCGCGCATGCTCGTTATCCCCCTCGAGGCCATGGAGACGGACGGTGCCGGACGCGATGGTAAGCCCTTCGTGCTTGCCCTCCGTCACCGTGAATTCGACCTTGCCCGTATCGAAGGTGGCCGTGCCGTCGACACCGGTGACGGGCGGGAAGTCATCCGCGTATTCAACGTCAAGGTCGTAGAATTTTAACGTGCCGTTGATCGACGTGATTTCGACAGAAGGCTTGTTTTTAAGATCAACCACGGCAGAAAAAACGGCGCTCGTCTCTGAAATTCCGCCATAGGAAAGCTGTTCGTCCATCCACTCCCGTGTGTCGCCAGAAGCGTCACGCGGCCAATATTTTGGCAACTTGTCGATCGGCATGTCGCGGATCTCGATGTCCCCGTTCAACAGAAGCTTGTCCTCGGCACGCGCTTCGCGCACGGCAACCTTGAGCGTGGGGCCGCCAAGGTTGACGAAAAACTCCTCGATGCTGAACCGCGTTAGCCGGGCACCAATCATGCCCCGCAACGCGGCATGGGTAATGTCCACGGCCTCGTCGTAGACGCCCGGAATGACCACCTGTCCTTCCCCACTCGTAAGATCGAAATTCGCCTCCTCCAACGTTCCATCCAGAAGAAGCGCCAATGCGACCGTGCCGCTTACCGGAATCTTCAAACCCGCGATCTGGTCGAAGGGCGCGGTCGCACTGGCGAACATAGCCGGCTCGACCTCGTGGAAATCGACGCCGAGGCGAATTTTTTCCGCCGCGTAGCGACGGCTGATTTCGCCCGTGAAGCGGGCGTGCTTTTCGTGGAGTTCCAGCTCGACCGCGTAATCGCCGGAAACTTCCTCGTCGTCCCGAAAGAGGTGCAGATCCAGCCGAGGAAACCGCCAGGAAACTTCCATTTGCTGATCGTCGATCGTGACGTCCGCGCCAACCAGCCGGATCTCCGTGACATAGCCAAGGGGATGCTTCGGATCCGGCGCCTCGAACAGGCCGGCAAAAAATCCTCCGAGCACCGCACCGTCGGCCTCGGCTTCGCCGATCCGCGCCTTGATCGGACCTTCCTGGTGCCGCAGCAGATGGATGCGCGGGCTGTGCACGCCGATCTCGCTCGGTGCCAACGTGCCGCCGAGCGCGGCGGGAATGCTGAGCCCCATCGTGATTTCCGGAACCTCACCGATGACGGCCCCTTCCCCATCCGTTACCCGGACACGCGTCACGGCAATACCCAGGCCTTCCACGACACCTTCCCAGGTCAGCACCACCCCTTCCAGCCGCACCCGGTAGGAACCATCCTTCGCACTGAAGGCGGTCTCGAGATCGTCTTTTAGAAAATTCAGTGGGATCGGCCCGATCGAAAGGCGCAGGCTCAAGGCCAGCGCCGCGACAAACAAGACGAAAGCCGCCAAGCCAAGTATCTTGAACAATATTTGCGAAGTCCGGGGAATCACGCGGATCTCATGTCGGAAATTCCGAGGCAAAAAGCGGGTAAAAGGTATGCGGCAACCGCCCCTCTTGTCCAATCCTGATGCCTGGCCGCACCCGGCGAATGCCGACCGCGCGGCGCTGGGGCGCGAGCACTGGCTCGAGCGGGGCAAGCGCGAGGCGGACGACACGCTGAAGGCCTTCGCCAAGGAATTCGTGGGCACGCCGGCCGGCGTGACGGTTCTCGATGCCGTCTTCGGAAACAGCCCCTATCTCGGGGACTGCCTCTTGAAGGAAATGACCTTCTTCCGCGACCTCCTCATGGCGGGCCCGGAAGCGATGGCGGGCACCTTGCGGGACCGTTTGTTTGAGAAGGCGGCCGCCGCCCTCGACGGCGTGGCCCTGAAACGCCTGCTCCGCGAAACGAAGCGCCAATCGGCATTGCTGATCGCCCTTGCCGACATCGTCGGGCTGTGGACGGTTGAAGAAGTCATGGACGCCTTAAGCGACTTCGCCGACGCGTCCCTCGCCGTGACGGTCGACCACCTTCTCTACCGCGCGGCGGAAGATGGCGCCCTCGCACCACCCGATCCCATGAGGCCTTCCCTCGATTCCGGTTTCATCGTGCTTGCCATGGGGAAATTGGGTGCGCACGAATTGAACTACTCGAGCGACGTGGATCTGATCGTTCTCTATGACACAGACCGCATGCACTACTGTGGCGATCAGGACGCCCAACGCTTCTTTGAACGCTTAACGCGCGCGCTCATCGCAATTCTCGAGGATCGAACCCCGGACGGCTATGCGTTTCGGACGGACTTGCGCCTTCGTCCGGATCCGGGCGCAACACCGGTGGCGCTTTCCGTCGTGGCCGCCGAAACCTACTATGAAAGCACCGGTCAGAACTGGGAACGCGCAGCCTTCATCAAGGCCCGGCCGGTGGCCGGCGATCTCAAGGCGGGTGACGCCTTCCTCGGCGCCTTACGCCCCTTCCTGTGGCGAAAGTCTCTCGATTTTGCTTCCATTCAGGACATCCATTCCATCAAACGGCAAATCGAATCCCACCGCGGCGGTCATAGGATTGCCGTCGCAGGCCACAACGTGAAACTTGGCCGCGGGGGCATCCGCGAAATCGAACTCTTCACCCAAACCCAGCAGTTGATCTGGGGTGGCCGCATACCGGAACTGCGCCTGCGCAAGACTTGCGATGCCCTTCGCGCACTGGTCAAGGCCGGGCGTATCCGTGAAGCAGTCGCCGACGAACTGATCAAAAGCTATCGTTACTTAAGGCGCGTCGAGCACCGCCTGCAGATGATCGAGGACAAGCAGACCCACACTCTTCCAGACGAAGCCGGCGAGCTCGAGGCGTTTGCCACCTTTCTCGGATACGCGAACAAGGCCGCGTTCGAAGCCGAAATTCGCGAACATCTCGGCCGGGTCGTCCGCCATTCCAGCGAACTTTTCGAAGAAGCGCCGGCCCTTGGCGCGGCAGAGGGCAAGCTCGTCTTCACCGGCGGCGAAGACGATCCGGAAACCTTGAAGACCTTGGAAAAAATGGGTTTTCGAGACACTTCCAACGTCGCCTCCGTGATCCGCGGGTGGCACCATGGCCGCACCCGCGCGACCCGTGCCGAGCGGACGCGCCAAATCCTCACCGAATTGATGCCGACCCTGCTCCGAGCCTTCACCAAGACGGTCAACCCGAACGCCGCCTTCATGAAGTTCGATGAGTTCCTTTCGAAACTGCCGACAGGCGTCCAGCTCTTCTCACTTTTCCAGGCAAACCCGCCGCTGCTTGATCTCGTCGCCGAAATCATGGGCAGTACGCCGAGTCTCGCCGATAGCTTGAGCCGCAACCCGATCATTCTGGACGCCGTTCTGACGGCGGATTTCTTCGCCCCCCCACCGCCCAGGCAAGCGATGGCGAAGGAACTTGCCCATGCCCTCAGTGAGGCCCGGGACTTCCAGGACGTGCTGGACATCTCGCGGCGGTGGGCGAACGATTGGAAATTCCGGATCGGCGTTCAGGTGCTGCGCAATCGCCTGCCCTCGGACGATGCGGGAAAGCCGCTTTCGGATATTGCGGAGACCCTCGTCACCACCTTGCTCGCCCATGTCGAGAAGGACTTCCGCGTACGGCATGGCGGGTTTGCGCAAGGCGGCCTGGTCATCGTCGCGATGGGGAAACTCGGCGGGCGCGAGCTTACCTTCCAGTCCGATCTTGACCTCATCTTCGTCTACGACGTGCCGGAAGGCGTTGAGACGTCGGATGGTGAGCGGCCGCTTTCGCCAAGTCACTACTTCGCGCGGTTGGGCCAAGCGTTGAACAGCGCGCTTACCTCGCTCACGGCAGAGGGAAAACTCTATGACGTCGACACCCGCCTTCGGCCTTCCGGCGACGCCGGGCCGATCGCAACCTCGCTTGCCGCCTATCGGGAATATTTTCGCGACGCCGCCTGGACCTGGGAACGTCAAGCCCTGATCCGGGCGCGAACGCTCGCCGGCCCGCTCGCTTTACGCGAGGCAACGGAAGCGGCCATCGCGCAAGCGCTCGACCGGCCGATCGCGCCCGCCACCCTGGTCCGTGACGTGGCCCAGATGCGCGCGCGCATCGCTTCAAAGCGGCCGGGAAAGAACTGCTGGGACATCAAGAACCGCCCGGGTGGGCTGATCGACGTCGAGTTCTTTTGTCAGTACCTGGTGCTGGCAAATCTGGCCGATCATCCGGAGATTCGTGACACGAACACCCATGCGACGCTCGAACGCATGGGCGAGAGTGGATTGCTGGCAGCGGAAGAGATCGACACGCTGATTGCCGCCTCGATGTTCTGGCATCGCGTGCTTGGGCTGTTGCGTCTTTCCTTCGAAGGTCCGTTCGAGGAGGCCGACATCCCGGAAGGCTTGAGGCAGGCGCTGGTCCGTGCGACGGAATGCGAGGATTTCGAGGATCTGAAGGTCCGCATCGCGAACACGGCGAAAAGCGTTGCGCGCATCTTCAAAAACCGGATAACGAACCCGGCGGAGGAAACGTCCGATGGCACTTAAACAAGGCGACAAGGCCCCCGATTTCACGCTGTCCACCGATGACGGCGGCAAGCTCTCGCTCAAAAAACTCCGCGGCAAGAAGGTCGTTCTTTATTTCTATCCAAAGGATTTGACGCCGGGCTGCACGAAGGAGGCGTGTGGGTTTCGCGATTCTTATGCCGCGTTGAAGCGAAAGAATGTCGAGGTCATCGGGGTTTCGAAGGACAGCGTCGAACACCACGCCAAGTTCAAGGAGAAATATGACCTTCCCTTCCCGCTCGTCTCGGACGAGAAGGGCGAGGTCATCGAGGCCTACGGCGTGTGGAAGAAGAAAAGTCTCTATGGGCGAAGCTTCTTAGGCATCGAGCGCGCGACCTTCCTCATCGACGAAAAGGGCATCCTGCGCAAGCTTTGGCGAAAGGTGAAGGTGGGCGGCCACATCGAAGAGGTGGAAGCAGCCCTCAACGCGCTTTAGCCCCCCTCGCCGCCGACGCGCTGGGCCAATGAGGCGGTCAGGAACGGATCAAGAGCGCCGTCAAGCACGCCCGGCGCGTTCCCGGTTTCGACCCCGGTGCGCAGGTCCTTCACCATCTGATAGGGGTGCAGCACGTAGGACCGGATCTGATGCCCCCATCCGATCTCCGTCTTCTCCGCTTCCTTCGCTTTCGCCTGTTCCTCGCGTTTCTTGAGTTCCAGTTCATAAAGCCGCGCGCGCAGCATGTTCATCGCCTCCGAACGGTTGCGGTGCTGGGAACGGTTCGACTGGCACTGGACGGCGATGCCGCTCGGCAGGTGGGTGATGCGCACGGCGCTGTCCGTCTTGTTGACGTGTTGGCCGCCGGCGCCGGAGGCGCGGTAGGTGTCGACGCGAAGGTCCTTGTCCGGGACCTCCACTTCGATCGATTCGTCGATCACCGGATAGACCCAGACGGACGCGAAGCTCGTATGACGCCGCGCACTTGCATCGAAAGGCGAGATGCGCACCAGCCGGTGCACGCCGCTTTCCGTCTTCAGCCAGCCAAACGCGTTCGGCCCCATGATGCGGACGGTTGCGGATTTGATCCCCGCCTCCTCGCCCGGGCTTTCTTCCAGCCATTCGGTCTTGAAATCGTGCTGCTCGGCCCACCGCATATACATACGAAGCAGCATCTCCGCCCAATCCTGGGATTCGGTGCCACCGGCGCCGGCGTGCACCTCGAGGAAGCAATCGTTGCCGTCCGCCTCGCCCGAGAGCAGGCTCTCGAGCTCGAGTTTGGCGGCGCGAGAGCGAAGCGCGCCAAGGGCCGCCTCGGCTTCCGCGACGACTTCCTGGTCGCCCTCCGCCTCGCCGAGCGCAATCAGCTCGAGGTGATCGGAAAGCTCGCCTTCGATTTCGCGGCAGGCATTGATCGCGGCCTCGAGCTGCGTGCGCTCTTTTAGAATTCGTTGGGCTTCCTCCGGCTTGTCCCAAAGCGCCGGGTTTTCGGCTTCCCGGGTCAGCGTCTCCAAGCGTTTGAGGGCGTTTTCCCAGTCAAAGATGCCTCCTCAGCAGCTCGAGCGACTGCCGGATCGTTTCCGCCACGGTTTCTATCTCGGCGCGCATGGTCGTAAGGGCCCCTCGTTGGTTTCTTGAAGAATTAATATAGGCCGCCGGTGCCGTCCGTGGGAACGGTCGGTGCGGTAACGCCGGTGCTGCCATCGAGAACGGGCCCGCGTCCCTTCGGCTCCGTGCCGGGCTTGAAGGCTTCCAGGATCACCTTGCGGTCGCCGGGGCGCGCCGGCAGACCGGTCTGGGCGTTCACCCGAACGAGTTGAATGCCGGGCGGGATTCGGAACGGCACGGCCGGCTTGCCGCGCAAGGTTTCCGTCATGAAATCCCGGAAGATGGGAGCGGCGACCCTGGAGCCGGCTTCCTTGGGGCCCAAGGACCGTGGCACGTCGAAGCCCACGAAAACACCGACGACGAGGTCCGGCGAGAATCCGACGAACCAGGTGTCTATGTGCTCATTCGTCGTGCCGGTCTTGCCGCCAAGGGGCTTGCGGATGGGGCGCGCGATCCGACCGGTGCCGCGCTGGATGACGCCCTCCAGCATGGAGACGATTTGATAGGCCGAGCCTGCGTCCGCCAACCGTTCGCTCAACTCCGGTAGCTCCGGCACCTCCGTAAGGGAGGGCGCGCCGTTCGCTTCCGCCTCCAGCGTGTCCGCCGCATCCAGCCAGCTGGTCACCGCACAAGCCTCACATTTACGAGGGTCCTGCCGAAAAATGGTTTGCCCATGACGGTCCTGGATCCGATCGATGAAGGCCGGCTGAAGGCGCTTCCCCCCATTCACGAGCATCGCGTATCCGTTCGTAAGCCGGAGCAGCGTCGTTTCGCCCGCGCCCAGCGCCATCGAAAGGATGGGGGGCATGTCATCGACAATATCGAACCGCTTTGCAACCTCGACGACGGCATCCATGCCGATCGTCTGGGCAAGCCGCACCGTCATCAGATTGCGGGATTTCTCGATGCCGAGCCGCATCGTGCTGGGACCATAGAATTTCTCGCCGTAGTTCATCGGCTTCCATTTGCCGAGGCCGGGTCCCTGATCGATCACGAAGGGCGCGTCGAGGACCAAGCTCGAAGGCGTGAAGCCGGCACCCAGCGCCGCCAGATAGACGAAGGGCTTGAAGGCGGAGCCTGGCTGACGTAGGGCCTGGGTCGCGCGGTTGAACTCCGACTTTTCGAAATCGAAACCACCGGTCATGGCAAGCACGCGGCCCGTATGGGGGTCCATGGCGACCAACCCGCCCTCGACTTCCGGGATCTGGCGCAGGCCATAGGTGCCGGGTGGCGGGGTCGCGCCATCGACCGGGCGGCGATCGGCTTCCACCGCGACGATGTCGCCCACTTCAACGACGTCCCGAGGCGCCCGGACCTTTGGGCCCAGGTATTCGCCTTCCAGCCAGGGCCGCGCCCATCGCATCTTGCCAAGGGGGATCTTGCCAAGGCTACCATCCGCAAAGCCGATCCAGGCGGCGTCCGCCTCCAAATTCAGAACCATGGCAAGCCGCCAATCGCCAAGCCCGTCGGGCTCACGCACGGCGGCCAGCAACTGCGGCCAGGCCGACCCCGGATCGATCCACGCGATCGGCCCCCGCCAGCCGTGGCGGCGGTCGTAATTAATGAGGCCGGCGCGAAGCGTCCTTTCGGCGATTGCTTGAAGCTTCGGGTCCAGCGTCGTGCGAACGGAAAGCCCGCCGTGATAAAGCCCTTTCTCGCCATAGCTTTTCAAAAGCTCGCGGCGCACTTCCTCGACGAAGAAGTCGGCCTTCGCCAAATCGGCCGTCCCGCGCTTGCGGGCGACGACGAGCGGGGCCAGCTTCGCCGACTTTGCCGCCGAGGAACTGATGAGGCCTTGCGAGGCCATGCGGTCGATCACCCAGTTGCGCCGCGCCTTTGCCGCTTCGGACTTGTGAACAGGGTGGTAGTTGTTCGGGGCCTTCGGCAAGGCGGCAAGGTAGGCGGCTTCCTCGATCGAAAGCTCATCCAGCGATTTGTCATAGTAGTTCAGCGCCGCCGCTGCCACCCCGTAGGAGCCGAAACCGAGATAGATCTCGTTCAGGTAAAGCTCGAGGATGCGATCCTTCGAAAAGGCATGTTCGATCCGAAAGGCGAGGATCGCTTCCTTGATCTTGCGATCCAGGCTCAACTCATTCGTCAGCAGGAAATTCTTCGCCACCTGCTGGGTAATCGTGGAGGCGCCCTGCGGACGGCGGTTCTGACCAAGATGGGACAGGTTGTCGATGAAGGCGCGGATGACGCTCAAGACATCGACGCCGGGATGGGCGTAGAAATTCTTATCCTCGGCGGCAAGAAACGCCTTGATGATGCGTTTGGGGATCGCCTTGACCGGAATGAAAACACGCTTTTCGACGGCGTATTCGGCAAGCAGTCGCCCATCGCCTGCATAAAACCGCGTCACGGTCGGCGGCTCGTAATCGGCAAGCTGCTGATAGTCCGGAAGTCCCCTTCCGAAATAGAAGAAGACTCCAAGCGCCGCGGCGAAGCCCAGAAAGGCGACAAACGCGACGATAACAAGCAGGTTAAAGACCGTACGCAGCATCACACACCGATTGCAAAGTCATGCAGTGGAGATTGGGATCAAGGACCCCGCCTCTAAAGATCCCGGCCGTCGAAGTACTGATCCGTCGCCTTCACGATCGCCCCCGCCAAGCGGGAGCGATGGGCCTTGTCCCGCAGAAGCTTTTCTTCATTACGGTTCGAAAGATAGCCCATTTCCACCAGGATGGAGGGGACATCCGGCGCCATCAGAACCGCAAACCCGGCCGATCGGCGCGTATTCCGCACCAGGCGCGTGACCTTGCCCATCTCCTTGATCAGTAAATTGGCGAAATTCAGCGACGAATTCAATGAATCGCGTTGGGCGATGTCGATCAGGATGTTGGTGAGCACGGGGTCGGCGTCCGAAAAATCCAGGCCGGCGATGATATCCGCCTTGTTTTCCTTGGCGGCAAGGGCCGCCGCCTCCTTATCGGAGGCCTTCTCGGAGAGCGTATAGATGGAGGCCCCACGGGTCTTGCGATTGCGGTGCGAATCCGCATGCAGCGAGATGAAGAGGTTGGCCCCGGCCTGGCGGGCCATCGCCACCCGCGAGCGCAATGGGATGAAGATGTCCCGGTTCCGGGTAAGCAGGGCGCGATAGTAGCCGCTCGCCTCCAGCTTTTGCTTCAGTTTCCTGGCGACATCCAGGGTGACCTGTTTTTCGAGCAGGCCGGAACGGCTGAGCGCGCCCGGATCGACGCCGCCATGGCCGGGATCGATGACGATGAGCGGCTTCGTTCCATTTTTCGGGGCGGGTGGCGGCACCGGTGAGGCGGCTAAAGCTGCCTTCGGCCGCGTGGCTTTGTCGCGGGAACGCTTGAAGGCCTTCCAGCTTACTGCCTCCAGGTCGAGGACGAAGCGATAGCGATGCTGGCCGATCGGATTGAGTAAAAAGGCCTTCTTCACGGCGACGGGCTGACCGGCGTCAAGGACGATGCGGGACGTGCCTGCCGTAAATAAGCCGTAGCGAAACCCCTGGATCAGCCCCTTGCCTGCCTCGAGGGCATTCGGCGGAATCCGCCATGCCACTTCCGGAAAGTCGACGACGATCCGGTAGGGGTTGGCCAGCGTGAAAATCTGGAATTCGACGCGTTCCGAAAAATCAAGCACGAAGCGGGTCATCGCGAGGTGTTCGCCGGCCCGCACCCCCAGCACGCTCGGTTCCGCCGCCACCGCGCCTGGCCACCACGACCCGACCAGCAAGATCAGAAAAGCGATGCGTCGCATCTGTAATCTCGCCATATCTAGAGTTCGAGAACGCAATTCCATACCATATATCGAAACGCCATCGAAATTTCCCTCGAAGAAAGCGCCCTCGCGGCAAGGAGGAAAGCTGAAAAAACTAATATATTTCAACAAATTACACAAATCCTTTGGCGAATGCCTGGCGGGCGGCGTATGTTGCCAATTGCGATTGTCGCAAGCCGTCTGTCCCGATTCGTCGTGGCAGGGGCGCGGTTCCCGATTTCCGGCCAGGAACATTCCATCAATCCCCCTGGCAATCGGTCAACGGCGTCAAGGACTTGCGATGAAATATTGAACCTAGAAGTCGGCAAGCCCTCCATGGGTTGGCCGCTGAACGCGATCCCCGTCCTGACCCGAGTGGTTGGTGTTCGACGGGTTAAGAACGCAAGGCGCCGCCGATTTCGTAGATTTGCCGCCCCGGACTTTCGCTATCGCACGAAGGACCGGGCCGGCACGGAGTTTTTGCCGAATGGCAAGACGCATGCTGATCGGAGCGACACATCCGGAGGAAACCCGCGTCGTCATCCTCGATGGAAATCGAATTGAAGAATTCGATTTCGAAACCTCCACCAAGAAACAGCTCAAGGGAAACATTTACCTCGCCAAGGTGACGCGCGTTGAGCCGTCCCTGCAGGCGGCGTTTGTCGATTACGGCAGCGGGCGACACGGCTTCCTGGCCTTCAGCGAAATCCACCCGGATTACTACCAGCTCCCGATCGCCGACCGCCGCGCCATCCTCAAGGAGGAGGCCGCGATTCTCGAATCGGAAGGCGCCGAGGCAAGCGCCGAGACGCTCCCCGACGAGCCGGGCGAACCGGCGACGGAGCCGGAAAAGAAAACGAAGAAGTCGAAGGATAAGGCCGCCCCTTCCGACAACCAGGAAGAGCACGTCGAAACCGTCGGCGGCGATGAGATTGAGGAAGCGGCGCGCCGCCGCCGCCCTGCCCGCAGCTACAAGATTCAAGAGGTGATCAAGCGGCGGCAAATCCTGCTCGTTCAGGTCGTGAAGGAAGAGCGAGGGAACAAGGGGGCGGCGCTGACGACCTATATTTCGCTTGCCGGGCGCTACTGCGTGCTGATGCCGAACACGGCCCGCGGCGGCGGCATCTCCCGCAAGATCACCAGCCAGACCGACCGCAAGCGGCTGCGCGACATCCTGAAGGGTCTTTCCATCCCGGCCGGGATGGGCGTCATCCTGCGGACGGCGGGGATCGAGCGAACGAAGGCGGAAATCCGGCGCGATTCCGAATATTTGCTGCGTCTTTGGAACACGGTTCGGGAATTGACGCTGAAATCGACGGCACCGGCCCTCGTCTATGAGGAAGCGAATCTGATCAAACGCTCCATTCGCGACCTCTATCGCAAGGACATCGAGGAAATCCTCGTCGATGGGGAGGAAGGGTATCGGCTGGCCAAGGACTTCATGCGCACGCTTGCGTCTTCCCATGCAAAGCATGTGCAGCGCTACAAGGATCCGAACATTCCGCTTTTCCAGCGCTACCAGATCGAGGCGCAACTGGACGAGATTCATAGCCCGCGCATCGAACTGAAGTCCGGCGGCTACGTCATCATCAATCCGACGGAAGCGCTCGTTTCCATCGATGTGAACTCCGGCAAGGCAACAAAGGAGCGGAACATCGAAGAAACCGCCGTGAAGACGAATATGGAAGCGGCGGCGGAAACCGCCCGCCAACTGCGTCTTCGGGATCTCGGCGGTCTCATCGTCATCGACTTCATCGACATGGAGGAAGGCAAACACCGCCGCCAGATCGAGCGCTGCCTGAAAGAGGGCATGAAGACGGATCGCGCGCGGATTCGCCTCGGCAAGATCAGCGCCTTCGGGCTGCTGGAAATGTCGCGCCAACGGCTGCGGCCGAGCCTGATCGAGGCAAGCTCCGAATCCTGCCCCCATTGCACCGGCACCGGCATCGTCCGTTCGACGGAATCGACCGCCCTTCACGTCCTTCGCGCCATCGAAGAGGAAGGCGCGCGCAAACGAAGCGCGGAGATCAACGTCGTCGTGCCGACGGAGGTGGCGCTTTATCTTCTGAACCAAAAACGCGAGACGCTGGTGGAACTGGAGACACGCTTTGGCTCCCGTGTCCTCATCTCCCGTGACGACGCCCTGATCCCGCCGGACTTCCGGATGGAGCGCGAAAAAACGCAGGCCCGTGAAAAGGCAGGGAGCGCATCCGGCACGGCGGAAACCGAGAAGAACGGCCGCCGGCCACGGCGCCGTCGGAAGACAGAAGAACGCAAGCCGGAAGAAAGAAAGGCGGAAGAAGAAACCGCCGAGACGCAGGCGGAAGCGGTGAAAACCACCGCGGAAAAAGAAGACGAGCAGCCCCGCAAGCGTCGCCGCCGCGGCCGCAGGGGCGGTCGCCGGCATGCCTGCACGAAGGCGGCGAGAGAAGAAAACGAAGCGCCCGCAGAAAGTGCCGTCGCCAGCGAGGAGAAAACCAAGGCAACGGAGAAGAAGCCCCGGCGCCGTCGCCGGACGCCCCGCAGGAAGGCGGCAGTGGAAACGACACCCGCCACTTCCGAATCCGTGGAGACATCCCCCGCCCAGGCCCGTGCATCGGCTGCAGACGAAACCCCGATCAAAGCCGAGGCCCCGGCCAACGACTGATCAGGGCCGCCAGTCCTTCAGGCGGCGGGCGGCTTTGGCAATCGTCTCGTGGGAGCCGGCGAAGGAAAAGCGGACATACCGATTGCCCTCGACGGGATCGAAGTCGATCCCGGGCGTCGCCGCAACCCCGGTCTCCTCCAGCATGCGGCGACAGAAACGTTCGCTGTCATCCGAAAATTTCGAGACGTCCGCATAAAGATAGAACGCACCATCCGCAGGTGCCAGCTTGTCGAAGCCCGCTTTCGGAAGCTCCTCCAGAAGCAGGTTGCGGTTCTTCGCATAGGCGGCGACGTAGGCGTCCAGCTCGTCCATGCAATCGAAGACACGAATCGCGCCATGCTGTGACAGGGTCGGCGGCGAAATGAAAATGTTCTGGGCCAGGCATTCGATCGAGCGCAGGAGCGATTCCGGCACTGCCATCCAGCCGACACGCCATCCCGTCATCGAAAAATATTTCGAAAAACTGTTCACGACGATCGCTTCCGGATCGAAGGCAAGGGCGGTTGCGGCGGCTTCGCCGTAACTGATTCCGTGATAGATCTCGTCCGACAGGAGGCGGATGCCGCTGCCCTTGCAGTAGGCCGCCAGCCGTTCAAGTTCGTCGCTTCTCAGCATCGTTCCGGTCGGATTCGAAGGGCTGGCGACGATCAGCCCATCGAGGCCGTCGCCATGGGGCTCAAGAAGTTCGACGGTCGGCTGAAAGCGGCTTTCCAGAGACGTCCGGATCGGCACCGGCTCGAGATCCAGCGCGACAAGGATGTTGCGATAAGCCGGATAGCTGGGCTCCATGATGCCGACCCGATCCCCAGGCTCGAACGCGCTCAAAAACGCCAACAGAAACCCACCGGAGGCCCCCATCGTCACGACGATGCGCGATGGTGCCACGTCGAGGCCGTAGCGCACGCCGTAATAGGCCGCGATCCGCTCACGAAGGTGAGGCAGTCCAAGCGCTTCGGTATAGCCGAGCGGCTCGGAAACCAACGCCGCCTTCGCCGCCTCGATCACCGGCGTGGGCGCGCCGGTATCCGGTTGGCCGACTTCCAGATGCAGGACGTCTTCGCCGGCTGCCTCCCGTTCGTTCGCGGCGCGCAGCACATCCATCACGATGAAGGGCGGAATGGCGCCCCGTTTGGCGACCTTTAAGACCACGTTTCGACCTTTATTCCTTGGTCCGCAGACCGAAGCCAAAGCCACGCGGTTCGTTCTCGACCTCGCAGTTTTCCGGGCCCAGCCGAACGCCCTCGGCGCAGGAAATCGCGTTCACGTGACCGAGTGTTTCGATTGCCACTACCCGCTGTTCCCGCTCCAGCAGGCCACCGACCTGCACGCTGCCGATCTTCTCCTCGACGGTAACGACGTCGGGAAGGCCGCCATGATGGACGCGCGGCGCCGCCAGGGCGTCGCTGAGATGTTGGCCGCCAAGCAATACCTCGGCCGCCACTTCGACGAGGGCGGAAACGGAATCGACGCCACCGGAAGGCGCGGCAAGAAAGACCGGTTCGGTGCGAATGTAGGCCGGTGCGCTTCCTTCCGCGTAATCCAGCGGATCCGCTCCCAGGGTTTCCAATAGCCAATCTTGCCTTTCATCTTCCGGAAGGCGTGTTTTTCCGATGTCGCGCATCACCAAAACCGGGGCAAGGGCAACGTCATGGCTGTTTTCGGTCGGCGCGGCGAAAAAGACGCCGGTGCCAGGGACGATCGCGGCCGTGCCAAAGGAACGATTCATCGTGTGGGAACAAACGACGGCAAGGCCCTTGCGATCGACGATCGCATAGCTTGTCGTTGCCCGATTGTCCGGGAAGGCAATCGGCGCAAAGGGAAGCCGTTCGACCGGCAAATGCCTTTGTGGATCAAAATCGTCCATCCAACCTTCCCGGCTGCCCTTCGTATTCGCGCCGGCAAAGGACCGCATGGCGATTTCGGCAAGCAAATGCGGCTTCTCTTCCGCCGAAGCCGCCGCATACCGATTTCCTTTCGTCAGCATTTCCCACATCCGAACGACGATGCGCCCGCCCGTGCTTCCAGCCGTATAGAGCGTTTCCTCGCCGTAGCCGACAGTAAGAGGCGGTCGCCATTTGGCGCGAAAGTCACCAAGTTGCGAATGGTCGACCAAACCACCCCGTGCGGCGGATGCGCTCGTCAGTTTCCTGGCAAGCGTGCCGCGATAGAAAGCGGTTGGGCCGAGTGTGCGGATATATTTAAGCGTGCTCGCAAGCTCGAACTGATGGAGCCGATCGCCTTCGCCCAAAATCATTCCTTCGTAATTCGCAAGAAGGTGACGGGTCTCCATGTTGAGAAGCAGACGCCCGCTCTGCTCCTCCAGATCTTGCGCAAGCGCCTTGGAAATCCGGATCCCGTTTTTTGCGTATTCCTCCGCCGGCGCAACGAGATCGGCCCAGCTCTTGCCCCTGAACCGAAAATGAAGGGCTGCCAGCCCACCGACATTGCCGGGAACCAGACCGGCCTGGGAATCGTCGAGGCTGGAAAGTGGTTGCAGGAAGTCCAGGACGGCGACTTCCTGGTTTTCCCAGTCGTGAACAAGGCAGACGCCACCGCCACCGAGACTGGCCGCCGACGGATAGGTCACGGCAAGCGAGAAGTAGAGCGCAACGGCGGCATCGGCGGCCGTGCCACCACCCGCAAGCACGTTCCTTGCCGCGAGCGTGGCAAGCGGCTCATCCGCGACGACGGCTCCGAAGAAGGTGTTATCGCCTCCAACCAAGATGCGCGGCGCCGCCACATCCCTCGACGTTTCCTTCGGTTTCTCGAATTGAGCCAGCCATTCCGGCGTCTGGCCGGTCCCGAATTCGCAGGCACCGAGCATCGTAAGCCCCAGAATCAGAAGGAGGATGCCATATTGACGCGGCCCATCCGCCCACCTACCTTGAGAATTGGGGGCTGGAGTTAGCCTATTGTTTTTTCGTTTCATCCGCTTCATTGCCGCGATTTTTTGCGTTGCCGGCCTATGGGCACAGGAGGCCCAGGCGCAGCGGCGCATTAGCCTTATCCGTGACGCCGAAATCGAAACTATCATCCGCAATTGGGCTACGCCACTATTCGAAGCGGCGGAGCTGTATCCATCGGCCATCGGCATCCATCTGGTCGGCGATAAAAGCCTGAACGCATTCGTCGCCGGCGGCCAACACCTCTTTCTCAATACGGGACTCCTCACGCGGGCCGAAAACCCCGGCCAGGTGATCGGGGTCATCGCTCACGAAACCGGCCACATTTCGGGTGGCCATCTGACTCGCGGCCAAGAGGCGATGCAGCACGCTTCGACACAGATGATCCTCGCCGCCATCCTCGGCGTTGCCGTCGGCGTCGCAGGCGGTGGCGGAGACGCAACGATGGCTATCCTCGCCGGCGGAGGTGGGATCGCGACAAGCCAATTTCTGCATTTCAGCCGCGGCCAGGAAGCGTCCGCCGATCAGGCCGGCCTTTCCTATCTCGACGCAACGCACACCTCGGGGCGCGGGTTTCTCGAATTCCTGGAAATTCTTCAGCAACAAGACCTCCTGCGTTCGGACCGGCAGGATGCGTATTTGCGAACCCACCCATTGACGCGCGATCGGGTTGAATTCGTCCGTCAGTACGTAAAGCAATCTCCAAACAGTGAGACACCACTCTCGCCGGAAATCACGCGCGATTTCCGCCGCATACAGGCGAAGCTCGTCGGCTTCATGGAACCTTTCCGGAATGTCATGAGGCTCTACCCGAGAGGCAATACCAGCCTGGATGCCCGCTACGCCCACGCCATCGCCTATTACCGGCGGGATGATCTTGAGCGCGCGTTGCCGCTTGTCGACGGCCTGATCAGGGAAGAGCCGGCCAATGCCTACTTCCACGAGCTACGCGGTCAGATGCTGTTCGAAAGCGGGCGCATCGTGGAATCGCTGCCGTCCTATAAAGAATCCGTTCGTTTGCAGCCGAAATCCGTCCTTTTGCGCGTGGGGCTTGCACGCGTGCAGCTTGAAACGGTGGACCCGGCGCAGAATCGTCCGGCCATGGAACATCTCCTTTACGCCGTTGGGCAGGAGCGGGACAATCCGCAAGTCTGGCACTTGCTTGCCATCGGGTACGGCCGCGAGCAATCCTATGGGATGAGTGCACTGGCCCTTGCCGAGCAGGCAATAACCATCGGCGACAAAGAAACGGCCATCCAGCAGGCCCACCGTGCCCAAAAACTCTTGCCAAAAGGATCGTCCGGATGGGTCCGGGCCCAGGACATCAAGATCATCACGAAGGGCCGACCATAGCGGATGAACCCGACGCGCGGAAAGAACGGCTTAACCGGCGTGAATGAAAGCTCACAAGTCGCCTACCCCCTCTTCCTTCTTCGACCGTGGGCATTTTGCTCGGTTCTTTTCCTATCGCTTCTGCTGGGCGCCTGCGAATCAGGACCCGACCTGCCCAGCCCGGCACCGGAATTTGCCAAGGCCGGCCTCTCCGGAGATTGGATTCCCGATCCGAACGCAGGCGGACCGGAGGTCACCTTCACGAACAAGGAGGGGATCGCCGCCTTGAAATTAACGGCCAAGGGGGAACGCGCCTTCGTTGGCCGGAGGCTGGATTCGTCCTTGATGGCGGGCCCGTACCTGCGTTGGGCCTGGTACCTGGAGACGGCCTCCTATGTGGGGTCCGGCCGCCATCTTTCCGATGCGACGGCGCCGCCCAGAAACCCGCTTCGCCTACGAATCGCCTTCCGTGGCGGCCCGCGTGAGGAGGAAGGTGCGCCCGTCTCGCCCTGGACGGCCACCGGCGTGCCCACCCACGACCGGTTGCTTGACCTGGTCTGGGAATGGCAACCGGCCATCTCCACCCAAGGCGGCGGTTGGCGTCCGGTCGAGGGCGATGCGAACCGGGCGTCGGAAACCATCGCCGGCGGGGCGCATCCGGGGTGTTCCGTGCCTTGCATTCCCATTCAAAAACGGCTGGAGGATACCGGCCAGTGGTGGCTGGAAGCGGCCGACCTCGAAAAAATCTATCGCCGTTTTTGGCCAGAGGATTATCTAAGGGAAGTTCATGTCGTCTTCGTCGCGCTCGTGCTGGAACCCTCGCCGGTGCCGACGGTCGGCTACCTCGCCGATCTCGACTTCCACCGCTAAGTCCGTTCAGATGTAATAGTCCTTCAATGGCGGAAGGCCATTGAATCCGACCGTCGAATAGGTCGTCGTGTAGGCGCCGGTCGCGAAGATCTCGACGCGATCGCCGATCGCAAGATCGAGGGGCAATTCGTAGCCGGCCTTCTCGTAAAGGATATCGACGCCATCGCAGGTAGGCCCCGCCAGGATGACCGGGCCGACCGGCCCCCCGTCGTGGGGCGTGCGGATGGCATATTCGATCGCCTCTTCCATCGTCTCGGCCAGCCCACCAAACTTTCCGACGTCGAGATAGACCCACCGCACGTCATCCCGTTCGGACTTCTTCGCGATCAACACGATCTCGCTTTGGATGATTCCGGCCGCCGCCACGATGTAGCGGCCGGGTTCAACCAGAAGTTCCGGAAGGCCTTCCGGGAAGTGTCGCGCCAGGGACTCCTCGATCCCTTGCGTGTAACGTTCGATCGGCGGTACCTCCTTTCGGTAGTGAGCCGGAAAGCCCCCGCCCAGATTGAGCATTTTGAGCGAAACCCCATCCGAGCGAAGCCGTTCGAAGAACTGCTTTGACGTCGCGATCGCCGCGTCCCACTGCTCGGGCTTCGTCTGTTGCGACCCCACATGGAACATCACGCCATAGGGATCAAGGCCAAGCGCCTTAGCCTTGCGCATCAAATCGCAGGCCATATCGAAATCACAGCCGAATTTACGTGTAAGCGGCCAATCGGCGCCGCTTTCGGAAACCCATATCCGGCAACAGACTCGCGATCCCGGGGCTGCCTCGGCGATCTTCTCAAGCTCCGCTTGGCTGTCGAAGGCAAAAAGCCGAACGCCGAGATCGAAGGCGGCGGCGATCTCCGGTCGCTTCTTGATCGTGCTGCCGTAAGAAATCCGCTCAGGTGCACCACCGGCATCGAGGGTGGCCCTGATTTCCAGGACGCTCGCCGCGTCGAAGCCGGCGCCCAGGCCGGCCAGGACCGACAGGATCTCCGGCGCCGGATTCGCCTTCACCGCGTAGTAAATGCCCACCTTTGGCAACAGCGTCGCAAGCGAGCGGTATTTCTCGGCGACGACGTCGAGGTCTACCACGAGGCAGGGTAAATCCGGCCGTTGTTCCGCAAGGAACCGGAAGATTTTCTCCGACATGCACCGTCTCGCAGCTTAAGAAGCAGCAGCGAACGGCTTTTAATGAAATTGTGTCGTGATGCCAAGCAGGAATTCTGGCCGCGAGTTGGGCTAGAAGTGCACGGCCAGATAACGGATGCCGATGATGACGCCCGTGCCAAAAACGACGATACCGGTGGCCTTAAGAAAGACCATGAGATAGGCGCCCTGGAGGCTTTTCTTCTGCTTCTTCTCAGCCTCAACCCGGGCTACTTGTTTCTTCTGGGTCTTTTTCTTGGCGTCCTTGGCCTGCACTTCCGTGCGTATCTGTTTCTTGCGCTCAAGCGCATTCGCGTTCCCTTTGTCGACTTTCGTGCCGCGGAAGATGGTCCATGAATTCACACGTTGCGTCGCTTCATCGAAACTTTCTTCGATGACCCGAACGGCACTATAGCGCGTACCTTCGTCGATCCGCCTGGCTTCCGACAACGCGAGGTCGCGGCTGTCGAAAATCGAATCGATCTTCCACTCACCGCTTACAAAGGTATGAATCTCATAACTAACAATCATGCAGCATGACCCAACTAGCTATTTTCATTTCGATTTTGGATGTTTCAGATAGTTTGCTCCGCCAAGAATCAGCGAAATCGTCTCATTGTCGTCGCTTAACGGCAGCAGAATGCTTCGGCACAGCACGCCCTCGCCGTTGGTGTCTTTGAAGCTGTTTCCATAGGAAATGGGCACGCCCTTGCGTAGGATTTCGTCTCTATAAGAAGTCGCAACGTCAAGCAGGCTGTCCTTGCGAATCTCGGAGATGCGAAGGTTCACGCAAGGCTCGCCATAGCATTCGATAATTTCCTCGCCCACGTAGCGCAGAAGCGGATCTTTTGCATTCTCGCTTACGTCGAGCACGAAGCAGAAGGGCCACATGTCGGCGATATCGTCCGACCGCACGTCGTTCAACGAGGGATAATTCCGATCGTCCGTAATCCCCCGCCAGTAATCGAGCAGGCGAAGGACGAGCCGGCGCTCCTTTCCAGGACGACGCTCCGGCACCACCTGGTCCTGCGCTTCCTCCGGAATTTTCATTACTTCCGCCACCTACTTCTCCTCTCCTGCCTGCTTAACCATCCTGCCTGCGCGCCAGTCTCGGACTGCATGCGGATCTAAAGAGGCGCCCAAGGGTCGTAACCTTGCGTATTTATGGGACTTCCATGATTAAGAATCCGTAAAACCGGCCGGCCCGGCCGGGCTAAAAAGGCCGGAAATGCTAGGAATAAAGGTTAAATCAGGCCGGCCAGCGGCGAGGAAGGGTCCGCGTAGCTCTTTTTTGCCATGCGCCCGGCAAGGTAGGCCAAGCGCCCGGATTCCACAGCCAGGCGCATGGCGTAAGCCATCCGAATGGGGTCCCCTGCCTCGGCGATCGCCGTATTCATGAGGACCCCGTCGCAACCAAGCTCCATGGCAATCGTCGCGTCGGATGCCGTACCGACGCCGGCATCGACCAGGACGGGAACTTGGGATTGCTCATTGATCAGACAAATGTTCACCCGGTTCTGGATGCCAAGCCCGGAACCGATGGGGGCGGCCAACGGCATGATGGCGGCGCATCCGATCTCTTCGAGGCGTTTCGCCATGATCGGGTCGTCGCTGCAATAGGCAAGCACCCAAAAATTCTCTTTCACCAGGGTCTCCGCTGCCTCAAGCGTTTCCACCATGTCCGGATAAAGGGTCTTCTTGTCGCCAAGCACCTCCAGCTTCACCATCTCCCAACCGCCCGCTTCGCGCGCGAGGCAAAGGGTACGAACGGCTTCTTCCGCCGTGTAACAACCAGCCGTATTCGGAAGGTAGGTGTATTTCTTCGGATCGACGTAATCGACGAGTCGCGGCGAGGATGCATCGGAAAGATTGACGCGCCGAACGGCAACCGTGACGATTTCCGCACCCGAAGCCTCGATTGCCGCCGCCGTTTCTTCAAAATCCCGATATTTGCCGGTTCCGACAAGAAGCCGTGACGTGAATTGGCGGCTCGCCAATTCGAAACGGTCGTCATCCTCGACGGCAACGGCGCGGATTTTCGCTTCGTCCACCCCGCCGCCGATAAAGTGAACGATCTCGAACTGGTCGCCGTCGGCAACCATCGTTTCCCCATAGGCCGAACGGGGCACGACCGCCAGGTTATGTTCGACCGCCACCTTGCGAAGATCGATCGCAAGCCGCTCGAGAAGACCGGCCACGCTTAACGGCGCATCAAAGCGATGCGCTTCGCCATTCACCGTAACCTTGAGTGGGGAGCTTGCATCCATCCGTCTCGATCCTTGTCCGCCTCCAAACCGAATATGGCGCGCCTTTCGGCCCGCTTCAACAAACAAGCCCTGAAAGCCATATTCGGTAGCCAGCAGAAGGCATTGCGCCTTTCGGCCCGCGTGCTATAACCCCCTCAGCACGAGAATAGAAACGTGGAAGGCGTTGCGATGCCCTCCCCCATCCTGATCCTCAACGGTCCGAATCTCAATTTGTTGGGGGAACGGGAGCCGGAAATCTATGGAACGGAGACCCTGGCCGACATCGAGGCCGCTGCCAAAGCGGCCGCCGGCGAGCTGGATTTTAACGTTGAGTTTCGGCAAACGAATGCGGAGGCCGAACTCGTCACCTGGATTCAGGAGGCGCGCGGAAAATATACCGGCATCATTCTCAATGCAGGCGCCTTTACCCATACTTCGGTCGCTATTTATGATGCGCTGCTCTTATGCGATCAACCCGTGATCGAGGTGCATTTGTCGAACATCTTCCGCCGCGAACCGTTTCGCCACCACTCCTACGTCGCCCCGGCGGCGCAAGGTTTGATTTGTGGTTTTGGCGGACACGGTTATGTGCTTGCATTGCAGGCAATGGCAGGAATCTTGGACCGGGATGCGAAGTCGAAAAAATAGACACGGGATCAATCCCGAAATCATCCGTGAACTCGTCGGCCTCTTGGACGAGCATGGGCTTACGGAACTCGAGTACGGGACCGGCGAGTGGCATGTCCGGGTCGCACGGGGAGGCGCTGGAAAGGCCGTGCAGGTGGAAGTCCAGGGGGCGAGCGAGCTATCCGGCACGAGCGCCCTTGCCGCCCAGCCCGGCGCCGTGACGTCTCCGCTTGTCGGGACCGCTTTTCTCTCGCCCGAACCGGGAACGCCAAATTTTGTGAACGTGGGAGATACGGTGAAGGAGGGAGAAACCCTTTTACTCATCGAAGCGATGAAGACGTTCAACCAGATTCGCGCCCCGCAGAACGGCAAGGTTGCTCAGATTCTGGTCGTAAACGGCCAGCCCATCGAGTACGGCGAGGTTCTGGTAGTGCTTGAATAGCTTTCAACCGATGTTTGAAAAAGTCCTGATCGCCAACCGCGGAGAGATCGCGCTGCGCATCCATCGTGCCTGTCACGAAATGGGCATCAAGACGGTGGCGGTGCACTCGACGGCGGATGCGGACGCGATGCATGTGCGGCTTGCCGATGAAAGCGTCTGCATCGGCGCCCCGCCGCCGCGAGCAAGCTACATGAACGTTCCGGCGATCCTTTCGGCGGCGGCGCTGACGAACGCGTCCGCCATCCATCCGGGTTACGGCTTCCTTTCCGAAAACCCCAACTTCGCGGAAATTATCGAGGAACACGGCTTCACCTTCATCGGGCCGACGCCGGAGCATATCCGGATGATGGGCGATAAACTTGCCGCGAAGGCGATCCTGCGCGATCTTGGGATTCCCGTCGTGCCCGGATCCGAAAAGCCCGTCGTGGGGACGGAAGAAGCGATGCGGATCGCCGAGGAAATCGGCTATCCCGTTCTCGTGAAGGCGGCTCACGGTGGCGGCGGGCGGGGGATGCAGGTCATTACCGTGCCGCAGGAGCTCGCTTCCGCCCTCGCCATGGCCCGTGCGGAGGCCCAGAATCACTTCAAGAACGGCGCGATTTATCTCGAAAAGTATCTGGCAAGCCCCCGCCACATCGAGATTCAGATCCTCGCCGACATGCACGGCAACGTCGTTCATTTCGGTGAGCGGGACTGTTCGATCCAACGGCGCTATCAGAAGCTGCTCGAGGAAAGCCCCTCGCCCGCGCTCAACGCCGATCAGCGTGAGGAAATCGGTGCCATGGTGACGGCCGCGATGGCGTCGCTCGGCTACCGTGGCGTCGGCACGCTGGAATTCCTCTATGCGGATGGCATGTTCTACTTCATTGAGATGAACACCCGCCTCCAGGTCGAACACCCGGTTACGGAAATGCTCTCCAACGTCGATCTCGTGCGGGAACAAATCCGCATCGCCGCCGGCGCTCAACTGGGCTATCGCCAGAACGACGTCCGCCTTCAGGGGCACGCGTTGGAATGCCGGATCACGGCCGAGAATCCGATAACCTTTATCCCTTCACCGGGACGCATCAACGACTACCATCCGCCCGGCGGTCTGGGCGTTCGGATCGATTCCGCCCTTTATGCCGGCTATGCGATCCCGCCCTACTATGACAGCCTGATCGCCAAGCTGATCGTCCACGGCCGCAACCGGAACGAATCGCTCATGCGCCTGCGCCGCGCACTCGATGAATTCGTCATCGATGGAATCGAAACGACGATCCCCCTCTTCCAGAGCCTGATCGCCAACAAGGACTTCGTGAATGGCACCTACGACATCCATTGGCTCGAACGCTTCGTCGGCGTCAAGGATTAGACGCCGCCCCTTTCGCGTGCAAAAATCCGGGCATGGAGATTCAGCCGGAACTGCTGCTGCGCACTTACGCCGCCGGAATTTTTCCGATGGCGGAACGCCGCGATTCCGCCGGCCTTTTCTGGGTGGATCCGGAACTCCGCGGAATCTTGCCGCTGGACGGATTCCATGTGCCGAAACGGCTTCAGCGGACCCTGCAGAAACACCCCTTTCGCGTCACCTTCGATACGACGTTCGAGGCCGTGATCCGGGCCTGCGCGGAGCCCTCGGCCGAACGGCCGGACACCTGGATCAACGACGCCATCATCGAAATCTATTGCGCCCTTCATCGGGGAGGTTACGCCCACAGCGTCGAGTGCTGGCAGGACGAAGCGCTAGCCGGCGGGCTATATGGGGTTGCACTCGGCGGTGTCTTCTTCGGTGAAAGCATGTTCAGCCGGGAAAAGGATGCGAGCAAGGTCGCCCTCGTCCATCTCGTCGAGCGATTGCGTGCGGGGGGGTTTACGCTTCTGGATGTCCAGTTCGTCACCGACCACCTGCGTCAATTCGGGGCGGTGGAAATCCCCCGCGCCGAGTTCCACGCCCATCTCACGGAAGCCCTGAAAAGGTCAGGCCGCTTCCATCCGGATGCAGACGTCCGGGCCGGCTAGTTTCCGTTCAGGCAATCGAGCACCCAGATGTCGTAGACGGGGTGTTCCAGGGCGGAAAGCGCCGGGCTCGATGCGAACATCCAGCCACGGAACAATTTCACCGGCCCCTCGTCGGGGCGGATGTCCCGAATGACGAGATAGGCGGCACTTTCCGGTAATTCCTCCGGCGGCTTCTTGTCGCAGGCAAGCGCCGTGATTTCGAGGGAGCCAAAACGCACCGCCTTGTCGATGGGGGCTTCGATCGTCGAGACGCGGGCGGTGATCTTGTCGAGCCCCTGAAGAACGACGCCGTTCGCACCGAAGGCGGTGCTCGGCGCAAGCAATAGGCTTAGGCAAACGAGGCCGATGGGGTGGAATCGAGCTAAGGACATGCCTCAGGATTCTCGTCTAATCTATTGATTTCTAGAAACAAGTGTGCGGCTTTCCGCAACCCATCCTGCGGGGGGCGAAGGACGAAAAGCCGGCCGGCGCCTTACTAGTCCCCCTGCTGGGAGATCCGGGAGATCGCCTCCCCGATGATCCGCTCAAGGCCATAGGCCATCTGGGTAATGATGATCTCGTCGCCGGGCTCGAGATAGCTATCGTCGCCGCCCGGATGAAGGGCCAGATATTTGCCGCCAAGGAGGCTCTCGGAGACCACCTCGGCAATCGTATCGGAAGAGAGCTTGATCCCGCCCTCCACGTTCCAGCGAACGATCGCCTGGTTGGTTTCTTCATCCAGTTTCCGTTCGAGCACCGTGCCGACCTTGATGCCGCTGATCGTGACCTCGTCCCCCGTCTGCAGACCATCCATCCGATCGAAGGCGCCCCATAGCTCGTAATAGCCGGTGGTTTGGATGTCCGCACCTGTGTAGCGGTAAGCAAAAATCACGAACAGGGCCGCCACGATCAGCACGACGCCGCCCATCACCGTTTCCACCACGTTTTTGCGCATGCTCTTAAGCTCTCCCGTTTCCGTGTGCCGTCGGGCCCCGATAGGCGCCTTATTCCTCGATCTCTGGCTTGCTGAAGATCGCCTCGCCGATCAGCCGCTCGATGCTGAAGGCCGAGAGCGTGCGCCGAACCCGATCGCCGTCGGCAAGATAGGCATCGCCGCTGCCAGGGTGGATGGCCAGGTACATGCCACCGAGCAGGCTCTCGGAAACGATCTCCGCTTCGCTGCTCGTCGCGAGCTTGACCCCATCCCGGATGGTCCAGCGAATGCGGGCGAGGAAGGTTTTCTTATCGATCTCCAACTCGCTGACCGTGCCGACCTTGATGCCGGCAACCGTGACGTCATCGCCGACCTTAAGCCCGTCCACCCGGTCGAATCTAGCCCAGAGTTCGTAGTGCTCGCCGGCATCGACGGCCGCGTCGGTGAAGGTGTAGGCAAAAGCGAGAAACAGGGCCGCCACGATCAGCACGACGCCGCCCATCACCGTTTCCACCACGTTCTTGCGCATGCTTAAGCTCTCCCTATTCCTTGTCCCGGCCTCAGTTGGGCCGCCAGGCCTCATAGTCCTCCGGTGCCCCGGCGCCCTTCTCAAGCGCGCCGGGCGGGCGATAGGCCTGGGACGTTCCGGTCGGATTCGCCACGTGTTCCTTCTGCCAGGCGGCCTGCGTCGTCGACTTCCTGAAGGGTGGCTCATCGATCGTGTGACTGAGCCAGGCATGCCACATCGGCGGCACCTTCGATCCTTCGACCGTTCCCTTGTATGCCACCCAGCGACGTTCGCGCCGCGTGTTGTCGTGCCGCTTCATTCGGTAGTAGCGGTTGCCGAATTCATCCTTGCCGACGAATCGGCCGCGAAAAACTGTAAGAAGCCAAGTTCCGAGTGTCATGGATCAGGTCATCCGTCTCAAGGCAACGCATCGGGCGATGAAGGCCGAGAATATATGGCATCGGACGTCCCGGTCGTCCAGCCCCTCAGCCGAAACGGCCGATGCCCCTCTCCCGGCCCCTCTCCCGGGACGGGGGCGAGCATTCTTATCATGAAACCCCTTGTTTTTTCTTACTGCCACTTTTTTTCTTGCGTATCCCACAAGATATAGTATTTTCGGCAACCCTTGGGGGGCTCGTCTTAAATTTACACAAGATATAGCATGCGAGCGTCCCCTTGCGAACGTTGGGGGAGTCATGCGGGTTTCGCGGCGCTACACGACAGAGGACACGTCCCCTTATGCGGACGTCGTCTTCCGGAAGACGGCGAGTGAGATTCGCAATCCAGATGGCTCCATCGTTTTCCAACTCGACGGCGCCGAGGTTCCGGAAAGCTGGTCGCAGGTTGCCTGCGACATCATCGCCCAGAAATATTTTCGCAAGGCCGGCATTCCCGCACGGCTAAAGCCGGTGCCCGAGAAGGACGTGCCGGAATGGCTGTGGCGGCACGAGCCGGACAAGGCGGCGCTCGTCGAGCTCCCCGAACACCAGCGCTATAGGGGCGAAAGGAGCGTCTGCCAAGTCGTCGACCGGCTCGCCGGCACCTGGGCCTATTGGGGCTGGAAAGGCGGCTACTTCGATTCGGAAGCCGATGCGAAGGCCTATTTCGATGAGATGCGCTACATGCTCTGCAGCCAGATGGGCGCTCCGAATTCGCCCCAATGGTTCAACACGGGTCTGCACTGGGCCTATGGAATCGATGGCCCGGCCCAGGGCCATTACTACGTCGACTTCGAGAGCGGTGAGCTCACCGCATCGGCGTCGGCCTACGAGCATCCGCAGCCCCACGCCTGTTTCATTCAGAGCGTCAATGACGACCTCGTCAACGAAGGCGGCATCATGGATCTCTGGGTGCGTGAGGCACGGCTTTTCAAATACGGTTCTGGCACCGGCAGCAACTTCTCGAAACTGCGTGGCGAGGACGAGGCGTTGTCCGGAGGCGGCAAGTCGTCTGGCCTGATGAGCTTCCTCAAGATCGGCGACCGGGCGGCGGGTGCCATCAAGTCCGGCGGCACGACCCGGCGCGCCGCCAAGATGGTGACGGTCGACATCGACCATCCGGACATCGAGGCCTACATCAACTGGAAGACGAAGGAAGAGCAGAAGGTCGCCGCCCTCGTCGCAGGCTCGAAGCTTTGCAACCGCCATCTGAACGCGATTATCCGCGCCTGCGCCATGGACTCGGAAGCTGGCGATGCCCGCTTCGACCCGAAGGCCAACCGACGCCTGCGCGAGGCGATCCGGAAGGCGCGCAAGGCGTTGATCCCGCACAACTATATCCAGCGTGTCATCCATTTCGCGAAACAGGGCTACACGGAAATCCGGTTCGAAACCTACGACACGGACTGGCAGTCCGACGCCTATACGACCGTGTCGGGACAGAACTCGAACAATTCCGTCCGCCTCACGAACGCCTTCATGGAACAAGTGCTGGCCGACGGCGAATGGCATCTCATGCGGCGGACGGACGGGAAATGTCAAAAGACGGTCCGCGCCACCGAGCTTTGGGAGCAGATCGCCTACGCCGCCTGGTCCTGCGCCGATCCGGGCTTGCAGTTCGATACGACGATCAACGACTGGCACACCTGTCCGGCAAGCGGTCGCATCAATGCCTCGAACCCGTGTTCGGAATACATGTTCCTGGACGACACGGCGTGCAATCTCGCCTCGCTCAACCTGCTGACCTTCCGCACGGAGACGGGCGGATTCGATATCGAGTCCTTCGCCCACGCCGTGCGTTTGTGGACGATCGCGCTCGAAATCTCCGTCCTGATGGCGCAATTCCCTTCGAAGGAAATCGCCCTACTTTCCTATCAATACCGCACGCTCGGCCTTGGCTATGCGAATCTCGGCGGCCTGTTGATGGCAAATGGCACGGCTTACGACAGCGAGGAAGGGCGCGCCATTTGCGCGGCCATCAGTGCCATTCTCACCGGCACGTCCTACGCCGCCTCCGCCGAGATGGCGGCCGAGCTCGGCACCTTCGCGCACTTCCCGGAAAACTCCGAAGAAATGCTTCGGATCATCCGCAACCATCGCCGCGCCGCCTATGGTGAGGAGGCGGGCTATGAGGGCCTTGCCGTAAAGCCCATGCCCTTGAAGGCGGAAGCCTGCCCGGATGAAGCGCTTGTGAAGGCGGCCCAGGACGCCTGGGACCGCGCGCTTGAACTCGGCATGCAGTACGGCTACCGGAACGCGCAAGCCACCGTCGTCGCACCGACCGGCACGATCGGTCTCGTCATGGATTGCGACACGACCGGCATCGAGCCGGATTTCGCGATCGTCAAGTTCAAGAAGCTGGCCGGTGGCGGCTACTTCAAGATCATCAATCACATGGTGCCGGTGGCGTTGCGCACGCTTGGCTATTCAAAAGACGCTATCGAAGGGATGGTGCGCTACGCGACCGGCCACGGCACCTTGGAAAACGCGCCCGGAATCAATTTCGAAAGCCTGCGCGTCAAGGGTTTCACCGAGGGCGTGCTGGCGAGCCTCGAAAAGGCGTTGGCGAGCGCCTTCGACATCAAGTTTGCCTTCAACAAATGGACATTCGGCGAGGAGTTCTGCCGCTCTGTCCTCGGCTTCGACGATGATCAATTGAACAACCCGGCCTTCGAACTGTTGCCGGCCCTAGGCTTCACCCGGGAAGAGATCGAAGCCGCGAACGCGTATTGCTGCGGGGCGATGGCCCTGGAAGGTGCGCCGGAACTGAAAGAGGAGCACCTCGCCGTCTTCGATTGCGCATCCCCTTGCGGGCGATCGAGCCAGCGCTGCCTTTCCGTCGAAAGCCACATTCGGATGATGGCGGCATCCCAACCTTTCATTTCGGGGGCGATCTCGAAGACGATCAACATGCCGAACCTGGCAACCGTCGAGGACTGCAAGGAGGCCTATTTCCTTTCCTGGCAATTGGGGCTGAAGGCGAACGCCCTTTACCGCGACGGCTCGAAGCTTTCCCAGCCCTTGAGTGCGGCCATCTTCGAAGACCTCGAGGACGAAGACGAGGCAGCCGAGAGCCGGATCGAGGCAATGACGGCCGCGCCTGCACCCGTAAAGGCGGCCGCCTTAGCCGAACAGGTCGTCGAGCTGGCCGTGAACCGTTCCAGGCGGTCGCGGCTTCCCCAACGGCGCAAGGGCTACACGCAAAAGGCCTTGGTTGGCGGCCACAAGGTGTATTTGCGAACCGGGGAATACGAGGACGGCACCCTTGGCGAAATCTTCCTCGACATGCACAAGGAAGGGGCCGCCTTCCGCAGCCTAATGAACAATTTCGCGATCGCCATCTCGATCGGCCTGCAATACGGCGTGCCGCTGGAAGAATTCGTCGAGGCCTTCACCTTCACGCGGTTCGAGCCGTCCGGTCCCGTCGAAGGGAACGAGGCGATCAAGATGGCGACCTCGATCCTGGATTACGTCTTCCGGGAACTCGCCGTTTCCTACCTCAGCCGCAACGATCTGGCCCATGCGAGTCCGGAAGATCTCCTGCCAGACAGCCTCGGCATCGGGGACGCGGAAGGCGCGCTTCCGCGGGACGACGCAACCAACGAGGTCTCTGCTGTCGCGCGGATCGCAAGCCGCGGGTACCTGCGCAAGAACCTTTACGTGCTGAAGGGCGGGCGCAACGGCAACGGACATGGCGCGAAGCCGGCAAAACCGAAGGAACCGGTCGGGGCAACAGCAGCCGTAACGGCCCGAGCCGGAACCACGGTGACGGAAATCACCACCACGCAAGTCGCGATGGACGTGGAAGTGGTGCCCATCGTCGATGCGCGGCTCAAGGGCTATGAGGGGGACGCTTGCAGGGAATGTGGGAATTTTACGCTGGTCCGCAACGGAACCTGCCTCAAATGCGACACCTGCGGGGAAACGAGCGGATGCAGTTGACGTAATTACGAATTCGACTTCCTCCCTGAAGACTTGAGGGGTGCAATGTTACGCACCCCTCTTTTTTTTTACCGAAACCCCGGCTGGACCGGATTTTCGGAAACCCCTATCCTCCCTGTCCACCTGGGAAAGAGGCATGACGAAGGCTCAAGAAACACCGGAAGAACGCCTGCGCGCGCTGGAGATCAAGCTGCCGGAGCCGGCCGCTCCCATCGCCCACTATTTGCCTTACAGCGTCGTCGGAAATCTCGTCTTCGTCTCCGGCCAGATCGCCATCTGGGAAGGCGTCATGCAGTTCGAGGGAAAGATCGGCGAGGACCTCGGCTTGGTCGAGGCCCGCCAGGCGGCGCGCGTGGCCGTCCTCAACGTGATCGCCCAGGTGAAGGCGGCCTGCGGCGGCGAGCTTTCCCACGTGAAGCGCTGCGTGCGTTTGGCTGGCTATCTGAACGTCGTGCCCACCTATACGGACCACTCGACGGTCATGGACCACGCCTCGGACATTCTCATTCAGGTCTTCGGGAGGGACGTCGGGCAACATGCCCGCTTCGTCATCGGGGCGAACTCGTTGCCGAAGAATTCACCGATCGAGATCGAGGGCATCTTCGAAATCGCGTGAATGGGATCTAATCGACGAGTTCGGTATCGGCCGTGCGGCCCTTCGGGCCGGAGTCCTTGCCGTCGGGATAGGTGAAGACGAGATCCCCGTCGCTCACGTCGATCCGAACGTAGCCGCCCTTCTCGAGCCGGCCGAAGAGAAGTTCTTCCGAGAGCGCCCGTTTCACCTGCTCCTCGATGACGCGGGCAAGCGGCCGGGCACCATATCGATCGTCGTAGCCCTTCTTCGCTAGCCAGGCGCGGGCCGCCTCCGTGAGCTCGATCGAAACCCCGCGATCCAAAAGCTGCGTTTCCAGCTGAATGATGAACTTGTCGACGACCTTCGCCATGATCTCCGGGGTGAGGCTCGCAAACGCAATCGTCGCATCCAGCCGGTTGCGGAATTCCGGCGAGAACAGGCGCTCGATCGCCTCCTGATCGTCGCCTTCCCGTTTCACACGTTCGAAGCCGACGGCGTGCTTCGTCATTTCCATGGCGCCGGCGTTCGTCGTCATGACGAGAATGACGTTTCGAAAATCGATCGCCTTTCCGTTGTGATCCGTGAGCTTGCCGTGATCCATGATCTGCAGCAGCAGACTGAAAAGGTCCGGATGCGCCTTTTCGACCTCATCCAGCAGCAACACCGCATGGGGATGCTGGTCGATGGCGTCCGTCAACAGGCCGCCCTGATCGAATCCGACATAGCCGGGCGGCGCGCCGATCAGACGCGAGACCGTGTGCCGCTCCATGTATTCCGACATGTCGAAACGCACGAGTTCGATCCCCAGCGTCAGCGCCAACTGGCGTGCCACCTCCGTCTTGCCAACCCCCGTGGGACCCGAGAAGAGGTAGCAGCCGATCGGCTTCTCCACCTCACGCAAACCGGCCCGCGCCAGTTTGATCGAGCTCGCGAGCGCCCCGATCGCTTCGTCCTGGCCATAGACCATCGTCTTCAGGTCGCAATCGAGATTGCGAAGCGATTCCTTGTCGTCCTTCGTGACGGTCTTCGGCGGAATGCGCGCGATTCCGGCGACGATACGCTCGACATCCTTGACGGTGATCTTCTTGCGGCGCTTGTTTTCCGGCAGCAGCACTTGCGAAGCACCTGCTTCGTCGATGACGTCGAGCGCCTTATCGGGCAAGCGCCGGTCCGTGATGTAGCGCGCCGAAAGCTCGACGGCGGCGCGAATCGCCTCCGCCGTGTAACGCACGCCATGATGCTTTTCGTAGTGCGGTTTCAGTCCGCGCAGGATCTTGATCGAATCACTTTGCGACGGCTCGTTCACGTCGATCTTCTGGAACCGGCGGACCAGCGCCCGGTCCTTCTCGAAATAGTTCCGGTATTCCTTATAGGGCGTCGAGCCGATGCAGCGGAGATTGCCGCTGGCAAGCGCCGGTTTCAAAAGGTTCGAGGCGTCTATCGACCCGCCGCTGGTGGCGCCCGCCCCAATCACGGTGTGGATTTCGTCGATGAAAAGGATGGAGCTCGGAATCGAATCGAGCTCGGTAAGCACCGCCTTGACCCTTTCTTCGAAATCGCCGCGATAGCGCGTGCCCGCCAAAAGCGAGCCCATGTCCAGGGAGTAGATCGTCGTGGTCCGAAGGACCTCCGGCACCTCCCCGTCTACGATCCGGCGCGCCAGGCCCTCGGCGATCGCCGTCTTGCCGACCCCCGGATCGCCGACGTAAAGCGGATTGTTCTTCGTGCGCCGGCAAAGAATCTGGATCGTGCGTTCGACTTCCGCTTCGCGACCAATCAATGGGTCGACCTTCCCGGCCCGGGCCTTCGCGTTCAGATTGACGCAGTAGGACTCCAGCGCCTCGAAGCCGGCCTTGAGGATGTCTTCTTCCTCTTCCTCGGCGCCGCGAACGGTGCGTGTCTCGGCATTTTCGGTCACCTTCGCGATACCATGAGAGATGTAGTTCACGGCATCCAACCGCGACATGTTCTGTTCCTGCAGGAAATAGATCGCGTGGGATTCGCGCTCGGCGAACATCGAAACGAGCACGTTGGCGCCCGTCACCTCTTCGCGCCCTGCCGACTGGACATGAATGGCTGCCCGCTGAAGCACCCGCTGGAAACCCGCCGTCGGCTTCGGATCCCCGCTGTCCTCACGGGAAAGAAAGGCAAGATCGTTGTCCAAATAGTCGATGAGATCGCAGCGAAGCCGCTCAAGATCGATGCCGCAGGCGCGCAGCACCGCCACCGAGTCCCGATCCTCCGTCAGCGCCAACAGCAGATGCTCGAGCGTCGCAAACTCATGGCTGCGCTCGTTGGAGAGCGCAAGCGCACGGTGCAGACTCTGTTCCAGGTTACGAGAAAGCAATGTCTACTCCTTCTCCAACGTGCATTGCAGCGGATGCTGATGCTGACGGGCAAAATCGACAACCTGCTGCACCTTCGTCTCGGCGACCTCGTAGGTATAGACGCCACAGATTCCAACGCCGCGCTGGTGGACGTGCATCATGATGTGGGTGGCCTCGTCCCGATCCTTGCTGAAGAACCGCTCGAGGAGAAGGACGACGAATTCCATCGGCGTGTAATCGTCGTTCAGCATCAAGACCTTATACATGGACGGCCGCTTCGTCTTCGGCCGGCTCTTGACGATGACGCCGGGAGTCGTCCCCTCGCCGCCTTTTGGAGGTTGCGTCGTCATGGCTTTACCGATGGTGTCCCATTTCTATTTGTCCACAGGCTAACACAATGGAATCTAATACGATTACGTTTGGATCGCCATACAAACCTGCATTTGCGACCGGAACACCAGTATGACGTAAGCAGTTTAAACGAAAATTAAACCTCACCCGCCACATTACCAGCCACATTGGTCGACCTGGCCACACGCGCCGAAAACCGGCAAAAACCGAGTGCCCGACCGGCAATGAGGGATGCCCAGCTTCCACAAAAGCCTGCCCCGTTTTCGTGCCTTTGCGATCGTCACGGCGCTGGCCCTGGCGTGCCTCGCCACGCCCACCTCGGCCACCGAGACGGCCTCCATCGTCATCGACGCAAAAAGCGGCGCCATTCTTCATGGCGAGGCCATCGACCGGGCGGTGCACCCGGCGTCCTTGGCGAAGATGATGACGCTTTACCTGACCTTCGAGGCGTTAAAGGGTCGGGCCTTTCGCGCCGGAACGCGGCTTAAAACCTCCGCCCACGCCGCCCGGCAACTGCCTGCCCGTTTGGGGCTTCGCCGTGGGGATGCCATCACCGTGCAGGATCGATCCTCGCCCTCGTCACGAAGTCGGCGAACGACGCCGCCGTCGTTCTGGCGGAAGCGATTTCCGGAAGCGAGGCCCGTTTCGCCGATCGGATGAACGCCAAGGCAAAACACTTAGGTCTGCGGAATACGTTCTTTCGGAACGCCTCCGGCCTTCACAGCGGCAGACAGCGAAGCACGGCGCGCGATCTTGCCCTTCTCGCCGGGGCACTTTTTAGGGATCTCCCGGAATACGCCCCCTATTTCGCGGTCCAGAAATTTCGCTTCAAGGGCAGGACCCATCAAAACCATAACGACTTCCTGAAGAGCTATCCGGGCGCGGATGGCATCAAGACCGGCTATATCCGTGCCTCCGGTTACAATTTAGCGGCCTCCGTGAGCCGCGGGGGAAAGCGGTTGATCGGCATCGTGCTCGGCGAAAAATCCCCCGATGCCCGCGGGCAGCGGATGCATACCCTTTTCGACCATGCCTTTCGAACCGCCGCCATCCTGGACCGAAGCTGGGAGATCCGGGTCGGCGACGTCGCCCGCCTTGCCACCGCCCATCTCGTCGCCTCCAGTGCGGCACGCCGGGTGCCGGAGACCTGCTGCGGCGCGCCGACCTCACCATCTCGACCGTGCGCAACAAGCAGGGCACGCTTTATCGCGCCCGTTTCCTCGGCATTCGGGAATCCTTGGCACGCAAGGCCTGCGAAAACTTGCAGGCAAACGGGATCGCCTGCGACATCGTCTCCCCTTTCCAGGCAAACCTGGTCGGGCGCGCCTGGACGAAGTCGGATGATGGGCCCTTGATCGAAGGCTAGATGGGTGGCGGCTCGACCCCGCTTGCACGAAGCTCCGCCACAAGCTCCCCCTTCAAACGCTCGAGCGTTTCTGTATCCTTCGCCTCGACTCGGGCGACCAGGACGGCCTGGGTGTTCGACGCACGCAGCAACCACCAGCCTTCCGGCGTTTCGACCCGAACGCCATCCACGTCGTTAACGGTGAAACCCGCATCCAAGCCCCTTTCGTTAAGCCGCGCCTTCACCTCTTCCAGCACCGCGAATTTTCGCTCGTCCGGGCAGGACAGACGAAGTTCCGGCGTGTTCAGCGGACTTGGCAGGTCGTCCCGCATCTGGGCCAGGCTCTTCTTCGAACGTGCCACGATGTCGAGGATCCGAACCGCCGCATACAGCGCATCGTCGAAGCCGTAATAGTGATCGGCGAAGAAGATATGCCCGCTCATTTCCCCGGCCAGAGGGGCTTTCAATTCCGCCATCTTCGCCTTGATCAGCGAATGGCCCGTCCGCCACATGACCGGCTCGCCACCGGCCTTTGCGATTTCATCGAAGAGGGCTTGGCTTGCCTTGACGTCGGCGATGATCGGGGCCCCCGGATGAGCCTTCAGCACGTCCTTCGCGAAAATCCCCATTAACTGATCTCCCCACAGCACCCTTCCCTCGCCGTCGAGGACGCCGATGCGATCCCCGTCCCCATCGAAGGCGACCCCGAGATCACAACCCTGCTCGAGAACGGTTGCGCGAAGCTGCTCCAGATTCGCCTCGACCGTCGGATCGGGATGATGAACGGGAAAGGTGCCATCGATTTCTGCGTTCAGCAGGTGATGGGTTCCGGGAAGCCGCTCGGCGAGTGCTACCATCGCCTCGCCGGCCACCCCGTTCCCGGCATCCCAGGCAACGTTCAACGCACGTTCGCCGTGATAATCCTCGACCAGCCGGGCGATATAGGCGGGAAAGAAGTTCTCTTCCGTTACGCTCCCCTTTCCTTCCGCGAAATCGCCCTTGGCCGCGAGTCGGGCGAGCTCCCGGATCGCCTCCCCATAGAAGGAGGCGCCGTCGCGCACCATCTTGAAACCGTTGTGATCCGGCGGGTTGTGCGAGCCGGTGACCATGATCCCCCCGTCCGCCTTCGTCGTCTTCGCCGCGAAGTAGAGCATCGGCGTCGGCCCGCGACCAACCCGATGCACGTTGAGTCCGGCCGCCATCAGTCCTTCGACCAGCGCCCGTTCGAGGGCGGGTGAACTTAGCCTGCCGTCATAACCGACCATCACCTTCGTGCCGCCGGAACGAACGAGCAGGGTCCCGAGGGCGCGTCCGATCGCGTTCGCGTCGGCTTCCGTCACCGTTTCGTCGACGATGCCGCGGATGTCGTATTCGCGAAGGATGGTCGGGTCGAAATGATGCGGGGCACCCATGAAGCTCACGCCGTCGACGGCGGCCGTCCAATCGCCCGGTAATCGAATCCGGCGGCCCGCATTTCTGTCGGGTTGCAAACGTTCCGAAGATCGACGACGACGGGATGGCGCAGGCATTGCTTCATGCGCTCAACGTCGAGATTCCTGAACTCGTTCCATTCCGTCAGGATGACGAGCGCATCCGCACCTTCCATGGCCTCATACGAATCCGCACAATAGGTCACATTCTTCAGATGCTTCTTGGCTTCGGCCATGCCCTCCGGATCGAAGACGCGCACATGAACGCCCGCCCCTTCAAGGGCCGGCACGATGTCGAGACTTGGGCTCTCGCGGATATCGTCTGTGTTTGGTTTGAAAGTGAGGCCCAGGATCGCGACCGTCTTACCGGAAGGCTTTGCGCCTAAGGCCCCAAGGATTCGTTCCGCCATCTGTTTCTTGCGTGCCTCGTTCACCTCGACGACCGTTTCGATCAGGCGCAGCGGAGAGGACGCGCGTCTCGCCATCTCGACAAGCGCGCGCGTGTCCTTCGGGAAGCACGACCCGCCATAGCCCGGCCCCGGATGCAGAAACTTGGAACCGATCCGGCCGTCAAGGCCGATGCCGCTTGCCACTTCGTGGACGTCGGCTCCCACCTTCTCGCAGAGATCGGCGATCTCGTTCATGAAGGTCACCTTCATGGCGAGGAAACTATTCGAGGCGTATTTCGTGAGTTCCGCAGCCTCCAACGTCGTAAAGTGGATCGGCGTTTCGATCAAATAGAGGGGGCGATAGATCTTGCGCATGACCTCGCGCGCCTTCTCCGATTCGGCCCCGATGATAACGCGGTCCGGCCGCATGAAATCGCCGAGCGCCGATCCTTCCCGAAGGAATTCCGGGTTCGATACGACGTCGATGTCGCATTCGGGCGCGAGCTTGCGAAACATGTCCTGGACTTCCCTTGCCGTACCCACCGGCACGGTCGATTTCATGACGATGACGGTATAGCCGTCCAACGCCTTCGCGATTTCTTCCACGGCGCCGTAAACGTAGGTGAGGTCCGCATAGCCGTCGCCATGACGGCTTGGGGTACCAACGGAAATGAAGACGGCATCCGCGGCACGAACGGCAGCGGCGAGGTCCGTCGTAAAGGAAAGGCGGTTGGCGCCGAGGTTCGACGCAACCAAGGCATCGAGGCCGGGCTCATAAATCGGGATTTCCGCCTGGCGCAATTGCTCGATCTTTGCCGCGTCCTGATCGACGCAGGCGACGTCGATGCCGAACTCGGAGAAGCAGGCGCCGGACACAAGGCCCACATAGCCAACTCCAACCATCGCAATCCGCATGGGGTTCTACTCCGCAAAACCGGCTCTCACGCCGGTTTGAATCCTAATTCCTCTTAGCATAGCCTTCGAGCATGGCGCATGCGCTTTCACGGAATTCTTCCCGCGCCAGTGCATAGGCGATGTTCGCTTCCAAAAGACCCAAGCGGTCGCCGCAATCGAACCGGCGTCCTTCGAAGCGAAGGCCGTGGAAGGGTGCCTCACCGATCATCCGCGTCATGGCGTCCGTCAACTGAATCTCGCTGCCCATGCCGCGTTGCCGCTCCGACAGAAAATCGAAGATCGCCGGTTGCAGGACGTAACGGCCGATGATGGAAAGCGTCGAGGGCGCTTGGGCCGGATCCGGCTTTTCGACCAGCCCCCGCACCTCCGCCAGACGGCCGTCGTCCTTGCCGACCTCAAGCACGCCATAGCGACGCGTCTGCTCGCGCGGCACCTCCATCACGGCGACGACGTTCCCCCCCTTCTCCTCATAAACGTCGAGCAACTGCCGGAGGCAGGGCGTCTTGCCTTGGACGAGGTCATCGGGAAGAAGCACGGCGAAGGGCTCCTTGCCGACCAGCTCGCGGGCGCACCAGACCGCGTGCCCAAGCCCAAGCGGTTCCGTCTGCAGCGTAAATTTCAATCGGTCCGGAGCCGGCAGATAATCGGTCACGGCTTTCAGGGCTTCGGTCTTGCCTTGTACATCCAACGCGTGGGCAAGCTCCGGGTCGGGCCGGAAATGGGCCTCGATGGCCTCCTTGCCCGGCCCCGTCACGAAAATGAATTCCTCGATCCCGGAGGCCCGTGATTCCTCCAGCGCGTATTGGATCAACGGCCGGTCGACGACCGGCAGCATTTCCTTCGGAATGGCCTTCGTGGCCGGCAGGAACCGGGTGCCAAGCCCGGCAACCGGAAAAACCACCTTACGAATGGGTTGCGGCATCGCGTCCACGACCCCCTAGACCGGGTCCCAATGGAAGACGTCGGCGGAGCGCTCCAGCGGATAGAGCTGGTCACCAAACGCCGGCAGCAATTCCTCGGCAATCGCCTCCGGCGTCCAGCCTTCGCCACGATGGATCTTCGCAAGCGGTCTGGGCTGGCTCATCAGGAAAATCTCATTCCTGCGCACGGCGAAAATCTGGCCGGTCACGTCCTTGGCGGCGTCGCTGGCCAGAAAGACCGCCAGCGGCGCGATCTTGGCGGGTGTCATCTGCTTCAGCTTGTCGACCCGGGCCTGCTGCTCAGGCGTGTCCGTCGGGATCGAGCCGATCATCCGGCTCCAGGCAAAAGGCGAGATGCAGTTCGAGCGCACGTTGTAGCGGGCCATGTCGAGCGCGATCGATTTCGAAAGCGCCGCGATCCCGAGCTTCGCCGCCGAATAGTTCGCCTGACCAACATTGCCGATGAGGCCCGAGGTCGAGGTCATGTGGATGAAGGTGCCGCTCTCCTGCTCGCGAAAATAGGGCGCGGCCGCGCGGGAAACCAGGAAGGAGCCGTTCAGATGCACATCAATCACCGCCCGCCAGTCTGTCTCCATCATCTTGTGAAAGATGCCGTCCCGGAGAATGCCGGCATTGTTGACGACGCAGTCGATCCGCCCAAACGAATCGATGGCGGTGTTGACGATGTTCGCGGCGCCAGACGCCGCCGTCACGCTATCGACATTGGTAACCGCTTCCCCCCCGGCCTCGCGAATCTCCACCGCGACCGTCGTGGCAAGGGAGGCGTCGGCGCCGGTGCCATCGAGTGAGCCCCCGACGTCGTTCACCACGACGCGCCCGCCGGCCGCCGCCATGAGAAGGGCGATCTCACGGCCGATGCCGCGCCCGGCGCCGGTGACGAGGACGACCTTGCCGACGATCATGCCTTTTTTCTTTTCCATTTGCCCCCTGGTGGCCCCTTTTCCGCGCGCGTCGGACCCTTAATGTTCGTGCGGCACGATGCTGTCAAGCGCTACCTCCGAGACGGAAATCGCCGGTCCGACCCGGCTTTTCACTTCCGAGCCCGAGGCCGACCCGCGTCTCGCGATCTACAATTTATACGAGAGTATTTTCGATAAATTACACGCGTTATTAAATCCATATTAATAATTAACACGCATTACTTGCGCAAATACTCAACCGTCGCATGTCTTGTGTCCCCGAAAGGCGGCGGAGGAAAACCGCCAAAAGAGGGAACAATCAGATGGCTAACGCGGCGCTTCAGGAAATCACAGACGATCAGCAAACCACGCTCTCCGCCGACGAACGGAACGTGCAGAACGCGGCGACCCTGGAGGCGATCAGTGCCTCCCAGGCGATGATCGAGTTCGAGACGGACGGCACCATCCTCACGGCGAACGCGAACTTTCTTGCCGGGATGGGCTACAGCCTCGACGAGATCCAGGGCAAGCACCACAGCATGTTCGTCGATGCCGCCTACAAGGAGAGTGCGGAATACCGCGAGTTCTGGGAGACGCTGCGCAGCGGCAAGTTCCAGTCCGGCGAGTTCATGCGTGTGAACAAGGCCGGCGAGGAGGTCTGGCTGCAGGCCTCCTACAACCCGCTGCTGGACGCCGACGGCAAGGCGTTCAAGGTGGTCAAGATCGCCGTCGACATCACCGCGGAGAAGAAGCAGAAGTTGAAGGCGGACGCGGATACGAACCGTCTCACCCAGATGGTCGACAACATGCCGGTCAACGTCATGATGGCCGATCCGGAAGAGTTCAAGATCAACTACATCAACCGGACCAGCGTCGAAACCCTGAAGACGCTCGAGCATCTGCTGCCCGTCAAGGCGGACGACATGCTCGGTCAGTGCATCGACATCTTCCACAAGAACCCGTCCCATCAGCGCGGCATCCTTGGGGATCCGAAGAACCTGCCACACCAGGCTCGGATCAAGGTCGGCAACAAAACCCTGGATCTCCTGGTTACCGCCATCATGGACAAGACTGGGAAGTACATCGGTCCGATGCTGAGCTGGAGCGTCATCACGAATATCGTCCAAATGACGGACAATTTCGAACGCCACGTGAAGGGGGTCGTCCAGACCTTCTCCTCGTCCTCGACCGAGCTGCAGGCTTCCGCCCAGGAAATGACGAAGACCGCGGAGCTGACCAGCCAGCAAAGCTCTTCCGTTGCTTCCGCCGCGGAACAAGCGACGACGAACGTGCAGACGGTGGCCTCGGCGGCGGAAGAGCTGTCGAGCTCGATTGCCGAGATCAGTAGCCAGGTCTCGAAGTCGAGCGAGATCGCCCAGAACGCCGTCAGCGAGGCGGACCGGACGAATACCACCGTCGAGGGCCTGGCCGAGGCGGCTCAGAAGATCGGCGACGTCGTCAGTCTGATCAACGACATCGCCGGCCAGACGAACCTGCTCGCCTTGAATGCGACGATCGAGGCGGCCCGGGCCGGCGGCGCCGGCAAGGGTTTCGCCGTCGTGGCGTCCGAGGTCAAGAACCTGGCCAACCAGACCGCCAAGGCGACGGAGGAGATCGGCAACCAGATCGGCGCCATTCAGGGAGCCGCCGGCGAGGCCGTCATCGCCATCAAGGGGATCGGCGGCACCATCCGCGAGATCAACGAGATCGCCTCCTCGATCGCGTCCGCCGTCGAGGAACAGGGCGCCGCCACCTCGGAGATCAGCCGCAACGTCCAGGAGGCCGCCACCGGCACCCAGGAGGTGACCGGCACGATTGCCCAAGTGGCCACGGCCGCCAACGAAACCGGACAATCTGCAGGTCAGGTTCTGGAGGCATCCGGCGAACTCTCGAAGCAATCGGAGCTTCTTGGCAACGAAGTCGACAAGTTCCTCAAAGAGATGAAAAAGATCTAACCCCCCTCGCCGGGTAACCGGCGAACTCTTGAGGCCCCGCATTTCCAAATGCGGGGCCTTTTTTCTTGCCCGAAGCGCCTTAAAAGCCGCCTTGTTTCACCCCTGCTTCCCGCCTAGCATCGGGCCCGCGGAGGACGTGAAAGCCGATGGCAGCCTATACCCCCTTCAAGGAACTCGAGGTCGGGCGCGTGTTTCCCGATCCGCCGGCGGATTTTCAGGTAACCGACGCGCAGGTGGAAGCCTACCTCGCCGCGACCGGCGATGCGACCGCCATCCCCCGGGAAGAAGCCGCCCGCCGCCCGGCCCCGCCGACGCTTGCCGCCGTCTATATGTTGGAGGCGCTTGCCCATCTTCGGAACCCGCCGGGAGGCATTCATACGAAGCAGCGCCTCACCTTTCATCGGCCGGCCTATGTCGGGGACCGGCTTACGACGGAAGTGCGCATCCTCGATAAATACGTCAAAAAAAGACGCAACCATGTGGTGATGGAAGTCGAGACCCGAAATCAGGACGGTGAGCTCATCACGACGGCCAGGATTTCACGGATCTGGGGGAAGGAAGCGTGAGCGGAAGTGCAGAGCAAGGCCATGGCGGGGTTCGAATCGGGGACGCCATTCCGGAACGCCGCCACAAGGTTACCCAGGAACAAATCGATCGTTACGCCGAAGCGTCCGGTGATCGAAATCCGCTCCATATCGACCCGGAATTCGCCAAACAGACGATTTTCCGGCGAACGATCGCCCATGGATTGCTGACGCTATCCTTTCTTTCCCAGGCGATGGCGGCCTGGGACTGGAAGGGCTGGGCGTTCGGCGGCGGGCTCGACGTCACGTTCTTGGGTCCCGTCTATCCCGATGACGAGGTCGTCGTTCAGGGCTCGGTCTCTGCCTTCGAGGTTGCCGAAGACGGCGTCTACGCCGTCTGCGAGGTGGCTTGCGTCGTCGACGATCGCACGGTCATCGCCGGCACCGCGCGGCGGCGGCTTGAAGAGGCGTAAGGAAATCGGGATGGCAAAACGACAGGTCGTGATTGCCGGCATCGCGGATGCCCCGCTTGAGAACGGGGTCATTCCGGGCGGTGCGAACGACCTGGAAATCCAGGCGCGAACGGCGAAGGCCGCCCTCGACGAGGCGGGCCTCAAGCTTTCCGATGTGGACGGCCTGCTCACCGCCGGGCTTTGGGGGATCCCGGGCCCCGGCCAGTTCCCGACCCTCGCCCTTTCCGAATACCTCGGCATCCGGCCGGCCTTCGGCGATGGGACGAATATCGGAGGCGCCGCCTTCGAGGCCCATCTCGGCCACGCGGCGATGGCGATCGAGGCGGGGCTCATCGAGGTCGCGCTGATTACCTATGGGAGCACCCAAAAGAGCTTGAAAAGCAGGGACTTAAGAGGCAGACCGGCGGTGCTTTCGCTGCAGTTCGATACGCCCTATGGCCTTCCCTATCCGGTTGGCGCCTACGCCATGGTGGCCCAACGGCACATGCATGAATTCGGCACGACCAGCGAACAGCTGGCCGAGATCGCGGTCGCCACGCGCCAATGGGCGGCCAGGAATCCGGCGGCCATGATGCGCGAGCCATTGACCCTCGATAACGTGGCGTCCTCCCCGATGATCACGGATCCCCTCCACCTGCTCGACTGTTGCCTGGTGACGGACGGCGGCGGATCGATCGTCCTTACCACGGAGGCCCGCGCACGCGATTTGAAGACGAAACCGATTTACGTCCGGGGTCATGGCGAATCCCAGACGCACCTCACGATTGCCTCGATGCCGGACCTTGCCACCCACACGGCGGCGGTGGAAAGCGGGAAGCGGGCGTTTGCGATGGCCGGCATCGGTCCCGACGCGATCGACGTCGCCGAGATCTACGATTCGTTTACGATCACCGTCCTACTGACGCTCGAGGCGCTCGGCTTCTGCGGGCGGGGCGAAGGTGGTGACTTCGTAGCCGGCGGTCGCACGGCGCCCGGCGGCGCCTTTCCGATGAACACGAGCGGCGGCGGCCTCTCCTACGCCCACCCCGGCATGTTCGGGATCTTCCTGTTAATCGAGGCGGTCCGCCAGCTGCGCGGCGGGGCCGGCGAACGCCAGATCAAAGGCGCGCGAACGGCGCTTGCCCACGGCACCGGCGGCGTGATGTCGAGCGGCGCCACCTGCATCCTGTCGAATCACTAAGGCGAAGTAGACGATGACCGAAAAACCGCTGCCCACGATCGACCCTTCGAGCCGCCCCTTCTGGGAAGCGGCGAAGGCGCACCGCCTCGTCATCCAACGCTGCGGGGACTGCGGAGCCTACGTTTTCTATCCGCGTGCGAACTGTACGGCGTGCGGTTCCGACCGGCTGGAATGGACGGAAGCAAGCGGCGAAGGATCGGTCTACAGCTATACGATTGCGCGCCGGCCGGCCGGCGCCGGCTTCAAGGAAGACGTGCCCTATGTCGTCGCCGTCATCGAACTGAAGGAGGGGCCCCGGCTCCTCAGTAACATCGTGACGGAGAACGTAGAAAGCGTCACTATTGGGGAGGCGGTTCGGGTCGTCTTCGACGACGTGACGGACGAGATTACGTTGCCAAAATTCATGCTTACGAAGCGCTAGGTTGCCCAATGGTCGATTTCACCGTTCCGGACGAAATTCGCGACATCACGGAGGGTCTCTGCACCTTCATCGAGCGGGAAATCCTTCCCCTCGAGGAGGCAAATGCCGAGCTTTTCGCCAAGGATCGCAACCTCTACGACGAATCGGGCCATTACGTCCCTCTCCATAGCAAGCTTCGCAAACAGGCGCGCATGAAGTCGGCTGAGGCCGGCTATTACACGATGTTCGGCTCAAAGGAAATTGGTGGAACGGAGTTAGGCCCCCTTGCGATCGTCCACATCCACGATCGAATGAACACCCGCTTCGGCATGCGGTTCCTTGTTCATAAGGTCGTCATCCCGTCCGAGTTTACGAACGGGCTCACGCCGATCCTTACCTTCATGAAGCCGGAGCTTCGTGACACTTATCTTCCCGTCATCGCGAGCGGAGAAAAGACGCTTTGCGTCGCCATCAGCGAACCGGACGCGGGTTCGGATATTTACAACATGCGGACGAAGGCGGTCCGCGACGGCAATGGGTGGGTCATTAATGGAACGAAGCAATGGATCACGAACGGGCCCTACGCCGATTACTGCATCCTTTTCGCGGTAACGGATGCGGAACGCTGCCGCGAAAGAAAAGGCGGCATCACCGGCTTTTTCATCGACACCGAGTGGGAAGGCTACGATGCCTCGACGGTGATCCCCATCATGGGACATCCGGGTGGGGATACGGGCATGCTGACCTTCGATGACGTTCGCGTACCCGATTCCCACGTGCTTGGCGAAGTGGACGACGGCATGAAGGTGGCGCTTACCGGCATCAACATCGGCCGGCTTGCCATGGCCTCGATCAGTGCCGGCCTTGCCCAGTGGGGGCTCGATCAGGCGATCGAATACGCGAAGGTCCGCAAGACCTTCGACAAACCGATCGCCGAGCATCAGATGATCCAGGGCATGCTGGCCGAAATGGCGATGGACATCTATGCGGCGAAGAACATGCTTCGCCACTGCGCATGGAAAATCGAACAAGGGGAGAGAGCCGTCAAGGAGATATCGATGGTGAAGGCCTATGGGACGGAAATGCTCTGCCGGGTCATGGACACGGCCATGCAGGTGCATGGCGGCATGGGGTTGACGAACGAGCTTGGCCTCGAGGCAGTCTACCGCTGGGGACGGTCGATGCGGATTCCAGACGGGACCAGCGAAATCCAGCGGCGCAACGTGGCCAGGCGTCTTTTGGACGGAGACACCGAAATTTGAAATCGCCCACTCAAGCGACTGGCAAGACCACGGCGGAAATCCTGCTGCGCCTGAACGCGATCGATTTCCGACCCAGCGAGCCGTTCCAACTGACCTCTGGCTGGGCAAGCCCGGTCTATGTCGATTGCCGGAAACTCATCTCTTTCCCCAAAGAGCGGCGCGAGATCTTGGATCTCGCGGTCGACACCCTGACCGACGCCTTAGGCAAAGATGCCTTCGATGCGATCGCCGGCGGCGAGACGGCGGGCATCCCCTACGCTGCATGGCTTGCCGAACGCATGGACCTGCCGATGCTCTACGTCCGGAAAAAGCCGAAAGGCTTCGGGCGCATGGCACAAATCGAAGGGCATTTCAAGACGGGCGATCGCGTCTTGCTGGTCGAAGACCTCGCCACGGACGGCAAGGGCAAGCTCAAATTCTGCGAAGCCCTTCGTGACGCCGGCGCCGAGGTTGCCCACGCCTTCGTCGTCTTTCATTACGGAATCTTCCATGACGGGATCGCCGCCCTGAAGACGGCGGGGATCACGCTGCATGCGCTTGCTACCTGGTGGGACGTCCTGGAGGCGGCCACCCGGCAAGACGCCTTTCCGGAGGCAACGCTTCAGGAAGTCCAAGCCTTCCTCGAAGATCCGCACGCCTGGTCCGCCGCCCATGGGGGCGTGGCCTCGTTTGCTTCCTGAATCACGCCTTTGCGATGTCGGACCTGGAAACCATCCGCCGCCTGCTGGACGAAGTCGAGGCGCTGCTGGACGAACTTGCGCCGCCCGAGCGCGAAATCTTCGAAGAACTCCGCCTTCGCTATTCGCAAACGACCACGCTTGCCATCGGCGATGACCGCTCGCTCGAGGTGATCCTTCGGAACGTCGCGGTCCGCAAGCAATTGGGCCTCAAGATCACCTCAGACGGAAGCGAATCGTAACGCGGGCGCGGTGTTCAAAAATTGTGAACGCTTTTGTATCCAGCCTTTCCACGGCCTACTTTAAAATCATTTAAAAGAGCCGCCTTTAAAACCATTTAAAAAAAGCGGGGGACTTGGAAGGAGATTCTCATGCGAAAGATCCTACTTAGTCTTGCCATCGTCGGCTTTCTGCTTCCCGGCGTAGCCCGCGCCGATCTTCCCTCGGCGAAACACGCCTATGACAGCGGCGACCTCCAGACGGCGTTCCAGGAATTCAAGACCCTGGCCGAACAAGAAAACGGGTTTGCCAAGAACCGCCTTGGCGAGCTTTACCGGGACGGCAAGGGCACGGACCAAAACCACGAAGAAGCGGCGGCCTGGTTCCAGAAGGCGACCGATAACGGATACTTGCGTGCCTATTGGAATTTGGGGCGCATGTACGAAGACGGCCTCGGTCTCAACCAGGACTACGTACTCGCCTTCAAATGGTACTACCTTGGCCGAACGACCACCCAGAACGCGCTCGCCCTTCGGCGCGTGAAGAGCAAGATGTCCCCGCTTCAAAAGTCGGAGGCAAAGAACTTGGCCCGTGATCTTCAGCGTTTACGCCCCTCCTTTAGGGGCCTCCCCGCCGGATTTCATCTGTAACTTCATCCGCGAAGAAGAAAGATAGGACCCGATGTCCCTTCCATTCGAAATGGCCGGTCTTTGCCGGCGCTTGTTCGCCCTTCTTTTGCTCCTCCCCTGGCTCGCCCTGTCCTCGGCCCAGGCCGAGGTTGGAGATACGATCGGCGAAGGGCTGCTTTCCGGAGACGCCTATCGCTACTCCACGGAATTGGACCGCATGGTCTACGTGGCCGGCGCCTCGGACCTTCTGATCGCGTTTGCGCACCGAACCGGCGAAGATTCGGCTTGGTACCGCTGCATCGAGCCGATGGATGCGCCCCAGCTCGAGGTGCATTTCCTGAAATGGATCAAGGCGCACCCCGAGGAATGGCCGAACCCGGCAGGACCGCTTTTCATGCGGGCCATTCGCGAGTATTGCGCATCGCAATAGATCGCCGGCCGAAGGTTGCCTTTGCTTCCAAAAACGCGCTAGCTTCTGGCCCACGGCCAGAAAGGAGAAGCATGCGCAATACGCTGCTGGCGGCGCTTACTTGCTTCCTCCTCTTCAGCCCCCCGGCGCTCGCTGGCTACGAAGAGGGAAGCGAAGCTTACAAACAAGGGGATTATCAAGTCGCCTACCGTGAGTGGCAACCACTCGCGGAACAGGGTAGTGCGAAGGCCCAGAACAAGATGGGCGTGCTGTACGCGACGGGCCGGGGAGTCCGGCGCGATCCGAAAGCGGCGCTTAGCTGGTTCATGAAGGCCGCCAAACAAGGCAATTTGGATGCACATATCAATATCGGCCGCATGCATGAGCAAGGCCACGGAGTTCCTCGCGACCTGCCAAAGGCCTATCTCTGGTACCACATGGCGTCCACGGTGGCGAAAGGCAAAAACATGCGCGAGCGTCTCTGGAACAAGATGAGCCCGAAGGAACGCAAGCAAGCAAAGCGCCTTCGGGGCAGGTCGGACCGTTTCCGGACGCGGGCTTATTGATCGGCTTCGTATCCTCGCATGCATTGACCCGCTACCGACTTCCGCCTCGACTGGCTTTCAAGGCTTAAATGGGCTAGCCTTCCATCCGGCCGGTCATGAAACGCATTTTTGCCGTTTCGCTTGTTGTTTTCCTCGTCACGTCGCTGCCCGCCGCGGCGAAGTGGGGAGGCACGGCAAATTTCTACGACGAGCCGACCCCCTACATGGCCAAGATGCAGGCCGGACAGTTCTTAAGTTTCGGCAACCCCATTACCTTTACCTATTGGAAGAAGGCCGCAGGCCCGGCGACCCAGTACCGGGGCATCGTGCAGGCGATCTCGGTCGAAGGGGTGCGGCACATGCAGATCCATATCTTCTTCAGCCAGGGCGAAGCCAAGAAGGCGGAAGGAGAACTCAACCTCGAATGGCGTGAACCCGGTGGAAAATCAAGACCTTGGTGGAAGTTCTGGGCGTTCTGGGCGTGGTGAGCAGGCCCTCTATTCCCACTCGATGGTGCCCGGCGGCTTCGAGGTCACGTCATAGACGACCCGGTTGATCCCTTTCACTTCGTTGATGATGCGACTCGCCACGCGCCCCAGAAATTCGTGGTCGAAGGGAAAGTAATCGGCGGTCATGCCGTCGGTGGACGTGACGGCGCGTAGCGCGCAGGCGTAATCGTAGGAACGCTCGTCCCCCATCACGCCGACCGTGCGCACCGGAAGCAGCACGGCAAAAGCCTGCCAGATCGTGTCGTAAAGGCCCGCCCGGTGAATCTCGTCGAGATAGATTGTATCCGCCTTCCTTAAGATTGCCAGCTTTTCGGCCGTGACCTCGCCGGGCACGCGGATAGCAAGCCCCGGTCCCGGGAAGGGATGGCGACGAACGAAATCTTCCGGAAGTCCGAGCTCGCGGCCCAAGCTTCGAACCTCGTCCTTGAAAAGCTCGCGCAAGGGTTCGACCAGTTGCATCCGCATCCGCTCAGGCAACCCGCCGACATTGTGGTGGGACTTGATCGTCGCGCTCGGACCGCCGGTGAAGGAAACCGACTCGATCACATCCGGATAAAGGGTGCCTTGGGCAAGGAAATCCGCACCTCCCACCTTCTCCGCCTCCTCCTCGAAGACCTCAACGAAGGTCGCCCCGATGATTTTCCGTTTCTGTTCCGGATCCGTCACCCCTTTCAAGGCCTCAAGGAACCGGTCGGCCGCCTCCCGGTGGACGAGCGCAAGGTTATAGTGGCGTGAGAAGAGCGAGACGACCTCTTCCGCCTCGCCTTCGCGCAGGAGCCCGGTGTCGACGAAGACACAAACCAACTGTTCGCCGATCGCCTCATGGAGGAGCAGCGCCGCAACCGAGGAGTCGATGCCGCCGGAAAGGCCGAGGATGACCCGCCCCTTCCCCACCTGGTCGCGGATCGCGCTCACGGCGCGTTCATGGAAGGCGTGCATCGTCCAGTCGCCTTTGCAGCCGGCGACGCGATGGGTGAAGTTCTCAAGCAGCGCCACGCCGTCCGGCGTATGGACGACTTCCGGGTGGAATTGCAGCCCATAGAACCGGCGTTGCTCGTCGGCGATGGCGGCAAACGGCGCGCCCTCGCTGGTGCCGACGACACGGAACCCATCGGGCAGACGAACCACGCGGTCGCCATGGCTCATCCACACCTGTTCGCGGGCTCCTTTCTTCCAAAGGCCTTCGAAAAGGGCGCAGTCGTCCGTCACGCTTAAGAAGGCCCGGCCGAATTCCCGGTGATCCGATGTCGCCACCTCGCCACCCAATTGGGCGCACATCACCTGCTCGCCATAGCAGATGCCGAGCACCGGAACGCCGAGCTCGAAGACGGCCGGATCGGCCCTCGGGGTTTCGCCGCCGGTGACGGACGAAGGCCCACCGGAAAGGATGATCGCCTTAGGCTGAAAGGCGGCAATCGCCTTAGCCTCTTGATGGAATGGATGGATCTCGCAGTAAACGCCGCTTTCACGGACGCGCCGTGCGATCAGCTGGGTGACCTGAGAACCGAAGTCGAGGATGAGTACACGATCCGTCATCCGCTTGCCTCCCCACCACGCAGCCTTGCTCCCGGAACCGGCCGCCGGGACAAAGTGCTAGCCGTCTTGCCGATAGTTCGGCGCCTCGCGGGTGATGGTGACATCGTGTACGTGGCTTTCGCGGTGACCTCCCTCCGTAACCCGGAGGAATTCGCAGTTCCGGCGCATCTCGTCGATCGTCCGGTTGCCGGTGTAGCCCATGGCGGCCCTGAGACCCCCGATGAGCTGATGGACGACGCCTGCGACCGGGCCCTTGTAGGGCACGCGGCCCTCGACCCCCTCCGGCACCAATTTAAGGAGGTCCGCCACCTCCTGCTGGAAGTAGCGATCCGCCGAGCCCTCGGCCATGGCGCTGACGGAGCCCATGCCGCGATAGGATTTGTAAGACCGCCCCTGATAGAGAAAGACCTCGCCCGGGCTCTCTTCCGTGCCTGCGAAAAGGGCCCCGATCATCGCGCTCGAGGCGCCGGCCGCCATCGCCTTCGCCAGGTCGCCGGAAAAGCGGATGCCGCCATCGGCGATGATCGGCACGTCCTGCTTCCGGCATTCGTCCATCGCGTCCTGGATGGCCGTGAACTGCGGCACGCCGACGCCGGCGACGATCCGTGTCGTGCAGATCGAGCCCGGGCCGACGCCCACCTTTACGGCGTCCGCGCCGGCATCGATGAGCGCCTTCGCCCCTTCTGCGGTGGCAACGTTGCCGGCAATCAGCGCCGGCGCACCGGGAAGCTGGCGAATGCGCTGGACGGTTTCCAGAACGCCTTTCGAATGGCCATGGGCCGTATCGACGATGACGACGTCGGCGCCGGCATTCGTCAAGCCTTCCGCCCGGGCAACCCCGGCATCGCCGACGCCGGTAGCACCTCCGACCCGAAGCCGGCCTTGCGAATCCTTGTTCGCATTCGGAAAGGCCTGGCTCTTCTCGATGTCCTTGACGGTGATCAGACCAATACAGCGGTAGTCGTCATCGACGACGGGCAATTTCTCGATCCGGTGCTGATGGAGTAGCCGTTTCGCTTCATCCACGCCGACATTTTCGCGCACCGTGATCAGCCCTTCCTTCGTCATCAGTTCCGCAACGGGCTGCCTTAGGTCGCTGGCAAAACGAACGTCCCGGTTCGTAACGATGCCGACGAGGCGCTTCGTCTCGCCCTCGACGACGGGAATGCCGGAAATCCTATGATCCGCCATCTGCTTCAAGGCGTCGGCAAGCGGGCGTTCGGGCGTAATCGTGACGGGATCGAAGACGATCCCCGATTCGTACTTCTTGACCTTCCGGATCTCGTCGGCCTGGCGCTCGATTTCCATGTTCTTATGAACAATACCAAGGCCGCCCAATTGCGCCATGGCGATCGCCATGGCGCTTTCCGTCACCGTGTCCATGGCGGCGGAAAGAAGCGGAATATGCAATTGGATGGTGGCGGTTAGCCGAGTGCTCGTGTCAACGGTGGCCGGCAAGACTTCGGATTCGGCGGGTTTTAGTAAAACGTCATCGAAGGAGAGCGCTTCCCTAAGCCTCATATCTTCTCCCAGGCTGGTTGGCGGGTAATATAATCATCCCCGGCGTCTTGCCAAGGCCATTCGGAGCGCCCAGCTACAGTTGGGCTCAACGCTATGCGCAAAGCCACCCGATCCACCACCGCCGAAGGGAACGGCCCTTGCCACGAAAGCCGCAAAAAACCTGGGTTTTGATCGCCGACGGCGCCCGCGCCCGCATCCTCAATCACGCCGGACCGGGGGCGACGCTCGAGCCGGTCCTGGAAGCGGCGAACATCAAGAGCCGCCTGCCCACCCGGGAGTTGGGCTCGGACAAGCCGGGCCGGACCCAGGAAAGCATCGGTGACGGAAGCCGCCATGCGATGGCGCCGCGCGCCGACTGGCATGCGTTCGAAAAACACCTCTTCGCGAAGGAGGTGGCGAAAATCCTGGATCGAGGCGCCCAGGACAACGCCTTCGACCGTCTGGTGCTGGTCGCCCCGCCGAAGACCCTCGGCGAGCTGCGAAGCCTCTTGGGAAAGACAACACAAGCGCGCGTTTCGGCCGAGATCAACAAGGACCTCACCGGGATTCCTCTTCACGATCTTCCGGCACACCTCGATGAGGCGCTGAAGACCCACCCTTGAATCCTAGTGCAATTACATAGCTTTCCGCCGATTCGGGCCGGCTTGCGGCGGGTTTCGCGTGGCGCACGGTGCGAAAGCGTTGCTTCATCCGATTTAAGAGCTCCCCTTCCGTCCCCCCCTTCAGCACCTTCGCCAGGAACGTTCCATTGGGAACCAGCACCGCTTCCGCAAAGGCAAAGGCCGCCTCGCAAAGGGCCGCCACCCGAAGGTGATCGGTCGCCGCATGGCCGGTCGCCGGTGACGCCATGTCCGAGAGCACGACGTCGGCCGGCCCCTCCAAGGCTTCCTGGATCCGCGCCGGCGCCTCCGGGCTTAGAATATCGAACTCAAGGATCGTCGCTCCTGCGATGGCCTCCATCGGTTTCATATCGACCGCGACGACCCGCCCCTTGGGGCCGACGCGATCTCTGGCCACCTGGGTCCAGCCACCGGGGGCGGCGCCCAGATCGATGACCCGTGTGCCGGGCGCAAGGAAATGGTAACGCTCGTCAAGTTCGATCAGCTTGAAGGCGGCGCGCGAACGCAACCCCCGGCGCTCGGCCTCGGCCACATAGGGATCGTTCAGTTGGCGTTGCAACCAGCGGGTCGAACCCGCCTTTCGTCCGCGGGCCGTATGCACCTTCGTGGCAAGCCGGCGCCTGCCCGACCCTGGTCCTTTGCGTCGTCCCACCATGGCCGGTCAGGGCAACGGCTTCGAGCCGGGGCCTGAGCGCATCAGGTCTTTCAGGATCCCCTCCCGGATGCCACGGTCGGCCACGCGAAGCCCGGGCAGCGGCCAGGCCTCCCAGATCGCTTCCAGGATCGCGCAGCCCTGGATGACGAGATCGGCGCGGCCTTTGCCGATGCATGGATTCGCCACCCGTTCTTGAAGCGTCGTGGCCAAGAGGCGGACGACAAGTTCATCAAACGTCGCGCGTGCGAGATGGGACCCGTCCACCCGCGCCCGATCGTAGCGCTTGAGGTCAAGGGTGATGCTCGTAAGGGTCGTCGTCGTTCCGGAGGTACCCAGCATCTGCACCTCCCCCTTCGCGATGTGTCGTGCGATGCCATGGGTCACCTCGAAGTCGTTGAGCAGGGCGCCCACCTCCCGGACCATGCCGGCGTAAGTCTCAAGCGAGATGGATGCGCCGCCCTTCGCCTCGGCCAAGGTGACGACGCCGATGGGAAGCGAGACGAAACCCTCGATCCAGGCATCCCCCGAAGCCTCCGTCCGCACCCAGATCACTTCCGTGCTGCCGCCACCGATGTCGAAGACCAGCGCATGGCCTTCCTTCGCTTCGAGAAGGTCGCCGCATCCGGCAAGGGTAAGCGAGGCTTCCTCCTCCGGCGAGATGATTTCCAGCCGAAGGCCGGTCGCCTTGTGGACCCGATCCACGAAGGTGGCCCCGTTGCGCGCGCGGCGGCAAACCTCGGTGGCGACGCACCGCGCTTGGCCGACGCCACGCGCGCGAAGCTTCCGCGCACAGATGTTAAGCGCGCCAATCGTTCGCCGGGTCGCCTTCTTCGTAAGTTGCCGATTGTCCGCAAACCCTTCGCCGAGACGCACGATCTTCGAAAACGAATCGACGACGCGAAAGCCCTCTTCCTTGGGCTCGACGATTAACAGGCGGCAGTTGTTCGTGCCAAGATCGAGTGCCCCGAAACGGGGAACCCTTAACGTTTCCCCGACCGGTTGCATCGGCGACCCTTCCGTAGGATCGAATGGGTATAGGGCTCCCAGGACTTAGGCCCCCTCCTTGGCTGAAGCACTCATCCTATCCTGCCAAACCCAGAGCCAAGGAAAAAGTCTTACCAAGCCAGGCCGGAGAGGTGTTCAAAAGTCCCAGCCCGTGCTAGAGAATCGGGCCCTTGACGCTTGGGGGATAGTTTAGCGGTAGAACTCTCGGCTCTGACCCGAGCGACCCTGGTTCGAATCCAGGTCCCCCAGCCAGCCCTTCTCAACGAATTGTCTTCCTTCAGTTGGCTGGGCCTAGCCCACATCCCGGTCCAGGAACTCGCTCTTTGCATCCTCTTTACCGGTCTGCAGACGCTCCGTCTCTCGTTTCAGGACCCGGTGCGAACGCACGCTAAGCGGAATGCTGGCAAGGTAAAGGATGGCAAGCACCGAAAGCGTCGCCCAATATTCGCTGGCGACGAACGCCGCCACCAGACCGAAGAAAAGAAAGGTCGGCAGCACGTATTTATACGGCACCCGGAAATTCTTGAAGGAATAGGTTGGCACGCGGCTGACCATCAGGATCGAAACGCCAAGCAAGAGCAGGGCGGCCACGAATGGGCGATCCAACTCCCAGCCCTCGAAGACGAAGCTCAGCATCATCGGAAGCAGGACAAGGGCAGCGGCGGCGGGCGAGGGCACACCGATAAAGAAATTGTAAGCCCATGGGGGACGGACTTCGTCGCTTCCGTTCTGTGTATTGAATCGCGCGAGCCTGAGCGCGCAACAGACCCCGTACAGCAACACGAGCGCCCAGCCAACCACCCCCCACTGCTGCATCGTCCAGAAGTAAAGCAGGATGGCGGGTGCTACCCCAAAGCTCAGAAAATCGGAAAGCGAATCCAACATCGCGCCGAACTCGCTCGTCGCATTCATGAGCCGCGCGATCCTGCCGTCCAGCCCATCGAAGATCGCCGCAACCAGAAGCGCGAAGACGGCAGGTTCCCAACGCTCTTGAAAACCGAAACGGATGGAGGTGAGACCGGCGCAAAGGGCAAGCACCGTAAGAATGCTCGGCACCATCCGGTTGAAGGAATATCCTTTCAGGCGATCTCGCTTTGCGCGAAGCATCTAGCGAACCTCTCCCAACCGTGCCGACTCGCCCGAGCGAAGGTCGGCAAGGACCGTTTCACCGCCAACTACCTTTTGCCCGACAAGAACCAGCGAATTCGTGCTTTGTGGAAGATAAAGATCGACCCGACTTCCGAAACGAATAATCCCGAACCGTTCGCCGGTTTTGACCTGCTGATTGCGCTGCAAGTCGCATCGAATTCTCCGGGCAACAAGGCCGGCGATCTGGGCCAATCCGATGGCGTCCCCTTCCGCCGTCGTGACGCGAATGACCTGGCGTTCGTTAAATTCGCTTGCCTTGTCGAGGCTGGCATTGAAGAATTTTCCCGGCCGGTACGCAAGCCCCGTGATCGTGCCTGCGACCGGAACCCGGTTAACGTGCACACTGAAAATATCAAGGAAGATGCTGATCCGCGTATGCATCTCCGCCGGTAATTCAAATTCCGGAGGCGGCATGATGGATTGGATGGCATGAACGATGCCGTCCGCCGGGCTCACCACCAGCCCCTCGCGCGTGGGTACCACCCGGTCGGGATCGCGAAAGAACCAGCCACACCATAGCGTGCAAACGAGCCCGACCCAGCCGAGGGGGGCATGGATGCTTCCAAGCAAAAAAGTTCCGACCGCGAAGGCGCCCAGAAAGGGCCATCCGTCACGGTGGATGCGCAGGCGATACATCTTCCAAATCTCGTGGGTCCACATGGTATGCGCCGGAATTTTACCGATCGTTTGGCATGGGGAAAGGGATTTCCTCTGTTTGCGCACTAGTCCATAAGCATGGAAAGGCGGCAAATCGGCGGACTTTACGCTTTTTTAAACGATTTCCATGAGAGTAGGGCAGATCGAAGGCAAACGATATTTGGCAATGTCTCCTCCTCACACCGAAGATATGGCTTTTTCCCTGGAAGTGCTGGACGCGCAGGTGATTCCCATTGAACTGGGCGCGTCGCTGTTATCGGACAAGCGCCCATCCGCGAACGGCGACACCGCGAAGTCCCTTGAATTTGGTTTCCTATACCGGGATATCCCTTTCGGGGTGACGGCCCTTGCGCAAGGCTCTTCGTTTCACATGGTGCTTTCCGCTTATCTGGGCCTCATCCCCTACTCGGTCCAAGACCAGCCGTTGCGGGATGACATTGTTATGATTCTCGGCAGCGTCCCGTCACACAACCGTTTTCATTTCGAGGTCACGAACACCCAGCAGCTATTCCTGCAGGCGGAGCCAAGTTTGGAAATTCCGCACACCCCTATCCGCATCCTTGCCACCATCACGGCCTGTGTTCTCGAGGCGGATCTCTATCTGGATTGTTTGCTGGCGAAGCTTCGCGAGAGCGCGGCTCAGCTTGCCGCCGAAGGCTAACTTTCCGTTTCCTTCAAGTACCATTGATAGGTTTTACGCAAGCCCTCCTCCAGAGGTATCTTCGCCTGCCACCCCAATGCCTTGAGGCGTCGAACGTCCAAAAGCTTCCTGGGCGTTCCGTCCGGTTTGCTTGTGTCGTAGACGACGTCTCCTGAAAAGCCGACGACGTCGGCGATCCGTTTCGCCAAATCCGCGATCGTGACATCCTCACCCGTGCCAACATTGATGTGTATCTTGTCGGAATAGACTTTCATCAGATGCACCAGCGCATCCGCCAGATCGTCGACGCAGAGAAACTCGCGGCGCGGCTTGCCGGTTCCCCATATTTCGACGTTTGCGGCACCTTCGACCTTCGCCTTGTGCATCTTTGCGATCAACGCCGGAATGACGTGGCTCGAAAGAAGGTCGAAAGTATCGCCCTGGCCATAGAGGTTCGTCGGCATCACCGAGATGAAATCCGCGCCATGCTGGCGACGGTAGGCCTGCGCCATCTTGAGGCCCGCAATTTTTGCGACGGCGTACCATTGATTCGTCGGTTCCAGCTGCCCCTCGAGCAGCGCTTCTTCCGGCATCGGCTGCGGGGCAAACTTCGGATAGATGCAGGAAGATCCAAGAAAAAGCACCTTCTTCACGCCCACCTTGTAGGCAGTGTGCAGGACGTTCATTTCGATCGCAAGGTTGTCGTAGATGAAATCCGTCGGCCGCGTGTCGTTCGCCAAGATGCCGCCGACATGCGCCGCGGCCATGAAAATCGCGTCCGGCTTCGCCTGTCCGAGCCAATCCTCGACCGCCGCCTGACGGATGAGGTCGAGATCGGCATGGGAAACGGTCAGGATCTCGCATTCTTCACCGGCCAGCCGGCGAACGATCGCCGAACCAACCATGCCGTGGTGACCCGCCACCCAAACCCGCCGTCCTTTCAGTGGAAAAGCTCGTCCGGTGCGGTCAATGCTTGCCCCTGGCGACATTTTCTAGATCGGATTCGACCATTTCACGCACCAGCTGCGGGAAACCGATCCGATGCTTCCAGCCAAGCCTTTCACGCGCCTTGGTTGGATCGCCCAGCAGGCTCTCCACCTCCGCCGGCCGGAAATAGCGGGGATCGATTTCGACCAGAACGTCGCCGTTCTTGGCGTCCGTGCCTTTTTCATCCACGCCCTTGCCCTTCCATACGATCTCCCGGCCGATATGCTGGAAGGCGAGTTCGACGAATTCCCGCACGCTATGTTGCTCGCCGGTTGCGAGTACGTAATCGTCCGGTTCCGTCTGCTGCAGGATGCGCCACATGCCTTCCACGTAATCCTTGGCATGGCCCCAGTCGCGCTTCGCATCCAGATTGCCGAGAAACAGCCGATCCTGCAGCCCATGATGGATGGCGGCGACGGCGCGGGTGATTTTTCGGGTGACGAAGGTTTCCCCTCGCGTCGGCCCTTCATGGTTGAAGAGGATCCCGTTCGATGCGTGAAAACCGTAAGCCTCGCGGTAGTTCACCGTGACCCAGTACGCGTAAAGCTTCGCTGCCCCGTAGGGGCTTCGCGGATAAAAAGGCGTCGTTTCCGTCTGGGGGGTCTCGATGGCCTTTCCGTAAAGCTCGGACGTCGAGGCCTGATAGTAACGGGTCCGATTTTCTAACCTGAGTATCCGCATCGCCTCCAACAGGCGAAGGGCGCCCAAGGCATCCGTGTTTGCCGTGTATTCCGGGGTTTCGAAACTTACCTGGACGTGACTCTGAGCAGCTAAGTTGTATATCTCCGTCGGCTGGGTTTCCTGAACGAGACGAATCAGGCTCGTCGCGTCCCCCATGTCGCCATAGTGCAAGGCGAAGCGCACGTCCCGCCCGTGCGGATCCTGGTAGAGGTGATCGACCCGCCCGGTATTGAAGGAGGAAGACCGCCGTTTCACGCCGTGGACGACGTACCCCTTCTCAAAAAGCAGTTCGGCCAGATAGGCGCCTCCTGTCCGGTCGCCCCGGTAATCAGTGCAATCTTGTCCGCCATGGCCCCCATTCCCATGGATTGGCAAGGTCTTCGCCCTGCCCTCCGTTAGCACGATTGCCCCGCATCGCGCCACGTTTTCCGTGTCGCCTTCCTTCATCCCGGCTTAGTCGTTTTTCCGTCCATAGTCGTCATCGAGACGAATGATGTCGTCCTCTCCAAGGTAGCTTCCCGATTGCACCTCGATCAGATGGAGCGGCTCCTCGCCGGCATTCTCCAGCCGGTGAACGGTGCCCGGCGGGATGTAGGTCGATTCGTTTTTCCTAAGCAGAAAAGATTCCCCGCCTCGCGTCACGACCGCCGTGCCGCCCACGACAACCCAATGTTCGGCACGGTGACGGTGCTTCTGAAGGGAAAGTTTTTCGCCCGGCTTTACCGTGATTCGTTTTACCTGAAAGTGCTCACCCTGATCGATGGTTTCGAAACTGCCCCAAGGACGATACACCTTGGGATGCGATTCCGCCTCCCCGCGCCCTTCGGCCTTTAATTTCTCGACGATCGTCTTTACCTCTTGGGCACGATTGCGATCGACGATAAGCACGGCATCGCTGGTGGCAATGACGACGATGTTCTCCACACCAAGGACTGCCACGAGCGGCCCTTCGCTTCGAAGGTAGGCGTTTTGAACGTCCTTCGCGATCACGTCGCCGATTTTCACCGTGCCTTGCGCATCGGCCTTCTCAATCGCCTGCAAGGCCGTCCACGAGCCCACGTCGCTCCAACCCATGTCGGCGGGAACGACCACGGCGGCGGGCGTGTGCTCCATGACCGCATAATCGATGGAGATGGACGGCGATGCTTCGAATGCTTGCCTATCCAGCCTCAGAAATCGAGGTCCGTGCTGGCGCCCTCGACGGCGGCCTGTGCCGCGGTGACGATCGCCGGCTGCAGGCGGTCGAGCTCCTCAAGGTAGCGATCGGCGCGGAAAAGAAACATGCCGCTGTTCCAGTACCTGTCCCCTGCCTCGATGAATTTTTCGGCGGTGGCAAGGTCCGGTTTTTCGACGAATCGGGAAACCTCAAAACAACCCTTCGCCTCCTTCGATGGACTGCCACGCTGGATATAGCCATAGCCGGTCTCCGGCGCGGTCGGAACGATGCCGAAGGTGACGAGGCTGCCGGTCGCAGCCGCCGCCTTCCCGGTCGTGACCGCCGCAAGAAAGCGCTTCGGATCGCGAACCACGTGATCGGATGGAAGCACAAGAAGCAGCGTGCCCGGGTCCTGCTTCTTCGCGAGACAGGCCGCCACCGCCACGGCGGGTGCCGTGTTGCGCCCGTCTGGTTCCAGCACGAGCCGTGCCGGTTGGACGCCGACCAACTTTAGCTGCTCGGTGATCATGAAACGGTGGGCATCGTTGCTGATCACCAGCGGTGGCGCAAAAATCTTTTCATCGGCCACCCTTAGCGCCGTTTCCTGCAGCAGGCTGTGCTCACCCACCAGCGGATAAAGCTGTTTCGGATAAAGGGCCCTGGAAAGGGGAGATATCACCTTGACTGAACAACGTGTCTGGCGGCATGATACCGTCTTTGATGCCCTACGGGATACCGGCGAGGGCAACGAGGGGTATGTCATGGATCACGTCACGATCCAGCCTGAAGAACTGCTATGGAATAAAGGACCTCCAAAAGGACTTCGATTTTTCGAAGACGCGCGCCTATGCCCTATACGCGCCCAACGGTGTGATGAAGTCGTCTTTGGCCCAGACATTCCAAGACGCCGCTGATGACAAGGATTCTGAAGATCGTATCTTCAAAACGCGCAAGACTGTACGGAAGATCACAGACGAAGCGCGCCAGGACGTGGGCGGGTATCGCATACTGGTGGTGGCCCCTTATGACGAGCATCTCGGCCTCACGGAACAAACGTCTACTCTGCTTCTAGAACCAAGACTGAAGAAGGAGTTTGACGAATTGCTCCGCGCCACTGAAGAGGCCAAGGTGGCTCTTCTCAAGGCAATTCAAGCTCAATCGGGTTCCAAGAAGGATCTGGAAGTCGAGATATCGTCTGCGATCATGCCCACTAGCGTCGAGTTCGATGCCGCACTAATTCGCATAAAGAGGGAAGTGGAAGAGCAAAAGGACAGTCTATTTGCTTCGGTTGAGTACGACACGATTTTTAATGAAAAGGTGCTGTCGGCGCTTAACACGAAAGACCTAAAGAATGTCATTGAGGACTATGTCAGGCGGTACAACGACCTTCTTGCCGGGTCGACATACTTCAAGAGGGGAACGTTTGACTACTACAACGCCGGCCAGATAGCGAAGAGTCTTGCTGACAATGGGTTTTTCGATGCAAAACACACGGTCAGCTTGAACGCCGATTCCGGAAACCAAGAAATCACAAATCAGAAAGACCTTGAGGCCGTAATCGAAAAAGAGAAGAAGGAAATCCTTACCGACGAAGCGCTTCGTAAGAACTTTGAAGACGTGGCAAAGCAACTACAGAGGAACGCGGAATTGAGGGCATTCTGCGAGTACGTCCAAGACGACGAGGCCATTCTTTCTCGGCTGAATAATCCAGAGAAATTAAAGCAAGACGTTCTAAAATCTTATCTTAAGGTTAACGAGAACTTGTACACCGACTGGATTGCGAAGTACGACGCGGCAGCGCAGCGCCGCAAGGAACTTGAGGTCGAGGCGCGCGAGAAGCGCACTCAGTGGGAAAGGGTCATAGATATATTTAACGATCGGTTCGTTGTTCCATTCAGATTGGAAGCAAGGAACAAGGCAGAAGTCAGTCTTGGCCAAACATCGATCATCGATCTTGGCTTCACTTATGTGGACGGCGCAGACACGATAGAAGTGGAAAGGACCTTGCTTTTAAAGTCGTTGAGCATGGGTGAGAGAAAGGCGCTGTATGTTCTGAACGTGATCTTTGAAATTGAGACTCGGATCAAAAGCCAGCAGGAAACACTTATTGTAGTCGACGATATTGCGGACTCTTTTGATTATCAAAACAAGTACGCAATCATCCAATATCTTAAAGATATAAGTGACGATGGCCTATTCAAACTGCTGATTATGACGCATAACTTCGATTTTTTCCGCACTTTGAATAGCGGATTTATCGGTTATTCAAATTGTCTGATGGCCTCCAAAAACGAAGGAGGAATAATGCTCGCCCAAGCAGTCGGGATTAAGAATGTTTTCGCGAACGATTGGAAAGGTAATTTTTTTACTGATGCTAAAAAGAAGATCGCCTCAATCCCGTTCCTACGAAATATTGTCGAAATGACAATCGGCGAGGCTGATCCGAATTACCAAGCCCTTACGGCTATGCTGCATTGGAAGGTGGGGTCGGACGCGATTACGGTAGGTCAGTTGGACGACATAAATAACTCAATCTGCAAGACAGGTGGGGCTTCGGCAGATCCAGCAAAGTTGATTTGCCAGCTAGTGGCGGAAGAAGCCGAAGCGTGTTTGGGCGTGCAAGCGGGCATGAACCTTGAGAATAAGATTGTTCTCGCCATTGCCATACGAGTGGAAACGGAACGGTTCATGATCGATCGCATTTCCGATCCTGCATTTGTGGCGGAGATTACCGCCAACCAAATGCAGGTCTTAATCACGAAATTCAAGAAACTTTTCCCCGACGATCAAGAAACCTTCACAACGCTGGATCAGGTTGCGCTGATGACGCCGGAGAATATCCATGTGAATTCGTTTATGTACGAGCCCATTGTAGATATGTCGGACGATCACCTACGTAAGTTGTACGGAAAGGTAAAGGCATTGCAATGAATCAAGGAAAACTTAAGAGCCAAGACGCGGACGAAGAGTTTGACGCTGAGGAAACTGCGCATCGCCGTGACGAGGTTATCCGCAGAATGGCGAATACGCCGCCGCAACCTCGCAAGAAACCTACTCGCTCCCGTCAAGGAATGAGAACGTCAACTGCCGCGAATCGGGTAGCTCGTAAGAATACCAGCGATAAGGAATCTTAGGCTTGGGCGCGGGCCTGTCGGCCATAAGGTTTTTTGTAGGTGATACGCTTACCGATGACGCCCCTCACTGCCTTGATCGCCCTTTCCGCGTCGGTGACTTCCAAGGCCGTGCGCTCGTTGTATCGGAAATCAAACTCCGCCAAGTACCGCTTCAAATGTTGCTGCAAAACGTGATGGTACGTGCCAGCGATCCCGCGCTTAAGAAGGGCAAAATATGACTCTACGGTGTTTGTGTGAGCGTCACCGCGCACATACTCCTCAATGCCGTGGTTAACCGTCTCGTGTTGCGCGAAGTCGCAGTGCATATGTCGGTACTGACCAGCATCGTCCATCATCAGCGTGGACTTCTTGTCGATCTGCGCAACGAGGATCGGCCGCAGCGTCTTGATGTTGACGCGCGGAACTTGCTGCGAGCGGACGCGGCCATCCCGCTCCACAAGGGCGAAGGCAATCTCTTTGCCCATGCCGCCAACGGCGCTGGTGCGCTTGGAACGATGCTTGTTCTTTTCTTTGCCGCCAATGTACGTCTCGTCGGCTTCAACAAACTTGCCTTCGCCGCCAAGCGGGCTGCCGTTCAGCTCGCGCATCCCCTCACGGATACGATGGGCCATGAACCACGCCGTCTTGTATGGCAGGCCAAGCATCCGATGAAGCTGATGTGCCGAAATACCCTTCTTGCTCGCACACATCAGATGCGTAGCCAGAAGCCATTTGGTCATCGGAATATGAGACCGCTCGTAGATCGTTCCGACCTTAGCTGTGAACTTCTTGCGGCAGTCCTTGCAGTGATACCAGCCCGGCCCCATCGACTTGCCGCCCAGCGGCTTTACGCCGTCGAACTGTCCGCAATAGGGGCAGTAAGCGCCATCCGGCCAGCGGATCGCTTCGAAGTGCTTCCGCGCCGCAGTGAGGTCAGTGAAGATCGGGTTAGTCAGGTCAACGGTGGTCATGGGCTAACTCCTTGACCACAAATATAGGGCGTCAGATGTGTTCAGTCAAGGTGATAATTTCCCTGGAAAGGGGCCAAAGACGCGTACCGGAACCCCCGGACAAAAGGACGGGTGTTATCCGAGTCGTCTCACGTTTCTTCGCCATTCACGCCGCTTTTCTGGTGTCGCCCGCCCCATCTGGCAGAACAGGCGAGAGTTTAGCAGGGGTCAGCGTGGTCGCAAATGGACGTGGGGTGAAAGGAAGGCGAAATCAGGAAGAAGGGAGGCCTTTCCTGGCTGCCCAGCGTGTGCCGTGTTTGAAATAACGGTAGACGCCGATGCCCATCGCAAAAAAGCCGATCAGAATCGGCATGAAGCCGATGTTTGCGAATCTGAGCTTGGCGGCAAGCGAATCGATGTCCTCACGCAGTTTCCTCTGGATCTCGCGGATCTCCTTGCGGGTCTGAAACTTCTGCCGGTTGAGCTGTTCGATCATGAGTTGACGTTCAACCGTCTTCTCGGCCTTCTTCTCATAGAGATTCTGACTGCGGAGGTTGTCGACCTCCATATCTCCGGTCTTAATGTTGTCTTCGAGTTCCTTTAAACGGCTGCGGTAGAGTTCTTCGGCATCCTGGGCAATCTTGTGGAACCGTTCGAACGGACGGAAGGACGTGCCGCGCGAGCGAAGCGAGATCATGTCCTCCGTGCCGCTGAGGTTCTCAAGCGCATTGATGGTGAACTCGCCGTTCGAGGCCATCGGCGTATAGGTCTGGTGGCCATAAAAGTCACCGATCATCGTCCAACGGCTGTTATGAAGCACGTCCGTATCCGCAACGACGATGATATTGATCGGCTTTACCGATTGCCCGATCGGCGGATAGGTCCACTTCTGGATTTCCTCTTCCGAAGGAAGTTTCGATTCTTTCTTCTTTCCTTCCGCCTTCGCGTCAGCCTCCGGTTTTCCTTCCTTTTTCTTCGGAAGTTCGACTGGCGGCGGGCCGTCCGGGAACGCCGACTTGACTGGCCCCGTGACACGAGCCGCCAGAATAAAATTCTCACCGCTTGGCTTGAAGTCGCGGAGGTATTTCTCCGGGTCGATGTTGCCAACCAGGGTCTTCGTTTCGAAAAACTGCGAATCCTGCGAGCTGGCGATGAGCGGCGTGAAGGTGGTTGTCGCGCCTGCCTTCGGACGCATCGCGCCTGCGGTCGCAAAGTCGACATGCTCGAGCCCGCTGGTCACCGGATCCAGCTCGCTCAGATTTTCCCGCCCCAGTTTGAACCAGGGAAGGTAGCGGATGACTTCTTCATTCCCCTTCTGATTGATCTGGTAACCGGTCGTGCCCGTTTCGGCATTTCGCCGGTCGCCGACGAATCGATCGGGATCGTATTCGATCCCCCATGTGTCAAACAGCTTGGCCATGGTCGAGCCACGATCCGTCATGGCCGGAAGCTCGCCGTACTTCGTCGGCGGCGTCCCGAATTCCGCAAAGGGATCGACGAAGATGAGGGCGCGGCCCCCACGAAGAACGTACTGGTCGATGAAGTAAAGGGCACGGTCGCTCAGCTCGCGCGGGTGGGCAATCAGAAGCAGATCCGCACCGCTGATTTCTCGCATGTCGTCGATGAACCGGACATCGAAGAACTTCTCCATTTCCTCAAGAATGGCGTAAGGCTTCGATTCGCCTCGCTTCACGGCCGCGATGGTGACCGTCCCGTGTTTGAGGGGGAGCGCCCCGATGACGGCGACGATGGGCTTCGTCTTTCTTCCCAGACCAAAGATCATCTGGGTGATGTCGTATTCGACGAATTGCTCTTTTTCGGGCTGGAAAAAGGCGATGACGTCGGCAACGCCCCCTTCTCCCTTCTCATCCTGGCCGGCCGCGCCGTAAAGGCCTAAGTAAAACTGAGCTCCGGTCTCATCCAGAGGAACGCCCTGAACGCCATCCTTCTGGGCCCGGTCTTCTTTCTCGGTGAACGGCTCGGGATCGATCACCTCGAGCGTAAGCATGTCATTCGAATGCCGCACATATTCCTCGAGAAGCTCCTCGACGCGCTTCGCATAGGTGCGAATCTCCGGAACTGCGTCCGACATCCGCTTTGAATAATAGAAATGCAGAGTGACCGGCCGCCCAAGCCGTTCGAGGACGAAATGGGTGCTGGGCGAAAGGGTAAAGAGCTTGTCTTCCGTGAAATCGTAACGCGCCGACTTCCACGCAACGCTCGTAATGGCGTTCACAGAGAAGAAAAGAACCGCCGCAAAAATGAGACCACTTACCGTTAAAAACCCGCGCTTCATTTCCAGTCCCTAGATCGCTTTCTTAAATTCGATCACGATCGCATTCGCATACAGGAAAAAACCGATCAAGGTCGAAAAATAGATGAGGTCGCGAATATCGATGACGCCTTCGATGATCGCCTCGAAATGGGTCAAGAAACTAAAGGATGCAATCAAATCCACCGTCCATTGGGGCGCCCAGGCACTGAAGAAATCCGTCACCAGCGGTTGTCCGGAAATCGTGAAGATGAAACAGACGGCAACCCCGGTAATGAAGGCGATGACTTGGTTTTTCGTAATGGCCGAAATGCAGGAACTGATTGCCAGATAGCCGGCGGCCATGATGAGCGAGCCGATATAGCCTGCAAAAATGACCCCGTTATCTGGGTTACCCAGATAATTCACGGTAAGCCACATCGGGAAGGTCAGCGCCAATGCAATCGCAGTGAATGCCCAGGCGGCAAGAAACTTGCCCAAAACGGTGGCGCCGAAGGGGATGGGCAGCGACATTAGGAATTCGATCGTGCCCGCCTTCCGCTCTTCCGCCCAAAGCCGCATCGAGATGGCCGGCATCAGAAGAAGGTAGAGCCACGGATGGAAGTCGAAGAACGAGCGGAGGTCGGCGTGGTCGCGCTCGATAAAGAGGCCGAGATAGAAAGTGAAAACCCCTGCAAGAAACAGGAAGATGACGATGAAGACGTAAGCCAGCGGGGTCGCAAAATAGCTCACGAGTTCACGCTTCATGATGATGAACGTCTTGCTCATGTCCGTGTCCGCTTCCCTTTCTCCCGGCGCCCCATGGCGACGGCGTCACCGATGGTGAGGCTGCGGAAGACCTCATCGAGCCGGCCGCGTTCGGCGTAGAGTTCCTCGACCCGCCAGCCGCGTTCCCGCGCCAGATCGCCCACCTCCGTCACGATCGCGGCGCCGTCCTTTGGAAACAGCATGTAGTCCTGCAGGCCGTCCTGTTTGTGCCCGGTTTCGATCCGGGCGACCTGCGGCAGGGCCTGCAGCACCTTCGTCGCCTCCGACGCCGGAACGCCCGCCACCGAGATGGTCACGGCGTTATGGAATTTCGAACGCGACTCAAGGACGTTCGGCGTACCGTCGGCGACGATCTTGCCGTGATCGATGATGATCGCCCGGTCGCAGACGGCGTTTACCTCTTCGAGAATATGGGTCGAGACGACGATCGCCTTCTCCGGCGCCATCTCTCGGATCAGGGTCCGCACCTGGTGTTTTTGATTGGGATCTAAACCATCCGTCGGCTCGTCGAGGATAAGGATAGGCGGGTCGTGCAGGATCGCCTGGGCGACGCCCACCCGGCGTCGAAAACCCTTCGAAAGCGTCTCGATGGGTTGGTTCAACACCGGCTCCAATCCCAGTTTCGCGATCGCCGCATCGATCGCCTTTCGTTTCTCAAACCCCCGCAAGCCTCGGATCGTAGCGGCGAAATTCAGAAAGGCCCGCGGCATCATGTCCGGATAGGATGGCGCGCCCTCGGGCATGTAGCCCATCATGGCCTTCGCCTTGAGCGGCTGTTTGCGGATGTCGTGACCGCCAACCAGGACGGTTCCCGATGTCGGGCGAAGGAAGCCTACGATCATTCGCATGCTCGTCGATTTGCCGGCGCCGTTGGGGCCCAGAAAGCCGAGAACCTGGCCACGGGGGACCGAGAACGAAACGTTGTCGACTGCCGTGAAGAGGCCGAACCGCCTCGTCAGGTTCTGGATTTCGATCATCGTTGCCATTTCAAACGTTCCCTCCGCCCTTCACCAGCGCCGCGAAGCCCACGGGACCGGCGGCGATTACCTCACAACCACTTGGTGAAGAACGAGAATTCGCTTGGATACCTAGGCTATACCGCGGCTTCGTTCAAGTCACAAATCGTTGATTCCCGATGATCCATCGTGAGCCCGGCGGGGTTTCCTCACCCTATCGTCAGAGTTGCCAACGCTTCATGCCGTCTGGCAAGGATGCGTTTCGCCACATGCCCTTGACGTCGGCGATAAGGCCGTCCGGCATCAGAAGGGAAAGAAAGGACTGGCTCGTAAACTCGCGATAGTCAGCATGGGGCACCGCCCCCACCACGCAATGATAAGGGTCGACGCGTTCCAAGGTAGGCGTGAGTTCGACCCCGTAAAGCCGCTTTGCCTCTTGCGGGTCCGCATGGGCATCGTGCACATCGACCCGGTGCCCCTTCGCCTTAAGGCCTTCGATCAGATCGATGACCTTCGTGTTGCGAAGGTCGGGAAGGTTCTCCTTGAAGGTCAGACCAAGCACAAGCACGCGGGCCGATGCCGCATCCGGAAAAGCCGCCTGGATCTCCCCATGAATCCGTTCGGCCAGCCGTGCCCCCATGCGGTCGTTGATCCGCCGTCCGGCAAGGACGATCTCTGGGTTAAGGCCTTGTTCCTTCGAACAATGGGCCAGATAGAACGGATCGACCCCGATGCAGTGACCGCCGACGAGGCCCGGCCGGAAATCGAGAAAATTCCATTTCGTCGCCGCTGCGTCGAGCACGTCGTAAGCGGAAAGCCCGAGTTTTCCAAAGATCTCCGTCACTTCGTTGATGAAGGCGATGTTGATGTCGCGCTGGGTATTCTCGATCACTTTGGCGGCCTCGGCCGTGCGGATATCACGGGCGACAAAGATGTTGCCGTCATTCAACCGGCCATAGACCTCTTGCAAGAGCGCCGCGACTTTCGGCGTTTGACCGGCGACGACCTTCGTGATGTGCTTAAGCGTGTGCTCTTTATCCCCCGGATTCATACGTTCCGGCGAATAGCCAAGAAAGAAGTCGACGCCGGAGCGAAGCCCGGAGGCTGCCTCCAGAAGGGGCCCGCAAACCTCCTCCGTGACCCCCGGATAGACGGTGCTTTCAAAGACGACGACGGCACCCTTGGCGAGCACCGAGCCGACGGTCCGCGAGGCCTCCTCGAGTGCCGTGAGGTCGGGCCGATTCGCCGTATCCACCGGGGTCGGCACCGCCACGATGAAGAGGTCCGTCCCCTTCAGCTCCTTGACCGCGTCCGCAAGCTGGAGGCTGGAGCCTTCCAGGGCCTCTGCCGGCACCTCACGGGTCCGGTCCTGGCCGGCACGTATCTCAGAAATACGTGAAGAATCAATGTCATAGCCCGTAACCCGAAAATGCCGGGCGAGGGCCACCGCGAGCGGCAGACCCACGTAACCAAGCCCGAGAACGGCGATTCGGGAAACAGATTTCACAACTTTTCTCTGGGAAATTCCGGAATTTTCTTTCGCGTGCTTCTATCCCGTCCGCGTTTAAGGGTCAAATCCTCCATGAAAAGCCTGGTTATATGCTTGATTTTCCATATAAAAAGTATTGACATTCATCCCGTGTACGAATATTTGTTCACGAAATGAACGCAAGCAAAGGAGACTGCGGGTGGAAGGACTGATGAAATCGGGGAAGGCCAGCCAGAACCCGGCAACGACCTCGACGACGCTTGAGCTGCTGGCCAGCGTGGAGGCGAACCGCCACGTCTCCCAGCGCACGCTCGCCACCCGTCTCGGCATCGCGGTGGGGCTTGCAAACGGCTACTTCCGGCGCTGCGTGCACAAGGGCTGGATCAAGATGTCGAAGGCCCCGGCCCGTCGCTACGCCTACTACCTGACCCCGAAGGGTTTTGCCGAAAAATCCCGTCTTACCGCCGAATACCTTACCCTTTCCTTCGATTTCTTTCGCACTGCCCGGACGGAATGCCTGCGCGCGCTTCGGGCCGCGGAAGCCCGCGGCTGGCGGCGGATCGCGCTGTTTGGCGCCGGCGAGCTTGCCGAGATCGCCACCCTTGCCGCCCGCGAGACCGACATCGAGCTGATTGCCATCCTGGCGCCGGGCCGCAACGAACAGAAACTCGCGGGGCTTCCGGTTATGGCCGACCTCGAAGACATCGATGCGTTCGATGCCGTTCTCATCACGGACATCCAAGCCCCACAACAGAGCTTCGATGCGCTCCGTGCCCGGTTCGAGCCGGCCCGCATCCTGACCCCGCCACTCCTTCATGTCTCGCGGGAAAAAGCGCCGGGGGAAACGGAGGCCGCGGAATGAAACGCTGGTTCGTCGCCCGCACCCACGCTCAGGCCGAGGCAAAGGCGGTTGCTCATCTTCGCCGCCAGGGCTTCGAGGTCTACCTGCCGCGTTACGCAAAGACCCGCCGCCATGCCCGGCGTGAGGAACGGATCGTCGCACCGCTCTTCCCGCGTTACCTTTTCATATGCCTGGACCTGGATCACCATCGCTGGCGGTCGGTCAATGGCACGCTCGGCATCGAACGTCTGATTTGCCATGGCGAACGTCCCGCGCCGGTGCCAGCAGGCGTAATCGAAGATCTGAAGTGCCAGGAACGCCCGGACGGCTTGCTTGCGCCGGCCAGCCTGGTGCTGCTTGAGCGGGGATCGCACGTGCGCCTGGTCGATGGCGCCTTCGCCGAACAGACCGGGATTTACGAACGGATGACGGCCGATCAACGGATCGTGCTGTTGTTGAGCCTGCTGGGACGTGAGGTTCGCCTCACGGTCCCGCTCGAAGCCATCGACGCGGCTTAAATTCGAAGCCTGCGTCAGGCGAACACGTCTTACGATTCCGCGCCGATCCCGGAGTGCGGTAATATGGAAAAAGCAAACTCTTTGACGAAATCGAACAACCTTCCTCGTCTGTCCGCGGGAAGGGCATCGCACCCTAGAAGACGGGTCGGATAAATTGGTATCTGTCGAGCATGGTTGATTCAATTCCCTTTATCGATCTCATGGCGCAACGCGACCGGCTTAAAGATCGGATCGATCCCGCCATCGCACGGGTATTGAACCACGGAAAATTCATCCTCGGTCCGGAAGTGGACGAGCTTGAAACAAAACTAGCCGAATTCAGTGGCGCCAAGCATGCCGTTACGTGCGCAAACGGAACGGATGCCCTTTTGCTGGCCTTGATGACGCGTGGGATCGGACAGGGCGACGCCGTTTTCATGCCCACCTTCACCTTCGTGGCCACGGCGGAGGCGCCGGCGCTGGTGGGGGCGACGCCGGTTTTCGTCGATGTCGCGGAAGAAAGCCTCAACCTGGATCCGGCCGGCCTCGAGGCGGGCGCCGCGGCAGCCAAGAAGGCAGGGCTCAGGCCAGCCGCGATCCTCGCCGTCGACCTCTTCGGCCAGCCCGCGGATTACGGAGCGATTTCAAAATTCGCCGACGCCTGCGGCTTGGCGTTGATCGCCGATGCCGCTCAATCCTTCGGCGCAAGCCTGAATGGCAAGCGCGTAGGCACGCTCGCCGCCATCACGACGACGAGCTTTTTCCCTGCGAAGCCGTTGGGTTGCTATGGCGATGGCGGCGCGCTCTTCACGGATGACGAGGCGGTAGCTACCCACCTTCGTTCGATTCGCGTTCACGGACCCGGAGCGGCGAAGCACGAGAGCGCGCATATCGGCATGAACAGCCGTCTCGATACGCTTCAGGCGGCCGTGCTGCTTGAGAAGCTTAAGGTTTTTCCTGACGAAATCGAAGCACGCAACCGCATCGCCGCACGCTACGAAGAAGGGCTTTCCGAATGCGTCATCGTGCCGAAGATCCCGTCGGATCGAACCTCCGTCTGGGCCCAATATACGATCCGGCTCCCCAACCTCGACCGCGAAGCCATCGCGACACACTTGCAGACAAAAGGCATTCCGACGGCGATTTATTATCCGAAGCCGCTTCATCTTCAAACGCCCTATACGGCTTTCCCAAGAAGCGGCGCGCTTCCCATTTCCGAACGCCTCGCGGGCGAAGTATTGAGTCTTCCCATGCACGCCTATCTCGACGCCGAGACTCAAGACCGCATCCTCGCCTCGCTGAAAGAGGCGACCCGGACCCAGGTCAAGGCCGCCGGCTAAGAGAAATCCATGGACATCCGAGGAGGAAAATTCGTCATCATCGCCAGTGGCATCGGTTGCAACGAATTTGTTTTTGAAAAGCGCGCTTAAGGGTATGGCCAGCAACGTGCCCAAAGTAACCCAGAAAAGCCAGTGCATCGTCGAATTACAGGAACACATTCTTGCAGAGAATGGTTTTGCCCTCACCAAGGAGAGCACCATCCTTGATTTCGGGTGTGGTTCGGGTCGGCATGTCTACGAACGCCTCGATTGCGGCTACGAAAACGTCTTTGGTTACGATATTCGAAACTACGTCACATTAAGAAAGCCGGAGGATATTGAACGCTTCCGTTTCGACGAAGAAGACAGGATTACCCACATCCCTTTCCCGGACGATACCTTCGATTTCGTCTTTTCGACCTCTGTCTTTGAGCGCGTGCTCGAACCCGAAATCGCTTTACGAGAGATCTACCGCGTGCTGAAGCGGGGCGGCGTAAGCTTTCATAATTTCCCCGCAAAATGGCGTCTCATCGAGCCCCATATTTACGTCCCCCTTGGCGCCGCCTTCCAAAGCTATGGCTACTATCTCTTCTGGGCGTTGCTTGGGATCCGGAACAAATACCAGAAGGGCAAATCGGCAAATGAAGTTGCCAAGCTCAATCGCAATTACGCGCAAGTAGGCCTTAACTACCCGAATGGCAAGACGATCGATCGCATGCTAGGTGAATATTTCGACGGGTTTTCCTATCAGGAACTCGTCTACACGAAACACGGGCCCGGCCGGTCCGCCGCCCTCTACCCACTGCTGAAAGGATTCCCCTTCCTCGCCTCGCTTTTTCGCCTGCTCCACACGCGGGTCGTTCTATTGAAGAAGTTGCCGACGCCCTAGCCTACACCCACGACGCACTTGCGCCTCCGACGTCAATGTCGGAGGCGCAAGGGTGTTCAGAATTTTGATAGAGACTTAAGCGCTCGCGGCGATTTGGTGGACGCGCACGTGGTCGGCCTTATTCTTCGTCAGAATGTCGACCGCCTTCTGCCCATCCGCCGGCTCCCGCAGGTGGACCCAGAGTAAAATACCGCCACGCTCGAGCTGTTGCTCATAATGCTCGGCATGTTCCGCGCCGATCTCGCCGGCCACGAGGCCCCCGAAGGTCCCGGCCAAGCCGCCGGCCGCCACGGCCGCACCGATCGCCGGCAGTAGCGCGCCACCCGTCGCGACGACGACGGCGCCGCCCGCGACAAGGGCCGCGATAAAGAGCGGGGCCCCGACCAGCGCCGCTTCCCCCACTTCGACCGAGTCACCCGAGATCCACGCGATGCGGGGGGCCTCCGGATCGTCGGCGGCTTCCTCAGCCTTCTTATAGACATGGCCTAGTTTTCCCTTCACCGTCTTGTCGTGCGCCAGCAGGCTCAACTCCGACCGGTTGAACCCGGCGTCCTGCAGGTCGTCGATGGCCGATTCCAGGCATTCAACGGAATGAAAGGCGCCAACCGCTTCGTTTACGGTCTCGGTCGAACTCACCATGGACATTACCCCCGTTTGCTGCCAACCCTCTGGAAGCGTTAAGGCTGGCTCTTTTTATTTGGGCCATTATATCGCGTCTTCAAGGGGGCCGAAAGAAGCGAAATGGAAGCGGGCAAGCGGGTCGAACAAGTCCTTGATTTCTGGTTCGCCGAGAAGGCCGCCGCCGGCCAGGCGGCGGCCTGGAAATTGTGGTACCAAGCGGACCCCGGCTTCGATCGGGAAATCCGCGAACGTTTCCTTAACGATGTTGAACTGGCCGCCGCCGGCAAGCGTGACGGGTTCTCGCAAACGGCCCAGGGCGCGCTTGCCCTCATCCTCCTCCTCGACCAATTTCCCCGCAACCTCTTCCGTAACACGGCCCGCGCCTTCACCACGGATGGGAAGGCGCGAGCAACGGCCGAGCAGGCCCTTGCAAAAGGCTTCGATCGAGCGCTGCCCCTCGTCGAACACAGCTTCTTCTACCTTCCTTACATGCATAGCGAAAGCCGGGCGGACCAGCAGAAATGCATCGCCCTTTTCGAGGCACACGGGAACGCCAAATCGCTGGACTATGCAAGAAGGCATGCCGAAATCATTGAGCGTTTCGGTCGCTTTCCCCACCGCAATGCAATCCTGAGACGGGAAAGCACGAAGGAAGAATTGGAGTTCCTGAACAGGCCAAATTCCGGCTTTTGACGGAAGTGCTAGGAGGAATAAAAAAGGGCGCCGAATGTTTCGGCGCCCTTTTCATTCATACAGATGGCAAACACTTCGGCGCTTACTTTGCCCCGCAAGGGTTGCAGCCTTTCGCCGCGCAGGGGTTTTTCGCCGCGCACGGATTCTTCGCCGCACATGGGTTCTTGCCTGCGCAAGGGCTACAGCCCTTCGCCGCACATGGGTTCTTGCCTGCGCAAGGGCTACAGCCCTTCGCCGCACATGGATTGCACGGGTTGCAGCCCGCGGCGGCGGGATTCGCCGTTGCCACGGCACCCGCCAAAAGGACTGCCGCGCCTAAGGCAACGGCGCCCTTCAAGGGAATTCGCTTTTTCAAAGACATCGGCTTCCTCTCCCGATAGTTGGTGCTCCGATCTAGGAGCGATACGCGCGTTCTTGGTTGGAGTGACGCGCCTTTAAGATGCTCCTGACGAGGCTTGGGTTACAAGATACAAAAATGACGGCCACTTCGGTAGCGTGAAATCCTACCTTCGGAAAACATGGTTACTACTGAAATCCCGGTATCCCGCCCTTTTCCCAGATTTGGGGCGCCGATCACGGACTTGTCATCTCGAACCCGCCCCGGCATAAGGACTGCATGAAGAGGGGAATGATCGTTGCGGCGCTGGCCGGCTTGGTGGCGATAATTCTTCTTGTCGTCTATCGCGGTGTCGCGGAAGTCCTCGGCCCCCTTGTCGATGCCGGTTGGGGGCTCCTTTTAATCACCCTCTTCCATGCCATCCCCCTAACCCTCTCGGCAAAGGGCCTGCAGGTCTTGATCATCGGCCATCGAGCCGGGCTTCTGACCATTACGAACATTCGCTGGATACGCGAGGGGATCAGCAACCTGCTGCCGGTCGCCCAGGTGGGCGGCGATTTTGTTGGCGCCAGGCTTCTTACCTTTCATGGCATCCCAGGCGGCATGGCGGGTGGAAGCGCCGTCGTCAGCCTGACGATGGAAGTCCTGACCCAGTTCCTGTTCACGGTCTTAGGCTTCGGACTTCTTTTCCTCGTTCTGGGGGGGCGTGAATCGGAGGGGCTTTACTGGATTCTGCTTGGGCTTTTGACGGCCTTGCCGGTGCTCTTAGGGTTCGTCATCGCGCAACGGAGCGGCTTTTTCCGGCTGATCGAGCGGCTCTTCAACCGGATGACGAAAGACCTCGAGCTCGGATGGCTTGGAATCGGCGAGCTTCGCGGGCTGCACGAGGCGATTCAGACGATCTACCGCTCGCCGCGTGCCCTTGCCGGTAGTGCCCTCTATCACTTTTTTTCCTGGGTGATCGGCGCCGGCGAGGTCTGGATCGCCCTTTATTTCATGGGCTACCCGGTCAGCATCTGGGACGCGCTGATCCTTGAAAGCTTGAGCAAGGCCGTACGCAGCGCCGCCTTCATCGTGCCGGGTGGGCTCGGCGTGCAGGAGGGCGGCTTCATGCTGCTTGCCCCGTTGCTTGGGCTCACGCCCGAGGTGGGGCTTGCCCTTTCCCTTGCCAAGCGCGTGCGCGAGGTGGGGTTGGGGGTCCCCTCCCTCTTCGCTTGGCACGCCGTCGAAGGAAGGCGCCTTTGGCAGCGCCGCAATCCATCGGAAAAAACGGGCGGCGAGTAACCGCTTATCGGCGATAGGCCGACACCGGCCGCCGGCCATCCGCCGTCGGCTGGTAGACGACACTGATCTCCTCGAAGGCCTCCAGCCATGCATCGGGCGACGCATGATCCGGCAGCTCGAAGGCGTCGAAGCCGCAGCGGAGCATGAAGAAGAGCTGGTCCCGAAGGACGTTGCCGACGGCGCGCAATTCGCCCGTAAAGCCGTGGCGTTCGCGCAAAATCCGGGCGGTGGAATAGGCCCGTCCATCCTTGAACAATGGGAACTCGAGCGCCACGAGATCGAAATGGGAAAGCGCATCGGCAATCGTTTCCGCCGCCTGATCGCTCCTAAGGCGAATGCCGAGCCGGCCGTCATGGGCAAGCAGTAAATCGCGATCCGCCTGCCAGCGTTCCAGCGTGACGATGACCGGGACTCCCTTCGGAAGCGGTGCGTCCTCGGCAACGAACGCCCAGGGATCCGCCTGCACGCCCTCGCGCCTAATGAGCGTCATAGAGCCTCTCCTTGAACGGCTCGAGACCGACCCGGCGGTAGGTGTCGAGGAAACGCTCCCCGTTCTGCCGCTCGGTCAGATAGGTCTCAATCAGCGTCTCCACCGCATCGGGCACCGCATCGTAAGGAACGGCTGGCCCAACGATCGCGCCCAGCGAGGCGTCCTCCTCCGCATTGCCCCCTAAGGTGATCTGGTAGAACTCCGCCCCCTTCTTGTCGACGCCAAGGATGCCGATATGGCCGACATGGTGATGACCGCAGGCGTTGATGCAGCCGGAGATCTTGATCTTCAGCTCGCCGATGTCGTGCTGGCGATCGATATCCCGGAAGCGTTCGGTCAGGGCTTGAGCGATGGGGATGGAGCGCGCATTCGCCAGGTTGCAGAAATCGAGGCCCGGGCAGGTGATCGTGTCCGTAATGAGGCCGACGTTCGGTGTGGCAAGGGCCGCAGCCTTCAGAGTCTGCCAGATTTCATAGACGTCGTTAAGCCGGACGTGGGGCACTACGAGGTTCTGTTCGTGAGTGACGCGCGTTTCGTCGAAGCTATGGCGCTCGGCCAAATCCGCGACCAGATCCATCTGCTCGGCGCTCGCATCCCCTGGCGCCTCGCCGATCCCCTTCAAGGAGATGTTGACGATGCCATAGCCCGGCACCTTATGGGGCGCCAGGTTCGTGCGGCACCACTCGGCAAACGCGCGGTCCTCGAACCGCATCGCCTCGAAGGCGGTCTGGGTCGCCTCCAGGGTTTCGTAAGGCGGCGGCGCGAAGAAGGTACGGATGTGTTCCACCTCTTCCGCCGGCAACACGAGCGCGCCGTCGCGGATGTGTTCCCATTCCGCCTCGACCATCTCGGCGAAGCGCTCAACGCCTACGCTCTGCACGAGGATCTTGATGCGCGCCTTGAACAAATTGTCCCGTCGGCCAAGCTGGTTATAGACGCGCAGGATCGCCTCCAGATAGGAAAGCAGGTCGCGTTTCGGGAGGAACTTGCGGATCGTCTCGCCGATGACCGGCGTGCGGCCCTGGCCGCCCCCCACCAGGACTTCGAACCCCGCCTCGCCCTTTGCATTCTGCCGCATGTGCAGGCCGATGTCGTGGACGCGCACGGCGGCACGGTCATGGGCGGCACCCGTCACCGCGATCTTGAACTTGCGGGGCAGGAAGGAAAATTCCGGGTGCAGTGTCGACCATTGGCGGATGATCTCCGCATAGATCCGGGGGTCTTCGATCTCGTCCGCCGCCACCCCTGCGTACTGGTCCGCTGTCACGTTACGGATGCAGTTGCCGCTCGTCTGGATGGCGTGCATTTCGACGGAGGCAAGGTCCGCCAGGATGTCGGGCACGTCCTCAAGCTTCAGCCAGTTGAACTGGATGTTCTGCCGGGTCGTGAAATGGCCATAGCCTTTGTCGTATTCCCGCGCGATGTGGGCGAGTATACGCACCTGCTTCGACGAAAGCGTGCCGTAAGGAATCGCGATCCTGAGCATGTAGGCATGGAGCTGCAGATAAAGGCCGTTCATCAGCCGGACCGGACGGAACTCGTCTTCCGTGAGCTCGCCCTTCAGCCGGCGGACGACCTGCCCGCGAAACTGTTCGACGCGTTCCTGAACCAGCGTATGGTCGTATTCGTCGTACTGGTACATTCGCTTAACGATGCTCCTTTAAGAATCGCGATCGGCCTGTTTGCCGAGATCGCGTCGTGTGGTCGGCCCTTTTGCGCGAATGCGCTCGCGCGCGCTTAAGGGTTTAAGTTTTCCTTCCACCTGCTCCACCTTCATCAAATAAATGCTCACCACCTCGCGCGCCTTCTCCGCCGCTTCGGCAACCTTCAGGAGCTCTTCCGCTTCTCCTTCCGTCTTTACGGCACAAGCCTCGTCGAGCCACAACGTCCACCGGCGCTCCACCGCCAGATAGACGACGTCTCCGTCGCGTAAGCGATTCGCCGTGACGACCTGAAGCGTCATCCGCGCCTTGCTGCCTCGAATGGGTTGCCCGCGAGGCGTAAGGATGACTCCCGTTGCCGCCTCGCCTTCGATTTAGCGAATCTGGGCCTCCCATTCAAGCGGGCAACACCAGTATATTAGAAAACTTTTTCGTGATATGGTTTTTTATGCTAAAAAATTAGTATATATTACTACTATTATTTTTATTTATAGAAATATTTCCTATTTCAGCAAATAGGACTTTTTTGAAACGGGGCCCGTCATGGACGCGATTGACCGCAAGTTGCTCGACTGCCTGCAGGCGGACGCGACGATGCCGCTCGCCGAAATCGCCGAGCACGTCGGCCTGTCCGCCACCCCTTGTTGGCGGCGAATCCAGAAGATGGAGGAAAACGGCATCATCTTAGGCCGCGTAGCACTCCTGGATGCGACGAAACTGAACGTCGGCGTCACCGTCTTCTTATCCATCAAGACCAGCCAGCATAACCGCGAATGGCTCGAAGAATTCGCCAACGCCGTCGTCGAAATGCCGGAGGTCGCCGAGTTCTACCGCATGAGCGGCGAGGTCGACTACCAGCTCCGCGTCGTCGTGCCCGACATCGCGGCTTACGACGCCTTTTACAAGCGGCTCATCGAAAAAGTGCCGTTGTCGGAAGTAAGTTCGAGCTTCGCGATGGAGCAGATCAAATACACGACGGCTCTGCCTCTAAGCTATGCGCGTATTTCGGACGCGTCCACCCGGGAAGCAGGCGGCAAGTGATCCGCATCATTTTTCGTGTCTCGGGCCGATCTGCGAGAACACCCAGATGGCCGCCGTCTCCTTGTTGAAGGCGGTGCTCTGCTGGCGCTTCGATCGGGTTTCGTTCAGCTTGCCAAGGATGTCATCCGGATCGTCCGCCTCGACCTCATACAAGGCGAGATAGTTGTGGGCGCTTTTCGCCCATTGCTCATCCGTGAGCTTGAAGCGTTGGGCGCCTTCCCAATCCGTCGTGGCGAGGATCTCATCCAGGTGAAGGTCCTCGTACCAGCGGTTGAATTCCGCTTCCTCTCCTTTGGTCGGGTTGCTGAAGATGAGCACCAGATGTTTCATCGGGGGTTCCTTCCTATGCCAATCGTTTCCGCGATGGATGGTTCAACACTTGTAGCGGGCCGATTCAGGCTACATTATTACGTCCAGTGAGACTATCCGAAGGACTGAAAAAAGGGGAAGCGGAAGATGACACCCTGGGAAATCAAAGCGCGCGAATTCAGCAACTGCAACTGTGCCTATGGCTGCCCCTGCCAATTCAACGCACTGCCGACCTACGGCGATTGCCAGGCGGTGGCCGGAATGGAAATCGACGAAGGGCATTACGGCGACGTCCGTCTCGACGGATTGCTATTCGCGGCCATTTTTTTCTGGCCGAAGGCGATTCACGAAGGAAAGGGCAAATGTCAGCCGATCGTGGACGTGCGCGCCGACGCGCAGCAACGCGAAGCCCTGCTTAAGATCGTATCGGGCGAAGACACGGACCCCTTCGCCACGGTGTTCGCGGTTTTTGCCTCCACGATGGAGATCGTTTACCCCCCCCCTTGTTTAAGCCGATCGACTTCGAAGTCGATATCGCAGTGCGAACAGGCAAGCTTTTTATCGATGGCCTGATCGATTCCCGCGGCGAGCCTATCCGCGACCAGAGCACCGGCAAAGAATTGCGTGCCCGCATCGAACTTCCGGATGGATTCGAATACACGATCGCCGAAATGGGCAGCGCCTCCAGCACGACCCAGGGCGAAATCGCGCTCAATTTGAAGGACAGCTACGGCCAGTTCGCCCATCTGCATCTCAACAACCATGGCGTGATTCGGGCTTAAAGCCGGGTAATCCCATGGCCGGCGACCTCGACATCGTCCTGGAAAAGGCCCTGAAGCGCGATCAATGGATCGCTGGCTTCGGTCTTGCCCTTCTTTTTCTCTTCGCCTGGGCCTATTTGCTTGGCGGCGCCGGCTTAGGCATGTCGCTGGCCCAGATGACACTGGCCTCCTTCTTCCCGCATCTGCAACCGACGCTGGCCATGGGCGCGAATGTCGTCATGGCGCCCGGTGAGTGGAGCGTCGCATACACGTTTCTGATGATCGCCATGTGGTGGGTCATGATGATCGCTATGATGACGCCGAGTGCGGGGCCCATCATCCTTTTGCAAGCACGCGTCGCCCGAAGGACCGAGGCCAAGGGCAAGGAAGGGCTTGCCCTTGGCAAGACAGGCGCCTTCGCCGGCGGCTACCTTCTGGCCTGGCTCGCCTTTTCCTTATCCGCGGTTTTTCTGCAATGGGCGTTCGAGGCGACCGGTGCCGTCTCCGCTACAAGTATGGGATCGCAAAGTGCCTGGCTCTCGGCCCCCATCCTGTTTGCGGCCGGTCTCTACCAGCTCTCGCCAATGAAGGACGTGTGTCTCCGCCATTGCCGGGCGCCGGCTGAGTTTCTGTCGCGCCACTGGCGCCCCGGCCAGCTGGGCGCCATCCGGTTGGGCCTGCTGCATGGCGCCTATTGCGTCGGGTGCTGCTGGGCCTTGATGATACTTCTTTTTGTGGGCGGCGTCATGAACCCGATCTGGATCGTGGCCCTTGCCGCCATCGTGCTGCTTGAAAAAATCGGCCCCCGCGGCCCTTCGTTCGGCAAAGCCGGCGGGGTGCTTCTGATTGCCTGGGGCGGGGCGACGCTGCTCGTCTGATCCTGGTGGCGGTGGCTGCTTTGGACATTGGAGGACAGCATCCCAACCGGATGGGACCTTCGATAGGCACAGGTTACAGCCAAATATTGGGGTGGTTTTTGGAAGCGGAATGCTTCTTGATGATAGGGTTCTGGCTGAAGATCAACGCGCCCGCTGGGTCGATGGCATCTATAGATGAAACTTGAAAACCAGGTCATCCGGATTGAGGACATCTACGTGCCCGTTAAGCGGCACAAGACGCTCAATCCGGAGACCGTGAATGAAATTGCCAATAGTATGCTGGAGGTTGGCCAGCTGGCGCCGATCCTAATTCGTAGAGATAAGGAACGTTATATCCTTGTGGAAGGCCTTCATCGATTGGAGGCGTGCAAGGCGGTCGGCGAAGAGACGATCCTTGCCCTCTTGGTTCAGGCTCGCAAATATTAAGCCAAAATTGAGGTGGCGGAGCAGGCAGTCAGATGCATACCCGTCCACGTCGCGCGCCCTTCCCGCCTAGCCATACAAGCCCGCCCTCGTCGGCGGCAGACCGGAAGGGCCCTTGGATTTCTGCTTGGTGGCAAGCGTTTGATAAATCCTGAGCGCGCCGTCGTCGAACGCAAACGACGCGCCTGCAAGGTAGGCCATCCACATACGGTACTTCTCCAGTCCGATTTGTGCGATTGCCTTGTCCTTGTTGGCGACCAGCCGCTGATGCCACAGCCGACAGGTCAGCGCGTAATGCTCGCGCCAGCACTCCACGTCGCGAACTTCGAAACCGCGCGCCTCCATGACCTCGAGCGAATGGCCGATATGGTCGAGCTCCGAGCCTGGGAAGATGTACTTCAGCAAAAGCCGCTTTTCCGGCACCATCCTTCGAAATTTGCGGCGGCTTCGCTTGACCCGCCGGGTGATGCCATGATTCAAGAGGAGACCCCGGTCACGCAGCAAGCTGTTCAGCTTGCCGAAATAGGTCGGGTAGTTGGCGATGCCGACATGCTCGTACATGCCGATCGAGGCGATTTTGTCGTATTCGCCGTCGAGGCTCTCGTAATTGCGTAACTCCACCCTCACCTGGTCTTCCAGGCCGAGCCGGCGCACCTTCTCCACCGCGTAGTCGTGCTGGGTCTGCGAAAGCGTAACACCGTGGGCCTTGACGCCGTACCTCTTCGCCGCGTGGCACAACAGCCCGCCCCAGCCGCAGCCGATGTCGAGGAACCGCTCGCCCGGTTGCAGGCGCAGTTTCTTGCAGATCATTTCTAGCTTGTCGTGCTGAGCCTGCTCCAGCGGGTTGTCCCAGTCCGTGAAATAGGCGCAGGAATATTGCATCTCCGCATCCAGGAAGAGGGCGTAGAAGTCGTTGCCGATGTCATAGTGGAACTGAATGAATTTCTTATCGTCGCGACGGGTTTGTTGACGGCCGGTCGCGTCGTCGGTGTATGCGTGGGCCAGCTGGACTTTGTCCTCGAATGCAAATAACAGGGGCAGCGCGTGCTTCAGCAGGAAGCCCTTGCGCAGGTGCCGCGCCTTGATCTTGACCTTCTTCTGGCGCGCAAGCCCGATGAAGGTGAGCAGGTCGCCGCCTTCGAAATCGATGTGTCCGGCGGCGTAGTGACGCACCAAGGTCTCCAACGTCGGCCGGCGGAGGATCGAACCCAGCACGCCCGGTCCGCTGATCGTGATGCAGTGGGCCGGATCCGCATGTCGGCCCAAAGGCACGATGGAACCGTCCCACAAGCGTACGCAAAAGCGAGTATCGAGCCGTTCGGCCAGATGCTCGAAAATATTCCGGGCCGCGTTCAATCGCTTGTGGTCGAAGATCGTTGCCCCACCCATGTTTGCGAGAGTCCCCTCGCCCGAAAATCGCGCATAGAAGAAGACTAGTTAGCGGACCACGCAGTCTTAAGCGAACCCGTCTCCGCCGATTTCCCTGTTTAACAGGGAAAATACAGGGAATTTTCGAAGAATCAGCCTGTAATCGACGGGATCTTTCCCTCTAATGGACCGATATCACTTGGCCATTTAGCCAAATTTCCTACGCGACGGAACGGGGAAATTTTTCGACCGAACAGGGAATGCATGACGCCGGACACTGGGTGCTAAGCCTTCTTGATCAGGCCGTAAGATCCCAAGTAGATGACGTAGATCAACGTTACATAAATCATCAGGTCCATCCAGGTCAGAGGATCTCCGCCGAAACCGGGGCTGATCTCGGCTTCATGGAGCACGTCGATGGCAAACCAACGTGTGTAGGCGATGAAGGTCGCGATTCCTAGACCGTAGGTGATGACGAGTCGGATCACTCTGTTGGCAAGGGGGCCGAGACCGGTCGGTGGGTTGCCCACCACGTTTGGCCAAGCGATCAGCCAAAAGGCTATGCAGACCCCGAGTTGCGCCGGCCAGAGGTTGATCGCGGCCGCCAGAGTAACTTGGGCCTCCTCCGGCATAAGCAACCCCTTGAGGAGGGCAAGGAAGACGAAGTAAATCCCTGTGCCGACGATGAAGTTTCCCACGAGGGCTGCGATGGCCGTCTTGGCGCGTGAGCCGAACGCGTTCCAGGGCCAGTTCTCGAAGATGAGGAAGATCGTGAGCCAGGACAGGATCACCGAGTAAAACCAGCCGATCACCGTCGTCAGAGGCAGGACCGTATTCTCAGGAGCAGTCCAACTGGCGACACTGGGGTAGATGAGGATGATGTACAAGAAAAACGTGAGGAAGAAACCGAAGAAGAACTCCGCAATACCCACCCAGGGCTGCTTCAGTCCCAAGTCGACCCACGGCCAGTGTCCCGCACTGGTACCCAGGATGCCCCAAGTGTAGAACCCGATGAGCACAATCATGGTGGTGGCGGTGTAGCCCGCCTTGCTGATGTCGAAGGCGGGGTCGAGCGACCCGTAGCCGTGAAGCAGCACGACGGCCGTAATCACGGCGAGCACCGTGGTTAGCGCAATCCAAAGCAAGCCCCGCGCGGGCTGTGGCAGGTGGCCAAGTCCCCACAACTCGCCCATGAAGCCAAAGAAAACCACGAATAGGATCGACCAGAAGAGCATCACATTGAACGGTTGCGGATAGAGTTTCCACACCGCCTGGCTGGGATCCGCGAAGAGCTCCCAGATGAGGTAGCTGCCCGCCAAGATGACCAAGAGACTGATCAGTGAGAACGCTATCGGGCCAAGCTGCAACCCAAAGGGTTTTTTCTCTATTGTTTCCATGACGGGTCTTCCCTCGTGTTCCTAAAGTTGAACTTTAGACGAACGCAGCTCCAGTATCCATACCATGACAGCACTGTACCGTCTCGTGGCAAATGTCGATGCCGCGCGCTCATGGAGCAGATCCTCGACTTGTCGCAATGACAGCGGAAGGCGGACATACATCATCACCGACAGGCGTATAACCTCGGGCGAGCTGTTGAAATAACGGAAGGGATTTTGCATCTCCTGACGCTACGCGACGTCTCCATCCGCCTCAAGCCCATTTACTCTGACAATGCCCCCGGTCCGGCTTGTGACGTTGCCTTGCGCGAAGGCCCGCAGAACGCCGCGAACAAGGCCAATACTCGGGCCTCGCCCGAAAATCGCGCATAGAAGAAGACTCGTTGGCGGCGCGCATAGTCTGATGCGAACCCGTCTCCGCCGATTTCCCTGTTTAACAGGGAAAATACAGGGAATTTTCGAAGAATCAGCCTGTAATCGACGGGATCTTTCCCTCTAATGGACCGATATCACTTGGCCATTTAGCCAAATTCCCCGCGCGACGGAACAAGGAAATTTTTCGGCCGAACAGGGTTAGAGAAGTGTCTCAACGTAATAAACATAATGGGTTCATCCGGGACGGGAAATGCCATGTTCAACCCATGGTTAGTTAATGTGACAATGCTCCAAGCGGATATAATTTTCGGTAGGCACAATCGCGCGGCCACCCGTGACGAACCTGGAGGCGCGCCATCGATCATGAAGCATGATATACCCGGATTTATGGCAGACACTCCCGGAGCATCCGTTCGGGCCCGAGATGTCTACCCACGCGTGTCTCCTAACGAGAGGCGCGGGCGATGTCCTTTTTTATAGCTCCGGGCATTCGGACGAACACCAACACATTCTCCGGCTCGGAGGGATTGACCGCCAGTATTTGAGCCATCGGGACGAAGCCGGAGACGCCCTGGTTCGCATCAAAGAGACGTTTGGATCGAAGCTCTGTTGTCACAAGCTGGAGGAAGAAGCAATTCGTGCCGCGTGTCCCGTGGACCTGACGTTCGAGAACCGGGAGTTTCATCTTGGTGACATCGAGGTCATACCGACGCCTGGTCATACGGAAGGAAGCGCATGCTTCATGTACAAGTCACCACATGGGCACACGTACCTCTTTACGGGCGACACCATCTTTCTGAAGGACGACTCTTGGGGAACCTATGTGTCGGACGAGCACAAGCGCACATTAAAGGAAAGCCTCGAGTTGCTGGGCAGCCTGAAGCCAAGCGTGGTTATTTCCAGCGCGGCGATTGGCCATCTCTCGTTCAAAGAAGTATTACCCGGTGAATGGCCAGTAATCGTAGAGGGTGCCATTCGTTCGCTGGCGTTAAGGTGATAGCGAATTGCACCCGAATCAGACCCTCGTCAGCCCCTACGAAATCTGCCACCTTTAGTGCGTGGGCGGGTGAGCGTCTCTGCGTGACGTGTAAATCTCACGCCGTTTGGCGTAGGGGCTTCTCCCAAAGGCCGCAGCCTAAACACACGAAAACGGAAAGTGGAGGATTCGAATGAGTGATAATGTGTACAAGGTGATCCGTCTCGTCGGTTCCTCTTCGTCGAGCATCGAAGAGGCCATTCATAACGCAATCAGGAAGTCCTCGAAGACCCTGAAAAACTTGCGTTGGTTTGAGGTCGTCGAGACCCGCGGGCATATCGAGGGCGGCAAGGTTGACCATTTCCAGGTAACACTGGAGGTAGGATTCACGCTGGAGAATTAAGTCGCGCAAGCCGCACCTTTATTCGCTTGATTGACTTTCGTATCTGGGTGCGTACCGGATATGCGGCCGTGGCCTGCCTCCATTAAGCGATCCACTCTCTAAATTAGAGATTAGCGCGGTTTAAATTGCGGCCGAAAGTTCGGGTACCATTGCAGCACGCGTTAGGCCTTTTTCGTAGCAATCTCATTCACCTTGGCCGCCATGATAAAATCGTTTTCATGCAGCCCCTTGATTTTCTTTGTCTGCCAAGAGACGGCCGCAAAGCCCCAGCCGAATGAAATGTCCGGGTGGTGGCCTTCTGCCTCCGAAAGGGCCCCGACCGCGTCCACGAAATCGAGTGCTTCCTTGAAGTTTCTGAAGGTGAAGCGTTTTTCGATTCGCGCGTCTTCGTCGCATAGCGCCCAGCCTGGGGTCTGGGCGAGGTACTTTTCCGTCTCTTCCGGCTTCAGAGGCGGAATTCCTCCTTGGCAGGGGGTGCAGGTTTTCGCCGTCAAATCCGTCATGCTTTCTCCATTGCTTCCATAGGTAACACGGCTCACTTCAAAGACGAGACTCGCGCAGCTTAGTAGGACTTGGCGGGGAACGGAATATCGAACTCCTCCAGCGTGGCTCCCGCCTTTAGGCTCACTTCGTACTGCCGAACTTTACCCTCTTTGATATGGCCGTGTATCCTGATGACATCGAACCAGTGCAAGTTTTTCATTGTCGACTTGCCGATCGCGCTTTGAATCGCTTCCTCGATACTGGACGAAGATGAACCATCAGGCTCGGTAACTTTGTACAGTTTGTCAGTCATTCGAATCCTCTCGTTAAAACGATGCCTGGTCCGGCAGGCGGTCGATTTCGGCAACGTCGTCGGGCTCGAGCCGTACGTGAAGAGCCTGTGCCGAATCGCGCACGCTCGACACCCTGCTCGCCCCCGGGATCGGAAAGATGTGATCCCCTTTCTGCAGAAGCCACGCCAGGGCGACGCAATAGGGCGATGCACCATATTTCTTGAAGAGACGCCGGAAGAGCGGGTGCTTCGGCAATCGCATGTGGCCCCTATGACCCCCCACAGGACTGTAAGGAACGTAGGCGACGCCCCTCTCTCGGCACAGGCCAATGAGGCCGTTGTCGAGATCTCTTTTGAAGAACGGATTGCAGCGATTCTGAACGGACGCGACGGCCGTTCGGCCAAGCGCGAATTCAAGTTCTGCCCGATCGACGTTAGACAACCCGATGTTGAGGATCTTTCCTTCCTCCTTGAGCCGGATCAATTCCCCAAGCGAATCATCAAAGAGCACGTCCGAGTCCACCGCATGGAGGTGATAGAGGGAAATCGCCTCGCGCTGCAGATCCTTGAGGCTCTTCTCGCACGAGGATCGCAGCCATTTCGGGTTCCCATCCGTTACCCATTCCCCTTTTGGCCGCCGCAAGCCCCCCTTGGTGGCGACCAGCACGGCCTCGCGCGCGCCGATCCGCGTGAGCGCTTTGTGGATAAGGCGCTCGTTGTGGCCGATGTCCGAATCGTTCAGACAGTAGACATTGGCGGTGTCAATGAAATTGCCGCCATCTTCGACGAACGTATCGATGACCTCGAAGGCCTGGGATTCATCGGGCCGCCCCGCGATGGAAAGCGGCATGGCGCCCAAGCCGATCGGCTTTACCTGCCATCCCGTCCCGTTCAGGTCCCGGTTCATTTGTCTTCTTCCCCAAGCCACCTTCCGGCGACCTTCGGATCGCCGCGCCCGAGTTTGTCGGGAAGGACCTTACCCTTCGGCACAAAGGCTGTGGCAACCGAGTTCAGGCAGTAGCGTGCCCCGGTCGGTGGCGGGCCGTCAGGGAAGACGTGGCCCAAATGGCCGTCGCATCGAGCGCAGCGGATCTCGATCCGTTCCATCCCCATTGACGGGTCGCGGCATTCGGTAACATGGCGATGATCGTAGGCCTCGAAGAAGCTCGGCCAGCCGGTGGCAGAATCGAATTTCGCATTCGCCTTAAACAGCGGCAGGCCACAGAGCCGGCAGACATAGGTGCCGTCCTGCTTGTTGTCGAGCAGGCTGCCGCAGAAGGCCCGTTCCGTCCCGCGGTCAAGCAGGACGCGCCTTTCCTCCTCATCGAGGTCGGCGATGAGCTTTTGCATCTCCTCGGCATCTGGCGGGCGGAGGTCGAACGCCTTCTCGGAACAAGCTGTGTTCACGGTCATAATTTACCCGGCTTCAACTCTGCCCAATCCTAAGCTCAATCGGAGCAGAAGGCGTCATCTCATCCTCGACCAGGTGACCCCTGATAAGCTTTCGCGCGACGTTCTCGGGAATCAAGCCTTCCTCCTCATTTTCTTAGGTCGTCAATGAAGAGACTGTCCGGCGGATCGGTTTCAAGCGGACCAAGCCGGGGATCGTAGCGGAACAAGGTCGCGCAATAGGGACAGAGGATCGTGTCCGCCGCGCCCATATCAAGATAGATATGGGGGTGGTCCAGGGGCGCTGAAGTGCCGGTGCACTTGAACTCTTTGACGCCGATTTGGATCTCCGGGACGCCCCGGTCGTTCTTGAACTTGGCATAATCGTCATGCGCCATCGCATCTGGCCAACTCGTTCTCGATGATCCCGATGTCGATCAAATAGCAATCTCACCAGATTGATACTATGGGAGAAATTTTGGCCGACATCGAATTTCGCAGTAGGTCTATTGGATTAGCCTAGGCCTTCCTGATCTGGATGTCGCCGCCCTCCAGGCGGACCTCGTAGGTGAAGACGGGATCGTTGGTGACACAGCCCTCCTCGGCCTCGCCGGTCCTGACGTTGAACCGCGTAAAGTGCCAGGGGCAGGTGACGATATCGCCTTCGAGCTCACCATCCGCCAACGGGCCGTCGGCGTGCGGACAGGTGTTGTTGAAGGCAAAGTATTCGCCGTCGACGTTGGCGATGACTATTTCTTCACCGTCTAGATCGACCAGTTTCATGTCTCCGGGTGCTAGGTCAGTCGTATTCGTGACGGTTCGGAACTCAGGCACTGCATCCCCTCCTGTCGACGGTTGGATGAGGCGTTTGCACATTATCAAGTGGGAACCTGGCATTGGGGATTCAATGCTAACCTGGCGCGAGCGGCGCGCGAGGCGGTCGGCAGTTATCGTCGGTCCAGGGTCGTTAATATGACAATGCCGGAGCGTGTATAAACCCGCACCCTATCCGGTCTATCACGCTCCAAAGTGCTAGTTTCCGCGACGATTGAGCTGAATGCGCTTATAGGCGCCTTCGATGTTAAGCGGTGACCATGTCTCAAACCGATCCCAGGACTTGTACTTGGAAAGGTCTACTGCGGCCTTGGTTTCTTCGAGACTCTTTCCCATACGGGCCTGCTCAAGCACCTGATTGTAGAGATCGCTCATATACTCCCGGAAGGCCGTAACGTCGGCTTTCGTGCCCAGTCGCCCATGGCCCGGTGCAAGGATATCGAAATCCATGATCTCTACACGCGTCAGGGACCGAATCCACTCCGACAGATAAGCATCCGAGAAATCCTTATACGCAACGGTTTTCACCGGAATGAAATCGACGGCGAAGAGTGTCCGCTCGGCGGGGAATCGTATGACGATCATGTTGTCGGAATGGTTCTTGCCGAGATAGCGCAGCTCGACTGCTTTGCCGCCAAGCTCGATCGTCATCTTCTTTTTGAATGTGATCCGCGGCACAGCAGTCGGTCGCTTTTCGCCGATTATTGCGCGCTTTGCTTTTTCATGGGCGATAACGATAGCGCCGGCTTTTGCGAAAACTTCACCGCCCGAAATGTGATCTGCATGATCGTGGCTGTAGACCACATATCGAATCGGTTTTCCGAAACGGCTGGCGATCTCGGATTTAAGCCATTGGGCGGCATCGGCGTTAATCGGATCGGTGACGATGACGCCGTCGGGCGTCACCAGAAACACTGAATAGTGGAAGTTGTTTTGGAACCGGTAAAGGTCGCCGGCAATCTGGGTGATTGTCCGTTTGGGTGGGCTTTGAGCATACACCGCGACAGCGCCTGCGAACAATACCACCACCGCCAGAAATGCCTTCATGACACTGAACATGACTTGCCCTCCAATTGCCGGCCAACCAGGCATTGTCACATCAACGAGCCATCGGAATGCCGACCGCTTCTTCGGCCGAGTAGCCAAACAGTTGCTCGGCACGCTTGTTGAACATCGTGATGCACTGATCTTCACCGATCGAGATGATGGCCTCTCCGACCTGGTCCAGGACGGCGGCAAGCAGCGCGCGCGACGGCCCCGGGATGGATTTCATCCTGTCGGTCTCTCGAACCATTTCAGCCGGGATTTCGCATATGGTGCCTCCCGATCGCCGGAAATGGTGCCACGAACAGTGGTCGAAGGCGAATCCGGCCCGATCCCAAGCGTTGTATGGCGTTCTCCGTTCTCGGTCGAACGATGTTGACCTCGGCACCCTGGTCCTTTCCCCTAGAGGGCTTGGAATGGCCCGGCCCTCTGCCAGCCGCAAGCCCCTGTTTAAAGTACAGGAACGATCCGCGATGGAAGCCGATAGTTCCCTCGAAGACGCCCTCCGCAAGCACGTCGAGACGCTCACCGTTAAGATCGGCCCGCGTACGGCATGCCACGGCGACAGCCTCGAACGGGCGGCGCGGTATATCCACGAAGCTTTCGCAAGCGCCGGGCTCGAGGTCACCGAACAGACCTACGACTACCGCGGCCGGCGCGTTGCCAACCTGGTCGCGACGCCGCCCGGCGCCGCCGGGGCCTCCACCTACTACGTCATCGGCGCCCATTATGACACCGTGCCGCCGACGCCGGGTGCCGACGACAACGCGAGCGGTGTCGCCGTGATGCTGGCGCTTGCCCGCCGGCTGGCCGCAACGCCGCCACGGGTCCCGGTCCGTCTCGTCGCCTTCACGCTGGAGGAGCCCCCGGCCTTTCGCACCCGTCACCAGGGCAGCCGCGTCTTCGTTCGCGAGTGCAGGCGCGTCGGCGAGCGCATTCTGGCCGCCCTGATTCTCGAAATGGTCGGTTACACGTGCCCGCATCAACACTACCCCCTCGCGCTCCACTGGGCGGGCTACCCCAGCCAAGGTAATTTTATCGGGATCGTGGGCAACCGGCGCTCGCGGCGGTTTGGACACGCGGTCCTGAAAGGATTCCGCAACAATGGGCGCCTGCCGGTCGAGTCGCTGTTCGTGCCGCTCAACGGTTGGGTCCTGCCAGCGACGCGCCTAAGCGATCACGCCTCGTTCTGGGATGCCGGCTGGCCGGCACTGATGGTCACCGACACGGCATTCTTCCGCAATCCCCATTACCACCTCCCCAGCGATACGCTCGACACGCTCGATTTCAGGTTCATGGCCGAGCTGGTCAAAAGCCTGGAACTCGCGCTGGCCGAGTTCCCGCCCGCGTAGGTCTCGTGCGAGAGGCCACAAACCGAAGAAAGGAACGCTCCATGCCAAGACAAAAGAAAACAGCGCTGGACGCCAACGATAATTAAACTCAAGTCTTAAGAGACGCGCGGAACATGAAAAAAGGACAGAGAAATGAATGTGCTTGTTGTTGGTGCGACCGGAGGGACTGGCCGTAAACTTGTTGAACAGCTCAAGAAGAAAAATCACGAACCAATTGCGATGGTTCGCGACGGCGCGGATACATCCGGGTTACCGGCGGATGTAGAACGTCGCTGCGGCGACGTGGAGGCTCTCGAGCGTAGTGTCCTAAAAGGCGTCGACGCGATCATCTTCGCCGCCGGCTCGGGATCGAAGACCGGCCCGGAAAAGACCATCGATGTAGATCAGGAAGGTGCCAAGGCGCTTATTGACCTCGCGAAGGCGGAAGGCATCTCGCATTTCGTCATGCTGAGCGCGAAAGGCGTGGATTCACCTGAGGCAGCCAGCGAGGGCATGCGCCATTACATGCGAGCGAAACGGGATGCGGACGATTATCTTATTGCCTCGGGTCTCGACTACACCATCGTCCGGCCTGTCCTGCTGACCCACAACGCCGGGACCGGGCGGGTCACCTTGGCTGAGACCGTCGATCCGCACACCGAAGTCTCTCGAGAAGACGTCGCGGCAATATTGGCCCAGAGCCTCGACGTGCAAACCGCTAGAAACCGGATCTTTGAGCTGACCTCGGGCGGGACGCCGGTCGAGGATGCTTTGGAAGCTGCCTGAACTCCGAGCCCTAAGGCGGCATCAAGCGGTTTCATTGCCGCATCGTACAGGCGGACGGCAAGTCGATCCCGCTGATCGACCTGCACCCGCTGCCGGAACCGAACCAACAGGCGGCCGAATAGCCTGGATCTCCGAATCACCAGATCTTCTGTAGAAGGAAAAACCATGTCAGCTAAATCACAAAAAATCAAAGCCTCGGACCTGATGGTCCGGGCGCTGGAGAACGAAGGCGTCGAATACATCTTCGGCGTGCCGGGCGAGGAGAATCTGGATTTTCTGGAATCGTTGCGGGAATCGTCAATCCGCCTGATCCTGACGCGTCACGAGCAAGGCGCTGGTTTCATGGCGGCCACCTATGGCCGGCTTACCGGGAAAGCCGGCGTTTGCCTGGCGACGTTGGGGCCGGGTGCTACGAATTTCATCACCGCCGCTGCCTACGCCCAACTTGGCGCCATGCCGATGATGATGATTACCGGCCAAAAGCCGATCAAGCAGAGCAAGCAGGGACGGTTTCAGATCATCGATGTGGTGGCGATGATGAAACCGATCACCAAATTCGCCAAACAGATCGTCAACGGCAGCACCATCCCCAGCCTGGTCCGCGAGGCGTTTCGGCTGGCCGAAGAAGAACGCCCCGGCGCGGTTCACCTGGAGCTGCCCGAAGACATCGCCGCCGAGAAGGTTGATAACGCCACGCTGTTTACTCCCGCCGTGCCGCATTGCCCGATAGCCAGCGACCAGGCGATCGACGCGGCGGTCGCGATGATCCGGGCGGCGAAGCATCCTTTGTTGCTGGTCGGCGCAGGTGCCAACCGCAAGCGGGTCATCGAATCACTCGAGGCCTTTATCGAGGCCACCGACATTCCCTACTTCAACACCCAAATGGGCAAGGGCGTCATCGGCGGCTACCATTCCCATTACATCGGCACGGCGGCACTCTCCGACGGCGATTATCTGCATTGCGCGATCGATCGGGCCGATTTGGTCGTCAATGCCGGCCACGACGTGGTTGAAAAACCGCCCTTTTTCATGGAGCACGGGGGCAAGAAAGTTATCCACGTGAACTTCAGCCCGGCCGGGTGATCGGGTTCTCCGGGGCCTCCGGCGCCGCGTCGTCGTCTATGTTGCCGGCGGGGCCGTCGTCGAATGCTGTCAGGCGAGCCGCAATCTCGTCGAGCGTGAACCCGGTGAGGTCGAGATCGAACTCCGCTTCCTCGTGGAGCCAATGGAACTCGGCCCCCAGGAGCTCGTCGTCCCAGCCCGCGTTTTGGGCGATCCGGTTGTCGGCGAGGCGGAACGCCCGCGCCTGCGCCTCGCTCAGATGCTCGAGGCGGATCACCGGCACCGTCTCCAGCTCCAATTGCCGGGCGGCCAACAGCCGGCCGTGGCCCGCGATCAGCACGCCGCGTTCATCCACCAGGCCGGGCACGTTGAAGCCGAAGGCGGCGATCGAGCCCGCGATCTGCGCCACCTGAGCGTCCGAGTGCGTACGTGCATTGGCGGCGTAAGGCAGCAGCCGGTCGAGCGGCCAGTGCTCGATGTTGAAATCCGATGCCGTCATATGCCGCACATCCCTTCGCACTCGCCGACCCAGAGATCGGATTGATCGACCGGACCCCCGGCCGCGAGTTCCTCCAGCGGGCGGCGGTTCACGTTGACGTAGAGGCGGCCGCCCTTCCTGAGCCCGGCCCGCTCCTGAGCCGGCATGTCGCGGATCAGACGATCGATCGTGACGGCCTCGTTCCAGTCGTTCGGGTCGTCGCGCAGGGCCCGCCACTCGGCTGCACTCCGGTAGGGGCAGAAGGTGCAGGCGGAACGGGGCGGAACCGGATAACCATGGCTGATCAACCAGTCGGTGCAGTCCTGCCGGCTCATCCAGCGCCCGTGCGGCTCCGGCCCGTCCTTCGTCGCGCGGTCGATCAGCGGGTGGCGCTTGGCGAGCCAGCGGACGTCCGAGGGCTTCACGCGTATCCACTCGTCGGCCGAGATCCCCAGCCACGAGCAAGCGAGCGGCACGGCCGAACGGATCGGCTTGTCGGGCGGCCGCCCGGGCAGCTCCTTGATGCGCCGCTGGATCGGCTTGATCTTGTAGTTGGACGTGCACTCGCGGCGCAGCATCCCGTGCGAGCCGTCGGCGTTGACGGTGAAGAAGGGCGGCGCGAGGTAGCCGTTCGCGCGGCCCGCCACAGGCTTCACACCGGCCGCGGTCTTGCGGATGTCGTCGGCGAGGTCGGAGAACTGGACGACCTCGACCGGGAACGGCAGCACGTTGCCCGATCGCAGCCAGTCCAGATGCTCGTAGACCGCCTTCGGCTCCGCACCGGTGTCGGCGAAGATGGCGGCGTCCGGCATGGGCGCGAGCTCGCCATGGGCCGCCATCAGCGCCATGGTCGTCGACTGCACGCCGGCGCCGAGCGAGATCACGTGCAGGGGCGGTTGCGGCTGGGTCATGGGTCTCTCCCATCACGAAAAGGCCGCCCGCGCCCGGCAGGGCGGGACGGCCGATGTCGATGTCTCGTTGGTGGGCGGCGCACCGCGCGGGCCGGTGCCGATCGCGCCGGTCCGGCGTCCTCGATGGTGGTAACCGGAGGTGGTAACCAGGGTGGTAACCCAGTTTTTCGGCCTGTCGCTGGCGGGATTCCGCGCTGAGCCCGCCCGCTTGCGTTTACCGCCCGGAAGGACCCGCAATATCAATTGGTTAGCATGGTGATTGGTCCCGGATGGGGATCAACACTGGTCCCTGTTTGGGACGTCTGGGGTTGGTCCCGGTATGGGACTGTGCTACGGTCGCCGCCATGAGGATCATCGCGCTGGCGACCCTGAAGCGGTTCATCGGCACCGAGCCCGCTCACGCCGACGCCCGCGAGCCGGTGATGGCGTGGTACCGGCAAGTCAAGGTCGCCGATTGGGCCAGTCCCGCCGACGTCAAACGGGACATCCGCAACGCCAGCATCCTCAAGGACGGCCGGGCGGTGTTCAATATCGCCGGCAACAAGTACCGCATCGTGGTGTGGATCAACTATCCCTACCGCGTCGTTTACATCCGGTTCATCGGCACGCACCGGATGTACGACGCTATCGATGCCCAGACGATGTGAGGAGCGAGCCATGGACATTGCACCGATCAAGACCAAACGGGACCACGCCCGCGCGTTGAAGGACATCGAGAACCTGATGGCGGCGAAGCGCAACGGCCCGGAGGGCGACCGCCTTGATGTCCTGGTGACGCTTGTCGAGGCCTGGGAGGCTAAGCACTATCCGCTCGACCTGCCGGATCCGGTCGCCGCGATCCGCTACCACATGGAGCAGAGCGGGCTGGCGGCGAAGGATCTGGTGCCCTACATCGGCAGCCGCAACCGGGTCTACGAGGTCCTCAACCGCAAGCGCCCGCTGACCCTGAAGATGATCTGGCGACTGCACAACGGGCTGGGCATTCCCGCCGAGTCGCTTATCAAGGCCGACGAGCACGCTGCCGCACGAAGGGCCTGAGACGTCGAGATCGTCGACTGCCACTGAGGACGGAGACCATGACCATCAAGCGCGAGGACATCGTCAACCGCCGGGTCGATCTCTCCGACGTCGCCACCGGACGGCGCCTGCCGCCAGTGCGTCCGGGGGAGATTCTGCGCGACGAGTCTCCTGAACCCGCTCGAGATGAGCGTCTACGGCCTCGCCAAGGCGATCAAGGTGTCGCGGCTGCGGCTCAACGACCTCGTGCGTCGTCACCGCGCCGTCACCACCGACACTGCGCTCAGGCTGGGGCGGTATTTCGGGACGACGCCTGAGTTCTGGATCAACCTGCGCAGACCCGCTACGATCTCGATGTCACCGAGCGCGCCGTGCGCAATTAGTCCATGGCGCATGAAAGAATCACCGCTCTGGCCGCATCGGGCGAATTCGAGACGCTGGGGTTCAAACGCACGGTGGGAACATGTCGCGAGGTGGTCAGAACCATATCTTTGAAGGAACTGTTAGACAGATGAGCGCGAGCGTTTTTCTATCGTGTGGCGTTCGCCGGCTGATGGCGGGCCTGTGCGCCGGCACGATCCTCGGGCTTTCCTCGGGCGCACTGGCCAACGATTGCGTGGTGACCGACTGGGCGCTCGCCCGCGGGATCGCCACCGGCGCGCCGGTGGACAGGGGACGACGGTTCACTGTTGCCGACGACCGGGTGCATGCCTACGTCAGGCTGAACTGTACTTGGGTCGACGGGCCGGTTATGTTCCGCTTTGAACGCAACGGCAAGAACTATGCGGCGGTGCGCTTGCCGGTGCGGCCAGCGGCCGGTTGGCGCACCTGGGCGTCGGTACGGGCATTGTCGGGGAATTGGCGGATCACGCTGGAAATCGAGGGGCGCAGAATGCTCGACGATTCATTTACCGTCAGCCGGTAAGACCGCCCAAGTCTTCCAGGTGACGATGAAGCGCAGGTTGCCCAGGAGGGCTTTCAACGCCGTTGCACGGCTCATGTCAGGCTCCTTCAGGCAACAAAAAACCCGCCGCGGCGGTGCCGGAGCGGGCTGGGTTCGGACGCACCTATGAGATGGTGGCAGAAACCTACATCTTGTGATAAACACCTGTCAACCCCACAAGATGCTGAAATCTAATTTCGCGGTCGGCTCGAGCGTCGGGGCCGCTCATAGCCGGTCAGTTAAGCGTCGGGAGTGGGGCCAGCATCGGCTACGAAGCACTCACAGAGGGGCTCGCGCGCGTCGCCGGCAGGGGGGCAGCCGATGTCGTGTCTGGCCTGGATCATGCCGCTTCGCCGTTTTCTTGCGATAGCGGGCGAAGCGGCCTAGCCTTGCTCTCTGGGTCTCAGCCTTAACAGTAGTGGAGCGCGGTCAGCATGAACTTACTCGACGACATCTTGAAGGACGCCAGGCGGGCGCGCCTCATTCCGATCGTTGCCGATTCACGGAAAGAAGAGCGGATTGTATCCGTCCTGCTGGCGACGCTCTCCGTGGTGAACCCACTTGCTAAGCAGATATTGGAGCGTTGCGCAGTCAGAGTCGGGAAGACATCCGAGCTACGCTGCTACACGGAAGTAGAGTTTCCAACTTCCAACGGAACCGGGAAGGACCGGCCCGACGGCATCGTGAGCCTAAAAACGCGCGGGAGCCAGTGGGCAGGACTTTTGGAAGCGAAGGTCGACGGTGCGGAGATCGATCAGGATCAAGCGTGCCGATATGGAGAGCTAGCGCGCGAGTACGGGATTGACGCGGTAATCACGTTGTCGAACCAATTCGTTCCACTACCAACACATATTCCATACTCGGTTCCCAAGCGACTCAGGAATCGGATCAATTTCTTTCACTTTTCATGGGTGAGCATCCTCACCGAGGCGTCACTAATTCTCAGAGGAGAAGATATCGAACGTGAACAAGCGTTCATCCTCCGAGAGATGGTGCGCTTTTTTGACCATGGGAATTCGGGGATCAAGCGTTTCGACCAAATGACCGCAGAATGGCGCCCACTTGTTCTTGGAGTTCGTGATGGGCAGAGCTTTATCCGATCTTCATCGGAAATCGAGAATACCGTCGCGAGCTGGCACCAAGAAGAACGAGACGTCTGCCTCATTCTAAGCCGTCGTATTGGCGAGCCGGTCGGTGTCCGCCTTTCCCGCAAGCATCAGGCCGATCCTGACCTTCGGTTTCGCGAAACATGCAATGTACTGATCGCTTCTCAGGAACTGCATTCCAGCTTCACAATACCGAACGCCGCAAACGATGTTGAAGTAACAGCGGATTTGCAGCGAAGAACAATCTCGTGTTCCATGAGATTACAAGCTCCTGGTGACAGAAAGCGGACCGACGCGAGGGTGAACTGGCTTGTTCGGCAACTACGGGGTGTTGAAGGCGACGATGTCATTATTCGGGCGTTTTGGCCCGGCAGGGGGGCGTCGACTCAGGCGGGCCTGCCGGAGGTTAAATCAGACACCAAGTGTCTTGAGAGCGGGCGTGCGGGTGCGGGTGCGGCACCAACAAATTTCGAGGTTGTAGTAATCAGAGATCTAGCGGGTCGGTTTTCCGGGCGACGGGCCTTTATCGAGGACTTGGAAAACCTAATTCCGGAGTTTTACGACCGGATCGGTCAGCATTTACGGCCTTGGACTCCTCCACCTCCCTCAATCGCTAAGCACGATCCAATTCAAGATACCGATGCCGTCGAAGCGATCGAGAAGCGCAGTGAAGACGGCGTCGCACACTCGGAGCCGGATCAGCCCCGGGATTCGAATAAGCCCGCTCCCTCCGTGACGGGCATCCAAGGGGGTGGTGCGGTAGAGGAACATTAGAGATCCTGAGGCTTGGTTGATCAGCCGGCCCGCCTGGGCCGCTCATAGCCGTAATGGACGGCCAGCATGCCGAGCGCCGTCACCAGCACACCGGTCGCCTGGCTTGCGAGCATCAACTTTCCGTTCCAACCCTGCTGCATCGCCCATTCGCGCAAAGACATCTGCAGCCCGACTACGTGCCAGACGCAGCTGCCGCCGGGGCTTGCCATGCCGCCGAGCGCGTCGAGCGCGTCATGCACGCGGTCGCGCGCCGCGATCTGGCGGACCGTGAGATCGTCGTTCCAGGTCATCTTCTCGCCGCGCAGCCGCCTCACGCGAACGATCGAGGCGGTGGCCGTGGTGTCGTAGGCGGCGATGGTGAAGTGGGCCTGGAAGTCACGCGCGGCCTGATGCATGGCACGCGTGATGGTGCCCGCCTTGCGCATGCGCGCCAGCGTGTCGACGGTGCGGACAAGGGTGACCGGCCGGCCCTCGGGGTCCGCCGCGCGCACCGTCTCGAGCGTGCGGCCGCCGGGCAGGCGCATGGCCTCCGGCTTCGCGCGTTGGACCCGGGCCTTGCCCTTGGGGGCGCGCTTCCTGCGTTTAGCCACGCGCCGCTGTCCGATGGTCTCGCATGGACACGGTGCGCCCGCATGCGTCTCTGCCCGGCTCCGATTGTCTGCCGTAGAGTTTCTCGCCGAGCCTCTTGACCAGCTCGCGCTCGGGCCAGGTGAGGCGGCCGTCCTCGGCGGCGATCACCAGAATGCCCTGCTCGCGCCAGCCCTCGCGTTTGATCTCGCCGGCCGGCCGGCGCCCGCCGCCATAGCCCTTGGGCAACCACCTCACCGGTTGATCTCCCGCAAGCAGGCGCCGTAGCCGAGGACGTCGACGAGGCTGTCGAGATGCCTGGGGTCGTGGGCGAGCCGCGCCATCTTGAGGTCCATCAGGCAGACCGCCACCTGGGCCGCCGTGACCCGGATCCCGAGCACCTGCGACCAGCGGGCGGCGACATGCTCGAACAGATCCTCGGGCGCGCCGTAATCGGCCCGGCGCTTGTCGACGGCGCCGGCGGCGTGCTGGAGCAGCATGGCGCCGTTCATCGCGCACCCGCCCGGCTCTCGATCGCCCACAGCAGCAGCGCGATGGCGTCGGCCTCGTTGTCGTCGGCAGGGTCAAACCCGCGCTCGCGGACGGCGGCGATTACCGCCTGCTTGGACGCGTTGCCCTTGCCGGTGACGTGACACTTGATGGTGCCGACCGGCACGCCCTGATAGGGAATGGAATGGTGCTCGCACCAGGCGGTCGCATGCGCCAGGAAGCCGCCGTAGATCTGAGAAGCGCTGGTGCCGGCGTGGCGGCGGACCTCCTCGAGGCAGACCGCATCGATGCCGCCGGCCGTATTCTTGATCTCGGTCAGCCAGCCCTTGAAGCGCAGGAATCGCATCCCGCCGCCGGAGAACCGGTCCGGGCGGAACGACATGGTGCCACTGGTGATGGCGCCGTCTCCGTCGCGGAGCGCCCAGCCGGTCGCGGTGCCGAGATCGAGGGCGAGCACGGCGCCGGGACCGGACACGCCGGAGTCGGTGGCGGCCGGCACCGGGGGTTCGGCCACCGGGCGGGCAATACCGGCATTGCCGCCGTGCCGGGCAGCCGGCAGCCGGGCGCGGTGTTCAAGCGGCGGTTTCTTGGGCAGAGTTACATGAGCCATGGTGATCTCCTTTGATCGGGGTTGTCGTGGTCAGGGTGGCGGCGGGGAACTGCCAGGAACGCCGCCGCCACCCGCTCTTGCGCGTTGGGTGGCGCAACACGCGGTGGACCGGTCGGGGCGGCGGCGCCGCGGACCGGCCAGAACGGGCGATTTGGGAGGGGGTGAACGTGTATCCGGGGTTTGATTTTCACGATGCGAGCCCGGTGAACGTGGGGAACGTTGATCCGGCCCTTGATTTTCTATCGTGAGCCGCCAGCGCTGCGCCTGATGACGCACGCCGGCCACCCTGACGCATATCTTGACCTCACCGATCGCGAAGACACGGTCGCGCAACCGGCCCAGCGCCCGGCCGAGACGGGTGCGCTGCGAGCGCTCTCCGCCGTCGCCGAGCGGCAGCGGCGGCTCGCAGGCGAGCGCGAGCTCGTGCAGCTCGGCCGTGCCGACCTCGGCGGTGCCGTGGCGTTCCCACCCCGCGGCCACGAAGGCGCGCCAGACCGCGCCCTCGGCGTCGGCCGCCTCGTACATCTCGTCGAGATTGGCGAGGAAGCCGGGATAGCCGGTGCGGGTCTCCCAATGGGTGAGATCGGGATGGAACCTGAGTTCGGCCGTGTCGGGCACGGCGAGGCCGCGGGCCTCGAGGTAGGTCTCAGCCGAGCTGTCGGCGAGCGCCCGGCATCCCTTGATGATGATCTCGATCTCGCGGCGGGCGTTCTCCTTGCTGCGCGTCTCCGGCGCGGTCCCGGATGCGGACCCGGCGCCGTCCTTCGGCGGGGCGGGCGCTGCGGTGCGTACCGGTGCGGTGCCGACGATCTCGGCGGCATAGTCGAACAGCGCCCGGCCCGTGAGACCGGTCGCGTGCTCGAGCGTGCTCAAGGGTCCGCCGCCCTCGCCGGTGTCGAAGTCGATCCAGTCGCCGGCGTGCGCGCCCTTGAGCGCGATGACGCAGGAGCCGTTCTTGCGCGGCGTATCACCGCCGATGTTGGCGAGCCGCCACTCGTCGCCGTTGCGCCTGCCGTTCGGAAAATGTCGCGGCACCCAGAGCTCGGCGGAATCGCGGAGCCGGCTGACGATCTCGTCGAGATCGTGGCGGGCGGGTTCGAGGCCGAACGGGCGGGTGTCGTTGAGGTCGATCACTGGAACGCCTTCTCCGGGACTACGCCGGTGAAGAAGCTCCTGTCCTCGCGGATCGCCATGAAGCCGAAGCCGGGCCCGCGATGATGGGGGTCTGCTCCGATCCACAGGTTGGCCTCGGGGTCATGGACCCAGCGCCCGGGCCCGAAGAGGCGGTCGAGAAAGCGCTCCATGGGCATGGCGCAAAGACGCTCTTCAATTGCGCGCACCTCCTCGACGGAGATGCCCGCTTCGCGGGCCCATAGAGGATGTTCTTCCTCGCGGTCCGGCGGACCGTGCCGATCGTTACTCATGTTCTCCTCCAGCCCTTTCAATCGAGAATGACCAGGCCGCGCTCGGCGCGCGTGATCGCGGTGTAGAGCTAGCGGGCGCGGTCCTCGGCGGTGCGCCCGAGACCGTCGTCGAACACGATGACGTTGGGCCAAGCGGAGCCCTGCGATTTGTGACAGGTGACGGCCCAGCCCCAGACCGCCTCGATCAGGCCGCGCCGGGTCCAGTGGTCGCGGCGGCCGCGGTCGGGAGCGGCCTTGATGTGGTCGTCGAAATGCCCCTTGTAGATAAAGTGCCGTTGGGGCTTGTCGGCGCCGCCGCCGACGATGTCCCCGTCCTCGGTGCGGATGGTGGCGGAGAAGGAGGTCTCGTTCTCGTCGCGCACCTCGCCGAGGGTGAGGAACATGCCGTTGACGACGCCGAGGTCGTTGCGGTTCCTGAGACAGATGATCTTCTCGGACGTCCCGCTGCGGACCTCGCCCGTGGGATAGATGCTCTCGTAGCCGGCGGCGCGCTTCATGGCGTTGTTGAGCTGCAGGCGGGTAGCGTTCCTGCCGCAGATCACCTGGCCGCCGCGCAGCATCTGCTCGGGGCCGACATCGCTCCGCCGCATCTTCCAGACGAAGGCGTCGTGCCGGCCGTAGGGGATGGGCCGGCCCTCACGGGCCATGGTGGCCAAGCGAATGACGGCGCTGTCGCCGGCCTGGCGGTGGATCTCGGTCAGCATCACGTCGGGCTCGGCCTCGGTGAAGGCGCCCTGGCCCTTGATCGGCGGCAGTTGGCCGGGATCGCCCAGCACCAGGATCGGCTTGCCGAAGGCCAGCAGATCGCGTGCCATCTCGTCGCCGACCATGGAGACTTCGTCGAGGACAATGAGCTTGGCGTCGCGGACGGCGGACTGGTCGTTGAGGACGAAGCGGGGCTTGTGGGCGTCGTCGAGCCGGAGTTCCAGGCTGCGCAACCGGGATTCCTCCAGCAGCCGCTCGCCGGAGCGGAGGCTCGGCAGCCTCGCCTTGATCCCGGCGATGTCCTTTTTGACCTTCTCGATCTCGGCCTCGGTCGCCTCCGAGACGCGGTAAATCAGGCTGTGGATGGTGGAAGCGGGGGTTCCCTTGCGGGTCATCACCAGCGCCGCCTTGCCGGTGTAGGCCACATAGAGCACGCCGTTCGAGCATTCCTCGAGGCCGAGTTCCTCGATGATGTAGCGGGTAATCGTGCTTTTCCCGCAGCCGGCGTAGCCCCAGATTCGCGCGACTTGCTGCTCCGCGGTACGGTGCTGGAACCAGTCCACAACCGTCTTCAGCGCCTGCGTCTGCTGGTCGGAAAGCGTTATCCGGTCCAAGGTGTTTCCTCCTCTGTCACGTGCTTCCAAATCCGACCCTTGGCGATGGCGTAAATCGTCTCCTTCCTGACGCCGTGCAGACGGGCAATGCAGGCGCCACAAAGCCCGACGCCGAGCAGACCCTTGACGCGCTCATCGATCGACGTCCCAGCAGCGTTTGGCGTATTCGCAGAAACGGCAGAGATAGAAGTCCGCGTTGGCGGCGATGCGCGGCGGCAGCTCGCCGGCCTCGGCGGCCTGGATCACCTGGACCGCCTTGTCGGAGAGGCCTTGCGCCGCGGCCGCATCGAAGGGCACGGCCTCGTGATAGAGCGCCTGGGTGTCCTTGTTCATGGCCGTGAACAGCGCGAGGCCGGGCGTCATGTAGGCCATGTAGAACTGCGTCTGCCCGTAATAGACCGGCTTGGACGCACGCAGGCCGCGCTTGACGGTGTCGGTCCAGGGCCGGGCATTGAGCGCCTTGTGCTCCCAGAGCGCGGGCCACGCGATCCCGACCTCGGGCCCTGAGACGATGACGCCGTCGATATGGCCGCGGATGCGCCCGCCGGCGGCCGAGAAGCCGAACTGGCCGCCGTCGCGGCGTTGGGTGCGCAGATCGAAGCCGGCGGCCCGTAGCCACTCGACGGAAAGCGCCTCGAACTGATGGCCGGCGGCGAACACGCGCAGCAGCGAGCCGTCGAAATCCTGGCCCGGGTCCTTCGGCGTGTGGGTGTACTCGTAGACCAGCTTGCGCGCGCAGGGCTCGCCGATCCGGCTCGCGCCGAGATAGTCGCGCGGACGCGCCGCGCGCTCCGCCGCCTCGAGCGCGGCATCGATCGCGGCGTTGATCTGCCGCCCCGCATCGGTAACGGCGGAGGGGCGCAGATAGACGAAGCCCGAGCCGTGGTTGAGATCGACGATCGTCATCGTGGCCCCTCAAAACGGCAAATCGTCGTCGAACGGCTGGTTCTCGGCGGCCTGGCGCTGCATGGAGTCCTGGAAGCCGTCGACACAGGCCTCGATGATTTGATCGATCTCTTCGCCCGTCCGGTCGTGGAACGGCGCCATGAGGCCGAGTTCGCCCAGCGCCTCGGCGAAGAACCGCCTGGTGTCCTTGATCGCCCGCTTCTCCATCCCGGTCTTATCAATCACGCCGTGAGCCCTCCCGGCGAGGGACGCGCCGGCGTCGAGGCAGCGCATCGAGCAGAAGCCGTAATGGGGGTAGCGGTCCCATTGCAGGCGGAGGCAGAACCCGAAGCCTCTGGCTTCGCGTCCGCAAAGGGCACAGGGCCGGCAGTCATCAAGAGGCGGGCGAGATCGCCGTCCCGCTTCGGGCGCATCCCGGTCCGCTCCGAGGCCAGCACGATGAACCGCGCAATGGCGTTCGACGCCATCGCTTCGAGCTCGGGCATGGTCAAAGAGCGGATGGGCCGGTGGAGCCTTCCCCGCGCTTCGAGCCACGCGCCGACGGCTCTTGCGGCTTCGCCGGTGACGTGGGCCTGCCATTCGTCGTCGCGGTCATCATCCGTTCAGCCAGTCGGGCCCGGCGGCGCCGGAGCGGGCGCGGGAGCGGCCTGTGCGGCCGTCTGGGCGGGTGGTGCCGCGGGTGCGGAGGCTGGCGCGGGCTGGGCTTGCGGCTGTTGCCACGCGGCCTGGGTCTGGGCCGGCGCGGGCGAAGCGGCGCCGGTGCCGCGGGACCGTGACGGCGCCGGCGGCACCGCCTCGCCGTTCATCACCGCCCGCCATTCCTTCTCGTTCGGCAGCACCGGACGGTCGAGCCGATTGCGGTCCGGGTAGCGTGGATCGTTGTTGGGCTCGACCATGATCCTGGCGACGAACGTGATGCCGTTCAGATCGGCGAGACCGCGCAGCTGACGCTTCTGCCGGGCCGCCTCGCTCATGTCCTCCGGGTCGAGCGCCAGCGCGCTGTCGATCATGGCGCGGACCATGCGCTTGGAGATGTTCCAGCCGATCGAGGCGCCGTTCTCGTCGACCTTGCCGCCGGCGACGGTGAACAGCTGCCAGAATTTTCGGCGCGCATGCGGGCCCTCGGCCACGGTGAACTCGCAATCGAGCGAGAGCACGTCGCTCCCGGGCGTGTTCGAGGCCTTCAAGAGGCCCTTGTCGTGCTCGCCCTGGCCGTCCACGCCGCCGGGGCGGACGGTCATGACGACCTTGGCGAAGCTGCCGTCGGGGATGAGATCGGTGCCCTGGTGGGGCTTGACGTCGTTGAAGTTGTAGGTCATCGCGATTCTCCTTTCTCAGCTGGGTTGCGCCGGCGTCGTGGACGCGGACGCCCGGTTGATCTTGTCGAGCAGTGCGGCGAGGTCGGGCGGCTCGGTGATGTCGAGGCGGCCCGAGCGGTCCTTGGCCGGCAGGCGATAAGGATTGCCGGAGCGGCAGACCAGGCGGCGGGTCTCGCCGCTCTCCGGCGCATATCGCCAGCCTTCACCTTCGGCCTCGAACAGGCCCATGGAGATCACCTGATCGACGATGCCGGGGAGCTCGCGGGCGGCCTTGCCGCCCTCCATCTGCGGCTGCCAGTGCTCGCGGTTGAACTCGTCGGTGACGCACTCGAGGATGCCGACGAAGACCGCGGTCCGGCCCGGCGCGTGCTGGGGGTGCTTGAGGAGCCCGATGACCTCGCGGGCGAGCACTCCATAGGCGCCGCGGAGATCGGGCTTGCCGGTCTTGTCGGAGACCGATTCGGGCCGGGTCCTGGCCCATGCCATGGCCTGGCGGGTGAGATCGGTGATCGAATCGACGAAGACGATGCGTTTGCCGGCAACCACCGGCACGAGCTCGGCGTAGACCTGGGCGACATGGCGGTAATGGCCCTCGGAGAAGAAGCTGTTGGGATCGGCCGCCGGATCGACGCCGCCGACGAGGCAGGCGATATCGAGCGCGTCGGCAAAGGTGCGCACCGGGATGCTCATGCCCGGCCAGTCCTGGACCGACTTCATGCCGGCCTCGAGATCGATGCACAGCGTCTCGTCCGGCGGCAGGGTGCGGAGCAGCGAGGTCTTGCCGACGCCGGAGGGGCCGAACAGCGCGACGGTGGTCTTGCCCCGGGCCTCGGCGAGGCGCTCGTCGGCGGTGATGATGCGCAGGCTCATGATCTGCCTCCCCGGTTACGCGGCGGCGCCCGCCGGGCGCAGATCGCGATGTAGCTGTAGTCGGCGTCGCCGTGGCGGCGCTGAACCAGATGAACGAGGCCCTGCCCGGAGGCCCGCATCGCGGCCGTGGCGAGGCGGTCGAGCGCGGCCCGCGTCTCCGCATCCGCCGCGTCCGGCCGCTTCTCGCGGTCAGCGATGAGATGGCCCCGGTGATGGGCGATGCGGCTTCCCGCATGGGCCGCCCCGAGCCAGGCGGCGAAGTCGGCTGCGTCGAGGACGGGCTGCGGTGCGGCCGGGCGCGGCAGGACGGCGTTCATGCCGCGGTCTCCTCGGCCGCCACCTCGCTCCTGTAGACGGCGATCAGCGGGATGCCGTCGCTGGTGGTGCCAGCATCCTCCAGGTGATAGTCGTTGCCGGGCTCCAGGACCTCGGCCAGCTCCCAGCGCCGGAACAGCCCCGGAATGCGGTAGAGTTCGCTTGGCAGCAGGGGGATCGGAAGGGTCATGGATGGCTGTCTCCGCTCTCCCGGCGCCGGCTGGTCCGGCGCTTCTATTGGTTAAAAGCGACTTTCGGCGGCGGATTGGGACATCGCGGGACGAAAAACATTTCGGGCCCGTGCCCGAACCGGACCGGGAGGCCGCGGCATGTGCCGGTTTCCGACGTCTTGGAGTGCTACTGGGACGCGCGATTGGGACTCGACTAGGCCTCCCCCGTATGAGAACATTATGAGAACATAACCGTTGACGGGGATGCTGGAAGGCGACTATGATAATTCTCATATTCAGGCAAACGCGCAAATGCGTTAACACGAGACGGGACAGAATCGATGGGGTTCGGCGGCTATCTCAGGAAGAAGCGCGAGGAACGCGAGCTCACCCTCGTCGAGGTCGCCGAGCGGGTCGGCATCTCGGTCGCCTATCTCTCGCGCATCGAGCGCGAGCGCGAGAACACGCCCAAGGACGAGCTCATTCAGAAGGTCTGCAAGGCGTTGGACCTCGATGCGGACGAGGCCTTCGCGGCGGCGCGGCGCCTGCCGCCGGACCTGCGCCCACATGCGCACAGCGTCGTGCGGCTCTATCGCCGGCTCGGCAAGGGGGAGTTGAGCCTATGACCACACCCCGGATTTTCTACCGCCATGCGCGGGCGACGGCGAAGCCGCACTATGTGAGCCGGTCCGACGTCGCTCGGGTGGCGTCGGCTGTGCGCAGCCAGCTCGGCTACCGGGACCATCACGCCAGGATCGACTACCGCGAGATCGCCGAGCGCATCTCGCGTCTCGGGGTGAACGGCATCGATGTCGCCGTCGATTGGGATCTGGAGGGGACGGTCGAGGACGAGACCGGAGCGCCGGCGCTCGGCTCCTGCGAGTACGACCTGGCGGTGCCGGGCCATGCGCTGATCTACGTCAACCGCCAGGAGATCGGCGAGCGCAGCTATCTCGGGCGCAGCACGGTGCTGCACGAGCTCGGCCACGCGGTCTTCGATGCCCCGGCCCGGGTCCTCGCCAACCGACAGGGGCGGCTCGATCTCGGCGACGACAGCCGCGGCAGCCGGGCCTTCCGTCTGGTGACGCCCGGCCCCGAGCATCTCGGCAACAGCCGTACGGCGGACGGATCGATGGACTGGGCGGAGTTCCGGGCCAACGAGTTCATGGGTCGTTCCTGGCGCCGCTGACGGCAATTCGCCGGACGCTGCGCCGATTGTGTCAGCGCTTCGAGGTGCCGCTGGTCGAGGAGAGATCCCGGACCGGCCGGGCGCGGATCAAGGCCGACTTCACCGGCCGGCACGCCTGCAAGCTCGAGACGGCGGTCTTCGAGCTTGCCGAGGACTTCGGGCTGTCGCCCGCCTTCATCGCGGTGCGGCTCCGAAAATACGGCCTGGTCCGGGGGCAGGGCTTGTAGCGGCGCGAGGAATAGGGGGGAGAACGGGGAGCCTCGCTCCCCTCTCTTTGGCCCGGGAGTTCAACAGTTTATGCAAACTAATGAACAATGGCGGTGCAACAGATGCCGCAAGCTCCTGGGGATCATCCGCGGCGGACGGCTGCATCTGCGGTTCGGACGCGGGAATGAGTATGTCATCGCCTTCCCGGCCCTCGGGCTGTGCCGGCGCTGCCTGACCCTGAACACCGCCACAGGGCCGCCGGACCCGCCGTCCGAGGAGCCGATACGATACCGCTGAGCGGTTTAGGTCCTTCCTGATCATTCGTTCATTCACCGAGAGGCGCGCGACGCCCTGACCCCGGCCTTCATGAGGCGCCAGACGCCCGGCCGAGAGGCCGGCGTCCATGCGCTCTCTCTGGTTGTCGCTCCACGAGCGGCTGGTGCACAGCACCGAAGACCTCACCTTCCAACGACGATCCAGACCCTGGCACGCTCCGATCCCGTGCTCGCGCCCTTCTCCGATCCAGGCGCGCTGCTCGCGTTGCTGCACGGCCGTGACGCGGAGCCGGAAGAGAAGAACCGCATCCTCACCGCGCTGGTCGCGGAAGCCCAGACGGGCGGCTCCTCCGGCGAGACCGCTCAGACCATGCTCTGGCTCGCGCTCTGGCCCGGCCTCGATGCCGTCCACCGGCGGCTGTCGCGGTTCTACCGGAGCGCGCCCGAGGAGTTGGTCTCGGAGATCGCCGGGCGGTTCACGACCGGGATCGCCCGTCTCGATCGCTCGCGCGTCCGCCGCATCGCGGCGACGCTGATCCGCAATGTCGAGCGCGACATCCGCGCCCGGCCCAGCCCGATCCCGGCGGACGAGCCGATGGAGGAGGCCGCGCCCTTGTCGGTCCTGGGTCTGCCCGATGGCGTGGACCCGGAGCTGGCGACGGAACTCCTGGGCGAGCGTCTCCGCGCCTGGATCGGCGATGACGCGGACATCGTCCTCGCCATCGCGGTCGTCGGCGAGACCTCGGACGAGGTTGCGGCCCGCCTCGGCACGACCGCCTCGGCCGTGCGCAAGCGCTACCGGCGCGCCCTCGCCCGGTTGCGGACCGCGTGGGAGGAATAATTCGGGGCGGCGTGTCCCAATCCGCCGCCAAAAGTCGCTTTTACCAAGTAGGGGCCGGCCTCGCCGGTTGCGCCAAGGCGGCACGCGATGACCCACAACGCACTCGATCCCGACCGCATGAGCACCGCCGAGCGGCTCGATGAGCTCGCCCGCATCCTGGCCGCGGGACTGGTGCGTCTCCGAAACCGGTGCTTCTCTGGAAAACGTCATGAGTCCAACGCGTTGAGAGAAGGTTCGCTGGACTTCCCGGCCCCGCAGAGCGTTCATGACGCACCTCGAACGGAGAACCCGTCATGACCGAACTCATCGCCCGGATCGCGGCCCTCAAGACGACGCCGACGCCGGACCTCCAGGCGCAATGGCGCGAGCTCTTCGAAAGCGAGCCGCCCAGGCGGAACCGCGGATACCTCGAGAGCCGCATCGCCTACCGCATCCAGGAGCTCGAGCACGGCGGGCTCTCGCCCGCCACCATCGCCCGCCTCGAGGCGCTCGGCGAGACCCTCGACGGCGGTGACGCGACGGTCCGCAAGCGCCGCGTCGACGGCCGGCCGGTCACCGGCACCCGCCTCATCCGCGAATACCAGGGTGTCGAGCACTGCATTACGGTTATGGCTGACGGCTTCGAATACCAGGGCCGGCCCTACAAATCGCTCTCGGCCGTCGCCCGCGCCATCACCGGCACCCGCTGGAACGGGCCGCTGTTCTTCGGACTCCGGAACTCTGGAGGCGCCCGATGAGCAAGTCCCCGCCACGTAAGTTCCGCTGCGCGGTCTATACCCGCAAATCGAGCGAGGAAGGGCTCGACATGGCGTTCAATTCCCTCGACGCCCAGCGCGAGGCATGCGAGGCCTATATCGCGAGCCAGAAGCCCGAGGGCTGGGTGGCGATGGATGACCGCTACGACGACGGCGGCATCTCCGGCGCCACCCTCGAGCGGCTGGCGCTTGTCCGGCTCCTCGCCGACATCGAGGCCGGCCGCGTCGACATCGTGGTGGTCTACAAGATCGACCGCCTGAGCCGCTCGCTCATGGATTTCGCGAAGCTGATCGAGGTGTTCGAGACCCACGGCGTGACCTTCGTCTCGATCACCCAGCAGTTCAACACCACCACGCCCATGGGCCGGCTCACCCTCAACATCCTGCTCTCCTTCGCCCAGTTCGAGCGCGAGGTCACCGCCGAGCGCATCCGCGACAAGTTCGCCGCCAGCCGCCGCAAGGGCATGTGGATGGGCGGCAACCCGCCACTCGGCTACGACGTCAAGGACCGCAAGCTGGTGGTGAATACGGAGGAGGCCGCGGTGGTGCGCATGATATTCGAGCGCTTCACGGCCGTCGGCTCCGCCACCCAGCTCGCGAGGACCCTGCGGGCCGAGGGCGTCGTCACCAAGCGCGGCCGGCCCATCGACAAGGGGACCCTCTACCGGCTCATCAACAACCGGGTCTATATCGGCGAGGCCGTTCACAAGGGCCGGAGTTACCCCGGGGAGCACGAGGCCATCGTCCCGCGCGTCCTCTGGGACAAGGTCCACGGCATCCTGAAGGAGAGCCCGCGCCTGCGCGCCAATATCACCCGGGCGCAGACCCCGGCGCTGCTCAAGGGCCTCGTCTTCGGCGCCGGCGGCCGTGCCATGACGCCCACCCATACCCGCAAACGCGGCCGGTTCTACCGCTACTACGTCGCCGCTGGGCTCGCCAAGGGCGAGATCCCGGCAGGCGTTGTGCGCCGCGTGTCCGCTGCCGAGATCGAGGCCGCCGCCGTCCATGAGCTCCGCACCCTGCTGCGCGCGCCGGAGGTCGTCGTCGCCACCTGGCGCGCGGCCCGGGAACGGGACGGCGCGCTCACCGAGACCGAGGTTCGCGATGCCCTGCAGGATCTCGTCCGCTGTGGGAGGAGCTGTTCCCCGCCGAGCAGGCCCGCCTGGTCCAGCTCCTCGTCCGGCGCGTCGAGGTCCACCCGGAGGGGTTGAAGCTGCATCTCCGCGTCGACGGGCTCCGCAGCCCGGTCGCCGACATGCGAGCGGAACAGGACCAGAGGAGGGCCGCCTGATGACCGAGGCCCGGTTGAGCGACGACGGCGCCACCCTTACCGTCTGGATCCCCATGGCCTTCACGCTCCGGGGCGGGCGCAGGCTGGCGGTCTCGCCCGACGGCGCGCCGGCCTGGGCCGGGCCTTCGAGCGGGGTCGGATACCCTGGTCAAGGCGCTGGCCCGCGCCTTCCGCTGGCGCAGGCTCCTGGAGACCGGCGTCCACGGCACCGTCGACGAGATCGCCCGCGCCGAGGGGATCAACGACTCCTGCGTGAGCCGCATCCTGCGCCTCGCCCTGCCCGCCCCCGACAGGGTCGGGACCATCCTCGACGGACGGCAGCCGCCCGCGTTCACCCTGGTGCGGCTGATGAAGCCGTTTCCGGTGGAATGGGAACGGCAGCGCGGGTGGATTCAGGACTGGTGACGCTGCTCCGCCGCTTTGCCTGGGTGAGATAGAAGCGGAGCGTCAGGAATGCGGCGATTACAACGCGAGCAATCTCAGGCGCTTCCGGCATGACCGGGTCTGGCGGTCCGGTCTAGAACGTCACCCTGAGGCCGGCATTGAAGCCATGAGCGGCGGCCCCGTCGCCATACCGGCCCTTGTAGGCCAGCCCGAGAAAGGCATTGGCCGAAAGGCCGGCCTCGACGCCGAACTCGGTGACCAGGGAATCCTCGGCGGTCGGAGCGCCGGTGACCGTGAAGGCGGTGGTGCTGCCCCGCAGCGTGGCGGTCGACGACGGGTCGGTGTCGCCGAAGGCATACCGCCAGCCCGCCATGCCGCGGAGATGGATCATGTCATCCACCTCTATCGCGCCGCGCAGACCGAGCGTCGTGAACGTCGTGTTGTTGGTATCCGACGAGGCCGCCAGGGCCGCATCGCCGCCGCTTTCGCTGAAGCCGTCCGTGGCGAGATTGGTATGGGACACGCCGGCAAAAGGCTCCAGCATCAACGCGCCGGCCTGCACCTCGTATCCGGCTTCGGCAAAGAGCTGCCAGCTCCTGGCGTCGTAGCCGGCCGACAGGCGCTCCGGGGAATAGTTGGTGAAGCTGACCGTCCGGCTGGTGTCCACGGCGTGCCAGTTATGGATCGCTCCGAAGCCGAGACCCCAAGCGCCGGCCTCGGCGCCGCCATAAAGACCGGCGGACCATGTGTCGACCGAAGCAGAGGACAACCGCGCACGCTGGCTCACATCCGTCCGGCTGTAGCCGCCGAGGACACCGAGGCGCCAGTGGTCGCCCAACGCACGGTCGGCGCCGAACAGGACGCCGCGCAGGTCCGTCTCCATCCGCGCCGTGCCCGTGCCGGGCGTGGCATCGGTCTCGCCCCAGGCACCGTAGCCGGTGATCCACGAGCCGCTATCGCGGTCGGCCAGCGACGACGGATTGCCGAAGGCCGCCGTCGATGTCCGTGCGTCCGATGTCTGTGCGTCCGATGTCTGTGCGTCCGATGTCTGTGCGCCGGGATCGCCGAAGCGCCCGTTCATGCGGCTTTTGACGGCCGCGACCTGTCTTTGGCCCGTGTCCATCAACGCCCCCTTGAGGGACGCATGCGCCTCGCCCGAAAGCGCATCGGAGGCGGCCCGTACTTCCTCCGCCGTGTTCAGGCCCAGAATAGCCTGTGTGATTGAGTTGTCTTCTTCCAGGCTGTCGAGTTCCAGGCTGTCGAGGGCGTTGGCCGCCGCCCGCTGGTTGGCCGATCCGGTAACACCGGTAACCTCGACGATAGTGATGCTGTTTCTTGTGACAGCCAATTCCACATAGTCGGCCCCGTCGCCGACGTCGCCGTCGTCGAGATAGTCCAGCTCATAGTCCATGAACAATGAGCCGCCGATGACTTCATCGAATTTGTCTTTGATGGTGGAAATGCGATCGGCGTCAAGGATCGTATAGGTGCCCTCATAAGCGCCCACGACTCTCACCGTGCCGCCAAGGCGGGCTAAGCCGGTGACGGTGAGCAGGTCGCTACTACCGTTCGGGCCGGTCGTGACGGTAAAAGTGCTGCCTTGCTCGCCCAAGAAAATGCCCGTCAGAGCGGTCTCCTGCACGGCGCTCGCACCGCCCGGCGACAAATCGCCCCAATTGGTGAAGCGATTGTTGAGACTGAGAATCACCGCGGTGCCGGAATTGAACGTTGCGCCCGCCATGTTGTTGAAGGAATTGGCCCCTGCACCCAGATCGATGGTGCCGGGGGCCGTCAACGTGCCCCAATTGTCGATTGTCTCGTCGCCGGAGCCCCCCAGCACGTCGTCATATTCTACTAAGACACCGTTTGATCGAATCCTTTCGCCGCCGCGGACCGTCACAGGGCCCCTGATCGTCAGCGTATTGGTCGCACCATTACTAATTTCGACGCCTGCGCCCTTGGCACTGGTGATGGTCCCGCCATGCAGCGTGATGCTGATGGCGCCATTGGATTGTGCATAGATCCCGGTGCTGGTATCGCCCGAGGCGGTGATGTCGCCCGTCACGTCAATCTTAACAACAGCAGAGCTGTTAGGATTATCGGTACCGCTATCGTTATCGGAGTATGCATAGATCCCCGAGCTGTTACCGCCTGAGGTGGTGATGTCGCCCGTAAAGTTAACCGTCACAGCGCCATTGCCATAGGATAGTGCATAGATCCCCTCGCTCTCCTCGCCCGAGGTGGTGATAGTGCTGCCGTTCTTCATTGTAACCGTCACATCGCCTTTGCCATAGGATTCTGCATAGATCCCCTCGCTCTCCTCGCCCGAGGTGGTGATATCGCCCGTCACTACCGTAATATCAATATTGCCGGCGCTGTTCTCGTCCTCGATATACGCAGAAATCCCTCTGCTTTTCTTTTTCGTGGTGGTGATATCGCCCTCCAGGTCAACCGTCACATCGCCGTCGGAAGCTGCAGAGATCCCGCCGCTGCTTTCGCCATAGGTGGTGATATCGCCCGTCACATTAACCGTCACATCGCCGTTTTTATCGGAATTTACATAGATCCCATCGCTGCCCTCGTCCGAGGTGGTGATATCGCCCGTCATTGTGACCGTCACATCGCCGTCGCCCCCGGAATCTGCAGAGATCCCCTCGCTGTCCTCGCCCGAGGTCTTGATATTGCCCGTCACTGTAACCGTCACATCGCCGTCGCCATCGGATTTTGCTGCGATTCCGCTGCTCTGCTCCTCGCCCAAGGTGTTGATATTACCATCCACTGTAACCATCACGTCGCCGTCGCCATCGGATTTTGCAACGATTCCGTCGGCGTTAATGCCCTCGGTGATGATATTGCTGCCCTTCTTCATGTTAACCGTCACAGCGCCATCGGAATTTGCATAGATCCCACGGCTCCTTTGCTTGGCTTTGATATTGCCCCTAAATGTAACCGTCACATCGCCGTCTTCGCCGCCACCGCCACCCGACTTTGCATAGATCCCTGCGCTGCTGGTAGTACCGAGCCCGATAAGCATGTCGGGATCGCCCTCGGTTTCGATATCGCCCGTCACATTAACCGTCACATCGCCGTCGTCCTCGGATCTTGCATAGACCCCTTCGCTGCACTCCTGGTTATCACTTATGTGGCAAATACCCTTGGCGGTGATCTTGCCCGTCACATTAACCGTCACATCGCCAGCGGATCTTGCAGAGATTCCTCTGGCGTTAGTGCCCTTGGTGGTGATGCCGTTGGCACCGGTATCGACGGTGAGGGTGATGTCGGTATTACCGTAGGTGTCAGTGTCTTCGTTATGGGTATCAAAATTGATCCCGCTTGTCCCTGCCTCCGGAGCGATATCGCCGTTCAGAGTATTGACTTTGAGCGTGTTGTAGGTGCCGTGCGGACTATTGACCTGCACACCACCGGACAGGTCGCCGGTACAGGTCACCGTCGTGCCGCTGTCGGTGCACTCCGGGGATCCCGGTGTGAACGATTGCGCCTGCGCAGCGAGCCCCCCGCCGAAAAGCATCGCACCCGCAGCAGCCCACAACAACAGCGCATTGCGCAATGTGCGGGAACGCGAGACGGTCACGGCACCGCCGGCGCCGCGGCCTTCGCAGTCGCTCTCAGGGTTCATCGCGCAACGCGTATTTCGCATGAAAGGCTCATCCCCAAAACATCCCTTACCCCGCGGTTGGCACGTCGCTGCCTCGCCTAAATCCACCTGATCCCAGGTTAACAACCGCCGAATCTTCCTGCAAGAGGCTGTCCTCGTTCAGGACATATGAGACGGCTGGGCATCGTTGGCTGCTCGGTGAGCAAGGTACTCGGCGGGTGTTTGTCCGCCAAGGGCCTGATGCGGCCGGAAGGTGTTGAACTCGTTGGCGAAAGCGTCGAGCCATCGGTTGGTGTCCTCGAGGTTGTCGGTGTCGAGTTGCCAGCAGGCGTAGAACTCGTAGCGCCAAGCCCCGTTGTTGCGCTCGACATGTCCGTTGAGTTCGGGCGATCGGGGCGGCAACTCGAAGAGCTCGATGTCGCGCCGCTGACACTCGCTCTCGAAGGCGGCCTTGAACTCGGCGCCGCCGTCGACCTGGATGGCAGTGATGGGGAAGGGCATGTCGGCTTGCAGCTTGTCGAGGAAGCGCTTGGCGTTGTGAGCCGTGGCGCGCCGGTAGGCTCGGGCACAGGTCCATTTGGCCACCGGATCGCAGGCGGTGAACTGTTTGACGGCGGGGTGCCCGGCACGGGGCGTGAGGGTGAGAGTATCGACCTGGACGATCTCGCCGGGCCGCGTGGGTCTGCGGCCCTTGGGCAATCGCCTGGCATGGGGGCGGTGCGCCGTGCCGCGCCGGGGGCGCGGTGCCTGAGGATGGGCACGGGCAGGACCTGGCCCGGACCACCAGCATCTTCAGGATGCGCCCGACGGTGCTTTCGCTCACCGTGTATCCCTGGCGGCGCAGGATGACGGCGAGCTTGGCCTTGCCCCACATGGGGTAGTCGTGGCGCAGCTCCTTGACCGCCGCGACCAGCGCCGGCGGCCAGTCCGGCCGACGCAGGCGCCGGGGCCGGCGCGATCCCGGCTCGGGACGGTTCCGCCACCGATAGAGGGTGGACCGCGGCACGCCGACGACCTCGGCCGCCCGATCGGCGGTCAAGCCGCCGGGTTTGGCTTTGCGCCAGCGGTGCACCGCGTCGCGTCTGATCGACGCTTCGCGATCTGCGGACTGCGCGTCGATCAGACGAGACGCGGTCTTGGCGTTTCGGATAACGTGACACGGCAGGCTTCGGACCTGCATGGGGGCCTCCTTCGGCTGGTGGTTGCACCATCACAGCCTCGGAGACCCCCGCCCCCACATCAAGGGCCGCGTCCCACATCTGTCTGAACTAGGTCAGAGACAAGCTCCGGGCGTTCGAAGGCCTCGGCCAAGTGTTCTCGAACGGCGTCGAGCGCCGGCGGAGGCGGCCCACCACGTATCGCAAGCGCGAGAATTCAAAGTGACCCACTACCGGCTGTACGGATCACTGGACTCCGCCCCCGCACCGTGCAGGATAGGGCGAAGAAGGGGAAAATCCCCGGGGCCGCCAAGCTCGGCGGCGTGTGGACCTTCGACAGAGCGAAGCTGCGGCGGTGGGTGCGAAGGAAGGAGCGCAAATGCCGAAACATCTCTACTGTCGAGACGGCACTTGGTACGCCCACCTTCGCGTTCGGGGACGTCTCTATCGACGAAGCCTGCAGACAACTATCAATCCACGGCACGGCGCCGCCTGAAGAAGATCCTCGAGGAGGCCGACCACTTGCGCTTCCACGGGGAGGCCCGCCATAGCTGGAAGGAAGCCACCGTGCGGTGGGCCGTGGAATACCCCGCCCAGGTCAAACCGGCCGCCATGAAGCGGTATCTCGTCTCCGTCCGTCAGCTCGACCCTGACTTCGGCGACGTCTACCTCGACGAGATCACCCGGCGGCGGATCGCCGATTTCGTTTCTCACCGCAAGAAAGAGGCGACGAACGCCACGATCCGGCGCGATCTCACGGCGCTTTCCCGAATCCTCGCCTGTTGCGTCGCCTGGGGCTGGATCGAGACGAATCCGGCCCGCGACTTCGACCGCTCGGTCCTGCGCGAACGACGCGACCCGATCGTGCCGCCGGCCGATGAGGACGTCGCTTGGTTCTTAAAATTCTGCTCGGGTAATTTTGCCCGCGCCGTCCAACTCCTCCGGCAAACCGGGATGCGCGCCGAGGAAGGCTTCTCCCTCGAGCAGCGCCAATGCGACCTCAGGCGCCGCGAGATCCTGCTCCCCCGCACCAAGACGAATCGGCCCCGGGTGATACCGCTCGCCGATCCCCTGCTCGCCCCTGCCAGTATCACATTAAGTATCACACCCCGGCACCTGACCTCGCCTTTCGTCTTTTGGCACGGCGACGGGAAACGCTACAAGAATGTCGCCAGCCGCTTTGCCGCCATAATGAAGCGGGCAGAACGGAAGGCATTGGAGCAAAAGCGCGAGTTCCGGCGGTTTCGCTGCCATGATCTCCGGCACAAATTCGCCATCGAATACCTGAAGGAAGGCGGCGGCGTCTACGAGCTTGCTCAGATTCTCGGCCACTCATCGGTCAAGACGACCGAGCTCTACCTCGCTTTTACGAGCGAAGGAGTATCCCAAAAAGTATCACAGCGGCGGCGGTTTTCCGGCGAAGACAGCTCAGCGGAGACAAACTAACTCATTGAATTGGCGGAGGGAGGGGGATTCGAACCCCCGATACGGTGTTAAACCGCATAACGGTTTAGCAAACCGTCGCCTTCAGCCACTCGGCCACCCCTCCAACGCGGGAACCCTGCGAATCCAGCCCCGTACGCGCGTTCTAGCGGCGGCGCCGAAAGCTGTCAATGAAGCGCCCCCGCTTTCGCCCCTAAAAACCCTGGTTTTCTGCGGCATTCGGCCGTTTCCGGCGAAGCGCCTTGCCTCGCTTTCGTTTTCCGTTAACATTTCCTTACGAGGGGGGAGGCTATCCTCTAGGAAGGCATACAAAAACCGGCATCGGCGGGGGTTTCCTGCCGTGGGGGGCTCGGTGCATGGGAAAACGGATAGCAGGTTTCGCGTTGACGGCCGCCGTTCTATGGGCCGCTTCCGGCGACAAGGCCTTGGCGGAAGACTCGAAGCTCGTGGTCGCCAAGGCGGCGTCCGTGCGCGCTCTTCAGTCCGAACTCATGGTCGCCGCCCTTGCCTGCCCCGGTGATCTCGGGGTCTCGCTCATTCAAAACTACAATCGTTTCGTCCGTCACTTCTCGCCGGCGCTTATCCGCAGCGCCGATACGCTGCGCACGCATTTCCGGGCAACCTACGGCGCAAAACATGCGATCCGTTTCGATTCCTTCCTCACCCGCCTTGCCAACCGGGCCTCCTTAAGCTCGATCCGCGAGGCGGCCTATTGCGAGGACCGGGCCGAACTGGTCGAGGCGGCGCTCGGCCTGAACGATTCGGATCTCGAAAGCTTCACGATCATCACCTACACGACGACGGCCGACCTCATCGGCAAAGAGCCGTTCACCCTTACCCCTGAGACGCACCTCGCCGCCCGTGCAGCGCTTGAGAAAGCAGCCAGGCGTTCCAAATAGACTCTTTTCGTTTTAAGGAAGAAGGATCTCGACCCGGCGGTTCCTGGGTTCGCGCACATTATCCGGCGTCGCCACCAGAGGATCGCTCGCCCTTGCCAAGGATCGCGATGCCGTTCGCCGCCACCCCCTGTCCGATCATGAAGCTCTTCACCGACGCGGCCCGGCGTTCGGAAAGCGACTGGTTGTAGCGGCGCGAGCCGGAACGGTCGGCATGACCGGTCAATTGGATGACGGTGAGCGTGCCCTGCTTCGCGGCGGCAGCCGCCTCGACCAGGATCTGCACCGCATCCGGCCGGATGGCGGCCTGGTCCCAATCGAAGAAGACGAGGAAGGTCTGCTTCTCTCGCGGCGCAACTGGCGGGGCCGACGGCGTCACTCGCGAGGCCGGGCGGGGCTGGGCAGCGGCGGTTCGCCGCGGCGCGCGCTCGGCGACCCGGCGGGCCGGCTTCAAAGGCTTCGCAAGCTTCGAAGGTTTCGCCGCCGCTTGCCGATCGAAATGCCAGGTGAGGCCGAACAGGATCGAATGGTCTTCGACGCCGCTTTCGACGCTCTCGCCGGCAACCGTCACGAATTCCGGGCCGACCGTCGTCAGATACCGGTAGTCGACATTGGCCGAAAGCCGCGGGGTGAGCGTATGGCTGACGCCGAAAAGCACCTAGTAGGCAAAAACGCTGTCATCTTCATCGATGAGCCGCACGCCATTTTGCGTCACGTCGTTGAGCGACACATGCGCCGTGCCGAGGCCGACGCCGAGATGCAGCCCTAAGAACCGGTCCGGTGCAATCTCGGCCCTGTAGAAGTCGTAGATGAAGTTTGCCGTCACGGTGCGGATCGAACGGTCGCCCCCCACGGCGCCCGTGCCGCCGGTCAAGCTGTCGATATCGTTCTCGCGGTAGAGAAACTCGCCTTCGATGCGGAACCCCCGGAAGTCATAGCCGACTGCAGCCCCGGCCAGGTAGCCGCCGCTGAATTCGCTCGTACGGTTGAAGGTGCTGCCCAAAAGGCCGGTGATATCCTCCGGGTCCGGGAAACTCCCGCCGGCCTGGGCGCGCAAATACCATGCTTCGCCGTTCGCGGCCCCGGCCGGGCCTGCGAAGGCGAGCGCGAGCAGAAGAACCGCCATTCCCGCCCCAAGATTCGGGAATTTCATGCCTGCCACGGTGGGATACCCCCTCGAAGAAGATTGGTTAAGATTACGGGAAATCGGGGCCGAAAGTCGAGCCCCGACACAGACTTGACCCCTTCACGGGTAAGCCTTGGCAGGCCATGGTTTTTCGGGCCCAAGATCTCTATTCGGCGAGTTTCTTCTTCAGGATCTCGTTCACGAGCTTCGGGTTCGCCTTGCCGTCCGTCGCCTTCATCACCTGGCCGACGAAATAGCCGAACAGCTTCTCCTTGCCGCCTTTGTAGTCGGCAACCTTCTCGACCTCGCCCCCCAGCACCTTCACGATTGCCGCCTCGATGGCGCCACTGTCCGTCACCTGGCGCAGCCCCTTCGCTTCGACGATCGCAGCGCTTGGTTCGCCGGTCTCCACCATCTCGGCGAAGACGTCCTTCGCGATCCGCCCGGAAATCGTAGCGTCGGCGATGAGGTCGATGAGCCCGCCGAGGTTTTCCGCCGAGACGGGCGAGGCCGCAATCGCAACGCCCTTCTTGTTCAGCGCGCCGAAGAGTTCGCTGATCACCCAGTTCGCGGCCAACTTCGCGTTCCGGCCCTTCGCCACCTTCTCGTAATAGGCGGCGTTTTCCTGCTCGGAAACGAGCACGCCCGCGTCATAAGCCGAAAGGCCATATTCGGCGATAAAGCGTTCCTTCTTCGCGTCGGGAAGTTCCGGCAACGCGGCGCGCAAATCCTCGACGTAAGCCTCGCTCAGGCGAAGCGGCAGCAGATCCGGATCCGGGAAATAACGATAGTCGTGCGCTTCTTCTTTCGAGCGCATCGGCCGCGTCTCGCCCTTCGCCGAATCGTAAAGCCGGGTCTCCTGCACGATCTTGCCGCCGTCCTCCAGGACTTTGACCTGGCGCTTAGCCTCGTACTCGGTGGCCTGCATGGCGAAGCGGACGGAATTCACGTTCTTGATTTCGCAGCGCGTGCCGTAAGGCTCCCCCGGCCGGCGCACGGAGACGTTCACGTCGCAGCGCATCGAGCCCTCTTCCATATTGCCATCGCAGGTGCCGAGGTAACGCAGGATTGAGCGAAGCTTGCGAAGATAGATGCCGACTTCTTCCGGCCCGCGCAGGTCCGGCTCGGAAACGATTTCCATCAGCGCAACGCCGGCCCGGTTGAGATCGACATAGGTCTGGCTCGGATGCTGATCATGGAGGCTCTTGCCGGCGTCCTGTTCGAGATGAAGACGGGTGAGACCGATCAAACACGTCTTTCCCTCCGGAAGGTCGAGGAGGACCGCACCCTTGCCTACGATCGGATGAGTCCACTGGGAAATCTGGTAGCCGGCCGGCAGATCCGGATAGAAGTAATTCTTGCGATCGAAAACGGATACCAGATTGACCTGCGCCTTGAGCCCAAGCCCGGTTCGAACCGCCTGTCGGATGCATTCCTCGTTGATGACCGGCAGCATGCCTGGCATCGCCGCGTCGACGAGCGAGACCTGGGTGTTCGGCTCGGCCCCAAACGTGGTCGGCGCGCCGGAGAAAAGCTTCGCCTTCGAGACCACCTGGGCATGCACCTCTAAGCCGATCACGATCTCCCATTCTCCCGTCGCGCCTTCGATCCGCATCATGCGCCGCTTTCCTTCGCGTGCTTAAGGCTGGGCGCGGCCGCCTCGAGGGCTGCTGCCGTGCGCAACACGGTCCCCTCGTCGAAGGCCCGCCCGATCAGCTGCAGGCCAAGGGGAAGGCCGTCCTCGGACAGGCCGACCGGCACCGAGATGCCCGGCAGGCCGGCCAGGCTCGCCGGCACCGTGAAGACGTCGTTCAGATACATCGCGATCGGGTCGTCTGCCTTCTCCCCGATCGGAAAGGCAGGGCTCGGGGTGGTCGGCGTCAAGAGGACGTCCACCTTCTCGAAGGCCGCCTCGAAATCACTAGCGATCAGGGTCCGCACCTTCTGCGCCTTCAAATAGTAGGCGTCGTAATAGCCGGCCGACAGCACATAGGCGCCGATCAGGATGCGGCGGCGCACTTCCGGCCCGAAGCCTTCGGCCCGTGTCTTCTTATACATATCGTCGAGGTCCTGGCCCTCGACCCGAAGGCCGTAGCGAACCCCATCGTAGCGCGCCAGGTTCGACGACGCCTCCGCAGGGGCGATGATGTAATAGGCGGGAAGCGCATATTTCGTGTGCGGGAGCGAGACGTCGACGATCGTAGCACCGGCTGCCTTAAGCCACGCCTTTCCCTTCTCCCAAAGCGCGACGATTTCACCAGCCGTGCCTTCCGCCTGGTATTCTTTCGGGATGCCGATCTTAAGTCCGCGGACGCCTTGGCCAAGGGCCGCTTCAAAGTCCGGGACCGGCAACTCGGCCGAGGTCGAATCCTTCGGATCGAAGCCGGCCATCGCGCCCAGCAGGATGGCCGCGTCCCGAACGCTGCGGGCCAGAGGCCCCGCCTGATCGAGAGACGAGGCAAAAGCGACGACCCCCCAGCGCGAGCAGCGCCCATAGGTGGGTTTAAGCCCGACGACGCCGCAGAAGGCGGCGGGCTGGCGGATTGAACCGCCGGTATCCGTCCCCGTCGCCCCTAGGCAAAGCTTCGCCGCGACGGCGGCCGCGGAACCGCCGGAGGAACCGCCGGGAACGAGCGGCCGGCTTTCGCCTTCCCGCCGCCAGGGATTCTCGGCCGGCCCGAAATAGCTCGTCACGTTCGACGAGCCCATCGCGAACTCGTCCATATTCGTCTTCCCCAATAGGACGGCACCGGCCTCCCACAGTTTTGCGGTCACCGTCGATTCGTAAGGAGGCGCGAAGCGCTCCAGGATGTGAGAGGCGGCGGTGGTGACGACGCCTTCCGTGCAAAACAGATCCTTCACCGCGATCGGAATGCCTTCCAGCGCACGGCCTTCGCCTTTTGCCAGATGCTGATCCGCCACCTTGGCTGTGGCCATGGCGGCTTCCGGCGTTTCCGTGATGAAGGCGTTGAGCCCCCGCGCCGCTTCCATCGCGTTTAGATGCGCGCTCACCAGTTCCGTGGCGCTGAAGTCCTTCTTTCGAAGGCCATCGCGCGCCTCGGCAAGGGAAAGACGGGTAAGCTCTGCCATGAGCGCCCTACTCGACGACCTTCGGAACCGTGAAGAAATCCGCCGTGTGATCCGGCGCGTTTGCCAGGATTTTCTCGTGCAGATTGCCTTCCGTCACCTCGTCCGCCCGGCGGCGCAATTCCATCGCGGCGACGGACGTCATCGGCTCGACGTTTTTGGTGTCGATCTCCGCAAGCTGCTCAACGAAATCGAGAATTTGCGAAAGCTCTCCGGCAAGCTCCTCAAGCTCATCCTCGTCCACCCGAACGCAGGCCAAAGAAGCGATGCCTGCCACGGTGGCCTTGTCCAGCGACATGGGGTAAATCTCTCCAGATCAAATGGTCGGAATGCCTTGAAAACCGGGGCGTCCGGCGGAATATGGGCGGAAGGTATCACCCGCTATGGCGATCTGCAACCCTATGGAGCTTCGCGAACGCTTGTCCCCGGACGCGTGCCTGATCGGCCTCGACGTCGGGGAAAAAACCATCGGCGTCGCGTTTTCCGATCCCTCTTGTAAGATCGCGACCCCGTATGAGACGCTAAACCGATCAAAGTTCCAAGACGACATGGAAACATTGAAAGGGCATATTGCTGCCCATCGCGCCGGCGGCATCGTCGTCGGCCTGCCCGTCAACATGAACGGAACGGAAGGCCCGCGCTGTCAGTCCACACGCGCCTTTGCCGACAACCTGCTTCAGGCCATCGACCTGCCACTCGTCTTCTGGGACGAGCGTTTGTCGACGGCCGCCGTGACGCGCATCCTGCTGGATGCGGACCTCTCCCGAAAACGTAGGCGTGAAGTCGTCGACAAACTCGCCGCCGCTTATATTCTGCAAGGCCTGCTCGATTCCCTCGCCGCCCTTCAACAAAAAGCCAGCCCGTGACGAGCTCCCTTGAGAACATCCGTATCCTCGATCTCACGCGCGTGCTAGCCGGGCCAGTCTGCACACAGCTCTTGGGCGATCTGGGGGCCGACGTCATCAAGGTCGAGCGGCCCGCTATCGGCGACGACACGCGCAAATGGGGGCCGCCCTACCTCAAGGGTGGGGCCGGAAACGAGACCTCCGAAAGCTCCTATTACCTGAGCGCCAACCGCAACAAACGCTCGATCACGCTTGACCTTGCCAAGCCGGAGGGTCAGGCCATCGCCAAGCGGCTCCTGGAAAAGAGCGACTTCCTGGTCGAGAACTTCAAGGTCGGCACATTAAAGAAGTATGGGCTTGCCTACGATCAACTCAAACCCGCCTTTCCCGCCCTCATCTACTGTTCGATCACCGGCTTCGGACAGACCGGCCCGTATGCGCACCGGGCAGGATACGACTACCTCGCCCAGGCCATGGGCGGCTTGATGAGCATCACCGGCGAGCCCGAGGGCGCACCGCTGAAAGTCGGCGTCGGCATCGCCGACATCATGGCCGGCATGTATGCGGCAAGCGCCATGCTGGCGGCGCTGCATCGGCGCGACGCAACGGGCGAAGGCCAATACATCGACATCGGCCTTTTGGATTCGCAGGTCGCCTGGCTCACCTATGAAGGGCAGAACTACCTCACGTCTGGTCACGTGCCGAAGCGATTGGGAAATGCGCACCCGAACATCGTGCCCTACCAGACCTTCGAGGCGGCGGACGGCTACTTCGTCCTGGCCGTCGGCAACGACCGCCAGTTTCAGAAATTCTGCAATCTTGCGGGTTGCCCGGAACTGGCCGAGGATCCGCGTTTCCATACGAATTCGGAGCGCATAAAAAACCGCAAGGCGCTCGCCGAACGCTTAGGCGAGGTGATCGTGCAAAAGCCGATCAAGTACTGGACGGAGGAACTGGAAAAGCTGGGCGTGCCCTCAGGGCCGGTCAACGACATCCGGGAAGTGTTCGAAGACCCACACATCCGTCACCGCGAGATGAAGATCCAGATGCCGCATACGCTTCGGGCGGATCCGCCGGTCGATTTGATCGGCAACCCGATCCGGCTTTCGAAGACGCCCGTCTCCTATCGCCACGCCCCGCCGACCCTTGGCCAGCACACGGACGAGATTTTAGGCGATCTGCTCGATATGCCGGCCAATGAGCGGGGGGACTTGCGGAAAAAGGGCATTATCTAGGGGTTGCCGCTCCCTTGCGGAAAACGTAAGAGACGGCGTATAGTGCCGCTTTAATGAACAAGATCGGCTCCAATACCTTCTTTCCCCACAAGAATCTCCTGGGGATCGAGGGGCTTTTGGCAGACGAGATTTCCCACCTTCTCGATCTTTCCGAATCCTACGTCGAACAGAACCGCCAGGCGAACAAGAAGCGCCCGCTTCTGCAAGGCCGCACCGTCATCAACCTTTTCTTCGAAAGTTCGACGCGCACGCGGACTTCCTTCGAGCTTGCCTGCAAACGCCTCAGCGCGGATGCGATCAACATGTCCGTCTCGACGAGCGCGATCAAAAAAGGCGAGACGCTGCTCGACACGGCGATGACGCTGAATGCGATGCACCCGGATGTTCTGGTCGTGCGCCACCCCCACAGTGGCGCCGTAAAGCTGCTTGCCGAAAAAGTCACCTGCTCGGTGATCAATGCAGGCGATGGCAGTCACGAACATCCGACCCAAGCCCTTCTCGACGCGCTGACCATCCGGCGACGCAAGAAACGGCTGGAAGGACTGCGGGTCGCCATTTGCGGCGACGTTCTGCATAGCCGGGTCGCGCGCTCGAACATTCATCTGCTAAACACGATGGGGGCAAGCGTCTGCGTCGTGGCGCCCGTGACCTTGCTGCCGATCAAGATCGAGCGTCTCGGTGTCGAAATCTTCCACGACATGGCGGAAGGACTCAAAGGTTGCGACATCGTCATGATGCTCAGGTTGCAACGCGAAAGGATGAATGGGAATTTTATCCCTTCGCTTCGGGAATATTTCCGCTTCTTCGGCCTAGACGCCGAAAAACTGGCCAGCGCAAAACCAGATGCGCTGATCATGCACCCGGGACCCATGAACCGCGGCGTCGAGATCGACAGCGAAGTCGCCGACGACATCGCGCGCAGCGCCATTCACGAACAGGTCGAAATGGGCGTTGCCGTGCGGATGGCCTGTCTCGAAACCCTCATCGCCTCGGCCGCGCATGCCGCGGAGGCGTCGTCATGACGGGCAACGAAGGCCGGACGGCTTACGTGAACGCCCGCCTGCTGGATCCGGCGAGCGGGCTGGATAAGAAGGGCGCCCTTCTTACGGAAGGCGAGAAAATTCTGGACCTCGGGCCGAAGCTCTTTGCCGACGGCGTGCCGGACGGCATCGAGCGCATCGATTGCGAGGGCCACTGCCTGGCGCCCGGGCTGATCGATGCGCGCGTTCAACTCCGCGAACCCGGCGACGAACACAAGGAGACAATCACGACGGCGGGGTTGGCAGCAGCAGCCGGTGGCGTGACGACGATGCTGTGCCTGCCGAACACGCACCCCGTCATCGACGAGGTCGCCCTTGTCGAACTCGTGAAACGCCGCGCCCATGATGCGGAACTCGTCAACATTCACCCTTATGCCGCCATCACGAAGGACCTGGCCGGCGAGCAGATCACGGAAATGGGACTGCTGGCCGAGGCCGGCGCCGTCGCCTTCACCGACGGCGTGGTGGCCGTCAGCAACGCCATGACCTTCAAGCGGGCACTCAGCTATGCCTCGACCTTCGATCTTCTGCTCGTCCAGCACCCGGAGGATCCGGACCTGGCGAATGGCGGCGTGATGAACGAGGGCGAGATGGCGACCCGGCTTGGGCTTGCCGGCATTCCCCCCATTGCCGAGACGATCCTGGTCGAGCGCGACCTGCGCTTGCTGGAACTGACCGGTGGGCGTTACCACGCGGCGCATCTTTCAACGGCGGACGCGATCGAGGCCGTCCGTCGGGCAAAGGCGAAGGGGCTCAACGTGACGTGCGAAACGGCGCCGCCCTACTTTGCGTTGAACGAGACGGCGGTCGGCGATTACCGAACCTTTGCAAAACTTTCTCCGCCGCTTCGGAATGAGACCGATCGCGAGGCCGTCATCGAGGGGCTTAAGGACGGCACCATCGATCTGATCGCAAGCGATCACGCGCCCCACGATCAGGACAGCAAGCGGCTGCCGTTCGTTCAGGCGGAAAACGGCATCATCGGTCTCGAGGCCTTGTTGCCGCTGACGCTTGAGCTCACCCACAACGGATCGCTCACCCTCCTGCGCGCGCTCGAGGCGGTGACGGCCGCACCGGCGCGCACCTTCCGCCTTTCCGGTGGCGTGCTTGCGAAGGGGGGGGCGGCCGACCTCGTGCTTTTCGATCTGGAAAAACCTTGGAAGATCGACGTCGAGCGGTTCCGGAGCAAATCGAAGAACTCGCCTTTCGACAAACGTCCCGTGCAGGGAATTGTGCTACGCACGGTGTCCGCCGGACGGCCGATCTTCGTTCGGGAAACTTAAGGAATGGCCGCGTTCTCGGAAATAGCGTTGGACCACCTCCTGTTGGCGGCGGCGGTAGGTTATCTGCTCGGCTCCATTCCCTTCGGGCTTTTGCTCACCCGCCTGGCCGGTCGCGGCGAACTTCGTAAACTTGGCTCCGGCAATATCGGTGCGACGAATGTGCTTCGCTCAGGATCGAAGCTGCTTGCCCTCCTCACCCTTCTCCTTGACATCGGCAAGGGTGCGGCCGCCGCCGCCATTGGGCTTGAATTTGGCTTTCCGGTCGCCTTGATCGCGGGCGGCAGCGCCATCCTTGGCCATCTGTTCCCGGTCTGGCTCGGTTTTCATGGCGGCAAAGGCGTGGCGACGACGCTTGGCGTGCTTCTCATGCTGCTGGCTCCCGTCGGCCTCATCGCCATCGTCGTCTGGCTTCTCGTTGCCGCGCTTTTCCGTTATTCCTCCCTTGCCGCGCTTCTCGCCATCGGAACGGCACCGCTTTCCGCCTTCTTCTTCGGCGATACCGCGTTTACCGCCTTCACCATTCTGGTCGCCGGCATCGTGCTCTTTCGCCATCGGGCGAACGTCCGCCGCCTGGTCAGGGGAGAGGAACCTAAGATCGGCCGCTCGGCGGCGCCGGGGCCCTGATGCCGCCGAAGCCGCGAACGCTTTCCGATGAAGAACGCCTCGACTGGCTCCGCTTAATCCGAAGCGAAAACGTCGGCCCGATCACCTTTTACAAACTGCTCGAGGCCTACGGCACGGCAGCGGCCGCCCTCGAGGTGGCGCCGAAACTTGCCCGCCGGGGTGGCCGGCTGAAGCCGGTCGGGGTCTGCCCGAAGGCCGAAGCGATGCGGGAGATCGAGGCCCACGCGAAAATAGGGGCGCGGCTCGTCGCCTTCGGCGAACCCGATTACCCGCCCGAGCTTGCCCATATCTACGACCCGCCGCCCGTCTTGAGCCTCCTTGGCCATGCCCACCTTTTCGAAAGGCATGCCTTTGCCATCGTCGGTGCACGCAACGCATCGGCGAATGGGCGGCGATTTGCGGAACGGATCGCGGCGGACTTGGGATCGAACGGGCTGTTGATCGTGTCTGGGCTAGCGCGCGGCATCGATACGGCGGCCCACGAAGGCGGCCTTGCAACGGGCACCGTCGCCGTGCAGGCCGGCGGCATCGACGTTCCCTACCCTCAGGAGAATGCGCGTCTTTATGAACGGATCGCAAGCGAAGGGGTCCTGTTTTCCGAACAGCCCCTCGGTACCGCACCCCAGGCTCGCCACTTCCCGCGACGCAACCGCCTCGTCTCCGGCACCTGCCTTGGCGTGCTGATCGTCGAGGCGGCGCCGAAGTCCGGTTCGCTGATCACGGCGCGGATGGCCCTCGAACAGGGCCGTGACGTCTTCGCGGTTCCGGGCTCGCCGCTCGATCCCCGGGCCCAGGGCACGAACCATCTCATTCGCCAGGGCGCCACGCTCACCGAGTCGGCTCACGACATTTTGATGGCGCTCGAAGGCCGGCTTCGCCGACCGCTCGAAGAGCGCGAAGCCCCGGCTCTCAAAGCCCCGACCGCCCCGCCGCCCAACGAATCGGAAGTCACCGAAGCCCGCGAGCAAGTGCTGGAAATGCTCAGCCCCTCACCGGTAATGGTTGACGAAATCCTTCGGCGATGCCAATTGTCACCCGCCGTTCTATCCACGGTTCTTCTCGAACTAAAGCTTGCAGGCCGTCTCGAACGCCATCCCGGCAATCAGGTTTCGTTGCTGTCTCTATAAAGAGAAGACAGGATTTTTATTTTTTTCGACTCCGTTGAGGGCATATGAGCGTCGTTATTGTTGAATCGCCGGCCAAGGCAAAGACGATTAATAAGTATCTCGGCAGCGACTACGAGGTCGTGGCCAGCTATGGCCACGTGCGCGATCTCCCGGCCAAGGCAGGGTCCGTCCTCCCCGAAGAGGACTTCGCCATGCTTTGGACGATCGATGTAAAATCCGAAAAACGCATGAAAGACATTGCCGAGGCCGTTCGGGGGGCGGGTCATCTTTATCTGGCGACGGACCCCGACCGCGAGGGCGAAGCCATCGCCTGGCACATCCGTGAGGTGTTGCGAGAGCGCGGTGCGCTCGAGAACGTCGAGGTGCACCGCGTCGCCTTTCACGAAATTACCAAGTCGGCCGTGCTGGACGCGATGCAACATCCACGCGACCTCGACCACAAGCTGATCGATTCGTACCTTGCGCGGCGCGCGCTCGACTACCTCGTCGGGTTCACCCTTTCGCCGGTGCTTTGGCGCAAGCTCCCCGGCAGCCGCTCGGCCGGGCGCGTGCAATCCGTGGCGCTACGCCTGATCTGCGAGCGGGAAGCGGAGATCGATATCTTCAAGCCCCGGGAATACTGGACGATCGAGGCCATCTTCGAGACCGCTGCCGGCGACAAGATCCCGGCGAAGCTGACCCAATTGAACGGCGAGAAGGTCGAGAAGTTCAGCCTCGAGACGGAGGCCGCGGCGAGGTCCGCGCTGGATCGCCTGGAACCGCAGGACTTTGCCGTCGAACGCATCGAGCGCAAGCAGTCCCGCCGGCACCCACCGGCACCCTTTACGACATCGACCCTGCAGCAGGAAGCCTCCCGCAAGCTCGGCTTTTCGGCGAAGCATACGATGAGCGTCGCCCAGCGTCTCTACGAAGGCCTCGATGTCGGTGGCGATACGGGTGGGTTGATCACCTACATGCGGACCGACAGCGTTCACATCGCAAAGGAAGCCATTGCCGCTTCCCGCAGCACGATCGCCAGCGAGTACGGCAATCCCTATCTTCCGAAAACACCCCACGCCTACCGCAGCCACGCGAAGAATGCGCAGGAAGCCCACGAGGCAATCCGTCCGACAAATTTTCAGCGACGCCCTCAGGATGTCGTCCGTTCGCTCAATCCGGATCAGGCAAAATTTTATGAGCTCATCTGGAAACGCGCGCTGGCAAGTCAGATGTCCAGTGCGCTGCTCGATAACGTCGCCATCGACATTGCGGCTTCGGATGGAAAGGATACGTTCCGCGCGACCGGCTCCGTCGTCACCTTCGATGGATTCCTGAAGCTTTATCAGGAAGGGCGCGACGAACCGAGCGAGGATGAAGAAGGAAAAGAACTCCCCCGTGTCTCGGAAAAGGATTCCATGCCGAGAAAACAAATCCAACCGGAACAACATTTCACCCAACCTCCGCCGCGGTTTTCGGAAGCGAGCCTCGTAAAACGACTCGAAGAGTTGGGCATCGGCCGTCCTTCGACCTATGCATCGATCATTTCCGTTCTTCAGGACCGCGATTACGTCCGGCTCGAGAAGAAACGTTTTATCCCGGAGGATCGCGGAAGGCTGGTCACCTCCTTCCTTGCGAACTTTTTCCAGCGTTACATTCAATACCACTTCACGGCCGACCTCGAAGACCGGCTCGACGACATCTCCGAAGGGCGGACGGATTGGAAACAGGTCCTGCACGATTTCTGGACGAAATTCGAAACCTCCATCGACAATACGAAGGATCTGGCGATCAAGGACGTGCTCGACGCCCTCGACAAGACCCTTGGCGCCCACTTCTTCCCGCAAACAGATCCAAACGTGGACCCCCGCCGCTGTCCGGCCTGCGACCAGGGCAAGCTTGCGCTGAAGCTCGGCAAGTTCGGCGCCTTCGTCGGCTGCTCGACCTATCCGGACTGCGCCTATACGCGCCAGCTCGCGGAAGGCCTCCAGGAGAATGGCGGCGCCGTCCTCGAAGGTCCGGTCGAACTCGGTCAGGACCCGGAAACCGGCGAGACGGTCAGCCTTCGCAAGGGCCCCTACGGACTTTATCTCCAGCTTGGCGAAGTGAAGGAAAAAGGCGACAAGCCGAGGCGGGTTTCCTTGCCTGCGGATCGCTCGCCTCAGGATCTCGAACTCGACCTCGCGCTCCAATTGCTGCGCCTGCCGCGCGAGGTGGGCAAGCACCCGGAGAACGGTGCGCCGATTCTGGCCGGCATCGGCCGGTACGGCCCCTACGTCCAGCATGAAAAGAACTACCATTCGCTGCCTACCGTCGATGATGTGTTGACGATCGGTTTGAACCGGGCCGTCGATGTGCTGGCAACGCCCAAGAAAGGGCGGCAGACGGCAGCAGCCCTTCGCACGCTTGGCGACCATCCGGAGGATGCCAAACCCATCACCGTCCACGATGGAAGGTACGGGCCCTATGTGAAGCATGGCGGCACGAACGCGACCATCCCGAAAAGCAGCTCACCAGAATCGATCACGCTGGAAGAGGCGCTGCCCCTGCTGGCCGCACGCGAAGAAAGAAAAAAGAAGAAAAAAACATCGAAATCCCGTTCAAAGACCACAAAGAAAAAGACTACAAAGAAAAAGGCCGCAAAGAAGAAGACCGTAAAGAAGAAGACCGCGGCGGATGCTTCAGCTTCTTCCGCTTAAACGAACGTTTAAAGTCCGTGTCCACGCAAAAACACTCGCCTGAAAATTTCCCAAGCGAAGACGAAATCCTGGATTTCATCCGAGAGAGCCCCTCGCCCGTTGGCAAGCGCGAGATTGCTCGCGCCTTTCGCCTGTCCGGCAATTCCCGTCTTAGGCTCAAGGCGTCGCTGAAGGAAATGCTGGAGGAAGGGCAGATCGCGCGAAGCGCGGGCCGCCTCCTCGTCGTGCCGGACGGCCTGCCGCCGGTCGCCGTTCTCGAGATCACCGGTACGGATTCGGACGGCGAGGTGCTGGCGCGCCCTCTTTCGTGGAAGGAGACCGACGCGCCGCCGCCGATCTATGTCGCGATGGAACGGCGCGGCCGGACGGCGCTCTGGCCGGGCGAGCGGATCCTCGCCCGCGTTCGGAAAACGAAGGATGGTGCCTACGCGGCCCGGATCATTCGCCGCATCGGCGCCGCACCGAACCGTATTCTGGGTGTCCTCGAGGAGGACGCCGGCGGCTTGCGACTGGCGCCGACGGACCGCCGCCACAAGCACACTTACGTCCTGCAAAGCCACGAAAGGAAGGGCGCGCAAGCGGGCGACCTCGTGCTCGCCGAAGTGATCCATAGTTCCAGGCGGGTGCGCGAGGCCCGCGTCGTAGAGCACTTCGGCCCCTCGGACAAGCCCCGGGCCGTCAGCCTCGTCGCCATCCACAGCCATGACATCCCAGTCGACTTTTCGCCCGAAGCCCTGGCCCAAGCGGAACAAGCCGGCGCGGCCGGGCTGAACGGCCGGCGCGACCTTCGCGAAACCCCGCTGGTGACGATCGATGGCGCCGACGCCCGTGACTTCGACGACGCCGTCTGGACGGAAGCGGACAAGGACCCGAAGAATCTAGGCGGCTGGCACCTCCTCGTCGCCATCGCGGATGTTGCCCATTACGTTCGTCCCGGCGACGCCCTTGACCGCGTGGCCTATGAACGCGGCAATTCCGTCTACTTCCCGGACCGGGTCGTGCCGATGCTGCCCGAGCAGCTTTCGAATGGCTGGTGTTCGCTGAAGCCCGATGAAGACCGGCCTTGCCTTGCCGCCCATCTGTGGATCGACCGGAACGGCAAGCTGCTGCGCCATAAGTTTGAGCGCGCGCTCATGCGATCGGCGGCGCGGCTCACCTATGAGCAGGTCCAGCGCGCCGAGGACGGTTTCCCCGATGCAACGACGAAGCCGTTGCTCGCCCATGTCCTTAAACCCCTTTACGGGGCCTATCGCGCGCTGAAGGCGGCGCGCGCGGAGCGCGGTACGATCGAGATCGATCTGCCGGAGCGCGTGGTCGTGTTCGATGCGGACGGCCGGCTTGCCGCCATCCGCTCCACCCAGCGTTTCGAATCCCATCACCTGATCGAGGAATGCATGATCCTCGCCAACGTGGCCGCCGCCGAAACGCTCGAAAAACATCGTGCGCCTTGCCTGTACCGCATCCACGACACGCCACCGGAGAACAAGCTGGAACCGCTTCGGGAATTCTTAAAATCCCTTAACATTCGGCTGGCCAAGGGTCAGGTCTTGCGCCCCCACCACTTCAACCAAATCCTTCAGCGTGCGGCCGACACGGCGTTTTCCGAAATCGTCAACCTCGTCGTGTTGCGCAGCCAATCGAAGGCGGAATACAGCCCCGAGAATCACGGACATTTCGGGCTGGCGCTTCGCCGTTACTGCCACTTCACCTCGCCGATCCGCCGCTATGCCGATCTGATCGTGCATCGTTGTCTCATTCGTGCGCTCGACTTAGGGCCGGAAGGGGTGACGGCGGAAACCGAATCGAAACTCACCGAGATCGGCGAACACATCTCGCTCTTGGAACGCCGGGCGGAAACGGCCGAGCGGGATGCGACGGATCGCTACGCCACCCTTTTCCTCAGCGATCGCGTCGGCGCCGAATTCTCCGGTCAGATCGCGGGCGTTACGCGCTTCGGACTCTTCGTGACATTGGACGATACCGGCGCGGACGGCTTCATTCCCATTCGGACCCTGGGCTGGGAACACTTCATCCATGACGAGGTGCACCACTGCTTGGTAGGCGAGCGAAGTGGGCTTACTTTTCGCTTGGGTGATCGGGTTTTGGTGCGGCTTGTAGAGGCGAACACGGCGACGGGCAGTCTGCTTTTCAAACTCATCGAGGGAGGCGCGGTCGAAAAGGCCCGCGGCCTGCCCCCCATTGGTGGGAAACGGCGGCCAAAGCGCGCCCGAAATACCCGGAAAAAGAAGGCCGCAAGGGTGCGAAAACGTTAAAATGCCCCATGGGCACGAATCATAAGAACACGAACCCTAAGAAGAAGTGGAGGCGGCGATGCCTCCCTTCGGCGCTTACCGCCACCCTCCTTCTTTTTTCGGCCTGTGCAACCGAGCGGCCGCTTACCGAAGCGCGCCCCATCGATGCGCCGACGGCCGTCTTTGCTGCGGGCTATGGTGGCATCATCGCAAAATACATCGAGCAGAAGACGGCCGGCGAATTGGCGCTCGAAGCCCTCCAGGGACTTTCGGCCGTCGACCCGGCATTCAAGGTCGAGGCGCGAGGCAACTTGCTTCGCCTAAGCCAGGGCGATCGCCTGCTTCGAGTCGGCGTCGCCTCGGCGCCTCGGAACCTCGATGGCTGGGCGAGCTTAAGCGCGGACTTCCTTGCCGTCTCCCTGGCGAACCTCTCGCCCGACATCGAAGCCGACGAGGACGCCTTCATGGCGGTGATGTTTGATCGTGTGCTTGGTTCGCTGGATGAATATTCGCGCTATGCCGGCGCGCGACTGGCGTTGCGCCAACGTGAAAAACGCAAGGGCTATAGCGGCGTGGGCCTGCAGGTACATGACTTCGAAGGGGCCTTCCTGGTGACGGACGTGATCCCGGACAGTCCCGCCAAGAAGGCCGGCATCCAACCCTCGGACGAAATCCTGAAAATCAATGACTTTTCCGTCGAGGGCCTCGACATCGCGGGCGTGTTTCGCCGGCTTCGCGGCCCCGTCAGCAGCAAACTCGCCCTCGTCCTGCGAAGGCCGAACGTTCCTGACCCGATTGAAGTCACGCTTTATCGTCAGCATGTGTTTGCACCGACCGTCGAATACAAACGCCGTGATTCCATCGCCTATTTCCAACTCAGCGGTTTTAACCGCGACACCGCCCGAAGCCTTACCCGCCATTTGCACAAGGCCGAGGAAAAAATCAACCCGCCGCTTCAAGGAATCGTTCTCGATCTTCGCGGCAATCCGGGAGGTTTGATGGACCAGGCGATCGCCGTCGCCGACCATTTTCTCGAATCGGATGGGATTATTTATACGCGCGGCCGTCATTCGAACAGCAGCCATATCTACAACGCCGTTGCGGGCGATATTGGTAACGGCCTGCCGATCGTCATTCTTCTGAATGGCAAAAGCGCTTCTTCCGCCGAGATCGTCGCCGGCGCGCTCCAGGATCGGCACCGCGCGCTCGTCGTCGGCAGCCGGTCCTATGGCAAGGGCACCGTCCAGACGATCCTTCCCTTACCCAACGGCGCAGAAATTACGCTCACCTGGTCACTTATCTATACGCCTTCCGGTGGCACCCTGAACAAAATCGGCATTCTGCCGGACGTCTGCACGGCGGGCCTTAAGGGAAAAGCGTCAAGCCTGCTTCGCGAGATGGTAAGCAAGCGGCACACAAGCCCGGAGCGCGCAAGAAAAGCCGACTGCCCCCCGCTTCGCACGGAAAGCCCACTCGACCTTTCCATTGCCGAGGGGCTTTTGGGAAACACCGCCCTCTATGCAAGCCTGCTTAAAGAAACGCGTGAGGAAATCGCCGATAAAGAAAGGCTATCGCCCGAAGACTAGGCTGCTCCCGCATATTGCTTGACAGAACCCGCGGAAAGGCTAAGTTGGCGGCCCCGAAGCGGGGACCAAAGCGTCTAGGGATCTTGAGAAATGGCGAAATCGAAGAACACCGTCCTGATCAAGCTGGTGAGTTCGGCCAAGACCGGCTACTACTACCTTCGGAAGAAGAACCCGAGGAAATTGACGGAGAAGATCGAGCTTAAGAAGTACGACCCCGTCGTCCGCAAGCACGTTCTCTTTAAGGAAGCAAAACTGAAATAGGCTTAAGCCCACCTGGCTTGCCTTCTCTCGATCGCCCGCGGGCGGTTTTTTGCTGCCTAGATTTTTTTATAACTACTTGATTAAGCGGAACATTCGATGTCGTCATCGGCGTCGTCGATCACCCACACCTTGTTGCGGCCGAGCGCCTTTGCCTTGTACATGGCGGAATCGGCCCGTTTGAGCAGTTTCTCCGCCGTATCGGACGGCCCGACGATCTGGGCGCAGCCAAGGCTCACGGTGACGGTGATGTGTTCGTCCGAACCCACGACGATCGTCCGATCGGAAAGCCCTGCGCGAACGCGCTCGGCCGTTGCCCGCACGAACTGCATCGAACAGTCCGGCATGACGACGATGAATTCCTCTCCGCCGAGCCGCGTGACGAGGTCGAAGCTTCGAACATTCTCGCGGATACGTTTTGCCACTTCTTTCAAGACTTCGTCGCCCGTCGAATGGCCGTAGCGGTCGTTCACCTCCTTGAAGTGATCGACATCGATCATCATCAAGGTCAGGGCCTTCATGTCATGGATGGCTTCCCCTATCATCCGGGGCAGATGGGTCTCCAGGTAACGCCGGTTATAGAGGCCGGAAAGGCTGTCCGTAACCGCCATCGCCAGGCTGTCGCGGTAATCGCTGCTCAGCCGTTCCTGATAGCGCCGGTGACGGATCTGCGTGCGGCTTCGAAGTATAAGCTCGCTGCTCTCGATCGGCCGGACCAAATAGTCATGGACACCGACCTCGAACGCCTTGGCTAGGATTTCCTGTTCGTGCTCCTCGACGAGGACGAGTATAGGTAAGTTGCGAAGCTCTTCACGGGCACGCAGTTGGGCCACAAGCCTTAGCGAATCTTCCTTCAATAAATCCATGCTGAGGATGACGAGCTCATACGAATCCTCAAGCGCCGAGTCGATTGCTACCGTGCCGTCCTCGAAAATCGTGACGTCGTCGTCTACGTGCGTCTGCAGGGTTTCCCGAATACGGTCGGCGCTGGCCGCGTTGTCTTCGATCACAAGAACGTTCGCCTTGCTGGCGTCTTCCCGGGAAATGGCCGGCATGCCATATTCGAGGCCGAGCTGCTCATAGGTCTCCGCCCGGCTCCGGAAGGCATCCATCATCATCTTGAGGCGCGTCAGATTGTGAACCCGCGCAAGCAGCGCCTTGTCATTGACCGGCTTCGTCAAAAAGTCGTCGGCGCCTGCCTCGAGGCCATGAATGCGATCCTTCGTCTCGCTCAATGCCGTCACCATGACGATCGGAATGTGAGCGGTTCTGGGGTTCGCTTTCACCTTCTCGCACACTTCAAAACCGTTCATGCCAGGCATCATCACGTCGAGAAGCACGATGTCTGGAGATTCCTTTTCGATCAACTCGAGTGCGGAGGGGCCGTCTACTGCCGTGATAACGTCGAAGTACTCGCTCGAAAGACGCGCTTCCAGTAACTTCACGTTTGCCGGTATATCATCGACGATTAGGACTCGCGCGGTCATCGTGCCTACTGCCCTAGCCTAGAACCTTCTTGATGGTCTCCAGGAAGTGGGGAACCGAAATCGGCTTTGCGATATAGGCCTCGCAACCGCCTTCCCGAATCTTTTCCTCGTCCCCCTTCATTGCAAAGGCGGTCACCGCGATGACGGGAATCGACTTCAGCGCTTCGTCTTCCTTGATCTGTTTCGTAATGGCCAACCCGGAAATTTCCGGAAGCTGAATATCCATCAGCACAAGATCCGGCCGTTGTTCGCGAACGATCTCAAGCGCTTCGTAGCCATCCTTCGTCTGCAACGTGCGATAGCCGTTCGCCACCAGGAGGTCCTGGAACAGCTTCATGTTCAGTTCGTTGTCTTCGACGATTAGGATGGTCTTCGGCATTCTAAGGCCCCAGCTTGTTTTTTTAAGTTTTAAACAAGGATGGTTAGCATATTCTTAAGGTTTCCCCGGCCCAAACAGCCGCTTTCCAATGAATTTTGGTGAAAGCGGCGGCGGGCCAAGGGCTTAGCACTCCGGCTTGGGCAGCCAATCGATCCGCTCGAGCGTGCCGATGATCGTGAAGTCCCCGTGATCGAAAACCATGCGTTCGGCAACGCCCGACCTCAGCAAGCGCACACCGATTTCGACTTCCGGCACGGCGTCGACCGTGCTGAATGGGAAATAGGCGAATCGTACCAGCCAGCCACGCGCGCCGGAAAGCCGTGCGAGGCTTTCCTCCTCCTTCGCCGGCTCGGCGATGAAGGGCTTGCCGATGAAGGCACTGACATTGTAAACGCCGTCCACCTTCGTCCCGTCATACAAGGGGGCCTGATAGATCTGCGCGTCGGCATCGGCGTGTTCGAGCAGGCCAAGCAGGTGTTCGGTCGGGAAGATGACGGATGCGGGTAGATCCAGCGTCGTGTCCGATGGTTTCGAGAAGGTGACGCTGCCCGCCTCCCCCTTCGCCGGGATTTCCGCCCGGCCGAGCAGTTCTTCCCGAACCTTCCCGTTATTCCGATGCACATAATTGAAATGGAATTGAAGCCCGTCGCGGGATTCCCAGCTCGTATAGCGAACCTCGGCAAGGGACTCCTCGCCCAGGCTGTTCAACAGGACGAGCTGCGTGCTTTGCACGGATTCCCAGCCCTCACAGGATTTGGCCACTTCCATGACGAAGCCGCCGCTGGCGTTGAGGATCTGGCTGTTGCGCTTCACCTCGCCGATCGTGGCCGAGTAATAGGCCCGGTGCGAAACGAGCCCCGCCCCCGCCAGGGCCCCCTGGAAGGGGAAAAAAGAAGAAAAAACAAGAGACCGGGGATGCCCCCTCGACGGGCCGTCATCACGCGTCTCCCTCCGTTTCGCCGCGCTCAAGCGCCGGCGGCAAGACCCAGGGCCGACGGCAAGACCCGGGGCCGACGGCAAGACCCGGGGCCGGCGGCAAGAAAAGACAAGGCAAATTCCGCCGACGGTACCGGCAAGAATGAGCCACTGGGCAATTTTTACCCCCTTCGTTTCCGGAGAACAACCCTAACCTATTCATTTTTCAAACTTTTTTCTTGGCATACCCCTTGCTTCTTAACTTGGTATCCGCCAAACGGGCGTGCGAAGGAAATGAGATCCGGGCGTGCACCCGGGCGTGCAAGGAAAACGAGATCGATTATGAGGACGGCGAAGCTCCAACCCGAGACGACGGGCCAAAAATTCCTGGCAAGGAACCTTGTCCAAGGGGACGGCCTTAAGCTTGGGCCTGCGCGTACGAAATGCTTGCAGCCCTGGGAGGAACATCTCCAGGGCGTCAGCCAACTGACGCTGCTCGAGCAGGCCTTGCGAATGGCGGCCGATGCCGAACGCCGACTGGCCGCGCAAGCCGACCGCATCGCCCGGCTCGAGGTCCTGACGATGACGGACGAATTGACCGGACTTCTCAACCGGCGTGGCTTCGATGCGCAACTCGGTCACGCGCTGGCCACGGCAAACCGCAACGGATCGACCGGCATCCTGGCCACCTCCGACGTCGACAATTTCAAGGAAATCAACGATCACTTTGGCCATCCGATCGGGGACGAGGTCTTGCGCGAACTCGCCCGCCGGATCCTGGCGAACGTGCGCGAGACGGACTATGTCGCCCGGATCGGTGGCGACGAATTCGCTGTCCTGATGGTTGAAACGGAAATTGCCTATGGGCTGCGCCGGATCAAATCCTTGAACCAGTTGATCGGGCGAAGCGTCGTCACCTTGAACGGCCATCGTATTCCGGTCCATGTCAGCTTTGGGGTGGAAACCTTCGGTCCCGGCGACCGGAAAAAGGATCTGATCGGGCGGGCGGACGCCGCCATGTTCGACAGCAAGCGGCGGAAGGCTCACACATCCTCCGCCCCGGCCGCCTTGCTCACCGACAGCCGTTAACCCGCTTCCTTACAATTCGTCCCCACGCCTTCGACACCGCAAAGCTGCACCCGCCAGGGGCTAGGCACGCCGGCTTCCAGAAGCCGCGCCATCGCGTCTGCGATCTCGGCCTCGGAATAGGGACCGGCGACCACCCGGTAGTAGCGTTCGCCGCGAATGAAGGCGGTCACGATATAGGGGGCATGGGCGGCATACTTTTCAGCCACGCGCACCGCATTCGTTCGGAAACGATAGCTGCCAAGCGCGAGGAAGGTGGCCTCGACATGCGGTACTCCCGGATAGACCCAGCGCTCGTCCACAAACCTGACGGGCGCCAGCGCCGCCATTTCTTCATCCTTCTCCGAGACTGCCGCCGCCTCCGATCCCGCCTCCGGCAGCGCCTCGGCGACGTTGAGCGGCGCCGAAACACCGGCCAGCACCACGCCCTGCTCGGTCGTGCCTTCCTTGCGGCAGATGCTTTCGCCCTGAACGATCCGGTAAAGGGCACAATCCTCTTGTGCCGCATACGAAATCGCATGGTCGGAAACGGTCCGGCCGCTCGCCATATAGGACACGCCGTCCACGGCCAGGCTCGCCACCGTCACGGCGGGCGGCAGAGCACAGCCGCCGGCCACGAACGGCAACGACACGACCGCCGCCATCCCGATCGTCTTGCAGAGAAGTTTCACCACGTCCTGCATCGGATTTCCCGCCATTGCGAACGCGTCTAAGCTTGTTCAGATTTAAAGGGCGCGTCTTAACGAATCGTTAAGAATTAAGTCTAAGTTCAGGTGAATAAAGATAAAATTCACGCCGACCGGCCTATTCCTCTTTTTTCTTAGGCGGCGGGAGTTCACGGAGATGCAGCTCACCAAGCCGCTTCGGCGTCACCGGCGAGGGCGCCTGCATCAAAAGATCCTCGGCGTTCTGGTTCATCGGAAACGGAATCACCTCGCGGATGTTCGGCTCACCGGCAAGCAGCATGACGATACGGTCAAGGCCCGGCGCAACGCCCCCATGGGGTGGCGCGCCGAACTTGAGCGCGTTTAACATGCCGCCAAAGCGCGACTCGACGTCCGCTTGCGAATAACCGGCGATGGCGAAGGCCTTGTACATGACGTCCGGCAGGTGGTTACGGATTGCGCCGCTCGACAGTTCGACCCCGTTGCAGACGATGTCGTACTGATAGGCCTTGATGCGAAGGGGGTCTTCCTTTTCCAGCGCTTCCAGTCCTCCTTGCGGCATCGAAAAGGGGTTGTGGCTGAATCCAATTTTCCCGGTTTCCTCATCCAGCTGATAGAGCGGGTAATCGGTGATCCAGCAAAATCGAAAGGCGTCCTTCTCCAGCAGGTCCAGATCATGGCTGAGCTTGTCGCGGACGGTGCCGACGAACTTCGCCGATGCAGGTTTCGAATCGCAGACAAAGAAAAGGGAATCGCCATCGCCCACGCCGGCCGTCTCACGCAAAGCCCGCAGGCGTGCCTCGTCCAGGAACTTCGCGATCGGCCCCTTGGCAGTCCCTTTCTCAAACACGATGTAGCCGAGCCCCGCCGCCCCTTCCTCCCGCGCCCATTCGTTCAACTTGTCGAAGAAACTCCGTGGCCGCGAGGCGGTGTCGGGACCGGGGATGGCGCGAACGACGGCGCCCTTCTCGATCGCACCGGCAAAAATCTTGAAGTCCGACCCCCGAAAGGCCTCCGTCACGTCGGAAACGCGCAACGGATTGCGCAGGTCCGGCTTGTCCGTGCCGAAGATCTCCATGGCTTCGTCGTACGGAATCCGCGGGAAAGGCTGCGGGTTCACGGACCGGCCGGCCGCGAACTCTTCGAACAGGCCATGCAGCACCGGCTCGATGGCTTCGAAGACGTCCTCCTGGGTCACGAAGGACACCTCGATATCGAGTTGGTAGAACTCGCCGGGCGAGCGGTCGGCGCGCGCGTCTTCGTCGCGAAAGCAGGGTGCAATCTGAAAGTAGCGATCGAATCCCGCCACCATCAGAAGCTGCTTGTACTGCTGCGGCGCCTGGGGAAGCGCGTAGAAACAACCGGGATGAAGGCGGCTCGGGACCAGGTAGTCGCGGGCACCTTCCGGTGAGCTGGACGTCAGGATCGGCGTCTGAAATTCCGTGAAGCCGGCCTCCGTCATGCGGCGGCGAATGCTTGTGACGATGCCCGTGCGAAGCAGCATGTTCGCATGCATCTTTTCCCGGCGCAGATCGAGGAAACGGTATCTGAGGCGCGTTTCCTCCGGATAGTCCATCTCGCTGTTGACCTGCAGCGGCAGCATGTCGGCGGCCGACTGGACGGCGAACGCCTCGATCCGGACCTCGACATCGCCGGTCGGTAGCTCCGGGTTCGCCGTATCTTCGGAACGCGCAACGACCTTCCCGGTGACGGTGATGACGCTTTCCGTGCGCGTGTCCTCGGCGAGTTGAAAGATCGGACTCGTCGTCTCGACGACGCATTGGGAAAGCCCATAATGGTCACGAAGGTCGACAAAGAGCAGGCCGCCATGGTCGCGCTTGCGATGGATCCAGCCGGAAAGCCGCACAACCTCACCGACATGGGAGAGCCGTAACTCGCCGCAGGTATGGGTCCGGTAAGGGTGCATCATCCTCCGTCTCCGGCGGCAGAGGCTGCCAATCGGTAACGTGTCTGCGCGTCCCGCGGGCAGCCGTGACGGCGGGAACAGCGCACGAAACAATCCAGTTTGTCAAGGCGTCTCGATCACCCTTGTCAGCCACAAGGGACTTCGCTTTCGCCGATACCCGTTTTTCGTGTATAGCTCGCCCATGCAAGTGATTACCGACACGGCTGCGCTTTCCAAGCTCTGCGAGCGTCTGTCTGCGACCGATTACATCACCGTCGATACGGAGTTTATCCGCGAGAAAACTTACTGGCCGCAGCTCTGCCTCGTCCAGGTAGCCGGCCCGGACGAGGCGGCGGCGATCGACCCTTTGGCAGCGGGGCTCGACCTAAGCCCGCTCCTTGAGCTAATGGCAAACAAAGACGTGCTCAAGGTGTTCCATGCCTCCCGTCAGGACATCGAAATTTTCTACCTCTTGAACGAAACGATCCCCGCCCCGCTGTTCGACACGCAGATCGCGGCGATGGCATGCGGTTTCGGCGATTCGATCGCCTATGAAACCCTCGTCAGGCGGCTAGCGAATGCCCGCATCGATAAGGCGCAACGTTTTACGGATTGGGCGCATCGCCCCTTAAGCCAGAAGCAGCTCGAATATGCGCTGGCCGACGTCACGCACCTGCGCATCATCTATGAGAAGCTCGATGCGAAGTTGAAGGCGACGAAACGAATGAGTTGGCTGGAGAGCGAGGTGAAGATCCTCACGGACCCCGGCACCTACCGTCTCGAGCCGAACAAGGCGTGGCGAAGGTTGAAGACGCGGAATACAGACCGACGTTTTCTTGGCACCGTCCGCGAAATCGCCGCCCTTCGGGAAAGGATGGCCCAAGAGCAGGACGTGCCGCGCAATCGCATCTTGCGCGACGATGCGATTCTCGAAATCGCCGCTCAGCTACCGGAAAGCCCGAATGATCTCCGGCGGTGCCGGGGGATCGGCAAGTCGGCGGCCGAAAATCGCCTGGGCGAGGCCATCTTGGCGGCCGTCAAGACCGCCCGCGCGCTTCCAGAAAAGGCGTTGCCGGTCCCCCTCAAGCGACCGGGAAAGCCGAGTGGCATCGGGCCGGTGGTCGACCTTCTGAAGGTGCTGCTCAAGATGCAATGCGAGGAACACTCCGTCGCCCAGAAGCTGATTGCGACCAGCGACGAAATCGAACGGATTGCCGCCGACGACGAGGCGGACGTTCCAGCACTTCGCGGCTGGCGGCGGGAAGTGTTCGGGGCCGCGGCACTCGCCCTAAAACATGGGGATCTGGCGCTTGCCATCGAGAAAGACGGGGTGCGCCTCGTCCCTTCGAAAGGCTAGTTCTCGCCCCCCAGAATTTCACGGACGAAGGACACGGTGATGCGTCGCCGGCGTGCCAGGGCTGCCGCATCGAGCGCTTCGACGGCTTCGCCCGCCGTGGCGAAGGAGCGCTCGATCCGGCTTAGAAGATAGGCGACGACCTCTTCCCCGACGACGACTTGGCGATCGTTGAAGAGCTTGACCAGCACAGCGGCAAAGAGCCGGTCATCGGGGGGCCCTAGGCGGACGGCCGGAAGGGCGATCAGGCGCGAGCGAAGGTCGGCAAGCGCGATTTGCCAACGCGCCGGCGGCTCCCGATCCATCAAAAGCAGATGCCCTTTGCGTTCGGCAAGCACGTTGTAGAGATGGAGAAGCGCATTTTCGTCGCAATCGCCGCCCGCGCCCTCGACGATGCACGCCCGCGCACCCTGCAGAATCCCGCGTGGCTCGGTTGCGACGAGTGCGCTTGCCAGAACAAGCGGCGCTTTCGTCTTCGTCTGCCAGACATGTGCTAAATGCGTCTTGCCGCAGCCCGGCGGCCCGTAAAGAACAAGCCCGTTGCCCTGCCAGTCCGGCCAGCGGTCGATCCATGCGACGGCCGCCTCGTTCGAAGGGGCGACCAGGAAATCCTCATCCCCGAACGCCGGGCGGTGGCCAAGATCGAGGGGAAGCTGCAGCGCGCCGGTCACGGCCCGTCCGATCCATCGCCGCCGGACGCTCCCAAATGGTAATCGCTCGCCAGGTAACGCTGCACCCCGAAACGTCCCATGACCCCGATGACCGCCGCAATCGGGACCGCCAGCAGCAGGCCTAAGAAACCGCCGACGGTAGCACCTGCAAAGAGCGCGAAGATGACCCACACCGGATGCAGGCCAACGCGTTCGCCGACCAGTTTCGGCGTCACGAAATTTCCTTCGATCACCTGGCCGGCGAGAAAGACGCCGGCAACGATCGCCACCGGAAGCCAATCGGAAAACTGAAGCAGCGCCAGCGTCATGCCGACGGCGAACCCGATGAGCATGCCGAAATACGGGATGAACGAGATGAGGCCCGTCCCAAAGCCGATGACGAGCCCGAAATCGAGGCCGGCCAGCGTGAGGCCGATGCCGTAGAACAGACCCAGCAAAACGCAAACCATCGCCTGGCCTCGCACGAACCCGGCCAGCGTGTGATCGATTTCACGAAGTTGCCCGCGGATCACCTCGGCCTGCGCCTTCGGCAGCCAGCCGTCGACGCGCCGGACGATCTTGTCCCAGTCGCGAAGCAGGTAAAAGATGACGATCGGCGTTATCAGAAGCAGCGAGATCAGGTTAAAAAGCGCGAGCCCGCCGCTCAAAATTCTTTCGGCGATGCCGCCCACCCAACCCAGCATCTTGCCGGCCTCCGCGCCGGCCGCGGCTTCGATCTTGCCGACGATCTCCGGCGAAAGCCCGGCGAACAGTTGCGTCACGTAAGGGACCAGCGTCTCGCGGACTTCTCTTAAGTAATCCGGAACGCGTTCGGCAAAGGCCGTGATCTGATTTTCCAGAACCGGCCAGAAAAGCAGCAAGAAGAGAAAAATAAGCAGGTAGAAGCCAAGCATGGTCAGGATCGCCGCAAGGGTGCGCGAACGCGCCACCGCCTGGAGGCGATCGGCGATGGGGTCCAGGAAGTATGCGACCCCCAGGCCCACGACGAACGGCAGCAGGATGTCCCGGAAGAGATAGAGAAACGCCACAAAAAGAAGGGCGGCGATGCTCCAGAACCGAAGAGATCTTGTCATCTAAGCCCTACTCCTCCAATCCAGCCGCCCGCTGCGACCAGACCACGATATAGCACCCGCCCGAGAACACCGTCGATGCCGCAACGAAATAGACGAGGATTTCCGTCAATGTCGCGACCGGGAGCTGCAAACCAAGCCCGGCCAGGACGACGCCTGCCAAAAGAATCTGCGCCAGCGTGTTGAGTTTGCCGCTGACCAGTGGCCGCATATGCAACTGGCTGGTCAGGCCCCGGAACACCATGGCGCCACCGACGATCACCAGATCACGGAAAATGGAGAGCGTAACCAGCCACATCGGAAGATGCCCCGCCACGCCGAGCGAGATAAAGACCCCCATCAAAAGCGCCTTGTCCGCAATCGGATCCAGATAGGCGCCAAGGATCGTGCGGGAGTCGAACCGCTTGGCGATGAAGCCGTCGACGCCATCCGAGATGCTCGCCACGAGGAACAGCCAAAAGGCGGCGGTGAAAGCCTGCTCAAGCAGTAGCCACAGCACCAGCGGCACGGCGAGGAGCCGCAGGAGACTGATGATATTGGGTATGGTCGCCATCCCGTTCATCGCCGGATTCGCATGCACGTTCTCACGGCGCACCCTCCGCCCCACCCTCCAGTTTCAAGACAAGGGCCTGGCCTCCCCGATAGGACTGGAAGGAAAGGACGAGATCGCTTTGCAAGAGCGCCCGTTGTAGCTGCATGCCACCCCCCTGAAAACGTAGCCGGATCCGCGCCTCTTCGTGGGAAAGGTAGACAAGCCGGCTTTCGAGGACGGAGGGGATGCGCTCAAGGCGCCTCTCGATTTCTAGCCAATCCTCCAGTCCCTGCAACGGCGTGACCACCGTCACCTCGCCCTCTTCCCCCGACTGCAAGAGATTGTCAAGCTTCCAGCTTTCCTCGATGCGATGCAGCGTCTGCTCGACCGCCTGGCGAAGCAGATCCTTAAGCAATTCGCGACCGGTTCCCACGAAACTCGCCACGTAGACGTCTCCCCAGGCGCCGGCGCCATAGCGGCTTAGACTCAAATAGATGGCCGGAAGATTGAGAAAGGCCGCCGTCGTCGAACGGACTTGGGCGACAAGCGTTGCCGTCGCATCGTAGCGTTTCGATACCGTGTCCAGGCGATCCTGATCGCCAAGTGCGGCTTGGGCCGCATCGATGGCGGCGACGTCCTCGAGATCGCCAAGGGGAAGGACGAACGGCACGAGCCCATCACGCGGGGTCAGCACCACCCACACATCCCACCAGGGATTCGGGCCTCGCCAAAGCATTCGTTCTTCCCCGGAATCAAAAACGGGCAGGACGAGAACCGGTTTGCTGCGAGTCGTCGCATATGGAATTTCGTGGCCCTGAAGGAACTTCAGGAATTCGTCGCCTTTGAAATGAACCGTCAGCTTTGCGAGGTAACGAATCCCGGACGTTTTTTCGTCCCGTACCTCGAAGGCGCGCACCAGATTGGCGATGTCATCCGGCTTGATCTCCGGAAGGCGCGCCCGATCCTGACGCAGCGTCAGCCGATCGAACAGGCGCAGGAAGGCCTCGTACTGGCCCTCGGCGAGGGCCACCTTGCGCGCCTGGTCGGCGGCACGGGCAGTGGCATCGACGGCCACGTCTTCCACCGTAAAGACATCCACCGATGCGGCATGCGCGGCGGCGGCAAAGCCAAGCGCGGCGGCAACCACGAAGGCAGCCGCAAGGCGCCAAGTCGAACAAAGGGCCATTGCAAACCGTCGGCGATCAAGTATCTTCAGCGTCACAAGGCATGCTCGGATTCACATACTATACCTATCACGGGCGGAACGGCCATTAACAGCCGCACGTACAAAGGGGCAGGCGTCGATATCGAGGCCGGTGCGGCCCTCGTCGAAGCGATCAAACCGCTTGCAGGCAGAACCGCCCGCAAGGGAGCGCTCGGCGGCCTGGGCGGGTTTGGCGGCCTCTTCGATGTGACGGCCGCAGGTTTTCACGATCCCGTTCTCGTCGCGGCGACGGATGGGGTCGGCACGAAGCTCAAGATTGCCATCGCCACCGGCCGCCATGAAACGATCGGGATCGACCTCGTGGCGATGTGCGTGAACGACATCGTCGTGCAGGGTGCGGAACCGCTTTTCTTTCTGGACTATTTCGCCACCGCGAATTTGAACGTCGAGACGGCGAAACGCGTGCTTGGCGGCGTTGCGGAAGGCTGCATCGAAGCGGGTTGCGCGTTGATCGGGGGGGAGACCGCCGAGATGCCGGACATGTATGAGAAAACCGACTACGAGCTTGCCGGTTTCGCCGTCGGTGCCGTCGAGCGAACGCGCCTGCTTACCGGCGAAACGGTGGCGCCTGGCGATACCGTGCTAGGCCTGCAGTCGAACGGCCTGCACGCGAACGGCTTCTCCCTTGTCCGGCGGATCATCAAGGATGCAAAGCTTGCCTTCGACGATGCCTGCCCGTTCGATCAAAGCCGAAGCCTTGGCGAAGCCCTGCTTCAACCGACTCGAATCTATGTGAAAAGTGCGCTTCGGGCGCTTGGCTCCGGAAAAGTAAAGGCGCTCGCCCACATCACCGGCGGCGGGCTCGTGGAAAACGTGCCGCGCGTCCTTCCCGAGGCGCTCGTCGCCGAAATCGACGCCACCGCCTGGCCCTATCCGTCTATTTTCCGCATGCTCGCCGAGGCGGGCAGGGTGACGCCTGTGGAAATGGCACGCACCTTCAATTGCGGCATCGGCATGGTGGCGATTGTGGCGCCCGAGGATGCGGCCGAGATCGAAGGCCATCTCCGGGAAGGGGGCGAGATCGTGCATACGATCGGCAAGATCGCAAAAGGCACAGGCCGGCCGGCAACCGTCCAGTTGAAAGGGATCGAGGCGGCATGGGCCGGGTAAAGGTCGGCGTCCTTATTTCCGGACGCGGCAGCAATCTCGAGGCCTTGATGGCGGCCTGCAAGGCGGCCGACTATCCGGCCGAGATCGTTCTCGTCATCTCGAACGTAGAAGGCGCGAAGGGGCTGGGCCTTGCGGAACGCGACCATATTCCGACCCGGGTGATCCCGCACAAGGATTTTCCAGATCGCGCCGCCTTCGATACGGCCCTCGATGCGGCCCTAAAGGAGGCAGGCGTCGAGATCGTCTGCCTGGCCGGTTTCATGCGCCTCCTTGGCAAGAAATTCGCCGAGGATTGGCGGGATCGGGTCCTCAACATCCACCCCTCCCTGCTTCCCGCCTTCCCCGGCCTGGACACCCATCGTAAAGCGCTCGACGCCGGCGTGAAGATCAGCGGCTGCACGGTGCACATCGTCCGCCCGGAACTGGACGACGGCCCCATCGTCGTCCAGGCGGCGGTGCCGGTCGCCGCGGACGACACGCCCGCCACGCTTGCCGCCCGGATTCTCGAGATGGAACACCGGTGCTATCCGCTGGCCCTGCGTCTGCTTGCTTCGGGCAAGATCCACATACAAGGCAATGTAGCCGCCATCAAAGGTGGGCCGCCCAAAGCCGGTTTCCTCAACCCGGCCGGGCAAGCCCGGCCAAACTAACCGGAGGGCCAAGCCCCCGAAGGTGTTCCCTTGAGCGGCAATCTGCGCTATATCAGCGGGCGAACCTTGACCGCAGTCTAACGAGCTTAAGGAGTGGTGACGATGGCCGACGATCATGATCTTCAATCCCACCAGAACATGTGGGCCGGCTTCTTGAAACTGATCTGGGTCTCGGCTGGCGCAACGGTCATTCTGTTGAGCCTGATGGCGTATTTCTTGGTTTAAGGCTTAACGCTTCGCTTCCTACCTAACCGACGATCTCCGCCTCTTTAAAGAAGAAGTCGATTTCCTTCTTCGCATTCTCTAGCGAATCGGATCCGTGAACGGAATTCGCTTCGATCGATTCGGCGAATGCTTTACGGATCGTGCCCTCTTTCGCCTCCGCCGGGTTCGTCGCCCCCATGACCTCGCGATTGCGGCGAACGGCGTCCTCGCCCTCGAGGGCCTGCACGACGATGGCGCCGGACGTCATGAAGGTGCAAAGACCGTCGAAGAAGGGCCGCTCGGCGTGCACCTCGTAGAAGGCTTCCGCCTCCTTCCGTGTCAGCCGCAGGCGTTTTTGAGCGACGATGCAAAGCCCCGCTTCTTCAAGCATCGCATTGATCCGGCCGGTCAGATTCCGGCGCGTCGCATCCGGCTTGATGATGGAAAGCGTTCGTTCAACGGCCATTCGCCTCAACCTTCCTTCTTCTCCCAGCCGCCGCCCGGCGTCTGCTGCCAGTAGATGAGTTCATGGCCCTCTTCCCGATAGCGCCGCCACCGCTCGCGCGCGGCTGCGACGGCGTGCTCGTCCCGGCCATCGAAAAGCTCGAGGCAGCGTTCGTACTCTCCCATTCGCTCGGAAGCCATGCCGTCCGTCAGCACGAGAACGGAAGCGCCGTTCGGATTCTCGTCCTCGGTCGTCAGCCAAACCGGCTGGTCTTCCCCATGGCCGTCCTGGCGGCTGCCATGGGGCAAGAAGGAATGGGGCGCCAACGTCCAAAGCGCTGCGTCGAGCATCCCGACCCGCTCCTCGGAACCGGCGAGCACGATGGCCCGCGCCTTGTTCGCCAGAACCTTCTCGAGGAGCTGTGCCAGCGCCTGTTCCAGCGTGCTTCGCTGCAGATGGTAGAAGTTGATCGCCGTCATCGTGCGGACGTGGCTACCTTCCTTCGTAATTGTCCGCAACGAAGCGGTTTAGCAGGCGTACGCCGAATCCCGTCCCACCCTTCGGCACGGTCGGTTTCTTCCGCGTCGACCACGTCACGCCGGCGATATCGATATGGGCCCACGGGATGTCCTGAATGTAGCGCTTCAGGAACTGGGCCGCCGTGCTGCTGCCAGCGCCACGGCCGGAGCCGACGTTCTTCATGTCGGCGATGTCGGAGTCGATGTCCTTGTCATACGCCTCATCGAGCGGCATCCGCCACAGGCGTTCGCCCTCCTTCTCCCCGGCATTGGCTAATTTGGCGGCGAGCTTGTCGTCCGTTGCGAAGAGCCCGGCAAACTCCGTGCCAAGCGCCACGATGATCGCACCGGTAAGCGTTGCAAGATCGACGATGACTTTTGGCTTGAAGCGGTCCTGGCAATACCAAAGGGCGTCCGCGAGCACGAGCCTTCCTTCCGCATCCGTATTGATGACCTCGACCGTCTGACCGGACATCGAGGTTACGACGTCGCCCGGACGCTGCGCCGTCCCCGACGGCATGTTCTCGACTAGCCCGATGATTCCGACGGCATTCACCCGCGCCTTACGGGCCGCCAGCGCGCGAAGAACGCCGAGCACGACGGCGGATCCGCCCATGTCCCACTTCATGTCCTCCATGTGGGCGGAAGGTTTGATCGATATCCCGCCGCTGTCGAAGGTGACGCCCTTCCCGACGAAGGCGATCGGGGACTTGTCCTTCGCGCGTTTCGCGGCGCCCAACCAGCGCAGCACGACGATACGTGGCTTTCGCACGCTTCCTTGGGCAACCCCCAAAAGCGCGCCCATGCCAAGCTTCCGCATATCCGTTTCATCAAGGACTTCGACCTTGACGCCCAAGCGGCGGAGCTTGAGCGCCTCGCGCGCCAGGGTTTCCGGATAAATGACATTCGCCGGCTCCGAAACGAGATCGCGCGTGAAGAAGACGCTGTCTGCAACCTTCTCCAGCGGCTCGTAGCGACGTCTGGCCTGGGCCGCCCCCTTCAACTGAATGGAAAGCCGTTCGAGTGACGGTTTCGCGTCCGGCTTCTTTTTCTTCCGGTATTTGTCGAAACGATAGCTACTTAAAGTGGCGCCATAGGCAATGCTCGTGGCGATCTCCAAGGCGCGCACTTTGCAGCCGGTCGGCCGATCGACGAGCACCGTTCCGTCCTTTTCTTTGGCCGCATTGATTTGGCTGACGATTTCCCCGCCGATATTCTGGAAAGCGATTTCGGAAAGGTCCTTCGCGCTGCCAAGGCCGATGAGAATGATCTGGCTGGCCTGAATATTCCGAGGCGCCAAAAGCTTCAGCGTCTGCTTCCGCTTGCCTTCGAAATGCCCACCCTTGATGGCGCGTTTGATGGCGCCTTCACTTTCTTTGTCGAGGTTGGCTGCCGCCGCACTCAAGCGGTTGCCTTCGGGCACGCCGATGACGATGGCACCGGTCTTCAACGGACGTGGTTCGGAGAAATCGATTTTCATGAACGGGCCCTCCCCAACTCCGTGATCAAGGGGTTTGCACTCACCTGCCCCCTACTCTACCGATCCACGAGACAAAGAAAAGTGGGACGTCCGGTCGGCACGAGGCGCCTCAAAAAGCGCTCGCCCCTTCCATAACTGTCCGGAAAACAGTAAAGAATGCCTGTCTGCCTCGGGATGGCAGGACTATAATCCGGCTCGAAGCATGAGAAAAATTGCCTTTCTTTATGTCCTTCGTCAGCTTGCCTGGGCGACGGTGCTCGTCTGCGTGGGCCTCACCTGTGTGATCTGGCTGACCCAGTCGCTTCATTTCGTCGACCTGATCGTCAACCGTGGCATCGATCTTTCGGCCTTTGCCTCGTTGACCCTCTACCTATTGCCGACCTACCTCGTCATCGTCATCCCGATCGCGTTCTTTGCCGCCGTGCTGTTTACCTACAACAAGCTGATCGTCGACAGTGAATTGATCGTGCTTCGTGCAGCGGGATTGCGCCCTCAAACCCTGGCGGCGCCCGCGCTTGTGCTCGCGCTCATGCTTACTGCCATCTGCTATAGCGCAACGCTTTATTTTCTTCCCAACTCTTACCGGGAATTCAAGGACCTTCAATTCCTGTTCCGCCACAGCTATTCCGCCGTCCTACTGAGGGAGGGTGTCTTTAACTCCTTCGGCGAAGGGCTCACCGTTTATGTGCGCGAGCGTGCCGGAAATGACGAACTCTACGGCATTTTGATGCACGATAGCCGAAACACGAAGCAATCCGTGACGATCATGGCCGAGCACGGCAAGTTCGTGCGAACGGATACCGGCCCCAAAGTCATTTTGCTCAATGGAAATCGTCAGGAAATCGATGAAGAGACGTCTCGCCTGCAACTCCTCTATTTCGATCGGTACACGGTCGATTTGGGCAATGTTGGACAGGCCCCCGGCTATCGCTGGCGGGAGCCGCGCGAGCGTTACCTCCCCGAACTCTTCTTTCCGACAAGTTCCGAAGATGATCAGAACAACAAGGGGAAACTGATCGCCGAGGGGCACCAACGGCTGGTCTCCCCCCTTTACAATCTTAGCTTCCTGTTCATCGCGCTTGCCACCCTCTTGTCCGGCGATTTCAATCGGCGCGGACAGACCGTACGCATTCTTACTGCGGTTGGTTTTGCGATCGTCGTTGAGTTCCTCGGCATTGGCCTTAACAACCTTGCGGCGAAAATACCGATAACGATTCCATTGATGTATTTGAATGTCGTCCTTCCGATCGCCATCGGCTATCACCTCCTGGCAACGGGAAGCTTTCGCAAGCGGCTGATCCCGGCCACGGAACAGGAACCACGAGCCGGGTAGGAGAAGCGGTGCAAGTTTCAACCATCCTCTCGCGTTATATCGGCCGACAGTTTCTGCTTGGCTTCCTTGCCATGTTGGCCTTGCTGGTTACGCTTATCCTATTCATCGACATCGTCGAATTGCTGCGGCGATCGGCCGTGCGTCCCGCCGTTACGATGGGTGACGTTTTCGGAATGGCCTTCCTGAAAATGCCCGATATGGCACAGAAAATAACGCCATTTGCCATCCTGTTCAGTGGCTTGTTCGTCTTCTGGCGTTTGGCGCGACACCACGAGCTTGTCGTCATCCGAGGCGCGGGTCTTTCCGCCTGGCAGTTCCTGCTTCCGGTGCTGATCGTTGCCATCGGTATTGGGATTTTCAAAATTGCGGTTTTCAACCCACTCGCCTCCATCATGCTTACCCGATACGAGCAATTGGAAAACAAGTTGCTTCGTGGGAGGTCGAGCCTGCTTGCGCTCTCCACTTCCGGGCTTTGGTTGCGTCAAGCGAACGAAAACGATCAGTCGGTCATTCACGCGTTACGCATGTCCCAGGACGATATGTCGTTCCAAGGCGTCACCATCTTCCTTTTTGAGGGAGCGGATCGCTTCACGAGCAGGATCGATGCCGAGTCTGCGCGTTTGCAGAAGGGGTATTGGCAATTGAAGAACGCGTGGCTCTCCGCCCCGGATCGTCCGGCGAAGTATGCCGGAAGCTATCGCGTAAAAACGGACCTTACGATCGAGAAGATTCAGGACAGCTTCGCCTCACCGGAAACGCTCTCCTTCTGGGAACTCCCGATTTTCATCGATACCCTGGAAAAAGCCGGCTTTTCAGCCAGGCGGCATCGACTGCACTGGCATTCCCTGCTGGCTGAGCCCTTGCTGTTTTGCTCGATGGTGCTGATTGCCGCAACGTTTATGCTGCGACGCAGCCGTACGACAAACAATGCGGCGCTGATTGCGATGGCGGCATTGGCGGGATTTCTTCTTTTTTTCCTTTCGGACGTCGTGCGCGCGCTTGGTCTTTCCGAGAAACTGCCCGTCGTGCTGGCCGCTTGGACGCCGGCCGGCGTCACCATGCTCCTTGCCCTTGCCATGATTCTCCACCTTGAGGATGGCTAAGCATCATGCGCCGGCTGAGTCTCGTTGGACTGGCTGTCTGTTGGTTGCTCGGTCTCGTGCATCCCATGCCTGGCTACGGCGCGAAAGCGGCGAGTAGCGGTGAAACCCCCATTTTGCTTCGTGCCGACGAAGTGCGTCACGACGAGGAACGCGACGTCGTCATTGCCCGCGGGAAGGTGGAAATCACCCAAGGTGCGCGCATTCTCCTTGCCGACACGGTGACCTACAACGAACGCGCCGATCTCCTCACCGCTTCCGGGAATGTCATACTGATGGAACCCACCGGTGAAGTCGTCTTCGGCGATTACATGACGCTGACCAATGACCTGCGGGAAGGTGTCGTTCGCCACATTCGCATGCGCCTTGAAGATGATTCGCGACTTGCCGCCGTATCCGGCACGCGCACGCAGGGCACCTTCTCGGAATTTCGCAAGACGGTGTTCTCCCCTTGCGATCTATGCAAAGAGGATCCAACCCGCGCACCTTTGTGGCAGTTGAAATCGATGAGTGTCACGCATGACCGAATCGCCAGGGAAATTGAATATAAGGACGCCTTCTTCGAATTCTTCGGCGTCCCCATCGTTTACACGCCCTATCTTTCACACCCCGATCCGACGGTGAAACGGCGAAGCGGATTGCTCGCCCCAAGCTATGGCAGTTCGACCGAACTCGGATTGCGGGCGCAGATCCCGTACTATTTCAACATCGCCCCCGACAAGGATGCGACCTTCGCTCCGATCTTCACCTCGAAAGAAGGGGTCGTCCTGGCCGGCGAATACCGTCAGCATTTCACCCACGGCGAAATTGAAATCGCCGGCAGCATTACGGAGGCCGACGAACGGCAGGAAGGAATCGTCGTCCCTGGCAAAGAGGAAATCCGCGGCCATGTGAAAGGCAAGGCGCGCTTCGACCTCGATCGGACGTGGCGGACAGGTCTCGATGTCTTCCGTTCGACGGACGACACCTATCTTCGGCGATACGACTTCAGCAGCGAAGATACGCTGACGACGAATGCTTTTCTCGAAGGATTCCGTGGCCATAACTACGCGTCCGCAAATGCGTATCTCTTCCAGGGCCTGCGCCAGACGGACGATCCGGACGCGACGCCTCTCATTCTTCCCGTCATCGACTACAATTATGTCGGCAAGCCGAATCGTCGCGGTGCCCGCTGGAGCCTGGATGCCAACCTGCTTTCGCTTACCCGCGAGCTAGGCGCGGACAGCCATCGCCTGTCCGTCAAGCCGGGCTGGCAGCTTACCCACACGGCGGCGGCCGGCCATGTGACGACGCTTTCGACATCGCTTCAAATGGATGGGTATCTCAGCAACGACGTCACGGATGCGATCAACCCCGGCGGGGGCTTGCGGGATGGTTTCGCAGGCCGGGCCCATCCGCAACTCATGGTCGATTGGCGCTACCCCTTTGTTCGGGAAGACGGGCAGGCCCATCAACTGATCGAACCGGTGATCTCCTTCGTTGCCGCCCCCAACGGCGGGAATTCGGAAAAAATCTCGAACGAGGACAGTCAGAATTTCGAGTTCGACACGACGAATCTGCTGCTCCCAAGCCGCTTTACCGGCCTCGACCGGGTCGAGGGTGGCCAGCGGGTGAATTATGGGCTCAGACTCGGGGTCTTCGGCTCAGGGGGCGGTAACACGTCCATCTTCTTCGGCCAAAGCTATCGGATCCGGGAAGACAGCACCTTTACTGCGGGCTCCGGCCTGGAGGGCCACCTCTCCGACTTCGTCGGCGAGGTCGAAGTCTCCCCCATCAGCGACCTCAACGTGATTTACCGCACCCGCATGGACAAGGATGGCTTCCTGGCACAGCGCAGCGAGCTTGAATTTGGGGCCGGTCCGGCCGCCCTTCACGTCGACGTCAACTACTTCTTTATCCGGGGATCGGCCACCAACCCCGAGTTCGGCGATCGCGAGGAGCTCACCACTTCACTCCGTTCAAAAATAACGAAAAACTGGACGTTTCTCGCCTCGAACCGGCGGGATTTCGAGCTGGACAGCACCCTCCATTGGAGCGCCGGCATCGGCTATGTGGACGAATGCGTCAACCTCTTGTTCACCTTCACCCGCAGCTTCACCCAGGATCGGGATGTGAAGCCGGCCGACATCTATTTCCTTCGCATCATCCTCAAACATCTTGGAGAAGTGGCCATCTGATCCGTATAATAAGGGCCGGGAAGCGCTTCTTCTTTGCCAGACGGCCGGTCGATCGATAGAAGGCCTTGCGGGTGACGGACTCGATCCGAAGCGAAGTGCAGAAATTTCGAAATCAAATGCGATTCCTTTTTCTCGCCACGTTATTGGTCGCGCTAGGACTGTCGCCTGTGCAGGCGGCGGAAACGCAACGCATCGCCGCCGTTGTCAACGAAGATGCCATCTCCGATTTCGATCTTGACGCTCGCATACAGTTGATCGCTTTTACGGCGAACCTTCGCGACTCGACGGAAATCCTTCGTCGGATGATGCCCGATATTCTACGAACCCTGATCGACGAGCAATTGAAGATTCAGGAAGCGGCGCGACTCGAAATTAAAATCGAGGAGGAGGAGCTGGAAGCCGCGAAGCGGCGAATCGAAAGCCGGAACGGCATCCCGGATGGCGACCTGAATGATACGTTGGCCAGAGAGGGCATTCCTCCTTCAACGGTCGTCACGCAGATTCACGCAGCCCTTGCCTGGGAAAAAATTGTCCGCAGACGGGTTTATCCGAGGATCATCATCAGCGAGGACGAAGTCGACGAACAGATGGCCCGGCTGCAGCAATTCGAAGGTGTGCCGGAATACCTGCTATCGGAGATCTTCCTTGCGGTTGAGGATCCGAACCACGAAGACGCCGTCCTTCAAACCATCAAGCAGGCGGCCGAGGAGGCACGTGCCGAGGCCAGCTCCTCCGAAGCCAATGCCGAGGCCAAGTTTCCCCGTCTCGCCAGGCAGTTTTCACAAGGGGTTACGGCACTTTCCGGCGGCGACCTTGGATGGATCCGGCAGGGGCAGCTGGAGCCGGAACTGGATCGGGTCGTCCTGCAAATGGAGGCAGGCGCCATCTCGGATCCGATCCGCTCGGAGGAAGGCTACCATGTCCTTTGGCTACGCGATCAGCGCAGGATCGGCGAAACGGGGGAATTGGATACCGTGAGCCTAAGCCAAATCCTGTTTCCGCTGCAGCCAAATGCCGAGCCGAACGACGTCAACGCCACCATCACCAAGGCGCAGAATGAAAGAGCGAGTTTGAGTGGTTGCGTGGCGATGAATCGTTTAGCCGAAGTAATGGGCACACCCCTATCGGGCAGTCTGGGCACGGTGCAGCTGAGTCAGCTGGTGCAAAAATTGCGCGACACCGTGAGGGATCTGCCCATCGGTGTCCCAAGCGAGCCGATCCAGACGGAAGCCGGCATTCACCTTCTCATGGTATGCGATCGCCCGGATTCGACTGGCCCGGTCAACGACCGTCAACAGGTCCAACTGAACCTGACCATGGAAAAGCTGGACCTTCTCACCCGGCGCTACCTCCGCGACCTTCGCCGTACGGCCTTCGTAGACATTCGCTTATGACCGTCTCGGCCGGCCGCTTGCCGCTGGCGCTCACCATGGGGGAGCCGGCAGGCATCGGCGGTGAAATTGCCCTGAAGGCCTGGGCAAACCATCACGCCCGTTTGCCTGCGTTTTTCCTGATCGACGATCTCGCCCGACTGGAACGGATGGCGGCCGATCTCGGCCTCGGCATGGCCCCGCACCCGATCGCGACCCCGGCCGAGGCGCCGGCGGCCTTTGCGAAGGGACTCCCCGTCCTTGCCCAGCCGGTTCCAAGGCCGCCTAGCCCCGGAAGGCCGAAGGTTGAGAACGTGCCCGCCGTTCTCGACGCGATCCGGCGCGCCGTCGCCACCGTCGAGGCCGACGCCGCCGCCGCCATCGTCACGTTGCCCATCCACAAGCATACCCTGACGGCGGCGGGCGTCGCCTATCGCGGGCATACGGAGTTCCTCGCCCACCTCGCCGGCAACGGCGTCGAACCGGTCATGCTGTTGGCCACCGACGCGCTTCGGGCCGTCCCCGTCACCATTCACGAGCCGCTTCGCACCGTCGCCGGCCACCTGACGAAGGAGCGGATCGTCCTTTGCGGCAAGATCGTGGCGAAAGCGCTGGTTCGCGATTTCGGGATCGCCAATCCCCGCCTTGCCGTCGCCGCCCTCAACCCCCATGCCGGCGAAATGGGCACCCTGGGCCACGAAGAACAAGAGGTCATCGCACCCGCCGTCACCGCCCTTCGCCAGCTCGGGATCGTGGTGGAAGGACCGCTCGCCGCCGACAGCCTGTTCCACGCAAAAGCGCGCGAAACCTATGACGCCGTCCTTTGCATGTACCACGACCAGGCCCTGATTCCCTTGAAGACGATTGATTTCACGGGCGGGGTCAATGTGACGCTCGGCCTTCCCTTCGTCCGCACCTCGCCGGATCATGGCACCGCCTTCGACATCGCAGGTCAAGGGATCGCCGATGAGACCAGCCTCGTCGCAGCGCTTCGGCTTGCCGACGCCATCGCCACCCGCCGGCGTGAAGCCAAAGTCCCCGCGTGACGAACGCGCTCGCTTCTGCCCGCCCGCCCTTGCGCGAGGTGATTCGGCGCCACGGCCTCAACGCCAAGCGGCGTCTGGGCCAGCATTTTCTTCTCGATTCGAATTTGACACGCAAGATCGCTGAAGCCGCGGGCGATCTTGGCGCATGTTCGGTGATCGAGATCGGCCCAGGCCCGGGCGGCCTCACGCGCGCGCTGCTCGATGCCGGCGCGAAACGGGTGGTGGCGATCGAGCTTGATCCACGCTGCGTGAAGGCCCTCGAAGACCTCGTCGCAGAATGTGCGGACCGTCTTTGCGTGCTGGAGGGCGATGCGCTGACGACCGAGCCCGCCGAGATGGCGCCGCCGCCGCGCCGCATCGTCGCCAACCTTCCTTACAACATCGCCACGCCGCTTCTGCTGAAATGGCTTTATGCGGCGGATCAGGTGGAGGAAATGATCCTCACCTTCCAGAAGGAGGTGGCGGCACGGCTCTCCGCAAAGCCACGCTCGAAGGCGTATGGACGGCTTTCCGTCATCACCCAGTGGCGGACGGAAGTAACGCACTTGTTCGACATCGGCCCGAAGGCCTTCGTGCCGCCGCCGAAGGTCGCCTCCAGCGTTGTTCGCCTGCGCCCACGTAAGGAACCCTTAGCGCCTGCCGATATCACGAGGCTCGGCCAAGTCACCCAGGCGGCCTTCGGCCAACGGCGCAAGATGCTGCGGACGAGCCTGCAAACACTCGGGCCGGAGGCGGAAGCGCTGATCAAGGCGGCCGGCATCGTGCCCACGGCGCGCGCCGAAGAGCTTGCCGTCGAAGAATTCTGTGCGCTAGCGCGCGCACTTGCCGAGCGTTCCGATTAGCCTTCGCGCAATCCCTGGACGAAATCCGAAAGCCCGATCCGGCGTTCACGGCGCAGCCGCTCGGCCTTCAGGATCGCAACGATCGCCTCCACGCTTTCCTCGAGATCATCATTGACGACCAGGTAATCGAACTCGTCCCAGTGGCTGATTTCGCCCGCCGCCTTCGCCATCCGTTTCTGCACGACCTCCTCACTGTCCTGGGCGCGCGTATGAAGCCGGCGGTTCAGCTCCTCCGTCGAAGGCGGAAGGATAAACACGCTGACGAGATCGCCATCGGCCACCCCGCGCAACTGCCGGTTTCCCTGCCAGTCAATATCGAGCAACACGTCCTTGCCTGCCTTAAGGCTTGCCTCTACGACCGCCTTCGGCGTGCCGTAGGCATGACCGAAGACTTCCGCGTGTTCGAGAAAGGCGCGTTGCGCGACCATCTGCTCGAAGGTCTTCGCATCCACGAAATGATAGTCCTTGCCCTCCGCCTCGCTTAGCCGTTTCGGCCGGGTCGTGTAGGAGACGGACATCGCGATTAAGGAATCACGCCGCAGCAGCTCATGTGCAATGGTCGTCTTCCCTGCCCCGGACGGCGAAGAAATCACCAGCATCAATCCACGACGGGGAATATCCGGCTTTGGCATGTCGGCTACATATCCGCAATCAAGCGCCCCGGCAAGGACTTCGTGAGCCGCGGCGAAAGGAGCGCGAAGGCCAGGGAATAGGTTGAAATGCCTCCGACTTTCCGGTTGCAGCCCGGTTCTCAAAGACGCATGATGGAAGACGAGCGGCATCCCTTGGCATAGAAGCCCGGATACGCAACCAATTGACGTATCCGGAGAAACCAGGCGTTCAGGAGAGAAAACCCAGATGGAAATCACCGCTGCAATTGCGCGCGAGGCGAACAAGCCCTTCTCGGTTGAGAAGATCGAGCTCGACGAGAACATCCGTGACAACGAGGTTCTTGTCCGCGTCGTCGCCGCCGGCATGTGCCATACGGACGTCGTCTGCCGCGACCAGTATTATCCGGTCCCCCTTCCTTTTGTTCCCGGCCATGAAGGCTCCGGTGTCGTCGAGGCCGTCGGCAAAGGCGTCACGAAAGTTGTCCCCGGCGATCATGTCGTGCTCACCTTCAACTATTGCGGCACCTGTCCAAGCTGTCAGGAAGGCGATCCCGGTTATTGCCATAACCTGTTTGGCTTCAATTTCGGCTGCGCCCGGCCGTCCGACGGTTCGGGGACGTTAAAAAAGGACGGCGAGCTTATCCACGGTTATTTTTTCAGCCAATCCTCCTTCGGCGAACATGCGATCGCGACGGAACGCAACATCGTCAAGGTGCGCAAGGACGCGCCGCTGGAACTGCTTGGCCCACTCGGCTGTGGTATCCAGACGGGTGCGGGCGGCGTGATGAACTCGCTTCATCCGCGCGCCGGCACCAGCATCGCCGTCTTCGGCGCAGGCGGCGTGGGGCTTAGCTCGATCATGGCCGCCGTCGTCGTCGGCTGCACGACGATCATCTCGGTGGATGTGAAACCATCCCGGCTGAAACTCGCTAAGGAACTAGGCGCAACGCACACCATCGATGCTTCGAACACAAACCCCATCGAGGAAATCCAGAAGATCACCGGCGGCGGCGCGAATTACACCTTGGAGACGACGGCCGTGCCTGAAGTGCTTCGTCAATGCGTCGATTCGCTGACCCTTCGGGGGGTCTGCGGCGTCATCGGCGCCGCCCCGCTCGGAACCGAGGTTTCGCTCGACGTGAACAACATCATGTTCGGACGCACAATCCGCGGCATCATCGAGGGCGACAGCGTGCCCGACATCTTCATCCCGCGGATGATCGACCTCTTCATGCAAGGCCGCCTCCCGATCGACAAGCTAATGAAGAAATATCCGCTTGCCGACATTAACGATGCGGTGGCCGATTCAGCAAAAGGCACGGCGATCAAGCCGATTCTGATGATGTCGTAAGCCATTCGTCCGTTCTGGACGGACAAGTGACCATGGAGGGTCTCCTTCATGGCCGCAATTTTTTGCCGTTATTTCCGCAGGCGCAACCAGCGACGGACGTTCTTCCGGTGTTCCTTCAGCGTGCGGGCAAACACATGGCCGCCGCTGCCGTCGGCAACGAAGTAAAGCTCGTCCGTCTCGAGTGGCCTTAGCGCGGCTTCGATCGCGGCGCGCCCGGGATTTGCGATCGGCCCTGGCGGGAACCCATGGATACGATAGGTGTTGTAGGGATGATCGATTTCAAGGTCGGCCTTCGTCAGCGGTCGATCGAGGCTCCTCTCACCCTGCGACAACGCATAGACGACGGTCGGATCCGATTGCAGACGCATGCCCCGCTTCAACCGATTGAGAAAGACGGCGGCGATTCGCGGGCGTTCTTCCGGCACCGCCGTTTCCCGCTCGATGAGTGAAGCGAGGATGAGCACCTCTTCGGGCGAACCAAGCGGTAGGCCTTCCGCCCGCTCGGCCCATAATTCCTCGAGCGTCTCCGCCATGGCGCGGCGCATCCGCCCGATCACGGAAGCCCGCCCCTCGCCCCACACATAGGCATAGGTCTCCGGCAAAAGCTCGCCCTCCGACGGCGGCGGTCCGATCTCGCCGTCCAGCCCGTCTGCCGCCTGAACCAAGGCAAGCACGTTGGCCGTCGTAAGCCCCTCCGCCACCGTGAGCCTGCGAAGCACCGCCTCTCCCTTGACGAGGATCTCCATCGCCCCTGCCGGCGAAACGAAAGCCGGGAATTCATACTCGCCGGCCCGAAGCGCGCGATCGTTTCCGCTCAATCGCACACCAAGCCGAAAAAGAAAACCGTTACCAAGGACGCCCGCCGCCTCAAGACGCCGCGTCATCGCCGCGACGCCTTCGCCCCGGGGCATGACGAGCGTGACCGGCTCGGCCAGTGCGCCCGGCCGATGAAAACGCTCAACGCCGAAGGCGAGGATGCCCCCCGCGGCCATGACGAGGATAAGAAGGCAAAGCCCGGCTCGGAGCAGGGTGCGCCCCATGGGCTATGGGTTCCGCTTAACCCGCCGCCGAAAAGATCAGCGACGCATTCGTTCCACCAAAGCCGAAGGAATTCGAGAGCACGGTTTTTACCTCCCGCTCCTTCGCCTCGTGGGGTACGAGATCCATGTCGCAGCCTTCCGACGGGTTCTCGAGGTTAAGGGTCGGCGGCACGATGCCGTCTCGCATGGCGAGAATCGAGAAAATCGCCTCCGTACTGCCCGCCGCGCCCAGCAAATGGCCGATCGACGATTTCGTCGACGACATGGAGACCTTGTTGGCGGCGTTCCCGAAGAGGCGCTTGACCGCGTCATGCTCGATTTCGTCGCCAAGCGGCGTCGAAGTGCCGTGGGCATTGATGTAATCGATGTCTGCGGGCTCCATCTTCGCACTTTGCAGCGCGTTGCGCATCGAACGATAGGCGCCGGAGCCGTCGGGGGCCGGAGCCGTCACGTGATGGGCGTCACCGGACATCCCGTAACCGGAAAATTCCGCATAAATCTTCGCACTGCGCTTCTTTGCGTGTTCGTATTCCTCCAGAACGACGACGCCGGCCCCCTCTCCGATGACGAAGCCGTCCCGATCCCGGTCCCAGGGGCGGGATGCCCTCTCCGGCGTGTCGTTGAAATGGGTGGAAAGGGCGCGTGCCGCTGCGAAACCCGCCACCCCAATCCGGCAGACGGCCGCTTCGGTGCCACCGGCGACCATGACGTCCGCATCTTCCCGCTCGATCATGCGTGCCGCGTCCCCGATCGCATGCGCCCCCGTTGAGCACGCGGTGACGACGGCGTGGTTCGGTCCGGTAAAGCCGTAACGGATCGAAACATGGCCGGAAACAAGGTTGATCAGCGACGCCGGAATAAAGAAAGGGCTGACGCGCCGCGCGCCTTTCTCGTGAAGGACGATGGAGGTGTTATAGATGGATTGAAGCCCGCCGATGCCGGACCCGATCAAGACGCCGGTGCGCGCGCGCTCCTCTTCGCCTTCCAGCTGCCAACCGGCGTCCTCGACCGCTTGGGCCGCGGCGGCAATCCCATAGAGAATGAAATCGTCGACCTTGCGTTGCTTTTTCGGCGCAAGCCAATCGTCGGCATTGAATTTACCCGGTCCCTCTCCATGCGGGATCAGGCCCGCGATCTTCGAGGAAAGATCCGAAACGTCAAACGTATCGATTTTACGTATGCCGGATTCATGCTTGATCAGGCGCCGCCATGTTGTATCCACCCCACATCCAAGCGGGGTGACCAACCCTATTCCGGTAACGACAACCCGTCTCATGCTGAGTGATTCTTCCGTTCCGACGATCGCAGCAGGCGACGTGACGCTTCAACCACCCGTCGGAATCCGAAACTTTTATGATTCCGAATTTTCGATAAAGTCGATCGCATCCTTGATGGTGACAATCTTCTCGGCCACGTCATCCGGAATCTCGACGCCAAATTCCTCTTCGAACGCCATGACCAGTTCAACCGTATCGAGGCTGTCCGCACCAAGATCGTCAATGAAACTCGCGTTGCCGACGGCCTTTCCTTCATCGACACCAAGATGTTCAACGACGATTTTCTTCACGCGTTCCACGACGTCACTCATTTCGACTTTTCCTTCGGAATGTTCATTCAGTTTCGGATGTTCGAAGATCCGACAGTGCTTCCCCGCCGAATTGGCTTAACGCCTAGGGTTGCGTCGTTCGTAACATACTTTTCTACCCTTTGCCAGCGCCAGCCAAGCGGCCTAAACCGGCTATATCATGGCCATCCCGCCATTGATGTGCAAGGTCTGCCCGGTGATGTAGCCGGCCTCATCGCTGGCCAGAAATACGACGCCGCCGGCGACATCTTCCGGACTTCCAAGGCGGCCGTTCGGGATCTGCCCAAGCAGTTGTTCCTTCTGCGCTTCCGAAAGCGCGTCCGTCATGGCGGTCACGATAAAGCCCGGGGCTACGCAATTGACCGTGATGCCGCGCGAGGCAACCTCCGCCGCCAGCGACTTCGACATGCCGATCATGCCGGCCTTCGAAGCGGCATAGTTTGCCTGGCCGGGATTGCCGGTGACGCCAACGATTGAGGTGATGTTGACGATTCGCCCATAGCGCTCCTTCATCATCCCCCTAAGGCAGGCCCGGCTGAGTCGGAAGGCCGCCGTCAGATTCACATCGAGCACCTTTTGCCAATCCTCGTCCTTCATGCGTATGACAAGGCTGTCTCGCGCAAACCCCGCATTGTTGACGAGGATATCGATCCGGCCCAGCCGCTCCATGGCCGCCTTCGCAAGGATGTCCGGCCCATCCGGATCCGCGAGCTCGGCTGTGATGGCATAAGCGCCATCGCCAAGCTCCTCGGCAAGCGTTTCCAACGCCTCGGCCCGCGTCCCCGAAAGGGCAACGGCGGCACCCGCGCGGGCCAGCGCCCGGGCAACGGCGCCGCCGATCCCACCCGAAGCCCCCGTCACGAGTGCGTTTTTTCCGGTGAGATCGAACATCGCCATCTCCTTTAACTTAAACTCGCCAAAAAGGCTTCGACATCCGCCGGCGTACCGACCGTCACGGCTGTAAGCTCGCGATCGATCCGCCGGGCAAGGCCACTGAGTATTTTACCGGCTCCGACCTCGACCAGGCCGGTGACGCTGAGCGCCTTCATGCCAAGAACGGATTCCCGCCAGCGAACCATGCCCGTCACCTGATCCACCAGCAGGCCGCGGATCGTTTCCGGATCGCTCACGGCCTTCGCCGTTACGTTCGCAATCAACGGCACGACCGGCGGCGCAATGGAAATGTCGGCGAGCGCTTCTCGCATCCGATCGGCGGCGGGCTGCATCAACGGACAATGAAACGGCGCGCTCACCGGAAGACGCACGCTTTTCTTCGCGCCGCGCTCGGTAGCAAGCACGATGGCGCATTCGATCGCATCCTTGCTGCCGCTGACGACGGCCTGACCGGGCGCGTTGTCGTTTGCCGCCGCACACACGCCGCCGGTTTGCCTGGCCGCTTCTTCCGCGATCCCGGTTGCCGCCTCGAGATCGAGGCCAAGCAGGGCGGCCATCGCCCCTTCGCCGACGGGAACGGCCTTCTGCATCGCTTCGCCACGCGTCTTCAAGAGACGCGCCGTCACCCCAAGCTCGAGCGCGCCGGCCGCCGCCAACGCGGAGTATTCCCCTAGCGAGTGCCCGGCCACGCAGACCGCCGTCTCACCGAGGACGATCCCTCCCTCTTTTTCCAGCGTGCTCATGGCGGCAAGGCTCACCGCCATCAGCGCCGGCTGCGCGTTTTCGGTCAAGGTGAGCTCGGCTTCCGGGCCTTCGAACATGAGCCGGCTTAAATTCTGGCCAAGGGCGTCGTCCACCGCTTCAAACACTTCACGCGCAGAGGCAAAGGCATCCGCCAGCTCCTTTCCCATTCCGACGGCCTGAGACCCCTGACCCGGAAAGACAAACGCCCTTGCCACCTTCACCAAACTCCTTTTCGGCAAACGCCAAACTCCTTTTCGGCAAACGAACGGCCAGTGATAGCGCCTCTCCCTGCCCTGTCAAGCGACCTTGCGGACCTAGGCGGTTCGTGTATAGTGCGGCGCATTCTTACTCCTTGCCGGTGGTAATGTCGGCTAGGTTCGGGCGGCTAGCTAAGGTTTGATCAGGGCATGGCGCCGGACCGTGAATAGCCAGAAGGGGTTCTTAAGCGTCCCATGCCTCTCTATGAGCACGTCTTCATTGCGCGCCAGGACATCTCCTCGGCGCAGGTCGATAGCCTGACAAGCACATTTTTCGCCCTCGTGAAGGAACAGGGCGGCAAGGTCGAGAAGACGGAATATTGGGGCCTTCGAACACTTGCCTATCGGATCAAGAAGAACCGCAAGGGCCATTACGTTCTTTTTAATCTGGACGCACCGCCGAATGCCCTTCAGGAGCTTGAGCGAAACGAGCGCCTGAACGAGGACATCCTCCATTACATGACGATCCGCGTCGAGGAACTGGAGGAAGCGCCGTCCGTGCTGATGCGGGCCCGCGCCAACCGGGACGAGCCTCCAAAAGAGCGCGGACGTTACGATCGCGGCGTAAAGCCGCAAGTAGCCCCCACGGATCAAGCACCGGAAGCGGGCAAAGCCGCGCCGGACACGCCGGAATTAAAGGAAGAGGCCCCCGGAGAGAAGAAAGAAGAGAAGGAAGCATAGAAGATGGCGCCCCCACCGAATTCCGGAGAAACACGTCGGCCATTCTTTCGCCGCAGGAAGAGCTGTCCGTTTTCCGGGCCGGATGCCCTGAAGATCGACTACAAGGACACGCGGCTCTTGCAGCGCTTCATCTCCGAACGCGGGAAGATTGTGCCAAGCCGGATCACCAGCGTCTCCACGAAGAAACAGCGCGAGCTCGCCCGGGCGATCAAACGCGCGCGCAACATCGCGCTTCTGCCGTTCCTGATCAAATAGGGCGCCACCGCCTGCCTTTGAGAACGATGTCGAAACACATCCCCCTTGCCATCGGCGCCGGCATCCTTGCCGCCCTGTTTTACGTCTCCGTCCTGACGGGCCGGCAAGAGACCCTTTTCCTCAGTTTTTTCACGCACGCCCCACTTTTTCTCGCCGGCCTCGGGATCGGCTATCCGGCGATCAAGATCGCGGCCATCGTGGGCGTCGTCTTCTGCCTGTTGATGGGAGGCGTCTATTACGGCGTCGCCTTCCTGTTGCTGAACGCAGCGCCCGTCGTCTTGTTGGTCCGCCAAGCCTTGCAGAGCCGGACCGACACCGAGGGCAAGGAGGAATGGTATCCCATCGGGCACCTCGTTAGCTGGGTCGCGGCCACCGCCGTCGTGATATTTGTCGCCCTCTTCCTTCTGCTCGCCAGAGACGAGCAGGGCGTTGAAGCGACCATCCGCGACTTTCTTTCGGAAATCCTGACCGTCTTCCTCGGCAACACGGGCACCGAAACGACGACGGTCGTGGAAGCGATCACGTCCTTCTTCCCGGCCCTCGTGATTGGGTGGTGGTTCTTCATGGTCATCGTAAACGGGGCGCTGGCCCAAGGCCTTATGGCGCGGTTCAATCGGAACGTTCGGCCATCGCCGGATTTCTCGAAGATGGAACTCCCGGACTGGATGACCTATGCGATTGCGCTCACCGCCCTCATGCTCTTCGTGGGCGGGCCGGGAACGCTGGAATTCTTCAGCCGCAACCTCGTTCTTATCCTTTGCATCCCGTTCTTCCTGCTGGGGCTTGCGGTCATTCACGCGCTTGCAAAAACATCCGCCCAGCCACGTTGGGTGCTGATCCCGTTCTATACGTTGCTTATACTGTTCGGTGGTTTCGCCGCGATGGCGGTGATCGGGTTCGGATTCGCCGAACAGGTCATCGGCATCCGCCGCCGTCTGCCAAGCTCGGCCAACCGTCTGGAGAAATAGCCATGCAAGTGATCCTGTTGGAGCGGATCGAGAAACTCGGGCAAATGGGCGACGTGGTGGAGGTGAAGCCTGGCTATGCCAGGAATTTCCTTCTGCCGCAAAAAAAGGCGCTGCGCGCGACGAAGGAAAACCTTGTCCAATTCGAATCCCAGAAGAAACGGCTTGAGGCGGAAAACCTCGAACAGCGGGAAGAGGCCGAGGCCGTCGCCAAGAAGATGGACGGGCTTGGCGTCGTCTTGCTTCGCCAGGCAAGCGAATCCGAACAACTCTATGGTTCGGTGAACGCGCGCGACATCCTCGCGGCCATCGCGGAAGCCGACTTCACCCTCGATCGAAAGCAGGTATTGCTCGACCACCCGCTCAAGACGCTTGGCGTTCACACGGCCCGCATTGCTCTGCATCCGGAAGTGATCGTGGAGGTCGCGGTGAACGTTTCCAGATCGGCAGAGGAAGCCAAGCTTCGAACGGCGGGCAAGAAAACGGAACCGGGCCCGGCCGAGAAGGAGGAAACCCCGGCCCAGAAGGCCGAGGAGGTCTTCGAGGAAAGCGTCCTGGAAGAATTGTCCGCCGAAGCCGAAACGGCGGAAGCCGGGACCATCCCCGCCGAGGGCGCGGACGAGGAAAAACCGCAAGAATCCTGACCTTATCCATCCCTTTCACGGCCGGGTACGCCGGCCGCCTCCACAATATCCTTTACAAAATAGGGGCTTTTTTCCCCAGAATATTCGGGTATTCCCTTGCCTTCGAAACCGGGGCGCACGAGATAACCAGGGAAGCAATCGGCAGGAACGGTCAGGGCGGGACTTCACCATGCCGCTTCGTTTTCTACTGCACCCGTTGATCCGGGTGGGCGCGCTACGGGTCATCGGCGTCACCGGCAAAGTCCAGGAATTCCGCGGAACCCCGGGTCCGGAAGTGACGATCCGGCTGCACGACCACGCCACCGCATACAAGACCTTCCTGAACCCCGGCCTTTACACGGGCGAAGCCTATATGGACGGGACGCTCACGATCGAAGACGGAACGATCCGGGATCTGATCGACCTCTACGCGCTTAACCTCGAACGCGTGTCGCCGCGCCTTCTCGATCGGCTCTATCAATCGCTCCGCCAGGCGTCCCGGACTTTCCAGCAATACAACCCCGTTTCTCATGCGCGCCGGCACGCTGCCCATCACTACGATCTTTCGGGCGCGCTCTACGATCTCTTCCTGGATGAGGACCGGCAATATTCCTGCGCCTATTTTACCAGCCAAGACGAGAGCCTGGATCACGCCCAGGAGAATAAGAAGCATCATCTCGCCGCGAAATTGCTGATCGAGCCGGGCATGAAGGTGTTGGACATCGGTTCCGGTTGGGGGGGGCCTGGGGCTTTACCTCGCCGAAACCTGCGGCGCCGACGTAACCGGGATCACGCTCTCGAAGGAGCAGTATCGGGTTTCGAACGACCGGGCGAAGAAGGCGGGCCTCGAAGACCGGGTGCGTTTTCGCCTCCGCGATTACCGGGAAGAAGAAGGTGCCTATGATCGCATCGTTTCCGTCGGCATGTTCGAACATGTCGGCGCGCGCTATTACCGCGATTTCTTCGGCAAGGTTGAGCGTTTGCTGACCGAGGACGGGCTGGCGTTGCTCCATTCCATCGGCCGCAAGGAGCCACCGAGCGCTACAAACCCTTGGATTCGCAAATACATCTTCCCGGGCGGTTACACCCCGGCGCTTTCCGAAGTCATCGCCGAGGTCGAGAAGACCGGACTTTGGATCACGGACATTGAAATCCTTCGCCTGCACTACGCCGAAACCCTCAAACGCTGGTACGAGCGCTTTCAGGCGAACCGGGAACGCGCCGCCGCCATCTATGACGAACGCTTCTGCCGGATGTGGGAATTCTACCTGGCCGGCTCGGAAGCCGCCCTTCGCCATCAGGGTCACATGGTCTTCCAGATGCAGCTCGCCCGCCGTCAGGAGAGCGTGCCCCTTACCCGCGACTACATGACGGATTGGGAGCACACCCAACTCAGGTCCCGCAAGACGGCCGCGTGACCGAAATTACCCCCGAAGTTCACAGGCACTTACGCTTCTGTTCCACAGGCCGGGCCTAATATTTCATATATCTGTGTGCACGCCCTCTTTGCTATGGTGGGCGAATGGAGGCCTCCGGTTCCGATTCGAAAGTCACCCCCTTAAGGGACAAGAACGAGCTAGGCAGGCTTCGCACCCCGCCGCGCAATTTCGAGGTTGAACAGGCCCTGCTCGGTGCCGTGCTCATGGAGAACCAGGCCTATTTGAAGGTCTCCGATTTTCTTCTCGTCGAACATTTCGCCAATCCCGTGCACGGTCGCATCTATGCCGCCACCGCCCATCTGATCGAGCGCGGCCAGTTGGCCGATCCGATGACGCTGAAGGCCTATTTCGAGCAGGACGACGCGCTTGACGACATCGGCGGCACCGCCTACCTCGCGAGCCTCGCCGCCGCCGCCGTCACCACCTTCAATGCCAAGGACTACGGCCGGACGATCCATGATCTCTACCTCCGGCGCCAGTTGATCACCTTGGGCGAGGACATGGCCGAGGAGGCCCATCGCCCGGAAATCGAGGTCACCGCCGTCGACCAGATCGAACAGGTCGAGCAACAGCTCTACGACCTGGCGACGACCGGACAGGTCGAAGGCGGCTTCGTGGCCTTCAAGGGGCCGCTAACCGAGGCCGTCAACGCCGCCGAGGCCGCCTTTAAACGCGAAGGCAAGCTCACCGGGGTCGCCACCGGCTTTCTCGACCTCGACAAACTGCTTGGCGGCTTGCACGCCTCCGACCTGATCGTGCTGGCCGGCCGTCCCTCGATGGGCAAGACGGCGCTAGCGACGAATATCGGCTTCCATGCCGCCAAGGCGCGCGCCAAGGACGCCCGCGAATTGCCGCTGGACGGTGCCGTCGTCGGTTTTTTCTCCCTCGAAATGTCGTCCGAACAACTGGCCACCCGGATCCTCGCGGAAGAGGCCCAGGTGCCTTCCGAAAAGATACGGCGCGGCGAGCTTAGCCACACGGATTTCGAGAAGGTGGCCCTGGCCGCTCAGGATCTGGCCAGCGTTCCCTTCTACATCGATGACACGCCGGCGCTGACCATCGGCGCCCTTCGCACCCGCTCAAGGCGCCTGAAACGCCAGCATGGACTCTCGCTGATCATCGTGGACTACCTTCAGCTTCTCAGCCCTTCGCACTCGCGCTACGACAACCGGGTGATGGAAATTTCGGAAATCACCCGCGGATTGAAGACGCTCGCCAAGGAACTGAGCGTGCCGGTGCTGGCTCTTTCCCAACTCTCGCGCGCCGTCGAGCAACGCGAGGACAAGCGGCCGCTATTGTCGGACCTTCGCGAATCAGGCGCCATCGAACAGGACGCGGACGTCGTCGCCTTCATTTACCGCGAGGAATATTACCTTGAGCGCCAACAGCCGCCGGAATCGATGAAGGACAAGCACGACGAGTGGCTGGAAAAAATGGATGCGGTCCACAACGTCGCGGAGATCCTGGTCGCCAAGCAACGCCACGGCCCGACGGGTAAGCTTCGATTACAATTTGAGGGACGCTTCACGAAGTTCGCGAATCTGGATTCGGGCGAACGGCCTTCGGATGTCCCCTTCTGATCGCGCCGGCGCGCGCCTCACGATCGACCTCGACGCCATCGCGACAAACTATCGGCTGCTTACCAAACGGCTCGGACCGGCCGGACTTCATGCCGTCGTAAAGGCGGACGCCTATGGCTTAGGCGTGGAGGCAATTGCAAACGCGCTTGCCGCGCCTGGCTGCCGGCATTTCTTCGTCGCCACCCTGGAGGAAGGCGTAAGCCTGCGTGCACACCTTCCCGATGCCGAGATCGGGGTCTTCAACGGCCTCCTCAAAGGCGAGGAGACCGCCTATGTCGAACACCGGCTCATCCCCTGCTTGAACGACCTCGGCCAGGTCGAGCGCTTCTCGGCGCTCGGCACACCGGCACTGGCCGGGCTGCAGATCGACACCGGCATGGCCCGCCTTGGGCTGTCGGCCAAGGACGTGGAGCGCCTGGTCTTGGAACCGGAACGTCTCTCCGGCATTCGGCTTCACTACGTTTTTTCGCACCTGGCCTGCGCCGATGCGCCGTCGCATCCGAAAAACGCCGAGCAGCTTGACCTCTTTCAAGCGCTCACCCGACGCCTTCCGGCCACGCGTCGGAGCCTTGCGAATTCGAGCGGCATTTTTTTGGGGCCGGAATACCACTTCGACTTCGCCCGCGCAGGGGCCGCAATCTATGGCCTAAACCCGCAAACCGATCGTCCCAATCCAATGACACAAGTCATTGTCCTACAAGGTAGAATCCTACAAGTGCGTGACGTTGACACCCCCCAGACCGTTGGCTATGGTGCGACCTACCGCGCCAGCGGGGTTGGCCGAATCGCCACGGTAGCCGTGGGTTATGCAGACGGTTATCTGCGTACTCTAGGTAATCGTGGCATCTGTTTCGTCGGTGACCGGCAGGTGCCAGTCATTGGACGTATTTCGATGGATCTGATCACGATCGACGTCACGGAAATTTCACCGCAGCAAATTACGCCCGGCACCTTCGTGGAACTCATCGGCCCGCACCATTCCATCGACGCCCTTGCGAGCGAAGCCGGCACGATCGGTTACGAAATCCTGACCCGTCTCGGGCATCGCATCCATCGCAGCTATATCGGGAAGAACGCGTAAGCCCATGGCAATATTCGACGCCCTCGCGCTGCTTGGACGCACCTTCTTAGGTTTCCTGGAGGCGACCGGACGGCTCGCCGTTTTCGTAGGAAAAGCCTTCTCGCGTGCCTTGCAGCCACCCTTCTATTTCCGCGCCATCGGCCAGCAGATGATCGACATCGGCTACTACTCGCTACCGATCGTCGGCCTCACCGCCATCTTCGCCGGCATGGTGCTGGCGCTCCAAAGCAACATCGGCCTCGCTCGCTTCGAGGCGGAATCCCAGATCCCTGAGATCATCGCCTTCTCGATTACCCGGGAATTGGGTCCCGTGCTGGCCGGCCTCATGGTGGCCGGGCGGATCGGGGCGTCGATGGCGGCCGAGATCGGAACGATGCGGGTCACCGAACAGATCGACGCGCTGGTGACGCTGGCGACGGACCCGTTCAAATACCTGGTCTTCCCCCGCCTGCTGGCCGGCATCGTGACGTTGCCCTTGCTCGTCCTGGTCGCCGATATCATCGGCATCTTCGGCGGCTTCGTCATCAGCGTTCAAACCTTTGGCTTCAATCCGGCCAACTTCATCTCGAAGGTGTGGGATTACCTGGTCGTGGACGACGTCATCGACGGCATGGTGAAGTCCTCCGTCTTCGGCTTCATCGTGACATTGATGGGTTGCTACCAGGGGTTCTATTCGCGGGGTGGCGCCGAAGGGGTCGGCCGGGCGACGACGAACGCGGTCGTTGCCGCCTCCATCCTGATCCTGGTTTCCGATTACTTCCTGTCCGCGCTGATGTTCAATTGATGACAAACGATCAGCCAAAAATCCGGATTCGCAACCTTCACATGGCCTTCGGCTCGAACCGGGTCTTGAGCGGATTGGACCTCGATATCGGGGTCGGCGAATCGATCGTCGTGTTCGGCGGCTCCGGCATCGGGAAGTCCGTGCTTGTCAAATGCATCCTCGGTCTTTTGACGCCGGAGCAAGGCAGCATCCAGGTCGACGGCGTCGAGGTCGTCGGCATGAAGGAAAGCGAACGCGAGGTCATGCTCCGGCAATTCGGCATGCTGTTCCAGGGCGGCGCCCTTTTCGACAGCCTCCGGGTCTGGGAGAATGTCGCCTTCGGCCTGATCCAGGCCCATGGCATGGCGCGCAAGGAGGCGAAGAAGGTGGCGCTCGAGAAACTCGCCTCCGTCGGGCTCGACGAACGGGTAGCGGAACTTGCCCCGGCCGAACTTTCCGGCGGCATGAAGAAACGGGTGGGCCTGGCGCGCGCCATTGCTACCTCTCCAAAAATCATCATCTTCGACGAACCGACGACCGGGCTCGACCCGATCATGGGCAGCATCATCGACCGCCTCATCGTCCATAGCGTGAAGGAACTTCAGGTGACGGCGCTTTCCATCACCCACGACATGGCGAGCGCCCGGCGAATCGCCGACCGGATGGCGATGCTGTACGAAGGCAAGATCATATGGGACGGCCCCGTCGCCGACATCGACACGGTGGACAACCCTTACGTCGACCAGTTCATCCATGGAAAGGCCGAAGGTCCCATCAAGATGCAGGTTCGGCATCCTTAAGACTTAAATCTCCACCCGCAACCGAAGGCGGGAGCATTGGCCCGAAACACGGCCCATTACGTCTGTCAAAACTGTGGCGCCAGCCACCCGAAATGGAGTGGGCGCTGTGACGCCTGCGGCGCGTGGAATTCGATCCTCGAGGAGGCGCGTTCGCCCACGGTGCCTGGCGGCTTGGGCAAAGGGGGGGCGCGGCGCGGCGCTGCCCGGGTCGACTTCGTCGGCCTCGAAGGCAGTGAGCCGCCGCTTCCGCGCCTGAAGGCGGGCCTCGATGAATTCGATCGCGTGTCTGGCGGCGGCATGGTGCCGGGGTCCGCCATCCTGGTCGGCGGCGATCCGGGGATCGGAAAATCCACCCTCCTCCTTCAGGTGGCCGCCGCCGTCGCGAGCCAGGCGCGCGCCGTATACATTTCCGGCGAAGAGGCGATCGACCAGGTGCGGCTTCGGGCGGAACGGCTGGGCTTGGCCGGCGCCAAGGTCGGCCTGGCGACGGCGACGAACCTTCGCGACATCCTGACCAGTCTCGACGTGGCCAATGGGCCGAACCTGGTCGTCGTCGATTCGATTCAAACGATGTACGCGGACACCCTCGATTCGGCCCCGGGCACGGTGACCCAGGTGCGCGCTTGCGCCCAGGAACTCATCCGGCTCGCCAAACGCCGACAGATGACCGTCGTCCTCGTCGGCCACGTCACGAAAGAGGGCATGATCGCCGGCCCCCGCGTGCTTGAGCACATGGTCGATACCGTCCTTTACTTCGAGGGCGAGCGCGGCCATCAGTTCCGCATCCTGCGTTCCGTGAAGAACCGGTTCGGCCCGACGGACGAGATCGGCGTCTTCGAGATGACGGATCGTGGCCTGCTCGAAGTGCCGAACCCTTCCGCGCTGTTCCTTTCCGAACGCCCCGAAGGGGTGAGCGGTGCCGTCGTCTTCGCCGGCATGGAGGGAACGCGCCCCATGCTGGTCGAGATCCAGGCGCTCGTCGCCCCTTCCTCCTTCGGCACGCCCAGGCGCGCCGTCATCGGCTGGGACGGGGGACGGCTGGCGATGGTCCTTGCCGTCCTGGAGACGCGCTGCGGGCTCGCGCTCGGTGGACAGGACGTCTATCTGAACGTCGCCGGCGGCTTGCGCATCACGGAGCCGGCCGCCGACCTTGCCGTGGCGGCGGCCTTGGTGTCTGCCTTTCGGGATGAACCTTTCCCGCAAAGCGCAGTCGTCTTCGGCGAGATCGGGCTCTCCGGCGAGGTCAGGGCGGTGAGCCAGCGGGACGCCCGCTTGAAGGAAGCAGCGAAGCTCGGCTTCGTTGAAGCCTTCGTGCCGCCGGCCCGAAAACCGACGAAAGGAACCGGCAAATCGCCGCTTACCCAGAGGGAAATCCGCCACCTGGCCAAGCTTCCGGTGGCCCTTCACCGCAAACGGAGGCACCCCGCCAAGCGAGAGAAACTGCATTCGTAAGAAGAGAAAGGACGATGGACGACCTGCCCTTCACAACGATCGATTTTGTCATTCTTGGCACGCTCTTGCTGTCTGCCCTCTTCGCCTGGGGCCGCGGCCTCGTGCACGAGCTGCTTTCCCTCGTCGCCTGGGTCGGCGCCGCGCTCATTACGATCTACGGGTTCAGCGCAGCCCGGCCTTTCGCCTACGAGATCCTTGCCATCCCCATCCTGACCGACATCGTGCTCGCCCTCGTGCTTTTCATTGTCTCACTACTTCTTCTCTCGTTCATCGCGCGCGCCATTGCGGGACGCGTGAAGGAGAGCAAGCTGAAACCGCTCGACCGTGGGCTCGGCCTCTTCTTCGGTCTGGTGCGGGGCGGCGTCATCGTTTCGCTGATCTATCTCATGTTCGCCTGGATGGTGCCTTCCGAGGACCATCCCGACTGGTTCGAGCACTCCATGCTTCTACCCTTCGTGGGCCTCGGTGCCAGCTTCCTTAGCGACTTCGTCCCGGATTCGGAAGAAAAGGAGGGGACGGAGGCGGTGCTGAGGGCAAAAGACCGCGCGCTCGATGCGATCTCGTTGGCGCCGATTCTCGACATCTTCACGGGCTCGGACCCGAAATCGGCTGATACAGAAGGGAAATCCGGCTATAACAAAAAGGAACGCGGCGCGATGGAACGGCTGATCGACAGCCATCAGTAGTCCCCGGTGGATTGACAAAATGCGTGGGACGAACCCTTTCGAAGACGATCACCTCCACGAAGAGTGCGGGGTCTTTGGCATCTACGGCCACGGCGATGCGGCCGCCCATACGGCGCTGGGGCTGCATGCGCTCCAGCATCGTGGCCAGGAAGCGGCCGGAATCGTTAGCTTCGACGGTAAGCAGTTTCACAATCACCGCGCCCTTGGGCTCGTCAGCGACAATTTCGGAGACAGCAAGGTCATCGACGGCCTCAAGGGCTTCGCCGCGATTGGCCACAACCGCTATTCGACGACCGGCGAGACGGTGCTCCGCAACGTCCAGCCGCTGTTTGCCGATTTTGAATCGGGCGGGTTCGCCATCGGCCACAACGGAAACCTGACCAATGCGCGCGCGCTGCGCCGTCAACTCGTGCACCGCGGGTGCCTTTTCCAGTCGACGACGGACACGGAAGTCATCGTCCATCTGGTTGCGACTTCTCTCTATTCCACCGTCATCGACCGGCTGATCGATGCCCTGAAGCAGGTGGAGGGTGCCTATTCCCTGATCGCGCTTACGAACGAATCCCTGATCGGCGTGCGGGACCCGCGCGGCGTTCGCCCGCTTGTCATCGGCAAGTTGGACGGCAGCCATATCCTTGCTTCCGAAAGCTGTGCCTTGGATATCATTGGCGCCGAATTCGTCCGCAACGTGGAAGCCGGAGAAATCGTCGTCATCAACGATTCCGGCCTACACAGCATCCGGCCATTCCTCAAACTGCCGCAACGCTTCTGCATCTTCGAATACATCTACTTTGCCAGGCCCGACAGCGTCGTCGAAGGCACGGACGTTTACGAGACCCGAAAACGCATCGGCGCCGAGCTTGCCCGCGAATGCCCTGTTAATGCCGACGTCGTCATCCCGGTTCCCGATTCGGGCGTGCCGGCGGCCATCGGGTATGCGGTCGAGGCCGGCCTCCCCTTCGAGTTCGGAATCACCCGAAATCACTACGTCGGGCGAACCTTTATCGAGCCGAAGGATCAAATCCGGCACCTTGGCATCAAGCTGAAGCACAACGCGAACGCCCGTTTGATCGACGGCAAGCGCGTCGTGCTCATCGACGACAGCATCGTGCGCGGCACCACCTCGACGAAGATCGTCGAAATGGTTCGCCAGGCGGGCGCCAGCGAGGTGCATTTGCGAATCGCCAGCCCGCCGACGGCACATTCCTGTTTCTATGGAGTCGACACGCCGGAGCGCGAAGAACTCCTGGCCGCGCAACACGATCTCAAAGCGATGGCGGCCCTGATCAAGGTGGACAGCCTTGCCTACATCTCGATCGATGGCCTCTACCGGGCCATGGGTGAGGTGGGCCGGGACATGGAGAAGCCGCAATATTGCGACGCTTGCTTCACCGGCGATTACCCGATCCGGCTCGCCGATCAGGAGGGCGGAGAATCGACCGCCCAACTTTCGTTGCTTGCCGAACTCGGCTGATTGCGTGACTGCACCCTCCCGACCGCGCCTTGAGGGGCGCATTGCACTGATTACAGGTGCCTCGCGCGGGATCGGGGCAGCCGTCGCCAAGCACTTTGCGCGCGAGGGCGCCCATGTCATCCTGGTGGCACGCACGACCAGCGACCTTGAAGCGATCGACGATTCCGTTCAGGCGGACGGCGGCACGGCAACGCTCGTGCCCCTTGACCTCACCGAGTTTGCGGCGATCGACCAGATGGGCGCGGCGATCGCCGAGCGCTTCGGCCGGCTCGACGTTCTGGTTGGAAACGCGGCGATCCTCGGCACCCTTTCGCCGATCGGGCACACCGATCCGGAAACCTGGGAACGGACCTTCGCCGTCAACGTCACCGCAAATTGGCACCTCATCCGCGCCTTCGACCCAATACTTCGTGCCTCCGATTCGGGGCGCGCGATCTTCGTGACATCTGGCGTCGGAAGCCGGGCCATCCCCTATTACGGCGCCTACGCGGCCAGCAAGGCGGCCTTGAATAGGATGGTTGAGACCTACGCCGCCGAAGTGACGAAGACAAAGCTCAAGGTCAATCTCATCGATCCAGGCGTCGTGCGAACGGCCATGCGGGCCCAGGCCTTTCCGGGCGAGGACCCGGCCGGCTTGCCACCGCCAGAATCCGTGACGGAGGCGTTTGTCCGGCTGGCCGTAAGCCGCGTGCGTTCCCACGGCAAGATCGTCCACGCCTAGACGTAAGGGTTTTCTCCCTTGCGCAAGCGAAAGCGGATCGGCGTTCCCTGAAGCGCGAAGGTTTCCCGGAGACTATTCACAAGATAGCGAACGTAGCTGTCCGGCAATTTATCGGGCCGCGAGACGAACAAGGCAAAGGTCGGCGGACGCGCCTTGACTTGGGTGAGGTAACGCAGCTTAAGCGGTTTTCCCCTTACGGCGGGCGGCGGGTGGCGATCGACGACGTCAGCCAGCCACCGGTTCAGCTTGGCCGTCGGCAGGCGCCGGTTCCACGTTTCATAGGCCTCCAAGACCGCCGGCATGAGGTGTTCGACATTCTCTCCGGTCTTGGCGGAAAGGGGGACGCAGACAAGCCCGCGAACCTGGGGGAGCGAGCGTTCCAGTCGTTCGTTGAGCCTGGCAAGGGCGGCGTCGGGCGCCTTGACGCGGTCCCATTTATTGGCCGCGATGACCAGCGCGCGGCCTTCCTCGATCGCCTGGTTGGCAATGGTAAGATCCTGCTTTTCAAGCATCTTTTCGGCATCGAGGACAAGCAGGACGACCTGGGTGCGGCGGATCGCCTTACCTGTCGCCTCGATGGAAAGCTGCTCGAGCTTCTCCTCGATTCGCGTCCGACGGCGAAAGCCGGCCGTATCGACCAGGAAGAACGTTCTTCCCGCATATTCCCAGCTGACGGCAATCGCATCGCGCGTAATGCCGGCCTCCGGCCCGGTCAACAAGCGCTCCTCGCCGATCAGGCGATTGGCAAGGGTCGACTTGCCGACGTTTGGGCGCCCGACGATCGCCAGCGCAAGGCCATCTTGCGGTCCGCCCTCCAAAGCCGGCGTTTCCGCTTCTTCTTGCTCCAGAAAGGGGGCGAGGTGATCGTAAAGTTCAGCCATGCCTTCGTTGTGTTCGGCGGAAATCGCGACCGGCTCGCCGAAACCGAGCCCGAAGGCGGCGTAGTAGCCTTCTTCACCGGACCCAATTTCGCATTTGTTGGCGACCAGCAGGACCGGCGTGTTCTGCTTGCGAAGCCACTTTGCGAATTGTTCGTCGAGCGCCGTGATCCCCGCTCGCACGTCCATCAAGAAAAGGGCGATGTCCGCCTGCGCAAGCACGCGCTCCGTTTGGGCGCGCATCTTCGTTTCCAGCGTTTCGCGCGCCTCTTCCTCGAAGCCCGCCGTATCGATCACGCGAAAGACGAGGCCGCCGAGCGCTGCCTTGCCCTCGTGCCAGTCGCGCGTAACTCCCGGTGTGTCATGGGTCAGTGCCGCGCGCTCCTGGATCAAGCGGTTGAACAGCGTCGATTTGCCGACGTTTGGCCGGCCAACGATGGCGACCGTCTTCATCATGGCCTTTTCCAAAAACCTAGCGGAGTGCGACGAGATCGGCGTCGGTCGTCAGAAAATAGATCACGCCCTGTGCGACGACCGGCGTAACCGTCATGCCATCGTCAAACGTCATCCGGCCCATGACCTGCCCCTCATACGGGGAGACGGCCAGCACGACGCCGTGCGAGCCGGCGATCAGCAGACGGTTGCTCGCCAGCACCGGCCCATTCCAAACGATGGGCTCTTTTTTCTCTTCCGGATCGAGATATTTGGGCAGCTCCAGAACCCAGATAACCTCCCCCTTCTCCCGGGACAGGCAAACGATTTCGCTGTTCGTCGTCAGGAGGTAGAGGTAGTTCCCGGCAACCCATGGCGTTTGAATGCCACCGATTTCTTTCTCCCATACACGCGTCCCCGCCTTCATATCCAGCGCGACGATGCGGCCGCTGTGGCTCACGGCGACGACGAGGTCGCGATCGATGACGGGGTTTCCACGGATATCCGCGATCGAGGAAATCGTGTCGCTGCGCCGCGGAGACGCAAGCGAATAGGACCACATGATTCGCCCGTTGTTGGCGAGAATGGCGTAGATCTCTCCGGACGTATAGGGAACGATGACGATGTCGCCATCCACGGCCGGGCTTGCCCCACCGAGGATGCCGGCGCTTTCTTCAAAGCCTTTGTGGGTCCACAGCGTATCGCCGTTCCGCGCATCAAGGACGAAAAGCTGGTTGTCGATCGTCGTCACAAAAAGCCGTCCATCGCTCACGGTGGGGGCCGCGCGCATCGGCGAAGGGAGTGCGCGGCGCCAAACCGGCTCTCCGGTCTCCGCGTTCAGCGCGACGACCTGCGCGAAGCCGGTGCTGACGAAAAGATGGCCATAGGCATAGGCGACCCCGCCACTGAAGGTGACGTCGTCCTCGTCTTCCGGCGTCAGATCCGTGCGCCACGACCGATCGCCGTTTTCGGTATCGTAGGCGGAGATTCGCCCATCCACATCTGCGACATACACGCGCGCGCCGACGACGACCGGCTGCGAAATTAGTCGGCTCTTGCTATCCGATCCGCTGCCAATATCCGAGGACCAGATTTCTTCTGGCGCCTCGCCGATCACCAAGTGGTGCATGGCGTGATTCGGATAGCCACCCGCTTGCGGCCAGGCGGGGTTCATCTGTGGCCGCGGCAGCCGAATGACGGTTTCCTCAACATCCGGCTTCAATTTCTGATCAAGCAGCATGATCGGAATGCGTTCGCCGGGAATCTTTACCTCTTCCACTTTGAACAGACCTTCGCACCCGGCAAGCCCGATCGCGGCCATCAGGAAAAAAGGGAATTTACGCATGCCCTGCCTCACGATTCCTCACCAAGGGCGGTCGACATTTCCTCGGCACGTTGCCGCAACATCTCCGGCGCGTCCGGATCCGCTGCGAGTCCTGTATAAATCTCCCGTGCCTTGGCCCGTTCGCCGGATCGAATCGCGACCAGGGCGGTGATCTCAAGGGCCGAATGCCGCCAGGGGCTTCCCGCTGCCGTCAATGGCTCGAGCTCGGAAAGCAGCGTGTCCGGATCCTCCCGGTCGATCCGCCGATACGCGCCCAAAATACGAGCGAGGTTGCGAAGCGTCACCGGCGCGCCGCCGTCCTCTGTAATTTCGCGGTAGATCTGAATGGCGCCCTCCGTATCGCCCTTCGCAGACACGAGAGCCGCTTCGTGGAAGCGGGCGAGCGAGGCATAGCCCTCGCTCCCTTCCTTCGCGATCATGGCAAACGCTGCCCGCGCGGTATCCTCGTTTCCCTGCCCTAAAAGTTCGGTCGCGGTGTGGTACTGGACCCCGGTCGCCAGGGTCTGTTGTCGGCTGTATTCCTCCCAGCCCCCCTTCGCGGCAACGATGATCACCACCGCGAGTGCACCACCAATTGCGAAGCGGCCATACTTCCGCCACAAGGCGAGAAGTCGATCGCGTCGTAACTCCTCGTCGATTTCTCGGAAAACGTTGTCGTTCACGAACTACCTCTGTCCCGCAACCGGCGGGCTAAGATAAACCCCGGCAGGAGCGAAGGCAAACCCATGAAAGGCGCAGGATTCCGGGCCCATCGGGCTGGATCGGGGGTGCGGCTGGGGCTTACGCTTGCCTTCGCCATTTGATCGAACAGCCCATGCTGGCGACCTGCATGGAAGGCCCCTCCCCGGTCTTGGCGATGGCGATTATCGCTTCGAAGAGCTCGCGTCGCGCCCCTGGCACCTCTTCGCGACCGCCCTCATCGATGCGCCCCCGGTACTGAAGCTCAAACGCCTGATTGAAGCCAAAGAAGTCCGGCGTGCAGATGGCGTCGTAGGCGCGCGCCGTGGCTTGCGTCTCGTCGATCAGATAAGGAAAGGGGAAGGCATGGGCCTTCGCGAAAGCCTGCATGTTCTCAAACGAGTCCTCCGGATAGGCGATCGCATCGTTCGGCATGATGGCGACGGAGCCGACCCCGTGGTTCTCAAGCTCGCGTGCGTCACGAACGATGCGCGATATGGCCGCCTGCACATAGGGGCAGTGGTTGCAGATAAACATCACAAGGGTCGCCTTCGGCCCACGGATATCCGCCAGGCTGGTGATCGTGCCGTCGAGGTCTGGAAGGCGGAAATCGACCGCCTTCCAACCGAACGCGCAGACAGGAGTGTGCACGAGCGCCATGCCGGCCGACTCCTAAACGGACCCGATCGAAACGAAGAATATCAGGAAGAACTGCCCTTCGTCGCTTCCGGCCGCTCCGTCGCGGATGGCGCCTCGCCATCCCGGTCCGGCCCCTGCTTCAGATGCGCGATCACCGCCCGCCGATAGGCAGGATCGTCGATGGCACGTTCGAAGTCGATTTTGTCGTCCATTCCAAGGCTCGCCTTCCGTCTTCGTATTCATTCCATCTTAGTAGTTAGAAATGAAGGCCGTTTTGGGCGGAAGGCGCAATTTCTTGGGGAAAAAATTGGGGATATCCCGCTTTTTCCTGGGGAAAAGATGGGGATAACTTGAGACGAAAGGCGGCAGCCGGTTTCCCGGCTGCCGCCAATCGCCGATAAAAAGGCACGAGTCCTAGTCGCGGGACTTGTTATAGAGATAAAGAATGATCCCCAAGGCGATCAATCCAACGAGACCATTATCCCCCAATGCACGGATCAGGGTGATCAGGTTGCCGACAATATCGCCGGTAAGGAAGGTCGCATTCTCTCCAAATAGGATCTGAATGACGATCCCAAGAGCGATTAGGCCAAGCCCGACCTCGGTGATCTGGCCGACCCATTTTGTCACACTTCGAAGTGCATCCATTAGTTATACCCCCTCAACGATGCAACTTAATCCAATGGCTAGATATCCAACGATTGGATCGAAACGTATACAATATCTATACGCTTCAACCCACTAAGCTGCCACATCTTACAAAATAAGAAAATAATCATTACTTGCCGGGGGTATCTGGCCAACTGTTTGAAGAAGCTTGGAAAATAGAGATAGTTGCGGCCGCCTTCCCCGCTTGGCCCCGCCGGAACGACTCCTTCGCCGGCTCTCCGGATGGGGTCGACCCCACCCCCCTCGGCCGTGCGCGGGAAGGATCTTCGGAGAGAATTCAATCCTTTGTTAACGGTGATCTGAAACCATGTGAAAGCCGAGGCGCTCTGAGGGGTAGGGGTTTGCAACCGAGCGAGGGCTTCGTGCTAGAATAGTTAACCAAATGCGCCGAAAGAGCGCGTGAATCCGGGAAAAATGTCCTATGGACTACAATCGCTATTTTGCGGAAGCCATCGCCGGCCTGAAGGCGGAAGGCCGCTATCGCGTCTTCGCCGACCTCGAGCGGACGCAGGGCTCCTTTCCGCGGGCTTTCAAGCATCTCGAGGGCGGCAAGATGAAGGAGGTCACCGTCTGGTGCAGCAACGACTATCTCGGCATGGGCCAACACTCCCAGGTGCGCGAGGCGATGGCCGAAGCCCTGGCGACCCATGGCGCCGGCGCCGGGGGCACGCGAAATATCTCGGGCACCCTCCACCACCACGTGCTGCTTGAGCACGAGCTGGCCGACCTCCACGGAAAGGAAGCCGCCCTTCTCTTCACCTCCGGCTACATCTCGAACGAGGCGGCGCTCAGCACGATCGCCAGGCTGCTTCCCGACTGCATCATCTTCTCCGATGATCTCAACCATGCCTCCATGATTCAGGGCATTCGCCACAGTGGCGCGCCCCGGAAGATTTTCCGCCATAACGACGTGGCCCATCTCGAGGAACTCCTGCGCGAGATGGAGCCGGCCAGGCCGAAGCTGATCGCCTTTGAATCGATCTATTCGATGGACGCAGACGTGGCACCGGTCAGGGCAATCTGTGACCTTGCCGAAACCTACGGCGCGATGACCTATCTCGACGAGGTCCACGCCGTCGGCATGTACGGGCCACGCGGTGGCGGCATCGCGGAGCGCGAAGGCGTCATGGACCGGATCACGATCGTCGAAGGGACCCTGGCGAAGGCCTTCGGCGTAATGGGCGGTTACATTGCGGGTTCCGCCCCGCTCGTCGATGCGGTTCGCAGTTTCGCGCCCGGCTTCATCTTTACGACGGCGCTGCCGCCGGTGGTCGCCGCCGGCGCCTTGGCAAGCGTGCGCCACCTCAAGGTGAGCGATTCGGAGCGCAGGCAGCATCAAGAGCGTGCCGCGACCTGCAAACGGTTACTCGCGGAAGCAGGCCTTCCCGTCATGCCGTCCGAAAGCCACATCGTCCCGCTGATCGTCGGCAACGCACGGCTTTGCAAGCAGGCAAGCGACATCCTGCTCGAGGAACACGGCGTCTATATCCAGCCGATCAATTACCCGACCGTGCCGAAGGGGACGGAACGGCTGCGTATCACGCCGTCGCCCTTACACACGGATGCGATGATGGCGCACTTGGTCGCGTCCTTGCTCGATGTCTGGAATCGTCTGGAATTGCAGCTCGCCGCTTGAGTTAAGGCGGCCATCCTTCAGTTTCGGCCCTCCGGCAGACCGAGCAGGATCTGCACCCACCGGCTCGGTCCCCGCCTCGGCGGCGGGTAGTACGGCCGGTATTCCATGACGCCTTCCGGATCCTCGTGAATGAGGATTTCGGCCTCCGGATACGCCTCGGCAATTTTCTTTTCCACCTCGTCCGCGATCTTATGGGCGTGGCGCAACGTCATCTTGCCATCCAGCTCGAGGTGAAGCTGGATGAAGACGGTCGTCCCGGATTTCCTGGTGCGAAGGTCGTGGAGATCCTCCACCTCCGGATGAAAACGGACGAGTTCGCGGATTCGCTCGCGATCCTCTTCGGCAAGCTCGCGGTCCATGAGCGGATCGAGCGAAATAAAGGCGATCTTGCCGGCCGTTCGCAAAAGGTAAAGCGCGATCGCCGCCCCGAAGATCGGGTCCACCATTTGCCAGCCGAAACTCGAAGAAAGCACCAGCGCCAGGATCACGCTGCCATTGATCAGCACGTCGCCCTTGTAGTGAAGGGCATCGGCGCGGATGGCGATGGAGCCGGTCTTGCGTACGACGGTGCGTTGAAAATAAACAAGGCCAATCGTGACGACGGTGGCAAACACCATGACGGCGATGCCGACTTCCCCGTACAGAATGGCCTTCGGATGCACCAGCCGATGGCCGGCCTCGATCAGCAAGAACACGGCCGAGCCGGCGACGAAGGCGGCCTGGCCAAGCCCGGCCAGCGATTCCGCCTTGCCATGTCCGAAGCGGTGCTCGTAGTCGGCCGGCTGCAAGGCGTGCCGCACGGCGAGCAGGTTCACGAAGGAGGCCCCGAAATCGAGCAGCGAGTCGATGAGCGAAGAAAGCAGGCTGATCGAATCCGTAAGCCACCAGGCGGCCACCTTGACGAGGATAAGCAGGAGCGCCACGCCGATGGCCAGCGTCGTCGCAAGCCGCATGAGGTTTGCGTTCTCGTCAGAAATCACCATCGATTTTTGGGGGGTTGTAGCCAAGGCTTTTTCCTGCGGGTCAGGGGTAGAGTCGTTCCACCCGCCATCCATCTCCATCCCGATCATACACCAACCGGTCGTGCAGACGGAACGCGGCCTGACCCCAAAACTCGATCCGCTCCGGCAGGACGCGATAGCCCGACCAAAAAGGGGGACGCGGCACCGCGCCTACCCCGAACTTCAGCGTAAATTTGGCAACGCGTTTCTCAAGCTCGAACCGGCCTTCGAGAGGGCGTGATTGTGCCGATGCCCAGGCACCGATTTGGCTCAAGCGATCGCGGGTTGCGAAATAGGCATCCGCCTCTTCGTCACTTACCGGCTCGGTCGCGCCGGTGATTCGTACCTGGCGGTCGATTGACTTCCAGTAGAAGCAAAGGGCGGCACGGGGATTTTTTTGAAGTTCGTGGGCCTTGTCGCTCTCCAGATTCGTATAGAAGGTAAATCCGCGCGCATCCACCGCCTTCAGCAGTACCATCCGTGAAGCAGGCGTGCCATCGGCACCGACGGTGGCAAGCGCCATCGCATGTGGGTTCTTCGGCTCCGATGCGCAAGCCTCCCCGAACCACGCCTCGAAAAGGGCGATCGGGTCCCTCTCCGGGTTTTCAAACATGCTGCCGTTTCGAAGCCTCTTTCGGGTTACCCGCCGAGGTTAAAGTCCGATTCCCGGCTGCGCGTCAAGACATCTCCGGCGGGCCCTTGCGCCAATCCCCGATCGCCGCAGTCAGCACGCCGCCCGCCAGCACGGCAAACCACTACACGAACATCCAGACAAGAAAGATCGGGATGGCCGCAAGCGCGCCGTAAACTGCCTCATAGGTCGGGAACGTGGCCAAGTAGATTCCGAAACCCTTTTTCGCGCCCTCGAAAAGAAAAGCCGCAACGGCGCCGCCGATCAACGCATCTCGCCAATTGACCTCGCAATTCGGGATGACAATATAAAGAAGTGCAATGGCGATGGTTCCCAAAAGGAACGGCAGGAACCGGAGAAAAGAACGAATGTTCTCCACAACCTCGCTGCCAAACCATTCCGTCGCCGCAAAAAGATAGCCGGAGACGGAAAGGCCGGCGCCGATGAGAAGCGGGCCAAGCGTCATCACCGCCCAATAGGCAAGCAGGCGCGGAACCAGCTTCCTCGGCACGCTCACATGCCAGATCTGATTGAACGTCTTCTCGATCGTGGACAGCAATAGGATGGCGGTGGTGAAAAGAAACAGAAGGCCCACCGTCGTAAGTTCGCGGGCATTTTCCGCGAACGTCGCAAACTTGCTCTTGATCGCACCCTCCAAATGCGGCGCGAAGTTCTGAAAGAAGGGGGCATAAACCTCGTCCCTGGATTGATCGAGGCCGGGAAAAATGGCGAACGCCGAAAGACCGATCGCCATGAGTGGGACCATGGCAAGAAGCGAGGTGTAGCTGAGCGCCGCCGCCGCCTGCTCCAAACGGGTTTCCGAAAACCGATGGCGCAGAAAACGCAAGAAAGACCGGAGCCGTGCAAGGATCGCAAGCGGTGATTCCATCGCATGAGCATAGGCCGCTTGCCTCGTCTGGAAAAGTCGTGAGCCTTCCTTGGCGCTGGCTTGGACCCCTTTCGGCTTTCGTGTAGGATATCACTCGTTCCTGCGGGCTTTGCGAAATCCGTCCTGCGGTCGCATCTGAAGTCGAACAAGACGCCAAGAGAGAAAAATGAGCAGCAAAACGCAAGTGATGGCCGGAAAGAAGGGGCTCATCATGGGCGTGGCCAACGACCGCTCCCTTGCCTGGGGCATCGCCAAGGCCGCCGGCGACGCAAGCGCGGAACTTGCGTTTACCTATCAGGGCGAAGCTTTGGCGCGGCGCGTCGGACCGCTCGCCGAATCCCTGGGCTCCGATTTCGTCCTGCCGTGCGACGTCACGGACGATGCCAGCATCGATGCGGTGTTTGCGAACATCAAGGAGCGTTGGGGAAAAATGGATTTCCTCGTGCACGGAATCGCCTATTCGGACAAGGAACAACTAAAGGGTCGTTACCTGGATACGACCGAGGACAATTTTGCCATGACATTGGCGATTTCCTGTTACTCGTTCACTGCCGTCTGCCAACGCGCCGTCCCGTTGATGTCCGACGGTGGCAGCCTGCTGACCCTGACTTACACCGGTGCCGAGCGCGTCATACCGCATTACAACGTCATGGGAGTCGCCAAAGCGGCACTCGAGGCAAGCGTGCGCGCCCTGGCCGTCGATCTGGGGCCAGAGAACATCCGCGTCAATGCCATTTCGGCGGGGCCGATCAAGACGCTGGCCGCATCCGGCATCGGCGATTTCCGCTACATTCTAAAGTGGAACCAATACAACTCGCCACTCCACCGCAACATAACGATCGAAGATGTCGGCGGCGCCGCCCTTTATCTGCTGAGCGACCTTTCCTCCGGCGTCACCGGGGAAATCCATCACGTCGATGGCGGCTACAACGTCGTCGGGATGAAGGCAGAAGACGCGCCGGATATCTCCGTCGTTTAGGATCGGATTATGACTGGGAACAGCTTCGGGACCCTCTTTCGGTTCACGACCTGGGGGGAAAGCCACGGACCTGCCATCGGCGGCGTCGTCGATGGCGTGCCGCCGGGCCTGGCCCTGACGGAAGCCGATATTCAGGTCTGGCTCGACCAACGGCGGCCGGGAAGCTCGCGCTTTACGACCCAGCGCCGCGAAGCCGATCAAGTCAAGATTCTCTCCGGCGTCTTCGAAGGCAAGACGACGGGGGCACCGATCAGCCTTCTTATCGAAAACACGGATTCCCGCCCGAAGGATTACGACGCGATCAAGGACGTCTTCCGTCCGGGACATGCCGACTATACCTACTTCAAGAAATACGGCATCCGCGACTACCGGGGCGGGGGCCGTGCGTCGGCACGGGAGACGGCCATTCGCGTCGCCGCCGGTGCCATCGCCCGAAAGATCTTAGGCGCGCACATCGTCATCCGCGGCGCGCTCGTCCAGATGGGACCGCTGAAGGTGGATGCGGAGCGCTGGGACTGGGACGCCGTCGGACGGAATCCCTTCTTCTGCCCCGACACCAAGCTGGCAAAGGAACTGGAATCCTACCTCGACGGCATCCGCAAGGCGGGCAACTCCGTCGGTGCCATTATCCATCTCGAAGCATCCGGTGTGCCGGTAGGGCTTGGCGCGCCGGTTTACGACAAATTGGACGCCGACCTCGCCAAGGCGATGATGAGCATCAATGCCGTCAAAGGGGTCGAGATCGGCGCCGGTTTCGCGGCTGCCTCGCTCTCGGGCGATGAGAACGCCGACGAAATGCGCATGGAAAACGGCGAGGCGACCTTCCTTTCCAACCATGCCGGCGGCGTTTTGGGTGGCATCTCGTCGGGCCAGCCGGTCATCGTGCGCTTCGCCGTGAAACCGGCAAGCTCGATTACGGTCTCGAGACGGTCCGTCGACCGCGCAGGGAAAGACGTCGATGTCGCGACGAAAGGCCGCCACGATCCGTGCGTCGGCATTCGCGCCGTCCCGGTGGGCGAGGCGATGCTGGCAAACGTGCTGGCGGATCACTTGCTCCGTCACAAGGCGCAGTGCGGCTAAGCCTTCGCCTTAACCTTCGAAGCGGGCGGCAATCAGGAATTCCTTGTTTCCTTCGGAGCCTAAGATCGGGCTTTCCGTGAGGCCCAGCACCGTCCAGCCGGGCAGCGCCTGAAGCCAGGCGGTGATCCGCTCGCAGACTTCCGCATGCTGCGCAGGCTCGCGGACGACCCCTCGCTTTCCGACCTTCCCCTTGCCGACCTCGAATTGCGGCTTGATGAGGGCGATGAGCATGGCGCCCGGTGCGGCCAGACGCAAAGGCTTGGGCAGGATCGTCTCCAGCCCGATGAAGCTCGCATCGCAGACGATCAAATCGACCGCCTCGGGGATCTCCGCGTCCGTAAGGTTCCTTGCGTTGATACGCTCGAGCACGGAGACACGGGGGTCGTTGCGAAGCTTCCAGTCCAGCTGGCCATGGCCGACATCGACGGCATAGATCTTGCGGGCCCCGCCGTGGCAAAGCACATCCGTGAAGCCACCATGGGAGGCGCCGATGTCGAGCGCCGTCTTGTCGGCCGGATCGATCCCGAAATGTTGAAGCGCGTGAGCCAGCTTCACGCCACCGCGCGACGCCCATGGATGCTGAGGCCCCCTGAGCTCGAGCGGGGTTTCGAGCGCAAGCCGCATGCCGGGTTTTTCGAGACGGCGGGTGCCGCTGAAGACACGGCCCGCAAGCACGATGGCCTGGGCGCGGTTTGGGTTCTCGGCCAAGCCGAGACGGACGAGCAATGCGTCAAGGCGGAACTTTTCCGCCTTCTTCGGCATGGGATCAGGCGCGGGCGGAGACGATGTCGTGGCCAAGGGTGGCCAGTGCCGTGTCCACGATGTGGCGGGCATTGAGGCCTGCGGTTTCGTACTGCTTGGCAGGCGCGTCGTGCTCCAAGAATACGTCCGGCAGCACCATCGGCCGGACCTTCAGGCCGGCATCCAACAGCCCGCCAAGGGCAAGAGACTGCAGGACGTGGGAGGCAAAGCCGCCGACCGCACCTTCCTCGATGGTGATCAGGACCTCATGCTCCAGCGCGAGTCGGCGGATCAGTTCCTCGTCGAGCGGCTTGGCGAAGCGGGCGTCCGCCACCGTCGTCAACAGGCCCCTCGCGGCCAGTTCGTCGGCCGCCAGCAGGCATTCCTGAAGCCGCGCGCCGAAGGAAAGGAGGGCCACCGTCGTGCCTTCCTTTAGCACGCGGCCGCGGCCGATCTCGAGTGGGACGCCACAGCTCGGCATGTCGACGCCGATCCCTTCGCCACGCGGGTAGCGGACGGCCGAGGGCCGATCGTCGATCGCGGCTGCCGTCGCCACCATGTGGACGAGTTCCGCCTCGTCCGCCGCCGCCATCACCACGAAGCCGGGCAGGCAGCTCAAATAAGTGACGTCGAAGGACCCGGCATGGGTCTGGCCGTCGGCGCCGACGAGGCCGGCACGGTCGATGGCGAATCGCACCGGCAGTTTCTGAATCGCGACGTCGTGGACGACCTGGTCATAGGCCCGCTGAAGAAACGTCGAATAGATGGCGGCGAAGGGTTTGAAGCCTTCCGTCGCCAGCCCGGCGCAGAACGTCACCGCATGCTGTTCGGCAATGCCGACGTCGAAACAACGCTCCGGGAAACGCTCTGCAAACAAATTGAGGCCGGTCCCGGACGGCATGGCGCCGGTGATGGCGACGATCTTGTCGTCCTTCTCCGCCTCCTGGATCAATGCCTTCGCAAAGGTCGTCGTGTAGTTCGGCGCCTTCGGCTTCGACTTCTTCTGGATGCCGGTGACGACGTCGAACTTGCTGACCCCATGGTACTTGTCGGCGGACGCCTCGGCCGGTCCATAGCCGTGTCCCTTCTTGGTCACGACGTGGATGAGAACCGGGCCCGGCTCGGTGTCGTCGCGGACGTTCTTGAGCACCGGCAGCAGGTGGTCGAGGTTGTGCCCGTCGATCGGCCCAACGTAAAAGAAACCAAGCTCTTCGAACAGCGTGCCGCCGGTGACGAGCCCGCGGGCGAACTCCTCGGCACGGCGCGCCGTGATCTCGATCGAGCGGGGAAATTTCTTGGCGATCATGCTCGCCAGATGGCGGAGCGACCGGTAGGGCTTCGACGAAATCAGCCGCGAGAGATAGGCGCTCATGGCGCCGACGGGGGGCGCGATCGACATGTCGTTGTCGTTGAGGATGACGATGAGACGGCTATCCATCGAGCCGGCGTTGTTCATCGCCTCGTACGCCATGCCGGCGCTCATCGCGCCATCGCCGATGACGGCAATCACCTTGTTCTTCCGTCCTTCGAGATCGCGGGCGATGGCCATGCCAAGGGAAGATGAAATCGATGTCGAAGCGTGCGCCGCGCCGAACGGATCGTATTCGCTTTCGGAACGCTTCGTGAATCCGGAAAGACCCCCGCCTTGCCGAAGCGTGCGAATGCGATCGCGCCTGCCGGTCAAAATCTTGTGCGGGTAACATTGATGGCCGACGTCCCACACCAACCGGTCTTCCGGCGTGTTGAAGACGTGGTGGATCGCCACGGTAAGCTCGACGACGCCAAGCCCGGCGCCTAGGTGGCCGCCGGTATTGGAAACCGCATCAATCGTCTCGATGCGCAGCTCGTCCGCCAGCTGGCGAAGCTGCTTTTCCTTCAACTTGCGCAGATCGGCCGGCAAGGTGATTTCGTCGAGAAGCGGTGTCTTGCTAGTTGGATTCGCTTCGGTTTTCTCCGACAACGTCCTGGTTTCCCCACCCCCGGACTCCCATTCAGTGCCGTCGGGTGACGACGAAATGGGCAGCCCTGGCTAATAATTCCGCCTTTTTGCCAAAAAGATCAAGATGAGCAATGGCTTGATCCGCTAAAATTTTTGCTTGTTCGCGCGCCCGCTCGACCCCGAGGATCGACACAAAGGTCGCTTTTCCGGCGTTTTCGTCCTTCTGGACGGCCTTTCCCGTCGTCTTTGAATCCCCTTCCACATCAAGAAGATCGTCCTGGATTTGAAAGGCCAGCCCAAGGTCGTGGGCATAGGCATGCAGCGCATGACGCTCGGCATCGCGCGCCTCTCCCAAGACCGCTCCCGATTCGCAGGCAAAGGCGATCAGCGCCCCGGTTTTCATCCGCTGAAGCCGGGTGATGGCGCCGATATCCATCGTGATGCTCTCGGCCAGGAGATCCAGCATCTGGCCGCCCACCATGCCGGCCGCCCCCACCGCCTGGGCCAGCGCACGGACCAGTTCCGAGCGCACCCGCGACGTCGGATGGGTCTCGGACGTAGCAAGGATTTCGAAGGCGAGCGCCTGCAGGGCGTCGCCCGCCAGGATCGCCGTCGCCTCGTCGTACTGTACATGACAGGTCGACTGCCCGCGCCGAAGTTCATCGTCGTCCATGGCCGGCAGATCGTCATGGACAAGCGAATAACAGTGCGCGAGCTCGACGGCGGCGGCCACGCGAAGCGCGCGCGGTTCCGGCACGTCGAAAAGTTCCGCACTCATCACCACCAGGAAGGGACGAAAACGTTTGCCGCCGCCGAGTGCTGCATAACGCATTGCCTCACAAACCCGGACATCCGGCCCTTCGCTTGTCGGAAGCAAGCGATCGAGAAGTTCGCTCACGGCATCCGCGGTTTCCGTCAGCGCCGTTTCCAGGGATGGCGTGTCCAGCTTATTCAATGTCGACGTCTTCCAGACCCATCGGACCGTCGCCGCCAAGCTGAATTTGGCTGACCTTCGACTGGGCCTCGCGAAGCTTCATCTCACAGTGCCGCTTGAGCGCAGCACCCCGTTCATAGGAGGTGATCGCCTCGTCCAGTTTCCCCTTGCCGGATTCGAGCCGTTCGACGATCGCCTCGAGCGCCGCCAGCGCCTGTTCGAAGCTCATCGCCTGGATGTCCTTGGGAATTTCCCGCTTGGCCATGGAATCCGCCAATTTTTCGCCAATTTTTCGCTAGATTTTAAAGGTACCGCAGGCCCTTCCTGAAAGGCAAGCCGGGGCCACCAGCCGAAATTTAAAGGCAAAAAAACATTTAAAACTGCATTGAAAACGGCTAGCTTATAACCGCCGAACGACGCAAAACCTTGGAGGAAGGAATGGGCCGGATGGAGCGCAGCCTGCATCCATCAAAAGAAGAAGGAAGACCGGTTTTGCGAAGCCGCACGCTTTGGCTAATGCCGATCGTCTTTCTCGTTGCCGCCCTCACCGCACCCGCCCTTGCCCAGAAAGGGCCAGGGCAAGGGGGCCCGCCACCGACCCTGGTCGTCGTCGATGAGGTGCGGACCGAAGAAATGGCCCAGACCATGCCGGTCATCGGCCGTCTCGTCGCCCTTCGCGCAGGCGACGTCGCGACCCGGATCGACGGCCGGGTGGGCATTTTCCGGGCCGAGGTCGGCGATCGGGTGAAGAAGGGCGCCGTGCTGGCCGTCCTCGATTCGGACCGGCTCGAACGCGAACTTAAGCGCCGCATGGCTTCCGTCGCCGAGAGCAAGGCCTCCCTTGAAAGCGAGAAGGCCTCCCTTGCGATCGACGACCAGGAACTGCGTCGGCTCGAATCCTTACGCAAATCCGCCGCCTTCTCGAAGGCCCGCTACGAAGACAAACAGAAGGAAGTGCTGCGCTCCCGTACGCGCGTCAACGTGGCCGAAGCGGTGCTGGAGAACACGACCGCCCAGCTCGCGCTCGCCCGGCTTGATATTGAAGACGCGCGCATTCGCGCGCCTTACGCCGGCGTGGTTACCGTTCGCCATACGGAAGTCGGCGCCTATGTGAAGCAGGGAGACGCCGTCGTCTCGATGGTGAACGACAAAAACCTGGAGATCGAGGCGGACGTTCCCTCCCAACGTTTAAGCGGCATCAAGTCGGGTGTCGTCGTAAAGGTCGAGATCGACAACCGGAACGACTATTTCGCAGTCGTTCGCGCCGTCGTACCGGAAGAAAACCCGATGACACGGACCCGCCGCGTACGTTTCGTCCCCGGTTTCGATGCGAAAGCGGAAAACTTCGCCGCCAATCAAAGTGCGGTCATTCACCTGCCCATCGGTCACGCGCGTGACGTGCTGACCGTCCACAAGGACGCCATCGTGAAGCGCGGAGGCGCCTCGCTCGTTTTCGTGGTGGCGAAAGGCGAAGCGCAGCCGCGCCCGATCACCATCGGGGACGCCGTCGGCAACCGCTTCGAGGTCCTGAGCGGTCTTGGACCCGGTGAACTCGTCGTCACGCGCGGCAACGAGCGCCTCATTCCGGGCCAGAAGGTCCTGTTCGAACGGAAGCGTTAGGATGGATCTCATCCGTCTCGCCCTCAACCGGCCGACCGCCGTCATCGCGGCGGTGCTGATGGTCCTGCTGTTCGGGTTTGTGGCGCTCAAGCTCATTCCCATTCAACTGATCCCAGACCTTCGCAAACCGATCCTTACCATCACCACTTACTGGCCCGGCGCCGCCCCGGCCGAGGTCGAACGCGAGGTCATCACCCAGCAGGAGGAAAAGCTGAAGGGCCTCGAAGGCCTCCACGAGATGATCAGCAAGTCCGAGGACGGCCGCGGCGAAATCACGCTGGAATTTCGGGTCCAGCAGAACATGGACCTGGCGCTTCTCCTGGTTGCGAACCGGTTGGACCGCGTCGAGTCCTATCCGGATGAGGTGGACGAACCCATTCTGCAAACCTCCTCGGCCGAGGACATCCCGATCGCCTGGTTCATCCTTTCCCGCCTCCCCGGCAATTTGCAGCCGATCGAAAGCTATGGCGACTACGTCGAAGACGTCATTCAGGATCGCCTCGAACGGGTGCCGGGCATCTCCCGCGTCAATGTGTTCGGCGGCAGCGAGCAGGAACTGCAGGTCATCGTCAATCCGCAGAAGATGGCCCGCTATGGCCTGACGGTTCCGGAAATCACCGAAAAGCTGCGCCGCGAAAACGTCTCGATCTCGGCCGGCGACGTCGAGGAAGGCAAGCGGCGTTACGTCGTTCGCACGGAAGGCGAACTCGTCACGGTCGACCGCGTTCGCTCGGTCGTGCTTCGATCTCAAACCGATCCGCGTTCGGGAAGGCTGGGCCGGGTGACGATCGGCGATATCGGCGACGTCCTCTTCTCCCACCGCGATCCCGTTGCCCACATCCGCCACATGGGAAAGGCGGCGATCGCCGTGAACGCCATTCGCGAGAAGGGCGCAAACGTCATCGAAACGATGGAGGGGGTTCGCAAAGTCGTAGCCTCCCTCCAGCGCGACGTCCTCCCGCAGCAGCGGCTTACCTTCACGCAGGTCTATGACGAAACCATCTATATCGATTCGGCAATCCGGCTCGTCACCCAGAACATCTATATCGGCGGCACGCTCGCCATCATCATTTTGATGCTGTTCCTGCGTTCCGGCATGGCGACCCTGGTCATCGCGCTTGCCATTCCGGTCTCCGTCATCGGTGCGTTTGTCGCGATGGCGGCGATGGGACGCACCATCAACGTCATCTCCCTTGCCGGGATCGCGTTTGCCGTCGGCATGGTCGTCGACGCCGCGATCGTCGTGCTCGAAAACATCTTCCGCCTGCGGCAGGCGGGCATGCCGCCGAAGGAAGCCGCCTATCAAGGCACGCGGCAGGTGTGGGGGGCCATTCTCGTTTCGGCGCTGACGACGGTGCTCGTCTTCATGCCGATCCTGGTTATGGAACTCGAGGTGGGTCAGCTCTTCCGTGACATCGCGGTGGCGATCTCGGTTGCCGTCTTGCTCTCCTTGCTCGTCGCAATCACGCTCATCCCGGCCTTGGCGGCCCGCATGCTGAAGAAGATGCCGGATCCGAAAAGCCGCCGCATTCCGGCGCTCGACCGCTCCGCGCGGCGCTTCGTCGCCTTCTTCGTTAAGAATGCGCGCCGCGTGCTGGGTCGCCGCAAGCGCGCTTTGGTCCTGGTTGGCAGTATCTGCGGGGTTGCTGCGCTCGCCACCTTCCTGTTGCTGCCGAAACTCGAATACCTGCCGGAAGGAAATCGCAACCTCATCTTCGGCATCATGCTGCCGCCGCCCGGCTACAACCTCGACACGATGACGGAAATCGCCGAGCGCATCGAAGGCGCCACGAAGCCGTTGTGGCTTCCGCCCTCGACGGAAGACAGCCCCGAGCCGCCTGCGCTGGAAGGCGCGCTCGCCGATCTTCCTCGGATCAACAACTTCTTCTTCGTCGCCATGCGCGCCCAGACCTTCCTCGGCGCGACGAGCGCAGACCCCTCGCGCGTGCGCGAACTGATCCCGGTGCTGCAACGGCCAATGTTCGAAGAACCGGGAACCTTCGGCCTGGTTTCCCAACCGTCCTTGTTCGGGCGCAGCATCGGCGGCGGGCGGGCCATCAATCTCGACATTTCCGGCGCCGACCTCGATGAAATCCTCAAAGTCGCGAACCAGGCGGTGCCGCTCATCCTGCAGGCGCTGCCGATGCACAAGGGCAATCAGTTCCGTCCCATCCCCGGGCTCGAACAGGGCGCGCCCGAAGTGCGGCTCTATCCGAACGCGGTGCGCCTGGCCGATGCCGGACTCACCACGCGCGACCTCGGCATGACGATCGACGCCTTCAACGACGGCCTTCGCGTCGCCGAGGTGACGGTCGCCAGCCGGCGTATCGATCTCATGCTGAAGGGCCCGGCGAACATCGTCTCGCAAACCCAAGGCATCCGGAACCTGCCCGTCGTAACGGCCTCCGGCCTGATCCTGCCGGCCAGCTCCTTGGCCGACATCGAAATCACGACCGGCCCGACCGAGATTCGTCATCTCGAACGCGACCGCACGGTGACGCTGGAAATCCGCCCGACCCCTTTCCTGCCGCTCGAGGCCGCCCTGGAAATTCTTCAGCAGAAGGTCATCGCCCCGTTGCGCGCCCAGGGCCTTCCGAAAGAAATCAAACTCGGCCTGTCCGGCACGGCGGATGAATTGACCCAGACCTGGGATGCGATGTCCTGGGATCTTCTGCTGGCGGTGGCGATCGTCTACCTCGTCATGGCGGTTCTGTTCGAGAGTTTCTTTTACCCGCTCCTGATCATCTTCTCCGTGCCGCTGGCCACGGCGGGCGGCGTGCTTGGACTCGCCTTTCTCAATCTCTTTACCTATCAGGCCCTCGACATGCTGACGCTGCTCGGCTTCGTCATCCTGATCGGCATCGTCGTCAACAACGCGATTCTTCTCGTCCACCAGACCCTGCACCACCAGCGGGAAGACGGCATGCACGCCCGTCATGCGATCCTGCGCGCCACCCAGAACCGCATTCGTCCCATCTTCATGTCGACGCTGACGTCGGTCTTCGGAATGCTGCCGCTGGTTCTTTTCCCCGGTGCCGGCTCCGAGCTCTACCGGGGCCTGGGCTCCGTCGTCGTCGGCGGCCTTGCCCTTTCGGCGGTACTGACGTTAGCGATCATTCCGCCGCTCTTGGCACTAGCGGCACGGGATGCGCCCCGCCACGCCTAAGATAAAGACTTGGCGGCGCCGGCAAATTTGCTTAAGAATTGGACGATCGTCTGCCTATGCTTAATAATTAGGCAGATCTTCGGGGAGGAAGAGGGGGAACGCCAATCGGTCCCCGCCCGGAGATTGGATCTAACGAGCTAATTTTCCTTACCTTTTTCGGGCGAACGGTAACCGTGACCGATGGCACGGGTCTTGCGATGACAAGACCAGGACACCGTTCGCACCATGACGACATGGCTTTAAAGGAAGGAAAAGCTCATGAAGAAAATCTATCTGGTCGCATTGACCGCGATTTGCTTGGTGGCCGCGAGCCACGCGGCCTATGCCCAAGACGCAGCAGCCGCCGAGGAAAAGGCCTATAGCCTGTCTGCGAATTTCGCCATCGTCTCGGATTACATGTTCCGCGGTATTTCCCAAGTGGACGGCGAGCCGACGCTCCAGGGCGGCTTCGATTTCGGCTACGACACGGACGGGCCGACCGATCTTTATCTCGGCATCTGGGGTTCCGGCGTGGATTTCACGGACGCGTCGTCGGAATTCGACATTTACGGCGGCCTGGCCGGCGAGATGAATGGGGTCTCCTGGGATCTGGGCTTCATCTGGTACCTCTATCCCGGCGCCGACAGCGCTCTCAACTACGACTTCGTCGAAGCAGCCTTTGCGCTTGGCTACGACTTCGGCCCCTATGCGGTTTCCGCCGGCCTCAACTTTTCGCCGGAATATTTCGGCGACAGCGGTGATTCCTATTACTGGTCGGGCGGCGTCGACGTGCCCTTGCCGGAAGGAATCGGGCTCGGTTTCCATGTCGGCCACCAGAGCATCGACAACAACACCGCCTTCGGGGTTCCAGATTATTTGGACTGGAGCGTGACGGTCTCGAAGGAATTCGAGGGTTTCGGCTTCTCCCTCGCCTATATCGACACGGATCTCTCGAACTCGGAATGTAACGACGCCTGCGACACGAAAATCGTCGGCACCATCTCCAAGGAATTCTGATCGCTCGAAGAGTTCGGATTCCTTCCACGGCAGGCTCTCGGTTCCTTGGGGTCACGAAGATATCGCCCTCCAACCGGGGGGCGGGATTTTCACGTCGCTCTTTAAAAGCCGAAGAACTCCGCGAATTCTAAAGCCGACGCGCGTTCCGTCTGCAACTGGTTCTCAGGCGCCGCCTCGTCGATATAGCCGAGCGACATGCCGCACACGATCGTCTCGCTTGCCGGAATGGGCAGATGCTTGCGGATGATCCGGTGAAAGGGCGGCCAGGAGGCCTGCGGACAGCTATGCAGTCCCTTCGCCCGGGCGACGAGCATGACGTTTTCGACGAACATACCGTAGTCGAACCAACTGCCGATCTCGAGCCGCTTGTCGATCGCAAAGAACAGGCCGACGGGCGCGCCGAAGAATTCGTAATTCCGCCCCTGCTGCTTGCGCATCCCTTCCTTGTTTTCCTTCGTCAGCCCCAACAGGCCGTAAAGATCCAGCCCGACCTTCTTGCGCCGTGACTTGTAGGGTTCGGCCCATTCGTCCGGGTAGTATTTGAACTCCGGCTCGTGTGCCTCGGCTTTCGTGGCAATGGCCTCTAAGGTTTCCTTCGTCAACGCCTCCCTCACGGCGCCGGCCGCCACGTAGACCTTCCAGGGCTGGAGGTTCGTCCCGCTGGGCGCCCGGGCGGCCAGATCCAGAATCTCGGCCACCGTCTCCTTGGCAAGCGGGGTGGCCAGGAACGCCCGGGCCGAGCGTCGCGTCAGAATGGCTTCGATCACATCCACGTCCGTTGTTTCCTTCCTACCTCTTAAGTCACCTTCTTAAGGCTTGCTGGTTTGTTTCGCCGCCGGCACCAGCTTCGCTAACCACGAGCCCGCCAGCAGCGCCGCCAGGAAAAGAAGCGTCTTCGGAAGCCCGTGAGCCAGCGAGGCGAGCGCCGGCCCCGGACAGAACCCGACCAGCCCCCACCCCACCCCGAAGATGGCGCTCCCTAAAATCAGGCGCGCGGGTAAGCTTTTAAGCGTCGGTACCGCGAACGTCCCTGCGAAGACCGGGTGGGGAAGTTTCAGGATGTGGCGGAAGGCGACGAGCGGCACAAGGACCGCGCCCAGCAGCACGAGCGCCAGGCTCGGGTCCCAATCGCCGGCGACGTCGAGGAAGGCCAGCACCTTCGCTGGGTTCACCATCTGGGAAAGGCCGAGCCCGACCCCAAACAGGACACCGGCCAAAAGCGATGCGAGGAACCTTCCCATCTCAAGCCCCAACTACGTGACGGGCAAGGGTGACGGTCGCCATCGCGGTTACCAGGAAAACCAGCGTGGCGACGATCGAACGCGCACTCAGCCGCGCGATCCCGCAGACCCCATGCCCGCTCGTGCAGCCGCCGCCCAACCGGGTACCGAAACCGACCAGCAGTCCGCCGGCAACCAGAATGGGAAAGCTCGCATCGATGGCGATGCCGCGGCCGGCCGGATCGAGGAGACGAAAGAGAACGGCGCCAAGGACAAGGCCTGAGAGAAACAGCGCCCGCCACGCCGTATCCCCCTTCACCGGTGGCAGTAACTGGCCAAGGATGCCGCTGATGCCGGCGATCTTGCCATTAAGCCAGAGAAGAAGGACGGCCGAGACACCGATCAAGAGGCCGCCGGCGAACGCCGAATAGGGGGTGAAGTTTGCCACCTACGCCTTCCTTTCAAGGCTGGGGGGAACGGGCCTTTCGTTTATGGAGCGGCGAGCGGAACGACGCAAGGGCGATGGCCCGCCTTTGCGTCTTCCCCTAAAGTGGGACCCGATGAACGTCTTCTTCTTCGCGATCATCCTGATCTCCTTCCTGGTCGCCGCCTGGCAGGAGGTGGGCTGGGTTGCGGCCTCAGCCGATGCGCTCTCGCCGATGGAGTTGCTCGCCGCCGGCATGATCGAAAAGGCAGCCGACGCCGTCACGCTCTCCATCGGCTTAGTCGGCGTCATGGCGCTCTTCCTCGGCCTCATGAAGGTCGCCGAAGCTGGCGGCCTGCTCACCATCATCGCCCGCACCGTGCGACCCTTGATGGTGCGCCTCTTCCCCGACGTGCCGGCCCACCACCCGGCGATGGGGGCGATGATCCTGAACATGTCGGCGAACGCGCTTGGCCTTGGCAACGCGGCGACACCGTTCGGCATTCGTGCGATGCAGGAGCTGGACAAGCTGAACCCCGTTAAGGGGACCGCGACGAATGCGATGGCGCTTTTCCTCGCCATTAATACCTCCAGCGTGACGCTGCTGCCCACCGGCGTCATCGCGCTGCGTGCGGCGGCCGGATCAACGGACCCGGCCGGCATTCTTCCCACCACGCTGGTTGCCACCATCTGCTCGACGACGGTCGCCATCCTGGCGGCGAAGCTCTACCAGCGCTATTCCGCGACGCTCGCGCCGAGCGCAGCCCCGCCCGACCTCGAGGCGGAGCCGCCCGCGCCGGCCGAAATACAAGAGGCCTATCCCGGCTGGGTCTCCGGCCTCGTGCTGGCCGGTATCCTGGGCCTCGTGCCATTGACCATCCTCTGGGGGAAGGCGATCTCGCCCTGGATCATCCCGGGGCTGATGGTCCTGCTGCTCGGTTTCGGTTTTCTACGGCGCGTGCGCGTCTACGAGGTCTTCGTCGAGGGGGCGCGCGATGGCTTCAAGGTGGCGGTCCGCATCATTCCCTATCTCGTCGCCATCCTGGTCGCCGTCGGCATGCTGCAAGCGAGCGGATCGATGGCGCTGCTCACGTCTGCCATCGGGCCGGTGACGGCGGCCTTCGGCCTGCCGGCCGAAGCCCTGCCGATGGCGTTCCTGCGCCCGCTTTCCGGGTCCGGCGCCTATGGCGTGCTCGCCGCCATCATCCAGGACCCGGCCATCGGGCCGGACAGCTACACAGGGTACCTGGTGAGCACCTTCCAGGGCTCGACGGAGACCACCTTCTACGTGCTCGCCGTCTATTTCGGCGCCGTCCAGGTGCGCCGCGTCCGCCATGCGCTGGCAGCAGCCCTCACGGCCGACGTCGCCGGCATCGCGGCCGCCGTCGCCATCTGCCTCATCCTCTTCGGTTAACGGACTTAAGGCGGGCCTGGTTCCAAAAAGGCCCGCTTTGCGATAGGGTGCCTACAAAGCTCCCGCGCCTTTCGACGCGCGCGGCCAAGGCAAGAAAAGTGAGGAGGAAAACCATGCTGCAGACGATCGGGCAGATCCTGCCCGCAAGCGCCGCGCGTTATGGCGACAAGACGGCGCTGGTTTCCGGCGATCGCACGCTCACCTATAACGAGCTCGAGCAGCTCTCGAACCGTTTCGCAAACGCCCTTCGAGGCCTCGGCGTCAAGCAGGACGACCGCGTCACGATCTACGGGCCGAATTGCTGGGAGTGGGAGATCGCCTACCACGCCGTCGCCAAGCTCGGCGCCGTCATCAATCCCATCAACGTCATGCTGACGCCGGAAGAGGTCGCCTTCGTCGTCGAAGACTGCGGGGCAAGTGCGCTGATCGCATCGCACGACAAGGGCGTGGCGGTGCTTGAGGCGAAGGGCGGCCTGCCGCTCGACAACGTCGTGCTGTTCGGCGGCGAGGCACCTGAAGGCGCCCACGGCTTCGAGGATCTCCTTGCCAAGGGCGCGGACGACTTCGATCCGGTCCTCGTGGCCCCCGAAGCGCTTTCGACGATCGGCTACACGTCGGGCACGACGGGGCACCCGAAGGGCGCCATGCAGAGCCACCAGGCCGTGCTCCTGAACTTAGGCTTGACTGCGAACATGCACGTGAAGACCGCCGCCGATACCGTCGTCACCGCCCTTCCCTGCCCACACGTCTATGGCAACATCGTCGTCAACGGCGCCTTCCTCACCGGCATGACGGTCGTGTTGCTCCCCCGTTTCGAGGAAAAGGAAACGCTGGATGCGATCCAGACGCACAAGGCCACCATGTTCGAGGGCGTGCCGACGATGTACATGTACCTGCTGAACAGCCCCGAGCTTGCCAAGCACGGCGTCTCCTCGCTCACCCGCTGCACGGTCGGCGGCCAGACCATGCCGATCGCAAAGATGGAAGAGGTGGAGGAAAAGTTCGGCTGCCCGCTCTTGGAACTCTGGGGCATGACCGAGCTGGCGGGTGCCGCCACCACGAACCCCTTTTACGGCGAGAACCGCCACGGTTCGATCGGGCTCCCCTATCCGGGCACGTTTGCCCGCATCGTCGACGTCGAGGACGCGAACAAGGACTTAGGCCCCGACGAGATCGGCGAGCTGATGATCAAGGGGCCGCTTGTCATGCAGGGCTATTACGGAAACGATGAGGCGACCAAGGCTGCGATCGAGCCCGACGGCTGGATGCACACCGGCGACGTCGCCAAGATGGACAAGGACGGCTACCTCTACATCGTCGACCGCCGTAAGGACATGATCCTGACGGCCGGCTTCAACGTCTACCCGGCTGAGCTCGAACGCGTCATCGCCGCCCATCCGGATGTGGCGCTGGTCGCCGTCGGCGGCCAGCCGGACGAGGCGAAGGGAGAGATCGCGAAGGCCTATATCGTGCTCCGCGCGGGCGTAAACGGGGATGCGGACCAGATCATCGCCCATTGCCGGGAACACATGGCCGCCTACAAGGTGCCCAAGCGCGTGCAGTTCGTCGACGATCTGCCGAAGACGAGCACCGGCAAGGTCATGCGGCGCGAACTCAAGACCCTCGACCCGTCCGAGGAACGGGAGAGCGCCGCCGAATAGGGCGCGCCTTAAACCCTAGTGCAATTCGCGGCCCTAGTGCAATTCGCGGGATGGGCCTTCCTGCCAGCCGCTGGTCGACGCCATCGGGCTTGCCTGGTGGTGAACGAGGCGCCAGGCGTCCGCTTCCAGGACGAAGATGTTCGTCGTCGCCAGGCGGGCCGCCTCGATGACCTCTTCGCAAAGAACGACGGCGGCGCTCCCGTGGTGAATCACCTGTTCGCCCCGACACGCAATAGCGGGCGGGTTCTCTAAGATTTCCCGCCAGCTCGCCAGCACCTTCTCGCGCCCAAGGATCGATCGCCAGCCCGGATGGATGCAGGTGACACTGGCCGTCTCGGCCCAGATCGCCGCCATCGCGTCGCAATCGCCATCCGCAAAGGCGCGATAGAATTCCCCATTCGCCTTCAGCACGTCATCCGAGTTCGTCATGGCGGGTTTCCGTTTTTGTTCAACTGGCCTTTCTGACCGGAATCTTGAGATAGGAGACACCGTTCGCCTCTTCGGGGGAAAAATGGCCGGCCCGCATGTTCACCTGGATCGACGGAAGCAGCAGGACGGGTGCGTCGAGCTTCGCATCCCTTTCCTCCCGCACCTTCACATATTCGGCTTCGGAAATGCCTTCGTGAACGAGAATGTTCTTCTCGCGCTCGTCGGCAAGGGTGGTTTCCCACACATACGCCTTTCGTTCGGACGCGCCGTAATCGTGGCAGAGGAAAATCCGGGTCTCGGGCGCAAGCTCGTCGTAGAGACGGTGGATCGAGGCATAAAGCGTGCTTACGCTACCGCCCGGGAAATCGGTTCGCGCCGTGCCGTAGTCCGGCATGAAGAGCATATCGCCGACGAAGGCCGCATCATTGATGACATAGGTCACGCAGTCCGCCGTATGACCGGGCGTTGCGACGACGCGTCCTTCCAGCTCGCCGATCTTGAACGTCTCGCCATCCTCGAACAAGTGATCGAATTGCGAGCCGTCCACCTTGAAATCGGCTTCCACGTTGAAGAAATCCTTGAAGAAGGCTTGCACCTCCGTGACCTGCGCGCCGATACCGACCGGGGCACCCAACCGGTCCTTGAGAGTGGCAACCGCGCTTAGGTGATCGGCATGCACATGGGTGTCCAGGATCCAGTCGATCGTGAGATCCTTTTCGCCAACGTATGCGAGCAGGCGGTCTGCCGAGGTCGTAGCCACCTTGCCCGATCGCGGGTTGTAATCGAGCACCGGGTCGATGATCGCAGCACGCTTCGTCTTCGGGTTCGCCACCACATAGGAAATCGTGTAGGTCGCCGCATCGAAGAAACCTTTGACCTCGGGTTCCATGCCTCGCTTCCCTGCCCTTTCCCTTGGAGGGAACGCCGCTTGACACTATATATTAACTCAAAGACGGCAAGGATCATCGAGGTCCTTTACGATCCCTTCTGGCCTGAGAAGAAAAAGTCCGGGAAGGAAAAGCCCGGGAAGGAAAAGAAGAGCGCCCATGGACGACCGCATTACGGAGCTCGACCCGGCGACGGCGAAGGAGCGGCTGGACAAGGACGAGGCGATCCTCGTCGACGTCCGCGAGACGAACGAATATGAAGAGGAATGCATTCCGGGCGCCCATCTGCGTCCGCTTTCCACCTTCAATCCCTTCGATCTGCCGAAGACGGAAGGCAAAAAGCTCATCCTCCACTGCGCCGCCGGCAGCCGTTCCCTGCAGGCGGCCGAGCTTTGCCTCGCCGCCGGCATCGAAGCGGTCGCCCATGTGGCGGGCGGCATCAAGGCCTGGAAAGAAGCGGGCTTTGATACGAAGAAGGGATCGTAAGGTCGGTTTTCCGTTTGGCGCCGTTCCTCCCATGTTAGGTTGCGCCGGCAACCCTTCACGAAGGCCTCGAAGGACGGCATGCGCGAACTCGCGATCCAAATCCCCATCCTGCTTCCCCTTTGCCTGATCCTGCTGGCGTTCGCGTTTCCTTTCCTTACGGCCTTTCCCACCCGACGCTGGGCAAGCCCGCCAAGGCTGCCCGGCCTTGGACCCACCCTTGGCCTTGGCCTTGCGATCCTTGCCTTCGTGGCCGTGCTCCTCAGCTACTGGGCGAGCGGGCGCAGCCATCACGTGCTGCTTGGCGGCCTCCTTCCGTGGAACGACGCCATCGGTTACTTCTTCGGTGCGCACCATCTGTTGGACAGCGGCGAGCTCTCCGCGTGGAGCCACCGCCGGCCGCTCTATACCTCCCTGCTTGCCGGTTTTTTAAGCCTAGGCGGACGGGATCTGCAGCTAGCACTTCTCGTTCAAACCGTGCTCACCGGCGCGGTCGCGTTCTTCGCCGCCCGGGCGGCGGCGGCAAGGATGGGGCCGGCGGCCGGCTTCCTCGTCTTCGCCCTTTTGTTTGCCTTCGCCGGCGAATACGCGCCGGCAACGATGACCGAGAATGCCGGCTTCCTGTTCGGCGCGCTTGGCATCGCCCTTCTTTGGCTCAAGGCCGAGCGGCGAAGCCCAGCCTGGTTCGCGGCCGCCGGCTTCCTGTTGATGCTGGGCCTGTTGGCGCGGGCCGGCGCCTTCTTCGTGATCCCCTTCCTTCTGCTTTGGGCCTGGATCGCCTTTCGGGACGACTAACGAGCGGCCCTGCGCTGCACCCTGGCGCTGCTTGGTGGCGCCCTGCTCGCGGTTCTCCTCAACCAGGGGATTTACTGGTACGCGGGTACCGGTGATAACGTTCCCTTCTCGAATTTCAGCTATACCTTCTATGGGCTTGCCGTTGGCGGCAAAGGCTGGCTGCAAGTGTATGCAGACTATCCCGAAGGAATGACCACATACAAGATGTTCGCGCTTGCGTTCGAGAAGATTGCAGAGAATCCGCTTAACATCGTGATCGGTTACGTTCGCAATCTGCCCCATTCAACATTGCGTCTTTTCGATTACGCCCCCGCTTTCCTGCCCGTACGACCTTTGTTAGGCATATTTTGGCTAGCCGGCTTGTTCGTCGCCTTCCGCCGCCGCCGGGAACCCCTGGCGCTTTTCTTGCTGATGGCGACGGCGGGCATCGTCCTTTCCGGCCCGTTCCTTCCGACGTTGGAAGCCGCATTTTTGCTGCCACGATCCCAATCGACGCCTATCTGGCAGGGCTTGGCTTTTCGGCGATCCTCGCCAGGCTTTCTCGGTCGCCCAAACCAACGGAGCCTGCATCGCCTGCGTCAACAACGCCATCCGGCCTTTCCGCCCAGCTCATCGGCACAGGCAGCGTGCTCGTGTTGCTGACGCTTGCCGGCAGCTTTGTCTTGCCAAGACCGCAGGTAGGCACGCTACCGGCTTTCGCTTGCGGGGCGAAAGAAATGCCGGCCGTGCTTCGCCTCGGCGACGAATCGCCCCTCGTCGTCCTGCGTGCCGAGCCACCCTTCACCCTTTTCCCGCCCGAGCTGCGCCATGGGGATTTCGTCTCGCTGCTCCATCCCGCTGTCCGCCTGCGCGAAGAGCTGAAGCGGCTGCCCCCGGAAACGGCGCTCATCTCAGGTCTTGCCCGGAACGAATCGGGCCCCGGCAACGGCGTTTGGATCGCCTGGAAGACGGAGCGTCTGCCGCCACGGGGCGCGCGCGTTGGTTTCTGCCTGAAGCCGGACCCCCACCCGGTGCTGGGTCGTCCGTGGCGCGAACCCTCGCGCGTGCAAGTCCTTGAGCGGAACTAGGCGCGCCGGGACCACAGGCTCGCCAATGCCGCGCCTGAGAGATTGTGCCAGACGCTGAACAGCGCGCCGGGAAGTGCGGCGGCGGCCGAGAAATACTGAACCGCGAGCGCCACGCCAAGGCCGGAATTCTGCATGCCGACTTCGATCGCAAGCGTACGGCTCGTCCGCTCATCGAAGCCAAGCAGCTTCGAAATCCCGTAGCCGCCGGCAAGACCCAGCAGGTTGTGAAGGATGACGACGGCTCCGACCGCAAGGCCCAGCGTCGCGATCTCGGCCCGGTTGAGCGCCACGACGATGGCGATGATAAGCACGATGGCGAGCACGGAAACCAGCGGAAAGGTTTCCTTCATCGGCCCGAGACGCCGCCCGAGGAACCGGTTCACGGCAACGCCGAAGCCAACGGGAAGGAGGACGATTTTCAGGATGCTGAGGAGCATGTCGAGAACCGGCACGGCTACGCTTTGGCCGACGTAAAGCCAGGTAAGGACCGGCGTGGCTAGGATGGCGAGGCAAGTGGAGACCGCCGTCAAGGTAATCGAAAGGGCGACGTCCCCGCGGGCGAGATACGTAATCACGTTCGACGCCGTGCCGCCGGGACAGCTGCCGACCAGCACGACACCTGCCACCAACATCGCGGAAAGCCCGAACCCCGTCGCGACCACAAAGCCGGCCAGCGGCATGATCAGAAATTGCAACGCCAACCCAAGCAGGATGATAAGGGGGCGTTTCGCAACTTCCAGGAAATTGGCCGGCGTCAACGTCATGCCCATGCCGAACATGACAAGCCCCAGCAGCGGCACGATCGTCGCCTTTAACGGCAAGAATACGTCGGGAAAAAGAGCGGCCGCCCCCGCTCCGAGGATCGCCCAGACGGGAAAGAGCCGTGTAAGTTGCGACAACATGCCTGGTTCCCGTGATCGCGTCAGAGGGTTTCCAACAATTCTTCCGGAATGGCGAGAAGGGTGCGACTCGCCCCTCCCGGAATTCCTTTCCTCAAGGCCCGCTCGTTCATGGCAAGCGCCGTGTCGTGCCGCGCATCCGCCAGCGCATAGCCCGCGCCGCTTAGGATCGCGAGCAGGGAATCCAAGGATTCGCCTTTTTCCTCAATGGCTTCTACAACAATGTCCAGCAGGACGAGCGGCCGAAAATTTTTTAACGTACGCATCGCGCCGCGAAGGACGGCGCATTCTTCCCCATCGAGGGCGAGCTTTACGAAATCGACGTCCGTGACCCCCGCGTCTGCAAGATACGCATCGATCGCATCCGGAAGCACGCCGGCGACCACCGTGACGCGCGCCTCCATTGCTGGATTGCGCGTGAGATTCGTCTGGAGCCGTTGCGAGGCTCCCTCTCCCGGCTCGAAGGCAAAAACATGGCCCGTCGGCCCGACAAGATGCGCCAATGGCAGTGTGTGCGCTCCGATCTTCGCGCCAAGGTCGAGAACGATGGCGCCGGGACGAAGGAAGTTCCGGTAGGTGGCCATCTTTTGCGATCCGAAAACGCCCGCGAGATAAATCTCGAAATCGTCTTCTTCGCGAAGGTCCAGCCGCCAGTAAAACCCCGAACGCCGCACGTCCGTGAGCGAGCGGAAACCGAGAAGGTGGCGGAAAAAAAGGACCGGCCGTTGCAGAAGGCGGGCAAGGGCGCTTTTACATTTTGTCGTCAGCAGCGGCATGGTTGCCCGATGTCTCCCTGGGCTCCATGGGTTTTAGCGGCAATCCGGCGCCGTCTCCAGCGGAAACCCCTACACCTGTTTTCCCCAAACGATCGGAAGGCCCAAAATCACCAGATGATTAAGAGCCGGCTCGTTGGCCTCGGTGCCTTCCTTTTTTGCTGCGCGCCCTTCCTCGCGGCCTCGGCCGTCGCCGAAGAGGATCGCGGCACCTTCAGCATCCTCATCGAGAACGACCGGATGGTGAACACGGACCGGCACTACACGCATGGCACGCGCCTTTCCTGGCTGTCGCCCGCCGACGACGTGCCGGATTGGGCGCGCGACGTCGCCGGCCATGTGCCGCTCTTCGCCAAACAGCGCTCGCTGCGCATCGGCTATGGCCTGGGCCAAAGCATCTTCACGCCGGAAGACACTTCCTCGCGCGCCCTCATCCCAAAGGATCGGCCCTATGCGGGCTGGCTTTATGTTTTGCTCTCGCTCGTCGCCGATACGGGCCGACGATTGGACAGTCTCGAGCTTGACCTCGGTATCGTCGGACCGGCCGCCTTGGGGCAGGACGTGCAAAACAACTTCCACGACCTGATCGGCGTCGGCCGCTCGAATGGATGGGGCCGCCAGCTCGACAACGAACCCGGCCTGGTCCTCTACTACGAGCGGAAGTGGCGGAAATTAAAGGAATTTTCCGCTCACGGGCTGGGCGTGGACGTGACCCCCCACCTCGGCGGCAGCGTCGGCAACGTGTTCACCTACCTGGCGGGTGGGCTGGCGATCCGTTTCGGCCAGGGCCTGCCCAGCGACTATGGCCCACCGCGTATCCGCCCTTCCCTGCCCGGCTCCAGTTTCTTCGTGCCTGAGGACGGGTTCGGTTGGTACGTTTTTGCAGGCGCGGAAGGCCGTCTGATCGGGCGGAACATCTTCCTCGATGGCAACACCTTCTCCGACAGCCACGACGTCTCGAAGCGCATTCCGGTCGGTGATTTCCAGATCGGCCTTGCGCTTACCTTCGATTTCCTGCGAATTACCTACAGCCATGTCTTTCGCACCCGCGAGTTTCGCGGCCAGTCCCGGGCGGATCAGTTCGGTGCGATCAGCCTCTCCACCAAGTTTTAAGAGAGCCAACGATTTGGAAGAAACCTTTGCCTGCCCTGAATACCTGGTCGAGACGGAATGGCTCGCCACGCATCTCGAAGACGCGGACCTTCGGATCTTCGATTGCACGGCCCATCTCCTGCCTGACCCCAAGTCGCGCTACCGGGTGGAGGTGGGGCGCCTCGAATACGACACCGGGCACATCCCGGGCGCCGATTTCCTGGATTTCGCGAGCGAGCTCTCCGATCCGGCGGGTGCCTTTCCCCTCATGCTGCCGGCGGCCGCCCAATTCGAAAACGTCGCTAGCGCTCACGGCATCGGCGATGGCGTGCGCGTCGTCCTCTACAGCACGGAGAACATCTGGTGGGCGACGCGGCTGTGGTGGATGCTGCGCGCCTTCGGGTTCGACGCGGCGGCCGTGCTGAACGGCGGGTTTCAGAAATGGCAGGCGGAAGGAAGGCCGGTTTCCAAGGCGGCCGCGAACTATCCGCGCGGCTCTTTCCATGCGAATCCAAGGCCTGGGCTTTTCGTCGGAAAAGGGGACGTGCTGGCCGCCCTCGATGCGCAGGCAACAAAGATCATCAGCGCGCGTTCGCCCGAACAGCATCGCGGTAAAGAAAAAGTGCCCTATGGCCGGCCGGGGCGCATCCCCGGCAGCGTGAACGTGCCGGCGAATGCCCTTTGCGATTTAAGGACGAATGCCTATCTCAGTCCGCAACGGTTGCGCGGCCTTTTCGAGGCGGCGGGTGCGTTGAAGGCAGACAAGGTGATTACCTATTGTGGGCTTGGCATCGCGGCTACGAACGACGCCTTCGTGCTGACGCTGCTTGGTGTCACACCCGAACGCATCTCTGTCTACGACGCCTCCATGTCGGAATGGTCGCGGGACGAGAGCTTGCCCCTGGAAATCGGATAAAGTGGAAACCGGCTAAAGGCCGGATAAAGGAAAGGCGCTTGGGCTTGCGCGCGCTCATCCTTCTTCTTCTCGGACTAGTCGTAACCGGCTGTGCACCGCTCCTTGGGGCCTTCGAGCCGGCGGCGCGTGCCGATACGAAAGCCGGCCGTTGCGCCGCCCTGTTCGCAAAAATGGATGCGAGGATCGAGGCGGCCGGTGTTTCCGATGCCGCCTCGGCGCGCATCGAAGGCTTCCCCCATTTACGGGTCGACCGTTTCCTGGCGAGCTTCCGAAACCGTGCCCTCGACGCGGAAGCCTTCGCCGCCTGGGCGGAGCGCCTGCGCGCGCTGGACCGAAAGGCGCGCCGCTTCGAGCTTGCCAACCTACCCGCCGCTACTGGGGACGATCGCCTTGCAACGCGGCTTGAGGCCTGCGGCGAGACCTTGCTGGCTCGCGACCTTGGGGAACCAAAGCGCCGAGCGGCACTTCAGGCGGCGGCCCGCGTACCGGATCACTATTCGGACGTGAACCGCGTGCTCGGCCTCTATCCCCTGACTGCCATCCCGGTCGGTTTTGCCTATGTGAACTGGCGGAAGGGCCACCTCGATCTCTTCGCGGAGCCCGGCCGGGAGAAGGCCAACGTTCTCCGGCTCGTCCCCGCGGCACCGGCGCCGCTACCTCCGGAAAAGGTGGCGGCAATCCTTCGCACTTCGGCAGAGAACCCGCTTCACATCCCGGAGCCGGATCCGGAAGCGACGCGGCAATTGCTGGAAAGTTTCGCGCCTGTCTTCGAGATCGAGACGGCGGGCGCCGTAGACCGCATCGGCGCCCCGCGATGGGTGGTGGGCGAAACCGTCGAAATCGACACGGCGGACGCCGTCGCCTACGGGCAGGTTTCCCATGGCTGGCTCGAAGGCGAAGCGCTGCTGCAGCTCAGCTACGTCGTCTGGTTTCCGAGCCGCGCGAAAAGCGGCTGGCTCGATCCCCTCGCCGGCCATCTCGACGGCGTCGTTTGGCGTGTTACACTCAAAAACAACGGTCGGCCGCTCGCCTACGATACGATGCACGCCTGTGGCTGTTACCACCTCTTCTTTCCGGTGGCGCCACTCAAGGCCAAGGGGGGAGATTTGTTGACGGATTTCGAAGAGGGACCGCTGGTCCCGATGGAAGCGCCGCGCGCCGCAAACGGCGAACGGCTTTCCCTTCGTCTGCTCGCAAAAAGCCACTATCTGACCGGCCTCCGTTCGTCGCCATCGACCAGCGGCGAAGGCTTCGCTTACGCGCTTCGCGCCTATGACACCTTGCGTTCGCTTCCCTTGCCCAAGCGGGGTCGGCGAAGCCTCTTCGGACCGGACGGCAAGATCGAAGGCACGGAGCGGCTCGAGCGTTTCTTCCTTTGGCCGATGGGGATTTCGAGCGCCGGCGCCATGCGCCAGTGGGGAACCCACGCCACCGCCTTCATCGGAAGGCGCCATTTCGACGACCCCTATTTGCTGGATGAGGTCTTCCGCAAATGAGGCGGGTCCTTGCCATCGGTTGTTTCCTCGCCCTCTTCGCCGGGGAACTGGCGGCCATGGTGCCACCGGTTACGCTGGCCCGCACGGCGGCGCTCTTTACCGCCGGGCGCTTCCTCGAGGCGGTCGAGGCCGGTCGCCACCTCGGCACGCCGGAAGCCCTGGCGCTCGCCGCGCGGGCCAGCGCCTGCCGCGCCACCCACCTCGCCACGGCCAGCGCGCGACTCGAGGGTTTCCGCGACATCGCCCGCCTCGCCCGCGCCGCCCTTTCCCGCGACCCGGCGAACCGGGAGGCTCGTCTCCAGCTGGTGATCGCCCTTGGCTACCTTGCCCGTGCCGAGACCGCAATCGATGCGCACCTCGCCGGCTATGCAGACGAAGCAAGACGGCACCTGGAAGTGGCGATCGAACGCGGATCCGTGACGCCCTGGGCCTGGGCCGTACTGGGGGCATGGCACGCCGAGATCATCTCCCGCGCCGGGCCGGCCCTTGGCCGCTCCCTCTACGGGGCGAACGCAAGGAGCGCGGTCGTGAATTTCGAACGCGCCGTTCGCGCGGAGCCAACGAACCTGATCATCCATTACGAATTCGCCCGCGCGCTCATGCGACTGGACCCCGCGGAAAATGCCGCCCGCGCCCGCAAGCAACTTAACCTTGCGACGGCACTTTCGCCACGGAATGCCTGCGAACGGCTCTTCTTGAGGCAGGCCTATCGTTTTCGAACGGTGATGGGTCTCGGCGATCGGCAGACCGTCGAGGCCGCGCTCATGCGATGAGTGCGCTTTCGCTTCCCGCACCCCCCGTCCCCTAGGGAGAACCGCTCCATGGAACTTCCGTTACAGATCAGCTTCCGAAACATGGACCCGTCGGAAGCCGTCGAGGCAAACGTCCGGGAGAAAGCGGAAAAGCTCGAGCGTTTCTTCGACCGGATCACGAGCTGCCGCGTCGTCATCGAGGCGCCCCACCGCCACCATCACAAGGGCAAGCTCTACAACGTGCGGATCGATCTGGCCGTGCCGGGAAAAGAGCTCGTCGTCACCCATAGCGGGCCCAAGAACCACGCCCACGAAGACGTCTACGTGGCGATCCGGGACGCCTTCGGCGCGGCCGTCCGGCAATTGGAGGACCATGTGCGAAAGATCGATCCGAAAAGACGGAAGTCGCACGAAACGTCCTAAGCCCAAGCAAAGCCCAGCCAGAGGCTTCCCCTTGGCCTGCGCCGCCGGCTGTTTCTACCTTACGCGTCCGGCGACGGCGTCAGCCGCAGATAGGGCTTCAACGCCTTCCATCCCTTCGGAAATTTTTTCTTCGCCTCTTCGTCCGACAGCGACGGCACGATGATGACATCCTGGCCATGGGTCCAGTTCACCGGCGTCGCCACGCTGAACCGATCCGTCAATTGCATCGAGTCGATGACGCGGAGGATCTCGGCAAAGTTCCGGCCCGTCGTCTGCGGATAGATGATCATCAGCCGGATTTTCTTGTTCGGATCGATGATGAAGACGGTGCGAACCGTGTACACCTCGTCATGGGCAGGGTGCATCATGCCGTACAGGCTGGCCACCTTCCGATCGGGATCCGCGAGGATGGGGAAGTTCAGCGCCGTGCCCTGGGTTTCCGCGATGTCCTTCGCCCAATCCTTATGGGAATCGACGGCATCGATGGAAAGGCCGATCACCTTGACGTTCCGCTTCTCGAATTCTGACCGAAGGCGCGCCACCTCGCCCAATTCCGTCGTGCAGACCGGCGTGAAGTCCTTCGGGTGGGAAAAAGAACCGCCCAGCCGTCGCCGATCCAGTCGTGAAAGCGGATGCGCCCGTCCGTCGTCACGGCCTCGAAATCGGGCGCCGTATCGCCGAGATGAAGTGCCATGCCTGCCTCCCTGTTTGGCGTGCCCGCATTGGCCTTCGTAAGCCACGCGAACAGCGTGGCGTTTGTATATGCACGATCCTGTGGAACGGTCTCGGAATCTAGCGCCGATCGCCCCTTCCTGCCACCTCGTAATCGGAAAAACCGTGCGAGGCCTCAGAAGGTCGCCTGAAGGCTGAAGAAGAAGCGCATGCTGTTATCGCCTTCCGTGAAGACAATCGTCGTAAGCGGCAGTGCCGCTTCGAAATTCGCCGTTATATCCCCCCAAATCCTTGCCCGAACCCCAAGCCCAGTCGAGCTCAGCGAATTCCGGCGGCTGTCCTTGTCCCAAACGGCGCCAAGGTCGTAGAAACCATAGAGCTGATAGGCTTTCACGACCTCCCACGCCACGGAACGGCCGTACTGAAGCTCGAGGATGCCTCCCAGCCCGTCGACGCCGACGAGCTCGGACGGGTCGTAGGCGCGGCCGAAACGGGTGCCGCCGAGCCGAAATTCTTCCGCGGAAAGAAGGGCGTGGGCGGATCGCTGGCCAGCGACGAAGAGGCTCATGCCCAACTCATTCGTGATCTTCTGGTAGCGGTAGACGTCCGCCGTCACCTTCGTGAAATCGCTGCGCCCGCGAAAACGGGAAAGATTCGAAGCCCCCTCCTTCGATTCACCAAGGATTTTGAGCCCCCGGCTGATCTCGAGGCCGATTTGGTTCGTGCCTTGGTACTCGCTCCCGAGAAGGGTGTCGCCGAAGTAGTAGTAGCGTCCGCCCAGACGCAGCACCCGAAGGCGATCATCGAAGGTCTCGAAGCCGAGCTGCTCCTCATCGGAGTTCAGGTAATCGAACCGGGCATGCAGGGTGAGGCTTTCTTCGCGCGAGCGGACGAGTGGGTGCCGCACCTCGAGGCTTATGCGCGTGCCCATGCTTTCCACGCCGAAGACCTCGAGATCCGCCCCGGAATCGACGAAGCTTTGGGAGCCTGAAAGGATGACCCTCGTGCCGTCGGAACCGATCGCCTGCTCATGCTGGCCCTCGAAATAGAGGAGTTCGTCCGGCGAATCCGGGATCGTATAGAAGGTAAGCCGGGTTCGCTCGAGCATGCCGAACAGCGAGTTGAAATCCACCGCCACATAGCCTTGCAGCCGCCCGACGTCCGGCGTGCCCCGATTGTCGAGGCCGGCATAGCCCTCCACCGGATCGTGATGAAGGGTGAGGTGAAGCTCATAGGTCCCCGCCTCCGGGTCCACTTGCCGTATGGCAGAACGCATCCGAAGGCCGGGCAGGTCGTTCAGAAGAAGGATGGTGCGCTCCAGCGCCGCCAGGGTGGTGGGGCGAACGCTGGTGAGCCTTGCCGCGTGGCGCGCAAGCAACGCCTCCCCGCCCGGCTGGTCCCCATCGAAGACGACGCGCTCCACATAGCCCTCGATGATGCGGATGCGAAGAACCCCCCCATCCAGGCTCTGGGACGGTGCGACCGCCCGGGAAAGCACGTAGCCCGTCTTTCGGTATTTTTCGGTGATCGCCCCAAGCACGGTCTCGACGTCCCCAAGCGTAATCTCGCGGCCAAGGATGTCCGCATAAAGCTCCGCGAATTCCGGGGCCTCGAATACGGTGGCCCCTTCGACCTCAACCCTTTCGAGAACGAAGGTCTCCACCACCTCCGAGGGCGGCTCGACGATCTCCGGCGGCTCGATTGGCCCGATCTCGGCCGGCGCCCGCTCGGGCTTCACCAGCCGTTCTTCGATCTGCCCCGCCTCGGAAGAGGGCCGGCTCTGCGCCCACGCCTCCGCCATCGCTCCCAGCGACCAAAGGACGCCAAAGGCGATCAGGAAACGAAGGAAAGGCGTTCCGTCGAACCACACGCGGTTAACGAAACGCGGCTCTTTTTTGCCCGGTTTGGTTAACAACCACGGCCTCCCCGGCTAAGGCTGCCCACCGATGAAGGGATTAGATGTTAACCAAGATTAAAAAATCGTTAATAGGAACAATTTTAAATAAATTAAAGACAAACACAAAGTAAATACGAAACGAAACTTATTGAAACCTTTCCTCAATTCGATATTTATTGCATCCAACAGAAAAGTATTTATCGAGGACTGAAAATGCGCTCCACGAATACTAACACGCTCCAGGACCGAATCCTGGCGTTCTACGGCGTCCGGGACTGGCCCTTCGCGAGGCAGAAGCAGAAGGCAGCTTCCCCGCATCCGCAGAAGGCGCCGCATCCGCAGAAGGCGCCGCATCCGCAGAAGGCGCCGGCGCGCGTGGCGCCCCAGAATCCATTCGGGTTCACGCTAGGGAAGAAGACCGTCGGCGCCGTGCTCGCGATCCTCGCGATCTTCATCGCCGTGCCCTTCGTCTGGGATTCCCTGGAATCGACGAACGGCCCGGATTGGTTTTTCTCGCACCCGCAAATTGCCTCCACCCACGGCCCGGTATCGGGCATGCACACAACGGAGGCTTCGGCGGCGAAGCGTTGGGCGGCAAAGGATTTCAGCGGCGACGTCCGCGTGCAGACGAAGGCCGACATCTGGCGGCCCATGACGAAACGCCACGGCATCGTTCCCGGCACGCGGATCGAGACCGGAAAGACGGGTCGGATCGTGCTTAGGCAAAAGGGCGACGTCGTCACCGTTACGCCGAACACCCGTTTCGAGGTTCCGAAGAAAGGCAAGAACAACGTTTGGCTCACCTTCGGCAAGGTGCTGTTCGACATGGAATGCCGCCCGGATCGGCGCTTCTCCGTCGGCACGCCCTACCTGGCGGCCACCATCAAGGGCACCGTCTTCACGGTGACGGTGGATGCGCTGGGTAGCACGGTCGATGTGCATGAAGGCGCGGTACAGGTCGCCTCGTTGAAGAGCAACGACGTCACGATCATCCGGCCCGGTCAACGGGCGAGCGTCACCTCGAGGGGCGGCGGACGTCTGACGGTCGGAAAAGGCAGCCCGCCAGCTAAGAAGGTGAAGCCGCCGAAGAACGATCCCAAGGCCACGGCATCCGTTGACGAGAAGGCCGGCGCGCAATCGGCCAGTCTCAATTCGAAAGCCACGGCATCCGATGACCGGAAATCTGGCAAGAAGGCCGGCGGGCAGTTGGTTAGCCTCGATCCAAAGGACAACAGCGGCAAGGGCAAGGGCCGGCTTCTTCGGATCGAATCAACTGACGAGAAGGCCAGCGTGCAATCGGTCAGTCTCAATTCGAAAGCCACGGCATCCGATGACCGGAAATCTGGCAAGAAGGCCGGTGGGCAGTTGGTTAGCCTCGATCCAAAGGACAACAGCGGCAAGGGCAAGGGCCGGCTTCTTCGGATCGAATCAACGCTGGGCGTGCAGCGGATCGATATTGGCTCCGTGACGAAGGGCCTTGTCGCGAACTGGACGCCGCCCGGCAACTTCTGGAATTCCGGCAACGGCAAGGACGGCGGCAGCGCGAATATCTCCAGCGGCGGCCCAAGCAATAGCGGCCCGAGCAATGCCGGCAGCCTCGGCAACAGCGGCGGCGGCGGCCCAAGCAATAGCGGCCCGAGCAATGCCGGCAGCCTCGGCAACAGCGGCGGCGGCAGCCCAGACAATAGCGGCCCCGGCGCATATGCCTACAGCGGCAGTCCCAGTAACAGTGGCCCCAGTAACAGTGGCCCCAGTAACAGTGGCCCCGGTGGCGGCGGTCCCGGTGGCGGCGGTCCCGGGTAACAGCGGCGGCAACGGAAAAGGCAAAGGCAAGGGTTAAAGGGTTTCGCCATGTTTGTTCTCAAAGCACAACACGTCTCCCCTTGAGAGCCCTGGAGGGGGCCTTCATCGCCGGCCCCCTCCCCCTTTTTCCCTGGCCTCTGAATTCACCCACCTAGGAAAGAGAGAACCCGTATGAAACGACGCCTGCCACATCTTCTGGTCTTCCTCCTCGTAGCGGTCGTCTATCTCGTCGGCACCCTCACGCCGGTCGAACACGCCCTCATGGATCTTCGCTTCCGCCTGCTTCCCCAAGAGGCGAGCGGCGAGCTGGTCGTCGTCGAAATCGATGCCCGAAGCCTGGAGGAACTGGATACTTAGCCATGGCCGCGAAGTTACTATGCCGAGGTCCTAGACCGCCTGTTCGCAGCGGGCGCAACCGAGGTTGCCCTCGACATCGATCTGAGCTCAAGCGCCGATCCGGCCGGCGACGCGGCCCTTGCCGCCGCCCTGGAACGGGCGAAGGGCCGCGTCATCCTGCCGGTCTTCGAACAGCCCGCCTCCCAAGGAAATCCGGAGGCGGACCTTGTTCAAACGAGGCCGCACGAGAGTTTCCGGCGGCACACCCGGCTCGCCTCCGTGAACATGTTTCCCGATTCCGACAGTCTGGTCCGTGCCCATTCGAGCGTCGAGCCATGGAGCGATGAGCTCCTGGCCACGATGCCGGCGCTTTTGGCGGGACCCTTGCTCTCGCCGATCGGCATTTACACCCTGGACTACGGCATCCGCCCCGCTACCTTGCCCAGGCTTGGTTTTGCCGACGTGCTGAAGGGGAATTTCGAGCCCACCGCCGTGGCCGGCAAGAAAATCCTCATCGGCACGACCTCCATCCAACTGGGCGATCTCTTGCCCACCCCGGTTTATCGATCTCTGCCGGGGCCCATCATCCAGGCGCTCGCCTTCGAATCGATTATCCAGGACCGTGCCCTATACCACAGCACGCCGTTGCTAACCCTCGGCCTCGCCCTGATGCTGGTTCTTCTGTTGGGACCGAAGCTCGCGAAGTGGTCATGGCGGCGGGGACTGGTTGTCGTCGTCGGGGTAAGTGGCGGGATCTTCCTGGTCTCCCTCATCGTACAGGGCAATTTTCCCTTCAGTCTGAACACGACGCCGCTCATTTTAGGGACGACGCTTTCCTACCTTGTGAGTTTCTTCCACGAATTCGACCAGCAAGCATCCCGTCTTTTGGAGCATCGCATGATGATCATGCAGCGGAACGCCATGATGAAATGCGTCGTCGAAGACAGTTTCGACGGTATCGTGATTACCGATGAAACCGGCTGCATCGAGATGTTCAATTCCTGCGCCGATAAGATGCTGGGTTATGAATCGGGTGAGGCGCACCACCAGCGGATCGATTCGGTCATTCCGGAGTTGCGGGGAATCGACACCTCCGACGGCGAGGAACGCCCTGAGGGGGGCGGTCTTCAGCGCTGGTCGTCTCGTCGGGCCTTACGAACTCGCCCTCCATCGCGAGGACGGCGAAGACCTCGAGGTCGAACTCGTCGTCAGCACGTCAAAAATGAAGGTCAGCACCCATCTTTTCGAGCGCCGGCAGGAGAGCCGCACCGTTTACGTCTATACCTTCCGCGACATCGCCGAACGCAAGAAGGCCGAAGCGGCCCAGAGACATGCGGTGGAGGAAGCGCTTTCCGCCAGCCGCGCGAAGTCCGAATTCCTGGCGAATATGAGCCACGAGCTGCGCACGCCGTTGAACGCCATCATCGGCTTTTCCGAGATTCTAAAGAACGAGATGTTCGGCCCCCACGTCGTTTCCCAGTACAAGGAGTATTCTAGCGACATCTATCAAAGCGGTGCGTATCTCCTGGATGTCATCAACGACATCTTGGATGTCTCGAAGATCGAATCGGATCAGTTCAACCTTCATGAGCAGCCATCTTCGCTTCTGCCGATCCTGGATGCCTCTATCAAGATCGTCGGCCGCCGCGAGGAGGCGCGTGAACTTTCCATCGAGAAGGCGGTCGCACTGGACTTTCCGATGCTGATGGTGGACGCGCGGGTGCTTCGCCAGATTCTGATCAACCTGCTCAGCAACGCCGTGAAATTCACGGAGCCGGGCGGGATCGTCACCGTCGAGGCGACGTTGGACGAGGATGGCGCGGCGGTGCTTCGTGTCATCGACACCGGGGTCGGCATTCCGGAGGAAGCCCCCCCCATCTGGAGGAGCCGTTTTACCAGGCGGACGGGGCCCTGGATCGCAAGCACGAGGGCACCGGGCTTGGCCTGCACCTTGTTTATAAGTTCGTTGCCATGCTGGATGGCACGGTCGACATTCAGAACACGCTCGGCGCCGGCACGACCGTGACGGTGCGCCTGCCGAAGAAACGCGTCATCGAAAGCGAAAACATCGTGCCGATCCAGGACCAACAGAAAAAAAGCGCCTGACCGAATCTTAAGCCGCCGCGAAGCACCCCTTCTAGCCCTTGATCAGCTTGGCCTTGCGCAACCGCGCAAGCAGCACGTTGAAGTCACGAACGAGGCCCGTGACATCCGTCGCCCGGCTGTTCGCAAGCCCGTCCGCCTGGACGCCGCCGGCGATCCCGAAGGGCTCGAAGCGTGGCGCCTGCACCTTCACGTCCGCCGACGCCAGGCTCATCGCCGGCGCGTCGTTGACGGTGAAAGCGGGCTTCTCCCCGCTTACCTCCGCGATGAAGGTGTCGAGATCCGCGCCCCCCACGTCCGCGCCGACCAGCATGATCGCCAATCCCGGCATGAACCGGTGCATGTGCTTTGGTGCGATGACCGCGACCTCGTTACTGGCCGCGGTGACGGAAACCGCAGCCTCATAGGTGGGACCGGCCGGCATGCGTAAATGGTCGTCCTTGTCCGTGCATACCCACCCAAGGGAGCCACCGGATTCCACATTTTCCCTGAAGATCAGGTCGCTGCGCTTGTAAACATTGAAGACGGTATGGCCTGGAAGGCGATCCCGCACTTCGATCTGACTGGCCTGCAGATAGATCCCGTTGCTCTGCTGTTTGTTCGTCCGATAGACGACCTCATGGGCCATTCCCGAGATGCGTTTTTTCTCAGGGTAATCTTCGAAAAGCGCGATCGCATCGCGGATTTGAGAGGCTGCCGCCGAGAAGTTCGTCCGCCCTTCCTTGGCGAAGACAGCGACGCCGATATCCGTCGGCCGGAAGTAGCCATGGACGTTTTCGAGACGAACGGTCGTGTTGCCGTGGATAGCCGTCTGGTTGACGAAAATCATCGCCTTTCGCATATCGTGGAGCCGAAGCGGCACATTCAGCTCGATCCGCCCGTCGCTGATGTTGAAGTTGATCCCTTGCGTGTCCTCAAGCAAAAGGAAGCCTTTTCCCCAATGCGTGCCATCGTAATAGCCCTCCAACTTCGCCGCTTCGGCAAAATAATATCGATCCGGGTTGTTATCAAAAGTGAATTGGTTGATGTTGACGGGACGGCTTTCGTGTCGATCATTTGCGGAAAACCGAATGCAAAATCCGCCAATCGAATCGGATCGGATCCGATTCATATGAATATTCACAATTTCACTCGAACCGAAATCGACGGCATCGCCAAAGCAATTAAGGAAATAGAGATTCTCGAATTTTGTCCCCCAGTCCGTTCCGGTCCTGCCAATTCGCAGAAAACAATGTTCGGCGATTTTCCTCGACGATACAGAATAGCTGCTCTTTCCGTTGATCGTGAGATTCGAAAAACCTCCCCATGGTGTCGCGCCGGGTCGCTCATCTTCGTAGAAGAGGACGGTGCTGCCGGGCCCGCCCTCGCCATTGTACGCGAGGATGGTGTTGCCGACCCCGAACCCGACGAGCGCCGTCCTTCCGTTCCATTCCACCTCGTGGCACATGTAATCCCCCGGCGGGAAATAGACCGGCAGAATGCGTTCTGGCGGATACGCAGGGCTTTCCGCGATCGCTGCCTGAATGGCCGCCGTATCGTCGGCAAGCCCATTTCCTTTCGCGCCGAAACGCTTCACGTTCAACGGATAGAGATCGAGGCTCACCAAAAGGTCACGCAGCACCTGCGGCGTGATCGCGCCGCTCGTGTTGTCGGACAGAAGCTTGAGGAGATCGGCGTGGGTGCGCGGCGTATCCGCCATCACTTAAACCCCGTCCCGAAGGCCGGGCTAAAGGCCGACCCGTTCCAGGAATCCGTGGCGGCCTTGGCCTCACCCACGGTGACGATCCAAAGGCCGAACAAAGAGAAGCCAGCCGTCGTCCGCGCCGACATGGTGAGGAAGTCGCGCCGGTTCAAGGGACCGTCGAGGCTTTCCTGCCCTGGCATGCCGCACCTCCGGATGGCCATTTCTCCCATTCGTTATAGGACAGAGACAAGCGGCAAGGCGACCCTTGATATGAGGCGCCTTGAAAAAGCCGAACCGCGCCCCATAATGGATTTCGAACTCAGGCTGGCCTAAGAACTTCCAACTTGGCGCCCCTTACGGGCAATGGGGGAAACATGAAGAACCGCATCTTACGCTGTGCTGCCGTCCTGTTCGGCCTTGTGCTTGGAGGGCTGCTCGCCATGCCGCCGGGTTGGGCCGGGGAATTGGGACCGAAGGAGACCGTCGAGAAGCATCTGGCGGCCCTGCAAGACTACATCTTCGAGGAAGCCTTCGACTACATCTCGAAAGAATCCACGGACGGAAAAACGAAACAGGAATGGGCGGATTCGACCCGCGAGCTCTATTCCAGCGCCAATGTGAAGGTCATGAAATTCACGCTTTACCCTGCGAAGATCGAAGGCGACAAGGCCATCGTTCCGGACATCCTGAACGCCAGCGACATATTCAACAAGGAAGGCAGCACCGAATACGAGCTCTACCACCTCATCAAGGAAGATGGCGTCTGGAAGGTCGACCGTCAGGAACTCCTCTTCGAGGACAGCCAGGTAAAGGAGTGGTTCCCGGACGTAAAGTAGGCGTAGCGAACACCGGGAAAGCGAGAATCGCTATTCGGCCGGCAAACAACTCGCGCAGCGGTCCTTCACTGAATCGATATTAAGCTCCTGCGGGTCGATCACCAGGTTGAAGCGAAGCTTGTCGTCCGTGATGAAGATGGTGCCGTGGTTGCGCCGGAAGTCAGCGATCATCTGCCAGGTCGGCCAGACGATGGCGCCCCCCTCCTCTTCCGTCGGCCCCTCCCCCATCGGGAAGACGCGATAGCCAAGAATGCTCGCCTTCCAGAAACGTCCGCTTTTCGAATAGAACTCGCCGAGATAAGGAATCCAGTTCTCCGCATCGATATAGAGCACCTTGCGGCCATAGGGGTGAAGTTCCGGCGCCGTTGCCTCGATGACGAACACTTCGCGCGGCTCCCATGCGTCGACCGGATTCCAATGGGGCGGGTTTTCCAGATCGATCCCCGGAAGCTGTTCGCCAACCGTTTCGCCTTCCGGATTCCAGAACGGATGCGTCGTGTTTGCGACAACGAGAACTTTCTTCTTCGCCAGGATTTTAAAATCGACGTACCAACTCGGATAGGCATTGAAAATAAAAACGTCGTCGCCGACGAAATCCGTCACCCCAAGCTGGTACATCCAGTAGCCACCCTTCCAACGGACGATCTTCCTCGCCTCATGGGCGTAGGTGAGAAGAAGCTCGTCCTCCCCGGTGTCATAGCGGACAAGCACGGCGCCGCTGCCAAGAACGTCCGCCGGTCCCGCCTCATAGACGATGCTCTTCTCGAAGAGACGGCCCTTCCCCAACACCGGCGCCCCTTCGTGGCGCAACCGTCCCTTCAGGAAAACCCGGATCACCCGTCGCCGGTTTAGTTCTTCAAACCCCCGCTCCCCATGGATGGCCGCCGTCACGGCATTGGGAAAGAATTGGGAATCCCCGCGTGGCCGGCCATAGGTGAGATTCCACATCACCTTGCTGGCCGCGTCCTTGTCCTCAAGGGCTACGTCCGGAAACGGCACGCCTGCTTGCCAGCCGGGAACGAGCCCGCTTTCCGGGTCGATGGCAAGCTTGCCCCGGTTCCGGGCGCTCGCCGCCTCGAGCCGTGCGTCCTTCGGATGGGCCTTGGCGTGCGTGAGCCGGATGCGAAGGCCCCGCTCCTTGATCTGCCACTGGAAACGCTCCGGGATCAGCTCCGAGATGGGCGTGCCGTCGAAGCGATCTTCAAGATGCGACTCAAGATTCGCCGCGTCCAGAACCATGCCGGCGGCAAGCTCCTTCGCCCCTACCGGCGCCGAAAGGAGCGCCGCGAAAAGGATGCCAAGACCGGCGTGCTTCACGTTCATGCCTGGACCGCGACTCCCCAAGTGTTGAAGCAGAGCGGTTTCCATCCGGGAATATACATCGTTTCCATGCTCGTGATCCTAAACCCGCCCGCCCGAATGAGGTCCGGAATCGGACGGGTCAGATGGCAACCGCCGGCCAACCGTTTCCAGACGGGCTCGATTCGTTTCTGAACGCGGCGCACCTTCGCATCGGGTGCCAGGCCATGCTCCGTGAAGACGAGTTCGCCGCCCGGCTTTAGCACGCGCCGCATTTCCTTCAATGCCGCACCCGCATCCGGGATCGTGCAAAGCGTATAGGTGACGACGACGGTATCGACGCTTGCCTTCTCAAGGGGGATTGCCTCTCCGGAAAGACCGATGAATTCGACCGGGAAGGCGACCTTGCCCACGGCTTTCTCGGCGATCCGGCGCATCTCGGCGGAAGGATCGAGGCCGATGACCCGTTCGACCTTGTCGGCGTCATAGAAAGCAAGGTTCAGCCCGCTGCCGATGCCGACCTCGAGGACGCGCCCGCGTGCGAGCGGGATGACCTTCCTGCGCTGGTAGCGGACCGGCTTCACGCCACAGGCGAAGTGAAGCCCCCAAGGCAGGATGTGTTTCTCATAAAAGCCCATCTTAAGCTCTCCCAAGGCTTCGCCCTTAGCTTAGCGAAAAGTCGCCTCCCCGTGGAGGCCGGGAAGGTCGCCCGCTTTGGGGCTGGCTCCCACCCCACCATCCGCTATCATGCCCCATCGAAACAAGGCGGGAGGAAGTTTCCCATGGGCCGGGGGCTCAAGATCGCGGCCGGCATTTTTGCCACGCTTGCCATCCTCACCGTCGTCGTCTTCTATGCCGGTTCGTCGATCGATTCCATCGTCGAGAAGGGGATCGAGAAATACGGCTCGCAAATCTTGCGCACACGCGTGAGCGTCGATGCCGTGGAAATTTCCCCGCGCAGTGGCAAGGGCAGCCTGCGTGGCGTGTTCATCGGCAACCCGGCCGGCTTCGAGGCGGAAAGCGCCTTCGAACTCGGTGAAGTCACCATCGCCATCGATATGGGGTCGGTGATGGGAAATCCCATCGTCATCAAAGAGATCAGCGTGAACGCCCCCAGGCTGACCTACGAACTGAACGGGAACGCAAGCAACCTGGACGCCCTTCGGCGCAACATCGAGGCCTTTGCCGGCGGCAAGGCAAACAAGCCGAATGAGGCAGGCTCTAGGTCAGAAGGCGGCCGCAAGCTCGTCATCGAGAAACTCACGATCCGCAAGGGCACGATCCGGGTCCGCGCGGCGCTCCTGAAAGGCAAAGAGACGGAAGTCTTGTTTCCCGCCCTTGAATTCAGGAACATCGGCAAGGAACGGAACGGCACGTCGCCGAACGAGGTCGCGGCCAAGGTGCTGGACGCCATAACTAGACAGGTGGTCATGGCGACCGCCGGCCTTGGTCTTGAGGCGGTGCACGGACTGGCCGAAGAGGGCGCCGAAGGCGTCGGTGCCATTCTCGAGGAAGGCATCGAAGGGATCGGCGAGGCGATCGAGGGCCTGTTCGGCGAGTAGACCATGCGACGTCAACTCGCACGCCTCGTCTTCGCCTTTCTGCTCGGCCTTGGCTTCGTCGTCTTAGGGAGGACCTGGCTTCTCGAATCCGGGCAGGTTTTGGTCGAACCCTTGGCCCCCATCGCCATCGACGCCGAGCTGGCGGCGCGCCACCTGGGAGGCGCCATCCGTATTCGCACGATCTCCCACGGCGGCGGCGGCAAGGTCGAGGCGAAGGCGTTTCGCGCCCTTCACGCCTATCTCGCGAAAACCTATCCGCGCGTCCATGCCGGGCTCACCCGCGAAACGGTGGCCGATTTCAGCCTTCTCTATCACTGGAAGGGAACGGATCCGGCGCTTAAACCCCTCCTGCTACTCGCCCATCAGGACGTCGTTCCCATCGCGCCTGGCACCGTCACCGCCTGGACCCAGCCGCCTTTCGACGGCGTCGTTGCGAACGGCTTCGTCTGGGGACGGGGCGCGATGGATGACAAAGCCTCTGTGATCGCCATCTTTGAAGCGGCGGAACACCTCCTCAAAGACGGCTTCCAGCCGAAACGCTCGATCTATTTCGCCTTCGGCCATGACGAAGAGATCGGCGGCTTCAAGGGCGCGGCTGCGATTGCCGGGCTTTTTGAGGCGCGTGGGCTCCACTTCGAGTTCACCCTCGACGAAGGGCTGGTGATTGCCGTCGACCAGATGCCGGGAATTGAGGCGCCGGTCGCCCTCATCGGGCTGGCCGAGAAGGGCTACGTCTCCCTCGAACTTCTCGCCAAGGCCGAGGGCGGTCATTCTTCGATGCCGCCGCCTGAGACGGCGGTCGGTCGCCTCGCCCGGGCCATTCGGCGGCTCGAGGACAACCCGATGCCGGCCAGCCTCAAGGGTCCGGCCGCCGAGATGTTCGCCACGGTGGCGCCCGAGATGGATTTCACCTTTCGCCTGCAGTTCGCCAATCGCTGGCTTTTCGATCCCCTCCTCCTCCGCCGGCTCGAGAAAAAGCAGGCGACGAATGCGATGATCCGCACGACGATGGCGCCGACCATGCTTGCGGGCGGCATCAAGGATAACGTGCTTCCCTCCGAAGTTCGCGCCGTCATCAATTTCCGTACCCTGCCGGGCGAGACCAGTGCGGACGTGATCAACCATACGACGCGCGTCATCGACGATCCTAGGATCGAGGTTCGAACCCGGGGGCCGGTCTTCGAGCCCTCCCCGATCTCGGATGCAGCTTCACCCGGCTTTCGGCTGCTCGCACGCACGATCCGGGAGGTGTTTCCGGACGCGATCGTCTCCCCCGGCCTGGTCTTTGGCGGGACGGACACGAAGCACTATGTCGGGCTAACGGAGGCAAGCTTTCGGTTTCTGCCATTGCGTCTGACGGCAGACGATTTGAAGGGGATGCATGGCACGAATGAACGGCTTTCCGTCACCAATTTCGGCGAGATTGTCCGTTTCTATGCCCGGCTATTCCAAAATGCGGGAGGAAGATGAGCAAGCCACTGGCAAAAAACGACAATGCGCACCTGCTTGGTACCGTCGAGGAAGTGGCGGCCCGCTGGGGCGTGAAGGAAAGGCTGGCGCACGCGTGCCTCTTGGGCACGGCGTACGAGACGTGCCTGGCCTGCAACGTCGAGGCGAACCCGCGTTCGAAGGTGCAGGCGGGGTCCACCAACACGGAGCTTCGGAAAATCACCCTGAACCTTGCCTTGCTCGAGCCCGGCCGCGAGGCGGATCGGAACGCGACCCTGCTCCATGAATGCGCGCATATTCTCGCGGACCTCGCCCATCGCCGGAACTGCCGGCATGGCAAGCGATGGAAAGAGGTGATGGCGCTCTTGGGCGAAGAGCCACTGGTGAATCACGACCTTGCCTACCTTTCGCCGAAGCTGCATGCCCGTGTCACCTGGGTCTGCAAGACCTGCGGCGAGGAATACCATTACCTCCGCAAGCCGCGCCGGCGCCTCAAGGATTGCTACTGCGTGCGCTGCGGGCCGCGCCGGGGCCACCTTCGCGTGGCCAAGGCGCCCTATCAACTGGAGTTGGATCTGCCGGCCGCGTTCGATGCCCAAAAGGAGATCGGCCTCAATGCCTATCAGCCGACGAAGAAGGGGCAGGCCAAGCCACCCTCGGCGTAGGCCTTCAAGCAATGCATGAGATGCCCCCAGGTCGTGTTGCATAACGGGTAGGCCCCCGCCGTCGTCGCCAGTCCGTATGCGCGAAGCTGAGCCGGGTCGCGCCGTCGTCGGCCGGGCTTAAGTCCCAGGAAAGCTGGGTGCCCTCCCATTCCTCCGGTCCACCGATGCACCGCCAGTGCAGGTGCTTGCCGGGCTCGAACCCGTCCACCTCCATGCGGAACACGACGGCGCGGCCATTGAATCCGAACTCGGCGATGCCGCCCGCCTTCGGTTCGGCCTGCGCGTCCGCCGTCCATCAGCCCTTGAGGCCCGCCTCCGTCGTCAACGCCTCGAAGACGCGATCCGCCGGCGCCTGGATCGTGATTTCGTGAAGGATACTTGCCATCCCGTTCCTCCCCTTAAAAACCGGACCCCTGGTTCTCCTCATCGTCGCGCAACGTCAAGAGGGTCGTGTCCCCGCCCGTCGCCGCCGTGTTCCGGGCAAGCGCGCGCTCGACGGAAAAACGGTTGAGATACCTGGGCCCGCCCGCCTTCGGACCCGTGCCGGAAAGGCCCTCCCCGCCAAAGGGCTGGACGCCCACCACGGCGCCGATCATGGAGCGGTTCACGTAAACGTTGCCGACCCGAGCACGATTGGCGATTCTCCGCACGGTCGTGTCGATCCGGCTGTGAATGCCGAGCGTCAATCCATAGCCAGTGCCGTTGATCGCATCGACGACACCGTCCACCTCGGCGGCGGAAAAGCGCAACACATGAAGGATCGGTCCGAACACCTCCCGTGGAAGAAGGTCGAGGCGCTCGATTTCGAAGGCCGAGGGTGCAAAGAAGGTGCCGTGCTCCAACCCCTCCGGCAACTTAAGTTCGCACAAGGCCTTGCCTTCCAGCCGCATGCGTTTCGCATGGTCCTCGAGCGAGCGTTGCGCGTCCGCGTCGATCACGGGACCCACGTCCGTCGAAAGCAGGGCGGGGTCCCCGATCACCAGCTCCTCCATCGCGCCCGTCAACATCTCGATCATCTTGGGCGCAATCGCATCCTGAAGAAAGAGTACGCGAAGGGCCGAACAACGCTGGCCGGCGCTTCGAAAAGCAGACGTGACGACATCCGCCACGACCTGTTCGGCAAGCGCAGACGAATCGACGATCATCGCGTTCTGACCACCGGTTTCTGCGATCAAGGGAACGATCGGCCCGTCACGTCTGGCAAGGACGCGGTTGATGGCCTGCGCTGTCTCCGTCGAGCCGGTAAAGGCGACGCCATTGATTCGCGGGTCTTCGATGATCTTTGCTCCAACCTCGCCATTGCCGGGAAGAAGATGAAGCACGTCTGCCGGTACGTCGGCACGATGAAGAAGGCGGAGCGCGAAATCCGCAACCAGCGGCGTCTGTTCGGCCGGCTTCGCCAACACGGCGTGGCCGCCAAGGCCGCCGTCACCTGGCCCAGGAAGATGGCCAGGGGAAAGTTCCAGGGACTGATGCAGGCGAACACCCCGCGCCCATGGAGCGAGAGCGTGTTCGCCTCCCCGGTCGGGCCGGGGAAAATCTCAAGCCTCGAAAAGTAGCTCCGGGCTTGCACCCCATAGTAGCGGCAGTAATCGACCGCCTCGCGCACCTCGGCGAGTGCGTCCGGGATCGTCTTGCCGCCCTCCCGCACACAAAGCGCCATGAGGGCAGCCCGATTTTCCTCCAAAAGCCCCGCCGCACGCTCGAGGATGGCGGCGCGGGCTTCCGCACCCGTCGCATCCCACGGGCCGGCTGCCTCCGCGGCACCATGAAGGGCGCGATCGATCGCGCGCCCGTCTGCCTCGACGACGCTGCCCACTCGGCGCCGCCGATCGGCGGGATCGGTGACGGCGCGCGCCTTGCCCTCCAGTCGATTGCCGGCGACGAGAGGTGCTGCTTCCCATGGCTCGGCCACCGCCTTCGCCATCGAAGGTGCCAAATCGGCCAGCACCAGCGGATCGCTGAGATCCAGGCCCGCCGCATTCTCCCTCCCCTCCCCGAAAAGGTGACGGGGAAGAGGGATTCTTGGATGGGGCTTTTCTTCGAGTGCCCGAAGGCGCGGGACCGGGTCGGCGACGACCTCCGCGACGGGCAGCTCCGCATCGACGATACGGTTGACGAAGGACGTGTTCGCGCCGTTCTCGAGCAGGCGGCGAACGAGGTAGGGCAGCAAATCCTCGTGGCTGCCGACCGGGGCGTAGATGCGGACGGGAATGTCGTACCCTTCGCGCTTGACGACGTCGTAAAGCAACTCCCCCATTCCATGAAGGCGTTGGAACTCGTAATCCTTAGAATCGCCCGCGAGTTCGAGAACGGCGGCGAGCGTATGGGCGTTGTGGGTCGCGAATTGCGGATAGAGGACGCCGCCCGCCGCCAATATCCGTCGCGCGCAGGCCAGATAGGAGACATCCGTCGCAAGCTTGCGTGTGAAAACCGGGTAGCCTTCGAAGCCTCCTACCTGTGCACGCTTGATCTCCTGATCCCAATACGCCCCTTTCACAAGCCGCACCGGTACTCGGCGTCCCCTGGCGTTCGCGATCTCGATCAGCCAATCGAGAAGCGGAAGGCTGCGCTTCTGGTAGGCCTGCACGGCCAGCCCGAAACCTTCCCAGCCGCGAAGGCCGTCGTCGCCATGGACCCTCTCGAAGAGGTCGAGCGAAAGCTCGAGGCGGTCGGCTTCCTCCGCATCGACCGTAAGGCCGATCCCTTGGGCGCGCGCGAGTTCTGCAAGGTCGAACAGGCGCCCACCCAGCACCTTCGATACCCCCTCCCGCTCGGCGAATTCGTAACGGGGATGGAGGGCGGAAAGCTTGACGGAAATACCGGGGCCCGCCATCGGCCCCTTTCCCGCCGCGACCCTGCCTACGCTCGCGATCGCCTCCGCATAGGCTTCGAAATAGCCCATCGCGTCTTTTGCGGTAAGCGCCGCCTCCCCCAACCGATCGTAGGAATGCCTTATCCCACGCCCTTCCGCCTCCTGGCTCCGTTCCAGCGCCTCCCCCATCGTCCGGCCGAGGACGAACTGGTGAGCAAGGATCGCATGGCCCCCGCGATCGCTTCGCGCACGACGGGCTCTCCCAGCCGGGTGACCAGCCGTCCGAGAAGCGAGGCGACGTCTGCTTCCTCATCCTCGCCGAGCCGCACGAATCGCCCGGTCAGCATCAATGCCCAGGTCGAGGCGTTCACGAAGAGGGAGTCGCTGCCCCCCAGATGCGCTGCCCAATCGGCGGTCGCGATCTTGTCATGGATCAGGCGATCGCCGGTCTCGGCATCCGGAATACGAAGCAAGGCTTCCGCCAGGCAAAGCAGCGCCACGCCTTCCGCACTCGAAAGCCCGTAGGCCTTAAGGAACGATTCTAAGCCGCTCGCCTCCTTCGTCCGCTTGCGCACCGCCTCGACGAACCGGCCGACCCGCTTCACGATGCCTGCGCGGGCCTTGGCGGAAAGATCGGCCTTCGTTAACAAGTGCTCCACCGCGGCCGTTTCGTTGGCCCGGTAGGCTTTCTGGATCTGGGCCCTGGTTCCGGTCCGGGCCGCCGGCGGTTCCTTAAAGATCATCTCCCGCCCCAATTCTAAGCCAGGCCCATGGCCCTAGCCCTAGCCCTAGCCCTAGCCCTCGCCCTCGACCTTCGGGTCCATCGGGTAGCGCGCGTAAAAGACGGTCGCCGTCGTATCCGTCTCCAGCTCGAAGGCCGTGCCGGCGGGCGCCCAGAAGATGTCCCCTGGTTCCGCCTCGTATTCCTTGCCTTCCGAACGGGACCGGTAGTGGCCGTCCAGCACGACGATGACCTCATCGAAGTCGTTTAGCGAATGGATCGTCTGCTTCTCCATCGTCATCACGCCTGCCCCGATCGTCTGACTCGCCTTCGTGCCCACCAGGCGGCGGATGCGGGTTCCCTCGAGGCCCCGCCACGGCTTCCATTCGCCCTCGCCTTTGCGAAAAAATTTCAGTCCAGACATGCCGCACTCCCCTAAATATCGAGTGAATCCCAGGCGATTCGCGGTATTTAAATACCTAATTCCCTGCCGCTTCCGCCAGGACCGTCCTCTTCAAATACTTGTGACAGGTTGTTATTCGCATAATCGGACGGGTTCGCCCAGATTGTGGCTCGGGCACCTCCGCCGGTCTTTCGTTTTTTTCGTCCGGACTCTCTTTGAGCTCCGGCAGGTCTGACGGTGGTCCGACTCGTTTGGTCCACCAAGGGCTATTTGAGAGACAATTTGAGAGGATCTGTCTAATGAAAAGATTTGGAAAGATCCTACAGGCGGGAGCGTTGGTTGTTGCGCTCGGTTTTGTGGGAGGAGAAGCGCTGGCTGAGGAGGTTCCGGAAGGGACGATCCTGAACGCGTCGAACATCAGCAAGCTGATGAAGGACGGCACGTTCCAGGGGATTCCCATCAAGGACATGCTGAGCGAGCGGATGCCGGACATGATCAAGACCTACTCGATGACCTATCCGCTTGGTAAGCCGCTGGAGATGCGGTTTGACAAGGGCTGGGTTACCGAGACGGCGCGGAACGTCGACGTGCTTCACTACGACGCTTCCGCGAACGACGTGTACGGCAACGACTGCAATTGCGTCGAAGAGTGGCAGGGTGGCATGCCCTTCTCGGACATCCAGGTCGACGATCCGAATGGCGGCAACAAGTTCATTTGGAACATCTACCTTGGCGAGCCGAGTGGCAACATCACCTACTACAACAAGTTCGGCTTCATCTGGATGAACAACAAGGGTGTCGAGCGCATTCAGCACTGGCAGTGGCTGCGTTGGTACAGCTCGGGCCGGTTCGATGGGCTTGGCATTCCGCGTGGCGGCATCCGGTACAAGACGATCATCAACGCGCGTTTCCCGAAAGACGTGAAGGGAACGGGCGTGTACTTTGTCCGTTACGACCAGAACGGCAAGTACGACGACACCTATGCGTACATCCGTTCCGTGCGCCGCGTTCGGCGGCTGTCGGGTGGCGCGTGGATGGACCCGATTGGTGGTTCCGACTGGCTGCAAAGCGATGCGGAAAACATCAACGTGCATCCGTCCTGGTACCAGTCGTACAAGCTGGTGCGGCGGCAACCGGTGATCCAGAACATCCACAGCAACGCGCTGGGGAGCTGGAAGCTGAACCAGTCCGGCACGAAGTTCGAGCATTTCCCGTACTTCGGGCTGGCCAACACGCCACCGTGGGATTTCACGACGGGGATTCCGGGCATGGATCTGTATGCCCCCTATCCGTCCTATGCCGTCGAGGCGATTTCCTACGATGACCATCCCTACAGCCGGATGATGTGGTATGCACCGATCGCTTTCCCGCGGGCCCAGTTCGTCGAGGCCTATGACCGGAAGGGGCAGTGGTGGAAGTTCTCGGACTACCATCTCGGCAACATCCCGGGTGAGGATGGCGAGTACGTGATGTCCTCGATCATCGGACACTTCTGTGACGTGCAGAACCTGCACTGCACGGGGTTCTATATGAACGAAGGCATTCGCTTCAACCCGATCGGGGTCACCGAAAACGACATCTCGGTGGCGCGTCTCGAGAAGGGCGGCGACTAAACGAAAATCCTTCGTTTAAAGATCACTGGCGGGGCTCAGAAGGCTCCGCCAGTTTTTTTTATGCGCAATTCCCCTTTTACACCCGCCCCTTTGCGTCGGATCGAAGGCGGCATTGAAGACCGCCCCACGAGGCTTCAGAATGGCTTTGAAGGGAAACAGCGATGGGCGAAGCTCGGTTCCAGGGAAGGTTGGATGACGTAAAGGCGGATCGCCGCCACGGGGCGGGCGAGCTCGCGCGTCTTTCCTTACAAATCCTTTCCGAATCTGCAAAGACGGCAGAAGTGGGTTGCGGGCCGGCGTTGAAGCAAACTCTTCTCAAGCGCGCCGATCGCCTGATCCAGGCACGGCCCAGCATGGTGGCGATCGGGAACCTGCTTGGCCTTTTCAAGGAACGCTTAGGTCCCGCGCCGGACGGCAACCTTGCCGCCTTTCGCGCATTCGCCGCCGCCCAAGCAAACGCGCTGATCCATGAATCCGAAACCGCCGCCTCCCAGGCGGCTGCCCACGCCGCCGCCGCACTTGGCGAAAGAAGCGTCGTTTTTACCCACAGCCTGAGCTCGACGGTCCTTTACGTCTTCCAAGACTTGAAGGAACTGGGCGTGCGCGCGATCGTGACCGAGTCGCGCCCCCTTTTCGAAGGCCATGCCCTTGCCGAACGGCTTTCGAAATGGGCGATCCCGACAACGCTGATCACGGATGCCGAAATCGGCCTCTTCACTAGGCAAGCGGACGCCGTCCTCGTCGGCGCAGACGCGGTGCTTAGTGACGGCTCCGTCCTGAACAAAGTCGGCACCTACCCGCTCGCCCTTGCCGCCTTTGATCACGGCATCCCCTTCTTCGTCTGTGCAGAAGGATTCAAATGGGCGGCGGACGACGGGGAGGCGGGCGAGCTCGAGGCGATGGACCCGGCCGAGCTGGGCGCGCCGGCCCTTGCCCATGTCACCGTCCGGAACGTCTATTTCGATCGAACCCCTTCCCGGCTGATCACCGCCTACTTCAACGAGAAGGGCCGGATCGAAGGAGCTGCACCATGAACACAGGCCCTTCCCCTGCTGTCAGGGACTGGGTCGGTCGGCCCGGTCCTTTTTTGCTTGCCTGGGGTTTGCCGGCCTTGTTGTGGATCGCCGGCATCGCGCTTGCCGATCATCGAACCGGCCTTTGGTTCTTCGCCCTTTGCTGGATGGGCGCCGCCTGTCTTTTGAACGCGGCGCGCTGTGGGCGGCGGCATTGTTACTTCACCGGGCCATTCTTCTTGAGCCTTGCCGTCGCCACGCTGCTGCACGGGACGGGCGTGCTTTCGCTCGGCGCAAACGGCTGGCTTTGGCTCGGCCTGCTCACGCTCGCAGGCGGCGGCCTGCTTTGGTGGTTGCCGGAACGCCTAAAAGGCAGGTTCGTAGGCCTCCCTCCGTGCTAGGCTTCACCACGGAGAAAAACTTTGCCGCACGTCTTCGAAATCGAGCGCCTTGTCGATGCCCCGGTCACGAAGGCTTGGCCGGTCGTCTCCGACGTCGTCGGCTATGCGGACGTCGCCCCCAATTTAAGCCGGGCGGAAGTCGTAAGCGGCGAAGGCCAGGGCATGGTGCGGCGCTGTTACGACACGAAGGGCAAGGGCTGGAACGAAACCTGCTCGCTTTGGGAGGAAGGCTATCGTTACCAGATGGTCGTCGACACCGCCGCGCCGGACTACCCCTATCCCATGAAAGCGATGCAGGGCGCCTGGAGCGTCGAGCCTGCCGGTGACGCGACGCGCATCCGCATGCGTTTCGAATACACGTTGAAAGGCGGACCGCTCGGCAAGCTGATGGGCTTCCTGATGCGTCCCGTCTTCGCGAAGGTCTGCAACGAGCTTCTCGACAATTGGGAGAAGAAGATCCTTGGCAAATAAAACCCGATGCGTCCTAGCTTTCGACCTTCAACTCGGCGTCGAGGCGGATTGGCTGAGAGACGTTGAAGTAGTTGGGCGAGGTCCGCATCACGTTCTCGTGGATTTCCTGGAACTGCTCGGCCGTGCCGTTTCCCTTGATCCGCACGACGTACTGGATGGAATCATAACCAGGCTTCACGTTCTCATCGAGCCCTAAGAAGCCGCGAAGATCAAGCTCGCCGGAGGTCTCGATCTCGAGCCTTTCGAGCGTGATGCCGTTCACCGCCGCGCCCGCCACGTAGCCGACCAGGATGCAGGCGTTCAACGCCGTCATCAGGACTTCCTGGGGGTTCGGCGCGGTGTTCCCGCCCAAGAGTTCGAAGGGCTCGTCGACCGGAATCGTGAAACTCCGTTTCACCTCTTCGCCACCGATCCTGTAGGACTCGACACGCGTTTCGCTCTTCGTCTGGCCCTTCCAGGCCGAGGTCACCCGAAAGGCGACCTTCGCCTTCGACGGGTCCTTCTGAATTTCCTCGACGACGTTGGCAAGCGCGTCCAGGTCGAGCCCGTTCACCCGGCTTTCGGCCTTTGTCTCGGCTTCGGCCACCGCTTCCTCCTCTTTGATACCGGTTTCTTGTTCGCTTAAGCCCTTATACTGCGGAAAGCCGGGGAATAGAAGAAGGGCTAGCGCCGCCAGTCCCCATGCTCCTGAAGCCATTCCTCCGTGAAGGTCTCGGCGATGGCGATCTCGGTGGCCGTCATCTCAGCCGCGATCCTGTCCCGCGCCGCAACCGCGCCCCTAAAGCCCTGGTCGAGCGCGATGCTGAACCACTGATAGGCCTGGATCGCATCCTTCGGGCCGCCGCGCCCTTGCGCATGGATTTCGCCCAGGTCGAACTGGGCGAAGACGTAGCCCTGCTCGGCCGCCTTATTGAGCCATTCGATGGCAAGCTTTGCATCCTTCGCCACCCCGTTGCCTTCAAGCAGGTGCGTGCCAAGGCGATGCTGGGCGGCGGCCTGGCCCTGCTTCGCCGCCTTGCCAAACCAGCGAACGGCTTCCTCTTGGTCCTCCGCCACCCCCTTCCCCTGGCTGTAGGCGAGGCCCAGATTGTGCTGGGCGAAGACGAAGCCCTGGTCGGCGGCTTTCTCGAACCACTTCATGGCCTCTTCCAGACTTTTCTCGACGCCGATCCCTTGCGCATGGAAGACGCCCATGTTGCCTTGGGCCTCGACGAGCCCCTGATCGGCCGCCTTGCGGACCCAGGCGATGGCCTTTTCTGCGTCCGGCGGCACGCCGCGCCCGCGCGCGTAAGCAAGGCCGAGTTTGTTCTGGGCATGGGCATAGCCCTGATCGGCGGCCTTGCGGAAACGCCGCGTCGCCTCCCCATAGCTTTGCCGGACGCCGCGGCCGTCCTCGTAGCGAAGGCCGAGCTTATAAAGCGCCGCCGGATCGCCGGCTTCCGCCTTCGTGACTAGGCTCTCGACACTTTCTTCCGCGCCGGAGCTTATGTACTGGGTGACGGCGAAGACAAGCGCCGCCGCTACCAGCACGCCCACCCATGGCAGCACCTTCTTCACGGGCGTTGTCGGCGCTCCCAAAGACGCCAGGCCACCCAAAGATTGACCAGCAAGAAGAGTGGGACGCCGAACATCGGCGCGTTCGACATCGGATAGGTGAAGGCGGCGCGGGCGTCCGGCAGGCTAGTGAACAGCTGAAGCGGACCGGGAAGCCCGAGCTGCAACACGATCGGGGCGCCCGGCACGATGACCAGGATGCCGATCAGATTCCAGATGAGGAAGCCCCGCTCGCTCAACCGGCCCCGCCTCGCCTGTGCTGCGATCCAAAGCGCCGAAAGCCCGAACAAAAAGTCCGGGACACCGACGACGAACTCGAAGGAGGCCGGAAATTCTCCGATCCACGTCTTATAGGCCGTTCCGATCGCGGCGATGCGAAGCGCGTGAAAGGTGGCGAACCAGTGCATGGGCGTCGCATCGACGATCCCGCGCATGGCTGCGCGCAAATCCTTGAACAGGAGAACGGGAAGAAGACCTACGAGAAACGGAAACGCAAGCAGGGTTGGCATCCAAAGGATCAGCCACTCCTCCAGAAAGAACCCGCGGGCGCCAAGCACGCTTGCGAGGACGCCGTAAGCGGTGAACCAAAGAAGGAGTCCGAAGATGGGGCCTGGCTTGATGGCCCCCTTGCGGCCGGCCCGCCAGGCCAGCAGCAGCACGAAACCGAGCTCGGCGGCCAGCAGAAAGGGGATGAGCGAAAGTTGCATGAGCGGACCTTACCCGAAGACTAAACCCCGACGCAGTCGAGCACGACCCGCCCCAGCACTTCTCCTGCGCGCAGGTCGTCCAGCGTCCGGCTTGCCTGATCCAGCGGGCGCGTCTCAAGCGGGATCGGATCGACGCGGCCCGCCTTCACCAGGTCGAGCATCTCTTTCGTCTCCGAAAGCGACCCCACATAGGAGCCGATGAGCGAGATCGCCCGCAGCGGAAACATCGGGATCGGCATGGAAAAGCGTCCGCCGAAGAGACCGACGATGACGACCTTGCCTCCCTTTCGCGCGACCCGGTTCGCAAATCCAAGGCTTGCCTCGGAGCCCACGAAATCGATCGCGGCGGCCACGCCCCCCTTCGTCTCCTTCAACAGGCGTTTTGCGGCGTCTTCTTCCGACGTGTTGGTGACAAGCGCCGCCCCGGCCTTCGCGGCCACTTTGAGCTTCCGTTCATCGACGTCGGCCCCGATTAGTTGGGCCTTGGGGAAAAGCGCGCGCGCGAACTGAAGCCCCATCATGCCGACGCCGCCAAGACCGACGATGGCAATTGCTTCGCCTTCGCCTACGTCTCCGATTTTCTTCAAGGCACTGAAGGCGGTGAGGCCCGAGCACATAGTGGTCGCGGCCAGGTCCGCAGGAATCCCCTCATGGTCGAGCAGGTAGCGCGGGTGCGGCACCAGCACGTGGTCGCTGTAGCCGCCGTCCAAATTGACGCCAAGGGCGCGAGGCTGGTTGCACATATGCTCCCAGCCTCCTTTACAGACCGCGCATTCGCCGCAACCGATCCAGGGGAAGACGACGCACTTCTCGCCGACGCTCACCCCCTTTGCTTGCTCCCCTATTGCGGCGACCTCGCCCTCGATCTCGTGGCCAAGGGTGAAGGGAAGTGCGTGCAGCCCGGTCGTGTCCAGCTTCTTCTCGAGCCCGAGTGAGAAATAGCCGTCATGGAGATGCACGTCCGAGTGACAGACGCCGCAATGGGCGACGCGTAGGAGGACTTCCGTGCCCTTTGGGGCCGGATCCGCCTTCACGACGGCCTCGAGCGGCGCGCCGTGCGCGACGATCACCTGGCTTTTCAAAGCACGCCTCCCCTCGCCTGTACCGATCTTAACCGCCGGTTATTTCTTCTCGCCGTGCATTTCCTCGACGTGTTGGCGCATACGCTCTCCACGGTGGCCTTTAGGATGGCCATAACGGCCATCCTGCATCCCTTCCATGAACCCGTGCATCCCCTTGCCCATCATGTGATGGCCAGAGACGGCCATATAGCCGCCGGCAAGGACGGGCAAGGCCGCGAGCACGAAGATCCAGATGGCCAGGATGCGGCCAAATTTGCCAAGCGTCCCTTCCGCCTTGCCGGCGGCGAAAAGGACGAAATAACCGACCGTCACGATCACCGTTCCTAAGATCAAGCCGCATAAGATGAACATCGCTTCCTCCTTAAACCCTTTTGCAGGGCATTGTTTTTCGCCGGAATCATCCCATATAGAACCATAGAATGAAAGTTGACGCCAAATCCATAGACACCGTCTGCGAACGCCCCGATGAGGCGGAGGTGAGGCAGCGCGCCTGCCTCATGTGCGCGGAACTCTTCGAGAGCGCCTGGGCGGGCGAGCGTATCTGTACAAAATGCAAATCCCGCTCCGGCTGGCGCGGGGGCCGCGGCTGACCGCCCCTCGACGATAGCTAGCAGAAGTGAATAAAATGAATATTGAGGATGTGTTTAAGCTAGTCGAGGATGGAAAGATCACCGAAGCCAAAGCTCTGATGAAGACATTGATTGAGAAAGCAAAGAATGAGCCCGATGAATTCATAATCAATGCCGACCGTTCGGTCGTTTACAAGCGCCGCGGGAAGCTCGTCGTACAGGATGAAGGTGGCAATTGGAAACTCAAAAACCCTCCCCAGCGGAAAAGATAAAGAGTCGCTCTAAACGCTGACCGCCCATTGACGGCCCACACCTTGCCGTCTACCTCGGCGTGCCGATCCCACCCAAATTACCACACGTCATTCTTTTTCCACTTCCGGCGTGTCATGCTCCCAAATCGACATGTCAATGTCGGGAAAAACGTGCAGCATGTTGGTCTCGTCTTCTGGAGTCAAAGAAAGGACTAGGCTCGCAAGTATGCCCCGACCAATTTTCACATGTTTGTGCAGTTCATTGAATTCATCGTACTTCACACTTCCGCTTCCCATATATGCATCGAATCCTTTAAATGGAAACTCGTGATGCAGCAGCAAGATCGGGAATATAAAGCTCGCGTACATAAAGATCGTACCCACTGATCCTCCCGATTTGTCGCCCCACATACCAAGCCAACTCTCGTCATCATACTTCGCCTTAAGCGGTATGGCGGTGATCATGCCACCCATAAAACTTGGGTGGATCATTGACGAGAGATCTTTTTTCGAGCTATTGCCCCAATTCGAAAACCATTCCGCCGTTTCACGGTCCCCCTCTCCGAAAAAAATTCTTGCCATGACGCCGGCATCTTTTTCCGAATCCCGCCACGCCGAAGATGGGTTTTCCAAAATTCATCTGCCGCCTCTGGCTCGCCAGTATTTACGAATTCCCCTGCCAACTGAGGCTCGCTTAGGATCGCTATTGGCAATTCCATATATTCCGAAGCCGGGCGCAGCAACGTCCTTGCTGACGCGTCGAAGCCGAGAAAAATCAAGTGACGGATTGCGGTGGAGTCGCCGATGATTTTCATCAGTAACATCACTACAGACCTATCGAAGTTCGTAAACTCAGCTGTTCCCCGTCGTTCAGGTTAGAAGATAGTGAAAAGGCTTAGTTGCCAACTAATGAATTCGTCAAGGATAGCCACCCAGAGATCAACGTAAGGCATATCGAGTTTGGCATTTCGCTGCATAGAATGCTCGACAAGCTCGCTGACGGCAATCCCCATGCGCTGGTCGTCAGCAAGCTCACAACCATGTTCTTCCCATCTCTCCCGCAAATAGGTTTCAAGGTTATTCTTGGTAAACATGCTCGACATTCTCCGTCCCAAAGTTCGATGCCACACCGCATCACCCAGACAGGGCGCATACTATCATTTCCGAATGGTAGAGGGCTGGAATAAGACCGACTCGCAAAGCGGGTTTTATGTGACTCGAGCCCGTTCATGAAAAGGCGTAGGCTGATGGATGCGTTGCGCGCGCGTCTTCTTTGTTCGGGGGGGAACATCATGTTGACGTCTTGCAAAACTTGTATCCTTTTTCTTTTCATCGCCTTTTTCGCGTTCGTTTCCGCGCCCGCTTCCGCCGAAGAAGTGGCCGAAGGAACCGTCATCAGTGCCGCCAACCTCGGCAAGCTGTCGAGCCAGACCTTCGAGGGCGATACGATCGCAAGCCTGTTGCCAGACACGATGCAAACCTGGATCCGGGACCGGGGGCTGAAGATGGAGCTTGTGTACACGAAGCCTTACCCGAAGGATCCGAAACTGATGGCGTGGACCGAGAAAAACCGGACGGCCGTCACGCTGAACAAGGAGAGGAAGGTTCAAGGCTGGCAGGCGGGCGTTCCCTTCCCCGATATCGAATTAAGCGATCCGGATGCCGCCATCAAGGTCGTCTACAACATGTATTACGGCAAGCCGCGCGGCGACAGTCAGGACCTGTCGAAGGTGTGGACGATTTTTGTGGATGGCAAAAGCGGCGTCGAACGCTCCCGCCACGAACGGATCGTCCGGGTCTTCATGAAAGGCCTGCTGCGTCACGAGGAGGGTCCGGTGCTTGGCGACGGAAACATCCTCGAGAAACGGGTCGGCATCCTCTTGAGCCCGCAGGATCAACGAGGCGAGGGCTCGTACCTCATTCGGTACGACAACGGCCAACTCGACGACATCATCGCCTATCCGATCAAGACGCGGAAGGCGCGCCGGATTTCCGGCGGCACCTGGATGGACCCCTCGCCGCCCACGGATTTCGTCGGCGACGACTTCGTCATCGCCAGCGCCTTTCCGACCTGGTATCCGAGCTACAAGATTCTTGCGAAGAAGAAGATCCTGGTCGTAGCCAACTCGCAGAATCCGAACTGGAAGCCATACAAAACCGGCGACGAACATCCCTCTTTCGATCTCAAGCATGCGCCCTACTGGAACCCGACCGACAAGTGGGAGCCGCGTGAGGTCTACGTCGTAGAGGCGATCGCCCCGAAAGAGCACCCTTACGGGAAGAAGGTCCTCTATATCGACGCCAACAACTGGAACCCGTATATCGGAGAATATTACGACAACGAGGGCGCCTACTGGAAAATCGCCATCCTTTCCTACCGCCTTTTCCAACTGAAGGATGATCCCGAGGCGTGGATCGTCTGGCCGCCCTGGTCCGTGAACGTGGACTGGAAGCGAAACCATGCGACGGTCGTCCTGGACGACAGCGCGCTTGAGGCGTACGCCTTCAACTCCAGCGTGCAGCCGGGAGACCTCAACGTCCAGTTCATCGTAAAGGAAGGAAAGAAAGAGTAAGCCCGCCAAGCTTAAGGCGGATTCTATTTTTTTACTGGGCCTGCGTCTGGTTTGGCGGTCGATCCACCCTATATAGATGGACAAATCCCATCGATGCGTGGAGGCAGACATGTTTGGGAACCCGTCGCTGGTCACCCGGATCGCCATCGGCAAAGGCGTCGGCCTTGCCTTCGGGCTTCTCGGCCTCCTCCTCTTCCCCGTCTTCGTGCCGGAGGTGGGCTGGCTGCCGCGCATCGGCATCCTGCTCTGGTACACGACCCTGGGCGCGATCATCGGGGCGTTCGGCATCTTCACCTTCCACCCCGTCCTCAAATTCCCCCTGCCCTGGTGGTTCCGCGCGCCCTTCCTGGGCGCGTGGATGAACTTCGTCCTCACCTTCTTCGCCTATGACAGCTTCAAGACTTACATGGTTGCCATGTTCGGCGCCGACGGGGTGCTGCAGTCGCCCTTCTGGTTCACGGCCGAAGGCGCGCTCGTCGGGCTCGCCATCGGCTACTTTGCGACCCGCTATGGCGGCGAAGGCAAGGAAACGGTCGAGACGGTCGGCAAGTAAGCGTGATTTTTGGCGTGGCGTCCCCTAGGGGAGTCGAACCCCTGTTTTCGCCGTGAGAGGGCGATGTCCTGGGCCACTAGACGAAGGGGACCCTGCGAAGGCGCAGAGTCTTGCCCGATCCGCCGCTTGTGATCAAGCACCTTCACTTTATCTTTAAGGGGATCTCCACGAAGCCGTCGCCGCCCGCGTTCAGCCGGTGGGCCGCGACGTGGGTCACCTCGCCTTTTGCTACGGCGGCGATCACCCAGACGTACTCCTTGTCGTAGGCCATCGAAAGGTCGATCGCCGAAGGCTCGGCCGGGTGGTCCGGGTGGGAGTGGTAGTGGCCGACGATGTCGTCCGCCTTTCCTTCGCATGCCCGCATGACGTCGAAGCGAAGCTTCGGATCGATCTCGAAGCGGTCCTTTCGCGCCTCTTGCTCGGCGGCGACGTTCGGGCTGGGCACGACGCGGACGACCTCGACGTCGCCCGTCCCCGTCACATGCCCGACCAGAAGCCCGCAGGCTTCAAAGGGGTAAGCCTTCTCGGCGTCGCCTTGAAGCTGGGCGAGGTCGGAGGCCCCAATGCGGATCACGGCTGCCTCTCGATCTCGATCGTGCCCAGTAGCGTGCCGTCCTTGAGGCTCAAGATAAGGATGCGCCCGCCGCCCCCTTCCAGGGCGACGCGCAGGATGAGCCGGCCGCCTTCCGTATGCGTCTCCTCGATACGCGCGCCTGCAGGCAATGCGACCTTCGCCGCCTCGAATGGCTTCGCACCCGCCGATTGGCCGGGCGCGCGGCTGGCAATCGTCACGCCAAGGGCGGCCAGGCCGCCCAGGATGATGACCCCCAAGAAAATGACTAGGAACTTGAGCCCCCGCATCCTTTCGGCCAATCTCCTTTCATGACGAAGCCTCCTTTCATGACGAAAGCAAAGAAGGAAAGGGCGGCGTCTTCCCGCCGGCTCCGTTTCACCGGCTCCAGCCGGGACAAGGGCGTTCGCCTCGACCGGTTCTTGGCAAACGCCGCGCCAGAACTTTCGCGAAACCGGCTCAAGCAGCTGATCGAAGCGGGCCGGCTTAGCACGAGCGGGCGCACGATAACGGACCCCTCCTACCGGGTCAAACCGGGGGAGGCCTTCACATTGACGGTGCCGAAAGTTGAGCCGGCCACGCCGGAAGCCCAAGCCATTCCCCTTTCCGTGCTCTACGAGGATGCGGATCTCCTCGTCGTCGACAAGCCGGCCGGCCTCGTCGTCCACCCGGCGCCCGGCAATCCGGACTTAACGCTCGTCAATGCGCTGATCCATCATTGCGGGGAAAGCCTTTCGGGGATCGGCGGCGTGGCCCGGCCCGGCATCGTCCATCGCCTCGATAAGGACACCTCGGGTCTCTTGATCGCCGCCAAGAACGACGTCACCCACCGCGCGCTCTCGGGCCAGCTTTCGTCGCGAAAACTGAAACGTGTTTACCTCGCCCTTGTCTTCGGCGTGCCGGTGCCGGCTTCGGGCAAAATCGACCGCCCCATCGGGCGACATCCGAAGCACCGGAAGAAGATGGCGGTGTTACGCTCCGGCGGGCGGGCGGCCCAAACCCGCTACCGGGTCGTGAGGCGCTTCGGCCAATGGCTAAGCCTCGTCGAGTGCCAGCTTATGACCGGGCGGACCCACCAGATCCGCGTCCACCTGGCCCATCTTGGCCATCCCCTGGTCGGCGATCCGGTCTATGGGCGCCGGCGCTTGGCCGCAAACCTGCCGGAGTCCGTCGCCCAGGCCCTCAAGGCCTTTCCCCGCCAAGCCCTACACGCCCATGTGATTGGATTTGACCACCCCCGCAGTGAAAAACGGCTAGACTTCGAATCGGCCTTACCAAAGGATTTCGCAGACTTAATGCAAAGTTTGGAAATTCTTTAACTTTTTACTTAGTAGATTGAAATACTAGGGTATTCCTTGACAAGACCGGCACGAATCGGGTATTTTAGCGCTCAACGGATAAGAGTGCTAAACTGCACCGGAGCCAGAGGGCGAAAGCCAGGAGGATTGAAGCGATGACCACCCTGCCCGTCACGCTTACCTTTGCACCGGAACAAAACCTCACCCGCTATCTCCAGCAAATTCGGAAGTTTCCGATGCTGGAGCGGAACGAGGAGTTCATGCTCGCCAAGCGGTTCGTCGAACATGGCGACACGGACGCGGCCCATCGCCTGGTGACGAGTCACTTACGCCTCGTCGCCAAGATTGCCATGGGCTATCGCGGCTATGGCCTGCCGCTGGCCGATCTGATTTCCGAGGGAAATGTCGGGATCATGCAGGCGGTGAAGCGCTTCGATCCGGATCGCGGGTTCCGGCTCGCTACTTACGCGATGTGGTGGATCCGCGCCTCGATCCAGGAATACGTCCTGCACTCGTGGTCGCTCGTGAAAATGGGTACGACCGCCGCCCAGAAGAAGCTGTTCTTCAACTTGCGCCGGCTGAAGGGTCAGTTGCAGGCGATCGACGATGGCGATCTCACGCCGGAACTCGTCGCGGAAATCGCCGAGCGCCTCGACGTGCCCGAGAAAGAGGTCGTCGATATGAACCGGCGGATGGCCGGACCGGACCATTCCCTGAACGCCCCGCGCCAGCTAGATGGCGAAGAGGAATGGATGGATTGGCTGCAAAGCGAAGACCCCGATCAGGAAACGCTTGTCGCCGAAAACGAGGAATTGACGAACCGCCGTCAACTGCTTCAGACGGCGATGACGGACCTTAACAAGCGCGAGCGCCACATCCTGACGGAGCGCCGACTGCGCGACGATCCGCTGACCCTTGAGCAGTTGAGCAAGGAATACGGCATCTCGCGCGAGCGGGTCCGCCAGATCGAAGCCCGGGCCTTCACGAAGATTCAAAAGGCGATGAAGAACGCCGTCATCGAACAGCGGATCAATCCGTAAAATCGCCGGCGCGGCGGCTTAGTCTTCGTGGCGGCTTAGTCCTGCCGCCGCTGCATCGCGCCGCCGATTTCCTCGCCCCACTCCTCGACGATCTCCTTCCGCAAATCGGCCATCTGGGCCTTGCGGTGTTCGGCGCGCATCTCCATGAAGCCCCCGATGACATGCGGCATCCCGAGATAGATCAGCCAGCCGACGGCCGCAGACCCATACATGATGAACCACGTAACAGGGTCCGTGAGGATCACATAGGCCTTATCCATCTGTCCCCGCCCCCCCCATCATCCACAGGTCCATGAGGTAAGGCGCAATCCCGACGAGATTCAGCGACAGCACGCATTTTCCGGCCGCCTTGGCCGGGTTGGGATCGACGATGAAGGCGACCCAGGCCGGCAGCATGCCGATGAGCAGGATGACGACGGTCGGCAATGCGAAGGTCGAGACCACGGCCAGCACGATGAGGCCGAAGACCCACCAAAGGCCGAGCCCCATCTTGTCGCCGGGAGGCAGCTGCTGTGCCTTGCGTCGTGGTATCGATCGGATCGGTGGTTTTGCCATGTTGCCCCCTAGATATAGCGCGAGAGCATGAGGCTTAAGGAGATCAGCGCGATCAATATGGAAAGCCGGACGGCGAACATGCGGCCAAGGATGAGCGCCGCCAATGGCAGCCCCCGGATTTTCCGGTCGAGTTTCGCCGTTTCCGCCAGCGAGCGCGTGAACTGGTTGCGGGCGAACGCGTAGGCGCGGCGATCCTCCCGCCTCCGCGCCGGGTTGCCGACCAGGTTGTAGATGGCGACGAGATTGCCCTTGCCGGCGATCTCCTCCACCTGCTGTTCCAGCTGCGTCGGAACGCCTAGTTGTGATAGCTCGCGATGACAGGCGGCAGCAGCCGCTGTATCCAGCCGGCAAGCCCGGGCAGTTTCTGAGGCCCGTAACGGTCCTGCAGGCTCGCCAGCAGGCCGAGAATCCCGAATACGCGCTCGGCGGAACCTGTCGAGGACGCAAGGGAGACCAGGAACGAATCGATCTTGCCGGGGAAGCGGGACGCGATGAAGGCGGCGATGTGGCTGTCGATCGGTTCAACCAGCTTCTGTTGTTCGCCGGTCGCGGCTTCGAGCGTCGGCAGCAGCTCGGAGATGCGCACGCAGTAAGTGCGGCAGAATAAGCGGACTCAGGCACCACATGCCGGGGACCAGTTCGTAGAGGCACCGGTCCAGCCCGAATCCAAGTCCGCGGCGGTTGAGAAAGTGCTGGATTCGGTGCAGGCGCTGCAGGAGCTTCCGGTTCGACGCCACGCGCGACCCCTGGGCCGTCATCCAATAGTTGAGAAGGTGCAGGCGGATGACCTCGGTGAAATTGCGCCGGACCTCGTCTTCGTTGAAACCGGCCGCGAGGCTGTCGCCGAAACCGCCGATCGTGGATGAGAAGTTCTTGTAACGAATGGGGGCTTCCGGATCGAGCAGGATGCCGACCCGTGCCACTAGGCGTTCCGGGGATTCAGGGCTATGCCGGACCTGAGCGATCTCTTCGGCCATGGCCCGGGCGATATCCGGATTCATGAGGCTGCGGGCCGTCCAGGACTCGAAGCGATTTTCCTTGATCGTCCGGGATGCCTCCTGGGGATGCTGCAGGAAGGCACGGGCGAGCGTGCGTCCGCTCGTGAACTGTTCCTTCCGGAAGGTAAAGACATAGGACGCCTGGGTTGGGGCGTTTGGGTTGCCATGTTCCCGAAATTCGTCCAGCCAGCGTTCGATGTAATCCAAATTCCAGCGAAAGTCCTTGTTGTCCTGAAGCAGCCCCTTCAGCAATTCCATCATCCGAAGCGGCAGCGTTCGGCTGCCCGTCAGGTAACCGTAGGAACCCTTCTGAATCTTGCCATTCAAGATGGCGTCGTCGCCGATCTCCTGCACGGGCAGTTTGCCCAGAAGAAGGGTGAACACCGTCACCCCAAGCGCATAGATGTCGTCCCCCTGGCACCTCCGGCCGCGGCCCGCCGGATCGACCATGGCGCTTTCGATGGTCTCGAAAAGAACCGGCTGGTTGTAGGCCACCGGCGCCGTCACGCATTCACCGAGCACGGCGCGCTTCTTGTCCTTTTCATCGGCGTAGAAAAGATTGTCCGGCCGAATGCCCCGATGGGTGAGGTCCCGGTCCTCGAGCCCGCGCAGCGCCTCGACCAGCGGCGCAATCACCACCACGTTGATATCCTTCGGATTCATTGGGGATATCGCCGTCTTGAGCGAGGGCATGAGCTTGGGGCCCGGCCGGCCGCAAACAATCACCGGACACTCGTTCTTGGCGCCAGGCCACGCTAACGCGCCTTCGTCGACGAAGGTGATGACGCCACGGATATTCTGCTGGCGCTGGTGCTCGAGAAATTGCCAGCGCAGCGGTAGGGACGACTCGCAGACATAGGCGAGAAGCTGCCGATCCTTACGAAGCGTGTCCTCGGCGGCATAGGCCATCGCGGTGGGCGAATCGTAGGTCGGCAATCGCGCGTCCTTGCGGATGCGGTATCGCCCCTTCAACAGGTGCCCGCCCGTGGCCGCCGCCTTTTCTTTGGCCTCTGGGGCCTCCGGCGCCTCCACGGCTTTTGGCTTCTGAACCGCCGTCATTTTTTCCCCGTCTGTCAGACAGAAAGCGTCTTTCGAATTCTGCGACGGGAATGGAAAGAAAGCGTTAACGCCTTGCCGGGCCGTGACGGAGTTTTGGAGCCAAACCAACCGGTTATAGCGTTAATCCGCGAATGGGTCGTGCACGAGGATGGTGTCCTCGCGCTCCGGGCTGGTGGACAGAAGTGCGACCGGCGCATCGATCAGCTCTTCGATGCGACGGATATATTTGACGGCCGTGGCCGGAAGCTCCGCCCACGAACGCGCCCCTTGGGTGCTCTCCTGCCAGCCTGGAAGGGTCTCATAGACGGGCTCGACGGCACCTTGCGTGGCCGGAAGGGACGGCAGGTAATCGAAGTCCTGCTTCCCGTGCCGGTAGCGAATGCAAACCTTGATCTCGGGCAGACCATCGAGCACATCGAGCTTGGTAAGTGCGATGCCGTCGATGCCGCCGACCTTGACCGCCTGGCGGACCAGCACCGCATCGAACCAGCCGCAACGGCGCTTGCGTCCCGTGACGGTGCCGAATTCCTTGCCGCGTTCGCCGAGACGCCGGCCGACGTCATCGTCGAGCTCGGTGGGAAACGGGCCGCTGCCGACGCGCGTCGTATAGGATTTCGTGATGCCCAGCACGTAGCCGATGGCGCTGGCGCCGATCCCCGAACCCGTCGCCGCCTGCGCGGCAAGCGTGTTCGAGGACGTCACATACGGATAGGTTCCGTGATCGATATCGAGCATGGCGCCCTGCGCGCCTTCGAAAAGAATCCGTTTGCCGGCGCGGCGCGCGGCATCGAGCTCCCGCCAGACGGTGCCGACGAATGGCAGAATCTCGGGCGCCACGCCGAGGAGTTCCTTGAGAAGGGCGGCGCCGTCGACTTCCTCCAGGCCCAATCCGCGCAGCAACGCATTGTGATGGACGAGAAGGTTGCCGATCCGCTCCGACAAACTTTCTGGATCGGCAAGGTCACAGACGCGGATCGCGCGCCGCGCGACCTTGTCCTCATAGGCAGGCCCGATGCCCCGTTTCGTCGTCCCGATCTTCGCGTGTGCGCTTGCCTCTTCCCTGGCCAGGTCAAGTTGACGATGCAGCGGCAAGATGAGCGGGGCATTCTCCGCGATGCGCAGATTGTCCGGCGTAATCGCCACCCCCTGCCCGCGCACCTGCGCGATTTCCTCGAGCAGTGCCCAGGGATCGATGACGACCCCATTGCCGATGATCGACAGCTTGGCCTTTCGCACGATGCCCGAGGGAAGGAGGCTCAGCCGGTAGGTTTCGCCATTGATGACGAGCGTGTGGCCGGCATTGTGCCCGCCCTGAAAGCGCACGACGACCTGGGCGCGCTCCGAGAGCCAGTCCACGACCTTGCCCTTGCCTTCATCGCCCCATTGGGCGCCGACGACGGCTACGTTCGCCATGGCACCCGTCCCGCTCCTATGCCTGCTTTACCGCTACGACTTTTCCGGAACGGTAGAGATGCGTACACGCCAGCCGCCGCGCCTCCATCTTCGGATTCCCGCCATTCTCAAGGGCGGCGACGGTCACCCAACCTTCCTCGCGAAGCCGCGCCCCCTCCTCGGCCGGTGTCTCGAACGGCAGGTAAAGGCGCCGCATCGCGCTCGCCGGCGGCAAGACGCGCAACAACGTATCGAGGAAGAGCGTAAAGCCGGTCGCCGCCTCGCCCTTGCCCGCCGAATAGCGCCCGCCGCGCCCCAACGAGCCGCGGACGTCGAGCGCAAAGAACGTGAAGCTTAAGCCCGAATGGTATTCGAAGTTGCGATTCTCGACCGGGTCCACCGTCAGTCCGATGCCCGGCGCGGCTACGCGCAGCCGCTCGACGAGTTTCCCAAGACGCGTCCGTTCCGGCACCGCCGATTTCGGAAGCTTGATCTTCTCGAGAAGTTCGACGGCGCGCTCCGCCGGCCCCGCCGCCTCCAGAAGCGACCCCAGTATCTTTGCCGCCTCGCCACCGAGTGCGGCGATCGCCGTTGCGTCCTTGTGATCCAGGTGACCGCAAATCGGCGAGCCGCGACCCAGATCGAGGCCCAAGCTTTCGCACACCACCGGCACCACCGTCGGCAGATTGAGGTCGATCGAAAGGTCGGGCACGCCAACCTTCTCCAACGCCTCGACGGCGAGAAGGATGACCTCGAGATCGGCGTTCTCGGATGCCGATCCGATCAATTCGACGCCGGCCTGGGCAAATTCCCGTTCCGGGCGAAGCTGGCTTCCCAATACGCGAAGCACCTGGCCGCCATAGCAGAGCCGGAGTGGCCGCGGCGCGTCCCCAAGACGCGTCTCGGCGATTCGCGCCACCTGCAGGGTCATGTCCGGACGCACGCCCATCATGCGCTGGGAGACCGGGTCCATGATCTGGAAGGTCGTGTTCGCCACCCCCGCCCCGGCTCCCTCGAGCAGACTTTCCTCGAATTCCACGAGCGGCGGCGCCACGCGCTCGTAGCCGTGGGCCGTGAAAGAGGCGATCAGCGTTTCCATCACGCGCGCCTCGGCCGCCGCATCCGGCGGCAGGACGTCGCGAAGTCCGGTCGGAAGCAGCGCCTTCTTGGAATTGTCTGTCATGGCATCTCCCCAACCCCCAGGGGGACGGCGCGGCTCAACTCTGCCCGCGGGCGGCTTCGGTCTAGCCGGTTTCCAGGCCCACGGCAAACGGAAATCCCGGCCGCGCCCGGCGGAAACTGGCGGAATCTTCTTGGCGGATTTCCTAGAAAGAAAGCGCGTGCGCTTGCAGGACTTCCGGGATGGCGCGCACTTCCTTGAGCGTGGCATCGTCGACCGGTCCGTCCACCTGAATCAATGCCAACGCATTCCCGTTCGGTGCCTTGCGACCCAGATGAAAGGTGGCGATGTTCACCCCGTTGTCGCCAAGCACGCCACCCAGTTTCCCGATGAAGCCGGGCTTGTCCTGGTTCGTCACGAAAAGCATGCATGGGCCCAACTCGGCCTCGACGGCGATGTCGTCGACCTGGACGACGCGGGGCTTGTCCCCTCCAAACAGGGTGCCGGCCACACTCCGGGTCTGCTTCTCCGTCTTCACGGCCAGCCGGATCAGCGTTTGATAATCCGTTTCCCGCTCATGCTTGACCTCGGTGATGTCGATATCGCGTTCGCGGGCGATGGTCGGCGCGTTCACCATGTTCACGGACTCCATGAGCGGCGCCAACAGCCCTTCCAGGGCAAGCGCCGTAAGCGGGCGCGTATTCAGCTCGGTGACCTGGCCTGCGTATTCGATGGTCACCGCCTCGATTCCCGTTTCCGTCATCTGGCCGGCGAAGCTTCCCAACTGCTGGGCAAGCGTCATGTAGGGACGCAGCCGCACGGCCTCCTCCGCCGTCACGGACGGCATGTTGATCGCGTTCGTCACGGCACCGGTGAGAAGGTAGTCCGCCATCTGCTCGGCAACCTGGATGGCGACGTTCTCCTGGGCCTCAGACGTCGAGGCGCCGAGATGAGGAGTGGCGATGATCTGTTCCATGCCGAACAGGATGTTCTCGTGCGCCGGTTCTTGCGGATAGACATCGACGGCCGCCCCGGCGACCTTTCCCCCCTCGATCGCCTTCTTCAGATCGGTCTCGTTGATGAGCCCGCCGCGCGCGCAGTTGATGACCCGGACCCCGTCGCGCATCTTGGCGAAGGCCTCCGCGTTCAGCATATCCCGCGTCGCATCGTTGAGCGGCGTGTGCAGGGTGATGAAATCGGAACGCGCGAAGAGATCGTCGAGTTCGACCTTTTCGATGCACAGATCCGTCGCCCGTTCCGGCGCCAGATAGGGATCGTAGGCTAGCACCTTCATCTTGAGACCCAGCGCCCGATCCGCGACGATGGCACCGATGTTCCCGCAGCCGATGATGCCCAGCGTCTTGCCGGTGAGCTCGACCCCCATGAACCGCGACTTCTCCCATTTCCCGGCCTGGGTCGAGGCGTTCGCGGTCGGAATCTGGCGGGCAAGCGCGAACATCAGCGTGATGGCATGCTCCGCCGTCGTGATCGCATTGCCGAACGGCGTGTTCATGACGACGACGCCATGGGCGGTTGCCGCCGGCACGTCGATGTTGTCGACCCCGATCCCGGCGCGGCCGATCACCTTGAGCTTTGTTGCCCGATCCAGGATGTCCGCCGTCGCCTTCGTCGCCGAGCGCACGGCGAGCCCATCGTAGTCGCCGATGCAGGCGGCTAGCTCCTCCGGCTTCATGCCGGGCTTGCTGTCGACCTCGATGCCGCGGTCGTGAAAAATTTCCGCGGCGCGCGGGCTCATCTTGTCGGAAATCAAAACCTTTGGCATGGTACGTCCGTTTTAAGCGCTTGCTTTCGCTTCGGCAAAGGCCCAGTCCAGCCAGGGAAAGAGCCCCTCGAGATCGGCCGCCTCCACCGTGCCCCCGGCCCAGATCCGAAGGCCCGGCGGCGCATCGCGGTAACCACCGATATCATAGGCGACGCCTTCCTTTTCAAGGGCGCCGGTCATTCGTTTCAAGGCCGCCGATTGCGCAGGCCTATCCAGCGAGCCAAACCACGGATCCGCAACCTTGAAGCAGACCGAGGTCGAAGAGCGGACCTTTGGGTCCTCTGCTAGGAAGGCGATCCACGGCGTCTTCTCGACCCATTTGGTAATCGCTTCGAGATTGGCCTTGCTGCGTGCGATGATCGCCTCCAGGCCACCGGCACTTTCCATCCATTTGAGCGCGTCGATCGCGTCCTCGACGCAAAGCAACGACGGCGTGTTGATGGTCGCACCCTCGAAAATTTCCTCGATCAGCTTGCCACCTTTCGTCATGCGGAACACTTTCGGCAGCGGCCGGTCCGGCGTGTAACTCTCAAGCCGTTCGACGGCGCGCGGGCTCAGGATCAAAACGCCGTGAGCCGCCTCGCCACCCATGACCTTCTGCCAGGAATAGGTCGCAACGTCGAGTTTTTCCCAGGGAAGCGCCATCGCAAAGGCGGCCGACGTCGCATCGCAAAAGGTAAGCCCTTCCCGGTCCGCTGCGATCCATTTCCCATCCGGCACGCGAACGCCCGACGTCGTGCCGTTCCAGGTAAAGACGACGTCACGGTTCGTATCCACCTGCCCAAGATCCGGAAGCGCGCCGTAGTCCGCCTCGAAGCTGCGCACGTCCGTGAGCTTCAGCTGTTTCACGATGTCCGTGAGCCAGCCTTTGCCGAAGCTTTCCCAGGCCAGCACGTCGACGCCGCGCGCGCCCAGCATCGACCACATCGCCATCTCGAAGGCGCCGGTGTCCGAACCTGGCACGATGCCGATTCGGTAATCCGCCGGCAGTCCAAGCAGATCGCGGCTTCGCGTCAATGCTTCTGCGAGCTTCGCCTTTCCCGGCTTCGAGCGATGCGATCGCGCGACGACGGCATCTTTCAGGGCATCGAGCGACCAGCCGGGACGTTTCGCGCAAGGGCCGGACGAGAAAAAGGGATTCTGCAGCCGAGAAGTCGGCTTCGTCATGTGCTTCCCTGTGGAGACGGCCTGCCGGAATAGCAAATTCGCGCGGAGTTTAGTGGGCAGCGGCGTAGGGCGTCAACGGCGGATCGGGCCCGGATTCGCGATTTGCCGGGCGGTCGAACGACGGGTACTCTTCCCCCCTATGGGCCATCGGGCCCAAAAAATATGACGGGGGAGGAAGGCCTTAATGACGGTCGACCAAGCCGCCTTGTTCGCCATCTTGCTGGCGGCGCTGGCGTTCTTCATCTGGGGCAGGTGGCGCTACGACGCGGTTGCCGTCGGCGCGCTGCTGGCTGCCGTCTTCGCCGGCATCGTGCCCGCCGAAAGCGCCTTTTCCGGCTTCGGCCATCCGGCCGTCATCACGGTTGCCGCCGTTCTCGTGATTACGCGCGCGCTGCATCATTCCGCAATCCCGGATTTGTTGGCCAACGCCATGCAGCCCTTCGGCAGCCACACGACCCTGCAGGTCGCTGCCCTCACCGTCGTCGTCGCCATCTTCTCCTCGTTCATGAACAACGTCGGCGCGCTTGCGCTCATGATGCCGGTTGCGCTCCAGATCGCCAACAAGACCGGGCGTCCGACCTCCGTCGTGCTGATGCCGCTCTCCTTTGGCTCGCTTCTGGGCGGCCTGATGACGATGATCGGCACGCCGCCGAACATCATCATCGCCAATTACCGGACGACGCTCGGTGATGAGCCCTTTGGCATGTTCGATTTCTCTCCGGTGGGCATTGGCGTGGCCATCGTTGGCGTGTGTTTCATCGTCATCGTTGGCTGGCGATTGCTGCCGCAACGCAAAGGAGCCGTGCATGCCGATACCGTCTTCGAACAGATCGAGGACTACATCACCGAAGCCCGGCTGGGTCCGGATTCGGAATTCGTTGGCGCGACGCTGCAGGAACTGGAAGCGATCGGCCAGGAAGACGTCGCCATCGTCGGTCTCATCCGGGGGGAACGGAAATTCTTAGCCCCTTCCAGCTTCATCCGGCTTCAGGAAGGTGACATCCTGATCCTCGAAGCCGATCCGGATGCGCTTCGCACGCTCGTCGATCAGGCAAAACTCGAACTCATCGGAAGCGAGGGGTTGAGCGCGGAAACCATCCGCTCGGATGACGTTCGCCTGATCGAGGCCGTCGTCCCGCCCGGATCGGCGATGGAAAGCCAGACCTCCCGCAGCCTCAGGCTCCATGCTCGTTTCGGGATCAACATGCTGGGCGTCGCCCGGCACGGCGTGCCGGTGAAGGAGCGGTTGGGGCGCATCCGCTATCAGGCGGGCGACGTCCTGTTGTTGCAGGGAGACACGGTGGCGCTTGCCGAGGCGATGTCCGAACTCGGCTGCCTGCCGCTGGCCCGGCGCGACCTTCGGCTCGGCAAGCGCCAGCGGACCCTGCTTCCGGTCGGCATCTTCGCCGTCGCCATTGCGCTCACCACCTTCGGCGTCCTGCCGGCGGCCATTGCCTTCACCGGTGCCGTGGTGGCCATCGTGTTCTTCGATCTCTTGACGCTTCGCGAGGCCTACGAAGCCATCGAATGGCCGATCATCGTCCTGCTCGGCGCCATGATCCCGGTCGGCGAGGCGTTGCGGTACACCGGTGGGGACGGCCTCATCGGCGGGACGATCGTCGGCTTTTCCGAATTCATGGATCCGACGCTGATCCTGGTGCTGATCATGGTGGCGACGATGTTGCTGTCGGACGTCATCAACAACGCCGCAACCGCGGTTCTGATGGCGCCGATCGCCGTCAGCGTCGCCATCGGGCTCGGCGTGAACACGGATCCCTTCCTGATGGCGGTCGCGGTGGGGGCGTCGTCGACCTTCCTGACCCCGATCGGCCATCAATCGAACACGCTGGTGATGGGACCCGGCGGCTACAAGTTCGGCGACTACTGGCGAATGGGATTGCCGCTCGACATCCTGATCATCGCCGTCAGCATTCCGCTGATCCTGCGCTTCTGGCCGCTTTAGGCGGCGCCTCCCTTTCGATCCATGAGCGGGTGGCCATGGTTGAGCGGCCCATGGCCGCGGCCGAAGCCGGGTGCCGTGCGAATCGCCTCCTGAACGTAAATGCGCGCGCGCAGAACCGCGTCGCGTAAGCTGAGGCCCTGGGCAAGGCCGGTGGCGATCGCCGAGGCCAGCGTGCAACCCGTGCCGTGGGTATGGCGCGTCTCGATCCTGGGGTGTGCAAACATCTCGATGCCGTCCGGTGTCGCCAGCACGTCCCGGACCGTCTTCTCCGTGAGATGGCCGCCGGTCAGCAGGACCGCCTTCGACCCAAGGGTGAGCAAGGCTCGCGCCGCGTGTTCGAGATCGTCGAGCGAGGAAATGCGAAGGCCCGTCAAGGCTTCCGCCTCTGGCAGGTTCGGCGTCATCACGTCGGCCTTAAGCAAAAGCCGCTCCTTCAGCATCTTGATCCCAGGGCCATCGAGCAAGGGCTCGCCCCCCTTCGCCACGACGATGGGATCGACGACAAGCGGCACGTCTGGCGCCTTCCTCTCGACGACCTCGACGACCGCCTCGACGACCTCGGCGGTGTGCAGCATGCCGGTCTTCAAGGCATCGGCCCCGATGTCGGAAAGCACGACCTCCATCTGCCGGCGCACGAAAGAGGCCGGTACGGCAAAGATCCCGGCGACGACTTCTGTATTTTGGGCGGTCAGCGCGGTCAGCGCCGTCGCGGCGTAGCCGCCAAGGGCGGTCACCGTCTTGATGTCCGCCTGAATTCCGGCACCGCCGCTGGAATCGGAGCCCGCAATGATAAGAACCCGTCCTTGCATGTCGCCTGCTGCTTCTGGGATTAACGTGCGGTGCGTTCGATGGCGGTCACGATGTTATCGACGACGCGGTCGATCAGCGCCTCATCGCTTCCCTCGGCCATGACCCGGATGACGGGCTCGGTGCCGGACTTACGGATGAGCAGCCGCCCATCCTCACCCAGCGTCGTTTCCCCTTCCTGGATCGCCCGCAACACGTCCTTGTCCTCAAGGGGTGCTGTCTCGTCGAAACGCACGCTTCGAAGCAGTTGCGGCATCGGGTTGAAGCAACGCACCACCTCGCTCGTCGGCCGCTCCGCGTGCACGATTTCCGCCAGCACCTGCAGGGCGGCGATCAGCCCGTCGCCGGTCGTCCCGAAGTCACTGAAAATAATGTGGCCGGATTGTTCGCCGCCGACGTTGTAGCCGTGTTTCCGCATGTACTCGACGACGTAACGATCGCCGACCTGCACCCGGGCAAGCTCGAGCCCATGGGACTTGAGATAGTGTTCAAGTCCAAGATTCGACATCACGGTGGCGACGATCCCACCGCCTTGAAGCCGCTTCGTCTCCTGCCAGGACCGCGCGATCAACGCCATGATCTGATCGCCATCCACCAGCTCGCCGGCCTCATCGGCCAGCACCATCCGATCCGCATCGCCATCCAGTGCGATGCCCAGATGCGCTTGCTTAGCCTTGACCGCCTCGCACATCGCCTGTGGGTCCGTCGAGCCGCAGGCGTGGTTGATGTTGAGGCCGTCCGGCGAAACCCCGATCGGCACGACCTCCGCGCCAAGCTCCCAAAGCACGGTGGGCGCCACCTTATAGGCGGCGCCGTTTGCACAATCAACGACGATGCGAAGCCCATCCAGCGTCAGTCCGCGCGGGAAGGTCGTCTTGACGTGTTCCATATAACGCCCAAGCGCGTCATCCAGGCGCATCGCACGGCCCAACTGGTCGGACGCCACCAGGTCTTCTTCGGTGCCATTGTCGATTCGGTGTTCGATGGTGGCTTCGATCTCGTCGGAAAGCTTGCAGCCGTCCGGACCGAAAAGTTTGATCCCATTGTCCTGATGGGGGTTATGGGATGCCGAGATCATGACGCCGATGTCGGCGCGCAAGGAACGCGTCAGCATCGCGATCGCCGGCGTCGGCATCGGGCCGACCAGGATGACGTCCATCCCCATCGAAACGAAGCCCGCGGTGAGCGCAGGCTCCAGCAAATAACCGGAAAGCCGCGTGTCCTTGCCGATGACGACCCGATGGCGGTGATCGCCACGGAGGAATTGCCGCCCGGCCGCCATGCCGACCTTCAGCGCCGTTTCCGCCGTCATCGGCTCCCGATTGGAGGTGCCGCGAATTCCATCCGTCCCGAAGAGTCTTCGCATGGTCCCTTATCCCTTCCGGAAACGCCGCCCGGGATTGTAGCAGAAGGCCCTGGGCGGGAAAGGAAATTTAACGATTCCTCCCACTCCGAAGGGCCGACCAGACACGTAATGCCTGCACCGACTCCGGTATGTCATGGACGCGCAAGAATTGCACCCCCTGGTTCAAACAGCCAAGTCCCGCCGCGATGGATGCGGACCGCCGCTCTTTCGGCGCGAACTCCGGCCGGGTGCGCGCAAGAAAGCGTTTTCGCGAGACGCCGACCAGGATCGCCGTGCCGAGCCCATGAAAGAGCGAAAGCTTCGCGAGGATTTCCAGATTGTCGTTCGCCGTCTTGCCGAAGCCGATGCCCGGATCGACGCAAAGGTTGCCGCGCGCCATTCCCGCCTTCTCGCAAGCCTCAACCCGTGCTTCCAGATAATCGAAGATGTCGAGCGCGACGTCGTCGTAAGCAGGCGCGTCCTGCATCGTTCGTGGGTCGCCCTGCATGTGCATGAGCACGGTGGGCGCTTGCCGTTCCGCCGCCAAGGCAAGGGAGGCGCTTTCATGCGTCAACGCCGTCACGTCGTTCAATACACACGCGCCGGCATCAAGTGCTGCCGCCATGACATCGGCGTGCCGGCTGTCGATGGAAACGATAGTGCCTTGCGATGCCAGCGCGCCGACGACCGGCAGCACGCGCGCAAGTTCTTCTTTGATGCTCACGGGTTCCGCCCCCGGTCTCGTCGACTCGCCCCCGATGTCGACGATGGCAGCACCCGCTTGCGTGAGGAAGGCGCCATGGGCGATGGCACTGTCCGGGTCCGCATAGTCCCCGCCATCCGAGAAGCTGTCCGGGGTGACGTTGAGAACGCCGAAAAGATGGGGGTGATCGAGGGAGACACCGGCAAAGGGCGGGCGCGCGCAGATGAGATTGGCCGCGAGCCGGGCGATCCGTTTTGCGACGCACCCCCCCTTCGCCTCGGCCCAGTCCCGGACTTGCCCAAGGCTTGCCCGCCAGGCCCGCGTTTCCGCCGTTCCTCTGGTGATGAGCTCGACGCGGCGAAAGGCGAAAGGCCCGTCGGCCAAGCCTTGGGCCGCGCCCGCCGCCCGCGCGGCCCGCCCGCCCGCACCAGCCAGCAGCTCAACGGGTCTTAAGTAAAGGGCCTCCGCCTCGACGGGATCGGGAGGCCGGCTTTCGGGTCGCCAGAACGGCATCGGCTTGGGTGTAAGGATCAGTTGCCCGGCTGGGGGGTCGGCTCCATGCCGCCCTCCGGTTCGTCCTTGCCGGCCGCCTGCTTCTCTTCATCGGTGGTGGGCACGGACGATTGCGGCGCGCCTGCTTCGGCGGCTTCCTCGTCTTCGCTTGCACGATGAATAGTCTCGCCCCGCATCAACGCCTTGATCTCATCGCCGGTCAGGGTTTCGTATTCCAAGAGTCCCTTCGCGATGATCTCGAGCTTGTCGCGCTTTTCCGTGATGATCTTCGTGGCTTTGGTCAACGCGGTCTCGACAATCCTGCGGATTTCCGAATCGATGAGTTCGGAAGTCGCTTCCGAGATGTGCTGGGTTTGCGTCACCGAATGGCCCAGGAAAAGTTCCTGTTCGTTCGCCTGATAGGTGAGCGGGCCGAGTTTGTCGCTCATCCCCCACTGCGTCACCATGAGGCGCGCGATCCGGGTGGCCATCGAGATATCGGAAGACGCGCCGTTCGTCACCTTGTCGTAGCCGAAGATAAGCTCTTCGGCGACGCGGCCACCCATCGCCACGGCCAGGTCCGCCTCCAGCTTCGCCCGCGATTCAGAGATCCGATCGCCTTCCGGCAACCGCATGACCATGCCGAGCGCCCGGCCGCGCGGGATGATCGTCGCCTTGTGGACGGGGTCCGACTCCTTCATGTTCATCGCGACGAGCGCATGCCCCGCCTCGTGATAGGCGGTCAGTTTCTTTTCCTCTTCCGTCATGACCATGGAGCGGCGTTCGGCACCCATCATCACCTTGTCCTTCGCCTCTTCCATGTCCTCCATGGCGACTAGGCGCTTCATCTTGCGGGCCGCCAAAAGGGCGGCTTCGTTCACGAGATTCGCAAGGTCCGCACCCGAAAAGCCCGGCGTGCCACGGGCGATCGTCTTGGCATTGACGTCCGGCCCCAAAGCAATCTTCTTCATATGGACCTTCAGGATCTTCTCCCGGCCCACGACGTCCGGCACCGGCACGACGACCTGACGGTCGAAGCGGCCTGGGCGCAGCAACGCCGGGTCCAGCACGTCCGGACGGTTCGTGGCCGCGATGATGATGACGCCTTCGTTCGATTCGAAGCCGTCCATCTCGACCAGAAGCTGGTTGAGCGTTTGCTCGCGCTCGTCATTGCCGCCGCCGAGACCAGCGCCCCGATGCCGGCCGACGGCATCGATTTCATCGATGAAGATCAGGCAGGGCGCGTTCTTCTTGCCCTGCTCGAACATGTCGCGCACGCGGCTCGCGCCGACGCCGACGAACATCTCGACGAAGTCCGAACCGGAGATCGAGAAGAAGGGCACGTTTGCCTCGCCCGCGATGGCACGGGCCAGCAGCGTCTTCCCCGTCCCGGGCGGACCAAGCAACAAGCAGCCCTTCGGGATCTTCCCGCCGAGGCGCTGGAAGCGATGGGGGTCTTTGAGGAAATCGACGACTTCCTCGAGTTCCTGTTTCGCCTCGTCGATACCGGCGACATCATCAAAGGTCGCCCGCTCGCGGTGTTCCGTCAGCAGCCGCGCGCGGGATTTTCCGAATCCCATCGCCTTGCCGCCGCCGCCCTGCATCTGACGCATGAAGAAGATCCAGACCGCGATCAGCAGCAGCATCGGGAACCACGAGATGAGCACGCCGAACAGCGACGGCATGCCCTCCTCGTCCGGGGCGGCGGTGATCCGCACCCCGCGCGTAGTCAGCCGGTTGACGAGTTCCGGATCGTCCGGCGCATAGGTCGCAAACGACCGGCCATCCTGGGAATGTCCCTTGATCTGATGGCCCTGGATGGTGACGTCGCGCACCTGCCCGCTTTCGACTTCCGCGATGAAGTCCGAGAAGGCCCATTCCTGAATCCCATCCCGCTGATAGGGCGCCTGAAACAGGTTGAAGAGCGCCACCACCAACAGGACGATGATCACCCAAAGCGCCAGATTCTTGCCGAAACTGCTCATCGTTTCCTCTGCTTGACCCCGAACATCCGCGAGGCCTCGCCGCGCCCTTCGCCCAAGCGAAGGATATTAGCACGCAAGGCATGACCGCCCCATAAAGATAGGGACTCCGCCGCTTCCCTTAAACCGGAAAAACCGGGCCCGCCAGGGGCTGAACGGGGCAGAAATCCAGGCGCTTCAGGGCCACCCCCTCGGCAAGGCCGGCCCGGGCATAGCCGAGATGGGGCACCAGCAAGACCCCGCGGCGGTCCCAAAGTGCTGGCAGCGTCGGCCGCACACTGGCCGGCAGCCGGGTGTCGCGCAACCCCGGCTCGGCGGCGGCGATCTCGGCCCATCCCTTCGCACCCAGCCGGCGAAGCTTCGTCTGCTTCGCCCGTTTCGCAAGCGCGCTCCCTTGCCTTGCCGCCGCCACCTCGATTAAAAAGCGTCCGTCCCAATGAAGGCGGGCGCCGGGCACGGGGGTAAGCGGCCCTTCCTCGCCGCGTGCCTCGCGGCAAATGAGGAAGCCATCCGCCTCAGGCAACACCCGGCAGCCGCCCAGTGTGCGGCCCTTGCCAAGCCGGCCACGGCAAAGCACATCGTGCAGTCGCTCCAGCCGTTCCTGCCTCGGCCCATGCGGCGAACCGCCAACCACCCGCAACAGGCGGCCAAGCGCACGCTGCGCCGACGCAGCGGGTGCTGCCAGAAACGGCTCCGCCTTCAGCTGGGCATAGCCTTCGGGGTAAAGGGTCGCCGTGCTTGCCAAGAGCGTCGCCGTCACCGTCTCGAAATCGGCCCGCACATGGGCCAGGCGTTGTGCCGTCCCATGCAGGCGCCCCGCCGTCACCCCTTCGCGGGCAAGAATGGGCAGCATTTGGCGAAGCCGCACCCGGGCAAAGGTGCGATCTTCGTTCGAGGGATCCTCGATCCAGGCTTGTCCAAACGCCTCGAGGCTTTCCCGAAGACGGGCCTTCGGCGTCGCGAGCAGCGGGCGAAGCAGCCGAAGATCCGGCCGTTCACTCTCGCGCGGCATGCCGGCCAGGCCCTCGACGCCGCTTCCCCGGGCCAGCCGGAAAAGAAACGTCTCCGCCTGATCCTCCCGGTGATGGGCGAGCAGAAGGTGCAGGATGCCTTCCTTGCCACAGCGTTCCATGAGCAGCCCATAGCGGGCATCGCGGGCAGCCGCTTGGATGCCGGTTTTCGGCTTTCTCCCCTGCCAGCGAAGAATCCGATGGGGCACCTGGCGGGCGCACAGCCATTTGCCGACCTGGCGCGCCTCCGCCGCCGATGCATCGCGCAAGCCATGATCGACCGTCAACGCCAGCACGCCGCCGCCCCGGGCCTTCGCCCAATGATCGGCGAGCAGCGCCAGCGCCAGGCTATCTGCCCCTCCGGAAACCGCCACCGCTAGGCGCGGTTTTGCTTCGAAAGGATCGAACGCGGCCATGAGGTCCGCAAATTCCTTCGCGTGCATGGGCATTGTCTTCGATTGGGTTCCAGAAAATTACGTGCAGGCGTTCCGTTTGCGTTCGGCCGCGGCGCGCTGCTTGATGGTCGCCGCCGCGTTCGGAAACTCTTTTTTCAGCCGGTTGAGCGTGGTGCAGGCTTCCTTCTTCTCGCGTAGATTGCCAAGCGATTTTGCCAATTTCAACAGATGGTCCGGCGCCTTCGAGCCCTTCGGGTCCTTCTGGTAGCCTTGAAGAAACGTCACGGCGGCCTGGCGAAAGTCGTTCCGCACGTAATAGGTCTCGCCAAGCCAGTAGGTCGCGTTCGCGGCCAGCGCGTCGTTCGGATAGGCCTCGAGAAAGGCCTGAAGCTCCCGTTCCGCATCCGCGTATTCCCGGCTTGAGAGCAGGGAAAAGGCGTGGTTATAGGCCTCCTTCGGCGGCAGGCTCGCCGCTTTCGTCGCAACCTCTTCGACGGGCTCGGCCGATGGCACCGTCGCCAGTGGTGGCGGCGGCGCATCGGTTTTCGCCCGTGCCGCACCCGGCGGCGGAACGGTGAAATACCCCGTCTCGGCACCCCGCGTGGTGCCCGCCGTGGTGCCACCCTGCTCGAGCGCGCCGAGGCGAAGCTCGAGATCGCCGGTCAGGCGATCGAGGCGTTCGGTAAGTTCCGTCAACTTGAATTGGATCTCTTCGATGCGGCCGGTGAGCTCGCGGATCTGCGATTCGAAGCCCGTGAAGCGAAGCTCGGCGCGGGCGGCCGGCGTCGGCGCGTCGGCATAGGACGGTGCCGGCGTCGCCTCCGCGCTCGACGGCGGCGCGGAAGGTGGCGTCTTGTCCCGATACGTCTCGCGCTGCAGGATCTGCAGATTCCGCTCCAAGCGATCGAGACGATCGACCAGGACCCCCACCTCCGGGGACTGGGCAAAGGCAGGCGTGCCGAGCAAAAAGCCGAGAAAGACCGGCATACCGATTTTCAGAAGCAGTCTGTTCATCCTTCAAATATGCATCGTCCGCCCGACTCGAAAGGTTCCCAAGAACCCGGAAGTCGGACGGACGATGCATTCACTAGAAGCGCCGATCGCGTTTGAGATGCTTAGTTGACTTTCGTTACCCCGCGGCGGTTCTGCGTCCAGGCCGAATCGTTATGGCCAAGGGCTACTGGCCGCTCTTCGCCGTAACTGATCGTCGTTATCCGGCTCGCGGAAACGCCAAGCGCAACGAGGTAATCCTTCACCGCATTCGCGCGCTGTTCGCCGAGCGCCAGGTTGTATTCCCGCGTACCCCGTTCATCACAATGGCCTTCGATGGTGATGCTCAAACTCGAATTCCGCCGAAGCCAGCCGGCCTGCGCCTTCAGCGTCTTCTGGGAGTCCGCGCGTATCCCGTATTTGTTGAAATCGAAGAAGACCCGATCGCCAACCTTGGCGACAAGCTCTTGCTGGGGGCTCATGCTGCCGGCGCCACCATAGGCACCTCCGGCACCTCTGGCGCCTCCCGTACCAGCGGTCTGGGTCTCACAGGCGGTGAGGAGGACGACCGCTGCAACCATCACTAAAAACCGACGCATCTACTTGTTCTCCCAATCGAAACCTGGCTGGACGGTTAAATCACGTATATGGTTTACAAATCCTAAAGAAACTGTCCGCCGGACCACCGAAACCGCCCGGCGCCTAGGGTTCACCCCCGTATCCCATGGTTTTGTTAACCATACTGGCCCGGATTCCCGGAATCAAGGGAATCCAAGGAAAATCAGGGAATGAGCGGGGACCAGGCCGGATCGGAGGCATCCAGCGGCGTGACCACCTCACGTTCGTTGGCGCCGGTGAGGTCGATCGAGTAGAGCCGGATGCGATCGCGAAGGCCGTCCGGACCACCGGGAGTCTGGCGGAAAAACATCAGCACACGGCCATTTGGCGCCCAGGTCGGGCCCTCGTCGCGAAAGCTTTCCGTCAATAACCGCTCGCCGCTGCCATCCGGTTTCATGACGCCGATGAAGAAGCGGTTCTGATAGATCTTCGTAAAGGCGATCAGGTCGCCCCGCGGCGACCATACGGGCGTACCGTAGCGGCCCTTCCCGAAACTGATCCGGCGGATGTTCCGCCCGCTCACATTCATCGTGTAAAGCTGCTGCGATCCGCCGCGATCCGAATTAAAGACGATGCGTCCGCCGTCCGGTGCAAAGGAAGGCGACGTGTCGATGGCCGGATTCGACGTGAGCCGCCTCGAGCTTCGCGCATTTAGGTTCATGATGTAGATGTCGGAATTGCCATTCTCGGCATAGCTCATGGCGACTTCTGAATCGTCCGGCGAGAAGCGGGGCGCGAACGTCATGCCGGGAAAGTCGCCGAGACGCTCCTGGACTCCCGTTTCGATGTCGAAAAGGTAAACCCGGGGAATATCCAGATAATAGGAAAGGAAGACGATCTTCTGCGCCGTCTTCGAAAAACGTGGCGTCAACACGAGCGTTTCCCCGTCCGTCAGGAAACGGTGGCCCTCGCCGTCCTGATCCATGACCGCCAATCGCTTGATCCGTCGCGTCGCCGGCCCGCTTTCGGCGATGTAAATCACCCGCGTATCGAAATAGCCCGTCTCGCCCGTGACCCGCTGATAGATCGCATCCGAAATCTTATGGGCGACGCGCCGCCAGTTGCCGGGTTTCGTATGGTAGGCAAGGCCCTGCATCTGCCGTTCCGCAACCACGTCCCAGAGGCGGAATTCCACCCGCAGGCGCCCATTGCGCAGCAGCTTGACGCCGCCATTGATCAGGGCCTGCGTGCCGATCACCCGCCAGTCCGCAAAACGCGGCTGGATGTTGAGCGCGACGTTCTTCTCGATAAACGCGTTTGGATCGACCCCCCGGAAGAGGCCCGAACGTTCAAGATTGCCAAGGATGACGAACGCGATCTTCTGCCCGATCTCCTTCTCCTGGCTCCTTTTGCCTAAAAAATCCGGAATGGCGACGGGCAAGGGCTCGACCACGCCGCGCGTGATATCGATGCGAAGCTCGGCGCGCGCCGGCATGGCCAGGAAAACGAAAAGAAAAAGGGCCAGAAAAAGGGCCAGAAAAGGGGAAGGAACGAATATCCAAAAGTCTCTTTCGTTTCTTTTTATACGGTGGATCATGTTCCGAGCATTTCCTTTGGATTGAAGCTAAGCGTGAAGGTCTTCCACTGTTCATATTTCCCGGGCGGCAGCCGAAGGGGACTGCACCGCGGGTTGATCACGGCGCGGTAAGCGCTCTCCGCCGCCGTCCGGAAGAAGGTGTCGCGCTTCATCCGTTCCGAATCCACGATCCGCGCCTTGCGGATCGTGCCGTCCGGATTGACGTGGACTTTAATATCGACGACGAGGTTCTCGGCGTCCTTCGCACCGACCGGCACGTTCCAGCAGCGGCTGATCTGGCTGCGGATGGCATCCAGCTCACTAAGGGTAAGCGTGGTTGCCGGATCGAAACGTCGCGGCGCGTGGATCACCTCCGGCATTGGCTCCGCTGCCGCCGTCTCCGTCTTCTTCTGGCGGAGCTTTTCCACCGTCTTGAGGACGGAGGCGAAGGGATCCGGCGCCTTCGCCGGCGTGGGCCTAGGCTTGGGCTTCGGCTTAGCCTTCGGTTTCGGCGGCGGCGTGAGCGTTGCCGGCGTCTCCTTGGTCACCTTCTTCGTCCGCTCTAGCGACGGGGCGGGCTTTGGTGCTGCCGTTTCTGGCAGGCTCGCCGTTTGCCGCTCGACGGCAGCTTCGCGTCTTGGTTTTTCCCGCGGCGGGCTTGGTTTCGGCAGGCTCGTCTTGTGGGAGATCGTCACCAAATCGACGACGATGGGATGGTCCTCACCCGGTGTCGGCTCGAAGAGCGCCGGCACCCCGTAATAGGCGACGAGAAGAATGCCAACATGCAGCAGTGCGGAGCTGACGAAGCCATTGCGCATGGATGCCTAACCCCGCTTCGGCCGTCGCCCCTCGCCGCTGCTCCGGGCAACGAGGCCAACCCGGTTGAAGCCGGCCGCGCTGATCGTGCTCATCACGTCCATGATGCGTCCATAATTGATCGCCTGATCCCCGCGAATGAAGATTCGCGCTTCCGGATTGTTGCCGCTGATCGCCACGAGACGCGGGGCAAGCTCCGAGATTTCCACCTGCGTTTCCTGAAGGAAGACCTCGCCTTTCGAGTTGACGGAAACGACGAGCGGTTCGTCCCGGCCGCCAAGGGTGCCGGCGTCCGAGCGCGGCAGATCGACCGGCACGCCAACCGTCATCAAAGGCGCCGTCACCATGAAAACGATCAGCAGAACGAGCATGACGTCCACCATCGGGGTGACGTTGATCTCGCTCATCGGACGGTAGGTGCTGCGTCCGCCGCGCGCACCGCCTTCCTGTAGGTAAATCCCCATGGTTACGCCTTTCCCTCAGACCCGCGCGCCAGCACCGCACGGAATTCCTCGGAGAATCCCTCGATGCGGTTTGCGTATTTATTAAGCTCGTTCGAAATCTTGTTGAAGGCGATGACCGCCGGGATGGCAGCCACCAGCCCCATCGCCGTCGCAAAGAGCGCCTCGGCGATGCCAGGGGCTACGACCGCAAGCGACGTGTTCTTCGAAATCGCGATCGACTGGAAGCTGTTCATGATTCCCCAGACGGTGCCGAAGAGACCAATGAAGGGCGCCGTCGAACCGACGGAGGCAAGGAAGGTGAGGTGGCGTTCCAGCCCCTCCATCTCGCGGCCAAGGACCAGGCGCATCGCGCGTTCGACCCGCTGCAACACGGTGCCGGTCCGCCCCTCCTTTGCCGACTGGCCGTCCCCGGTCGCCCCTTTCCATTCCCGCATGCCGGCGCCGAACACCGCCGACATCGGGTCCTGCGGGTTGAGACCGACGCGCTCGTAAAGCTTCACAAGCGATCCGCCGGCCCAGAAGGATTCCTCGAAACGGTCGGCAATCCCACGCAACCGGCGCAGCTTCAGAAGCTTGTCGAAGATGATCGCCCAACTCCAGAAGGACGCCGCAAGCAACAACAGCATGACCAATTTGACGATGGGATCCGCCTGTATGAACAGGGTCCACACCGACATATCCGTCGCGGCTATCGATTGACCCACGGCAACGGATTCAATGATCTCGTTTTCCATCAAGCACTCCGTCTCATCTTGGATAGGGGTTGGGATGCGAAGGCGTTCAAGGCATCCCGTAATTCCACCGGCATGCGGGCGACCTTTCCATCCTCACGAATGCACGCGATGCGCACCTGAAGGCGGACCAGCGCTTCGCCGTCCCGCCGGACCGTCTGCTCTACCTTCAGGCTCGCGCCGCGAAGGTTAAGAAGGCGTGTCTCGACGTCGAGCAGATCGTCAAGGCGCGCCGGCATCCGGTAATCGATGGTGCAGTTCCGAACCACGAAGGCGAATCCAAAGCGTTCCTCCCAGCGATCGAAACCAAGGCTTCTCAGGAATTCCGTGCGGGCGCGCTCGGCAAACTTCAAATAGTTCGCGTAATAGACCATGCCGACATTATCCGTGTCCTCGTAATAGACGCGCACGGAAAAGTGGTGGACGCCCTTAGGCTTATGCGCTTGCGTCATGCGCCCTCGCCTTCCTTGCTGGTATCCAGCAGGTCGAACTGGGCGATCGTCTTCGGCGCCTCCAGGCCCAGGTGACGGTAGGCCAGCGCCGTGAGGACGCGCCCGCGCGGTGTGCGCTGGATGAAGCCCTGCTGAATAAGAAAGGGCTCGATCACTTCCTCGATCGTGTCGCGCTCTTCGGAAAGGCTGGCGGAAAGCGTCTCGACGCCGACCGGCCCGCCGCCGTAATGCTCGGCGATGCGCGCAATGTAACGGCGGTCCATCGCGTCGAGGCCAAGGTGATCGACCTCGAGTTGGCGAAGCGCTGCGTCCGCGGCTTGCGCATCGATCGACGTCACGCCGCCGACGGCGGCGAAGTCACGGACGCGGCGAAGCAGCCGGGTGGCGACCCTGGGCGTTCCCCGCGAACGCCTGGCGATTTCCTTAGCCCCGTCCGGCGTCAGGCGCATCGAGAGGACTTCCGCACCCCTTCGCACGATGGTCTCCAGCTCGGGCGGCTCGTAAAAGGTAAGGCGCAACGGAATGCCGAAGCGTTCCCGAAGCGGCGACGTGATCAGGCCGGAGCGTGTCGTCGCCCCGATCAGGGTAAAGGGCGGAAGGTCGATGCGCACGCTGCGCGCCGCCGGCCCCTCGCCGATCATCAGGTCCAGCTGGAAGTCCTCCATCGCCGGGTAGAGGATTTCCTCGACGGCCGGGTTCAGGCGATGGATTTCGTCGATGAACAGGACGTCCCTGGGTTCCAGATTCGAAAGCACCGCCGCTAGGTCGCCGGCGCGCACGATGACCGGGCCCGAGCTTGCCCGAAAGCCGACCCCCAATTCGCGGGCGACGATCTGGGCAAGGGTCGTCTTGCCCAAGCCCGGCGGTCCATGGAAAAGGACATGATCGAGCGCTTCTTTGCGGTCACGCGCAGCATCGATGAAGACGCTTAAATTCTTGCAAAGCGCTGCCTGACCGATGAACTCGGCGAGCCTTTGTGGCCGCAGCGACGCCTCCGGCGCATCTTGAGGCGCGGCCTCTCCTTTGACGAGGCGATCCTCGCTCACGAGGCAAGCTCCTTGAGACCGGCCCGGATCAACGCCTCAACCGGCGCCTTGGGGCCCAGCCCCTGCCGCGCCCGGGTGACGGCGCCATAGGCTTCGTCGCGCCGGTAGTTCAAATTGACGAGCGCCGAAACCGCATCCTTTGCTGCCCCGTCCGCGACCTCGCCCATCCCCCTTATGCCCGCGAGTCCCGTGGGCAGATCGCCGGCCTTCTCTTTTAATTCGCTCACGATGCGCCCGGCAAGCTTCGCGCCGACCCCTTGCGCTTCCGTAAGCGCCTGCGCATCCGCGGCCGCGATGACTTGGGCAAGCTCAAAGGGGGCGCGCACGGAAAGGATGGCCAGCGCCACCTTCGCGCCGACGCCCTGCACGGTGTGGAGAAGCCGAAACCAGTCCCGTTCCGGCGCGTCGACGAAGCCGTAAAGGTGGATGTGGTCTTCCCGCACATGGGTCTCGATAAAAAGCATGACGCGTTCGCCAATGCGCGGCAGGGAACGAAGCGTGCGCGCAGACGCAAAGACCAGATAGCCGACGCCGGCGACGTCGACGACGAGACGGTCCTCGTCGGCCGAATCCAGAAGGCCGGCCAGTTTCGCGATCATGCGGACGCCCTTTCTTTCATCGCTTTCGCCCAGCGCGTATTCGTCTCCCGATGGTGGGCGTGGCACACCGCCACCGCCAGCGCATCCGCGGCGTCGGCCGTTTCCAGCTTCGCACCTGGCAGGAGCGTGCGCACCATCATCGTCACCTGTTCCTTCGTGGCGTGACCGTTGCCGACGATTGCCTTCTTGATCAGGTTCGCCGAATATTCGGCGACGTCCAGCCCTGCCTTCGCCGGCGCCAGCAGCACGACCCCGCGGGCAAGCCCGAGTTTCAGCGTCGAGGCGGGATTGCGGTTGACGAAGGTCTCCTCGACGGCCGCCCCTTCCGGAGCAAATTCCGCGATCACCTCGCAAAGCCCACCGTAAAGCTGAACCAGGCGCTGGGCCAAGGGTGCCGTCACATCGAGGCGGACGACCCCATCGTCCACATGGGTAAGCCGGTTGCCCTCAACGTCGATCACGCCCCATCCGGTGTAACGGATGCCCGGGTCGAGACCAAGGAGTCGCATGTCCACCCCTCTGGCTATCCTAGCCGTTTAAGCGCTCAACCTCGCGATGATCGCGTCGGAAACTTCGTAATTCGCCGAGACTGTCTGCACGTCGTCGTTGTCTTCAAGGGCGGCGATCAGGCGAAAGAGCTTTTCCGCATCCCTTTCGCCGACCTTCGTCGTCGTCGTCGGCCTCCAGACGAGCCCGGCGCGCTCGGGACTTCCGAATTTCGTCTCGAGCCCTGCGCGTAAATTATTGAAATCCTCCGGCGCGCAACTAATTTCGTGAAGGGCGGCGTCCGTCACGATGTCCGCGGCCCCTGCCTCGATGGCCGCTTCGAAGAGCGCGCTTTCCGAAACCGTTGCCGCCGCGTAACAAATGAGCCCTGCGCGCTCGAACTGGAAGCTCACGCTGTTCGTCTCCCCCAGATTGCCGCCATGCTTGCTGAAGGCGGTGCGAAGCTCGGCCGCCGCCCGGTTGCGGTTGTCCGTCAGCGCCTCGACGATAAGCGCGACGCCGCCCGGCCCATAGCCTTCGTAGCGGATTTCCTCGTAATTTGCGCCTTCCTCGTTGCCGGCGCCGCGTGCGATCGCGCGTTCCATCCTGTCCTTCGGCAAATTCGCCGCGCGCGCGCCTACGAGCGCACTCCGAAGGCGTGGATTGGCGGCCGGGTCCGCGCCGCCCTGGCGCGCCGCCACCGTGAGCTCGCGAATGAATTTCGTGAACAATTTGGTGCGCTTCGCATCCTGAGCGCCCTTGCGGTACATGATGTTCTTGAACTTCGAGTGGCCTGCCATCGTGGGTACGCTAGCCCTAAGGGGTTCAACCGCCATCTATACCAGATGCGGGGGGTCAATGCACGAAAGCGGCCCGCTTCGCCTGGCTGCCAAGCCCCCGCTGGATGGGCCACCGCGCGTGTGCTGACGCGCCTTAAAAGGGCGCGCTCACGCCGCATCCAGCGGCCAGGCAGAGCTAAGCCGCCCGCCCAGGCGAAGCGGCGCGGCATGGGTCGCAAGTCCGGTTTCCGGGTCCGTCTCGACGTAGAATCCGCACAGCGTCGCCTCGCCGTCGGCCGGGCTGAACGGCTCGGTCCGCATGGGGCGGAGGAAGCGCTTGATCGAGGCCTCCTTCTTCATGCCGATCACCGAATCGTAGTCCCCGCACATTCCGATATCCGAGATGTACGCGGTGCCGCCCGGCAACACCTGGGCATCCGCCGTCGGCACGTGGGTGTGGGTGCCCGCCACCAGGCTGACGCGCCCGTCCAGGTGATGGGCAAACGCCATCTTCTCGCTCGTCGCCTCGGCGTGGATGTCGACGATGATCGCGCCCACCGTGCTGCCCAACCGGTGATTGGCAAGCACCTTCTCGACGGCTGCGAACGGATCGTCGACGGACTCCATGAACAAGCGCCCCATCACCTGCACGACGAGCGCGCGTTCGCCATTCGACGTCGGGTAAAGGCCGCTGCCCAGCCCGGGCGTCGTTTCCGGATAGTTCAAGGGCCGCAGCAGTTTCGGATCGTTATCGATGTAGCCGATGATTTCGCGCTGCGCCCATGCGTGGTTGCCAAGGGTCAGCACGTCGACGCCGACTTCGTAGAATTCCTGGCACAAACGCTCCGTGATGCCGAAGCCGCCGGCCGCGTTTTCCGCATTCACGACGACCAGGTCCAGCGCCAAGCGCTCGCGAAGTTCCGGGATGCGGCCGTACACCGCCTCGCGTCCCGAGCGCCCCACCACGTCGCCGCAAAAAAGAATCCGCATGTCTTATTCCGCTTCCGCTTCCGTCCTTATGGCGTCCTTATGGCTTCGCGTTCCGTAACCACCCAGTCCAGCGCCTCGTCGTCCGCCGCGCGTGGCACAATGGGCACTTCCTGGGTCGCATAGGCAAGGCCCACGGCAGTGAGGCGCCCTTGCCCGCGAAGGCTCCGCAGCGTCCGGTCATAATACCCCCCTCCATGGCCGAGCCGGTGGCCGGATCGATCAAACGCGAGCAGCGGCACCAGAAGCAAGGAGGGCTTGAGCGCCGCGGCCGGGACGGCCGGGACGGGGATGCCGTAAGCACCGGATTCCAAAGGGTATCCAGGCCGCCAAGTCCGAAAAATCAAGGCTTCGGTGGTGGCGGCGACGACCGGCAGCGCGCATTTACACCCGGCGCGATCGAGCGCTGCGAGCAGCACGCGCGGGTCGATCTCGTCCCCGACCGGCCAATAGCCGCCGACGATTGCGCCTTTCTCCCAGGGCACGCGATCCAGGAATCGGGCGGCAAGTTGTTTCGGGGTCTGCGCATCCGCCGCCTCGGCGGCCGCCTTGCGAAGGGCCTTCGCCTTTTCCCGAACGGTTTCTTTATCGGACCCCGGTGCCAAACTCGAAAACTTCCTGGAAGGAAAAGTGGGTAAAGCTGCGTCAGCCGTTCGGCGCCTTGCATCCTCTGCGACCTGCACTTACAGGTGGGTGCCATATACCGAGACCACGGTCCCGGCAGGGACAGCTCCCTTGAGGTAGATATTGGTCCCAGGGATTTCTGCCGCCTGACGGGCTGCGAAGCCTTACCCGGACTTTCAATCTATGCAGAAACGAGCCGGTCGGCAATGTTCTCGATGCGCGCCGCCAACGTATCGAGCTTTGCGGCGATTCGATCCGCGTTTTGCTCGTCAAGCTCGTTGTTTTCGCTCTTGAGTTTCGCCAGGTCCGCATAGGCATCGGCAAGTTCATCGGCGATCAGGAGGGACACCATGACGAGCAGGCGCGCATCGCCGATCTGGCCGACGGACGTAATCAACTCTTCGATCCGCTTGTCGACGAAGGAGGCGAGCCGTTCGAGATGTTCTTCCTGGCCATTGTCGCAGGCGATGTCGTAGCCGCGGCCATTGATCTCCACCTTTACCTGGGCCATCTCACTCACCCAAGGTGCGTTGCAACCGGTGGATCGCCGAATCGAGACGCACGGTGACGTTGCGAATCTCTTCGCGCATCTCGTCGCCTTCCGATTTTGCGATGCTGCCTTCCGCCTCTGCGATGGACGTCACGGCCGACGTGTTCGAGGATGGCAGGTTCGAGGATGGCAGGTTCGAGGATGGCAGGCTCGCGGACGGCAGGGCCGGTTCGCGGGTGGCGAGCGCCGTTTCAAGCCGGGCGACGGCACGCTCCAACCGCTTCTCAGCTGCTCCCATATCCGCCACCGCTCAACCCCGGCCTTTTTTGGATTTTCTCTACGCGCGCCCCTGCTTCGCGTGGCAGGATACGCCTTGCCTCCTTTCGCCGTCAACCGCGGGCCCCACCGGTTGACGCGCATCGAAGGGGGCGGCATTTTCCAGGCAGGCCCCGCCTGAGGCGACATACGATATACATACTATATAAAGTGAGGGGCACGCCGTCGGCACTTGGGCGACAGGGAACACTTGGGCGACCTTGGGCGACAGGGAAAAGGAAACCGTAACGATGACGGTTCGGGTTGGAATCAACGGATTTGGCAGGATCGGACGCTTGGCCCTTCGCGCCATCGCCGAAAGCTCACGGAACGACGTCGTCGTCGTCGGCGTGAACGATTTGGGCTCGGTCGAGACGAACGTCCATCTGCTTCGCTACGATTCGATCCATGGGCCCTTCCCCGGCGAGGTGACGATGAACGGCGTTTGCATGGACATCGGCCAGGGGCCGATCCGGGTAACGGCGGAACGCGAACCCGCCAAGCTTGCCTGGGGCAAGCTCGGCGTCGACGTCGTCATGGAATGCACCGGGCGCTTCCGGAAACGGGCCCAGGCCGCGCTCCATCTGGAGGCAGGCGCCGCAAGGGTTCTGGTTTCGGCGCCGGCGAACGATACCGATCTGACGGTCGTCTACGGGGTCAATCATGACCGGTTGGAGCCTTCGATGACGGTGATCTCGAACGCCTCCTGCACGACGAACTGTCTGGCCCCCGTCGCCGACGTGCTGCACAAGACGGTCGGCATCGAACAGGGATTCATGACGACGGTCCATGCCTACACGGCGGATCAACACCTCGTCGATGGCCTGCACACGGATCTGCGGCGGGCTCGCGCCGCGGGCATCTCCATGATCCCGACCTCGACGGGCGCGGCGCGGGCCGTCGGCCTCGTTTTGCCAGAGTTGAAGGGAAAGCTCGACGGCACGGCGATCCGGGTGCCGACGGCGAACGTCTCGATGGTCGACCTTACCTTCGTCGCTTCCCGAAAAACCTCCGTCGAAGAAATCAACGGCGCCATGGTGGCGGCGGCGGAAGGACGGCTGAAGGGCGTGCTCGCCACGAACGACGTGCCGCTCGTGTCTGCCGACTTCAATCACACCTCCCATAGCGCCATCTTCGATCTGTCCGAGACTCAAGCGATCGAGGGCAAGCTCGCCCGCGTGCTTGCCTGGTACGACAACGAGTGGGGATTCGCGAACCGCATGCTGGACACGGCGGCCTATATGGGGAACCTCGAATAGGCATGGCGCGTGGCACCCTGATCGTCCACGACCTCCCCCAGGCCTTGGCCGCGCTGGCCGCCGCGAAGAAGCTGAAGCAGGCGATCACGCTCCGCACCCCTTACGGGGCCGCCAGTTGCGCCGGCGCCGGCTACTTCCAGAAGGTGGCCGAGCTTGCCCGGCGCGAATACCCCGAGGTGGACGCCCACTTCGTGCTCGATTGCGGCGCCTCCCCCGGCCAGGCGCTCGGCGCCATTCGCATCGGCTGGAAGCGGATCCGGCTCGAGGCGAAGAAGGCGGCGCTCGCCAAGGTGCTCGACATCGCTACCCAAGCCGACGCCGCGCTCGACGACGAGGGCGCGCCCGTGCTCGACCTTCTGGAAACGGCGGAGCCGGAAAAAGCCGCCATTAAGTGGCTTCAACACCGCGGATAGGCTATGAAGTGCAAGGAATTGCAACGAAGCCTAGTTTCGTCATGAAACTTACCAAGCGCGTTCAGGAGATCCTCGCGGCCTATGAAGGCGAAAGCCGCGACACCAAGGAAAACCTCGCGCGCATCCTGATGCATGGCCGTCTCGGCGGGACCGGCCGGCTCGTCATCCTGCCGGTCGATCAGGGCTTCGAACATGGGCCGGCGCGCAGTTTCGCGCCCAACCCGGATGCCTACGATCCCCACTACCACTACCGCCTAGCGATCGATGCCGGGCTTTCGGCCTATGCCGCACCCTTGGGGCTGATCGAGGCCGGCGTCGACAGCTTCGGCGACCAGATCCCGACGATCTTGAAGCTGAACAGCGCGAACAGCCTCAACCGGGCGAAGGAAATGGCGGATCAGGCGGTGACGGGATCCATCGAGGACGCGCTCAGGCTTGGTTGCTCGGCGGTCGGTTTTACGATCTACCCGGGCGCGGACGCGGCCTATGGCATGTTCGAAGAACTGCGCGAGCTGGCGCGCGAGGCGAAGAAGATGGGGCTTGCCGTCGTCGTCTGGTCCTACCCGCGCGGCGGCAACCTGTCGAAGGATGGCGAGACGGCGATCGATGTCGTCGCCTATGCCGCCCACATGGCCTGCCTGCTTGGCGCCAATCTCGTGAAGGTGAAGCTGCCGACGGCGCACCTGGAATTGGACGCCGCCAAGAAGGTCTACGAAGCAACGCGGATCGACATTGCCACCCTTGCCGCCCGGGTGCGTCACGTCGTCGAATGCTGCTTTAAGGGCCGGCGCCTCGTCGTCTTTTCCGGCGGCGCGTCGAAGGATCTCGACGGCCTCTATGAAGAGGCCCGCGCGGTCCGCGACGGTGGCGGCACCGGCTCGATCATCGGGCGCAACACCTTCCAAAGGCCGCGTGAAGAGGCCCTGAAGATGCTGGACACGGTCATCGGGATTTACCAGGACTAGCCGGATTCAAACCCATCACACCCGTCTTTATCTTCTCACCCCGCCGAACATCGACCCACAGGCGTTTGCCGAAAGATTAGCCGAAGCGTTGAAAGCGGGCGACGTCGCCTGCCTGCAATTGCGCCTGAAGGAAGCCTCCGACGACGCGATCCGTGACGCCGTGAAGACGCTTCTGCCCCTCTGCCACGCCCACGAGGTGCCGCTCATCGTCAACGACCGGGCCGACCTTGCCAACCAGACGGGCGCAGACGGCGTCCATGTCGGCCAGCGGGACATGGCCTGCGCGAAGGCCCGCGAAATCGTGGGCGAAGAGGCGATCGTCGGCGTTACCTGCCACGATTCGCGTCATCTTGCGATCCTCGCCGCCGAGGCCGGCGCCGACTACGTTGCCTTCGGCGCCTTCTATCCGACGACGAAGGACACGAAATACCACCCGAACCCCGAGATCCTCGAATGGTGGAGCGAGACGACGACGGTGCCGTGTGTCGCCATCGGCGGCATCACGCCGGAGAATTGCGCGCCGCTCGTCGCCGCAGGCGCCGATTTCCTCGCCGTGCTCCGCGGCGTCTGGGACCACGCGCAGGGCCCGGCGGAAGCGGTCCGCGCCTTCAACCGGGCGATCCGCAAAGCCGCCGATGCGCCGCCGCCGCCGGAGGCCGCGTGACGCGGTTTTCCTCTGTGTCTTTAAGCTATCTTAAGATAGGGCCGTGGCGTACTAACATCCGGACTATGAGCAAGCTCATCGCTCCATTGATGCCAACCTGGGTGTGGGTGGCGAGCAAACAATTCAAGATATGGCCCAGAACTACATGCTTCTACAAGGTCATACAATTCGTCTGGCTTTCTGCTGTGTTCACGCTTACGTGTTGACAACAAATTCGGCATGGTTCGACCCGGCTGTTTTGTGCGCGCATTCTTACCACGCATACCAAACAAAATGAGTTCAGTCACGTTACGGAAATAAAAGCCAACCCCCCGTCTATCTGGGCCGCCATCTTTTCGAATTTTAAACCAAATAAGATTCGTCTTATACGTGAAGCCCCATCGCTTCATTACTTCAAGGCCCTCTGCAACAAGCGCATTTGGGACCCAAAGGTAGAGATGTGCAGTCGAATTAGCCAACCGAGCTATGGAAAGCTCCAGAATATCCGTTAGATTCATTGTTGAATAACGAGACAATCGCCTGTGCTCTGGAGCCATTTTTCCAGTTCGATTCGTAAATTGCCAAGGAGGATCCACCAAAACTGTCGAAAACTTTTGTCCATTAACAAATGCAATGAGCTCATCAGCCGGCACAATCTCACTAGTCATCGACATATGCCTCCTGCTTTATTCCAAAAACTGCAACGGGGCATCCCCCACCTCCCCCACCTTCAATCCTAGGCAGCAATCGACTCATATGAGTGGTTGATGAGCCATACTTTTTGCCTTTTCCAAGATCATCGAAGATTTTCTGTAATTCATCGCAACGCGTGACTATAACTCCAACATCAATGGCCCTTAGATCGAATAAAAGCCGAAAGTTGTTTAAATCGCGATCGAAGAAAGGATCTTTGTTGTTCCACTCGACCTCAAGAGCAACTCGATTCTTAAAACAGTCAACTTTATGTGTGGGGCTTTCGTAAAGGGACTTGCGTAGCAAAATCAGCAAGCCGCCGGTTCAAGCCCATAACTACTCACTTTTTTCTGGTCAATTTGTAGGGTTGCTCGCACTCTTTTTTCGTGGGCTCGCGGTTCTGGCTTCGCGGGCGGCTGGGCGCCGGGGCCAGCATGATCCGGCGCAGCGCTTCCTCGAACTTTCCCCGTTCGACGGGGTCTCTGTCCGTTGGATCAAGTCTCGGAGTGTTGGGCTTTCGGGGCATTACTTGTCTTCCAATTATGGCAACACTCCGACTAGGACGAGCGGCACCGCTGGGACACCCCGACCTTGCCGCAGTACATTCAGCAGATCGCGTTCATAGTAGGGAACGCCGCTGGACATTTCCCGCTCCAATTCCTTCATCGGCAATATTTCAATCCCAACGTCAATGATATCAGACACACAGAAACTCAGATGCTTCACGAACAAATCGTGTGCCACGAAGACATATTTGCCGAACTGAACCTCAACAGCTACACGATCCTTCACAAAATCGGTCTGATTGTAGGACATGATCGGCACATGTCCGGCTGCTTGGATCGCCTCTTTTTGCTCATGCTCTGGACGGCCATAGATGCCGCGCAATAGTTTCTCATCATCCGTCACCCAAAACGTGTTTCTTCGCTCGCCCCAATCCCGCGCTTCAAGCCCAGCCTTGAATGCGGAATTCATCTCCGGCGGGGAATAGAGCACCCGCCCCATCATGGTCTTTTCCTTGGATTCCTTGGTCTTGCACACTGCGGCATCGACTTCCGCTATCACGTCCCGAACCTCTCGCCAAAGTTCGTGCCGATGAACCAACAGATATTCCTCGCCGTTAAGGTGAGAATACCGCGCTCCGATCCGCATCAATGTCCGCCGTTCGGCAAGGTGGGGTCATAGATTGGCTTATTCATCGGACGGGTGCGAAGTTCACCGGCCTCAAGGGCCTTCACCCTCTTTTTCGCTATCTGCACATACTCGCCCATGACATCGCAGCCGTAGGCAAGCCGCTCATGCTTGAGTGCGGCAACGATTGTCGATCCAACGCCCATGTAGGGGTCGAACACGGCATCGCCCCGGTCTGTCATGGAAAGCACGAGGCGCTCCACCAACTCCACCGGAAACTGGCACGGATGGATTGTCTTCTCCGGGTGATTGTTCTTGACGTTCGGGAACGCCCAAACGTCGCTGGGATTCTTGCCTTTTGGGTTGCCGGACAACTTACCTGCGTTCGGCCCCTTGAAGTGCCGCTTGTTCGGGTACTTGGGCGGCACCCGAATTTGATCTAGGTGCCAAGTGTAATCATCGCCCTTTGTCCACCAGTTGATGGTTTCATAGCGCCCCGACAGGCGCTTGGTGCAGTGCAAGCCGTGTCCGAAATTCCATATAATCCGGTTGCGAAGCTTGAATCCCTGCGCGTGAAACAATGGATAGAGCAACGCATCGAGCGGCATGATCTCACCGTTCTCGACATAGTTCCCTACCTGCCAGCATATCGAGCCTTGGTCATGCAGGAGGCGGGCGCACTCGCCGATGACACGTTCCTGCGTGGCGAGGTAGATATCGAGGCTGGATTTGCCTTCGTAGGATTTGCCGAGATTGTATGGCGGCGATGTAACGATCAGCTTGAATACCTCATCCGGCAAGGGCCGCATGAATGCGACATTGTCCTTGCAGGCGAGTACGGCCCGACTCATCGTTCCTCCGACTCCGCCACCAAATCCCTGTACCGGAGCCGCTTGCCACCGATTCCACTGGCGAGAGCCGCCATGCGGTCCAGGGTATCGACTTCGCAGTTACCCTCGTTCAGCCGGAATGCCGTCTCATCGACGTAGCGGCTCAGATGCTTTGCGGAAACGCGGTACCACGTTCCGGTGATCGAGCGCTTGAGTACGGCCCATACGCTTTCGATCCCGTTGGTATGTACGCCGCCGTCTCGGACGTACTCCTTGGCGCTGTGATTGACCGTCTCGTGATCGTAGGGAAGTTCCTGATAGGCCGAGGCGTCGTCGGTATAAACCGTGGCGTCCGGCGCGGCATGGGATTTGACGAAGCCGATCAGGGTAGCCACGTCGGTGCGCTCGATTGGCTTGGCGGCGACCTTGCCGCCCCGTTCCCGTGCGCCTATCACAGGAGTCTTTCCGACTGGACCCCGACCGGCGCGTAGTTTCTTCTTGGAATGTTTGTTGCGCTCGCGGCCGCCGATGTAGGTCTCGTCAACCTCCACGACCCTTTCAAGGGTGAACTCTCCCCCGGCGCAGGCTTCTCGAATGCGGTGGAGCATATGCCATGCGGTGCGGTACTGGCAACCCAGTTCCTTCGAGAGTTGCATGGCGCTCACGCCCTTGCGGGCCGTCAGAACCGAGTAGATGGCGAATACCCAGTCCTGCAACGGCTTCTTGGTAGAATGCAGGCACGTCCCTGTAGTAACCGTGAAGTGATCCCGGCAAGCCTTGCACCAGTAGGCTTTCGGCTTGCTCGGCGACGGCATCCTGATCTCATCAACGCTCCCGCAATTCGGGCAGATCGGAGTACCGCCCCAGCGCACCAACTCCAACCACTCGCGGCAAGCTTTCTCGTCCGGGAACAGCCGGTAGAGTTGAGGGACACTGATGGTCTCGGCGGTTCGTTTTTTGTTCTTGCTCATGGGAATTCCCCTGTTGACTGCTGATTATTATATGTTAAATGAAATCAGATGTCTACAGGTTTTGCTGATTTTGCTACATAATTCCCTTCGTAAACCGTTTCGTCGACAACGATGCTGGTTTCAAATCCTTTTTCTTTCCACCCAAGACGGTAGAAATGTCCATCTAACTTGTTGGCGATTAGCGACTTGCGTCCACCGGGTGCAAGAACATCCGTACGCATCAATTTGAAAGAGCCAAGAACCTTCACTATGTCGCTCCATTCACCTGAATGCGCCGCCGTCAGAATCGCCATTGCGTTCCGCCACTCGTGAATTGCATAAAGGCGTCTGATCTCTTTCGGGACCATTACGCCTCCTACATCCTGTTACTACAAAACACTTTCCCACAAAATGTAGCACTTCTAAAAGTTTGGCTAAACAGATGTCTCTCGAACTAGCCATAAGACACCTATTGGAACAAATCAAGAACGTTCTAGATTTTGTTGGTATGTGGAAGATTCGGCGTCAAAGACCCGTTTTATTGCCCAAGCCGCGGCGACCTGTTAGGTATCCCCGCGGCGATTCTTCGAAAAACCTTAACTCACCTACGAAGATGAAGATCAGCGGCAACGCCATCCGTTCCGGCATGGTGATCGAACACAAGGGAAGGCTTTCGGTGGCGGTGAAGACCCAGCACACTCAGCCCGGCAAGGGCGGCGCCTATCTCCAGGTCGAGCTGCGCGACATCCGCGACGGCACGAAGCTGAACGAGCGTTTCCGCTCGAGCGAAGACGTCGAGCGCGTCCGCCTCGACCAGCGGACCTACCAGTATCTCTATCGGGAAGAGAAGCTCCTCACCTTCATGGACACGGAGACCTTCGACCAGGTGACGATCGACGAGGCGCTCCTCGGCGAGGCGGTAGCCTTCCTTCAGGACGACATGACGGTTACCATCGAATCCTACGAAGGCGACCCGGTGGGCGTGACGCTGCCCGACACCGCCGTCTGCACGGTTACGGAAACGGAAAGCGTGATCAAGGGGCAGACGGCGGCTGCTTCCTACAAGCCGGCGGTTCTCGACAACGGGGTCCGCATCTCCGTGCCGCCGCATATCGAGATGGGCAATCGCGTCGTCGTGAACACGGCGATGCGAACCTATGTCGAGCGGGCAAAAGATAAATGAGCACGCGGTCTGCCATCATCAACGTCATGGAGGGCGCCGCCCGCAAGGCAGCGCGCGCGCTCGTGCACGACTTCGGCGAGGTTGAACAGCTCCAGGTCTCGAAGAAGGGGCCGGGCGATTTCGTGACGAATGCCGATCTCAAATCCGAGAAGATCCTGCACAGGGAATTGCGCCGCGCCAGGCCCGATTACGGACTCCTGCTCGAGGAAAGCGGGGCCGAAGAAGGAACGGACCCGGACCACACCTGGCTTGTCGACCCGCTCGACGGCACCTCGAACTTCCTTCACGGCAATCCCCACTTCTCCATCACGATTGCGCTCAAACGCGAAGACAAGATCGTGGCCGGGATCATCCTCGATCCGATCCAGGACGAACTCTTCTGGGCGGAACGCGGCGGCGGTGCTTTCCTGAACGACCGCCGGCTTCGCGTCTCGGCACGCACCCGGCTGGATGAGGCGCTGCTCGCCTATGGGGAACCCTTCGGCGGCCGTACCGGTAAAGAGATTTTCGCCAAGGTGCTGCCGCTGGTCATGGAAAGGACGGCCGGCATCCGCCGCACCGGGGCGGCCGCCCAAGACCTCGCCTATGTCGCCGCCGGACGTTTCGACGGCTATTGGGAGGACGGCCTCAAGCCTTGGGATATGGCGGCCGGCATCCTGCTCGTCCAGGAGGCGGGCGGTTACGTGACGGAAATCGGTGGTGGCAAGAACATGCTCGAATCGGGAAGTGTGCTCGCCACGAACGACCGTCTCTACCCTGCCGTCGCCGGATTGCTGCGCGAGGCCTATGCGGCGGCGGGTGAAGTAACGGATTGATTTTCGGTTCGAATCTTCGCGACCCCATTGTCTGATGCGGGGCTCTGAGTTATGGTCGCCGGCATGTTTCCGCATCATCGCACACGGATCGGCGTCCTCGCCGTAAGCGGGCTCGTGCTTGCCAGCACCGCCGCGTTTGCCGAGGAACCTGTCGTCGTCGTCGGCAGCGGCAAACCGAGCGTGACGATCGACTATGGCGTGCTCGATGAACTCAGCCGGTGGCCGGTCGTGCCGCGCCTCCTGATGCCGGGACCGGGCCCGGCCCAGGGCGGCCGCATCACACTTCGAAGGCCGGGCGAGGCTGCGCCCCAAGCAGAGGCCGCGTCCCAGGCAGCGGTGGCACCGGAGGTGACACCTGCACCGAAGGTGACGCCGGCACCCGCCCCGGTCGAAGAGGCAGCCCCTGCGCCTGCCCCGGTCGAAGCGGCAGCCGCGGAGAAGATCCTGCTGACGCCCCCGCCGCCGGTGAAGCCGAAAGAAGCGGCGAAGCCGAAAGAAGCGGCGAAGCCGAAAGAAGTGGCGAAGCCGAAGGCAGTGGCCGAACCGAAGGTCCCACCGCCGCCTCCGATGTTGGAGCCGAAGGCCGTGGCCCCCGAACGGCTTAAGCCTGCCCTTCAGATGCCCGACGCCCCGCCGCCTCCGGTCGTGCTTACCGAGCCGATCCCGACCCCGCCGCCGCCCGCACCGAAAGCGGCCGCAAAGCAGGCGCCCTCGCCCGAAGGCAAGCCGGCGATGGAACAGACGGCAAAGTTGCCACCGGCATCCGCACCGCTTGAGCCCGGCGAGCCCTTAAGCATCGCGTTTAGCAGCGAAAGCGCGCTTCTGTCCGATAAGGCGAAGGCCGGGCTTGAGGATTTCGCAAGACGGCTGAAGGACAATCCCGCACTTCGAATCCAGCTGCTGGCCCATGCAAGCGGCACCCAGGAAACCGCGAGCCAAGCGCGGCGCCTTTCGCTTTCGCGCGCCCTTGTCGTTCGCTCCTATCTCATCGAGGCCGGAGTTTCCAGCATTCGGATCGACGTCCGCGCACTCGGCAACAAGGTCGAGGACGAGCCGGCGGACCGCGTCGACCTCGTCTACGCGAACGGCTAATCCCGAAGATATAAAGAAGCCTAGCCGAGCGACGAACGCCCGAGCGATGAACGAATGAGTTCCGGCTCGAACTGAAGTTCGGCCAGGCGCGCATAAAGGGGCGAGGTTCCGAGAAGCTCTCCGTGGGTGCCGATGGCGACGATTTTCCCATCCTCCAGGACGACGATGCGATCCGCCTTGAGCACGGTCGAAAGCCGGTGCGCGATCACCAGCGTCGTGCGTTCCGCCATCAGCTTTTCCAGCGCGTCTTGAACGACGCACTCGCTTTCCGAATCAAGGGCGCTCGTCGCCTCGTCCAGCAGCAGCACGGCGGGGTCTCGTAAAATCGCCCGCGCGATGGCGATCCGTTGTTTCTGCCCGCCCGAAAGCCGGACGCCGCGTTCGCCGAGAAAGCTCGCGAAGCCTTCCGGCAACTGGTCGAGGAATTCGGCCGCGTGCGCGGCCTCCGCGGCGGCACGGATCGCGGACTCGTCGGCCTCGGGACGGCCGTAGCGAATGTTCTCCCAGGCATCCGCCGAGAAGATGATGGGGTCCTGGGGAACCAGGCCAAGCCGCGCCCGCACCTCCTTAGGGCTCGCGTCACGAAGCAGGACCCCATCCAGCGTGATGCGGCCATTTTGCGGATCGTAAAAGCGCAGCAACAGTTGAAAGACGGTCGACTTGCCGGCGCCCGAGGGACCGACCAGCGCAAGCTTTTCGCCGGGCGCCACTGCTAGGGTGAAATCGCTGAGCGCCGGATGGCCGGCGCGGGAGGGATAGGTAAAGGTGACACCCTCGAAACCGACCGCGCCACGCGCCGGCGATGGAAGGGGCTTAGGTCTTTCGGGTGCGATAATCTCCGGCTGCATCGCTAGAAGGTCGAACAATCGCTCCGTCGCACCGGCGGCCCGCTGAAGATCGCCGATGACCTCGCTGATCGCGCCGACCGCGCCGGCGACGATGGCAGCGTAAAAGACGAAGGCTGCCAAGTCGCCGGCGCTTAAGTCCCCGGCAAGCACCTCGTGACCGCCCACCCAAAGAATGCAGCCGATCGCACTGAAGGTCAGCACGATCACGATGACCGTAAGCATGGCGCGCACGCGCACGCGACGCATGCTCGTACGCAACGCGTCCTCGACGCGGCCGGCAAAACGCGTCCGGTCGACGTCTTCGTGCCCGAAGGCCTGCACGGTGCGAACAGCGTTGATGCTTTCTTCGACGTAAGCGCCGACGTCTGCGACGCGATCCTGGCTTTCCCGCGAAAGCCTGCGCACGCGCCGGCCAAGCAAAAGGATCGGAACGACGAGGGCGGGAACGACGAGGACGACGAGAAGCGTCAGTTTCGGGCTCGTGATGGCAAGAAGGACGATGCCGCCGATCAGCATAAGCACGTTGCGAAGCGCCATCGAAAGGCTTGAGCCGACGACGACCTGAAGAAGCGTGGTGTCCGTCGTCAGGCGCGACAGCACCTCGCCTGTCTTCGTCACCTCGAAAAAACCCGGGCTCAAGCTCAGGATGTGGTTGAAGACCGCGCGGCGAAGGTCGGCGACGACGCGCTCGCCGACCCAGGACACCAGCGTGAACCGCCCATAGGTCGCCACCGCCAACAGCACGATGACGCCAAGCAACACCATCAACGCCTGATCCAGCAACTCGGCGTTGTCGGCGCCGAAGCCCTCATCGACCAGCGTGCGCAGGCCTAAGCCAAGCGCAAGCACCGTGCCGGCAGCCAGCGTAAGGGCGGCCAGCGCGCCCAGGATGCCAAGCGTATAGGGCCGAAGAAAGGGCACGAGCCTTCGAAGGTGGCGAAGATCCCCAGGCGAGCCCCTTTCCGGGGCGATGGATGAAGGCGTTTCTCGTGCCATGAAAGCGGTTTGATCCCCTCTTCGTGTGCTGGCTCAAAACTATCAACTGTCCCCTGAACCAACAAGGAAGGCTTCTCCATCCACCCCTTGTTCCGGTACCGCTCCTTCGCTATAAGGTTGACCCCTTGAAGGCTAAGAGGCGAAGGATGAAAAAAGGAGGCCACCCCAAGTATCACACGATCAACGTCGTGTGCACCGACGGCACCACGTTCCAGACGCGCTCCACCTGGGGCAAGGAAGGCGACACGCTGAGATTGGACGTCGATCCGCTCTCGCATCCCGCCTGGACCGGCGTGCACCGCCTGAGCGAGCACGGCGGCCAGCTCGCCAAGTTCAAGAAACGTTTCCAGGATTTCGGCCTGAAATCCTAGTCACTCCGCATTTCTGGCCGCTACTTCTTGAAAAACCGCTCGGCATCGGGCCGATCTCCGTAGAAGATATCTTGCCCACCTACATCAACCCTAATCACAGAAATTCTGCCTCTTAGAAGGGGACTCACCAGATTCCGGTGGTCGTGCGCACCATCGCCAACCCGGTCCTGGTGCTGGGCCCTGATGGGAGGCGTCCGGCGACCCACTTAAGAAAGCGACAGCGTACTCTCGTTGCGATTTCCCGGACGACGTCCGGCAACGCGGCAAAGAGAAGAGGCTGCAGATGTTCATTCAAACAGAACACACGCCCAATCCCGCGACACTGAAATTCCTGCCCGGCCGACACCGATGACCTCCAACGGGCCAATCCGGCCTCCGACGGTCAAGTAGTCGTCGATATTCGTATCCTAGCTTCGGGCGTACTATCATCATTTCCGGCGCGTGAACCCGGAATGAACCAGGGCCGTTGAAATGGCTGGAAAGCACGAATCCGTCTTTGCGGCGACGGACGTCCTCCGCATGTTTCCGACGTTTGTTTGGAAGGCTGAGCTTGAACCAGAGATTCATCGAAGAATCAACAAGAGCATCATCCACAAGCTCGAACAGATAAGACGATCCGGTCCAGAGCTTGCCCCCGGTCAGGGTTGGCAGTCGGGTAACGACCTACACAAATGGAATGAATTTCGTGAGCTGGCGTCTTGTGTGAACCACGCTGTCAGGCGTGTCTTGGACTTCCTGAAGATCGGTGAGGTGGATTTTGAAATAACCGGTTGTTGGGCCAGCATGAGCCCGCCCGATGCCGCGCATGGAATGCATAACCATCCCAACAATTTCCTGAGCGGTGTCTACTACGTACAGACGAATAAGGGGGCCAATACCATCAACTTCCATGATCCGAGGTCCCAGGCGGAAATCATCAAGCCTCCGGTAATGGGATTGACCGCCGAGAACACGGATCAGGTCGTGGTCAAGGTGAGGAACGGGACCCTTTTGATCTTCCCCTCTTGGTTGGCGCACTCGGTGGACACCAACAGGAGCGATGAAACAAGAATAAGCATCAGTTTCAACGTCATGTTTTCCGCATATGCAGAAAAGATGAGCAAGCCACTTTGGTAGCCGAGGCATTGTCACATTTACGACCCTGGACGTATGACGACGCTAACTTACCAGGCGTCATGCGGTGGCCGTCACCTCCGCCCAAGCATCGAAGGCTTCGGCGTAAAACCGTCGCAAGCTGCCGCCATTCGCACCCGTAGCTCGGGCCTCATCCGGAAATCGCTGAGAGAAAAGGACTTAGTGGCGAGGGGGCAGTCTCGAGCGAACCCGCCTCCATAGAACCGGCCTGTAATCGACTAGGTCCTACCCTCTAACGGACGGAGATCACTTGGCTATTTAGCCGAATTCCCTACGCGACGTGACATTCATATTGCCCGTCCCCATCATCGTCTAGGGGTGCTTGTCGTATGCGTCGATCTCGTCATCGGCATTCATAAGACGGGATGCAGGATCGTCACCCGGATATTCGTCGAATTCGATGACGTTGCGATCCGGATCGCGCACAAACAATGAGTTCATATCGTTGACGGTGAAACGCCCCGTGATCTCGATCTTGTTCTCGTTCAGGAACGCTTCGAGATCGGCCAGCGATTCGATCTTCAACGCCATGTGGTTATACCCGGCGTATTTTCGATCGATGTCCATCAGGACATTTTCATCTTCTTGAACCGTGCTCGGGCCAAGCAGGTTCAGCACGACGCCTGATGCATGGCGCATAATAATCGGATGGCCTTTCTCAAAACCGGCGTCGAAGATCAGTTTAAACCCGAACTTTTCGTAGAAATCGGTCGCGCGCTGTTTCTCTTTCACGCGGATACCGATGTGATCGATTTTCTGTATGGCCACCATGGCAGCTCTCCTTATATAAGAACGACCCCATTCTCCCGGCCCGGCTTGTGACGCGACTGGGCGCAAAGGCCCGCAGACTGCCGGGAATTATGCCGGCAAACTAAATCCCGACTAGAGATTTCATGAACTCAAAGACGTGTTGGCGGAGCGGGTAGTCTTGAGCAAACCCGTTTTTCGCGCCCAAATTCGCTGTTAAACAGCGAAAAACAGGGAATTTTCTGCCGGGACAGGGCGGCTGGAAAACTTTCCGCGACTCCCCCAAAGAAAAACATTGACCGACCGATCTAAGTATGGGATACCTCCCCCATGAGCCGAGGACCAGACAAACAGTTCGACCCGCCCGAGGTCCTGGAAAAGGCCATGGAACTCTTCTGGGCGAAAGGATACGCAGCCACGGGGTTGGCTGAACTACAGGAGCAGATGGGCATCGGCAGAAAGAGCCTTTACGACACGTTCGGAAACAAACGCCAGCTTTTCATCAAGGCCCTGCAGCATTACTCGGATAGCGTGGTACGTCGGATGTTCAATGAGCTTAAAAAAGAAGGATCACCCCTTGGCAATGTTCGCCGTTTTATGCGGGCACTTCAGGAGCAGCATTCCATGCCGGTGAGCAACGGCTGCCTATTCGGCGTGAGCATGGCCCAATTCCGCACCGATGATCCGGAGATCGCCGAAGTGCTGCGCCGCCACTTAAAAAGCATCGAAGAAGCCTTCTACAGGACGTTCAAGCGCGCCCAGGATGTGAGCGAGTTGGACGAAAATACGAACGTCCGGGACTTAGCCCGGCTCTATATGGGAATCGCTCAGGGCCTGGCCCTGATCGGACGGGTGCAGGATACCCCGGCGGTGCCGCGCAGCATCGTGAACGCCGCATTAGCGACGCTGGAGACGGCTTGATATTTTTTTATCTAAACATAGACCGATTGGTCAAGGAAAAGGAGAAAGACCATGCGCAAGTTGAACAACAAAGTTGCAGTCGTTACCGGAGGAAGCAGTGGCATAGGCTTGGCCACCGCCCAGCGGTTCATCGCCGACGGGGCTGAAGTCGTCATCACGGGTCGCAACCAGGAAGCCCTGGATGCCGCCGTCGCCGAACTCGGCGACCGGGCTACGGGCATCCAAGGTGACGTTGCGAATCTCAAAGATTTGGACCGTTTGTACGCTCAAGTGAAGGAGCGGTTCGGCCGTGTGGACGTGCTCTTTGCGAACGCGGGCATCGCACCGTTTGTCCCATTCAAGGCGGTGACGGAAGAACACTTCGACGATCTGTTCAACATCAACGTCCGAGGCCTCTTCTTCACGGTTCAAAAGGCCCTGCCACTTCTCGCCGAAGGTGCGTCGGTCGTTCTCAACGCCACCGTCCTTGCGCAGATCGGGCTACCGAACACGAGCGTTTATTCGGCATCGAAAGCAGCGGTTCGTTCGCTGGGCCGCACGCTTGCAGCCGAACTCTCGCCTCGCGGCATCCGTGTCAACGTCGTCAGCCCAGGGCTCATCGAAACGCCACTCGTCGGCAAGCTCGGTCTGAGCGAGGACGAAGTTGCCGCCCTTGCCGGGCAGATCGTTCAACAGACCCCGCTCGCCCGCCCGGGTAGACCCGAGGAAATCGCTGCAACCGTGGCCTTTCTCGCCTCCGACGATGCGAGCTACTTCACCGGCGCCGAGTTCGTTGCCGACGGCGGACTGTCCCATGTCTAGACCCGATAACACATCACAAGGAGTAAGACCCATGACGAATACTCAAGCAAACGCGAACGATCATGACGCGATCATAAAAACCCTCCAGCCCTACATCGATGGTGCCAGGTCCGGCAAAGGCGACGACATGAAACCCGCCTTTCACGAGGACGCGACGGTCTTCGGTTATGTCGGAGACGACCTTTTCGCCGGGCCCATCGAGAAGCTTTATGCCTGGAACGATGAAAATGGACCGGCAGCCGGGCTTCATGCGCGGATCGCCGACATCGACATCGTCGGAACGGTTGCCACCGTGCGGCTCGAACTCGACGACTGGACCGGTTACCGGTTCACCGATTTGTTCACGCTGCTCAAAGTCGATGGCGCGTGGAAGATCATGAACAAGGTCTTCCATCTGCATTCCTGACGGAGCAAGGAGCAAGGCTATGAACCAGATTCTTTCCACCACGTCGTCGACGCTGAGCACGCCGCAATCCATTGTGGAGACACGCGCGGCGTTGTCCTTCATTCGCCCGCAGGACACGAAACCGGTGTTCCTGAGCGCCGCGCTGACGGGCGGCGCCGCGCAAGTCTTCTTCGAGGCAGACGAGCATACGGTCCCGATCGGCGATATGCGGGAGATCGCAGACACGCTGTCCATCGACCGTGAAGGGTTCGAGCTGCTGCGCCATCCGACCGCCGTTCGGGACCTCTACGACGATGCCGCGGTGAACAGCCGGTACTACCCGGAAATCGAGGCGCTTCTGCGCCAACGGTTCGACGCCGACCGGGTCGTGATTTTCGACGCAACCCGGCGCTCCGATGGCGACGCAGGGGCTGCAAACCGCGACGGTCTGCGCGGCCCAGCCAAGCGCGTACATGTGGACTACACCGTAAAAAGCGGCCCCCACGCATGAAGGACGCGCTTGGCCAAGTCGAGGCGGCACGCCTTGCCGCGTCCGGCGCACGGATCATCCAGGTCAATGTCTGGCGACCGATCCACGGCCCCGTCGCGCGTGCGCCGCTAGCCCTTGCCGATGCATCCACCATACGGCCGGAGGAATTAATCGCGACCGATCAGGTGTTCCCCGACCGCATCGGCAAAATCTACCACCTCGCCCATGCGCCGTCCCAGCGCTGGTACTTCGCGCCGCGCATGACTAGGGACGAGGTTCTGCTGATCAAGGGTTGGGACAGCCTCGATGACGGCCGCGCGCGCTTCACCCCGCACGGCGCGTTCGAACTCCCCGACACGGCCAAAACCGCGGCCCCGCGCGAGAGCATCGAGCTGCGCAGCTTCGTGATCGTCGAATAGGGGTGTTTTTTTTAAGCGTGGCCCGCTACTTCCTGAAAAACCGTTCGACGTCTTTGCCGTGGGATTGCTTCGCGGCGATCGCTCGCCGAACCCGCGCGATTTCCGCTTCCAGTTCCGCGATGTAATCCTTCAGCTCCTCTATCCCCATCGGGGTGAGGTCTTTACGCTTAGGTTTCGCCTTCTGCGGCAAATTTTCGTCGTCGACGTCCATTTTTGCTTCCGCCGAATCGGGCCTTGCCTTACTTGCGCGTTCCGAGCGACGATCCTACACCACCCGGCCCGGTCCCGACACTTGGAACGCAAAAGTGAAGCTACGAACATGTCCCTTCCCACGCCCTCAAAGATGGCCGCGATCGAAATTACCGGGCCCGGCGGCCCGCAGATGCTTGCGCTCGTCACAAGGTGCGTGCCGGAGCCGGGCCCCGGCGAAGTCCTGGTGAAAATTGCCGCGGCCGGCGTCAATCGCCCGGACATCATGCAACGCGAAGGCGCCTATCCGCCGCCGAAAGGTGCTTCCGACCTTCCGGGCCTCGAGGTCGCAGGGCAGGTTGTGGCGTTGGGCCCGGACGTGACGGAACTCAAATCCGGCCAAGAGGTCACCGCCCTTCTCGCCGGCGGCGGCTATGCGGAATATTGCGTGGCGTCTGCGCCGCTCGCACTTCCCATGCCCCGAGGACTTAACATGGTCGAGGCGGCCTGCATTCCGGAAACCTTTGCCACGGTCTGGACAAACGTCTTCGAGCGCGCAAACTTAAAGTCCGGCGAGACCCTCCTCGTCCATGGCGGAACCAGCGGTATCGGCACCACGGCGATCCAGCTTGCCAAGGCCTTCGGCGCCACCGTGCTGACGACGGCGGGGAGCGATGCGAAATGCGCCTTCTGTGAAGAGCTCGGCGCGGACCTTGCGGTTCCTTACCAGGCGGACGACTTCGTCGCCGCCGTCAAGGCCTTCACCTCGGGGCGCGGCGTCGACGTGATCCTGGATATGGTCGGCGGCGACTACATCCAGCGCAACCTCGATTGCCTGGGCACGGAAGGCCGCCTCGTCCAGATCGCTTATCTCAAGGGCGCCAAGGTGGAACTGAACCTCACACGCCTTCTCTTGAAGCGGCTGACCCTTGCCGGTTCCGTGCTGCGCTCGCGCAGCGTGGACGAGAAGGCGCGCATCCTGGCGGGACTCTTTGAGCACGTCTGGCCGCTGCTTGAGGAAAAGCGCGTGAAGCCGATCCTCGATTCGACCTATCCGCTGAAAGATGCCGCCGAAGCCCACCGGCGCATGGAAACCAGCCAGCACATCGGCAAGATCGTGCTGGTTCCTTGAAGCAGTGGCCGATGGGCCGCGGGTCCCTTTGACGAAGGCCCCCTTGGTGCCAGGAGGGGACCTTGAGGCTGCCGGTCAGCTTAATACGGTCGGTGACCGTTCGCCCGAAACGAACCGGATAACATCGACAACATCGATGACCAGCGAGACGGAGTTTAAAAGCACCAGCGACGCCAGCCAGATGCCGAAGGGACTGTCCACGCCAACCTCGCCTAATCGAAAGCCGAACCAGATCACAAGCGGTATCCAAAAGATGTGACCCAGCCCAAGCAATCGTACGAAGCCGAGCCTTGAGTGAAGTGTGGATTGCACGATAGCACCGGCAAAAAATGCGGCGATTGCAAGTTGTGCCTCTAATGTCTGGATATAAAACAGCGGCACGACGAAATTTACCGCCACCAAAAGCATTATCTAGGCGACCCATGGAGCGGGCATTTTCAATATGGACTTCATCCATCCAATCATAATTTCTGACCTTCTTGATCGAACCTTCGGCTAGGATATTCCCAGCCCTCAAACCCCGGCAGGTTTCGGCAGGGTGTAGTTGAGTTCGCCGATGATCGCATCCAGCGAGCCTTCCTTCTTTTCCGCGGCTTCCATCTCCAGCCACCACAACACGACGGCCTCGTGGGTGACCATCGCCTTTAGCATCGCTTGGTCCTCAGGCAGTGCAATCGCCTCGATTTCCTGAAACCGCACATGGAAGCCTTCGACGACCGGGACGATGATCCGCATGAATGCCGGCCAGGCGCTTTGCTGGTAAGCCGCGACGAAGCCCTGAACGTCGCTCAAGTCCATGCGCTCCGAGAGATCGATGCCGTACTTGCTTAAGAAAGGCCGCAGCCGCGCCTTTGTTTTGGTCTCCAACTGCAGCAGTGTTCCGAAGTGGTAACGCTCGCGATCGTTCTTCGCGACATCGAGGAGCGCAAGAAAGCTCGCCTCGCCGAGGATCTCGGTTTCGTAAAGTTCCCGAATGCACTGAGGGTATGCCACCTCACCCATCATCCACTCCTTAAGGAGGGATACCCCATACCCTAATCCAGCCTTTCGCCGGTTGCGAGCGGCCGGCGCAGATCTCCCCTTAAAGCGCCCACCGGTGCCTAGAAACCAGCCAACGCATCGGAAAAATCGCGCCGATTCCTTGAGACAGAAGACGCGGGACCGCCTGACGATGGTCCGCTTGGCGCCGGAAAGCGACATCGGGTGTCCGGACAAACCGGCTCCATCGCCTAGGACGTCAGCCGTTGACCCAACGCCCGTAACCCGGCTCCATCGCCTAGGACGTCAGCCGTTGACCCAACGCCCGTAACAGAGCCGCCCCATCGCCGCGCCAAGCCGCCCCGTGCATGCAGGCCAGAATTTCTGGCTCGTGTCCGGCAAGCTTGTCGATGAGTGTGGCGCAATGTTTCGTGTGGGAATAGTAATCAAAAACCGTACGCGTCCGTTCGCTGGGTTCCAGTATGTCCTTCTCGGTGACCGCCGGATGTTCGGCGCCGAGCTGGGTGAAGAGGTCGCCGCAGAAGAGCGTGCGGGTCTCACTTTCATAGAGGTGCCCGCATTCCCAACTGCGCGGCAAATGAGGCGTCGTAATCCATGTGACGTGGTGGCCGCCGAGTCCCAGGGTCTCGCCGTCAGCCATCGCACGCGGCGGCCGGTCGGCCAAATCGCCGACCGAGACTATGGCGGCAACATCGCCGCATAGGGGCTCGGCATGGGGAGCGACTTCCAAAAAGTCGTTGAGGGCACCGCACTCGTCGGTTTCGACGTGGGAAAATCCGACATAGCGCAGCTTGTCCACCGGCATGACGGAGGCAATCGCCTGATAGGTGAGCGGAAACATTTGCCGCAGACCCGTATGATAGAGGAGCGGATGATCGTCGACGATCAGGTATTGATTGAAAGTGAAACCCCCCGGCAGGTCGTCGCTGGGCGGCACCGGTGTGCTGATGCGGTGAATGCCGTCGGCAATTTCATCGACGGCGGTGCCGGATTCCTGGTTGATGACAGGCATGGTCTGCTCCTTCGGATCGGCCTGGAGCTTCAGCATAACATTCACCCGCCACGCATAACCCCCCCCCCCCCCGCCCCCCCCCTCGATCGGGGCTTTGATTTCCGCTCTCCGCGCGCTATAGCGGGCCATACGGAGAAGCCAAATTCCTTGCCTAGAGGCTTTGATTTCCGTTTATCCACACGCTATAGTAGATAAAGTCGTTTCCAAACAATGGATTGTTGATCCCTAAGACCACGCGCCTAGCGCCGGGTCGGCCTTATAGGAATGATTCCGGAGGAAGTATGCCGAAACCCCTGATGCCCAAGGCGACGGCCGTTTGGCTGATCGACAACACGACGCTCACCTTCGAGCAGATCGGCGATCTTTGCGAACTGCACAGCCTCGAGGTGCAGGGCATCGCCGATGAAGAAGTGGCGGTCGGCATCGTCGGCGCGAGCCCGATCGAGACCGGCGAGTTGACGCAAGCCGAGATCGCGCGCTGCCAGAACGATCCGTCCGTCCGCCTTGTGATGGCGAAGGGGGAATTGCCGGTGCCGGTCGCGCGCTCCAAGGGCCCGCGTTATACGCCGGTCTCGAAACGTCAGGATCGCCCGGACGCCATCGCCTGGCTGCTCACCCAGCATCCCGAGCTTGGCGATGCACAGATCTCCAGGCTGGTCGGCACGACGAAGCCGACGATCAATGCGATCCGCGAACGGGACCACTGGAACATGCAGAACCTGAAACCCCAAAGCCCGGTGAAGCTTGGCCTCTGCAGCCAGGCGGAGCTGGCCAGCGACCTCGCCAAGGCCGAACGCGCGGCGGCCCGGCGGGCCAAGCGCGAGGCGAAAGCTGCGGCTGCCGCCGCAAAGGCGGCGGGCGAACCGGCAGCCGGCGAGGTCCCCGTCGCGGAAGCCGCGACCTTAGGCCCACGCGTCGCGGAAGCCGCGACCTTAGGCCCAGGTGAAAGTGAAAGCCCGGATTCGGTCTCGCCCGCGCCCGAAACGCCGCCGGCGCTGCCCAGCAAATGGTATGTGCCTCTCCCCGCTACAAGCCCAGGTGAAGAGGCCAAAACGCCCGTCGAAGCGGAGCCCGCGCAGGCGGCGAGCGAAGAAGAGGCCCCCCACGAAGAAAAGGAGCGCACCGAAGAAAACGGCTAAGGCAACGCCGGCGCTTATCCCGACGCCTTCGCCTCCTTCGGATAGCCGACCTTTTCCAGTGCCGCACCGATCTCGTTCAAAATTTCCGGATCGTCGATCGTCGCCGGCGTCTCGAAGGCCTCCCCGTCGGCGAGTTTCTGCATCGATCCACGCAGTATCTTGCCGGACCGTGTCTTCGGCAAGCGTTTCACGACGCAGGCAAGTTTAAAGGCGGCAACGGCGCCGATGCGTTCGCGGACCATGGCGATGGTCTCCCGAACGATCGCGTCTTCCGCGCGCTCGACACCCGCCTTCAACACCAAAAGCCCCAGCGGCACCTGCCCCTTTAACGCATCCCCCACGCCAAAGACCGCGCATTCCGCCACGTCCGGATGTTCGGAAAGCACCTCTTCCATGCCGCCCGTCGATAGCCGGTGACCGGCGACGTTGATGATGTCGTCCGTGCGGCTCATGACGAAAAGGTAGCCGTCTTCATCCAAATAGCCGGCATCGCCCGTCAGGTAATAGCCGGGATATCGGGTGAGGTAGGATTCCACGAAGCCCGCATCGTTCTGCCAAAGGGTGGGCAGACAGCCCGGCGGCAGGGGTAATTTCAGCACGATGGCGCCGATGTCGCCCGGTTTCGCCTCGCTGCCTTCCTCATCGAGCACACGGATGTCGTAGCCGGGCACCGCCTTGGTGGGCGAACCCGGCTTGACCGGAAGCGCGCCGAGACCGATGCAGTTCGCCGCCGCCGGCCAGCCGGTTTCCGTCTGCCACCAGTGGTCGATGACGGGGCGTTCGAGCATGTCCTCGGCCCAGTGAAGCGTGTCCGGATCCGTGCGCTCGCCGGCCAGGAACAGCGTCGTAAACGCCGAGAGGTCTTTGCCCTTTAAGTAGTCCCCCTTGGGGTCCTCGCGCTTGATCGCCCGAAACGCGGTCGGCGCCGTGAACAGCACCTTCACCTTGTGCTCGGCGATCACCCGCCAGAAGGCGCCGGGGTCCGGCGTGCCCACCGGCTTGCCCTCGAACAGGATCGCGGTCGCGCCATGCAGCAGCGGCGCATAGACGATGTAGGAATGGCCGACCGCCCAACCGACGTCGGACGCCGCCCAGAACACCTCGCCTGGATCGACTCCGTAAATATTCGTCATGCTCCAGACAAGGGCGACCGCATAGCCCCCATTGTCGTGGACGACCCCTTTCGGCACGCCGGTCGTGCCGGACGTATAAAGAATGTAAAGGGGGTCCGTTGCCGCAACGGGCACGCAAGGTGCAGGGCTGGCCGCTGCCATCGCGTCGGCCCAGGTGATGTCGCGCGGGGCTTGAAGATCGGCCAATCCCTGCTTGCGCTGCAACACGATGCAACGTTCCGGCCGCGACTCAAGGCTGGCCAATTCAATCGCCGCATCGAGCAGCGGCTTATAGGGGATCACGCGGGCCCCCTCGATCCCGCAGGAGCCGGCCACGATCACCTTCGGCTTCGCATCCTCGATGCGTTTCGCCAATTCGGCCGGCGCGAAGCCGCCGAAGACGACGGAATGGATGGCGCCGATGCGGGCTGAAGCCAGCATGGCGATGACCGATTCGGGCACCATCGGCATGTAGATGACGACGCGGTCGCCCTTTGTTACACCGAGCGCGCGAAGGGCGCCGGCAAAGCGCGCCACGCGGTCGCGAAGTTCCCGGTAAGTGAAGCTCTGAACCGTTTCCGTGACCGGGCTATCATAGATAAGCGCCGGCTGGTCCGCCCTTCCCCCTTCCACGTGGCGGTCGAGCGCGTTGTAACAGACGTTCAGCACGCCGCCCGCGAACCACTCGTAAAAAGGGGCGTTCGAGGAATCGAGGACGCGATCCCACTTCTTTTCCCAATCGAGCGCTTCGGCCGCTTCGGCCCAGAAGCCTTCCGGGTCCGCCTGCCAGCGTGCAGTGACCTCGTCGGTGCGGCTCATCCCCCCTCCCCGTTTTGCCCGCTAGGGTTTCAGGCCCCAACGCAACGATCAAGGCCCATCGCGCAAATGCGTCCCTTCCGCCGAAAGCGCAAAGGGGGCGGTGCGGTCGCTTAAGGCAACGGCCAAGGCTAGATGGCTTCTAGCCGAAGGAGTTCGTCTTTGATATGGAGTTTTTGGCGTTTGAGTTGGTGGATATACGAGTCGTCGGGTCGCGGTCGTTGATTTTCTTCTTCGATCTTGGTTTCCAGTGCGGCGTGTTCCGCCTTTAGCTGCTCAACTTCTTCCGTACTCGTCATATTGAACCTCCCACCTAGTTCAAAACGAAACCCAGGACTCTTAAAGCCTACCCCTTCGCCGACCCCTTGACCAGAAAAGGCGCGAACCGCCTCAATCCCCCAGCGAAATCCCAAGGCCACGGGCGGTTTTCACGATGCTCCCCTTTAGGTCGACGCTGCGGTGATGGGCGAGCACCTCTCGGATCGGAACCTCGACGGCGCGCCGGTCCTGCCAGGCGACCATCTGGCCGAACTTGCCTTCCGCGATCAGGTCGACGGCGCGCACGCCGAAGACCGAAGCCATCAGGCGGTCGCGCGGCGTCGGCATGCCACCCCGCTGAAGGTGGCCAAGCACGGTGACGCGCGTCTGGGCGCCGGTAAGTTCGGCGATGCGCTCGCCCAAGTAATGGCCGATGCCGCCATAGCGCACATTGCCCGATTCGTCTTTCACGCCGATCGACTCGCCGCTTTCCGTCTTTACCGATTCGGTGACGACGACCAGCGCGTGGTTGCGCCCCATTTCCCGAAGGCTTTCGATCTTCGCCGCTACCTTCTCAATCGCGTAGGGAATTTCCGGGATCAGGATCACGTCGGCGCCGCCGGCAATCCCGGCCGCCAGTGCGATGTGGCCGGCGTCCCTTCCCATCACCTCCAGGATGATGACGCGGCTATGGCTCGCCGCGGTGGGCTGCAGACGGTCGAGCGCTTCCGTCGCCACATAAACGGCGGTATTGTATCCGATACAGGTTTCGGTGAAGCCGACGTCGTTGTCGATCGTCTTCGGAATGGCGACGATCTTCAAACCGCCCTGCTCGGCAAGCCTCTCGAGGATCCGAAGGCTCCCGTCGCCGCCGATGACGACCAACGCTTCCAGCCCAAGCTCGCGATAGCCTTCGATGACCTCCGCCGAACGGTCGGTCACGCTTCCGTCCGGCATCGGAAAGGCGAACGGGTCGCCCGTGTTCGTCGTGCCGAGGATGGTGCCGCCCATGCGAAGCACGTTGCCCGTGAAGATTCGAAGCGTGAGCTCTTCGTAATCGACCGGCCGGCGAAGCAGCCCCATCGTTCCTTCATGGATGCCGAGCACCTGCCAGCCATAGGTCTCGATCGCGCGACGGACGACCGCCCGGATCACCGCGTTGAGGCCGGAACAATCCCCGCCGCTGGTCAGGATGCCGATTCGTTTCTTATCACCCATGCGCCCACTTCCTCCGCCTTCAGCCTATGCGGAGAATGGATCATCGGAAAGGGTTTGTGTAAGCTAAAGGCGCGTGCGTCTAGTTCTCGCTTTCGTCGGTTTCGTTCGCCCCGCTGGCAGCGGCCTTCCGCTGGCGCTTCTGCGCATACATCTCCTGATCGGTCGCTTCGATCGCGCCGTCGATGTCCTCCGTGCCCTCGAACAGGTGCACACCATAAGAAACGGAAAGCTCCATCGTCTTTCCTTTCCAGTCGAAGGGGCTCTGCTCGATCAGCCGGGCCAAGATCCCCGCCTTTTCCTTCCCCGCCTTGAGGCCGGTCTGGGCAAGCAGGACGCCGAACTCATCGCCGCCCAGCCTCCCCAGGATGTCCGATTCGCGGACGTTGCCAAGAAAGAGTTGGGCGACGTGGCGAAGGGCGGCATCGCCCGCGGCGTGGCCTTCCGAATCGTTGATGAGCTTCAGGCCGTCGAGATCGAAATAAAGAATGCAACCGGTCGACCCATAGCGTTCCGCATAGGACATCATCCGCGCCAGATGCCGGACGAAGGCGCGACGGTTGGAGATCGAAAGCAGCGGATCGTGGTCCGCCTCATGCTCAAGCAGCGACACCCGCTCCTTGAAGACCGCGAGTTCCTGGCGCAGCCGATCGACCTCCGCCATCAGACCAAGCAACGCCGAGCGCACCTTCGGCGTCAACTCTTCTTCGGGGATCCCCATGACGGAGGTGACGTCCTCCACGTCCTCAAGGGATGCCACCGCGCTCCGGTCGGTGGCGCGCTTGCCGACGGAGGAAACGCGCGCCGTATCGCGAAGTGGGTTGGTCTTTTCGACCTTCATACGAGGCCTCGCCAATGCTTGCGCCCAAAGACGACAAAGCCAAGCCTTTGGAGCCTGGCAAACCTATCGGGTAAATCCTATCACAAAATGGCCCTGAAATCCTTAACGGGGCAGAGGCTTGCTTGCCTAACGCCAAACCCTCCCTTACATTGGCGCCCTTTCCGGCCAAGCCAAAAGGCCTTGGAGCGCCGCGCCATGGGATCGAAAGAGGGATCGAAAGAACCGATCGTCGGCATCCTCATGGGAAGCCAATCCGACTGGGAGACGATGCACCACGCGGGTGAGGTTCTGGACGCGCTTGGCATCGCTTACGAGAAGAAAATCGTGTCTGCCCATCGCACGCCGAAACGGCTTTACGCCTATGCCGAGCTTGCCCACGAACGCGGCCTCAAGGTGCTGATCGCCGGCGCCGGCGGGGCCGCCCATTTGCCCGGTATGGTCGCCGCCTTGACCGCGCTTCCCGTCCTCGGCGTGCCGGTCGAATCGAAGGCGCTGAAGGGCCTCGACAGCCTGCTTTCGATCGCCCAGATGCCGGGCGGCGTGCCGGTCGGTACGCTTGCCGTAGGCCCGGCCGGCGCCAAGAACGCGGGCCTCCTTGCTGCCGCCATCGTCGCCCTGTTCGATCCGAAGGTGGCGAGTGCACTCGACGACTGGCGCGCGCATCAAACCGAAGCCGTCGCCGAAACCCCAAGCGACTAAAACCCCATGACCCAAGCGCCCCTGCCACCGGGTTCGACGATCGGCATCTTCGGCGGCGGACAGCTTGGCCGGATGACGGCGCTGGCGGCGGGAAAGCTCGGCTATCGCGTTCACGTCTTCGACCCGGAAGTCGATTGCCCGGCGGCCCAGGTCGCTGCCCACCACACCGCGGCCGCCTATGACGACGAGGCAGCGATCGAAAGATTTGCGGACGCCATCGACGTCGCCACCTTCGAGTTCGAGAACGTGCCAAGCACAACCCTCGCCGCCCTGGAAGGAAAGGCCCCGGTGCGCCCGAGGGGTGCGATCCTCCATACCGTGCAGGATCGCCTGCGGGAGAAGGATTTCCTGAACGGGCTGGGCATCGCCACCACCGCTTATGCAAACATCACCTCGCCGGCCGAGCTTTCCTCGCAACTGAAGGAAATCGGTCTGCCGACGGTCCTCAAAGGAGCGCGACTTGGCTATGACGGCAAGGGCCAGCAACGAATCGAAGCAGCGAGCGATGCCGATGCCGCCTGGAAGGCGCTGAACGCCGAGCGCGCCATCCTCGAATCCTGGGTCGACTTCTTTTGCGAGATTTCCGTCGTCGTCGCCCGCGGCCTCGATGGAACCCTTGCCGCCTTTGCCCCGTCCGAGAACCTGCACCGCGATCACATCTTAAGAGAGACCCGCGTGCCGGCTTCGATCGCGCCCAAGATCGGCCGTGAGGCCCAGGCCATCGCGGAAAGGATCGCCGACGCGCTCGGCCTGGTCGGCTTGCTCGCCGTCGAATTCTTCGTGACGAAGGACAGAGCGCTTCTGGTGAACGAGATCGCACCCCGCCCCCACAATTCCGGCCACTGGACGATGGATGCCTGCGTCACCAGCCAGTTCGAACAGTTCGTCCGGGCGATTACCGGGCTCCCCCTGGGCACGGCGGAACGCCATTCGGACGCGGTGATGACGAACCTGCTTGGGGATGAGGTAGCACGCTGGCAGGCGCTTGCCGCCGAGCTCGGCGCGAGCGTGCACCTCTATGGCAAGAAAGAGGTGCGCCCGGGCAGGAAGATGGGGCACATCACCCGCCTGGCACCGAACCGCGAGTCCTAGCGTCCCGGATTTACGAACCGGCGGCCCGCTGCCGTAAGACGGCTAAGCGCGGCTTCCGCTTGGCCTCGGATCTTCGGCACCTTCATGACGTCATTGATGCGCCGATCCAGGAACGCCCAGGTCTCGGTGAAGTCTTCCGAATCGTCGTTCAGCCAAGTAAAGAAGGTCGAGACGTAGACGGCGGCAAGCAGAGCGCGCTTCGAATAGAAGTTGAAATCCGCCGATCGGTCCCCGATCGCATACCAGATCGCATCGACCGTCCGCCAGGTGGTGGCCGCCCCTTCGCGCGCCTGGGCGGGTCGCATGAGATAGGCCACGGCGCGCCGCGCGGCCTCCCGGTGTTCGGCGTTCTGCGTAAGCCGCGTGCGCACGGCAAGCGCGATCTTGTCGCGGATCCGCATCCCTTCCAGATCACTCGCCTCGAGGGCCGCCACCATCTTACGGTCGGCCTCCGTCACGTAAGCGCGGAAGAGATCCCGAACCCCTCTCGGGAAGGCGCACGCAAGTTGAGCCTGATCCGCGCCTACTTCCCTGGCGCCCTCGGCAAGTGCCTGCTCCGTCCAGCCGTCGAAGGGCACGTGACGTAAAGCGGCTTCGAGAATTTCCAGGCGTATGCGCTCAAGGTCCGGCACGTTCCTATACCCTCGAAGTTCTGACCTAAAGTTCCGGCAGCGTCTTTTCCATCTCGTCAATATAGCCGAAATTGGAAATATCCTTTATCCGCATCGGATAGAGAATGCCGTCCAGATGATCCGCCTCGTGCTGGACGACGCGGGCGTGAAAGCCGCTCACCTCACGCGCGATCGTGTCCCCTTCCGGCGTCACCCCCCGGTAGCGCACTTCAACGTAGCGCGGCACGAGGCCGGCCATGCCGGGAAGCGAAAGGCAGCCTTCCCACGCTTCCTCCATCGCCTCTCCGACCGGCTCGATGACCGGATTGATGAGCGTGGTGAGCACCATCTCCGGCGGCGCATCGCCTGGCAAAGCCTCGCCTTCCGCCACCGGGCCTTCCGTCACCGGGCCTTCCGTCACCGGGCCTTCCACCACCGGCCCAGCCGGCACCGGCCCTTCCGGCAGCTCGAAGATAAGGACGCGCTTGGCAACGGCGATCTGGGGGGCGGCAAGCCCGATCCCGGCCATCGCCCGCATCGTCTCGATCATGTCGGCGATAAGGGCCGCGATGGCCGGATCCAATGGGTCCGCCACTGCCTCCGCCACCCCGCTTAAAACCGGGTGCCCCATGCGGGCGATTTCGAGAACGGCCATCTGGCTACTATGGGCGGCGGGCCGGCGGACTTCCAGGGAACTTTTCCAGAAAATGGCAGAAAACCGGGGATTTTAGCGAGGCTCCCCTTTCCAAAGGGTGCCGGCTGTGCTATGTAGCGGCCCACTTAAGACAACCTTGTCACCTTGGGAATTCATTACACCGTTTCCCACGGAAACGGAGGAGAGACGTTTGCAGGTCACGGTTCGCGATAACAATGTCGATCAGGCCCTTCGGGCGCTGAAGAAGAAGATGCAGCGCGAGGGCATTTTCCGCGAGATGAAGATGCGCCGCTCTTACGAGAAACCATCCGAAAAACGCGCGCGCGAACGCGCCGAAGCGGTGCGCCGGGCCCGCAAGCTGGAACGCAAGCGCCAAGAACGCGAACTTTAGGAAAGAACGCGAACTCTAGGAACCGATCTTCATTTAAACCAAAACCCCCCGGACCGGACCTGAGGGGTTTTTTGATTCCTCTAAACCGCGCGCAAAAAAAACGGCGGAGTCGCCCCCGCCGCTTTCAATGCCCCCAAAGCTATCCTGGTCAGAACGCCTTGACGATAGCTTCGACCATTTTCTTGGCGTCGCCGAATAGCATCATCGTATTGTCGCGATAGAAGAGCTCGTTATCAACCCCTGCGTAGCCGGGCGAGAGAGAACGTTTTACGAACAAAACGGTCTTCGCGTCCTCGACGTCGAGGATCGGCATGCCGTAGATCGGGCTCGCCGGGTCCTTCTTGGCGATCGGGTTCGTCACGTCGTTGGCGCCGATGACGAAGGCGACGTCCGACGAGGCGAAATCGTGGTTAATTTCCTCCAGTTCGAAGACCTCATCATAGGGCACGTTCGCCTCCGCCAGCAGCACGTTCATGTGCCCCGGCATGCGGCCGGCGACCGGGTGAATCGCGTAACTCACCTTCACCCCTTCCGCCTTTAAGAGGTCCCCCATCTCGCGGAGCGCGTGCTGGGCCTGGGCGACCGCCATCCCATAGCCGGGCACGATGATGACGGAGGCGGCGTTCTTGAGGATGAAGGCACCGTCGTCGCCGCTCCCGGATTTCACGCTGCGATCGCCGCCGGCCACGCCGGGTGCCGCGTGTCCCTCGCCGCCGAAACCGCCGAGCACGACGTTGAAGATCGAGCGGTTCATCCCCTTGCACATGATGTAACTGAGGATGGCGCCCGACGAGCCGACGAGGGCGCCGGTGATGATGAGCAGGTGGTTGTCGAGCGTGAATCCGATGCCACACGCCGCCCATCCCGAATAGGAGTTCAGCATCGAGATGACGACCGGCATGTCGGCCCCGCCGATCGGCACGATGATCAGGAAGCCGACCAGGAAGGCGAGCGCGGCCATCGCCCAGAACACCTCGACCGACTCGTTCGATCCGAAAGTGGCGATCAGGCCGACGATCGCGATTCCTAACACCGCGTTCAGCGGATGCTGGCCGGGAAAGACCAGCGGCGATCCGGACACCAGCCCCTGCAGCTTCGCAAACGCCACGACGGAACCCGAAAAGGTGATCGCGCCGATGACCATGCCGATCCCCATCTCGACCCGGTTGGCGACAGGGATCGATCCGATGTCGCCGATCCCGTACGCCGCCGGCGAATAAAGGGCGGCCGCCGCAACGAACACGGCGGCCATGCCGACCAGGCTGTGAAAGGCCGCCACCAGCTGGGGCAAGGCCGTCATATGGATGCGAAGCGCGATCACGGTGCCGATGGCGCCGCCGATCAGCACGCCGAGAATGATCAGCGTGTAGCTTGTGACTTCCGGTGAAACGAGCGTCGTCGCCACGGCGATCAGCATGCCGGCGATGCCGTAGAGGTTGCCGACCCGCGCCGTCACCGGCGAGCTTAAGCCCCGCAGCGCCATGATGAAGCAGATCGAGGCGATGAGATAGGCGAGCGCCGTGGTGGTTACGGTCAAGCTTCCCTCCCCCCGTTAGCTTTTCTTCTTGAACATCTGCAGCATGCGCTGGGTCACGATGAACCCGCCGAAGATGTTGATGCTCGCCAGGATCACGCCTGCAAAGCCGATCAGTTTCGAGAACGTCGTCTCCATCGGCCCCGCCGCAATCAGCGCGCCGACGATGATCACGCTCGAGATGGCGTTCGTGACGCTCATCAGCGGCGAATGCAACGCCGGCGTCACGTTCCAGACGACGTAATAGCCGACGAAAATTGCCAAAATGAAGATCGTCAGTGCGAAGACGATCAGATCCGCTTGCGCCGCGCCCGCCGCACTCTCAGCCATCTTTTGCATGTGTTCCATGACCTAGTCTCCCTTGTCCAAGAAGGCGGAATGGACGATCGCGCCGCCTTGGGTGAGCTGGGTGCCCTGGATGATCTCGTCTTCCGGATCAAGCTTCAGCGTCTTCGTCTCCGCATCGACGAGGGGGGTTAGAAAATTCAGCAGGTTCTTCGCATAAAGCGCGCTCGCATCCTCGGCGATGCGGCTCGGCAGGTTCGCATAGGCGACGATCGTCACGCCATGGGCCTCGACGATGCCTTCCTCGCTAAGTTCGCAATTGCCGCCCGCCTCGATCGCCAAATCGACGATCACGGAACCCGGCTTCATGTCACGGACCATCGCGTCGGTAATCAGGACCGGCGCCGGCTTGCCGGGGATCAGCGCCGTCGGGATGACGATGTCCTGTTTCTTGAGCGTCTCATGGATAAGCTCGGATTGCTTGCGCTTGTAGTCTTCGCTCATCTCCTTCGCATAGCCGCCGGCGGTTTCGGCTGCTGCCGTTTCTTCCGATTCGACCTCGACGAAGGTGGCGCCCAGGCTTTCCACCTGTTCCTTCACGGCCGGCCTGACGTCGAAGGCAAAAACGACGGCGCCCAGGCGCTTGGCCGTCGCGACCGCCTGCAGGCCGGCGACGCCGGCGCCCAGGATGAGGACGCGGGCCGGCGCCACGGTGCCGGCCGCCGTCATCATCATCGGCATGCCCCGGCCAAACACGTTGCAGGCCTCGAGCACCGCCCGATAACCGGCGAGGTTGCTCTGGGAGGAAAGCACATCCATGCTTTGGGCGCGCGTGATGCGCGGCAGAAGTTCCATCGCAAAGGCATCGACCTTCGCATCCGCGTAAGCCTTCACCTGTTCCGGGTTCGCGTAAGCGCTAAGTGAGCCGATCAGCTTCGCGCCCGCCTTCATGTAGGAAAGTTCGTCCGGCCCGCCTTCCGCTTCCGTGAGCGGGCGCTGCACCTTGAGCACGATGTCCGCATCCTGTAGGGCGGCCGCCGCATCGGCGGCGATGGTGGCGCCAGCCGCCCGATAGGCCGGATCCAAGAGCGAAGCACCGGCGCCGGCGTCCTTTTCGACCATCACCTCGAAGCCAAGGCCGATCAGTTTCTTGACCGTGTCCGGCGTCGCCGCGACCCGGTGCTCGTGTTCGCGCCGTTCTTTCGGTATGCCAATTTTCATCGTCGCCCCGTATCCTCCCCCTTGAAAATCCGCACCCCCGCTTTAAAAAATTCGGCCGAGTGTGCCGTGTTCGGCCCGGTTTGCCAAGCCCGGTTTGTCAAGCCCGGTTTGCCAAGGACGAACCGCCACCCTGGACGCCGAAGGCTTTAAGAAAGGGTTTCCAATTCGTCGATCATGCGTGCAATGACGCCGAGCCCCTGCCCCCAGAAGGCGGGGTCCGAGGCATCCAACCCGAAAGGTGCGAGCAATTCCCCATGCCGGAGCGTGCCGCCGGCTCGCAGCATGTCGAGATATTTCTCCGCAAACCCAGCCTCCGTCTCCTCGTATGCCGCGTAAAGGGAATTCACCAGGCAATCCCCGAAGGCGTAGGCATGGACGTAAAAGGGCGAATGGATGAAGTGGGGGATGTAGGCCCAGAAGGCGCGGTAGTCGTCATCGAGACGAATGGCGGGACCTAAGCTTTCCGCCTGCACCTCGAGCCAGATCTCGGACAGGCGGTCCGCGGAAAGCTCGCCCGCTCTTCGTGCGTCATGGACGCGTTCCTCGAAACTGTGAAAGGCGATCTGGCGGACGACCGTGTTCAGCATGTCCTCGACCTTCCCCGCCAGCAGGTTGCGCCTCCGCTTGCGCTCCTTCTCAAGGCCCAGCAGCCGCTTGAAGGTCAGCATCTCGCCGAAGACCGAGGCCGTCTCGGCCAGCGTCAGCGGCGTTTCCGCAAGCAACAGCCCGTTCTTTGCGGCGAGGATCTGATGGACGCCGTGGCCCAGTTCGTGGGCCAGCGTCATGACGTCCCGCGTCTTTCCCTGATAGTTGAGAAGAAGGTAAGGATGGTGGGACGGCACGGTGGGATGGGCAAAGGCGCCGGAGGCCTTGCCGGGGCGAGGGCCGGCATCGATCCAGGCCGCATCGAAGAAGCGCTTTCCCACATTCGCCATTTCCAGCGCAAACCCCGCGTAAGCCTCGAGCACGGTGCGCACCGCCTCCTCCCAGGGGATGATGCGCACCCCTTCATCCGGCAAGGGCGCGTTCCGGTCCCAGTAATCGAGCCTGTCCACCCCGAACAGGCGCGCCTTCCATGCGTAGTAGCGGTGCGCGAGGCGCGGATAGGCGTCGCGCACGGCACTCACCAAGGCGCTCACCACCGCATCCTCCACCTGGTTCTCCAGATTCCTCGCCGAGACGGGTTTTGAAAACTTCCGCCACGCGTCTTCGATCGCCTTGTCCTTGGCAAGCGTGTTCGTGATCAGTGCAAACAGCCGGATGTTTTCGCCGAACACCTTGCCAAGCGCCTTCGCAGCCTCTTTGCGAAGTGCGCCCTTCGGGCTTGACAGCAAGTCGAGCGCTTCCGTCTCCGTCAGCTCCTTCCCGTCCACGGAAAAGCGAAGGGCGGCCATCGTCTCATCGAAAAGCCGGGTCCAGGCGGCCCGGCCCGAAAGGCGTTTCTCATGGAAGAGCCGCTCAACGTCGTCGGACAATTGATGGTCGCGAAAGAGACGGATGTCCCGAAGCCAGGGCCCATAATGGGCAAGGCTGGGCGCGCGCATCTTCTGGGCCAAGGCCTCATCCGAAAGCCGGTTGATCTCAAGCGTGAAGAACAGAAGCTCGGTGCCGATCGCGTTCGTCTTCTCCTGAATGTCCTGAAGAAACGTGCCGCGTGCCGTATCCTCGACGTCGGCCGCGTAGCGAAGCGTCGCATAGGCCATAAGCCGGCCGATTCTTTCCTGAATGCGCTCAAAGTCCGCGACGGCGGCTCCCAATTCCTCGCCCGCCATCTCGGCGAGCCTGCCCCCATGGTTCGTGTGGAAACGCTTGGCCTCCGCCATGGCCGCTTGCACATCGGCCGCAAGTTCGGGCGCCTCGGGGCTTGCATAAAAGTCGCCCAAGTCCCATTCCGGTAATGGCCTCAACGCGCGCTCGCCGCTTGCATCCATTCGCCCATGCCTTCCGGGATTCCGGCGGGTCTTGACCCTTCAAGGGCAAAGCGATTGCCCCGCCTGCCCCCTTTCCGTTAAACAATAGGCAGAAAACTGGCATCCGGCCAGACAGGGGGGTCATGGAACCCGCTTACGAAGCTTGGCAGAGCCTGCCGCAGATGTTCTTCGACACGGCCGAGGAGAAGGACGCGAAGCCCTTCCTCTGGGCAAAGCGCGAGGGCGCCTACCGTGCGATGACCTGGCGGGAGTGTGCCGAGGCGGTGCGCGCATTGGCGAACGGGCTCTGCGCCTTAGGCATCCGGCCAGGGGATCGGGTTGTGCTGGTCTCCGAAAGCCGTCCGGAATGGCTGATCGCGGACGTCGCCATCATGGCGGCCGGCGGCGTCACGGTGCCGGCCTATGTCACGAACACGATTGCCGACCATCGGCACGTCCTCACGAATTCCGGTGCCAAGGCCGTCATCGTGTCTTCCGCCAAGCTGGCCGACCGGGTCTTCCCGGCGGCAGCCGACGCGCCGCTTATCGAGACCGTGATCACGATGGAGCCGGCCGAGCCGACAACACCGGCCGCCTTCAAGGTCATCCTGTGGGAAGAAACGCTCGCCGCCGGCCGTGACCAGACGGATGCGGTCGCAGACACGATCGCAAACGCCACGCGCGGCGATCTCGCCTGCCTCATCTACACGTCCGGCACCGGCGGCGCGCCGAAGGGGGTCATGCTGAGCCACGGCGCCATCCTTCACAACTGCGTCGGCGCCTACCATGTCCTTATCGAGCTGGGCTTAAGCCGCGAACGTTTCCTTTCCTTCCTTCCCCTTTCCCATTCCTACGAGCACACGGCCGGTCAGTTCTTTCCGATCTCGATCGGCGCCGAAATCTATTACGCCGAATCGATCGACAAGCTTTCGACGAACATGGCCGAGGCAAAACCGACGATCATGACGGCGGTGCCCCGGCTTTACGAAGTCCTCTTTGAGCGTATTCAGAAAGGGGTCGCCAAGGCGGGCAGCGTAAAGGCGAAGCTCTTCGCAAGGGCGGTCGCGTTGGGGCGCAAGGCCTACGAACATCCCGGCACGCTTTCCGTGCGTGAACGCCTGCAAAATCGTCTCCTCGACGTCCTCGTTCGCCGCAAGGTCGCCAAACGCTTCGGTGGCAAGCTGAAGGCGCTGGTCTCAGGGGGCGCGCCGCTCAATTACGAGGTCGGCATGTTCTTCACCGCCCTTGGCCTTCGGCTCCTGCAAGGCTATGGCGAGACGGAAAGCGGGCCGGTCATCAGTTGCAACCGGCCCAGCCGGAACCGGCTCGACGCCGTCGGCCAGCCGCTCGAGTCAACGGAAGTCCGCATCGCCGAGGACGGGGAAATCCTGGTGCGCGGCGAGCTCGTCATGCTCGGCTATTGGGGGGACAAGGCGGCGACGGAGGCCGCCATCCGGGACGGCTGGCTCTACACCGGCGACGTCGGCCAGATCGATCCGGACGGCGCCATCCGGATCACGGATCGCAAGAAGGACATCATCGTGAATTCCGGCGGCGACAACATCTCGCCGCAGCGGGTGGAGGGCATCCTCGAACTCGAGCCGGAGATCGCCCAGACCATGGTCTATGGCGACCAGAAACCGCACCTCGTCGCCCTCATCGTGCCGAACGCGGAATTCGCCGAAGAATGGGCCCACGCCCACAAGAAACCCCATGAGCTTTTAAAGCTGCTCGAAGAGGACGCGTTTCGAAAATGCATCCTTGACGCCCTCGATCGGGCGAACGCCAAGCTGTCGCCCATGGAAAGGGTGAAGCGTTTCGCGCTCACCGCAGAGGCCTTCACGATCGAGAACCAACGGATGACGCCGACGCTGAAGGTGCGGCGCCACAAGGTCTGCGAGCATTACGGAGAGACCCTCGAAGGGCTCTACACGGCGAAGAAATCCGCCTAAAGGCCGTGCCTAAAGGCCGTGCCTAAAAACCGTGATAGTCGCGGTACCATTTAACGAAGCGGGGGATCCCCTCGTCGATCGCAGTAAAGGGGTGGAAATCGAGATCGCGTTCCGACTCAGTAATGTCGGCGTAGGTTTCCTTGACGTCGCCTTTCTGCATCGGCTGAAAGTCGATCACCGCCTTCTTTCCCAAGGCCGCCTCGATCAACCCGATGAACCGCATCAAGGGCTCGCTCCGGTGATTGCCGAGGTTGTAGAAACGATGGGGGGCTTCCCCTTCTCTTAAAGGCGGCAGGCGATCGAGCGCCGCCAGCACGCCTTCGACGATGTCGTCGATATAGGTGAAATCCCGCTTCATCTCGCCATTGTTGAAGACTTGGACCGGCTCGCCTTCGCTGATCTTCTTCGTGAAGATATAGGCCGACATGTCCGGCCGCCCCCAGGGGCCATAGACGGTGAAGAAGCGAAGGCCGGTGGCGGGAAGGTCGTGCAGGTGGCTGTAGGTGGCGGCCATCAATTCGCCCGCCCGCTTCGTCGCCGCATAAAGCGAGATTGGTTTCTCGACCGGGTCCGTCACCGAGAAGGGAAGCTTCGTATTCCCGCCATAGACGGAGGACGAACTCGCATAGACGAAATGCTTGAGGCCTGTGAGCCGGCGCGCTAGTTCCAGCATGTGCAGCTGACCGTCCACGTTGGACGCGATATAGGCTTCCGGGTTCTCGAACGAGTAACGCACGCCGGCCTGGGCAGCAAAGTGGAGGACGCGATCCGTGTTCTTTAATTCCCTTCCGAAGGCTGCCATCGCATCGCCGTCCGCGATGTCGAGCTTGTGAAAGGTGAAGCCCTTCTGCTTCGTAAGCTCGCCGAGCCGAGCCTCCTTCAGCTTCACGTCGTAATAGGGGTTGAGGTTGTCGATGCCGATCACTTCCTCGCCACGGGCAAGCAGCGCGTTTGCCACGTGAAAGCCGATGAAACCGGCGGCCCCGGTGAGAAGAATGGCCATGCGCGCGCGAACCCCTTGGATGCGAGGACTTCCTATAGCGCGCCTGACGTAAGAAATCACCTGCTCCCGCCTAGGAAGGCGGCTCTCCGAAGCCAAGCTCGTGGGCGAGGTTGAAGACAAGCCCGACGATAAGCCCGCCAAGAACGCCGCTGCCGCTGAATTAGCCCGGATGGGCGGTCAGGCGCGGGCTAAGAAGTTGAGTAAGAAGCGACGTGCAGAAATCGCCAGAAAAGCCGCTTTATCGAGATGGAAAAGTTAAATTACTTCTTCTTTTCGATGGGGACGCCTTTGCCTTTGGTGCAGGATTAACAACCGCAGCATCCAAAGTCATCTTTTTTGAGGTGTTGGAGTCCGCTCTCTGAATCCCGACATTACTTATTCCAACTGCAACACCGGGCGTCATTTGTTCAAGAGTGGGCCCATAGTTTCCTGGCGCAATCCCGAAAGTGGCCATGAGCATCCATCTGCCCTCATGGACGTTAGTTTGCTTGATGATGAGTTCAAGCAGCTCTTTATTGTTTAGAACATATTGATTAACTTGGGGCATCGTTCAGTCCCAATACTGATAATGTTTGGTATTCGGAGTAAAAATTAAGAACCGGCTGCGTTGGTCCAGTTACCGTCCGTGGTGTGAGTACCGGCATAAGAACAACCTGTGCCATCTGCTTTGCGGGGCTGCCCACTGATTTAGCGCCGATATGCTCAGCCAGACTGCTAACGATGAATTGATTAAGGCTAATGCCATCATGTTCGGCGGCGCGCGCGGCCTTTTTATGGAGGCTTTTCGGCAGTCTCAGTACAAGCTTCCCGCTAAATCCTATACTTTCCATGGGTTCAGGGATGCTCTGCCCCTTTTCAAGAGCGGCCTCTAACCAGCTCCACGCGGTATCTTCCAGTTTTGCATATGCCTTCGCTACCGTATTGGCGAGAACAATACAGCCAGGAAATTCCTGCATCTCCGCACGAAACGATCCATCTTCCTCTGGCACCACTACACGACTGTATGGCTTTTTCAGATAGTCAGCAGGATCGACAGACCTTTCAGACTTGACCTTCGTCTTCTGCATCATCTTCATCCAACCTTTTTCCCAAGCGAGGATGTCATCCTCTAACTGATTCAAGATGCTGTTCCTTGTGCCAGGCGGTAAATCCTTACCGCCGTGATGCGGGATTGCGAGTGATCGCAATTCATCAAATTCTTTGTTTTCCCACATAGGTTCCTTGCCACGCTTCACAAGTTCCCGTCCTAGCTTTTTGGCGATTCTCTCAAGCGCACTCGCCTTTTGCGGTGCACGGCGCAGGGCCTCTACTTCTCCCCTAAGCTTGCCTAGCTTACGATCATCCATAGTACTATATATGATATCAACAGAGAGTTAAAAGTGCACGACCTCACGTGCGGTAGGATAGCTCGCGGCCTCACACCTCCGGATAGGGCGGGTACTGCGTCGCCTCGTCAGCGAACGCGGGCGGCGCAAAGGTGAACACGATGAAAAGGAGGCCGAGAAGGGGCGCAATCCCTCTTTGCCGAGAGCCGTGCTGTGTCCTGTGAGGCTTACGCCGCATCGGGTTTCCTCCCCCGGCGCGTAAAGCGCCTTATTGTGCCTTTCCTTCTATCATAGGAATATTATCCTGTAAAGGGTTGATCGCCCCGCGCCCCTCAAAGGCGGCCCATTTACCGGCGGCTCGATTGCAAAGGGGGGGTTCCGAAATTACGTTACCATCAGGGGAAAGGACGGAACTCGCATGGCGCTCGCCGCAGTCTCGCTCGCCCAAGTCTCGCTCGACGACAAGTATGCCCGGGAAAGCGGCCGGATCTACCTCTCCGGCATCCAGGCGCTGGTGCGCCTGCCTCTCATGCAACGCCACCGGGACCGCATCGCCGGCTTGAATACGGCGGGCTTCATCTCCGGCTACCGCGGCTCGCCCTTGGGCGGGTATGACACGGAGCTTTGGAAAGCGCAGAAGTACCTGGATGCGAACGCCGTCCACTTCCGCCCCGCCGTCAACGAGGATCTGGGCGCCACCGCCGTCTGGGGAAGCCAGCAGGTGAACCTCTTCGAAGGGGCGAGCTACGACGGCGTCTTTTCAATCTGGTACGGCAAGGGTCCCGGCGTCGATCGTTCCGGCGACGTCTTCAAGCATGGCAACGCCGCCGGTTCGTCCCGACATGGCGGAGTCCTGGTGCTGGCCGGCGACGATCACGCGTGCAAGTCCTCGACCATCCCCCAGCAAAGCGAGTTCGCACTTATCGACGCCGGCATCCCGGTCCTCAACCCGGCCGATATCCAGGACGTGCTCGATTTCGGGCTCATCGGCTGGGCGATGTCGCGCTATTCCGGTTGCTGGGTCGCCATGAAGGCGATCTCGGAAACCATGGATAGCTCGGCCGCCTGCCTCGTCGCACCGGATCGTGTGCGCTTAAGTCCGCCGGAAGACTTCGAGATGCCGGAAGCAGGCCTCAACATCCGCTGGCCGGATTCGCCGCTCGCCCAGGAGACCCGGCTGCACCGCCACAAGCTCTATGCGGCGCGCGCCTTTGCGCGCGCCAACCGCCTCGATCGCGTGGTGCTGGACAGCCCCAACCCCCGTTTCGGCATCCTGACGACGGGCAAGGCGGCCAACGACGTCCGCCAGGCGCTTCGCAATTTAGGCATCGACGCGGCGGAAGCGGCCCGCATCGGCCTTCGCGTCCTCAAAATCGGCTTAAGCTGGCCCTTGGATCCGAACACCTCGCGCAGCTTCGCCGAAGGCCTCGAGGAAGTCCTCATCGTCGAGGAAAAGCGCGCCGTGCTCGAGAACCAGTTGAAAGAGCAGCTTTACAACCTACCCGCAGGTAACCGCCCCCGCATCGTCGGCAAGCGGGACGAGGAAGGTGCCTGGCTGGTGCCGTCCGATGGCGAGCTTTCGCCGGCCCTCATCGCGCGCGCCATCGCGGCCCGGCTTGCGCGGTTCCACACCAGCCCCATGATTGAGGAACGGCTTGCCTTCCTGGAAGCGAAGGAGGCGGCGCTCGAGAAACCGCGCAGTCTGATCGAGCGCGTCCCCTATTTCTGTTCCGGCTGCCCCCACAACAGCTCGACCCAGGTGCCGGATGAAAGTCGCGCCATGGCCGGCATCGGCTGCCACTACATGGTGCAGTGGATGGATCGCTCGACGGACCTCTTCACCCATATGGGCGGCGAGGGTGCGAACTGGATCGGTCAGGCGCCCTTCACCACAACACCCCACATCTTCCAGAACATCGGCGATGGCACCTACTTCCACTCCGGCTTGCTTGCCATCCGCGCCGCCGTCGCGGCCGACGTCAACATCACCTACAAGGTCCTCTACAACGACGCCGTCGCCATGACCGGCGGCCAGCCGGTCGACGGCTCGCTTTCCGTCTCCCAGATCACCCATCAGCTTTATGGCGAAGGGGTCGGCCGTATCGTCGTCGTGACGGACGAACCCGACAAGTACCCCAAAGACGTCGATTTCGCAGCCGGCGTCACCGTCCACCACCGGGACGCCATGGATCGCCTGCAACGCGAACTCCGCGAGGTGAAAGGCGTCTCCGTCCTCATCTACGACCAGGTATGCGCGGCCGAAAAACGCCGCCGCCGCAAGCGCGGCTTGCTCGAGGACCCGCCGCTTCGCGTCTTCATCAACCCGGAAGTCTGCGAAGGCTGCGGCGATTGCGGCACGAAGTCGAATTGCCTTTCCGTCGTGCCCCTCGAGACGGAGTTCGGCCGCAAGCGGGCGATCGACCAGTCGTCCTGCAACAAGGACTATTCCTGCCTGAACGGCTTCTGCCCAAGCTTCGTCACCGTCGAGGGCGGCGCGCCGCGCCGGCGAAGCTTAAGCAATCTCGACGGCCTCCCCACGCCCCCCGAACCGGCCCTGCCCAAAACGGCAGAGCCCTACAACATCGTCATCGCCGGCGTCGGCGGCACCGGCATCGTGACGCTCAGCAACCTCTTGGGCATGGCGGCCCATCTCGAAGGAAAAAGCGTCACCGTGCTCGATCAGACCGGCCTCGCCCAGAAGGGCGGCGCCGTGTGGAGCCATGTGCGGATCGCGGACGGGCCGGCCGACCTGTTCGCCGTGCGCATACCGGCCGGTCGCGCAGGCCTCCTGCTCGGCTGCGACCTCGTCGTGGCGGCAAGTTTCGAGTCGCTGGCCAAGACCTCGCCCGAGACGCGCGCCATCGTCAACAGCCACGAGACGCTGACCGGCGACTTTGCGCGGCATCCCGACCTCGCCTTCCCCGAGCACGCCATGCAGGCCGCCATCCGCGAGGCGACGGAAGGTCACGCATCCTTCTTGGACGCAAGCCGCCTTGCCACCCGCCTGATGGGGGATTCGATTGCGACCAACCTCTTCCTGCTCGGCCACGTCTACCAGAAGGGCCTCGTTCCCCTTTCGGCCGAAGCGATCGCGCGTGCCATCGAACTGAACGGGGTGGCGGCCGCCCAAAACCTCGATACCTTCCGCTGGGGAAGGTTGTCGGCTGCCGATCCCGACCTCGTCCGGCGCACCGCCGGCATCGAGGACGAGGCGAAAGAAGAAACGACCGCGCTCGATGCCTTGCTTGCGCGGCGGCGCGAATTCTTGACGAATTATCAGAACGGCCGCCTTGCCGATCGGTACGCAGGGCTGGTGAACCGTGCTAGGGAAGCGGAAGCGGCGATCGATGGGCAAGGTCTCGCCATCGCCGTCGCCAAGGCCTATTTCAAGCTTCTCGCCTACAAGGACGAATACGAAGTCGCCCGCCTTTACTCAGACGGCGATTTCGAGCGCCGTCTTCACGATCAGTTCGAAGGGGATTTCAAGATCACCTTTCATCTGGCGCCGCCGCTTTTTGCGCGTCCCCATCCGGAAACCGGCGAACCCAGGAAGATCCGCTTCGGGCCCTGGATGCAGACGGTCTTTCGCGCACTGGCACCCCTTCGTTTCCTGCGCGGCACGCCGTTCGACCCCTTCGGCCATGGCGCCGATCGCAAGCGCGAACGCTGGCTGATCGCGGAATACGAGCGCGTCTTGGACGAACTCCTCGACGGGTTGACGCCCGAAAACCATGGCTTGGCGATCGAGATCGCAGCACTACCGGAACGCATTCGCGGCTTCGGCCATGTAAAGGAAGCGGCTATGATGGACGCGAAACGCCGCGAGGCGGAATTGCTGGCGAATTTTCGGAACGCCGGCCGTTACGTCTCGGCGGCGGAGTGAGGCATCCAAGGCAAAAGAACGAATGGGGGCATTCGGACCGACTGTAACAACGAAGGAAGAAAAAAATGCGTAGCCTTGCCCCCCTCTTCATCCTTCTGCTCGGCCTTGGACTCATGGCCTGCGGCAAGGGCGAGCCCAGCTTCGACGACCTGCTTGCGAAGGCCGAAGCCGGTGATCCAGACACCCAGTATTCGGTCGGCCTTGCCTATCAGGAAGGCCGCGGCACCGAGAAGGACTTAGGCGAGGCGATCGCCTGGTACAAAAAGGCGGCCGAACAGGGCGAGGTGAACGCGCTCTATACGCTGGGCTACATGGGCCACCACAAGATCGGCATGGAGCGGAACTTCGACGCTGCGGCCGTGTGGTACCGCAAAGCGGGCGATGCCGGTCACCCCAAGGCGATGTTCGAACTGGCGCGCTTCTATACACGCGGGCTCAGCGTCGAGCGCAGCTTCCCGGAAGCCGTGAAATGGATCGAGAAGGCCGCCAACCAGGGCATGTTCGAGGCCCAGTGGCGCATGGGCGAGATCTACACGACCGGCGGCATCGGCATCGAAGGCGACATCAAGAAGGCGAAGATGTGGTACGACCGCGCCGAGAAGTCGGGCGATCTCAACTCCGATTACGATCCGGACTACCGCTTTGGGCCTTAGGCGCTTTTAGGCCTTGAAACCGGAACCTAAAGCCTAGCCTTGCGTCTTCTTCTGGGCCGCCTCGAAGGCGGCGAGTGCCTCGGGCGTCGCTTCCCTTTGATACTTCGCCTGCCACTCCTTGTACGGCATGCCGTAGACGATCTCGCGAGCTTCCGTCTCGGTCATGGCAAGGCCCTTGGCCTCGGCCGCCGCCACGTACCACTTCGAAAGACAATTCCGGCAGAAGCCGGCAAGGTTCATGAGATCGATGTTCTGCACGTCCGTTCGCTCACGCAGGTGCTGAACCAGCGTGCGGAAGGCCGCCGCCTCGAGTTCCGTCTGGGTCTCCTTCTCCATCCTTCTTCTATAGTCCTTCTTGGGTCTCGCGAATAAGAAAGTCGACGACGGCGCGAAGCCCGGCCTTCTCTTCCTTGCCCTTGTCGATTGCTTCGCCATAGGCCGCCAATTGCCGGTGCGCGCTGGTGCCGCGCTTCAGGATCGCGCGGGTGGCACGAACCTCCGCCGTGCAACCAAGGATCTCGGCATCCTCGGCCACCAGTTCAAGCAGTTCCTCCAGAAGGTCCGCGTAAGGAACGATCCTGCCCTTGCCGAAATCCATCAGCCCCTCGTCGATGCCGTAACGCTGGGCCCGCCAGCGGTTTTCGCTGACCAGCGCGCGCGAATAGACCCGCCAGCGTTGGTTCTCCCCCTTAAGCCGGGTCAGCATATGAAGAAGGGAAATATAAAGGGCGGCGATGGCGATCGCGTCGTCGACCAGCGTGCAGATGTCGGTGATCCGCATCTCGAGCGTGGGAAAGCGCGCCGAGGGGCGAATGTCCCACCACAGTTTCGTGCCGTCCTCGATCAGGCCCGCCCGCACCATGACGGCAAGCAGCCGCTGATACTCCGCGTCGCTCTCGAACTGTTCCGGCAGGCCGGTGCGGGGCACCTCGTCGAAGATGCTAAGGCGATAGGATTTGAGGCCGGTATCCTCGCCCTGCCAGAACGGCGAGGAGGTGCTGAGCGCCAGCAAATGCGGCAGGAAATAGGTCACCTGGTTCATCAGGTCGATCCGCAAATCCGGGTCCGAGACCCCGACATGGACGTGCATGCCGCAGATCAGCAGCCTGCGCGCCACCCCTTGCAGGTCGCGCGCCAGCACGTTGTAGCGGTCCTTGTCCGTGCGTTTCTGCTTGCCCCAACTGGCGAAGGGATGGGTCGAGGCGGCAATCATGGCGAAGCCATGCTTCCCCACTACCTCGCTTACCGTCCTGCGCAATCGCACCAGCTCGGCACGGGCCTCCTGGATCGTCTCGCAGACGCAAGTTTCCACTTCGATCTGGGAGCGCAGGAATTCCGGCGCCACCTGCCCTTCCAGGCGCTCGGCGCATTCCTCAATCATCGCAGCGGGCGGATCGGTGACCAGATCCCGCGTCTCGGGATCGACGAGAAGGTATTCCTCCTCGATGCCGATCGTGAATTCCGGCCCTTGTCGCGTCACGCGAACCACTCCTGACGGTAAAGATCGGGATCGTCCAGGATCTTCTCCAGCGCAGGGCCCAGGATTCCGACCCATGCCTCGATCCCGTGATGGGTGTCGATCTGGTCCTGACGAAGCTCGAGCAGGACCTGCGGCAGTCCTTCCGCGACCACGTGGTGTTCCATCGTGTAGCCGTAGTTGTCGCGGCCTGCATAGGGCTCGTTGTCGCCGACGACGATGCCGTGGTGGGCCTGCAATACTTCCATCAGCGGTCCGGCCATGCGCGGATCCCGCTCCCACAGAACGCCGATTTGCCAGGGACGCTCGAAGCCTTCGAAGACGGGCGTGAAACTATGGATGGAAAGCACGGCCGGGAAGATGCCGTGGGCGCGAAAATCGGCAATCCGCTCGGCGATCGCGTTGTGATAGGGCCAGTAAAAGGTATCCGCCCGTGCCTGGCATTCCTCGGCGCTAAGCTCCGCATTGCCCGGAATGGCCGTCCCGTCCACTGCCCGAGGGATGGCCGTGGCTGAATCCAGCGGACGGTTGCAATCGACAAGCAGCCGGGAATAGCCGGAAAGAACGGCCGCCCCATCGAGCCGATGGGCAAGGGCGCGCGTCATCTCGCCGGCCCCGATGTCCCAGGCGATGTGGCGCAAAAACGCAGCTCCATCGAGGCCGATATCCCCCATCGCCTTCGGAATGGCCGCCTTCGCGTGATCGCAGGTCAAAAGAACAGGTGCGGCTCCGGTCGGGTTCACGATCTCGAAGGCCGCCGGATCGTCCGGCCCGATCAGGGCGCCCGCCGGTGGTTCTTTCTTTTCCGTAAGGCTCGACATGGCAGGAGCATACCCGAAATGGACCCCTTCTGCCCGCGTGTCATGAATCCGTAACCTTTCCGTCACACGCCTGCCATCCCGCGCTGTACATTCTCCCAAGTCATGCGAACCAACATTTGCAGATCACCGGAGAGACCAACATGACCCGATCGCACCTCGTTGCCGGTTTAGGCGCCCTGTCCGTTGCCGGCCTCATCGCCGCCGCGCCGGCCTTCGCCCAGACGAGCGCGGAACGGCTGGAGCAACTGTTGCACGAGCTTCAAACCCAGTTGAAATTCGAGTCCGAGGACGGGAACTTCAAGGCCTGGATACACGGGCGCCTCCTGGCCGATTACGCCAATTACGAGGAAGACAAGTCCAAGCTGGACGACGACACCGAATTCCGCACTGCGCAATTCAGCCTGAATGGCACGCTCTATAGGGACTGGGTTTTCAAGGCCCAAGTCGATGTCGCGAGGGAAACTCCCAACGTCAAGGACCTGTACCTCAGATATAATTTCAAGCCCCACTCGATCACCGTCGGCCAATTCAAACAACCGTTCGGCCTCGAACGGCTGACGAGTTCGAGATTCATCACCTTCATGGAGCGCGCCTTGCCGAGCGCCTTCGCCATACCCCGCCTGATCGGTTTGGGCTACCAGACGCACGGCCCGAACTGGTCGTTTGCGCTGGCGGGCGGCGGATCCGACGTCTCCAGTAAAATCTCCCACCAAGGGGACGAAGGCTATTCGGTGACGAGCCGTGTTCACTTCGCGCCCTTAAGCGAAAAGACCGAAAATGTTCACCTTGGCGCGGCCTTGTCGTACCGGAAACTAAACGATGATACGTTTCGTTTCCGGCAACGTCCCGAATCGCATGTGACTTCCGCTCGATTCGTGGACACGGGCAATATCGCCAGTGCCTCCGACCTATTTCTGTATATCCTGGAGGCGGCCACCGTCTGGGGTCCTTTCTCGCTCCAGGGTGAATACACGAATGCAACCGTCGAACGGGAAGCCGGCTTGTCCGATGTGGATTTCTATGGCTGGTACGGTTACGTGAGTTTCTTTCTCACACCGGGCGACCACCGCAGCTACGACCCCAAGAAAGGCGCCTTCGGTCGCGTCAAACCGAAGCGTCCTTTCTCCGAAGGGGGGGGATACGGCGCCTTGGAACTCGGCGTTCGGTATAGTGGCATCCTGCTGACGGACGAGGACATTTTGGGTGGTGGCGAACGAAACCTGACGGTTGGTTTGAATTGGTACGCAACGTCACACATCCGGTTCATGCTGAACTACATCAATGTAAACAACGACAACAACGCGACGGGAAACTTAGCCAATCTTCTTCCGCAATTCACGTCGGCAGCCAGTGACGACCCACACATCATTCAACTACGGGCCCAGTTCGACCTCTAGGAAGCGAAGCGCAACCAATCATGCTTCGTCACTCGCCTTCGAACTCGAAAAGGGTGAGCACCTTTTGCCCCATCGCTTCGAGGCGCGCCTGGCCACCCAGGTCGGGCAGGCCGATCACGAAGCTTGAGCCCACGATTTCACCGCCGGCCCGCTCGATCAGCTGAATGGTGGCGGCCGCCGTGCCGCCGGTCGCGATCAGGTCATCGACGAGAAGAATCCGATCCCCTTTCTCGATCGCATCCGCATGAATTTCGACGCAATCCGTCCCGTATTCGAGCTCGTATTCCTGGCCGAGCGTCTTCCATGGAAGCTTTCCCTGCTTGCGGACCGGCACGAAGCCGATGGAAAGCTGATGGGCGACGGCGCCGCCAAGGATGAACCCCCGGGCCTCGATGCCGGCGACCTTGTCGATGCGCACCCCGGCATGCGGCTGGACGAGCTCATCGACGGTCTTGCGAAAGCCGACGGCATCCTGCAGCAGCGTCGTGATGTCCCGGAACAGAATGCCCGGCTTCGGATGGTCCGGGATGGTGCGGATCTTCGCTTTGATGTCCATGGGGGTTGCGGCTCCTTTTCCTTAAAACTCAGCGCACCGAAGAAGAGCGGCGTATACGAAGTGTAGAAGCTCGCGGGCCCGAAGCCAACCGGAGGAACGCTATCCAAGCACTTGATTCACTGTCATAAAACGCTTTCCGAGCGGCGTTGGGAGGATTAGGGTGCCGTCATGCGGCACGATCGAAAGGCGAAGATTGTCGCCACCCTTGGGCCCGCCTCGGACGATCCGGGTACGATCCGCGCGCTTGCCGAGGCCGGCGTGAGTGTCTTTCGGTTGAACTTCAGCCACGGCACCCATGCCGATCACCGGCGGCGCTTTGCCGCCATTCGAAGAGCCGAAAAATCCGTCGGCCGTCGCCTCGGCACGGTGGCGGATCTTCAGGGACCGAAGCTCCGGCTCGGCGAATTCAAGGACGGCCACGTCACCCTCGAAGCGGGCAAGCCCTTCCGTCTCGATCTTTCGAAGCGGAAAGGAGACGCGGCGCGCGCCCCCCTTCCCCACCGCGAGGTGTTTGCGGCCCTGAAATCGAAGATGGACCTGCTGCTCGACGACGGCCTGATACGCCTGCGTGTCCGCAAATGCGGCCCTGATTTTGCGAACACCCTCGTCGTTACCGGCGGTTCGTTGAGCAACCATAAGGGCGTCAACGTGCCCAACGTCGAATTGCCGATCTCGCCTCTGACGGCAAAGGATCGCGCGGATCTGGGGGCCGCCCTCAAAATGGGGGTCGATTGGATCGCGCTCTCCTTCGTCCAGCGGCCAAGGGATATTCGAAAGGCACGTAAATTGATCGACGGCAAGGCGGCCGTCATGACGAAACTCGAAAAGCCGGCCGCGATCGAATATCTCGACGAAATCGTTCACCTGTCGGATGCGATCATGGTGGCCAGGGGCGATCTTGGCGTCGAGCTGCCGCCGGAGGACGTACCCAGCGTGCAAAGGCAAATCATCCGCGTCTGCCGCCAGGCGGGCAAGCCGGTCGTCGTCGCCACCCAGATGCTGCTGTCGATGGTGGGGGCGCCGACGCCCACCCGGGCCGAGGCCTCCGACGTCGCCACCGCCGTCTACGAAGGGGCGGATGCGGTGATGCTGTCGACGGAAACGGCGGCCGGCGACTATCCGGTCGAAGCCGCGAAGATGATGGACCGCATCATCGCCCGCGTCGAACAGGATGCCCACTACCAGGCGATCATCGATGCGGAAAGCGCCGCCCCTGAGGCGACGGAGGCCGACGCGATCACGGCCGCCGCCCGGCAGGTGGCGCGCACGATCTCGGCCGCCGCCATCGTCACCTATACGACGTCCGGCTCGACGACGCTGCGCGCCGCCCGGGCGCGGCCCGACGTGCCCATTCTGTGCTTGACGACCCGGCCCCAGACGGCGCGGCAATTGACCCTTGCCTGGGGCGTGCACAGCGCCGTCAGCGAAGAAATCCGGGACTTCAACGACATGGTCGAGAAGGCGGAGCGGGTGGCGCGCCAGGAAGGCATCGCCAAGCCGGGCCAGAAGATCGTGGTGACGGCCGGCATGCCCTTCGGCACGCCGGGCAGGACGAACATTCTTCGCATCGCCACCGTGAAGAAACGCTAAAACCAGCGGCTAAACCGGGTCGCCCAGCCGCTGCTTCAGCTCTTCGATCTTGCTGCGGGCCTGCTCGAGATGGGGGTTGAAGCGTAACGCGCGTTCGAACGCGTCCAGTGCGGCCCGATCCTCTCCCATGTTCACGTACATCATGCCAAGCCCGACCAGCGCTCCGAAATGACGCGGCTCAAGGGCCAGCGTCCTTTCGACATCCTTGATGGAGGATTCGTAATCGCCGATGACATAAAAGATCGTCGCCCTTAAGTTCCAGCCTTCCGCATGATCCGGATCGAGCCGTACGATCTTCGTAGCAAGGTCAAGTGCGGTTGCGTAGTCATCGCGCAGCATTAACTCGCGGCTACGGGCGAAAAGATTCATGATCTCCTCGTTCTCCGTCTCGATCCAAAGCTGCCAGATAAATTCCTGCAGATTTTCCGCTTCGATCGGATCCGTCGTCGCTTTCAGACGCGTGAACAGCTCATCGAGACGCGAATCCGCCTGGGTTGCAAACGAAGGCGCGGCCATAAGCAGGAAGAAGGCGGCGGCGAGCGTGACAGAAAACGTCTTCATGAGGTTACTGCTGGCGGCGATGGAGCCGTTTGTCTTTCAGTCGCATTGCGATTTCATCGGCGATCTCGCGTGCCTGGACGAGATTGCGGGTCCACTTCGAGCGCCTGCCGAAGGGCGGCAAGCGCTTCTGCATCTCGCCTTTGCTGCATATGGATGACACCGATCCCCATCAGGGCCGGAAAGTGGCGCGGCTCCAGTTTGACCGCCTTCTTCGCATAGCTGAGCGCATACTCCATGTCTCCCATCTGATAAAAGATGGTCGAACCCATGTACCAGCCTTCCGCGAAATCCGGCGCCCGACCGGTGACTTCCGTGCTTATGGCAAGCGCCACTTCCATGTCGCCGCGCAGCAAGGCCTCCCGTCCCTTGCTGAACAGCCGGTCGATGCCGGCATCGCCCGACGCCGTCCACAGATGCCAGATATCGTCCTCGATGGCCTCGGCCCGCGCCGGGTCCGTTTCCGCCTTCAGTTGGACAAAAAGCGCATCCAAACGGGGATCGTCCTGGGCCGCCTTCGCCATCGAAAGCGCCATGGCCAGCCCAGACGTAGCCAGCCCAAACGCCAACAGCGCGGCAAGGAAGCTTCGCATGCCGAAAGCATAGGCTCAGGCCATGGCCCGGCCAAGCAAATCCGATTCCCGTTCGTCGTTACGCCTTAAGGCGCGTTCAGCCCTGGCGGGCCTTGAAGCGGGGGTTTCGCCGATTGATGACGTAGACGCGGCCCCGCCGGCGGACGACCCGGCAGTCCTTGTGCCGCTTCTTCACGGTTTTTAGCGAATTAACGACCTTCATCTTAAACCCTGCTTCCCGCTTTTACGTGTGGCCTCAAAAAGCGCGGCCACCATAGGGAGATGGGCCTTCCCTGTCAATTTACCCGTGCCAATTTGCCCCCGTCAATTTGCCCTCGTCAATTTGCGACAAGCGGGCTTTTCGGCCTGCCTCAGCCAGCCTGCATCAGAAGCCGAGTTCCGTCTGCTTGATCGCGTGGATCCGGTAGACGCGAAGGCCGCCGCGATCGAAGGCGAGGATCCGCCGCGCCCAGATCTCGACCTCCAGAAGAAGCGCATCCAGCATGGCCGGCGTGGATGCCCCCTGTTTCTTCAGCCGCTCGACGTAGTCCGACCAACCGCGAAGCGCCATCTGCCGATAGCGCGCCGTCATGTCCTCCGAGATGCGAAGGTTCAGCTCGAGACTTTTGAGACACGTGATGGTCTGCTCGACGGTCCAAAGATGCGGCCGGTGCGGCTCGACGTTCATCCACGCCTCCACCTCCTGGCTGATTTCGCCCGCTTCCGCGAGTACGTAGTCCGTGAAAAGAAGCTGGCCGTCCGACTTCAGGTGATCGTAGATCGCCGAAAAAAGTTCTTTTTTGCGCTCAACCTTGAAGAAGCCCTCCTTCGCAAAGATGCTGTCGTACTGGCGCCCGTCCTGCTTAAGCCGCTCGCGAAGGTGCTCGTGATCGCAAAACTCAATGGGCGCACGCTTGGCAAGGCCTCCCCGCGTCGACATCTCCATGCCGATGCGGGCAAGGGTCTCGTCCGGCTCGAAGGCGTTCACCCACATTTGGTAGGCGTTCGCAATCGTGCGCGCCGTGCCGCCAAGGGTGGCGTTTAGATTAAGGAGGCTCATCTTCGAATTCGGCGCAAGCGGCTTCACCAGTTCCATGCCGAATTTCTGGCCACCCGGCGACGTGAATCCCGACCCCCAGAGCTCGGCGAGGAGAAGCAGCCGCTCCCGCGACCACGGATTGGGCTTAGCCCCCTCGATGCTTTCTTCCACCAGCTCGACGGGGATCGACGGCGCGACCTCGGGCGCCGCCGTCGTCGTTCGTTCTTCTCCTTCCACCACCGCCACCTTCGGCAGATGGGGGTGGTGGCCCTTCCACCAGGCCTTCAGGCGCGTCTGCAGGTCTTCCCCGCGCTCGACCAAGGCCGAGCCCTTCCGGTGGGCATAGAGCCGTAAGGCAAGGGATAGCGACACGTTCCCCCCCCCCCTTTTTTTTCGCCTTATTTTTAAGGCATGCAGCGGAGTTAGGGAACCATCCCCTGAAAAGGCTTAAGCGTACGTTAAATCACGGGAAATTCCAAAACGGGGGCCCGGCGACCGGCCTTAGGCAAGGCCGATCGCCGGGTGGGGGGCTATCGGAGATGGGTCTTAAGGAAACGGCGGATCTGGGCGGCGATCACGTCCCCGTCTTCCTCGAGCGCGAAGTGGCCGGTATCGAGCAGATGGAACTCGATCGTCTCCAGGTCGCGTTTATACGGGTGCGCCCCTTCCGCCGGGAAGATGAAGTCGTTCTTGCCCCAGACGATCAGCGTCGGCGGCTGGTGGGCGCGGAAATAGGCCTGCCACGCCGGATAGAGCGGCGGGTTCGAGCCGTAATCGTAGAAAAGCTGCAACTGGATCGCCGCATTCCCGGGACGGTCCAGCAGATACTGGTCGACGGTCCAGGTGTCCGGGCTGATGGTTTCCGCATTCCGCGTGCCGTGGGTGTATTGCCACTTCGTCACGTCGAGCTTCAGGAATCCCGCCAACGGTTTCGCGGTCTCCGGGTTGTGGTCCTTCCAATAGGCGCGGAAGGGCTTCCAGAACTCGCGCAGGCCCTCCACATAGGCATTGCCGTTCTGAACGATCAGCGCCTGGACGCGTTCCGGATGCTTGGTGGCCAGGCGATAGCCGACCGGCGCGCCATAATCCATGACGTAGAGGCTGTAACGCGTAAGCCCGAGCTTCTCGGTGAAGGCCGCGATGACGCGGGCCAGATTGTCGAAGGAATAGTCGAATTCTTCGACACTCGGCATCGAGCTGTTGCCGAAGCCGGGATAATCCGGCGCGATGACCCGATAGCGATCGGCAAGCTTCGGCATCAAGTTGCGGAACGTCTGGGAAGAGGTGGGAAAGCCGTGCAGCAACAGCACGGCCGGCGCCGCCTTATGCCCGGCCTCCCGGTAGAAGATGGTAAGCCCGTCCACTTCGACGGTCTTGTGCAGGGTCTGGGTGACCGGCACGGCGGAAGCCACCAGCCGGGCCTCGGAGGCCAAGCCGAGGCGCGGGGCAAGCACGAGGGCGGCTGCGAGCAAAAGCCACAGATATGGCCGCAGCGGATGGATCAGCGGATGGATACGGGTGGTCATCACGTCTCTCCTTGAGTGTAGGCGTTTCAGGCCCCCCACAGGGGTCGTGGGTCCAATGACGGCGGAGAATATACAGACTTGTCTGTTCTGTCAAGCCCCCTTATATGGATGATCTTCGAATCTTTCGAGGAAGGATCGGAGGAGCCTCCAAGGGGGTCGGAACGAACCCTTGAAACTAGACAGAATGGTATATATAGCTTAAGGGAAAGGAGACCAAGCATGGCCCAAAGCCGCCGCGACCACCTCGTCGATACCGCCCTCGAGCTCTTCAACCGGGACGGCTACCACGCCACCGGAATCGACCGCATCCTGGCCGAATCTGGGGTCGCCAAGATGACGCTTTACAAGCACTTCAAGTCGAAGGACGGCCTCATCCTCGCCGTCCTTCGCCGCCGCGATCAGTTGTTCCTTGAGCGCCTCACCGGCCGCATCGAGGCGCTTGCCACCACCCCGAAGGCGCAGCTACTTGGCCTCTTCGACGCGCTCGACGAATGGTTCGGCGAGAAGGACTTTTCGGGCTGCATGTTCATCAACGCGGCCAGCGAATTCGCCCCGCCCGAAGATCCGATCCATGCCGTGGCAAGCGAGCACAAACACCTGCTGCTTAGACACCTGCGCGAGCTCACCGCCGCCGCCGGCGCCAGCAAGCCGCGCGAGCTTGCCGCCGGGCTCATGCTGCTCGCGGAAGGGGCGATCGTCATGGCCCATGTCGCCGGCGAGCGCGATGCGGCGAAGCTGGCGAAGCGCACCGCCCGCGTGCTCCTCGAAAACGCTGGGCTTTAGATAAAGAAAAAGAAATGGTGGGCGCGGCTGGGCTTGAACCCTTGAGCGCCAACGGCGATCAAGCACCTACGATGTCACCGACTCGCTTTCGCTAGTTTCGTTGCCTTCGGCGCAGTAGTTAAGCCTATTTCTATCGCTGGAACCTGAGGTGGCCTCGGTTTGTCGGACAGCTTGGCGGCTTGATTAAGGTGTATTCCGGTTGTCGTTCATGCTGCCAGAATCCCTTTGCATCGATCTCCTTGCCGTTGTTGTTGCGCCTGTGGGGATGTGGGCAAGGTGCGTAGCGGCTTGTCCATCATATCCACAGGCGGGGCACCGCGGTAGGCCTCGGCCGGCGTTTCCCCCCCGAGCGCCGAGTGCGGCCTCTCGGTGTTGTAGAAGTCGATCCACTCGCCGATGACGCGCCGGGCCTCGAAGCCGTCGGCGAGCTCGCGCAGATAGACGGCCTCGTATTTGAGGGAGCGCCACAGCTGCTCAATGAAGATGTTATCCAGGCACCGGCCCCTGCCGTCCATCGAGATCCGGATGCCGGCCTCCCGCAAGCGCCCGGTGAAGGCGAAGCTGGTGAACTGGCTGCCCTGGTCGGTATTGAAGATCTCCGGCGTGCCATGGCGGGCCAGCGCCTCGTCGAGCGCGTCTGTGCAGAAGCCCGCATCCAGGGTGTTCGACAGACGCCAAGCCAGCACATGCCGGCTGGCCCAGTCCATGATCGCCACCAGGTAAAGAAAGCCGCGGCGCACCGGGATGTAGGTGATGTCGGCGCACCAGACATGGCCCGCCCGCTCGATCATCAAGCCTCTGAGCAGATAGGGGTAGACCCGGTGCTCGGGATGCGGATCGCTGGTGCGCGGCGCCCTATAGATCGCCTGAAGCCCCATCAGGCGCATCTCAGACGACCGGCCCGGCGACGACCGATGCGCACGCCCTCGCGGCGCAGATGACGGACCGTCTGACGGGCGCCGTAGAACGGATACTTCAGGAACAACTCATCAATGCGCCACATCAGCGCCAGAGTCTCCGGGCTCTCGCCCTTGGGCGTGTAATAGAGCGAGGAGCGTCCGATCGACAGCAAACGCCTCAAGCGCGATCTTCGCCTTCAGCTCCCCGGAAAACCTGCGTCTCCTGCTCATCGCGTATCCCTCCTCAGTCGGGGGAATACACCTTAAACACCTGTCCGATTTTCCGGGGCCACCTCAAGCATCTCGTCCTTTATCTGTGCCGTCGTGGAGCAGCCGCAATTGATGGAGGGCCTGAAAAACATCGATTTGATGGTCGACGATGTCGCGGCCTTTGCTCAAACGAAAGGCTTCTCCTTCTCCGCTGACGACCTGGAAGCCTTTCTCGAAGACAGGATGGAAAAAGAACTGGATGTGGCGGAGCTGGATTTACGCCGGGCGTTTCAAGACCGTTCCGATCGCGGCGAAATTCCAGCGCCCGTTTCCATGAACAAAACCGCTTCCATAAAAGAGCATGTGCTTGATTTCAGTTCGGATTCCGACGGAAATCTCTCCCTGGATCGCGCCGAAATCCTCGAAGGCGGCGTCACGGTCATCCGTCAAGCGCTGGCAATAGATCGCCTGACTTCGGTTCTGCGGAAAATTCTAGAAGAACATTTCAAGCCCCACGATCCGCTCGTCGCGCACGAAAAACTGGGGGATTATATACGAAAGTCACATTTTGGCGTTGACATTACTGGGCCGTTCCTTTACAGTAAAGTCACATTACAAGAGGACGGATCATGAGCAAGAAAGCACCGGGAAAGAGCCACCGCTGAACTGCCAGAGATGTGGCGAAATCGTGACTTAAATGACACCTTTTCTGTTGCAGATGCACCGGCCATCCTCTTTACCGGTAAAATGTGACTTTCGTATATAATCCCCAAAAACTGAGCATTGCATCCTATAAGGCGCGCGTCGATGCGGCCTACGAAGCCCTGCTGGAAGAGAAAAGAATCCCCCCCATCATCACCACCTTCATGGAAGAAATCAGCTTCCCCCCGAACCAGACAGTTTTTGAATGGCCGGGCTTCCGCCTGACATTCCCTCATGGCAGTGAGTCACAAGGCTACTACCGCACCACCTGCTCCGGTTTGCTACCGCCCCACCGCGACACCTGGTACGGGTCGCCCCAGCAACAGATTAATTTGTGGGGGCCGATCTATCCTTTGGAAACGAACGAGACCCTTCGCCTGCTGCCCGCTTACTACTATCGGAGCATCAAAAACAGCTCCCGGGGTTACGATGTTTGGCGCAATGCCGTGGGCCTCAATCTTCCTCCCATGTTGCGCGAGCATGTGGACGTCTCAAATCCCATAGCGCCGCCTCTGGCGATGGGCGATGTTCTGGTTTTTGCCGCTCACCATCTTCACCACAGCGCCTTGAACCAGCGCGAGACGACACGCATCGTTTTTGAATTCCGTCTTCTTTGTAGATAAAGGGGCGAATTATGTCCCACCCAATACTGATTATTTCGGTTTTGGGGAAATCTACAAAGGCTGGTTCCAAAGCGATGGAGAGAAAGTATTTCATAAGCCCTGAGCAGGTGCTGTCAGTCGAATGCCACCAGTCTCCGAAACACCAGACAACCTCTCTTTCAGGTCGCCAATTGACGTCATTCGACCGGGGCAGCTGAGCGCTTCTGCTTGAAGATATCTCGACAGTTCAGACGGCGCTCATGGTTGAAATTGTTGTGGATCGAGGCATGGGTGGCAGCAAATTTCTGGAGGGTCTTGACGTCCCTGAACCGTGCCATCGCCCCCCGGCCGGGGAAACCGGACTGCGGAATGGCGCCATAGAGAAAATATTCGCGCTACCGCGGATCTCATGGAGTGACCTCGTTCTCCCGGTCCGGTTCAAGACGCGAGCCTGCGCGAAGGCCTGCGGAACGCCGCGAAGGGAATTTGCTGACGGAGATGATCAAGTGCTTAAAGAAAGAAGTGGGCGAAGTCGGCGAACTTCAGCCAAGAGCGCGATGAGGAAGTCATCTATCTTTTGAGCCATGCAGCGGAAATGGCGAAGGAGGAAAACGCTCACGAAGGATAAGGAAGAAGGATAAGGAAAATGAACATTCTTGTTGTTGGTGCGACCGGAGGGACTGGCCGTAAACTTGTTGAACAGCTCAAGAAGAAAAATCACGAACCAATTGCGATGGTTCGCGACGGCGCGGATACATCCGGGTTACCGGCGGATGTAGAACGTCGCTGCGGCGACGTGGAGGCTCTCGAGCGTAGTGTCCTAAAAGGCGTCGACGCGATCATCTTCGCCGCCGGCTCGGGATCGAAGACCGGCCCGGAAAAGACCATCGATGTAGATCAGGAAGGTGCCAAGGCGCTTATTGACCTCGCGAAGGCGGAAGGCATCTCGCATTTCGTCATGCTGAGCGCGAAAGGCGTGGATTCACCTGAGGCAGCCAGCGAGGGCATGCGCCATTACATGCGAGCGAAACGGGATGCGGACGATTATCTTATTGCCTCGGGTCTCGACTACACCATCGTCCGGCCTGTCCTGCTGACCCACAACGCCGGGACCGGGCGGGTCACCTTGGCTGAGACCGTCGATCCGCACACCGAAGTCTCTCGAGAAGACGTCGCGGCAATATTGGCCCAGAGCCTCGACGTGCAAACCGCTAGAAACCGGATCTTTGAGCTGACCTCGGGCGGGACGCCGGTCGAGGATGCTTTGGAAGCTGCCTGAATACCGAACCAAAATCGCGATGCTATTAGGCTGGAAAACACGAGCAAGAAGAGATGTGATGGCAGATAGCACTTTAAACCGCGCTTATCCTAAGGCCTGTTATGCAACAGCGGGTTCTCCTTCCCGCAGCACCAAGCTTACCGCGAAGGTCTCCTGCTTTAGATTTACGAATGATTATTATTTTTATGTAGAACAGGGGTAGTCTCACTGGAAAGGGTTTGGAGCCGAATGTTCAGAACTTGCTGTCTCTTGCGTTATCTCCTCCTTGTGGCGGTTGTCACCCTATTCGTTGGCGTCGCGAGGGCTGAGGTCGAAAAACATTGCTGGGTGAGCTATGAGGAGTTCGAACACAACGTGCCGCATGTCGATATTCGACGCTGCCCGGAGGATCATGTAGAGGAAGGATTCTGTCGGCTCGTCGTCACGGCAGATCAGGTGACGGTTTTCTATTTTTCCTTGGAAGGTGATATCTGCCTCTACGATCGGCGAAGCTATCCTTTCTCCGAGTTCCTTAAGCGGTTTGGCCCGACATACTCGACCGAATGATCGTCCACGAAGATGGCCGCGACATCGATGAGGCCGGCGAGAATCTCCGTTGCGCGATCCCGTGGCACGATGGTAAGCGCGGTCGATAAGGCGTCCGCGGTCGTTGCATCCGGCGCGATTACCGTGACGCTACGATGATACGACGCACTTCGGCCTGAGGATGGATCGAACAGATGATGGTGATGGCCGCTTGCGTCGAAAGGCATCCCGTAGCCACCGGAGGTAGCCATAGCGCGATCATGGAGCTCGACCATTCGCAAAGGCCGCCAGGGCCGTTTCGGATCCGCGATGCCGATCCGCCAAGGCCGGCTATCCGGATGCGTGCCCAAGGCCCGGAACTCACCAAGCTCGACGAGCACTCGATCCATACCTTCGGCCTTTAGAAATGCCGCTATGCGATCCGTGATGTAGCCTTGAGCAATCCCATTGAACGTCAGCGCCATTCCCGTTTTTTCAAGCCGTACATGGTTTGGGAAAATGGCGATCTGCCTGGCGTCGACCAGGGCACGCATGCGCAGGATGTCCTCCACCGCCGGCCCGCCTGGGTCGGCGGCTGGCGTCGCGAAATGGCGGACGTAAAGCTCCCATAGCGGCTGGACACTGACGTCGAAAGCACCTCCCGTCTGTCGATGCCATTCCTTGGTGGTGATCAACAACCGGAGGAAGTCTTCGGGCGGCGCCGCAAGCTTGCCGGTTCGGTTCAGGCGGCAAAGCGCGGAATTCGGTCGGTAGAGGCTGAACAAAGATTCGAGCCGTTCGATCTCATCGGCGCAACGGCCAAGGAGAGTTTGGGCTTGCCGGGCGTCGGTATGGTAGAGCGTGATCGATCCCTCGGCCCCAAGAGCGGTTCCCTCCCAGCGATGCGAAGGCATGGGTCGGGCGGCCGCTGCGCTGATAGTTGACCAGGGAAGGCAGGCCATCCCGGCTGCGCCGGCGACAATGCGTAATGCGCGTCGACGGTTGACCCGGGATAGGGGTAGAGGTGTATGCCCAATATCCATCATCAAGGCCTTCTCGCGAAGGTCATGTACAAGCCGGTCCCGACGAGGACGAGGAGCAAGATCGCCACGCCATCCATGAGATACGGCCCCCACGCACCCAATAGCCGACCACTATGGAGGTCGAAGAGCACGCGCTCCCAGCTGAGCCCGCGCCCGCGATAAACTTGACGAACGGCCTCAAGCACCTCGTCCGGTGCACGGCTCGCTGTTGACCAGCTCGCGGATATGTCTGACGCCTCCCAAATGATCAGACCGGCATCCGCGAGAAAGCCGCCCTCCAGCGTTTCAATGCGAACGCGTCCTTTGGACGTAACCCCGATCCTCTGCACGCTTGCCGGGATGGCGCTTCGGGGCAGGCGTTCGACCGGCTCCCCATCCGGCGTTAGCAGAAGAATCTCCCGCTTGGCTGCAATGACGAACATGCCGCCGGTCTTCACGGCACCCAGCAGTTTACCGGTGATCCCGGCGACGTGCTTTCCATCGAGATAGAGTTGCCCCTCGAGCCCGGTGATCCAGTATCTACCATCGACCTCGTAGCTGACGGCATCTGTCCTCGGGGCAATTCCATACCAATCGAGTAGCCACTCACTGGCCACGTATCGCTCATCAAGTTTCAGCTTTTCCGTGTGGTTGAGGGCAACGCCACTCACCGCGAGAAACAAGAAAAAGAAGGCCGCGGTTAGGCCGATATAGCGGTGCCATTTGTAAATAGGACTTCGCCAAAGTTCGTTTGTGATTTGTTTAATCATCGTTTTGCATGACTTCGCGATGCAAGAGTAGGGCGAGCCGTGCGAGGCGGGTCAGCGCGCGCACGGATAGGGTTGCTCCCGAAATGCCGTCGATGTGGCGGTCGAGCCGAAGATCGCCCGTCAATGTCGCGCCTTCGAATTGATCCGTGAAAACAGGATAGCGCACCTCCCAACCGCGGCTTTCCCGGTAGATGAGAACATGGAGCCGCTCGATTCGTCCATCCGCGACGACGATGCCGGTCGTGATGGGCTGTTCTTTGCCAATCTCCTCGAGGATCCAGGCGGTGCGTTCGCCTTGTCGCCAATAGCGTTGGCGCAAAACCCCCAGGCCATGACCGAGGATTTGTCGGACCGTCTCCTTGCGGTTCGCCGTGATCCACAGAACGTCGGGTTGTGGCACGCCGCTAGGGAAGACCTCGGTGAGGAAGCCCTCCGGCTCCTGAAAGATTTCAGCAGCGAGTGGTGTGCGCATAGGGAACAATGCGCATGCCGTTAGGACCGCAAAGAAGGACACACATGGCAGCGACCGTCGGCTGCCGACCATTTGAATCATCACATCAGAATTGGAAACCAAGGCCTAGGTTTATGCGATTGTCCTCCGTCTCTCCGGCGGGCGAATCCTGGATTCGAAAATCGGCTTTCACGACGACGTCTGAGTGTGGCCAATAGTTTACACCAAAGTCGATTTGTTGGAACTTGCTATCCGCACTGGTGCCTGCATTGTTGTCCCACTCATTGAAACGCGTGAAGAATCCGATCTCGCCGATACCGGTCATGAAGCGATACGAAGGCTCGATGTACCATCCCTCTTGAACGTCACGGCCAAGCGTCTCCGGTGCATTGCCGCTCAGATCCCAGCGTGCGTAAAGCGCTCGTATACCCCAAGGTCCACGACGAATGTCCGCGTGCGCCTCGAAGAGTGTCGCATCAACATCAAGGTCCCCTTGGGTAAGATCGCTCTGGTACTGGCCGGTGACGCCGAGTTCGATCCCCGGCCAGCCGGTCCATCGAAGCCGGGCCGAATAGGCGCCATCGCCGGCCGGTGCTTCCGATACCTTCTGGCGGCCATTCCGGATCTTGAAGGCATTGTCACCCGTAGTGGGCGTGTTGAGGCCGGAGTGTGCTATCACGTCGTATTGCACACCTTGCCATAGCTCACCGCTTAGCCCGGCACCGGCTTCCCACCAGGTCGTCGGGATAATATTGGCCTCGACCGGATTACGCTCGACACCGAAGAACGTCGGCGGTTCATGCGTCGGGTTCAGGATGCCGACGGGGATCAGTTGAAGACCAAGATTGGCTTGATGGCGTTCCCATAGATCGAACTGGATATAGGCTTGCTCGATCTCGACCTCGCCGTTCTTGCCTTCCCCGGCGACGGAGTGCTCGAGCTCGAGTTCCGAGAAGAAGCGAATGCGGTCCGTGAGGCGATGTCCGACAAACAGGACAAAGCGGTGGAAATCAACTTCATCCTTGTCGCCCCCGTTGTAATGTAGCTCGCCATAGCCACCAAGGTGGGTCCGCTGCCACCAGCCAGGTCCGGCATGGCGTGCCTCGCGCACTTCCTCGACCATGGCGCCGGCGGCTTCGACCTTCTTCTCGGTAGTTTCGACCTTCTCGGTTGTCCTATCCAGTCGCTCCATCAACACCTGGATTTGCTTCTGCTGCTCCTGAATGATCTTCCACATCTCCTCCCGGCTCGGTGGCTCCTGGGCCGCAACTAGGGTGGGCATGGCGGCAAGAATAAACCCTCCGATCAGGATGCGTGGCCAGACAAACGTTTTTCGACCCATTCGATCCATCTAGTGTCTCCAACATTTTTATTCAAGTTCAATGCGTTAGCTTGCGAATGGGAAGAACGTGCCCCAATGTTTTATTGCGAATGATTATTAATTGCAGATATGTGGGCCCGGCGCAAGATGAAAATGAGAATTATTCGCAATTTTTTTCAGGGCCTGGAAATTTCGGAATTCCGGGAGCAAGAAGGATCCTGTTCCTACCGAAAATTAGATCCAGCTAAAGGAATGGTGCAGGCCGCCAAGGTGCAGGGTGATTGCAGCGATCGAAGAGTTACAAGAGAAAGAGCGGCCGACAGGGGTCACCCATTCGTCAGGATCGGAGGGTTTGATTGGGGCTTTCCCCAAGGCCGGTTATGCGACACTTGGTTCGAATCCCCCTAAAGTGTCGCCGGCGGAGCAAAATTAGCCCACCCGGGCGGAGCAAAACTAGTCCACTTGATGTGATGCGGTACGCGGTGTTGGGGGTTGTCCTGGTAGTCCATAGGAGGGACCCGCGCTGCTTCCGTGTAGCGCTTACGTTAGGCGAAGCGAAGCAGCGTGGGAGGTTCCTGTGGACTACCAGGCCAACCATTGCACCGGCGGTTAAGCAGGCATTTTTAGGGATTTCCGCTGTTTTCGGCTTTGGTTGAGACGATAGCTCTCGCCATTCATTTCCAGGATATGGACATGGTGGGTGAGACGATCCAGCGACGCCCCGGTCAGGCGTTCGGAGCCGAATATCTCGGTCCACTCATCGAACGGCAGATTACTGGTCACCAGGGTGGAGCCACGCTCGTAGCGCTGGCCGAACACCTCGAACAAAAGTTCGGCGCCGGTCTTCGAGAGCGGCACGAAGCCGAGTTCGTCGATGATCAGAAGGCGATATTTTGCCAGTTGGTTCTGCAGGCGCAACAGACGCTTCTCGTCCCGTGCCTCCATCAGTTCGTGCACCAGGGCGGCGGCCGTGGTGAACCCCACTGAGAGCCCCTTCTGGCAGGCCGCCAGACCGAGGCCGAGGGCGATATGGGTTTTGCCGGTACCTGAGTTGCCGAGCGCGATGACGTTCTCACGGCGCGCGACGTATTCACATCGCGCCAGTTCCAGGACCAGCATCTTGTTGAGCGATGGGATGACCTTGAAGTCGAAGCTGTCGAGGCTTTTGACGGCGGGGAACCTGGCCTGTCTGATCCGCCGCTCGACCATGCGGCGCTCACGGTCGATTAGCTCCAGCTCGGCCAGGCGGACAAGATAGCGCACATGGTCGGCGCCCGCGGCGGCGCATTGCCGGGCCAGCTTGTCGTATTCGCGCAGGAACGTCGGCAGCTTCAGGGTCTTGAGGTGATGCGCCAGCAACACTTGCGGTGTATCGGTCATGACGCGCCTCCACCCAACAAGCTCATATAACTGGCGGCGGCCGTGGTCGCCACGTTGGCCCGAGGCAGATAGGGATAGATATCCAGGTCGAGTTTAGGCGGGCGTCGTCGATACGGCACAGCACAAGGTGTTTGACGGCGTCGTAGCCGATCGCACCCAGGCGCAGGGCGTCCTTGACCGCGCCGTGAAGCACCTCGAGATCGAAGGTCTCCAGAAGCCGAAGGACCTGGACGTATTCCCGCTTGCCGGCCTTGCCCATGCGCGCCTCCAGGAGACGGCGCAGGGTTGGGAAGGCATCAGGCAGTTCCCATCCGGCTAGCGGCGCGGCCTGGTCCAGGGCGCCGATCTTGTGCTCCAGCAAAGGCAGGTAGTGGATCGGATCGAAGACCATATCTTCCCGGTCGTAGGAACGGGGGTGCCGGGCAATGATCCCGGCGCCGCAACCGATAACCACCTCGTGGACATAGCCACGGATCCAGACGTCCTGATGGCCGTAGGCGACGGGCACGGAATAGTCATTCGTCTGGTAGCGCACCAGGGACAGCGAGCTGACCCGCGTGCCCTGCTTGTCGCACGCATCGAACGGCGCCGGCAGTGGCGACATCAACGCTTCGCGGTCACGCACAAACCGTTCGCCGATGCTCTCGCGGCGGCCGCGCAGGACGTCGCCTTGCCGGTTGCGGCATTGCTCTTCCAGGTGGACATTGAAGGCGTCCTAGCTCGCAAACCGGGGAAGCGGCGTCATGAAGTTCCGCCGGGCGTAGCCGACCACCCCCTCAACATTGCCTTTGTCGTTGCCCTTGCCGGGACGGCCGTAGCGGTCCTCGAAGAGGTAATGGGACTGCAGCCCGCTGAACGCCCGCGTTCGTTGCCGCGTGCCATCTGGCAAGATGCGCGACACCAGACACTTGTCGTTGTCGTAGAGAATCGATTGGGGAACGCCACCGAAAAAGACAAAGGCTCTGTTGTGCCCGTCCAGCCAGGCCTCCGTCGCCGCCGCCGGGTAGGCCGCAGCGAAGCAGGCATCGCTGTGGGGAAGGGTCATAACGAAAAAATACGCCCGATACTTGACGCCGGCGATGATCGCATCCGCCTCGCCAAAGTCCGCTTGAGCATGGCCCGGAGGATGTGACAACGGCACATACATCTCACGCAGACGACGGCGCCGTTCACGAACATAATCCTTTACGATGGTCTCCTTACCCGTGAAGCCATGTTCGTCGCGAAGGCGTTCGAAGATACGCTTCGCCGTGTGGTGCTGCTTACGGTGAACCGTTCAGTCCTCCTCCAGAATACGGTCGATGATATCCGTGAAGGGGGCCAGCTTCGGGCGTTTCGGTGGCTGACGTCGCCGATATCCCGGCGGTTCCGAATGCCGGAGCATCTTCTTCACCGTCTCGCGCGCAATGCCAAACCGACTTGCCGCCTCTCGCTGGCTCAGCCCATCAACATGGCAGGCCAGCCGTACGCGTAGATAAAGATCCACGGTGTGCATCCTCCCACCTTCCATCCCCAAATGGATCGAAGGCTACAGGTGGCAGAGTTTTATTCCGCCCGCGGCTGGTAAATCCCGCCGCTTCCGTGGACTAATTTGTCACCGCCGTTCTCACGAATCATCGCTTCGGTGATTTGTTCGGCCTGCCGCCACGCACCGCAGAGGAGGCCCTTACGCAGCATCACATGGATATGGCCGCCTCGGTACAAGCCGTTATCGAGGAAGCAACGTTGCGTCTTACCCGTTCGATCCATCAAGAGACCGGAGCCAAAAACCTTTGTCTTGCCGGTGGTGTGGCGCTGAATTGTGTGGCGAACGGAAAAATCCTGCGCGATGGCAAGTTTGAGAACGGCGGAGCAATAATCCCCCATCTGAGCGTCGGTTAGCTGCGGCTGCGGCGGCGCAAAAATGTACCGGGTATGGCCTTCTGTCAGTTTGAGACTGGCTGAGGGTCGGGGGGATGTATCGAGTGGAGTTGTACGCGCGGGTTCGACGGGCCTGTCACGTTGAGAGGATGAGCATCCGGGAGGCGGCCCGGGTGTTCGGTGTGGACCGGCGGACGGTGGCCAAGATGCTGGCCTATGCGGTGCCGCCGGGCTACCGGCGGAGCAAGCCGCGGGCGCGTCCCAAGCTCGATCTCCATGTCGGCGTCATCGACCGGATCCTGGAGGAGGATAAGGCTCGCCCGACCAAGCAGCGGCATACGGCGAAGCGGATCTTCGACCGGCTGCGGGACGAGTACGGGCTCGTGGGCGGCTACACGATCGTCAAGGACTACGTGCGCGAGCGCCGGCGGCGGACGCGGGAGATGTTCGTGCCGCTGTCGCACCCGGCGGGTCATGCCCAGGTCGACTTCGGCGAAGCGACGGCGGTGATCGCGGGCAAGGAGCAGAAGGTCCGCTTCTTCGCGATGGACCTGCCGCACAGCGATGCGTGCTTCGTGAAGGCGTACCCCGGGGAGACGAGCGAGGCGTTCTGTGACGGCCACAATGCGGCCTTCGCCTTCTTCGGCGGGGTGCGGCGGTCGATCCTCTACGACAACAGCACGCTGGCGGTAGCGCGCATCCTGGGCGATGGCAAGCGACAACGCACCCGGGTGTTTGCCGAGCTGCAGTCCCATTACCTGTTCCAGGATCGCTTCGGTCGGCCGAGGAAGGGGAATGACAAGGGCAAGGTCGAAGGGCTGATCGGGTTCGCCCGGCGTAACTTCATGGTGCCGCTACCGCGCTTCCCGAGCTTCGCGGCCTTCAACGCCGATCTGGAGGCGCGGTGCCGGAGGCGGTTCAGCGATCGGCTGCGCCGGCATGAGGAGACGATCGAGGAGCGCTTGACGCGGGACCAGGATGCCTTCCTGCCGGTGCTGCCGTCGCCCTATGACGCCTGCGACAAGTGCCCGGGACGGGTGAGTTCGCTCTCGCTGGTGCGCTACAAGGGCAACGACTACTCGGTGCCGGTAGTCTACGGCTGCCACGAGGTGCTGATCAAGGGCTACGTCGACGAGGTGGTGATCAGCTGTGGCACAGAGGTGATCGCGCGCCACCGGCGCTCCTACGAGCGCGAGGACCTGGTCTTCGATCCGCTGCACTACCTGCCGCTCATCGAGAAGAAGATCGGCGCCCTGGACCAGGCCGCCCCGCTCGAGGGCTGGCAGCTGCCCGAGGTCTTCGCCACCTTGCGCCGACTCCTCGAAGCGCGCATGAGCAAGGCGGGCAAGCGCGAGTACGTCCAGGTGCTCCGGCTGCTGGAGAGCTTCCCCCGCCATGAGGTCGAGGCCGCCATCCATCAGGCCATCAGGCTCGGCGCCATCGGCTTCGACGCGGTCAAGCACCTGGTGCTATGCCGCATCGAGCGACGGCCGCCCAGGCTCAACCTCGAGGTCTATCCCTACCTGCCCCGGGCCAAGGTTCGCACCACCGATGCCGGGTCCTACATGAGCCTGCTCTCGGGGGCAGGGCAAGGCCCATGAGCGACATGCCCCAGCTCCTGCTCGCCCATCACCTTAAGACCCTGAAGCTGCCGACTTTCTTGCGCGAGCACGACAAGATCGCCCGGCAGTGCGCGGCCGAGGGCGTCGATCACGTCCGCTACCTCTTGCGGCTCGCCGAGCTCGAGCTCATCGATCGCGAACGCCGCCTCATCGAGCGCCGCATCAAGGCGGCCAGGTTCCCGACCGTCAAGAGCCTCGACAGCTTCGCGTTCACTGCCATCCCCGCGCTCAACAAGGCCCTGGTGATCGAGCTCGCCCGCGGTGAATACATCGAGCGCCGCGAGAACGTCATCGCGCTCGGCAACAGCGGCACCGGCAAGACCCACATCGCCCTCGGCCTCGGGCTTGCCGCCTGCCAGAAGGGTCTCTCGGTGGGCTTCATCACCGCCGCGGCGCTGGTCCATGAGCTCATCGAGGCCCGCGATGACAAGCAGCTGCTGAGGTTCCAGAAGAAGCTCGCCGGCTACAAGCTCCTGATCATCGACGAGCTCGGCTTCGTGCCGCTGTCGAAGACCGGCGCCGAGCTGCTGTTCGAGGTGTTCAGCCGGCGCTACGAGCGCGGTTCGACCCTGGTTACCTCTAACCTGCCCTTCGACGAATGGACCGAGGTGTTCGGCTCCGAGCGGCTCACCGGCGCGCTGCTCGACCGCCTCACCCACCACGTCCATATCCTCGAGATGAACGGCGACAGCTACCGCCTCAAGCAGAGCCGATCACAGCAGGCCACCAAGGCTCGCTAACCCGCCAACGCCGCTTGCCCCCGTGGGTCCACAGGCCCCACCCACGCGCGCCGCCGCGTCAGCCTGTTGGGGGCACGCCGCGCCGCGCGCGGGGCCCGCCCATGGACTACGGGGACAAGCTCAGAGACACGTCATCGGGTGGTACATTTTTACACCGCCCCACTGGTGGACTTTTACGCCGCCGTTGACACGAGCGCTGGACCCGCAGATTGCCGGGGCTGATCGGGCGGCAGGTGCGATCAGGATGAAGCAAGAGGCGGTCGAGGTCGAGCTTACCAGCGGCACAATTTGGACCCGATCCTCACGGTCACAGCTGCCCATTTGGGACCAAATATCGCGCTATGTTCCCTGGAACAGGGCGTAACTCCTGAAATCCATATAAAGATACTCCTGGATTTTCGTCGCCTCAGCCCCATGCAAAATCATATGTTCTCTATACGTCGGTGAAGGAACGACGAAACTGTAGTCATGCTTTCCAAGAGGACGGTCTGGGGGAGCTACTGATTGTTCGATAACCTCATCAAACAAGCTTTCCATCGAAGACAGCACATCTTCTCTAGGTGGAGCAAGACCGCCCGAACCCACTTCATAGGTATGTGATGCACAGACCAATCTCGAAATTGCATCACTTGGCCAGTGAAACGGATCAGCACCGCTGAGCGTAAAATATAACCATTCAACCGGAACGAAGGTCCGAGCAGTTCTGATCATTTCGGGACTGGAGATATTAAACCTCTTAACTATGTAATCATGTGTTCTTTGCCCGATGCGAGCACAGATAAAATCAATACTTTCAAAATCAGTTTGTGGAAAAGATACAGTCCCTTTCAAGTGCCAATAATAGGGGTCATCCACCATCTCGGGGAGCTTTTCCAAATACCCTCTGTCCTTGAACATTACATCTGGGAACTGCTCTTTAAGTTTCGCCGAGAACTCCTCCAAGGATGAATCCACCCATTCCGCAGCTTTGAAAAAATCTGTGGGCGATTGAGCGAAAGCGGGCTGCCCAAAGCTCAAAGACATGACAAGAGCGAGAATTAGCTTTTGCATGTTTCAAGCTTCCTTATGGGAGCTGTGGGTACCGTCATCGCGGCCCTTTCAGTTTCGCCCCCCTGCCGGACCGTCAATACACGGCCTCCGGCATCGATGGCGACAAGATCGACTCCGGAATTATCCGCCATGCCCAGCAAGACCGAACAAGTGCTGACCGCGCTGGGTGATCGCCTGCGCACGGTGCCTAGAGCCAAGATCGAGCGTAACACGGCCGCACCCGAGAAGATCCCCGCCGGCGGCCTGATCGTGCTTCGCGACGGCGACCCCGGAGAGCCGGAGCAGGTGCTGGGTGGCGTCGGCAGCGTCTATTACGCCCATGCAGTCGAGATCGAGATCTATGTCGAGGCGGGCGGCACTAGCGCTCGCGATGCCGTGTTCGACAACCTGGTTCAAGAGATCGGCGCGGTGCTCGACGGCGATCCCACCCTCGGCGGGCTCGCCTTCGGCATGACTTACGCCCGGCCCGAGATCGAAACCGAGGCGGTGGTCGGCGCGCCCGCCATCAAGACCGGCGCCATCGAAGTCTGAGGTAGCCTCGGTTTGTCGGACAGCTTGGCGGCTTGATTAAGGTGTATTCCGGTTGTCGTTCATGCTGCCAGAATCCCTTTGCATCGATCTCCTTGCCGTTGTTGTTGCGCCTGTGGGGATGTGGGCAAGGTGCGTAGCGGCTTGTCCATCATATCCACAGGCGGGGCACCGCGGTAGGCCTCGGCCGGCGTTTCCCCCCCGAGCGCCGAGTGCGGCCTCTCGGTGTTGTAGAAGTCGATCCACTCGCCGATGACGCGCCGGGCCTCGAAGCCGTCGGCGAGCTCGCGCAGATAGACGGCCTCATATTTGAGGGAGCGCCACAGCTGCTCAATGAAGATGTTATCCAGGCACCGGCCCCTGCCGTCCATCGAGATCCGGATGCCGGCCTCCCGCAAGCGCCCGGTGAAGGCGAAGCTGGTGAACTGGCTGCCCTGGTCGGTATTGAAGATCTCCGGCGTGCCATGGCGGGCCAGCGCCTCGTCGAGCGCGTCTGTGCAGAAGCCCGCATCCAGGGTGTTCGACAGACGCCAAGCCAGCACATGCCGGCTGGCCCAGTCCATGATCGCCACCAGGTAAAGAAAGCCGCGGCGCACCGGGATGTAGGTGATGTCGGCGCACCAGACATGGCCCGCCCGCTCGATCATCAAGCCTCTGAGCAGATAGGGGTAGACCCGGTGCTCGGGATGCGGATCGCTGGTGCGCGGCGCCCTATAGATCGCCTGAAGCCCCATCAGGCGCATCTCAGACGACCGGCCCGGCGACGACCGATGCGCACGCCCTCGCGGCGCAGATGACGGACCGTCTGACGGGCGCCGTAGAACGGATACTTCAGGAACAACTCATCAATGCGCCACATCAGCGCCAGAGTCTCCGGGCTCTCGCCCTTGGGCGTGTAATAGAGCGAGGAGCGTCCGATCGACAGCAAACGGCATTGACGGCTCAAGCTCAGCGCCCGGTGATCGCGCATCACCATCGTTCACCGCTCGGACCGGCTCATCGACCGGACCCTCGAGACAAAAAATCCCGCCCCACCGTCAACTCGCCGATCTTCGCGTGAAGATCACGGATCTCGCTCTCATGGTCCCCACGGCGGCGCTCGCCCCCGTTCGAAAACACCTCGCCAAGACCATCAATCGCCTGGCGCTTCCATGTGCTCACCTGGTTCGGATGAACCTGGTGCTTCGAGGCAATCTCCTGAAGCGTCCGGTCGCCACAAAACGCCTCAAGCGCGATCTTCGCCTTCAGCTCCCCGGAAAACCTGCGTCTCCTGCTCATCGCGTATCCCTCCTCAGTCGGGGGAATACACCTTAAACACCTGTCCGATTTTCCGGGGCCACCTCAGGATCACCAATGTAATTTTCCAAGGCTGGGTAGATTCAAGCTTTTCTCTATTACAGGAAAGGATATTGACGTAAGCCCGCAACTGGCATTCGGCTGTTTGAGATTGAACGGCGATTGCTGCTCTGGCTACTGCGGTTGCTTCTCTGGCTTCACCAACCGACCGTTGGGCTGTGGACGCAGCAATTCTAGTGTGTTCAGCAGCGCTGCGTGTGTAAAGCAAGGTGCACCAAAGCAGGGCCAAGCCGATAACGGTCAGAGCTACCCCACCCCACGCAGCGTAATTCATCCAGAAAGTAGATTTAGCCACACTCTGTTGGGCGACGAGATCACACTCCAGAATGTTGTCAAATTCGCAGTCGGGGTAGCGATTGCGTTTCTTAGTTTTTACATCGGCGGGTGGGGAACTGATCGAACTGTCAGGCGCGACCTCGGCTTGCGCGGGTGATTGCTCGGGTGGGACGGCCTCGCCGCTGGTACCGGCGTTGCCGTCTTCGGAGCCTGTATTGCTATTTTCGACAACGTCGCTGGGGGCAGCTTCTTGTTTGAGCGGGGTAGGCTCAGGCGACGGGGCGGGTTGGGCTTGTTCGGCTTTGGGTTGCTGGGCCTGTTCGGCGTCTTCGCTTGGGCTGCTGGGTTGCTGGGCTAGGGCTGCACCGATCCACAGAATTACCGCTAGGCATCCTCCAAGTGCCGTGCCCGGCAAACTCCCGCCCGATCTTGCAACTAGCCAGAGGCACGTCAATCGGATAGTTCCCCTCATTAACTGCAATATTCTTCCAGCTTCATTGCAGACATACAAGCGCCACCGTGTTTTTTGGCAACGGTTTCCAGATTTTTGTCATCGGTGATAAGGGTATATTCCTGCACAATTGCCGTTTCAGCGATAAGTGCATCCTGCACGTTGTTTGGTTCCTTCCTCAAAAGGTCTAGGTCTTCTTTCAAAGCAGAATACAGATCATCCTCCATTCCCCATCCGGCTTCGCCCCAGCGAGACACCCCCCATACCGCAGAGGTAGTCGGTACTTCTCTTCTTTCTCTCAGACGAGCTTGGTCTAGTCGAGAAGCGTCGAGAGCCAATGAATCCGTTGGCAAGGATTTAGCCACCAGATCAACGAATGCTTGGTTTAGCTTGTCCCTCCGCTCAACAGAGCGGGTATTGTTGAGTTCATCTCGCTGAACGTGGGTCGCATAAACAACAACTTTTCCTTGCAGAGCCTCAGTATGGAGAATGCCGTCCAAGGCCCTGTTGAAGACGTTGGTGTCGAACATACATTTCAGCATCAAACCCGCTTCTCGTTTAAAATTTCGATAGACGCGCAAAATAGACGCGCAAAGAAGTCAAAAAAGCAAAAACTTAAGTTTTCCCTTGGACTTCCGATGGTGGGCGCGGCTGGGCTTGAACCAGCGACCCCTACGATGTCACCGTAGTGCTCTACCGCTGAGCTACGCGCCCCTCTCATGCCCCCAAGGTGGCCGGGCGGGGATTATGACGGAACGAACCCACTTTTTGAAGGCTCACCCGCCCGCTTCAAGCCGCCGCTCACGCAGCTAGGATCGTCTCGACCTCGTGGATCAGGTCCTTCAGGTGAAAGGGCTTCGACAGCACCTTCGTCTTGTTGCCGAACGCCTCCTTGGCACGAACGGCGACGGCGGCAAAGCCGGTGATCAGCATGATCTTCAAATTCGGGTATTCGCCGGAGACGCGCTGGGCAAGCTCGATGCCGTCCATGCCCGGCATGACGATGTCGGCGAGCAGAAGGTCGAAGTCCTGCTCGCGGCGGATAAGACCCAAGGCCTCGCTGCCGTCGCCGACGTCCTCGACGGTGTGGCCTGCGCGTCGGAGCGAACGGGCGAGGAATTCCCGCATCGAACTGTCGTCCTCGGCAAGTAGGGCAAGTAGAATGTAGGCCATGGGGAAATGGGGCTCCTTATGAAAGACGCATCCAACGCGCGCGTCGCGGCTGCCAAGATAAGGCGTCATCCGCGATTGGCAAGCCTTTCGAAAGGGCGGACCCATTAACCATGCCGGACCCTTGTCCCTTGCCCTTTGACGAAGTGTGGCTTCCGAAGTTAGCTTAAACCGCGATGACGACGCTTCCCTCAAAACGGATCGAGCCCGAACCTGGCCCCTTGAGCGCCAACGGCGATCAAGCCCCGGCCAAGGGTGAGGCCTGTGAGGTGCGTGCGCCCGCCTTGCAGAAATTTCCTTGCGTCTTTGCCTCGCCCCACAGCGGGGCGGAATACTCCGACGAATTCCTCGCCGCCTCGACGCTCGACCCTTTGCGCCTTCGAAGCTCGGAAGACTGCTACGTGGACGAGCTGTTCGGCGCCGCACCGATGCTCGGCGCACCGCTCCTTTGCGCCCTTTTTCCGAGGGCCTATCTGGATCCGAACCGCGGGCCTTACGAGCTCGACCCGGCGATGTTCCGGGACGCGCTGCCTCCTTACATCGAAATTCGCACCCACGCCGTCACGAAGGGGCTTGGCACGATCGCCCGGGTCGTCGCGGATGGAATGGAGATCTATCGGAAAAAACTTTCCTTCGCGGAAGCAAGGTGCCGCATCCAAAGCTTCTACCGTCCCTACCATGCGGTACTTCGAAGCCTGATTGACGAAGCGCAGGCCCGTTTCGGTTGCTGCGTGCTGATCGACTGCCACTCGATGCCTTCCACCGACGGTGGCGGCGGGTTCAAGCCGGCCGACTTCGTGCTCGGCGATTGCCATGGCACGTCCTGCGATCCAAGTGTGACGGAAAGCGTCGACACATTTCTTCAAGGCTTTGGCTACGTGGTTCAGCGCAACCGTCCCTATGCGGGCGGCTTTACGACTCAGCACTATGGCCATCCGAATGAAGGCGTGCATGCGCTCCAGATCGAAATCAACCGCGCCCTTTACCTGGATGAGAAAACGCTGAAGCGGCTTTCCGGTTTCGCGCCTTTGAAATCCCGCATCGGCGGGCTGATCGCTCAACTGAACGAGCTGCCCAGGGAACGACTCCTGCCTTAAGCCACGAAATCCGCCAAAAAATCGGGGCCGCGTTGCGCGACCCCGAAAGTCGTTAAGGGAGGATACATCTTAGATAAGGACGCGATACCGGTTTTCCAGGGGGGGGGGCACCGCGGGCCCTATTGCGATGCACAATATACCCCATTTTGATGCACTGCAACAAGAAAATCCGGATCTCACCGCCGTCCGGATCGGGATCTTTTCCAAAACCCGAATGTTTCTGGTGTTTTTTGCGAGGCCCCCGGCCCTCGTCCACTCCATTGCGCCGCAAAAAAAGGCCCCATACGGGGCCGGACGAAGGCCGCTTTTCTTGCAAGCGTGCCATGCCGAAGGAGCGAAAACTTCGTTACACTCCGCCTCCCAATCCCCCGCCATCGTTTAAAGAGCAGACCCAGTGAGCGTACCCGAATCCAAAATTAAACCGGCCACGCCGGCGAATTTGAAGCTTGCCGGAAAGCAGCTTCGCGAAGGCGGCCTCGTCGCCTTTCCGACGGAGACCGTCTATGGCCTCGGCGGGGACGCGACGAACGACCAGCGCAGACCTAGCGGAATGCTCTACTTAATGGCCGTTGATACTGCGGCAGTGCACCCCGTGTCGAGGCAATGGAAAGACTACTAGCAACGCAGGGTCTAGCCAAACTCAAGAAATCGTGGATCGATGTAGTCGGAGTCGTCCGCTATGGTGCTTTTCTCTCCCTCGATTTCGAACATGATTTCCAATTGATCCCTGCGGGTTTTTCTCCGAACTTTCCGCGAGCCAGCTACCGGCTTTGGGATCGGAGGAAGAACAGGCATCCTCCCCGCCAACAAGTCCTCAACGGTGGCAATTTGAATGGTTGGGAGCCGACCGTGGGCGGAGCGATTGACAAAGCCGTAGGCGGCAGCTTGGGAACGCATCGGTTGTGTTGGCTCCGCAAGAGTGATTAGAAGCCCCATCTGTGCGCCTTCCGCTTGAATAACACCCTCCAACTCCCTCACCATCGCGACCCCAACATTCACGCCCCCTTTTACCGAGATGATGATCTTGCCAGTACCGTAAGGCCCATTCTTGAAGTAGAGCCGACCATCTACTCCTTTGTCCGCGCCACGGGTCTCGGTCTTATATGCCTGAGCGCCTAGCAGCCAACTAGCCCACCATTGAAACTGATGCTTGTCACGTTGAGCCAAATTACGGGCGCCCACTATGTCAGTCGGGCGACCGTGTACAGAATAGGCTGAGGGTAGAGTTCCGCGCTTCAAACGTTCCTCAATTAAACTGATTGCATAATGAGTGACATCAATCCCGATCCAGCGGCGGTTCAACCGCTCTGCTGCCTCCACCGTGGTTCCACAGCCGCAAAATGGATCAAGGACCAGATCTCCTTCGTTAGATGCCGCCATCAAGATGCGCTCCAAAAGTGCCAACGGCTTTTGCGTGGGGTATCCCACACGCTCCTTGGAAACGGGCGCGATGATGGGTATGGACCAAACATCGTTCAGCGCCACTCCCGCGCTATCCTGTTCTAACTCTTCAGTAGGTTTGCGGCGGCCGTCTTCAAAGAATGACACCTGCTGCTTCTTGCCCCCCCATCGCTTCTTAGAACTCTCCGTAGGTTCTTGGTAGAGCGTGTTGAAAGTGTTTTGCTTCGGATCGGCGGAATAGAAAAGAATCGTATCGTGCATTCTTTGAAAACGGCGCGCAGTAGTTGGCCATCTTCTGTAACTCCAGACTATTTCATTCTGAAATGAATTATGGCCGAAGGTCGCGTCTAAGATGAGCTTCAAATAATGACTTGCCGTAGGGTCACAGTGCAGGAAGATAGAGCCAGTATCTTTGAGCACATGCTTCAGCTCCAATAGCCTTACCGTCATCATGCATAGATAGGCCATCATCCCGTTCTGACCGAGCCAACCTTTGAGGCTAGACACAAGCTCTGCCGGATCACCCCCGCGGACCATCACATTGTCATAAGCTTCCGCCGCTGGGCGCTCCCAACGCCAGGTATCGCGGAAGGCCTCAGCCTGTGCCTCCGATGGATCTCCAGCCTCAGAGGCGAAAAGCACGTTGTAGTTAGCGTCGGAATTGAAGGGCGGATCGAGGTAAATCAAGTCAACACTGGCGGGTTTCACATGTTCTCTGAGGACATCCAGATTGTCGCCAAAACAAAGCACGTTCAGATTGTCGCCAAAATAAAGCACGTTTTCCATTTCCATAACTGTCCCCTTATCCACAAGCTGTGGATAATCACCGAAAGACTCTGTAGAATCAATAAGATATCAATAGCTGCTAAAGCGTAATGTTAGCACATCTTGTGCCATCGCTTTGCCCAAGTACCAGTGGTTGAGTCGGCAATTTAACACGCCACGATCAGCGCCCGATTTCCCAAAGCATAAATTGCCCCGGCTCCTGTTCTGCTTTTCTTGCAAGCGTGCCATGCCGAAGGAGCGAAAACTTCGTTACACTCCGCCTCCCAATCCCCCGCCATCGCTTAAAGAGCAGACCCAGTGAGCGTACCCGAATCCAAAATTAAACCGGCCACGCCGGCGAATTTGAAGCTTGCCGGAAAGCAGCTTCGCGAAGGCGGCCTCGTCGCCTTTCCGACGGAGACCGTCTATGGCCTCGGCGGGGACGCGACGAACGACCAGGCGATCGCGCGCATCTTCGCGATCAAGTCGCGGCCCTCCTTCAATCCCCTGATCGTCCACCTCGCCGACCGGGCGGCGGCCGAGAAGGTGGCGGTGTTCGATGACCGCGCACGCCTGCTCGCCGAACGTTTCTGGCCGGGATCGCTGACCCTCGTGCTGAAGCGGCGCGCCGACACGAAGGTGTCCGCACTTGCCAGCGCCGGTCTTCCGACGGTGGCGCTCCGGGCCCCTTTGAACGACGTCGCCCAGACGCTGCTGAAACATGCCGGCCGGCCGATCGCCGCCCCCAGCGCCAACCGCTCCGGCAATGTCAGCCCGACCACGGCCGAGCACGTCGCGGCCTCGCTGGGCACGGCGGTCGATCTCATTCTCGACGGCGGCACTTGCGAGATCGGTATCGAATCGACGGTGCTCGACGTAAGCGGCGATCCGGCCCTTTTGCTGCGCCCCGGTGCCGTCACGGAAACGATGCTGCGTGATGCAATCGGCGACATCGAAGTGGTGACCGCCAGCGACGAGAAACGGCCCCGCTCGCCCGGCATGTCGGACCGCCACTACGCGCCCTCGATCCCGGTGCGGCTCGACGCCACCTCCGCCGAACCGGGAGACGCGTTGCTTTCGTTTGGAACCCACACGATCACCGGCTTCGCGGCGGAGCGCAATCTGAGCGAGAAGGGCGACCTCACCGAAGCGGCGGCGAATTTCTACCGGCTGTTGCGCGATCTCGATTGGTCCGGCTTCCGGACGATCGCCGTCACGCCGATCCCCGAGGAGGGGCTGGGCATCGCCATCAACGACCGCTTGCGCCGGGCCGCGGCGGCGACCGGGGAGGTGGCGCCGGACCTTGCGCCGAAGCCGAAGAAGCGGCGCAAGAAGAAGGCGTAGAGCGATGGCGGAGACGCGAGCAGCGCTCGCCGAATTGCAGGCCGCCCTTGGCCCCATTGGCTGGTCCGAAGATGAAGGCCTGCTCGCGCCGCACCTGATTGATGCCCGTGGTCGCTACGAAGGCAAAGCGCTGGGTCTCGCCAGGCCCGCCTCCACGGAAGAGACGGCCAAGCTGGTGCGCATCTGTGCCGCGCACCGCATCGGGATCGTGCCCCAGGGCGGCAACACCGGCCTCGTCGGCGGGGCGACGCCGGAAGGGCCGGGCGATGAGGTCCTCCTGCAGATGGGCCGGATGAACCGCATTCGCGAGACCGATCTTGGCAACGACACGATGACCGTCGAGGCGGGCGCCATCCTCGCCGACGTCCAGGCGGCAGCCTTTGGCGTCGATCGCCTTTTTCCTTTGAGCCTCGCCTCCGAAGGCTCCGCCCAGATCGGCGGCGTGCTTTCCACGAATGCCGGCGGCAACGCCGTGTTGCGTTACGGAAACGCCCGCGAGCTCGTGCTTGGGCTGGAGGTCGTGCTGGGCGATGGCAGTGTGTGGGACGGCCTTAAGGGTCTTCGTAAGGACAACACCGGCTACGACCTGAAACAGGTCTTCATCGGTGCGGAAGGCACGCTCGGCATCCTCACGGCCGCCGTGTTGAAACTTTTTCCCAGTCCCAAGGAATGGGCGGCGGCCTTCGTCGCCGTGCCGGGGCCTGAGGCTGCGATCAAATTGCTAAGCCTTGCCAAGCACGAAGCGGGTGAGGCCTTGAGCGCGTTTGAGTTGATGCCCCGCATCGGGCTCGACTTCGTGCTCGCCCATATCGCGGGCACGCGCGATCCCCTTGCTGCGCGTCACGACTGGTACGTCCTGGTCGAGCTCACCGCGTCCGGCGCCGGCGATCGCTTGAAGCCGCTTCTCGTCCAACTCCTGGAGAAGGGAATGGCCGAAGGGCTCCTTCGCGATGCCGCCGTCGCCGAGACGCTCGAACAGAAAGACGCGTTCTGGCGGCTTCGCGATTCGTTGCCGGAGGCCCAGAAGCACGAAGGCGGCAGCATTAAGCACGACGTCTCCGTACCGGTCTCGAAGATTCCGGAATTCATGGCGCGCGCGGCGGCCCTCGTCCAGGATCGGCTTGCCGGCGTGCGCATCTGCGCCTTCGGCCATGTCGGCGACGGCAACCTTCACTTCAATCTGAGCCAGCCGGAAGGTGCGGACAAGGACGCCTTTCTTGCGCAGTGGGAAGACGTGAACGCCCGCGTCCATGACCTTGCCACCGAAATGGGCGGCTCGTTTGCCGCCGAGCACGGCGTCGGCCAGATGAAGCGCGCCGCCCTCAAGCGCTACAAATCCGAGGTCGAGATCGAACTGATGCGGCGCCTGAAATCGGCCTTCGACCCGCAAGGCATCCTGAACCGGGGCAAGATTCTCTTTTGATCCTTCAGACGAGCAGATCGTCCACGGTCACGAAGAGACCGCCCAGCTCAATGCCGGAAAAGCTGCCGGGATCGGCGCTGTAGCCATCGACGCGAAACAGCGGCTGGAAAAGCACGAAGGGGGCAGCCGGATCCTGGGTGAAGACGACGAGATCGCCGTTCGCATCAAGGCCGGCGGTCGCCTCGGTGGTCGGCGAAAAATCCTCGAGCGTGGCCGAATTCACGCCTTGCCCGTCCTGGATGACGTCGAACCCGGTCTCGTCCCCGTAGAACAGGTAAACGTCGTCGCCCCCGCCGCCAGCGAGGAAATCATCGCCTTCGCCGCCGGCAAGACTGTCGCCGCCGCCCATGCCGGAAAGAAAGTCATCGCCCGCACCTCCCCAGAAGGCATTCGCGCCCGCGTTCCCCGTGATCGTGTTTGCATCTACGTTGCCGACGGCGTTCGCCGCCACCGCCTCGAGCAGGTGAAGCGTCTCCACGAAGTCGCCGAGAAAGAAGAGATGATCGGCATCGACGGCCATCCGCGCATCGATCGCGGCACCCGAAAAGGCGAAGCTCGCCGGCGCCGTGCCGGCGCCGATCGCCGCGATCAGTGGATCGCCCGCCTCGATCGTATCGAAACCGCCACCGTCACCACTCGGCAGTTCGATGACGGTATCGTTCGGATCGTTCAGCCGAAAGACGTCGTCGCCGGCACCCCCGGTCAACTTGTCCGTGCCGGCGCCGCCATCGAGGAAATCATTGCCGCCGCCGAAGCCGAACAGGGAATCGGCGTTGGGGCCGCCGGTGAGCGTGTCGGCACCCGCCCCACCGAAAAGGGTCTCGCCGAGCGGCACCGGCGCGGCGGCGCTCGCCACGAACGGCGTGAAGAAGAACTCGATTGGTGTGAAGGGACCGGGCTCGCCGCTCAACACCTGTTCGGCAAAGAATTCGGCTTCCGGCGGCGTCTCGAAGGTCGAAGGAAAGCCGGGATCGCCGGTTGGCTCCTCAAGGATCGTAAAGCCGGGCCCGCCAGGCTCAAAGCCGGGCCCATCGAAAGCCGCCGCCGCGTTTGCCTCACCACCCGCGTCCGCCTCGCCGTCTGCGTCTGCCGCCGGTTCCAGCAAGGCCACGTCCCTGCCGTGTTCCCCCTCACGCCCGCCGGCGCCCCCACCGGTGCCGAACAGCGGATCCAGGAAATCCGCACCGGCCAACGGCGCGCCCGTCCCCAAACCCGGCACCTCCTCGGGGAGCACCGGGGCTGGTTTCGCGGGATCGGGGACCGCCATGACCGCCACCCTTTGCCAGCAAGAGAAGAATCGCCCGAAGGGGCCTTCTACTTAAAGTTAAAAAAGTAATAGCAAATAAAACTTATCGGCTATCTTCTCTATATACTTACGACTTAAAGTGTTTTCTCTTACCCTTAACGGACTACACTGTTCGGATTAACCATACATCCGTCAAGGCCTTTGTCTTTCTTCTTCCTCTTCTCTTACTCTCTTCTTGAGGATGCGCCGCGGCGCAGGCCCGGCCGCCGGTCGCAAACGCCGAGCCCCGCGCCAGCAGTTCCCCTTGCATGCGCCCCGACAAGCGGGCAGATTTTTGTCTTGCGTTGCGCCCGGCGATAAGCGAAACAACGCGGCCGATCTTGAGATTTGATGTGGAGATGCTGGCGATGGCACGGAGAGCATCCGTTGCAAACACGGTGATTTCCCGTGGCGAGGAGCGCGCCGACGCGACGCCGTCCTTGAAGGCCGCGACGCTTTCGACGGATTACTTCGTCGAGAAGGACGGCCTTACCTTCGCCGGTCTGCACGTGCTGCTCGACTTCTGGGGCTGCAGGAAACTGGACGAAATGAAGGCGGTAGAACGCGCCCTTCGCGCAGCCGTCGTGGCGGCCGGTGCGACCCTTCTTGACCTCAGCCTCCATCGCTTCACGTCGAGCGGCGGCATTTCCGGCGTCGCCGTTCTTGCCGAATCCCACATCAGCATCCATACTTGGCCGGAACGCGGTTACGCGGCGCTCGACATCTTCATGTGCGGCGGCTGCGACCCTTACAAGGCGGTCCCCGTACTTCGCGAGGCCTTCCAGCCGGACAATGTGCAGCTGCACGAACAGCGGCGGGGACTCACGGTTTGACGGGCAAGTGGTTCGAAGAAACGCTCCATCCGGACTTCCACCAGCGGCTGAAGATCTCCGACGTTCTCCACCACGAAAAGACGGATTACCAGGGCCTCCTCATCTTCGAGAACTCCGCACTCGGCCGGGTGCTGGCGCTGGACGGCGTCGTCCAGACGACGGAGGCCGACGAGTTCTTCTACCACGAGATGCTGACCCATCCCGCCATCCTGGCCCATGGCGAGGCGAAGCGCGTCCTCATCATCGGCGGCGGCGACGGCGGCGCGCTCGAAGAAGCGCTGAAGCACCCGATCGAGAAGGCGACGGTCATCGAGATCGACCCCGCCGTCGTCGAACTTTCGAAGAAATACCTGCCGTCGATTTCCGCCGGCGCCTTCGACGATCCGCGCACCGAACTGATCATCTGGGACGGCACGAAGTTCGTCGCCACGACGGAAGAACGCTTCGATGTCATCCTCGTCGATTCGACGGATCCTGTCGGCCCGGCGATGGTCCTCTTCCAGGAAGAGTTCTATGCGAACTGCAAGCGCTGCCTCACCGAGCGGGGAATCCTGATCACCCAAAGCGGCGTTCCCTTCCTCCAGGCCGCCGAAGCGCGCAGCACCAACCGCCATTTCCGGGCGCTGTTTGCGGACCACAGCTTCTACCTGGTGCCGGTGCCAAGCTATGTCGGCGGCTTCATGACGCTCGGCTGGGCAAGCCTCTCGGAGGCAAACCGTGCCGTCTCCCGGGATGAGATCGAGCGCCGTTACGCGGCCGCCCAGATCGCGACCCGCTACTACAATCCGGACATCCACCTTGCCGCCTTCGCGCTCCCCAACTATATCCGTGAGTTGATGGGCTAAGCCCGCCTCTTTCCCTTAAAGCAAAAATGGCCCGCAAAACGAACATGGCAGCAACCACCGAACGGCAAGACCCTCTCCCCGGCATCCGCGCCGTCCTTGCGGTCGCCTCCGCCAAGGGCGGCGTCGGCAAATCGACGACCGCCGTCAATCTGGCGGTCGGCCTGAGCGGACGGGGCAAACGGGTGGCGCTGCTGGATGCCGACGTCTATGGGCCCTCGGTGCCCCGGCTGCTCGGCCTCCGGGGCCAGCCCACCACCCTTGCGGACGGGCGGCTCAAGCCGATGGTGAACCACGGCGTCAGCTGCATGTCGATCGGTTTCCTGGTCGAGGAGGCGACGCCGATGATCTGGCGCGGCGCCATGGTGATGGGGGCCATCGAGAACCTGATCAAGGACGTCGCCTGGGGCGAGCTCGACGTGCTGGTGCTTGATCTGCCGCCCGGCACTGGCGATGCCCAACTCAGCATCACCCAGCGCATCCCCTTGACCGGTGCCATCATCGTGTCTACGCCCCAGGACATCGCCCTTATCGATTCGCGAAAGGGGATCGCCATGTTCGAAAAAGTGAACGTGCCGATCTTCGGCCTCGTCGAGAACATGAGCACTTTCGTTTGTCCAGGCTGCGGGGAGCGTTCCGACATCTTCGGTCACGGCGGCGTGCGCGAAGTGGCCATCGAGCTTGGCATCGGGTTCCTCGGCGAAATTCCCCTTGAGGTTTCGATTCGCGAGGCCTCGGACGCCGGCACCCCGATCGTGGCCCACGCGCCGGAAAGCGCAGCGGCCGCCTGCTATGGGCGCATCCTCGATTCGCTCATCGAGAAGATCGATGCAAGCTTAGGCGATGGCGAGCGCTTGGCCCCGCGCATCGTCGTAGAGTAAAAGAGCCCCGCTCAAGGTTCGCGGCTCAACCCTTCCTTCTCCAGACGATCGAGGTAGTGCCGCCACAGCTCGTCCTGGCGGCTTCCCAGTTCGTACAAATAGTCCCACGAATAGATGCCCGTGTCGTGCAGGTCGTCAAACGCGATCTGGACCGCGTAATTGCCGACCGGCTCCACCTTTAGAATGCCGACATGCCGGCGCCCGCCGATCAGTTTCCCCGGCCCCGACCCATGGCCGCGCATTTCGGCGGACGGGCTCTGGATACGCAGGAACTCGGCCGGCAGGCTGAAAGTCTGGCCGTCATCGAAGTCGATTTCAAGAACCTTCTCCTTCGATTTCAGCCGCACCTCGCTCGGCCACGGCCGCCCCATCAGGACGCCCAACCGCCGCAGAACGGGATGAGCTGACTGGTGACGAAGTTCGACTCGTCTGCGGCGAGAAAGGCAACCAGCGCGGTCAACTCCTCCGGTTTTGCGTAACGCTTGATCGGGCATTCCTCTTCGATGAGCTTCCGCATGAATGCCTCGCCCAGAATATGCTTCGGAAAGTAGGTCGGATTTTCCGCATAGTTCGGCCCGATCGCGTTCACCTGGATGTTGGACTCGCCAACCTCGAGCGCCAGCGCCTTCATCAACGCCGTCGCCCCGCCCCTTGCCGCACAATAGGTGGAAAGGTTCGGCAAGCCCTTCATCGGCCCGGCCGACGTCATGAAGACGATCTTGCCGGCCTTTTGCTTCTTCATGTACGGGATGGCGGCCCGCGCCAGCCGGAAGGGCTCGATCGTCAACCCCTCCAGATAGTCCCGGTAGACCTCAACGCTGGCCGTCTCCACCGCCGATGGGAAAAGCGGCACGAAATTGTTGGAAAAAAGAAGATCGATCCGCCCGCACCGCTTGACGACGGCTTCGACCGCACCTTCCGGTTCCAACTCGTCGATGATCTCGACATCCGGGTTCGCGGACCTGAACGCCTTGCGGCTTTCCGCATCGGCAAAGCTGCGATCGTTGCAAAGCACCTTCCAGCCGCCGTCCAGCAACGCCTTCATGGCAGCAGGCCCGCCATAGCCGGTGACGAGGGTAATCAGTGCGACTTTATCCTTCATCGTCGTTCCTCCCTTAAGACCCCCTTGCCTGCGCATCACGTCCAGCCGCCGGCGAAGGGAACGACCTCGCCGATGATGAAATCCGATCCTGCGCCTGCGAGGAAGGCGACAAGCGCGCCGGCCGCTTCCGGCGCAGCTTTTCGCATGCCCGAGCCCGGACCCACGATCACCTTCTCGGCGTCCGTCTCGCCCATCATCTCCTTCGGGAAATAGGTGGGCGCAACTGAAGCGCCCGGTCCGATCGCGTTCACCTGGACGTTCGCGTCTGCAAGTTCCTGAGCCAGCGTGCCCATCAGCGCGTTCGCAGTTCCTTGCGCCGTGCAATAGACCGTGTGGCTGGCAAGCCCATAGCGCGACGCATCCGAGGTGACAAAGATGATCTTGCCGGATTTCTGCTTCTTCATGTGCCGGCTTGCCGCCTTCGCCAGCCGGAAGGGCTCGATGGCAAGCACGTCCAGCGCGTGGCGGAGGTCTTCGACCTTCGTCTTCTCGATCTGGGCAGGCTTCGCCGGCAACCAGGCATTCGAGACCAGCACGTCCACCCTGCCGTGCCGTGCCACCACCTCCTCGACCAGCCGTTCCGGATCGAGCGTGGCGGTGACCTCGAGCTTCGGATGCGCCTTGGCGTAAGACTTAACCTCAGAATCGTCCGCGAAGCTCGCGTCGTTGACGATGACCTTGGCCCCCTCGACCGCCAGGGCATCCGCACCGGCTTGCCCGATCGAGGCGGCCACATGGGTGACGATGCAAACCTTGCCTTGCATGACCCCTCCCTCCCCTTATGCCTTGCCGTTTGGCTTCGATAAATTCTGCAGAGCGATCAACGAAATAGCAAGGGCCCAATCAGGCCCGGCGCGGCCAGTGGGCAAGGGCGGTGAGCGCGACGCCGATGAGGATGGCGCATAAACCCCCAACCAGGCTCGCCGTCAATGCCTCGCCAAGCCAAAGCGCCGACGCGCCGACCCCGACGACGGGGATGACAAGGGAACCAAGCGCCATCGTCATCGCCGGCAGGTGGCGGTTTACTTCGATGAACGCCCAGAAGCAAAACGCGGTGCCAAGGGTGCCGTTATAGGCAAGAATCAGCAGGGTCTTCGTATCCTCAGGCCAACGCGGCGCCCCCTCCGCGCCCCACGCCCAGGCCGTGAGCAGCAGAAAGGCGAGTACAAACTGCCAGAAGACGGTGACGAGCGGCGGGCCGTGCCAGCCATGGGCGCGGACATGGGTCATGGCGACCGCCCAGCAAAGGGCGGCGAGCAGCAAAAGCCCGTTGCCGAGGCGGGCTTCGGCGTCCTGCCAGTCGAAGGCGAGCGGGTTGAACAGAAGACCGAGCCCGACCAGCCCGAAAAGCACCCCAAAGAAGCGGTAAGCGCCGAGGCGCTCGCCGATCCACAGCCAGGCGATCGGCGCGATCCAAAGCGGCATCGTGTAGGAAAGCACCGCCGAGCGGCCCGCCTCGACGACGTCGAGCCCGAGATAGACGAGCCCCATGCCGACGCCCATCTGCAGGATGCCGACGCCTGCGATGATCGGCATGTCGCGTCTGCTGGGCCGGACGGAATGCCCCTGGATCAGCACGAAGGGCGCCAGGCAAAGGACACCGATCCCCATTCGGAACGCCGCGAACCAGAGCGGCGTCAAATCCTCGAGGCCGAGCTTCATGATCGGCCAGTTGAAACCCCAGACGAGGACGACGCCGGCGAACAGGTAGAAGAAACGCATGCGCGCCCGCCTTTCCCGCCTGGCTTAGGCCAAGGCAAGCGGGCCGGCCAACGGCGAAGGCTGCCTAAAGGGCCTGGGAATCCGCCTCGCCCGTGCGAATGCGCATGGCTCGCCCCACGTCGAGGACGAAAATCTTGCCGTCACCGATCTGGCCGGTTTTTGCGGCTTCGTGAATCGTCTCGATGGTCCGTTCGACAACCGCATCGTCGACGACGACTTCGATCTTTACCTTCGGCACGAAATTCACCGCATACTCGGCGCCACGGTAGATCTCCGTATGGCCTTTCTGGCGGCCATACCCCTTCACTTCGCTGACCGTCATCCCCTCGACGCCAAGCGCCGTTAGCGCCTCACGAACGTCGTCGAGTTTGAACGGCTTGACGATGGCGATGACGAGCTTCATGTGAGTCTTCCCCCTATGGAAATGGCAAACACCTTCGTATCCATCACAGCCTGTAGCCCTGTTCGCCGTGGGTGGTGATGTCGAGGCCCTCGGTTTCCTCCTGATCCGAGACCCGAAGGCCGATGGTCACCTTGATGACGAAGGCGATGACGATGCTGAGGATGAGCGTCCATCCAACGACGGCGACGACGCCGACGAACTGAACCCACAACTGATCCACCATCGTGACTCCTTCCGCGAGGCCCAGGCCGCCGAATTTCGGTACGGCGAACACCGCCGTCAGCAGGATGCCAAGCACGCCGCCGACGCCATGGACGGCGAACACGTCGAGCGCATCGTCGATCTTCACCGCCTGCTTGATGAAGGTGAGGGCCCATGAACAAATCAGCCCGGCCGCAAACCCGATCGCCAGCGCGCCGACCGGGCCAACGAAGCCGGAAGCCGGCGTGATCGTCGCCAGGCCGGCCACCATGCCGGTCACGATCCCGACCAGGCTTGGTTTGCCGTGCTTGATCCATTCGACCGCCATCCAGGTCAGCGAGGCGGTGGCGGCGGCAATGTGGGTGGCCGTCATCGCCATCGCGGCATTCGCATCGGCCGCCAGCGCGCTGCCCGCATTGAAGCCGAACCAGCCGACCCACAACATGGCCGCGCCGATCATCGTGATGCCCGGGCTGTGGGGCGGTCTCACCTCGCCGGGAAATCCCTTGCGGCCACCCAGCAGGATCGCCAGCACCAGCGCCGTTACCCCGGCCGTCGTATGGACGACAAGACCGCCGGCGAAATCCATGACGCCGAGATCGGCGAGCCAGCCGCCGCCCCAGATCCAGTGGGCGACGGGCGCGTAGACGAGCACCAGCCAGATGCCGCTGAACAGAAGAACGGCCGAAAACTTGATTCGTTCCACATAGGCCCCGACGATCAGCACCGGCGTGATGATCGCGAAGGTCATCTGGAACATCATGAACAGCGATTCCGGAATGTCCCCGGACACCGCATCCAGGCCCACCCCGGCCAGGAAGGCCTTGCCGAACCCGCCATACCATTCGTTCGCGGCCCCGCCGTCGCCAAAGGCGATGCTGTAGGCGCAGACGACCCAAAGGACGGACATCAGGCAGGCGATCGTGAAACTGTGCATGAGAACGGAAAGGACGTTTTCCGCCCGCACCAGCCCGGCATAGAAAAGGGCAAGCCCCGGCAGCGTCATGAACAGCACGAGCGCGGTGGACGTGAGGATCCAGGCGGTGTTGGCGCCGTTCACGGCCGCCTCTTCGGCAAACGCCGGGCTCGGAGCGAGGATAAACAGGAAAGCGAAAAGGAGATGAAGGACGTGCGTAAGCTTCAGAACCGGCATGTGTTTTCCCCCTGGCGTTGGTTCGCTGGTCCCGGCCTTAACGGCTCTGCCAGCGTCACCCAATGCGTCTTTGGCGCATTCGCCGAGCACCCTACACCAGGAAGGAAAGCCTCGAAAGCGCCAAGATAGGCCCCCGCCCGGGTCGCTTTCTTTGACGGGAACGCGCTAGTATTACTCAACTTAAAGTTGAAATACAGGACCCATTCGTTAACGGGAAATTAGCCGTCTTTCTTCCAATCTCTTCCGATCCGGCGCCTCGACCCTTGCCGCCCATCGCCATCGGAAACCAATCGTTGAAAATCCGCTCCAAGGATCTCCAGAAGAACAACCACCGCCGCCGCAAGGGCGATCGCCGGCGCGACGAAAGCGAGCGCCGCCTGCGCGCCATCGTCGACGCGGCCCCGGTGCCGCTCTTCATCACCCGTGCCGAGGACGGCGAGATCCTCTACGCAAACGATAAGTCCGATCAGATCTTCGGCCTGCCGCCCGAAAAGGTCCTCGGCCGCAAGGCGACGGATTTCTATGTCGAGCCGGAGCAGCGAAAGCAGCTCGTCGCCACGCTTGAGCGGGAAGGCGTCGTCAAGGACTTTCCGCTTGCGGGGCGCTCATTCCCGGGCGAGGAAATCTCCGTTCTTCTTTCCGCCCATCCGATCATCTACGACGACGACTTGGCCCTGCTTTCGACCGTCACCAATCTGACGGAACAGATGCGCGCCGAGAAAGCGCTCCGCGAAAGCGAGGAACGCTTCCGCAGCGTCTTCGAGGCGGCTCCGCATGGCTTCGCCCTCGTCGACCTCGACGGGAAATTGCTGAAGGTGAACCGCGCGCTCTGCGAGATCATCGGCTACAGCGAAGCGGAACTGCTGGCAGTAGAGTCGAGGAAGGGCGCGGTGGTTTGTACCGCATTGGCATCACTCCGTTTCCCTTCCCCGCTCATCAAGCCGGACGTGCGAATTTCCCGCATCCGGCTTTCCGACTGGCTTCATCCCGGGGCACACGGCGGGGGGCCAAGATGAACCCGGCGCAGCCGAAGCACGCCGAGATCCCCGAACACGGTCCCAGCAGAGAACCGCGTGGTGCCGCGCGACGGCACCTTGTGACGCCTGACCAGAGAATGCCGCACGCGCTCATAGACGTAATTGTCGACCGCTCGATAGGCCGGCAGGCGCGTCCCGTAGCCGAAGTAGTGCGGCCAGCCGCGCAGCACGCTGTTCAGCTGGTCGCGCCTCGGGCCAGGGTGCCTGGTTGCCGGGCCGCAGGAGCCCTCGGACCTTCAGCTTGAGCCGAGCCACGCTCTTCCTGGACGGGCTCGCCCCCAGATACCAGTGGCCATCCTTGCGAAAGCGCTGCGGGCCGAAGCTATAGCCCAGGAAGTCGAAGCTCTCCTTGCGGCCATCGCGGACGCTGGTCTTGGCCTCGTTCAGGGTCAGTCCCAGCCGGGTCATCACCTGCCGCGTCCAGACCAAGGCCTCCCTCGCGTGTCCGCGACTGAGGATGACAAGGTCATCGGCATAGTTCACCACCTCGGCGCGGAACCTTGTGCCCTGCCCGGTGATCCGCCAGTACTTCAGAAAGCGGTTCATGTAGAGCGCGGCGAGCAGCGGCGAAACAATCCCGCCTTGCGGGGTTCCCCGTGTGCTCCCCCGGCCGCCCGTCATGCGCCGCTTGCCATCCCCGTCGGTCTCCTCGACCGGTGTCTTGAGCCACAATTTGATCAGGCGCAGGACGTTGCGATCGACGATCCGGCGCGCAACCGATTGCATCAGTTCCGCATGGGGAATCGTATCGAAGTACTTGGACAAATCCGCGTCAACCACGTCCGTGTAGCCGCGACAGAGAAGCTTGTGGACCGCCTGGACGGCATCGCCCGCAGAGCGTTTCGGTCGGTAGCCATAGGCACTGGGCTCGAGATCGGCCTCGAAGATCGGTTCGATCACGAGCTTGACGGCGCCTTGCACCACCCGGTCCCGGATCGTCGGGATGCCGAGCGGTCGTTCGCCGCCGCCGGGCTTTGGGACCATCGCCCGCCGCACCGGCTCAGGTCTGTACGTCTTGGCGCGAAGGTCGTCCCTGATCCCGGACAGCCACCCCTCCAGCCCCATCGCCTCGATCTCCTCGAAGCTCTGTCCATCCACCCCCGGCGCGCCCTTGTTGGACCGCGCCAGTCGGTAGGCATGGAACAGGATGTCTTCGCGATAGACCTTGTCGTAGAGCAGGTAGAAGCGGAAGTCCGGTTCCGCCTTCGCCTTGAGATAGAGCTTCCTCTGGAGAGTCCGGATCTTTTCAGGTGTTTGCAGGCGCATCGCCAATCACCCCGCCTCCTCTCCGTCAAAAGCGCACCAGAAGTAAGGGTGCTTCCCTCCGCCGGCATTACCCGGCATCAACGGTACTATCACCCTTTCCGATTCCCGCCCGCGCCGCCACCCGAGGTGACGTTGAGGCCGCTACCCTCGCCCGCGACGGGCCTCCCCCGATTACCCGTATCACCTTCCTTGCGTGCCGTGCCCACTACCCCGGCGGACCGGAACGGGTGCATTCGTCGGTTACTCCCCCGTTCCACGCGGCCTTCCCCTAATCTCAGGAGGGTCGGCGTCCATATCTTCACTTTCGAGGCCTGCTCAGGCTTCACTCGCGTTCGGCCCGCAAGGTCGCTCAACCGCCCAAGGCGGCCTTTGTCACAGGACTTCGGTCCCGCCGGTTACCCGACAAGACCGCCTGTCAGCTACCAGATCAAACCGACAACTGTCTGGGTGGATCCTTCCTCCACTGGTGTTACGCGCCGTCGGGGCGCACAGAGACTTTCGGGCGATCACCCATCCGGACGACCTCGAGGAAGACCTCGCCTACTTCGAAAAGGCGCTGGCCGGTGAGATTACCACCTACCAGATGGAGAAGCGCTATCTCCACAAGGCGGGCCACGCGGTCTGGGGCCTTCTAAGCGTCAGCCTGGTCAGGGATTCGGAAGGCAAGCCCCTTTACTTCGTCGGCCAGGTCTACGACCTCACGCAACGTAAACAAACGGAAGCCGCCCTCGAGGAAAGCACCCGCCGGCTTCAGGGCATCCTCGACTACAGTCCGCTGCTGATCTCGATCAAGGACGTCGAGGGTCACTACAAGCTGTTCAGCCACCGCTACGAAGAGCTTCTGGGCAAGACCGGCGCGGAACTCGTCGGCCAGACGATCAAGGAGCGCTACCCGGACGACCGCGAGATCGTCGCCCAGACGAAGCGCGAGGACCGCGAGCTCCTCAAGACCGGCCGGCCCCTTGAAAAATACATGACGACGCGGCGCTTCCAGGGCATGGAGCGGACGACGCTGGTCACAAAATTCCTGCTGCGTGGGCCAGATGGCGAACCGAACGAGATCTGCGGCATCGGCATCGACGTCACGGAACGCCGCGAGGCCGAAAAGGCGCTCGAGGAAAGCACCCGCCGGCTCCAGGGCATCCTCGACTACGCGCCGATCTACATCACGATCAAGGAGGCCGACGGCCGCTACAAGATCTTCAATCGCCAATACGAAGTGAGCTCGGGCATCAAAAGCGAAGACATCGTCGGCAAGACGATCAATGAGCGTTTCCAGGACACCCCGGAGCTTCTCGCAGAGATCGAACGGCAAGACAAGGAACTGCTCCGGACCGGCAAGGCGAAGCAGGGTTACGAGTCCACCCGCGTCTTCAAGGGCGAGGAACGGATCCTGCTCACGACGAAGTTTCCGCTTGAAGGCGCGTACGGAGCGCCCGGCGAGATCGTCTCCATGGCGATGGACATCACCGAACGCAAGCGGGCCGAGGAGGCCTTCAAGGAACGCCACCGGCAATTGCAGGGCATCCTCGACTACGCGCCGATCGGCATCTCGCTCAAGGACACAGCAGGAAACTACAAGTGGGTGAACCGGCATTACGAACAACTGACCGGCAAGACCAACGACGAGATGGTCGGAAAAAAGTGGACGAAGCCTATCGGAAAACCCCCGACAGCGCCACGTTCTCCGGAGATAGCGCGCGTACGGACCAGGAGGTGATTCGAACCGGCGAGCCCCTTCGCCAAGAGAACTTCCTATTCCTTAACCGCACCCTCCAGCGCACGAAGTTCCTGATCCTGGATGAGGACGGCACGCCGAACGAGGTCTGTTCCATCGTCCACGACGTCACCGACCGTGTGACGATCGAGGAAGCGCTGCGTGAAAACGAGGAACAGCTGCGCCTGATCCTGGAGGCGGTCGGCGAAGGGATCTACGGGCTCGACCTCGAGGGAAGGGGCACCTTCGTCAATCCCGCCGTCGCCGAAATGACCGGGTTTCGGGTCGACGAGCTGATCGGCCAGATGCTCCACCCGCTCATCCACCACGGCTACCCGGACGGTACCCCCTACCCCGTCGACACGTGCCCGATGTACGCGGCCTTCACGGACGGCACCCCCCACCAGATGAAGGACGAGGTACTGTGGCGGAAGGACGGGACGAGCTTTCCCGTCGAATACACCAGCACGCCGCTTCGCAAGGAGGGGAAACTGGTCGGCGCCGTCGTCACCTTCAACGACGTCACGGAACGCCGCGCCGCCGAGCAGGCGTTGGAGGAAAGCCTGCGCCGGCTCCAGGGCATCCTCGATAACAGCCCGATGCTGATCTCGGTCAAGGGCCGCGACGGCCGCTACAAGATCGCCAACCGCTATTACGAGGTGCTTTCCGGGATCAAGGGCGCCGACATGATCGGCAAGACGGCTTCCAAGCGATTCCCCGACAACCCCGATCTCGCCACGCGGACCGAGGCGGAAGACGCCGAGATATTCCGGACCGGCGAGGCGAAGCAGGATTACGAGACGACCCGCATCTTTCATGGCGAGGAGCGGTACTTCCTGACGACGAAGTCGCCGCTGATGGGCCCGGACGGAAAGCCCAACGAGATCGTCGCCATCGGGATGGACATCACCGAACGCAAGCGGGCCGAAGGCGCCCTTCGCGAGAGCCACCTGCAACTGCAGGGCATCCTCAATTTCGCACCGCTCTGCGTCTCGCTCAAGGACCTCGAAGGCCGCTACAAATGGGTCAACCGTTATTACGAAGAGATGTTCGGCGTGCGCTCCGAGGACCTGATCGGGAAAACGGCACTCGAGGCTTACGCGGAGGGCCCCTTAAGCCCGGAGGTACTGAAGAAGACCCATGAGGCGGATCAGCAGGTCATCCATTCCTCCGAGCCGATCTACGAGCAGAGCTTCGCGCAAACGCTGCCGGACGGAAAGACCCACTACTTCCAAAGAACGAAGTTCACGCTCAAGGACAGCGACGGCAACCCGACCGAGATTTGCGCGATCACCGCCGACGTCACCCAGAACGAGGAGATGGAGCGGGCCCTTCGGGAAAGCGAGGCGCGGTTCCGGAACATCGCCGAGCGGGCGCCGGTCCCCATTGCCATCACCCGGATCTCGGACGGCAAGATCCTCTATGCGAACCCGGCGGTGGCCGCCTTTTACGGCGTCGGCGAATTGACCGGCCGACGGTCACAGGACTTCTATCGGGACCCGGCGGACCGCGTCGGCATCATGGAGCGCCTCCTCGAGGAAGGCTATCTCCACGACGTCGAGGTGAATCTGAAGAAGGCGGATGGTTCGCCGATCGCGGCGATCGCTTCCCTTGCCCGGATCACCTTCGACGACGAGGACGCGGCGATGAGCGTCGTTCACGACGTGACCCAGATTAAAGAGGCCGAGGTAGCGCTTCGCGAAAGCGAGGCGCGGTTCCGCGCCGTCGTCGAAGGCTCGCCCCTGCCGCTGATCATCGCGCGGCTTTCCGACGGGCGCATCACCTTCGCCAACTCCCATGCCGGCCCGGCCTTCGGCTTAGGCCCGGACGAGATCGTCGGCCGGCACACCCAGGAATTCTATCAGCACCCCGAGGACCGGGACGCCATCAAGACCCTCCTCCAGGAGAAGGGCGACGCGCACGGCTTCGAACTCAAGATGAAGAAGGCGGACGGCACGCCGATGATTGCCCTCGTCTCCACCCACGTCGTCACCTACGACGGCGAGCAAGCCCTGCTCTCCGGCTTCCAGGACATCACCGCCTTCAAGGAGGCCGAGGAACAGCTTCGCCAGGCGACGAAGATGGAGGCCATCGGCCAGCTGACCGGCGGCATCGCCCATGACTTCAACAACCTTCTCGGCATCATCATCGGCAATCTGGAACTGCTGGACGAGCGCAACTCCGATGAGGCGACCCATAACTTCGCGCGGCGCGCACTGGGGGCGGCGGATCGCGGGGCGACGCTTACCCAACGCCTGCTTGCCTTCTCGCGCAAACAGGCCCTGGAACCGCTCTCTACCGACTTGAACCGGCTCGTCTCCGGCATGATGGAACTGTTCGAATACAGCCTCAACAAGACCATCGAGATCGAAACCCATCTCACCGACGACCTCTGGCCCGCCATGATCGACCCGAACCAGTTGGAAAGCGTGATCCTGAACCTTGCCCTGAACGCCCAGGACGCGATGCCGAGCGGCGGCCATCTGACATTCGCGACCGAGAACGTCGACGCCGATGCCCTCGACCTTGCCGACGAAGAACTTCGTTCCGACTGCTATGTCCTGCTCACCGTCCGCGACACCGGCATCGGCATCCCGAAGGAGGACCTGGCCCGCGTCTTCGACCCGTTCTTCACGACGAGGGGCATCGGCAAGGGAAGCGGGCTTGGCCTAAGCGTGGTCTACGGGTTCATCCGGCAATCCGGCGGCGTGATCCGGATCGAAAGCAAGCTCAGCCAAGGAACGGCCATCCAGGTCTACCTGCCGGTGGCAGACGAAAGCGCCGAGGCGGCCGAAACTGCGTTGCCCGAGTTGAAAGAGCTCGAAGGTAACGGCGAGACGATCCTGATCGTCGAGGACGACGTCGAAATGCGCAGCATGGCGAAACGGATGCTGACCGGCCTCAACTATCGGGTGATCGAGGCCGGGGATGCGTTCGCGGCACTCGAACTCCTCGAATCGACGCGCGGCATCGACCTCCTGTTCACGGACGTCATCCTGCCGAAGGGCCTGAACGGCGTCGAGCTTGCGAAGAAGGCGCGGAGGCGCCATGAGGATCTGAGGGTACTGCTGACGTCCGGCTATCTGGGTGAATTTCCCGAAGCCGTCGACCCGGGCGATCTAGGCGTCGACCTCGTCGAGAAGCCCTACCGCAAGCGGGTGCTCGCCAAGAAAATCCGCGAAGCTTTGGCCAGCGCCGCTTGAGACCCTTATCGTCTGAGGCGGCCCGCCTGGGGACAATTCTCATAACTTCCTGAAATTCACGGCTTTTTGGCACGCTCATCGTTTGCCTTTGAGGGGCGTTTATGGTTAATTTTCGTTAACTATAAGCATCCTCAAGGCACGAGGCATGCGATGAAGGCCTATGAGGAGCTGGTTGGGGAGGAAGGCCACCGGGTCAACTACCGGGCCGACCGTTACAAGGTCGGGGATCTGTTTCGCCGGGTGTTGCCCGATGTTGAAATCGACCATCTTCCCTACGCGCTCCATGACGTAAGCATGAGCGGCATCGCCGTCTTCGCGAACCGTCAGACGAACTGGTCCGGCGAGCGCGGCGATGAGGTGCCGATTCATCTCCGCCTCGGGGACACCGTCCTGCACGAGGGGCGTGGGCGCATCTGCCGCATCGAGCCGACGCCGTTTGGCACGAAGATCGCCATGCAATTGACGAGCGGCTACCTCAATATCCCGGAACTTATTGCCAAGCACGAGGAGATCTGCCTCCACCGCGAGCTTGAAGATGGTCTCAACGCTACGAACGCGCATATTCCTGCCGCCTACCGTGAGTTGGTTTCCGACGTGCTGCATCTGCTGCACCGCTACCGCGTGGCGCTCGAGAAATTCGAGGCGGACCAAGACCCCCACACGCCGGCGGACGACGCCCGGCTGGCCAATGTGCTTTCGATCTGTGAAGAACGCATCCTGCCTGAGTACCGCGCCCTTTGGTACCAGGCGAACGCGCTCGTGCAACCCGTCATGGAGGATCCGGAAGCGCTGAAGGAGACGAAGCGCTTCACCGAGTTGGTGCTGATGCCGGAATTCATGGAGGGTCCGATCTGGAGACGCAGCTACGAGAAGCCGCTTGGCTATCCGGGCGACTTCGAGGTCATGAACTACGTCTACGCCTGGCGTCGGCAAGGGGCGAGCGCGTTTGGAAAACTCCTTCACCGTATCGGCCTCGACGGGGGGGTACATCGCAAACCGCATGGTCATGATGCAACAGACGATTGCCGAAGTCGTCGCCGGGAAGACCGGCCCCGTCCAGATCACGAATCTGGCCTGCGGCCCCGCCCGGGAGATCGTCAACTATTTGCGTCTCGGAGCACTTCCCGAGGCCGTCTGCGTCACGCTGATCGACCAGGATCATCGGGCGCTTGCCCAAACCTATGAACGAACCTATCCGGAAACCCTGCGACTGGCAGGGCAAGCCACCGTGAACTGCCTGCATGTCTCCTTCGGACAGCTCCTGAAGGGTGAGAATTTCCTGAAGAAGATCCCGGCCCAGGACCTGATCTATACGATCGGCCTCGTGGATTATCTAAGCGAGGCGAAGGCCCGTTCCCTCATCGATGGGCTCTACCGGCAGTTGGCGCCGGGCGGTTCCCTGGTCATCGGCAACGTCAAGCAAGGCCCTTCCTCACTGTTGTGGCCGGCCGAGTTCCTCTGCGACTGGAGCCTCGTCTATCGGACGGAGGCCGACATGTTCGACCTCGCGCGCGACCTTCCCTCGGCCGCGGTCACGGTGAAGGCCGACACGACGGATCGCATCCAGCTTCTCTATCTGCGAAAACCCGACGTAAGCCTGCGAAAACCCGATTTAAGCGCTTAAGCGGCATCCCCCGAGAGCTTAGGCGGCCCCGCCCCCCTGGGGAGCACCCGCCTGGCGGGCAGCCGTGCGGTGACGGTCGTGCCGACCCTGATCTCGCTTTCGACCGCGAGCGAGCCGTCATGCAGCTCCATGACTTTCTTGGCCAGCGGCAGGCCAAGCCCGCTGCCTTCATGGCCGCGGCTAAAGGCGCTTTCCACCTGAACGAAGGGCTCGACGATCTTGACTAGATCCTCCCTCGCGATGCCGATGCCGCTGTCCTCGATCCGCACATGGACGCTCTCGTCCTCGGCGTGGCCGATGGAAAGGATGACGGAGCCCCCCTTCTGGGTAAATTTCACCGCGTTCGAGATGAGGTTGATGAAGCTTTGCCGTAACAGGCGCGGATCCGCCCGCACCTGGGTGGCCACGCGCGGCATGTCGAACTGAAGCCGGACCCCGCTTTCCGCGGCGCGTTCGCGGAACATGCGCATGCACCCATCCAGCACCTCCGTCAGATCGACGACCTCTTCCCGAAGCGCGAGCCGGCCGGCTTCCGCCTTCGAAAGGTCGAGGATATCCGTAATCAGGCTTAAGAGGTGCGTGCCGCTGTTGTAGATGTCCTCGATATAGGTCAGATATTTCTTCGATCCGATCGGACCGAACATCTGCTGCTTGATCACTTCGGAAAAGCCGAGAATGGCGTTCAAGGGCGTGCGCAGCTCATGGCTCATGAGGGCAAGGAATTCCGTCTTCGCCCGGCTGCTGGCGCGTGCCTCTTCCAGAAGCTGATCGGTCCGGTCTTTTTCCTTCAGGAGAAGCTGCGTATTGATGAAGTTCTGCCGGATATAGAGTTCCTGCGTGTAGCTCGTGAAAACGCCGATGGCCAAGGAAACGGTCAGGAAAAAATCATTGTTGATAAGCGTCTCAGTGGGAATCGGATTCACGACCAACGCAACGACCTGGTAAATCGCCAGCAACGTCAGGGAAATAGCCGCCGCATACACGTAGCGAAAGACGCTTAAGGACGAGCAATAGATGATGACGATAATGAGGCCGGCGTAATAAAAGTGACTGCCCGGCGCGTTTGCGACGGCCACCATGCCAAGGATGCCTAACCCGGGGACGAGCATTGCGAGTGCCAGGACAGGCTGCGAGATGCGCAGGAAAAGCTTCGTACGCGTGACGAAAAAGATCCCGATCAGAATCGGGCAGACGATCCCGTAACGGATGATCCAGATCTCCGTTAGCTTGTCCGGGACGATGTAGAGATCGAGAACGCCGAAGATGACATAGAGGAATAGGCCGGCAAGGGTGAAAACCCAGATGATGGGAAGCGATTGGCGGATATGCATGATCCGGTAGCGCCGCTCCGTCTCATCACTCGTGAAACGCAAGTTGAGCTTGCCAAGCTTAAGCGCCTGGGCGTCCCATGCATCTTCCAGACTGTTCCTTGCCATGCGTCCTCTGCTTCACCGGGCGAGCCTGTGCCCCCGCCGAAGCGCCTTTCGCCATACGGGCGCCACACGGGTTAATGGTCCGTTAAGAGCCTAAGACGAAAGTTTAAAAATTCCTTAAACATGCCCGGAGATGGGCGGTAGACGCGGCGTTCGGCCCCTAGAAGAAGCGGCTCAGGCGAAGCGTCAGGAAATCGTCCTCGCTTATCCCGGAAAGCAGGACGTCGTCCTTCTCGTTGAAGCTGAAGCGGCCTTCGAGTGCGATCTTGTAGCGATCGCCGATCCGGCGCTCCGCCTCGACGAAGAGGAAGACGGCCTCGGACGACCGGTCGATGGTGGCGCCGGCCAGTACCTCCGTGCTCTGAACGTCGTTCAGTGCCAGGCGCGTTCCCAGAAAAAGGTCGCCGTCTGCGGCGGTGAACGGGGCGCCCGCCTTGTCGCGGCCGTCATATTGGTATTCGGCGAGAAGGCCCAGATCGTAGACCATCTCGAAGATCTGATAGAGCGTGTATTCGAAACCGGCGACGGTCGCAAAGAACCGTTTCCCATGGCCGCTTCGGGTCATCGCCTCCAATTTCCAGAGCCACGCCTCCATCGTCAACTGGACGTCGAGGCCGGTCTGGTCGATCTGATCGTAATGGGGAACGAAGACGATTTGCCCGCTTGTTCGCGGCGTGAGGATCAGCCGTGGCTCGCGACTCGTTCCATGAAAATGGGAAATGCCTAAGTCCCAGTCCTCGATCGTGTGGGACCAGCGAAACGCGAAGTCGACATGGGCCTCCTTGGCGGCCGAGTCGTAGGTCGCATCGTCGTCGTCGATCGGAAGCGGGCCGCGCAGGCGCGCATCGTCGTCCGGAAAGGTGCGCTCGCGAAAACCGGGCAGCACGAAGGCGGAAATCGTCCCCCAATCCTCCTGCAGCTGGACGTTCACCATCGGCTGGCCAAGCTTGTCCTCGTTGTCGACGTCCTCGACCCCGTCGAACTGGTTGATGATGTCGACCAAGTGGCGCGATTCGGTGACCCCCCAGAAGACGCGGTCGAAGCCTATGACCAGGTCCCAGCCCTTGCCCACATGCAGCCAGTTCGCCTCGCGGATATCGGCGTGGGTGCGGCGGTCGTCGTCGGCGTCGAACCGCGCGAAGGGAACGAAGGTCAGGCGGTCCTTGCGCCGGCTCCACTCATAGACGACTTCCGGCTCCGCAACCACGGAGGGAGAGATTTCCGCATTGCCCTGTTCGGGAAAGAGCGCCCGGTTCGGAAAGTACCGCGTCTCGAATGCGACGAAGCCGGAAAGTTCAAACTCACCGGCAGCCGCGCCGTTCGCAGCGACGGGAAGCTGCGCGAAAACAAGAAGGACGAAAAAAAGAGTGCGCGCTTTCGTCAACGGGCCCGTTTCAAACGACTGGGCGTGAAATCACTTTCATCCACGCCGAGGCGGAAATTGTAGTTCTTAAACTTAAGCGTTGTCGCCTTCCCGGTCTGCACGTTGTCCATGTGCATGCGATGGGGTCGCCAGTATTGATCCAGATAGTGGTGGTACTCCGTTTGAACGAGCACTTTCAACAGCTCGTTCTTGCGATCATAATATTCGACCTTCATCACGCGGTACTCGTCCTGATCAACCCAGACCGTTTGGCTCGTATAGCCGGAATATTCATAGACCGGATGGCGTTCGACGACGAAGCACTGAAGTTCGCCGCAGGCCTCGTCCCGAAGCCGTTTGTATGTGTATTTTGCGACCTCCTGAGACGAGATGTCCTCGTAGGCGAACTCGCTGCCGACGAAGGGACCGGATTTGTTGACGGACGAGATGCGCTTCACGCGCTTGATGGCCGGCAGATAGAGCCATTGATCGTCTGGATCGAGAATCTTCGTATGGGACAGGAACGCCGTGCCTTCGATGTCGCGGGGTTTATCGAACACGGTCAGGCTCTTGTCGCCGAGGCCGGTATCCGAAACCTCAAGCGTCTGGATTCGCAAATCGCGGGTGCTGGATTCCCCATTGCGGTTGGTAAGAACCATGTTCAATTCGACCTCGCTGTCGTTCCAGCCGAGATCGCGGCGATCGATCTCCTCGGCGATGGCGAGACCTTTTTCCTCCGGCGTTTCGGCCAACGCCGTTCCCACCCAAAGGACAAGCCCGGCAGCGAAGCCAACGGCGGCGAATCCCCGCCCGGCAGCTTTCCTAATTCGCTGGCTTCGTGACGACGTCCTGGACATGGTCCGTCTCCTCCGGCGGTTTTCCTCGTGAAAGAACGACAAGCAATGCCGGCAACAAGGTGAAATCCGCAAACAGGGCGGCCGCGATCGACATGGCCGTCAAGAGGCCTAAGCTTTGATTGAGCTCGAAGGCGGAAAACGCCAGCACACCGAAGCCGGCAACCAGAATGATCGAGGTGATCACAAGCGCCGTTCCGACCGTCGCAAAAGCATAGCGAACGGCGTCCGCCGAATCCAACCCCTGCTCGCGCCTGGCGCGGAGGTATTTCGAAAGGAAATGCACGGTATCGTCGACGATGATGCCAAGGCTCGTCGCCACCACGACGGAAGCAGCTAAGCCCATCTCACCCACCACAAGCGCCCAGATCCCGAAGGTGATCACCGCGGGGATCAGGTTTGGAATCAGACTTAATAGACCGAGCCGAATGTGGCGAAGCGCGATGATCAGCGACAGCGAAATCAACACGAAGGCCAGCGTCGTTCCCGTCAACATAGCTTTGATGTTGCGCTCGGAGATGTAGGCGAACATGACGAAGGGACCGCTTCCCTCGATATCGGCGGCTGTCGACATGTTCTTCTCAAGCCAGTCTTCCGAATTGGCCTTCAAGATGCGCGATTCCCGTGTCGTGATGTTTTTCAGCGTCGCAATCACACGCACGGAAGACTTGTCGACATTGATCTGGTTGTTGATATCCAGCCCGTAAGGAAGCGACATTTCGAACAGCAATAAATATTGCGCCGCAAGCTCGCGGATATCCGGCAGTTTGTACCAGGCCGGATCGTCGCCATGCATGTTCATGTTCAGCCGGCGCACGATGTCGGTATAGCTTTGCACATGCACGACTTCCGGCCGGGATCGAAGCCAGTTCGCAAAATTGTCCATCTCTTGAAGGTAGGCCGGCTCGTTGATGCCGCCGCTTTCTCCGGCGGGAAGCGAATATTGGACTTGATAAATGCCGGAGAGATTCTCCATCGCGAAATCGGTGTCGGCGCGGAACGGAATGACCGGATCGAAGTAGTTGACGAACTGATCGTTCAGTTCGATCCGCGGGATCAGGGCGCCCATCGCAAGCACGAAGGCGCTCACTCCCCACAGGAACGGATAGCGCCTGCGGATGACAAAATTCGCGAGCTTCTCCATCAAATCCGCGCTGGTGGCCCGGCGCCTGATCAGTTGGGGCGGCAGGACGGACATCAGCGCCGACAGGAACAGGACCGAATAGACCCAGGCGGCGATGACGCCAAACGCGGTGATGTTGCCGAGGTCGCGGAAAGGGGGCGCGTCGGAGAAGTTCAGGCTGAAGAAGCCGATGGCCGTCGTCAGGCTGGTCAGGAACACCGGGTGGAAATTGATCCGCATGCTCTCCAGGATCGCTTCGCGCTTCGTCGCCCCCTTCGCCATTTGCTGGCCCATCGTGACCAGGACATGAACGCTGTCGGCGATCGCCAAGGTTAGGATAATCGTCGGTGCCGAAACGGAAGGCGGGGTTAATTGGATTCCCAACCAGCCGGCAATCCCCATGGCGGTCGAAGCGGATAGGCCGATCACGAGAAGCGTCGCGAAGGTGCCGCTCACGGAACGCAGCAGCACCAACATGCCAAGCAGCAAATACGCCATACATCAGCGGCACCAGCTTGGTCAGGTCGTTCAGGCTGGCCTCCGTGAAGGCGTTGTTGAGCGCCGAGGGCCCGGTGATGGCGATCTTGATGTCCGGGTGTTCGGCCCGCACGCGATCGGCCAGCGCATGGGCGGCGGCCATCGCCTTTGGCACTTCCTCGGCATTTTTTTGCGGCAACGTCAGATTGACGTTGACGGCCGTCGTGCGCGCATCCGGCGCGATCAGCCGGTTAATCAGCAGCAGCTCGGCGAGCGCAACATCGCGCACGCGCTCCAAATCCGCCGCCGAGAGCGCGTCTGGGTGGCGTACCAGGTCCTCGACGGTAAGGTCGTCGCCTTCGGCGTAGCTGTGCTGGAAATTCGCGAGCGAATCGACGCGGGTCGCGTAAGGGATCTTCCATCCTTCGTATAGACATCCTGAAGCTCTTCGAAAGCCACGAGCTGGGGATTTTCCTTGCTGAAGAACACCCGGTAGTCGGTCGAGAAGCCAAGGTGGCGGGCACCGCTTGCGATGCCGACCGCCGCCAGCAGGGTGAGCGCCATGACCGCCCAGCGCCAGCGCAGCACCCACTCCGTGTAGCCGGTGACCGTGATGCCAAGCCTTGCGAACATGTCGTTGCGCCCCTCCCGGTTTCGGATCTTCTTGACCATCCCGCCGGCCCGGCAAGGCCTGGACCAAGGCCTGGACAAGGGCCGCTGGTCGGGTGTAAACTAGACGGTGTAGTTTAGTCCGGTCAAACCCCCTGTCAAGGGTAAACTACACGGTGTAGTGTTTATTCCTTCCTTGGGAATTTTTGGCCCTGGGGACTTTTGGAGCACAGAATGGCGGAACCCGTCCACCCCCTCGATCCCCTCGATCCGGACGACGCCCCCAGCCCGAAGCGGGAGGCGATCCTCAACGCCGGCTGCCGGCTGTTCTTGGAATATGGCTACGGCGCCGTGACGATGGACGCCATCGCGCGGGACGCGAACGTCTCGAAGCGCACCGTCTACAGCCACTTCGCCAACAAGGAGTCGCTGTTCGCCGGCGTCATGACGGCGATGTGCGACCTGCTCGGCGACCGCGCGCTGCCGACCGAGACCCCGGAGGGCTCGCCCGAACAGGTCCTCGGGATGTTCGGGGACAAGTTCGTGAACCTGGTGACGTCGCCCAACGGCGTCGCACTTTTCCGGATCGTCGTCGGCGAGAGCGCCCGCTTCCCGGAACTGGGTGCGAGCTTCTACGCGACGGGCCCGAAACGGCTCGTCGGCGTCATCGCCGCTTACCTGAAGGAGCAGCACCGCAAAGGCACGCTCACCGTGCCCGATGCGGAGCGCGCCGCCATACAGTTCCTCGACCTCGCGAAATCGGGCGTGCATCTGCGCCTTATCCTCGGCATCGGCGAGGAGGCGACGGAGGCGGAAAAGAAGGACGCCGTCGATCAGGCGGTCGCCTTTTTCCTCCGGGCCTATGAGTTAAGGCATTAATTTAAAAGAAGAACTTTTTTTGATTTTTTTATGGACTAATTGGTCCGATATACCTATGCTCGTCAAGAATTCAGGTCGCAGCGCAGCGGCGTGTTTTTTGGATAAATCGGACCGATCGGTCCAGACTACGAAAGACCAGATTACGAAAGAAAGGAACGACCCATGGAAGCGCAACGGAGCCCAATCGAAAGCCCGACCCAAGCGGCGACGGGGCCGAGGCTGGTCTGCGTCGAGACGGAGATGGATGCGCACGAAGTGGAGGCGGCGATTGCACCCAAAGGGCGGTGGCATCGTCTTGTGAAGCGGCCCTTCGCCTGGCTCGCCATCGCCTTCGTCGTCGTCGCCGCCGGCGTCACGGTTGCGAGTCTTCTGTCCTCGCCCGGTTACCAGGTAAACGCGCGTTTCGAAAACGTCGATGGTTTGAGCGCCGGCGACGAGGTGCGCATCGGCGGCGTCAAGATCGGCAAGGTAACGAGCACGAAGCTGGATACGGAACGCTTCGATGTGCTGGTTCGTCTCAAGATCGCCCAGGACGTGAGGCTGCCTCTCGATACGGTGGCCGAGGTCAGGAGCGCCGGGATCCTGGGCACGAAATACGTGGGGCTCATCCCGGGCGCGGAGCCGGAAGCGATCGCGGCCGGTGGCGAAATCGAATTCACGGAAACGCCGCTCACCATCGAGAGCCTGATCGGCCAGGCGGTGTTCGGCAAAAGCCCGCGCCCAGCCCCTGCCTTCGAGGCGCCCTCCTTCGAAGCAGAGGTGCCGACGGGCGGTTTCAAACTTTCGGTCAAGGAGTGAGATTTTTTCGACCTAATTGGACCGATCGGTTCATATGAAGCGAGAACAGGCAAGACCCATGCAAACCACAATCACCCAACGCCTGCCTTTGAACCCCGGCAAATTGCAGCGCGTCTTTCGCATCACCCTTGGCGTCGTGGTGGTTTTCCCCTGGTCCCTTTTGTTGTTCGTGGCGTCAAGCGCGAGCGGCCTTTGGGGCCTTTTTTAAAAAGGAACGCGTGATGAAAGCGAATTCAACAGACGAGAAGCAGAAAGCACGAAGCGAGCATGACGAGCTCCTCTTCCTCTTGAACGCTTACGACATCTGGAGCCATACGCCGAGCGAGGTGGACGAGGAAGCGGCGGAAGACGACGAAGCGGAAGACGACGAAGCGCCCGCGAGGCTGAAGAAGAAGGGCCGCGTTCGTCAATCCATCGCCGCCGCGTTCCTGGCCTTTGCGCTTTTGCTCATCGCGCCTTCGGCAGTTGAAGCCGGTGCGATCCCGGAAGGGACGACGATCACGGCGGCGAATGTGGAGAAGCACCTTGATGCGAGCTTCGAGGGCGCGCCCCTTCGCGAGCTTCTTCCCGACGTCCTTCACTGGCAGATCCGCGAGAAGGGGCTTCAACTCACCTTGGCCCACGCGACGCCGCACGCCAAGGATCCGAAATGGGTCGCAGCCACCAACGCCAACCGGGGCACGGTCCGCCTCGATGCGGCGACGAAGCGGGTCACCGGCTGGCAGGCCGGCGCGCCTTTTCCCGAGGTCAAGCTCGACGATCCGCAAGCCGGCTGGAAGGTCGCCTGGAATCTCTTCTACGGCCGGCCGCACGGCGATTCGATCGGCAAGGCCGGCGGCCTGCTTCTGATTGCCTGGGGCGACGCCACGCTCCTCGTCTGATCCTAGTAAGGGCTCTTATTCTGGTAGGCCGATCCGTTTGAGGAGTGATTCGAACCTGGGATCCGCACGCAGCGAGTCGCACTCCTCGGTTACCTTGAGCCATGCCATGGACCGGGAGCGCTCCTCGTAGGCTTGCTCGAGCCATGCAAATGCCTCGTCTTTTTCCCCCAAGCCCGCATGAATCGTCGCCATGTTAAAAGGTGAAACGTAGCCTTTCTTGGCAAGCACCTTCAGCTCAGCGAGCGCCTTGCGCGCCGCCTCCGCCTTTCCTGAGATGGCATAGGTGTAACCGAGGTGGGTCAAGGGCAACGCATGGCCGCCTCCTACTTCCACCGCTTTTTGAAACGCTGCGATGGCCTCATCATAGGCGCCTTTTCTCCGGTAATAGTGACCGAACCCCCAATGAACACCCCAGAAATTTGGGTCCAACTCGGCAACGTTCTCGTACAATTTCCGGGCGCGCTCGAGCTGGCCCCCTCGCATATATTGCTAACCCAGATTCACGTTCGCCGCCAGAGACAGGGGATCGATGTTCTTGGCCAGCTCGGCCTCACGGATTGCCTCTTCCTGGCGCCCCATCGCTTCCAGAAAAAAGCTGTAGAACAGCCGGGCCTGTGCATAACTGGGATTGAGTTGAATCGCGCGCTTAAAAGCCTTCTCCGCGCCGGGCCAATCCTACTCATACTTGAGGCGGATAATGCCAAGGAAGGCATGGGGCTCGGCAAGAGAAGCACCCAATTTTATTGCTTCGAGCACCGCTTTTTTTGCCGCCGGCAATGCCTTGCTGGGTTTAATCAGCTCGAAGCCGTGACCACCAAGAAGACAATGGCATGCGACCATGCCCGAATAGGCCGGCGCATATTCCGGATCCTGCTTGATGGCTTGCTTAAAATAATCGATGCCTTTTCTATATCCCTCTTCGGTCAGCTTGTTGCGAAAGTAGAGTCCCTTTAGAAACGCTTCCTACGCCGCTGAATTCGCCAACAAAGCACTTTTTTGGCCAACGCCTGGCTCTGTGGCGGCTTTTCCTGAAAGCTTGGCCACGATGTGCCGGACAACGTCGTCTTGGATCGTGAGCACCTCGGCCTTATCCCGGACATAATTCTCGGCCCAGATATGCCGGCTCGTTGCCGTCTCGATGAGTTGCAAAGAGATTCGAATGCGCTCGCCGACTTGAAACATCGCACCCTCAACGACATGCTCCACGTTCAGCTCACGGGCGATGGTTGCGATCGGTCTATTCACATTTTTGTAGGCCATCGCAGAGGTGAGCAAAATGACGCGGACCTTCCGTTGCGTCGCCAAGCTAGTGATCAGCACACTGGTCATGCTGTCGCTAAAATAATCCAATTCCGGTTTGCCCAAGAGATTACGAAGCGGCAACACGGCAACGGAGTACTCTTGTGCCGTTTGAGCCGTTGTCGAAGAACGATCTTTACGTGGGTCAAGCGAGCGACCATCGAACAGGAAGAAAGCCGAAGCGCCAATCAATAGAACAAGCCCAACCGCGATCATGGCGATTCGCGCCGGGGCAATGCTTGTTCTTCCCCGGGTCGTTAATGGATCGCTCTTCGACGCGCCATCCGGCTCGGGTCTACTGAAAATCGGCACGTAATTGCCGGTTGGAAGAACGATATGGACAGGGTCGTCGCGGCCTGCATCCGCATAATATTGCTTAAGCTTTGCCCGCAACCGGCTCGCCTCGACCGGCACCACCGAACTCAACTGCGGATCAAACGAAGAGTCGCGCTCGAACACCTCTAAAGCGATCGTGTATTCCTTAAGCCCGTCCATTTGGCCGGCAAGCGTCTCCTCGACGACAAATTGTAAGAATTTCTGCAGCTGGTGCGATTGAGCGAACTCAGGTGCCGACAAAATTCGGCGCATCTGCGCCCTGATTTCGCCCGCCGGGGGATCACGCGATGGCGTTCCATCCCCGATTGGATCGCGTTTTGGGTCGCTCATTCGGGTTATCCCCCCCCCGATTGACCGCTTTCGGTTGCTTTTTGGGGTGATTATACGCCATATCCAGATGTAACCGTTACATCGCCATAACTAATTAATTTCATTCATTTTTTCTTCTTATGGGCGAGGGTAGACAGATCGTTCTAGCTACGTTACTTGCCGTGAGAAACTCCCCTGCATCGGTGGAGCGCGCCAAGTTGCCGTCACGTTTGATTCATTTTCTCGATCCATTTTCTCGATCCATTTACTCGGCCATTTACTCGGCCATTTACTCGGCCATTTACTCGGAAGGAAAATTGACATGACGATCGTTCGCAAGCTCACCGCCACCTTGACATTAATTGTCGGTCTTTTTGTTGCAACCGCTGCCATGGCCGGTCCCGATACGAACATCTCCAACGGCTTGACCTTAAAGGGCCCTGGCCTGGCGATTCACGGTTACGATGTGGTCGCCTACTTCACGCAAGGCCAGCCCACGGTCGGCGACGCACAATATTCCGTCGCCCATAACGACGCCACCTACCGTTTCTCGAGCCAGGCGCACCTGGATACGTTCAAGGGCAACCCTGAAAAATATGCCCCCCTCTACGGCGGCTACTGCGCCTATGGCGTGTCGGTTGGCGCCAAGTTCGATGGCGATCCACATCTTTGGAAGATTGTTGACGGCGCACTCTATCTAAACCTCAACAAGCAGATCCAACAGACTTGAAAAAAGGACATCCCCGGTAACATCGAAAAGGCCGATGAGAATTGGCGCGAGATTTCCCATAAGACTCCCCAAGAACTGAGCTAACGTCTCTAGCTAAACGGCAGGGTTTATCCCTGCCGTTTTTTTTGGAAGATGCCACCCCGTGTAAGAAGCGAGATAAGCGGCAAACTCCCTTCTGCTAAATTCCCTGTTAACGGGGAATTTTTGGCGCTGACAGGTGGCTCGTCGCCGAATTTCTAACAGAATCGTGAAACATCGTGGATTTACAGAACGCCGTCGCGTCCCCAATTATTCCGGGGAATAAGGAGACGCAACGATGGTTCGGATCCTCCCGGCGGCGCTTGGACTCTTCCTTCTGTTCCTCCCCGTCTTCCTCCTTGCCCAGGACAGGACGCAGCCAAGCGAGCCGCCTGAGGCGGTTCAAGAACTGCTAGGCCAGTTGTTTACAGCCACCCCACGCCTTCGTAATGAGGCGCTCGAGGCGCTCAAGCAACGGGGCAAGACGGACGTGGTGCCCGCCTTGATCCAGGCCCTGCGTTTCGTTCCCGACGAAGAGGCCATCAACGCAACCCTGGAAGCACTGGTCGGCGAACGGTCCGGCACGAAGTGGCCCGACTGGATGTTGTGGCAGGAGGCCCATCCCGAGATCGAGCCCTTCGCCGGCTTCGATGCGTTCAAGGCCGAGGTCATGGCCACCATCGATGAGAACTTCCGCCTCTTTCTCAGACCCGGCATCAAGCACGACATACGTCTCGAAGAAATCGTCTGGAGCGGTGTCCGCAAGGATGGGATCCCGACCTTGATCAACCTCACCCATACCGGCGCGGCGGAGGCCGGATACTTAGACGACGACGAGTTGGTCTTCGGTGTCGAGATCAACGGCGACGCCCGTGCCTATCCCTTGCGTATCCTCGACTGGCACGAAATGTTCAACGACGTGGTTGGCGCGTGCCCGTGGCGCGTGCCTATTGCACGCTCTGTGGCTCCGGCATCCTCTACGAGACCCTTCTTCCTACCCGGGCGGAACCCTTCATCTTCGGATCGTCGGGCTTCCTCTACCGGTCGAACAAGTTGATGTACGACGACCAGACCCATTCGCTCTGGAACCAGTTCACGGGCCGTCCGGTCGTCGGCCCCCTCACCGGCTCCGGGATCGAGCTCAAGGTGCGGCCGGTGGCGATCACCAACTGGAAGGACTGGTGGCGACGCCACCCAAAGACCAAGGTCCTGTCGCTGGACACCGGATACGACCGCGACTACACGCCCGGACGCCCCTACGGCGCGTACTTCGACAGCCCCGATCCGATGTTCCCTGCCCTCGTCCCGGACAAGCGGTTGCAGCCCAAAGACTATGTCTTCGCCCTGCGTGCCGGCGGCCACGAAAAAGCATGGCCGTTGACCGCCTTCGAAGATGCCACGGTGATCAACGATTCCGTGGGCCCGCTCGACGTCGTGTTGATCGGCGACGCCGCCACCCGGACCGTCCGCGCTTACGGCGCCGACGACCGCGACTTTGCGGCAGTCGCGGACCAGCCGGACCGCGTCATCGCCGACGGCGAAACCTGGAAGGTGGAGGAGGATGCGTTGGTCGGGCCTCGGGGACAACGGCTTGAGCGCCTGGCGGGTCACATTGCTTATTGGTTCGCATGGCGGGGATTTAAGCCCGAGGCACCGCTCTACGGCGACTGAGGTGTGCCGGTCCCTTCGCCAAGTTAAAACCAGGGGTCAAGATCCCCTTGGGGTGGGATCCGCGCTTCGGTCAAAGGCCGCAGACGATGGTCGTCAGCCGTTGGGCAGAGTCCCTTTCAAAGTTCCGGTCTGGTTAACAATTCATTAATGAATGCAACCTACCGTTGTGAGTAGGCCCCACAAAACAACTCGCAGGCACGGAGAGGGCTTGTGAGCTTGTCGTGGGCGGATCGGGGCGCTTGTCCATTCGGTTTGGCAAACTCCGCACACACGGCGTCGCCTTCAAGTACGGGGACACGTTCTTAAACTCCCTCTCCAGGGACCATGGAAATGTCAGCCAGCAGCAATCCACAGCAACAGCAGCAACGGCAACTCCAGCAGCCCCAGCAGCAGCAGCCCCAGCAGCAGCAGGAATAGGCTTCGCGGCGGAAACCAGAGCGGCAGGGGCCGACCTTAGGATAAGCGGCGACGCTTTCCCGCGACCGAGAACAGAAACGTCTGGATGAAGACTTAAGCGGATGCCTTTTCCCTAAGGGGCATTCACGCGTTCGCGCCGCTGCACCGGCGGCGTTTTTTTGCTTTCCTGGCGCGTCCGGATGCCCCTTTACTCTGCCGCGGGTGTGAGCCTTCGATGACCTATTGTTTGGGAATTGCGACGTGCGAGGGCCTCATCTGTCTGGCCGATGGCCGCGTGACGTCGGGCGACGAAGTCTCCATCGCGCGCAAGGCGTCCCTCCACGGGCCCGCCGGCCGGCAGGTCTGCGTCATGACGTCCGGTTTGCGTTCGCTGCGCGACAAGACGATTGCCTATTTCGAGCAGGCATTCTGCGACGAGACCGCCGCCGACATGCACGCGGTGCTCGCGATCTATGCGCAGGGCTTAAGACGCGCGGCGGAAGAAGACGGCGACGCGCTCAAGGCATCGGCGCTTTCCTTCGATCTTCATACGATCATCGCCGGGCAGATGACGGACGATGCGCAACCAACCCTGTTTCTGGTTTACCCGGAGGGCAACTGGATCGAGGTGACGAAGCGCACGCCCTACATCGCGATCGGCGCCACGGCTTACGGCAAGGCGATCCTCGACCGCACGCTTAGCTTCGACACGCCGCTCATGCTGGCACTACAAATCGCTTACCTTTCCTTCGATTCCACCCGGGTCAGCACGGCCGCGGTGGGCTTTCCCCTCGACATGCTGACCTTCGCCCATGACCGGCAATGGCGGGCGATGACGCTGGAGCAGGACGACGTCGGCGGCATGCGGCAATGGTGGAACGATCACATCAAGGAATTGACGATCCGGATGTCGGCCGGGCCATGGGCGGAGCATCTGCTGGCGGACCCATATAAAAAAGGTGCACCCGCCCCTTAAAGCCCGACGCCGCCGGCCAGGTGCAGGGAAGGGCGCCATCGGCTATAGTGCCCAAGACGAAGGGGTCGAGGGGTGATGGCGAAGGCGATCTTTGCGGCGGGCTGCTTCTGGGGCGTCGAGGCGACGTTTCGAAAGCTCGAAGGGGTGACGGCGAGCGCCGTCGGCTATACGGGCGGGGTGACCCGAGATCCGACCTACCGCGAGGTCTGCAAGGGTGATACCGGCCACGCCGAGGCGGTGGTGGTGACCTTCGAGCCTGAAAAGATTGCTTACGAGAAACTCCTCGACGTCTTCTGGAAGGCCCACGATCCGACCAGCCTGAACCGCCAGGGTTCCGATCGGGGCGTCCAGTACCGCTCGGCGATTTTTTACACAACCCCGGAACAGGAGGCGGCGGCCAAGGCCTCGAAGGCAAGGCTCGAAAGGTCAGGCCGCTACGAGCGTGCGATCGTCACCGAGCTTACGCCCGCTTCGACCTTCTGGCTGGCCGAAGACTATCACCAGCAATATTTCGAGAAACAGGGCCGCGTGTAGGTTTAGGCCAGGCTTCGCGGCTACTCGCCGTATTTGTCGTGGAGCCGAAGCCACGCCATTGTGTAATCGAGGCTTTCCTCATCGCGTCCCATGGGCACGATATCGAGATAGTGGTAGGCGGTGATGAACATGTCGAGGCCCCGCCCAAACGATGAGTAGGCGTGAAGGACGTCTCCATTCTCGCCTTTGCAAAAAACGCTGACGCCCGGCGCCTCGGTGCTGGGGAAAGTTTGCTTCTTATAATTGTAGGTGGTCTCGCCTTGCTCCAACTCGTCTTCGGTGAACGACACGTTGTAATCTTGATTGAAATCGTTGCCCATCGATGAGACCCACTTGAACGTCCATCCCATCCGTTTCTTGAAGGCTTCGAGCTTTTCCAGCGGCGCCCTGGAAACGGCGATCATCGTCACGTCGCGCTGATTCAGATGGGGGATCGCCGGGTTGAAGTGGTCCGCCAGATACGAGCAGCTCGGGCACCCCTCGTCCCAGTCGGGGCCGAACATGAAGTGGTAGACGATGAGCTGGTGGCGTTCCTCGAACAGATCGGAAAGCGTCTCCTTGCCGTTCGGCCCGTCGAAAACATAATCTTTTTCGACCCGTTCCCAAGGAAGCGCCTGACGCGCCTTGCTTAGCGCATCGCGTACCTTCGTAAATTCCTTCTCCTTTACGAGGAACGCCTTTCGGGCCTCGATCCACGCCGCAGGGGATACGATTTTGGGCTTTTCCATGTTCACCTCCCGTGTTCCTGGAGGTCGGGGTATCCGTTTATATAGATCCAGTCGGTCGCCTCGGCCGGAAGGTGGCAGCCGATGCATTCGGCCTTGTAGTCCTTGGTGACCGTGGTGGACGGGTCATCGGCCTTGAACAAGGCCCAGCCCCAACCGTCTCCCCAAAGACCATGGTCCGGGAACCGGCCTTTCGCGTCCTTGATCATCACGAACCAGCCCTCGACCGCGTGCGCATGACTGACTCGGCCGGCCGTCATGTCCTCAGTGGCGGTTCCAAACAGCTCCTTAACGATCACCGTGCCATCTGGAAACGCTCCGGTCTCGCGGTAGGCGTCCACTGCCTTCGGCTGGGTTAGACATTGTGGAAGCCGGACGCGCGCCCTTGGGGATCGTCGCCGGCCACCGACCAGGTACCCAGATAGCGCCAAGACCGAAAATCGTCGGGCAGCGAGATCAAGCCGTCGGCCCGGACGTAGGGCGAAAAGTCGGAGAGATCCCCGGCCGAAGCGGGTGCGATCGCGAGCCATCCCACGGCTGCTACGGCCATCGTCATTGCAAGGAAGTGATTCGTCGCCTGCCTCCAATGCCACAAGCCAGAAGCATGCCTCGTATATTGCACCACACCCTAGGCGAGGCAACCTTACGCTTCGGCACAAACCCATCTCCCAAGAAGCGGGCGCTCAAGCGCAGGCCGGGCAAAACCGTACAAAAGCTATGGTTTTCTTTCCATCTGGCGGGTGGAACAATCGATCGTGAAACGTAAAGAAGAGTAAGAGGGGGGACAAAGGTGAAATTCACGCAACGGTCTCTTACCACCGGTCTTGCCGGGATCGGGATTGCCGCGGCAATCGCGCTCTTCGGCCATGCCCCGCTTCACGCGGGCGAGATCGCCTACACACCCAAATTCAACGCGGCCGGAGAATTGTAGTTGCCCGAAGGCCCGGTTTGGTGAAACTGGGTGTTCATCGGCACGCCGGTTACTCCGAACGGGCTCAACGACGGAGCGGCGCCGTTCCCGGAGTTCCATATCGTCTACATCGATCCGGAGAGTTACGCGCATTACAAGAAGACCGGCGAGTTTCGCGAAGGCACGGTCATCGCCAAGGAACTCACCTTCGTGAGAGCGACGGAAGACGCCAACGAGAATGGCTCGACGAACGAGGTCAGCGGCACCGGCTGTTTCATGGGCGAGTATTCGGGCTTGGAGATCACCATAAAGAGCAAGGCGCTCTACCCGGACGAGCCCGGTAATTGGGCCTATTACACGTTCGGCCACCAGCCCCAGCCCTATAACGCGACAGCCAAGCGGCAACCGGCCGATGCGTGCAACGCCTGCCACGAGGCAAGTGCCGCCGAAGACTTCGTATTTACGCAGTTCTACCCGGTTCTCCGCGCCGCGAAACCCTAATCAGGGATCGCACGCTTAGAAGGTCAAACCACGCTTGGGGAAGATTCGCGTTAAACGAATTTTTGATCCACCGGAGCCGGCGGATGGGTACCGGTTGCTCGTCGACCGGCTGTGGCCGCGCGACGTTTCCAAGGAGCGTGCCGCACTCGATGCGTGGATGAAGGAGATCGGCCCGAGTGCGAAGCTTCGAGGTTGGTTCGGTCACGACGCCGCGCGCTGGCAGGCGTTCAAGCGGCGCTATGCCGCCGAACTGGACAAGCGCCAGGACCTGGTGGCCGAGATCCGCACGCTTAGCCACAAGCGCACGGTCACGCTTCTGTATTCGGCGCGCGATGCCGACCACAACCAGGCGGTGGCGCTGGCGGAATACCTCGCCGCCAAGGCCGATTAATCGTAAAGGCTTAAGAAGCCCGGAATTACCCGCCGAGCAACGGTTAACGGCTTTTTGGCGTCCCACTGGGCTTTACGAATCATTGACTTTTGTGTGCTATTCTCCACATACTTCCAAATACGTGTTGCATTTGTTTAGTGAGATCTAAATAACCGGTACGCCGATTAGCTTAGTTATCCCCTGACAATGTAAGCGTTAAATCGACCGCGTCGCCACATGGTGTGGGGCGCGGAATCAGGACACATGTAAGACACTTGTTAGAGGAAATAACTATGGCTACTGGTACTGTAAAATGGTTCAACCCGGCCAAGGGTTTTGGATTCATCGAGCCGGATGACGGTTCAAAAGACGCTTTCGTTCACATTTCGGCCGTCGAACGCGCCGGACTGACGTCGCTCAGCGAAGGGCAGAAGGTCTCCTACGAGCTTCAGCCCGGACAGAACGGCAAATCTTCCGCCGAGAACCTGTCCGTCGTCGAATAACCGGGCATGGCGCCGCCTCCGACTCCGGTTGGGGGCGGCCGCCGCTTAGCCTTGGTGATGCGATCCTTGAGCGATCGCCTCGCAGACGGAAGGAGATGAGCGGACCGATCCGCACGGCCTTCCTTCGACAACACGACCTACGACGCACAAATACGTTAAACGGCGCGCCGCGCCGTGCCATCGCAGAGTTTACGCATAAGCCTAGCGGGCGGTCCCGCCCGCGTCCCGGCCCGCGCTTGGCGACGAAAATTTCCGACCGCGCGCCTCAAGCTGAAGCAGAGGATGTCCGAAATGTTGAAGTCAGCAAAATCGAGGGCCGAGGAACAATTCGCCGCAACCCAGAAGAAGGGCAAGCAGGCCCTGAAGGAAAAGGAAAAAGCGCGGGCTGAGATGGCGGAACGCGTGGCGAAGCAGCGGGCGGCTCGCTTGGCCAAGGAGGCGGTCGACAAGAAGGCCGCCGAGAAGGCCGAGGCCGAGAAGGCGGCCGCCAAGAAAACGGCCGCCAAGAAAACGGCCGCCAAGAAAACGGCCGCCAAGAAAGCCGCCGCCAAGAAAGCCGCCGCCAAGAAGAAAAAATCCTAACGACGCCAGCTTGGCGCTTTGATTGACCCGGCGCTGTGATTGAAAAAACTGGTGCCCAGGGGCGGAATTGAACCGCTAATGGCTAGCGAACTGATCAGCGTAGTCGCCGTTTCGACGGCGTTGGGTGCCGCCTTGGTTGCCGGTATCTTCTTCGCCTTCTCAACCTTCATCATGAAAGCTCTCAGCCGCCTACACCCCGAACAAGGGATCGCGGCAATGCAGTCCATTAACGTGACGGTACTCAACCCCTGGTTCTTTGCCGTGTTTTTCGGAACGGCGCTGGGCTCGATAGTGCTTGCCCTATTTGGAATCCTTGACTGGGGTGCGGCTGGGTCGACCTATCTGGTCGCCGGCAGCCTGCTTTACGTGATCGGCTGTATCCTGGTGACCATCGTGTTCAACGTCCCGCTCAACCATGCACTGGCCGCTGTGGAACCGGACAGTAAAGAGGGTGCCGAAACGTGGACCCGGTATCTCTCCACGTGGACGACATGGAATCACCTTCGAACGGTCGCCTCGCTTGCCGCCGCAGCGGCGTTCATCCTGGCAATTCGATAATCCCACCCCGCCCAGAGTGCATACTCCATTTCTTAGATTCCCATACGATAGCAGTCAAAAACTGGTGCCCAGGGGCGGAATTGAACCGCCGATACGCCGGGGCGGCCCTTGCACACTTGAACGTCCGAAAGCAGGGGTTTTATACTTTCCATCTGCCTATCCGCATCCGTTAGCGTTACTTGGAGACCAGCCATGAAGCCGAAGCATTTCGTCTATGCGTTGCTTATCGCATCGGTTCCGTTCTTCGCTGGAAGCGCCTCGGCGGAACCAACTTTGTGGGGTATCTACGGCGCGCACAATTTGCACGACTGCCCAGTCAACAATCGCGAGACGGCGAAGGCGGTGATCGCGCTCAACGCGATGGACCTCAAACCGTTGATGGAGAAGTATGGAGTCACGCGTTTCTTGGACCGATACCATTCGGGTCTCGAACACACTTTCCTCTGGGCCGTCGAGACCAACGAGCCACATAATCTGGAAGAGTTTGCCATCGAGCTCGGCGTCGCCAGTTGGAACGACTTGAAATTCGTGCCCCTGCGCACGTTTGAAGAGGGTGTCGTGCCGGTCGTTCGTGTGCTGCACGGCCTGGAAGACTGGAAACCACCAGCCGAGTAAGCGAGCCACAATCGATTTGCGAGCCCGATGGCCGGTGCCGAGATCGCACCGAGCGCGTGGCCGGCGCTACCCCGAACAACGGGGGCTAAGGCAATTCCATCGAGCGCATTAAAAAACTGGTGCCCAGGGGCGGAATTGAACCACCGACACGCGGATTTTCAGTCCGCTGCTCTACCAACTGAGCTACCTGGGCAGATCGCGCGTTTCCGGCGGTTTTCATAGGCAAAAAGGACGGCCCTGTCCAGCCACCCACCCTTAACCCCCTTCATCTGCATCCTTATCTTCCGGGCCCGGCATCGTATCGGAGCGTTCCTCGGTCGGGATCCGGTAGTCCCCGTTCAACCATTTGCCAAGATCGCGGTCGGCGCAACGCTTCGAGCAAAACGGGCGGGTGGCCGTGCTTTGAGGCTTGCCGCAGATCGGACAAGCAGATTTTGCTTTACGCGCCGCCATAACCGCCCCCATAGCCTAAACCTTCCAGCAGCAGCGCCGTCTCGCAGATGGAAAGCCCGATGACGTTCGTGTAGGAGCCTTGCAAGCTGCGCACGAAGCGTCCGGCATGGCCTTGAATGGCATAGCCGCCGGCCTTGCCTTCCCATTCGCGCGTTTCGAGATAGGCCTTGATCTCAGGACCGGTGAGCCGCTTGAAGGTGACCCGCGTCGTCACCAGACGGCTCGCGATCCCGCCACCTGGGCCGCCACCCGGCGCGATCACGCAAATGCCGCCATGGACCCGGTGGCTTCGTCCGGAAAGAAGGCGTAAACCGCGTTCCGCCTCGCCTTCGTCCCGCGCTTTAAGCAACACGCGGCGGCCAAGGGCGACGACGGTGTCCGCCGCCAGCACGAAGGCATCCTTGTTGCGGGCGGCGACGGCGGCCGCCTTTGCTTCGGCAAGCCGTTTGGCAAGCTGGTGCGGTTTCTCACCCGCGCCTCTCGTTTCATCGATTTTGGGCGGATCGACCGTGTCGGGGGCAAGGCCCGCCGCGACAAGAAGTTCAAGTCGTCTTGGTGAGGCAGACGCAAGCACGAGCGGGGAACGGGCCGACATTTTAAAGCGGACTATTTGAAGCGGAAGGTGATCCGCCCTTTCGTCAGATCGTACGGCGTCATTTCGACGATGACCTTGTCGCCGGCCAGCACGCGGATGCGGTGCTTGCGCATCTTTCCGGCCGTATGGGCCAGCACTTCGTGGTCGTTCTCCAGCTTCACGCGAAACATCGCGTTGGGGAGCAATTCCATCACCGTGCCGGTGAACTCCAGGAGTTCTTCTTTCGCCATGGCGCTCTTTACGTTCCGTTCAGGGTCCCCGATGAATCTGCCGCGAGACCCCACAAGTCAAGGAATTTCTTGGGCTTTTTGCTTAAGACTCACGCTTGCGGCGCGACCACCGCTTCGAAGCGAAGCTTGATGCGTTGCAAGAGTTCGTCCCGCACCTCGCGATAGACTTTGATCCGCACCTCGCGATTGCCGTGCACGTAGGAGGGATCCATCGTCTTCCAGTATTCCACCTCGGCCGCCATCGTCCGCGTCATCTCGGCCGCCTTGTGCTGCGCCTCCGGCGAAAGCGAGACGACGAGATCGAAATAGGTGTCCTCGAGCTCCTCGAAGGCCTTCGAGCGGTGCCGGCTGATGTCGATGCCGATCTCGTCCATCACGGCCACCGCGAAGGCGTCGATCTCGCCGGCGCGCACGCCGACTGAATCGACATAGACGCGATCCCCCAACAGATGCTTCAGGATTCCCTCCGCCATCGGAGAACGGATGGCGTTGTGCGTACATGCGAAGAGCACGCTGCCGGGGAGGTTGCCCATTTAATTCCGAATGTGCAGGACGCAGATGAGAGTGAAAAGCCGGCGTGCCGTGTTGTCATCCATGACGACCTTGCCGGCCAGGCGATCGCATAAGAACTCGGCGCCTTCGTCGTGGAGCCCGCGCCGGCCCATGTCGATCGATTCGATCTGGGTGGGCGTCGCCGACTTCTTGATGGCGGCGAAGTAGCTGTCGCAAACGGTGAAGTAATCGCGGATGAGCTTGCGAAACGGCGACATCGAAAGCGTGATGCGCGCCAGTTCGTCTCCGCAATTCGCGCGGATATCGAAATGGAGCCGCTTCTCGACGATCGAGAGGTGCAGATCGTAAGGGCCGGGCGTGAGACCGACCGGCGCGAAATGGTTTTCCTCGAGAAGATCGAAGATGGCGACGGAGCGCTCGTGCTCGACCTCCGGCGACCAGCGCACGATGGATCGCTCGTCGAGCGTCACTTCCGAAATGTGCTGCGTATTGGCGGACACTAGCGGCCCCCGTTCACGCGTCGTCTCCAGGATTTCGGCGGATGCGCAAGGAAAGGGCGTGGGCATCCAGGCCCTCCGCCCGGGCCAGGGTCTCGGCCGCCGGGCCGAGCCGGCTCAAGCCTTCCGCGTTCACGCCGATGAGCGAGCTTCGCTTCAGGAAATCCATGACGCCAAGGCCGGAGGAAAACCGCGCGCTTCCTCCGGTGGGAAGCACGTGGCTGGGCCCCGCCACGTAATCGCCAAGCGCCTCCGGCGTAAACCGGCCTAAGAAGATGGCGCCGGCGTTTCGCACGCGGCCTGCGATGGCGTCGGGATCTTTGACGGCAAGCTCGAGATGTTCCGGCGCCAGGGCATCGATCAGCGGGAGCGCATCTTCAATCCCCGCGACAAGGATGATCGCCCCGTTCTTCTCCCAGCTTGCCCTGGCGATCTCGGCCCGATCCAGGGTCCGAAGCGTGGTTGCGACCGCGGCCTCGACGCGGGCCGCGAAGGCGGCATCGTCGGTGATCAGGATGGCGCGGGCGGCCGGATCGTGTTCGGCCTGGGCAAGCAGATCGGCGGCGATCCAGGCGGGGTCGTTCTGGCCATCGGCCAGGATGAGGATTTCGGAAGGCCCGGCCACCATGTCGATGCCGACCCGGCCGAAGACCTGGCGCTTGGCCGACGCCACATAGGCGTTGCCGGGGCCGACGATCTTGTCGACGGCGGGCACGCTTTCGGTGCCGAACGCGAAAGCCGCGATCGCCTGGGCGCCGCCCAGCCGATAGACCTCGGTCACGCCGGCGATTTCGGCGGCGGCAAGAAGCAGCGGGTTCAGAGCGCGCGCCGGCGCCGGCGCCGTCATCACGATCCGCTCGACGCCGGCGACGCGGGCGGGGATGGCGTTCATCAGTACGCTGCTTGGGTAGACGGCCGTGCCGCCGGGCACATAGATGCCGACCGTTTGAAGCGGGCGGGTGCGAAAGCCCACCCGGATGCCCGCCTCGTCCCCGAGATCTGGGTCTTCCGGCAATTGGCGGCGGTGCGTGGCCTCGATGCGGCGCGCTGCAAACGCGAGCGCTTCCAGGACTTCTCCATCGACGGCGGCTTTTGCTTTCGCGAACTCGGCCTCATCGACACGGAAGTCCTCAGGTTTCAGCGAAACGCCATCGAAACGCTCCGTATACTCGATGAGCGCTTGATCGCCGCGTTCGCGGACTTGCTTAAGGATTTCCGCTACGGCCGCATCGACGTCTTCCTGCACCTGGCGGGAGGCATCCAGCAACGCCCGGAACGCCGATTCGAAGCCGGCATCCTTCGCATCAAGAAACCTTGGCGCATCAAGAGACCTTGGCATCAACCATCTCCCGGAACCGGTCTATCCACGCCGTGACCTCGCGGGTGCGCGTCTTCAGCGCCGTTCGGTTGACGGCCAGGCGCGAGGTGATGTCGGCGATCTTCTCGACCTCGACGAGGCCGTTCTGGCGAAGCGTCTCTCCCGTTGCGACGAGATCGACGATGCGTTCGCAAAGGCCCATCGAAGGGGCAAGCTCCATCGCCCCGTTCAGCTTGATGCATTCCGCCTGCACCCCGCGGGCGGCGAAGTGGCGCCGGGTAAGCGCGGGGTATTTCGTGGCGACGCGCACCCGGGACCAACGCGAAGGGTTGTCCTTCGTTCCCATCGCTTCCGGTTCGGCGACGACCAGCCGACAGCACCCGATGCGAAGGTCGAGCGGCGCATAGATCTCGGAATAGTCGAATTCCATCAGCACGTCGTTGCCGACGATGCCGAGCTGGGCGGCGCCGAAGGCGATGAAGGTGGCGGCATCGAAAGAGCGCACCTGGATGAGATCGAGCGCCGGGTCCGAGGTCGCGAAGCGGAGCTGGCGGGTATCGGGGTCGCGAAAAGCCGGCTCCGGCTCGACGCCAAGGCGCGCGAGCAGCGGCACCGCCTCGGCAAGCAGGCGGCCTTTCGGCAGTGCGAGCACGATTTTCTTGTCCTGCGCCAAGGTGTTCGCTCCTTTTCCCGGCCGCACGTATAGCACAAGGGCGCGCTTTCAGCCTATGACCCGGTTTTTACCGCCAGCACCGAAGCGTTGTGCCGCCTCACCCCTGGTTGCCCTTGTAGTGAGCCCAGTCATAGCCCTTGCCGTAGCGCTTCACGAGAAAATCCACAAACGCCTTCACCTTGGGCGGCACGAAGCGTTGGTAGGGATGCACGGCGTAAAGCGGCGTCCGGTCCGGAACCGGTGGATGCTTGGGCATGACCTCGACAAATTCTCCGATTGCTAACGAGGGCTCGACCAGCCATTCCGGTGCAAGGACTAGCCCCATGGCATCCCGAGCAGCATTTACCAAGGCATAGCCGTTGTCGGCGCTGAAGCTTCCGAATGCGCGTACGTCAACGGTGCGACCGCCGGCCTTGAACCGCCAGACGTTGTAGCCCGGATGTGTCCGAAAGATTAGACAGTTGTGGCCGGCCAGGTCTTCGGGGCGTTCCGGCGCGCCGACGCGATCCAGGTAACGCGGGCTGGCGCATAAATAGCGCCGCGCCTCACCGATCTTACGTGCGCGAAGCGTCGAATCTTCGAGCCGGCCGATTCGGACGGCGAGGTCGTACCCCTCGCCCACCAGGTCCACCACCCGATCGGTGAAGGTGAGCGCGAAACGCACTCCGGGCCAACGGGTCTGAAACTCACCGATGGCGGCCGTCAGGTGGTGCTCCATGCTCGCCGGAATCGTCAGACGGATGAGGCCGGAGGGATGATCCTCCAACTGCGCCGCCATGACCTTGGCCTCCTCCAGATCGAGCGGGATGCCCCGCGTGCGCTCATAGAACGAACGACCGACTTCCGTCAGGTTCAACTTGCGCGTGGTCCGGTGGAACAGAGCGGCGCCGACCCAGCCCTCGAGTTCAACGATGCGCCGCGAGACCGAAGAGGGTGCCAGCCCCGACTGCCGGCCGGCCTCGGAGAACGACCCGGTTTCCACCGCTTTCGCGAACAACGTGAGCGCGCCCAACCTGTCCATCGGCATCTTCCTTTCCGCCAGATTTGTGCAAAAATAGCAATAATAAATTGCATATTTTTAGTCTAATCGTAAAGATAAATTTTGCCTATGTTGACGTCCAAGCGCATCGCCAGCCGCTGGAGGACACCATGATCGAGCTTTACTTCTGGACCACGCCGAACGGCTACAAGCCGCTTCTCTTCCTCGAAGAAGCCGGGATCGACTACGAAATCCGTCCCGTCAACATCTCCAGGGGCGAGCAGTTCGAGCCGGAGTTTCTGAAGATTTCCCCCAACAACCGCATCCCGGCTATCGTCGATCGCGACCCGGAAGACGGAGGTGCGCCGCTGGCACAGTTCGAATCCGGCGCCATCCTCCAGTACCTGGCTGAGAAGACCGGCAAGTTCATGCCTAAGGATGCACGGGGCCGGGCCGAAGTCCTGCAATGGCTGAATTGGCAAATGGGGGGCATCGGCCCGATGTTCGGCCAGTATCTTCACTTTGTCGATTATGCGCCCGAAGATCTCCCTTACGCCATCGAGCACTACACGCGGGAAGCCAAACGGCTTCTGGGTGTGCTCGACAAGAGGCTCGCGGGCCGCGCATACGTGGCCGGCGTGTATTCGATCGCCGACATGGCGATCTATCCCTGGGTGCGCCAACGCATCGAGCGCTTCGAGGGCTTCGCCAACGTCGAGCGCTGGGTGCGGACGGTCGCCGGGCGACCGGCCACCATCCGCGCCTACGAAAAGAGCGCGGCGATCAATACCGTTCCCACCATCACCGAAGAATCGAAGGCGCTGCTGCTCGGTCTGACCGGCGGCAATGCCGGCAATACCCGAGACCACAAGGCCGCCTGATTTCCGGCGGCCCTTAACCCCCTTTTTGGAGCACGAACGTGTCAAACCAGAATGAAACCGTACTCATCACCGGCACTTCGACCGGCATCGGATTTGCCGTCGCCCGCGCCTTCCTGGACCGGGGCTCGAACCTGGTCCTCAACTCCAGGGACCCCGGGAGGCTTGAAGCCGCTTACGAGTCCCTGGGACGGCCGGACAACGCCGTGCTCGTCGCCGGCGACGTCAGCGACAAGGCGGTCGGACAACGGATGGTCGACGCCGCGCTCGAGAAATTCGGCCGCGTCGATGTGCTGGTCAACAACGCCGGCGTTTTCGCGACCATGCCTTTTCTGGAGGTTGAGGAATCCGATCTTGACCGCTTCCTCTCGATCAACTTCAAGGGCACCTACTTCACCAGCCAGGCGGCCATTGCCGCCATGCAGGCGCAAGGCGGCGGCGCCGTCATCAACGTCGGCTCGGTGTTGGTGAACCACGCCATCGGCGGCGTCCCCGCCACGGCGCCGATTTCCGTCAAGGGCGCCATCCACGCGCTCACGGTCCAATTGGCGGCCGAGTTCGCCAAGGACAACATCCGCGTCAACACCGTGGCGCCGGGCATCGTCCGGACGCCGATGCACCAGAGAAACGGCGTTGAGAACGCCGATGTACTGGCCGGATTGCATCTTCTTGACCGGGTCGGCGAAGCCGGGGAAGTGGCTGACGTCATTCTCCATCTCGCCGCGGCCAAATTCACCACCGGCGCCATCTACCCGCTGGATGGCGGGCACACTGCCGGCCACCACTTCGGCTAACCACAAACGCCAAATATAGGAGAACCACGATGACCACATTCCCCGTACATTCGAGCGAAACCGCCCCCGAGGCCTCAAAGCCAATTCTGGCTGCGGCCCAGAAAAAATTCGGCTTCGTACCCAACCTCATCCGCGTCTTCGCCGAGGCTCCCGCCGCCGCCGAGGCCTACATGGCAATCATGGATATTTTCGAAAGCTCTTCGCTTTCCGATGCCGAAAAACAGACGGTTTTGCTCTCTGTGAGCTTTGTCAACGCATGCGATTACTGCATGGCGGCTCACTCTACGGTCGCCAGCATGAAGAGCGTTCCGGCGGAAATCGTCGAAGCCTTACGCTCGGGCACGACGCTTCCCGATCCCAAGCTCGATGCCCTGGCGGTGTTGACACGGTCCGTCGTCGAGACCCGCGGCCGGCCCACCGAGGCGGCCAAAGAGGCCTTCTTCGCGGCCGGCTACGGCACGGCTGAGTATCTGGAGGTGATCGTCGGTGTCACCGTGAAGACCCTTTCGAACTACGTGAACCACGCGGCCGACACCCCCCTCGACACCGCGTTCGAAGCAGCCAAGTGGGCCGCGTAACGCTCCCCCTGACCTCCCCGAACTTGGCCCCCGGCATCTCCGGGGGTTTTTTATTTGTTTAAAACCGGCTGAACCTCTTAAGGACTTCCAGTTGGCCGGTTGGCGCATAGGCAAAATCGTCGTTCCGCCCGATTGGGAAGATTCCGCAACGAGTCCCCTTCGGGCCAGGAGCGGAAGTGCCTATGACCCGGGCCAAGTGCGTTTAAAAGCCCGTATTCCTAGTGTTTGAGCCGCTCGATCTCGGCGCCGCAGGCGGCGAGCTTCTCTTCCAAGCGCTCATAGCCCCGGTCCAGGTGGTAGACCCGGTGGACGACCGTCTCGCCCGCCGCCACGAGGCCGGCCAGCACCAGCGAGACCGAGGCCCGAAGATCCGTCGCCATCACCTCGGCACCGACCAGGCCGGGAACGCCGCGCACCACGGCCTGGGCCCCGTGGACCGTGATGTCGGCCCCCATCCGGCTCAGTTCCGGAACGTGCATGAAGCGATTCTCGAAGATCGTCTCGGTGATCGTCGAGGCGCGCTTTGCCGTCGCCATGAGGGCCATCAACTGAGCCTGCATGTCGGTCGGGAAACCCGGGAAGGGTTCCGTCGTCGCATCGACCCCGGTCAAGGCCGCGTCCTTGCGATGGACGCGCAGGCCATCCGGCATTTCTTCCAGGGTGACGCCCGCCGCCGTCAGGATTTCGGCCAACGCGCCGACCAGATCGAGGCGGGCTGCTTCCAGGACAAGATCGCCGCCGGTGATCGCCGCCGCCATCGCGTAGGTGCCGGTCTCGATGCGGTCCGGGATCACCGTGTGGTGTGCGCCATGCAGGCGCGCAACACCTTGGATGCGGATGGTGTCCGTGCCCGCGCCTTCGATCTTCGCACCCATCGCAGTCAAGCAGACGGCGAGATCGACGACCTCGGGCTCGCGCGCCGCATTGACAAGTTCCGTCTCGCCGCGGGCAAGGGCGGCCGCCATCAAAAGGCTCTCCGTGGCACCGACGGAGACGAAGGGAAAGACGACGCGGCCGCCGCGAAGCCGCGCCTTGGCGGTGGCGTGAATGTAGCCGTTGCTGAGCTCGATCTCGGCGCCCAGCTGTTGCAGCCCCTTTAAGTGCAAGTCGATCGGCCGCGTCCCGATGGCGCAACCGCCGGGCAGCGAGACTTCCGCCTTTCCCTCGCGGGCAAGGAGCGCGCCCAGCACCAGGACCGAGGCACGCATCCGGCGGACCAGCTCGTAAGGCGCCGTCGTGTTGGTCACCTCTTTCGCCTGCAGCGACAGCACGCGGCCGACATGGCCCTCGTTCGCCTCGTCGCCGACCATGTGGATGGCCACCCCGTGCCGGCCCAGCAAGTTGGCAAGCGTCGAGATGTCCGCCAGGTGCGGCAGATTCGATAGCGTCAATTCCTCGTCCGTGAGCAGCGAGGCGGCCATCAGCGGCAGTGCCGCATTCTTCGCGCCGCCGATGGGAATCCGGCCCATAAGCCGGTTGCCGCCCCGGATTCGAATGCGATCCATGTCTTCCTTTGCGTCCGCAAGGACGCCTCTGATTGAAGCCGGGCCTGATTGAGGCCGGGCCTGATTGAAGCCGGGGAGGAGGAATAGGCCGAACGCGGGCGTGAGGCAAGCGAGGCTCACGCCTTAGAGTTTCGGCAGCGTCACGCCCTTCTGGCCCATGTACTTGCCCGCCCGGTCCTTATAAGAGGTCTCGCACGGCCCCTCGCCCTTCAGGAACAGGAACTGGCAGGCCCCTTCATTCGCATAGACCTTGGCCGGAAGCGGCGTCGTGTTCGAGAATTCGAGCGTCACGTGGCCTTCCCATTCCGGCTCGAGCGGGGTCACGTTGACGATGATGCCGCACCGCGCATAGGTCGATTTGCCAAGGCAGATCACCAGCACGTCCCGCGGAATACGGAAATATTCGACCGTTCGCGCCAGCACGAAACTGTTCGGCGGAATGATGCAGACGGGGCCTTGGCGATCCACGAAGCTTTGGGGAGAAAAGGCTTTCGGGTCGACGACGGCCGAATCGACGTTCGTGAAGACCTTGAATTCGTCCGAGACGCGCGCGTCGTAGCCGTAAGAGGAAAGGCCGAAGGAGATGACGCCCTCGCGCTTCTGGGATTCGACGAAGGGCTCGATCATGGTTTGGGTCTGCGCCATCTCGCGGATCCAACTGTCCGGCATGATCCCCATCAACTGGGGCCCCGGCCACGGCGCACCTGGATCTGCGATTTGCGCTTGCCCAAATTCTCACGCAGCGCCGCGCCGCGCCGCGCGTCGCGGTCTTTTCCCTTGGGTCCCTTGGGCGAAAGGCGCTTTCCTTTTTTCCCTCTTTGGGCCGGCCCATCCGTCATGTTCGGTTTCCTTCCTTTAAAAGCGAAGTCGCAGAGGATGCGTCCACGCCTGCGACCCGTCAAGGCGGCGGGTGCTTCGCCTTAACCTTATCCGCAGATTCCGTTGCCAGGGAGGCCGGTTCCTGTGTAGAGTCGCCGAAACAAGGATAAGCCATTCTAAATAAGAATAATTTTCACTTTCAAAGGGGCAAAGGAAAGGGGCAAAGGGGAGGCGCCCGCATTGCATTTTTCCAAAAATTGCCCATCTCTTGGGAAGGGTTGGTATCCTCGCGGAGTTGAGGATTTCTTCGGGGGTTTTCGCCTGAAACGCCGCCCTCGATACGTCAAGGAGTAGAAGGAAGATGGCCGAACTCGAACGGACGGATTGGTACGACATCGCGCGGACGACGACCTGGACGCCGAAATACGTCGAACAGGACGAGCTGTTCCCGCTGGAGATGAGCGATCCTTGCCAGATGCCCCAGGAGGTCTGGGACACCTATGACGAGCCCTACAAGACGACCTATCGGGACTACGTCCGGGTGCAGCGGGACAAGGACGTCGGCGTCTATTCCGTGCGCGCCGCCCTTGGCCGCTCCCACTTCATCGACAAGGCGCCGCGGGGCTGGCTTTCCATCCTCAAATCCCACTACGGCATCATCGGTTCCGTCGAGTTCACGGCGGCCATCTACAACTGCCGCGCCGCCCGTTTCGGCCGAGCCGGCGGCATGCGGAACACCGGCACCTTCGGCATCCTCGATGAGATCCGTCACGGCCAGCTCGAATTCATCTTCCCGCACGAATATTTGAAGAAGGACCGCCAGTGGGACTGGGCGGTGAAGACCTATCACACGAACAACTGGACGGCCATTGCCGGCCGTCACTTCGTCGAGGACGTGATGGTCACCCGCGACATCCTTTGCTCGACGCTCACCAACGGGTTCTGTCTGGAAACCGGTTACACGAACGTGCAGTTCATCAGCCTCGCCGCGGACGCTGCCAAGATGGGTGACTACACGTTCTCGAACGTCGTCACCAGCATCCAGACGGACGAGGCACGCCATGCACAGATCGGCGCGCCGAACCTCCGCTTCATGGTCGACAACGGCCACAAGGACACCGCCCAGCACGTGCTGGACCTTGCCTTCTGGCGCTCGTGGAAACTGTTTTTGACGCTGACCGGACCGGCGATCGACTACTACACGCCGATCGAGAAGCGCGAGAAGTCCTTCAAGGAGTTCATGGAGGAGTGGATCATCACCCAGTACGAGCGCCAGATCGCCGACATGGGAATCGATCAGCCCTGGTATTGGGACATCTTCCTGGACGAGCTGAACTATGCCCATCATGGGCTGCACATGGGTCTTTGGCGCTATCGCCCGACGCTGTTCTGGGACCCGAAGGCGGGCGTGACGCCGCCGGAGCGCGAGTGGCTGGAGGGGAAATACCCGGGCTGGAACGACACCTTCGGCAAGTCGTGGGATGTCGTCATCGAAAATCTGCTGAACGGTCAGGTCGAAAAGACGCTGCCGGAAACGCTGCCAATGCTTTGCAACCTCTGCCAGTTGCCGCTCGTCGCGCCGCCGAACTTGAAAACCAAAACCTTCAAGCTGCACGATTATACCCATGAGCATAACGGCCGACTCTACCACTTCTGCTCGGAGCCCTGTAAGTGGATCTTCGAGACGGAGCCGGAGCGCTATCAAGACCACAAGTCGATCATCGACCGCTTCCTGGCCGGCGAGATCCAGCCGATGACGATACCGGGGGTGCTTGCCTATATGGGGGTTGCCCCGGGCGAGATGGGCGACGACGCGGACAAATACACCTGGGTTGACGCCTGCCGCGACGTGCAGGCGGCCCAATAAACAAAGCGGCAAGGGCCGGACAGGCAACTGTCCGGTCCTTGGTCGTTAAGAAGAAGAAATATTGAGGGGGGAATTCCGATCATGGCGCTGTTTCCACTTGTTTCGAGCTTCGAGGGCGAAGTGCTGATTTACCTGCTCGCCGTCGATACGGAGAACACGATGGACGAGGTGGCGGCCGCCGCCGCCGTTCATTCCGCCGGCAGGTGGGTTCCTGCTCGGGAGAAGCCGCTTCGCGTACGCGTTCAAGACGAGAAGGAGCCGCTGGCCCGCGATCTGAAGGTGAAGGATTCGGGCCTCGCGCCAATGACCCCCGTCCAAATCTATTACGAAGACTAGCCTTAAAGAGAAGAAGCAGCGCATGGCGTTTACGAAAATCTGCTCGCTCGACGACCTCTGGGAAGGCGACATGGAGATGCGGCCCCTGGGCAAGGTGCCGGTCCTGTTGCTCTATCCGGAAGGCGGCGAGATCCGGGCCTTTCAGGGCATCTGCCCCCATCAGCAGGTGCCGCTTTGGGAAGGGACCTTCGAAGGCGGCGTGCTCACCTGCAAGGCCCACGAATGGAGTTTCGATGGCAACACCGGCGTGGGGATCAACCCCGGCGGTTGCACGCTTGCCCAATACAAGGTGAAGGTCGAAGGTGAGGACGTGTATGTGGACGTGGAGGGGGTCGAGCCCGTCTATGCCGCGGCGACCGGCGAAGCCGTTTCGACCGATAAAAAGGAGAACGCAGGATGAGTGCGATGAGTAACAAGGTCGGCCCGGTCCTGATGACGGGAGAGATTGCCGACGCCGCGATCGAGGCGCTCGACGAGGACAACCCCGGCAAGGAATTCAACATCCAGGACCACGAAGCCTATATCCGCGTCGAGACGGACGACGATTGCATCATCCGCCGCGAGACGATGGAGAATATCCTGGGCCGTCCCTTCATCATGCAGGAGCTCGAGATGGTCTTGAGCACCTTTGCCGGCCGCATCGATCTTTCGTCGGAGCACGCACGGTTCTATTTCGAAAAGAAAATCTAAGGCCACTTTTAAGGCCTTACGTCACGGAGGAAGCAGCGATGAGCGAGGAAGCGCCGGAAGTCCTAAAGCCCTTGAAGACCTTCAGCCATCTGGCGAAGGCGCGGCGGCGGCCGAGCGAATACGAGATCACGACGACGAAGGCCTATTGGCTGATGGATTCCCTGTCGCCCGGCAACGACTTCGATGGCGAACGCCAGACCGACCAGCCCTTCGAGATCTCGTCCGAGATTCCGATGGCGAAGTGGTACCACAAGTACCGCGACGGCTCAGCCCTGCAATACGAGAACTGGGAGGCCTTCCGCGACCCCGACGAGGTTATCTACCGCACCTATTGCCGGATGCAGGACGGCCAGGAGACCTATGTCGACGGCATCCTGGACGAGTTCAGCAAAACCGAGCACGACGCGGATCTGGACGCGAGTTGGGTGAAGGTGCTGGCGAGTTTGTACACGCCGGCCCGCTTCCCGCTGACCGCGCTGCAGATGGGGGCCGCCTACATCGCCCAGATCGCCGGTTCCAGTACCATTGCCAACTGCGCGATGTTCCAGACCGGCGATCAGTTCCGCTGGGTCTCGCGGGTTGCCTACCGGACGGCCGAGCTTGCCAAGACGCATGCAGACGCCGGCTTCAACCAGGACGAACGCAAGCACTGGGAAGAGGACGCCGCCTGGCAGGGCTTCCGCGAGCTTCTCGAGAAGGCGCTTATCGCCTACGACATGGGCGAGAGTTTCGTCGCCCTCAACCTGGTGGCGAAACCGGCCTTCGACGAGGCGTTCTTCCGCCAGTTCGGGGCCTCGGCCAGGCGCAACAACGACATGCTCGTCCACTTCCTGGCCGACGCGGCGTTACGGGATGCGGAGCGCAGCCGGCGGTGGTCGACTTCGTTTGTCGAGCTGGCGCTCAACAACAAGGCAAACCAGAAGGTGTTCGAGGATTGGATCGCGAAATGGGTGCCGCTGGCCGACCAGGCGATCGATGCCTTCTGTGCAGCACTGCCGGATCTGCCGGATGGCGCAAAAGAGGCGAAGAAGGCGACGAAGGCGTTCCGCGCCGGCCTCGGTTTCTCCGCCTGACGGCGTTTCGATGTCCAAAAATCAGAAAGGCTCCCGCGACCCGGGAGCCTTTTTTTATTAACGTCTCTGTGGCATCTTCGCACGCCTCAAGGCCGCCGTAGCTCAGTGGTAGAGCGCACCCTTGGTAAGGGTGAGGTCGAGTGTTCGATCCACTCCGGCGGCACCACGAAACCCCTTGAAAATAAAGACTTGTAAAAATGTAGCGTCAAAACTAGTTACAGTTATTGACGGAACTTTACGAGAACTAACGTGCAATTACGATAAAATACGTGCAAAATCCGCGCACGCCGTTCTTGATGTGTTCCCTAGGGAGGTTTCTTATGACAGCGAAAGACACATCATATCTGGAATTGCTGGAAGGGTTGGATCCACCGCACTAAGCGCGGCCTACTCAATGCCTGGTATCATCATCAAGAACGGCAAGCCAATTCTGGCTTAAGGGAGTCAAGTATATAATTCCCCAAGCAAACACCAGTGGCCGTCATCGCCACATTTTATCCATTTAACTGTCAGCATCATTCGATTCCTTCATTCCCGTAGTTGACGGCTGCCCCTTCTCGCCGTCCCGATAGACAAGCTCAAAGCTGTTTTCCAGAATACCGAGCCAGAGCTCGCGTTCGGACTTCGGCCATGTGTCGCCGGACTTGGGGAGCCGATTAATAATCCCCCGAATAATGAGGTCTAAACTGAGCTCATTGCCATCCCTGTCGCTCGCATCCGCACCATTGCTAACGTAGCTGGGCACATAGGAGTCGTACCCAGGTATAGTCAGTTGGCGACCTGAAGTTGTGTCACCACTTTGGATGCCCTTCGGGAATGTTTCAAGCTCTTCCACAGACGCGCCGGTTTTCCGAGCAGCCATTGGTCCCTCCCTAGCTTCCGTTTCTCGTTTTCGGCGAGTGTTCCATATAACAAGACTTTCCTGTTAACTTTTCGTTAATTAGGGGTATGGGTAGTGCCCCCTGCATCTGCAACAGAAAAGGTGTCATTTAAGTCACGATTTCGCCACATCTCTGGCAGTTTAGCGGTGGCTCTTTCCCGGCGCTTTCTTGCTCATGATCCGTCCTCTTGTAATGTGACTCTGCTGTAAAGGAACGGCCCAGTAATGCCAACGCCAAAATGCGGTATTAGGTAGCAAACGCACCTAAAATCCCCTCAAATCTTCTCGTGGGATTTCATATGCTTAGGGCATGGCCGAGCCGCACGTTGCCACCGCCCTGATCCGCAAGCGCGGGGAGATCGCCGGGCAAATCGAACACGCTCAAACGGTCCTCCGGCAACTCATCATCGACTTGGACAACCTAGACGCCACGTTGCGCCTATTCGTCCCTGACATCGAATTGGAGGACATCAAGCCAAGGCCCTTCCCGCCTCGTCACGCGGCCTTCAAGGGTGAGGTAACGCGGATCGTGTTTGAAACCCTCAGGCAGGCCAATGAGCCGATGATGGCCCAGCAAATCGCTCAACGGGTCATGGCCGAGAGGGGGCTGAATGCTGCCGATAAACGGCTGGTTAGGCTGATTGGGAAGCGGGCCGGGGCCTGTCTAAGGCATTGGCGTAATAAGGGACTGCTCAAGTCGAATGCGGGCGTCGGACGGCGTATCGTTTGGGAGATTGCGGGTTAGTCGCTTTCCTTTTTCACCACTGACAGATTTGCCTTGTTGTCCTCTATGCGCTTCTTTCGGGCTGCCTCGTATCGCTTGCGAACCTCCGGTTCGTCATCAAGACATCTGGCGATGTATTCTTCAACCGCCTCACGGATTTGTATTTATGGCCTCTTTCCAATGATCATCCAACTGGAATTGAGTCGCTGTCATTGCGGATTCATCAACCAGGTCAAGCTCTTCAAGGGTTTCAAGTATTAGGTCGCGCAGTAACTCTAACTCTTCGTCTGTTGCAAGACATGCAAAGAAAATAATTCGCAGAAGCTTTTCCGCATCACCGGGAATTTCGCACTGGCCTTTTTCCCACCGCGCAATTGATTGCGGATTGTTACCTAGACGTCCGGCCAATGCGCTTTGTGTAAGGTCTAAAGTATTCCGCAGAAATTTGACATCCTTACCTGTTAAACCTTTTCGCTTTGAAACAATGTGACGTCCAATCGCCATATGGAGTTCATCTACATTGCGGACAAAGACGTGGCGTTCCCCTTCATGCTTCTTAACATCATACCCATTCAGCAAATAGATGCCGTCCAGACCACACGCTTTGTAATGGTATGGCTCACTGCGGACTTCTTCCCCTATTCTGAAAAAATGATCGCTCATGAGTCTTCCCATTCCACTGTCTTAATATAAGGGGATTATATACGAAAGTCACATTTTACCGATAAAGAGGATGGCCGGTGCATCTGCAACAGAAAAGGTGTCATTTAAGTCACGATTTCGCCACATCTCTGGCAGTTCAGCGGTGGCTCTTTCCCGGTGCTTTCTTGCTCATGATCCGTCCTCTTGTAACGCGTTATTTGCGCACCCTTGTAGCCTTCGCTTAGGTCCGCTAGATCATTGTCGGGGGCCCTGCCTAATTCATAACGCGCAGGCGCATCGCTGTTCTTTTGCTTCGCCATAATCGCATCATAGTGCTGATGTACATCAATGTACATTGATGCGCTTGCTGCCTAATGGGGAGTTAAGTATATAATTCCCAAATCAAAGACACCCATGTTGTCAGACGCCAAAATGCGAAGACGCACTTGCGGACGGACCGCGATGGCAGGAAAAGCAACAACCTCGATTACATGGCTGGCGGCGGCTAAAGCCAGTAGGTGAAGCGCGGCTTCATAACGCGTTCATTCCTGTAATCGTCGAGATTCCGGTACAGGTTGGCCGTTATGGAGCCGTCTTCATCGTCCCGGAATATTTCGCTCGCGATATAAATTTTATCGTCCAAGACGACGAGATAATCATAGTTTCTCAGCATCATCGCGGTGCTTCGTTTGCGCTTAGGCTTTTTTTGCGGCTTCGGTGAGGGCATCGGTTTTTTGCTTCGAGCCGGCCGAAGATCCGAAATAGTAGCCGACCACGTCCTTGACCATCCAGCCAAGCGCGCCAAGCAAGACCAAGAACGGCTTCTCTACTCCGGCAGGCAGCGGAATGAATACCAAAGTGAACATGATCCCGAAGAAGCCGGCGATGATCATCGTCCCCATGGCGGCCGGCGTCCGGTCCTTGACTTTTATTTCACGCCTGCGGGCGCTGTCGCGGTCCTTCATGGCAATCTCTTCGAGCTTGACGCCGGCGTTCTTCATCTCGATGGCAAACTTGTGATCGGCCTCTCGGATCTTGAGCGCGATCTCCGGGCCGCCGCTCTGGATGGCTGCCGCAAGATCATCCTCGCTTGCGTTCTCATCGCCGAGGAGTTCCCTGGCCAAGGTCTTGACCGCCATACCAGCAAGCGGGCCTCCGAAGACTGTCGCGATACCTGGCGCGATTTCGCCAACAATCGACTTCCAATCGAAATCCATTTCCTAACCCTCCAGGATTAGACCGGCGGCGCGCGTGGCGCGTTCGCCGACCTGTACGGCCCAGCGGCTGTTAAGCGCCTCCGCCGCTGCGTCTTCGAAATCTCCCAGCTCCATGGCGCCAAGCATCTTCTTGAACTGAGACAAGCGGGGCCAGCCAAGGTTGAGGCACATGTTCCTGAGCGCCCGCTGCCGCGGTTCGCTCATTTTCGTCCACCAGGGGACGTTCCCGTTCAGGTTGCGCCGTACTTCTTCGAGATCGTTCCCGAGCAAGACCAGCGCTTCTGCTTCGGTGATCCCCCTGTCGTCCAGGTTCCTGCCGATGCCGATGGTGAGCTTGCCGGCCGTGTCCCGGTAAGGATGCAGCCGAAGCCCTTCGTCACGGATGAGGTCTTTGACGATTTCTTCCATCGTCAAAACCCCTTAAGCATCGCTGCCATGACCGGGTGGAGGAGCGGGACAAGATGGGTAGTTCCCATATCCAGCATCAAGACCACCAGGATCCCGTAGACGGCGGCTTTAAGTGATCTGTTGGATTTTGAGTTGTCCGCCAACGTGGCGAAGATCGAGCGCAGGATGAGAACCAAGGCGTTATAGCGATCCGTGCAGCGGGACGCATGCAGCGCAGGGTCGTCTATCTCGCGCGGGTCGAACTTGAGCGCCTCAAAATAATCGGCCTCACTGTGGTCATGGGGCGCCATGGGTTCACGGCCCTCCTGGGGTGCGTTGAGACCAGCGTTCCTTAAGCCTTTGGCCATAATCACGTCTCATCCTTTTCTCAGCCATTGCGCGCCTCCTTGGGGTGTGTAGTGGTTAGGCCCTGGTCCTTGTTCACGCAGGGACCGGGGCTGCCTAGGTGCTAAAGCCTGTGATCCCCTTAAACAGCCTGATCGTGTCTTCCCCAAGATCCTTCTGTGACTCAGTATCCGAAATTATGGTGCCCAAAGCTGCGCCCATCGCCTTGATCTTAATGAAGTCCACAGGATCCTTCCGTCCTTTGCCCAGCAGGATTTTTTGTACGCTTTGCATAGTGAACATGCGCCCTACTCCGATATTTTCAGCGACGGTAATGAGGCCTTCAAGGCCACCACCGCGTAGGGTGGCAACGGCGCTTGCTCGCTGCAGTGATGTGCCGGCATCGGCACCGACGCGCGAGAAGTCCTGAACGATTTCTGCGCTTTTCAGGATTCGAACATCCCCGAAGTCGAGGAACTTCAGAAGCCCGCGCTCTCCGAAGTCGGTAAGCGTTGATTGAAGCTTGTTGAAGTCCAGAACTTCCACGCCTCTGTTATCCACCTTTGACCGCCGCCAGATTTCATCAATGATCGCAGCCCTGCTCGATCTCCCGAACGGGGATTTCTTGCCGCCGTTCTTGGTGACGAGATCGAAGAACGCATTTATGCGGGCCGTATCGTTGGTGTCGAAGATGTCCCGGATAAAGCCCCGCGTTTGCCTTTGCTGCCGCATCGCATTCTGAACGCCGCTCGAGAATAGCCTGTCAATCTTAACGCCAGCTTGGCGCATGGCGGCCTGCTCATTGGCAGACATCAGGACATTCAGTGTCTTTGAATCAAATTCGGCGAGTCGCTTTGTGATATTCCCAGGATCCGAGAAGAGATCGTTCTTGAAAGCATCCGTGAACTGCCTGAATTCCTTATCTGGGATGATCTTCTTAAGAACGACGAGATCGTCGATCTTGCCAGGTTTGGCCAGTTTACGCGCCATCGCTGTCGGCGTCTCGCTTCTGACCACATCAATGACGGCCAGCTTCTCGCGAGTTTCGAATCGCTTCGCCGCCGACGTTCGTGCCGCCTTCCAAGCATTCCGGAATTCAGGACTCGCATTGGCAGGATCGTCCAAAACACCCTTGATCAGACCCTTCACCCTTGCGGCAACCGCTTGTGCCTCACGTGGCCCTTCCGGGCCTGCAAGGGTCAAATCATGAAGGCGTTTTTCCAGAGCACGAAGCTGTTCGGTTGGACCGACGACACGACCATTTTCCAGAGTCACGGAAGGCAGGTTTGGATCCAACTTGTCAATATCGTCGATGACGCGAAGAAGCTCCGGGTCGAGATCATTGAGCGTGATTCGACTGCCTTCCTCAGTTTGACCGACAACACCCTGCTTGATGTCGTCTAGGTTTTTCTTCAGACCGACGATCTTGAAGCGTGGTTCCTGCACACTCCTAGCCGTCGCATAAAGAGTGTCGACGTCATTTCCTGACGTCTTCCACCATGCCTGAACGCCTTTTTGAAGCGCCCGGCCGCCTTTCCGGAAGCTGGAGGCCGCCGTTCTGGTTTGCTGCACTGCAAGATCAACAATGTCGTCTTTCGCCCGATTGAAGGCTTTGACCGTATCGGTAACGAAACGACGCCTGAGCGTGTTGTTGGTGAGGCCCTTCACGGCCTTGGCGGTGCGTGCTTCCTGATCCGCGATATATCGGCTAATTCGCGTGGATAGCGCCCTAGATTGGCTTCCAAGAGCACCAATGATAGGCACGTCGGATGCTTGATTCGGGAGAAGCGATCGTGTGCCGAGTCGTTCTGCAGAGCGCATCGCACGTTGAGCGCCAGGTAGGGTTTGGAGAACCCCAGCCTGCCGAACCACGTTTATGCCGCCGGCAACGCCTGCGCCAAGGGTGAACCCGATGAGCGACTGGCCACTAGCACCGACGATTTCCTCGAGTTGTTCCCCACCCGTCTCCCTCTGGGTCCCCTTGATGGTCTGGGCGGTCTGCTGCAGGGCCTCCCCAGTGGCGCCGCCACCCCCCACTCGGAGGAGGTCGGACAAAAACTGCTTAGCCCCAGGCTTTCGAAATGCGAAAAGAACAGCGACTTCTCCGACGACATTCGGGATTTCTCCAGCGACGTCGGCTACGTCGCCTAGCACTTCCTTGCCCGCGTCGGTCAGGCTAAAGCCGAAGAGTTCGGTAAAACCAGCGTCGACTTTCCTGAATTTCTCGCTCGGATTGTTCCGATAGATGACGAGTCCTGACACAGGGACTTTGATGAGCTCGCCCTTTGGATTGAAGGATTCGAAGGCCGCTTTCTGTTCTTCAAAGGTATCCCCAAACAGGCTAAGTAGGGCTCTTGTACCAACGCCAGCGCCTGGCTTACCCAAACTTTCCTGACCTACGAAGGTTGCGGCAAACTGCTCAGGCGAGATGTTTTTCTCACGCATCTCGAGCCTAGCCATCGCTTCATTGACGTCGCTGTCTTGGCCAGCGGCTTCAATGCCTTGTTTGCGCCCAAGGCGCTCCATGGCGTCATCAATTAAGGCTTCATTCGCCAACTTTTGCACCCGCCTGAATGAGAAGTTTGCGAAGTCGCCTTGCCTCAAACACCGTATCGGCAGCCTCGGCCGGGGTGAGGCCGAATCCGATCAGTTCGGATACCATCTCCCTTTGGCCATCCTGCTTATCAAGATCGAGCCTGATTGGCGCGCCTGCTTCACGCAACTCGCGTTCCTCAGCCAGCACCGCCAACTGGACGCCGACGCCAAGGGCTGCACGGATCTGCTCGAAACTCGCCTCGCCCTCAAGTAGCTGCAAGGCCTTCTCGGCAAGGGCGCGTTCCGGTTCGGAGAAGCGACCTGATTCTTCACCGCTGAATTCCGTGATGGATGACCCGATGACGGATCGTGCCTTGCTTCGGATGTTCTGAAGCTGGTCTTGATCAACGCCCGCCACAAACTGTGAAAAACCCTCACCTAGTCCTCTATTAAGCTGAGACAGAAGCCCAGCGCCGAAAGAGGCAACGCCACCACGGAAACCGGCCGCCCCAGGACCGGCACGCTGGAAGTCGTCGAGAAGATCGGCAAAGCTGCTGATGCGCGCAGCTGCCGCCCTAGCTTTCCTGCCTGCTTCTGCCCTAAATCTTCCGGTCGTCCTCGCTTCGGTTTTGTTCGCTTCCGCCTCCAGATCCTGTTCTGTCCGGCCAGTGATCGTTATGAGCCTTGCTTTTCTGTCCTCAAATTCCTTTTCTGTGATCTTGCCAGCCTCGAAGTCATCTCTGAGTTTGGCGAAGTCGGTCTTCGGTTCGCCCTCTTTGGCAGAAATCTTGCCGGCTTCTTCGGCCTCCGCCGTCTTCGCCTTCTCCAGAATGGTCGTCGGAATGATGTTAAGTGCATCTTGCAGATCAACTTGCCGCCTGATCGTGCCGATCTCACTCTTTGAAAAACCCACATTCTCAGGTATCTGACTATTCAGACTCTCGAATTCAGCCATGGTCATCTGTGGCATTTGTTCTGGGCCGATGCTGTTGGCCTGAAGAATCTGCTGAACGCCCCTAATATTGGCGATAATTTGCGGGCGGTTGAAGTCGTCTTCGAAGGCGAACACGCTCTCTAAATAATCCTTGTCGGCGAGCACTTCTGCAGCGCTGTCAGCACCGCCCCCTAAGAGACGAATCCTAGACATCACCATGCGCTTAGACGCATCGCTTAAATCTGCAAGATTTGGCGCCGCCTGCGCGAAATCGTCTGCGTTAAAATCCTCCCAGACGAAGACGCTGAAATCGAATCCTGGTGCCACATTCTTGAACGCCTCGGTGAATTGTGTGGCAATCACTTCTCGCTTATCAGCGGGTGTGGTCTTCAAGATGGATTGTATTTTGACGATTCCATCGAAGACAGCCGATGCCTTACGAATTTCCAACTCTTCTGCGGCAAGCGCTTCTTGGCGCAATATATCTGTCGGCAATTGCTTCCCCCGGAAGCCGTCAGCCGCATTGCTGATGATCAGACCAAGTGCGGCTATCGGATTCTCCGAAAATTTCGGAAACGGGGATGCCGGTTCTTGGGCTGGGGGTGAGGCTTGGATCATTAAGGGCGTCGGCGCTGCCGCCGCTCCAGCGGCGCCAGGGATTGCGGATGCTGGCGATCCCACGGATTGCAGATTTCTTTGCGCCGCCCGGTTTTCGGGGAGCGACCCTTTGAGCCCCGTAAGCGCTCCGACTGGCAATACCATTGGCCTTCCCCTTAAATGACGGCCCCGAGGCCGGTTAAGAAGCCACCGATGCCACCTGCGATCTCACCGAAGCCTGGGCTTGTGGTCGTCGTCGTCTGCCTGCCGCGCAAGCCAGCCAGCGCCGAGATTGCCTGGGATGGATTCCCAGGGATGCCAGTGGCAAGCCCAAGCCCAAGCCGACCCTGGGAATTTGTTAGGTTTAGGCGGTTGATGAATGCGGCATCGCGGAGTTGCTGGTTGAACTCCTGAACGGATTGCGACAGGCCTTGTTGAAACTGCGCCTGTGCCCCCAAGACTTGCTGTGTGGCAAGCGGGAAATCCAGTTCCGCCTGCGCCTGCGCCGTGCGAAGCCCGCTCGATAGTTGACCAAACTGACGTGTCGCCTCCGTGCCGATTAACGAGGCACGATCAAGGATCGGGCTATCACTCGGACGTAGCCCAAAGGACGTCGAAAGCTCCTCTCTAAGCCTTCTGGTGGTATCCGTAGTGAACCGCTCGATGTCCGTCTCACCACTTGCCAAAGCGCCCTCCGTCGCCTCATTGATCAACCTCTTTTGTTCTTCTGTGGCTGCCCCACCGCGCCGAATTGCTTCCAACTGCAGCTGAAGAAGCTCCTCTTCAAACGCCTCAAATTTTGCAGCCCTTTCCTGTTGCCTCACAAGCTCGGCTTCCTGCGCCTCAACCAGCGGAGCAAACTGTTCGAATGCTTTTTGCTGAAGTGCGCTCTGCCTTTGAATCTCGGCAATCTGAAGATCCGCAAGCTTAATCTGCCTCTCTTGAAGTGCGAGTTCCTGTGACGTCGGAGGCGGTACGGATACCGATGTTTTGCCGCTCATGCCGCCCTCCTTCCTTGAAATACGATCATGTTTCCTGAGCCGTCTACCTTGGCACCGCGCTTCTTCAATAATCTCTTGTAGGATTTATGTTCGAACGGCACAAATCCAGTGATAGGCCAGCACCCGCCAAGACGAAGAGTGCCGATGCCCTGCTCGAGAAGCGCACGCATGACTCTGCCTCGAGCATGGGAATTGAGCGTGGTATCGAATATAAGCATCTCCAGGCGCCCCATCGGCTTGCTGGGAATCACCTGAATGGCCCCGACGATCTTTTCATTTTCCTTCGCTACTAGCCACCAAGGCGCAACGTTCGACCAATCGACGTATTCTGGGTTGAACCCGTTTGGCTCGGCAAGTTTACCGATCTCAGGGCCCTCCTCATTCGTCGCCAGGTCGATAATCAGGTTCATCTCTTCTCCTACGCAAGAATCGGCGTGTCGATGTTCTGGTCTGGTGTAAATCCCGGCGCTCCGTTGAGGCTTCCCGTCTTTGTGAAGAGAACGACGATATAGACTTTATCTGTCAACAGCGCTGCCACCGCAGACCCGGTTACGTTGATTGTCTTCACGCCCTCGTTACCACTATCTACGGAGACGCTGAGGCCAGTTGATGACCCAACGGTTTCCTGGCTAGAGCACGCGCTATTGAAGCGGCATACATACACCGCCGAGATTGTGCATCCCATAAACAGAGATCCGGTAGTCAGGTTCATTCTGACGGCGTAGGTACCTGCCTGCCAAGTGTTTGCACTTGGTGCGATCTCGAACATCAAACCAGCCTGCGTTGAGTTTGGGGAAATCGTTATGCCAACTTCAGTGCTACCAGCCGCCGCCCCTTTCGTTGCCAACTTTCCTTGCGGACTCGAGGCTATAGTCCCTCCTGAGCACCCAACGGCCGTGCCGCAGACCGCATTCGTATCCGTCTGCCGCGCAATATGGCCCGTGCCGCTGCTGAATGTTGCTATCATGCGATCAGAAGATGGCATTATTTCGAATCCAATCTAAATCCACCATGCCAAATCGTTCCACCGTCCGTCGTGCTGAACACTAGAATGTCAACACCTGAAGATGTAAGCGTTGGGGCTACACCCGCTGGCCAATCTACGCTGGCAGGCCAGTTCACCGTTTGTGATCCGCCATTTGTTAGATAGAGTGTGAAGCTACCTGATACGCCAGAAGCCGGAGGATTTGAGAACGTGAAAGTGTTGGCCGACGTATCCACCGTCGCCGTCACGACATTTCCTAGTGTCAGATCGATGTCCTGGGTGCCACCGCCCGTCGCTCCGATCGCGTTCACCGTTTCGCCGTAATTCTCAAGCACTGGCCTGTTAAGGATTTGGTCAACCATCGACACTTTGCCATCGAAGCGGGATTCACCGGCGCCGATCCAAAGTGCGTAGTTATTGGTGCCACCTTCCGTGGGTGCTGCTGGAATATAAAGCGTTGCTGCAGAAGTGATAGTGCCGGTTGCAGTGAAGTTTGGCTCATCCACGCGAAGACCAGCCGCAATCGCCGTCGTGCCTGCCGGAATAGTGAGCGCATTGCTTGCGGAAACCTGAAGGCGTGCGACATTCGTGTTTGCTGAAGCAGAGACCGCACGCGAATCCAGCGTGACGATGCCGGATGAATTCGTGGAATCAAGACCAAGCAAAATCTCATCCGTGCCACCAATTCGAATATCGATACGATCATCAGAATCGGCCGTAATTGACGTGTCGGCATCTGCGTCGAGAATGAGTTCGTTCCCGTTCACATCGATCTTGCCTCCGAAGAGGGAATTGCCCGCGGCGATTAAGAGCGCGTAGTTATTCGTGCCTTCCGACGGCGCCGCCTCGATGTAAAGCGCGGCTGCGTCCGTGACCGTTCCAGTGGCCGTTAGATTCGGCTCCTCGAGATAGAGAGACGCGGCCACTGCCGTCGTCCCAGCTGGCACGGTGATGGCGTTCGTATTACCGACCCGAAGACGCCCGAAGTCCGTAGAAGCCGTAACCGACTTGGCGCCAGGATCGATGTGAACGAAAGCCCCAGTGTTGCCGGAAGCGTGGCCAAAATGTATTCCGTCAGCGCCACCGATCTTAAAGTCAATACGATCGTCCGTATTGGCTGCAATGGAAGTATCCGCGTCACCGTCAAGAATCAGTTCAAAAGCGTCCATATCCTTGGCTCTGGTGGCTGGCCAGCCAATATAATCACCATTGTTCAAGATGTTGTTGAACTCGGCATTCAGATCGGAGGCGGTTAGAGCTTCGCCAGCAGACCATGTTTTGCTTCTTGAGACGGCCATTTAATTCTCCCAACTCGCTGCGCCAAGTTTAACAGCGGAGATAAGACTGTGTATTTCGACATCTTCGTTTAGAACATTGTTTGCAAGCCGGTACTGGATGCTACGAAATTCACCACCGTCCGCTGGCTGGGTAAAACGATCGACGAATCTCGACCCGCCTAATTTTGAAGTCCCTAGCGTAAATTGATTGGTCATGCTGGTACCTAGCACCGCCGTGCCGCCCTGGTTTATCGTTTGTGTCTGCTCGGTGTTATCGTCCCGAGTCCAGCCTAATGTAATGTTGCCGTTGTTTTTTGGCTCGATGCCAAGTGCAAAACCGCCAATCGTCTTCATAAAAGCAGGGTTCTGGTAAGTTAGAAATGGCATTGTAGCGGTGAATGAAATTGTCTTCGTCGTATCAATGCTTCGGTCCTTCTGATTTAACTTCCTGACGAAACCATCGTTGCCACCAGCCATGACAATAATTCTGTCATTGCTTGATGAATCAACAACGGCGCCCAACGATACACATGTATCCGCGAAACTTGACCACTTCGACCACCGGACTGGATTGAATCGGTAGTCCATCATCAAGATGATATTTGGCTGCGATGAGGAATCAATCGGGAGGCATAACAAAACATGGCCTGCAAGCGTATTATTGGTGGCACAAGCATGCTTCAATCTTCCGAAATTTACGTGTTCGCCGATCCACTTCGTCTGGATCGGCCTTGTTAGCGCCGTCTCATTGAAGTCACCAAACGCACTGGTCGCCTTCAGACTATGAACGGAGCCGTCCGACCACATGAATCCTAGATCATCTATGAACCTGAATATCGTATTGTGCCCAACAGCCCCGAGCCCTTTCACGAAGGTCGTTCTTGCGAATGCGTCTGAACCTGTCGGCGCAGAACCTGTGATACGGTGAATGGATCCCTTGCGAGGACCCTTGAATACCCAAAGCTCATTTTTATGACTGGCAAGGCCAGTGATTACATCGCCGTCGCTTGGTTCAATATCGATCGAACCAGAACCTGACCCCACCCAATCCGCAGGGTCTAGAAGCGCGCAATAATAGAGCCGGGAAGGCTTAGCGGCGTTGCCTGCTGCCCACATACGGTTTTGGTGTGTTTCTACGAATGCAAAATTTGGTGGCGTACCAGCCAAATCTTGTGCTGTGCTTCCGTCCCAGCTTTTCGGAACGTCAGCTGTGGAGTTAGAAGCAATGACCAAAAGATCCTCAAGCATCGCGTAGGAAGGGACCTTATCTGCATCCAAGCCAGTGAATAGATCGGCAAAGGTGCCGTCTGCGTCGTCTTCCTTGATCTTCGTGCTGATGTGGATGACGCGATGCTGCGTCTGGCCCCCGCCAGTACCACTAAACCAAGCATCAAACACACCCTTGATATTCGCGCCGCTCTCGAGTGCAGACGAATTCAATTTCGTAGCACCAGGGGCCTTACGTAGCCCGCCATCTAATTCGTATACGAGGTTATCTGCCTCTACCAAGAACGGCACATTGACTTCGCCATTCTCGCCAATGGAAACATTGACGGTCGGCCCAAAATCCGTGGCCCAACCGCCAGTAAGCGAATGCCTCAAGAATGTGTCATTTGTCGTCATTCTCTGATCTCGTCAAAGGCGGCGCCGGTTATAAAACGACGGCTCGAGGATGAATATGGGCGCTTCGCGCGCCGCGAATAGGCCACTAAGTTGGGCCGGATTTGCGGCTTCCCTGAGCCGATTTCATTATCAGAGGCGATTCGAACAACGATGTCTGTGTATTCGGCCTTTACGTCGGCCGCGCGGGTATCGTCGTTTCGATCCCGATACCAGTTGTAAAGCGCCCATAGAACGATGGCATGGCGATAATTGAGCGGAACGATTGGCTCGTCTGCATCTGCAGTAAGCGACGTCTGTACTGCTCCACCTGAGCTCAAGGCCAACTTATTTGTGACGAAAGCATATGGAATCAGGCTGACATCGCTTGGCGGGCGATGGACGCGAAGCCGGCGGATAGGCGCAGTGTTGCCGCTAGGTGCACGATCAACGATCGTTCCAACCGTGATTTTCCCAGTGTTCTGATTCCTTGGGAAACGGCGCCTGAAGTCCTTTCGGCCGATCAATGGGATTTCGCTGTTTTGATCGAAATAGGTTTGATCCAGCGGCCTCAAGAAATCTGCGTGAAGATCGAACTCGTCTTCGAAGTAAGTATAGGAAAGCCCGCTGTCGGTATCCCCTATATAGGGCTCATCAAGCGTAATTGACGTGTCGCTTCCTACCGCTGAAATCTCATATACATCCGTGCCGCCAAAGACCAGTTTCCCTATCGTTCTCGCATTCGCTTCGCCGTAAGCGTTATTCGTATTCCAAGCGGTGCTCGCTCCCGTAACCGTCGTCGATCCATTCGTGACCGTCACCGTGCCTGTCGTATAGCTCCCGTGGGTACGAAGCACGTCCTTGCGTTCTGCCCATGGGAATTGTTCGCCAAAGCCAATGTGCATGTCTTGTAGTCCGATATTGACCCAGCGCTTTGCTATATCGGACGTTGCCGTGACACTTGAATCCGCACGAACACGCTCTAAAAGATCCGTGTAAAGCTCCACGAAGGTTTTTGGCTGTGTAGATGTACTCATTTGGACAATCCATTTCCGATTAGAAAGAATTCAACTATGTCCCCGGGTACTTTCAGTGCCGCTTTCTCGGTTCCCGTCAGGTCTGGCTCACCATCGGCGTCGATCGCGCAGACCGCCCGCCCCGACTTACCCGTTAAGCCGCCGCGGCGGCCTTCCTTTCGGCGATCTCACGCTTAAGATCATCCGCCTTCTTTCCATGAATAGAAATTCCGAGACCCGTCGCTTCTGCCCGCAGGACGTCCCACGCGGACGTTTTGCGGCCTCTCTTCGCTTGGGCCTTTCTCGACGGACTTGGCGCTTGTGCAGCTGTTTCGCTCTTCTCAGCAGCTTTCTTCTTTCCAAGAACCTGCCTCAATATGGAAAGAACGCGCTCGCGCTCGTCATTATCGAGAAAACTTATCTTCGCAGCGACGTCTGGAGAAAGTTCCTGAAGAAGCACCAAGTCCTCTTCCGTGAATATAACTGTGCCCACAGCGTCTTTCGGGTCCGCTGGAAAATAGTAATTCCTGGTAGGGACAACCGCGTTATCAAGGCTGAGTTGGCGAGAATTCATAGTATCGCCGCTCGGCCTGAACATCTCGATATTCGCGACGTCAATTGGATTCTTGACGCCTTCGATGTCGCCTCCAGCGGCACGCCGAAGCCGGATGTTTTTCCATTCGAGGACCTTGGGTTTGTTGCGATCCTCCCATGCGCGATGCTTGTCGACGGCCCCTGGCGGGCACCGCCGCATCTCTTCCTGAGTCGGCATTCCTTGAAGCATCTCGGCTTTAAGTTGGGCCTCTCGAGCTATCGCTTTATCGATTTGATCGGGCGAATATGCCTTTGGCGCCGTTTCGAGTTGCGAGTCCAAGGCCTTTAGTTGCCGCCGCGCCTCTGCCTTATCCTGCATCTGGCTAGACGGATCACCAAGCATTCCTTGAAGTCTGTTTTTTTCGTCCGTGACATCGGCAACCTGCCGTGGACGCATCAAATGTTCTGTGCCTTCCCTGAACTGCTCGCTTGGCGCAGTCGTCGGTGTTGATTCTGACATCATAGACCTTCCTGTTTCGGGTGAATTTTGGCCTTCGGGAAACCGCTGGAACGATCCCTCGGCTGTGTCTTGCCTGGAACGCTGGCATTCGGGAAAGCTGGTTTCTCTTTCATCCCTGGCTTCCCCTTTGCCTTCACGCCTGTCGGAGGCGGCCTGTTCGGCGTTTCGCCTAGGCCGCGCTTGAACTCACTGAATAAAGGGTTACTCATTTCACATGCCCCAATTGAACGCTACGCGATCGTTTTGGAAACGATTTACCAACGGCAACAGTGCCTGACTTTTTCGGCGCCGTTGATCCGACCTTCTGACCCTTGCCCTTAATGCTGGTCGTCTCATTGACGCCGACGCTGCGCGTACGCTGTTTGAACGGATCGCCGATGCCAACCTTGCTCATTTCTTGGCCCCCTTGGCATTCGACTTACTAGTCGAATTCTCTGTTGCCGCGCTTTCCTTGTTAGCGACTTGTTTGGCGGCCTTCGCGCCGGCCTTCGCAGCCTTCGCCGCTTCTGCTTCGGAAGCCTCCATGCACTGCCGGCGCTCTACAGATTTCAGCTTCCCGCCGACGCGCTCAACGGTGGCGCTTTCCATGGAAACGCGGGTTGGCCACAACTCGGCGTCTGCCTCAAGTTGAGCCTCAAGCCCAGAGATCAGATTTTTCGGAACACCGTTGAATGTAAACGTGTAGGAAATACTGCCGTCCTTCTTGCTCATGGTCTTCTCCTCGTCTTGGCTGATACGCGCGGTGGTTTGCTTAATTTGCTCCCCACCGCGCTGAATATCAGCCGTGACTTTGGCTCGACACTAGGAAACGTTGGCGCCCAAAATCCAGCGCCAATCGATCTTCGCATTCAGATAACGCATGTACCCGCGGAACTTTGCGATCAGCGTGTCGATGTCTTCTGCCATCGCAAATTCGATCGGTACGCGGTCAACCCAGAACGCAGACTGCTTGCGAAGAGTGCTATCCGACAGGAACCAGTTGTTCGTGTCGGTCAGATAATTCCACTCCTTCACCGTATAGGCGCCGCGATGAACGTTCGGGTTGTTATCCGCAGTGTCGACTTTTCCAAGAGCGCTTACGATTTCGAACGCCTGCTCAAACAGATCCGGTGGGATCCAAAGCTCGTCAGGAGTGATCGAAATCCGGTTTGCACGATCGTCCCTGTAATTGACCATCTGGATACGAGCGGCTGACATCGCAGTAGCGGAAAGCGCCGCCGTCGTAAGATTGTCAAATCCTGCCGCCGTGCTGGCGCCGGAATTCGTAGTGTGGCTGTCTGAGCAAAGCGCAACGCCCTCCGAATCGACATAGAAGAACTGATCGTTCGAAAAAGCATTGTTGAGCAAACGCGCGCCATGCACTTGCCGTGTTCGCGCAGCTGCGGTAGCCAAGGCACGCGGGCGCTGCTCGATGATGCCATATTGATCATCGTCGAACAGTTTCCTTTCGACCTGGATGCCGCTCGCAAACTCGATGTGCGTGGCGATCGTATCAAAGCCCTGGTTAAAGCTGTCGTAGTTCACGGTTCCCGTGAACTGACCAAAATTATCCAGAGCACCGACGCTTGACCAGCGCTCATCTGCGCGGCCATTGTCGCTTGGCATGGTGAACAACTCGCTCAGCATGTCTGGAAGCTGGGCGTACTGTTCGTGTGCGATCTCCCGAAATCTCGGATCAAGAAGATCGGCGAAAGATTCAGAAACATGAGGTGCTGGCATCTTGCTGACTCCTTAAATCCGATTAAATGCTTCCGCCAGAAGCAAAGAGGTGGTCGAACGGGCTGAGCATCACCGAGCTTTTGGTATTGCCCTCTCCCGATGAATCCAGCGCACGGACCTCAAGAACCCTAAAGTTGTTGTTGTCCGCGTCGATGGTTACGGAAGCGTCGACCTGTGTGAACACGGTCGATAACTGAACGAACTGGTTTTCACCAGGCCAGAACGGCGCACGGAGGAAGTTATCTCCGACAACCGTATCTGCCGGCAGTGCAACGGTGATGGTTGCAGCCGTCGTGCTGGTGCTGGTGATTTTCCTAGCAATGCCAGGGTTCGCACCATCATAGCCCCACAACATGCCCTCATCGAACTGCGGCGTGGTCCAATCGTCGCCGGTCGTAATCGCAAGACCTGTCGTGCTCGCAGTAGTAACGTCGTATTGGGTAAGCGCTGTGTTTTCTGTCGCGCCGCCCGAAAGCAAAGCCTCGAAAACTGCGTCTGGGTTAATGATGACGGAAACCTGTCGCTCGGGATCGCTACCGTCCGTCTGCTGCGCCGTAACCAGCGTGGCCTGGGTATCCAGGGTCACACCGACCAAATCGGAAGCCGTTGTGGTGGCCGCTAGAACTGGCCCAGCATTACCGGCACCGCCGATAACAATTGGGACGCCTGCATTCGCCATGGCCTCGCCGATCTGGAACTTTTGCACAACAGGGAGGCCCTGCGACAACGAATACGCGAATTCCATTTTGGAACCCTCCTAAAGTCAAGATGTTGAGTGATGAAGGTAAAGGCGCGCCTTCAGGACGAAATCGTCACATCCATCACACACGCCTCTCGCGAAGGGAATGTTCCGCCTAGTTACGTATCCGTTGCTGGCACTGTCGAATTTCGGATCACACTTTGCACAAAGCATGACGACCTTCTTCAGCGCACAAAGATCGGATATGCGGCTGCCAGCGAGACGCCCGGGCCGCTGAGAAGTGGCAAGGCTCTGCCGCGCCACTTTCAGCTTGTCTGGTGCATCCCTATGGGATCTCTCGATTAGACGTCGGATTGCTTCGTTGCTCACGCTCACGCCCCCTTGCTAAATCCCGGCTTGCCCCATTTATCGACCGATTCAGCATATGCGGCGAGATCCTTGAATCGCCCCATATCAACCATCTTCTGACCGTACTCGCGCTGTTTCGGCGTAAGGCTGGTGATGGCCTTGTTGTCGCCACCTCCACCACCTTCGCCGCCATCTCCACCCCCGGTCGTTTCAGGGTAGGGATCCGCTTTCACGCGGCCCTTGCCCTGAATCGCATCTGGAGGCCCAAAAGCCGCTCGATAGGCCGCAACTTCGGTCTCTGCAGCGTCGGAAGGAAGGCCTAGGTCGACAAGCGCCGCAGCCTCCCTCAGCAACGCCGTACGTTCTGGCGTCCCATCGATTTTGCTTTGCGGAATTTTGGAGTGGTAAGTGCCCAAGTCGGTCTTCAGCTTGGTAATACGCTGTTCGGTTTGAACGGCCGTAGTCGCGGCTTGCCTACCCGCTTCCGCGGCCTTTTCCTGAGTCTGCTCGATGAGATAGACGTCCGCCGCCTCTTGGCTAAGCTTTCCCTCTTCCACCATCGTGCGTATCTCAGCTGGGGAATGTTCCCTTGATTCCTCCGATTTCTTGGACTGATCCATGGTCAGCTGATCGAGTCGTCCCTCTGCTCGGGCAGCCCTCTGCTCGGCATCGTTCTTCTTCGAAATTTCCTGATTCAGTCTTTCACGGGGAATCATGTCCGGCGAAGTTGGCGACCCTTCGCCCTTTTGTCCTTCCGCCTTGTTCGCAGCTTCAGAACTGTTCGCGCCCTCATTTGGCATTTTAGACCTCCACGCACGTTTAGCCTGCGAAGCTGGCAGCGGCGACCTGCCGTTTACGCCCGATGAAGCAGATACAAAAAAAGGCCCGCCGCGTTTTCACGCAGCAGGCCCGGGTTGTCCGGTAGCCTTAAGCTACTATTGCTTCAAGGAGACAATTTCCTTGACGTGATAGCCTAGAATTTTGCCTTCCTGAATATTGATAACGATATTTCCTGTGTTCTTGTCAACCATAAACTGGACTACTGCATCCCACAGTAGATCAGGAAGTGCCGCCTTCACTTCGTTAAGGCGAGAAATTTTATTCGCTGTCTGCCCCATTTCCCTTACTAAACTTTGCAAGCCATTCCTTAGCCATTTTCCCATCGTCTTTGATGCTTTGAGGTAGACCTATCACATCCTTAAGCGTGGTCGCGCGCTCACGAAGAATGGCAGAGGCGATCTTGAGCCGCATGATGTCGTTCGTGTCGACAATCGTAGGGTCGCCGATCTTTCTTTCGACCTCCCGCAGTTCTGCCTCCGTCACCTCGATGACGGATTGGAGCAGGGAGAGAAAAAAGTTCCAGTTCTCATCGTTCGTCAGATACTGGGCTTTGATGGCGGCCTGAGTTAAGCGATTGAGCATCGGCACCACAGATTCAGGCGGCGCCACCTCTCTCTTGCGATCGAGCATGTCGTTGTAGTCTGAAAGATCGAAACTCATTGTTGGCCCCCACCGCCGGCCGTCGGCAGGGCTTCGTCGACGAGCTCATTCGAGCCGCTGGTCTGGGGCGGCGACGTGTCGACCGGAGCGCCTGGGCCTGGTGGCCTGCCGCCTTGACCGCCACCTTGGCCTTGGAGTGATCCAGCCGCCTGCAAGATGGCCTGCTGTTGCTGTTGGAGTTGTGCCCTTTGCGCTACCTCCTGCATGTAACCAGCAAATATCTGGACCTGGGGTGGCTTGAAGCGTCCAAACACGTTGTCATCCTCGGCAAATTGCTGCAGCGCTTGGAAATGCTCGATGGCACCGCCAGCTTCGGCAGGTACTCCGTTCGGCACCTTGTCTTGCATGATAATCTGAACGGCCTCCTCCGCCATGATCCTTGGCAACAAGGCATCCTCATTCGGAGGATTAATGTAATCGTCAGGGTTAAGGCCCCATGCCTTCGCCTGATCGCGCATCCATCGGAAGACTCCTTCTGGAGTTGCGATCCCCAGCTGCAGCGTCAATTCCGACACATAGATTTGCCCGAATGCAGCAAGCGATTGCTGCAAGGCCGCCTTCGTCGTATTGAGGATGTTGGCAACGAATGTCCATGAAAATTTGCCCTTCATCTGGGACATATCTTCGATCTTGCCGTAGATTTCGTCTTTGCCTTCGGCGGCGCCGATGATTCTGAATTCCTTGTCTTTCGGAAGGTACGTCTTATTCAGTTGGTGTACCCATTCCCAGATGTCGGAAAGGCCCAAGAATAAGCGACGCAACATGCGTTCTGGTCTGGCTTGGGATTGCCCCAACAGCAATGCCATATTGCCAGTCGTGCGAAGGGCTGACGATTTCCCAGCAGGTACATTGCCAAAATTAAGATCATTCTCCATGGCAAGACGATCTTCTTTACCTCCTAAAATCGTCATCATGTTGATGCCGAAATTCACATTGTTTGAGTTGAACTGCGGAAAATTGACGTCACGCTGCGGGTCGCCCAAAGGATAGAGTTCGCCAGGCTGCAGCCGGATAATGTCGGGTTTCAGGTTCGACATCGGCCGGTAAAAGCCGAACTGCGTCAACGAAAACGTACCGGCATCGACCGTCTGATCCATCAGCATTTTTTGAGCGTCGTGAATCGGCTCAAGAATCTCTGGAAGCGACAGGCCGCGGCGGCGGCCTGGGACGGGGATAAAAGCGGCTTCGGCCAGCGGGCGCCGAGGCGGATTCGACGGAAAGACTTCGGTGAGATAGCGCGCGCGCAATACGGTCCCAGTCTCATAGATCACCCACCAGATGACGTCTTCGCTCACGCCATCGCCGTCGATGTCGTACATGTCGAAACAGGTAAGGCGGGTAAGCTTTTCGTGCGTCTCCGCACCTTTCTGCTGGGCTGTCTCTTCCTGCGTTCCCTCCAGCACATCCTTTTGTTCCTTAGAATCGCTGAAAGTCTGCCGTGTCGCGTTCTTAAGGCGCTTCAATTCCTCATTCGAAACCAGATCGTACCACCCAGATTTTACGAGCCGCACAATTTCATCCTTGGTAGGATTGTCGCGAAGAATGACATGGGTGGCACCCGTTGGATTGCTCGGCCCAGCAATCTGAAGATTGCCACAACGCGGCGGACAGAGCACATCGTCATAGTCCTTGCGGATTATCTTTGGCCCGTCATGGACGACGACCTCACGGCGCAAGAGGAGTTCGATTTTTCCACCTTTCGTCGTATAGAACGACGCCCTTATTTCCTCGCCGTTTTGGAGTTCGATACTGTAATCCCAGACATCATTGCCAATCGCCTCCAACTTCGTTGCATCCTGAAATTCGGTCTGCAGGATGCGCCGGAAAGACTCTAGCGGGCTGATTCCTTCAGGAATCGGATCAAACTCACGGCGATCGATGACCTCGCGAACCTCTTTGATCCACGGTATGAACACGGTAAAAATGCCCTGATTGACGAAATCATCCACCAGTTCGCTCACAATTCTTTCGCCATCGTCCTCGATAAAAATTTGCGTATCCAATAAGTTCGTAAGCTTGTCTTCATTCTCCTTGCTGGCTTTTGTGGTGCTTTGGGCGCTGATCACTGGGCGACTCGCCATGACGGCGTTTACCAACGTGTCCTGAATTCGAAAAGATTTCTCGGCAATGTCCGGAAGGGCTATGTCCGATGCGCCTTCCCATGGTAGGTCGACGACACCGCTCGTCCACATCCGAAGCTTTGCATATTGCTGCAGTCTGCGGTCACGATCATCGCTACTTAGGGCAAGGTCATCATCGAAGAATTTCTTGACCCGCTCGCCAATCTTCGCTTCGTCAAAATTCAAGGCAGAGCGACGACGGCGCCTGACGCGCACGCCATCAACGAAATCCGGTTGTTTCGCCATTTCCTTATTCCCTCCTCATAACTTCCGTCCATGGCAGCCAGTAAACGACACCCAAAATTGCAAGATTGGCCATTCTGAGGGTGTCCTGCCTCAGAGCCACAGTACGTTTTGCATCAGGGGCCGCCGCTTCGGCTTGGCGGAGTTGGACTGCATAAGCGAGCATCATACGGGCCCATATATCGGCTACGTTCGCTTCAATATGTGGCGAGCATTGCTCGCAAAATGTCATGTCGGTAATTGTGCCATTGGTCAGCAATAGACCGGCACGGATAGCGTCTTCGCGGGGGTCGCCAACGCCGGTTAGATCACCGGCCTTGTTGTGGAAAAGATCAAAGCATTGCTTATCGCAGATCGAGCAACAACCAAACTTCTTCGGTGTTAGTCTTTTCTCTCCAGGGACGTCTTGCACTTTTCACACTCTTTATGGTTTTTAGCCGCCCCAATCGGCTCAAGTTTGTTAACATAGACGTCCTCCCTCCCAGAAGTTAATTCGCGTTTCACGTGAAACTTTTCTGTCTTACATTTTGGGCACCATAAGGTGCATTCCAGATCATTTGGCATCGGGAAATTTGAAGTTTTTGTGCTTCACTAAAATGTTCTCCGCCGCGGCTCGCCTCGCTTCTTCCCAACTTTCGGCAGCCTCTATTCGCGCCGCGTTGCACTCATCCATGTAGCCTTTTGCGATAACCGCACACTCATCGCAATAGTCACGCTTTATTGCATAGCCTATCTGATTTGTCGCGTCACCTTCTTTGCCGCAATTGTCGCAGATATATCGAATCGTCATCTTATCCCCACCAAATTAAATCGCGATACCCGACACGTTCGAGTAGTGGACGGATGACGCACTCTGCGTCTTTCAGCCGCTCGACTTCCTTTGGGAGATGAAGCTTAACTGTCTTGAAATCGCCATCGAGATAGGCCCTCTTCAGATCATGGTCATCATCCCTCGAATTCGGCCGAGGCCAATCCTTAGCCACTGGCCATGAATAGCCAGGATCATCGAGACCGGTATGAATGAGCACGGCCCTTAGCGCGTCCCTGCGATCATTCATATCTTCTTTATCGATGAGATCGATCGGAAAATACAACGGATCGTAGACCTTCCTGCAGACATCGATCTTCGCAACCATATCGACAAACTGATCGACCACATGAAGATACTGGCCATGCTGAGAGCGGTCACGTTGCTTCGAGGAAATGAGTGCCAGAAGAGGATCGCGAAGCGGGATCACGACAGGGCAGGTCGTCGCGAACGCCTGCATCATCTTGATATTGTCGTGGTTGAAATGGCCGTGGATCAGATTCGTGGCGCCTGCGATAAGCCCAGCTTGACCAGAAACAAAATCCCGCATGAGAGTGTCGTTTTTGCGGAGTACCTGCATTTCTACGAAGTTGTCAACATCGGAATGCTTTTGCAGGAATTCGATCATAAACCACGTCCCAGTGTGGTTCGCGCTGAAAATGCAAAGAATCCTCACTGGTGGCGCTTCACGGAATTGTTCATGCCCATGGATTTGCCCTTGAGTTTTTCCACGGTCGCGTTGGTCTTTTCAATCTTCTCTTCGAGGTGTTTTCGGATGCGCCCCAAGCGGGCAGGATCCTTCGATAACTCCTCAGCCCGCTCGAGGACCATGGCATCTTGTTCAAGTTCAAATGCTTCATTATCTGGCATGGTGGCCTCCTCTTGCCATCTTTCGATATTTACGTTGAAACGTCTGAATTTCGCCGCTCAGGCTACGGAAGCTGGGATCAAAATTCATAAGATATTTTCCGAGCGTCGGGTAGTCGTCATATTTTTCCTTGGGCTTCTGCTTGACGTCGTGGTCCTCCTGATACTTGAATTCGTCCCACTTGTAGCGGCCCATCTGCCCGATCGCGCGCGTGCAACGGCGATGCCAGTGAATGCGTGGCTTTCGCATATCCGTGTCTGGCTTCAGGAATTCGTTGAGGCGGGAACGCCCGACATCGCTGTCATCGGCCAGTTGGCAATAGAGGCCGGCCGTATCGAATTCGTCCTGCCATGTGACGCTGCGGTCCTTGGCCGAAGCCGGCGAGCGGCCCATGTTCGGATCAATCAGGCGGTAGGCGATCTTCAGCCCAAGGCGCGCCTCGTCATCCTGAACCATCGTCGCCGTTTCTTCGACGTCGCCCGGGCATTCGCCATCGTTTATGATCCAGATGTCATCACTCGGGTCGATCTGGGCGTGAAGCCACATATGCGGTTTTCTCGGATGCGGGTCGAGAAGGAAGACGGTCGGCCAGCCATAGGCCGTCTCGAATTCCTCGACGTGGCAGAACTCCTCGATGTTGTCGAAGCCGCAGCCAGAGCATTTGCCGCCGACAACGGCGCAGGCCTTCTTGCAGACAAAGCACCAAGTATTTGTGTTCTTTGTGAACAGCGGATGGATCAGGTTCGAGAAGCGCAGATTCTTGCCATAAATGCGAACATTGATCTTTTCTTGGGACCATTTTTTCATCTGCAGCGCGATCGATTCCTGATCGAGATGCGGGTTCTCCGTACTCCAGAGCTCGGTCCAGCTGTAGTCTGGTTCGCCGTCCATGGCCGGGTCATAGATTTTATCGAAGATCCAATCGACTGGAATACCCGGCTCGTCCGGCCAAGTCATCGACAGCATCTTGGTTCCGCTGACACGCATTGTGCGCGCTTCATTCTCCGTCCAGATCGCCTTCGATGGCGGCTCGTCATGCAAGACATTGTGAAAATCGCCAGAGGCAAAGTCAGAAGGGTCCTGATCGTGGGAGTTGAACTGGAGAACGCTTTCGCCGAGCACCTTGTCCGGGTTATCGGGATCGCGACAGATCACCCGCAACACCCCTAGCTTTTCGGACCAGGATTTCTGCCAGGAGCCGCCTATAAGGCAAGTCTTCGGAATCCATCCCCAGTGGCCCTTATCGCCGCCCATGGGCTGCTCTCCGGTCCATTTCCACCATTGGAGTTTTGGCAGGATCACCGGATGCAACGTCAGTTTCAGGCTTTCGATAACGATGCGGTTGTTGGTCGGGCCCCGGAATTTAGGCCTCAATTCGTCCCAGACCGATTCGGGGATGATGCCGGTAGCGAGCGCCAATATACGCACTAGGCAATTCTCGGTCTTGCCGGAACCGTTGCCGCCGCCAACCCCGATCACCGATGCGTCGGTGGCGAATATCTCGCGCGCCTTCTCGCTGGTCGGCTTGAAGAACAGAAGTTGGTTTTCGCGCCGATCGGCCTGCTGAACGGCCAAAAGCTTTTCGACGATGGCTTGGAAGCGCTCGTTGTCTAGTTTGTGAATGTCCAGAGCATTCAGCTGTGAAAGATCATTTATGTTCAGCGTCATAATTCCCTGGGTTCCTACGGCGCATCGCGCGGTTCATGTTGGCTTCCGTCTTGCTGAGTGCTGCCGTATGTGTCTCATCGGGTGGCATCAGACGCGGCTGCGGCGTGCCGTCGGCGACCTCGACACTATCCGGCGTAAGATCCAGCGTCATGCCGCGGCGTTTTGCCTCGCGCAGGACCGCCGGCAGCAATTCATCCAGTTTCTTGCGTTCCTCAAAGGTGAGAATCTGTGTCGGTTCACCGCGCAGGAGTTGGCGCTTCTCGATGGCGATGCCCATGAGGATGGCACGGTCCTTGACTGGCGCGCCCTTGATGTCGTTCCAGTCGAGCGATTCCAGAACAAGGTCGGTGACATGCTCGAGCTTGGCGATGATGCTGCTAGTGGAGACCTGCCGAAGGCCTTCCACAACCGGCTGGTAGTCCGTATGCAGCCGGTTAATCAGTTGTTCGGTGGTGGTTGATGGCAGACCGCAAACTTCAGCAAGATGTTTTATGGAAAGATCAGGATCGTGTGCGATCGCTTCGATCACGGCGGCCGCTTTTTCTGGATGCAGATCCTCGGCGCGTCCCGCCTTGCGACTGCGCCGTTTCTCCTTCGGAGGAGATTTTCGTTGCGCCATGTTCGCAACATAGGCGCACGAATTAGATGCTGCAAGTTTAGGAAAATGAAACGACGTCTGTAAAAAGTGCGCCACCCGGCTAGGGTTCTTCGGTAAGGAGTGATAAAACCTCCCAAGCTGGGGGCGCTGGTTATCTCTTATAATTGGAAGTGGTTAAGAAAAGGATAATCTATGCCTTCACGAATTAGTCGCTCGTTTTCTCGGTGCGGCGCTTCAGAAGAACTCGTTTTCGTTCTGCCAACTCTTCGCGCCCCGCTCAGTGAGCGTCAAATATGAAAGAAAAGGATGATCGACGATAACAGCTTTAGTGCGTGGGCGGACAATCGTAATCAGGCCAGCGTCTTTAAGCTTTTTCCCAGCGCGAGATTCAAGGACTTCATCGGCATCAATCGTGAAACTGGATGTTGATGCGTGCTTGTGCTGTTTATCAATCACTTCAAGCAGTTCCATTTCCTCTTGATATAAAGCGGCTCCAGGCGTGGGAACTCCGGGGTTTGTCATGGGTGCTGTCCTATGTTACCCTTCATGCCTCGATTATATGACTAATGCCTAGGTGGGAGATAGGAAATGTGGCGAGTTCTTGTTACCGCAAGCCTATTTCTGATGGCTGCATCCGCCCCGATTCCATGCCAGAACCGGGCGATGGCGCAGCATCTTTGTTGCTGCCAGACCTTCACGAATACGACCTGTTGTTCATCCTGTGCTTTTGGCGGATCGATGCCTTCCGGTTGCCCCTGTAAAATTTGATCTTCTATCTAAGTTCAGATGAGGTTGGCGTCGTTATGAGCGTAGGGGATGTGTTAATCACTGTCGGTGTCAGCGCGGTCTTCGCACTGATTTGTCTTTTGGGGGAAATGATCTGTCTGGCGTTCGAGTCCGCCGGCAGATTTTTCAAACGCTGAGATTGGGCCTTGGTCATCCTTGCGGCAGGATGCTCACCCAAATCAGCCGTCCCCTGGGGTGGCTAATCAATAGACGGCGATCCCGTGGGCCGGGAGCAGTTCTTTCAGGACGTAATAGCGATGTATTGCCGCTGCCTGGTGGAACCGGTAAGCGTGTGAGCCGATACCGCTGGTCGATGAAGCAAGAGTGTGGAACCGTTGCTTCTCGCCCTCCCATTCGTTCCAATCGTAATTGATCTGCGCTTCATCGGGCCCGGACGAATAGATTCTGCTTTCCTGAATTGCCGTTCGCCATTGCTCTACGCGATCCTCTTCCTTTCCTTCGAACCGGATTATTTCTTCCGGGATGAGTAGATAGGGGCTTGACATTGAAAAGGGGAATGATTACATTAGGTTCATAGGGAGAAACGCTATGAACTTGATGACCATCTTCAGCCTTTACCCCAATCAGGAAGCCTGCATCGAACACCTTGAAGCCGTGCGTTGGCGCGACGAAGCGAATTGCCCGCACTGTGGCGGCCTGCGCGTTTCACGCAAGACCGACACACACCGCATTGGACGCTGGAACTGCTACGATTGCAAATCCAGCTTCAACGTCCTGTCGGGGACGATCTTCGAGAAGACGAAGGTTGAACTGCAAAGGTGGTTTCTCGCCATCGGATTGATCGTCAATGCGAAGAAAAGCATGTCCAGTTACCAACTGGCCCGCGATCTCGAATTGAATCAGAAAACGGCGTGGTATATCCAGCAGCGCATCCGCACTGCGATGGCGGCCGATCAGGCTCCATTGCTTCGCGGCATCGTCGAAGCCGACGAAACCTATGTCGGGGGAAAGCCACGCAAGGGCAACAAGCACGGCGGCGATACGCCAAACCGGCGCGGACGCGGAACCAAGAAGATGCCGGTCATCGGAGCCGTGGAGCGCGGCGGGAAGGTCGTGGCCCGCATGGCCGACGATCTTAGCGGCAAGGGCCTTCTCCGGTTCATCAAGGACACCGTAGACGCGAATGAAACGCTGCTGATTACCGACGAATACCGGGGCTACATGGGCATGCGCCGCCATGTCCGGCACGCCGTCATCAATCACAGTGTCTCCTACGCGGACGGCGAAACGCACACCAACACCATCGAAGGCTTTTGGTCGCTTCTCAAGCGGGCTTGGTACGGATCGCATCACCACTATACCCGCCACTTTTCGCCACTGTTCATTGCCGAATCGAACTGGAAATACAACCACCGCAAGGACGAAGACGGGTTCGGTTCCTTCCTGCGGGGGTGCTTCGCATGAACCAGTTGTACTATGGCGACTGCCTTACCATCATGCGCGATCACATGAAATTAGGCAGCGTGGATCTGATTTATCTCGACCCGCCCTTCAACTCGAACCGTGAATACAGCGCGATCTACAAGGACGAAACCGGACGCCCTTTGCCGGATCAAATCGAGGCGTTTTGCGATCTATGGGAACTGGACGAAGAGCGCGAGCGGTCCTTGCGAACCATGCCGATATTGATGCGGGAAGCCGGTATCGAGGATGAGGCGGTCGATTTCTGGCGGCTATGGATGAACGCGCTGCGCGGCGTTCAGCCCCGTTTGTTGGCCTATTTGTCGTACATGACGGAGCGATTGCTACCCATGCGCGGGCTTCTCAAGCCTACCGGCTCGATCTATCTACACTGCGACCCAACTGCCTCGCATTATATCAAGGTAATGATGGATGCGGTTTTCGGGCACAAGAATTTCAGAAACGAGATTGTTTGGCACCGGCACGGTGGATTTAAGAGGAGCAGCGCCAAGCAGTTTCCCCAGAAGAACGATATCCTTCTGTTCTACGCAAAATCAACTGGAGACTTGGTGTTCAACACCCAATACAAACTCCACAAGCCAGAATATATCCGACGTTTCAAAAAAGACAGGAGCGGCCGCCTATACCGAGACGATGTGAACCCAACCAAGGGCGGCCGCAGGACGATCTACCTGGATGAAACCAAGGGCGATATCATTGATACGGTTTGGACCAACATTCCGCCAGTAAATCCCAACGCACGCGAGCGCATGGGCTACGCGACACAAAAGCCGCTTGCCCTGCTTGAGCGCATCATCAAGGCAAGCTCCAACAAGGGCGACGTAGTGTTCGACCCATTTTGCGGGTGTGCCACCACCCTTGAGGCGGCCCACAAGCTGGGCCGCAAGTGGATCGGTATTGATATAGCCATTCACGCGATCAAGCGCGTGGCGCGGATTCGCCTGCAAGATCGTCTGGGCCTTCTCGAGGGAACGGACTTCGCCATCGACGGGGTGCCGCGCACGCTGGAAGGCGCGCGCGATCTGTGGACGCGCGACAAGTACCACTTCCAGAAGTGGGCCGTGGAAGAAATCGACGGCTTTGTGACCACGAAGCGCACGGCGGACGGCGGGGTAGACGGCAGGCTTTACTTCGGCGTGCCCGACGAGCCGGATTTGCAAAGCATGGCAATTGAAGTGAAGGGCGGGAAGAACGTCGGAATCAACGTCATACGCGAGCTTCGCGGCGTCTTGGACAGCGATGAGGCGCTTATCGCTGGTTTGATCATCATGGAGCCTCTTGGTGCCACGAAGGAACGGAATTTCAAGCGTTTCATGGCCGATGCGGAGGATTTGGACGTGCTGGGCGTTCTCTACCCAAGGATGCAGATACTGACAATTGCAGAAATCCTCGAAGGAAAGCGGTTTCTGACGCCAAGCGTGGCGGGCAGGGGGGTGGCGGAACCGAAGTTGCCGCTGGCCTTGACATAGGATGGTCAAGCCCCTATCTACTTATCCCGTCGCGGAATATGTGGTTTTCGGATATGCCGCTGAAAGGCGGGCTGAGTAATCGATCATTATTGGAATCCTGCTTGCCCCAAGCTGTGACAAGTGTACTCCTCTAATCTTCGTTTTGTGTCAAGTAGACTCCTCTTTTTTCCATCTGTGTCTTGGATGCCCCCACGGTTGACACAGCCCGTGCCGCCGCAGCCGTTCGTCTAGTGACGCGCCGATCGGGATTTTTTAAAAATCTTTCCGAAACAACCGCCCGATTTTAAGCAACGTACACGTTGCAACTCAAGACCACGGCAACGCCAATGTACCTAAATTCGGAAGAACCATTGCCAGTGCTAACGGTCCGTTACGACAGAAGCATTCTAATTCCAAAATAAAACCGCACTTGACGTCCGCAGAGTTTTCAGCGGCCATTTTGTTCTGAAAAATTTCGGCGGCAACCCGTTTGCTGAAATACTGCAAGGGGGGGACCCATCCGCCATCGCCCCCATCGGGGGGTGCGCCTAAACCCTTGTCATCTGCCACGTGGTAGGCGCCGGCCGCAGCGCTCATCCTAACTAAGGGTGGGTCTAGCGTTGATTCTATTGACATTTTAGCCAAGCTGGGCGTGTTTTGAGCGGGATCCGCGCCCAACAGGTCACGGCACAAGCCAGAATTAACCATGATTAGGTTAATTAATTTCCCTATTTGCCTGCAGGATGACCCCGGCAGACCCGTCTTTTTCCTTACATCTCTGGGCCTCCAAGCGTAAAATGCTTACATCCTCAAGGGCAATGGTGCCCGCCACAAAGCTTACGGAATTGACTTTGTGACAAAGCTATTGACCCACTACCGAATTGTTGGTCATGCCGGCATCGCCCTCCGAAACCGCGCCATCGTCTTCGCAACACTTTCCTGGGTTGCCCTTGGCCTTGCAGCTTCCATGGCCTCTGCCTCCCTCCGCTTGTGTTCCTCGATGTGCTTTCTTGCATAGAATTCCAGCCGGTGTTGCTCGTTCCGAATCTCGTTCAGCGCCTCCACGATCTCCGCTCGTGCCGGAAGGAATTTCTGCTTCCGCGTGACCCGGTTGATGGCCTCCTTCGCCGCCGCTTCCGGTGCTTCTGCCAACACACTCACGATCGCGCGGAGGTAGATTTCCGGCTCGTGGGGTTGATGGGGGTAAGACCCGACCAGAATCCCTACGATCTCGCTTGCCCGCTCCGGCCCGCAGGGCTGCCATTGCTTCAACATTCCGATCATGCGGTGGCAGGTTCCGGCCGGAACCAGTTGCGTGTGTTGGTCCGGTTTTCCAACTCGGGCCAGATAGCCCAACACTTGCGCGTTCTGGTCCCGAAACGCCGCCGGAATGGCTGGGAGGTTATGCTGCATCGGATTCCCCTAATTCAGCCTGTAAAGCATCGACGGCCTGCATGGTCTTGGATTTGGGCTTCGGCATGGAGGCCGCCATCAGCCACCCCACCGGATCGGCCTTCTGCCCGTTCTGGGCCTCGATGAGCAGCCGGAACACCGCCTCGTGGTCGCCGCCGCATTTCTTGAGCAGTTTCCCCAGGACCGGCCGGAGTTTTCCCTCTGGCTTCCCGGTTTCCTTCATCAGCCATTCGAGCCCGGAACCGAAAAGAGCCTTCGGCCAATCGTCTGCCCGGACGAACATCAGGGGGATGGGCTCGCCAGAGCTAGATTCCCGAAGGGAATCTGTATGTGAAGGTGAAGGTGAAGGTGTATCGGTTTGCCTATGGCTAATTGGTGGGTCTGCTATAGGTGTACCATCCTTTTGCCATCGTTTTTCTGCTCCCCTTTTGCCTGCCTCTGCCTTAGCGGCGACCATGGCATTCGCCCTCGCAAGCTCGGCATCTATCCGCTTGTGGTGCCAGGCTCCGTCCACGTCCTTAAAGAACCGCTCTATCTTTGGCCTTAATTTCAACCACTCGCGCTTGCTGTCACAGCAGGCGATTCGCCATAGCCCGTCATCATCGTTCGCCAGGGGGGTTCCAGAACACCAGTAATGCTTGATGAGCATGAGATAGGCCCCATGCCCCATTGCGTTCAGGTGCCCCGTATCACGGAGATAATCCCCCCAATAGAGCGGCATCCACGTATCCGGCCGGGCGGCGGTCATCCCCCTACTCCCGTTTGATCTTCTGCCAACGCCAGGGATCTGGAGTGGTTTGGTATCCACGTAAGAAGCCCGCGCGAGCGAAGTTGTGTGGTGACGCGATGGGCGGTTGACTGAGATTCCACACCGATCGCAGCAGAAATTTCACGAAGGGACGGGGAATAACCGCGTTCTTCGATGAACCCGCTTACAAATGCAAGAACATCCATTTGCCGTTTGGTCAGCCCTGCTTTTGGTTTGCTGAAAGACCCAAGCAAACGATGTTCAACCTCTTCCTCGAAGGAACGGCCGGATTCCCTTGAGGCGTTTTCCAGTAAAAGGCGGAGTTTGGGGTTCATGCGGCCTCCGGGTATTCGCGTACCCGTAAATCCTTGGGCCAATGCTTTCTCTGTTCGAATTTAATCATTCAATATCTCACCCCTGCGAGAAGTTCATCGTCGCAAAACAGGAACGGCCCTTCATCCGAAGCAAATTTCATGGAGATTTCGGAATGTTCCTTGTGGGACAGAAGCATCCCAGAAAAATGTTTCTGGCCGAATAAGACTTCTATGCCGCCGCCAGAAAAGGTTGTTTCATAGTGGACGAGCGCCTTACCTTTCCCGGCAGTAAAAAGCGCCGTTGTGCCTTTACACACCATTCTGAACGGCCCGCCCGCGATCGCCATTGCGCTCATCGCAGCCGTTAAGTCGTCGCGGATAAATGTCGTTATGTTTTTTGCGTCTTTCGGCCAGATGCGTTCTATATCCGGGAACCTGCAGTTGATCAGTTTTGAGGACGCGGCAGTTCCATCTTCACCGTGCCATGTAACCATGCGATCCGTTGCCGAGCAGGCGATTTCTTCGCCGCCATTGCGGACCAGGAATTGAGCAAAGACCCATGGAATAATGATGCCCTTCTCTAGTGTCGCGTGAGCCTTGCGGCGCGCCGCCCTCTGTGCGTTTGTCGCCTCTATGCGGCCGTTACAAGCAAAAATTCCGCGCAGTTCCCATCGCCCGCTGTTCTGGTCGCACGCGCCGATGATCCCCGCCAAGTCCGCAGACGTGAAGTGAATGTTCGGTTTTTCTGGCGCGTGTTTTAGGCCGGAAAATACTTCTGCCGGTAGCGTTGGCAGAGCAATCGCGGCCCCCCCGGCCTTCAGTGTAAGAACGCCGCCTTTGAGGTCTGCGGAGATATGTTTATCGCCAATCAATTTTATGAAGGAAAACAATCGCCTCCCATCGACGCAGCAAGGCGGGATGCCATTGGCCCACGCTACCGGGGCGTCAGCCCACTGATCGAAGTTCGTGACGGAAACGGTCCCGCTTTCTATGCGAATATCGGCGGTGAGATCGCCCGGCCCGCAAAATGGCAGGATGCGATCAAGCGGCATTATTTAGGGCCTCAACGATTTTCTCTGCGGTGTCCCGGCCGAAGGCGCAGGCGATGGGGAAATTTCCACCAAGCTTCCCGTCGATGATATTGCAGCAATCGCGTTCGCTGCCTCCGGGCCCGCCCTCATAATCCGATTCTGAAATTTCTCCGTTCTGAAATTTCTCCGTAGAGAATTCATAGTCGTATCTGTTTAGCTGGGCCTTCGTCTTCATCGTCTCGTCTCCATGTAGGCCTTCACGAATTCCCATACTCTTCCCGCATCCGCCCGATGATCCGCCGGTAATGCGCCCAGCGCCACGGCAGGACGAGCTGAAACGGATTGCGGAACAACGATTCCGCGACCCCAAGCAGCGTTTCAAAATGGGCCAGCGCCCAGGTGTGATCGTTGTGGATGGTGCGGGTCATGCGGCGTCTTCTTTTTTGGGATCTCGCCACATCACTACCATTGCATTGCTGAGTGCTTCCATGAGAACTGGGATCGGCACTCCGACAGAAACAGTCACCCAGCCTTCGTTTTTGGCAACGATCTTTGGGTGTTTTTTTATCCATTCTCGGTGATTCGCCCGCCACGCCAGGCGTAGGGTTTGGAATGGCAGCAAGTAGCACATGCGGGAAGGTACGAAAGCGTAGGCTATAAAATCCGTGGCCAAGTCTTTGGCAACCCAGCCTGGTGTTTTGCAGTCGCGGTCACTCCAATATTCAAGGCAAATGTCGGGATAGACTTTATCGCGGACCTTCTCATCCACCGAAAGAGTCTTGCCGCTTTTAAGCGTGAGAACGCGATCAATCCCGCCGCGTTGAGCCCAGCCATCATTCCTAACGCAAACGGCGCTGGCAAGATCTGGAAATGCCGCTCGATAAACATCAAGCCACCATGACGCGTCGGCATGGGCGTGCGACTTGGCAAGGCTGTTGGAGAAGTTATGTATTGTCACGCCGCCTCCGCCTCATCACCCCAACCGTCCCAGCCTTCCCGCGGTTCCCCCCGAAGAAAAAGTTCCAGGCGATTCGCGTCTGGGTACATTTGTTCGATGATTTCATAAAACTCGTCAGGCTTGGCGCTGTGCTGCAGGCGCGGCGCGTTTACCACTGAAGCTGGGCGTGCCGATTCGTCAGGCGGTGGTAACTCACCCCGCTTCCCTATAAGCAGGATTTCATGCTTGTTACGGGCGTGGTAGCCCATGCCGATCTTGTCTTTCACCCAGACCATGCAAGTCCGATAGGTGAAGCCCCAGGCATCAATAACTTGGAAGCATTCGGCGAGTTTGGGTGCCGTTACCCACAGAAAAAGCATGGCGTCTTCCGCCGCAACGCTGTCCACTCCTAATGCACAAATCTCATCTAAATCCATTGTGGAATATTGGTTTTCAATGCTGCGATTCGAGCCGCCGATAGGCGGATTTTCGTACCGCCAAGGTGGATCTGCATAAATGACGGTGTATTTGCCTGATTTCAGGGCTCCCAGAGATTTTGCTTTGCGGATTTTGTCTTGGCTTCGACGCCTGACGTGCGTTCTCAATTCGTTACGAGACCAACCTCCTTTTTCAGCCTTATCGAGAAATTTGTCCTGCTCGTTAGGCTCAAGGGAGGCCACTTCCCTGTGGTGATTCCATGAAAGAACTTCGCGCCGGCGCGAAGTTTCAATCTGACGCGCAACCCAACCGGCATCGGCTAATGTTTGAAATTTATACCCCTCGCTACCAACCGCCTGGCTCGCCCGTTCCCCATAACTATGCTCGCCATAGGCCCACCAGTCTCCCACCCACCACATGACGCTCCCGCCGGCGCGTTGGAGCCATTGGCCTGCCGCTTGCCATTCTTCAAACGTCAAGCCGTGCCTCAATTCAAGGCCGGCCGGATCTAGCCTGCCAGGTATTAGAATTGTAGTTTCTTGCTTGACGGGCTTCTTGGTCACGCCCCCGCCCTCCTGATTGGTAATTCGATGTGTGTTAGACTTAGATTTCACGCCGCCTCCTTCAATAATTCGCGCACCTTCTCAAGGGGTTCTCTTTGCGTCCCGTAACGCGCCTCCCAGGTTTTCACGCCCTTGTGAAGGGCTGCGCCCCGGGGGCCGTTCTGGTGGTGCGGCAGGCAAAGTGGAATCGTCTCAAAGTGCGATGCATGCCGTCCCATGCCCTGCCCGGTCAGGTGGTGGATGGAGGCGGGAGAGAAGCAGTGGCCTTCATTGCGGCAAACGATGCAACCAAGCGCCGCAACGCGGGCGAGGTGGTTCTTCTCCTCGCGTCTCATGGAGCCTCCACAAAAAAAGCGGCACCACCGGGCTTAGGGTCCCGGGGTGCCAGAGGGAGGGAGGAAGAAGAATTTCTCATAGCTTCGAATCCCGATCGAGGCCGCCTACGAAGCCTTCCATTTCCGTGATGAGTTCTCGAATCTGCTTTGCGATTTCGATCTTCTCGATATGGTCGAGCCGGCCGTCGCGCATGGCATCGGCCAGGGCGTGAAGCCGCGCCGAAATCTGGGCGACCGCCGTGTGGCCGCAAGGGTCGATCGGCGCAAGCCAGCGCGCACCCGCCTGGTCGGAAAGGGAAAGCATCTGATTCGTGAAGGCAGGCCCCAGCACCTTCTTGATCGTGGCGTAATTGCCTAAGCCAGGGGTTGCCTCGCCGCCCTGGTAGGCGCGAATCGTCCGTCCGCAAATTCCTGAAATTTCACTGAAAAAAACTGCAGAATAGGGCCGTCCCATCCCAACGCACATTCCGAACGCACGGTGGAAATGCCGCTGGGCAAGTTCATGGGAGATAAGAGGTTGATCCGCCATCGAAACCCTTCTCTTCCCCTCCTATCTTGGCTGCCATGTGGCGATCAATCGGTGACGTAACGGCGCGCTCGTTCAGGCTGCTGCTCTTATGTGGCAGCGATTGGTTCAGGCGGCTTCGTTATCACCGAAGAAGTCGTTTGGCTGGACCGTGCCGCCAGTTGCTTCTGAAAGGCGGCGGATCAGGCCAACGGAGGGCGTTTGTTCGCCAGTCTCGATGCGAGAAATTGTGGATTTAGACGCGCCAGCCAATCGAGCAAGTCCCTCCAAACTTAGGCCCATAGAGGCACGATAGCGGCGTAATGGGTGCTCCATGACATTTAATGTTGCACATGGTGGAACAGATAGTCAAGCCGTTTGTGCCGTCCAGTGGTAACGCCAAGAACCAGCATGTTTCATATAATGCAACTTATGCCGCATAGAACATCAAACCCCAAATACAAACTTGGGCACACATTCATTCGTGAGTGGCGCAACCATAGGAATTTATCCCTTGATAGGCTGGTTGATCGTCTTGTTGAGCGAATTGAAATATCAAAATCAAGTCTTAGTAGGATAGAGCGAAGCAAGCAGCCGTATACACAGCCTATTTTAGAGGCCCTAGCTTGGGCGCTTAACTGTGATCCGGCCGACCTAATTATGAGAGACCCGAAGAGTGAAGTATGGACTATATGGAACAATATTAAGGACTTACAACCCAGAAAGCAGCGACAGATCGCTAACGTGGTAAGGGCGCTTATAGAGGTGGCATAAATGTGCTTTAACTATGCAAGCGGTCGTAGGCGTATTCTGCCGTCATCTTAAGTGTTACGAACCTGCCGAGTGGTCGTAGCCTCAACACACTTTCTGACGGTTGTATTGGCCACCAGCCAACTGACGCTAGGCCAAGGCGTGCAAGGCCAATTCCAGAAACCGACATGAGGGCAATGCCACCCCAGAAAATCCACCACCATGTGGCTTGGGCAATCAGGCCTGTTTCTGTAATCGCTACCATGGCGATTCCAGCACTAGTAAAACCAACCCAGGGCAGCCAGCGCCAAATACCCATACAACCCCCAGTCTTGTTGGCGAGACAAGACCGCGGTTATACCCCAGATTCCTCTCAATTTCGCCCATCAGCTTCTTCCTTAAAAAGGCTCTAAAGTAGCCGCCACCGTTAGTGCGTGGAATATCTTATGCTCGATGTTCCGTGAGGTGCAACTTTTTCTTGACACGCTGTTCCGTCTAGTGCAACATACCTCCAACGATCAACGGAGGCAGCCATGCCAGAATACCTCACCCCCCGAGACGCGGCCCGCGAGGCAGAGAGCCTGGAGAGCGAGAAAGCAATCCTCGCCCGGCTCCTCGAGGCGTTTGACGCCTTCCTCTCGGCCACTAGGGACGCCATCGGCGACCTAAATCATCCCTCCGAAATCGAATCCTTCCTTGAAATGCTGGAGTCAGCCGACGCCGACTACTTGAGAGCGGCTTTCCGGGAAATCAACGAAAAGATCAGCGAGGCCCGTTCCGCTGAGGACACCTTCTACGAAAACCAGGAACGCTCCCAGACCGCCTTCCGGCAGGCAGGTGTGCGGTGACGCATCAGATTAAAAATCGTTTTAGCGGAGCCGTCATTTTCGAGGCAGTTACGGACCTGCGTGGGGCGGACCTGCACGGGGCGGACCTGCACGAGGCGGGCCTGCGCGAGGCGGACCTGCGCGAGGCGGACCTGCGCGGGACGAACCTGCGCGGGGCGGACCTATTCGATGCGGACCTGTGTTGGGCGAACCTGCGCGAGGCGGACCTGCGCGGGGCGAACCTGCGCGGGGCGGGCCTGCACGGGGCGGACCTGTGCGGGGCGGACCTGCGCGGGACGAACCTGCGCGGGGCGGACCTGCGCGGGGCGGACCTGTACAAGGCGGACCTGCGCGGGGCGGACCTGCGCGAGACGGACCTGCGCGGGGCGGACCTGTGTGAGGCGAACCTGCGCGGGGCGGACCTGCGTTGGGCGGACCTGCGCGAACAGGGCATTTTGCAAATCAATGGCGGCCTGGCCTGGCCCATTTTAATCTGGCCAACCGAAATGACTATCGGCCGTGAATGCCACACCCATGAAGAGTGGAGTGCGTTTTCCGACCGCAAAATTGCTGCGATAGACGGCAAGAATGCCCTGACGTTCTGGCGCGAAAATAAGGACTGGCTTTTAGATCGCTGCCGGTGGGCCGCCACGTTCCAGAAAAAAGAGAGGGCGTCATGACCCGGCAGGCCATCCAGGAGGCCCGTTCCGCCGGGGACACCTTCTGCGAAAACCAGGAACGCTCACAAACCGCCTTCCGCCAGGCGGGTGTGCGGTGACGCATCAGATTAAAAATCGTTTTAACGGAGCCGTCATTTTCGAGGCAGTTACGGACCTGCGCGAGACGGACCTGCATGGGGCGGACCTGCGCGAGGCGGACCTGCACGGGGCGGACCTATACGGGGCGGACCTGCGCGGGGCGGACCTGCGTGTGACGGACCTGCACGGGGCGAGCCTGCACGGGGCGATTCTGCACGAGTCGGACCTGCGCGGGGCGAACCTGCGTGGGGCGAACCTGCGCGGGGCGGACCTGCGCGGGGCGAACCTGAGCGGGGCGGACCTGCACGGGACGATTCTGTGCGAGGCGGACCTGCGCGAGGCGAGCCTATACGGGGCGGACCTGAGCGGGGCGGACCTGTGTGGGGCGGGCCTGCACGGGGCGGACCTGCGCGAGGCGAACCTGCGCGAGGCGAGCCTGTACAAGGCGGACCTATACGGGGCGAACCTGAGCGGGGCGGACCTATACGGGGCGAACCTGAGCGGGGCGGACCTGCGCGGGGCGGACCTGCACGGGGCGAGCCTATACGGGGCGGACCTATACGGGGCGAAGCTGAGCGAGGCGGACCTGCACGGGGCGGACCTGCGCGGGGCGAACCTGCACGGGGCTGACCTGAGCGAACTGGGCATTTTGCAAATTAATGGCTTGGCCTGGCCTGTTTTAATCGGGCCAACCAAAATGACTATCGGCTGTGAATGCCATGCCCATGAAAAGTGGAGTGCGTTTTCCGACCACAAAATTGTTGCGATGTACGGCAAGAATGCCCTGACGTTCTGGCACAAAAATAAGGACTGGCTTTTAGATCGCTGCCGGTGGGCCGCCACGTTCCAGAAAAAAGAGAAGGCATCATGACCCGGCAGGCCATCCAGGAGGCCCGTTCCGCCGGGGACACCTTCTGCGAAAACCAGGAACGTTCCCAGACCGCCTTCCGCCAGGCAGGTGTGTGATGACGCATCAGATTAAAAATCGTTTTAGCGGAGCCGTCATTTTCGAGGCAGTTACGGACCTGCGCGAGGCGGACCTGCGTGGGGCGATTCTGCACGAGGCGGGCCTGCGCGGGGCGGACCTGCACGGGGCGGACCTGTGCGAGACGAACCTGCGCGAGGCGGACCTGCACGGGACGGACCTGCGCGGGGCGGACCTGCACAAGGCGATTCTGCGCAAGGCGGGCCTGCGCGGGGCGGACCTGTGCGGGGCGAACCTGCGCGGGGCGGACCTATTCGAGGCGGGCCTGCACAAGGCGGACCTGCACAAGACGGACCTGCGCGGGGCGAACCTGTGTTGTGCGGACCTGCGCAGGGCGGACCTGCGTGGGGCGGACCTGCACGGGGCGGACCTGCACGAGGCGGGCCTGCGCGAGGCGATTCTGCGCAAGGCGGACCTGCGCGAGGCGGGCCTGCGCAGGGCGAAACTGCGTGGGGCGGACCTGCGTGGGGCGGACCTGGGCAAGGCGGACCTGCGCGAGGCGGACCTGCGCGGGGCGGACCTATACGGGGCGAACCTGCGCGGGGCGGACCTGCGTGGGGCGGACCTGCGCGAACAGGGCATTTTGCAAATCAATGGCGGCCTGGCCTGGCCCATTTTAATCTGGCCAACCGAAATGACTATCGGTTGTGAATGCCACACCCATGAAGAGTGGAGTGCGTTTTCCGACCACAAAATTGTTGAGATAGACGGCAAGAATGCCCTGACGTTCTGGCGCGAAAATAAGGACTGGCTTTTAGATCGCTGCCGGTGGGCCGCCACGTTCCAGAAAAAAGAGAGGGCGTCATGACCCGGCAGGCCATCCAGGAGGCCCGTTCCGCCGGGGACACCTTCTGCGAAAACCAGGAACGCTCCCAGACCGCCTTCCGCCAGGCAGGTGTGTGATGACGCATCAGATTAAAAATCGTTTTAGCGGAGCCGTCATTTTCGAGGCAGTTACGGACCTGCGCGAGGCGGACCTGCGCAGGGCGGACCTGCACGGGGCGGACCTGCACGGGGCGGACCTGCGCGGGGCGGACCTGCGCGAGGCGGACCTGAGCGGGGCGGACCTGCACAAGGCGATTCTGCGCAAGGCGGGCCTGCGTGGGGCGGACCTGTGCGGGGCGAACCTGCGCGGGGCGGACCTATTCGAGGCGGGCCTGCACAAGGCGGACCTGCACAAGACGGACCTGCGCGGGGCGGACCTGCGCGGGACGCACCTGCGCGGGGCGGACCTGCACGGGGCGGACCTGTACAAGGCGGACCTGCGCGAGGCGATTCTGCGCAAGGCGGACCTGCGCGGGACGAACCTGCGCAGGGCGGACCTGCGCGGGGCGGACCTGCGTGGGGCGGACCTGCGCAGGGCGGACCTGCACGGGGCGGACCTGCGTGGGGCGGACCTGCGCAGGGCGGACCTGCACGGGGCGGACCTGAGCGAGGCGGACCTGCGCGAACAGGGCATTTTGCAAATCAATGGCGGCCTGGCCTGGCCCATTTTAATCTGGCCAACCGAAATGGCTATCGGCCGTGAATGCCACACCCATGAAGAGTGGAGTGCGTTTTCCGACCGCAAAATTGCTGCGATAGACGGCAAGAATGCCCTGACGTTCTGGCGCGAAAATAAGGACTGGCTTTTAGATCGCTGCCGGTGGGCCGCCACGTTCCAGAAAAAAGAGAGGGCGTCATGACCCGCGCCCTTGCCCGTACCGGAGATCCCATTACCTCCCATGCGGCGGCGGATTTCGTCACGCCACATCTGACCAACCTTGAGCAGAAGGTTCTCCAGGCGTTAGAGGATTCGCGTTACGGGCTCACCACAAAACAAATTGCCGAAAAGACCGGGATTGACCGGGTCACAGTAAGCCCACGGATGAAGCCCCTTAAGAATAAAGGCTTGGTTGTTCGTACCGAATCCCGGCGCGACGGCTCGCAGGTATGGAGGGCGGCGTGACCGCCTTCTGGCTCACCTTCTTGGAATGGGCCGGGAAGCTTTGCTTCGCCGTGGCGGTGATGTTGGTCGGGGCAATCTTCGCAATGGCATGGATGGGGTCGTGAGATGACCGGCGGGCCGCAATTCATCAAGGATCCGCTGGTTATCATATATCGGACTGAACCGAAGGGCCCCATCGTAACGAATATCGTGAAGTCTGATCTCGACCATTGCGGCTTCGGGCTTCTGATCGCGGACCTGATTCGTCATGCCGCTGCCGCCTACGGCGTGAGCGGGGAAGATGTCGTGGATTGGGTGAACCGGGAAATGAACGCCCCGACTGCGAAGCTTGAAGGGGGGACGCGGCAATGACCGCACTCGCCCGTGACGCGCAAGATTACTGGTCGCTCTGTTGGACGGCTTGGAATGGTCCGCCGCCGGAACGCGGACCTGCCTGCGACAGGTTGAACTCATTGTCGCTCACGGCCAGCAACCCGGCCTTGAAGAAAGGCGCGTGCTCAACCGTACAGGCAGTAAGGAAACGGTTCGGCATTCTTCATGTTCTTCCACCGGAACCAAGGGGGGTGACGTGAACAAGTTTGAAAACTTTGCTGTGCCAATTCAAAAGCTGCGCGGCGACAGGGACTTTATCACTGACAAAGACATCATGGAGCAGCCCGGGATCGCTAACTTCGTTAAAAGATTCCCCGATTACTGGAAGCGTCATCCGCTGCTAGATGGCTATGCCGGACCTTATCCAGATGAAATCAAGAAATTAACGGAAGAAAAATCAGTGGAAGAACAGCCATGACCAGCCTTCTCCGCAAACTCCGCCGCCGTGGATTCCGCTTATTGCTTTGGAGGGTGAGGGTATGAACCGGATCGACTTCGAGACACGCGCTTGGGAGATCCTCAACAATATCTCCACGCTGGAGAGACTTGCCGCCGCCGATCCCGAAGGCGCACGACACGTAAGAGATTGGCTGGCTGACGCGAGCGGCCGGCTTGTCTGCCTATTGGCGAAAATTGAAAGCGGCCGTTTCAGAAAGGCCGGCTAATGCCACATCAAATCTACCGGACGAAAGACGGCACGCGCGTCCCCTCCGTCACTACCGTGATTTCCCGTTTCAAGGAATCCGGCGGCCTCATTCATTGGGCCTGGCAAGAAGGTGTAGATGGCCGGGACTACCGGGAAACCCGCGACAAGGCGGCGGACGCCGGCACCCTCGCGCATTTGCTCGTCGAACAATGGATCAAGGGAGATACGCCGGACATCGAAGGGCCGGAAGATGTGGTGCAAAAAGCCCAAGCCGCTTTCGGGGCGTTTCTTGAATGGGCAGGCCAAACACAACTCAAAGTCATCCATTCCGAAGTTCCCTTGATTTCTGAAAAACACCGCTTCGGCGGATGCCTTGACGCCATGCTTATCAAAGGGAAATTGGCGATCGGCGATTGGAAGACTTCGAATCGCATCTACCAGGACCATCTGATTCAGATTGCAGCTTACGGCGAATTGTGGAGCGAGAATTTTCCCGCTCAACCGATCGGGGGCGGCTATCACATCATCCGCTTTGCAAAAGATCATGGCGACTTCGCGCACCATTATTTCCCCGACCTTTCGGATGCGTGGCGCGCCTTTGAACTCATGCGGGAACTTTACGACATCGACAAATCATTGAAGAAGCGGGCAGCGTAAAGGAGAGGCCAATGGTTAATGTAAACGAGAGCTTTCCGTCAGAATATCTGCGCGGGACCGATCTTAAGGATAAAGAAGCCGCCGTTAATATCTCTCATGTGGAAACACGCGATGTTGGCGGTGATCCAAAACTGGTAATTTTTTTCCAGAATAAAAAAAAGGGCGTCGTCTTGAATAAGACGAATGCCATGAACATTGCTTCCGGTTATGGACCGGAGACGGATAGCTGGATCGGTAAGAGCGTGATTTTATATCCGGCTTTGGTTGATTTCCAGGGCAAGTCTGTTTTGGCAGTCCGGATCAGACCCAACCCAAACGGTGGGCAGCCAGAGCAGCCGCCAGTATCGGAACCGCCCGGCGACATACCGTTTTAGGACACACCATGAGCCGCGTACAGAATGAATTTAGTGTCACACCACCATGTATTCGCGGCATTGCACGCGGGATAACATGGCGGCATGTAACGGGGGCCGTCAATGCCGGCCGATAATGCTGCCGCAATGGAAGTCAAAAAAGACGGGCTGCGCCAATGCCAAGATGGAACTTGGAAATTATCGCTGACCGTTCATCCAAACGACATGCCAGCAGAACTTATGACAGCAGGTATGGGTACTCGTTATATGGCGGCATTGGTCGAAATAGGAGACAACGGGCAGCCTGTTAAGGGGAAGGAAAAGCGCAAGTCAGCCTACTGGGATAAGACGGAAGGCGGGAAGGCGGCAGCACGGGCGGGGATGCTTTGTGGCGACATAGAATTTCATCAATACCTGACTAAATTAGACTGTTCCGCGCCGTTCGAAGGCCAAGACGGCGTTGAGTGGGCCGCTGAAAATCTCCGGGCAATATGCGGCGTCATATCCCGTAAAGAGCTTGCCCACAACCCATCGGCCCTCAAGAAATTCCTGCAACTGGAAGCCGCCTACAAAGAGGCCACCGGCAGACAAGCGGAGGTTAGGGGATGACGGATCGGGAGAACGAACTGCGGCAGGAAGCGGCATAGGTGGGAAAGTATGCCGAACATACGAAAGTACCGGCCGCCCAGTCCCGCGCTGAGATTGAGCGGATCCTTGGCCGTTATGGTGCGTCGGCGTTCATGTACGGAATGATGGCGAACATGGCGGTCGTTGCTTTCGAAATGAAGGGCCGGAAGGTAAAGATGGTGCTGCCGTTTCTCGATCCAGGGGAAAGGGAGTTCACCCACAACGCGCAGGGTAAGTGCAGGGGGTCCAGTGCCACCGAAGACTTCTATCAGCGCCACATCCGCCAGCGTTGGCGGGCGCTCGTCCTCATCATCAAGGCGAAGCTCGAAGCCGTCGAGAGCGGCATCACCAACTTCGAGAGCGAATTCCTTTCCGACATCCTCATGCCGGACGGGATCACGGTCGGCGCTCATGTGAAGGAAAACATCCGCGCCGCCTATGACGGAGGGAATGTGCCGCCGTTGCTGGAAGGACCGAAGGAGGCGACCGATGCCTGAAATCAAGAACGCGAAGATCGTCGGCACCTTCTTGGGCGTTAAGGGCGATGCTCCAACCGCCACCATCATGCTTCAGTTCGAGCGCATCCGGCAGATATATGGCGGGTTCGATTTCCGCGTCGCCAACCAGGGCATGGAGTTCATCTACGGCGTCCTGCAGGTGGCCGGGAAGGACCGATGGGAGGATCTGATGGGCGCGGCCATCCGCGTCGATTGCGATCCGGAACGGATTTATCGGATCGGCCACATCACCGAGGACGTCTGGTTCGAGATGAAGGGGGAGGGGGAATGACCGTCATCCTCACCGAAGAAGAACTGAAAGGAATCGAGGCGAGGCACGAAAAAGCTGGCTGGGAAGCTGGTGCGTATGTTGGCATGGCGAAGAAGGACATCGCGGCACTGGTCGCCAGCTGCCGGGAACTGCGGGAACTGGTTTTAAGGATGATGGACGGAAGAGGGCCGAGATGAACTGCCTTTGGTGCGAAACCCCGTTCGAAGCGAAGACCCAGGGCGGCAGGGAGAAGCGGTTCTGCTCTGACCAGTGCCGCTATGCCTTCCGCGCCTCCTCCCTCCAGTTCACGATTAAGCTGATTGATCGCGCGCTAGTCTCTGCTAAGGACGTTCGCACCCAGAATACCTCTAATCTAACGGTCCGTTACCGTGGAGGTCCCAAATCGGCCTCCCAGACAGATGAGGCAGCCTGATGGGAGAAGCCGCCCAGAACGCCCCAGAATTGCTGACACCGATTGAGGTGGCGGATCGGCTGCGCCTTGATCTTAGGGGTGAGCCAGATGAAAGGGAGCGGAAGATCAAGGACTTGATACGAGGGTTGACGGCTCGCAACCCTGGCGTCGTATTCTATAGGAAAATTGGCAAAGAATGGCGGTTCACTGAGGAAGACTATAACCGAATAGTGGAGGCTTCGGCATGGCACTCAAACTGTTCCAAAGACGGTCCAGCAGAAACTGGCAAATCCGGGGAACTATCCGTGGGCAATATGTCTGTCAAAGTACGGGGACGCCAGACAAGAGGAAGGCCGAAGAAGTCCGCGTCCTCGCAGAATCAAAGCTCTGGAACCGTAGTATCTATGGGGAAAGAGCGGTCGCAACCTTCCGACAAATAGCCACCGAATACATCGACAGCCACCCACGCGAAGCCAATATCGTTAATCGCCTCATCGGCCATTTTAATGCTGAGGAAATTGGCAAGATTGGGCAAAGCCAAATCGACAAAGCCGCCAAAGCCCTCTGCCCAAAGCACAGCAACGAAACCGTCAACCGCCATATCTATACGCCGATGGCAGCTATCCTCCATCGCGCGGCCGAGGCTGGGTTTTGCGACTGTATCCGGGTGCGTCGGCCAAAGCTGAAAACGCCAAAAAACAGGGCACTATCTTCCGCCGACATGGAGACCGTCATCAGTGCCTTCAAAGGGGAGCAGCGGGCATTTCTGATTTTTCTCTACTACACACGAGCCCGGGTCACGGAGGCACTTAACCTGAAATGGGAATCGGTGGATCTGAAGCGGAAGCATCTCGTTCTATATCAAGGAAAGACGGACAACTATCGTGGGGTTCATCTTCACGAAAGGCTCTTCTTGGAACTAGCCAATCTTGAAAAGAACGAGGGGGATTTTGTGTTCCCCTGGCGCACTCGATCTGGTGTCTATAAATGGCTTCGACCAGTGATCAAGGAGTTAGGGATCGACTTCACGCCCCATGTCGCCTGCCATTCCTTTGCTACGCGTTTGCGCGAACAGGGGCATGATCTAAGAAAGATCCAAGAAGCTGGCGGCTGGAAGAGCTATCAAAGCGTGTTGCGCTATGCGTCGGTAAGTTCGAGCGAGATCAAAGACGCGATCGATGGCCTTCCTTCTGGTTCAAAAAATCGGCAAGCCAACAAAATCCTCAAAAACTGAAAAAAGCTTTTTCTCAACTTTTTTTTGCCAACGAATTCAACAATTAATTTTTTGGCTTAAGGAAACATCAATGACTTAGGCCGTATCCTAAAAGCGCGCATGGTAAAATAGTGTTTGGTGCAGCGCCATTATATTCAACGGCGCTTGTGAGTCACGCACTGGCTCTCTGTTAACCTCTAGGTCGCTTTGTTACCGCTTCGACCAGCCAGGGCAAGTGCCCTATGGACGGCCCGGATCTGCGCCCGGCTCAAGGTCCAGGCCCGATGTGTTGCCCGGTGGACCCCTTGGTGTGCCAGCTCCCTCAGCGGCGATCACCTAGAGATCGCAAGGCAGCGTACGGCAATAGCAAAAAAGCACTGCCGTAAAGAAAGGGGATTATATACGATTTTAGCCAAATACTGTCTAACTAATTGATATAACGAGATATTATGTCTCTTGACATTACGCCGTCGTAACCCTATATTTCTAGCCATGGGGAGACAGAACATGGCGAAGCGCAACAAACCCGAGATCATGAGCACCTGGGACTTCATGGCGCGGTTCCCGACGGACAAGGATGCGCCCCACCTGCGGCAGCGGCGCCGCGATGGATATAGCCATCGATGAGAAGGCGGGCAGCACCTGTCGCCGTCGTGATGCAACTCACCATCTGACCTGTGACATCCCGTATATAAGTCCCGAAAATTGCGGTTGCATAACCACTGGCCCGCTCAAGGAAACTTGGGCGGGCTACTCTTTGGCACAAAATCAACACATAAAAACAAAAAGGCCAATTGAAACAACGCCAGACTTGGTGCGAACGTCCTTGGTAAGGGTGAGGTCGAGTGTTCGATCCACTCCGGCGGCACCACGAAACCCCTTGAAAATAAAGACTTGTAAAAATGTAGCGTCAAAACTAGTTACAGTTATTGACGGAACTTTACGAGAACTAACGTGCAATTACGATAAAATACGTGCAAAATCCGCGCACGCCGTTCTTGATGTGTTCCCTAGGGAGGTTTCTTATGACAGCGAAAGACACATCATATCTGGAATTGCTGGAAGGGTTGGATCCACCGCACTAAGCGCGGCCTACTCAATGCCTGGTATCATCATCAAGAACGGCAAGCCAATTCTGGCTTAAGGGAGTCAAGTATATAATTCCCCAAGCAAACACCAGTGGCCGTCATCGCCACATTTTATCCATTTAACTGTCAGCATCATTCGATTCCTTCATTCCCGTAGTTGACGGCTGCCCCTTCTCGCCGTCCCGATAGACAAGCTCAAAGCTGTTTTCCAGAATACCGAGCCAGAGCTCGCGTTCGGACTTCGGCCATGTGTCGCCGGACTTGGGGAGCCGATTAATAATCCCCCGAATAATGAGGTCTAAACTGAGCTCATTGCCATCCCTGTCGCTCGCATCCGCACCATTGCTAACGTAGCTGGGCACATAGGAGTCGTACCCAGGTATAGTCAGTTGGCGACCTGAAGTTGTGTCACCACTTTGGATGCCCTTCGGGAATGTTTCAAGCTCTTCCACAGACGCGCCGGTTTTCCGAGCAGCCATTGGTCCCTCCCTAGCTTCCGTTTCTCGTTTTCGGCGAGTGTTCCATATAACAAGACTTTCCTGTTAACTTTTCGTTAATTAGGGGTATGGGTAGTGCCCCCTGCATCTGCAACAGAAAAGGTGTCATTTAAGTCACGATTTCGCCACATCTCTGGCAGTTTAGCGGTGGCTCTTTCCCGGCGCTTTCTTGCTCATGATCCGTCCTCTTGTAATGTGACTCTGCTGTAAAGGAACGGCCCAGTAATGCCAACGCCAAAATGCGGTATTAGGTAGCAAACGCACCTAAAATCCCCTCAAATCTTCTCGTGGGATTTCATATGCTTAGGGCATGGCCGAGCCGCACGTTGCCACCGCCCTGATCCGCAAGCGCGGGGAGATCGCCGGGCAAATCGAACACGCTCAAACGGTCCTCCGGCAACTCATCATCGACTTGGACAACCTAGACGCCACGTTGCGCCTATTCGTCCCTGACATCGAATTGGAGGACATCAAGCCAAGGCCCTTCCCGCCTCGTCACGCGGCCTTCAAGGGTGAGGTAACGCGGATCGTGTTTGAAACCCTCAGGCAGGCCAATGAGCCGATGATGGCCCAGCAAATCGCTCAACGGGTCATGGCCGAGAGGGGGCTGAATGCTGCCGATAAACGGCTGGTTAGGCTGATTGGGAAGCGGGCCGGGGCCTGTCTAAGGCATTGGCGTAATAAGGGACTGCTCAAGTCGAATGCGGGCATCGGACGGCGTATCGTTTGGGAGATTGCGGGTTAGTCGCTTTCCTTTTTCACCACTGACAGATTTGCCTTGTTGTCCTCTATGCGCTTCTTTCGGGCTGCCTCGTATCGCTTGCGAACCTCCGGTTCGTCATCAAGACATCTGGCGATGTATTCTTCAACCGCCTCACGGATTTGTATTTATGGCCTCTTTCCAATGATCATCCAACTGGAATTGAGTCGCTGTCATTGCGGATTCATCAACCAGGTCAAGCTCTTCAAGGGTTTCAAGTATTAGGTCGCGCAGTAACTCTAACTCTTCGTCTGTTGCAAGACATGCAAAGAAAATAATTCGCAGAAGCTTTTCCGCATCACCGGGAATTTCGCACTGGCCTTTTTCCCAACGCGCAATTGATTGCGGATTGTTACCTAGACGTTCGGCCAATGCGCTTTGTGTAAGGTCTAAAGTATTCCGCAGAAATTTGACATCCTTACCTGTTAAACCTTTTCGCTTTGAAACAATGTGACGTCCAATCGCCATATGGAGTTCATCTACATTGCGGACAAAGACGTGGCGTTCCCCTTCATGCTTCTTAACATCATACCCATTCAGCAAATAGATGCCGTCCAGACCACACGCTTTGTAATGGTATGGCTCACTGCGGACTTCTTCCCCTATTCTGAAAAAATGATCGCTCATGAGTCTTCCCATTCCACTGTCTTAATATAAGGGGATTATATACGAAAGTCACATTTTACCGGTAAAGAGGATGGCCGGTGCATCTGCAACAGAAAAGGTGTCATTTAAGTCACGATTTCGCCACATCTCTGGCAGTTCAGCGGTGGCTCTTTCCCGGTGCTTTCTTGCTCATGATCCCGGGGGATTTGTGCTTGCTCATGGATAGAAATATGGGGATATGACACGCCAATGTTAATCCATAAAATAGTAAGCAATATCAGCTATATAATACTGATACGGCTAGGATTGTATATAAGTCCCAAAAATTGAGGCCATGAAAAAAGGCCGGGGTTACAGCCCCGGCCCATGGTCCCCGCTTCAACTAGAAGGCCGCTGCGGGGCAAAGTGAATTTTCAAGGTGGAGTATTTCCCCCCTGAATCACGAAGTCAAGCGGCCTTCGATTAAACGACGGAGGCCATAATGGCTGACACACCTACAATCGACTGGGCCGGAAAATCTGGCAAAACATATCGGCATTGGATTTTCCCGCTTCCTCCGAATTTCAAGGCGGAGGAAGGTAACTACGTTTTTGCCAAAGAAACCGCGCCGAATAACGGAAAGTGGTTGCCAATCTACATTGGGCAGACGGAAAACCTTAACGAGCGCTTCGACGACCATCATGCAATGCCTTGCATAAAACGAAACGGGGCTACGCATATTCACGCACACGCGAATAAATCAAAACAGACGCGTCTCGATGAAGAGGCCGGCCTGATAGCCGAATGGAACCCGCCATGTAACGGTTAACGGGTTTTAGGCCGTTGGGGGTTTTCCGAATCTGAAAAATCGTTTTGGGAAACCCCCATCTGGTCCCTCACGCTCGCTGTCTTATGTAGTTTCGGCGGCGTATTCAGCATCCGCTTGGCGAGCGCATCCCGGCGTTTCGCCGTCTCTTTTTCGGTCAATTCGTCTTGATTTTTTGAGGACTTAGCCATGTCTGATTACCAGTTCATTTGCTTCGCCATAATCGCATCATGGTGCTGATGTACATCAATGTACATTGATGCGCTTGCTGCCTAATGGGGAGTTAAGTATATAATTCCCAAATCAAAGACACCCATGTTGTCAGACGCCAAAATGCGAAGACGCACTTGCGGACGGACCGCGATGGCAGGAAAAGCAACAACCTCGATTACATGGCTGGCGGCGGCTAAAGCCAGTAGGTGAAGCGCGGCTTCATAACGCGTTCATTCCTGTAATCGTCGAGATTCCGGTACAGGTTGGCCGTTATGGAGCCGTCTTCATCGTCCCGGAATATTTCGCTCGCGATATAAATTTTATCGTCCAAGACGACGAGATAATCATAGTTTCTCAGCATCATCGCGGTGCTTCGTTTGCGCTTAGGCTTTTTTTGCGGCTTCGGTGAGGGCATCGGTTTTTTGCTTCGAGCCGGCCGAAGATCCGAAATAGTAGCCGACCACGTCCTTGACCATCCAGCCAAGCGCGCCAAGCAAGACCAAGAACGGCTTCTCTACTCCGGCAGGCAGCGGAATGAATACCAAAGTGAACATGATCCCGAAGAAGCCGGCGATGATCATCGTCCCCATGGCGGCCGGCGTCCGGTCCTTGACTTTTATTTCACGCCTGCGGGCGCTGTCGCGGTCCTTCATGGCAATCTCTTCGAGCTTGACGCCGGCGTTCTTCATCTCGATGGCAAACTTGTGATCGGCCTCTCGGATCTTGAGCGCGATCTCCGGGCCGCCGCTCTGGATGGCTGCCGCAAGATCATCCTCGCTTGCGTTCTCATCGCCGAGGAGTTCCCTGGCCAAGGTCTTGACCGCCATACCAGCAAGCGGGCCTCCGAAGACTGTAGCGATACCTGGCGCGATTTCGCCAACAATCGACTTCCAATCGAAATCCATTTCCTAACCCTCCAGGATTAGGCCGGCGGCGCGCGTGGCGCGTTCGCCGACCTGTACGGCCCAGCGGCTGTTAAGCGCCTCCGCCGCTGCGTCTTCGAAATCTCCCAGCTCCATGGCGCCAAGCATCTTCTTGAACTGAGACAAGCGGGGCCAGCCAAGGTTGAGGCACATGTTCCTGAGCGCCCGCTGCCGCGGTTCGCTCATTTTCGTCCACCAGGGGACGTTCCCGTTCAGGTTGCGCCGTACTTCTTCGAGATCGTTCCCGAGCAAGACCAGCGCTTCTGCTTCGGTGATCCCCCTGTCGTCCAGGTTCCTGCCGATGCCGATGGTGAGCTTGCCGGCCGTGTCCCGGTAAGGATGCAGCCGAAGCCCTTCGTCACGGATGAGGTCTTTGACGATTTCTTCCATCGTCAAAACCCCTTAAGCATCGCTGCCATGACCGGGTGGAGGAGCGGGACAAGATGGGTAGTTCCCATATCCAGCATCAAGACCACCAGGATCCCGTAGACGGCGGCTTTAAGTGATCTGTTGGATTTTGAGTTGTCCGCCAACGTGGCGAAGATCGAGCGCAGGATGAGAACCAAGGCGTTATAGCGATCCGTGCAGCGGGACGCATGCAGCGCAGGGTCGTCTATCTCGCGCGGGTCGAACTTGAGCGCCTCAAAATAATCGGCCTCACTGTGGTCATGGGGCGCCATGGGTTCACGGCCCTCCTGGGGTGCGTTGAGACCAGCGTTCCTTAAGCCTTTGGCCATAATCACGTCTCATCCTTTTCTCAGCCATTGCGCGCCTCCTTGGGGTGTGTAGTGGTTAGGCCCTGGTCCTTGTTCACGCAGGGACCGGGGCTGCCGGCGTAATTGCTTCATGGAACATCTCAGGCAACGGCCCCCTTCAGTTGCGCCGGGCCGGGCGTGCCACTCGCCCATTCGAGGGTGCCGCCTTCTTTTTTGACTGCAATGCCGGCGTTCCCGCCTGACCCGCCGCCGCCATCACCGGATTGACCGGAAGCTCCAGCCGCCCCAGGTGCCCCGCCAACGCCGCCATTTCCAGCGTTCCCTGGCCCAGACCCGCCAGCCCCGCCGGCCGTTTCCGTGCCTGCAGCGCCATTCGTGCCGCCTATGCTGGCGCCCGCCCCGCCGGCACCTGCATCTCGTCCAGCACCTCCGCCTGACCCGCCGCCGCCTTTCGTATCGTTGCCGCCACCGCCAGCACCAGCGGCGCCACCTCCGGCAAAGATCCCGCCAGATGAATTGACCTCGATGATCCAATAGTGGCCGCCAAGGCCGATGGCATCGCCACCGTTGCCGCCTGAACTGCCAGGTAGCGCGCCGGTCCCGAATTTGCCGCCGCCGCCCGCCGCGCCCAGACCGCCCTTGCCACGAATGCCGCTCCCATCGCCGACATTGAGAGAAATGATCGTGCCGGGCGGCAGCGTCCCTGACTTGAGTGCTGCGGTCAGAACGTCCGCCGAATAGATGTCGGCGTTGCTGGAAAGCGTCAGCTCGAGCAGGGCCTTGGCGGTGCCGTCCCATGCCGTGTTCGTTTCGAACAGGCTCTCGATGGTCTGGTTCGCTGCGCCGGACGAGAGCGTGTAGGAATAGATGGGCAGCGTCTGCGAGATGATGGGAATGCGGGTGAGCAGCATCAGGCGGACAGATCCCCGCCGAGCCACCACACATTCTGGGACCCTGCGGACTTTTTCACGACGCCGATTGCACTATGTTGGGCGGTAGTTTTTACACTCGACGACTTACTCTCGATCGTGTCCGATCCTTCGGTCACAACGGTGATCTGGCCGGTGCCGGCCTGGACGATGGTGCAGTTGAACCCAGCGTTAAGGGCCAGCGTCGAAGTCTCGGGGAGGGTGACGGTGACCGCCGAAGAAGACGTAAAGAAGATCATGGCGCCATTGTCGGCCGCCGCCAGCGGGCGCGCCGCCGCCGCGTCTGTAACGGCCAGCGCGTTGAACTGCGAAAGCTCATCGTCATCGCCGATGATAATGCCGCTGTCCTGAAGCGTCTTGCCGCCGGTGCCGTTGAAGCGGGCGATCCCATTGTCCGTCGAGCTTGCCGGCCCCGCCGCCGCATCCACCTGGTTCGCGTTGGCGCTGATGAGCTGCCACCAGTCGTTCACCGCATCGAAGATGAAGATGGCCTTCTGGCCGGCGGCGAGATCCCCTGCAGCAAGCGCCGAATTGAAGCCCTTGCGGATGTCCTTCGCGCCGATTGCACCGGCGTTCAGGGTCGCCGCGCCGGTGACGGTGGCATTCACTTCGGCGGCGACCATAAGCCCGTCATAGTAAGCGGGTATTGTCTGGTTCAACGCGACGGCCAGCGTGTTAGCTGCCCCGGTCGCAATCAGGCTGCCGTTGATGTCCTTGTGCCAGCGGGCGAGCAGCCCCTCGAGCGCCCGGGCGCCATTGTTCACGGTCGACGGGTTCTGATTCTCAGGGAAACGCGCCGTGTTGGACGCATCCGTTACGTCGAGATCGTTGATCTCTGCCATCGGTCACTCCTGATTTTTGGCAAGAAAAAACCCGCCGGAGCGGGGTCGTTTTAGAAAAGACTGTTAAGGCGGGGGCGGGCCATGGCCGCCCAAGGTCTGGCGTTCGCCTATCGCCGGTATTCCGATTTATACGTCGCTACCGAGGAATCCGCGGAAGCTGCCGGCGCCGGAGTCTGGTCCGAAGACGTGGCACCGCCTTGGGAATGGCGGAAGAAAAACCGCTAGGGCTCTGTGGTGATCGACCAAAGAATTGCCACCGCTCCTAGTTGCATCGCATCGGCCTCATCTTCGAACCAGACACATGGGTCTGAGACCTCGATTCGCATCCGTCCCATGAGCCCGGAATACCATCGGAACCCTGGGTCTTCGTCTTCTTCGTCTAGCCTGTCGTAGCCGAAGAGCCCTAGATGTTCGAGGTTTTCTGGCGGGATCCTGGCCCAAGGCATGGCTGGATTAGGCGCACGCGGGCGCGGTGGCAACGCGTACAGTACCCCCAAATTTCGGCCGGAGGCCCCTAATTGACCTGAGCGCCTCAACGGGAATCGCCGGCGGGACCGTGATTAAATTAAGCGTCTCGAGTTCAAGGCTATAGAAACGCCTAGCGTAGGAGACGATCGTCTCCCGCACCACTTCCTCGATTTCTGGAATGCTGGCTCGCTCGAAGCAAAACCAAGGCTCCGATTTGGTGAAGGCAAGATACCGCTCGCTATCTTCGCCGCATTCGGCAAGATTGATTGCGAGCGCGCCTAGCTTACGCCCCAGCTCTTCCTTGCGTTGCTCTAGCGTGTCCATCGCAGTTCTCCTCTGCTGAGCTCTGCAAATGGAAAGTAACGGTACAACCCCTTAAAATTCCTTAAGAAGCTGTTTCTTCGCCGTTCGCCTCCCCCCGCAGCGGCTCACCTCACAATATGACTGCTTCGACCAACCAGGACAAGTGCCCTATGGACGGCCCGGATCTGCGCCCGGCTCAAGGTCCAGGCCCGATGTGTTGCCCGGTGGACCCCTTGGTGTGCCAGCTCCCTCAGCGGCGATCACCTAGAGATCGCAAGGCAGCGTATTTCCGCGCTTGGAGAATCTTTCTGAGACCGCACGCAGGTATGATAGGGGGAGAAATAAATCAATATTGCGGCGGTTCCGATGATTGCCGCAGCAAGAATGAGGGCAATTTTAATCGGATCGCCCATGTCTAAAAACTGCTTTTCTTTTAGATGCCAGATGAATTTTCTAAGCAGGAACAAAGCCCCTGCAATCAGGGCTAGAAACGAAACAAACAGGATAAAGTAGAATCCAGCCTCAAATATACCCGCCATCGTCAAAGTCTCGGCTTACAAATTCCTTGACACGTCCTGTCGTGTCCGTCAGCCGTCGATTTTCCTGCCGATCCACATCAGCGCGCGGCCATATCCAAAAAACACGGCTGCCAAGATCGGCACACCGATAAGAAAGAGCATGAACCCAACGGCCACGTCGGGATTGACCAGCGCGGCGATGAAGAAAACCGATAGGCCGACGGAATACTTTCTTCTTACCGTTTCCTTACCGAAACGCTGCTCTTCTTTGCGTATTCCTGACGCTCTTTTATCAACCTCTTGACCCATTCCCGATACTGCCCCGTCAGATCCCGCCGGTCTTCCGGCGAGAGGTTCTTGTTTCGAAGGACGGACCGCATGCGCTGATCCGCTTCCTTGATCTCGAAATCCATCCAGCGGAGGTTTCGCTGGCGCTGTTTGGCGGGCTCGACCGGGTAGACGTTAAGGCCGAAAAGCCGGCTTGTCGACTGCCCCTCCGTGAGCAGCGGATCGCCATATCGGTTCACATCGCCTTTGATGGTGCGGAGCATGTGGCCGGCAAATCCGCGATCCGTCAGCCAGGAAGGCGCTCCCAGTGTGTAGATGAAGTTCAGCGCCGCCTTCAGGCGAATGGAAGGCGGGTCCGATTCGTTCCAGATCTTGCGCTTCGTGAATGGGTCGATGCCGGTCGAGATCGCCATGATGATCTGGGGGATCGGGCCGCCAAAGAGGCCGGTGTTCGAGAATACGTCCTGAACGTCGCCGCGCTCGATAGCCGAATAAGTTTCCGAGAAAAGGCTCCACGGCATCATGTAGCCGAAGTTCAGATACTGCCAGCGGCCATGCTCGTCCTTCCACGGCAGGAGGTAGACGCTGCCCTGGTCGCGCAGCCATTCCGGAAGCGCAAGCTTCAACGCCTCCCAGTCCTTGTCGTCGATATCCCAGTCTTCCTGCACCGCCTCGGCGAGCGCATAGGGAAGCACGACGTAGGGCACATACCGCCACGGCGCCGTCACCGCCGTCTCGATTATGCGGGGAGCGACCTTGTAGTAAAACGTTAAAAACGGAACCCCGACCGCCGAATTGCGCGCGTAGCGCACCGCTGGCGGAATCAAGCTGTAATCGAAGACCGCTTCGTGGGCCTCGATGGCTGCCTGCTCCGCCGTCTTCCCGTTCGCCTCCATCTCGTATCTGATCTTGGCGGTTTTGTTCAGGCCTTCGCTCAACTGGTAGAGATCCCCCGCCTTCCCGGCGATGACGCCGGCCATGTGCCTCATCAGAGCCAAGGGGTGGCCGCCCTTTGCCTGGGCGCGGGTAAGCGCCGTATTCATTCGGACCAGCTCATTGGCCGAGAAGGAAGCCGCCGTCACACCGTACTGCTTGGCGATCTTCCAGTATTTCCCGTTTTTCGCCATGTCGGCGCCGGCCTGCACCCAGAGGTCCGGAACCCGATGAAGGGGGACGCCGGAAATGTTCAGCAGAATTCCGTTCGAGATGAAGTTCCTGATCTGGGTCGGCGGGTTCAACGCCACCTTCGAAAGCTTCCACCATCGCGTGATCTTGGTGCCGACGCCGCCCTGGCCGAAGACGCTCTCGAATACAGTCTCCGACTTCAAGGCCATGGCGCCGACCAGATCGTTGTAGATCTCCTTGCGGACATAGAGACCGCGCAACTCGCCGTACCGCTTCGAATCTGGGATCTGCCTGTAGTCGTCCGGCACCCTGTTCATGGAAAGGAGTCTGGGCTCGACGATGGCGTCGATTTCCTTGGCTCGATTCTCGGCGACCACCTTTTGCTCCGGGTCCGAATAGTAGGGCAGCCGCGATTTGATCTCCGTAGCCTGGTCGTGCAGCCAGTGAATGGAAACCCGCTTTCCCTCCCATTCGACGACGTTCTCCGGGAAGACCCATTCCGGGTTCGAGGCGATCCCTTGCAGAAAATCGCTGATCGCCACGTCGCGCAACGGCTGGATAAAGCCGCGCGCCGCCAGATAGCCTGGGTCTTGGATCTCGCCAAGGATGGCGCGGTCTTCGGCCGAAATATTCTTCCGTTCCTTCAGATAGCCCTGCCGCGAAATTCTCTTATCGGACCCGGCCGAAGAAAGCGGCTCTTCAAGAATGTGCTTCAGATAAACCCGCGGCAGGTATTCGTCCTGGTATTTCTCGTAGGATTCCCTGGAAAGCAGGCCCTTGCTCACCAGTATCTTGCCGACCCTGTCGATCATCCGCTTGGTGCCTACTGCGTGAGCGCGCACGTCGGGATCCTGGATGGCGGCCGGCTGCGCGCCTTTGGTCGTGAGGTACGCATAAGCTGCGCGCTTATCCCCTTCGCTGGCGTTATCGAAGACCATGGACATTTTCTTACCGATCTCTTCGACCTTCGTGATCCGGCCAAGGGTGCGGTAGCGCGGCCCAAGATAGGCCTTCTGCTCTGGCAGTCTGCCAAGCGCCCCGTACCAGCCGAAATAACGGTCTGCGATCTGGCCGTACTTCTGTTTGGCGGCTTCCGTAAAGGCCTGAAGCGGGCCTATGGCCCTTGCGATTTTAGGCCCTTCCCCGCCCCCTTCCTGGGGAGGCTTGAAACCAGCCTTGTCCGGCACCGCCGGCACACTTATATTAGGGTTAGGCTCCGCTCCCTCGGCGGCCTGTATACCCAAGGGCTTCCGTGCGTAGGGTTGGCTAGGGTTAACCCCTTCCTTCCCACCGGGGCCACCTTCCACAATCTCATAGCCGGACAGCACCCAGGTCTCGCGGTCGCCGTGGCGGTAGAGCGAGAGAATGGCCTTGTTGCCTCGATAAACGATGTTGGCTCGACGGGCATTTGGCGGGCCGGAAAGCCGGGCCAGTTTTCCCCTGGCGAGCGTTTCCGGCAAAACCTCGCGCACGAATTGCTGCCCGTCGCCGCCTTCGAGATCGCGTCGGGCGATGATATGGGAAAGGCCCCATCCACCATCGAAGCTGCGTTCTGAATTCCCGGGCTCGCCATAGTCGATCGTGATGCTGCCTAGGTCCGGCCGGCTCATTGCGTCTTGCACGGAAGTCTCGTCACGCAAAACCACATCCACGGCGGCGCGGCCCTTCGCGAATTCCGTGACGAATGGGGCCTGCGGCTGCTCGCCTTTGGCCTCTCCCGTAACGTGTACGTTACCAGGAGTGGCCGTCTCCGCTTCGACGATGGGAACACTAGGACCAGACGAAGATGGGGCTTCTTCTGGCACTTGAGCAGGAGAAGTCCTTTCGCGCAGCCCTGCCACCGCGCCGCCAGTCCCGCTGATACCGCCACCAGAAAGGGCGCCTGCGATCGCGTTGTCGACAATCTGATCGAACCGCTCCCGTGTAGCGAACGCCCGGCCTGACATCTGGGATTGGGCGAACTGCGAGATCGTCTCCTGCAACCCTTCCGTGATGCCCTCCACCGTGAAGCCCCTAGCAGCCTCATTGGTGATCCGCTTGATGAGGGCCTCGCGAAGCCCTTTCTTTACGAAACTGCCGCCCACCTTTCCGAGACCGATCACATCCAGCGCCGCCATGGGGATTGCCGCGATGGTGGCGGCCAGCGCCACGTTCTTTCGTGAGATATTGCCGCTTGCGATCTCGGCTTGGAGTTCCTGTTTAAGGCCGGCGTGAACGTCGCCGAGATTCTGAATGTAGGAAGGGCCGGTAGCCCCCACCGCAAAGCCGATAATGGGATTCGCGGTGACAGCCGAAGTCGCCCCGCCAATAACGAGGCTTGGCGCCATCGAAGCGACGCCTTGGCCAAATTGAAAACCCGCATATCGGCCAACATCGCCGAGACTTTCGATGTCGCGGTAGGAAGGCACGTCGGCCTGGTATTTCTTGAGTTCGTCTTCGCCGAAGCCACGCACCCGCTCGCCGGCGTCGATCAACCACTGTTGGCCGGAAAGCACGCCAACCGCATCCAGCGCCTCGCCGGCCATGGTTGGGTTCGTGCCGATCATTCCACCGGTGAAACCCTTCATGAGTTCGCCGTCATCGTCCGGCGCGCGCCTTTTCTCCGGTCCTAGGATTTTAAGGCCGGCTTCCGGTGCCGGGCCTAAGATTCGAAGTTCCGGCTTTTTCTCCGGTCCTAGGATTTTAAGGCCGGCTTCCGGTGCCGGGCCTAAGATTCGAAGTTCCGGCATTACCTGCCGGCCCGGAAGGACTGACCGGTCTGCGGGTCGCGAACCGTGACCGTGCCGTCGGGATGCTCGGTGACCACCTCGTATGCTTTGCCCTGGATGGTGACCGTGTTTGCCTGGGAGGCTTTCGGCTGGTTGGGACCGCCACCGATTCCGAAGGGCTTGCGCATCGTCATGGCGTCGAGAAGCCCCCTCATTGAGAATTCCGGCTTGGCGGTCGTCTGGCCTGTGGCAGCCTCTCCCGTTGACCCCGCAATACCCGGTTCCATAAGCCCCCCACCACCGCCGCCTTCCGGCGAAGTGGCCCTCATGCCGGGCAGCGTCCATGTCGGAAAAATATCCTGGGTCATCTGGAGCGCCGTCAGCTTCGCTTCCTCCTGTGGCGTGTACGCTTTAAGCAGGGTGTTCAGCGTATCCTGATACAAGCCGACGGGACCCTTGTGTGGCGACTGGTTCGCCTTGGCGAGCGCGGCTTCCCAAGAAAGGCCGAGATGCTTCTGGTAAGCAGCGGCCATCTTGAGCTTTGCTGGGTCCGCGCCTTCGGTGCCTGGCATCTTGGGCCCGCCAAGCGGCATATATTTCCCAGCGGCAGAATCCCATTGAACGTATTGCTCGCGGCCATCTTCTCCGTAAATTTTCTTCACTTCCGGTGCGCCCGCTGACGCGAAGAGCGAAAGGGCAGCACTTGGGTAAGCCTCAAGGGCGGCTCCCTGGATGCCCGGGTCCATGAGGCTGCCGCCGCCCTTCAGGTGGCCTGCAACTTGAGCGCGGGCACCGCGCTTGGACCGGATGCCGCGAATCCGCTCGAGCGCGCTTTCCATCTTCATCTGGTTCGACATGCCCATCTCACGGGCCTGGACGAAGTTCTGCAATCCCTCGCCGAACGCCTGACCGGTTGATCGTGGCGTAAGCGACGGACCGCTGTTCTTCAAAAGCCCGGCCGCCATCGCCAGAAGCGCCTGGGAGTTCACGTTCCGGCTGGTGTTCGGCCGGCTGGGATTCGGGTTGACGCCATCGCCATAAGGGTTCTGCTGGCCGCGTTCAAAGATGTCGAAGAACCCATCGCGCCCTCCTAAGTAAATGACCCAAGGAGCCCGCCGCCGCCGGCCATCGCCGCCAGCGTCCACGGATTCGAAAAGCCAAGCATGCCTGCGGCGCCCAAGCCACCCAGCGCGCCGCCCATGATGCCGGCGCCCCGGTTGCTGTAAAGGGGCTGCTGAGAAGTCGCCGTCGATCCCGGCAGGCCCTGGACGATATTGTGATAAAGCCCGAGGCGCTCCCAAGGTTCGGTCTGCGGGAACTGGAAGCGATTGATTTCTTCCTGAAGATTCCGCCCAGCCAGATCTTCATGGGCAGCGCCAACGCTGGAGAGCGCCCCGATGTCCGTGTAGTCCGTGGCGCCCAGCATGGGTGCCATCATGGAATATTTTCCCATGCGGTCGCGCTCGCTCTCATAGGCCCCGTAGGCATAAGGCGCCGCCGCTTCCGTGAAGCCCCGCGATAGGGCCTCCGTCTGGCCCGCTCCCCCGCCGAGGCGCCCGGCGCCGGCGAACTGGCCGGAGACCCTTGGATTCACCTGGCTCCAGATGCTGCCGGAAACCGCGCCGAGATGCGGGTTCCCGGCCGTCAGATATTCTCCGCCAAGAGTCCTCTCGGCCTCCGCCTTGGCCGCATCCTCGACCGGCGATCCTTCGATGGCGCGGCCTTCCATGAGGGCAAGCGCCTGCCTGGTCTGCGGCGCGAACGGGACGACGGTGCTGTCCGGGAAGTAGGAAAAGGGCTGCCCGCTCAGGGTGCCGGCTTGGCTCGCGATCGACTGCACATGAGGCTTCAGATACTCGGGTGGCTCGCTCTTGTTGATGACTTCTCGCGTACCTGAAGATCCGCCGCTGCTGCCGCCCATATCAGAGTTCCTTTTCCAAGATCACATGGGTCATCTCGTACCCTTTCGGCGCGAGTATCCGCGCCCAGCCTTTTCGCGCTTCGTGCTTCATGCCCCTGCACCCGTTCGCCGCCGCCCACGCCTCAATCTCGTCCATAAAATGAAGCCATTCCTTCATCCCGTTCCCGGTGCATCCGAAGATCTTGCAGACCGTCTTTCGCGGGTAGCGGACGATTTCGGTGATGGCGATGGCCAAAATGCCATCTCCTTCCGTCACCCAGAGCTGCATGTCGCCGTTGACGATGAATTCGAAGATGCCGTCCGCCGTGATGCTGCCGCGCGACGCCGCCACGATCCCATCGACCAGTGGCAGAACCTGCCGCCAGACCTCGGCCACGGAGCTATCCGAGTACCGCGTCAGGGACAATTCGATGGGTTTTAGACATGACTCCATGTTCGTCCCGTCAGCACTTCAGAAATTCTTGATTGGCCCACTCCGGCCGGTTGGCTTTGATTTAAAGATTCGCATCTTCATTACCCAAGAATCGCATAGCCAAACGTCCGGTCGGCGTTGGCGTTGTTGGCGTGGGTGATGGTTGCTGATTGTCCTGTTCTTGCGCTGACATACATGCCTCCGGCGCCGATTTCGGCTGCTGCGTTGGCCGTCAAAGGGACGAACGGGATCACCGAACTCGGCCCGATCCGGATGTCGGTAAGCGTCGACGCCGCCTGATTGGCCGTCAGCGTGACCTCGCCGGTGGCCATGATCTTGCCTTCCTGGAGCTGGCGGATGGCATTCGCGAGCAGCCAGAAATTCTCCTCCGGGCTCGATTTGCCGTCATAGAACAGGGGCACGAACATGCTGACGTCTTGGGCCGATTTGCGCGGGCTCGCCACCGCCATCAGAAACTCCCCCGCAGCCTTGCTTCCGGGCCGATGCCGATGCCGTGGGTCCAGGTGGACCCGGCGGGGATCGTCATGCGGGCCGAATGATAGCGCGCCTTGTCCTCGTCGAATGGGCAGTAGCCGCCGGCCGTCATCGGCATCGGCGTCCCGAAACTGCGCGCCTCGGACTGCAGGTTCCGCCGGCCCAGCGCAATCTCAGGGGTGACGTCCGTCCCCTCGATCAGCGGCCAGGCACGTTTCACATAGGCCTTCTTGCCCGGGAAAATCTGGCCCTCGATGGTGTCCAGGGTCGCCTTCAGGTTGTTGCCGTCGAAGAAGGCGAGCTTATGGGACGAATCGAAGGTGCCGAGACGAACGGCGCCGCCGGTCCACACACGGCTGTCCAGTGAAAAGGCAAGCGAATCGATGCCGCCGACGGCGTCCAGGCCCTCCAGGGTGTAGCCGGTGGTGAGCGCGCGTGCGAGAAGTTCGACGTCGACCTCGGCATAGGCCCACCGGTTCGTCTGCCAGTTGAACATGATGATCGTGTCCGGCACCGGATTGGCCGAGGTAGGGAAGGCCCAGATGACGAGTTTGTTGATCGGATCGATGCCGGCGCAGACGCGGTTCGCGACCGAATCGTCGGCGTGGTCCCAGAACCAGCGGTCGACGCGCTCGCTGCCGATCGAATCGGACCTAACCCCGTTCTGGACGAAGAAGCCCTCTTCCGAGATGAAGAAGACGTTCCGGCCGTGGGCGATGACGGATTGCGGGAACGGCGTGCCGCGCCGCTTGTCGACGGGGTCGAAGCGGAAGATGGGTGGCGGCCCGACATAGGACATCCGGACGATCTGGCTCTCCAGGAAGACCAGGCCATAGTCGTAGCCGCCGATGATCTTCTGGACCCAGCCGCCATCGGCCACGTCCTCGTAATCGCATTGCGTGGCCGCCGCCGGATCGAAGCCGGCCCCATCCCGGAAGGCGCTCCACCACACCCGGTTCGGCACGTTGCCATCCGTCGCGTCGTTCGTGTTGCCGAGTACCAGGAAGGCGCGGATGGTGTCCATGTGCCGCGCCTTCGGCTTCAGGGCCGACGTGATGAGATCGGCGAAGTCGCCGCCGGCGCCCAGCGTCCGAAACTGAACCGGATCGGCCCAGTTCGTCGCCGCAATCAGATTGACGTAGCAGCAGAATTCCCAGACCTCGTCGGCTGCCGTCGAATAACTGTCGGCCACCTTCGAGCGTTCCGTGAAGGTCTGGGCGGTGAGGTCATAGAGGTTCGTTGCCGTGCCGGCGATGACCTCTACATTGCCGGCCGAATCCCTGGCCGAAATCAAGCCGCGCGCCTGGGCGTCAAGGGCGTTGGTGAGCGAAACGAGATCCGGCAGCGGACGATAGGTCTTGGCTGCAGGATAGACGTTCTTCATCTCCTGGGCGCCGCCCAACATGGCCGGCTGGTCCGGCATCCATTCTCCGAATTCGAGAATCATGCGGCCGGCACCGCCGGGCGGGACTGGATCGGCGCGCCTGAGAACCGGTCGAGTTCATCGGCGTCCTTCACGCGGGCCTTGAGGCCGGAGTAATAGGCCTGCCATACCGGAATCCGCTCGTCTTCCTGGATGTATGGTGCTGCATGGCGGCAGCCGCCGTAGAGGTAGAGCCCGCTGGCATTGCCGAAGATCCAGTTCGTGTCGGCGTCATCCAAAAGCGTGGCGAAGGCCTGCCAATAGAGGATCTTGCCGGTATAGGCCGTGTCCGGGATCGGCCCGAGGATGATCTCCTCGCCCTCGATCGTGTAAGCCTTCGGCGGCCCGGTTTCCGTGGAGACGTACTTCGCCCAGAAGTCCATCGGTGCCAGGAGTTCCAGCGGCTTGTTCGGGCCGCCGGCGATGTAGATGCGGCGCATGCCCACGTAGCGCGAAGGCAGACCGATGTTGCGGTCCCCGGAAGCGATCGTGAGATCCGCCGTTTGCTCCATGGCGCGGATGCGGAGATCGAGGTTCACGTCGTCTTCGGCGAGCTTGATGAATTCCGGGATGCGGTTCGTAAGGTTGACCGCATCCTTCAGGATGTTCTCCATCGCCGTCTTCAACTCGCCGTAATTTGTGAGCGCCATGGCTTAGACGTCCCCCGGTGAAGTTCGCAGGGCCAGATTTTCCCCGCTGTTCAGGAAGGCGCGGAAGCGGGCCTGGTCGAGGATCGCGCCGTCCGGCTTGAGGATCCCCTGCTTGGCGAGTTCCAGGATGACGGTCGTCGGGATCGAGGCAACGCTCTTCAAGGCCTTCGACTTGGAAACGCCATTCCCCCCGGTGCGAAGTTCGTGGTTCGCCTTAAGGATCGGCCCGGCGTCCTGGGCCGAGTGGAGGTAGAACTTGTCCTCGCTCCAATCGAACTGGAACGTCGTGATGATCCCGCCATGCTGGTCGAAAAGATGCCGTGTCGTCATGGGCAGTCCAGGGCCTCCTTCACCGGTCTCAATCGAAATCGCCTGGCCGGCCGTCACGGTCGGCGTAGACGCCGCCGAAATGTTCTCGACGAGGACGTTGATGTAGCGTTCGTTGACGTTGATCTCATTGCCGGACGGGTCCTGCCAGGTCAATGGGTTAGGGTGTTTCTTGATTCGCAGAGGTGTTGACTATGTCAGCGCTGGGGCCTGCACGCGAAAATGGCGTCAAGAACAAGGCCGCCGCCGAGCTTGGCCGGCTGGGCGGTCAGGCGCGGGCGAAGAAACTGAGTTAAGAAACGGCGGGCGGAGATTGCCAGGAAAGCTGCAAAAAAAAGATGGAAAAAAGAGGAGTCTACTTGACACAAAACGAAGATTAGAGGAGTACACTTGTCACAGCTTGGGGCAAGCAGGATTCCAATAATGATCGATTACTCAGCCCGCCTTTCAGCGGCATATCCGAAAACCACATATTCCGCGACGTTGCGCGGATTGAGGGAAGGCGCCGCCTTCGGCGACGAAGCAATTAAGGGCATACCAATGTTCGGCACCCCTGTGGGCCGCGATCTTCGGGGGCTGGTACGCCGCGCGGGGGTACTGCATCGAATCCAGCAAATGTGTCGCGCAGGTGATCTACCTTTCCAATGTGAAATGATCCCTATGCCGCGAGGCAGTTGGCATTGGTTAGAACTATACAGCGCCAACATAATCTCGCATCCCGTTCGGACTGCCGATCATATTTCCTTCCCGGAAGACACTCCCAATCGCCAAGACCAGAGGACGCGGAATCAGGGGGGCTTATTTGAAGACGCCAATGTGGTTCCTGTCTCCAGTGAATCTACATTGTACGCTTGGCTTTGCTATGGCGTAACTCGCAATGGTGCATTGACTCACGCGTGCTGGAACATGCCATCGGCGGCAAACGAAGAATGGCTCGCGCGCATTGACATTTTGAACGCGGTTCGCGAGGAACAGTTATCTCAAGAGACGCCCTCAACGGAGAAAGTAGACCCAAGGGAAGCAATGAGCTTTAGGGACTCTATTGCCGCGACAATCGAGGGGCTAGACAAAGATAAAGATGAAAAAAAATGAGTGTCCCTTCGCGCATTCTACCCGAAAGAATTCGGGAGGCCCGAGAGTCGATTGGTCTTACCGATGAACAGTTTGCCGAGGAAATCGGCGTCACCCGTCAATCTGTGGGTCATTTTGAAACAGGTCAGTCTCGCCCAAGCGGAGAGACGTTCAGCAGAATAATTTCTGTCACCGGCCAACCGCCAAGTTTCTTCACGACAGCTCGCCATCGTGACAGGTTTCGCGTCCCGAACTGGCGAAGTCTTAAACGTATGCAGAGGCCGGATCGGCTCCGAATTGCCCGTAAGTTGGAGTGGGCTTACGACGTGGTCGAGTTCATAGAGCAGTTCATCAATCTGCCGCCCGTCAATATTTCGGAGAACGAATTTGACTATGAACGAGACGGTAACGAAAAGATCGAGTGTATTGCCGAGGAGTTGAGAGAAAGTTGGGGGCTAGGGGTCGGCCCCATCTCAGACCTTCCGCCAACTTTAGAATATAACGGGATAATACTGATCCAATATCCTGTGGATTGTGAAGACATGGACGCCGTATCTCGCTGGCAAGGGGGGCGACCATATATTTTGTACTCAAAGGACAACGAAAGTATACCGCGTTGCCTGTTCAACTTGGCGCACGAGCTTGGACACTTAGTGCTCCATAGCAGTGTCGAAGTTAATAGCAAGAATCTCGACCGCATGGAGAGGCAAGCCAACAGATTTGCTGGCGCATTTCTATTACCTCGATCCTCATTCCCCACCGAAGTCGCCAGCACATCGATTGATTATTTTCTGTTTCTGAAAGAGCGGTGGAAGGTTTCTACGGCTGCAATGGTTTATCGTTGTAAAGAGCTAGGGATATTGAACATTAATCAAGTCAAATACTTGTGGAAACAAATGAACGCCCGACGTATTCGGAAGGTGGAACCGCTAGACCAAGCATTCCCGATTTCGGACCCAACAATATTAGAGTCTGCGGTCGAGATGCTGTTGGAGAATGGCGTTCAAAAGGCTTCTGAAATATCTGAGGCCCTCGCGCTCAATCCTAGAGATATTGAAACTTTGTGCGGATTACCAGCGGAGCGTCTAGAAACGAAAGTAGTACCCTTGCGACTTATAAACTAAACTTTTTCTTGACGCCAAGCATGACTGGAGGTGGCAAGCTTTGCAACCGTTGCAGCGGGCTACAAAGCAGCGGCGGTTGTTGATCTGTATGAGTGATCTACATGGGGGTCAGCTTCTAGACGCTTACAATGATCGTAAATTATCTCGCCTAATATCGTTAGGCTGACCCCCCATTTCCGCGCCAGCCATTCGAACGTCATCCCGCGTTCGTGAATCTCAAAACACAAGATTTCACCAAAACTATTCCCGCACCCTGTAGGCTGTGCCTCGTATTGCTCCTCTATCAAGCGGCGACAACGCTCAATATATGGTTCTTCGATGCCAAGTCTGATCATTTTCAAACTGATGCACTACCGAAAATTTTGCCCTCATCCGCCTTCTTCCGGATTCACAAAAACTTTTGTACCCAACAACGCTCTGGGCGCCATGGCCAAGGTGCCATAGAGGTTACAGCAGACTTCCGGAACGGCAACCCCCGCTCAGAACACGGCCTCCAGACGGCCAAGACGGTGAACAGCAGGAGGGCGGGCAAGCCCGCGAAGAGTTTTTTCATCGCTCCGTTTCTTAAGTGGAGAAAGGGAAGAAACGGCCCCACCCCCCAGGAAGGTAAGAGATGGGGCCGATCCTCAGCAGGGTTTCTGCTTACGAGGTTGTCAGATCCGCGACGATACCCGATGCCGCCTCATTGGAGGCCTGCAGCGTGTACTCGACGAGAAGCTGTTTGCGCTCGGTGTCGCCCGTCTTCGCAAGGTCCTTGATCTGGAAGGGCCGCAAGTAAGCGGTCTTCCACATGTCCTTCTGAAGAACAAGGGCAACGTCAGCAGGCTGGAAGCGGTTCGGAACCACATGCAGCATTCCCCATTCCGATTCGTAGTAATCGATCGAGGAATGCAACGTGCGATGTTCCGCCTGCACTTCACGGATCGCGTTGCCGGTGAACGTCGAGATCTGGCCCTTGTTGAAAGAGCCGGTCATGACGCAATCCGGATCGCCACCCGCATCCCAGGCTGCCTGCAGAACCGTCTGAAGGAACGACTCCAAGAAGGCGCGGGCGGTGCCAGCTACCCTGGCATCCGTGCCATCCCCGGTCGGGGCCGTTCCACCGGAATCCTTGCTCTCGTTCGTTGCAATCCAGGAAACAATTCCAGCCAGCTCACGGGCGGTGGTGTCGTTACCGGCCACCTTGGCGTTGTTCGCAAGGAGCGAGGTTTCGATGTCGCGTTTGAGCTCCTTGGCTCGCTTCGCGGCCTGGTAGGACATTTCGTCGTCCCGGCCTGCCTTGAGAACCGCGTTTTGGGTGCCGGTCACACGCGGAACCTTGTCGGAGATCTGCGTGTGGTTTCCCCTTCGGACCGAAGCCGTGGCGGCATCCGTCGTGGCATCGTCGCCTTCGATCACCGCATTCGTACCGGATGCGGCAGCCAAGGTGTCGGTCTGCCATTCGTGATTGCTTGCCGTGGCTTCGCCCTTCGGGATGCCATTCAGGAACGGGGTATCCACCGGAGCGATGTTGTAGATGATGTCCGAGAGATCTTCCCGATTCCCGATGGCGTCGTAGGACGAAAACGTACTCGCCGGTTGGGCCATAGCCCTGTCCTTTCTTCATCGGGAAAGACCCAGGGCCGTTGGATGACTCGCTTTACGCGAAGCCCCCCTTTCTGAGGGCTGCGGCTGCGGAATCCGCCGTCTGGGTCTTTCGGTGATTGGAGATCGCAGCGCCGGCTTGATCGCGTTGGGCTTGGCCCTTCGGCTTCGGAGTTCCTGATTTCAGGTATTTCGGCTTGCCCGTGAGCTTCTTACGAGTGGCAGGAGCCTGGGCCTTGAGTTCCCGGTACGCGATGGCATCCTGCATCACGGAGAACGCGCGGTGATCGCCGATTGCATCGAGATCGTTCCGCGTCAGTCCGTAATGAAGTTCCGCCTTGTCCTGGAACACCTGGCGGGTTTCCGCGCCCTTTACGGGGTCCACGAATTCCGGCCACACTTCGCCCAGCTTCACCAACTCCGCGTTCCGGTGCTCAAGTGCTTTGGCGGAGACGTGGGCGTTGTGCTGCTGGAAGTGAAGACCAAGTCCTTGCTTCTGTTCGTCGTATTGCTTTCGGGTTGCCTGAATCTTGTTCGAGACTTCCCGGTGATAGGCCGGGTCCATCTCGAAAAGCGTGTCCATGTCGATCGCTTCGACCTGGCCTTCAAACAGGGCCTCCGCAGCCTGGAGCTGACCCGTCACTTCGTTCAGCCATTGCTGCGTCGCGCCGGCGACTTGAGTCTGAACCGTTTCAAACTCCTGCTTCTCCTTAGAAAGCTGCGCCGTCTTTACGCGATAGTCTTTCTCCATCTGATGACCGTCTCGGAGTTCCGCTAAGGTGACTTCCGTCGTCTCGCCGTTCACCTTGATCGTCGTCTTCAGGGTGGAAAGGAGCGTTTTCTCGTCCATGCCCGGAATCTCTTCGGCCAAGGCGGCCAGCGTTTCTGGAAGTTCATAGGGCTCGTCTGGTTCTTCAGCTGGTTCCCCGTCCGGGGTTTCATCCTCGTCCGGGGTCTCGTCTGGCTCCTCTTCTTCCGCACCTTCGGGCGGGGTTTCCTCCGGGGTCCCGGCCGGCGGCGTTTCGCTCGCCGGCGTCTCCTCGGGGGTCTCCTCTGCCTTTGCAGGCGGCGTCTCGGGGTTGGCTTTCGGAGTTCGATCTTCGGAGGCGGGTGGCACTAAAGGCTCCGCCATGAATCCTGAGATCAGGCTTGCTGCGTTATCTAAAGAAGCGGCTCCCTCGGGGTTGGCCGGTTCGTTTGCCATCGGTCTTGCCTTTCTTCTAGCGGCTCCCGAACTTAGCGAGAAATTTCTGCAGGATCGGGTTGGCCATGGGGGTAAGTCGCGGGTTCATCCCTGGTGGGCCATTCCCCCAGGGATCGATGTTCGTTGGGAAGGGTGGCGCCGGTGGCCTCTGTGGCGGCGGCGTCATCATCGGGACGCCGTCCGGTCCTTGGTTCTGGCCTTGACCAAACAGGCCGGCGCCACTCATCAGCATTTGGGCGAAGGCGTTCGATCCGAAGATGCCGCCCATTCCACCAGCGCCGCCAGAAGCGGCGGCCATGGCAACGGGTGGGATTGCTGGCAAAAATGGCATTAACTTGCCCTCCGGAAGCGGGATGGCTTGGTGGCATCCCTGCCCTTTTTAAGGAACGGCTTGCGCGGCTCCTTCCCGGTTTTGAATGCGTTCAGTTGCCGGGCCGCCATGTCGCCGGTGTCCATGATGTCGATGAAGAACTCCTCGAACATCTTGAAGGCGAAGAGCGCCATGTAGAGACGTTCCCGCTCTTCCTGGTTGCGCGGCGCGGTCGCCTCCATCGCCTCATGGAGGCGCTTGCGGACCGCCTTGAAGCCTTCCTGCACCATCGGATGCGTGGCGAGCCTTTCGGCCTCGACGGCCCGGTTGACCTCTTGCTGGCGCTCAAACTGGTCGTTTTCGTTCATGGCGTCAGGCCCGGCAGGTTTTGACGAATTTCGACGAAATTTGACGAGAGGACGCCGGCGGCCGCCCGCCGGCTTCCCATCAATAGGACATCTTTTTCGAAGAGCGGCCCTTCTTGCCACTGTTCAGGGAGCGATCCTTGAGCTTGGACTCCGTGACGTTCGCGTTCGGCTTGAACCCTTGGTCAAGGTTGCCCTTGGATGCTCCCTTTGCCATCACGCGGCGCTTGCTTGCCATCGGTTTTCCTTTCAGGTCTGGGGGGAGGTGGAGCCGTTTCCGCCAGCCGGCTTCGGCGGCGGTGTCTCGTCGAACTCGACGGCCGTTTCTTCGAGCTTGGCGGCATCGAGCATGTTCTTGGCGGCCTTTATGTCGAACTCGCTCATGATCTTGGCCTGTTGCAGTTTGAAGTCGCCCTGCATCTTCGCCATCCCGCGCTGATGGACGAGCCTCATCTCGTCGCGTTTCCGCTTGTCCTTCATCTGCTCGACGACGATTTTCGGGTCCGGCGCTTCCTGTTTCGGCTTCTGAGGCGGGGCCTTGCTCGGATCCTTGACGAACTTGTCCGGATGGCGGAAGCCGATCGCCCCGACCATTTCCTTGACGGTCTCGTAGATTTCCTGCAGCCCGACCAGCGGACCGCCGGTGCCTTCCTGCATGAGGACGATCTTCTCCATCAGGCCCAGCATCAGCTGCAGGCCGGCCATGATTTCCGACTTGTCGCCATAGCCCAGGCCCACCGAAACCCGGGCATCCATGGAGGCGTTCCAGGCCCGGGGGTCAACCTCGGTCCATTCGCCGCGCAACCGCACCGTGCGCGGGCGGTCCTGGTGGGAGACCATGATCTTCAGCATCTTCAGGAAGACGTCGCGGACGCCGGTCTCGGCCATGATGCGCGCGATCAGCGCCAGCTTCTTGGCGCCCTGGCTGATCATGATCGACATGCCGCGCGCCGTCTTGGCGCCTTCGTTCAGGGAATCCGGGTCCAACCCCTGCTGGTAGCGCGACACGCCGGTGCGGCGTTCCCCGATCTCATCCAAGGCCTCGAGGATCGGCGCCACATAGCCGACCAGGGGCTGGGTGGTAAGCGGCTGGATGGCATCCGACGCCGGCCCTTCGCCATCGAAGCGGACCCCCTGGCCCACCCGGTTTGTCATGTAATCCTGGAGGTTCACGCCCTTCTTCAGGACGTGGCGGGCGTTGTTCACGTTGTACATGTTGTCGAGCCACTGGCGGAAGACCGTCGACTTGATCTCCTGCAGATCCATGGTGAGGTCCGCGATCGAGAGCCCGAAATAGCGGTGCGGGATCGGGATCGGGGTGACGCCGCAGAACGGGATGTCCTCGACTTCCTCGTTCGTGAGAATTCTGTAACTCGAAGAGCCGCCGACCAGGATCTTGCGAAGCTCGGTGATGCCGTCGCCGTCGAAATCGACCTGCATGTAGCATTCGTAGACCCAGATCTCGCGCATTGCTGCATCCATGGCCGTGGTGCCGATCGGCCACTGGTCTTCGGTGTTGAAGCGGGAGAGTTTTTCCTGGTTGTATTGCTGTTCGTCCGAGGACGGCAGGCTATCGATGACATCCTGGGAGATGCCCATCTCGAGGAGGCCGGACGCCGTATATTCGACGCGCTGGGCGCAGAAGGGCGGGATCTCGACGGAAAGCGACTTCGCCCGCCTCGAGATCAGGAACTCTTCCGGCGGGACGCTCTCGACCGCGACCCGCCCGCCAGGCCGCGTGATCTTGAATTTGAGGTCGTGTTCGAGCGGGATGCCGAGGGCGTGCAGCAGCTCCTCCGCCTGCTCCCATTTCGAGACCTCGCCGGTCTTGCTGACGCCGTAGAGCTTCTTCAACTCTTCGCCTTCCGGCAGCAGCCGCAGCTTCGCCATCAGCTCTTCGGAGATGCGCGCCGTGTGTTCAAGCACCTCCGAATCGTACTCGGCCAGGATCGGGGGTAAGGACTATCCGGACATCGCCTGGGTCTACGCGGCGCCGGCCTTCGAATTCCCGGAGATCGCGGGGCGGCTTGCCTTCTTCAACGAGCGCGTCGATGGCATCTTCGTCGATGGGATGCGGATGGCAAAGCCGAAGACGCCGAGGACGTAAGGAGGCTTGAACGCCCTTTACGGCGATTGCAGATAGTGCAGGCTGAACAGCGCGCGCGCATCCTGCCAGCAGGCGCGCGCCCGCCAGCCGGCGGCTTCGGCCAAGGCCCGGAACGCGTCGGGGGCATATTTGTAGGAGCTTTCCGTGTGGATCGTCTCGCCTTTCGCGAACGCGAAGGCCACGCCTTCGACGTGGGCGGTCTGGGCACGCAGGCTCTTCAAATGCATCTCGATCCGGCCATCCTTTGCGTTGTAGGGCGCTTCGTGGACGAAGCCGTCCACATCGAAATCGCCCCTAAGCTCGCGATTGATGCGGACCAGCAGGTTTTGATTGAAGGCCGCCGTCACCCCTTTCGCGTCGTTGTAGGCGGCGGTCAGGATGCGCGCGTCCTTCTTAAGATCGACGCCGATCAGAAAGCCGCTGCCCTCACCCATCGCCTGCTTCAGGCCCCGAAGCAAGACTCGCGCATCGGCCGGTGCAAAATTGCCGATGTTCGAGCCCGGAAAGAAACCGAGGCATTTGCGTCGAGGACGATGCCTGGGGCTTTCGAAGATGGTGCGCGGGAATTCGAGGGTTTGCGTGTAGTCCGCATGGATCGGGATGACGGAAAGTCCGTCGTAATCCGCAGACAGGCTTTGTGCCTCTTGGATCAGATGGTCCCTGGAAATATCGACCGGCACATAGGCCGCCGGGCGCGCGAGGGAGTCCAGCAGAATACGGATCTTGCGGGAAGAGCCGCTTCCAAACTCGATGACGTTCACATTCGGGCCTATGAACGCGGCAATCTCTTTTGCATGTTGCCGAAGCAGCGCAAGCTCGGTGCGGGTCGGGTAGTATTCGTCGAGCTCGCAGATTTCCTCGAACAGCCTCGAGCCCCGGGCATCGTAAAGGTACTTGCAGGAAATCCATTTCGGGTTTTCGGCAAGCCCATGGAGGACGGCGGAGCGAAAATCGTCCTCGACGCAAATGCCTTCGTTGAAGCCTTCGCTTAAAACCAGATTGCTGCGCGGCGGCGTCATTCGGCATCCTCCGCCAGCCGCAGGCCGCTGAACTGCCAACGCTGATGCGGATAGAAGAAGTTGCGGTAGCTGGCCCGCACATGCCCGTCGGGAGTCACGCAGGAGCCGCCCCGAAGCACCAGCTGGTTGCACATGAATTTGCCGTTGTATTCGCCCACCGCACCGATCTGCAGCCGGTAGCCCGGATAGGCCCCATAGGCGCTTTGCGTCCATTCCCAGACGTCCCCGAAGAGTTGTCCGAGGCCGTCCGTCGCCATCGGGGCTGCGGGGCGGAAAAGACCGGAGCCAAGCGTGTTGCCGATGGGCGTCGTGCTGGTCGCGGCAGCCTCCCACTCGCTCTCCGTCGGCAGGCGCTTGCCCGCCCAGCGGGCGTAGGCGTCGGCCTCGTAGAAGCCGACATGGACGACCGGGCTCGTATCCTCGAGGGGCTGTGGGCCGGCCAGCGTCATCGACCACCACTCACCGTCCCGCGCCTCCCAATAAAGGGGGGCCTTGATCCCTTCCGAGCGGACCCATGCCCAGCCGTCCGAAAGCCAAAGCTCAGGTCGTTCATAGCCGCCGTCGGCGAGGAAGGCCTTCCATTCGCCGTTGGTGACGACGCACGAGGCGAGCCGATAGGGCCGCAGCAGGACTTCGTGACGGGGCCTTTCATTGTCGTACGCAAAGCCCTCTCCGCCGGCGCCGATCGGCATCACGCCACCGGGAAACGCGGCCCAGGAAAGTGCTTCCGCTTTTTGCACCGGTGCCGCCTGGTAGGGCGCGTAGGCCGGGCGAAGGGGGTTTTGAGAAAAAAGATGGAGGATGTCGGTAAGGATGAGTTCTTGATGCTGCTCTTCATGATTAAGACCGAGCTCGACCAGGGAAGCGCAAGCCTCCTCCCGCCGCGGGCCTTCCAGGAGATCCTCCATCGCTTGGTCGACATGGGCGCGGTAGGCAAGGACGTCGCCCAAATCGGGCCGGGTGAGCAGGCCCCGTGCGGGACGCGGGTGGCGTGCGCCTTCGGCCTCGTAATAGGAATTGAAGAGGTAGCCGTACTGCGGATGAAAGGCTTCGTAGCCTTCGAGAGAGGCGCGAAGCAGGAAAGTTTCGAAGAACCACGTCGTATGGGCGAGGTGCCATTTTGTGGGAGAAGCGTCCGGCATCGACTGGACGGTCTGGTCTTCCGACGTCAAGCGCGCGGCGAGGGCAAGGCTTCGCGCACGCACGTTTCGATAACGCGTGTTCAAGTCCTCGCGTTGCAGGGCCGGCACTACCTTCATGGGGTTTTCACTCCATCCATGGGCTAAGGCATCGGTGGCACGGTTGCGGCGAAGGAGGAGCGTTGTTCCATGGCCGTGTACCAGCGCGAAACGGATGCCGAGTCGCTTACCAGCGGCTCCCCCTCGGGCGTCTTCCGAACCCAGAAAAGGATCGGCGCGAGGTAGAGATCGGCAAGGGTCAGGCTAGGCCCCGCAAGGTAGGCGTTCTCGGCAAAGGTTGCTTCGGTAACTTCGAGGAGGCCTTTTATCTTCGGCACGGCCTTGGCGATCACGCCTTCGTCCGCCTCGCCCCCACGGGAGGGCACGACGAGCCTCGGAAAGACGAGCTCGCGGATCAGCGTCTGATAGAAGTAATCTTCGATGGCGCTCACCCACTGATCCATGCGCGCCGTCTCTTGCGTGTCTTCAGGCTGGAGCGGCGGGCCTTCGAAGGTCCGGTCCACGTAGCGCGCGATGGCGAGCGACTCGTACAAGCCGAAACCGTCGTGCTGAAAGGCGGGGATTCGTAAGAAGGGATGACGAGCGCGATGGGTCGGCGCGCCCCATTCGACGGGCTCCACGGTATAAGGAACGCCCTTTTCCTCGCACGTCATGCGGACCGTCCGCACGAAGGTACTTTGCGGGAATCCAAAGATCGTGACTTTGGTCACGGATTCCTCCCCTTCTTTATTCCTTCGCGGAGCGACTCTAGCAGAGCGCCCATGAAAAAAAGAGGCCAAAGCCCCCTTTTTCTCAGAACCAATATGCCGATCAGAAGTCGAGGAGCCCCTTTTCCTTGAGCCCGCTGTCACGCTCGAGCTTCAAAGCCGCGTCTATTTGTTCCTCCGTCATCTTCTGCTGGATGATTCCGCGCAGGCGCTTGCCTTCCTTGCTGCCGGCGACGACCGCCTTCGTATACCAGTAATGCGCCTGGATGAAGTCCTGCTCGACACCCATGCCGGCGACGAAGAGGAAACCAATGTTGTTGTAGGCGGCACGATGCCCCTGGTCGGCCGCCTTGCGGTACCACGTCATCGCCGTATCGGCATTCCGGTCGACGCCATGACCACGCTGATAAAGGAACCCGAGATTCCGCTGGGCGACGGGATCGCCCGCTTCGGCTGCCAGTCGATACGCCTCGGCCGCCTCCACGAGTTTGCCACCATAATAGGCATCGTAGCCGGCCTTCAGGTGGTCGACCTTGCCGTCTTTCGTGACGGCTGCTTCCGGTTCGATGATCTCGGCAAGGGCGGTTTCCTGCGCCTCCTTCTTGCCGAGTTCGCGAACCACCCAAACCGTGCCGAGAAGGGCAACGAGGACCACAAGGGTGACTGCAGTGGTGATGAGCTTCTGCATCGGTCTCTCCATATTCCTTTGCGGCGCGCCGTTAGCCTTCCTTGGATGCCGTTCACCCGTGGTCGGTTACGTCTGGTCGGTTACGGCGGCGCCGCGAGGTTGGCCCCCTTACGTTTTTCAGCCTTCCTGACCGAATGGAAAGCGCGCCTTAGGCGAAGCTTCCTTGCGGTCCAACTTCCAGCCTCTCTGAATATAGTATGCTTTTGATTAACTTGCTAATCATTTGATATTATTGACATATCAACCAGTTCCGACGGCGGTTTCCTCGAAACGCACGAGCTCGCCGCCGGCGGAGCCCAGGATCTCGTCCTCGCGCATGACGGGGGTGCCGCGCAGGACCGTCATCTTCGGCCAGCCGGTCACCTCCATGCCATCGAACGGCGTCCAGCCGACCCGGCTTGCGATCCAGTCGTTCGTGATCCGCCGTTTGGCCGAAAGATCGACGACCGTAAAGTCCGCATCGAAGCCCACCTCGATGGCGCCCTTGCCAAGGATGCGGTAGATCGCCGCGGCGCGGCTGCTGGTCAGCTCAACGAGGCGTTCCAGCGACAGCCTTCCTTGATGCAGGTGATCGAGGAGGATCGGCACGAGCGTTTGCACGCCCGGCATGCCGGCCGGGCTTTGCGGGTAAGGCTTCGCCTTTTCCTCAAGGGTGTGGGGCGCATGGTCGGAGCCGACGACATCGACGATGCCGTCGGCGACCGCTTTCCACAGCGCTTGGCGATGAACGGTCTCGCGGATCGGCGGGTTCATCTGGGCCAGCGTGCCCAAGGCGTCGTAGCAGTCCGGCGCAACCAGGGTCAGGTGCTGGGGTGTCACCTCGACGCTGGCCAGCTCGCGGGCTTGGCTTAAAAGTTTCATCTCGCCCTGCGTCGTCACATGGAGCACATGGACCTTGCGGCCGGTCTTGCGGGCAAGCTTGAGCAGGCGGCGCGTAGCACAGAGCGCCGTTTCCTCGTCCCGCCAGACGGGATGGAAATGCGGCGTGCCGCCTTCGACGGCAAGGCGATAGCGCGCTTCAAGCCGCGCCTCGTCCTCGCAGTGGGCGGCAAGCCGCCTTGAGGTGGAACGGAGCACGCGTTCGATCGCCGCGTCCTCGGCGACCAGGAGCGTGCCGGTCGAGCTGCCCATGAAAAGCTTGACGCCGGCGACGCCTGGAAGCCGTTCGAGTTCGCCGAGATGCCCGGCGTTCTCCGGGGTTGCGCCGATGAAGAAGGCGATGTCGGTCCAGGCGCGGCCGCGCGCACGCGCCACCTTGCCGGTGAGTTCCGCTTCGCCGGTTGTCGGCGGTTGCGTATTTGGCATGTCGAAGACGGTCGTCACCCCGCCCTTCACGGCGGCCAGCGTCCCGGTGGCGATGTCTTCCTTGTGTTCCATCCCCGGTTCACGGAAATGAACCTGGGCGTCAATCACGCCAGGAAGCACGTAAAGATGGGAGACGTCGATCGAGCGGGCCGGCGCTTCCGGACCCAGCTCGCCGATGGCGGCGATTTTTCCCTCTTTCACACCGATGTCGGCAACCGCCGTGCCCTTCGACGTGACGCAGGTGCCACCGCGCAGCACAAGATCGAAACCGTCTGCCATGATGGACGAAATTCTAGGCCGTCAAGGCGGCACCGCAAGCGCTTTCCATTCGCCACCAAGCTTCAAGGGAAAAGGCTTTGCTAAGTCGCTCGCCGCCTAGATGGCCTCTCTGGCTTCGCCGGTCATCGGAAAATCGGAGGTGGTGAAGCGAACGGTGACGCGCGTGCCTTTTCCCGGCTCGCTTTCGACCGTCATCTGGCCGGAAAGAAGCTCGACCAGCCGCTGAGTCAGCGACAGCCCCAATCCGGTTCCCTGGTAACGCCTGGAGAGCGAGGATTCGATCTGCTCAAAGGGACGAAAGACCTGCCCCAGTTCCTGCTGGGTCATCCCGATCCCGGTATCGGTAACCGTCAGCAGGACGTCGCCGGTGGCGTCGAGGCGGGTGGACGCCGTGACCCGCCCGTCTTCCCGCGTGAACTTGATCGCGTTGGAAAGCAGGTTCAGCAGGATCTGCCGCAAGCGGCGCGTGTTGCTCCAGATGTGAGGCAGATCCTCTTCGACTTCGCTGACAAGCTCGATGCTCTGCCGTCGCGCCGTATCCGACATGAAGCGGACGCTTTCTTCCAACACCTTGGCCGTGTTTACGGATTGCCATTCGACTTCGAGCCGTCCGGCTTCCGCCTTGCTGAGATCCAGAATGTCGTTGATCAATGCAAGCAGGTGACGGCCGCATTCATGGAGATCTTCGAGGTAGTCCCGGATTTTCGGATTTTTGATCGTGCCGATCGTCCCGTCGAGGATAACCTCCGAAAAACCGATGATGGCGTTCAACGGCGTGCGCAATTCGTGACTCATGTTGGCTAAGAACTGCGACTTCGCCTTGTTCGCCTCTTCGGCTTCGTGCTTGCTGGATCGCAGCGCCTCTTCGTAATTCAGGCGTTCCGTGATGTCTTCGCAGGTGTGGACGAACCCGCCGTTCTCGATCGGCTTGTAGAGGACGTGGATGGTCCGGCCGTTATGAAAGGGCAGCGTGAAATCCTGGACGGTGCCGCCGCCAGTCCCTTTCAGCATGTCGATCAGGTCCGCCTCCGTCATGCCGGGCGGGCGGACACAGCGATCCGCAACTTGCGTCAGAACCTCCCGGATCGTCGTTCCCGGGTAAATCTCTTCTTCCGAAAGGCCGAACAGTTCCAGGATCTGGTGATTGCAGAAGGCGACGTTCCCGTTCGGGTCGTACATGATGACGCCGCGCTCCATGTTCTCCAGAACGAGGTCGAGTTGATGGTTGCGTTGTTCAACCGCTGCGGTCTGCACGGCAACCTTCACCTGCAGGTCTAATGTCAGCCCGTTCAAGGCGCTGCGCATTTTCTCGATGCCGCGGTTCAGCTCGACGATTTCCTTCGGCCCATCGATGTCCAGCACCGGGTCCGCCAGATTGCCTCCATGAATGCGCGCCACCGTCTGGCTAAGCTCGCGCAAGGGCCGCACGAGGAAGTAATAGGCGGGGACCTGCAGCAGCAACAAGACGAGGAAAGGAAGCAAACCGAACAGAGCGATGTAGTCGAGCGCCACCTCCAAATCCCCTTGCCAATCGCCAAAGGGGCCCGGCGAGGACAGGGTGGCTATGAGCCGGTGGTCCCCTACGGCAATGAAGTATTCGTATCCAAGGTGAAGGCCGAAGATGCCGAGCAGCGTTACGGCGACGATCAGGTTCACGAGAACCATGACCCTGAGCGACGGCAAGGCGAGTAACCAGCGAAGGGTGAAGGAACAGCGCATCCTTATCCTCACGGTTCCCCCCGGCCGAGAAGAGCCTCTTAAAGGGGCGGATGCGACGCGAGACGGTCACGCACGGCCACGCAATGTCCCTATCTCACGTCCAGCCCCATCCCGGCGCAGGAGCAAGCGCCCATTCTTAAGCGAAGAAACTTAATTTTCCCTGAAGCGGGAAGGGCTTAAAGGCCAAGCGTTTCAAAGACATCGCCGCCGGGCGGGCGCCCTTCGATGTGGCGCACGTGCCAAAGCGCATAGAAGAGAAGGCGCCAGGCGGCAAAGCCCGCATGCTTGCCGGGCTTGCGGAAAAGCGCCTCGACGGCGCCGGGCACGCAGATCTCCTTTACCGCCGGCTGGCGCGCGACGAGGGGACCGAGCGCCGCCCCCTTCCTGGAAATCCACTCCTGGACGGGAACCGTGAAGCCGCGCTTCTTGGAAAACGGTTTCGACGCCGGCAGTTTCCCGGAAAGCCATTTCCGAAGCGCCCATTTGCCCAAACCGCCCCGAACCTTCAACCGATCCGGCAGACGAAAGGCGATGCGCGCCACCTCGCGATCGAGGAAGGGCGTGCGTCCCTCGACGCCATAGGCCATCAGGCAGCGATCGAGCTTGGTGAGCAAATCGTGGGGCAGCCAGTCCGCACAATCTGTGGCCTGGGCGATCTGCAGCCGCGTGCGGTCCGGCCTGGCGCTTGCCGCCTCGGCGGCCACGATGCCCTCTCGCCAGCCGACAGGCGGCGTTCGAAGAACGCCCAAACGATCGAAGATGCCGCGCGTTCGCAGCCTTCTGCCGCCAAGCCAAGGGGGACGCATGGCGCTCCGGTAGCGGCCATAGCCGCCGAAGATCTCATCGCCGCCCTCGCCCGAGAGCACCACCTTCAGGCCGCGGCTTGCCTCGCGGGCGAGCTTCCAGGTCGGCAGGATCGCGTAGTCCGCCACCGGGTCGTCCATGGCGCCCACGATTTCCGGAAGGTGTCGCCAGAAATCGTCTTCCGTGAATTCGACCTCGACATGCTCGGCGCCGACCGTCTCGGCCAGCATCTTCGCATGGGCGCGCTCGTCCCGGGCAGCGGTACCGGGGAAGCCGGCCGTAAACGCGGCGACGGGCCGCACATTCTGCTCCGCCATGAGGGCGAGGAGCGCAGACGAATCGATGCCGCCGGAGAAGAAGAGCCCGTAGGGAACGTCGGAACGCTGGTGGACGCGCACGCTGTCGGCGAGCGCGGCGTCGAGCCGGGCGAAGGTTTCCGTATCGTCGAACCCATCCGGCGCGCCTTCCGGCAGGGCGGCCAAGCGCTCGCGGTGGGTGATGCGTCCTTGCTCTACGACGAGGACTTCCCCCGGCAGCGCGCGGAAGATGCCTTCGAAGATGGTCGCCCGCCCGGTCGTGAACTGAAGCTGGAGAAGCTCGTTCCGACTTTGGGTGCGCAAGCAGGCCTCGACGAGGCCCGCCTTGATCAGGGCCTGGGGTTCCGACGCGAAGACGAAACCGGCCCCGGTTTCCGCATAGTAGAGGGGCTTGATCCCGAAGGGGTCCCGGGCGAGCACGAGGCGCATCGCCTTCGGATCGTAAAGCGCCAGCCCATACATGCCGCGCAGGCGTTCGGTGAACTTGAGCCCGGCTTGCCCATAGAGGTGAAGGGGTAGCTCGCAATCGGAGCGCGTGCGGAAGGGGTGATCGGCAAGGGAGGTGCGAAGTTCGACGTAGTTGTAAATCTCGCCATTGGCGACGAGCACGGTGCCGTCGGGAGCGTTAAGCGGCTGGTCCCCGGTCTCGAGGTCGATGATGGCAAGGCGCGTATGGATAAGCCCGGTCGCGCCTTTCACGTAAGTCCCCCGGCCATCCGGCCCGCGATGGCCGAGCGCACGGCTAAGCGCTTCCAGTTGCGAGGCCGATGGTGGCCCGCCCGCGACGGTCATGATGCCGGCGATGCCGCACATCAGCCCTTGATCCGTTCGAAGAAGTCGAGGTAGCGGCGAACGACGGCTTTTTCAGTGAAATTCCCATCGAAGGTCGCGCTTCCATTGGCGACCAGGGCGGCGGCGAGGCTCGGATCGCCGAGCACCCGGTTGATGGCGCGTGCCAGCGCATCCGCATCCTCGATGGGGACGAGCAGCGCGTCTTTTCCGTCCGCAATCACGCCGGCCGGCCCGGCGCTGGCCGCCGCCACCAGCGGCGTCCCGTAGGCCCATGCCTCCAGCGTCACCGTGCCGAAGGGCTCATAGCGCGACGGGAAGATGGCGACGTCGGCGGCGGCGAAAAGCGCCGCCTTGTCCTCGCGCCAGCCCAGGAACCGGACCCGGGACGCGACACCCAAGCTTTCGGCGAGCGCCTCAAGCTCGGCCCTGGAAGGCCCCTCGCCGGCGAGCCACAGATAGGCGCCGGGGATTTGTGCAAGCGCCTTAAGCAAAACGTCGAAGCCCTTCGCCGGATGCAGGCGGCCTAAGGAAAAGAGCAGCGGCGCGTGTTTGGGCGTCGAAAGGGAGCCCCGCGGCACCGGCGGGGCGGCTTCGGCGTTCGCGAAGTTCGGCAAATAGATCGCGCGTTCGCGCGGCCAGCCGCCTTTGACCATGTGCTCGACGATGTCCGGCGTGATGCCGATCAGCCAGTCGCAGGTCTTATAGTATTTGAGGTCGTAGTAGCCGCCCAGGCGACCCGCACGAATGTAAGCACCCTTCGAACAGCGGATGGAGGCGCGGTTCATCCAGCTGAGCACGATGTCGGCCTTGAAGTCCTCGGCCGCGCGCTTCAGCGCCCGGCCGGTGCGAAGATCGAAGCGGCCGCCGAAGGGAAGCTCGAGGGGCGCGATGCCGCCTTTCTCGAGACGGGCGCGACGAAGGGCGTTGGGGCGCATGACGACAAGCTGTTCGAGACCCGCATCATGAAGGGCCAGCACGAGGGAGACGAAGAAGGTCTCGGCGCCGCCATGTTCGGCACCGGCGATGCACTGGAGGACGCGGGTCATTGGGAATTTATAGGCAGCCCCCCACCCCTTGCCAAGCGATCCCACTTGAAGGCAGGTTAGGCGCGTGACCTTAAAGCTTGGAGATCCGCCGACGATGCCCCCTTCCCTCGCTCTGCTCGAAGACCGCGGCGTGCTCGAGATCAAGGGCGAAGACAGCCGCGACTTCCTGCAAAACCTGATCTCGGCGGACGTCGACAAGGCAGGCGCCAAGCGGGCCCTTTACGGCGCGCTGCTGACGCCCCAGGGCAAATATTTGTTTGATTTCTTCGTGCTGCGCTTGGGCGATGCGTTTTATCTGGAGAGCGAGAAGGCGCGGTTGAGCCAACTTGCGAAGCGGCTTTTGCTTTACAAGCTGCGCGCAAAAATCTCGATCGCGGACGTGACGGAGGCCTTTCGCGTCTTCGCCTTGTTCGGGGAAGGCGTATTTAAGAAGTGCAAGCTCGAAGAAACGGAAGGCGCGGCGCGCGAATTCGATGGCGGCCTTCTTTATGTCGACCCGAGAACGCGTGCTGCCGGCGTGCGCGCCTTCCTGCCTCTTGACGCCACGCTCGACGTCGCCGGTTTCGCGGAGGCGGGGACGGAAGATTACGATCGCTTCCGCATGCGCCTTGGCCTTCCCGATGGCAGCCGGGACTTGACGCCGGAGAAGTCCGTGCTTCTCGACTATGGCTTCGACGAGCTTAACGGCATCGACTGGGAGAAGGGCTGCTATGTCGGCCAGGAAGTGACGGCCCGCATGAAGCACCGGGGCTTGAGCCGGAAACGCCTGTTTCCGGTGACGCTTAAAGGCGCGCCGCCCGCGCCTGGCACGTTGGTGCGGATGGGCGAACGCGAGGTCGGCACGCTTACCTCGGTCATAGGGGAAATCGGGCTGGCGCTTCTTAATCTTGACGCGGTTGCGGCCGGGGAAGGTTTAAAGGCAGGCGAGGCAAGCCTCACCCCATTCCGGCCGGAATGGATGGTACCTTAAGATTCTTTGAGGGCGGCGTGGGCGGCAGCCAGCCTTGCGATCGGCACCCGGTAGGGCGAGCAGGAAACGTAGTCGAGGCCGATCGCCTCGCAAAACGCGATCGAGGCCGGGTCGCCCCCATGTTCGCCGCAGATGCCTAAGTGAAGATCGCCGCGCGCGGCCCGGCCCCGCTCGGCGGCCATGCGCATCAACTCGCCGACGCCGTCGATATCGAGGGTTGCGAACGGATCCTTGGCGAAGAGTTCCTTCTCCAGATAGGTCTTCAGAAACCCGCCGACGTCGTCGCGTGAGATGCCGAAGGTCGTCTGGGTGAGGTCGTTCGTGCCGAAGCTGAAGAATTCGGCCGACTTTGCGATCTCGCCGGCCCTTAAAGCCGCCCGCGGCAGCTCGATCATCGTGCCAACCCGATAGGCGGGCTTCTCCCCCTTCGTCACGGCGATCTCGTGCGCGATGCGGTCGACGGTTTCCTTCAGGAAGTCGAACTCTTCGCGGGAGGCTACCAGCGGGATCATGATTTCCGGCACGACGGTTTCGCCGGTTTCCTCGGCGAGCACGATCACCGCCTCGAAGATCGCCCGGGCCTGCATCTCGTAGATCTCCGGGTAGGCGATGCCCAACCGGCAGCCGCGATGGCCGAGCATCGGGTTTATTTCATGAAGTTGTTCGGCCCTAGCCCGGACGTCGTCGCCGTCCACGCCCAGATGTTGAGCCAGCTCACTCATCTCGGCGTCGGTCTTGGGGAGGAACTCGTGAAGCGGCGGGTCGAGAAGACGAATGGTTACCGGGAAGCCCGCCATGACCCGGAAAATCTCGACGAAGTCGTTCCGCTGCATGGGCAGGATCTTCGCCAGTGCTGCGCGGCGCGCCGTGCTCGTCTCGGCAAGGATCATCTCGCGCATGGCGAGAATGCGCGTGCCATCGAAGAACATGTGCTCGGTCCGGCAAAGGCCGATCCCTTCCGCGCCGAACCGGCGGGCGACGATGGCGTCGGCCGGCGTGTCCGCGTTGGCGCGCACGCCGAGCCGGCGTACCCGGTCCGCCCAATCCATGACGATGGCGAAATCGCCGGAAAGTTCGGGTTGCAGCATGGGGATCGCGCCTGCCAGCACGTGTCCCTTCGCCCCATCGATGGTGAGGATATCGCCGCGCTTAAAGACGCGATCGCCAATCCGCATTTCGCCGGCCTCCTCGATGATGCGGATGTCGCCGGCGCCGGAAACGCAAGGCCGTCCCATGCCGCGGGCGACGACGGCGGCATGGCTGGTGAGCCCGCCGCGGGTCGTCAGAATGCCGGCGGCGACGTGCATGCCGTGGATGTCCTCCGGGCTGGTCTCGGTGCGCACCAGGATGACCGACTTGTCGCGGGCCGCTTCAAACTCGGCCTCGGCGGCCGTGAAGGCGATCTGGCCGACCGCAGCACCCGGCGAGGCAGGCAGGCCGGTGGCCACCACCACCTGTTCGGCGTTCGGGTCCAGCGTCGGATGCAAAAGCTGATCGAGAGCGGCCGGATCGACCCTTCGGATCGCCTCTTGGTGGGTGATCAGCCCCTCCTCCGTCATGTCGACGGCGATCTTCAACGCGGCCGGCATCGTCCGCTTGCCGGTGCGGGTCTGCAGCATCCAGAGCTTCCTCTTCTGCACCGTGAATTCGATGTCCTGCATGTCGCGGAAGTGGGATTCAAGCCGGGTGCGGATGGTGCAGAGTTCCGCATAAACGTCGGGAAGCGTTGTCTCCAGCGACGGCAACGTGGCGCCGGTCTGCGAGGCTGCGCGTTCCGTAAGCGGTTGCGGCGTGCGGATGCCGGCCACGACGTCCTCGCCCTGGGCGTTCAAGAGAAACTCGCCGTAAAAGTCCTTCGCACCGGTCGCCGGATTGCGGGTAAAGGCGACCCCGGTCGCACAATCCTCGCCCATGTTGCCGAACACCATCGCTTGGACGTTGATCGCCGTGCCGGAGCCTTCCGGAATGTCGTGAATGTGGCGGTAGGTGATGGCGCGCTTGTTCATCCAACTGTCGAAGACGGCGCCGATGGCCCCCCAAAGCTGGGCCTTGGGGTCTTGGGGAAAGGGAGCGCCGTGTTCGGTGACGATGCGTTCCTTGAAGCTGCGGGCGACGGTCTCCCAATCCTCAGGCCCAAGCTCCGTATCGAGGGTGAGCTCGCGCTCTTCCTTATAGAGTTCGAGAATTTCCTCGAACCGATAATGGGGCACGCCCAGCACGACATCCCCATACATCTGGAGGAAACGCCGGTAGCTGTCCCAGGCGAAGCGGCGATCGCCGCTAAGGCGTGCCAGCCGCTCGACGGTTTCGTCATTGAGTCCGATGTTCAGAACCGTGTCCATCATGCCGGGCATTGAGGCGCTGGCACCGGAGCGGACGGAAAGAAGCAGCGGTTTTTTCCGGTTGCCGAATTTCGCGCGAGCGATCTTCTCGACACGGGTGAGCGCCTTTTCCACTTCCTTGGCAAGCGTTTCGGGATAGGCGTGCTCGTTCGCGTAGTAGTGGACGCAAACCTCCGTCGAGATCGTGAAGCCGGGCGGAACGGGAAGGCCCAGATTGCTCATCTCGGCGAGGTTCGCCCCCTTGCCGCCGAGCAGATCCTTGAGGTCGGCATTCCCGTCGGCACGCCCGCCGCCGAAGCCGTAGACCCATCGCGCCTTCGATTGCCTTAGCCTCATCCCTCGATCTTCGAAAAGTCGGCGACGGTTTCCAGCGTGCGCCGGATGTCGGCAAGCAGGTGAAGGCGGTTTAAGCGCAAATCCTTGTCCTCGGTGTTGACGGTCACGTGATCGAAGAAGGCGTCGACCGGCACCCGGAGGCGGGCGAGCGCCGACATGGCCACCGTGAATTCCTCGTTTTTGAGCGCCGCATCGGCAAGCGTTCGCACCTCCTTGAGGCGCGTCTGAAGCGCCTGCTCCTCCGCCTCGCGCAGGGCTGCTTCCGTCACGGCGCCGTCATAGGTGGTGGCGTCGTTCTTCTCTTCGATACGAACGATGTTGCGGGCGCGCCGGTAGGCGACGAGCAGGTTCGCACCGTCCTCGCTTTCCAGAAAGTCGCGCAATGCTTCGACCCGTTCCAGCAGGCGCACGAGGTCGTCGTCTGCCGTCAACGCAAAGACGGCGCCGATGTGATCGTGCCGCACCCCTTTCTCGCGCAGGTGCACCTTCAGACGATCGGCGAAGAAGTCGAGAAGTTCGTTTGCGATCCGCTCGTCCGCGCGCTCGCCGAGCCCGCCCTTCACGTCTTCCGGCTGCAGCCGGGCGGCCGTGCGGAAGATGGAACGCAAGGGAAGGCGCAACCCATTTTCCAGGATCAGGCGAATGACGCCGAGCGCGGCGCGGCGAAGCGCGAAGGGATCCTTCGAGCCGGTCGGCCTTTCTTCGATGGCGAAGAAACCGACGAGCTGGTCGATCTTGTCGGCCAGCGCCAGCGCCACGCTCACCGGCCCAGTCGGGCAGACGTCGTTTGGACCCTGGGGCGCGTAGTGCTCGGCGATCGCGTCCGCCACTTCCGGCGGCTCACCGCCGGCCAGCGCATAGTAGCGACCCATCACACCCTGCAGTTCGGGAAACTCGTGCACCATGTCGGAAAGGAGATCGCATTTCGCCAATTGGCCGGCGCGACGGGCAAGCCCCGCCGAAGCCCCTATTTGCAGGGCCAAGTGATCCGCCAGCTCCTGCAGACGAAAGGCGCGATCCGCCAGCGAGCCGAGACCCGCATGGAAGATCATCGCGTGAAGACCGGGGAACCAGTCGACGAGCTTCGCCCGGCGGTCCTGATCCCAGAAGAACTTCGCATCCGCGAGACGGGCGCGAAGGACGCGTTCGTTCCCGGCGATGATTTCCTTGCCCCCATCCGACGTCTGCATGTTCGAAACCACGATGAAGCGCGGCGCGAGCTTGCCGTCCCTGTCGATCAGGGAGAAGTATTTCTGATGCGTCCGCATCGCCGTCGTCAGCACCTCAGGTGGCAGCTCCATGAATTTCGGATCGATGTCGCCGAGCAGGACGACCGGCCATTCGACGAGGCCGGCGACTTCCTCGAGTAGGCCGCCGGCCTCGCTTAAGCGAAGGCCTTCGTTCTTGGCAATGAGCGTCGCATCGGCGGCAATCGCCTCGCGGCGCTCTTCCCTGTCCAGCATGACGTAGGCGCCGCGCAGGCGCTCGCGGTAGTCGCCAAAGCCCTTCACCTTGAAGGGCTTGGGGGCCAGGAAGCGATGGCCCGCCGTCCGGTCGGAAGCCTGGACCGCGCCGAACGCGACCGGCACGACCTTGCCGTCGAACAGGCAGAGGATACTGTGCAGGGGGCGTACCCAGCGCAGTTTGCCCGCACCCCAGCGCATTGATTTGGGCCACGGAAACTGGGGGAAGACCTCGGGCAAAAGGGATGCCAGCAGCTTGGCCGTCGGCTGGCCCTTCCGTTCGACCTTCGCAAAATAGAATTCGCCCTTTTCCGTCTCGCGACGCTCGCAGGCATCAAGGGAAAGGCTGAGATCCGCCAGGAATCCCTCGATCGCGGTCTGGGGTGCGTCCACCCGGGGGCCTTTGCGTTCTTCAACGACGTCCGCCTGGGTCTTTGGCAAACCTTCGACGACGAGCGCAAGGCGCCTCGGCGTCGCGTAGGCTTGGAGATGGTCGAAGGGAAGCTGGGCCGCCTTCAGTTTCTCGAACACGATGCGTTCAAGATCACCCATCGCGCGCGCCTGCATGCGGGCCGGGATTTCTTCCGATAAGAGCTCGAGCAGGAGTTCCGCCATCGTCAGCCGCCGCCCGTCTCGCTTGCCAGCCACGCCTCGCAGCACCCCTTGGCAAGCGCACGCACGCGGGCGATATAGGCGGCGCGCTCCGTCACGCTGACGACGCCGCGCGCATCCAGCAGGTTGAAGAGGTGGCTTGCCTTGATGCACTGGTCATAGGCCGGAAGCGCGAGATGCTTCTTCAACAGGTCCTCGCATTCGGCTTCGACATCGGCGAACTGCCGCAACAGGCGTTCCGTATTCGCATGCTCGAAGTTGTAAGCCGAATATTCGCGTTCGCTCGTAAGAAAGACGTCGCCATAGGTGACGCCTTCCTCGCCGGACTTTCCGTTCCAGTCGAGGTCGAAGACGTTCTCGACTTCTTGTACGTACATGGCGAGCCGCTCGATGCCATAGGTGAGTTCCGCCGACACCGGATCGCATTCGATGCCGCCCAGCTGCTGGAAATAGGTGAACTGGGTTATCTCCATGCCGTCGCACCACACCTCCCAGCCGAGCCCCCAGGCGCCGAGCGTCGGGCTTTCCCAGTCGTCCTCCACGAAGCGAATGTCGTGGAGCATCGGGTCGATGCCCAGATGCTTGAGGCTACGCAGGTAGACGTCCTGTACGTCGTCGGGCGAGGGTTTTAGGATGACCTGGAACTGGTAGTAGTGCTGCAGGCGATTCGGGTTCTCGCCATAGCGCCCGTCCTTGGGCCGGCGGGAGGGCTGGACGTAAGCGGCGCGCCATGGCTTCGGCCCAAGCGCGCGCAGCGTCGTCGCCGGGTGAAAGGTGCCCGCGCCGACCTCCATGTCGTAGGGCTGGAGCAGCACGCAGCCCTCGTCGGCCCAGAAGGTCTGGAGCCTTAGGATAAGGTCCTGAAAGGAGGGAGGGTTCACCATCGCTTACCTATAGGGGCAGTCTTCACGCTCGCAGGCCTTGTCGGGGACTGTGCGATAGACGCCGCAGACCGGGCATTCCTTCATATCCAGCGCGTCCGGGCCCGACTTCGAGTCTCCCCTGCCGAAGAATCCGGTGATCCATTTGTAGCCGTACCAAAGGACCGCGAGGATGACGGCGGCGACGAAAAGCTTAACGAGATTAAGCGCAAACATGCCGCGTCACGTCTTTCTGTTGCCAAGCCCCTGGCCGTTTCCGAGCCCCTGGTCGCAAACCATACGGGGAGGAAGGCGGGTTGCCAACCAGCGCGGTCACGGCCGGCCGAGGGCAAGTGCGGCGCCCTTGCGAAGCACCGCTTCGAGCTCACGCGTATAGGCCCCCTCGTCATCCTGGAGCAGCAGCGCGTTGGCGTGGGTCGGCTCGCCTTGCGCCCCTTTGCGGCCCTGAACGAGGACGCGCTTGGCCGGCTTGCCGGCGTTCGCGCGGAGCGGCAAGACCCGGATGGCGCCCAACTCCCCGGCCAAGAGACCGAGCAGTTCGTCCAGCCGGTCGAAGCGGTGGAGGAAGGTGAGCGTGCCTTCCGGCTTTACCATGCAAACGGCGAAACGGACCCAGTCGGAAAGCCGCGCCACGTCTTCCACATGGGCCAAGCGCCTTCCTGGATGGGCAGGCCGGCTTCCCTTTGCCGCATCAAAATGGGGCGGGTTCGCCATCACATGATCGTAAGCGCACTCGCGAAAGCTCAAAGGCGGGTCGAGCAGGTCGCCAAGCCGGATGCGAAGGCGTAGCTCAAATCCGTTTTGGCGAACGTTCCGCTGGGCAAGCGCGAGCAAGGACGCCTGCAGCTCGATGCCGTCGATGCGCACGTGAGGAAGCCGGCTTGCCAGGCAAAGCGCCGCCGCCCCGCTGCCGGCACCGACGTCGAGCACGCGCTCGCCCGCTTTCGCGGGCACCGCGGCGGCAAGCAGCACCGGATCGATCGCCACCCGATAGCCGCATTCGGGTTGCGTCAACTTCACACGCCCGTCGAGCAGCGTGTCTTCTGTCAATGCGGGCGTCAACGCAGGCGTCAACGGATTTTTGTTTTCCATCTCAAGCCCGCTCCGCTTCTTCCAGAATGCCTTGCGCACGGGGAAAGTCGTCGTCGGCCACCATCACCCGACGCGGGATCGCGTTTGCGCTGCCTTCCAGAATGCTCATATGTGAATCGAACACGACCGCCTCGATGGCCGCGTCCTTGAACCGTGCCATCAACCACGAAAGCAGCACCGGATCGTTCGTACGCAACAATTCCTTCATGACGAGAAGCGGCTTGACCGGTGTGGAAGGGGACTTCTATGCTCCCCGAAACGGCTAGATGTCAAGCAACGCTAGGGTGTCAGGGTGGGAGTCGTTGTAAATCTGGAAAGCGCCGATCGAAAGACGCGCGCCGCCTTCGATCGGGTCAGCGCCTTGGTCCGAGAGGACCTCGAGGCCGTCAACCGGGTCATCCTCGACAATTTGCAAAGCCGCGCACCGCTGATCCCGCAGCTTGCCAATCATCTCATCGCGTCGGGCGGCAAGCGCCTGCGCCCGATGCTGACTCTCGCCTCGGCCCGGCTGTGCGGCTATGCGGGCACGCGCCATGTCGGCCTTGCGGCGAGCGTCGAATTCATCCACACGGCGACGTTGCTCCATGACGACGTCGTCGACGCAAGCGATCTCAGGCGCGGCGAGGCTTCGGCGAATGCGCTTTGGGGAAATGAATCGAGCGTGCTGGTCGGTGACTTCCTGTTTGCGCGCGCCTTCCGGCTCATGGTGGCGGACGGATCCTTGAAGGTGCTCACCATCCTTTCGGACGCAGCCAGCACGATCGCGGAAGGCGAGGTGCTGCAGCTTTCGACGTCGAACGATCCGGAGACCAGCGAGGCGAGCTATCTGGAGGTCGTGCAGGCGAAGACCGCCGCCCTGTTCGCGGCCGCCTGCGAGGTCGGCGCCGTGCTGGCGGACCGCCCGCAAATCGAGGAGGAGGCGCTTCGGAGCTATGGCCTCAACTTAGGGACCGCGTTCCAGCTGGTCGACGACGTGCTCGACTATTCCGCCCACGAAAAGACGCTGGGCAAGACGATCGGCGACGATTTCCGGGAAGGAAAGATCACGCTGCCCGTCGTGCTGGCCTTCCGCCGCGGGGATGAAGAGGAGCGCCGCTTCTGGTGCCGGACCGTCGAGGAGCTGAACCAGAGGGAAGGCGACCTTGCACGCGCCATCGAGACGATGGCGGGCCGCGATGCGCTCACCGATACGATCGCGCGCGCGCGCCACTATGGATCGGTGGCCCGCGATGCGCTCGGCATCTTCCCGGACGGACCGGAGAAGGAGGCGTTGGCCGACCTCGTCGATTTTTGCATCGAGCGGACCTATTAGCGCGTAAGGTGCGTGCTTTATGCGCCGAGATTGTTTAGGAGGTGTGAAATGCCATTACCCCCCCTGGCTGTTCTGGCTCTGCTAGCAAGAAGGCTCCGCACCCTGCGCCGATTGTTCATCCTCCTGATCGGCGGACCCCTTTTCGCCATCGGAGTCATTGCCGCACTCCTGATCTTCCTCGACCAGTTGACGGCGCGGCGGGCGGAGGCGATCGTCGCCGGCTTGGGTGGCCCCACCCAGCAAGCCACCGTTATCAATGTCGCGACATGGGTGGCGACGGAGTTCGATCAACACCTAGATGACGCGCCCTGGTACCGGAAATACGACTTCTTATTGTCGCACCGGATCATGCCGGGGTTTTTGAGGTTGAAGCGCGGCTCTCTCGCATTGCTGTACATGGATGGTGCATGCAACAACATGAGCTGGGTTCTGGAACGCCTCTATACCGAGCTTGGGATAGAAGCCATCCAGCACAACTGGATCGGGGCAAGCTCCGCGCACTCCGCACTTTCTGTGCGGCTGAATGGCGCTTGGGCCTGGGTCGATCCCTTCTACGGCGTCGCTTTCGCCGAAAGAGGAAAACTCATCTCTTTGTCCCGCTTACAAGAACTGGTATCCGCGGGCGCCGAGCCTAAGGAGAATACATGATCGCCTTGAGCGAGAAACCCGTGTTGCGGGCCTACGATGGAATCGATAGTGTTTCCCATGGGCGCGACGGTGATCCGGTCCATGCAACCATACTTTTGCCGCTTGAAGGAGGCGCCATAACGGTCGGAAGACTTGACGGTCAATGGACCGACGTCTTCAAACAGGGGCTGCAAAGGGAACTGACCAGCCATCTACATTATGTCGGCCCGCGGCACAGTCGCTATTTCTTCTTCCGCTTCGCTGTCTTACCTTCCGCCGCACCACGTGGATTCCGGATTGTCTATCACTTGTTGGACGCGATTGATCCCGACAACCTTCCCGTAAGCAACGTCGAGCCCCGGCTGGATGCGAACCGGCTGATTTACGAAACGACCGACCCGAGCCAGGGGATCCGCTTATCCTATAAGGACATGCGATGGACTTTGACCAATCTGTTCCGACGCCGCTCCTGGTACAACGTCGACATGGTTGAGTTCGTGCCACTGTGATGACGGTTCGGGAGTGGCCGCCGCTTCCATTTCACGGACCCCGATGGGTACGAGCTCGCAGTGTGGACGAAAGCCTAGAAGCGGGCCGCCTTCGCCGCTTGTCGGACGTCCGACTTTAAGGGTATAAGGCGGCCCTTGGTTCGGAGTGTAGCTCAGCCTGGTAGAGCACCGTCTTCGGGAGGCGGGGGTCGGTGGTTCAAGTCCACTCACTCCGACCAGTGTTTTCAATGACTTAAATTAAAAAAAACAGTGCGCTGTTGGTTCAAATGAACCATAGGAGAGAAAAATGGTCCCAATTAAAGGGGATTATATACGAAAGTCACATTTTACCGGTAAAGAGGATGGCCGGTGCATCTGCAACAGAAAAGGTGTCATTTAAGTCACGATTTCGCCACATCTCTGGCAGTTCAGCAATGCCAGCGCCAAAATGTGACTTTCGTATATAATCCCCAAAAATATAGGGAGGTTTCATATTGACGAAGGCCTAGATGTGCACAGAATTATGGGGGCACTTGAGAAGGCCGGTGGATGACCCTGAAATTATCTTCGGGGAAGATGTTCGAGTGCTGTTCTATTTAGCAGCGGCCGTTAACGCTACGATAATTCCAATAATCGCTATGCCAGCGCTGACGACGACCGGAACAATCCATCTTATGCTATCTACCGAGGTAGTGAGCCTAGTAACGTCAGTGGCTAATTCCGCCACGTTACTACTTAAGGAGCGGAGCGTCGTCATCATTTCCGATAATGCCATACCTTCGCTTTCGGTGATGAACTCGATTTCTTCTGCGCCAAGTTCATCCCTGTCCTGGTAGGGGCCGTTATATGGCTCGCTCGCGGCTTCCTCAAGGCGGTGGAACTCGACAGAAATCAGATCATCTTTGTGCGGCAGAGAAACAGGCTTTGGCGTCAAGTTTGTGAGTCCGATTATCAACCGCCCCCGATAGCCGGGGTCGATTTGGGGGCCAGTGGTCGCGATTAGACCCTTCCGGGCATATTTCGAACGAAGGCCAAATCGAGCGGCGTATTGAGCGCCGAGCTCTATTTTCTCAAAAACCACTACTACCGCAAAGTCGCCGGGCGCAAGTTGAACAAACCCATCTTTCTTAATATCAACCCTGCGTTTGGTGCTTGTAGTGGCCCCCTGATCTCCAACCCTTAGATCGTAAGTTGCAGCCTGGACTTGCCGATCGTCAAACGGCTCAATCTTGATGTCACCATTCTCCACAGCTTCTCTAATCTGACGATCAGTAAGAATCATTGGCTTATTCTCCTAGTGCACTATAGAACAAAATAAGAACAAATACAACCACCCTGAATGCTCTTACTTGTCCTAATTTGAAAGCCGGGCGTCCTATTTAGGACAGCACCCTAAGCATCGGCACCTGGATATCGGATACGTAGTATCACGGTGGACGCAGGCCAAGCCAGAGCAGTGTTGGAAAAGCTGAAGCGCGGGGAAAAACGCGGGGAAAACCCGCTAAGAGGTTGAAGCGTAAAAAAGGGGGATTATATACGAAAGTCACATTTTACCGGTAAAGAGGATGGCCGGTGCATCTGCAACAGAAAAGGTGTCATTTAAGTCACGATTTCGCCACATCTCTGGCAGTTCAGCGGTGGCTCTTTCCCGGCGCTTTCTTGCTCATGATCCGTCCTCTTGTAACGCGTTATTTGCGCACCCTTGTAGCCTTCGCTTAGGTCCGCTAGATCATTGTCGGGGCCCTGCCTAATTCATAACGCGCAGGCGCATCGCTGTTCTTTTGCTTCGCCATAATCGCATCATAGTGCTGATGTACATCAATGTACATTGATGCGCTTGCTGCCTAATGGGGAGTTAAGTATATAATTCCCCAATTAAAGGGGATTATATACGAAAGTCACATTTTACCGGTAAAGAGGATGGCCGGTGCATCTGCAACAGAAAAGGTGTCATTTAAGTCACGATTTCGCCACATCTCTGGCAGTTCAGCGGTGGCTCTTTCCCGGCGCTTTCTTGCTCATGATCCGTCCTCTTGTAACGCGTTATTTGCGCACCCTTGTAGCCTTCGCTTAGGTCCGCTAGATCATTGTCGGGGCCCTGCCTAATTCATAACGCGCAGGCGCATCGCTGTTCTTTTGCTTCGCCATAATCGCATCATAGTGCTGATGTACATCAATGTACATTGATGCGCTTGCTGCCTAATGGGGAGTTAAGTATATAATTCCCCAATTAAAGGGGATTATATACGAAAGTCACATTTTACCGGTAAAGAGGATGGCCGGTGCATCTGCAACAGAAAAGGTGTCATTTAAGTCACGATTTCGCCACATCTCTGGCAGTTCAGCGGTGGCTCTTTCCCGGCGCTTTCTTGCTCATGATCCGTCCTCTTGTAACGCGTTATTTGCGCACCCTTGTAGCCTTCGCTTAGGTCCGCTAGATCATTGTCGGGGCCCTGCCTAATTCATAACGCGCAGGCGCATCGCTGTTCTTTTGCTTCGCCATAATCGCATCATAGTGCTGATGTACATCAATGTACATTGATGCGCTTGCTGCCTAATGGGGAGTTAAGTATATAATTCCCCAAAAAAAAGATGGAAAAAAGAGGAGTCTACTTGACACAAAACGAAGATTAGAGGAGTACACTTGTCACAGCTTGGGGCAAGCAGGATTCCAATAATGATCGATTACTCAGCCCGCCTTTCAGCGGCATATCCGATGGGAACACCTGCGCACTCTCTGACCCACTACCCGCCGATGACGCCGGTGAAGCTGAGAACGGCAAGCACAACGATGATGAAGGCAAAAATAATCAACCCCCATTTGATGTTCGGATTGTCCTGGAAAAAACGCATGGTCTTGTTCTCCTAACAGCTCAAGCATAAAAAACCCGCCCGGACTTCAACTGGCCGATCGCGGGGAAATCAAAGACACCCATGTTGTCAGACGCCAAAATGCGAAGACGCACTTGCGGACGGACCGCGATGGCAGGAAAAGCAACAACCTCGATTACATGGCTGGCGGCGGCTAAAGCCAGTAGGTGAAGCGCGGCTTCATAACGCGTTCATTCCTGTAATCGTCGAGATTCCGATACAGGTTGGCCGTTATGGAGCCGTCTTCATCGTCCCGGAATATTTCGCTCGCGATATAAATTTTATCGTCCAAGACGACGAGATAATCATAGTTTCTCAGCATCATCACCTGCTTTTCTTCGTCATCAAAGGGACGGTACGTGAACAGCATGATCATTTCCAGTTTGCAATTGACTTTGTGACAGAGCTACTGACCCACTACCCGTCCTAGGGTGTTGTTGACCGCGTGCCGGGTTGGCACCAGATTAAGCGCCAACACCCCTTGCGGTTTCATCCGCAGGGCGCGGGGCCTCTTCGGAGGCCCTTGCTTTTTTGGACAACCGATGCGCACCACCATCTATCCCCTAGCAAGCGGGTACGCCTTCCGATGGCGGGGAATGTGGTAGACCATGACTTCATTGAGCGTGAGATGAACCGGATGCCCGGGTTCGTACAGCTCACGGAGATGCTAAATGACGGACACTAAACGCAAATCCAAGCCCAAGCCCATAACGTGTGGAAAACCCGATCCTGATTCGCAGGCCCCCGCCCAAATGAACCCCAACGCGATTACGACAGCCGCGAAGGTTTGGGCCAATTCTCTAAGGCTTTTTAGGAGCTTCTGCATCTCTGCCTCCTAACAGTTTCCCTAGGGCCTGGAGAGGGCCCGCGCCTTTGATTCCCATTTTTTCGCTCGACCGCTTGTAGACATAGATGCCGAGGACCGAGAGCCCGATGCCCCAAAGTGCGGTGAGCTCGGCGATTGAACTCACAACGCGCCCGGTACGTTCTGGATGCCAGGCAATCACGTAGGCAACGGCGAGCATCTGTGCGAGCCAAGTAAACGCCATGATGTAGCCGAAGGTCGGACGCATCCGGGCGACGTACTTGTCCTTGCTGGTGCTTTCCACCCGCATCGTTTTGTTGATGGTCTCAAGGCGGCGGGTTTCCTGCTCATACATGCCAAGCTCGAAGGCTTGCGCCGCCTTCTGAAATTCCAGTTGTTTCGTCGGGTCCGCTTTGAGGGCGTCGAGTGCCGCCTGACCGTCGTCCTGGCCGGTGATGATCTTCGCCATGCCGACAATTTCATTCGCCGCCTCTTCCGCCTTCTCGCCGCCAAGCCAGCGGGCCAAATACGGGGCAGCCACTTCAGCGATGCCGAGCGCGAGTGAGATCATGTTGCACCTTCATAAAGCTGGACAAATTTTTCGACGCGGCCCGCGCCGAGGGGCGTATTGTAGTGCTGCTTCCAGTAGGCGGCGAGATCGAAGACGTCCTCGGCCGCCGGCAGGGGCTCAGGCCTTCGCAAGTAGTGGACGCGCACCATCGCCGTCGCATAGGCAAGATTCGTTACGAGCTGAGCGTGGCGGTCGGGTTCCTTCGCGAGAAAGGCATCGACTTGAAGCGGTAAAGCGTCATTTCGGAAATCGAGGAAATTCTTCCAAATGTCGTCATGGGTGGCGGGCTCCATCTGATAGAGGCCAAGCGCCGGCCCCTCGCCATGTTGCCGGAGATAGGTAAGGCGGCTTTCGGCAAGCGCCGTTCCCAAAAGCAGATTCTCGGCCGCCTCCGACCACAGACCGATCTTCTGAAGGATCGGTCGAATGACGTGTTTCCGAAAATGAATCGGCGCGATCATTGCTTCAAAACAAATCGTAGCGTTCGATAATGAAAAGAATGGTCGGGATTGAGACCGCTATAACCGCAAGCCACCACCGTCTTCGCCCGAGGGCTTGGGCCACTTTCTTCTCTTTTCTTTCAAGCCGCTCTGCCTCGGCCCTGTCCCGCTCACCGCTAAGCGTGATTCCTTCCTTAACGAGGTCGCGCAAACTGTGTACGCATTTGGAGAGCCTGTCGTTAATTCCATCCTGCCGCTCAATGTATTCGCCAAACTTATCGGCAAGGGCATTAACGCCCGTCTCAAGCGATGCCATGCGCTCGTTTATGTTTTTATGGACGGCGGGCATCAGCTCACCGCCCCTTTCAGTTGTGAGGCTGGAGGCGTCCCGCCGGTCCATGTAACCGACCCGCCGCCGAGGGCGATCGCCAAAGCAGCAGAGCCGCCCGGGCCGGGGCTGCCCTGTCCCGTTCCGCCACTATTACCCGCAGCGCCAGGCGCTCCGCCAGACTCACCGTTACCACCAAACCCTTGAGGTCCTTTTTGACCACCACCACCACCGGCCGTTTCCGTCCCCGCACTACCAGCAGTAGCTCCAAGTCCACCGCCGTTGCCGCCAGCACCAACATTGCGCCCGGCTCCACCACCACCGCCACCACCGCCATCCGCTGCACCACCGGCTCCTCCCCCCCCTCCTCCACCGCCGCCGAAGATAAGGCCGGTCGAAAAGAGGTTGATGATGGTGCGGAAACCGCCAAGCGCGAGCGCGTCTCCACCAGTAAGGCCCGGCTGACCAGTACCACCAAGCGCCCCTCCACCAGCGCCTCCAACGCCACCCATCCCTCGAATCCCGGAGCCGTCCTGAACGTCGATGTAGAGCAGGCTTCGCGCAATGATCGTCGCGTCGATGGTCCCCAACGAGAGCGCCGCCGTCGCCGTCGACGTTGCGTAGAGATCCATGCTGTTCGTGACGAGCAGGCGCAGGATCGCCGCCGTGGTGCCGTTCCACCCGACGCTCTCGAAGAGTGTCTCAATGGTCTGATCCGCAGCGTCCGCGCTGAGGGTCTTCGTGAAAACCTGCATACCTGGAGGCGCGGCATTCCACATTTACGAGAAGTCCTGCTGGAAGCTGCAATAGAGATTCGTCCCGTCGCTCACCGCGTAGATGATGTCGACGGCGGCCGCTGTGGTCGTGAGCGTCAGCGCGACCCCGGCCGGGAATTTATAGACCGCGTTGTAGGCGAGCGTCCGGGATCCGATCCCGTCCTGGGTGATGATAAAAACATAGTTGCCTGCCACGAGGTTCGTCGGTGCTCCGAGGGTGCGGTTGCCGCCGAGCGTCACCGTGAAGAGATTGGCAAGCGAGGCGTCGACGGCGATCGTTGCCGCATCGGTTAGCGCGGAAGCCGCCCCGCCTTGCCGCTTCGTGAAAAGATGGGCGACGCCGGTCTTAACGATTGTGGCATCGAAGGCCTCGACGTCCGTTCCGATCACGAGGCCGAGATTCACCCGGCCCGTCGCTGCGCTCGCCAGGTCGGAGAGGTTCTGCGCGCCTTTGAGGAAAGAGCCGAGGGGCGTCGCGTCGTTCGTCGACAGGATCGAGAGATAGCCGGTCAGCGTCTCGTTTGACATCGAGCCCGAATCCCAGGACACCGTGACCGTCGTGTCCGGGGCGGAGTAGGAGCTCACCGTGATCGTCCCGTAGATCGTGCCGGCCGCGGAGCCCGTGACCTTGATCCGGCGGTTGACCAAGTAGCGCGCCGTGACGTCGGTCGCCACCGTGAACTGCGTGCCGGAGAGGTAGGTGAGCGTGTCGCCCCAGTTGAACCACTCGGCATCTTCCATCTGCGTGCGGATCGCCGCCATCACCTCGCGGGAGCTATCGTTCACCCCGGAAGCGGCCATGCCTTCCTTAAAGCCGTCCGGGGAGGTGGCGTTGTTGCTGGCAGCCGTTTTCGACCATGCGGAGATCGCACTCATTTCGCTGGCTCCTTCTGCTTCTCAATGTCTTCGATGACGTCCTTCGCATAGCGGTGCTGCTCCACGATCAGATCGTCACGCAAGGCGCGCTTCAGTTTACTCATGTCGTACCAAGCCCCGGATCTGCGGAGCCGGTCCTCATAGCCTCGCTTCGTGGATATCTTGGCGCGTTCGCGCGCGAGCTCCTGCAAGGGTTCGATGTCGCGAGCGTAGAGAACGCGAGCCATGTCCTGATTGATTGCTCGGAGCTGCTTCTCTGCCCGCGACAGTTGACCGTATAAGAGGTTTTCCCGTTTGTTCTCGATGTCGTCGGCGATGTCCGGCCGGTAGGTCTTGTCCATGTGACGGAGCGTGCGCCGCGCTTTCGTGGCTTCACCGATCAGTTCGTAGACCTTGGTTACATACTTCGAGTGCCCGCCCGGGTGCTGGCGGTAGAAGCGCCGGATCAGCGGGTACTGGTCGAGGCGCATCTCTGGCATGTCGTCGAACAGCGCCACGTCGAGAAGCGTAAGGCCGTACATGCCCCAGGTGTGGAAGTAGCCACGGATGAGCGATTCGAACTGCGCCGGAGAGAGTTGGGCCGCCCCCGGCCAGTCGCGCATCGTCTCGCCCAAGCGCCGCAGCATCTCGCTGCCATAGGGGCCGGAGCGCGCCCACGGCTCGAGGTCCTTCATGGCCTCGCTTTCGATCGGCCGATCGGAGAAGCGATTTTCATTGATCGCCAGCTCGTAAAGAGGCGCGAAGGCGGCCGGGATGTATTCCATCCGGAACACCTCGGCGATGACGCGCGCCATGTGCTTCGCCGCCTCAACCGGCTCGGCGTCGAGGATCCCCTCGAGAGCCCGCTCCGCCGCCGAGGCCACCGCGCCGATCTCCCAGATCTTCGGATATTGGAAATGTTCGTATCGCTCATCGAGCGGCGGGAGGTCCTGCCCCGTCGCCCAGGCGGTGATCGCCTCTTCCGTCGGAATGAAGAAGTGCCAGTAGAGATCCTTCCGCCAATCCTCGAGGTCGTCGTAGAGTGGGTTCCCCCTGTTGATCGCGTAGAGGCCCATGCTAAGGAGCGCCAGCATCCCGGTCCGGAAGGCGATCTGCCGACGATTCGGGTCCTTGAAGAGACCGCGATAACCCCGGTCTATGCCGTTGACGGCCGCCTTCAGGAAGATGATCGTGTCGTAGAAGAAGCCGATCGCCAGGCTGTCGCCGCGCATCCCGAAGTCCGTCGAGACCTCGCGCGCTGCATAGGCCGCCTCCTTCGGGTGTGCGCCTGCCGCACGCGCCCGGCCATACTCGCCGAGCCGGGTCGCCATCTCGAAGGCATTGGCGAACCGCTCAAGCGCCAGGAAAAGACGATCAGGGGTGTCGAGGACCATCTTCCAGTCGATCCCCTTCTTGCCGTAGAACTCACGGGTCATGCGGTTGAGCTCGCGCCTAGCCGAATCCTCATCGACTAGGTAGGACGAGAAGCCGACGCCGTTGGCGATCGCCTCCTTGTAGAGGGGATCTTCAAGCACCCGACTTTTCAGGCCCTTCCAGGAATCAAGAGCGAAGCGGAAACCGAACTTCGAGAAGATCGTCCCCATCAGCGTGTCGCGGGCGATGTTTGCGGCCATGAAATCAATGGTCAGCGTGATCGTGGCTTGACCAATTCGCTTTGGGACAGCAAGCCACTTCACGATCCAATGCTTCGCTGGCCGGTTGAGGGCGTGGAAGGAGCGCAGCACAAGGTCGTCGTAGACCTCGAAGAAGGTGGTCTCGCCGTTGAACATGACGGCGACGACGTTCTCGCCAGAAGGCTTCTGATTGTGGGCCCAAAACTCGACCAGCGGGCCTTGCCGCTCGAGGGCGTCGAGCAGCTCCTCGATGCCTTCCGGCAGGCCTGCGAGCCTCACCCCGCCCTTCGCCCGCATGAGCCGGGCCGCCGTCGGCGGGATGCCGAGTGTGTCCATGATGGTTTGCTCGATCGACTGCGTGGTGACACTCAGCTTGCGGCTGTCCTTCGGGATCCGCGCCATGAAGCGCGCGCCGCCTTTCTTCTGCAATACCTCGGCCGCCTTCTGACGCGCCTCGTTAGTGAGCGCCGCGTCGATCAGCATGGAGACGTTCTGCACCATGTTACCGAGCACATCGCGCAGGTTGCCGGTGCCGCCGGTCAGCATCTTGATCCCGGTCCAATCGCCGGGTGTTCCCTTCGCCTTGCCGGTCGGCGCGGTCTTGCTGACCCGGTTGAAGGGGATGTAGACGTCGGTCTCCCATTCCTTGCGCTTGGCCGGGTTGATGACGCCACGCGCCTGGGCGAAGTCGAGGATCCCCTTGTTGAAGGCCTGGTAGTCCTTGAGCACGCCATCGAAGAGCTCCCGCTGTTCCCGGGTGACGTCCTGCATGGCTTTGATCTCGCCCGGCGTGAACAGCCGCTCCCGGCCTTGGCCTCGCAGATAATCCGCGCGCTTCGCCACCGCGTAGGCCAGATAGTCGTCGAGCTGCTCGCCGACCGGCTCTAGCAATTCCATGAGGCCTTTGCCCTCGAAGCGGATGGAGCCGTCCTCTTGGGTGACGGGGATGCCGTATTTGATGGCCCCTTCGACGACAGTGTGCTTGCCCCGGGTGAGCCGCGCCGTCTTATACATGCCATCCCAGGAGGTCGAGCCCGTGAGGGCAGTTTCCATCTTGAGCCAGCCGTCGAGGTCGTCCGTCACGCCCTGGCGGAATCGCTCCCAAATCGAATCGAGCGCCGCGTTCATCTCACCGCCATCGCCGATCTTCGACTTGCCCCGGGTGGCGAGGTCCTGGGCGAACCAGTCGTGCATGTCGGCTTGGGATTCACGGAGCGCCGGGCCGTATTCGCTCTTGCCGATGAAGTCCTCAAACCAGGCGTAGAAGTTTGGCGCGGCGGCGCGGGCCTTGTCGCGCTGCGTCGACCACAAGCGCACGAACTCGGCAAAGCCCTCGTAGGTTTTCTTCACGTCGTAGGAGACGCTTTGCAGCTCCTTGCGGAACAGTTTCGCGCGTGCCGATTTTCCCTTCCATTGCTGCGAGATCTCCGGGATCCGGCTATCGAGCAGATGGGCGAACTCGTGGGCCGCGACCTCTATGTCGTTCATGTTCTTGAGGCGCACCTCTTCGACGTTGTGGCGGAAGAAGCCAAGACGTTTGCCGCCCTTGACCCGACCCTGGTAGAGGGGCACGCCGAGCGCCTTGGTGAGTTTGCGGAGGATCGCCTCGCGCCGCAGCGGTTCCTTCTTCTGCGGACCATTGGCGATCTCGCGGATCTTCGCCGCCAGGCCTGCAAGCGCGGCGTCGCCGGCCGGACTCTGGATGACCTCGCCCGGCATATCTCCAACCATGCCGACGTATCGCGTGCCCGCCTCCATCCCACTCGTCCCGGTTCGGCTCGCTGCCGTGTCAGTCAGCGTGTCCCCGCCTTCCGACACGCCAAGGTCGATCTCCAGATTCATAATCTTCTCGATCTCCCGGTTGGTAAGAGTCTCCATGTCGATGCCGGAGCGGAAAAGCGCCTCGTCGAGATCCCGCATCATCGCGTGGCGCTGGACAAGCATCTCATCCTTCGGGTGGGTGAGCTGCGCTTGGCCGGTGAAGTCGCCCCGCAGCGCCTCCAGGAACTCGCGCGCGCTCGGCGGTCCTTCCTGGTGCATGGGAAAGAACCCCTCTTCCCAGGCTCGCTCGGCCGCTTCCTCGAAGGTGCGCCCCTTCTTGCTGACCAAGCCTGGCCGGGTCGTGGATGAGACGCCCATCGTTGCCAACTCGCCGGATTCCTCACGAATCCCGCCTTCCTTGACAAGGAACCGCGTGAGCGTCTGCGGTTGCTTCGGCATCGCGCCCTTGCCGCGCATCAGATTTAGGGCTTCTTCAAGATGGGGGTTGCCAGCCGGTTCCTGGATGACGGGTGTCTTGGGTTCTGCGCCTGCTTCTTCTTCCGTCGTCTCTTTGGGCACCGCAACTGGCTCAAGTTTTTGTGCATTTTCTAGGTTGAGGCGGCGCACAACCTCTTCTGCATTGACCGGCGCGTGCGCAAAAGGCTCGACGATATGCGAAGGATCGTTCTTATCGCGTCCAGTGGTAGTCGTGAAATTACCGGCTTTATCGACCTTTCCGACTGTGGTGAAGGATCCATCTTCAGCGATGAAAGTGTCGCCAACAGAAATGTCTGAGGCGGAGAAATTGCCGACTTTTCCAGAGCGATTTAATCTAGCTGCTTCCCCGCCTCTCCAAAATTCCCCTTCTGCGGCCTCTGGCTGAGCGGTCGTTTGCGTGGTTTCGCCTTCCTGTGGTTCCGGACCGCCGCCGTCGGCAGGCGTTTCACCACCTGGCTCATCATGTCCGGTGCGAACCGGGCCGCGCACCTTGAAGCCGAGCATTGCGGCGAAAACGCTGAACATGAAGCCAATCGTCACCCCGATGCCGGTGCTTTCGGCCGCCGGTTTGAGCAGCTCACGCTCCGGGTCGTAGAGCTTCTGTGCAATCGCCCAATCCATGACCGACTGGAAGAGCTCCTGGGCTCCTTCCTCAGCCCCGCCCTTAAGGCCCTCCTTGATGACCTTCCGAAGCGTTCCGCCGGTCGCCTTGTCGTAGCGATCAAGAAGCCGTGCGATCGGCGCACCTTCGGAAAGACCGACCACCGCTCCGAGCTTCGAGGCCTCGTAGGCGGTTTCCAGATCCGCGCCGCTGTGAACCGCATCCTCGAACTGTGAGGTCGCCTGGGCCGACGCGCCGAGCGTGGCCGCCGAAGCACCTGCGACCATCATGCCGGGCCCGGCCAGGATACGGCCGACGATACCGGCGGCGGCGAAGCCAGCGGTTGATCCAACGCCGCGCATGAGCTTGTGGCTGATCGTCTCTTCGGCTTCCGGGTCCGTCGGGATCGCTTCCCGGGTCGCCTCCTGCATCTGCTCGCCGAATTGGTAGAGGAAATTGTCCTCCGGGCGGCGCGGATCTCCGAGGCCTTCGCGGATCTTCACCCGCGCTTCCGGCGTGGCTTGCTGGTAGCGGTGGACCGTCGCGGAATTCACCATCGGCAAACCGAAGGGGCTCACCTGCTCGCCTGCGTCGATCTTGTCGAGGGCCCCGAGGATCCGCGTGTCGCCCGCCTCGATAGCGATTGCGATGGACTTCGGCACACTGGCGACGACATCGACGGCCGACTGCGCGGCGGCGGCCAGCGCGCTCGGGATGTTGGGGCGGACTTGGTTGATCTCGAGCTCGGCCTGCTCCTTCGTTACCCCCTCGTAATCCGGGTTCTTGCCGGTGAGGGCGATGTAGCGAGCCTTCCATTGCCGCTCGGCGGCTCCATCCTCATCGTGCACGACACCGCTAAAGGCGTTCTCGCCCTCGACGTAAGATTGGAACTCTGCGCCCGGACGATGCCACTCCAGCGGCTTTAATTCTGTTTTCGGTGTGAACACGTCCTCGGTTGGGATGGGAGCCGCCTCGGGAGCGGCCACCGGAGCAGGCGACATGGTCGCCTCGCCCTCAAAAACCTCGTCCATCGAGAGCAGCTCCTCATCCGGCTGAGTGGCCGGGGAGCCGAAAACCTCCTCCATGCTGAGAAGATCCGCCATCAGCTCACGGCCTCCGCCAGGCCTTTCCGGTCCAGATCAGCACGCCCTTCGGCGTCGAGTAGGCCGCGCCCTTCTTCAGCTTCGCCGTGTCCGGCCTGCCTTCCTTGGTGGTCGGCACCTGATCGACGCGGTTCGTCCCGTAGACTTGGCCCGCGAATTTCGAGTAACCGTCGTCCGATCCCACTTTGCGGTTGAGAGCGGACGTCACCGCCTTTTGCAGGAGCGGATCGTAGTCCTGGTTGTCGCGCCCGGTCGCCGTGGCGGCGCTGGTGCGCCGCGTGATCTCGTCCTTCAAGGTCTCGTCGTCATCGAGGCCTGCGGCCACCCGGTTCACGTATTCCCGCGCCGCGTCGATCTCGGCGTTGTTCGCCTCCTGGGCCGGGGTCAGCCCGCCGCCTTCCTTAGGATTCCAGCGGGGGCCACGGCTCTGCTCGATCCACCGGCCGGTGCCGGGGTCGTACTGCTTCTTGACTTCTTCGGTGCCCTCGTAGAAGGACTCGAGCTGCGGCTTTTTCGCTGCGGATCCGCGCAGCATCGACTCCGCGCCGCGCTCCGGGAAAGCCTCGAAGAGAAGCCCCGCAAGCTCCGGGGGCATGTCGGCGAGTGGTCCGCGAACCCCTGCTCCGGGGCCCCCGCCGGTCGCACCCCGGAGTGCATAGGGATCCGCACCGGAATCCAAAGGCCCAACCGGGCCGCCACGGCCTTCCCCCAACCGATCCGCGATCGCCTTCCTGGCCGCCGCCGCTTTGGCTTTGGCCTCCATCGCCTGCATCCAGGCCAGTTGCCGCATCCGGGCAGAGCCGCCCGCTGCGCGCGTGTAGTCGCGTCGGGCCCCCGCGCTCATAAGATCCGAGGCCTTCTCGGCACCCTTGCCTACGACGCCGAGAAAATCGCCTGCGGCCGGGTCGAAGGAAGGCGCGCCCGCCGACATCATGCCGAGGCCCTGCGAGAGCAGCCAGTCGTTGATGCTCGGCTGTTGATCGAAGAGCGGGCCGGTCTGCGGCCAGTTGATGTCCGTGCCGTCCCAGGGGCTCCGCCTTTTTGCGATTGTCGTCATCCTGCCCTCCTAAAAAATCATCTGAAGATGTTGCCGAAGCGAAGCCCGCCGAGCGCGCTAAGGCCCAAGCCAAGCAGTTGCGAGCCGCTGTTCGAGTAGATTGGGCGGCTCGTCGTCGTCTCCTGGGTGCCGCCGTAATTGCCTTGGATGAGGCCCATGTATTGCGCGATCTTCGCGGCCGGGCTGGTCTGCTCGAAATTGTGCCGGGCCAGCGCCTCGTCGATCTCCTCGCCGGACTTGGCCTCCTTCGCCATGCCGACGCTCGCCAGCTTTGAGAGCTCGCCGTAATCCGTCTCCGCCAGGCTCGGCGCGAAGAGGGCGGATTTCAGCATGTTCTCCCGCTCATCGGCGTAGTTGCGGTAGGAGAGCTCGCCCGCCTTCTCGGTCAGGTTCTCGCCCAGGCGATCAAGGGCGAGGTCGCGCTGGTTCTTGTGCAGCCCGGATCCGTAGCGCCCGGCTTTCGAGAATCCGCTGTCGATACCTGGCATGATCTCTTCGTTGAAGCTGCGGATGACCGGATTCGCTGCCCGCTCATAAGCCGCCTGGATGTGCGGGTTGCCCGCGTCGAGATAGGCCCCGCTGGTGCTGTCGAAGAGCAGGCCCTTCGCCGCCTCGTTGAGCGGGGATCCCGCTCTGGCGCGCGCCGCCGTTCCGGCCAAGGCCTCCTCCGATTCGGCGGAATAGGGAACCGTGAGCGCGCCGCTGAAGAACTCGGGCCGCGAGGAATCATACTCGGAGCGGGCCTGCTCGAACCCGTATTTCAGGAAAGGCTTTTGTTCCGCCCACGGCTCGGCCTTCGTCGTTTGCGTGACGTCGTTGCTGCCAGACGGCCCGCCTTTCGCCTGGGTGACTGGGCCGTCGTATTCGTACCACTCGCCCTCGATCAGGTTGCCGTCGATGTCGTGCACGGTCTTGGTCCAGACGCGCATGTCAGAGCTCCTTTCTTACGAGCGTCGAGGTCACTTTCCACTGCTCGCCCATCACCTTCAGCCAGCCCTTGCGGGCGTAGCTCTCCAGAATCGTGCAGCCTTGGGCCTTCGCCCACTCGCCGAGATAGTCCTCGAAGTGCAGCCACTTCTTCCGGTCCTTGCCGTTGACCATGAAGATCAGGCAGGCTTTCGTTTGCGGGTAGGCGATGATCTGCGTGATGACGAAGCCCACATAGTCGCCGCCCTGGTGCAGCACCCAAAGCTGCAGCGTCTTGTCGAGCACCGCCTTCAGCACGTCCCGGTTCGTCCATGTGCCGTCCATCTGCGCGCATACCTCGATCACGCCAGCCTCGACGAAGCGCCATACGCGCGGCACATCCACCCGCGAGATGCCGGAGATCTGGAGCTCGTCCTCCGGTGGGGAGGCCCCCTGCTCGGGTGCTTCCTCGGCCTCAGCCGATGACGCAGATGCTAAAGGTTCGGTCTGCTTGTGCATTGTTCGCGTGCGTGATGGTGAAAGTTTGCTTGCCTCGAGAGCTGATATACATGCCGCCCGCCGCCAGCTCCGCAGCGGCGTTGGCGGTGAGCGGCGTGAAGGTGATCGTGCTGTTCGGCCCGGCGCAAAGATCCGCGACGACGGTTGTCGCCTGGCTCGCGGTGAGCGTAATCTCATCGCAGACGTTGAGACCGCCGCGTATGATCCGGTTGATGGCCTCGGCGAGCTGGCGGCGGTGCAGCCTTCCGCTCGGTCCATAGAGCGGAGCCTCGGGGAAGCCGCGTTCGCTGGCGCGTGGGGAGACGACGGCCATCAGAACTCTCCCGACTGTTCGGCATCCACCTCGACGCCTAGCGCATCGTCGAAGCCGCCCGTGACGTTGAGCCGGAAGCGGTGATAGCGGTCTTCGCTGATCACCGGGAAATCGCCGTTCGCCTCCATCGCCACGGCGCCCTCCCAGATCACATCCTCGTTCAGCGTCTTGCGGTGCCCGACCTGGGCGGTGATCGTGGCGTTGCTGCCTTCCACCAGGCTGCGGATCTTGTTCACGATCGCGCAATAGCCAGGGAAGAACTGAGTCTCCTTCGTCTCCAGCGTCGCGCCCAGCGCCGTTCCCGTGAAGTAGCTGAGTTTCTTGTCCGTGCCGAAACCGGAAAGTAGCCGTGCGCCACCGGCCCACACCCGGCTATCCAGCGAGAAAGGGATGGCGTCGAGGCTGCTATAGAGCGAATCCAGCGAATCGAGATCCGTGCTCTTCGTGAAGTCGGCGAAGATGTATTCGATTTCGAGCGCCACCGGCCCCCACCTTCGCGTCGACCAGTTGTAGAGCAGAAGCTTATTCGGCGTGCCGTTCGTGTTGCCGACACCGGGATAGGCGATGATGACCAGCTTGTTCGAGGGGTCGATCGATATGACGACGCGATGCAGGAAATTCTGATCGAGGTCGTTGTAGAAGGTCTTGTCGACTTTGTTTGCGCCGATCGGATGGGTCTCGATGCCGTCAAACAGGTAGAAGCCGTCGTCGGCCAGGAAGAAAATGAAGCGGTCGAACCAGGCGACGCCGCCCTGGCAGGCCGCGCCCCGATTCGTGACGATTTCATCGAACTGGAAGATGAAGGGCGCGCCGACATAGGAAGCCCGCTGGATCGAGTGCTCTTGGAAGATGATCCCGTATTCGCCGCCGACGATCCGCTGGATCGCGCCGCCATTGCCCTCGAGATCCTGGAAGTCGCTTTGCGTAGCGGCCGAGGGGTCGAAGTCGGTCTCGTCGTTGATGCCGCACCACCATGCCCGGTTCGTTTGCAGGCCATCCGTCGCGTCGTTCGTATGGCCGAGCATGACGAAGTCCTTGATGACGGCGATGCATTTCGCCTTCGGCTTCAGCGTCGAGGTAATCATGTCGGCGAAGTTGGCCCCGCCGAACGTGATGATCTGCACGGCATCGCCGAGCTGCGTGGCGATCAGCTTCTCGCCCCATTTCGTGAAGTCCCAAAAGACATCGCTCGTGACCGTGTAGTTGCCGACCTTCGAGACGTCCGAGAAGGTGGCGCTGGTGAGTCCGTAGAGCTTCGTTGCATCGCCCGCGTAGGTGTAGATGACGCCGTTCTTGTCCTTGACCGAGATCGCGCCCTGGTTCCGCGCCGTGAGCGCGTTCGAGTAGACCGTGAGCGACGGGAAGGATTTGTAGTCCTTCAAATGCGGAACCGCGTTCAAAATTGTCGGCGTGCCCGGGCTATCGAAGGCGGCCAGGTCGGGCAAGTATTCGCCGAAGGGGATCGGGGCTCCCATCTATGGCGCTCCTGCGTCGGTGCGGATCTGAAGGGCCGAGCCCGCGTGCTTCGCCAGATGGTCGGAGCTTTGCAGGCCGCCGGTCGCCGCCCGAAACATCGAGTACCAGCGCGCAAGCTGCGAATCGTTCTTATTCAGGAACGGCATCGCCTCAAGGAGCACCGCGTAGAGATAGACGTTCGGGTGGTTGGTGAGCAGGGAGTTCGTCGGGTTCGACGTGCCGAGCGGGTTAAATCGTTTATACGATAAAAGCTTGAGGGTGTAGGTCGCGTCCGGCACCGGGCCGAAAACGAAGTTACTTCCCTCGATCGTGAACACCTCCGGCTTGCCGGTCTCGGATCCGGCCCACATGGTTCGGAGCTGGTCCGGCGTCACGTACTTCACGACCCGCTTCGGATCCCCGGAAAAGAACATCCGGCGCGGCTCCAGGAAGAGCGACGGCAGGGCTTCTTCTTCCGAATTGACCGTGAAGTCCTCGGTCTGTTCCATGATGCGGATGCGAAGCGGCGGCGAGGGGAAGGGCATGTCCGGCGATTCCTCCATGCCGTAATAGATCCGCGCCTCGCTGAGCGTGATGAATTCGGGGATCCGGGTGTTGAGGTTCGAGCGGTGCAGCCAGTTGCCGACCGCCGAGATGAGCTCTACGTTGGTGGTGATCGCCATTAGGCCGCGTCCTCCTCGGAGAGCGTCACGCCTTCCACCTCGGCCATCTCGTTTGTGTATTCGAGTTCGCCCGTGTGCGTGACCTCGAGCGATAGCCGGTGGTCGATCAGCACCTTGAAGCCCTTGTTGCGGGCCTGGGTGAAAAAGAACATGTCCTCGCCGCCAAACCGCTTGAGCTCCTCAATCCAGGGGAGCGCAAACCACGGCTTCTCGATCTCCCGGAACACGCTGGCCTCGGTCAGCACGACGCCCAAGCCCGTTTGCGCGATCGCCTGGTAGCGCGGGCTCTCCCGCGTAGAAACGACCCGCTTGCCGTCGTTGTCGATGGCGACCGGCTCATGGGGCGGCGATCGTTTCACGTAATTCGCGCCGATGATCGGCGTCTTTGCTTCGATCAGTTGGTCGAGCGTGTCGCCAGGAAAGCGCATGTCCGTATCGAGCCAGAGGAGATGTGTGGCCTCCCATTTGAGCGCCGCTTCGACGAGATCCGTCCGCTGGTTCGGAAGCAGGGATCCGCGCACGTAAAGGACACGAAGCCCGACCGACGGATGCAGGCCCGTGAACTGGCCGGTGAGGCGCGCCAAGCAAAAGCCGAAGATGGCGTGCCAGTGGTCGCGGCTCGGGATGCAGATGGCGATTTTCATAGACCACCCGATGAGGTGCGGAATTTCGAGTAGTCGGGATCGCGTAGCTTCCTCTCCACGGCGGGCCAGTGCTCCTTGTTGTAGACGTCGATCCCCTCCTCCTTCAGCCACTTCTCGACAAAGATGTTCGGGATGCTGGCAATACGCCGCCATTCCCGTGAGGGCGAAAAGCCCTTGCCCTCGTTCCGCATGATCTCGTTCGCCTTCAGGATCGGCTCGACGTCCTGGATCCGCTCCTCGGTGAGGACGTCGGTGAGCTCGTCGTAGGTGTAGACGGTGGCGATGTCGCCGCCTTCTACAACGCGGTGCGTCATGGGCCCACCTGATCCGGGAAGAACGCTTTGTTGAAAGGCTTGAGCGCAGCCCTTTCGCCAAGCGCGAGAGCGAGGTCGGATTCGTCGCCAGCAGCGATCGTCCAGAGCTTCTGCGTCGGGTGCTTGACGACTTCGGAGTACCGTTCCGTTTTCGTGGCAGGGTTCGGATAGCCCTTGGCCGCGTCCATCTTCGCAGCAAAAGCATCGGCTTCGGCTTCCATAGCAAACTCAAGAAAACCGTTCATATCCCGTAGGCCCCCATGCAGTCGCGGCGCAGCCGTTCCTTGTCGGCATCGGCGAGCAGCGGCACGACCAGCCGCCGACAAGCCCTGGGATGAGCTGCGGGACGAAGCCGCGCTGGCTTCCGCTAAGATGTCCGGGGCGAATGAGCATCGGCCGCCCCTATTTCGACATCTCGGTAACGTGGAGCACTCCTGTCCCGCCGTCGGTGATCGCGGCGACCTTCTGGCCCGGCGTGATGTCGAAGTATTCCGCCCCGCCAAGATCCAGCGGCGTGTCGTTCACGGTAGCAACCGGCGTGGTATCGACGACAAAGTAGCAGCGTACCGTGCACTCGAGGCGGACCTGCCTGGTCTGCGCGCCGACGCCATTCGTAATCGCCGCCGAGGTGCTGGAGATGGAGACCTTCTGATTCGTGATCGGCCGCAGGGTCGGAAGAAAATTGCCTTGGCTCATAGCCTTGTTCCTCTGTCAGATCCTCAAATTGTCGGAAGGACGGGGAGGAGTTGCCCCCTCCCCGCTTTTCCCGTCTACGCCGTCGTCAGATCCCGGATCGCACCGGAAGCCTTCTCGTTACGTGCCTCGAGAGTGAACTCCACCGACAGCAGCTTGCGGTTCGAGTGCCCGGTCTTGGCGAGGTCTTCGAGCTTGAAGGGCTGAAGGTAGGCGACCGCCCACATGTCCTTCTGAAGCAGGAAGGCCGAGCGCGCCCGCTGGAAGCGGTTGGGAACCACCTTGATCGTCCCGAAGTCGCTTTCGTAGACGTCCACGGCCGCCACCAGCTTCTTGTCCTCGGACTTGTCGAAACGCGTCGACCCGCCCGTGAATCCGGACACGGCCTGCTTGTTGAACCCGCCCACCATCAGGCAGTCGGGGTCTCCGCCTTCGTTCCATGTGGATTGGATGGAGGCCTTGAGGTTGGCTTCCGTGAAGGCGGTTTGCGACCCATCCGTCGGTGCGTCCGTGCCGTCGCCGGTTGGACTCGCTCCGCCCGCACCGAACACGTCGTTCTGTGCGATCCAGGTCTCGAGCGAGGCCAGGGCCGATGCGACCGAAGAGCTACCCGCCTCCTTGACTTGGTTTTGGGTGAGAACGCTCTCCATGTCGCGCTTGAGAGCGCGCGACCGCTTGGCGGCCTGGTAGGCCATCTCGGACTTGCGCCCCGCCTTGCTGACCGCGTCCTGCCTGGACGAGGTCGAGACCGCCTTGTCGGAAAGCTGCGTGTAGTTTCCGAGGCGGGTGGTTGCCGCTGCGGCATCGGCGTCGACGTCGTCGCCTTCGACGACCTTGTTCGTCGTCACGGCGGCTTCCAGGGCGTCGGTCTGCCACTCATGCAACGCCCCGGTTGCCTTGCCACGGGCGCACATGCTTAGAAACGGTACCTCCGTCGGGGAGATGTTGTAAATCCGGTCGGCGAGATCTTCTCGCTCACCGCTCGAATCGTAGGTGTCGAAGGTGTTTGTTGGCTGTGCCATTGTCGCTTTCTATCCTCAGACAAAGTCCTCAAATGCGACGGCGGCGTCCTTCATGTCGCCAGTCTGCTTGAGGCGTTTCGCGGCGGCGGCACTACGTTTTTTCGATCGAGAGACATTCGGCTGTTTCGCTCCCGGCTTCAGAACCTTCGGCTTGTTGGCGACCTTCTTGTTCACCTTGGCCTTGCTCTTCTGCAGGGATTTCCAACGCAAAGCGTCGATGGCGACCTGGATGGTCCGATGGTCGAACACGCCTTTCAGCTCGTCGAGCGTGAATCCGTATCCGGTCAGGTGGGTTTGAAGGGCCTTCCGAAGCTGCGGTCCCTTGACCGGATCTCCGAATGTCGGCACGGCGCGCATGAGGGCCGCCGATTCCTCGCGGACATAGTCCTTGAAGCGGTCGGCCTGATCCCCCTTCGCTTTCGCCATTTGGCCCTCGCGTTCCGCTTTCGCGTCGGCAAGCGCTTGCTGGCACTTTTCGAGCCGTGCCTTCTCCCGGACGTATTCGTCCGGATGCTCGTCGAGAAGTTTGTCGAGGTCGGCCTCTTCGCTCTTGAGTTGTCCCTCAAGAGTTTCGGTGAGGCCGTCCATCCGTTCAACGTATTGCTGCCGTTCGTCAAGGAAGGCTTGCTCCGCCCCCGCCAGTTGGCGGCCGCGCTCCGCAACCTCCTCGGTTTTTTGGCTGTAGTCCTGCTGTCGGAGGTATCCCTTCTTCAGCTCGTCGACGGGGACCTTGACGCTCTTCCCGTCGAGTTGGAGCTCGATCAGGTCCTTGTCCTCTTCCGCGTCGGAGCCCTCGAGTAGATCCTCGATCTCGCTGGACTCGTCTTGCTCGCCTTCGCCCGCGTCGTCCTCTTCACCTTCTTCGTCCGCTTCGGCGTCGTCCGCATCCGCGTCGTCGCCCTCTTCGGTTTCGTCGTCGGTTTCCGTGGCTTCCGTGTCGCCGGCCTCTTCCTGCTCTCCGGGTGTCCCGTCGTCGGGGTCCAACAGTCCAGGGATGGCTTCGAGTGCCTTCGCGGCTTCCTCGGTGGTCTCCAGAGGTCCTGTCTCCAGGGTGTCTCCTGCGTTTTCCTTTGCCATCGTGTCCTCTTACTGGTTGGCCTTATGCGCTCCTGAGCTTCCGCTTCGCGGCATCTCGGAATTTCTTGATCCGGGCTTGGATCATCTCGAGCTGCGTCATTGCCATCTGGCCGGTCGTGACGTGGTTCTCGAGGGTGGCCTTCACCCGATCGAGGAGCTTGAGCATCGTGAAGATCTGCTCGCGTCCCTCTACGTCTCGTGCCGGGGATTCGCTCCAGGCCTTCAGAAACTCCTCGCGGATTTCCGTGAAGGCGGCGGCGAGGAGGTCGTCCTTGAGGAGCTGCTCTGCCCGGGATGCCCGATGGGTCTCATCGAGCCGGGCGGCCTCGTCCTCGAGTAGGGCCTCCATCGTTTCGTCGTTTGACATACGAATCCCCTGCCTTGTGGTAACGGTGCGGCGGACCTAGTAGTCCATCGCTCCTTTGCCGGTGTTCTTCTTCGTGCTCGGGGCGCTGCTCTTTTTGTTCAGGCGGCTCTCGACCACGTTCGCTCCGGCCTTGCCGAAGTCGGAATCCGGGCATCCGTTCTTGTCGGTCTTGGTGCCTGGACAGGTAGGTGCTGGACTGGATTTCATGGTTCCATCCTCTTGCTACAAATGATCGGCTGGGCCTTCCACGGGCACCCGGCCCTTCTGCGCGCCCCCGTTGGCGCTTGCTTTCGCTCCGGCCATCTGACCGGCGATCTTGAGTTGGATCTCAGCTTCGAGCTCTTTCTCCTGAAGCCTGAACTTGCGCTCGCTCATGTCCTTTTCGTGTTCCCACTTCTCGCGGTCGAGTTTGATGTCGGCCTCGAGCTTTTGCTGGTCGTGCTTGATCTTGGCCTGGACCGCCATGAGCTTCGGGTCCGGCTGTTGTTCCTGCCCCGGCGCGTTTTCGTCGTCTTCCTTCGGGGCGGCGAAGTATTTGTCGGCGTCCTTGAAACCCATCGCCTCGACGCGCTTCGTGACCGTGTGGTGAATGTTCTTGAGTGTCACCAGCGGGCCATCGACGCCGCCCTGGCGCTCGACGATCTTCTCCTGGATGTCGAGAAGATTGGTCAGCATGGCGACCATCATCTCGCGGTTGCCGTGGCCGAGGCCGACGCTGATCGTGTAGTCCATGCGGGCGTTCCACGAACGCGGATCCATCTCGACGAACTTGTTGCGGAGCCGGATCATGCGCGGCTTGTCCTGGTGCTTGGCGGCCAGGCGCAGGATCTTGCGGAACCAGTCCTTGACGCCGGTCTCGGCGAAGATCCGGGCGATCAGCTCGACCCGGGCCTGGGCTGCGGTGAGCGCCATGTTGAGACCGGCCGCCGTCTCGTGGAGCGTGTCGGCGTCGAGGCCTTGGGTCTTGCGCGAGACGCCGGAGCGGTTCTCCATGAGCTCGTCGAGGTAGCCGAGCATGTCGTAGGCGGGCTGGCCGAGCTGGTTGGTGACGATCTCGCGGATCATCCCGGCCCGCTTCACGCGGACCACGCCGCCGGGGCGCGAGGTGAGCAGATCGTCGAGGTTGACCTGGCCGTCGACCACTTCCGTCCGGCCGTTGTTCGTGAGGTAGAGGTTGTCGAGGATCTGCCGGAGGATCGTCGTCTTGATGAGCTGGAGATCTTTGATGATGTCGGCGACCGCAAACCCGTGCAGCTTGTGGGGCATCGGGATCGGGGTGATGTCGGAGAAGGGGTTTTCCTCGATCGCCTCATTCTCGAGGATGTGGGTGCCGTTGCCTGCGACCGTGATCTGCCGTAGCTCGGCGATCCCGTCGCCATCCCAATCGACCCGGATGTAGCACTCCGTCACCCAAATCGTCCGCATCTGCTGATTGCCGACATAGTCCTCGTCGGTCGGGTACTCCTCCTCGTTCGCGTACCGAGTGACGCGCTCGTCGTTGTATTCGTCGCCGTCGTCGGACGGCAGGCTGTCGACGAGCTCTTGGGAGTAGCCCGCCTCGATCAGCTCCGAAGCCGTCTTGGGGGTGCGGTGCGCGGAGAAAGGTGCGTCGACGAGGGTCTTGGTGCGCCGGGACACCAGGAACTCTTCTGGGGGGACGCCTTCCGTGCGGACCCGCTTGACCGTGTTCCGGCGTTTCACCCGCAGGTCGTGGAGATAGGCTCCACCGAGCAGGCTGCCGAGTTGGCCGCCGAGCGGCGCTTCCGGCAGGCCGTCGTCGCCTAGGTTGATGTCGGGGAACTCCTCTGGGAGCTGGTCGCGGGTGGTTGGCTCGAAAGGCTCGTCCGCCTCCAGCTCGACAATCGGCACGCCCCCGTCGTCGGTGTCGTACTCCTTGCCGGCGGCGTCCTTGACGGTGTGCTCGAGGATCTCGACCTCGTCGTCTCCTGCGATCTTGAGGTACTCGCCCTCGTCGAGGTTCGTGTAGACCTCCTCGTGAACGTCCTCGCGCTCATCCCACCAAGTCTTGATGACGCCGAGCTTCTGGAGCAGGGCGTCCTTGAACCAGGTGTGGACGATCATGAATCCGGGGTTGTCGCGCTGCGCGATGAAGTTGACGTAGTCGGTGGCCTGTTCCGCGCCCCCGATGTCCTCCTCGCCCTCGGGCTGGAACTCGCCGATGTTCTCGGAGCTGAAGAAGATGCGGAGCAGCGAAGGGAGGATCCACTCGATCGTGTCCATCACCTCGCGGGTGACGACGCTCGAGCGCCCTTCGATCTCGTTGCCGTAGGGCTGGCCCTCGTAGCGTTCGAGGCTGTCTCGCCGATCGTTCGACAAGTCGCCGTCGAGGTATCCGATGGAGCTGTGGATGTTCTGCTGGATGATCGACTTGAGATCTTCCTCGGCCATCCGTTCGGCTTCAGCCATGCCTGGGGCCCTGGCGTGGTGCACTACATCGACAGGGCCTTACACGGTCTATGGGCCGTTGTTCATTGGGACACTGGATTTTGTGGGGGATCCCAGGGGGCTGCCTGGGCGACATGTATACAAGTATATCGCGTCACCCGAAATTCGCACTTTTGCCTAATTACCGAACCTAAAGTGTAGTTATCCGGCAGGATCCTGGGCCCGGACTTTTGCCTAACCCTGTCTCTCCACCCCTTAACCCCTTAACCCCTTGGGTGGAAATGAACTTGCGAAAATGCGCAGATTGACGATTCGGCTACCCACTGAAGAGCTCCCGAATCCGGTGGCGGATCCGCGACACGGTGCGGCGATGGACGTGGTGGGCCCGGGCGATCGCTTGGTCCGAGATCGCCTGGGTGAGAAGCGTGCGGATGATGCTTGACCGCTCAGGGTGGCGCGATCGGTTGCGGCCGAGGGGAATCTCGATGACCTCGCCGCCATAGGCTTCGACCAGGGCTTGCATTTGCTCCTCCCCAAGCAGTCGCGCGATGCGAGAGCCAGGCCTGAAGCGGATCGGGATGTAGAGCGACGTCCCCCCTGCCGCCTCGACGAGCTTGCCATCGGCGAAGGTTCGGAGGTCCAGCTCACCAGGCTTTGTTGTCACCCTCCCACCATCGCGGGATAACCAAGCGGCCTTCACGCGCAGCGCGCCACCCGAACAAATTCCAGCCGTAATCGTGGCAAACGAACCGATTGCCGATCCATCCGAAATTCCCCCGCTTCATGTCACAGAAGAGATCCGGCACCTTCATCGGGATCTTGCGGTTGAGCGGTTGGGTGCGCTCCTGGATGAGCACGGTGCCGCAGCTCGAGATCCGCAGGCAGGGAGCAAACCACCGGAGCCACTTGCTGTTTCCGTCCGAGAGCTTCGTCCAGGTCTCCCACTCGACGATGTTCTGGAAGCTTCCCGAGCCGGTCTCGACCTTGATGACCAGGCGTTGCGGATCCGGGCCGTACTCGTAGACGTAGCGCCCCTGGCCGGTGCCGAGCTGCTCGCTGCAGAAGAGGCTAAGGAAGCCCCGCTGACAGAGCGGCGGCCGGTCGATCGGGTCGCACGGGATCATGCGGCCTTGCCCCTCTTCGCCTTCCTCCGAGCTGACCGTTTCGTCGGAGTGTCCGGCTTCGGCGGATCCGGCTCGTTGCCCGGCACGGTGCCGATTCGATCTTCATGGTGCATCTCAACGGGTTCGACGTGGTCGACCTGCACCGGCTTCGGCTCTTCCTCTTCCGTCGAGGCCTTGCCCGCCATAATCAGCGTCTTCTCGGTGGCCGGGTCTTTCTCTACGCCACACTTTGCGCAAAACGCTGGCCCGCTTGGGCCATGCATCCATTGATGGTCGCAGGGAACCGATATTTGCGGCCCTTCCTTGGCCCCCTCCGGCGTCGGCGGAGGCCCCCCGTCCACGACGAACCCGATCCGATCAACCAGCGTCTCGAATCGTGCCGTCAGATCACCGAAATCCGATAGGAGGTCCTCGACCTGCTGACGGAGCTCATCGAATTGTCTTTTTTCGCCCACACTCATCGACATCTTTCGTCTCCTGGTTAGACGACCCCGGAGGGGCCGTAGTTGATAGGTTTCGACCAGTCGCTCGACTGGCCTTCGGATTCCAACACGCTGCGATCCTCGCCCATGCCGAGGTTGAGGTACTGCCCGGCCTCGCATGGGTGGGAATATCGGTTCTTGTCCGGCTTCGATTGATACCGCTCTTCGTTCGCCAGGCGGAGGCGGCGGTAGGCGTAGCCCCCGGCCATGCCCTTGCGGGTGATGATGCACTTCGGCGAGAGGAGGAGCCGGGGCCTGCCGTCGACCAGCTCCGAAAGTGGTTGCGCTACGGCCTCCCGGCGCACGGTGAAATCGTTGGTGATGGCGGGCATCGCATCGACGCCGACGGTGGCGAGGATCTGGAACACGGTGGTCTCGTCGGTCTGCGCCTCGGCCTCTCCGGCCGGGTCGCCCGTGATCGTGCCGACATGGAATCCTGGATAGTCGCGCCGGATCTTCGCCTTCAACTCCATGCCGAAATTCTTGGCCCCCATGCGGATCGCGCAAAGCTCGTCGAACCACTGGATCCGGCCCATCGGGAGACGCTGGCCGAAGATGGCGGCGGGCGTCAACCCGAAGTCGAGGCCGAGCTCGATGTCGATGCCCGACACCGGATCGCATGGCTGGCAATGCACGCTGTCGAAGTATTCCTGGTAGACCGGTTGGCCCTCCATGACGAAGCCGTAATCGTTCGCCAAGTAGACCTTGATCCAATCGTCCTTCTTCGCGGCGAGCTGGTTCCGGTAGTAGTTGGGCGGCAGGTTCGGAAGGTTTTCGGCCTTCAGGTTGAGGGCCCAGGCGTCGCCGCTCTTGAACACCGCGCCGGGCTGGCGGAAGAATTCCCACCCCTCCGGGTGCGTCTCCTCGGCGAGGCCGTAGTACCAATGGTCCTGATCCGGGGCGTTCGTGTCGCCGATGATGCCGTGCCAGGTGGGGCCGCCGTCGCGCATCGCCGGGTAGCGGCCGACGCGTCCGGTCAGCATGTCGACGATCGACTTCGGGACGTCGCGCACCTCGTTCAGGAAAGCCCCGGTGAGCTCCATGCCGAGGATCTTCTTGATGGCGTCCGGGGAATCGAGCGCCAGGAAGATGACCTCGGCCTCGACGCAGGTCTTGTCGGGAAGACGGAAGCTCAGGTTATGGGTCGGCGGGTGGCCATGCACCATGCGGCCGAAGCGTTCATCGAAGATCCCTTCCCAGGACTTCATCGTCGTCGTCTCGAGCTCGGGATAGGTCGAGCGGATGGCGACCCACCGGGTCCGCCGCACGTTGCGGCTGTCGGGGGCTTGCTCACAGGCGCGCCGGTAGATCTCCATGCAAGCCGCCGTCGTCTTGCCGGATCCGAGCGGCCCCATGATGAGGCGGACGAAGGCCTCCGAGAGATGGAACCGCCGCAGCGTCTCCCCGGCCGGGCGGTAGTTGAGGCTAATGTCCAGGAGGAACCTCCTCCTTTTCGTCAGGCCGGAAATAGGCCTCCTCCGGTTCTGGAATTGGCATCCTCTCCCCGCCCGGCCCCTTCTCATACGGAAAATCGTTCGGATGCGTCGGCAGTTTGATGAAGTCGCTCATGCTGGCTCTACCTTCTCGATCAGTGGTGACGGTGGGGTGACGTCCTTGGGCGGGGTCTCGCCGAAGCCGAGGTCGATGACGTGGTGGACCGTGACGTCGTGCTCGACCTTGTCCTGCAGCATCCCGAGATTCCGCATGAGCAGCTCGAGGGCTTTGACCTTCCCGTGCAGCTTGAACTTCGTGCTCTTCACGTCCCGGGCGTCGTCGCCCTTGCCGGTCACGTATTCGCCCTGGACGATTTCCTGGACGGCGCGGAGGCCGCTTTCCGGCAGGTGCGAGAAGTCGAGATAGATCTCCCCGGCCTCGTTGATGTGGACATAGTCGTCCATGGTCGACAGGCCGAGGTACTTTAGCTCCTCGATGATCCGCTCCTTCGTGATGCCAGCCTTAAAGGCCGCTGCGTTCTGACGATTCTTGATGAGTGCCGCAACGTCGACATCCGTCAGCAACCGGGAGCCTTGGGACTTAGCGGTTCTCTTCGAGTAACCCGAACGGATGGCTGCTTGGGTTGCATTGGGGTCAACAACGTATTCCTCAACGAAGCGCAACTTTCTGGGGGTCATCATGTCGTGCCGTTCCTCATAGTGCACGACGCGAGGGGGTGGAGACTTGAGCGTTGGTGCCCCTGCATGCCTAAACGGCCTCTCCGGTGGCTGGTGCACTGCCCGCAGCGCGTTGGGCGAAGCCGCCGAAGGCGCGGGGGCCGGTGAGGCTGGCGCGATCAAGCAGCGCCATGCAGGCGCGGATCTCCTTGCCGGTGATTTTCCAGTTGCGCCACGGGCAGGCGTTCCATTCCTGTTCGGACCTGAAGCCCTTATCGTGGAGATACTCGACCTGGGCGAGAAGCTGGAGGCGGTTGCGGATGTGGCTTTCGAGGCAGCGCTTGAGCGCGGCGGGGACGAGCTTGCCTGCGCGGGCCTCGAGATCGCGGAAGGCTTCGGCGGTGAGTTCGGGAACGCGGCGGCCGGCGTAGTCGAACTGCTCGCGGCGGTTGATGATCTTCCCCTCTCCACGAGCGGCCGCCGAGCTCTCGGGGATACATCGGCGAATGTCCGCAGGCTTCGGGAAGGTGAGCTTGTCCCAGGTTTCCATGCACCGCGCGAAGCCGATGGCGAGCGGCGGGCCCTGGAAATTCTTGAGAACCTGGCGGTACTGCACGGCCCAGGCGTCGATGCCAGCCTGGGTCTTGAAGAAACCTGGGTAGAGCTTGGCAAGCTCCTCAACCAATTCATTGATCTGCATTTTTGGCGTCCTCTTCGTTCCATTGCCCGGTGAGCGCGGCGCTGACCTTGGGCGGGGCCTTGTCGCGCTGCTCGAGGCAGGCGGTGATCCAGCCGATCGGGTCGGCGCGGTTGTCGCGTTGCGCGCCGGCGAGCTGGTCGTAGACGGCGTGGTGATCGTCGCCCGTGAGCTTCAGCCAGCGGCCGATGACGGCGCGGGATCCCTTGCGGGTGCGCTCGGTGTGGGTGGCGAGCCAGTCGAGGCCCTGGCGGAACAGCAGCACGGACCAGTCGCCGTCCGGCGGCCTCAGCATCGAGAGCGGGATGTCGAGCAGGTCCTCGTCGTTGCCGTTCGGTTTCGTTCCCGTGACCGGCTCGGGAAATTCAGGATCCGCCGGAGGCGCATCGGGCGCGACGCAAGGCGCGGCAGTCGAAGGAGCTTTAGCTCCTGAGACTGAATCCTTTCCTTTCCCTTCCTCTCCCTTCCCTTCCTCTCCGGGGGTAAGCGGTCGAGGAGGATTCGTTGGTTGTTCGGCGAGCTTTCGACGAGCAGGCGGCGAAGGGTGTCGGAGCGTCGGTCGATCAATCCGCTGGTGCTTCCACCCCGTAACTATCAGATAATGCTTATCTTCTACCGAGTAGGTCTCGATCAGCCCGACCGTGGCGAGCTCTTCGAGTAGTTGGATGATCTCGTCGTCGCTGTACTGGTCGCCGGGAAAGACCTCCATCTTGATCCGGCGCGGCGAGTAGGGATGGACGCCGCCGTCGTCGCAGAAACACCACAGCCCGATGAACAGTAGTCGAGCGGTCGGCGAGCACTCGACGACCTGCTCGCTGGAGAAGAACTCCGGCTTGACGGTACGGATACGTGCCATTCAACCTCTCCCTGGGGTTTTGGTGGAACAGACGCGGATCTCGGTGCGCGGCCGCTCGTCGTATTCCTTGTGGGCCAGGACCCCCCACACGAGCGCGTCGTCCGCAATCACGGTCTTGTTCAGGCCGTCGGGCACGCTCTTCACCAGGTTGTCGAGATCCGGGCGGGTGGAGTGGGCGAGCGCGCCGCACTTGGCGGCGTCCTTCTTCCACTTCGGCCAGGACTTGCGGATCGGGAAGCAGAAGGTGGCCTCGAGATAGACTTGCGGATCGGGAAGCAGAAGGTGGCCTCGAGATAGACCGGCGTCTCGATGGGCGGCTTGCCCCGCATGGCCTCGCGGCCGCTCACGCTGCCTCCTTCAATAATTCGCGCACCTTCTCAAGGAGTTCTCTTTGCGTCCCGTAACGCGCCTCCCAGGTTTTCACGCCATTGTGAAGGGCTACGCCCCGGGGGCCGTTCTGGTGATGCGGCAGGTAAAGTGGAATCGTCTCGAAATCCGCGGCTTTACGTCCCATGTCCTGCCCGGTCAGGTGGTGGATGGAGGCGGGAGAGAAGCAGTGGCCTTCATTGCGGCAAACGATGCAACCAAGCGCCGCAACGCGGGCGAGGTGGTTCTTCTCCTCGCGTCTCATGGAGCCTCCACAAAAAAAGCGGCACCACCGGGCTTAGGGTCCCGGGGTGCCAAAGGGAGGGAGGAAGAAGAATTTCTCATAGCTTGGCTGCCTGAATAGGGAAACCCTTGTCCGGCCCGAAGCACTCAAGCGGCACCCCGCCGGCCTCGAGGATCGCCTCTTCGATTTCCCAATCGGTCAGGAAGAAATCGCGGCCAGGCTCCGGAGCCGTATTTCGAAGGGCTTGGCGGGCCTCGTCGGCGGTGAGCGCACCTCTCCGAATGTTCCGGATGGTCGGGACGACGCGCTTGTCCTTCGTGACCCAGGCCATCAAGCCCCCTTTAGACGATTGATCGTCGGGAAGGTGTTCGACTCGACGTCCTTCGCGAGTAGCTGGAGAGCGCGGATCGCTTCGTCGATCTGGGTCTGCACTTCTGCCGCCGCCTTCGGCGAAATCTGCATATCGTCGGTCAGGGCGGTGTGATAGGCGTCGACCGCCTCCGTACCTTCGCGAAAGACCTCTATCACGCGGGAAAGCGCCGGCGCCGGCTCATGGTCAGGCGCCCCGCCCAAGGCCTCGACCTTCTTCTCGATCAATGCCTTGGTGGCCTCGATAATCGCTGGAGGCTGGCCCTGTAGGACAAGATGGGCGTCGATCTCGATCGCCTGGAAAAGCGGAATGTGATGGGTGTCGCAATCCGGGTCCGCCCATTTACGGACCAGCGATGCGGACTTTCCGGTGATCTCGGTGACGGCGACGTCGCCAAGCATGGCGTGGGCGTAGTGAACGCCGCCCTCGATTGAGGGGTGGGCGCGGGGCTTGCAGCGTCGGGTCTCCTTCACCTATCCACTCCTCCGGCTCTCTTGCACAAGACGGCCTCCGTTTCGTCTGCCAGGATCGCCGTCATGCCGAATTGGGTCCTCTTCGGTGAAACCACCGCCCGTGTCGTTCAGGCGGCGTCCTGCGGTGGGTATAAATCTGGGCGGAGCTCGGAGCGCGTCACCTGCCCGCCGGTTGCGCGTTCGACGGCGAGCACGCGATCGGCGGGGACCTTGTCCCATTGCGATATGGCTTGCCGGGTGATTCCGACGAGCTTCGCAAGACGGCCAAAAGAGCTAACAATCTCGGCGGCGCGGTTGATGGCTTTGCGTTCCGGGCTCTCGGTCATGGCTTCATCTATAAAGCATTGCTTTACTATAAGTCAAGCAACGCTTTGGTGACGCCGCCCGGGTGCAAAGACACAATGACGGTATGGTTGATCTTCAATTAACAGGGCGCACCATCGGTCAACGGTTGCGCTCCGCGCGCGCCGCCGCCAATCAGACGCAGGAAGAAGTTGCCGATGTCGCCGGGATTTCTCCGCAGGCTGTTTCGCAATGGGAATCAGATCGCACGCGGCCAGACCAAGAAAAATTGGCGCATTTGGCTAAACACTTTCGGGTGTACCTTGAGTGGTTGCTAACCGGACAAGGCCCAAAAATTAACGGAGTAGAGCTCGCGCCAGCTTCGCTTGGGAACAAGATGGTCCCCGTGATCGACCGAGTGGAAGCAGGCATGTGGGGAGAAACGGCAGATGCCTATGCACCAGGTTCGGGGTCGTCATCACTGATGACCGACTACCCCGTCAGCAAAGATTCCTTCGCGCTCGATATTATCGGAACAAGCATGAGTCCGGAGTTCACGCCCGGCGACCGCGTCATCATCGACCCGACCATCTCACCTCGCCCTGGCGATTTTGTGGTGGCGAAGCGTGATGTGGACGAGGCCGCAACCTTCAAAAAGTACCGCGAACGCGGAAGCGACCCGGCGGGCAAGCCAATCGTTGAGCTCGTGCCCCTCAATTCCGACTGGCCGACACTCCTCATCGACGCCGACCATCCGGGGCGGATCATCGGCACAATGATTGAGCATCGTCGCTACCGTCCGCATCATAAAGACATGTAAAACAATGATTAAAACGTCTGTCTGCGTTGCGGCCGCTCTCGTTGCCGTTGCGCTCCTGGTGACGCTCTCGTTCTCGATCTTGCCGCAGGGCAGCACCGGCAATCTTTGGATTGTGAACAAGCTGACCGGCCATGCGCGGCTGTGTCTGCCGCCTCATCCTAACGGGGAGATTGAGTGCCTTCCTTGGTCGCAGGCCGTTTACGCCACTCCCACGGAGCCGTGAACCTGCCCGCCCACACCCCTGCCCTCGCCGCTTTCGCTTCCTCCTCCTCCGGCACGTAACGCTTCGAGTATTTCCGGTAGGCAAGCGCGTGGCCCTGGCGGACGAGCTCGGATCCAACGTCCACGCCATCAACCCAGCAGATCGCTACTATGCGCCCATAGCGGTCCTTGCCAGTAGGCTCGCACACGAGCTCGCCGCGCTTGAGCATCATGCGCAGCACCTCCTTCGCCTCTTCGCCGCACCTGTAAGTTTTTCCGTTCCGTTCACAAGATTGTGTGATCTCTGGCGTGTCGATTCCGTAAAGCCGGATGCGCTCACCACCTGGACCGACCAATGTGTCGCCGTCAATCACCGGACCGGCAACGCCTAGCCGGACGGCGATGAATGTCAAGACGAACGCAGCAACGGCGAGCGACCTTTTCACGAGTTCCTCCGGGCGGCTCTTTTGTGCGGCCGGCAGGATGCCACAGCGGCCCTTCATAAGGCTATAAAGCAAAACTTTAGTGATTTAAGCAATACTTGACACTTGGTAAAGTAATGCTTTATAGTCGCCTCCAACGATCAACGGAGGCAGCCATGCCAGAATACCTCACCCCCCGAGACGCGGCCCGCGAGGCGGAGAGCCTAGAGAGCGAGAAAGCAATCCTCGCCCGGCTCCTCGAAGCGTTTGACGCCTTCCTCTCGGCCACCAGGGACGCCATCGGCGACCTAAATCATCCCTCCGAAATCGAATCCTTCCTTGAAATGCTGGAGTCAGCCGACGCCGACTACTTGAGAGCGGCTTTCCGGGAAATCAACGAAAAGATCAGCGAGGCCCGTTCCGCCGAGGACACCTTCTACGAAAACCAGGAACGCTCACAAACCGCCTTCCGGCAGGCAGGTGTGTGATGACGCATCAGATTAAAAATCGTTTTAGCGGAGCCGTCATTTTCGAGGCAGTTACGGACCTGCGTAGGGCGGACCTGCATGGGGCGGACCTGCGCGAGGCGGGCCTGCGCGAGGCGGACCTGCGCGAGGCGGACCTGCGCGGGACGAACCTGCGCGGGGCGGACCTATTCGATGCGGACCTGTGTTGGGCGAACCTGGGCAAGGCGGACCTGCGCGAGGCGAACCTGCGTGGGACGGACCTGCACGGGGCGAACCTGCGCGAGGCGGACCTGCGCGGGACGGACCTGCGCGGGGCGGACCTGCGCGAGGCGGACCTGTACAAGGCGGACCTGCGCGGGGCGGACCTGCGCGGGACGGACCTGCGCGGGGCGGACCTGTGTGAGGCGAACCTGCGCGGGGCGGACCTGCGTGGGGCGGACCTGCGCGAACAGGGCATTTTGCAAATCAATGGCGGCCTGGCCTGGCCCATTTTAATCTGGCCAACCGAAATGACTATCGGCCGTGAATGCCACACCCATGAAGAGTGGAGTGCGTTTTCCGACCGCAAAATTGCTGCGATAGACGGCAAGAATGCCCTGACGTTCTGGCGCGAAAATAAGGACTGGCTTTTAGATCGCTGCCGGTGGGCCGCCACGTTCCAGAAAAAAGAGAGGGCGTCATGACCCGGCAGGCCATCCAGGAGGCCCGTTCCGCCGGGGACACCTTCTGTGAAAACCAGGAACGCTCACAAACCGCCTTCCGGCAGGCAGGTGTGCGGTGACGCATCAGATTAAAAATCGTTTTAGCGGAGCCGTCATTTTCGAGGCAGTTACGGACCTGCGCAGGGCGGACCTGCGTGGGGCGGACCTGCGCGAGGCGGGCCTGCGCGAGGCGGACCTATACGGGGCGGACCTATACGGGGCGGGCCTGCGCGGGGCGGACCTATTCGATGCGGACCTGCGTTGGGCGAACCTGCGCGAGGCGGACCTGCGCGGGACGAACCTGCGCGGGGCGGACCTGCGCGAGGCGGACCTATTCGAGGCGGACCTGCGCGGGGCGGACCTGCGCGGGGCGGACCTGCGCGAGGCGGACCTGTACAAGGCGGACCTGCGCGGGGCGGACCTGCGCGAGGCGGACCTGCGCGGGGCGGACCTGTGTGAGGCGAACCTGCGCGGGGCGGACCTGCGTGGGGCGGACCTGCGCGAACAGGGCATTTTGCAAATCAATGGCGGCCTGGCCTGGCCCATTTTAATCTGGCCAACCGAAATGACTATCGGCCGTGAATGCCACACCCATGAAGAGTGGAGTGCGTTTTCCGACCGCAAAATTGCTGCGATAGACGGCAAGAATGCCCTGACGTTCTGGCGCGAAAATAAGGACTGGCTTTTAGATCGCTGCCGGTGGGCCGCTACGTTCCAGAAAAAAGAGAAGGCATCATGACCCGGCAGGCCATCCAGGAGGCCCGTTCCGCCGGGGACACCTTCTGTGAAAACCAGGAACGCTCACAAACCGCCTTCCGCCAGGCAGGTGTGCGGTGACGCATCAGATTAAAAATCGTTTTAGCGGAGCCGTCATTTTCGAGGCAGTTACGGACCTGCGCGAGGCGGACCTGTGTGGGGCGGACCTGAGCGAGGCGGACCTATACGGGACGGACCTGAGCGAGGCGGACCTGCGCGGGGCGGACCTGCGTGGGGCGGACCTATACGGGGCGAACCTGCACGGGGCGGACCTGAGCGAGGCGAACCTGCGCGGGGCGATTCTGCGCGAGGCGGACCTGCGCGGGGCGAACCTGCACGGGGCGGACCTGCGCGGGGCGGACCTATATGGGGCGGACCTGAGCGGGGCGGACCTGCGTGGGGCGGACCTGCGCGGGGCGAATCTGCACGGGGCGGACCTGAGCGAACAGGGCATTTTGCAAATTAATGGCTTGGCCTGGCCTGTTTTAATCGGGCCAACCAAAATGGCTATCGGCCGTGAATGCCACGCCCATGAAGAGTGGAGTGCGTTTTCCGACCGCAAAATTGTTGAGATAGACGGCAAGAATGCCCTGACGTTCTGGCACAAAAATAAGGACTGGCTTTTAGATCGCTGCCGGTGGGCCGCTACGTTCCAGAAAAAAGAGAAGGCATCATGACCCGCGCCCTTGCCCGTACCGGAGATCCCATTACCTCCCATGCGGCGGCGGATTTCGTCACGCCACATCTGACCAACCTTGAGCAGAAGGTTCTCCAGGCGTTAGAGGATTCGCGTTACGGGCTCACCACAAAACAAATTGCCGAAAAGACCGGGATTGACCGGGTCACAGTAAGCCCACGGATGAAGCCCCTTAAGAATAAAGGCTTGGTTGTTCGTACCGAATCCCGGCGCGACGGCTCGCAGGTATGGAGGGCGGCGTGACCGCCTTCTGGCTCACCTTCTTGGAATGGGCCGGGAAGCTTTGCTTCGCCGTGGCGGTGATGTTGGTCGGGGCAATCTTCGCAATGGCATGGATGGGGTCGTGAGATGACCGGCGGGCCGCAATTCATCAAGGATCCGCTGGTTATCATATATCGGACTGAACCGAAGGGCCCCATCGTAACGAATATCGTGAAGTCTGATCTCGACCATTGCGGTTTCGGGCTTCTGATCGCGGACCTGATTCGTCATGCCGCTGCCGCCTACGGCGTGAGCGGGGAAGATGTCGTGGATTGGGTGAACCGGGAAATGAACGCCCCGACTACGAAGCTTGAAGGAGGGACGCGGCAATGACCGCACTCGCCCGTGACGCGCAAGATTACTGGTCGCTCTGTTGGACGGCTTGGAATGGTCCGCCGCCGTGGATTCCGCTTATTGCTTTGGAGGGTGAGGGTATGAACCGGATCGACTTCGAGACACGCGCTTGGGAGATCCTCAACAATATCTCCACGCTGGAGAGACTTGCCGCCGCCGATCCCGAAGGCGCACGACACGTAAGAGATTGGCTGGCTGACGCGAGCGGCCGGCTTGTCTGCCTATTGGCGAAAATTGAAAGCGGCCGTTTCAGAAAGGCCGGCTAATGCCACATCAAATCTACCGGACAAAAGACGGCACGCGCGTCCCCTCCGTCACTACCGTGATTTCCCGTTTCAAGGAATCCGGCGGCCTCATTCATTGGGCCTGGCAAGAAGGTGTAGATGGCCGGGACTACCGGGAAACCCGCGACAAGGCGGCGGACGCCGGCACCCTCGCGCATTTGCTCGTCGAACAATGGATCAAGGGAGATACGCCGGACATCGAAGGGCCGGAAGATGTGGTGCAAAAAGCCCAAGCCGCTTTCGGGGCGTTTCTTGAATGGGCAGGCCAAACACAACTCAAAGTCATCCATTCCGAAGTTCCCTTGATTTCTGAAAAACACCGCTTCGGCGGATGCCTTGACGCCATGCTTATCAAAGGGAAATTGGCGATCGGCGATTGGAAGACTTCGAATCGCATCTACCAGGACCATCTGATTCAGATTGCAGCTTACGGCGAATTGTGGAGCGAGAATTTTCCCGCTCAACCGATCGGGGGCGGCTATCACATCATCCGCTTTGCAAAAGATCATGGCGACTTCGCGCACCATTATTTCCCCGACCTTTCGGATGCGTGGCGCGCCTTTGAACTCATGCGGGAACTTTACGACATCGACAAATCATTGAAGAAGCGGGCAGCGTAAAGGAGAGGCCAATGGTTAATGTAAACGAGAGCTTTCCGTCAGAATATCTGCGCGGGACCGATCTTAAGGATAAAGAAGCCGCCGTTAATATCTCTCATGTGGAAACACGCGATGTTGGCGGTGATCCAAAACTGGTAATTTTTTTCCAGAATAAAAAAAAGGGCGTCGTCTTGAATAAGACGAATGCCATGAACATTGCTTCCGGTTATGGACCGGAGACGGATAGCTGGATCGGTAAGAGCGTGATTTTATATCCGGCTTTGGTTGATTTCCAGGGCAAGTCTGTTTTGGCAGTCCGGATCAGACCCAACCCAAACGGTGGGCAGCCAGAGCGGCCGCCAGTATCGGAACCGCCCGGCGACATACCGTTTTAGGACACACCATGAGCCGCGTACAGAATGAATTTAGTGTCACACCACCATGTATTCGCGGCATTGCACGCGGGATAACATGGCGACTCAGCCTATGGGGATAAGACGGAAACCGATTCCTGTTGGTTGTGGACAGGCAAAAAACGCGGCATTGGATACAGCGTATTCACGAGCGGCGGCAAAACCCAGGGCGCACATCGGACCGCAACGGTGTTGCTGCCGGAGGAGAAGCAGGAAAATGACTGACATCATCACCAACATAGAATTTTTACGAGTCGTCATCCTCACCGAAAAAGAGCTCGCCGGGCTCGAGGCCCTTAAGGGCGCCACCTCCCCGGGTAGCTGGACCTGGGGCGGCTCTGAGAACGGTTACCGGGTTTATGACGCCAACGGTTTCATGGTTGCGGAAACGCCAGGCAAGACGCCACAGGATCAGGCCAACGCGCGTTTCATGGCCGGCGCCGCTGGCGCTATTCACATCCTGATTGCTTCCCATCGCGCACTGCAGAAAGAGAAATGAGATGGCGAAGAAGAACATCGCGGCACTGGTCGCCAGCTATCGGGAACTGCGGGAACGGGTTTTAAGGATGATAGACGGAAGAGGGCCGAGATGAACTGCCTTTGGTGCGATAGGCCGTTCGAAGCGAAGACCATGGGCGGCAGGGAGAAGCGGTTCTGCTCGGATCGGTGCCGGCAGGTCTTCCACAACGCGCTCCGGCTCTGGGGCCGTGTCGCCTTTCGGGAAGGACTAGTATCCATAGAAACCCTAAAGGGCTTTATTTCAACGTGTACGTTGGCAGGAGTGGCCAAGCCGCCCTCCCCGGCCGATGAGGCCGCCTGATGGGAGAAATGGCTCCAAACTACCCGCAGCGCAAGGAACCCCCTTTCAGTCCCAAGGAGATCGCCAGCCGGTGGAGCTGTACCCCCGCTCATGTAAGGAATCTAGCCGATTCCGGCAAGCTGCCTTGCTTTCGCTCCGGCCGGCTGATTAGGATACGGGCGGAGGATCTCTACGAATACGAGCGGGGGGGATGCGGGCCAAGCTCTACCGGGGAAGCTGGTACGCCGTGTGGACGGAAAACGGCCAAACCAAGCGCATCGCCCTGCGGACCAAGGATCGTGCGGTCGCCGAACAACGACTAGCGGATCTGAACCGGCAATCCACCGGCCCTCTCGATTCCATCGCCGACATTTACGAGGCCTACTGCAAGGAGAAGGCGCCGGGCCTGGCCTCCTTCGAGCGCATCCCCGGCGCCTGGAAGGTGCTGAAACCTCACTTTGGATCGCTGCGGCCCGATCAGGTGACACGTCTGGCCTGCCGGAACTACGCGAAGGCCAGAAAGTGCGCCGGCCGCAAGGACGGAACGATCCTGAAGGAGCTCTCCCTTCTCCGCGCCATCCTGCGCTGGCACGACCCGCGGACGCCGGCAGTGTTCGAGATGCCCCCGGCGCCGCCACCGCGCGATCGCCATCTCTCACGGAGAGAGTACGGGCAACTGCTTGATGCCTGCCGGGCGCCGCATGTCCGGCTCTTCGTCCTGCTGGCCCTGGCTACGGCAGCGCGCAGTATGGCCCTGCTGGAACTGACCTGGGGCCGCGTGGATTTCAAACGTGGATTGATAAATTTGGGGGGAAAACAGGGGAAGAAGAAAGGAAGGGCGACCGTCCCGATGACAGAGACGGTGCGGGGGGCCCTCGAGGAAGCCCTGAGGGCGGCGAGGACGGACTTCGTGATCGAGTACGCGGACAAGCCGATCAAGCAGATCCGGCGCGCTTTTACCGCCACTTGCAAACGGGCAGGGTTGAAGAATGTAAGCCCGCATGTGCTGCGCCACACGGCCGCCGTTTGGATGGCTGAAAGCCGGGTTCCGATGAGCGAGATTTCAGCTTTTTTAGGACATGCCGATTCGCGGATTACGGAACGGGTCTATGCCCGCTTCAGCCCAGAATATCTGAGACGGGCCGCGGCGGCGCTGGAGGGCTGAAAAAAGCACCGTGCGGTGGTTCATTTGAACCATTTTTGACCGATGTTCTTGTTTTAGACATGCCTAAACGACGCAAGGAGATGCTTAAAAAGCGTTAAATGCTGCCAGTTTTCTAGAGGAAAGTGTTGTTCGGGAGGCGGGGGTCGGTGGTTCGAGTCCACTCACTCCGACCAATCTCACCACCCGTCCTTGCCCCGAACGAAGGCCTTTGAGACGAGCGATGAGCGTCGAGATTCTCACGCAGGCCGTGCGTCATCACGAGGCCGGCCGGCTGGAAAAGGCAGAAGCGCTTTACCGCGAGGTGCTAAAGCTAGAGCCGAACCAGCCGGACGCGCTGCGCCTGCTCGGCGTGCTGGCCCACCAAAAAGGCGGCCATGGCGCCGCCGTCGTGGCGATCGAACGGGCCATCGCCATCGCGCCCGAGGTCTCGGCCTATCACGGCAATCTGGCAACCGCCTTGCGGGCGTTGGGACGGACGGAAGAAGCGATCCGGCATTTCGAGAAGGCCGTCGCGCAGGAGCCGGGCCTTGCCCCCCACCACTACAACCTGGCGATCGCACTGAAGGCGGCGAAGCGCCCGGAGGAGGCGCTGCCCTGTTTCGAGAAGGCGCTTGCGCTTAAGTCGGATCACCTCGAGGCGCGATTCGCCTATGGGAATGCGCTTCGCGAAATGGGCCGGCCCGAGAAGGCGCGGCGCCAGTACAAGAAGGCGCTCTTCTACGATCCGAAATTCGCGGAGGCCCATCGCGCGCTCGGCGAGCTCGCTTACGAGCAGGCGGAGTGGGAGCAGGCGCTATCCCATTTCGAGCGGGCGCTTTCGCTCGACACGCCCTTTCCGGAAGCGGTCCTGATCGGCATCACCTGGGTCTTTTCGTTCCTGTCCTCGAACGCCTACCAACCGAACGTCGAGAATCTGCTGCTGAAGTGCTTCGCCTCGCCGGACGTCGGGCATCAGAGACTCGCCCTGCTCAGCGCCGAACAGATCCGTTTCAAGTACCCACACATCTTCGATGGGGAGGCGAAGGACCCCGGCGATGCGGAGGCCTTCCTCGAGGACCCGCTACTGCGCGCCCTGCTTGCAAAAGCAATCAATGTCGATGCCGCGCTCGAGCGGCCCCTCACCCGCCTTCGCCGCTGGTTTTTTCTTGCCGGTGACGTGCCGGCGCAGGCGCTTTCCTTCCTCGCCGCGCTCGCCGAACAGGGCCTGAACAACGAATACGCATTCCTGGTGAGTCCGGAAGAGGAAGCGAAGCTGGCCGCCCTGAAAACCGAACTCGAATCCGATCTCACACCGGCCACGGACCTGACGGCCACGGATTTGGACGAAACGCTTTGCCGCAAGCTTCTTTTGTTTTCGCTTTACGCGCCTTTGCATACGCTTGCCGAGCCCGACAAGCTGAAAGGCGTTTCCTTGGATTCCTGGCCCAGCTATCTGCAGCCGATCGTTCGGCGCACGCTTCTCGACTGGTTCGAAGAGGCGGCCATCAAGGCGAAGCTGCCGGCGCTTACACCGATCGCGGACGCCACCTCCCGCGCCGTCCGCTCCCAATATGAGGAAAACCCCTACCCGCGTTGGTTTTCCGCCGATCGCCAGCGGCGAGGGGTCCTGCCGGCGAACCTGAAATCCGCCGCCGCGAACTTCGCAAGTGCCGACGGCTCCGCAGAGCCCGACGAAATCCTGATTGCCGGCTGTGGCAGCGGCCAACAGGCGATCTTACGCGCGTTGATGCATCCGCAGGTTCAAATTACCGCTGTCGATCTGAGCCGCGCGAGCCTGGCTTACGGCGTACGCATGGCCCGCCGGCTCGGCGTCGAAAACATCGATTTCCTTCAAGCCGACCTTCTGAAACTCGACGTGTTGAAGAAGCAATTTCCACTGATCGAATGCGGCGGCGTGCTTCACCACCTGGCGGACCCTGTCGCCGGGTGGTCGGTGCTAACCGGCCTGCTTCGCCCCGGCGGCTGGATGTTTATCGGCCTCTATAGCGAGATGGCGCGCAAGGACATCGTCGAAGCCAGAAAATGGATCGCCGAGCTTGGCCTGAAACCAACGCCCGAAGACATGCGCGCGTTACGGAAACGCCTTTTCTTCGACGCGGGCGACAAGGATCTTCCGAACGTCGAGACGTTCAAACGCGGTAACGACCTGTTCGATCTGAACGGCTGCCGCGACCTTCTCTTTCACGTCCAGGAACACCGCTTCACCCTGCCGCAGATCGGGGAGATCCTGGACCGGCTTGGGCTTCGTTTCGCCGGGTTCCACCTGGAGGACCCCAGCATCCGGCTGACCTATGGAAGGCAGTACCCGGAGGATTCGGAGATGACCAATCTCGACAATTGGGATCGCTTCGAAACGACGTTCCCAAGCGCCTTCGTCAACATGTATCAATTTTGGTGTGAGAAACCGGCGTCGGCCTGATGGTGTTCCGCCGATTGGGCGTGCCCGGCGTTTTCCTCTGCCCCGATTTTCGCGAGTCTGCCTAAAAGGTATTCGATATCGTCGCTGCGCAGATTCTCGTACTGGGTAAGGATCCGCTCGATGATGCGCCGGTTGTGACGCTCCCGATCGAACGTCTCGCCGTCGTATTGCGTTTCTTTCGTCACATCGACCGCGATTCGAAAGGCCGGGTAGAGATTCTCAGGGAGCCCGCTTCGCTGGTAGATTGCCTCCAGCCCCAAATACCCCTTATCGAAGATCAATTGATAGGCGTTCGGTACGGGAACACCGACCCGGATCGCCAGGCTTGCAACAAAGAAGTCCACGTCCCCCATGCAGGCGGCCCGCAGAATGATGCTGGGCGTCAGACGGTCGTTTTCGTGAAGCTGGTAGACGAGCGCTTCGGCCGATAATTCGTTGGATTCCGGCCCGAGGAGGGCAAGCGTCGCACGCTCGCGAGTCTGCATCACGAGATCGCTGGCGGCGGCCGCCGACAAATCGTGATGGGTAATCAATCATTCCCGTAGATTGTCGGTCACCAGGGTCACCAGGCGTTCCGAGATCGAGACCGGCAGCTTGACGCGCTTTACGATGGGCTCCTGGATCGCCTCGATCTCGCCAAATTGGTCGATGACCTTGTGCAGCGTGAGTTCGGAAAGTTCGGCGCCTTTGTTGCTAACCAGGTTGGCGACGACGACCTCCTCGCCCGAATCGACGAGCGCTTCCGAAACTGCCTGGGAGACGCGCTTGCGTTTCGAAATCGCGAGTTGTTTTTCGAGGCTTTGACTTTCGATGATTTCGAGGAGGTCGGCATCCGTCAGCACCTCGCTTGCCTCGAGGATGGGAAGGGCTACCGATTCCACGTCCTTCGCCAAGGTCACCGCCACGTCGTGGGGAAGGAAGGGACACGCCTTCAGGTGCTGGGACAGTGCCTCGCGAACGCGCAGCGCCGCGTCCTGGACCAGGACGCGGAAGATCTGTTCGGCAAGCTCGCGTTCCGTATCGCTTAAGTGACCCGACCCGAACTGCGAGGCAATCTTGGCCGCCGTTTCCGCACGGACATCCGGCAAAGGATCGCTAAGAAGATGGGCAACATCTGCGTTGGTAAGCCGTTCCGCCATGCCGTTGAGACACCGGATTAAGGTTTCAACCCCTTGAACGTATGGTTTCCCGGGAATTGTAGGCGGACTTGGTTAACAGTTCGTTATACGCAGGGGTTGCCGGGCCTTCGATTCCCGGCCCGATCGGGGCTTAAGTGCGCCCGCTTGCCGGGTGCGGGCCGGAAACCTATGCTTGGGCTGGGGCTTTAAGTGGAGAAGGAGGCGGGCGTTGGCGGAAGACGGACCGGGAGGCGAGGAGGAGCTTCCCGACATTCTCTATAAGTGCAAGCACTGCACCTACCGCTACCCCCTGCAGCAGACGCCGCGCAAGGAAGGGAAGCTGGTCTGTCCCCATTGCGACGAGCCCTTCGAGCTGGACGCGGAGACCCTGGCCGATCTCGCGACCGGGTACTAGGAAAAAACCGGGCATGGGCAGCGTTTGAGCGAAAGCACATAAATTTCAACGGCCTGCCCCGCAACGGGGCGGAAAAACCCTAAACAGTTTAGCGTTATCCTGGTCCTGGCAGCCCCCATATACTAAGGGCGTCCAGGGAGTGCGGTTGGGTTGCGTAGGCTTTTGAAAGCCAAGGCGCAAGGCGTCGGTTGACAGGCTAGCCACCGGCTTTTAATTTCCTAGCGAGAACAAAGCATTCGCCTAGAAAAACGGCGGAAGCGTAAGGGGGAAGACCAGAATGCAGAAATCCCTAAACATCGACCCCAACAAGTGTACGGGCTGTCTTCAATGTGAAATGGCCTGTGCGTTCGAGCTAGAGGGATCGTTCAACCCCGCCCATTCCCGGATCAAGATTTTCCATTTCGAAGAGCAAGGACGTTTCGTCCCATACACCTGCACGCAATGCGCGGAAGCCTGGTGCCTGCATGCCTGCCCGGTCGATGCGATCAAGATGAACGCGGAGACGGGCGCAAAAGTGGTGGACGAAGGAGCTTGCGTCGGCTGCAAGGTTTGCACGATCGCCTGCCCCTTCGGCACGGTGAACTACAACCAGGCGAGCGGCAAAGTCATCAAGTGTGATCTTTGCGGCGGCGATCCGGCCTGCGCGAAGGCCTGCCCGACGGAAGCGATCACCTATGTGGATGCGAACTGGACGGGGTTGGATAAGATGCGGGAATGGGCCGCCAAGACGGACACCGGCCAGGCCGCGGCAGCACTGCCGTCGGCGCCTGCCGGGCACTGAACATCGGGAGATAGCACCATGACTTGGCATCGGAAGATTTTGCGGGTCAATCTGACGAAAGGGACCTGTGAGCCGGAGTCCCTCAACATGGAGTGGGCGCAACTCTATCTCGGCTCGCGTGGCCTTGCCTCGAAATACCTCTTTGAGGAGATCGACCCCAAGGTCGATCCACTCTCGCCCGACAACAAGCTTATCTTCGCCACCGGTCCACTTACCGGAACCAGCGCGTCGACGTCCGGCCGCTACACGGTCACCACGAAGGGGGCGCTGACGGGCGCCATCGCGTGTTCGAATTCCGGCGGCTTCTTCGGCGCCGAGCTCAAATTCGCGGGCTATGACATGGTGATCCTCGAAGGCCGGGCGAAGGAACCCGTCTATCTCTTCATCAGCGACAACGATGTACAGATCCTGCCGGCCGACAAGCTGTGGGGCAGCAGCGTCTGGGAGACGGAGGAGTGGATCAAGAAGACCCATCAGGATCCCCTGATCCGCATCGCCGCGATCGGCGTCGCCGGCGAGACCGGCGCGAAATTCGCCGCCATCATAAACGATTTGCACCGGGCCGCCGGCCGCTCCGGCGTCGGCACGGTGATGGGCTCGAAGAACCTGAAGGCGATCGCCTGCCGCGGCACGACGGGGGTCACCGTCGAGAATCCCCGCGAGTTCATGCAGATCGCGCAAGCCACGAAGCAGGCCCTAAAGGAAGGCGCGTTCACGGGCGGCCTCACCCGGTACGGCACCCAAGGGGTGACCAGCGTCATCAACGAAATGGGCATTTACCCGACCAACAACCATCAGAAGGTCCAGTTCGAAGGCGCCCTCAAGATCGGCAGCGAGGCGATGGAAGGGGTCCGGGAGTCGGACGGCAAGACGAACCTGCTCCGCAATTCCGCCTGCTTCGGTTGCACGATGGCCTGTGGCCGGGTCAGCGTGATCGACCCGAGCCATTTCTCCATCAAGGACAAGCCGCGCTACCACGGCGCTTCCGGCGGCCTTGAATACGAGTCGTCCTGGGCGATGGGAGGCGATTGCGGCGTCGATGACCTCGAGGCACTGACCTTTGCAAACTTCGTCTGCAACGAGCAAGGGATGGACACGATCTCGTTCGGCGCCTCGGTGGCGGCGGCGATGGAACTCTATGAGCGGGGCTACATCACCGACAAGGATACCGGCGGGTTGAAGCTCAACTTCGGGTCGGCGTCGGCGCTTGTCGAAGCCGTCGAACTGACCGGCAAGGGCGAAGGCTTCGGCAAGGATATCGGCCTTGGCTCGAAGCTTCTCTGCGAGAAGTATGGCCATCCCGAGGTCGCCATGGTCGTCAAGGGTCAGGAATTTGCGGCCTACGATCCGCGCGGCGCGCAAGGCATGTCGCTTGCTTATGCGACCAGCAACCGTGGCGCTTGCCACCTTCGGGGCTACACGATCTCCGTCGAGGTCTTCGGCGTCGGCCAGAAGCTCGACCCGATAGCGACGGAGGGCAAGGCAGAGCTCACGAAGCTTACCCAGGACGCAACCTCGGTCATCGATTCGACCGGTCTTTGCATGTTCCCGGGCTTCGCCTGGACGCTTGATGAGTATCAGCAACTCGTCCAAGCCGACTGCGAGGGCGACTGGACGATGGAGAAGATGATGGAGGTCGGCGAGCGCATCTGGAACCTGGAGCGTCTATTCAACAACAAGGCGGGCCTGACGAAGGCCGATGACACGCTGCCGAAGCGGCTTCTCGAGACGCCGGCCGAGACCGGCCTGGGCAAGGGCCAAGTGGCGAAACTCGGCGAGATGCTTCCGGAATACTACGAACTGCGCGGCTGGACGCCGGATGGGCAGCCGTCGAACGACACGATCAAACGACTCAGCATTTAAGTCGTTTCAAGGTGGGTGGTTCACCAAAACATCGGGGAAGGCGCGAATCCGCGCCTTCCCCGATTCTTTTCCGGCGCCGACGCCGTTAAGGGGGGAAGAGGCAAATGAAACACGTCATCGTTGGTGCCGGCCCGGCCGGCGTCGTGGCTACGGGAATCCTACGCAAGCTCAGAGCGCAAGACGAAATCCTGTTGATCGGTGGCGAGCCCGAGCCCCCCTACTCGCGGATGGCGATCCCCTACTATTTGATCGGCAACATCAAGGAAGAAGGCACCTATTTGAAGACGGACGCCACGCACTACCAGCAAAACCGGATCGACTATCAACAGGCATGGGTCACGAAGATCGACGTGAACAAAAAGGAGCTTCAGCTGAAGGGCGGCAAGACGGTTGGGTACGATAAGCTGCTGCTGGCAACCGGCGCCACGCCGATCCGCCCGCCGATCCCCGGCATCGAGGACCCGGACATCACCGGTTGCTGGACGTTGGAAGACGCGCGCCTCATCTCCAAAAGATGCAAGAAGGGGGCGAAGGTCCTGCAGATGGGTGCCGGCTTCATCGGCTGCATCATCATGGAGGCGATCGCCGAGACCGGCGTCGAGCTTACGATCGTCGAGATGGGCGACCGCATGGTCCCGCGCATGATGAACGAAACCTGCGGCAATTTGATCAAATGCTGGTGCGAGAAGAAGGGAATCACGGTCCACACCTCGACCCAGGTGGTCGAGATCGAGAAGCAAAAGGATAAGAAGCCGCCCTACCTCGTTCGTACGAAAGACGGCCAGGAACTGGAGGCGGACCTGATCATCGCCTCGACCGGCGTGGCGCCGGCCCTCGACTACCTCGAAGGCAGCGGCATTGAAGCGGCCGGCGGTATCCTGATCAACGAACACATGGAGACCAACGTGCCCGACATCTATGCGGCCGGCGACAGCGCGAAGGGGCGCGACTTCTCGACCGGCAGCTACGAAGTCCAGGCCATCCAGACGACGGCCACCGAGCATGGCCGCATCGCCGCCCAGAACATGGCCGGTGTGGCGACCCCGCATCCGGGTTCGCTGAACATGAACGTGCTGGATACGGTGGGGCTGATCTCGAGTTCCCTCGGCCAGTGGATGGGCGTCGAGGGCGGCGATCACGCCGAGCTCCTGGACGCGGAGAATTTTCGCTACCTGCGTCTCGAATTCAAGGACGACGTGCTGATCGGTGCGCAGGCGCTGGGCCTTACCCAGCATGTCGGCGTGCTCAGGGGGCTTATCCAGACGGAAACCCCGCTCGGGCCCTGGAAGGAGAAGCTGATCGCCGACCCGACGCAGATCATGTCGGCCTATCTGGCGACGGCGCAGGCGCAGTCATGAAGATCACGCTCAAATTCTATACGACGCTGAAAGACTTTCTGCCGGACGGCGCCGAGGGCAACGAGGCGGTAATCGAAATCGAAGACGGCGCCACCATCCTAAGCGTCGTCGAGCGCCAGAACGTGCCTCAGAAAATGATTAACATGGTCCTGGTCAGCGGCGCTTACGTCGCGCCGAGCGGCCTTGCCTCACGCGCGCTTAAGGACGGCGATACGCTTTCGATGTGGCCGCCGCTGGCGGGCGGGTAATGCCAAAGACGGCGGCCGGCGAAGGCGGCATCCTCCGTCGCAGTCTTGAGCTTGGTTATTCCCACCAAGAGTTCTTGCGCACCGTCCCCAGGATCTTCGATCCGGCCCCGGTGGCGATCGAAGGGACGCGGCTCGTGGCCAATAACGGGGAAAAGAAAGTCGTCCTCGATTTAGGTCCGGAACAAACGCGCCGGCTTGGCAAATCGCTCTCGCTTCAGAGCACGGTGATCGCGTTTGCCTTCCATGGGTATACGGAAGACGAGGTCGATGCCTTCATGAAGTATTTCCTGATCCGCACCCAGCGCGGCGGCGGCTGATTTTTTCGGAAAAAAGAGGCGTTAGCCGCCGGTGACGCTCATGTAGCGGCGAAGGACGGGCGGGGCGTTGCGGCGTTCGATCACGAAGTCGTGGCCTTCGGGCTTGCGTGCGATCGCCTCATGGATCGCATCGATCAAGGGCCCATCGCTTTCGCTCATCCGAACTGGCGTCTTGAGATCGGCCTGATCCTCTTGGCCTAGGCACATGTAAAGCCGGCCGGTGCAGGTCAGCCGCACCCGGTTGCAGGATTCACAGAAATTGTGGGAAAGCGGCGTGATGAAGCCGATCCGGCCGCCGGTTTCTTCGACCTCCACGTAGCGGGCGGGCCCGCCGCTTCGGTGCTGGCTCGCACGAAGCGTCCAGCGTTCCTCGAGCCGGCGGCGGACTTCTTTTAAGGACAGGTACTGGTCCATCCGATCCTCGTCGATCTCCCCCATCGGCATCGTTTCGATGAGCGTCCAGTCGAACCCTTCCGTCCCGCACCAGGCAAGCAGGGAATCGAATTCATCTTCGTTGACGCCCTTGAGGGCGACGGTGTTGATCTTCACGTGAAGTCCTGCTTCTTGTGCCGCGCGGATTCCCTCGAGCACGGTCTCAACCTTGCCCCAGCGCGTGATCGCGCGGAAGCGACCGGGATCCAGCGTGTCGAGTGAGACGTTGACGCGACGAACGCCGGCGTCATAAAGCGCGCCTGCATGTTTCGCAAGACGGTTGCCGTTCGTCGTCAGCGTGAGCTCGTCAAGCACGCCTGCCTTTAAATGACGGCCCAGGCTTTGAAAGAGCGTCAGGATATCGCGGCGCACGAGCGGCTCGCCGCCGGTGATGCGGATCTTCCGGACACCTTGGGAAATGAAGGCGCTGCAGACGCGCTCAAGCTCTTCCAGCGTCAACAGCTCGCGCTTCGGCAGGAAGCTCATGTCTTCCGACATGCAGTAGACACAGCGAAGGTCGCAGCGATCCGTGACGGAGACCCGCAAGTAGGTGACCTCGCGTCCGAAGGGATCGATCATGGCTAGCTCGCTCCTTCCTCCTGGGCCTCCCGAGCCCTGTACCCCTTTAAAGAGATGGGGAATGGGCAGCTTTTTGACCAGTGAAGCTTACCATGTGAGCCGGCCCTCGATAAAGGCCGCGGCCTCCGGGCTTTCCGGGCCGGCGAAGAAGCGATCCGCCGGGTTCCGCTCGACCAGCCGGCCTTCGCAAAGGAAGAGGATTTCCTGGCCCAAGCGGCGCGCCTGACCAAGGTCGTGGGTCGTCATGATGATCTTCGTGCCGCTCGATTGGATCTCGAGGATGACGTCTTCGACGGCCCGGGTCGCCGCCGGATCGAGATTGGCGGTCGGCTCGTCCAGGAACAGGACCTGGGGGGCGAGCGCCCAGGCCCGGGCCAGGGCGAGGCGTTGCTGTTCGCCGCCGGAAAGCACGCGGGCCGGCACCCGTGCCTTGGCGGTCAAGCCCGTTCTGGCCAGCATCTCGCCCGTGCGCAGCCGGCGCAGCCTTCGGCCAACGCCGCGGATGGCCAGCGCGTAAGCGACGTTCGCGGCCGCCGAGCGGCGCAGCATGACGGGACGTTGAAAGACCATCGCCTGGTCGCGGATCGCCGCCCCTGCCGTGCACCCGCGCCATTCGACCCGGCCATGGCTCGGCGCAAGAAGGCCGTGACAGAGTCGCAGCAGCAGGCTCTTGCCGGCGCCGTTGGGTCCCAAGATCACCGTGCGAAGGCCGGCCTCAATCTCGGCGGTGATTCCACGAAGAAGCCGGCGCTCGCCCACCTCATAAACCAGGTCCTCAAGCACGAGCGGAAAGATCGAGCTCTTCACGCGATGTTCCTCCGGGCGGCTGCGTCGCCGACCATGTAAACCGCGCCATTAATCAGCAAGGAAAGAATGAGCAGGATGATGCCGAGCCCAAGCGCCAGCGTGAGATTTCCCTTGCTGGTCTCCAACGCAATCGTCGTCGTCATGACGCGGGTGACGTGGTTGATGTTGCCACCGACGATCATCACCGCGCCCACTTCGGCCGTTGCGCGTCCGAAGCCCGCCAGCGCGACCGTCAGCACCCGAAAGCGGCCGTCCCAAAGCAGCGTGCCGATGGCGCGCCCACGCGAAACGCCCAGCGAAAGCAAAAGTTCGCCATACTCTTCCCAGAGATCGACGATCACCTGGCGCGTCAGTGCCGCGATGATCGGCGCAATCAGCAGGACCTGGGCGATGATCATCGCGCTCGGCGTGAACAAAAGCCCGAGCACGCCGAGCGGGCCGGCGCGGGAAATCAAGAGATAGACGACGAGGCCGACGACGACCGGCGGCAGGCCCATCATCGCGTTCAGCAGCACGGCGAGGATGCTTGAGCCCGGAAAGCGAAACAGCGCTACGGCGGCACCCAGCGGCAGCGCGATCAGGGCGGCGATGGTGACCGCGGTCAGGCTTACCTGCATGGAAAGGGCCACGATCTCGACGAGGTCGGGATCGAGCCTGCCGATCCTTTCGAAGGCAAGGGCAAAGGCGGTCGAAAAGTCGTTCAAGGGGCCTCCTTTAAGGCGATGGGCAGGCGAGGAGCAGACGATGGGCCGAGAAAAACCTACTGTGCTTTCCGGCGCGTGGAAAGGGCTCACGCTTTGCCGGACGGTGACGAAGGGCGGGCACTTCGCTACAAGGAGGGCATGCTCCGAATCGATGCGCTTCACACGCCGAGCCTTGCCCCGATCGATGCGGAAATCGGCGGTGGCGAATGCGTCGCCGTCATGGGGCCCAGCGGGGCGGGCAAGACGCTTTTTTTGAGGGCGATCGCCGATCTCGATCCGAACGAGGGAAGCGTCACCTTGTTCGACGCGGAACGGGAAAAATTTCCGGCCCCGAAATGGCGGCGGATGGTGACCTATCTCGCTTCCGAATCCGGCTGGTGGGCAGAAAGCGTCGGCGAACATTTCCCGCAAAGCGATGCTGCAAGAGAGGCCTTAAGCCAACTCGGCCTGCCCGCGGACGCGCTCGAATGGACCGTCGCCAGGCTTTCCACCGGCGAACGCCAGCGTCTGGCGCTGGCGCGCGTCCTTCTATTAAGGCCCGCCGTCCTGCTTCTGGACGAGCCGACGTCCGGGCTGGATGAGACGAGCATCGCGGAAGTCGAGAAGGTGCTGAAGGCGCGCTTGGCCCAAGGGGTCTCGATCCTGTTCGTCACCCACGACGTTCGGCAAGCCAGGCACTTGGCGAAACGGTGTTTCCATTTCAAGCAGGGCCGTCTCGAAAGCGAGGAAGCATGGACGTGAACGTGATCGCGTTAAGCTATGGCGATCTGGCGCTCGCCTCGCTACTCGTTCTCTTAAACGCCGGGCTTTCCCTTGGCTTACGTTTGCGCCTCGAAGGCCAGCTCTTGATCGCGGCTGCGCGCATGGTCGTCCAGCTTTTCCTGGTCGGCCTCGTGCTGAAGGCATTGTTCACGGTCGTCTCGCCTTATCTAACCGGCCTCGTCGCCCTTCTGATGGTATTGTTCGCCGGGCGCGAGATCCTGGCCCGCCAGGAGAAGCGGCTCAGCGGCTGGTGGACCTATGGCCTTGGCACGACGAGCATGCTGATGGCCGCCATGATCGTCACCGTGTTTGCGCTCACCCTTCAGGTGCAGCCGGAGCCCTGGTACCACCCGCGTTACGCGATTCCGATTCTCGGCATGATCCTCGGCAACACGATGACCGGCGTCGCACTCGGCCTCAATACGCTTGGCACGATGATCGGCCGCGAGCGGCTCGCCATCGAGGCCAGGCTGGCGCTCGGCCAAGACTGGCGGGAGGCCTTCGGCGACGTCATCCGGGAGGCGATGCGAAGCGGCCTCATCCCGATCATCAACGCGATGGCGGCGACCGGGCTGGTTTCGCTGCCGGGCATGATGACGGGCCAGATCCTGGCCGGCGCCGAGCCCATGCAGGCGATCGAGTATCAGCTGCTCATCATGTTCCTGATCGCCGGCGGCACCGGGCTCGGCGTCTTCACGGCGGTGCTGGCCGGCGCCTATCGGCTGACCGATTCCCGCCATCGGCTGCGCCTCGACCGCCTGCACAGGGCCGATTAAGGATAAATGGTCCGCATCACGCGCCGGATGGGCCGGAAATCCTCGCGCCGCGGTGGGGGCTTGCAAGCGGGGCGATTGCGGCGGAAAATGCCCGACAACGCGGTTGGGAATTTCAATCCGCCCGCAATAAATCAGGGGAGGAATTTAAGGTGACAACGCAACATCGCAATTATATCAACGGCAAGTACGTCGACACGCCGGGAGTCAACATGCTTCCGGTTCTCAACCCTTCGACCGAAGAGGTCATTTCCGAAGTTCCCGACTCACCGGCGGAGATCGTGGACGAGGCGGTGGCGGCCGCGAAAGAGGCCCAGAAGAGCTGGAAAAAATTACCCGCCATCCAACGGGCGGGTTATTTGCGGCAGATATCCGCAAAGATCCGCGAGAACGTCCCGGCGCTCGCCAAGGCGCTCACGGAAGAGCAGGGCAAGGTTCAGACCCTTTCCGAGATCGAGATCGCGTTTGCCGCGGATTACATCGACTACATGGCGGAATGGGCGCGACGGATCGAGGGCGAGATCATCAATTCGGATCGCCCGAACGAAAACATTTTTCTCTTTCGCCAACCCGTCGGCGTCGTGGCCGGCATCCTGCCGTGGAATTTTCCCTTCTTCCTGATCGCGCGCAAGCTTGGTCCCGCTTTGGTGACCGGAAATTCCATCGTGCTGAAGCCGAGCACGGATACGCCGAACAACGCCGCCATGTTCGTCGATCTGCTTGACCAGACGGACATACCGAAAGGCATCGTGAACGTGGTCTATGGCAAGGGAAGCACGACCGGCAGTGCGCTTTGCGACAATCCGGACGTGGGCCTGGTGAGCTTCACCGGCTCGGTCGAGGTAGGCTCACGGATCATGGCGGCGTGCGCCAAGAACATCACCAAGGTCAATCTGGAACTGGGCGGCAAGGCGCCGGCCATCGTCATGGCCGATGCCGACATCGATAAGACGGTTACGGCCGTCACGGCTTCGCGTGTCATCAATACCGGCCAGGCCTGCAATTGTGCCGAGCGCGTTTACGTCGATCGTCGCGTCGAGGACGAATTCATTTCCAAGTTTTCGGCCTCGATGGAAGCAACCAAGTACGGGGATCCGGGCGTGATCCGAGACCTCGACATGGGGCCGATGATCAACAAGGCGGCGCAGGAAGTGACGGACAACATGGTCAAGCGCGCGATCAAAGATGGCGCGGAACTGGTCAGCGGCGGGAGCATGTCGGACGTGAAGGGCAAGGGGTTCTTCTTTCAGCCAACCGTGCTTCGCAATTGCGAGCAGGCTTCCGAGATCATGCAGGAAGAGGTCTTCGGGCCGGTCATGCCGATCAATACCATCGATTCGCTGGACGAGGCCATCGAACGCGCCAACGATTCGAAGTACGGCTTGACCTCTTCGATCTATACCCAAGACATCGGGGTGGCGATGCGGGCCTGTAACGATCTCAACTTCGGCGAAACCTACATCAATCGTGAGCATTTCGAGGCGATGCAGGGCTTTCACGCCGGCGTGCGGCAATCCGGTATCGGCGGTGCGGACGGCAAGCATGGCCTCTACGAAAATACCGAGACCCACGTCGTTTACCTGCAGAGTTGAGCGGCAAAGATGTCTAGAGGGTGCCCGCCTGGGCACCCTCGCCGCCAAGGCGGAGCGCGTGGCGCAAGCAAGGGGCCACGCGGGTGTAGCTCAATGGTAGAGTTCCTGCTTCCCAAGCAGGTGACGAGGGTTCGATTCCCTTCACCCGCTCCACGGCCGTCACTGAGCTTCGGAAAAAGCATGCGGAATCTCTCAAGCTTCTTTTTCCTGGCTTGTCTTCTTCTCTTCGGTCCGGCCTTGGCCGGTGAAGCGACGATCACGCTTGCTTCGACGACGTCGACCGAGAATTCCGGCCTTTATGACTTCCTGCTTCCGAAGTTCACAGCCGCCACCGGCATTCGGGTGCACGTCGTCGCCGTCGGCACCGGACAGGCCATCAAGCTCGCCGAACGCGGCGATGCGGACGTGCTGCTCGTTCACCACCGGCCCTCGGAGGAGCGATTCGTGGCCGAGGGTTACGGCGTCGATCGCCGCGACGTCATGTACAACGACTTCGTCATCGTGGGACCCGAGCACGACCCGGCCGACATCAGTGGCTTGAAGGACGTGGCCCGGGCCTTGGAGAAGGTCGCAGAGGTGCAAGCCATGTTCGTCTCGCGCGGCGACGACAGCGGCACCCACAAGATGGAGCTTCGCCTCTGGGAAGTGGTCGGCCAAGACGTCGAGGCCGCGTCCGGCGGCTGGTACCGGGAGACGGGTTCGGGGATGGGGGCGACGCTGAACACGGCGGCGGCGGCGGACGCCTATACGCTGACCGACCGCGGCACTTGGCTTGGTTTCCAGAACCGGCGGCGGCTCAAGCTCGTCGTCGAAGGGGACCCGCGATTGAACAACCCTTACGGGGTCATCCGGGTAAACCCGGCGCGCTTTCCCCATGTGAAGGCGGAAGCGGCGCGGGTCTTCGTCGATTGGCTCACGTCCGAGGCCGGGCAGCGGGCGATCGGCGATTTCGAGGTGAACGGCGAGAAGCTGTTCTTTTCGAGCATTCGGGCGGGCGCCCCCTAAGCGCATGGATAAGGGGAGGAAAACGCGCAGAAGGAACCCCCCTATGGGTGGAAGCGCAAGCTCGCCATTTCGGTCCATTTCCTTCTTTTGAAACCGTATAATTCCGGTGGCAGGCTAATTTCTTGGTCGGCGGCGGCCGGCTCAAGGAGTGTTTGAAGCTTTATGCATATCCTGATCATCGAAGACGACCGCGAGATGGCGGCCTATCTCACGAAGGGCCTGAAAGAGCACGGCTATACGGTCGATCATGCTGCGGAAGGCCGGGAGGGACTCTTTCTCGCGGCGACCGGCGATTTCGACCTTCTGATCATCGACCGCATGCTGCCGAACACGGATGGCATCACCATCGTGAAGCTGCTGCGCGAGCAAGGGGTGAGCAGCCGCATTCTTCTTTTAAGCGCCCTTGGCCAAGTGGACGACCGGGTCACGGGCCTAAAGGCGGGCGCCGACGACTACCTTGCAAAGCCTTACGCGTTTTCCGAACTGCTCGCCCGCATCGAGGCGCTGCTTCGCCGCGAAGGCCCGGAAGAGGAGCAGACGCATCTTCACGTCGGCGATCTGGAGATGGACCTGATCGGCCGCACCGTGAAACGGGCCGGCCAAATGATCGAGCTGAAACCACGGGAGTTCCGCCTGCTCGAATACCTGATGCGCCATGCCGACCAGGTCGTCACCCGGACGATGCTGCTGGAAGGGGTCTGGGATTACCATTTCGATCCCCAGACGAACGTGATCGATGCGCAGATAAGCCGTCTTCGCCAGAAAATCGACAAGGGCTTTAACCAGCCGCTGATCCACACGGTCCGCGGCGCAGGATACTCGCTTCGTGCAACTGATTAGACTCTTCCGAACCTCGGCCTTCCGAATGGCGGCACTTTCCATGGTCGTCTTCGGGGTTCTGGCCGTCGTTCTTTTGGGGTTTATCTACTACGCGACGATCGACCTGATCGACCGTGAGACAAACAATGTCATCGAGGCGGAAAGCAAAGGTCTCGTCGAGCAGTACAGCCTGTTCGGCCTTCGGGGGATCGCCAGGGTTATCCGGCACCGATCCGAGAACCTGAAGGAACCGGGCGCCATCTACCTGCTCGTGAACACCGACTTTGAGCCGGTGATCGGCAATCTGATTCCGTGGCCGGCTGACGCCGAGGGTGCGCCGCTTACCCCGCCCGAGAACGGCGAGTGGATTCATTTCAGCGTCAGCCGCGGCGAAGGCGAGGAGAAGACCGCCCGCCAGATGCGCGCGCGGGTCATCGACCTGCCGATCGGCTACCACGTTCTGGTCGGCCGGGACATCGGCGAACGCGAACGCTTCCGGGAAGTGATGCGGGCGGCGCTCACCTGGTCGGTGGCGATCACGCTGATGCTGGCGTTCCTCGGCGGCTTGCTCTTGAGCCGGCAGATGCTGCGCCGCGTCGATACGATCGCCAAGATCAGCCGGCAGATCATCGATGGGGATCTTACGCAACGGGTCAGCGTGCGTGGTACGGGAGACGAATTCGACCGGCTGTCTGCAAATCTGAACGAGATGCTCGACCAGATCGAACGTCTGCTGATCGGCATGCGCGCGGTGACGGACAGCGTGGCCCACGATTTGGGCGCACCGCTTACGCGCCTGAAAAACCGGATCGAGATGACGCTTCGCGGGAACCCGGACCTGGATGCCTACCGTTCCACCCTGCAAAACACGATCAAGGAAACGGATCATATTCGTTCGACCTTCGATGCGTTGATCGACATCGCGCGCGCCGAGGCCAGCACCGCGAACTTCGAGATGAAGCCGCTGGATCTGGCCGAGCTGGCTGCGGAACTGCTTGAGCTTTACGAACCGGTGGCGAACGAGCGCGACCTTCGCGTTGAGTCCTCCCTTCCCCCATGCGCCCTCGTGCTCGCCAACCGGCAAACGCTTGCCCAGGCGCTGACCAATCTCCTCGACAACGCGATCAAATACACGCCCGTCGGTGGCGCCGTCCGGCTCGAGCTTACGACGGACGCCGAACGGGTGCGGCTGACGCTCGAAGATAGCGGGCCGGGGATCCCGGCGGCCGACCGCGAGCAGGTGTTGCGGCGCTTCGTCCGGCTGGAGAAGGCGGCGGCGGCGCCCGGCACGGGGCTGGGTTTGAGCCTCGTGGCCGCGGTGGCGAAGCTGCACCGGGCTAAGCTCGAGCTCGGGGACAACCAGCCGGGCTTGCGGGTGACGCTTACCTTTCACCGCGAAGCCGAAGGGGAGACCAAGCTTGAGGCGGACGAATAAACGATGGCGGCCCATGAGGGAGTTCACGGGCCGCCATTCCGAGCCTAGTCGACCCCACGGCCGGTCTAAAAGGGAGCCGAAGCTTAGGGCCCGGAAACCTCCGTGGACGATGTCCACCGGGGGGTTGAACATCGGAAGACGCTTAGGGACCGTCCCGATGTAGAGGATATGCTCTGGCTAGTGTTTTAGACGCCCGCACCTTGCCAAGGCATTATGGCAACGTGAAATCTTCGTAATGTTCGAAACCCCGGAATACCGGGGTAGGAAACCACCGCCGGCGTCTCAGCGACGTCCCAAGAAGGGCAGATTGCCGGCGGCCTGCGCGTCGCCCTCGAGGTCGAGGTGAAGCGAGAACAACTCCAGTATGTCCTTGCGGGTGAGGATCCCGGCCAGACGGTCCCCGGAAGCCACGCAAAGCCGCCCGTTTCCCGTCTTCTGCATCCGGGCAAGGGCCGCCATCGCATCCGTTTCGGGGGCGACGGTCGTCACCTCGGAACGGGGACTCAGGATGTCACGGATGCGGGTTGTCGCCCATTGCTCGCGGGCCAATCCCTTCACCTCGCCAAGGCCGACGGAACCCAAGAGCCGGCCATCGTCTACGACCGGAAACATCTTGTAAGTGTGACGGTAGAGATAGTCCTCGACGAGTTCGGCAACCGTCAGGTTTGGTGAGACGGTGACGGGGTCCCGCTTCATGACGGCGGTGACCGGTATGCCCTCGAAGGGTTGCTTCATGACGACCTGGCGGTAGGAGGCGGTTGCCGCAAAACGCACGAAAAGGCCAAGCAGGAACCACCACAGCCCGCCGATGAAATTGCCGGTCACGAAGCTGATGACGCCGAGGATCATCAGCATGAAACCGAAGAAGCCGCCGGTGCCGGACGCGATTCGCGTCGCCCAGCGAAAGTCGTTCTTCCGGCCCCACAGCACGGCGCGGAGCATCCGCCCGCCATCTAAGGGGAAGGCCGGCACGAGATTGAACAGCGCAAGAATGCCGTTGATCCAAAAGAGGTAGGTAAGCACGCTCACGACGGCGACCGGCCAGCCAAGCGCATCGCCGGTCATGCCAACCAGGAAGAACGCCGTTGCCAGAAGGAGGCTGGCGATGGGCCCGGCGATGGCCATCACAAACTCCGCCTTCGGGCTTACCGGCTCGCCCTCCATTTCGGCGACGCCTCCGAACACGAACAGCGTGATTCCGCGAATCTGCATGTCGTAGCGCCGCACCACCAAGGAATGGGAAAGCTCGTGGAAGATGATCGAGAAGAAAAGACCCAACGCGCCGAGAACCGCCATCCACCAGTAGGTCGTCTTGCTAAGATCGGGAACGAAATGGGGAAAGAAGCCGGCGGCCAGTGTCCAGGTGATCAGGATGGCCAGGATCAGCCAGCTCCAATCGATTCCGACGCGGAACCCGAAAATCCGAAAAAGCGTGATCTGGCGACCGAACACGTTGAACCTTCTCCCTCCCTTATCACACAGACTAGTCTGAATCCGAAGGCGCCGCCTTCTTTCCGAAACCGCCGCCGCCCGGCGTTTCGATGACGAAAACGTCGCCCGCCGCCATTCTTACTTCGGCCGTCGCGGGCAAGTGCTCGATGCCGCCATCCGCCCGCTCGATGCGGTTTTCACCGGGCTTGGCGTCCGCGCCTCCGTTCAGGCCCCGAGGCGCGTGGCTGCGATTGCCGGAAAGGATCGCCGCCGTCATCGCCTCGCGGAAACGGATGCGCCGCACAACGCCGTCGCCACCCCGCCACCGCCCTTCTCCACCGCTTGCGCGGCGGATCCGGAAGGCCTCGACGAAGACCGGGTAGCGCCACTCGAGCACCTCCGGGTCGGTCAGACGGGAATTCGTCATATGGGTATGAACGGCGGATGCGCCGTCGAAACCGGGGCCGGCCCCGGCGCCGCCGGCAATCGTCTCGTAGTATTGGTGGCGGTCATCGCCGAAGGTGAAGTTGTTCATCGTGCCCTGGGAGCCCGCCAGCGCACCGAGCGCGCCAAAAAGCGCGTCGACTACGCATTGGGAGGTCTCGACATTGCCGGCGGCAACCGCGGCCGGGGGGTCGGGATTGAGCATGGAGCCTTTGGGAAGGACGATGTCCAGGGGTTTAAGGCAGCCCGCGTTCAAGGGGATGTCGTCTTCGACCAGGGTTCGAAAGACGTAAAGCACGGCGGCCCGCGTGACGGCGGAAGGCGCGTTGAAATTGTTCGGCCGCTGATCCGAGGTGCCGGTGAAGTCGATCTTCGCCGCGCGGCTTTCCCGGTCGATCCCGATCTGGACCTGGATGCGGCCGCCATCGTCCATCTCGTAAACGAAGGCGCCGCCCTTCAAGCCGGCGATCACGCGACGGATCGCTGCTTCCGCATTCGCCTGGACATGTCCCATATAGGCCCGAACCTGCTCAAAGCCGAAATGGGACACCAGCGCGCGAAGCTCTTCGAGCCCTTTCGCGTTCGCGGCGACCTGCGCGCGCAGATCGCGCACGTTCTGATCCGGGTTGCGGGCCGGATAGGGGGCGGCTTGAAGGCGTGCGCGAAGTTCGTCTTCATGGAAGCGGCCCTCGCGGACGAGGCGGATATTGTCGAGAAGCACGCCTTCTTCTTCGATGTTGCGGCTTTCCGGCGGCATCGAGCCCGGCGTCTTGCCGCCGATGTCCGCATGGTGACCGCGGGCGGCAACAAAGAAGAGGACCTCGTTGCTGTCCTCATCGAAGACCGGCGTCACGACGGTGATATCGGGAAGATGCGTGCCGCCATTGTAGGGCGCGTTCGAGGCAAAGACGTCGCCCGCGCGAATGTCGGAGGCGTAAGCCTGGCTGACGACGCGCACGCTTTCGCCCATCGAGCCCAGGTGAACCGGGATGTGCGGCGCGTTCGCGATGAGGCCGCCTCGATCGTCGAAGAGCGCGCAGGAGAAATCGAGCCGCTCCTTGATGTTCACCGAATGCGAGGTCTTCGCCAGAGTCTCGCCCATCTGCTCGGCGATCGACATGAAAAGGTTGTTGAAGATCTCGAGCAGGATCGGATCCGCAGGTTCCTTGCCGCCGGCGGGCGCGCGGTGCGCGGGCGCCTTGATCCGCGAAAGCAGAAGGCTTCCTTCCCCGAGCACGGCCAGTTCCCAGCCGGGCTCGAGCACCGTCGTCGCATGCTCCTCTAAGACGATGGCCGGACCGGTAAGGCGATGGCCAGGCGCAAGGGCGGCGCGTGCGATGACCGGCGTCTGTTTGAGGCGCCCGGAAAAATGAACCTGTGCGCACGTCTCCGGCTTCGGCGCCGCGCGCCCAGCGTCGGCAAAGGAAGGGGGCGTTGCGATCCGCTCCATCGCGCCCACCGCCTCGACACTGAGCGCCTCGAGGATGAGCCGCTTGTCCGGATCCAAAAAACCGAAATGCCGGCGATGGGCCGAATCGAAACTTTTGCGCGTTTCGGCAAAGCCCACAAAGGGAAGGATGAGGGGGCTGTCCGTCCCCTCGTAGCGAAGATGGGCGGAAGGGAGCGTGCGTATCCGGGCGGGCGCCACCCCCTGGGCCTCCATTTCTTTTTTTGCGTCGGCGCGAAGCGCATCCACGATCGCTTCGAGATCCGCCATGGCGGCCTCCTCGAAGGGCGCTTCGACGGCGCGGGCGCGCGTCACCCGCATATCCGCGAGCCCCATGCCGAGCGCCGAAAGGACGCCCGCCATCGGGTGCAGCAGCACGCGCTTCATCTCGAGTGCGTCCGCCACGCGGCACGCATGCTGCCCCGCGGCGCCCCCGTAACCGCAAAGCACGTAGTTCGTCACGTCGTGGCCGCGCGCGACGGAAACCTTCTTGATCGCGTTCGCCATGTTCTCGACGGCGACCTTAAGAAAGCCTTCCGCCACCGCGAAGCTGCTCATCGCCTGGCCGGAAGTCTCGCGCACGGCCTTGGCAAGCGCGTCGAACTTCCCGGTGACGATCGCCTGGTCGAGCGGCAAATCGCCCTTAGGCCCGAAGATGCGGGGAAAATAGTCGGGCAGGATCCTGCCCAGAAGCAGGTTGCAGTCCGTCACCGTCAGCGGCCCGCCACGGCGGTAGCAGGCCGGACCGGGATCGGCGCCGGCCGAGTGGGGGCCGACGCGAAAACGCGCATTTTCGAAACTGCAGATCGAACCGCCGCCGGCGGCCACCGTATGGATGCGCATCATCGGCGCGCGCAGGCGCACGCCGGCCATTTCCGAATCGAAGCTGCGCTCGAATGCGCCATCGAAATGAAAGACGTCCGTAGACGTGCCTCCCATGTCGAAACCGATCAGACGGCCGAAACCGGCCAGCTTCGCGCCCTCGACGGCGCCGACGACGCCGCCCGCCGGCCCGGAAAGGATGCTGTCCTTGCCATGGAAGAAACGGGCGTCGGCAAGCCCGCCATTCGACTGCATGAAGAAAAGGTGCGTTTCGCCAAGATCGGCGGCGAGACGATCAATGTAGCGCCGCAAAATCGGCGAGAGATAGGCATCGGCAACCGTCGTATCGCCGCGGCTTACGAGCTTCATGAGCGGGCTTGCCTGATGCGAAACGGAGACCTGGGAAAAGCCGACCGCGCGGGCAAGCGCGGCGACAAGGCGTTCATGTTCGGGATAGCGATAGCCGTGCAGGAAGACGATAGCGGCCGCGCGGATGCCGTCCCGGTAAGCGGCCTCGAGACGAACGCGGGCAAGATCCAGATCGGGAGCGTGGATTTCTTCGCCTTCGGCCGTCATCCGTTCCGGCACTTCGATGACTTGAGCATAAAGCAGCGAAGGCAATCGGATGTGACGGGCGAAAATGGCGGGACGGTTCTGATAGGCGATACGAAGCGCATCGCCAAAGCCTTCCGTAATGACGAGAACCGTGCGCTCCCCCTTTCGTTCGAGAAGCGCGTTCGTGGCCACCGTCGTTCCCATCTTCACGGCGTCGATATGGGCCTCCGGGATGGGCGCGCCTTTTGGCACTTGCAGAAGTTCGCGGATGCCTTCGATGGTGGCGTCCGCATAGCGTTCCGGATTTTCGGAAAGCAGCTTGCGGGTCAGGAGTTCGCCTTCCGGGTTGCGCGCGACGAAATCGGTGAACGTGCCGCCCCGATCAATCCAGAACTGCCAACCCGCCTTCGAAGAAGAGGTCTCCGCCACCATCCAGAAAGCTTAGCGGCAAGCCGGCCTCAAACCCAAGGCCTCAAACCCAAGGAATGGCTTGGCCCGCTCTGGCGTGGCCTTACGATCCGGTCTATGGTCGCCGCCGCAATTCTTGAAGGCGGTCTCTCATGGGAATCTGGGCATGGGAATCTGGGGAAAACTGATCGGGGGTGCGGCCGGATTCGCGCTTGGCGGGCCGCTTGGCGCCATCCTCGGCACGCTCGCGGGGCACGCCTATGACCGCTCGAAGGCGGAGGGCTTACGTGGGCCTTACGGACAGGCGCGTGCCGACACGACGGCCACCCGCCAGGCCGCCTTTACGACCGCCGTCATCGTGCTGGCTGCGAAGATGGCGAAGGCGGACGGCGTCGTTACGAAGGACGAGATCCGCGCCTTCAAGCAGATCTTTCGCGTACCTAAACAGGCCGAGGCGGAGGTCGGCGGGCTCTTCAACCGGGCGCGGGAGGAGGCCGCCGGTTTCGAGCCTTACGCCCATCAGATCGCCGTCCTGTTCGCGCACCACAAGGTCGTGCTCGAGGACCTGCTTGGCGGGCTTATCCATATTGCGCGAGCCGACGGCCGGGTCAGTCCGGAAGAGATGGCGTACTTAAAAGAAGTCGCCCAGATTTTCGGATTCGACGCGCGAACTTTTGAGCGGGTGGTCGCCGCCCATTCGGGTAGCGGGATCGCCGACCCTTACGAGGTGCTGGGGGTGAGCCCGAAGGTTGGGGACGCGGAATTGAAGAAGGCCTATCGCGGGCTCATCCGCGAGAACCATCCCGACCGGCTGATGGCCCAGGGCATGCCGCAGGAATTCATCGACGTCGCCGACGAAAAAATGGCACGGATCAACGACGCCTATGCGCAAATCGAAAAACTGCGGGGCTTGAGTTAGAAGATGAAACCGCCGATCGAGAAAAGCTCGCCGAACCAGGGACCGCGGCCCGAAGGATGCGCGATCGACACGCTGGTCCTGCACTACACCGGCATGAAGACGGCGGAAGCGGCATTGACGCGGCTTTGCGACCGGGAAGCGAAGGTGAGCGCGCATTATCTGATCGACGAGGCGGGCCACGTCACCGCGCTGGTGCCGGAGACAAGGCGCGCCTGGCATGCGGGCGAGGCGTGCTGGAAAGGTGCTAACGATCTCAACGACCGCTCGATCGGCGTCGAGCTCGTCAATCCGGGCCACGAGTTCGGCTACCGCCCCTTCCCGGAGGCCCAGATGGCCGCGCTCGAGGCGCTTCTTCTCGACATCCTCGCCCGCCACCCGATCTCAGCCGAACGCGTGCTCGGCCATTCCGACGTCGCACCCGACCGCAAGACCGATCCGGGCGAGCTGTTCGACTGGCAGCGGCTGGCGCGGGCCGGCATCGGGCGCTGGCCGGAGGCCCATGAGGCCGGGCCAGTGCCGCCGATCGAAGAGGTGCAGCGCCTGCTCGACCGCTATGGCTACGAAGTGCCGCTCTCCGGCGTGGCGGATAAGGCGACGAAAAAGGTCATCAAAGCCTTCCAGCGCCACTTCCGGCCCGCCCGCATCGACGGGGTAGCGGATAGGGAGACGCTGGCGAGGCTCCTCAGTCTTCTCGAAGGGGGGCCTTGACCCGTTTGCGTCCAAGGCCTAGCTAAAAAGGGCCAGATGGCCGGATGGCTGCTCTGCGGTAAACGCAGAGAGGAAAGTCCGGGCTCCACGGAAACACGGTGCCGGATAACGTCCGGCGGGGGCAACCCCAGGGAAAGTGCCACAGAAAGCAAACCGCCGGCTTTCGCCGGTAAGGGTGAAAGGGTGCGGTAAGAGCGCACCGCGTCCCCGGTAACGGGGATGGCAGGGTAAACCCCACCGGGAGCAAGACCAAGTAGGGGCGACATGCCTTACGGCAGGCGGGTTTCCGCGTCGTCGCCCGGGTCGGTCGCTAGAGGCGCCGGTCAACCGGCGTCCCAGAGGAATGGCCATCGCCCGCGCAAGCGGGCACAGAACCCGGCTTACAGGCCATCTGGCTTCTTTTTCAAGAAAATAGGAAGAAGAAAACGTTCTTATTATGTTCTGCATTTAGAGCTTTTCATACTTCATCTAGTAATCGAAACAAAAACACCTCCGAAATCTTCGCTCGGAGACTTCCGATCTTCTTATCTCGCGTCCAGAATTCTCCTTTAGGACGAGAGTTTTACTTCGCTCCGTCATTGACACCCATATAGGCCCATGATATCCCATTTTATCCTACATTGGGCAGTCGCGCCCAATCCGGACCGAAGGCCGGGATCGTTCCACCGCCCAGGAGCCCCCGGCCAGCCGAGAGACCCGGCGGTTGGGGGGCCGGAATGGCGCTGTTTCTTTCGACGTATACGAACAAGGTCGACAAGAAGGGCCGGGTATCCGTACCGGCTTCCTTCCGCGCCGCCATCGGCGGGCAGAATTTCCACGGCATCGTCGTCTTTCGCTCCTACCGCCTACCGGCGATCGAGGCGTTTTCCATCGATCGCATGGAGCGCCTAAGCACAAGCCTCGATGCGCTCGACCTTTTCTCCGACACCCAGGACGACCTTGCCGCGACGATCTTTGCCGATTCGCATCCCCTTCCCTTCGATGGCGAAGGCCGCATCCTGTTGCCGAAGGAGTTTGCGGATTACGCCAACATCAAGGATGAGGCCGCCTTCGTCGGCCGGGGCGCCACCTTTCAGCTGTGGGCGCCGAAGGCGTTCCGGTCCCACCAGGCGAAAGCCCGCAAGCGGGCGTTGGACGACGGCGTCACCCTTCGCCTCGGCCCGCCGGAGAAGCCGGAAGGCTGGAAGTCATGACCCCCCGGGCGCGGCCGCGAGAAAAAGAGACAATGTGTGGCCACCGGCCCGTCCTTCTAAAAGAAGTGCTTGGCATCCTGGAACCTGCGGACGGCGCCACCTATGTGGACGGCACGTTTGGCGCCGGCGGCTATGCGAAGGCGTTGCTGGAGGCGGCCGATTGCACGGTCTGGGGCATCGACCGTGACCCGGATGCGATTGCTGGCAGCAGTGTGCTCGTCAAGGCGTACCCACGCCGCCTGCATTTGCTGGAAGGGCGCTTTGGCGACATGGCGGCGCTCCTCAAAACACAAGGGGTGACGCACGTCGACGGCATCGCCCTTGATATCGGCGTCTCCTCCATGCAGCTGGCGGCGCGCAAGCGCGGCTTTTCCTTCCGCGAGGACGGCCCGCTCGACATGCGGATGGAGAAGGCGGGGCGAAGTGCCGCCGACGTCGTCAACCAGGAAGACGCGGAAACGCTGGCTTCGATCCTCTCGAAATATGGCGAGGAGAGAAAGTCACGCCGCATCGCGCGCCGCATCGTCGAGCTGCGCACGAAGAAACCGATTACCCGAACGCGCGAACTGGCCGAAATCGTCGCCGGCGTCGTCAAGCAGGAGAAAAGCGGCATCGACCCGGCGACGCGCACCTTTCAGGCGCTGCGCATTCACGTGAACGACGAGCTCGGCGAGATCGAGCGGGCTTTAAGTGCCGCGGAAATCCTGTTGAAGCCGCACGGCCGCATCGCCGTCGTCGCCTTCCATTCGCTGGAGGACCGGCTCGTGAAAACGTTCCTGCGGGCGCGCAGCGGGGAGGCCACCGGCGCGTCCCGCCACCGGCCGCCCGCGCCCGGCCCGGCACAGGCGCCCAGCTTTCGCCTTCTTACCCGGCGGGTTATCCGGCCGGCTAAGGCAGAGATCGCCTTGAACCCGCGGGCGCGATCGGCGCGCCTGCGCGCCGCCGAACGCACCAAGGCCCCGCCTTGGGAGAGCGCCGCATGAAGGGCCACCTCACCTTTCTTTGGCTGATGCTGGTCGCCGTCATCTGTTTCGGCCTCTTCCTCGCGAAATACGAGGTGCAGTCGCTGGAGGACGAGCTCCTGGCGCTCAACCGGGTGATCCTCGAGCGTGAGGAGGGGCTGCACGTGTTGAAGGCGGAGTGGGCGCTTTTGAGCCGGCCCGAGCGCATCCAGCGTTTGAGTGAGCGCCATCTCGACTTGCAGCCGGTGACGGCGAGGCGGATCGCCACGCGCGCCGAGCTCGGCGCGCGCCTGGAGGAAAGCGAATGAGCGCGAAACGCCGCCGGCAGAAGGATCTGGCGCGCCACCAGGCGATCGAGACCGGACGCACGCGCCTCATCCTGTTGGGATCGCTGATGATGCTCGCTTACCTTGCCGTCGGCGTGCGCCTCGTCGAGCTCACGCTCTTTCAGGCGAGCCTTGAACCCAGGATCGCCAGCGTCGCGCCGGCCTCAAACTGGCAGACGGAACGCGCCGACATCCTGGATCGCAACGGCGAGATCCTGGCAACCAGCCTGCGCACGGCTTCGCTCTATGCGGACCCCGCCCAGGTGCTGGATCCAAAGACCGCCGCGCGCGCGCTTGCCCGTCTGCTGCCCGACGTAGGCGAGAAGAAAATCCTTGAGCGACTCGGTTTGAGGCGCCGTTTCGTCTGGATCCGCCGTCACCTGACCCCGCAACAGCAATACGCCGTCAACCGTCTCGGCATTCCCGGCCTTTACTTCCAGCGCGAAGAGCGCCGGGTCTATCCCCATGGGCATCTGGCCACCCATGTCGTCGGTTTCACCGGCGTCGACAATCGGGGTCTCGCGGGCATCGAAAAATCCTTCGACGCGGCGCTTCGAAACGGAAGCGGTCCGCTCAAGCTTTCGCTGGACATTCGCGTCCAGCACATCCTTGCCGACGAGATCGGAAAGGCGATGCGGCGGTTCCAGGCAATCGGCGGCGCCGGCGTCGTGATGGATGCGGCAAGCGGCGAGGTGCTTGGTCTGGTCTCGCTGCCCGACTTCGATCCGAGCCGGCCTGGCGCCGCCAAGCCGGAAGCCATGTTCAACCGGGCGACGCTCGGCATCTACGAGATGGGATCGACCTTCAAGATTTTCACCACCGCCATGGCGCTCGAAAGCGGCACGGCGACGATCGAGAGCGTGTATGACGCCTCCAAGCCGATCCGCATCGCGCGCTACCTGATCAAAGACTACAAGCCGAAAAACCGTTGGCTGTCGGTGCCGGAAATTCTTATGTACTCGTCGAATATCGGCGCCGCGAAGATGGCGATCGAGTTGGGCGCCCCCCTTCAGCAGACCTACCTTTCGAAGCTGGGCTTGTTGGATCAGCCGGCCCTAGAGCTGCCCGAAATCGGCTCGCCGCTTAGCCCCGAGCCGTGGCGGGAAATCAATCTGATGACCATCGCCTACGGCCATGGGCTTGCCGTCTCGCCGGTGCAGCTCGCAAACGCGGTGGCTGCGGTCGTGAACGGCGGCATCGCCTCTCCGGCGACGCTTCTCGACCACGCCGGCGCGCCGGCGGAAGGGATCCGCGTCTTCTCGGCCAAAACGTCCGAGCAGATGCGACGCCTGCTTCGCCTTGTCGTCGATACGGGCACTGGCCGCAAGGCGGCGGCCGAGGGCTACCTCGTCGGCGGCAAGACCGGCACGGCCGAAAAGAACGACGGACACGGGTACGAAGGCAAGATGCTGCGCTCTTCCTTCGTCGGCGCGTTTCCGATGCATGCGCCCCGCTACGTCGTCTTCGTGCTGCTGGACGAACCGAAGGGCGACAAAAAAACATTCGGCTATGCAACCGGCGGCTGGGTGGGCGCGCCGGTCGTCGCCCGCGTCATTTCACGGATGGCGCCGCTCATCGGCGTGGCGCCGCTCAACGAGACGGCGCCGGAAGTCGCGCGCCAGATGTTTATCGAGATCCACGATCGGGGAAAAGGACTTGCGTCTTTCTGACCTACTGCGCGGCGAAGAAAGGGATTCGATGTTCGAGACGACGGGAGAGGACGTAGAAATCACCGGAATCACCGCCGATTCCCGTAACGTCAAACCCGGCTTCTTGTTCGCCGCCCTACCCGGCACGAAGGCGGAAGGCGCGCGTTTCATTCCAGACGCGCTTGCGGCAGGCGCAAGCGCCATCTTTGGGCCGCCGGAGCTCGAAGCGCCGGGAGCAGACGAACGCTTACCCCGGATCGTCACGGAAAACCCCCGCCAGGCCTTTGCAAAGATCGCCGCCCGTTTCTATCAGGCGCAGCCACGCGTGATTGCGGCCGTCACCGGCACCAACGGGAAGAGCTCCGTCGTCGGTTTCGCACGCCAGATCTGGGAACGCTCTGGCGAGCGCGCGGCCAGCCTTGGCACCTTGGGCCTTGAGCCGCCGATGGGTATCGCGGAGGGCTCCGCGCTGACGACGCCCGACCCCGCCCATCTCCATCGCCTGCTTGCCGAGCTGGCGGCGAACAAGATCGATCATCTGGCCATCGAGGCCTCGAGCCATGGGCTCGAACAGTTCCGATTGGACGGGCTTCGCTTGAGCGTCGCCGTCTTCACGAGCCTTTCCCGCGATCACCTCGACTACCACGGCTCGCTCAAAGCCTATCTGGCTGCAAAGCTGCGCCTGTTTTCGGAATTGTTGCCGAAAGAAGCCCCGGCCGTGCTGAACGCGGACGATGCGGCCTTCGAGACGTTTGCGGAGGCGTGCGTGAAACGCGGGCTTCGGATCCTCACTTACGGCGAAAAGGGAGACAACCTTCGCCTGCTAAAAAGCACGCCGGCAGGCGGTGGCCAGGACGTCGTCTGCGAGATTCTCGGGAAGGTCGAGTCCTTGCACCTTCCCCTCATTGGCTCCTTCCAGGCGAAGAACGCGCTTGCCGCGCTCGGCCTCGTCCATGCCGCCGGTGGCGACATCGCGGCCGGCGTGGCCGCACTGCCAAGTCTTTGCGGCATCAAAGGGCGCATGGAAGCGGTGGGCGCGCTTTCGAACGGGGCGCGCGTCTACATCGACTACGCGCACACGCCGGATGCGCTAACGCACGCGCTTCGTGCGCTGCGTCTGCACACGAAGGGGCGGCTTTGCGTCGTCTTCGGTTGCGGTGGCGAGAGGGATCGGGGCAAGCGCCCCGAAATGGCCGCCATCGCCGATGCGCTTTCCGATCTGGTCTTCGTGACGGACGACAACCCCCGCTTTGAGGATGCCGCCGCCATCCGGCGGGAAATCCTGGTCGCCTCCCGGAAGGGAAAAGAGATCGCCGACCGCGCGCGCGCGATCGCGACCGCCGTTCGGACCCTGGAAGCGAACGATGTGCTGTTGATCGCCGGCAAGGGCCACGAGGTGGGACAGATCGTAGGCGATGCGGTGCTTCCTTTCGACGATTGCGACGTGGCGAAGCAGGCCATCCGGGCGGAGGGGGGCGCGGCATGACGGAACCGCTGTGGACGAGCGCCGAAGCGGAGCGCGCCACCAATGGGTCGAGCACGGCGCCCTTCGAGGCGACGGGCGTCTCGATGGACAGCCGGAAACTTAAAGCCGGCGACCTCTTCATGGCGATCATCGGGCCCCATTCCGACGGCCATGACTTCGTCCGCGATGCCTTCTCGCAAGGCGCCGTGGCGGCCATCGTCGAAGGCCGGCCGAGCGACGTACCGGAGCAGGCGCCGATTCTCACCGTCGAAAATGCGTTCGATGCCCTGAAGGCGCTGGCGCGGACCGCGCGCGAGCGCAGCTACGCCCGGATCTTTGCGGTGACCGGCAGCGTCGGGAAAACCGGAACGAAGGAGGCGTTGCGCCTGGCGCTTGGTGAGAGCGGCGAGGTGACGGCGACGGTCGGCAATCTCAACAACGAATACGGCGTTCCTTTGAGTCTCGCGCGCCTGCCACGGACTTCGGACTACGGCATCTTCGAGCTTGGCATGAACCACCCCGGCGAGATCCGCCCGCTTGCCAAGCTCGTGCGGCCGGAAATCGGCATCGTCACGAACGTCGAAGCCGTGCACATGGCGTATTTTCGTTCCGTCACCGAAATCGCCGACACGAAGGCGGAGATGTTCGAGGGCATGGACGCGGATGGGCTGGTGATCCTGAACCGCGACAACCCTTACTTCCAGCGTCTGGCCGATGCGGCGAAGGCGCGAGGTATAAGTCGCATCGTCGACTTCGGCGAGCATCCCGAAGCCCAGGTGCGCCTCATCAACTGCACCTGCCATACCTTTTCAAGCAGTGTCATCGCCGAGGTCGGGGGCGCCGAAATCCACTATCCCCTAGGCGTCCCCGGCCGACATTGGGTGATGAACAGCCTGGCCGTGCTGGCCGCCGTCGATGCCGTCGGAGCCGACGTGCAAAAGGCGGCGGTCAGGCTCGGCAACCTTTCGGCACCGGTCGGGCGCGGACGCAGGGTTCGCGGCATGGTGCCGAGCGGCGTCATCGAGATCATCGACGAAAGCTATAACGCGAATCCGGCGTCGATGCGCGCCACGTTTGACAGCCTGGCTGCGACCCCGGCGGGACCGGTCGGACGCCGCATCGCCATCCTCGGCGACATGCTGGAGCTTGGCGAGAGAGCCGCACGCATGCATGCGGGCCTGGTCGGCGACCTGCTTCGCAACGCCATCGACCTGGTCTTCACGGTCGGCCCCTTGATGGAGAATCTCGACCGCGAACTTCCACCGCACATGCGTGGCGGCCACGCGGAAACCGCCGAGGTGCTGATGCCGATTCTTCTGGAAGAGTTGCACGACTGCGACGTGGTTGCCGTCAAGGGATCACAAGCGATGAATATGAGCCACATCGTCGAGACGCTGCTTCATGCCACAACCGGCATGGCGAACGCCGTCAACGGACGCTAGAGGAAACCACGCATGCTTTTCAACCTGCTCGCCCCACTCGCCGATCAGCTGCCCTTCTTGAATCTGTTCCGCTACCTCACCTTCCGTACCGGCGGCGCCATCCTAACGGCGCTTTTGATCAGCTTCGTCGTCGGCCCGGTTCTCATTCGCTGGCTGAAGCAGCACCAGAAGGAAGGCCAGCCGATCCGGACGGACGGGCCGGAGGACCACATCCTGAAGAAGGCCGGCACGCCGACGATGGGCGGCTTTCTGATCCTGCTTGGCCTGCTTACCTCGACGCTTCTCTGGGCGGATCTGACGAACCGTTACATCTGGGCGGTGCTTGGCGTGACGACCGGTTTCGGCATCATCGGATTCATCGACGACGCCTTAAAGATCCGCCGGCGGACGAGCCGCGGCATGTCGGCGAAGCTCAAATTTCTCATCCAGTCCGTGATCGCCGCGGCGGGAGTCTACGCGATCATGGAAATCACGCGTAGCCCCCTAGCCACCAGCCTGGCCGTGCCGTTTCTCAAAGACGTCCTCTTGAACCTCGGGTGGTTCTTCCTGCCCTTTGCCGTGCTTGTCGTCGTCGGCGCCTCGAACGCGGTGAACCTGACGGACGGCCTCGACGGCCTGGCGATCGTTCCGGTGATGATTGCGACGGCGTGCTTTGCGCTGATTGCCTACCTCGTCGGCAATGCCGTCTTCGCCGGCTATCTGCAAATCCATGGCATCCCCGGCACCGGCGAACTGACGGTGCTGTGCGGGGCGCTGCTCGGGGCGTCTCTCGGCTTCCTCTGGTTCAACGCGCCGCCGGCCATGGTCTTCATGGGCGACACGGGCTCGCTTTCCGTCGGTGCGGCCCTTGGCGCCATCAGCGTGGTTACGAAGCACGAGCTGGTGCTCGCCATGATCGGCGGCCTTTTCGTGCTGGAGACCGTCTCCGTCATGGTGCAGGTGGTCTCCTTCAAGCTCACGGGCAAGCGCGTCTTCCAGATGGCGCCGCTGCACCATCACTTCGAGAAGAAGGGATGGGCGGAATCCACCATCGTCATCCGTTTCTGGATCATCGCGTCGATCCTGGCCCTGATCGGGCTGTCGACGCTGAAGTTGCGGTGAGCCGATGATCGAAGTCACCGCATATCGAGACCGTGCCGTGATGGTGCTGGGGCTTGGCCGCTCCGGTTTAGCGGCGGCGGTCAGTTTACGGGAAGGTGGGGCTACCGTCGTCACCTGGGACGACGATGAGGCGGCCCGCGCCAACGCCAAGCGGCAAGGCTTTCCCGTCATGGGCCCGGACGCGCTCGACTGGTCGAACGTCGATGCGCTGGTGCCAAGCCCCGGAATCCCGCTCACCCACCCTAAGCCCCATCCCGCCGTGGCGAAGGCACGGACGATGCGTTGCGAGATCCTCGGCGACGTCGAGCTCCTGGCCCGCACCCAAACCGAAGCCCGCTATGTCGGCGTGACGGGCACGAACGGGAAATCGACGACGACGGCGTTGATCGGTCACCTGCTTCAGGCCGACGGGCGGCGCATCGAAATCGGCGGCAATCTCGGCGCACCCGTGCTGGAGCTGGCGCCGCTTGGGCTGGATGGCATTTATGTGCTCGAGCTTTCTTCCTTCCAGCTCGACCTTCTGTACACCCCTTGCCTCGACGTCGCCGTGCTTTTGAACATCGCACCGGACCATCTCGAGCGCCACGGCGGCCTTGACGGCTACATCGCCGTCAAGCGATGGATCTTCGGTCTGCTTCGCGAGGGTGCGACGGCGGTCATCGGGATCGACGATCCGCACTGCCGCGCCATCCGGGACGGCCTCGCCGGCGAGCTGGCGGTGGTTCCGATCTCGGCCAAGCAGACGCTTGAGGCGGGCGTCAGCGCGCGCGGCGGTGCGCTCAATGAGCATCTGGGCGAGACGATACCTGCCGTCGATCTCACGCGTATCCTTTCGCTTCGCGGCGAGCACAACTGGCAGAACGCGGCCGCCGCCTGGGCGGCGGTCCGTGCGATCGGGCTTAAGCCTGAGCACGCGGCCCATGGCCTTCAAAGTTTCGTCAACCTGCCCCATCGCCAGGAGCCGATCGCGGTTGCGAACGGCATCCATTACGTGAACGACAGCAAGGCGACGAACGCGAACGCGACTTTGAGGGCGCTGGCCGCCTTCGACACCATTTACTGGATCGCCGGCGGGCGGCCAAAGGCCGACGGCATCGCTTCGCTGGCGCCTTATTTCCCGCGCGTTCGCCATGCCTTCCTGATCGGCGAGGCGATGGATAGCTTCGCCCAAACGCTGGGCGGCAAGGTGCCCTATCACCGTTCGGGCGATCTAAAGACGGCGCTTCGCGAAGCCCACGCGATGGCCCAGGCGGAAGGGGGCAAGGCGGCGGTCGTGCTCTTTTCGCCGGGCTGCGCCTCCTACGACCAATGGAAGAATTTCGAGGCACGCGGGGATGCGTTCCGCTCGCTGGTCCTCAAGCTGCCGGGTGCGAAGCCAAGCGTGCAGGTGGAAGGGGGTGCCGTTTCATGACGAGCTTCGCGCGAACGGACACGAGCATCTTGAGCCGCTGGTGGTGGACGGTGGACCGCTGGATGCTGGTCGCACTTGGGCTTCTGATCGGGACCGGCGTTCTCGTCACGCTGGCGGCAAGCCCGCCGGTTGCCGAGCGGCTCGGCATCGATTCGCTGCATTTCGTCCAGCACCACCTCGCCTACCTGCCGCTGGCACTCGGCACACTTTTCTTGGTCTCGCTGCTTTCACCGCGCCAGGCACGGCGGCTTGGCATCATCGTCTTCCTGATCTCGCTGGTGCTGCTCGTGCTGCTGCCTTTCATCGGCACCGAAATCAAAGGCGCCCGACGCTGGATCTGGATCGCCGGCATGTCGTTGCAACCGTCCGAATTCGTGAAGCCCGGTTTCGCCGTTCTGGCCGCCTGGATGTTCGCCGAACACCGGCTCGACCGCGAGTTCGCGGGCCGCGCCATCTCGATTGCGCTCTACTTCCTCGTCGTCGCCCTGTTGCTGGTGCAACCGGACATGGGCATGGCCTTCGTCGTCTCCGCCACCTGGTGCGCCCAGTTCTTCATGGCGGGCCTGCCCCTTCTATGGGCGGCGTTCCTGCTTTTGCTGGGCATCGCCGGCATGGTCGGCACCTATTTCGTGTTCCCCCATGTGGCGCTTCGCATCGACAGCTTTCTCGATCCGGCGTCTGTGAACGGCTACCAGGGGATGCGCGCCATGGAGGCGTTCGGCAATGGCGGCCTGTTCGGTCGCGGCCCCGGCGAGGGGCGCATCAAGGAGATGATTCCGGACGCCCATGCGGACTTCGTCTTCGCCGTCGCCGGCGAGGAGTTCGGCTTGCTCGTCTGCCTGCTTATTGTCGGTCTGTTCGCCTTCATCCTCCTGCGCGGCCTCAGCCGGATGATGCAGGAGGAGAACCTCTTCATCCTGATCGCCACGACTGGGCTGTTGCTGCAATTCGCGCTGCAGGCACTCATTAATTTGGCGTCGACCGTGAGCCTGATGCCGACGAAGGGCATGACGCTGCCATTCATCTCGTACGGTGGGTCGTCCCTGCTCGCCCTTGCCTTAACGATGGGCTTGATCCTTGCCTTCACGCGCCGCCACACGCACTTCCGGGGGAGATTCTGATGGTGGGCGTGCAAAACTTCGTCCTGCTTGCGACGGGCGGCACCGGCGGTCACGTCTTTCCGGCGGAGGCGCTGGCGGTGGTGCTTGCCCGTCGGGGCTTGCGGCTTGCGCTGGTCACGGACCGGCGCGGGCATACCTATCGCGGCGCGCTCAAGAACCTCGACGTGCACCACATCCAGGCCGCCCCGATGGCGGGAGGTAAGCCGATGCGGCTGGTGAAGGCGGCCGTCACGCTGGCCTGCGGATTTGCGCAGGCAATCGGTCTGCTGCGCCGGCTCAAACCCGAGGTCGTCGTCGGTTTCGGCGGCTATGCGCCGGTGCCGGCGATGCTGGCGGCGAAGTGCCTGCGCATCCCGACGATCCTGCACGAACAGAACGCGATTCTGGGGCGTGCCAACCATCTGCTCGCCTCCTTCGTCACGACGATCGCCACTTCCTTTCCCGCGACCGGTCACTTAAGGCCGGCCGACGAACTGAAGGTCCTGATTACCGGCAACCCGGTGCGCGAAGCCTTCACCGAGGTGCGCGAACGCCCCTACCCTTCGCTTGCGCCCGAGCAGCCCTTCGTGCTGCTGGTCCTCGGCGGCAGCCAGGGGGCCAGCGTGTTCGGGCGCGTCGTGCCAAAAGCGCTTGCCTCGCTCGATAGGGGCGCACGCAGGCGACTTCGCGTCAGCCAGCAGTGCCGGCCGGAGGATGTGGAGGCCGTGCGCGGGCTTTACGCGGCCGCCGGCATGGCGGCGGAGGCCTCGCCCTTCTTCGAGGACGCGCCGGAGCGTTTCGCGAACGCCCATCTCGTCATCGCCCGGGCCGGCGCTTCGACGGTAGCCGAGCTGACGACGGCCGGCCGGCCGGCCATCCTCGTGCCCTACCCGGCCGCCACGGACGACCACCAGATGGCGAACGCGCGCGCGCTCGACGAGGCCGGGGGCGCGTGGCTGATGCCGGAAGCCTATTTTACGCCGGAGACGCTGGCCGCGCGGATCGAATCCTTCCTGGGACTTCCGGTCATCCTGAACAAGGCGGCGGCGAGTGCGCGGGCATTGGGCCAAGCGATCGCGGCGGAACGGCTGGCGGACGCGGTGGCCGAGCTTTTGCCGAGTGCCACCGGCGACGACGGTGGTACGCAACGCGATACTTCGAAGGGGTGGGCCGCATGAGAACGCGTTCCCTTTCCCTTGGCAGGATCCACTTCGTCGGCATCGGCGGCATCGGCATGAGCGGGATCGCGGAGATCCTGCACAATCTCGGTTACCGCGTGCAGGGCAGCGACTTGAGCGAGAACACGAACGTGCTGCGTCTGCGCGAGCTTGGCATCCCCATCGCTATCGGGCATGGGCCTGAGAACCTTCAGGATGCGGAGGTCGTCGTCGTTTCCTCCGCCGTCAAGGCCGACAATGCGGAAGTGACGGCGGCCCGGGCGAAGCACCTGCCGGTCGTCCAGCGCGCCGAGATGCTCGGCGAGCTGATGCATCTCAAACTGGCCATCGCCGTCGGCGGCACCCATGGAAAGACGACGACGACGTCGTTGATCGCCGCCCTGCTCGACGGCGCCCACATGGACCCCACCGTGATCAACGGCGGGATCATCAACGCCTATGGAACGAATGCGCGGCTCGGCGAGGGAGAGTGGATCGTCGTCGAGGCGGACGAATCGGACGGCACCTTCGCCAAACTGCCGGCAACGATCGCCGTCGTTACGAACATCGATCACGAGCATCTCGACTTCTATGGTTCCTTCGAGAACTTGCGAAACGCCTTCGTGCGTTTCGTCGAAAACATCCCGTTTTATGGTTTCGCCGTTCTCTGCATCGACGACGCGGAAGTCCAGGCCATGATCCCGAGCGTTTCGGATCGCCGCCTGGTGACCTGTGGTTTGAGTCCGCAGGCCGATATTCGCGGCACCAACGTTCGCATCACGCCGGAGGCGACTTATTTCGACGTCGCGCTGGCAGATCGCGGCCGTGGCAAGGAAACGACTCTCAAAGGACTTCGGCTCCCCATGCCGGGCGTCCACAACGTGAAGAACGCCCTTGCCATGGTCGCGATCGCCAACGAGCTTCAAATCGAGGAGGCAACCCTTCGCGGCGCGTTGGCCCAGTTCGGCGGCGTCAAGCGGCGCTTCACCCGCACCGGCACCGTCGGCGGCATCGCTGTGATCGACGACTACGGTCATCACCCGGCCGAGATCACCGCCGTGCTTGCCAGTACCCGGGCGATTGCGTCCGGCCGCGTGATCGCCGTCTTCCAGCCCCACCGCTATAGCCGGGTCCACCATCTGTTCGAGGATTTCTGCACCGCCTTCAACGACGCGGACACCGTCATCGTTTCCGACATCTACGCGGCGGGCGAATCCCCGATCAAAGGCGTGCACCGCGACGCGATCATCGAAGGCCTCTCAGCCCATGGGCATCGCAACGTGCTCGCGCTCGAAGAGCCGAGGGCGCTTGGCTCCCTCGTCCACGGGATCGCCAGACAAGGGGATTACGTCGTCTGCCTGGGCGCCGGCGACGTGACGATCTGGGCACAGACCTTGCCGATCGAGCTGGCCAAGCTTTCCGGAAAGCCGCTGGAGGTGGGGCCATGATGACGGCGCGCAAGAAGAACGCCGTAGGCCTTTGCGACCGTCTGCCTCCGGTCCGCGGCAGCTACACGGAAAACGCCCCGCTTGGCACGCTGGCCTGGTTTCGGGTCGGCGGCAACGCGGAAGTCCTGTTCGAGCCTCAAGATCGCGAGGATTTGGCCGCCTTCCTCAACGGAAAACCGGCGGACGTGCCGGTCACGCTGCTCGGGCTGGGCTCAAACCTGCTGGTGCGCGACGGCGGCGTGCCCGGCGTCGTCGTCAAGCTGGGGCGTGCTTTTGCGACGATCGAGGTCTTGGGCACGACCCTTCGCGCCGGTGCCGGCGCGCTGGATCGCGCCATCGCCATGGCCAGTCGCGATGCCGCCATCGCCGGGCTCGAATTCCTGAGCGGCGTTCCCGGCACGCTGGGCGGCGCGCTCAGGATGAACGCCGGCGCCTACGAGCGGGAAATGAAGGACGTCGTGGCGGAAGCAGAAGCGCTGGACGCCGAGGGTGCGCACCACCGGCTTACGGCTTTGGAACTTGGCTTTTCCTACCGGCATACGGCCGTGCCGGAGGACTGGGTCTTCACGAGCGCCACCCTTATTGGCGAGAAGGGCGACGCAGAAGAGATTGGGCGGCGGATCGCCGAGATCGCCAGCGCTCGTGAAGAAACCCAGCCCATCCGATCCCGCACCGGCGGCAGCACGTTTACGAACCCGGAAAACGCTGCGGCCTGGGAGCTGATTGAACGCGCCGGCTGCAGGGGGCTCACGGTCGGCGGGGCGGCCGTCTCGGAGAAGCACTGCAATTTCCTGATCAACACCGGCAGCGCCACCGCCGCCGACCTCGAGGCCCTGGGCGAGGAGATTCGCCGCCGTGTGCGCGAGGAAACCGGCGTGCAGTTGGAATGGGAGATCCGCCGCATCGGGCAACCGGCACCCAATTCGCAGGCCGGGGCAGACCGGGAGGGCGCGGCATGACGAAACGCATCGCCGTCCTGATGGGAGGCTGGTCCGTCGAGCGGGAGGTCTCGCTGGTCAGCGGCCGCGCCGTCGCCGACGCGCTCGCAGCATCCGGCCACCGCGTCAGCACCATCGAAGTCACCCGCGACATGCTCGCGCTGCTAAGGGCGCTCGATCCGAAACCGGACGTCGTCTTCAACGCGCTGCACGGCCGCTTCGGCGAGGACGGCTGCGTCCAGGGGCTGCTCGAAATGCTCGGCATTCCCTACACGCATTCCGGCGTCTTGGCCTCGGCGATCGCCATGGACAAGCCGATGACGCGGCGCCTGTTCAATGAGGCCGACATCCCGCACCCGGAAGGCAAGATCGTCGCACGCGAAGCGGTGAACACGGCCCATCCGATGAAACCGCCTTACGTGCTGAAGCCGCTCAACGAAGGCTCCAGCGTCGGCGTTCGCCTCGTGCTCGAGAGGGAAAGCCCGCCCGGTCTGGGTGCGGATTGGTCCTTCGGCGAACAGGTGCTGGTCGAACGCTACATCCCGGGCCGTGAGATCTGCGTCGCCGTCATGGGCGAGACCGCGCTCGGCGCGATCGAAATCCTCCCCAAGGAAGGCTTCTACGACTACGCGGCGAAATACACGGCGGGCCAAGCCAGCCACCGGATGCCGGCCGCGATCGCGGCGCAAGCCTACGAAGAGGCGCTCGCGTTGGGGTTGCGCGCCCATCGGGCGCTGGGCTGCCGGGGCGTCTCCAGGGCCGACCTTCGCTACGACGACGGCAATGGTGAGCCCGGAAAATTCTATGTCCTCGAAGTGAACACCCAGCCCGGGATGACGTCGCTGTCTTTGGTTCCAGAGATCGCCGCCCATGCCGGTCTTTCGTTCACGGAGCTCGTCACCTGGATGGTGGAGAACGCACGATGCGAAAGTTGATCCAAAGATTCGTTCCGGGAGGAACGGCGAGGATGACACGCAAACGGAGGCGCGCGGCGAGTAAGGGACGGCGTCCTCTCGCCGCCAGCGTGCTTGCGATCGTCTGCCTTGTCGGCCTTGCCGGCCTTAGCTTCGCATGGGCATCCGGATGGGCGAGCGTGAAATACGAAGCCCTTCTCGTTTGGACGATGGAAAGAAGTATCGCGGCCGGCCTCACCGTCCGGGAAATCGAAATCTTAGGGCTTAAGGAGACGTCCCGGGAAAGTGCGCTTCGTGCCGTTGCCATCCAACCCGGCGCGCCGATCCTTACCTTCGATCCCAGATCAGCGAAGGCGGCGCTGGAAACGCTGCCCTGGGTGCGAAGGGCCGCCGTCGAGCGGCACCTGCCGGATCGCATCCGTCTTTCTCTGATCGAGCGGCAGCCGCTGGCGCTCTGGCAGCGCGCGGGCAAGCTTTCGCTGATCGACGAGGAGGGCATCGTCATCCTACGTGAGGGCCTCGCGCGCTTCCGCACGTTTCCCATCGTCATCGGCGAGATGGCGCCGAACAAGGCAAATGTGCTGTTCGCCATGCTGCGTAACGAGCCCGCGCTCGCAGCCCAGGTTGCCACCGCCACCCTCATCGGCAAGCGGCGGTGGAACTTACGGCTTCAAAACGGCGTCGAGATCTATCTGCCGGAGGACGGCATCGCCACCGCCTGGGCGAGCCTCGCGGAATACGACCGCCTCGAAGGAATCACGAAACGCAAGATCGCGGCCGTGGATCTTCGCCTCAAGGGACGGCTCGTCGTTCGGCTCATGCCGAAGAAGGCGGGTCACGGAAACGAACGCGAGACATAAGGGCTTAAACGTAATGGCACATGCAAAACCGCGGAACGGTCTGATCACGGCGCTCGATATCGGCACGACGAAGATCTGCTGTTTTATCGCAGAGATCCAAGAGGAAACCGGCCTCAACATCACCGGCATCGGCCATCAGATCGCACGGGGACTGCGCGCCGGCGCGGTCACCAGCATGGAGGCCGCCGAACAGGCGATCCTGGCCGCCGTCACTTCGGCCGAAGAAATGACGGGGGCGACCATCCGCGAGGTCATCGTGAACCTTTCCGGCGGTGCGCCAAGCTCGAAGATCTTCGACGTCGAGGTGCCGCTCACCCGGGACGAGATCCGGGAGGAGGACATCCGCCGGGCGCTTTCGGAAGGGTTCGCCCACGCACTTCCAGACGAACGCGCGCTTATTCACGCGATTCCGATCGGCTACAGCATCGACGGCAGCAACGGGATCGAAAACCCGCGCGGCATGTTCGGCCATCGCCTGGGCGTAAAGATCAATCGGATCACCGCCCTGGAAAGCGCGGTGCGCAACCTGTCCGTCTGCGTTGAGCGCTGTCACCTCGATATCCGGACGGTCGTCGAATCGGCTTACGCGTCTGGCCTTGCCTCCCTCGTCGAGGACGAAATGAAGCTTGGCTCGACCCTTATCGACATGGGCGGCGGCACGACCTCGATCGCCGTCTTTGCGGAAGGCAACGTTATTTATACGGACAGCGTCCCGCTCGGCGGCCAGCACGTCACGAACGACATCGCGCGCGGGCTGGCGACGCCGATCGTCCACGCCGAACGGATGAAGACGCTTTATGGCAATGCGCTGCCTTCGCAAACCGACGACCGCGAACTGATCGACGTGCCGGCCGTCGGCGAGGAGACGCATGTCCAGGCCAACCACGTCCCGCGCTCGATGCTGATCGGAATCATCAAGCCCAGGGTGGAAGAAACCTTTGAACTCGTTCGCAACCGCCTCGAGGAAAGCGGCTTTGGCCGTTACGCGGGCCGGCGCGTCGTGCTGACCGGCGGCGCCAGCCAGCTGCAGGGGACGCGCGAGCTTGCCGCTAGCGTGCTCGGCAAGCAGGTGCGTCTGGGCCGGCCGATCCGCATCCGCGGATTGGCGGAAGCGACCGGAGGCCCGGCCTTTGCCACCTGTGCCGGGCTCTTAAGTTTCGCCCTTCGCACGCCATCCGAATGGCCCGGAAAACCCAGCGGCGCGGTGACGAGATCCACCGGGCGTGCGGGCCGCATCGGACATTGGCTACGCGAGAACTTCTAATCGGAGGAAAGCGCTTTGCAAACGAACAACCCACAACCACCGCCGGAAATCGCCGGCAGATGCACGAAAACGAAGGATTATGGAGGGTACGATGACGATTAATTTCACAATGCCGGAAATCTACGAATTGAAACCACGAATCACCGTGATTGGCGTCGGCGGCGCCGGTGGCAACGCGGTGAACAACATGATCGACTCCAATTTGGAAGGCGTGGAGTTCCTGGTTCTGAATACGGACGCCCAGGCCCTGGCGAATTCGAAGGCGGGGCGGAAGCTGCAGATGGGGATCGGGATCACCCAGGGCCTGGGCGCTGGCTCACGGCCCGAGATCGGCCGAGCCGCCGCAGAGGAAGCGATCCAGGAGGTCATCGATCACCTGGAAGGCAGCAACATGGTGTTCATCACGGCTGGCCTCGGCGGCGGCACGGGAACCGGCGGTGCGCCGGTCATCGCGCGGGCCGCACGCGAGAAAGGCATCCTTACCGTCGGCGTCGTGACGAAACCCTTCGCCTTCGAAGGCACGCAACGGATGCGGATCGCCGAGATGGGGATGAATGAGCTGCAGCAATATGTCGATACCCTGATCGTCATCCCGAACCAGAACCTTTTCCGGGTGGCGAACGAGACGACGACGTTTGCCGACGCGTTCAAGATGGCGGACGACGTCCTGCAATCCGGCGTGCGTGGGGTCACCGATCTCATGATCATGCCGGGCCTGATCAACCTCGACTTCGCCGACATCCGGACCGTCATGAGCGAGATGGGCAAGGCGATGATGGGCACCGGCGAAGCGGAAGGCGACCAGCGTGGCCTGAAAGCCGCCGAAGCCGCCATCGCGAACCCGCTGCTCGACGACGTGACGATGAAGGGCGCCCGCGGGGTGCTGATCAACATCACCGGCGGAATGGACATGACGCTTTTCGAGGTCGACGAAGCGGCGAACCGAATCCGCGAGGAGGTCGATCCAGAGGCAAACATCATCTTCGGCTCCACCTTCGAGGAGTCGCTGGAAGGGCGCATGCGGGTCTCCGTCGTCGCCACGGGCATCGATCTGGATGCGAAAGTTGCACCGAAGCCGACACGGATCAGCCTGGTCGCCGAACACGGTCAGCCGATCCCGGTAGGCAGTGCGTCTGGCCCTGCCGCAAGCATCGAGACGATCCAGCCGACGCTCAATGCGCGGACGGAAATGGGCATCCAACGCCAGGGCGGTGAGGCGACCGCCGCGGCTACGCCTGAGCCGGTGACGGCACCATTCGATCCGCCGTTCATCGCACCGGAGCCGGTAGCACCGGCGGCACCGAGGCATGCCGAGCCGGATCCGTTTGCCGCCGCCGCCATGGCGAATGGCAGCCAGCGGCCGGGGGCAGAGTCGCGTCCGAGCCTGTTCGAGCGGATGACGGGCACCGGACGGGCGGCCCGCCCACAGGAGACGGCGGCGATCCCGGCGGCGATCCCGGCGGCGATCCCGGCGGCGATCCCGGCGGAGACGCAGCCGACGATCCCACCCATCCTGGAGGAACCGGCGGCGCAAAGGGCGGCCCCGCCGATGGCGGAAAGCCGGCCAGCAACCCCGCCGATGGCGGAAAGCCGGCCGATTCCCCCGGCCCAGCCGCGCTTTGAGGAGGGCACGGCCGCCGAGCCTGAGACGCCGGAGGAGGCGGAGAGCCAGGAGGAGGATCTCCTCGAGATCCCGGCTTTCTTGAGGCGGCAGGCGAACTGAACGCCGGGAAGGAGCGCGCGGATTGCCCGTAACATTTTGTAACAAAACGTGATTTGAATGCCCGGGGGGAGATTTGATACACCCCCCGGAGCATTCGAATCTTGGTTAATCCGTTAAGAGAAGTATATTTCCAAGTGAAGTCGGTTTTCCAAAAAACCCTGCGTAGCGAAATTTCCTGCACCGGAACGGGGCTGCACACCGGCGCACACGTCACCATGACGATGCGTCCCGCCAAACCGGACACCGGGATCGTGTTCCGGCGCACGGACATCGCCGGCGAAGGCGCCGAACTCGCGGCGCGTTGGAACCACGTCGTCGACACGGTCATGGGTACGACGATCGGAAATGCCAACGACATTCGCGTTGCCACCGTCGAGCATCTGATGGCCGCCCTTTACGGTTGCGAAATCGACAACGCAATCATCGACATCTCGGGCCCCGAAGTACCCGTGATGGACGGCAGCGCCGCTCCATTCGTCTTTCTCATTGAATGCGCCGGCATCCAGGAACAGGACGCGCAGCGGATGGCGATTAAAATTCTGAAACCGATCGTCGTTCAGGATGGCAATCGCAGCGCCTCGCTTTCACCGGCCCCGGTCTTTTCCATCGAATGCGAAATTTATTTCGAGAGCCCGGCCATCTCTCGGCAGAGCTGCCACTTCCACCTCTCGAACGGCACCTTCAAGTCGGATATCTGCCGGGCCCGGACCTTCGGTTTTGAAGAAGAGGTGAGCAAGCTTCGCGCGGCAGGCCTGGCGCGCGGCGGTTCGCTGAAAAACGCCGTCGTCGTCAGCCGCGATGGCGAAAAGGTGCTGAACGAGGAAGGCTTGCGCTATGAAGACGAATTCGTCCGGCACAAGGCCCTCGACTGCATCGGCGACCTCTACCTGGCCGGCACGTCGATTCGCGGTCTGTACCGCGGCCTTTATTCCGGGCATACGCTGAACAACCAGCTTCTACACAAGCTCTTCGAAGAGAAGGACGCGTTCCGCCGCGTGCCCGCGGAAGAAACCACCCATGCAAACGAAACATGGGAACCCCCTCATTTAAACGCGATGGAAGCCTGACCAAGGCCTGCGTTTTTTAAGTTCGCGTAACTCCGCACTTTCGCCGCCGGTTCCGGCGGTGTTTTTTTATCCACGCCTTGGCCATGCCTTGACTTGCGCCGCCGAAACCCCCTGGGAATCGGCCTTCGGCGTGGTATATTCAAAGGCCAAGGGGGTGGCCGGTCCCGCGCATATCCCAGGAGTTCGATGACACCCTCGATGAAGCCCAACCGATGCGAAGCCTTCCGGTGGTTGTTTGCGGCGTCCGTCGCAATCTGCCTGCTCGGCGCCTGCTCTTCCGACGACGACGCGGATTCCGGCACGTTTATCGACGATGAGGCCATTTTCATCGAACGGCCGGCCTCCGAGCTCTACAACCATGCCATGGACGTGCTGATCGAGGGGGATATCAAGAACGCCATCACCGCCTTCGATGAAGTCGAACGCCAGCACCCCTATTCGGTGTGGGCGACGAAGGCCCAGTTGATGGCCGCCTACAGCTTTTATCTGCGCAACGACTACGACGAGGCGATCACCGCGCTTGATCGTTTTATCCAGCTCCACCCGGGCAATCCGGACACCCCTTACGCCTATTACCTGAAGGCGCTCAGCTACTACGAGCAGATCTCGGATGTGAGCCGCGACCAAAAAATGACGAAGGAGGCCGCCGCGGCGCTGCAGACGCTGATCCGTCGTTTTCCGAACAGCAAATACTCCCGCGCCGGACGCCTTAAGCTCGAATTCACCCATAACCATCTGGCCGGGAAAGAGATGGAAATCGGTCGTTACTATCTGAAACGCAACAACCACCTTGCGGCGATCAAACGGTTCCGGTCGGTCGTCGAAAACTACCAAAACACGCAACAGGTCGCCGAGGCCCTGCACCGGTTGACGGAGTCCTATATCGCCCTTGGCCTCATCGACGAGGCGCGCAAGACGGCCGCCGTACTCGGCTATAATTTCCCAGGCAGTCCGTGGTACCAGGACAGCTACGATCTCTTCACGAAGAGAAAATTGCAGCCGCTGGTGGCGGCCACGCCCGCACCCGCCAAATCCAACCCGTAAGGCCCTTCAACGCCCATGCTCACCGGCCTCTCCATCCGGGATTTCGTACTCATCGACCGGCTGGATCTTCGATTCCATGAGGGTCTCGGCGTACTGACGGGCGAGACGGGGGCAGGCAAGTCCATCATGCTCGGCGCGCTCGGGCTGGCGCTGGGCGGCCGGGCCTCGCCTTCGCTCTTACGCCCAAGCGCGAAACAGGGCAGCGTCACGGCGGAATTCCTCCTCCCCGCCGACGCCCCGACCCGCACGCTTCTTTCGGAAGCAGGCCTTCCCAACGACGGCGACCAGCTGATCCTGCGGCGTATTTTTTCGGCGGACGGAAAAAGCCGCGCCTTCGTCAACGACGAGGCGGCCAGCGTTTCGCTGGTCCAGAAACTCAGCGAAGGCCTGATCGAAATTCAGGGACAGTTCGAGAACCGGGGGCTTCTCAATCCGGCGATGCACCGCGAGGCCTTGGATTCGTTCGGGGATTACGGGGCGGAGGCGGCCCGGACCGCGGCCGCCTTTGATGCCTGGAAGGAAGCGGAAGCGGCCCTTGTCGAGCTTCGAGCGGCCAATGAACGCACCGCGTTGCAGGAGGACGAGCTTAGGCACGACTTGGCGGTGCTTGAGACCCTCGACCCAAACCTCGGCGAGGAGGCGGCGCTTGCCGAGACGCGCGAGTTGTTGCGTCATGGCGAGCAGCTCGCCGAAGCGCTTGGGCGCGCGACCGCGGCGCTGGAGGGGGAGCCTTGCATCGAGAACGCCCTTGAGCTTGCCCGCAAGCACCTCGAACGCCAAGCGGCGCAGGCCCAGGGACGCTTCGATCCGATCCTGGAAAGCCTGGAGGGCGCGGCCATAGCCTGCGCGGAAGCCGGCAGCGCCATCGCGCGCTTGGGCGGCGTGCTGGGAACGGATCCCAGCCGTCTCGAGGAGGTCGAGGAGCGCCTGTTCGCGCTGCGCGCTTGCGCCCGCAAGCATGGCATTGCGGTCGAGGACCTGCCTCCGTTTCGGGACGGATTGAAGGCGAGGCTCCACGGCCTCGAGGCGGCGACGGAGGATTTGCGCGAGCGGGAAGTACGGCTCGGCGAACTCCGGGAAGCCTACCTTCGGGCGGCGAGCGAGTTGCGCAAGGCCCGTAGCTTCGCGGCGAAGCGCCTCGATCGGGCGATCACGAAGGAGTTCGCTCCCATCAAGCTCGAAAAGGCGGTGTTCCGCACGGAGATCACGCCGCTCGAGGAGGCCCGCTGGTCACGCCGGGGAACGGAGCGCGTCATCTTCGAAGGCGCGATGAACCCGGGAACGCCCTTGGGCCCGCTCTCGAAAATCGCCTCCGGCGGCGAGCTCTCGCGGCTGATGCTGGCGTTGAAGGTCGTGCTGTCGCGCGCAAACCCGGTGCCGACGCTGATCTTCGACGAGGTCGACAGCGGCATCGGCGGTGCCGTCGCGACCGCCGTTGGCGAGCGGCTGGCCCGGCTCGGCGGCGACCTTCAGGTCCTCGTCGTCACCCACTCCCCCCAGGTGGCGGCCCAGGGCACCCACCACTGGCTGGTCGAAAAATCCAAGACCGGAGATGGTGTCGTTACGGAGGTGAAGGAACTTTCCAATGCGACGCGCCGGGAAGAGATCGCCCGCATGCTGGCCGGTGCCAGCGTGACCGACGAGGCGCGGGCGGCCGCCGACCAACTGCTTCGGACGCACAAGGCATGAAAGCAAACCTGCCAGAGAAAGCGGTTTCGAGGCTCACGGAAAGCCAAGCGGCGGAAGAGCTCGCCCGCCTGGCCGAGGCGATCAAGGCCCATGACGACGCCTATTACATGCGCGACGCGCCCATCATCACGGATGCCGAATACGACGGGCTTCGCAAACGAAACGCGGCGATCGAGAAGCGGTTCCCCAAACTCATCCGCGCCGACAGCCCGTCCAAGCGGGTCGGCGCCGAGCCGGCGGAAGGCTTTCGCAAAGTCGCCCATACGAGCCCGATGCTTTCTCTCGAAAACGCCTTCGGGGGCGAGGACGTCGCGGACTTTTTCGATCGCGTCCGGCGATTCTTAGGGCTTGCATCAGACGCCGCCATCGAGGTGACCGCCGAGCCGAAGATCGACGGCCTTTCTGCGTCCCTTCGCTACGAGAAGGGCGCCTTCGTGCTGGGGGCGACGCGCGGCGACGGCACGACCGGCGAGGACATCACCGAAAACCTGCGCCAAATTGACGACGTTCCCAAGACGCTGAAGGGCGCGAACGTGCCCGACGTGCTGGAGGTCCGGGGCGAGGCCTACATGGCGCGCGCCGACTTCCTGAAGCTGAACGAAGCACGCGCGGGGGCAGGCGAGCCTGCCTTCGCCAACCCGCGCAACGCCGCCGCCGGATCACTCCGCCAACTCGACCCTTCGATCACGGCAAGGCGCAAGCTTTGCTTCTTCGCCTATGGCTGGGGGGAGACCAGCGCGCCCTTGGGCCGCACCCAGTGGGAGGCAATGGAAAGACTGAAGAAAATCGGTTTCGTGCCGAACCCATTCTCCGGGCGCCTCAAAGACGAGGCGGCGGCGGGCTTTTATGCGCGGATCCAGGAAAAGCGCGCCGAGCTCGCTTACGACATCGACGGTATCGTGCTCAAGGTGAACCGGCTCGACTGGCAGGAACGACTCGGCACGGTGAGCCGGGCGCCGCGCTGGGCGATCGCCCGGAAATTCCCGGCCGAGCAGGCCGAGACCGTCCTTCACGAGATCCGGATCCAGGTGGGCCGCACCGGCGCGCTTACCCCGGTTGCGATCCTAGAGCCGATCAATGTGGGCGGCGTCGTCGTCGGCCGGGCGACGCTGCACAACGAGGACGAGATCGCCCGCAAGGACGTGCGCGAAGGCGATAGGGTCGTCGTTCAGCGGGCCGGCGACGTCATCCCCCAGGTGGTCGGCGTCATCAAGAAGAAACGCGCCAGGGCTGCGAAGAAGTTTCCGTTTCCCGATCATTGCCCGGTCTGCGGCAGCCTCGCCATTCGCGAGGAAGGCGAGGTGGTCCGCCGTTGCACGAGCGGCCTCGTCTGTGCCGCCCAGGCCGTCGAGCGGCTTCGCCATTTCGTCTCGCGCGATGCCTTCGACATCGAAGGCTTAGGCCGGAAGCAGGTCGAAGCCTTCTGGAAGGAAGGCCGCATCAAGGGGCCGGCGGATATCTTCGAGCTCGAAGAAAAGGACGGGAAAGCGGAAACGCCGCTTTCTGAGTGCGAAGGTTGGGGGGGGCTTTCCGCGCGCAACCTTTTCGGGGCGATTGCGGCGAGGCGGGAAATCCCGCTCGAGCGCTTCATCTACGCCCTTGGCATCCGCCAGGTCGGCCAGGCGACGGCGCGGCTGCTCGCCCAGAATTACGGCAGCTTTGAGAACTGGCGAACGGCGATGCAGGAAGCCAAGGACCGCGAGAATGCCGCCTATCGGGACCTCCTCAACATCGACGGCATCGGGCCCAGCGTCGCCGACGATCTCCTCGGCTTCTTCGCCGAGCCGAAAAACGAGCGCGTGCTTAGCGAGCTCGCCGAGGCGGTCCGCGTCAAGGATTTCACGGCGCCGGCAAAAACTTCCGCGATCGCCGGCAAGACGATCGTGTTTACCGGCAACCTTAGATCGATGACCCGCGCCGAGGCGAAGGCCCGCGCGGAAGCCTTGGGTGCGAAGGTCGCGGGCTCGGTTTCCTCGAAGACCGACCTCGTCGTCGCCGGCGCGCAAGCGGGAGGGAAGCTGAAGCAGGCAAAGGAATTAGGGTTACGGATCCTGGACGAGCAGGCGTGGCTCGATCAGGCGGGGCCTAAGCCTTGAGAGGAGCACACGCCGCTTTGAGCCAGTCCCGCACGTCCGCTTCGAGAAGGGGCCCGAGTTCCTCGCAGACCCGATGGTGATAGGCATCGAGCCAGGCGGCCTCCTCGGCGTTCAGAAGTGAGGCGTCGATGAGCGCGCGGTCGATGGGCGCCAGGGTCAGCACCTCGAAACCGAGCACCGGCCGTTCGCCGGTCACCGCTTCCGCCACTTTCATTACGACAACCAAGCTTTCGATCCGGATGCCATAGGCGCCCGTCTTGTAGTAGCCGGGCTCGTCCGAAAGGATCATGCCAGCTCGAAGCGCCGTCGGATCGGGGCGTTTCGAGATTCGCTGGGGCCCTTCATGGACGCCGAGATAGCTGCCCACCCCGTGGCCGGTGCCGTGATCGTAGTCGAGGCCCGCCTGCCAAAGGGTGCCCCTGGCCAGGGTATCCAATTGCGAGCCCGTCGTGCCTTCCGGGAAACGGGCCTTGGCCAAGGCGATATGCCCCTTGAGCACGCGCGTGAAACGGTCGCGCTGTTCGGCCGTCGGACACCCGATGGCGACGGTGCGCGTCACGTCCGTCGTCCCGTCCAAATACTGGGCGCCCGAATCGACGAGGTAGAGCATGTCCGGCGCGATTCTGCGGTCCGTTTCCGAACTCGCCCGGTAGTGCACGATCGCCCCATGGTCGCCGGCGCCGGAGATGGTCGGGAAGCTTAAACCCCGGAAGTGTTCGCACTCGCGGCGGAAGTCTTCGAGGGCATCGGCCGCGGACATTTCCGTCAAGTCGCCCCTCGGGCCTTTCTCGCCAAGAAGCGCCAGGAAGCGAACCAGCGCCGCCCCGTCCCGAAGATGGGCGGCCCGCGCACCGCGAAGCTCGGTTGCGTTCTTGCAGGCCTTCGGCAGCGCGCAAGGATCCGCCCCTTGCCTAACCTTCGCCCCCTTTGCCGTAAGTTCCGTAGCGACGAAAGCCGGAACGTTGCCGGGATCGATGAGGACGGTACGCTTTTGTTCGCCTAAACCGGCAAGGGTTCCGGCCAATTCAGGCCGCCCCTTCACGCGCACGCTTGGCCCAAGATGCGCGCGCAGGTCTTCGGTCAATTTGCGTGGATCGATGAACCAGTCAAGGCTCGCGTCTTCGTAAAGAAGTGCGAAGGAAAGGGGCAGCGGGGTGTGGGACAAATCGCCGCCGCGCACGTTGAGCAACCAGGCGATCGTTGCCGGCTCAGAAAGAAAGACTGCATCCGCGCCTTTAAGGCCAGCGGCGATTTGTCGCCGCTTTTCCTCGCTTGGCTGGCCCGCGAAGCGAAGGTCGTGGGGCCGAACGGCGGAGATGGGTGGTGGAGGCCGGTCCTGCCAAATGCGATCGATCGGGTTGGTCTCGCAAGCAACGAGTTCCGCCTTCGCCTCTTCGCACGCACGCGCAAACGGCTTCAGGCCGGAAGGCGTCAACAGCCAAGGATCGAAGCCGATCCGCATGCCGGGCTTGAGCGCGTCCCGGAGCCAGGCGTGGGGCGGATGCTCGGTCACGTGCAGCGGCGTGAAACGATCCGTGGCGAGCTGTTCGCGCAGCTGCAGCGCGTAGCGCCCATCGACGAAGATCGCCGCCTCATTCGCAAGCACGATGGCAAAACCGGCCGAGCCAGTGAAGCCGGTGAGCCAGGCAAGGCGGGCCGAGCCACGCGGCACGTATTCGCCCTGATGCTCATCCGCCCTTGGGATCAGGAAACCGTCGAGGGTGGTGCGGGCAAGTTCGGCCCGTAACGCATCCAGCCGTTCGGGCCCTGCGGGTGCGGCCTTCTCGGCCGCGAAGACCGCGCGAGCTTCCGCCGCAAAGGCAAGCAGGGCTTCGCGAAGGCCGCGCGTCGGCGGCGCGGGCAGCAGCGAAAGCCAAGCGTCCGGCGCGATCCCTGGCGGGGCCGCCGCCACGCCTGCAACAAGCGCGCGGATCGCATCTGAGCTTTGCGCGATCCCTGCCTCGGTGAGGAGCGCCGGCAAACGATCGGGCGTTGGCTTCGTTTTCAACCCCTTCGCCATGGGGTCACCCATTCCCCTCTTTTGAACCAGCCTCGGTCACGAAGTTTGCCATGACCTTCTTCCGCCCGGCCTTGTCGAAGGAAACCTCGAGTCGGTCACCCTCGGAGCTAAGCACGAGGCCGTAGCCGAACTTCTGATGAAAGACGCGGGAGCCTGCGACGAGGACCATCGGTTCATTGGCAATGACGCTCGCTTTTCCTTCCAGCGTGCGGCCTTCCAGCGCCCGGCCTTTCAGCGTACGTGTGCGGCGCGTGTGAGAACCGTCCGCGGCCTCCCACTGAAAGGCGCTTGCGGTCTCGCGCAGGCCGGGCGTGCCGCCATAGGCTCCGCCGTAAAGGCCCGTCTCCGTGTCCACCTCGACGTGATCGGCCGGCAATTCGTCGAGGAAGCGCGAGGGAATATTGCTTTGCCATTGATTGTAAATCCGCCGGTTCGCGGCGAAGGAAAGGTAGACGCGCTTGCGCGCCCGGGTCAGTCCGACATAGGCCAGCCGCCGTTCCTCTTCGAGGCCGGCATTGCCCTCTTCGTCCAGCGTGCGCTGATGGGGGAACACGCCTTCCTCCCATCCCGGCAGGAAGACGGCGTCGAATTCGAGTCCCTTGGCGCTGTGCAGCGTCATCAGGCTGACCATGTCGCTGGTCTCACCGCCCGCAGCCTCGTTCTCCATGATCAGGCTCACATGTTCGAGGAAGCCGCCCAAGGTCTCGAATTCCTCTAACGCGGCGACCAGCTCTTTCAGGTTCTCCAGACGCCCAGGTGCTGCCGGCGATTTATCCTTCTGCCACATTTCCGTGTAGCCGGATTCCTCGAGCACAAGGGCGGCAAGGGCGGCGTGGGGCGTGTTGTCGAGCAGGCTTCGCCAGCGAGCGAAGTCCTCGATGAGGCCGGAAAGGGCGCGCCTGGCGCGGGGTTTCAGTTCGTCCGTCGTCACGAGCCGGGCGGCGGACGCGTTAAGCGATATCGTTTTCGCGCGGGCCAAGCGATGGACGGTCTGAAGCGTCGCCTCGCCCAGCCCACGCTTTGGCGTATTCACGATGCGCTCGAAGGCGAGGTCGTCGCCGGGGTGAACGAGGACCCGCAAATAGGCGATCGCATCCCGGATTTCCTGACGCTCGTAGAAGCGGAGGCTGCCGACGATGCGATAGGGCACGCCAAGGGTGACGAAGCGTTCCTCGAACTCGCGGGTCTGGAACCCGGCGCGGACCAGAATGGCAATCTCGTTCAAGGCATGGCCTTTGCGATGGAGGTTCTCGACCTCCTCGCCGACCAGGCGGGCCTCTTCCTCGCCATCCCACACGCCGCGTAAGAGAAGCTTTTCCCCTTCCTCGTGCTCCGTCCACAGCCGCTTGCCAAGCCGGCCCGCGTTCTTCGCGATGAGGTCGGAGGCGGCACCCAGGATATGGTGGGTCGAACGGTAGTTGCGTTCGAGCCGGATGACCTTGGCGCCCGGAAAGTCCTTTTCGAAACGTAAGATGTTGCCGACCTCCGCCCCCCGCCAGCCATAGATCGACTGATCGTCGTCGCCGACGACGCAAAGATTCCGGCTTCCTTTCGCCAGAAGACGAAGCCAGAGATACTGCGCGACGTTCGAATCCTGGTACTCGTCGACGAGCAGGTAGCGAAAGCGCCGCTGCCAATTCTGCAACACGTCTTCGTGTTCCGTGAAAAGGGTCAGGCAATGCAAGATGAGATCGCCGAAATCGACGGCGTTGAGCGCCTTCAACCGTTCCTGATAAAGGGCGTAAAGCTTGGGCCCCTTGCCGCCGGCAAACTCGGAGGCTTGTGCGGCCGATACCTTACCGGGCGTGAGCCCGCGGTCCTTCCAGCGTTGGATCAGGTTCGAAAGCACGCGCGCCGGCCAGCGTTTCTCGTCCAGATTCGCCGCTGAGAGCACCTGCTTGAGCAAGCGCAGCTGGTCGTCCATGTCGAGGATCGTGAAGGAGGATTGAAGGCCCAGAAGTTCCGCATGGCGCCTTAGGATCTGGGCACAGACGGAATGGAAGGTGCCGATCATAAGGCCTTCGACGGCGCGGCCGATGAGGGCGCCGACGCGTTCCTTCATCTCGCGGGATGCCTTGTTCGTGAAGGTGACGGCCAGGATCTGCCCCGGGATGGCGTGGCCGGTGAGCAGGATGTGGGCAATGCGCGTCGTCAGCACCCGCGTCTTGCCGGTGCCGGCACCGGCCAGCACGAGCAGCGGGCCATCAAGGGTTTCCACCGCCTGGCGCTGTTCCGGGTTGAGACCATCGAGGTAGGCCCGGCGGGCGGGCACCGGTACGCGGGCCTGATTTTCGACATCAAGGTTCGTCATGCATTCTTATACCCAATTTTTCCTGCTTGGTGCTGACGCGGCGGTTCTTGCCGGCGAGTTCACTGTTGAACAAGAGACTGCCAAAGCGACACTCCCGCCGGCGATGCCTCAACGGTTATGAAGCGCTGATGAATGAATCCTACAGCCAAGCTGGCGGCAGCGGGTTTGGGCATTTCGCTCCAAAAAAGGGCCTGGTCCACAAAGTCGTCCCATCCGTGGAATAGGGTGAGGCCAATGCCGAATCCATTGGCCCATTGCGTAAGTGCGGCAGCATCCAGAGGTTTCTGGCGGTCGGAAACCATGACTAAGGCAACCTCTTGTACGGCCATATCGATGCACTTCTTGGCGAAGATATGCACGTCGGAGACGGAAACCGGCTTGTCGCGCACCTCGATGGCTTTTTCGATGATAGCGGGATCAGCGGCGGAGCGGACACATACATCGCCGGGATATTTGCGGCTGGGATCATTGACGCGGCCACTATCAACCCGGTCGGTCCCAGCAAAGACATCCATCAGACCGGCAACGACAGCCTGAGCGCGGCGTCCGCCTTCTGAATTCTCCTGGACGACCTGCCGAATGACGGCGGTTAGGCGGTCCACAGTGATTTCGACTTCATCCGCGTGATGCGTATAACGGAGCTGATAGCGGCGGCGCACGGCGATGAAAGCCCGCAGCGCCGCGCGCGCCGGGGCTTCGTCGGGCATGTCCTGAAGTTCCCGGACTAGTCCAACCATGTAGTCGAAGGCAGTCCGGCTCCCGCGACGGACCGGCGTGCCATCGTCAAGGCGGGTCATGCGGAAGTACGGCTGGTTGTTGAGGGGCTGCCTGCCGGTAACGCCGAGGCTGACGCCGAATTCGGCAGCGAGGGGAACAAGCACGTTCTCAGCGAGTATGCGCGCCGAAAAGGCGTTGGGATTGTCGGGTGCGTGCTCCGGCTTGATCGCAAAGAGGTCGGCCCTGTGGTCCACGGCCTTTGCGAGCATGACTGTGCCGAGAAATGCGATATGGGTTCTCGAGCCTCCTTTCTCGCAGAGCAAAGATAATTTCTCGACCTTTTCGAGCCACTCCTGATCGACAGGTCCGGAAGCGATCTCGGATGCTTCATCTCGGAAAACAGCCGCGGCGCAGTCGTCTTTAATCTTCATGGGGACCGCCTTCCTCGTTGGCCGCCAGCTCGAGAAGGTCACCAGGTTTGCAGCCTAGGGCGATGCAGAGCTTTTCGATTGTGCTCAGGCGGGTATTATACATCGGCCGGGTGGCGAGGGATTCGAGCGTGGCGCGTGACAGGCCGGTGCGCTTTGCCAACAGCTCGTAGGTCATCCGCTCACCCGTCCGGCGGCGATGTTCTTCCATGACTTCCCGGAGCTTGACCCGTAGCAAGTGTCCCTCAAAACTGTATTGACAATACAAGCTCTTTCCCTGTAACTCTAAATTTGGAACATATTAAGCTGACCCGCTCGAGAAGTTGTAGGAGGAACGTGTGACGGCACGCAAATTGACGGCCATCAGCCTTTATACCGGCGTCGGCGGACTCGATTTCGGGTTTGAGGCGGCCGGCTTCGAGACAGTAGCGGCGGTCGAAATAGATCCCGTAGCATGCCGGACAATGCGCCTCAACCGGCCCGAATGGCGGTTGCTGGAAGGTGACATTCACGAGATTAGCTCGCAGACAATTCTTGAAACTGCTGGGCTAAAGCTTGGCGAAGCGGATGTACTAATTGGCGGGCCGCCGTGTCAGCCTTTTTCCAAATCCTCCTATTGGGTGAACGGAGACGCGTCGCGCCTTGATGATCCGCGCGCCGATACGCTGACGGGCTATCTCCGGGTTCTGAGGGACACACGCCCCAAGGCGTTCCTTTTGGAGAATGTCTATGGGCTTGTCTACAAGGACAAGGATGAGGGATTGCGGCATCTGCTGGAAGGGATTGATCAGATCAACCATGAAACGGGAACCCAATACGCTGTTAGCTGGAAAATGCTGAACGCAGCTCATTACGGTGTGCCGCAAATTCGGGAGCGCGTTTTCCTGATCGGTAGCCGGGATGGCACCGTTTTTCAGTTTCTGGCACCAACGCACGGGGAGGCGGGTGAGAACGGGCTGCTTGAATGCCGAGAATCCTATCGAACCGCCTGGGATGCGATAGGCGATCTGCTGCGTATGCCGAACGAGCCGTCCCTCGCGGTTGGCGGAAAATGGGCTGATCTGCTTCCGACGATTCCCGAGAGACAGAACTATCTATGGCATACGAACCGTGGCGGTGGTTCGTCGCTGTTCGGGTGGCGCACACGGTACTGGAGCTTCCTACTGAAGCTGGCCAAGAACCAGCCGTCATGGACGATTCAGGCGCAGCCCGGATCGGCGATTGGTCCCTTCCACTGGTGTAATCGCAAGCTTTCCATCCAGGAAATGTGCAGGTTGCAAACCTTCCCTGATGGGCTGATCTTCGATTGCGGAAGGACCAACGTGCAAAAGATGCTCGGCAATGCCGTGCCTTCACTTTTGACCGAAGTGCTGGCCCGTGAAATTCGGCAGCAGCTACTCAAAGACAAAGCCGATCCGGGGCCGCTGGGACTAATGCCGCCGGTTCGGACGCCTGTGCCGACGCCAGAGCCGGTGGCTTCATTGCCGCGCAAGTACCTTCCACTGATCGGTGATCACCCCGATCATCCGGGAGAGGGAAAGCTTCAAGCAAAGAGAAAGCAGAAAAAAGAAGAAAAGGCTGACGCGTTGCCGCTGCTCGCGCAAACGGGCGCCGGCAACTGAATTCATTTCGTTTGAAGAAAAAGCGTAATGATTTCGGCACCGGCGCGCTCGCCTGATTTTCGACACCGAGATTCGTCATGCGGACTTATACCCCATTTGGGCTCAACCCTCTCCATGCTCCTCGGCGCGAGCGTGCAGCAGGGCCTGATTGTAGGCGCGGATCGCATCTTGCTCATAGAGGACGCCGATCAGACGCATCGTGTCGGTGTCATCGACGACCGGCAGGCTGTGTTCGTCCGAGCCCTCGAGGAGCTTGATCCCCTTCTCCAGATCGTCGCCCGCCTCCAGCACCATCGGATGGCGGTGCAGCAGATCGACGGCGTTCAAAAGCGCGTCGATCGAGGGGTCGAAGGCGCTTTCGCCGAGGTCGTTCAGCGCGATGGCGCCGAGGAAGCGGCCCGAGGAGCCGACGACGTAAACCTCGCCGCCCATGGTTTCCTTCAGCTTCTCGCGGATCTCGGCGACAGGGGCGACGGCACCGACGAAAGGATAGTCCGTTTGCATTACCTGGCGGATCGGAATGCCCCGAAGCAGGCCCTCGAGGCGGCCCACGTCCAGCTTCAGGCCTTCCCTCTCGAGCTGGCGCAAGAAGAAGGATTTGACCCCGGCCTCCCGCGTGATCACGGTGGCGATGACCGTCGCCACCATCACGGCCATCGTAATCTCGTAGCTTCCCGTCAACTCGAAGACGATGAGGATCGTCGAAATGGGCGCGCCCAACACGGCCGCTGCCACCGCGCTCATGCCAACAATCGTATAGGCGCCGTGGGTCGAGCCATATTCCGGAAAGACGCTGGCGGCGATGATGCCGAAGGCACCGCCAAGCATGGCGCCCAGGAAAAGGGACGGGCTGAACACGCCGCCGCCAAAGCCGCTGCCCAAGCAGAGCACCGTCGCCGCCGTCTTCGCGACGAGAAGGGCGATGAGAAGGGTCAAGCCCAGCGACTCGTTGAGCGCCGCGTTCGTCGCCCCGTAACCGACGCCAAGCACTTGCGGAAAGATGAGCGCGATGGCGCCGAGCGCAAGGCCGCCGAGCACCGGCCGCGCCCAGGCGGGCAAAGGGATCCGTTTCCACGTCCCATCGACGAGGAAGATCCCATGGATGAAGAGCAGGGCCACCAGCGCGCTGAGTGCGCCGAGAATCGCGAAGGCCGGAAATTCGAGGAAGGAAACGATCATGTAGTCCGGCACGACGAAGGCCGGGAAATCGCCGAAATGGATGCGGGAGATGATCGTGCCGGTGACGGACGCAATGACGATGGGCGCAAAGGCCCGAAGCGCGTAGTGGCCGAGGATGACCTCGAGCGCGAAGAAGACGCCGGCGATCGGCGCGTTGAACGAGGCGGCAACCGCCGAGGCCACCCCGCAAGCCAACAGCGTGAGCAGCAGCGACCGGCTCAAATGCAGGCGCTCCACCGTGTAGGCGGCAAGGGTAGCACCCAGATGGACGACCGGCCCTTCCCGTCCGACGGACCCGCCGACGCCGATCGAGGCGGCCGACGTAAACGCCGCCCCCAGGCCGGCCAGGAACGGCATGCGCCCGCCGTGATAGGCGGTCGCCTCGATGACCTGGGCGACGCCCAAGGGCTTTCTCCCCGGCAGGACGTAGCGGACGAAGAGCCCGATGGCCAAACCGCCCAGCGTCGGCACCAGGAGCACCTGCCACCAGTGAAGGCCGGCGGCGGCGGCACTTAAGCTGTCCGGTCCGGCCCCGAAGAAGACACGATGAAAGAAGTGGATGAGTTCCCGAAAGCCGATGGCACCGACCGCCGTCACCGCCCCGATGACGACGGCAAGGATGGAAAGCACGACTTGATCGTTGCGGGTAAGCCGACTGAGCCTTACGAGGGAGGTGCGGAAGCTGTCCTGGAGCCCGGCCATTCTCAACGCCTATCCGGACGTGCGCGCATGCTTGCCTTTCAGCGCAATGTGCCGGCCCGCCTGTTCCGGAATGGGCAGCGTCGAATGGGCCTTCCGGATGTCTTCCAATCGCGCGAGCACGTCATCCGGGAACGGCATCGCGGCACGTTCCGCCATGTCGACATGGATGGCCATCAGTTCCTGGGTCGCCGATAGATAATTTTTCTTGGATTGGTGGAGTTCGAAGAAAAGGTGGATGCGTTTCGGATCAAAGCCGAGCAGCCGGGTCGTGACGTGCAGGGGATCGCCGACACGAAGTTCGCGCTTGTAGACGACGTGGGATTCGACCGCGAAGACGGAACGGCCATGGGCCTTCACGTATTTCGGCCCGACGCCGATGAAGGCCCACCAGAGCTCCGTCGCATCGTCGAAGGCCCGCGTGTAGTAGGTGACGTTCATGTGGCCGTTGAAGTCGAGCCAGTTTTCCTCGACTTGGCTGCGAAACTCGCAAAACGGCGTCGGGGTGACGGCGGCGTCCATGGGCTCTCCTTTTCGCGTGCCCGCCGACTATAGCGAATATTGGAACACGTTGAAAACGTAGATGATATAACCGTGGTCCAAGCTATTAGCACGTGCAGAGCGCTGAACTCGCCATAAAATGAGTTTTCGGGTCTGGAGAAGGAACGATGGATGTTAAGGCAGATGCTTTGACCGTGGCTTCTCAAACACTCCTTCAGAAACTTTGGCAGTGGGTTTTAGAAATTCCAGGAGAGACTATCGCAATTGTAATTGCGGCTCTCGCTTTATGGGTGAGTGTGCAGTCCGTACGAATGGCCCGTAAGTCTTCAGAAACGAATATTTTACTGCCGTTTCAACAACAATATGGAAGCTCCGAATTCGAAAGTGCAATGCGCCTTCTTGACCGCTTTGAGCGCGAACCGAATCAATCATTAAATCCCGATCCACTCCCCTCGCTACAAAGAATGGCCGCTCATCGTGAAAATCCAGAAGGGGAAGAATTCGCGGCGGCTGAAAAATATATGAGATGGGTCCGAGTAAATGGCCAAGTAGCAGTCCCAGTACATGATGCCCGCCGCTTAATTAACAACTTCTATCGACGCGCCTACCAATTGTATGAAGCGGGATATTTGGGAGAGAAGGCTTATGCAATAATTGCCGACATGGAAAGGATACGATTGCTTTTTCGGGTCTGTGAGCCTCTTACACTCGCTACACAGTTCGTGAGAATTGACAATTCAGACGAAAATGCATTTCGGCAAGAAAGTGGGAGGGCGTTCGAATGGTATGATGAGTTCTGGTGCTTTTGTCTTCGCTATCGAAACCGCCCTATGCCTACCGACTTGCCACGGGCAAATCGTCTTTGTCAGTGAAGGATCGGGTTGCCATTCCTGCAAGAGAAAATCAGAAGTGCTCACAGGTGATTTGGTCTGACCTATGAAACGCTTTTTTGATTGGGTACTAACATCTCAACTGCTCAGCGCCCTAATAGGTGCCGCGGTTGGTGCCATAACGGCATTTTTAGGTACATATTACTTGGAGATTAAAGATCGGGACTAGACTAGGGTCAGTTTGGCAGCGGCCTTTGTGGGAGAAATTTCGGCGATCATAGAATTTCAGAACACGGAATACCTCAAAAGTCTTCTAAGCGATTTAGATAAGAAGGCCTGGAAACCAATCGACGAACCCCCTGAACGACTTTTCAATGTATACGAAGCCGCTGCTCCTAACTTGGGACTTTTGGAAGCAAAAATTGTGGAGAAGATTACCAAGTTTTACTGGTTAAAAAACGAGGAGAGAGGAAAGGAGCGAACTCTGGGAAAGCATCCCCAAGGCTACATGGAATTTGAGTCTCCGGATAAGAAAATCTTCCTCAAAGCATACATAAAATTGAATGAACGACTGCAACGAGACGGACAGGAAATCATCAACATATTGCGTTCTCGATATGACCTAGAAAACGAACAAGCCGGAGATGGCCAATAAGTAGCTCATGTATTGTTTAAGTCCTCGTCATGCGTTCTAGCATATCGTTTCTTCGCGGCTCGAGTATCTAGATAACCAACAAGACCAAACAACGCGAACACCGCAGCAAATATAAGCGGTACTACGGCGAGCGAGATAGGCACGGTAAATGCAAGATAGATGGAGCTACCAATCAGTAATGCAACGAACCCCTAGTACATTCGACCGCGCCATTGTTGATACGCAACCCTAACTGGTTGGGAAATCTATTCCAGAAATCTATCGAGTGGTCGGAAAACCCATCCCAGAAGCCAGACGAGTCCTTCTCCGACCTTGCCTAAGGCTTGGCCAAGCCCTACCGGCGCCCACAAAACAAGCCACAAACCGAATAGGGCAGCTAAAAACCAAAGTACTGGGACTAAGAATCCAAACCCCGTCAGTAAAACGAACAAAATGATGACAAGCAGAAGGTTTGTCATTTCTCGGTCGCCACAAATACCTATGCTCTATTCGACCCGAATCACGGTCAGTACCCGTGAAGTGGAACCCTCAATCCATTGCATTCAATGAGAGGGACAGTTCCTTACGAAGAGTTTCTTATCTTTCTAACCCAAGTCAATATTCTCGCACTCTCTTTCGACTATAGCGAATAATCAATCGCGCACATAAGCCAGGTTCGAAGCAAGCCAGGCTTCCGCTTGCGTGACGCCGACCCCTTTTCGCGCCGCATAGTCTTTCACCTGATCGCGCCCGATGCGCCCCACCCCGAAATATTGCGCCTCTTCATGGGCGAAGTAGAAGCCGGAGACGGACGCGCCGGGCAGCATGGAAAAGCCTTCCGTGAGCCGGATTCCCGCCCGGGCGGGTGCTTCCAATAGGTTGAAAAGAATGGTTTTTTCGCTGTGGTCCGGACAGGCCGGGTAGCCCGGCGCCGGCCGGATGCCGCGATAGGCCTCCTTGATGAGGGCGGCGTTCTCAAAATCCTCGTCCGGCGCATAGGCCCAGAATTCCTTGCGCACGCGTTCGTGCAGGCGTTCGGCGAAGGCCTCCGCCAGGCGATCGGCGAGCGATTTCAGAAGAATGCTGCTGAAGTCGTCGTGGGCGCGCTCGAACTGCTTAAGCCTTTCCTCGATCCCGTGCGCGGACGTGACGGCGAAGCCGCCGAGATAGTCAGGCACGCCGCTTTCCTTCGGCGCGACGAAGTCGGCGAGACAGAAATTGGCGCGCGGACCCGATTTCTTCATCTGCTGGCGCAGGAAGCGGAAGGTCGTGCTGACCACCTCCCGCGATTCGTCCGTGTAAAGCTCGACATCGTCGTCGCCGACCGCATTCGCCGGGAAGAAACCGAAGACGCCCTTCGCGGTCAACCATTTCTCCTCAACGATGCGCGCCAGCATGGCTTTCGCGTCCTGGAAGAGTTGACGCGCCGCCTCGCCTACTTTTTCATCTTCGAGGATGGCGGGGTAATTGCCGACGAGCTCCCAGGTCTGGAAGAACGGCGTCCAGTCGATGCGGGTGGCGAGTTCCGAAAGGGGATAGGCGTTAAACGCCTGAAGCCCGAGGAAGCTTGGTTTCGGAGGCGCGGCACCCGCCCAATCGATCCGGACCTTTGCGGCGCGCGCTTGCGCCAAGCTTAAACCGGGCCCGCGCTTGACCTTCGTGGCGTAGCGGGCGCGCACTTCTTCATATTCCGTCCGCACGGAACCTACGAAATCGTCCTTTCGCGTGGCGCTCGTAAGGTTGCTGACCACGCCGACGGCGCGCGAGGCATCGAGCACGTGGACGGTCGGACCTCGGTAGTTCGGCGCGATCTTCACCGCCGTATGGGCCTTCGACGTCGTAGCACCTCCGATGAGCAGCGGAATGGCGAGGCCTTCGCGCTCCATCTCCTTCGCGTTCGTCATCATTTCCTCGAGCGAAGGCGTGATCAGGCCGCTCAACCCGATGAGGTCGACCGATTCTGACTTCGCCTTCTCCAGGATCTTCGCGTAAGACACCATGACGCCGAGGTCGATGACCTCGAAGTTGTTGCACTGAAGAACGACGCCGACGATGTTCTTGCCGATGTCGTGGACGTCGCCCTTCACGGTAGCGAGCAAAATCTTGGCTTTCTTGGCCTTCGCGCCACCCTCGCCTTCCGCCTCGATGAAGGGCGTGAGATGGGCGACCGCCTGTTTCATGACGCGGGCGCTTTTCACGACCTGGGGCAGAAACATCTTTCCGGAACCGAAGAGGTCGCCGACGATGCCCATCCCGTCCATCAGCGGCCCCTCGATGACCTCGATGGGACGGTCTTTGAGCAGGCGCGCCTCCTCCGTATCCTCGATGATGTAATCCGTGATTCCCTTGACCAGCGCATGGGCAAGCCGTTCCTCGACGGAGGTGTTCCGCCAGGCGAGGTCCTCGGTCTTTTCCCGGACCCCGCCCTCGACCGTGACGGCGATCTCAAGCAGGCGTTCCGTCGCGTCCGCCTTTCGGTTCAGGATCACGTCCTCGAGGCGCTCGCGCAGCTCCGGTGCGATCTCTTCATAGACGGCGAGCTGACCCGCGTTCACGATCCCCATGTCCATCCCGGCCTTTACGGCGTGGTAGAGGAAGACGGCGTGCATCGCCTCGCGCACGGCGTCGTTGCCGCGAAACGAAAACGAGACGTTGCTGACCCCGCCGCTGGTCAAGGCATGGGGGAGCGTCGCCTTGATCTCGCGGACGGTGCCTATGTAATCGCAGGCGAAGTTCCGGTGTTCCTCGATCCCGGTGGCGACCGGAAAGACGTTCGCATCGAAGATGATGTCCTCCGGCGGGAAGCCTACTTGCTCGGTGAGGATGCGGTAGGAGCGCGTGCAGATCTCGACCATCCGTGCCTGGCTATCGGCTTGGCCTTTCGTATCGAACGCCATGACGATCACGGCTGCCCCGTAGCGGCGGATCGCCCGCGCCTGCTCGACGAAGGCCGCCTCGCCCTCCTTCAGGCTGATCGAATTCACGACGCCTTTTCCCTGGACGCATTTGAGGCCGGCTTCGATGACCGCCCATTTCGAAGAATCGACCATGACCGGCACCCGCGAGATGTCCGGCTCCGACGCCACCAGGTTCAGGAAGGTGGGCATCGCTTCGACGGCATCCAGCATCGGATCGTCCATGTTCACGTCGATGGCTTGGGCGCCGTTTTCGACTTGGGCGCGCGCCACAGCGAGAGCGGTTTCGAAATCTTCTTCCTGGATGAGCTTGGCGAAGCGCGCCGAGCCCGCGACATTCGTGCGCTCGCCGACATTCACGAAGCCGGTCACGGGGCCGAGCGTCAACGGCTCGAGCCCGCTTAGCCGGCAGCGTTTCTCGATTTCGGGCAAGCGCCTGGGCGCCACGTCCCGCACCGCCTCCTGAATGGCGGCGATGTGCTCGGGCGTCGTCCCGCAGCAGCCGCCGACGAGGTTGACGAGGCCGTTTTCCGCGAATTCCCGCAACTGGCCAGCCATCTCGTCCGGCGTCGCGTCGTAACCGCCGAACGCATTGGGAAGACCGGCGTTCGGATAGGTGCTCACATAGGTGCCACTGATGCGCGAAATTTCCTGGGCGTGGGGGCGCAGTTCCTTGGCGCCGAGCGCGCAGTTGAAACCGACGAGCAGCGGCTCGGCATGGGCGACGGAATTCCAGAAGGCCTCCGGGGTCTGGCCGGAGAGCGTGCGCCCGGACGCATCCGTGATGGTGCCGGAGATCATCACCGGGCGCACGCGGTCCGGGTCAAGGAAGGCCTCAAGGACCGCGTAAATTGCCGCCTTTGCGTTCAACGTGTCGAACACGGTCTCGATGAGCAGCAGGTCGGCGCCGCCGTCGATCAGCCCGCGGGTCGCCTCCGTATAGGCCGCCACCAGCGCGTCGAAGGTGACGTTGCGAAAGCCCGGATCGTTCACGTCCGGCGAGATGGAGGCCGTGCGGTTCGTCGGCCCCAACACGCCGGCCACGAAACGCGGCTTCGCGTGCGTCCTCGCGGTAAGCGCATCCGCCGCCTCGCGGGCGAGCCGGGCGCTTTCGCGGTTAAGCTCGTAGACGATGGCCTCCAGCCCGTAATCGGCCTGGGAGATCGCCGTCGCGTTGAAGGTATTCGTCTCGACGATGTCGGCGCCGGCCTCCAAATAGGCGGTGTGGATCTCGCGGATGATGTCGGGCTGGGTGAGCGAAAGGAGATCGTTGTCCCCTTTCAGGTCCCTGGAGGAGTCGCGGAAGCGTTCGCCGCGATAGCCCGCTTCGTCCAGCCCATAGCCCTGGATCATCGTCCCCATCGCCCCGTCGAGAAGGAGGATGCGCTGGTCGAGAAGACGGCGGAGTTCGCGCGTAAGGTTCCGACCCGTCATTCGCCCTTTCCTTCTTCCGGCGCTTCCGACGTCGGGCGCGCGCCAAGGACGTGGCTGATCGCGTAAGTGAGATCCGCCCGGTTGAGCGTATAGAAATGAAATTCATCGATGCCCCGGGCCTGCAGGAGCCGACACTGTTCGGCGGCGACCGCCGCGCCGACGAGTTTCCGCGTCTCCGGGTCGTCACCGAGTCCCTCGAAGAGGTCGTAGAGCCAGGCCGGAACCGTCGTGCCGCACATCGCACTGAAGCGCACGATCTGGGCGAAGTTCGAGACCGGCATGATGCCGGGCACGACCGGCACGGTGATCCCGGCGGCGCGCACGCGGTCCAGAAAACGGAAATAGACGTCGACGTCGAAGAAGTACTGGGTGATCGCACGCGCCGCGCCCGCATCCACTTTACGTTTCAGATTCTCGAGATCAGCGTCAGCATTGGGCGCTTCCGGGTGGGTCTCCGGATAGGCGGCGACGGAAATTTCGAAATCGGCGACCCGTTTCAAGCCTTCGACGAGGTCGACCGCGTAAGGGTAGCCGCCCGGGTGCGGGGCGTAGCGCTCGACTTCTTCCGGCGGATCGCCGCGCAGCGCCACGACATGCCGGATCCCGGATTCCCAATAGCTGCGGGCAACGTGATCGACCTCGTCGCGGGTGGCGGCGATGCAGGTGAGGTGGGCGGCGGGTTCCAGGTCCGTCTCGTGGCGGATGCGGGTCACCGTCTGGTGGGTGCGCTCGCGGGTGCTACCGCCAGCCCCGTAGGTCACCGAGACGAAGCGCGGATGAAGCGGCGCCAGGCGCAGGACGGCGGCCCAGAGCTTGGCCGCCATTTCTTCCGTCTTCGGCGGGAAGAACTCGAAGGAAAGCTTCGGCGCCGGCGCATTGGTGAGCGCGAATGGGAGCGGCGGCGTTTGCATGACCGACGGTCGCGTCATGCCGCCCTCCCCTCACTTGCGCCTGCCCCGGCGCGCGAGGCGGCGCGCCAAAGGGCTACCGTGAGCGGCTTGCCCGGCAGGGTTTTCTGAAGGCCGGGCTTGAGCCCCGCGGCCTTGAGCCAGGCCTGGATCTCGTCGTTCCGAAAGCCCAGGCGGCGATGGGCGTGCACTTTTCGCAACGCTTCGTGATCATGGGGCGCGAAATCGACGATGACGAGCCGGCCCTCGGGTCTCAGCACGCGGGCCGCCTCACGGATCGCGTCCGCCGGGCGGTCCGCATAATGGAGGACCTGGTGAATCGTCACCAGATCGAAGGCGCGATCCGGCAGGGGAAGCTGGTACATGTCCGCCTGACGCACCTGGCAATGGTCGAGATGCGTCTTTTCGAGCCGCGCCCGGGCGATCGCCAGCATCTCGCGCGAGAGGTCGATGCCAAGCGCGCGTTCGAAGTGCGGTGCAAAGACCTCGAGGATGCGGCCGGTGCCGGTGCCGATGTCGAGCAGGTTTCGCCGACGCGTCTTCGCAAGCCCCTTGAGGCCAAGCATCAGCATCGCTTCCTCGACTTGCGTCTCCGCCACATGGAGGGAGCGGAGCGTTTCCCACTCGGCGGCGTTCTGCCGGAAGTAATTGGCCGCCGCCTTCGCGCGGCCGTGTTTCACATGGGCGAAGCGGTCGCGGTCACGGCGAAGCTCGGCATCGGCGTTGAGAAGGGAGACCAGGTGCCGCGCAAGTTCCGCCCCCTCGCCATCGGAGGCCAGCCGGTAGAAGGTCCAGCTTCCTTCTGGTGAGCGCTCGAGCAGGCCGGCATCGGTCAAAAGTTTCAGGTGGCGCGAGACCCGGGGCTGGCTTTGGCCGAGGATCTGGGTGAGCTCGCTGACCGTAAGCTCGCCGGCCGCACAAAGGGCGAGCAGACGAAGCCGGGTCGGTTCCGCCGCCGAGCGCAGCCCCGCCAGCAATTGCGCACGCTTTACCATCTCGCCCCCTTAAAGGCGTTTCGTCGGGCTGGAATCAGCCATTGGCCATATATATAAATATATCTTTATGTCTTTATCAAGTAGAACTTGCCAGGCGCCTGAGAGGCGCGCAGCGCTTTAAGCAAACGGCAAGTTTTAGGGGATAGATGTAGGGAAGCCGTGGTTTTGAAGGCAGTTGATTTCTCTGCGGTGCTGCGTAATCTATACGGTCCGACCGAGGCGGTCGGGCCTTGCGAGCCGGGAGGCATTGAGGGAGTCCCACTACCAGGAGGAAGCGCGAAGGTCGCGCCAGGAATGATGCCGTTGAGTCGTCTTTTTCGTTCTTGTCTGTTTTTGTTTTTGGTCATCGTTCTCGCGCTTGCGGGAAGGCCGGTGGCGGCCGTCGATGCCGAAAAGGCATCGAGTTTCGTCGATGGTCTTGGAGCGACGGCCATCAACACCCTGACCGAACCGGAGCTCGAAGATTCAGTCCGCCAGGCACGGTTCCGCAAACTCTTCCGTGAAAACTTCGACCTGCCGACCATCACCCGCTTCGTGCTTGGGCGTTACTGGCCCCAGGCGACGGAGGCACAACGGCAGGAATTCCAAGCCCTCTTGGAGGACTACATCGTGCTGGCCAACGCCAACCGCTTCAAGGGCTACGAAGGCGAAATCTTCGAGGTAAACGAGGTGCGACTGCATGGCGATAAAGACGCGATCGTCTACACCCGGATTGTTCGAGACTCAGCGGCGCCCGTGCGCGTCGACTGGCGGGTGCACCGGCCAAATGATGGCTTCAAGGTCATCGACGTCGCCGTCGAAGGCTTGAGCATGGTGCTGACCCACCGAAACGAGTTTTCCACCGTCATCCAGCGCTCGGCGAACGGCATCGACGGGCTGCTCGAGACGCTGCGTCAGAAGACGGAAGGGATGAACCGGGAGAACCTGGCCGCGTCGGGTTAAGAGGGGCGGCCTGGCCGCGCTGGATCCTTAAGCCCGCCGAAGATCCCCCCAAAGGATTAACCCGCCTGCACACGCAGGCACTGAATTTCCGCCGAACCTCCTAGAACATAAAGATTAACGCCTTCCGGTTACGGTCAGAAATTTACGAATCTCTAATCATGTTCTCGTAGAAATTCGTCCATCTCCCGCCGCCATTGGCCACGCCGGCCAAGGATGGTTTCGTGAAGCCCACGCACGCACAACTTTTGACATCCGTCCTGGCGCCCGTTTACCGCGGCCTGCCACTGATGGCGCTCATGAACGCCGTCGTCGCGGCGCTCGTCGTGGGCTTTCTATACACCGAGATCGTACCGGCGACGCTGGCCACTTGGCTTGGCGGCATCCTCCTCGTTTCGGCGGCGCGTCTCATGCTTTGGCAACGGCAGCGGCGGACGCCGATGACGCCGTCGAACGCGCGGCTATGGGCCAACCTTCTCGTGCTCAGCGCCGGCGCCTCGGGCATCGTGTGGGGGGCCGCCGGCGTCGTCTTTTTCCTCCCGGACAGTCCCTTCCTTCAAGTCTTCATCATTCTCGTTCTCGGCGGCATGGCGGCCGGTGCGGCTGGCCACCTCCAGCCAGTACGCGCCGACTTTCTATGCCTTTGTGCTGACCGCCGCTTTGCCGTTGGAGTTTCGTGTCGCCATGGTCGGCGATCCGTTCTACCTGACGATGGGGGTGTTGATCGGGCTCTACCTCGCCGTCATGCTGGTCTTGAGCCATCGCATCGGAAAATCCTTCGCCGACGTCATTGCGCTTGAACTGGGGCGCGACGCAGCCGCGATTCAATTTCAGGATTTCGCCGAGGTGAGTTCCGACTGGTTCTGGGAGATGGATGTCGAGCTTCGGCTTTCCTATATCTCCCGGCAGATGACAAAAACGGGTGGCCTCAACCCTGCCGTTCTACTCGGCAAGCAACCGAATGAAATTCTGCAATACCGGTCCGATCCGAAAGACTGGAAACAACTGCAGGATGACCTTGCCCATCGGCGCCCTTTCCGAAACTTCGTCTGCCATTATCCGACACCGACGGGCGGGAACCACTATTTCCAGATGAGTGGCAAGCCGTTGTTCGAAGACGGCGATCGCTTCATCGGCTATCGCGGCGTGGCCACGGACATCACCGCGGAGCGGCTGGCGGAGGATGCGGCTCGCGAAGAGCAGGAACGGCTGCAGGAGACGATCGACAACGTCTTTGACGGCATCGTCACCATTGACGAGGACGGTCGCATCCAGTCCGTCAACTCGGCCGTCACCCAGATGTTTGGCTACACGGAAGAAGAATGCATCGGCTTGCCCTTCTTCGAGGCCTTCGTTCCGATGAGCTGCGAAACCAGCGGTCCCTCCGGAGGTGGTCTCACCGCCAGCCTGCAAAATCTGAACGCGGCCAGCTCGATCCGCGAGAACGTCGCACTTCGCAAGGATGGTTCGATCTTTTATGTCGACCTCGTCATGAGCCGAATGATGTATAGCGGAGAAGAGGTGCGAATCGCGGTCGTGCGCGACATCACCCAGCAGAAGGAGCTTCATGTCCAACTGCTCCAGGCATCGAAGCTCGGCATCCTCGGTGAAATGGCGGCAGGCGTCACCCACGAACTGAGCCAGCCGCTGAACGTCATCCGGATGGCGGCGGAAAATGTCCTGTTGCGCCTAGAGGTCGGGAACGTGGACCCAGAATTCGCCTACGGCAAATTCCGGGTGATCGCCGAGCAGTCCGAAAGAATGGGGGAAACGATCAACCACCTGCGCGTGTTCAGCCGAGAGGACAGCGATCGGACGGAACGCTTCTATGTGAGCTGGATTGTCGAACGGGCCGTGCAGCTTATCGAAAACCCATTCGCCTTGGAAAATATCCGGATCGCGACTGAAATTCCCAACAAGCCCGTATCGGTGAAGGGAAGCGTGAGCCGGCTCGAGCAGGTGCTGCTTAGCCTGCTCTACAACGCGAGGGATTCGATTCTGGAACGGTGGCGCGAGGAGCAAGGCGTGCCGCAAAAGGGCGAAATCACGATTCGGGTGCGCACCAGCCAGGACAAACAAACGGTACGGATCGTGATCCAAGACGATGGCCTCGGCATTCTCCCTGAGAATCTGGACCGGGTCTTCGACCCTTCCTTCACGACGAAGGAAGGCGGCAAGGTTTCGGGCCTTGGGTTGTTCATCGTCCATGGCATCGTGACGGCCATGAGCGGCGAAATCACCGTCGCGAACGGGCCGATCGGCACGCGATTCGAGATCACACTCCCGCGCGCCATCGGCGCGGACGCCCAGCCCATGGGCGCCCGGCTCTTGGGCGGCTAAGCTTCGCTTTCATCCCGTCCGTTTTGGGGTAAACTCAAGGTCGGTTCGCCTTGAGAATGCAGTAAGCCTTGCCGAGCCATCACGCGCGAAGTCATGCCCCATCCCCGTTCTTCCGACCAACTCCTCACCACGCTGATCCCTCTCGCCTACCGGGGGGTTCCCCTTGCGGTGTTGACGAACTTCATCGTTTCCACCCTCGTCGTCTTCGTGCTTTGGGGCACATCGCAAACCAGACCCTTGCCTATTGGCTGATCGGCGTCTTCATCGTTTCCAGTTCACGCCTCGGGCTTTGGATGCGTTTCCAAACGACGGCGATCGAGGTTGCGAATGTGCGGCGATGGGCAAATGGGTTGACGTTTATCTCGGGTGCGAACGGCCTCATGTGGGGCCTTGCTGGTTTTTTTCTTTTCGTCCCCGACAATCCGTATCTGCAGACCTTTCTTCTCTTCGTCATCGGAGGCATGGCGACCAGGGCGCTGGCCGTTTCCGGCCAATACATGCCGGCCTTTCAGGCGTTCTTCCTGCTGAGCCTGCCGGTGATCGGGATCCGGCTTTTCCTCACCGGCGAGCCGGTAGAGCAGACGATGGCGGCGATGGTCGCCGTCTATAGCGTCGTCATCTTCTTCGCGGGCCTGCGCGTCGGCGAAAGTTTCATCAACGTCCTCACCTTGCAACAGCGCATCCGCGCGATCATGGACAACGTGTTCGATGGCATCGTCACCATCGACGCCCAAGGCCGCATCAAGTCGGCGAATCCGGTCATCGAAAACATGTTCGGCTACACGGCGAAGGAAACGATCGGGAAGTCCTTCTTCGGTGATTGCATCCCGGCCGAGTACAACATCGACGCCTCGTCCCAACTGCCGGTTTCCGGCGATTCGTGGAAATGGGGAACGGCGACTTCCGCCCGCGAACTCGTCGCCAAGCGAAAGGACGGCTCGACGTTTCTGGCGGATGTCGCGACAAGCAACGTGACCTATGGAGGCGAGGAGATCCACATCGCGACCGTCCGCGACATCACCGAGCAAAAGGCCATCCAGATCCAGCTGTTACAGACGTCCAAGCTGGCCACCCTCGGCCAGATGGCGGCCGGCATCGCCCATGAGCTGAACCAGCCCCTGAACGTCATCCGGATGGCCGCGGAAAACGCGCTGATCCGCCGGAAGGAGCGCACGCTGGATCCGGACTTCACGGAAGAAAAATTGGAGCGCATCGCGCAGCAATCCGAAAAGATGGGCGACATCATCAACCACCTTCGAATGTTCAGCCATATCGACAAGGAGCGGGTGGAACTCTTCGATCTGGAGGCCGCCGTCAACCAATCCATCGAGCTGGTTCGGGACCAGTTCGACATCGACAACATTCAAATGCGCACCCAACTGCCCGACGGCCCTTTGATGGTGAAGGGTCACCCAAACCAGCTGGAGCATGTGTTGCTGAACCTCTTGAACAATGCGAGGGACGCCATCAAGGAGCGGCGAAAGCACGATCCAAAGGCGCCTCGAACGGGGGAGGTGGACGTCGAGGTCCGCACGAACGGCTCGGAAGCGCCGATCACGGTCCGTGTTTCCGACAATGGTATGGGCATCGCATCGAAGGACCTGGATCAGATTTTTGATCCGTTCTTCACCACGAAGGTGGTCGGCGAAGGAACCGGCTTGGGGTTATCCATCGCTCAAGGTATTATCGGCGCCATGGGCGGGCAGCTTTCCGCCATGAACATCGCCAACGGCGCCTGTTTCGAGATTAAACTGCCCCAGGCACCGGGTAGTGAAAGCAGTAGAGTCGAGGAAGGGCGCGGTGGTTTGTACCGCATTGGCATCACTCCGTTTCCCTTCCCCGCTCATCAAGCCGGACGTGCGAATTTCCCGCATCCGGCTTTCCGACTGGCTTCATCCCGGGGCACACGGCGGGGGGCCAAGATGAACCCGGCGCAGCCGAAGCACGCCGAGATCCCCGAACACGGTCCCAGCAGAGAACCGCGTGGTGCCGCGCGACGGCACCTTGTGACGCCTGACCAGAGAATGCCGCACGCGCTCATAGACGTAATTGTCGACCGCTCGATAGGCCGGCAGGCGCGTCCCGTAGCCGAAGTAGTGCGGCCAGCCGCGCAGCACGCTGTTCAGCTGGTCGCGCCTCGGGCCAGGGTGCCTGGTTGCCGGGCCGCAGGAGCCCTCGGACCTTCAGCTTGAGCCGAGCCACGCTCTTCCTGGACGGGCTCGCCCCCAGATACCAGTGGCCATCCTTGCGAAAGCGCTGCGGGCCGAAGCTATAGCCCAGGAAGTCGAAGCTCTCCTTGCGGCCATCGCGGACGCTGGTCTTGGCCTCGTTCAGGGTCAGTCCCAGCCGGGTCATCACCTGCCGCGTCCAGACCAAGGCCTCCCTCGCGTGTCCGCGACTGAGGATGACAAGGTCATCGGCATAGTTCACCACCTCGGCGCGGAACCTTGTGCCCTGCCCGGTGATCCGCCAGTACTTCAGAAAGCGGTTCATGTAGAGCGCGGCGAGCAGCGGCGAAACAATCCCGCCTTGCGGGGTTCCCCGTGTGCTCCCCCGGCCGCCCGTCATGCGCCGCTTGCCATCCCCGTCGGTCTCCTCGACCGGTGTCTTGAGCCACAATTTGATCAGGCGCAGGACGTTGCGATCGACGATCCGGCGCGCAACCGATTGCATCAGTTCCGCATGGGGAATCGTATCGAAGTACTTGGACAAATCCGCGTCAACCACGTCCGTGTAGCCGCGACAGAGAAGCTTGTGGACCGCCTGGACGGCATCGCCCGCAGAGCGTTTCGGTCGGTAGCCATAGGCACTGGGCTCGAGATCGGCCTCGAAGATCGGTTCGATCACGAGCTTGACGGCGCCTTGCACCACCCGGTCCCGGATCGTCGGGATGCCGAGCGGTCGTTCGCCGCCGCCGGGCTTTGGGACCATCGCCCGCCGCACCGGCTCAGGTCTGTACGTCTTGGCGCGAAGGTCGTCCCTGATCCCGGACAGCCACCCCTCCAGCCCCATCGCCTCGATCTCCTCGAAGCTCTGTCCATCCACCCCCGGCGCGCCCTTGTTGGACCGCGCCAGTCGGTAGGCATGGAACAGGATGTCTTCGCGATAGACCTTGTCGTAGAGCAGGTAGAAGCGGAAGTCCGGTTCCGCCTTCGCCTTGAGATAGAGCTTCCTCTGGAGAGTCCGGATCTTTTCAGGTGTTTGCAGGCGCATCGCCAATCACCCCGCCTCCTCTCCGTCAAAAGCGCACCAGAAGTAAGGGTGCTTCCCTCCGCCGGCATTACCCGGCATCAACGGTACTATCACCCTTTCCGATTCCCGCCCGCGCCGCCACCCGAGGTGACGTTGAGGCCGCTACCCTCGCCCGCGACGGGCCTCCCCCGATTACCCGTATCACCTTCCTTGCGTGCCGTGCCCACTACCCCGGCGGACCGGAACGGGTGCATTCGTCGGTTACTCCCCCGTTCCACGCGGCCTTCCCCTAATCTCAGGAGGGTCGGCGTCCATATCTTCACTTTCGAGGCCTGCTCAGGCTTCACTCGCGTTCGGCCCGCAAGGTCGCTCAACCGCCCAAGGCGGCCTTTGTCACAGGACTTCGGTCCCGCCGGTTACCCGACAAGACCGCCTGTCAGCTCCCAGATCAAACCGACAACTGTCTGGGTGGATCCTTCCTCCACTGGTGTTACGCGCCGTCGGGGCGCACTAAGAATTTTCAGCTATTTGAGGAAACGACGGCTAGCTACATGGATGACAAGCAAAAATCCGTTCTGATCGTCGATGACGATGCGCTTCAGCTGAAGGAGCTGTCGGATTTTCTGGCGACGCTGAACGTCGCATGCCTCCAGGAACAGAATGGCTATGGAGCGATCAACAGCATCAAGAAGAATCATCCCGACCTCGTCCTGCTGGATATCAAGATGCCGGGCCTGGACGGGATCGAGGTGGCCCGCCTGATCGAGAAGCTTACGCCTAGGCCGTCCGTCATCCTCATGTCCGGCCACGCCGATTGCGTGAGGGACGCGAACAACGCCGGGCTCGACGTGTTTGGGATCATCGACAAGCCGATTCCGCTGCGCGCCTTAAAGCGTTTCGTCGAACAGAAACTGACGGATTAGCTCAAAAGCCCGGATTTAAGCGAACTCGGCTTTCGCTTCCTCGACGGCCTTCCGGTAGGCGGCATCCGATTCGTAAGGCCCATGGGCGCGGAACTCGGAAAGCCGCGCCTTCACGATCCCGCCCCCGTGGGGCAACACCTTGAAATAACCGCCGTCGCGGCCGATCAGGGGAAAGAAGCGCTTCCAGCGTGAAAAAACGCGCCTGGCCGTGGCCGAATGATTCTCGGCGTATTCCTTCTCCTGGGGGTCCTGCTCGAAAAGGTATTCGTGGGCCACGACGAATTCCTTCACGAATTTCCGATTGACGATCCGAAGATTCGAGATCACCCAACAGCGATCCTCGAATTCCCAGAAATAGCCGAGGCCGACGAACTCCCCTTCCCGTGTGATGTAGGGGAAAAAGGGAAAGGCCCGGCAGGCCAGCGTCCGATTGTCCCGCTCGCAGAAGGCCGCACCTTTGCATTCGATCGCCTTGCAATCGGCGGCCGTCTCCTTGACGATTTGACGCGTGGCGGCATCGATGGGCTTGAAGCGGTGCCACAGATCCGTCCGCGACTTCAGCAGCTGCCATTCGGAGTTGTGGGCGATGGGCACGGCAGCCTCCGTCGTGCAGCACACCGGCTCGCCACCATTGAGCGGCGCGCATTTCTTGCCGCAGTCGTAGCGCGAGATGGACGCCTGGAAGCGGTCATAGACCTGCTGGAAATGCGTGGGTTGAAGCTTCAGTTTCTTCTTTGCCATGGGCTGGAACATACCAACCGTCGAAAAGGATTCAAGCGAAGATAAAAAAGAAAAGGGGGCGGCCCGTCTTATAAGAACCGCCCCAATCGGGAAACCGCAGGAACGCGGCGATCGGGCAAATTTCTCACCTTACGGAGCGCCCGGCAGCGATCGCCTTGGCGGTTTTCCTTACCCATCGTTTTCGCCGGGCAAAACCTGGCCGGTGGGAACGCGGGCCGGCCATCCTGCGTTGGCCTGAGAGGAAAGCGCACCGCAGAAACCATGACTTGCCCCGGGGAGCGCGGGCCGGGGGACTTGTTTTCTGCCCGCAACCCCCCGGGGACAAGGTTGGGCTTAAAGAGGCACCCAAATATTGGATGCCCGCATGCGCATGGAGGTTACAGGGCGGCTTCAAGGGCGGTGGCGTCTGCGCTAGATTGGCCGCATGAGAGGAAACGCATCGCGGGGCCGCGCGGCGCCACCGCCGGAGGAAGAGCGAGCGCTGATCACGGGCCTGCGCGAGGGGGACGAAGCGAGTTACGAACGCCTGCTCGAGGCGTATGGCGGGCGGATGCTGGCCGTTGCCCGGCGCATCGTCCGCAACGACGACGATGCGCAGGATTGCGTGCAGGAGGCCTTCCTGCAGGCTTTTCGCAACGTAGCTCGCTTCGAGGGACGCGCCGCGCTCGGCTCCTGGCTGCATCGGATCGTCGTCAACGCGGCCCTCATGCGGATCCGCCAGCGGGACTGGCGGCAAGAAACGCCGCTCGAGGACTCGAGCCTGGAGTTCGACGCAAACGGCATGCGCAAGGAGGCCGGCCAGGCCCTCGTCACCCAGCCGGAGGACCTGCTGGAAAGCCGGGAAACCCAAGCCCTCGTCCGCAGCGCGATCGACGCATTGCCGGCGGATTTCCGTAACGTTCTTCTGCTTCGCGACATCGAAGAATACGACACCGCCGAGGCGGCGGCCCTGCTTGGGCTCTCCTTAAGCGCGACGAAGACGCGCCTGCACCGGGCGCGGGCGGCGCTGAAAAAACGGCTCGAAAAACGGCTCGAGCCGGATGGGCCAAACAAGAAAAACATTAACTTTGTAGACCGGACGTAAGAAACCCATGCCGACTTGCCAAGAACTGGATGATTTTATCGTCGATTACCTCGAAGGGACGCTGCCGGTCTTTCAACGCCTGGTCTTCCAGCTGCACCTCGGCATGTGCCCGAAATGCCGCACCTACCTTCAAGGCTATCGAAGGACGGTGCGTCTAAGCCAGGATGCGTATGCAGAGGAAAGCGACGGCCAAGCGATGCCGCCGGAACTGATCGATGCGATCCTGGCCGCCCGCCAAGGCGAGATCTGATCCGGATCTTTGCGCTCAAAGCCCAGACGCTTTGCCTTACATATCCGGCATCTTCGGAAATTTCGTGAGATCGTCGTGGATCGCATCCCAGGGCTGGGCGGACGACGTGTAGATATGCATCCCCGGCTGGTAGAGGCTCGGGTCATCGAGGCTGCCCGCCTTCACGATGATCCCATCCGGCGCCATCTCGGCCAGCGTGAGCACCGGGGAGCCGCAATTCGCGCAGAAGCCCCGCTTGATCCATCGTCCGCTGTCCGCCGTCACCTCGTGGTACGTCGCCTCGCCCTCCTGGCTAAAACCCTCCTTCGGAAACATCAGGACCGAGGCCATCCCCGTGCCGGAAGCGTGCTGGCAGTCGGTACAGTGGCAATTGGCCGCAAGCAAGGGCTCGGCCGAGGTCTCGTAACGGATCGCTCCGCATGCGCAACCACCTGCGTAAGTCGTCATGATCGCCTTCCTCCCGTCTTTCACTCATCGCTTGATCGGTTGCCCAATCCTTAGCCCTTAAGGAGGGGTGGAGGCAACCGGACACATCGTCAATCGGCAGGCAGGCGCGCCGAATAGGTCAGCACGTCTTTACCGATTCCTGTGGATAATATCGCACTGCACGCCGAGAAGACCCCAAATCCCACGGAAAAAGTGGCTTTCTCCTTTCGCACTGCAAAACTTTTTAACCAGTTGTGACTCGACAGAAGGCTAGGATCGAGGGGATGCTTTTAACCACCAAAGCATCTCGAAGAGCAACTGCAGGATAAAAAACGTGAAGGTAAAACTGCCCGGCATCGTTTCGTTTTTCTCCGCAGGGGGGGCCGAAATGCCCCTCAAGATTCTATCGGTTCTCGTGATCGCCCTTCTCATGGCACTGACCGTCTGGACCGGCGGCTGGTAAGCGCCGATTGCAATCGTCCGCGTCGCACCCCAAGAACAGTGGATCTAAGGTCGCGGACGTCGCTGCCGCCTTTCTTCTTCTTTGTTGCTTCGCCGATCCGGCTTTAGCCGATTTCGAGGCCGGCGTCGCCGCCTTCGAGCAAGGCAACTACGCCCGCGCAATCCTCGAGTTCCAACGCACGGCCGAGAAGGGGGACGCGCTCGCCCAGTTCAATCTGGGCCTTCTCTATGAACTGGGCCTCGGCACGGAGGCGAACGCGGGCGAAGCCTTAGCCTGGTACGGCCTCGCGGCAGAGCAGGGAGTGCCGGCGGCGCAAAACAACCTCGGCGCCATCTTTAAGATGGGCCGCGGCGTAGCTCCCGACGACGCGCAGGCCTTCGCCTGGTATCGCCGGGCCGCCGAACAGGGTTTCACGGAAGCGCAGTACAACCTGGCCGTCCTTTACGACACCGGCCAGGGGGTGGAACGGAATTTGATCGAGGCGTACCGCTGGTTCAGCCTCGTCGCCGATGGCAAGCCCGCAAGCGATTACCAGGAACTGGCGCGCATAAACCGCGGGATCGTCGCCAGCCAGTTGAGCCCAGAGGCGCTTCGGCGCGCCCGAGGGTTGACGGAAGCCTGGCGGGCCAAACCAGAAGCGCCCGCAAAATAGACCGGCCAGGGCGGCATCCGTTGGTTGCGTGGACGACTTTGAGACTTTAGGCTTTTCCGTGCGATTCGGCGAAAAGCGTAAGGTTGGCGGAAGGCGGCAAGGTCATGACGGAAAAAACAGATCTCTATAAGTGGGGCTTGCGACTCTTCATCGGGGGAATGTTCGGCCTCGGGTTTCTTTGGACCGCCCACATGGTTGGCTGGCTCTATTCGCTTTTCATGCTGCCGGTCCGGAGCGTCGGCTGGGTGGAGTGGATGGTGGTCGGCGCCTTCTTCACCGGCGTTTTCTGCCAGTTGATGGGATTCATCCGCTTTTCCCTTGGCGAAAAGAGCTAGGAAGGCGCGAAAGTGGACGCCTCAGAGATCGACGGCATTTAAGCCCAGCGCGCGCTCCCACTTCGTCTCCGCATCGTCATCGAAAACGAGCCGCTCGTCATAGGGAACGACGATCCAATCGCCGCGCTTAAGCTCGTTCTCGAGCTGGCCGGGGCCCCAACCCGCATAGCCAAGCGCGAACAGGCTTCGCCTGGGTCCCTTCCCTGCGGCGATGTCGCGCAAGGCATCGAGTTCGACATTGACGGCGACATACGCGTTTACCTCCATGTCGCCGTCATAGAGCCGGTCCGTCGAATGCAGCACGAAGTCGGCGCCCGGCTCGACGGGACCGCCGAAGTGGATGTGGATGCGGCCTTCCACGCCTTCGCCTTCAAGGCCGAAGCCCTCGAGCAGGGCCTTGGCGGGGCCGGTGCCAAGGGGCCGGTTGACGACCAGGCCGAAGGCGCCTTGGGCGGTGTGGCGGGCGATATAGATGACGGTCTCGGCGAAGATGGACCCCTTCATCTCGGGCATGGCGACCAGGAGAAAGCCGGTGAGATCGCGGCCTTTGGGCGCCGGGGCCTCGGGAAGTTCGGCGCCTTTGTTCGCGGACAAGGGCGCGGCCAGGCCGAGCGCCGCCAGCAGCAGCCCCACTGCAAGGAACCCGCGGCGTGCGTAAGAGATCATTTTGATGCCTTCCGATGTTCGAAAGCACATGGAAGATGGTGGGCCCGGCAGGATTCGAACCTGCGACACGACCGTTATGAGCGGCCAGTTCTGACCAACTGAACTACGGGCCCTTAAATTTTAAGGATAGACCCTGATCACGTGTCGAGGAAGCTGCGCAGCTTGCGCGAGCGCGAAGGGTGCTTCAGTTTGCGAAGCGCCTTCGCTTCGATCTGGCGAATGCGTTCGCGGGTGACGGCGAATTGCTGGCCGACCTCCTCAAGCGTGTGATCCGTGTTCATGCCTATGCCGAAGCGCATGCGCAGGACCCGCTCTTCCCGGGGCGTCAGCGAGGCAAGGACGCGGGTCGTCGTCTCCCGCAAATTCCCCTGGATCGCCGCGTCCAGCGGCTGGACGGCGTTCTTGTCCTCGATGAAGTCGCCCAAGTGGCTGTCTTCTTCGTCCCCGATCGGGGTCTCGAGGCTGATCGGCTCCTTGGCGATCTTCAGCACCTTGCGCACCTTCTCGAGCGGCATGCTGAGCTTCACGGCCAGCTCCTCCGGGGTCGGCTCGCGGCCGATCTCGTGCAGCATCTGGCGCGAGGTGCGCACGAGTTTGTTGATCGTCTCGATCATGTGGACCGGGATGCGGATGGTGCGCGCCTGATCGGCGATCGAGCGGGTGATCGCCTGGCGGATCCACCACGTCGCATAGGTCGAGAACTTGTAGCCCCGGCGGTATTCGAACTTGTCGACCGCCTTCATGAGCCCGATGTTCCCTTCCTGGATGAGGTCGAGGAATTGCAGGCCGCGATTCGTGTACTTCTTGGCGATCGAGATGACGAGACGTAAATTTGCTTCGATCATCTCCTTCTTCGCCTGATTGGCCTTCTGCTCGCCGTCCTGGACCGTGCGCACGATGCGCCGAAACTCGCTGATGGGCAGTCCCGCCTCTTTCGAAACGTCGGTAACCTCGACGCGAATTTCCTTGATCTCGGGTCCGTGCTTCTTCGCGTAATCCTTCCAGCCGCGCGCCTTCAGGCGCGCTGCGCGCCGCAGCCAGTTCGGGTCCAACTCGCGCCCGAGGTAGCGCTCGAGAAAATCCTCGCGCTTCACCTTGCAGGCCACGGCCAGGCGAAGCATGCGGCCTTCCAACATCACGAGGCGCCGGTTCAGGATTTTCATGTAGTCAACGAGATCTTCGATCCGCGCGTTGTTGAGGTGGACGTCTTCCATCAGCTCGATGAGGTCCGTCTTCAGCCGTTCGTAGCGCTTCTCCTGGGCGGGACTGGTTTTCTGCGCGCCCTGCAACGCCGTGAAGCGTTTTTCCTGAAGGCGATGGAACTTCTTATAGGTCGAGGCAATCTCGTCGAAGATCTCGAGGGTCTCGGGCATCAACTCTTCTTCCATCACCGCCAGCGAGACGGGGGCTTCTTCGTCTTCGTCGTCGTCGCTTTTTGCCCTTTCTTCCTTTGCCCTTTCTTCCTTTGTCCTTTCTTCCTTTGTCCTTTCTTCCTTTGTCCTTTCTTCCTTTGTCCTTTCTTCCTTTGCCCTTTCTTCCTTTGCCCTTTCTTCTTCCTTTTCCTCCTCGAAGCCTGCTTCGAATTTGTTCTTGTCCGCCTCTTCTTCGGCCGCCGCATTCGTGCCGCCATAGGTCGCATCCAAATTGATGATGTCGCGGAGAAGGATCGGGCCCTCGATCAAACCCTGCCGCCAATCCACGATCGAGCGAATCGTGGTCGGGCTTTCACAGATCCCGCCAATCATCTTGTTGCGCCCCAACTCGATCCTTTTTGCAATCGCAATCTCGCCTTCGCGGGAAAGAAGCTCGACGCTGCCCATCTCGCGGAGATACATGCGAACCGGATCGTCCGTCCGCCCAAGCTCGGAATCGTTGTAATTACCGGCGGTGTTGCCTTCTTCCTCCTCTTCTTCCGCTTCCTTCTTCGCGTCCGCGGCGCCGTCTTCGCCTTCCTCGGTTTCGACGAGGTTGATGCCCATCTCCGACATCATTGCCATGATGTCTTCGATCTGTTCGGAGGAGGCCTGTTCCGACGGCAGGGCCGCGTTCAGTTCGTCATAGGTGACGTAGCCGCGCTCTTTGCCGCGGGTGAGCAGTTTCTTGACCGCCGCGTTCACGGTATCGATGAGCGGTGGATCGCCCCTCGTTTCGTCTGATTTTCTGGTTTCCGTTGCCGGTGCCGTTTTCGCAGCCATGAACTCGCTAGCCCCTCTTAAAACGCGAATGCTTTTTTTTCAATCCGTCGCCGTCGATGCCGCCTCGCCGGCGGCGGCGTCTTCCGACGGTGGTTCGGCCGATCGCTTGTGAACCTTCAGCCGCTGCCACGCCTCTTCTGTCTCGTCCTCCGCCAACGCGCGTTCGGCCGCCTGCAAATCCGCCTCCCGGGCCGAGCGATGCAGACGATGAAGGGTCTCTTGCCAGCCATCCAATGCCCGTTCGGCCGGCGCCTCGGGCCGGACGAAGGCCCCAGTGGCGGCGTAAAAATCGGACGTTCGTAACGGCGCGAGTGCTTCCGAAAAGCCACGCGCTTCGAGGTGGCTACTTAAGGAATCCGAATCAAGGTCGGGCCGGGTGCCGAAGGCCTCGATGATGGCCTGGCGCAGCCGGTCAAGATCTGGAAGCGGAAAGGTGAGGCTCCCGAAACGCTCGGCGACCTCGTTATACAGATCGGGATGGTTGAGGACAACCGCAACGAGAATTTGCTGGCACTTCTTCAACGGATCGGGCGGCGGACCCGCCGCCGGGCTAGCGGCCGATTGATGCGCCTTTTTTCCGCGCGTGCGGTCCCAAAGGCGGGATCGAAAGTCGCTGCGGTAATGGGCCTGGACGCCGCGATCCCGGATGCGGCGGACGATTTCCTCGAGGCGAAGTTCGAGGGCGGCGCGACGCTCCGGTGTGTCGGCGGGCCGCTCGCTGAGGCTTGCCTCCCAGAGCATGTCGGCCAAGGGCCGCGCCTGCTCGAGGCGTTGCAATACCGCATCCGCACCGCTGGCTTGAAGCAGGCTCGCCGGATCCTCGCCGGCAGGCAGCGTCGCGAAGCGAAGGGAACGGCCGGCGCTCAACAGCGGCACCGCGCGTTCCGCGGCACGCAGCGCAGCCCTCGCACCGGCGGCATCGCCGTCGAAGCAGAGCACCGGCTCCGGCGCAAGCCGCCACAGTTCGCCAATCTGGTTCTCGGTCAGCGCCGTGCCAAGCGGCGCCACCGCGTTCCGCATGCCCGCCCGGTGAAGCGCAAGGACGTCGATGTAGCCTTCCGTGACGATGACCTCGCGGCGACGGCGCGCCATCTCCTTTGCCGCCGCAAAGCCGTAAAGGACGCTGCCTTTGCTGAAGAGCCGCGTCTCCGGCGAATTGATGTATTTCGCAATCCTGTCCCCCGCCTCGCCGAAGATGCGACCGCCAAAGGCGATAATACGCCCGCGGCGATCCGCAATCGGAAAGACGATGCGCTGGCGAAAGCGTTCATAGGGCTTGCTCGGGGGATCCACCGCCACCAGCAAGCCTGCCTCCAGCATTTCCTTTTCCGAGAAGCCCGCGCCCTCAAGGGCGGCCTTCATCAAGCCCCGGCCTTCGGGTGCGAAGCCCACGCGAAAGGCGCGCAGCGTCGCCTCGTCGAGGCCGCGTTGTTTCAAATAGTTAAGCGGGCCTGCGCCGCGCGGACCGAAGAGTTCGGTAACGCACCACCGGGCCGCCGCCTCGTGGACCTCGATCAGGCGGTCGGTTTCCCTGGCACGCGAGGCGGCCTCGGGGTCCGGTTTCGGCATCGCCAGACCGGCGAGACCCGCCAGCCGTTCGACGGCTTCCGGAAAGGGAAGGCCGCCTTGCTGCATTTCGAAGGCGATGACGTCGCCATGGGCCCCACAGCCGAAGCAATGGTAGAAGCCCTTGTCCTCGTTCACGGTGAAGGAGGGTGTCTTTTCCTTATGGAAGGGGCAGAGGCCGACATGCTCGCGGCCGCGGCGCTTCAACGCTACGTGACGGCCAATTACATCGGAAAGCGGCACCCGGTCGCGAATCTCGTCAAGAAACTGGGCCGAGAAGTTCATCTGGCGTCGATCCGTCCCACCTACTTCAAGGGCCTTCCCCAAAGGGCAAGCACCTTAACCTAGCATTTCTTTTACGATGCCGTTCGCTTGCGCGAAATTCATTTGCCCGGCGTAGCGTTCACGAAGGGCCGCCATCACGCGGCCCATGTCCTTCAGGCTGGAAGCCTCCGCCTCCTCGACGACCGCCTCGACCGCCTTGCGGAGCTCGTCCCCGTCCATCTGTTTGGGGAGGAAGGTGTTGATGACCTCAACCTCGGCACGCTCGCGGTCCGCCAAGTCCTGACGGCCCCCCTGGACGTAAAGCGTGATCGATTCGTCGCGCTGCTTCACCATCTTCTGCAGCAGCTGCAGGATTTCCTTCTCATCGAGGCCTTCGTCGCCACGCTCCGGCCGCACGGCAATGTCCCGATCCTTCAATGCGGCAAGGATCAGGCGAATCGTCGAGAGTGCAACTTTGTCCTGCGATTTGAGCGAGGACCTGAGCGCCTCATTCAACTGGGTGCGCAGCATGCAGTCGAAAGCCGAAAATGTACGGACATGATTGCGGAAACCTCCGACGTTACAGGAATTGGATCGGCTTGGCAACCGTCGGAAATTTGATAAGCGATTGATATGAAAATGCTTTTTAGGGCGGTGGCCTCTTGACGACGGCACGGCTTTTGCTTAAGTAACGCCGGGTCCCCTGAAAAACCCGCCCGATCCAAGGCGCCGGCACGTCCGAAACTGCGCTCCTTTGAGCCGGATCGGCTGCGCCTCTCCGAACGGGCCCTTGAGACGGACGACGCATGGCTTACGGAACGATCCGGTAACGATGACGCTTGCCCAGCCGAAGCGGAGCTTGCGTGCAGACGGGAGTCCACCTCCCGGGGCGAGCGCCGTATTGGTGCTGGAGGACGGCCACGTGCTGTGGGGAAGCGGCATGGGGGCCACCGGCTGGGCGGTCGGCGAGGTCTGTTTCAACACGGCGATCACCGGCTATCAGGAAATCCTCACGGATCCCTCCTATGCCGGCCAGATCATCACCTTCACCTTTCCCCATATCGGCAATGTCGGCACGAATGCGCAAGACCGGGAGCGCGCGCACCCCTTTGCGCGCGGCTTCGTGCTGCGCGGGGAGATCCCGGAGCCCTCGAGCTTCCGGAGCGAGGCCCATCTGGATAGCTGGGCGAAGGCGGAAGGCCTGATCGGGATTGCAAACGTGGATACCCGCCGCCTCACCCGCCGCATCCGGGACGTGGGCGCGCCCAGGGCTGCGATCGGCTTTCCGGCGGACGGCCGGTTCGACCTTGAGGCCCTTGGCGAGGCGGCCCGGGCGTGGCCGGGCCTGGAGGGCATGGACCTGGCGCGCGAAGTGACGGCGGGTGAGCCTTACGACTGGGACGAGACCTGCTGGCGGTTAGGCCGCGGCCATGGCCGGCAGCAGGCGCCCAGCCACCATATCGTCGCCATCGATTACGGGGCGAAGTGGAACATCCTGCGCTCGCTCGCCAATGCAGGTGCCCGCATCACCGTGCTGCCGGCAACAGTGGATGCGACTGAGATCCTAAGCCACAAGCCGGACGGCATCTTCCTTTCGAACGGACCCGGCGATCCGGCGGCGACCGGGGCGTACGCCGTGCCGGTGTTGCAGGACCTGATCGCCTCGGGCGTGCCGATCTTCGGCATCTGCCTTGGCCATCAGTTGCTGGCGCTCAGCCTGGGTGCTGCGACGGAGAAGATGTTCCTCGGCCACCGGGGTGCGAACCATCCGGTGAAGGATCTGGAAACCGGGCGGATCGAGATCACCAGCCAGAACCACGGCTTCGTCGTGGTGAAGGAAAGCCTGCCGAAGGGGGTCGCGATGTCCCACGCCTCGCTCTTCGACGCCTCGCTCGAGGGGCTTAACGTCAAGGGCAAGCCGATCTTCTCGGTCCAGTACCACCCGGAGGCCTCGCCCGGCCCCCACGACAGCCACCATCTGTTCGAGCGGTTCCTGGAACGGATCAAACGCCATGCCTAAGCGCACCGACATCGAATCGATCCTGATCATCGGCGCCGGCCCCATCGTCATCGGCCAGGCCTGCGAGTTCGACTATTCCGGAACCCAGGCCTGCAAGGCGCTCCGGGAAGAAGGCTATAAGACGATCTTGGTGAATTCGAACCCGGCGACGATCATGACGGACCCGGGCTTGGCCGATGTCACCTATATCGAGCCGATCACGCCCGAACTCGTCGCAAAGATCATCGCGAAGGAACGGCCCCATGCGTTGCTTCCCACCATGGGCGGGCAGACCGGCCTCAACACGACGCTGACCTTGGCACGCGACGGCGTGCTTTCAAAATTCGACGTCGAGATGATCGGCGCCTCGCGCGACGCCATCGACAAGGCGGAGGATCGGGAACGCTTCCGCGAGGCGATGGGCGGGATCGGCCTCGAATGCCCGAAAAGCGTGCTCGCGCATTCGATGGCGGACGCCTGGCAGGCGCTGGAGCGGATCGGCCTGCCGGCGATCATCCGCCCCTCGTTCACGCTCGGCGGCACCGGCGGCGGCATCGCCTATGGGAAGGACGACTTCGAAGCCGTCGTCGGCGGCGGCCTCGATGCTTCGCCTACGAGCGAGGTCCTGATCGAGGAATCCGTGCTTGGCTGGAAGGAATACGAGATGGAGGTCATCCGCGATTGCGCGGACAACTGCATCATCGTCTGTTCGATCGAAAACGTGGACCCGATGGGCGTGCACACCGGCGACAGCATCACGGTGGCGCCGGCACTGACGCTGACCGACAAGGAATACCAGATCATGCGGGACGCCTCGATCAAAGTGCTCCGCGAGATCGGCGTCGATACCGGCGGTTCGAACGTGCAGTTCGCCGTCGAGCCCAGCACGGGACGCCTCCTCGTCATCGAGATGAACCCCAGGGTCTCGCGCTCGTCTGCGCTGGCCTCGAAGGCAACCGGTTTCCCGATCGCCAAGGTGGCGGCGAAGCTTGCCGTCGGCTACCGGCTGGACGAGCTTATGAACGACATCACGAAGGTCACCCCGGCCTCGTTCGAGCCGACGATCGACTACGTCGTGACGAAGATGCCGCGCTTTGCCTTCGAGAAATTTCCAGGTACGGCGCCAGTGCTCACCACCTCGATGAAATCCGTCGGCGAGGCGATGGCGATCGGCCGCACCTTCGCCGAATCCTTTCAGAAGGTCCTGCGTTCGATGGAAACCGGGCTCACCGGATTGAATGTGCCCCAACTCGACGGCCTCGACGGACCCAAGGCGGCCCAGATCTTGAAAGACGCGCTTAATGAGGCGACGCCCGAGCGCGTGCTGGTGATCGCCGAGGCCTTCCGGCATGGGCTGGCGCTTGCCGACGTGCAGGCGCTCACGAAGTACGACCCCTGGTTCCTGGAACAGATCCGCGCCCTCGTCGCCATCGAGGAGCGGGTGAAAGAGAAGGGGCTGCCGGAGACGGCGGCCGGCTTCGTCGAGCTGAAAGGGCTTGGCTTTTCGGACGCACGCCTTGCGGAACTTAGCGGGCTTGAAGAGCGTGACGTCGCCAAGCTGCGCAAAGCGCATCGCATCCACGCCGTCTACAAACGGGTCGATACCTGTAGCGCGGAATTTCCGTCGCTTACCCCTTACATGTATTCGACGTACGAGCCGAAATGGGCGCCGAAACAGGCGCCGCAATGCGAGGCAGGCCCAAGCGCGCGCGACAAGGTCCTCATCCTTGGCGGCGGCCCCAACCGGATCGGTCAGGGAATCGAGTTCGACTATTGCTGCGTACACGCGGCCTACGCGCTTTCCGAGGCCGGCTTCGAGACGATCATGGTGAATTGCAACCCGGAGACGGTGTCGACGGACTACGACACCTCCGACCGGCTCTACTTCGAGCCGTTAACGGCGGAAGACGTCATCGAAATCGCGCGCACCGAGCAGGCGAAGGGAAATCTGCTGGGGGCCATCGTCCAGTTCGGCGGTCAGACACCGCTTAAATTGGCGGCCGCGCTCGCGGAAGCCGCCATCCCGATCCTCGGCACGTCGCCGGACGCGATCGACCTGGCGGAGGACCGCCAGCGCTTCCAGAAGCTATTGAAGAAACTGAAGCTTCGCCAGCCGAAGAACGGCACCGCCCATTCGATCGAGGAGGCGCTCAAAGTGGCCGACGAAATCGGCTACCCGCTTGTCGTCAGGCCCTCCTACGTGCTTGGCGGCCGCGCCATGCAGATCGTGCACGAGAAGGCCTCGCTGATGCGCTACATGACGGAGGCGGTGAAGGTCTCCGGCACGAACCCGGTGTTGCTCGATTCCTATCTGCAGTCCGCGATCGAGGTCGACATCGATGCCGTGGCGGATGGAAAGTCGGTCTACGTGGCCGGCATCATGGAACACATCGAAGAAGCCGGAATCCATTCCGGCGATTCGGCCTGCTGCCTGCCGCCACATTCCCTTTCGGAAGATTTGATCGCCGAAATCCGCGCCCAGACGGAGGTTTTGGCGATCGGGCTTAACGTGCGGGGACTGATGAACGTGCAGATGGCCGTAAAGGGCGACGACGTCTACATCCTGGAAGTCAATCCCCGGGCCAGCCGAACCGTGCCCTTCGTCGCCAAGGCGACCGGCGTGCCGATTGCGAAGATCGCGGCGCGGGTCATGGCCGGTGAGACGCTTGCCGATTTTCCGCTTCATCCAGAGACCATGAATCACGTCGCCGTAAAGGAGGCCGTCTTCCCCTTCGCCCGCTTCCCCGGCGTCGACACGCTGCTGGGGCCGGAGATGAAATCGACCGGCGAGGTCATGGGATTGGATCGCGACTTCGGCCGCGCCTTTGCGAAATCGCAGCTTGGCGGCGGGATAAACCTGCCTGAGACAGGCGTCGTCTTCGTTTCGGTCAAGGACGGCGACAAGCCGGCCATGGTCGCGCCCGGCAAGCAGCTTATCGAGATGGGCTTCCGCCTGCTCGCCACCCACGGCACGGCGGACTATTTGGCGAAGGCGGGCCTCGAGGTCACCCCGATCAACAAGGTGGCGCAAGGCGGTCCCCATATCGTGGACGCGATGAAGTCGTGCGAGGTCGACCTCGTCTTCAACACGACGGAAGGCGAGATTGCGATTGCCGACAGCCTCGATTTGCGGCGCGCGGCGCTGCTCAACAAGATCCCCTACTACACGACGGTCGCCGGCACCCTGGCCGCCGTCGAGGCGATCGTGGCGCTCAAGAGCGAAACCCTTGAAGTGTCGCCGCTGCAGTTCTACTTTAGTGGATCGTATTAAGGCCTGCCGGAGAACCCGGAAAGTTCAAAGCCCCTTGCCAATGGCAGTTTCCATGAGCGGGGGGCAGGAGCCGCTTTTTCGCAATGGACAAGATTCCCATGACTGGATCGGGGCTGGAGCGCCTTCAGGGGGAACTGAAGCAGCTCAAGTCCGTCGATCGACCGGAGGTGATCCAGCAGATCGCCGAGGCGCGCGACCATGGCGATCTTTCCGAAAACGCCGAATACCACGCGGCCCGCGAACGGCAAGCCTTCGTCGAAGGCCGCATCGCCGAGATCGAGGAGATCACCAGCCGGGCCGAGGTCATCGACGTCAGCAAGCTTTCCGGGAAGTCGATCAAGTTCGGCGCGACGGTGAAACTTGTCGATGAGGACACCGACGAGAAGGTGACCTACCAGATCGTCGGCGCCGACGAATCGGACATCAAGGATGGGTTGCTCTCCGTCTCTTCGCCTTTAGCCCGCGCGTTGATCGGCAAAGAGAAGGGCAATTTCGTCGAGGTTACGACGCCCGCCGGTTCGAAATCCTACGAAATTCTTTCGGTGAAATTCCGCTAAGGTCCAGCGGCGAAAAAGCGTTGCGTGGCTTTATGCGCTTTTTTTCTTGGCGGCGAGGCTTGCGTGCGCGGGCGGGGCGCTTCCCCGTTTCGGCGGCCCCGCATCCACGTCGATCGGAACGCCCGGCAGGCATTTCGAGGAGCGGATGGCGAGCGCCGATTTCACGTGGCTGACATTCGGCGCCGGCGTGAGCTGGGTGGTGAGAAAGCGCTGATAGCTGTCCCAGTCCTCGGCGAAGATCTTGAGCAGGAAATCCGTCTCGCCGGCCAGCATGTGGCACTCGCTGACTTCCGACCAGCCACCGACCAGGGCCTCGAAGGCTTCGAGATCCGATTCGGCCTGGCTCGACAACCCCACCTGGGCAAAGACGATGACGCCGAAGCCAAGCGCGTCGGCATCGACATCGGCGTGGTAGCCGCGGATGTAGCCCGCCTTCTCCAGCGCCCGGACCCGGCGAAGGCAAGGCGGCGGTGAAATGCCGACGCGTTTGGCGAGATCGACGTTCGTCATGCGGCCCTTCGCTTGCAGATCGCGAAGAATCTGGCGGTCGATCCGGTCAAGTTTCACTCGCGCCACGGTTCGAAGGCTCCCTATTTTCGGAAAAAATTGAAATTATATTACTCGATCTTACCCGATGATTGCGGGAAGGCAAGCGGGCAATTAGGCTTTGCGTTTCCAAAAGCAAGGTGGCTTCGCCCCTACCTATCCGCGAGCCTGCCGCTGTATGCTGCGGGCAGGGCGATGACCAAAAAAAGCTGCTGGATCCTCACGGAAGGCATGGCGGGCACCGAGAATCAGTGTCTCGGCTTGGCCGAGGCCTTGGGGCTTGAGCCGGAAGTAAAACGCATCGCGCTTCGAGCTCCCTGGCGCTGGCTTCCCGTCGCATCCCTCCCCTGGCCACTCGCCGCCCAAGGCAAGGGCGCCGACCCGTTGCGGCCGCCCTGGCCGGACCTGTTGATCAGCGCCGGCAGGAAAAGCGTCGCACCCGCGCTTGCCATCAAGGCAAAAGCTAAGGGCCGGACCTTCGCCGTCCATCTCCTCAACCCCTACGGACGGAGGCTACGCTTCGACCTCGTCGCCGTGCCGCGCCACGACCGCATACACGGCAAAAACGTCGTGGTGACGGAAGGCGCGCTCAACCGGATAACGCCCGAGCAGCTTCGATCCGCGTTTGAGAGCCATGGCGAGCGCCTGGGGAGGATGCAAAAACCCCTGCTTGCCGTTCTTCTGGGAGGGGCGAGCAAACGCTTCCGATTCACGGAGCGGGCGGCCGAGGAACTCGGCGTCCTGCTGCGCGCCGTCGCCGCCGAGACCGGCGGGTCGCTCCTGATTACGCCGTCGCGGCGAACGGAAGCGTGGATCATGGTTAAGTTGCGCGCCGAGCTCGAAGGGCTACCTGCGGAAATCTGGGACGGCACGGGCGACAATCCCTATTTCGCTTATCTCGCGGCGGCAGACGGGATCGTGGTGACGAACGATTCCGTCTCGATGGCCTCGGAGGCGGCCACCACCGGCAAGCCGGTCTTTGTCTTTGCCCTCGAAGGGAGGACACGGAAGTTCCGGGATTTCCACGAAAATTTGCGGGCCAAAGGCATCACCCGGCCCTTCGATGGCACGTTTGCAAGCTGGGTCTATGAACCGCTCGACGACACGGCGCGAGTGGCGGCAGCGGTGCGCGCCCGGTGGTCCTCTTAAAGCCGGTTTAAAGGCCGGCCCTTCCTTGTCAGGGTTGGTTGAGAAACTTATGTTAGGTGCCGGAGGCAAGGAGGGGCATGGAAAGTTTTTCGACGAAGACCCTGATCATCGGCTCCGGTGCCGCCGGTTACACGGCGGCGATCTACGCGACCCGGGCCGGGCTCGAGCCGGTCCTCGTCCAAGGCATCCAGCCGGGCGGCCAGCTGACCATCACGACGGACGTCGAGAACTATCCGGGCTTTGCCGACGTCGTCCAGGGCCCCTGGCTGATGGAGCAGATGGAAGCCCAGGCCAAGCATGTCGGCACGAAGATCCTCTCGGACACCATCGTCGAGGTGGACCTTGCAAAACGCCCCTTTGCCTGCACGGGCGATTCCGGCAACGCCTATGTGGGTGAGACGCTGATCATCGCGACCGGGGCTCAGGCCCGCTGGCTCGGCCTTGAAAGCGAGAAGAAGTTTCAAGGCTTCGGCGTCTCGGCTTGCGCGACCTGTGACGGTTTCTTCTTCCGGGACAAGGTGGTCTGCGTCGTCGGCGGCGGCAACACGGCGGTCGAGGAGGCGATGTACCTCACGAACCAGGCCGGCCAGGTCTTTCTCATTCATCGCCGCGATAAGCTTCGGGCCGACAAGATCCTCCAGGAGCGTCTTTTCCGGAATGCGAAGATCAAGCCCATCTGGAGTCACGTCGTCGAGGAAATCATCGGCACGGACGGGCCGCCGCCAGGCGTGACGGGCGTGCGCATGCGCGACGTGAAATCGGACGAAAGCCAAGCGCTATCCGTGGATGGCGTGTTCATCGCCATCGGCCATACGCCGACGACGGGGCTTTTCGAAGGCCAGATCGCGATGGACGGGGAAGGCTACGTTCTTACCGCAGCCGGCAGCACCCAGACCAGCGTTCCAGGCGTGTTCGCCGCCGGCGACGTGCAGGACAAGATCTACCGCCAGGCGGTCACCGCGGCGGGAACCGGTTGCATGGCGGCACTGGAGGCGGAAAAGTTTCTTGCCGAAGAGAAAGCGGAAACCGCCGCCGCCAAGACGGTCACCCAGGCGACGGCGTAAAGGCGAAACACCGTTTTTGGTCTAGTCGCCTTTCGGCTTGGCTATGCGGTTTTGCAACGCAAGCGTCTTTGCGCGGCGCTCCAGCCACCAGCCATAGGGTTTCGGCCACAGCGCAAAATCGGGATCGACACCCAGCTCAGCTGCGGCGTGCAACGGCCAGTTCGGATCGAAGAGAAGCTCGCGGGCAAGGGCAACGAAATCCGCCTGGCCTTCGCTTACGATCGCCTCGGCCTGGCGCGCTTCGCAGATGAGGCCGACGGCGACGGTGGCGATCCCACTTTCCTTTCGCACGCGTTCCGCGAAGGGTACTTGGTAACCCGGGCCTTGGGGGATGGTCATGAGCGAGACCGGCCCGGTCATGCCGCCCGACGAGCAGACGAGCGCATCGACGCCACGCGTCTTCAATGCGCGGGCGAGTTCGACCGTATCGTCGAGCGTCCAGCCGCCCTCGGCCCAGTCCGTCGCCGAACAGCGGAAGAAAAGCGGCCGGTCGTCCGGCCACGCCTCGCGAACGCCTTCCGTGACCTCCAACGCAAACCGCATCCGATTGGCAAGGCCGCCCCCATACGCATCCTCCCGCCGGTTCGAAAGCGGCGAGAGGAACTGGTGGATGAGGAAACCGTGGCCGCCGTATATCTCGGCAATATCGAAGCCGGCCTCGGCCGCGCGGTGGGTTGCGGCACGAAAGGCGTCCTTGACGCGCGCGATCCCTTCTTGATCGAGGGCTTCGGGCACGACCCAGCCTTCACTGACCGGGATCGCGGAAGGGGCAACGAGCGGCCACGGCCCTTCGCTGCGCGCGGCGTCCGCTTCGCCGAGTGGGCCTTTGCCCTCCCAGACGCGTTGCTCAGCCCCCTTGCGACCGCAATGGTTGAGTTGGATGCCGGCGAGCGCGCCGTGCGACTGCACGAAATTCGCGATTCGTTTAAGCGGCGGGACGTGGTCGTCCGTCCAGATGCCAAGATCGCCGTGGGTGCGCCTGACGCGCGCATCAACGGCGGCGGCTTCCGTGAAAACGATTCCGGCGCCGCCCAGCGCGAACTTTCCCAGATGAACGAAATGCCAGTCGTTCGCCAAGCCTTCCTTGGCGGAGTACTGGCTCATCGGAGAAACGACGACGCGGTTTCGCGCCGTCCTGCCCCGTAGGCGGCAAGGCTCGAAAAGGGCGCACACGGGTTCGTTCATCCGTTTTAAAGTGCGATCTAACCGGGGGACCCCGGTTTACATGAAGAGCGGCTCGTCCTCCAGGCCTTTGTACAGGTCGGCGACGAATTCGCCGTAGCCGTTGTAAGGCTGGGTCGGGGTTACGTCCAACGTTCCCAGCACGCGCTCCTGGGCCTGGGACCAGCGCGGATGCGGCACTTCCGGATTGACGTTCGCCCAGAACCCGTATTCGCGAGGCGCCACCTTTTCCCAAAACGTGCCTACGCGTTCGGCTGCGAAGGTGAAGCGAACGATCGACTTGATGGATTTGAAGCCGTACTTCCAGGGAACCGCGAGCCGCAAAGGCGCGCCGTTCTGCGGCAGCACCGGTTTTCCGTAAGCCCCGGTGACGAGGAAGCTAAGCTCGTTGCGCGCCTCTTCCATGGTCAGCGCCTCGACATAGGGCCAGGGATACCAGTGCTGCTTCTGACCGGCGGCAATTTCCGGATCGAGGAAGGTTTCCATAAGCACGTATTTCGCCTTCGCCGAGGGACGCGCGAAATCGATCAACGCGCGCATCGCAAAACCGCTCCACGGGACGACCATCGACCAGGCCTCGACGCAGCGGTGCCGGTAGACGCGTTCTTCCAGCGGCATCCTTTCTAAGAGATCGTCGATGCCGATCCGAATCGGCTTTTCGACGAGCCCATCGAGGACGACCGTCCAGGGGCGTGTTTTGAGCGCCTGGGCCGCCGCGTGGATGTTTTTGTGGGAGCCGAATTCGTAGAAATTGTTGTAGGCGGTGACGAATTTCTCAGCCGTCAGCGCGCGGGTGTGCGTGTAGCGGGGGTTGCGCTCGAAGGGATAGAGATGGGCGCTTGGATCCGGCTTCGGCATCGCCAGGCCGGCCAGGGCGAGCCTGTTCAAGGGCGCAAGCAGCGGCGAGGCGGCGGCCAGGATCGAGCCGGCGGCAAGGTTGCGCATCAATGCGCGCCGGGTGCGGAAGATGGACTCCGGGGTTGCCTCCCGGTCGGGCAGTTCCCAGCCACGTTTTACGTGCAGGTTCATCCTTCTATTCTTCGCCTCCTGCCAAGAGACTTAAGGGCGTGGCCGCGGCGTCTCAACTCAACTTCCCGTGAGAGGTTCACTTTATTTCAGCGCCTCGCAGGCGCGAAGGATGCGCACGCCCGCCTCCTTCAGCGCGTCTGTCGCGGTCGCATAGGAGATCCGGAAGAAAGGCGACATCCCGAACGCCTCGCCATGGACGACGGCAACGCCTTCCTGCTCGAGCAGATAGGCCGCGAACTCGCCGTCCGTCGTGATCGTCTCGCCTTTCGGCGTTGTCTTGCCGATGACGCCTGCACAGCCCGGATAGACGTAGAAGGCGCCCTCCGGTTTGTGACAGGTAAGCCCCGGCACCGCGTTCAACATGGCAACGACGCGGTCGCGGCGTTCCTTGAAGACCGCGAGGTTCGAAGCCAGGAAGTCCTGGGGACCGTTCAAGGCGGCGACCGCCGCGGCCTGGGAGACGGAAGACGTGTGGGTCGTGCTTTGGGACTGCACCTTGTTCATCGCCTTGATGAGCTCGATCGGGCCCGCCGCGTAGCCGACCCGCCAGCCGGTCATGCAATAGGCCTTCGAGACGCCGTTCAAGGTAAGCGTGCGGTCGTAAAGGTTAGGTTCGACCTGGGCGGGGGTGACGAATTTGAAATCGTCATAGACGAGGAGTTCATACATGTCGTCCGTCATCACCCAGACATGGGGATGGCGCAACAGCACGTCCGTGATCCCCTTCATGGCCTCGAAACCATAGGCGGCCCCGGTCGGGTTCGAGGGCGAGTTCAGGATCACCCATTTCGTGTTCGGCATGATCGCGTTCTCGAGATCGATTGGCGCCAGTTTGAATTCATTCGCTTCCGCGCACGGCACGATGACCGGCGTGCCTTCCGCCAGCAGCGTCGTGTCCGGGTAGGAAACCCAATAGGGTGCCGGGATGATGACCTCGTCGCCGGGATCGAGCGACGCCATGAGGGCGTTGTAGATGGTCTGCTTGCCGCCACAGCCGACCGTCACCTGGGCCGGCGTATAGTCGAGTTCGTTGTCGCGCTTGAATTTTGCGCAGATCGCCTCGCGCAATTCAACCGTACCGGCGACGGCCGTGTACTTCGTCTCGCCGCGGTCCATCGCCGCCTTCGCCGCCTCCTTGATGTGGTCCGGTGTGTCGAAGTCCGGCTCGCCGGCGCCAAGCCCGATGATATCGCGGCCTTCCGCGCGAAGTTCGGCGGCCCGCGTCGTCACCGCGATGGTCGGCGAGGGTTGGATGCGATCAAGGCGTTTCGCAAGGATACCCATCCGTCACTTATCTCCTGTTCAACTGCCGGCTCTTTGAAGGTAACCGGGCCGAGGGTAAGGGGCCAAGGTTAACGCCCTTTGAAGGGACCGGGTTTGCGCTTCTCGAGAAAGGCGGTGACCGCCTCGCGATGGTCTTCCGTTTTGTGGCAAATGGATTGCAGAACGGACGCGGCATCGAGCATCTCATCGAGGCCGGCCGAGTGAGACTGGCGCATCAGGATTTTCAGGAAGCGGACCGCCACCTGGGGCCGCGAGGCGATGTGGCGCGCCAGCTCAAAAGCCCGCGGCAGGAGTTCATCCGGCTCCAAGCATTCCAGGACAAGGCCGATTTCCTGGGCCTCCCTGCCGCCTACCGTGCGCCCCGTCAGCATAAGCTCGGCTGCCCGCTGGACGCCTACGATGCGCGGCAGCACCCAGGCGCCGCCATCGCCCGGTATGAGGCCGAGATTGACGAAGGCCGCCGAAAACTGCGCCTCCGTCGAGGCCAGGGTGAGATCGCAGAAAAGGGCAAAGTCGCAACCGGCACCGATGGCCGGCCCCTGCACGGCGGCGATCGTCGGCACGTTCAACAAGTAAAGCGCCTTCGGCAGCCGTTGAATGCCATGGACGTATTTCTTCTGGATCTCCGGCGACGTGCCGCCATAGGGGCCTTGGGGGTCGAGAATCTCATGCAGATTGCCGCCGGCGGAGAACGCCTTGCCTTCGGCGGAAATCACCAGCACGCGGGCTTGCGTGCCGGTTTCCACGCGGTCCAGCACGTCGAGGATCTCTTCGACGAGGCCGCCGACGGCAAGCGCGTTTCGGGTGTCGTCGCGGGCCAGCACCAGATGGCCAACGCCGTCTTGAGCGGAAAATTTCACATGCTCGTAAGCCATGGCCGATAGCGCCCCGGAAAAGGGCCCGGAAAAGGATAGTGAAGGACGGCGCCAGTTTAGCGGGCCTTTCCCGCCCTTACCACCGGCCGCGCCGGGGTGGCCAGGGACGCCGGGTAGCGCCTAAAGTGGCCCATGCGAAACGAGATCGCACCGCTTGCACCGGAGGCCCCGCCATCAAAGGCGGCGCGCCCTTTGCGCATCGTTTCCGATTTTGAGCCGGCCGGCGACCAGCCGGACGCGATCGAGGCGTTGTGCGCAGGCTTCAAGGGGGGTGAGCGCGAGCAGGTGCTGCTCGGCGTCACCGGTTCCGGCAAGACGTTCACGATGGCCCACGTGATTGCGCGCGTGCAGCGGCCGGCGCTGATCATCGCGCCGAACAAGACGCTTGCCGCCCAGCTCTACGGCGAGATGAAGACCTTCTTCCCCGACAACGCCGTCGAATACTTCGTCTCCTACTACGACTACTACCAGCCGGAAGCCTACGTGCCGCGCACGGACACCTATATCGCGAAGGACTCCTCGATCAACGAGCAGATCGACCGCATGCGCCATTCCGCCACGCGCTCCGTGCTGGAGCGCAAGGACGTCATCGTCGTCGCCAGCGTTTCCTGCATCTACGGCATCGGCACCGTCGAATCCTATTCGCGCATGGTGATCGACGTGCGCCATGGCGCCGCCTTGGAACGAAACGAATTCCTGAAGCGCCTCGTCGAACTCCAGTACCGGAGGAACGACGTCGACTTCCATCGCGGCACCTTCCGGGTGCGGGGCGATTCGGTCGAGGTGTTCCCCGCCCATCTGGAAGACCGCGCCTGGCGCGTCTCCTTGTTCGGGGACGAGGTCGAGGCCTTGACGGAATTCGATCCGCTGACCGGCAAGAAAACGGACCGTTTGTCCGGATTGCGGATCTATCCGAACAGCCACTACGTGACGCCGCGTCCGACGATGCAGCAGGCGATCAAGGAAATCCGGAAGGACCTGAAGGAGCGCATCAAAGAATTCACCGCCGCGGGCAAGTTGCTGGAGGCGCAGCGCCTCGAGGAACGGACGACGTTTGATCTCGAAATGATGGAGACGGTCGGCACGTGCGCCGGCATCGAAAACTATTCCCGCTACCTGACCGGGCGCAATCCCGGCGAGCCGCCGCCGACGCTGTTCGAGTATCTGGCGAAGGATGCGCTTCTAATCGTCGATGAAAGCCACGTGACCGTGCCCCAGCTTGGCGGCATGTCTCGCGGTGACTTGCGGCGGAAATCGACGCTTACCGAATATGGCTTCCGGCTTCCTTCCTGCATCGACAACCGGCCGCTCAAATTCGAGGAGTGGGAGCGGATGCGGCCGCCAACCTTCTTCGTGTCCGCCACCCCGGGCCCGTGGGAAATGGAACGCACGGGCGGTGTCTTCGTCGAACAGGTCATCCGCCCGACCGGCCTCATGGACCCGCCGATCCTGGTGCGTCCCGTCGAGACCCAGGTCGACGATTTGATCGCCGAATGCCGGGAATGCGCGCGCAAGGGAGAGCGCGTGCTGGTGACGACGCTCACCAAACGGATGGCGGAGGACCTCACCGAATACATGCACGATACAGGCATCCGTGTGCGTTACCTCCATTCGGACATCGACACGCTGGAACGCGTCGACATCATCCGCGACCTTCGCCTCGGCGCCTTCGACGTGCTGGTCGGCATCAACCTGCTGCGCGAGGGCCTCGACATACCGGAATGCGCGCTTGTTGCGATCCTGGATGCGGACAAGGAAGGCTTCCTGCGTTCGAAAACCTCGCTCATCCAGACGATCGGCCGCGCCGCGCGCAATTTGGACGGACGCGTCATCCTCTATGCGGACGTCATGACGGGATCGCTGACACAGGCGATCGACGAGACGGACCGGCGGCGCACCAAACAGGAAGCTTACAACGCAGCCCACGAGATCACGCCAGCAAGCATTCGGAAATCCATCGGCGACGTGCTGCAAAGCGTCTATGAACGGGATCACGTGACCGTCGAATTGGAGGCGGTCGAACACCTGGTCGGCGACAATTTGCAAACCCACCTCGCCCATCTCGACAAGCGGATGCGGGAAGCGGCGGCCGATTTGGAATTCGAGGAGGCGGCGCGGCTGCGCGATGAACTGCGGCGTCTCCAGGGGCGCGATCTCGAAATCCCGGAACGCGCGCTCGACGCAAGGACCCTGCCTGGCGGCGCCAGCGCGCCACCACGGGCCGCCGAACGCAAAGGCGCGTCGAAGGCCCTATCCCAACGCCGCCGGCCTTAAGGCGCGGGCGTTTCCTTACGTTTTCCCCGCGCGCTAGCGAGCGGCTGGATCTTATCTGCGAAGGAGGCGTAGTTGTCGCGCCGCGCGTCTTCCATCAGCGTGTGAATATTCTCTTCCGAGGTGCCGACGGAGCGCAGCACGGTGCCGGCCAGCTGCAGGCTCGCCTCCAGCGTCTCCGACACGGCGGCCGTCGCGCCGGCCGCTTCGAGGGCGCGGCCATGGTTGTAGTCATGGGCCCGCACGATGATCCGAAGATCCGGGAAGTTTCGCCGAAGGAAGGCCAGCGTGCGTTCCGTCGCCTGCGTGCCGTTGATCGCAATCAGCGCCGCCAAGGCGCGCGACGCGCCGGCAGCTTGGAGGACGTCCAGACGGCTTGCATCCCCGAAATAGACCGGCAATTTCTGCGCCCGCCAGAGCGCCACGTTGTGCGCATCCATATCGACGGCGACGTAGGGGACACCCTGTTCCGTCAAGAGCCGGGCGACGGTCTGCCCCTGGCGGCCGAAACCGGCGATGATGACATGGCCACGCAGGCGTTCCGTCTCTTCCGCGATCTCCTCGATCTCGGGCTCCGGCGCCGCGACCATCGCCTTCGAAAGCCGGGCGCCGAGAAAGGCGAGCAGGGGCGTGAGCGCCATGGTCAGCGCGACGGCCGCCAGCAGGAGCTGGGCCGTCGCCTCCGGCAGCACGCCGAGCTGCATGCCGACACCGAACAGGATGAAGGAAAATTCCCCACCCTGGGCCAGCAACAGGCCGATGCGAAGGCTCCGGAACCACGGATAGCCAAACCCACGGCAAAGCACGGTGATGAGGGACGCCTTGACCAACAGAATCACAGCCACCAGCATACCGACGATGGCGACGTTTTCGAGAATGAACGGCAGGTCGATCAGCATGCCGACGGTCATGAAGAAGAGACCGAGGAAGATGGCGCGAAGGGGCTGGATATCGGCGGCGACGTGGTGGCGGTATTCCGTCTCGGCCAGCATCATGCCGGCAAGAAGGGCGCCGAGCGCCATGGAGATGCCGATCTGCTCCGTCGCCCAGCCGATGCCGAGCACGATCAGGAGCGTCATGGCGGACAGGATCTCGGGGTTCGCCGTCGAGGCGATCGCCCGATAGACGGGGCGCAGCAGCAGGCGGCCGATGATAAAAATCGCAGCCAGCGCGAAGACCGCCTTCGCCGCGGTGAGCCCCAAGATCATCGGGATGGACGCCGCCTCCTTCCCCAGCATGCCGACGAGGAGCAGGAGCGGCCCCACCGCCAGATCCTGGAACAGCAGAACGCCAAGGGAGGTGCGCCCGACCCGGTTCGCAAGCTCGCCCCGTTCGACCAGGATCTGCAGGACGAGCGCCGTCGACGAAAGTGCGAGCCCCGCCCCGATCAGGACCGCCACCGGCGTCGTTTCCCCCCACCAGACCGCGAGTGCGCCGAAGGCCACGGCGCAGACGACGACCTGGGTCGAGCCAAGCCCAAACACGAGGCGCGCCATGACGCGCAGCCGTTCGACGGAAAGCTCGAGCCCGATCATGAAGAGAAGGAAGACGACGCCGAACTTGGCCAGCGTCTCGATTCCTTCGACATCGGCCAGCACGGCAAGGCCGTAGGGCCCGATCAGGGCGCCGGCGGCCAAATAGCCAAGGATGGGGGAGAGGCGCAGGCGTTGGGTGACAGGGACGATGAGGACGGCGGCAACGAGCAGGAAGAGAATGTCGAGAAGAAAATTCGATTCTGGCATCCTCAGCAGCCCCCTGCCCTGCCCATGCAGGACCTTCGCTTTTAAATGTAGCGAGCGTGGCCGGGAAGTCCAAGGGACCCTTCGCACACGCCCCAACGCGTAAGCCAAAGGCCCTTTGCTTTTGCCCGCGCCTTTGCCCGCGCCTTTGCCCGCGCTTGGGCGCGTGCTAAAGAGGGGCGGTTCTGCCGCCACGAAAATGGCGAGAATTCATGATCTGGCTTGAAACGGCGCTCGGTTTCGTCCTTCTTTTCGCAGGCGGCGAGTTCCTGGTGCGAAGCGCCGTCGCCTTTGCCCGCCATTTTCGGGTTACGCCTGCGCTGATCGGGCTTACCGTCGTGGCCTTCGGCACGTCGCTTCCGGAAGTCTTCGTGAGCCTGAAGGCGGCGCTGATCGGCGCGCCTGCCATTGCCATCGGCAACGTGGTGGGAAGCAACGTTGCGAATGTGCTGCTGGTGGCCGGGTTGGGCGGTGTGCTGGCCACGATCACCTTCCAGCGCGGGTTGCTAAAACGGGACGGCATCGCCGTCATCGTCGCCACGCTGGTCTTCCTCGTCGTCGCCTCGACGGGGCGGATTGCGCCGCTGGTGGCGGGCGTGTTTTTGCTGAGCCTCGCGGCCTACGTCGTCTCCAACTATCGCAGGGAACGAAGGGACAAGCGGATCGCCGATCTGCATGCGCGCGAGGCGGCCGGGTTTCCGGATAAGCGCCCGCTTTGGCAGAACCTCTTGATGCTTGCCTTCGGTTTCGGCGGCGTCCTTCTCGGCGCCGAACTCCTGATCGGGGGGGCCGTCGAGATCGCGCGGGTGGCCGGTATCTCGGAGGCGGTGATTGGCCTCACCCTGGTCGCGATCGGCACCTCGCTGCCGGAGGTGGCCACCTCCGTCGTCGCCGCCTGGCGCGGCCACGGGGACGTGGCGATGGCCAATATTTTAGGAAGCTGCCTGTTCAATCTGCTCGGCATTCTCGGCGTGGTGGGTCTCGTGGCACCGCTGCCGGTGCCGGACGAAATCGTCCATTTCGACAACTGGATCCTGCTTGGCGTCACCCTTTCCTTCGTCTGGCTGACGGCGCGCGGCACGCGCCTGCCCAGATCGCTGGGCGGGCTTTTCCTGCTTGCCTATGGCGTCTACCTCGCCTCGCAGTTCATCGGGTTTTCCGGCGGGTTTTCCGGCGGGCTTCCCGGCGGGCTTTCCGGCATGCAGGGCGCCGGCTAGGGGCTGGCTTGCCTAACCGTCTTTGCTCGCGCATCCTCAAGCGATGACGGATTCGACTCACAGGACCGCGCTGGTCACCGGGGCCGCCCAACGGATCGGCCGGGCGATCGCGCTGGATCTGGCCCGCCACGGCTGGCGGATCGGCGTCCACTACTACCAATCCCCCGACGCCGCGCACGACTTGGCCGAGGCGATTGCGCAAGCCGGCGGGGACGCCGTCCTTTTGGAGGCGGACCTCGCCAAGGAGTCGGAAACGGCCGGCCTCGTGGCGAAGGCGACCGAGACGCTGGGTCCGCTCGGCCTGCTCGTCAACAACGCCTCGCTCTTCGAGCTCGACACGATGGAGAGCGCGACGCGTCAATCCTGGGACGATCATCTGGAGGTCAATCTGCGCGCGCCCTTCGTCCTTTCCCAGGCCTTCGCGAAAAGCCTGCCAGCGGACGCGCGTGGCAACATCGTCAATCTGCTCGACCAGCGGGTATGGAACCTGACCCCGCACTTTATTTCCTACACGCTCAGCAAGGCCGGGCTTTGGACCTTGACGCAGACGATGGCGTTGGCCCTTGCCCCGCGCATCCGGGTGAATGCCATCGGCCCCGGACCGACGCTGCCCTCGCCACGGCAAAGCGAGGGGCAGTTCTCCAGGCAGGCCGCACGGATGCCGCTTGGCCGCGGCACGACGCCGGAAGAGATTTGTGACGCTCTTCGTTTTCTGCTTGCCGCACCGGCCGTGACCGGGCAAATGATTGCACTCGATGGCGGGCAACATCTCGGTTGGGCAGCGACGGCCACCGACGGCTCATCGCCGGAATAAGGAACAGCGCGTAAGATGGCACAACTCACCCTCGTCCACCCAAAGCTTAAGGCCGAACCGGCAAAGCCGCTTCGCCATGTGTTTGTTCGCGACTTCGTGCTTGCTTGCCGGATCGGCGTCCATCGTCACGAGCACGGGCGTGAGCAGCGCGTCCGCATCAACGTCGACCTTGCCGTCCAGGAGAACGGCGCAGGCCTCGAGGACCGGCTCGAGCACGCCGTCTGCTACGAGAAGATCGTCGCAGGAATCCGGACGATTGCGGCGGCCGGCCACCTCAACCTGGTGGAGACCTTCGCCGAGCGGATCGCCGGCCTTAGCCTCGAGGACCCACGGGTCGAGGAGGCCCGCGTCCGGGTCGAGAAGCTGGACGCCTTCCCGGACGTGGCCGGCGTCGGCGTCGAAATCCTGCGCGCTCGGGCGACCTCAAGGGTTCGTCAATCCAACAATTAAACCAACGCGTTACTGTGGCAAGCTGAGGCCGGAGTTGTACACAGGGGCGCGGCAGACGGGCGATCGGGCGCAAATGTGCAGCCGTCACAGACGCTTAATGGAATGTTAACCATTTTTCTATTTAAAATAAGTTAGTTAACGTGACGTCCCCGCGGCAGGATCGGTGGCTGCCCGCGACCGCGACGGCGGAGCGGCCAGGTTTTCGGGCGTGTCATCCTCAAGCTTATCCACAGCTTTGGTGGATAATTCCCCATTCCCATATCTTATACTTCTTCTAAGAAAACCCGGATCACTTCGTATGGAAAAGAAACCACCCCTAGAGAAGGACGGCGAGGCCGCCTACGAGGAAGGCGCGCAGGCCGTGGCGGCGGGGCCTCAAGTGATCGCGGGCGCCCTTGCCAGCCTGCCCGAGACGCCCGGCGTTTATCGGATGGTCGGGCGGAGCGGCAACGTCCTTTATGTCGGCAAGGCGAAGAGCCTGCAGAAGCGCGTCGCCAGCTACCGGAATCTCGCGCGGCTTAGCACGCGGGTCGCCCGGATGGTGGCGGAAACGGCTTCGATGGAATTCATCACGACCCATACGGAGGCCGAGGCGCTGCTGCTCGAGGCGAATCTGATCAAGAAGTTGAAGCCCCACTACAACATCTTGCTTCGGGACGACAAATCCTTTCCCTACATTCTTATTACCGGCGATCACGCCTGGCCGCAGATCATGAAGTACCGGGGCACCCGCAACCGGGAAGGCGAATATTTCGGCCCCTTCGCCTCGGCCGGCGCGGTGAACAAGACGCTGGCTGCGCTCGAGCGTGCCTTCCCGCTTCGCTCGTGCTCGGACAACATCTTCTCGAGCCGCACGCGCCCCTGCCTGCAGTATCAAATCAAGCGGTGTTCGGGCCCTTGCGTCGGGCGCATCAACCGCGAGGATTACGAGGCGATCGTCCAGGAAACCCGCGACTTTCTCGCAGGCCGCTCGCGCAAGGTCCAGGAAAGCCTGGACGAAAAGATGCGCAATGCCAGCGAGGGCCTCAAATATGAGAAGGCTGCCGTCTACCGCGATCGCATCCAGGCCATGACCCAGATCCAGGCCCGTCAGGACATCGCCGTCGCGGGCCTGGACGAGGCCGACGTCATCGCCATCCATCAGGCGGGCAATGCGAGCTCTATTCAGGTCTTCTTCTTTCGTGCCGGGCAGAATTTGGGCAACCGTTCCTATTTTCCGTCCCAGGCGAAGGACGCGGACGCGAGCCAAGTGCTGGCCGCCTTCCTCGGTCAGTTCTACGACAACAAACCGCCACCCAAGCGCCTTCTCCTGTCCCACCGGATCGCGAACATGCCGCTGATGGCCGAAGCACTTTCGCTGAAGGCGGGCCACAAGGTCACGCTCTCAAGGCCCGAGCGGGGCGCGAAGCGCAAGCTGCTGGACCAGGCGCTGGTCAACGCGCGGGAGGCGCTCGGCCGCCGGCTTTCGGAAAGTGCGAGCATGCGCAAGTTGCTGGAAGGGGTCGCCGGGATCTTCGGTCTCGAAGCGACGCCGGAACGGATCGAGGTTTACGACAACAGCCACATCTCCGGCACGAACGCGGTCGGCGCCATGATCGTGGCCGGAGCGGGCGGGTTCGTGAAGAACGCCTACCGAAAATTCACCATCCGCACGACGGCCTCCGGCGAGATCGCGCCGGGCGACGATTACGGGATGATGCGGGAGGTCTTAAACCGGCGCTTCGCCCGGGCGCTTAAGGAAGACCCCGAACGGGCAAGCCCGAGCTGGCCGGACCTGTTGTTGATCGACGGCGGGGCCGGGCATCTGAACGCCGCGCTGGAGACGCTGGCGGATCTGGGCCTGAGCGACCTTCCCGTCGTCGCCATCGCCAAGGGGGCGAGGCGGAACGCCGGAGCTGAGCGTTTCTTCCAGGCAACCAAGGCCCCCCTTACCCTTGAGCCGCGCGATCCCGTTCTTTACTTCCTCGAACGCTTACGGGACGAGGCGCACCGCTTTGCGATCGGTGCGCACCGTTCGAAACGCGCAAAATCGATCGGTCAATCCACGCTGGATGCGGTTCCAGGCGTCGGCGGCAAGCGCAAGCGAGCGCTTTTGCATCACTTTGGATCCGCCCGCAGCGTCGCCGGCGCGGGTCTTGAGGATTTGGAGAAAGTCGAAGGGATCAGCCGAACGGTCGCGAAAAAAATCTATGATCATTTCCATGGTGGCGGCTAGAATATCTTCGCAAACGAATCGAGCGGCTTAAGCCGCGCGATCGCCCGGACTTAAAACCATGATCACGAACCTGCCGAATCTGCTGACGATTTCGCGAATCGTCTTTCTTCCCCTGTTCATCGGCGCCTTCTATCTGGAAGGGGCGATGGCCAACTGGATCACGTTCGCGATCTTCGTGCTTGCAGGGCTCACGGATTTCCTCGACGGCTATTTCGCCCGTGCCTGGAAGCAGCAATCGGACTTCGGCCGCTTCCTCGACCCGATCGCCGACAAGCTGCTGATCGCAGGCGCAATCGTCATGCTGGTGGCGTTCGACCGCATTCATGGTCTCACCGTGTTGGCGGCACTCGTCATCCTGTGCCGGGAGATCCTCGTCTCGGGCCTTCGGGAATTCCTGGCCCAAGTCCGGGTAAGCGTGCCCGTCAACCGTCTGGCGAAATGGAAGACGGCGATCCAGATCGTGGCCATCGGCTGTCTCTTGCTGGGCAATGCCGTGCCGGCGCTGCCGTTCGGCGAATTGGGCGTGGCGGGCATCTGGGCGGCGGCGGTGCTGACGCTGATCACCGGCTACGATTACTTTCGGTCCGGGCTTCGCCATCTTCTGGAAACGCCGGCGCAAACGGACGCTGGCCCGGAGCAAGCAAAGAAGGCCGATCCGGCGGCGTCACCGAAACCGACCCCAGAGGTTTGAAGCCCCTTCAGAAATAGACGACTTTGCGGACGCGAGGGAGCAGCAGTTGGAACGGCGCAGCGAGAACATTTTTGGCATCACCGGCTCAAGCGGCAGCGGCAAGACGACGCTCATCACGAAGCTTTTGCCGGAACTCAAGCGGCGCGGCATTTCCGTCTCGACGATGAAGCTTTCCCATCACGACATCGACGTGGATGAGCCCGGCAAGGACAGCCACGCCCATAGAATGGCCGGGGCGAAAGAGGTCATGCTTGCCGCGAAGAACCGCTGGGCGTTGTTTCATGAATATGCGGGCGACGAAGGGGTGGATATCCGAGCGCTGTCCGCACGGATGGCGTCGGTCGATCTCATCCTCGTCGAGGGACGGCACAGTTGCCCCCTTGGCAAGCTGGAAGTCCACCGCCCGGAGATGAGCCGCGAACTCTTTTGCAAGAAGGACGCAGAGATCGTCGCCATCGCAAGCGATCGTTCGATTTCCGGACTCGACATCCCGGTTTTCGATCTCGACGACATCGCCGCCATCGTCGATTTCGTCCTTAAACGCGTGGAGCTTACCCAATGACCGAGCTTCGCAACGATTGCTTCGCGGCGGACGCACGCCGGATGCCGCTGGCGGAAGCGCTTGCACTACTGAAGGCGCGTCTTGCGGTCGTCGTGGCAAGGGAGGCGGTAGGTTTAAGCCAGGCCTCGGGGCGGATCCTGGCGGAAGCGATCGTCTCGCCGCGCGACGTGCCGCCCCACGACAACGCGGCCGTCGACGGCTATGCCGTCTTCTTCGACGACCTCTCAAGCGAAGGCGAAACGAAGCTTCCCGTCACGGGCCGGATCGCCGCCGGCCATCCGCTCGACCGCCCGGCCCGGCGCGGCGAGGCGATTCGCATCTTCACCGGCGCTGCCGTGCCGGAAGGCCCGGACACGATCTTCATGCAGGAGGACTGTGCGGCGATGAGCGACGCCGTCCGGCTTCCGGCGGGCATCGGCAAGGGCGCCAACCTTCGAAAGCGGGGCGAAGACGTCCGTAGGGGCGATCGCGTGCTCGACGAAGGACGCCGGCTCAAGGCGCAGGACATCGGGCTTGCCGCCTCGGTTGGCTGCGTCCGCCTCCCGGTTTTCAAGCCCCTTCGGGTGGCCGCCTTCTCGACCGGCGACGAGGTCATGGAGCCGGGGGAAGACCTGCCGAAGGGCGGAATTTACGACGCCAACCGCTACATGCTGATCGCGCTTCTTAGCGGCTTGGGTGCAAGCGTGACCGACCTTGGCATCCTGCCGGACGCGCAAGGCCGGATCGAACAGGCACTTAAAGACGCCGCCCTTGACCACGATCTGCTCGTCACCTCGGGCGGCGTTTCCGTCGGCGAGGAGGACCATGTGCGGGCAGCGGTGAGCGCGATGGGGAGCCTCCATCTCTGGCAGCTCGCCATCAAGCCGGGCCGTCCCGTCGCCCTTGGCCAGGTCGGCTCCACCCCCTTCATCGGCCTGCCCGGCAACCCGGTCGCCGTCGCCGTCACCTTCCTGCGTTTCGCCCGGCCGGCCGTGCTTCGCCTGTCCGGGGCGGCGGACACGGAGCCGGTGAGCTATCGGGTGAAGGCGGGCTTCGACATGAAGAAGAAGGCCGGGCGCCTGGAATGGGTGCGCTGCCGACTGCGCCGGGACAACGCCGGCGAGTTGATCGCCGAGCGCTTTCCCCGCGAGGGTTCCGGGATCCTTGCCTCGATGGTCGCTACGGACGGCCTCGTCGAGCTGCCGGAGGACGTGACGAAGGTCGCGAAAGGCATGGCGGTCGATTTCTTCCCCTATGGCGAGTTGATGCCATGAAGATTTGCTACTTCGCCTGGGTGCGTGAGAAGGTGGGCGTGAAGGAAGAGGAGCTTACCCCGCCACCGGAGGTGAAGGACGTGGACGGCCTCATCGAATGGCTGAAGGGACGAAGCCCGGGCCATCGGGAAGCGCTGGCCGATCCTCGAATGGTCCGCGTCGCCATCAACCAGGGCTACGTGGCCGGCAACCATCCAATTGGCCCTGAAGACGAGATCGCCTTCTTCCCGCCGGTCACCGGAGGCACCCCATGATCCGCATCCAAAGGGAAGACTTCGACGTGGGCGCCGAGCTGGAAAAGCTGGCGGCGGGGAACCCGAAGGTCGGAGGTATTGCCTCGTTCGTCGGAATCGTCCGGAATCACGCGGAAAATGAGGCTATTCAGGCGATGACACTTGAGCATTATCCGGGCATGACCGAGAAGGCCCTCGCCGAAATCGAGGCGGAGGCCCGCCGACGCTGGCTGCTGGAGGCTTGCCTCATCATCCACCGCCATGGCCGGCTGAAACCGGGGGACCGCATCGTGCTGGTGGCCACCGCGTCCCAGCACCGCCAGGCCGCCTTCGAAAGCTGCCACTTCCTGATCGACTGGCTGAAGACGAAGGCGCCCTTCTGGAAGCAGGAGGAAACGCCGAAGGGCGCGCGCTGGGTCCGCGCGCGCGCGCAAGACGACACGGCGGCGGCGCGCTGGAGCAAGGAAGAGCCTTCTTCTTAAAAGAGGCCGTTTAAGCCGTCTCGCCACGGACCAACCGGTCGTAATCCTCCATCAGGTTGCGGGTGAGTTCGCCGACTTTGAAGCGGAACTCCCCGATCTCGCGGATGGGGGTCACCTCGGCGGCGGTGCCGGTGAGAAAGGCCTCCTCGAAATCCGCCATCTCTTCCGGCTGAATCGCGCGCTCATTGATCTCGATGCCGCGGGTCCGCGCCAGCGCCATCACGCTTCGCCGGGTGATCCCGTCGAGAAAGCAATCGGGAACCGGCGTGTGCAGAACGCCGTCTTTCGCGAAGAAGACGTTCGCCCCCGTCGCCTCCGCGATCCGCCCCCGCCAGTCGAGCATGAGGGCGTCGTCGTAGCCCTCCGCTTCGGCGGCGTGTTTCGACAGCGTGCAGATCATGTAGAGACCGGCCGCCTTCGTCTGGGTCGGCGCCGTGTTCGGCGCCGGACGGGCCCAGTCCGAGATGGTGAGGCGCAGGCCCTTGAGCCGCGCCTCCTTCGAAAAATAAGACGGCCAGGGCCAAGCCGCAATCGCCACGTGGATCTTCGTCTCCTGGGCGGAAACGCCCATCATCTCGCTGCCCCGCCAGGCGACGGGACGGACATAGCCATCCGAAATTTCAAGCGCCTCGATGACCTGGCGGCAGGCGCCATCGATCTCGGCTGGCGTGTAGGGCGGTGCGAAACCAAGCGCACGGGCGGAGGCGAAAAGACGTTCCGTATGCTCCGTCAATTTAAAGATGGCGCCGCCATAGACCCGCTCGCCCTCGAAGACGCAACTCGCGTAGTGAAGGCCATGGCTGAGCACGTGGAGTCCGGCTTCGCGCCACGGGACAAGCGAACCGTCGTACCAGATGACCCCGTCGCGATCATCGAAGGGCAGCACCGTCATCGGCAGCGTCTTTCCGGGATAAAAACCCTAGGAATCCCTACCGCGCTCGAAAGGGAGTTGATTCGAGTAGCATTCCCGTTCATATATGTCAACATGGCTGACATAAAATCCGGTGTGAATCCACTCTTTCTGCGCGAGGAGGAGCTTCGCCAAGGCATGGAACTCCTGTTCTACGCCTACCGAGACTTCACCGCCGAGCCGGACGCCATCTTAGCGAAGCACAAACTCGGCCGGGCGCATCACCGGGTGATCTATTTCGTCGGTCGCTACCCCTCGATCAGCGTCAGTGAACTGCTCGACATTCTCCGCATCACGAAGCAAAGCCTATCGCGCGTCCTAGGCGAACTTGTCCGTCAAGGCTTTATCACCCAGCAACCGGGGCAGCGCGACCGCCGTCAGCGCCTGCTTCAACTCACCGCGAAGGGCGCCGAGCTTGAGCGCAAGCTTTTCGAATCCCAACGCCAGCGCGTGGCGCGCGCCTATCGCGCCGCCGGCGCCGAGGCCGTCGAAGGGTATCGCAAGGTGCTGAGCGGGATGGTCGATGACGACGGCCGCGCAAAACCCTCACGCAACCGCGGCTCCGGAGCTTAAGCCCGGCGGCCTCGGCGCCAATCGGAAACCGCCGCCCATGACAGAGGCATGCACACATATTCTGGTCGTCGACGACGACACGCGGCTTCGCGACTTGCTTCGGAAGTACCTTACGGAGAACGGCTTTCGGATAACGACGGCGCACGATGCCGCGGAGGCACGGGAAAAGCTGCAAAGCTTCGCCTTCGACCTGATCGTTCTCGATGTCATGATGCCGGGCGAAAGCGGCTTCGAGCTTACGGATGCACTGCGCAAGGAAGGCGACATTCCAATTCTTCTTTTAACGGCGATGGGCGAAGCGGACGACCGCATCAAGGGACTCGAGGCCGGGGCCGACGATTACCTTCCCAAGCCGTTCGAGCCGAGGGAATTGGTGCTTCGCATTCAGACGATCCTTCGGCGCGCCCAGGAAGAAGAGACGGCCGAGGCAATCCACCTTGGAGATTGCTCCTTCGATCTGGCGCGGGAGGAATTGCGTCGCGAAGGCGAGCTCGTTCGTTTGACGAGCGCCGAGGCGAGCCTGCTTGCCACGCTCGCCAAGCATGCGGGCCAAGCGCTTAGCCGGGAAAGGCTGGTCGAGGAGGCCCGCATCCGCGGCAACACGCGGACGGTCGACGTTCAGGTGACGCGGCTTCGCCGCAAGATCGAATCGGATCCGAAGCTTCCCCGCTATCTGCAGACGGTGCGCGGCCAAGGCTACGTGCTGCGTCCGGATCGCTAGGAAAGACAAGGGATGATCAAACGCCTCCTGCCACAAACCCTTCTCGGGCGCTCGCTCATGATCATCGTGATGCCGCTCGTGTTGCTGCAGATCGTTGCCACCTACATTTTCTATGAGCGCCACTGGGACACGATCACCCGCCGTCTGGCCAGCGACCTGGCCGGTGAGATCACCGTCATCATCCATTTGATGGAACGCTATCCCGCGCCGGACGAGAAGAAGATGATCCTGGATCAGGCGCTGACCTTTCTCGAAATCCGCGCCTTCCTGAGGGAAGGCGAGGTGCTTCCCGCCGAAGAACCGGAGCCCGCCTTCGGCTTCCCCGATGACAAGCTCCGTCATGAGCTCGAGATTCGGTTGCGCCGACCCTTCCAGATCAACACCCAGAGCTACGATCGGGAAGTGGAGGTCCGGGTCCAGCTGCCGGAAGGGGTGCTGCAGATCATCACCCCGCGCAAGCGGCTGTTCAGCTCGACCACCTACGTCTTCATCATGTGGATGGTCGGGGTCTCGCTTATTCTGTTCGCCATCGCGACGCTCTTCATGCGCAACCAGGTGCGCCCGATCCGCCGGCTTGCGATGGCCGCGAACCGTTTCGGGCGGGGACTCGATGTCCCCGATTTCAAGCCGGCCGGCGCGCTTGAGGTGCGTCAGGCGGCCAGTGCCTTCAACCTGATGCGGGAGCGGATCCAACGTCAAATCTCGCAGCGCACGGATATGCTGGCGGGCGTTTCCCACGACCTGAAGACGCCGCTAACGCGGATCAAGCTTCAGCTCGCGATGCTGAAGGACAACCCGGACATTGCGAGCATCCAGACCGACGTCATCGACATGGAAACGATGCTGGAAGGCTACCTGGCGTTTGCCCGCGGGGAAGGCGGCGAGAAGGCGGTGGAGACGAATTTAAGCGATTTGCTGCGTGAGGTCGCGGAAGGGGCGCGGCGGGAGGGGGCTGCCGTCGATCTTCACATCGAAGGCGAGATGGTCTTGCCGCTGCGCCGCGATGCCTTCCGGCGGTGTCTCACGAATCTCGTTTCGAACAGCATGCTGCACGCCGAGCATATCGCCATTCGCGCCGGGCGGCGGGAAGCCGGCGTCGTGATGACGATCGACGATGACGGCCCCGGCATTCCGGTGGAGCGGCGCGAAGAAGTCTTCCGTCCCTTCTACCGGCTGGATACGTCGCGCAACCGGGAGACCGGCGGCGTCGGGCTCGGCCTTTCGATCAGCCGGGACGTCATCCGCGGCCATGGCGGCGAGATTGCGCTCGACGATTCCCCACTTGGCGGTTTGCGCGTCCGGATCCGCCTGCCGCTCTGATTCTTAAGGCCCGAATAAGGAAGAGGCCGTCGGTAACCCGACGGCCTCGATCCGGCCAAACCGTAGGATGCGATCTTTAAGACTTCTGAGGGGCCTTTCCGGGAGCGGGCTTGGCGGCGGCGGGCTTCTCGGCCGCCGGCTTGGGCGCCTGGACGACGGAGCGGAACTCGTCGAGGCCTTCCGAAAAACGCTGCTCGACGACATGAAAAATCGCATTCGCGGACTTCGTCGTGAGCTCCGTCAATTCGTTGAGATCGGAGACCGCCTCTTCGAAGAGCGACTCGACGAGGTCGGCCTGCTTCGACGCTTTTTCCTCCGGCGTGCCTGCTTCGACGACCGCGTTGGCGCCCTTCGTGCAGGACTCGAAACAGCCCTTCGCGAGTTCGGCCTGACGCTTCGCCAGCGACTGGAATCCTTCGAAGGCGAGCTGACCGACGGCGGTCGCCGTCTCCATGTTCCTGCGCTGGCTGGCGACCAGCGTCTCGACTTCTACCTCCGGCAGGCGAAACTCGCCGAAGAGCTTGGTGACGTCCACGTTCAAGAATGGGTTCGCTTTTTCCATGACATTCATCCTCTGCTCGTTCCCGGCCGGTGCGCTCGGCACGTAACGGCCCTTATGTTCCAATCTATGCTGCACTGCATGCTGCAGTGTATGCTGCACTGCACAATCGGGCAGGAATATGGGCTTTTCCGGCCGATCCGTCAAGATTTATATTGCAGTGCATAAAAGGGTGGAAAGCGGCCCTTTCCGGCCCGATCCGTCAGTCGCCGAGCTCACGCGAGCGGGCCGCCGCGGCGGCCACCGCCTGGTCGATCAGGGCCTGCAGGCCATCGCCCTCGAGGAGCAGCTTAAGGGCGGCTTCCGTCGTGCCGCCGGGGCTGGTGACGTGCTGGCGGAGCACATCCGGCGCCTCGACGGAGCGGCGCAGAAGCGCGCCGGAGCCGCTTACCGTCACCCGGGCCAGCCGCCAGGCCAGCGATGCCGGCAGCCCTGCCTTGATGCCGGCCTTGGCCAGGCATTCCGTGAACAAAAAGACGTAGGCCGGGCCGCCGCCGGAGACCGCCGTGACGATATCGAGCAGGCCCTCATCGCCGACCCAGTCGCTTTCGCCGACCGCCTCGAGCAGGCGCTGGCAAAGCCCACGCTGTTCCTCGGTGACGGGGGGGTTTGCAAAGGCCACCGAGATGCCACGGCGAACGGCGGCGGGCGTGTTCGGCATGGCACGCACGATCGCGGCCTCCGTGCCTAAGCCTTCCTCGAAGAAACGAATTCGTTTTCCGGCAACGATGGAAAGGAAGACCGTCTCTCTTCCGGCGAACCGGCGGCAGTCTTTGAGGACCGCCTCCATTTCCTGGGGCTTCACGGCGAAGACGACGACCGTGGGCCGATAGGCGGCATCCAGCGCGTCCATCGCGGGCAGGATGCGAAGCCCGGCCCGGCAGCGGAAGGCTTCGGCGGCGGCAGGTGACGGCTCGATGACCGTTACCTGCTCGGGCGGAACCCTGCGCTCCAGCCAGCCATCGAGCATGGCGCCGCCCATCTTGCCGCAACCAATAAGAAGAGTGGGCGCTTCCACGGATATGCCCATGCCCGATGAAGCCTAAGCTTCGCCGATCGTATCGAGCAGCGCGAGCTGGAGCGCCTCCGATGGTTCCTTGTTCCCCCAGAGCACGAACTGCAACGCTGGGTAGAAGCGATCGCACTCGATTAACCCCGTCTCCATCAGGTCCTCGATTTGTTCGGAACTCGCCCCATGCATGCCGCGAAGAGGCAGCGTGTGACGAAACATCGGCAGGCCGTCTTCCGACCACATGTCGAAATGCCCGAGCCACAGCCGCTCATTCGCCGAGGTCAGAAGCTCGGCAATCGGGCGGCGCTTCGGGCCAGGCACGCGAAGATCCATCGCGCAGGAAAAATGCAGGGCGTCCGCCTCCCGCCGCCACGCAAAATACAGATTGAGATCGCACCACCGCCCCGGCACATCGGCGGAAAGCTCTTCCCGGTTGGCCCGTTTGAAGAGCCAATCGTGATGGACGAGAAGGTCCTCGACGAGATCGAGGGGGTTTGACGGGCGGCTTCTTATGGATGTGGACAGCACGGTCATCGAAACGTCCTCTGGCGGGTGACGGGCCCTTAAGGACACGAGATATGGGGTACTACCCTCCTGCAATACACCATACCGGCCAAATTGCCAGAATGTCCCGCGCCGCGCAAGCCGTGAGTGAAAAGCGGCCCCCCCCACCCGGCAAGCCGGGCCTGGCAAGCCGGCTCGCGAGTTGCGGCGGCAGGGACCCGGTCCTATAAGGAGAGCGGACTTAGGGGATGACGCCATGATCGTGGTAACGGGCGGCGCCGGTTTCATCGGGTCGAACCTGTTGGCCGGCCTCGATGCCCAGGGTGAAAAGGCGCTCGTCGTCAGCGACCGTCTGGACGATGGAGAGAAGTGGCAGAACGTCGCGAAACGAAGTCTCACCGACATCGTTCGACCGGACGATCTGATGCCTTTCCTCGACAGCCACCGCGGCGAGGTGACGGCGATCTTCCATCTCGGTGCGATTTCCGACACCACCGTGCTGGATACGGAACGTCTGCTGGAGACGAATTTTCGTCTTTCCGTTTCCCTATGGGAGTACGCTGCCGAAGAAGGCATCCGTTTCTTCTACGCCTCCTCGGCCGCCACCTACGGGGACGGGTCCCAAGGATTCGACGACGACGGATCGCCGGAAGCGCTGGCCAAGTTTCGGCCGCTCAACCCTTACGGCTGGAGCAAACATCTCTTCGACCAGCATGTCGCCAAGGCCGTTCGCGAAGGCCGGCCGGAGCCACCCCAGTGGATAGGGCTCAAATTCTTCAATGTCTATGGGCCGAACGAATACCACAAGGGACGGCAGAAGAGTGTCATCGCCCAGATCTTCCCGGACGTGAAAGCCGGCCGATCGGTCCGTCTTTTCCGTTCGCACAATCCGGACTATCCGGATGGCGGTCAGTTGCGCGACTTCCTGTGGGTCGGCGACAGCGTGGAAGTGATCCTGTGGCTTTACGCGCATCCGCATGTAAGCGGGCTTTTCAATCTTGGCTCCGGCAAGGCCCGAAGCTTCCTGGACCTTGCCTATGCGCTGTTCGCCGCCCTTGAGGCGGAACCAAGAATCGAATTCATCGACACGCCGGAAGAAGTCCGCGAGCGTTACCAGTACTTCACCCAGGCGGAGATGTTGCACCTTCGCCAGGCGGGGTACGATCAACCTTTTCTTTCGCTCGAAGACGGGATCGCGCGCTACGTGCGCGACCACCTGAATACGGCGGATCCTTACGTCTAGCGGTGGTTTGAAGATGTTGCCCGTCCTTGCCTTCCCAGCCATCGAGCCTGTGCTTTTCGAGTTCGGCCCCATCGCGATCCGCTGGTACGCGCTGGCTTACGTGGCGGGCCTGCTTTTGGGGTGGTGGTACCTCCGAACTCTGGCCGTGCGACCGCCGCCGGTGATGACGCAACGCCAGGCGGACGACCTTTTGCTGTGGGCCACGCTCGGCGTCCTGCTTGGCGGGCGCGTCGGCTACGTGCTCATCTACAATCCCGGCTTCTATTTCGACCACCCGATGGAAATCCTGGCCGTCTGGCGCGGCGGCATGGCCTTCCACGGCGGCCTGGTCGGGGTCCTGCTGGCCACCGGCCTGTTCTGCTGGCGGCAGAAACTTTCCTTCCTTGCCGTCAGCGATCTGGTGGCCTGCGTGACCCCCATCGGGCTTTTCCTTGGCCGCATCGCCAATTTCATCAATGGCGAACTTTACGGACGCATGACGGAGGTTCCCTGGGGGGTCGTCTTTCCGAACGGCGGGCCGAAGGCACGCCATCCGAGTCAGATCTACGAAGCCCTGCTTGAAGGCGCGCTTCTCTTTCTCCTTCTATACGTGCTCATGCGATTCACGAATGCGCGAGACAAGCCGGGGCTGCTTGGCGGCGTCTTTCTTGGCGGGTATGCGATCGTGCGTTATGGCGTCGAGTATTATCGCCAGCCGGACACGCAGGTCGGGCTCATCGGACCGGGGCTCACCATGGGACAGGTGCTTTGCGTGCCCCTCTTCCTCGCCGGTCTCGCACTCTTTCTCTGGGCATGGAGGAAACGGCCCGCCTGAACGCGATGGCGCGGCTGCTCCGCCGGCGGATCGAGCTTGGCGGACCCATCCCGCTTGCCGAATACATGGCACTGGCGCTTACCCACCCGGAGCACGGCTACTATCAACAGGCGGAGCCCTTCGGGACGGCCGGCGATTTCATCACCGCGCCGGAGATCAGCCAGATCTTCGGCGAGCTCCTCGGTGGGTGGTGCGGGGCCGTCTGGGAGGCGCTAGGCAGCCCGAACCCGGTCCTTTTGGTCGAACTGGGGCCGGGCCGCGGCACGCTGATGAAGGATGCGCTTCGCGCCGCCTGCAAGAAGGACGGCTTTCAAGAAGCAGCCCGGCTGCACCTGATCGAGACGAGCAGGCGGCTGAAGGCGCAGCAGGCGGAAAATTTGCGAGAATTTTGGCCGCTCTTTCACGAGCATCCGGGCGAGCTTCCGGACGGTCCGATCCTGCTTCTCGCCAACGAATTCTTCGACGCCCTTCCCATCCGCCAATTCGAACGCACGCAAAGCGGCTGGCGCGAACGCCTGGTCACCTTCGAGCCGGGCGCATCCGCCTTTCGTTTCACGCTTGCTGACGCCGTGACGCCAGAGGTGCAAATACCGGCGCGCCTGCGTATAGCACCTTTGGGAAGCATCGCCGAGATTTCGCTGCCCGCGCTTGGGCTTGCCGCAGACATCGGCGAACGCGTATGCAACTTCGGAGGGGCCGCGTTGATTCTCGATTACGGCGCGCCGGAAACGCAAGTGGTTGCGACGTTTCAATCCGTGCATGCGCATGGCTTCCACGACCCGCTCGCGCATCCAGGGGAGGCGGACCTTACCGCCCATGTCGATTTCGAATCCCTGGCCGAGGCGGCACGCGCCGGCGGCGCTTACGCTACGGATTCGATTCCCCAGGGCCTTTGGCTTACGCGTCTTGGCATTCGCGAACGCGCAGAGCGGCTCTTGGAAGGGGTGGATCTTACGGATCGGTCCGCCATTCGCAGCGCCTGCCACCGCTTGATCGATCCGCAAGAAATGGGCACCCTGTTCCGGGCCATGGCGATCGCGCAACCAGATCCGATCGCCCTGCCCGGCTTTGACTAGGGGTGAAATGGTCCCGTGCTTACCCATCCGACCCTCGATTCGCTCCCGCATATCGCCCACGCCTTCTTTACCCGCGAAGGCGGGACGAGCGAGGGGATTTACGCCTCCTTGAATTGCGGTCCGGGTTCCGGCGACGCACCGGAACGCGTCGCGGAAAACCGGCGGCGCGCCATGACGCGGCTGGGGCTGGCCGCCGACGCGCTGGCGACGGCAAGGCAGGTGCATGGCCGCGCCGTCCTTTTCGTCGAACGGCCCCTGACACTGGGGGCGCCGTCGGGGTCAGCATCGGAGGCGGACGGGTTGGTCACGAACGTACCTGGAATCGCGCTTGGCGTGCTGACGGCGGATTGTGCGCCGGTTTTGCTTGCCGATGCAAAAGCCGGCGTCATCGGCGCGGTCCATGCCGGCTGGCGCGGCGCCGCAGAAGGGGTGATGGAAGCCGTCATCGAGGAGATGGAAGACTTAGGCGCTGCGCGCTTACGGCTTTGCGCCGTCATCGGGCCCTGCATCGGCGCCCCATCCTACGAGGTGGGGCCTGAATTTCCGGCCCCCTTCCTTGAGCAAGATCCGGCCCATGCCCGGTTCTTCACGGAAGCAAGCAAGGGGCGTTTCCGGTTCGACCTGGCGGCTTACGTCGAGGCGCGGCTGGAAGAGCTTGCCATTCCCAGCGTCGAGCGGATCGCAGCCGATACCTATACGGACGCGGAGCGCTTCTTCAGCTATCGCCGCGCCGTGCTTGCGGGCGAGCCGGATTATGGCCGCACCCTTTCCGCCATCGCCATCAAAGAGGAGGCTTAGGCGCCGGTGCCCTATATGGTGCAGTTCCTTCTTTTTCTTTTTGTCGCCATCCTACTCGCACTGCTTGCCAGCTGCGTGTTCTAGATGGGCAGGGGTTTGCGCATCGGAGCGTTCCTTGCAGGCTTCAGCGCCTTCCTTCTGATCGGCTGCGCGAGTCTTCCCCAGCCCTTCGCGCCCGAGGAACGCACGCCGGAAGAAGAAGCAACCCTGCTGCCGCCCCACGGGCAGGGCATGTGGGTCGGTGATTTTCGCGGCCTGCCTCCGGAGCAAGGCATGCGCGTCGCAGGCACCTTGCTTGCCACCCTTCACGCCGAAGGCATTCCGGCGAGCGCCGCCAACCGGAACGAAGCGTCCCTCGTGCTGGACGGGAGCGCGGAAGTCACGGAAGCCAACGATGAAGGAATGCGCTTTGAGCTTCGCTGGACGCTTTCCACCGCGGCCGGCGAAGCGATCGGCACCGTCCATGAAACGCAAACCCTGCCCAAGGAGCTTTGGAAGGACGATCCGCGCACCCTCGACCGGCTCGCCATTTCGGCCGCCCGCAAGATCGCCCGGCTCGCCCGCGGCGACGAGCCGGTGGGCGCCTTGTCATCCGCCGTGGCGGTGTGGCCGATCGACGGCGCGCCGGGGGATGGCAAACGCTCGCTCACCTTTGCCGTGCGCGCCGCCTTGGCGGAAGCCGGCGTGCCGCTTTCCGGGGGGAACCGGGAGCCGGGCCTGATCCTGCTCGGCGAAGTCCGGCTCGGCGAGGCAAAAGCCGGGCAACAGGAGGCCCGGCTTAGCTGGTCGCTGATCCGCCCATCCGGGGAGGCGATCGGTTCCTTCACCCAGGTGAACGCGATTGCCGAAGGCCGGATGGAGGGTGCCTGGGGGACGCTGGCACCGTCCATCGCCGCCGGCACGGCGGAAGGGGTCGTCGCGGTGATCAAACGGATGCAGCGGGAAAAACCGGTGAAAACCCAATGACTTTGCGCCGCCCCCGAAGCGGGCAATGTCCTCCTTCGTCATTTACAAGGCGGGCGATCCGCTGCTACATTTCGCCCGCATTCGGCCGACAGGCCGTGAGGAAATCCGCATGAAGGTGATCAGCTGCAACGCCAATCGGCCACTTGCCGAGGCCATCTCTACGTGGCTCAATCTGCCCCTCGCCAACGCCGAAATCCGGCGGTTCGCCGATAACGAGGTCTTCGTCGAGGTCCATGAGAACGTCCGCGGCGAGGACGTTTTCGCCATTCAACCGACTTCCTATCCGGCGAACGACAACCTGATGGAGTTGCTGGTGGCACTGGATGCGCTGTGCTTGGGCTCGGCGCGCAGGATCACCGCCGTCATCCCCTATTTCGGCTATGCGCGTCAGGACCGGAAGACCGGGCCCAGGACTCCGATCTCGGCGAAGCTGGTGGCGAATCTGATCGGCATCGCGGGTGCGAACCGGGTGTTGACGCTGGACCTGCACGCCGCCCAGATTCAGGGGTTCTTCGACATTCCCGTCGACAATTTGTTCTCCGCCCCGGTCTTCACGCGCGACATTCGCGCCAATTACCAGGGCAAGGAGCTCACCATCGTGTCCCCGGACGTCGGCGGCGTGCTGCGCGCCCGGGCAATCGCCAAGCGCATGGATACCGACCTTGCGATCATCGACAAGCGGCGCGAACGCGCCGGGGTTTCCGAAGTGATGAACGTCATCGGCGAGGTCAAAAAGCGGCATTGTCTGCTGATCGACGACATCGTCGATTCGGCCGGCACGCTTTGCAACGCGGCGGTGGCACTGAAGGATGCCGGTGCGGATTCCGTGTCAGCCTACGTCACCCATGGCGTGCTTTCCGGCGATGCGGTGAAGCGGATCGAGGCCTCACCGCTTGCAACGCTTGTCGTCACGGACAGCATCCAGGCGACGAAGATGGTCGAGAAATCCAAGACCGTCCGGCAGATTTCGATCGCACCGCTTTTGGCCGAGGCCATGCTGCGAATCAGCGAAGAAAGTTCCGTTTCCTATCTCTTTAACTAGGGAGAGGAAGCGTGGGGCACCGGCACCCCTGGAGGCCGGCGTCGAAGCCTAAGATAAGGAGAAGTTTCCATGGCCAATATTGCAACCATCACCGCGGAAATCCGCGAACGGGCCGGAAAGGGGGCCGCCCGTGCCGAGCGCCGAGCGGGGCGCGTGCCTGCCGTCATTTACGGCAACAAGGAAGAGCCCGTCATCGTCTCGCTCGCCCCTCGCGAATTGAAGCAGGAAGTGCACAAGCCCGGCTTCTTCACGCGGATTTTCGACGTCGAAGTGAACGGCAAGAAGCACCGCGTACTGCCCCGCGACGTGCAGATCCACCCTTTGACGGATGCGCCAATCCATGTTGATTTCCTGCGCGTCTCGGAGGAAACGACGATCCATGTCGGGGTCCCGGTCGTGTTCGAGAATGAGGAGCTTTCGCCCGGCCTCAAGCGCGGCGGCGTGCTGAACATCGTCCGCCACGAGATCGAGATGGTTTGCAAGGCAATGGAGATTCCGCATTCGCTGTCTGCGAATCTCGATGGGCTGGATATCGGGGATGGCATCCACATCAGCCAGATCGAACTGCCCGAAGGGGTGCGGCCGGTCATCGCCGACCGCGACTTCACGGTGGCCACGATCGCCGCACCTTCCAAGCTGAAGTCCGTCGAGGAGGAGGAAGCCGAGGCGGTCGCAGCCGCCGAAACCGCCGCCCTTGCCGAGGCCGAAGGCGAAGGAGTCGAAGGGGTCGAGGGCGAGACCAAGCCCGAAGGCGAGGCGAAGGAAGAAGAAAAAGGCGAATAGGCGGGCCAAGCCATGCTGCTTCTGGTGGGCCTTGGAAATCCGGGCCCGGACTCCGCGGGCAATCGCCACAATGCCGGTATCCTGGCGGTCGACGCGATCGCAAAGCGCCATGCCTTTGGGCGTTTCCGGGCACGTTTTCGCGGGCGCGAAGCCTCGGGCATGCTTGGCGGGGAGAAGGTGGTGGCGCTGAAGCCGGAAACCTTCATGAACAATTCCGGAGCCGCCATAGCTGCCGCCGTCCGCTTTTACAAGCTCTCCCTCGACGACGTGCTGGTCGTTCACGACGACATCGACCTGGCGCCCGGCAAGATAAAGATCAAGCAGGGTGGCGGCGATGGCGGGCACAACGGCCTTCGCAGCATCGATCAACATTTGGGGCGCGATTACCGCCGCCTTCGCATCGGCATCGGCCACCCCGGCCATAAGGACGAAGTCGCCGATTACGTGCTCAGGAATTTTTCGAAAAACGAGAAAGCCTGGCTTGAACCCTTGATCGATGCGATCGCCGATGAGGCGGAGCTGCTGGTTATCGACGAGGCCAAGTTTTTGACCCGCATCGCCCTTATCCTGAAGCCGCCGAAGCCAAAAGCGCCACCCGACGATGTGGACGACGAGGGCACAAGTGGGGTTTAACTGCGGCATCGTCGGCCTTCCGAATGTCGGAAAATCGACGTTGTTCAATGCGCTGAGTGCGACGGCGGGGGCGGACGTCGCGAACTACCCGTTTTGCACGATCGAGCCGAATGCGGGCCGCGTCGCCGTGCCGGACCCGCGCCTCGAAGAAATCGCAGCACTTGCAAAATCCGCACGCACCACACCGACCCATCTGGAATTCGTCGACAGCGCAGGTCTGGTGCGCGGCGCCAGCCAAGGCGAGGGCCTCGGCAACCAGTTCCTCAGCCATATCCGTGAGGTGGATGCCATCCTGCATGTGCTTCGCTGTTTCGAATCCGAGGACGTGACCCATGTGGAGGAAAGCGTCGATCCGGTCCGCGACGCCGAGACGGTCGATACGGAATTGATGCTGGCCGACCTCGAAAGCCTCGAGCGGCGAACCGCCGGCTTTGCAAAAAAGGTGCGCGGTGGCGAAAAAGCGCTTGGCGCGGAACTCGCCCTCATGGAACGCGCGAAAGAGACATTGGAAGAAGGCAAGCCCGCCTCGATGACGCCGCTCAAAGCGGACGAGGAGGCGGCCTTGAAGCGCCTTCAGCTGCTGACGGCGAAGCCGATCCTGTTCGTCGCCAATGTCGAGGAAGAGGCCGCAGGCCTTGGCAATGCGCATTCGAAGGCGGCGGAGGGGTACGCGAAGAAGCGCGGCGCGGGCCTGATCGTCATCTCGGCCGCCATCGAGGCGGAGGTGGCGGCGCTCGATAGCCCGGACGAACGCGCCGCCTTTCTCGCCACGCTGGGCCTCAAGGAAGCCGGGCTGGCGCGGGTCATCCGGGCGGGTTACGCGCTTTTAGATCTGCTCACCTTCTTCACGGCGGCCCCCAACGAGGCCAGGGCCTGGACGATCGAAAAGGGAACGAAGGCGAGCGAGGCCGCCGGCGTCATTCACACGGATTTTGCGCGCGGCTTCATCGCGGCGGAAACCATCGCGTTTCAGGATTTCATCGCCTGCACGGGCGAGCAGGGCGCAAAAGACGCGGGCCGAATGCGCCTCGAGGGCCGCGACTACGTGATCGAAGACGGCGACGTGCTGCGCTTTCGCTTCAACGTGTGAAGCGCGCGGACGCTTAGTCGTCGTTCGAGGCCGGGCCTGCGGCCATCGCCGCCGCGCCGTAGGTGCGAAACTTCTCAAGCACCGTCGCCATCTCGGCATCCGAAAGGAGCACCGGTTCGCCTATTGCAAGGGCCTGGGCATACTGTTCGGAAAGGGCCTCGACCTCGACGGCGAGATCGAGCGTATCGCGAAGTGTCTTTCCGAGCGCGAGGATCCCGTGGTTGGCGAGCAGACAGGCGCGCCTTCCTTCGAGCGCCTCAACCGCATGATCGGAAAGCTCCTGGCTGCCGAAGGTCGCGTAGGGCGCGCAGCGGATGGAGGCGCCGCCCGCCACCGCCACCATGTAATGGAAGGCCGGAATGGGGCGGTTGAGACAGGCAAGCGCGGTTGCGAAGATCGGGTGCGCGTGAAGGATGACGTCGATTTCGGGACGGACGCTAAGGATATCGCGGTGAAAGCGCCACTCCGAGGAAGGATCCTGGTTGCCCTGAACTTTGCCTTCGAAATCCATCGCCACCAGATCGTCCGGCAGCATGGCGTCGGGGTCCAACCCGGAAGGCGTGATCAGGAAGTGATCCGCCTCGCGCACGCTTAAATTCCCGGACCGCCCACGGTTCAAGCCCAGCTCGACCATCCGGCGCGCGCTCACGATCATCGCCTCGCGAAGGTTGGGATCGGTCTTTTCGTTCATCCGGCCTCTTCCTTTCGCGAGCGATGCTCCGGATAAAGCGCCTCCAATCCTTCGCTCGAGGCATCCGCCAGCCCACGTTCGGTAATGAGGCCGGTGACCAGCCGGGCCGGCGTGACGTCGAAGGCGACGTTTCGGACCGGGCTTGAGGCAGGCATGAGCTCGACGGTCGTCAAGCCGCCATCTGCGTCGCGGCCGGTGATGGTGGCGACTTCCGCCCCGTCGCGCTCTTCGATCGGAATCGCATGGACGCCTTCCTCGAGCTTCCAGTCGATCGACGTGCCGGGAAGGGCCACGTAAAACGGCACGTCGTTGTCGAAGGCGGCGAGCGCCTTTAAGTACGTGCCGATCTTGTTGCAGACGTCGCCGCCGCCGGTGGTCCGGTCCGAGCCCACGATGCAAAGATCGACTTCGCCCTGCTGCATCAAATGGCCGCCCGCACTGTCGACGATCACCGTGTAGGGAACCCCGTGCTGGCCAAGCTCCCAGGCGGTGAGGCTTGCGCCCTGGTTGCGGGGACGCGTCTCATCGACCCAGACATGAACCGGAATGCCGGCATCATGGGCGAGGTAAACGGGGCTAAGCGCCGTCCCCCAATCGACGGTGGCGAGCCAGCCAGCGTTGCAATGGGTAAGCACGTTGACCGGCCCCGATGCAGCCTTTCGATCAAAGATCGCCTGCAGCAAGGGAAGGCCATGTCGCCCGATCGCCGCGTTCTGGCTTACGTCCTCCTCGGCGATCGCAGCCGCCCGGGCGTAAGCCGCGGCCTCGCGCTCGGCCGAGCTTAAGCCTTCGAGATGGGCGGCCATGTCGTCCAGCGCCCAGCGAAGATTGACCGCCGTCGGCCGGGTGGCAAGGAGCACACGCACGGCCTCCTTCAGCGCCTCATCGGAGGCCTTGGCCCGCATGGCGAGCGCCACCCCATAGGCCGCCGTCGCACCGATCAGCGGCGCGCCGCGGACCTCCATGTCGGCGATCGCGGTGGCCGCATCCCTGAGGGTTTCCAACGCGATGCGTTCGAAACGGAAGGGGAGCTTCGTCTGGTCGATGATGCCGACCGATCCGCCATCGTCGTTCAGCCAAATCGTTCGCGTCGGTTTGCCTTCGACTTTCATACCTTCCTCGCACTTATCCTTTCAGCACGCGTCCGGCGACGGCGTCGAGCCTGGCCATCAAATCGGGGTCCCGAACGTCCTTGGCCGTGACGATCGCATCGTCCAACGCCCGGTCGCAGCCTTGCTGGCAAGGATCGTTGGCGCCGGTAAGCGGCACGACGGTACGCACCAGCTCGCGCGCCCGGTCGGCATTCGCAAAAAGCACCTTCAGGATCGCCTCGACCGTGACGTCGTCGTGGTCCGGATGCCAGCAATCGTAGTCGGTGACCATGGCGACGGACGCGTAACAAATTTCCGCTTCGCGCGCGAGTCTTGCTTCCGGCATGTTCGTCATGCCGATCACGTCGAAGCCTGCGCTCCGATAAAATTCGGATTCCGCCAAGGTCGAGAATTGCGGGCCTTCCATCGCCAGATAGGTGCCGCCATGAACAAAGCGGATGCCGGCGCCCTTGCACGCTTCGGCGACGGCTTGGTTCAAGCGTGCGCAGACCGGTTTCGACATCGCGACATGGGCGACGAGGCCGGGCCCGAAAAAACTTTTTTCCCTGGAACTCGTGCGGTCGATGAACTGATCGACGATCACGAAGGTGCCGGGCGTGAGCTCCTCGCGGAGAGAGCCAACCGCGCTTAAAGAGAGAATCTCGGTGACGCCGGCGCGTTTCATCGCATCGACGTTCGCCCGGTAGTTGATGTCGCCGGGCGGCAGCCGGTGACCACGCCCGTGGCGGGGGAGGAAGACGAGATCGCGCCCGGCAAGGCGTCCGAAGAAGAATTCGTCCGATGGCGTGCCGAAGGGGGTGGCGATTGCTTCCCACCGCGTGTGTTCGAGGCCTTCGATCTCATAAAGACCGCTGCCGCCGATGATGCCGAGCGCGCCGGTCGCCTTCTTCTTTGCCATCCAATCCCTTGCCTTTCGGGCCCTTGCCTTTCGGGCCCTTGCCTTTCGGGCCGCCACCATCCTAGCCCGGCCGTGGCTTTAGAAAAAGCAAGGGCCGCCAGAAACTGGCGGCCCAGAATCGGGAAAAACTGGCGGCGCGCCTAGTGCAGCTTCGACCAGATCCGCCGCTTCACCGCGTACAGCATCGCCGTCAGCAGGATCACGAAGAGCAGGACCTTGAGGCCGAGGCTTTTCCGCTCTTCGAGCTCCGGCTCGGCCGTCCAGGCAAGGAAGGTGGAGACGTCCTTCGCCATCTGCTCGACACTGGCCGGCGTGCCGTCTTCGTACTCGACCAGGTCCTCGTACAAGGGCTGCGGCATGGCGACCTGGTGACCGGGGAAGCTGCGGTTGTAGGACATGCCCTCCATCATCTCGACGCCTTCCGGCGCCTCTTCCTCATAGCCGGTGAGCAGGCCGTAGATATAGTCCGCACCGCCTTTGCGCGCTTTCACGATGAGCGAGAGATCCGGCGGAAGTGAGCCGTTGTTCGCATAGCGGGCGGCGTTGTCGTTCGGGAAGGGGCTTGCGAAACGGTCCGAAAGCTTGCCCGGGCGGTCATACATTTCGCCCTCTTCGTCCGGGCCGTCCTCGATGACGGCCTCGGCGGCGATCTCTTTTGCCGCTTCTTCCGAGAATCCGATATCCATCAGATTGCGGTAAGCGATGAGATCGAGCCCGTGACAGCCGGAGCAGACCTCCTGATAGACCTGATGGCCGCGATGAAGGGCGGGCCTATCGAAGCGGCCGAAGATCCCATCGAACGTCCAGCTTTGCGTTTCGTATTCCGCCCCACCGGCAGCATTGGCCGGATGGGGGCCGCCCACAAGAAGGCCGAACCCGATGACGATGAGAAGAAGGATGAGAAGAAGGAATCGTTCTTTGCGCATCCTCGCTACCCCTTCGGCGGGCCGGTGGCTGCCACCGCCGATGCGATGCTTTCCGGCAAGGGCTTGGTTTTTTCGACCAGGCCCAGCAATGGGAGAATGATCAGGAAGTGGGCGAAATAGTAAGCCGTCGCCACCCGGCCGATGGTGATGAACATGCCCTCCGGCGGGTTCGCGCCGATCCAACCCAGAACGAAGCAATCCACCAGGAAGAGCCAGAAGAACTGTTTGTAGATGGGGCGAAAGCGGGCGCTTCGGACCTTCGAGCGGTCGAGCCAGGGAAGCACGAAGAGGATCAGGATCGAGCCGAACATCGCGATGACGCCGCCGAGCTTGTCCGGAATGGCGCGCAGGATCGCGTAATAGGGAAGGAAGTACCATTCCGGCACGATGTGCGGTGGCGTCGCCATCGGATTGGCGGGAATGTAATTGTCCGGCTCACCGAAGAAGTTCGGGGCGAAGAAGACGAGCGCCATATAGACGATGAAGAACACGCCGAGGCCATAGTAATCCTTCGCCGTGTAATAGGGATGGAAGGGGATGCTGTCCTGTGGCCCCTTCATGTCGATGCCGAGCGGATTGTTCGACTTCACCACATGCAGCGCCCAGATGTGCACCACGACGACACCCACAAGCACGAACGGCAGCAGGTAGTGGAGCGCGTAGAAGCGATTGAGCGTCGGATTGCCGACGGCAAACCCGCCCCACATCCAGGTGACGATGTCTTCGCCCACCAAGGGCACGGCCGAGAACAGGTTCGTAATCACCGTCGTCGCCCAGAAGCTCATCTGACCCCAGGGCAGCACGTAGCCCATGAAGGCCGTCGCCATCATCAACAGGAGAATGATGATGCCGAGCCACCACAGAAGCTCGCGCGGGGACTTATAGGAGCCGTAATAGAGCCCCCGGAAAATATGAATGTAGACGACGATGAAGAACATCGTGCCGCCGTTCGAGTGAAGATAGCGAAGCAGCCAGCCGTAATTCACGTCGCGCATGATGCGCTCGACGCTGTTGAAGGCATGGTCCACATGGGGCGTGTACTGCATGGCGAGCATGATGCCGGTGAGGATCAGGATCACCAGCGTGATCCCGGCGAGCGACCCGAAATTCCACCAGTAGTTCAGATTCTTGGGCGTCGGATAATCGACCAGCGAGTGCTGGGTGAATGCGAAGATCGGCAGGCGATCCTCGATCCATTTTCCAACGCCCTTGTCGGGTGAAATCATCCGCGTGCCCCCTAGCCGATCCGGACAACAAGCGTGTCGTCGAGGAAGACGTACGGAGGTACGGTGAGATTCTTCGGCGCCGGGCCTTTGCGAATGCGGCCCGAGCTGTCGTAATGGGAGCCATGGCAGGGACAGAACCAGCCATCCCAATCGCCGCGTGGGTCGCCCATCTTCTGGCCCAGCGGGATGCAGCCAAGATGCGTGCACACGCCGACCATGATCAGCCATTCCGGCTTTTCCGCCCGCTCCTGATCCGGCTCGGGATCGCGCAAGGTTTCCACATCGACGGCGCGCGCCGCCTCGATCTCGGCCGCCGTGCGGTGGCGGATGAAGACCGGCTTGCCGCGCCATTGAATGGTGATCGCCTGGCCTTCCTCGATCGGCGAGATGTCGATTTCCGTGGACGACAGCGCCAGCACATCGGCGGACGGGTTCATGCTATCGATGAATGGCCAGAGGGAGAGCGCGACGCCGATGCCGCCGACGGCGCCCGTGGCGAGAATCAGGAAATCCCGGCGGCTGCCGCCGTCTTCGTCTGCCGCCGTCTTTTGGGATTTTTCCTTAGCTGCCATGTTTCGCGTCGCTCCCCTTCGCAGGCCTAGCGCCTGGAACCGATACGGTGCCGAAGTATGGTTGCCAGTTTGTTAAGCCGCCTTAAGTTTCGCGAAGGATAAGGATCGTAAGGATCGTATAGCGTTTTCGAGCCGATGGCTCACGGGTATACTAAAATTTCAACGCCTTTGCAAAGCCCCGCCCCGGTCATGCGCATAGCCCTGTTTGAGCCCGACATACCTCAGAATGCAGGCGCGATCTTGCGGCTTTGCGCCTGCCTCGGCGTGCCTCTTGACGTGATTGGCCCTTGCGGTTTCGTCTTCGACGACCGCCGGCTCAAGCGCGTGGCACTCGATTATCTGGACAAGGCCACGGTCTGCCGCCACGTTTCGTGGGACGCCTTCCTGAAAACGCGAAAAGAGGACGCGCATGCTGGCCGGCTGGTGCTGCTTTCCACAAGTGCGGAAATCTTCTATACGGATTTCGCCTTTCGCGAAAACGACACGCTTCTCCTTGGGCGCGAAAGCAAAGGCGTGCCCGCCGCCATCCACGAAACGGCGGACGCGCGCGTGAAGGTCCCGATGCAAAGCGGTGTACGCTCGTTGAATGTCGCGCTCGCCGCCGCCATGGTGGCGGGCGAGGCGCTTCGCCAGACGGCGGGCTGGCATAAGGGAAATGGGAGATGACGCGCGACGCGCAAAAAGCAAGGGCCAGCGCCTGGTTCGAGGAATTGCAGGGTTCGATCTGCCGCCGTTTCGAGGAAATCGAGGCGGCCTATGACGGACCCGGTGACGAACCCGGCGCCGAGCTTGCCCCCGGCCGGTTCGAACGGACCGCCTGGAAGCGCGAGGAAGGCGGCGGCGGCGTGATGACGATCCTGAAAGGTAGGGTCTTCGAGAAGGTCGGCGTCAATGTCTCGACCGTCTTCGGCGAGTTTCCGGAAGCCTTCCGCAACGAGATCCCAGGCGCGGAAACGGACCCGACCTTCTGGGCGAGCGGCATCTCGCTGGTTGCCCATCTGCGTTCGCCCCATGTGCCGACCGTCCATCTGAACACGCGCCACATCGTGACGACGAAGGGCTGGTTCGGCGGCGGCAGCGATCTCACGCCCACATTTGCGGATGAAAAGGACACGCAAAGTTTTCACGCCGCCTTCAAAGCCGCCTGCGACAAGCACGACCCGGATTACTACCCGCGCTTCAAGGAGGAGTGCGACCGCTACTTCTATTTAAAGCACCGCGACGAGCCGCGTGGCATCGGCGGCATCTTCTACGATTATCTCGACAGCGGCGATTGGGAAGAGGACTTCGCCTTCACGAGGGACGTCGGCACCGCCTTCCTCGAAGTCTATCCGTTGATCCTTTCCCGTCACATGGACGCGCCGTGGACGGAGGCGGAACGCGCCGCTCAATTGGTGAAGCGCGGACGCTACGTCGAGTTCAACCTGCTTTACGATCGCGGTACGAAGTTCGGGCTGATGACCGGCGGCAACGTGGAGGCGATCCTGATGTCGCTGCCTCCCGTCGTCACCTGGCCTTAGATTTCAACCCAAAAGTTCCTTCGCCTTCTCAAGGCAAGCCTCGCGCGAGGCTTGGAAATCGCCTTCGATCCACCAGTCCTCGAGGCTCTCCAGCAGCACCCCCATCTCGGGCCCTGCGGGAACGCCGAGCGCCTGGAGGTCCTTCCCCTTCACCGGAAATTCGACCGGTTGCCAGCTTCTCGCCTCGGCAAGGGCGGCCCGGGCTGGTTCGGAAAATCCCTCACCTGCCCGCGCCCAATGGAGGAGAGCCTGATCCACGACGCGCTCGGCGCCAAACCCATAAAGGGCGCGGCGCACGCCCTTGGCGTCCTCGAGGTCCGCCATGCCAATGGGAGACGTGACAAGCGTCATGAGACGGCGTTTCTCGACATTCGAAAGTTTGAGGTGCGCCGCAACTTCGCCCACCGCGTCGGCGTCTTCGCGATCCACAGCCAGCAAGATGGCGAGCCTGCGGATCGGATGGCCGCCAAGGGTTTCCTTCTCAATCGCCACGAGGGCGGCAAGGGCATCGACGTTCGTCGCCTCCGGAAGCAGGTGGACGAGCACGCCTTCCTTGATCATGAGCCGAACGACGTCGGCCGCCGCATTCGAGGCAAGCAGGCGCAGCATCTCGGCGCGCACCCGCTCGCCGGAAAGGTTCGGTAAAAGCGGTGCCAGCTCCCGGCAGGCATCAAGGGCGTCCGGATCCGGGCCTGCGATTCCATACTCCGCATAGAAGCGGAAGAAGCGAAGCAGGCGAAGGACGTCTTCTTCGATTCGCTCCTTGGCGTTGCTGACGAATCGCACGCGGCCCGCAAACAAATCCGCGACCCCATCGAAGGGGTCATAGAGCGTGCCGTCCGCATCGCAGAAGACGGCGTTCATCGTGAAGTCGCGCCGCGCCGCGTCTTCCTGCCAGTCATCGATATAGGCGACCTTTGCGTGCCGCCCGTCGGTTTCGACGTCGCGGCGGAGCGTCGTGATCTCGAACGGCTTGTGATTGACGACCGCCGTCACCGTCCCATGGGCGATGCCAGTTGGCACCGTGTGGATGCCGGCTTGCTTGAGAAGTTCGAGCGCGCTTTCCGGCGGCTCGGTCGTCGCGATGTCGACGTCGCGGACCTCGCGTTTCAGAAGCGCATCGCGCACGCAGCCGCCCACGAAACGGGCAAGCGCGCCGTTTGTTGTCAACGCCTTCAACACGGTTTGCGTTTCCGGCGCCGTCATCCAGGGCTGGGTTTCCATTTTCCCGGACGGCTGCAACCTAGGGCCCCCGCCTCAATCGCGGAGGGCTTCGCAGAGATTCCTCAGCATCCCCGCCGTCGCCCCCCAGATGTACCGATCTTCATAAGGAATCGCATAGTAGTAGGCGGTTCGGCCACCGTATAGGCGTTCGTGACGAACGTAGTTGGCAGGCTCGAGAAAGTGGCTAAGCGGCACTTCGAAGACGTCGGCGACTTCGAAGCGGTCGGGTTCAAGGGGAAAGGGCGGCGCCAGGAGGCCCACGACCGGGACCACCTCGAAGCCGGTGCGGGTGATGTAGGTATCGAGGCGGCCGATGAGTTCGATGGAGGCGTCGGGAATCCCGAGTTCCTCTTCCGTCTCGCGAAGAGCGCCCGCCTCCGGATCGCGATCGGCGCTCTCCAGCCGGCCGCCGGGAAAACTGATCTGGCCGGCATGATCGTTCAGATGATCCGTGCGCTGGGTCAAGAGGACCGTCATGCCGTCTTCGCGATCGACGAGCGGCACCAGCACGGCGGCCGGCGTCCAGGGCGCCGGCGGGGCGAGATGCGGCGACAGCACATGGTCGCCGCGTAAGGAGTCGCGATCCGTCTTCGGCCGGTAGGCGGAAAGCTGGGTGGTGACGCGATCGCACATTATTTCGGCCCGTGAAGGGGGCTCAAGGGAAAGAAGACATCCTTGCTCCATACGCCAAGCACCGCCTTCGCTCCGGTGCCCACTTCAACCCCAAGCGCCACGAGTTCGTAATAGACGGCGCGCATAATCAGCGCCTCCAGCCGGTCCCGCACCACAAGGTAGGGTCTGGGTTCACAGGTTTTTGGGTCCTCCACCACGCGCAGCGGGTGGTCGGGCCCCGCCTCGATCCATTCGTCCACGTTCGTACGCAAGCGCAGCACCTGATGGCGGCCGATGCCGGAGACGGCAAGCTCGACCGCCGTGAAGGGGGCATCTTCGACCTCCACCCGTCCCTTCTCGACCGGCGTTTCGAGCCAGTAGTCGCCTTGGCTGTCCCGTTTGAGCACGGTCGAGAAAAGGCGGACCAGGGATTGGCGCGCGATCGGCGAGCCCTCGTAATACCAGGTGCCATCTCGCGCGATGCGGATCCCGAACTCGCCACAGTCGTGGGGCTCTCGCTTCGCTCTCGCGTTGGCCGAGCCCGCGTTCCGTTCGGCTGCCATGGCTTGCGGTTGGTCGTTCATCAAGGCTCTTCCAGGATGCCAAGGTCCGGCTTGTTTTCAAGGCCTGGGACTATACTTCGGTCAGGTTACGCCCTTATAACGTAAGTCTTCCAAAAACAAAGACGAGCGGAAAGATCGGGGAATGGGAGCGGGCAGCCTTCAGGAAGCAGACGCCTCGCCGCCTCGCGCGTACGTGCGAACACTGCCCAAAAGCCGCGATCTGCTTCGGCTCCATGCGCTCAGGCCCGAACGCTACCCCTTTCTTCTGGAAAGCGTCACCCGGGGCACCCCCCGGGCACGCTATGACATTCTCTTTGCCTTTCCCGAGGCGAGCGTAAGCCTCACGGCAAGCGAAAGTCCCGAAGGCGGCTTCCTTGACGCCCTCGATCGCCGGTGGCAAGCGGCCTGCGTGCGCGATGCAGCATCTTCGCTTCCCTTCACAGGCGGCTGGTTTCTTTACCTGGGTTACGAGTTGGCCGGCGAGATCGAGCCCACCCTTCGCCTGCCGGCCGCCAAGGACGGCTTTCCGATTGCGCTGGCGACGCGCATCCCGGCCGCCATCGTCCGCGACAATGAGCGAAACGAAACCCATCTCGTGGCGGAAGCCGGAAGGGCGGAATTGCTCGATGCGCTTAAAGATGATTTTGAGGAAGCCGCCGCCATCCAACCCCCGCCCGGCCGCGATGGTCCCGTGCTAGCAGCACCCCTTTATGAGGCGAGCGCCGAGCGTTACCTCGACGGTGTCAAACGGGTGCAAGACTACATCGCGGCGGGCGACGTCTTTCAGGTGAACCTGTCGCGCCTTTGGGAAGGGGACTTAAAGGATGACCTCACCCACGCCGAGATTTACGCGCGCCTTCGCAAACGGAATCCGGCCCCCTTCGCCGGCCTCGTGACATTTGGAGAACGCGCGATCTTAAACTCTTCGCCGGAGCGCCTCGTCGAGCGCCGGGGTGCGCTTGTGCAGACCCGCCCCATCGCCGGCACGCGGCCCCGGGGCACGGATGCCTCGAGCGACCGCGGGTATGCGCAAAAGCTGCTGGCGCATCCGAAGGAGAGAGCCGAACACATCATGCTGATCGATCTCGAACGGAACGATCTGGGCCGGGTGGCGCGACCGGGAAGCATCGCGGTCGATGAATTCATGGGAATCGAATCTTACGCCCACGTCCACCACATCGTCTCGAACGTGCGGGGCGAGGTGGGGGCGGAAACGACCCCCGGCGAGATCATCCGCGCCTTCTTCCCGGGCGGCACGATCACGGGATGCCCGAAGGTGCGCTGCATGGAAATCATCGCCGAGCTGGAAGGGATCGGCCGCGGACCCTATACGGGCGCCATCGGCTATCTCAACCGAAACGGCGACATGGACCTGAACATCCTGATCCGTTCGATCCTTCGCGAAGAAAACCGGGTTTCCATCCGCACGGGTGCGGGCATCGTCGCCGATTCGGTGCCGGCGCGCGAGCTCGAAGAAACCCGCGACAAGGCCCGCGGCATGATCCGCGCGTTAACCGGATGACGAAAGCCATTCCAAACCTCTTGGTGAACGGGCTGCCGGCGGGCGCGATCCCGGCCGACGACCGGGGCCTTCGCTATGGCGACGGCGTCTTCGAGACGATTGCGGTTCGCGATGGACAGCCGGAGTTTTGGGATCGTCATCTGCGAAGGCTCTATTTAGGCGCCGAGCGGCTCAAGATCGAAGCCCCGGCCGAGGCCACCCTGGTCAAGGAGGCGGCGCGCCTTTTAAAAGCGTCGCGCGACGGCGTGCTGCGCATCCGGCTCACGCGAGGCGGCGGCGGTGCAGGCTATCGGCCGGAGCCCGACCCGCGCCCGACCCGCATCCTCGAGCTCGATGCCTTTCCGGCGCATCCGAAAGATGCGCCCGCGCAAGGGGTTCGGGTCCGCCTGGCTCAGATGCGGCTTGGGCAAAACCCCGCCCTTGCCGGCATCAAGCACTTGAACCGCCTTGAACAGGTGCTGGCGGCCCAGGAAGGAACGGAGCCTGAGATCGCCGAAGGGCTGATGCTGGATCAAGACGGCTATCTGATCGAGGGCACGCGGACGAACGTCTTCTTCGTGAGTGATGGCGCGCTGGTGACGCCGGCGCTCACCACGGCAGGGGTGGCCGGCATCCTGCGCGAGGTCGTGCTGGAAGAGGCCAAGCGCCTCGAGCACACGGTTGAAATCCGCCCCGTACGGCTGGCCGAGGCCACTCGCGCCCAAGAATGCTTCCTCACGAACAGCCTCATTCACCTTTGGCCGGTGCGTGAGTTCGAGGAAAGGACCTATACCATCGGCGCACGCACGCGCGAGCTTGCACGCAGCATCGAGGCGCGCGCGCGCGCCGAACGCGGCCTTAAGCAGCCGCCTTTGTGAGACTTGCCGGGAAGCGAACGCCGACGCATGATGGGCGGAGGGGCAAGCAAGGCTCTTAAAAAATTGGGAGGATCACCGATGAACACTCTCTTCATTCCGGCGCTTGGCGGGATTTACGAGAAGCTTTCCTGTCTCGCCTATCCCTTGATCCGGGTAACGACCGGGCTCTTCCTCATTCCCCACGGGGCGGGGAAGCTTTTCGGATGGTTCGGCGGCAATGCGGAAAAGACCGCCGAGTTCTTCAGCAAGATCGGCATTGAACCGGCCATGCCGATGGTGATCGCCGCCGGCGCCGTCGAATTCTTCGGAGGCATTCTCCTGGTGCTTGGTCTGTTGACGCGGCCGGCCGCAGCGGCCGTCTTCGTGTTGCTGGTCGTCGCCGTCGAGCGCGTACATCTCGCGAAGGGTTTCTTCGTTTACAATGGCGGTTACGAGCACGCCATGATGTGGGCGCTTCTTGCACTGGCGATTCTTTTCCGGGGTGGCGGCGCGTTTTCCGTCGACCGCAGCCTCATCGGCAAAGAATTCTAAGCGGTGGATCTTGGTCTTAAGGGCAAGTCCGTCATCGTCACGGGCGGCGGCTCCAACATCGGGCGCGCCATCACCTTGGGCTTCGCAAAGGAAGGCGCGAATCTGACGGTGGCCGACATCGACGCTGGACAGGCGGAAAAGGTTGCGCTTGAGGCGCGCAAGCTTGGCGCCGGTGACGTTCAGGTGATCGAGACGGACGTCACGGATTTCGATGCCGTCGGCCGGATGGTGGCGGCGGTACGTGACAAATACGGCAGGGTCGACGTGCTGGTAAACAACGTCGGTTGGGACCGGCTGATGTTTTTCGCGCAGACGACGCCGGAGCTTTGGGAACGGATCATTCGGATCAACTTCGTCGGCGTCCTCAACTGCACGAAGCAGGTTCTCGACACCATGATCGAACAGAACGAAGGCGCGATCGTTTCCATCAGTTCCGACGCCAGCCGCCAGGGCGAGCCCACGGAGGCCGTCTATGGCGGCATGAAGGCGGCGGTGAACAGCTTCATGAAGACGATCGCCAAGGAGAACGGCCGCTTCGGCATCCGCTGCAACGTCGTCTGCCCCGGCATCACCGTGGCGGAGAAACCGGAAGAACTTGGCGAGAAGAGCATGTGGAAGACCGGCGACGTCGACTTCTCGGAGGGGCAATTGGAGAAGGTCGCCAAGACCCTGCCGCTGAAGAAGATCGGCCGGCCCGACGACATCGTCGGCGCCGTCCTATACTTTGCCTCGAACACGGCCGCCGGCAACGCGACCGGTCAAATTTTGAGCGTCAGCGGCGGCTACAGCATGATCGGGTGAGGCGAGCCCCATCGAGGCAGGGCGCGGCGAAGGGCTGGCGAACGGGGCTTGAAGATCGAGGGGCCCCAAGGCCCGCCTTGAAACAAAATTTCGTGAGCCGGCTGGTTCTCATCTTTATGCAAACCATATAAATATCTTGCTAGTATCCACGGTTACGCCGCCGAGATGGCGCGATGAGTGAGAAATAGGATGTCAACCACCGCCTCAGCCAAGCTGCAACCCGTCCGGGCCCCGCGCCAGGAACTGGAAACGGCAGTCGTTCGTTTCGCCGGCGATTCCGGCGACGGCATGCAGCTTACGGGCGGCCAATTCACGCTGACCACCGCCTTGGCCGAGAACGACCTGGCGACGTTCCCGGATTTTCCGGCCGAGATTCGCGCACCCGCCGGCACGACGTATGGGGTTTCCGCGTTCCAGATCAATTTCGGGGGACGCCGCATCAAGACCGCCGGCGACCAACCCGATGTGCTGGTCGCGATGAACCCGGCCGCGTTGAAAGTGAGCCTGAAGGACCTTAAAGAGGGCGGTCTGATCATCCTGGATGCCGGCAGCTTTACCGAACGCAATCTGCAGAAGGCGGGTTACGAGAAAAACCCGCTCGAGGACGGCACGCTGGATGCGTATCGGCCGGTCAAGATCGACATCTCGAAACTGACTCTCGAAGCGGTGAAGGAGATCGGCCTTTCCCAGAAGGAGGCGCTGCGCAGCAAAAACATGTGGACGCTTGGCTTCGTCTACTGGATGTACGATCGCAACCGGGCGGCCACCGCCACTTGGCTCGAACAGAAATTCGCAAAACGCCCAGAGCTTGCCAAGGCCAATATCGCCGCCATGGACGCCGGCCACGCCTTCGGGGAGACGGCGGAGATGTCGGCCGAGATCGGCGGCTTCACGATCAGCGAAGCGGACATCGAACCCGGCCTTTACCGCACGGTGACGGGGAGCGAGGCGCTCGCCTGGGGGCTCGTGGCAGGCGCCCAGTTGGCCGGCCTCAAGATGACGTTTGCCTCCTACCCGATCACGCCGGCCTCGCCCGTGCTCCATACGCTGGCCCGGCTGAAGGCCTATGACGTCGTCACCTTCCAGGCGGAGGACGAGATCGCCGCCGTGTGCGCGGCGATCGGGGCATCCTATGCCGGCTCGCTTGGCGTGACGTCGAGTTCGGGGCCGGGCCTGGCGCTCAAGATGGAAGCGATCGGTTTTGCCATCAGTGTCGAGCTTCCGCTCGTCATCGTGAATTCCCAACGCGCCGGCCCTTCGACCGGCATGCCGACGAAGACGGAGCAGTCGGACCTTTACCAGGCGGTGTGGGGACGAAACGCCGATAGCCCGCTTGCCGTCATCGCGAGCCGTTCGCCGTCGGACTGCTTCGAGGTGGCGATGGAGGCCGTGCGCATCGCGACGAAATATATGACGCCGGTGATCTTGCTTACGGACGGCTACATCGCGAACGCGTCCGAGCCCTGGCATATCCCGGACGCCAATACGTTTAAGCCGATGCCCGTTGCCTTCCGGACGGATCCGGAAGGATTCCATCCGTTCCTGCGCGACGAGGAGACGCTCGCCCGCGCCTGGGCGATCCCGGGAACGCCGGGGCTGGAGCACCGGATCGGCGGGCTCGAGAAGGATTACGACAGCGGCCACATTTCCTACGATGCGGACAACCATCAACGGATGACCGCCGTGCGTGCCGACAAGATCCTGGGCATCGCCAAGGACATCCCGCCCCAGACGGTCGAGCTTGGCGAGGCGAAGGGCCAGCTTGCGGTGGTCGGCTGGGGTTCGACCTATGGCCCGATCGACCGGGCCGTCGCCCGGGCCCGCGAAGATGGGGCCAACGTCGCCCACATTCATCTGCGCCACATTTGGCCGCTGCCCGCCAATCTGAAGGAACTGCTGGAGGGTTTCGACAAGGTTCTGGTGGTGGAGATGAACAACGGTCAGCTCTCGACGCTGCTTCGTTCCCAGTCTCTGCTGCCGATCGAAGGCCTGAATAAGGTGTCGGGGCTTCCATTCCGAATTGCCGAGATCGAAGCGGTCATCCACCGCTACCTGGAGAGTTGACATGAACGTAACGACACCACTCGAGAAACTGACCGCGAAGGACTTCACGTCCGATCAGGAAGTGCGGTGGTGCCCGGGCTGCGGGGACTACGCGATTCTGAAGGTGATCCAGAAGACGATGCCGGAGCTTGAGCCGATGCGTGAAAACGTCGTCTTCGTTTCCGGCATCGGGTGCTCGTCGCGCTTCCCGTACTACATGAATACTTACGGCTTCCACACGATCCATGGCCGCGCGCCCGCCTTCGCGACGGGGGTGAAGCTGGCCAATCCGGAGCTAAGCGTGTGGGTCGTGACCGGCGATGGCGACGGGCTTTCGATCGGCGGCAACCATCTGCTGCATATCTTACGGCGGAACGTCGACGTTCAGATCCTGCTGTTCAACAACGAAATCTACGGACTGACGAAGGGGCAATATTCGCCAACCTCGCGGCTGGGGACGCGTTCGCCCTCGACGCCGACGGGCTCGATCGACAATCCCCTGTCGCCGACGGAATTCGCCCTTGGCGCCGGCGCCCGTTTCGTCGCCCGGGGCGTCGACACCCAGCTGAAGCGCCTGCCGGACCTGTTCAAGCGGGCCCATGCCCACAAGGGCGCCTCCTTCATGGAGATCTTCCAGAACTGCATCGTCTACAACGACGCGGTGTTCAACGACTTCACCGAGAAGTCGGTCGCCGACGAGAAGCAGATCCATGTCGAACACGGAAAACCGCTTCTTTTCGGCAAGGAAGGGACCTCAGGCTTGCGCCTGAAGCCAGGCAGCCTCGAGCTTGAGATCGTGACGGTTGGAGAGAACGGCATCGCCGAAGGCGACCTTCTCGTCCATGACGAGACGAGCCGCCCCCTTGCCAATCTGCTGGCGGCCATGCAGCCCCCCGATTTCCCGATGGCCATCGGGGTCCTCTACTGCAATCCGTCCGAGCCCTACACGGACAAGATCCATGGGCAGATCGAGGGGGCGAAGGCGAAGGCGCCGCCCGGCGACCTCAATACGCTGCTTCGTTCCGGCCATACCTGGCAGGTCACCGACTGACCCTTGGCACCGGCTGAGCCTTCGCACCGGCAAGGCAGCGCCTTAGCGAGTCGGCTTGACGGGCATTCTTCCTCCCTCCAGAGTGATTCCAAGATGACGATCAGGGTGGCAATCATCGGGGCCGGACCGGCCGGCTTCTATACGGCCGAGGCGCTGACCAACCTGGACGCGGACACAGAGATCGACCTCATCGAATATCTGCCGGCCCCTTACGGGCTCATCCGGGCCGGCGTGGCGCCCGATCACCAGACGACGAAGAAGATCCAGAAAAGCTACGCGAAGACCGCGCTCAAACCGGAGGTCCGCTACTACGGCAACGTCAAGGTCGGCCGCGACGTGAGCCTCGACGCGTTGCGCGAAATCTACGACGCCGTCGTGCTGGCCATCGGGGCTCCGACCGACAACCCGGCCCGTTTGCCGGGCGCCGACAAGAAGGGCGTCTATGGCTCGGCCGCCTTCGTCGGCTGGTACAACGGGCATCCGGATTTCAGGAACCTCGACCCGGACCTCAACGTGTCTGCCGTCGCCGTCATCGGGGTCGGCAACGTGGCGGTCGACGTCGCCCGGGTGCTGGTGAAGACCCATGAGGAGATGACGATGGCCGATCTGCCGGACTATGCCGATGCCGTCATCCAAGCGGCCCCGATTAAGGACGTCTACATGTTCGGCCGGCGGGGGCCGGTGGACGCGAAGTTCACGAATGTGGAACTGCGTGAAATGGGCCGCCTCGAGAACAGCGTGCCCATCGTCGATCCGGCCCAGCTGCCGGACGCGGTGACCGGCGATTACAAGGACCGGGACCTGCGCGTGCGGGAGAAGAACCTGGGTACGCTGAAGGAATTCGCCACGCGCAGACGTGAGGAAAAGCCGAAGCGGGTCCATTTCGTCTTCTATGCCTCGCCGGTCGAGATCCTAGGGGGGGACAAGGTCGAGAGGCTGCGCCTGGAACGGACCCGCGTCGAGGAAGGCCGGGCCGTCGGCACCGGCGCGTTCTTCGAGATCCCATGCGGGGTCGTGATATCGGCCATCGGCTATCGCTCGGAGCCGATCGAAGGGGCACCCTTCGACGCGGAAAGGGGAATCGTCCCGAACGCGGAGGGCCGCGTGGCGGACGGGCTTTATGCCGTCGGCTGGATCAAGCGGGGGCCGACCGGCACGATCGCCACCAACAAGCCGGACGGCAAGCTCGCCGCCGAGCAGATCCTCGCCGATGGCAAGGGGGGAAAGCCCGGCCGGACCAGCTTCGAGAAGCTGCTGGATGGGCGCGGCATCCGGACGGTTTCGTTTGAGGAGTGGCAGAAGATCGAGGCGGTCGAGGAGGCCGCCGCCACGCCGCCCGCGCCGCGCAAGAAATTCGTCACCGTTGAGGCCATGCTCGCCCAGCTCGATGGCGTGGAGGCGACCCGCGAGGTCGGCTGAAGAGGGAGTCGGCGTGGCTTAAAAAAGGGGACTTATATACGATTTTAGCCATCGCGCAGGATTTGCAGCATCCGCAGGCGCACGGACTCGATCTTGAGCAGTTCCTCGATGAAGTACTCGCAGTTGTCGCCGCAATCTGTCTGGCGCCATCGAATGATGGCGTCGTAGTCGATCTCCAGCAGGTCACAGAACTCCCGCCCGGTCATCGCCTCATCGAAGGCTATTCGTCGCTTAAAGCCGTTCCATATCGCTTTCCGGTCATCCTGATTGAAGGCGCAGAAGTGCGCCCGGAATCGATACTGGATGTGCTGGGCGTTGTGCTCGATGAACCCATGCATGGCCTGGCGCTCTGCGCTGGCCTTCTTGGTGTCGAACACATGGCCGTCCTTCAACTCGACGATGTGGCATGTTTGCATGCCGCCACGGCGCTTGAACACCATGAAGTCCGGTTCCGATCCGGCGAAGTCCAGGGTGGTGCTCCGCTTGATTTGGCGCTTGCGGGCGAGCAACACGCCTTCGGGCATGATCTCCTGCTCTAGGAAGGCGTCGAGGCCGGAGATGTTGGGAACCGCTGCCACGATCATTGCTTCGAGTTCCGAGCCCGACGAGATGACGGCGGACTGAACCTTGCTGGCCAACTCGCCTAACGCGGCATTGCCGAACAGTCGCTCGTAGGCGCCCGACGTGTTCTTGGGCTTGGCGTTCCGAAGGCGGGCCATGGAGCCTAGTCGTTCAGGTCACAGCCGAGGAAGGTGCGCCGCCTGTTCCGCGCTGCCTGAAGCACAGAGAATGAGCCGGCTGCCGGGTCGATCACAAAATCGCCTTCGTGGCTCACGGCGGCCATTAGCTCGCCCTGAAGGTCCACCGGCTTCGTGTGCGGATGGTTGCGTTGCGAGACCTGCTCTTGAATCACGTCCGGGATGTTGTGAATCTTCCACACGCCTTTGGCTTTGCGCGGCTGCTTCTGCAAGACGACGCAATATTCCGCCCGGCGCCGGGTGCGATAGCCCATGCCGAAAGTGCCTTTGTCCCATGTCACCAAGTCCACGATGTCGAGACTCGTTCCGTCCAGCCAAGCATGGATGCCTTGGCAGAGATGAAACTTGTCGATCCACAGGAACAGGTGGCCGGACGGAATCAGCGCCCGGTCAATGCCGCGCACGAAGCCGCCGATCACGGCGTCGGTCATCTGCTCCAAGGCACATCTCCGCTTGCCGCGGTCCTTGCCTTCGTTGCCGTAGGACAGTTTTTCGAGCACGCCGCGATATTGCGGATCAAGGAACGCTACGGGGATAGCGTTGGCCGGAAGCACGGACAGGAACTCAAGGCCGTCCATCTTGAGCCGGACGTTTGGCTTTAGCGCATCGGGCAGCGCTAATGGCGGCGCATGGACGGTTCTTTGCCCCGAGAACACCGTCGCCGTGAGCGTGTCCATCGTTGTGTCGATAGGCTCTACAAGCTGCTTGGCTTTGCGCGGCATGGTGTTCCCCTTAATCGGCGGTGAGTCCCTTGTAGCCCAGCACGCCGCCCGCGTTGCGAAGGCTCTGGTCAATATGGGCCATGGTGCCCCAGTCGCGCCGATTGTGTCGAGTGGCAAACTCATCGACATAGCGGCCCATGTGCTTTTCGGAGAAGTGGTGGAAGGTTCCGATGTAGCCGCGCTTCAGGAGCGCCCAGAACGACTCGATGCCGTTCGTGTGTGCCATCCCGCTGACGTATTCGCCGACCGAATGCTCGACGGTCTCGTGCGTGTATTCGCCCATGCCCTGATAGGCTTTGTGGCCGTCCGTGTAGATCGTTGTGCCGGGCTTGACCTCGGAACGCACCGCGCCTTGCAGGTGCGCCGCGTCCGTCCCGTCAATCGGGCGGGCTTTGATGCGCCCAGACTTGCGCTCGCGCATTCCGATAACCGGCTGCTTCCCGACACCGCCGCGCCCCATGCGGAGCTTCTTGTTCGAGTGCTTGTTCTTTTCCTTGCCGCCGATATAGGTCTCGTCAACCTCAACCTCACCAGACATCGGATTGCCGACGCCGGACTTGTTCAGCCACATCTCGCGGATGCGCTGCGAAAGATACCATGCGGTTTTCTGCGTGCAGCCAAGCTCGCGGGCCATCTGGCAACTTGAGATCGACTTCTTGGCAATGACCATGAGATAGATCGCGTAGAGGCATTTGCGTGGCGACAGGTTGGCCGAATGGAACACCGTTCTGGTCGTGACCGAGAAGTGCTTGCGGCAATCCTTGCAGCGATAGGGTTGGGGGTTCTCGTTCGCGACATGGCTGATCCGAACGCTCCCGCAGTGCGGGCAGTAAGGATCGTCGCCCCAGCGCATCCGCTCGATGTGAGCCCGCGCATCCTTGTCCGTCGGGAACCGCGCCATGAAGTCCCAGGTGCTCATGATCTCGGGTTTGTTGCGCTTCGCCATGTTCTGTCTCCCCATGGCTAGAAATATAGGGTTACGACGGCGTAATGTCAAGAGACATAATATCTCGTTATATCAATTAGTTAGACAGTATTTGGCTAAAATAGTATATAATCCCCTAAAAAAGGGTGGCCTGGGGCCGCCCTTTTTTCTGGTTGGGGCGGCAGGATTCGAACCTGCGATCACGGGACCAAAGCCCGTTGCCTTGCCACTTGGCTACGCCCCAAAACCGGTGCCCGGAAGGTAGGCGCAAAAAGCCCGCCTCCGCAAGGGAGGGCCCTTACCTTCCGGCCCGCCTTCGCGCCACCAGAAAGGGCGGCGAAGAATAAAGGAGGACCCGACCCGGAAGCGCCGGAAACGAGCCGGGCCTTAAGGGCACTACTCCTTGTGCCCGCCGGGGCGACCGGGGTAGGATTTCGGGGAGGGAAGTATGACCGGCTGGAAACTCGAAGGCATCTCGACGACGGCCCGTGAGGCGGCGAAGGAAGCCGCCCGGGAGCAAAAACTACCCTTGGGTGAATGGCTAAGCCGGTTGATTCTAAGGGCCTCCGAGAGCCGGAAAACGGGCCCCGGGGGGCCCGGAAAACCGGGAGCGGATTAGCCCTACGCCGCACTACTTTTCTTGACTTGGGTAGCGCCACCCCTTACATTTCGCCCGTTTTGTTGGACCGTTAACGAACCCCGGCCAAGGGAGACGGATCACCAATTAAGGCGAGGTCGGATGGCTTCCCAGTCGCCCTGGAGCATTAAAGGCATCGATCCGGAAGCGCGCGAGGCCGCCAAGATGGCGGCCTGCAAGGCCGGTATGACCCTTGGCGGCTGGCTCACCCGGACCATCCTTGCCATCGCCGCCCACGAGCTCAAGCGGGACGGCGGCAAGAAGGCGCCGCCGGAATGGGCGGAGAGCGACGGTCCCGACCTTTCGGCCCCCTCGCCGCCGGCGCTGACGGAGCAGGCGATCCTCAAAAGCATCCAGCAGCTCATCCAGCGGGTCGAGCATATCGAGCAGGTGACCCAGGAGACGATCGCGGCGATCACCGAGAAGGTCGGGGAACTCGCCGAACGCATCCAGGAGGTGAACGAGAAGACCGGTCTTACCTCCGGCCCGATGGAGCGGGCGCTACAACGATTGTCGGAACGGATGGACCATCTGGATGCGGAAGAAGCACCGTCGCCCGAGGAGGCCCATCCCCGGCACCGCCGCCGCCGCTTCGCCCGCATGTTCAACCTTCCCTGAAGGAGAGCCTCTTATGACGACGCAAGGGGCCTGGTACCCGAAGGGCGTCGGCCCGGAAGCCAGGCGGGCGGCAAAGGAGGCGGCGAAACGGGCCGGCGTGCCGATCGGGCAATGGGTCGAGGCGATGATCCTTCGCCACACCCGAAGCCCAGGCCTTAAGACCCGCCCTAGCCCGGAGGCCCGAAAGGCTCCGGAGTTCGAACTCCTCTCCCGCGAAGAGCCGATGGAGGAAATGGGAGGCGGGCGCTACCCGGCACTGCCTCCACGCCGGATCCACCGGCAGCTCTGCTGGCTGGCCGGCGGGTCCCTGGTCATGCTCATCTTCCTTATCGTAGGCTTCGGGCTTTTCTGGATCGGGCAGCAGCAGGAAGCCCAACCCCAGCGGACCGCCGACGCGCAAGCCAAGCCTTCGCCGCCGACGGATCTCAGCCGGGCCACGTTGAACCAGATCCGCAGTGCCGCCCAGGCCGGCGACCGGGAGGCCCAGTTCACCCTCGGTGCGCGCTACGCGCTGGGCGAGTGGGTGCCCAAGGACGAGCTGGCCGCCGCCGACTGGTTCGAGAAGGCGGCCCTTCAGGGCCACCCGGAGGCCCAATACCGGTTAGGGCTCCTCTACGAGGAAGGGCGCGTCGTCGCGCAGAACCTTTTCGAAGCCTTCTTCTGGTTCCAAAGCGCGGCCGACCAGGGCCACCTCGAATCCTAGTTCAAGGCCGGCGTCGCCTATGCGGAAGGCATCGGCATCGGCGAGGATCCGAAGAAGGCGGCAACGTGGCTGCTGGCCAGCGCCGAGCGCGACCACGCCGGCGCCATGGTTCGCCTGGCCGAACTTTACGATCGCGGCGAAGGGGTGGCGAAGGACCCGGAGGCGGCGGCCCGCTGGAAGGCGATGGCTGCCGCCATCGCGCCCGAGGAAAAACCGGGAAAGACGGATGTCCAGATCGTCATCCTCGACAAGGCGCCGATGCCTAGCGGCCTGGAGGCGGCGCTGGATCCGCGCGCGCTCGAGACGATGGAGCGGCTGCTCGCCGGGCTCGGTTTCGAGCCGGGCCCCGTCGACGGGGCCGTCACGGACGAGACGGTGGCGGCGATCCGACTCTATCAAGCCTTCGCGGGCCTTGAGGTCGATGGCCGGCCCAGCGCGCTCCTCCTCGAAGAGTTGCGTCAGGTGTCCCAGACGGCGGGGCTGAAGCTGAACTGACGGCCGGGCCTGGCTAAATCTCACGCGCCGGAAAGAAGCTCCGTCGCCGCGATCCACCAGTTGGGGTGGGAATTTAAGAGCGCTTTCGCCGCCGCTTCGGCCGCGAGGCGGTCGCCATAGAGCCCGAAGCAGGTCGTCCCGCTTCCCGACATCCGCGAAAGCAGGCAATGGGGCGTGCCGGCGATGGCCGAAAGCACGCCGGCGATCTCCGGCGCGAGCGCGACGGCGGCCTCCGTGAGATCGTTGCGCCGGGCCTTCAAATAGAGCGCGAGCGCCGCCGCATCCTTGGGCAAGGCCTGGCAAGCGGCGGGTTTCGACACCGTCCCCCCATGGGCCTTAAAGACGGCCGCCGTCGAAAGGGCCGCGCCCGGATTGACCAGAACGAGACCGGCCAAGGGGAGCCCCTGAACCGGCGTCAGTATCTCGCCGACGCCGCCGACGAAGGCCGGGCGGCCTTCGATGCAGACAGGCACGTCCATGCCGAGTTCGAGACCAAGGTTTTGAAGCGCGGGCGCCTCAACGCCAAGCCCCCAAAGTCGGGTGAGACCCAAAAGCGTCGCCGCCGCATCCGCCGAGCCGCCGCCGAGGCCGGCCGCGACAGGCAGGTTCTTGGTCAGCGTGATCGCCGCGCCATCGTTCACATGGTGAAGCCGGCCCAGATGACGGGCGGCCCGAAGCACGAGGTTGTCGTCGAGGTCCACCTCGCCAAGGGCGGCGGCAAAGGGGCCGCGAAGCACAAGGCTCAACGTGTCGTCCGGGCGAAAGGCGAGTTCGTCGTGGAGCCTCGCGAAGACGACGAGACTGTCGAGCAGATGGTACCCGTCTTTGCGGACGCCGGTGACGTGGAGGTAGAGATTGAGTTTCACCGGTGCCGTAAGATGAAATTCGCCGCGAACCGTCTTTTCCGTCACCGTTCTTCAGTCGCCCTTGTCAACGGTGGCGGGAAGACCACTATGAAGTTTCGACTGGATGCTGGCGTTGAGTTTGGGGTCGGCATCGTTGTCGGCGTTGAAGGCAAGCGCGCGCCGCCACTGGAAGCGTGCTTCGTAGCGCCGGCCGACCTGCCAATAGACGTCGCCAAGGTGGTCGTTGATGATCGGATCGTGGGGCCGAAGCTGCACCGCCAGTTCGAGATGCGGAAGCGCCTCGGCATATTGTCCGGTGCGATAAAGTGCCCAGCCCAAGCTGTCGACGATGTAGCCATCCTTCGGCCTTAGCTCGATGGCGCGTTCGATCAGGCGCTGGGCCTCGTCCATCCTCTCGCCCTTCTCCAGCCAGGCATACCCTAAGTAATTGAGAACATAGGGTTGATCCGGCTGGAGTTCAAGCGCATGCAGCAGATCCGCCTGGGCGCGCTCCCACTCGTCCGACTGCTCGAGCGCGATGCCCCGTGCATAGAAAAGGGTCCAATGATGGGGCTCGATCTTCTTGATGCGCTTGATCGCCTCACCGTATGCGGCGACCGCCTCCCGGTAGAGATCGTGCAAGCGAAGCAGCGCACCCAGTTCGACCAGCGCATCGATTCGTTCCGGACGTTCCCTCGCCATCGCCTTCAGCAGACGCTTTGCTTTCAGCCTCTCATTCAGGGCATCGTAATTTTTGGCGATGCGAATCCGGCTAAGCCATCCCCAGGCGGTGTCGGGAGGGATCCGTTCGTACATCCGGATGGCGGCGCGGTGGCGATTGTGTACCTCATGAATCTCCGCCACCAGGACGTTGGCCTCGTAAAAATCCTTGCGAAGATTTATCGCCAGCTGGGCAAAGACCAGTTCGAAGCCGAACGAATTTTGCTGATAAAGCGCACTTTGCTGATGAAAGAGAACGGCGAGACTGTAAAAGACTTCCGCCACCCCCTCGATGGGGTTTCCCACGAGACGCCGCGTGGGCTTCTTATGGTCGAGACGGCCCTTGCGTGCGTCCAGGACGAGGGAGGCGCTGTTGTCGGAAATATATTTTTCGTAAAGGTCGCGGGCTTCCGCTTTACGGTTGTGCCGCTCATAGAAATTGCCCAATGCCTCGACGGCCCGCAAGGTCGGCGAATAATTGCCGAGCGCCGTGATGTAGTTGCCTTCCGCCGAATCGGTTTTGTCGCTGAGGTCATAGAGCAGCGCGAGATGATATTTATAGACCGCCTCGAAACCTTCCGTTTTCGCAAGCTTGCCCATCACTTCGATGGCCTTCTCACGGTCGCCCAAAGCGAAGTGTGCCCACGCCGAAAAAAGCGGACGAAGATAGACGTTCAAGCCGCGCCGTGGCATCTTCTCCAGATGGGCGAGCGCCTCAGCGTATCGTTTGTTCCTAAATTCGCGCTCTACTAAATAAAGTCCGGCGATCGGATCGTCCGGTCCGGCTTCGACGATGCGCTGAGCCAGTTTGTCGGCTTCCTGAAAGCGGCCCTCGCCGGCCACCAGATAGAAGGTGCGGCGAAGCAGCTCCAGGTTCTCCGGCTCATAGGCCAAGGCGGCGGCCATGAAGTCGGCGGCCGCACCGAAGTCGCGGATGAGGGTGGCATGCTGGCCGGCGAGGTAGCTGCCGGCGAAGTTCGACTCGAATTCCTCCGGTTGGACGCCACGATAGGACGCGCTGTCCTCTCGCCCCTCGTCACAGGCGGCAAGGAGAAGGATCGAAGCCAGGCCCAGAGCGCCGGCACGTAAGCGGCGCAGGGCGGCCCTCAACGCTTGCCCGAACTCCCCAGAAAAGAACAAAAAATCTGCCATCCCGCCTCGCCCGAATCGCGAGTCCTCGAATCGCGAATCCCAAGTCCTCCCCCTCCTTTCAAATTAGGGGGTTTCCCCGCTCCTCGCAAGCCGGCCCGGGGGACCTTCGCCTTAAAACGGCCCAAGCAAGCCTTACATGTTCGGGTAGTTCGGGCCGCCGCCGCCCTCCGGCACCACCCAGTCGATGTTCTGGGTCGGATCCTTGATGTCGCAGGTCTTACAATGCACGCAGTTTTGGGCATTGATCTGCAGCCTCGGATTCTGGCCGTCGTCGTCGCGCAGGATCTCGAAGACGCCGGCCGGGCAGTAGCGCTGCTCCGGCGCATCGAAGCGCTTCAAATTAACGTCGATCGCCACCTTCGGGTCCTTCAACACGAGATGAACCGGCTGGTTCTCTTCGTGGTTCGTATTCGAAAGGAAGACCGACGACATCCTGTCGAAGGTGACCACGCCATCGGGCTTTGGATAGTCGATGGCGCGCGCCTCGTCTTTCGTGGCCAGCCTTTCATGATCGGCATGGCCGTGGCGAAGCGTCCAAGGCGCACGTCCCCGGAAAAGAATCTGATCGATGCCAGTATAAAGGGTGCCCAACCACAAGCCCCATTGAAAAGAAGGCCGCACGTTGCGCGCCTGGTAAAGTTCGTCATAGACCCATGCGTTCTTGAAGTTCTTCGCGTAGGCTTCCAATTCGTCCCCGCCTTGCCGGCCTTCACAAAGTGCTGCGAAGGCCGCTTCGGCCGCCAGCATCCCGGACTTCATCGCCGTGTGCGTGCCTTTGATCTTCGGCATGTTCAACGTGCCGGCCTCGCAGCCGATGAGCGCGCCGCCCGGAAAGGTAAGCTTCGGCAACGATTGCAGGCCGCCTTCGTTCATGGCACGCGCACCATAGGAGATGCGTTTTCCCCCTTCGAAGATGGGGCGGATTTTCGGATGCAGCTTGAAACGCTGAAATTCGTCATAGGGGCTTAGGTACGGGTTCGTGTAATCGAGACCGACGACGAACCCGACCGCGACCTGACAATCCTCGAGATGATAGAGGAACGAACCGCCATAGGTCGCATTATCCAGCGGCCAGCCCGCCGTATGAATGACGCGGCCCGACCGGTGCTTTTCCGGCGCCACCTCCCAAAGCTCCTTGATGCCGATGCCATAGGTCTGTTCCTCGCTCTCCTCGCGTAAATGAAAACGCCGGATCAGGTCCTTGCCCAGGCTTCCCCGGCAGCCCTCGGCGAAGAAGGTGTATTTCGCATGGAGCTCGATCCCTGCCTGGTAGGTGGCAAGCTTCCCGCCGTCCCGCCCGACGCCTAAATCGCCGGTGGCTATGCCCTTGACACTGCCGTCCGCATTCGTGAGGAGCTGGGCTGCGGCAAAGCCCGGGTAAATCTCGACGCCCAGCGCCTCGGCCTGGCTTGCTAGCCAGCGGCAGAGATTGCCAAGGCTGATGATGTAGTTGCCGCGATTGTGCATGGCCGGCGGCAAGAACAAGGTGGGGAAGGCAAAGCCGCCCGAGCGGGTAAGAAAGAGGAATTTTTCCGAGCGAACCGGGGTTCGGACCGGTGCTTCCCTTTCCTTCCAGTCGGGAAGAAGTTCATCGAGCGCGCGCGTATCCAGCACCGCACCGGAAAGAATATGGGCGCCGATTTCCGAGCCCTTCTCGACAACGCAGACGCTGAAATCCTTGCCCGCTTCTTCGCAGAGTTGCTTCACGCGAATCGCCGCCGCAAGGCCGGCCGGCCCGGCACCGACGATGACGACGTCGTAGGTCATCGATTCGCGTTCGCTCAAATGCCTCTCCTTATCCCTTCGCGAGGGCCCAAGTGAAACAGGACGTTAAGTCTAACATGATGCGCGCATTCGGGGTGCGTGCTAGGCTTTGATTCATGGAAACCACGGAGGCTCCGCTTTTCCAGCTTCGTTGGCAGATCGCCATCGGTGCCGATGAGGCGATCGGCGAGACGCCGCGAAACCGTTACCAGGAAAACGCCCAGGGAACCGTCATGGGCAATCCGCCTCTCTCAGGCCCAGAGCTGCCGCTTGCCCCCGAAGGGACTGCGCGCAAACCTTCCCGTCCCGCGCCGCGCCCGACATTGCCCGAGACGGGGAGCGCACACAGCCTTGCGGACGCGGCAAAGAATCTGGACGAGCTTCGGGAGGCCCTGCTCCTTTACGAGGGCTGCCCGTTGAAGGCGGCGGCGAATCTCGTCTTCGCGGACGGCAATCCTGAAGCCCGCGTGATGCTGATCGGCGAGGCACCGGGTGCCGAAGAAGACCGCCAGGGCCTTCCCTTCGTGGGCCCAAGCGGAAAGCTGCTCGACCGGATGCTGGCGGCGATCGGGTTGGACCGGAGTTCTGTTTACATCACGAACGTTCTTTTCTGGCGGCCGCCCGGCAACCGGCAGCCGACACCTGCAGAAATTTCGTCCTGCCTTCCTTTCGTCGGACGCCACATCGAACTCGTGGATCCGGAGATCCTCGTTTTACTGGGGGGTGCGGCGGCAAAGACGCTGATGGCACGCAACGAAGGGATCATGAAGCTCAGGGGGAAATGGTTCGAATATGAAAGCCGGGGAATGAGCCGACCCTGCCCGGCCATCGCCACCTTTCACCCCGCCTATCTTCTGCGATCGCCGATTCAAAAGCGCGCCGTCTGGGCCGATTGCCTGACGATCCAGACGAAACTGCAGGAAGGGCGTTAGGGCCCCTTGGCCTTGCCGAGCGTGCCCGATTCCGTTAAGGCAAGCCGCATGTTCATGCGGCCGGCCACGCGTGGAGCTAATCTTGCGCGCGCTCCCCGTCTCGGCAAGCGCGGGATAGGAAGGGTTTTCCTTGCCCCTGTCCTTGTCCTTGTCCTCGGTGGCTTCTTAGTCCCAGGGGGGAGTTTGCGCGCCGCCCCTTCCGATTCGGCCCAGGGCCCGGTGCCGGCGATCCTTTCGGAGAAGGATCGGCAACGCTACATAGAAATCTTCGCCCTGCAGGAAACGGGAGAATGGATCGCCGCCGACCGGCAGATAGGTAAGCTCGAAAACCGGATCCTGGTCGGCCATCTCCTTGCCCAACGCTATCTCCATCCGACGGCGTATCGCTCGAAGTTCGATGAACTTCGCCGTTGGCTTAAAGTTTACGCGGACCACCCGGACGCCGGGCGCATCTATCGCCTGGCACTTCGCCGAAAGCCGAGAAATGCGCGCAACCCGAAGCGACCCGTCGGCACCTACATCACCGGTCTGGAGAAGATGGCCAAGATGGAGGGGGCGGCACCGGCACGTTCGGCAAAGGCTGAGCGCGAGGCGCGCAAATTGCGCGTCCGGGTGCGCTACCGGCTTCGCAAGGGCTATACGCAACGCGCGGAAAGCGCGCTTACCGACAAGAACGCGAACCGCTATCTGGATGCGTTAAGCTACGATGCGCTGCAGGCCGATGTTGCCGCCGGCTATCTCAGCAAAGGCAAGATCGAGACGGCTTACGCGCTGTCGCTCAAGAGCATCGAACGTTCGGGTTTGGGCGTTCCGAATGCCTATTGGGTGGCGGGAAGGGCCGCCTGGCGGATGCGGCATTTCGACGCGGCGGGCGAGCATTTCCGCGCGCTTGCTTCGATCAAGGACATCTCTGCGGATCTGACGACGGCGGCCGCCTATTGGGCGGCGCGCAACGAGCTCATCCACCGCCGGCCGCAAAACGTCACCCGCTGGCTCAACGCGGCCGCCGAGCATCCGCAAACCTTCTATGGCATCCTCGCGCGCCGCGCGCTGGGCTTGCGAAACGGGTACGCGTGGGAGGCGCCGCGGCTCACCCGGGAAGACGTGGGCCGCATCGAGGCAATGACGCGCGGGGTGCGGGCGCTTGGCCTGCTGGAAGTCGGCCAACGCTACCGGGCGGAGCGCGAGCTGCGTGCGGTTGCCGCCGAGCCGGAACTCACCCGCCCGGTGCTGGCGCTTGCCACACATTTCAGCCTGCCTTCCCTTTCCGTCCGTCTGTCCGGCCTGCTAAGCTTTGGTGAAGGCCATCCCGGTGTCGCCTACCCGATCCCGCCCTGGATCCCGGAGGAAGGCTATGCGGTCGACCGTGCGCTTCTCTACGCGATCATGCATCAGGAATCCGTTTTCAACGTCCGTGCGAAGAGCCCGGCCGGCGCCCGAGGTCTCATGCAGTTGCTGCCCAGGACCGCCAATCTGATGGTGCGCGGCAGGCCCTTCTCGGGCGTGCGCCGCGACCGATTGTTCCAACCGGAACTGAACCTTGCGATCGGCCAGAAGTTCGTGCTCCACCTTCTTAACAACGAGCAGACTCAAGGCAATTTGTTCCTGCTGACGGCCGCTTACAATGCGGGCCTTCGCCGTGTCACGGGATGGCAACGCAAGGTCATGCCAAAAGACGATGACGCGCTTCTTTTCATCGAAAGCCTCCCCTCAAAGGAAACGCGGATTTTCGTGAAGCGCGTCTTTCGGAATCTCTGGATCTATCGCGAGCGGTTGGGCCAGGAGACACCATCGATTGAGGCGATCCTCGGTGGCGAATGGCCGGTCTATATCGCCCTTGATGGCGCGGAGAAGGATCCACAGGTGGCCGAGCATGGCGATTGACGAATCGAAGCCGTTCATTCCCGTCAATGTCGCGGTGCTCACCATATCGGACACACGAAGCGAGGCGAACGACAAATCCGGGAACGTGCTTGTCAAGCGAATCACGGAAGCGGGCCATCGTCTGATTGGTCGCGCCATCGTTCCGGACGAGATGGAAGCGATCACCTTAAGGCTTCGCGCGTGGATCGCGGACGAGGAAGTGGATTGCGTCATCGCCACCGGCGGCACCGGCCTTACGGGACGCGACGTGACGCCGGAGGCTTTTCTTTCGGTTTACGAGAAAGAGATCGAGGGCTTCGGCGAACTCTTCCGCAATTTAAGTTATGAGAAGATCGGCACCTCGACCATCCAGTCGCGCGCCACGGGCGGGGTTGCGAACGGCACGTTCCTGTTCGCGCTTCCCGGCTCGCCGGGCGCCTGCATGGACTGTTGGGACGGCATCCTGCGCTTCCAGTTGGACTCGCGCTTCCGTCCCTGCAATTTCGTCGAGCTCATGCCGCGTCTTAAGGAGCGCTAGGTCTTTTCTTCCTTCCGCCGTTTCCGCCAGTGGCGATAACCGGCCTCGTCATCGACGTCCTCACGCATCGCCACCCTTGCGACGCGTAAAGGGGTTTTCAGGTTGCCAAGCGTGTCGGAAAGGGCATGGACGGAGGAGAAGCGCACGCGCCTGAAGGGATGAAAGGGCCGGGTCAAGCGCCGGAAGCCTACCAGCCAATAGCCGCCATCCGGCGACGGGCCGAAGACGGCGTCGTGATCGGTAAGCGCGCGGAAGGCATCCTGGATGTCGCCTATGGTGAGCTCCGGGATATCCGTCCCGATGAGGACGACCGGACCGGGGGGTAGACCTTGAAAGACGCGGCCCATGCGCCGACCCAGATCGCTCGAGCCCTGCGGGATCACGCGCGCGGGGCCTGCTTGCGGCCAAGCGCGGCCAATGCCGCCGGCGCCATCGGGGGTAACCGCCAGCCAAAGGCGCCAGCGCGGATCCCGGTTCAATTTTTTAAGAAGGGCGGCCGTCGTGCTCAGGTGAAAGCGAAGGGCGGGCAGCGGACCGATGGTGCGGGCGAGCCTTCGTTTCACCTGACCAAGCCGCGGGGCGCGCGCAAACAGAACGAGGTGGCGTTTAGGCCCGAGACGGCGTTTTCGTGTTCTGCTTCGTTTCATCCGTAAATGCGTAAGAGGCGCTTCGGAGACACGCCAAGAAAGTAGAGGGTGAGACAGAAGAGGTTGCGCAACGGCCTTTGCCAATAGCCTTCCCTTTCGTAGCGCTCGGCAGAGGTGAGAAGGACTGCATCCAGAAAGGCGAGCCGCGATCTGCCAAGTCGGCGCACGATGTCGACGTCCTCCATGATCGGGATCGACGAAAAGCCGCCGATCACATCGTAAAGGGCGCGCGAAAGCAGCAGGCCCTGATCGCCATAGGGAAGGCCCAAGGCCCGGGTGCGCCAGGCGACGAGCCGCTCGATCCGCCGCGCCGCCAGTTTCCGGCTGGCCAGCTGGAAATGGAAGATGGCCGCCATGTGATAGTTTTCGGGTACGGCCATGAAGGCTTGCGTCACTTCCGCCCAGGCCGGCTCGGGCTTGGTGTCGGCGTGAAGAAAGAACAGCCATTCGCCGCGGGCGATCCGTGCCCCTTCCCTTAACTGCGCACCCCGGTTGGGGAGAAGTGCTGTATCCCCGGTGACGACAGTGGCGCCGAAGCGCTTCGCCACTTTGAGCGTGTCATCGGAAGAGCCGCCATCGGCGACGATGCATTCGCAGTCGAGGTTGCGGGTGGCGTCTGCGATCGCCGCCAAGGTCTTTTCCAGATGCGCGGCCGCATTCCGGGTGGGTAGCACGATGCTGAGCAAGGGAGGTTGCGGCATGGGACGGAGGCATGGGACGAATGGGCCGGATTTTCCGCCTGTTTAGCACAGAAGATGGGTTGGGACAGAAGACCGGCCCTGCCATGCGCCCTCTCCCGGCCGGGGCACGATAAATGTTCTTGCTTTGTTCCAGTTTGGCCCCTAGCCTTCCCCCATGGTTAACATTCTCCCCGATCGCCCCCGCAAGGGCCGCGGCGCCGTCAGCAACTTAACCGGCCGCTTCGAGACGGAGGAGCGCATGGCCGTGAGCGACGGCTGGACGGAGGCGGAGAGACCGGCGCTTCGCACCCATATCACCATCGATCGGACGCGTTCGATCATCACCCGCAACGCCTCTCCGGACATTCCCTTCGACCGCTCGATCAATCCCTATCGCGGCTGCGAGCATGGGTGCATTTACTGTTTCGCCCGTCCGACCCATGCCTATCTCGGGCTTTCGCCTGGACTCGATTTCGAAAGCCGCCTGTTTGCCAAACCGAATGCCCATGAGCTTCTCGAAGCGGAGTTGCGTAAATCCGGCTACCGCTGCGACGTGCTCGCCCTTGGCACAAACACGGACTGCTACCAGCCGATCGAACGGGAGTATAAAATCACGCGAAAGGTACTCGAGACGCTGGCCGCCTTCGCCCACCCGGTGAGCCTGGTGACGAAGTCGACGCTGGTGCTGCGCGACCTCGACCTTTTGAGCGAGATGGCGAAACGGAATCTCGTCAAGGTGTTCATCACGGTGACCAGCTTGCGTGCGGAGATCACGCGCACGCTTGAACCCCGGGCCGCCCATCCGAAGCACCGCATCGAGACCATCCGAAGACTTAGCCGGGCCAGCGTGCCGGTCGGCGTCATGGTCGCGCCGGTCATTCCTTTTCTCACCGATTCGGAAATGGAGGGGATCCTGGAGGTGGCGGCGGCGGCGGGCGCGACGGAGGCCGGCACCGTCGCCCTTCGTCTGCCCCGTGAGGTGGCCCCGCTGTTCCGGGAATGGCTGCAGGCAAACGCGCCCGGAAAGGAGCGCCACGTGATGAGCCTCGTCCAAGGCATGCGCAGCGGCAAGGATTACGATTCCCGTTTCTTCGTTCGCGGCCGCGGCACCGGACACTACGCGGACCTGCTTGGCAAGCGGTTTAAGCTTGCCTGCCGGCGACTTGGATTGAATGCGAAGGTCGCACCCTTGGATCGAAGCCAGTTCCGCGCCCCGCCGACCACGGGCGATCAGTTCGACCTCTTCCCGTAAACGCAATCCGTGTTAGGGTTTTGGCATAAGGGTCATGCCATATGCGAAAATCGTAAAGCGAAAATCGTGCCGGACTTCTCCCTTGAAATGGAAACACCAGGCCCGGTCGCCGGGATCGACGAGGTGGGCCGCGGGCCGCTTGCCGGACCCGTGCTTGCCGCCGCCGTCATCCTGGAGCGAGAAAACTTTCCGGACGAACTTCGCGGAGCGGTGCGGGATTCGAAGACGCTCTCCGCCAAGCGGCGGGAGGAGATTTTAAAGGCGCTGCTCCCCTTTGGTCGCATCGGCATCGGTGCTGCGAGCGTGCGGGAAATCGACCGTATCAACATCTTAAACGCGACGCTGTTGGCCATGGCCCGCGCCGTCCGGGCACTCGGGTCCGAGCCCGCGCTGGCGCTCGTCGATGGCAATCGGGCGCCCACGCTTGCCTGCCCGGTCCGCACCGTCGTCGGAGGCGACGGGATCAGCCTTTCCATCGCGGCGGCCTCCATCGTCGCCAAGGTGACGCGGGATAAGCTGATGACGCAACTTGCCCGACGCCACCCGGAATATGGCTGGGAGCGGAACGCCGGCTATGGCACGGCGGCGCACCGGGAAGCCCTTTTTACCCACGGCGTCACCCCACATCATCGGCTTAGCTTCCGGCCGATCCCCCATATCTTGAGTCAGGAAGCGAATCCAAGCGTAACATATTGATTCCATACGGATTCCACCGCGTTTCCGTTTGACCTCGCCGCCGCCTTTCCCCATCCTCCCGCCATGGCGAAAGGAAAACCCAACCTTCGTAACCGGATCTTGGTCGGCGATTGCGTCGAGCGCATGCACAGCATGGCGCCTGGCTCGGTCGACATGGTGTTCGCCGATCCGCCCTACAATCTGCAGCTTGCCGGCGACCTTCGCCGGCCGAACGACAGCCTCGTCGACGGGGTCGCCGAGGCCTGGGACAAGTTCGGAAGCTTTGCGGCTTACGATGCCTTCACGCGCGAGTGGCTCAATGCTGTCCGGCGCGTGTTGAAGAAGGACGGTACCCTTTGGGTCATCGGGAGCTATCACAACGTCTTTCGCATCGGCACGCAGCTTCAGGACCTCGACTTCTGGATCCTGAACGACGTCGTCTGGCGCAAGACGAACCCCATGCCGAACTTTCGGGGACGGCGTTTCACGAACGCCCACGAAATTCTCATCTGGTGCAGCCGCGACAAGCAAAGCCGCTACCGTTTCAACTACGACGCCATGAAGGCATTGAACGAAGGCGTGCAGATGCGAAGCGACTGGCTGCTGCCCATCTGTAGCGGGCAGGAGCGCCTACGCGAGGATGGCCGGAAGCTGCACCCCACCCAGAAGCCGGAAGCCCTTCTTTACCGGGTCATCCTGGCTGCGACGGAGCCGGGCGATCTTGTCCTCGATCCCTTCTTCGGCACCGGCACGACGGGCGCCGTCGCCAAGAAGTTGGCCCGCGATTTTGTAGGCATCGAGAAGAGCCCGGCTTATGCCGAACTTGCCCATGAGCGAATCGAACGGGTTCAGAAAGTCGCCGAGCCGGAATTGCTGCACACGCCATCGAAACGCGAGGAGGCGCGAATCCCCTTCGGGTCGATCGTCGAGCGCGGCCTGATCACGCCGGGCGATGCCCTGTTCGATGTGAAGCGGCGCTTTCGTGCGAAGGTGCGCGCGGACGGCAACCTCGCCTGCATGAAACAGCGGGGTTCGATCCACCAGATCGGTGCCTTCGTTCAAGGGAGCGAGACCTGCAACGGCTGGACGTTCTGGCATTACGAATCCGCAGGCGGGCTCACCCCGATCGACGCGTTGCGCCAGCGCTTGCGTAGCGCAATCCGCTGACCCACCACCCCTGGTTTCTAGAAATTGACGCCACCTTCCTTTCGCAATGCGGCGATTTCGGCCGGGTGCGGGGCGGTCCCCAGCCCCGAATCGGTCATGAAATACATGTTTTTCAAATGCCTATTTGCTTATCCACAATTTAAATCTTAAATCTTTGTTAACCATTAACTCTTCTAATAATACCTCTCAAAGTTGAACGATTCGGTGATTGCTGAACCTAATACGTGTGCATTAACACTTATGTCCTAGGGAAGCGGAGCGAAAACGCCAGGGGGGTATCGGCATTTCCTTAAGGACGACGGCCGGAAAGGAACCGAGCCATGAGAAATGCAAGATCCACCCCCCTTGAACCGCGGCCGCCCACGGCGCACGCGCCTGCGAGACGACATCGCTGGCCGGCCGAGCCAAGACCTGCAACCACAAAAGGGGAAACGGTCCCACCCTGGGTGAGCCGTGCAAGCAACGTGAAACAGAGCCCCTCGCCGCACATCCTCGTCGCCGACGACAACGAAGCGACGCAGGACGTCATCCTGACCATCCTGCGCGTCGCCGGTTTCGATCCGGACGGCGTCGACGATGGCGAAGCCGCCATCGAGGCGGTCAAGAAAGAGGATTACGACCTTGTCCTGATGGATGTCGAAATGCCGAAACTGAACGGCATCGACGCGACGAAAGCCATTCGGGCGTTGCCGAGCGCAAAAAGCAAGGTGCCCATCCTCGCCTTCAGCGGAAACATCACGCCGGACGATCGGGAACGCTTCTATCAGGCCGGCATGGACGGCTTTGCGACGAAACCCATCGCCGCGAACGAACTCGTCACCCTGATTGCGCGCTGGACCGACCCTGACCCCAAACCGCTATCCCCTGAGGCGAAGAAGGAAAGCGATCTGCCGCTCATCGAGCCGATGACGCTCGCCGATCTCGAGGCGGCGATCGGGATCGAATTGATCCTCAATCTCCTTGTGCTTTTCGATGAAAATGCCTGTCGCCGCGCGGACGGCAGTCGCACCGCGGTGGAGGAAGGCAACGCCACCAGGCTCGCCGAAAACGCCCATGACCTGAAAAGCGTTGCCGGCAATTGCGGGTTTACCCGGTTAAGCCGTCATGCGGCCGCCATCGAGATGGCCTGCAAGGAGCACGCCCTCGATCGCGCGTTTGCGCTTGGCCGCGAGGTGGACGGGATGCTTGCCGAGTCGCGGGCGAGCCTGTTCGCCACCTATCCCGACATCCGCACGAAGCGTGATGCGCTCGCGCAAGGCTCAGGGCCTGCGCGCCGAAGCAACTGACTCCAGCTCCAGCACGTGGCGTGCGAGCTTGTGCATCGCCGACGGCAGTGCGTAATCGCCGAACCGTTCCGGCGGGCACCAGACCGCGTTCTCGAGCACGCTCGTCCGGCCGCGCGTCTTAGCCGCAACGACCTTAAGTTCCAGCCGGAAATGTGAAAATTCGTGCCGGACCGTGCCCGGCAAAAGCCGTTTGTGAAACAATTTCGCCTGGGGAAGCGGACTCTGCTTCAACGCTTCGGCCAGCGTCCACGTGCCTTGCCGCCAGTCGGTGGAGGGGACTTCCATCATGCCGCCAAGCAGGCCTTGTTCCGGGCGGCGGCGAAGCAGAACGGCGCCGTCGGCGCGCTGCAACCAGAAAGCAACCCCATGGCGGATGGGGCGGTGCGGGCGGGGGGAGCGCCGTGGAAGCTCGTCCACCAGCTTTTTCGCCTTCGCCTCGCAGCCGAAGGCCCAGGGGCAGTGGCCGCAGGCCGGATTGACCGGCCGGCAAATGGCGCTGCCGAGTTCCATGATCGCATGGGCATAGTCGCCGGGACGGCGGGCGGGCGTGAGCATGGCCGCGAGTTTGCGAATCTCACCCTTCGCCTTGGGCAGGGGATCCGTCACCGCAAAGAGCCGCGCGATCACGCGCTCGACATTGCCATCGACGACCGTCGCCGGCTTGCCGAAGGCGATGGCGGCGATCGCGGCGGCGCTGTAGGGGCCGATGCCGGGAAGGGCCAGCAGGTCTGCTTCGTCTTTGGGCAAGTGGCCGGCGTGCTCGTGCTGGACGATGCGGGCCGCGCGGTGGAGGTTGCGCGCCCGAGAGTAATAACCAAGGCCCTGCCAGACGTGGAGCAAGGCGTCGAGATCGGCACCAGCCAGATCCTCAAGGGTCGGCCAGCGGGCGATGAATTTCTTGAAGTAGCGCTCCACGGTCGCGGCCTGGGTCTGCTGCAGCATCACTTCGCTGAGCCAGACCCGGTAGGGATCCGGCGTCTCGCCCGGCTGCGTGCGCCACACGAAGGAACGATGCCCGCGGTCGTACCAGCGAAAAAGAGCCGCCACCAGAGCGGTGCGATCCAGGCCAGGAGGTTTGCGAGGGCGCCTCCGAGGGATTTTGCGTTTTCTCGGCCTCATCCCGCTCGCCCTTCGTCTCATCGATTGCCCGCCTTTCGCTTCGGGCCTAGCATAGGCGAGAAAACCGGCCCATGGCCAAGGCCGGAAGATTAAGGAAACGCCTGCGATGCCCGCTAAACGCATTGGGACCCGTTCCCTTGCCCAGCTCGTCCCGCGAATTACCCAAAAAGCGCTCGGCCGCCGGGGCGCCGCCGTGGCCGGCCTGATCACGAAATGGCCGGACATCGTCGGCCCCGCCATCGCCCGGGCCAGCCTGCCCAGGAAGCTCAGCTTTCCGAAGGGGGAGCGCGGCGGTGGCACGCTGCAGATCGCCGTCGCCGGCAGCCTGGCGACGGAACTTCAGCATTTGGAGCCGCAGGTGCTGGAGCGGATCAACGGCTTCTTCGGCTACGCGGCCGTCAAACGCTTACGTCTCATCCAGGACCTGACGGTGGGAGGCGAAAGGCAAAGGTACGTGGAAAAGGGCCGGCCGGCCGGGCCCGTGCCGGCCAAGGCCGCGACAGACTTGGGTGCGACAGACTTGGGTGCGACAGACTTGGGCGCGACAGGCGGGCGCGGTACGGGCGCTTCCGATGCCGAACTTCACGCGGCGCTTGGGCGTCTGGGCAGGACCGTCCGGGAGGCGGCAAAGACCAAAAAGTGAGGGCAAAGAACCAGGAATCCTTGCCGATGCGCAGCTTGCCGGTCCCATCCCCCACCCCTATACTGCCCCGCAGCATGCTATATCTTGTGGATAGGTGGCGGTGCATTCGCCATATCCTGTTTTTCCTGGTCCTTGCCCTGCCGCTGGCCGGGTGCGATTCAGGGAATGGGTCCGGCCGCACAGCCCAGGATCAGGCGCCGGGGCCGGTCCGCGCGCTCGGCGCAGAAGACGCCCCGGTCACCATCATCGATTACTCCTCGCTTACCTGCCCGCACTGCGCGAAGTTCCACAACGAGACCCTGCCGGCATTGAAGAAGAAATACATCGAGACCGGAAAGGTTCGGCTGGTCTACCGAAATTTCCCGCTCGACAACGTCGCCCACAAGGCGGCCATGCTTGTGAGCTGTGCGCCGGAAGGAAAATATTTCCAGCTTCTCGACATCCTGTTCGCACGCCAGCGCAATTGGGCGACGTCGGAGAACCCCAGAGCAGCCCTTGCGAACCTCGGAAAGATGACCGGCATCGATGAAAAGCGTTTCGATGCCTGCATGAACGATACGGATCTGGGCAGTTTGATTTTGGAAGAACGCCTCTATGGCGAGAAGACATACGAGATTCAATCGACGCCCACCTTCATCATCCATGGCGAAAACCATGTCGGCGTGCTTCCCATCGAAGACTTCGATGCGATCCTGGCGCCTCTTTTGAGCGAAGCGGGGGCAAACTGACGTGCAGTTCCTGAAACTCACGCTCGCCGGTTTCAAGTCCTTCATCGATTCGACGGAGCTGCCGATCGAACCCGGGCTTACCGGCATCGTCGGACCGAACGGCTGCGGCAAGTCGAACCTCGTCGAGGCGCTGCGCTGGTCGATGGGCGAAACCAGCGCAAAGCAGATGCGCGGCGGCGAGATGAACGACGTGATCTTCAGCGGAACATCGGAGCGGCCTGCCCGCAACCTTGCCGAGGTCATCCTGCATCTCGACAATCGGGACCGCATGGCACCGGCGATGTTCAACGATCAGAGCGAGCTGCAGGTCTCGCGGCGGATCGAACGTGGGGAGGGATCTCTTTACCGGGTGAACGGCAGCGACGTCCGGGCCAAGGACGTCCAGCTTCTGTTCGCCGATGCGACGACCGGCGCACGGTCGACAGCCCTGGTGAGCCAGGGCCGGATCGGCGCCATCATCAACGCGAAGCCACAGGAGCGGCGCGGCCTGCTCGAGGCGGCGGCGGGAATCGCCGGCCTGCACAGCCGCCGCCATGAGGCCGAGCTTCGCCTGCGCGCCGCGGAAACGAATCTGGGACGCGTCGACGACGTGATCGAGACGCTCGAGGTCCAGCTCAAGGGACTGAAACGCCAATCCCGCCAAGCTTCCCGCTACCGGCGCTTGAGCGAACGCATCCGCGAGGTGGAAGCCCTGCTGCTTCACCTGAAATGGATCGAGGCCTCGGCGGCGGTCGAGAGCGCCGAACAAAACCTTGGTCACGGGGAAGTGGACGTCTCGGAACGCACCCGGCAATCCGCAGCGGCAGCCACGGTCCAGGCCGAAGTGGCGGCGATCCTGCCGGACCTGCGCAAAGCGGAAGCCGCGGCCGCCGCCGAGCTTCAGCGCATGCTTCTGGCCCGCGACGGGCTGGACGCCGAGGAGGCGCGCATCCAGTCCGCCCAACGCGAATGCACCGAGCGGCTCGCCCAGATCGAAAGCGATCTCACCCGCGAGCAGGCGCTCGTCCGCGATGGGGCGGAAGCCTTGGGGCGCTTGGAAGAGGAACGTAAAGTCCTGATCGCGTCGCGCGAAGGCGAAGCGGGGGCCCAAACCAAAGCCGCCGAACGGCTGGCCGGGGCAAGCGCCGAGGTCGATGCGCTCGAAACCGAGCTTACCCATCTCACGGAACGGGTCGCCGCCGACGAGGCGCGGAAGGCGAATTTGGCCGAGGAGATCCGGGACCTCGACGGACGGCGCGGGCGCCTCGACGAACAGGCGAGCGAAATCGACGGACGGCGCAACCAGCTTCAGGCGGAAGGCGTAGAGCCGGCCGCCCATGAGGAAACCGAGCGCGCGATTGCCACCGCAGTGACCGCTGTCCGTCAAGCGCGCGAAGCGATGGACCGGGCAGATCAGAACCGTCTCGCGTTGAATGAAAAGGCGAGCGAGGCTAGAAGCTCGCTCCACGAAGCAGAAGCGGTGCTAACCAGGCTGCGTGCCGAGGAAGCGGCGTTATCCGAACTTCTCGAGGGTGCGGAGATCGGAAACTGGACGCCGCTTCTCGATTCGGTTGCCGTCACATCCGGTTACGAGGCTGCCCTTGGGGCCGCCCTTGGCGACGATCTGAGTGCTGCGATCGATTTGGACGCGCCGATCCACTGGCGGGCGACCGCGAAGGGGAATGACGCGCCACTTCCCGAAGGGGCGGCGCCACTTAACCAGTTCGTCCAGGCGCCGGAGATGTTGCATCGCCGGCTTTCGCAAATCGGCGCCGTTCCGGATGGACCAAGCGGTGCCCGGCTTGCCGCTTCGCTCCGCCAGGGCCAACGGTTGGTGAGCCAGGCGGGGGATCTTTGGCGGTGGGACGGTTTCGAGATCCGTGCCGGCGCCGCGACGGCGGCGGCGACGCGGCTGCGCCAGCGCAACCGGTTGCAGGAACTGCGTGGCGAATTGGTGCGCGCCGAGAGCGTGTTGACCCAGCGCGCCGAGGAAGACCGAAGCGCGCAAACGGCAGCCGAGGGTGCGGCAAAGGCGGAGCGTATCTCGCGCGATGGGCTTTCGGAAGCGGAAGGCGCCCTTGCCCGGACCCGGGAGGCCCAAACGACGCTCGCTCGCAAGAGCGCGGAAACCGATTCTCGGTTGCTCGCGCTTGAGGAAGGCGAGCAGCGCATCGGCAGCGACCGCGAGGAGACGGAAACCAGAATCCGGTTGGTGACGGAGGCGCTTGGCCAACTCGGCAATCTTCAAGAAGCGCGCAGCACCGTCGAAGCGAAACGCCAAGCGCTTTCGAAGCGGCGGATCGTCATGTTCGAATGTCAGGCCACCCACGATCGCCTCCGTCAGGAGGGTGCTGCACGCACCTCGCGGCTGCATGCGATCGAGGCCGAGGCCATTTCCTGGCAGAAACAGGCGGAAGGTGCGCAGCGCCAGCAGAGGCTCCTGAAGGAAAGGCACCTGGCCGCCGACGAGGAGCAGCGGCGTCTGGCCGCGCTGCCTGAGGAAATCACCACGCAACGCGGCGAGCTTATCGCCCGCATCGAGGTGGCCGAGAAGGTCCGCCAGACGGCGGCCGATCGCCTGGCGGAAGGGGAAAGCCGGCTCGGCGAAAAGGACAAGGCGCTGAAGGCGGCGGAGGCGCAACTCGCGGAAGGCCGGGAAAACCGCATCCGTCTGGAGGCCGCAGTCACCCAAGCCGTCCAGGCCCGCCAGGTGCTCAATGAGCGGATCCGCGAACGCCTCGAATGCGCGCCGGAAGAGGCGGCAGACGTGGCCGGCCTGAAGGAGGACGCCGAGCCGCCCGACCCGGTGGAGATCGAAGCGAAGCTCGACCGCTACATGCGGGAGCGCGAACGCATGGGCCCGGTCAATTTGCGCGCGGAAGCGGAAGCCGAAGAGCTTCAGGAACGCATCGGTGCGATGACGACGGACCGCGAAGACCTAGTGGCGGCGATCGCGCGCCTTCGCAAGGGCATTGCCGCGCTGAACCAGGAAGGCGAAGCGCGCCTGCAGGCCGCGTTCACCCAGGTCGATACCCATTTCCGCGAGCTGTTCGTGCGGCTGTTCGGCGGCGGCAAGGCGCATCTGAAACTGACCGAATCGGAGGATCCCCTCGAGGTGGGCCTCGAGATCATGGCAAGCCCGCCCGGTAAGCGGTTGCAGATCATGTCGCTGCTTTCCGGCGGCGAGCAGGCACTGACGGCGATCGCGCTTCTGTTTGCCGTCTTCCTCACGAATCCGGCCCCGATCTGCGTCCTCGACGAGGTCGACGCGCCGCTGGACGATGCGAATGTGGACCGTTTCTGCACGCTGGTTGAGGAAATCGCCCACAGCTCGAAGACGCGTTTTTTGGTCATCACCCACCACCGCATGACGATGTCCCGGATGGACCGCCTGTTCGGCGTGACGATGGGCGAACGGGGCGTTTCGCAATTGGTTTCCGTCGATCTTCAGGGCGCCGAACGGATGCGCGCAACCGCCTAAAGGGGCGGCACAATATTCGTATAACCCTATGAAAAAAAATACTTTTTTCTGCTTCTGGCGGGCGGGCGCCCATGCTTGACAGTGCGAAACCCCGCACCTATGTTGCCCCGAACTTCGCGCCTAGTGCTCTTTGCGAATGCGCAAACACAACGTGCCGATGGTAGAAGACGAACGGCCACCTTCGCTCGACGATCCGGCGCTCGACGATCTGGAAAGCCGGATCCAGAAGGCCCGCGCGGCGCAGCCCGCGGCCGGACCCGATACTCCCCGGCCATCGCCCGTTGGGGCAGCACTTCGTCTGGCCGTCGAAATGGTATCGGCGTTGTTCGTCGGCGCAGGCATGGGCTGGCTGTTGGACGAATGGCTGGGCACCAAGCCATGGCTTTTGTTGGTGTTCCTGCTCCTTGGAGCTGCCGGGGGGATGTTAAACGTATACCGGACCGGAAGACGCCTCAGTGCTTCGTCCGAAGAAGAACATAAACGAGGGGATGGCGGTTAAGCCACCCTTCAAGCGGCGAGAGGAAGTGGAGTGGCAGCCGAGCACAGCCCATTAGAACAATTCGCGATCACGCGGCTCGTCGAGCTTGAGGTCGGCGGCGTGGACGTGTCGTTCACGAATTCATCGGCGATGATGGTTGCCGTCATCGTCCTTATCACACTCTTCATGGGCTTAAGCATGCGCCGCCACGCCATGGTACCGAGCCGATGGCAGCTCATGGCGGAACTCAGTTACGAATTCATTGCGAAGACCGTGAGAGACACCATCGGCGCGGAAGGAAAACGCTTCTTTCCGTTCGTCTTCACGCTCTTCATGTTCATCCTGTTCAGCAATACCCTTGGCCTGATCCCGCACAGCTTCACGGTGACCAGCCACATCATCGTCACCTTCGCATTGGCGTCCTTCATCTTCCTCAGCGTGACGCTGCTGGGATTCATCCGCCATGGCCTGAAGTTCCTGACGTTCTTCCTGCCGCCGGGGGTGCCGGTGTTCCTTGCCCCCCTGCTCGTCCCGATCGAGCTTATTTCCTATCTCTCGCGCCCGGTGAGCCTTTCCGTGCGTCTGGCCGCAAACATGCTGGCCGGCCATACGATGCTGGCCGTGTTCGCCGGATTTGTCGTCGCCCTTGGGCTGTTCGGGGTCGCCCCTTTCATCTTCATCGTTCTGCTTTACGGACTCGAGACGCTGGTGGCTTGTCTGCAGGCTTACGTGTTCGCCGTGCTGACCTGCATCTACATCAGCGATTCGATTCACCTGCATCACTAGGCCACCTGCATCACTGGGAAGAAAGCGGAACGGTTTGTTTGACCATTCAACCTAAGCAAAAAGGAAACGGATCATGGATGTTGAAGCGGCAAAACTGATCGGCGCAGGCCTTGCGACCATCGGGGTGGCGGGCGCCGGCGTGGGTATCGGTACGATCTTCGGCGAATACGTTGCGGGCGGTTTCCGGAATCCGGCGGCCGCACCAAAGGTGTTCGGGAACGTGCTTCTCGGCTTTGCGCTCGTCGAAGCCGTCGCCCTTTACGCGCTGGTCATGGCCTTTCTTATTCTGTTCGGCTAGGCCGAAAGGCAAGCCCAAAAGAGCTTTCCAAGGAGACCCCGCATGCCGCAGATGGTCATTCCGGATTACGCGCCGCAAGTCGTATGGCTCGTTATTACCTTTGTCGCGCTTTACTTCGCCATGGCGAAGCTGGCGTTGCCGAAGATCGAGCGCGTGCTCGAGGAGCGCCGGAGGCGGATCGACTCCAATCTCGAACGCGCCACAACATTGAAGGAAGAGGCCGACGCCGCCGCCAGGGCCTATGAAAAAACCCTCGCCAAGGCCCGCGATGCGGCGCACGAGGCGCTTCGGCAATCCGCACAAGAATTTTCGAAGGAAGCCGACAGGCGAACGGCGGTCTTCGATCGAGAGCTCGGTGAAAAGACGAAGGCGGCGGAGGGGCGCATCCAGGACTCCCGCGAAAAGGCCTATGCGGAGATCCGGGACGTCGCCATCGAGGTGGCGGCCGAGGCCGCCGCCAAGCTGATCGGCGAAGCGGTGTCGAGGGAGAAGGTCATTCGGGCCGTCGACCAGACACGAGAGGGCCAGACACGAGAGGGCCAGACGCAAGAGGGGAAGACGTGATGTTCGAATCGCTCTTCTTCTGGGAGGCACTGGCCTTTGCGATCTTCGTGTTCGCCGTCTTCAAGCCGATCCGGAACAAGGTTCTGGGCATGCTGGACCAACGCATCCATGCCATCCGCTCGGAGATCGAAGAGGCGGAGCGCTTGCGCGAAGAGGCTCAAACGACGCTTGCCAGCTTCCAGCGAAAACAGCGGGACGCGGCGAAGGAGGCCGAGCAGATCCTGGCCCATGCCAAGGAAGAGGCGGGCCGCCTTCATGAAGAAGGCCTGAAGAACCTTAGGGCGGTGTTTGAACGGCGCAAACGCATGGCCGAGGAAAACATCGGCCAGGCGGAGCTGGAAGCAAAACGCGAAATCCACAGCTACGCCGTCGAGCTTGCGGTGGCAGCCGCGGCCAAGGTGCTGGCCGAGAGCCTGGATGCGAAGAAAGCGGACCGATTGGTCGACCAGGCAATCGCCGAAATGCCCGACAAGCTTCACTAGGAATTTCGAGAGAACGCTCCTTAAGCCCCCGGCCGCCAGCGAAGGACGGGGTGGCGAGCGGCCTGGGTTTCGTCCAGGCGGCGGCGCGGAGCAAATCTGGGCGCTTCTTGAAAATGGGTCACTTGGCCTGCCTTCAGCCGAGCCACCAGCGCCTTCACGGTTGCGATGAAGTGGTCGAGGCCTTCCTTGCTTTCGCATTCGGTGGGTTCCATGAGGAGCGCCCCGTGAACGACCAGCGGAAAATAGATCGTCATCGGATGGAAGCCCTCGTCGATCAGCGCTTTTGCGAAGTCGAGCGTCGTGATCCCGTGGGCGCGGAAGACCGCATCGTCGAACAGCGCCTCGTGCATGCAGGGTCCCGGATAGGGCGCGGAGAGTTCGTTCTTGAGCGAGGCGAGCAGGTAGTTCGCATTGAGGACGGCATCCTCGGCCACCTGACGCAGCCCGTCCCCGCCATAGCTCAGCATGTAGGTGAGCGCGCGGATGAACATGCCCATTTGGCCGTGAAAGCCTTTCAGCCGGCCGAACGCCTTCGTGTCGGCCGGCGCGTCCCTCTCCCCTTCGATCAGACGCAGGCCATCGTCGTCATGGACGAGGAAGGGGTAGGGAGCAAAGGCGCTTAAATCCTCCGACAGCGCCACCGGGCCCGCACCCGGGCCGCCGCCGCCATGGGGCGTCGAGAAGGTCTTGTGCAGATTGATGTGCATGCAGTCGATGCCCAAATCGACGGGCCGCACCCGGCCGACGATCGCATTGAAATTGGCGCCGTCCGCATAGAGAAAACCGCCGGCATCGTGGATGGCACGTGCGACTTCCAGGATCTCGTTCTCGAAGAGGCCGCAGGTGTTCGGGTTCGTCAGCATGACCGCGGCTACGTCAGGCCCAAGTTTCGACCGAAAGGCGTGTAAGTCCATCCGCCCCCGCGCATCACCTGGCACCGGGTCCACCCGATAGCCAAGCGAGGCGGCCGTCGCCGGATTCGTCCCATGGGCCGATTCGGGCACCAGCACGCGGGCGCGAACGTCGCCTCGCTCGGCGAGCGCGGCGCGGATCGTCATCATGCCGCAGAGCTCGCCCTGGGCGCCGGCGGCCGGCGACATGGCGATGGCGTGCAGGCCCGTCAATACCTTCAGCCAAGCCGCCACCCGATCGATCACCTTGAGCGCGCCCTGAACGGTGGCGAAGGGCTGAAGGGGATGGAGGCTCGCAAAGCCGGCAAGCCGCGCCGTCTTTTCGTTGAGCCTCGGATTGTGCTTCATGGTGCAGGACCCCAGTGGATAGAAACCGGTGTCGATGCTGAAGTTCTTCTGGCTGAGGCGGGTGAAGTGGCGAATCACCTGGGGCTCCGAAAGACCGGGAAGCCCGATTTCTGCCTTTCGCTCGAGACCGCCCAGGCGGTTTTTCTCCGCATTCGGCGTGGGCAGATCGACCCCCGATCGGCCCTTGGCGCCCTGCTCGAAGAGGAGCGGTTCTTCGAAATCGAGCCCATGATGGCCGGACGTCGTCCTTTCCCCTCTCATGGCGTGAGCCCCTTCAGGCCAGCGAGAAGGGCTTCCATGTCACCTTCTTTCGTTAACTCCGTCACCGCCACGAGCAGATGGTTCGCGATCTCCTTTTCGCCTGGGTAAAGGCGCGACAATGGAACGCCTGCGAGCAACCGGCGTTCCGCCAAGCGGTCGACGGCTTCGGCGGCGGCAACGGGAAGGCGGACGGTGAACTCGTTGAAGAAGGCCGGCGTCACAATTTCGATATCCGGCAGCTTCTCAAGTTTTTCGGCAAGCAAAACCGCCTTTTCGTGATTGATCAAGGCCAGGCGGCGCAAGCCTTCCTCGCCAAGCAGGGCCGCATGCACGGTAAAGGCGAGCGCGCAAAGGCCGGAATTCGTGCAGATGTTGCTGGTCGCCTTTTCGCGGCGGATATGCTGCTCCCGCGTGGAAAGGGTAAGCACCCAGCCGCGCCTGCCGTCGACGTCCACCGTCTCACCGCAAAGCCTTCCCGGCATCTGACGGACGAACCTCTCGCGAGACGCCAAGAGGCCGACGGTCGGTCCGCCGAAATTGAGCGCATTGCCGAAGGACTGGCCCTCGGCGGCGACAATATCGGCCCCCATCTCGCCCGGGCTTTTGATCGCGCCCAAGGAAAGCGCCTCCGTAACGACGGCGATCAACAACGCGCCCTGCGCCTCGCAGGCCGCGGAAATCTCGCTTAAGTCTCTGATATTTCCGAAGAAATCAGGGTTCTGGACGACGACGCAGGCGGTCTCGGGACCGATCTTGGGTTTGAGCACCTCGCCTCCTTCTACTTTAAGCGGCAGCGTCTCGATGTCACCGCCGCGGACAAGCGTGCTTGCCACGTCCCGGTAGTGGGGATGCAGGCCGCCGGAAAGGAGCACGCGATCGCGCCGCGTCACCCGCCTTGCCATCAGGATCGCCTCGGCCGTGGCGGTTGCCCCGTCGTACATGGAAGCGTTCGCCACCTCCATTCCGGTGAGAAGGGCCACCTGGGTCTGGAATTCGAAAAGCGTTTGCAGCGTGCCTTGGGAAATTTCCGGCTGATAGGGCGTGTAGGCGGTAAGGAACTCGCCACGCTGAATCAAATGATCGACGGCGGCCGGCACGAAATGGCGATAAAGACCGGCGCCGAGAAAACTCGGCACGGAACCCGCATCCATGTTCTTCGAGGCAAGGTCCGAAAGGATCCGTTCGACTTCCATCTCCCCCAAATGATCGGGAAGATCGAGCGGACCCGAAAGCCGAGCCTGCTTCGGCACGTCGACAAAGAGATCGTCAACGGAATTCGCACCGATCGTTTCCAGCATCTTCTGACGGTCCTTGTCCGTCAGCGGCAGGTAACGCATCAGGCGATTTCCTTCAGGTAAGCCTCATAGGAAGCCGCATCCATCAAGGAATCATAAGCGCCGGGATCGGTGAGCCTTAGTTTCAGGAACCACCCTTTGCCGGTCGGATCTGCGTTCACAAGCGCCGGTTCGGACTGCAGTTCTTCATTCACCTCGACGATTTCACCAGCCAAAGGTGCGTAGACCTCGCTTGCCGCCTTCACGGATTCGATGACGGCTGCCTCTTCGCCCACACGTACGGTCTTGCCCGGCTCTGGCAATTCGACGAAGACGATGTCACCGAGCTGTTCCTGGGCGTAATTCGTGATTCCGACGGTCGCAACCTCGCCATCCAGGCGGGCCCATTCGTGGTCCTTCGTGTAACGCAATTCGCTCATGCCTCAACCCCCTCACCCGTCAGCCCTTGTAGTAACGCGTCGCAACGAAGGGAAGCTTCGCAACCCGTGCCGCGAGTGCGCGGCCCCGAAGCAGAATTTCGACCTCCGTGCCTGCCGCCGCAAACGGCGCTTTAACATACCCCATTGCGATCGGTCCCTCCACGGTGGGGCCAAAACCGCCGCTGGTCACGGTGCCTACTTTCCGTCCTTCCACGGATCGCACTTCCGCACCCTCGCGGACCGGTGCACGGCCGCTGGGCCGAAGGCCGACCCGGCGGCGGCTTGCGCCCTCGGCCAATTCGCGTTTGACGATGTCGGCGCCCGGATAGCCCCCGTCCGCGCGCCGGCGCTTGGAAAGCGTCCAGGTGAGCCCTGCCTCGACCACCGTCGTCGCCGGATCGAGATCGTGGCCGTAAAGGCAAAGCCCCGCCTCCAGCCGCAGGCTGTCCCGGGCGCCGAGGCCGGCGGGTGCTACCTCCGGCTCGCCCAGCAATGCTTCTGCGACCCCTTCCGCCTGATCGGGGGCAAGCGAAATCTCGAACCCGTCCTCGCCGGTGTAGCCGGAGCGCGTGACGAACGCGTCCGCGCCGGCAATCGAAAACGTCTCGGCCGAAAGATAGGGCATGCGTGCGCAGCCCTCGGCGAAACGGGCAAGTACGGAGGCGGCGCGAGGCCCCTGAAGGGCGAGAAGGGCGCGGCCTTCAAGATAGGTCACCCTGTCCGGGCCTAGATGGGCTCGCAAATGGGCAAGATCGGACGCCTTCGGGCCGGCATTGATGACGAGCTGCCAATCCTCGGGCCCATGGATGACCATCAAATCATCGAGGATGCCGGCGGCCTCATTCGTGAGAAGCGTGTAGCGCATACGCCCCTCGGCAAGGGTCAGAAGGTCCCCCGGCACCAGGCGTTCGAGGGCACGGGCCGGGTCGTCGCCACGAACGATCACCTGGCCGAGATGGGAAACGTCGAAGAGGGAGGCTTGGTTTCGCGTGTGCCGATGTTCGGCCAAGATTCCGGTTTCGTACTGGACGGGAAGCTCGAAGCCGGCGAAGGCAACCATCTTGCCGCCCACTTTAAGATGAAGCGCATGAAGTGGCGTTCGAAGAAGATCCGCCGCCTTTGCCGTCACGATCGCGTCTGCCTATCTTCGGCCATACCACCGACGGTTATACTCAAGCTCGGCGTGACTCAGTTGAAAACCGACGAAGACGGAGTAGTCGCCGCCGTTTTTTCCGGGGGCCAAGGGAATGCGTTGTTTCAACTTTTCCCTCCAGGCGGTGGCATTGGCGCCTGCCGGTATCTTCGGCGTCGTGCGAAGGTTTTCCTTCGAAATCACCACGCGACGGCGATCCGTCACGCCGACGAAATAGTTGATTTCCGGATCCTTCCCCTGGTAGGCCGGGCCACGGGCGGTGACGAATTCAAGTTCGAGATCGACGATGACGACGTCCCCGGCCCAGGAACAGTCGCCTTCGATTTCACGGATCTCGCCTTCGTAAAGGACGTCCGTGAGGTCGCCCATGGAACCTTCCTGAAAGCGGGTAAGACGGGCGGCTTCGGTCAGGATGGAGATGTCCGGACAGGTGGGAATGACGGATTCCGAAACGCCGGTCATGGACTTCGAAACGTCGCTCATGGTCTCCTTGATGCTGGAGCAGCCGGCGAGAAGCAGGACCAGAAGGGCGGCCAGGAACCCGCCTTGACGAAATCGAAGCACGGTCACGAGGGCGTTCTCCGGCTAATGACCGCTGCACCAAGGCTGGCTGTGATCGCAAAAGGGAGGCTCGCCGGTTGCCTTGCAGCCGCAAAGTTCCGCCCCATCCTCGGCCCCCTCGGGCGTGAACATAAACGGGGTCATCTCTACTTGCGTATGCGAGCCATCGCAGAAGGGCTGCTTGCCGCTGCGGCCGCAGGTGCACCAGAAATAGGTCCGGCCACCTTCAAGATCGACGAGGTAGGGGCCTTCTTTCGCCCGGACGGGTCCTGCCATGACGTTTCTCCCCAGGTGAGACTTTTAAAGGCTCATTTTCGGCCTCGACTCTAGAGGACTGGCCCTCGTTGCTCAAGGGGTGGAAGAGCGGTTAAGGTGAGCTTGACGCGGATCGATCCAAGAACCAATTCTTTCCGACGCCACTTTTTCCGACAAACACGTCTTCACTTTCATGGCCGTCTACACCGAAGTATCCGACGAAGATCTTGAAGCGTTCGTCGCCGAATACGATTTAGGGCGCATCGTCGCCTTCAAAGGCATTGCCGAGGGCGTCGAAAACTCGAACTACCTTCTGCAAATGGATGCGGCGACGTATATCCTGACACTCTATGAAAAGCGCGTCGCACGCGAAGACCTTCCGTTCTTTCTTGCATTGATGGAACACTTGGCCGTGCACGGCGTTCCCTGCCCGCAACCCATTCACGGCAAGGATGGGAAGGCGCTTCGTAGTCTCTGCGGAAAACCCGCCGCGATCGTCAGCTTTCTGCAAGGCATGTGGCCACGGCGGATCCTACCGGATCACTGCCGGCTTTTGGGAGGCACGCTGGCAGCCATGCACCTGGCAGGCGAGCGTTTTTCCGAATCGCGCCCCAACGACCTTGGCCTTAAGGGCTGGGAAAAACTTTTCGGCGCCTGCGAAAAGAAGGCGGATGGCGTTCGCCAGGGGCTGGCTTTAGAAATCCGCGAGGAACTCGACTCCCTTTCGAAGGATTGGCCCAAGGGCTTGCCGAAGGGAATCATTCACGCCGATCTTTTTCCGGATAATGTTTTCTTCCTTGGCAACGAACTTTCCGGGTTTATCGACTTCTACTTCGCCTGCAACGATTTCTTCGCCTATGAACTCGCGATTTGCCTGAACGCCTGGTGCTTCGAAGTAGACGGCGGCTTTAACATCACGAACGCCGGTCATCTGATCGCGTCCTACCGCGCCGTCAGGCCACTGAAGCCAGAAGAGGTCGATGCCCTTCCCGTGCTGGCCCGGGGTGCTGCCATGCGCTTTTTGCTGACCCGGCTCTACGACTGGCTCAACCAGGCGGACGGCGCGCTCGTCAGGCCAAAGGACCCGCTCGAATTCCTGCGCCGTCTGCGCTTCCACAAGGGCGTCGAAAGCCCGGTGGCTTACGGGATCGTTTAAGGGAAGGAATGATGGAGGAGGTCGTCGACATCTTCACCGATGGGGCGTGCAGCGGCAATCCTGGCCCCGGCGGCTGGGGGGCGATCCTTCGATTCGGGGACAAGACGCGCGAAATACACGGTCATGAGGATGCTACGACGAACAACCGGATGGAACTGATGGCGGCGATCCAGGCCATCGAGGCGCTGAACCGCCCGGTGAAGGCGCGGCTATATACGGACAGCACCTACTTAAAGGACGGCATCACCACCTGGCTTGCCAACTGGAAGGCGAAGGGCTGGAAGACGGCGAACCGGAAGCCGGTCAAGAACCAGGATCTCTGGCAACGCCTGGAGGCGGCGCTCGCCACCCACGAGGTCGAATGGCATTGGGTAAAGGCCCATGCGGGGCACCCCGAAAACGAGCGCGCCGACGCGCTTGCCCGCCTCGCGTGCCTTAAGGGTGGAAACGGGGATTAACCGCCGGCTAGAGCTTGCCGAGGAGGTTTTCGGCGGTGCTGATGTCGAGCCCGGTGCCTTCTTCGAGCAGAAGATTCTTTACGACGCCATCTTCGACGAGCATCGCGAAGCGCCGCGAACGAAGGCCCATGCCGAATTTGCTGACGTCCCATTCGAAGCCTGCCGCCTTCGCGAAGTCGGCGTTGCCGTCCGCCAGCATGGCGATCCCGTCGCCGGCGTTTTGCGCCTTGCCCCATGAATCCATCACGAAGGCGTCGTTCACGGAGATGCAGGCAATCGTATCAACGCCCTTTGCCTTGATCGCATCGGCGTTTTGCACGAAGCCGGGCAGATGCTGGGTCGAGCAGACCGGCGTGAAGGCCCCCGGCACGCCGACGACAACGACGCGCTTGCCTTTAAAGAACTCATCCGTCGATACCTGCTGAAGCCCGTCCGCCGTCATCTGCTGAAGCGTCACCGACGGAACCTTGTCGCCTTCCTTGATCGCCATGTCCGTTTCCTCCCACTCTCGCGTGTGCGTCTCGCGCGAGATCGCGGTTTCAGATGCCTTTAAGTTAAAGGGAATGGGGCGGGGATTTCACCCCCAATTTCCATGCGGGTTTAAGAGGACGGCCGCCGCTATTCCGTGCCTTCCGCCTTCTTCATGGCTTCGAGCACGGACGCTCGCGTCAGCAGCTCGGGCAAGGGGATGCCGGTGGGGGCGGCCGGGCCATAGACGACATCGAAGGGGATCCCGAAACGGCCGAATTGGGCGAGATAGTCGGCGATTTGCTCATTGGGGCGCGTCCAGTCGGCCCGCATGGCCACCACATTCGTACCCGAAAGGCGTTCCAAGACCCTCCCCCGGTCGAGGACCAGCGTCTTGTTGGCCTGGCAGGTGATGCACCATTTTGCCGTGACGTCGACGAAGACGAGCTTGCCATCGGCGACCAGGGTCGGGATCAAGACGACATCGAAGGGACGCCAAAGCGCATCTTCGGGGGCGGGGCTTTGCGTCGGCGCTTCGGCCGATGGCACGGGCGCCGTCAACGTCAGCGCGAAGGGCAGCAGCAGGAAGGCCGCGACGAGCGCACCAAGCAACGCCCGGGCCTTGGGGAAGCGCGCCCGTAGACCGGTCGCAAGGAGAAGACCGGCCATCAGGATGCCGACCGCGAGACTGGTGCGTTCTCCCATCTCGCCGGCGAAGACCGTGAGCAGCCAGAGCGCCGTTGCCAGAAGGGCTGCCCCCAGAACGCGGCGCAGGATCGCCATCCAGGGGCCCGGTTTGGGAAGGCGTGTCGCAAGGCCCGGGAAGCCGGCGACGAGCAGGTAGGGGAGCGCCAGGCCGAGGCCCAAGGCGGTAAAGATCCCATAGATCTCGAGCGGTCCCCGGGAAAGCGCAAACCCGATCGAGGTCCCGAGGAAAGGCGCCGAACAAGGCGTGGCAAGGGCGGTCGCGAAAATGCCGGTCAGGAAATGGCCGACCATCCCTTCGCCGCCTCGGCCGGCGAGCATGGTTGCAAGGCCGCTTGGCAGCCGGATCTCGAAAAAGCCCCACAGATTGGCCGCAAAGAGGGTCAGCACGACGACCATGAGAAGAAGGAAGAGGGGTGCTTGAAACTGGAAGCCCCAACCGACGGCATGGCCTGCCCCGCGCAGCAGTGCGATCGTGGTGGCGAGCACAAGAAAGGCAAAAAGGATGCCTGCCGCCGAAGCCAGGAAGTTTTTCCGCACCACCGCGCTTGGCGCGCCGCCATGGCTTGCGATGGTGAGCAGTTTCAAGGAAAGCACCGGCAGCACACAGGGCATCAGGTTGAGGATGAGGCCGCCAAGGACGGCGAACAGGAGGATGGCGGCAAGGGTTTCGGGCCCAAGCGCGGAGGCGGAAGCGGGTGTTATGGGAAGGGTGCGCTCAATGGCACGCAAATTCGCTCCCTTCACCCCATCGACGAGGGTGAAGCGCAAATTCTGACCCAGGAGTGCTGCCTCCTTCGGCGGAACACCGCCGGGCCCTTCGACGGCTAGGTGAAAGATGGCGCGCCGCTTGGCTGCCCAGAAACGAATGTCGGGGGCACCGAAGAAAGTCCCTTCCGCGCCTTCGACGTAGAGGTCCGGCGAACGGAAGGGGGCTTCCGCCCGGCCGATGACGGAAAGAAGGCCGGAGGCTTCCGCATATTCCGCGCGCGCGATGGCAAGGCCTCCACGCGCGCCCTCGCCGGGCACGCGGGCAAGGGCGCGCGCGATCGCCGCGCGCGCGCGCGAGGCGGCACCCGCCGCCAAGCCTGCTTCGGCAAGGTCGAGGGCGAGTTTCGCCTCGCCCGGAATGCAGATTTCGTCGCAGACGAGGTAGGTGACCTTGGCACGCAGTTCCGTGCGCTGTTTTACGTCCTCAAGGCGTGCCCGAATGGGGAACACGACCCGATCGTGGTAGCCAAGCATCTCCAGCCCCAGCACGCGGAACCGTTGCGGAGCCGGCCAGAGGAGCGAAGGGGATTGCAGGTTTTGCGAGCCGGACCAGTCCAGCTCCGGTGGATAACCGGCATCCCCCGGCGAACGCCAGTAGACCTTCCAGCCGGGCAACAATTCGAATTCGAGCCCAAGGAGAAGGTGGCTTGCATCGTCTTTCTCGGGACCGCCTGCGAGCAGCCTGAGACGCGCCGGACGCGCGTGCGCATCGAGCGGCGCCTCGCTCGTCCAGGACGACGTCGTAGCCATACTCACATTCGGCTTTGCTGCTAAAAGCCAGACGCCGCAAGCGAGCAGACCCACAAAAAGGAACCGCCGCCGAGCTTCGATCCAGGTGAACATTGGAACCATTTTAACGCAATATAGGGCTTGAAAATCTTCCGATCGCAAGGATTCCTGCGGTTCACGAAAGTTTTATGCCCCCGGTAAGCTTGCGTTTACCCAATGGCGCCCAAACTATAGTCTATGGAAGTGATGGAATCGACATCCCAGGGTTACCTGGTGGGTCAACTCCTAATCGCGACCCCCCAGATTCAAGACCCGCGTTTCTCGCGGACCGTCGTTTACTTATGTGCGCATGGTCCGGAAGGCGCGATGGGGCTGGTCGTCAACCGGCGGATCGGCATCGCGCCCCTGCCGGACCTGCTTGAACAACTTGGGATCGACGCGCTCACCGAGGGTAAGGACATCAGCCTATTCTTCGGCGGTCCCGTCGAATCCGAGCGCGGCTTCGTCCTTCATTCGGCGGAGTATCAACAGGACAGCACGCTGCGAATCGATTCGAACGTCGCATTGACGGCATCCGCCGAAATTCTTAGAGACATCGCGGAAGGCCGCGGACCACGGAAAAGCATGGTCGCACTTGGTTACGCCGGATGGGCCCCCGGCCAGTTGGAAACCGAGATCAGGGGCAATGGCTGGCTGCACGCCTCGGCGGACGAGCTGTTGATCTTCGATGAAGATCTCGAGACGAAGTGGGAAATGGCGCTGGCGAAGATCGGCGTCGATTGGGGCATGCTTTCCGGTGAAGTTGGCAACGCCTAAACCACGCTTTTTCTTCCAACCCCACTAGACGACGCGATCAGGAAAAGCGCGCCTCGAGCCGCTCGAAGTCCTCGAGCGCGCCGGTCGGGCCGAGCGCGGCAAGGGTCGGCCGGCTTTCGCAAAGCCGGTTCACGACGCGGGAAATGGCCGCGCCTTCGACCGCATCGATGTGGGCGACGATCTCTTCCGGCGGCAAGGGCCGGCCGAAAACGAGCAGCTGGTTTGCCAGTTGCTCGCAACGCGCGCCTGAGCTTTCCCGCGCCATCAAAATCCCCGCCTTCAGTTGTGCCTTCGCCCGATCGATCTCTTCTTCTTTCGTTTGCGTAGCCGTCGCCTGGATGGTCTCGACGACGACGGGGAGGAGCTCGCTTACTTCCTTCGCGCCCGTGCCCGCGTAGATTCCGAACAGCCCGCCGTCGGAATAGAAGGAGGTAAAGCTGTGGATCGAATAGACGAGGCCCCGCTTCTCGCGAATCTCCTGAAAGAGCCGCGATGACATGCCGCCACCCAAGAGCGTCGTATAGACGGAAAGTGCATAGAAATCAGGGTCGAGATAGCCAAGCCCCTGAAAGCCAAGGATGAGGTGCAATTGCTCGAGTTCGCGCGCCTCCCGGCTATCGCCGCCGGCATAGCGGGCCGGCTCTAGCGTGGCATCTACCTCCGGCGCGAGTGCATCGAAGGCCTGGCCTGCCAGCTCGAGGAACTTTTCGTGTTCGACGTCGCCGGCCGCCGCCAGCACCATGCGCGAAGCCCCGTAATTTGCGTTCAAATAGCCAAGGATCGCCTCGCGCGAAAGATCACGAAGCGTTTCATAAGTCCCCAGCACCGGCCAGCCCATCGGCTGATCCGGGTAGCACGCCGCCTGATAGCGGTCGAAGATCGCGTCGTCCGGCGTGTCTTCCGCCTGGCCGATTTCCTGGGAAACGACGGCGCGTTCGCGGGAGAGTTCGACCGCGTCGAAGGTGGAATGCTGGAGGATGTCCGCCAACAGATCGACGGCAAGGCGTATGTCGGAGCCAAGCACACGCGCATGGTAGGCGGTGTGCTCGCGCGAGGTATAGGCGTTCAGGCTGCCGCCGACGGCTTCGATCTCCTCGACGATAGCTTTAGCGGACCGCGTCTTCGTTCCCTTGAACGCCATGTGTTCAAGGAGATGGGAAGCCCCGTTTAGCTTGGCCGTTTCAAAGCGGGTGCCGACGCCCACCCACATGCCGATGGTGGCGCTTTCGACACCTTCCATGCGGTCCGTCGCCACGCGAAGGCCATTGGGAAGCGTGGTGACCTCGGCCGTCATGGGGCCCCCTTCGGGCTCGCGTTCGCCCGCACATACGCCTCGACTTCCTCGAGGTCGTTGGGAAGCGCCGTCATGCGTTCTTCGCGTTCGAAAAGGTCGGCGAGCCGCGCAGGCAACGCCGGACGGTGCCCGGTCGCCTGTTCGACCGCATCGGGAAACTTCGCCGGGTGCGCGCTTGCCAGAGCCACCATCGGAATTTCGGCCTCACCCATCTCGGCGCGCGCCGAGGCAATTGCGATCGCCGTATGCGGATCGATCAGCATCCCGCTTTCCTCATGGACCTCTGCTATCGTGCGAAGCGTCGCTCGGTCGTCGAACCGGTGGGCGGAGAAAGTCTCAACCGCTTGATAGAAAAGGCTTTTTTCTACATCTAGCCGACCGAAGCTGCGAAAGTTCTCCATCGAGGCACGGAGTTTTTCTGGGTCGCGCCCGTACAGATCGAAAAGGAAGCGCTCGAAATTGCTCGAGATCTGAATGTCCATCGCCGGACTTAAGCTCGGCTCGACGGTGCGGACCGTCATCGCGCCTTGGGTGAAGAAACGGAAAAGAATGTCGTTCCGGTTCGTGCCGATCACCAGCCGATGGATGGGCAGCCCCATCCGTTTCGCCACGTAGCCGGCATAAACGTTTCCGAAGTTTCCCGTCGGAACGGCGAAGGCGACGTGTTTTTGGGTTTGCCTAAGTTTGAGCGCGGCGGAAAAGTAATAGACCGTCTGGGCAAGGATCCGCGCCCAGTTGATCGAGTTCACCGAGGAGAGCGCCTGCGCATCCCGAAAGGCGGTGTCGTTGAACATTCCCTTCACGAGATCCTGGCAATCGTCGAAGGTGCCATCGATCGCAAGGTTATGGACGTTCGCGGCTTTGACCGTCGTCATCTGCCGGCGCTGGACCTCGGATATCCGTCCCTTTGGGTGCAGGATGAAGATGTCGATGGTGACGCGATCGCGGCAGGCCTCGATGGCCGCCGAGCCCGTATCGCCGGAAGTGGCGCCTACCACCGTAATGCGTTGCCTGCGGGCTTGCAGTACATGATCGAAGAGCCGGCCTACGAGTTGAAGGGCGTAGTCCTTAAACGCAAGGGTCGGCCCGTGAAAGAGTTCCATCAGCCAGAAGTTTTGATCGAGCTTGCGGAGCGGGGCTACTTCCGGGTCGTCGAAGCCAGCATAGGCTTCGTTCACCATGCGGGTGAAATCCTCAAGCCCGATCCCGCCATTCAGGAAGGGCGTCATGACGCGGACGGCAAGCTCGGGATAGGAAAGGCCGTTTAAGCCTTCCAGCGCCGCGGAATCGAACTGAGGGAACGTCGCGGGCACGTAGAGCCCGCCGTCCCGGGCAAGCCCGGCCAGCAGGACCTCGTCGAAGGGAAGCTCGGGCGCTTCACCCCGGGTGCTGACATAACGCAACTAACGTCTCCGAAATTTTCGCGCTTCGAGAACCTAGCCCCCGCCCGTCGCCCCGGCAAGCGGCCGGCGCGAATGCGTGCCACGATCAGGGACGGGGGCGCCGATGGTAGAGAAAATAGATAACGAGAAGGATGACGGCCAGCGAATACCAAGTGATCGCGTAGTGCAGGTGAGCGTTGGGAAGCTCGATCCGGGACAGCAAGGCCCGCGGATAGACGCCTGCATCGCCGCCGGGGCTCGCCTCGAGAAGGATGGGCAGCGCCGGATCGACGCCGGCCCAGCCGGCCATCGCCGGCAGGTCCACGTGGAACCAGAGATTGTTCCTCGGCTCGTTCGGTGGGGTAAACCAGCCTTTCGGCTTGTCCGTGCGGAGGGTGCCTTCGACCGTGACGATGCCGGAAGGAAGCCCAGGCAACCGTGTCGAGGGGTCCTTCCGGTCCATCGGCACCCAACCGCGGTTCACGAGAAGTGCCGCGCCATCCTCACGCTTGAGCGGCGTCATGATCTCGTAGCCGACGCTTCCCTTGCGCGTGCGGTTGCTTAAATACATTTCTTTCTCGTGAAGGAAGCTGCCCCGGACGCGGACCCGCCGGAATTCCCAGGCCTTCGGCGTCTCGATCGCGGAAGGAAGCGCCACCGGCGGCTCGGCCAAGTTGGCATCCATCTCCGCAATCAACGCCTGCTTCCAGGCGAGCCGGTCCATCTGCCAGTTGCCAAGAAGGATCAATACGCAAACCGCCGGCACGCTGAGTACGGTCGGCCACAGGGTCGGTCGAAAGGAGAAAGCCATCTTTTACGACGGGTCGTCCCGATGCTCGGGCCGGTACTTATAGTTGGCGGCGATGATCCAGCCCTTGAGCGGCGGCAGCATCAGATAGACCCCGCCTAAGATGAGCGGGACCCAAAGCAGCCCATGGACCCAGTACGGGGGCATGTAGGCGACCTCGACGACGAGCGCCAGGCCGACGACGAGAAAGCCCAGGAGCAGGATGATGAAAACGGCCGGCCCATCCGCGTTCTCAAAGCCGGAAAGATCAAGGCCGCAGACCGAACAACGGTCTGCGACCTTGAGATAACCCTTAAACAGCCTGCCTTTCCCACAGCGCGGGCAACGGCCGGCAAAGCCTGCGCGAATCGGAGAAACGTTCGGGGCGGAACCTTCCGTCATTCGCGCGTAAATGCAACCTCCCTTATGCCGTTGGCCACCAGTAGACGCAGGTGAACAGGAACAACCATACGACGTCGACGAAATGCCAATACCAGGCCGCCGCCTCGAACCCGAAGTGCTGGTCCGGCTTGAAGTGGCCGAGGATCGCCCTGAGCAGCATCGCCGAGAGGAAGATCGAGCCGACGATCACATGAAAACCGTGGAACCCGGTCGCCATGAAGAAGGTCGAGGGATAGACGCCGTCGACGAAGCGGAAAGGCGCGTGGCTGTATTCGTAAGCCTGGAGGCCCGTAAAGGTGAGGCCAAGCGCGATGGTGATCGCCAGCCAGCCGATCAACTGGCCCCGGTTGCCATGGCGAAGGCCATGATGGGCGATCGTCACCGTGCCGCCGGAGGAGAGCAGGATGATCGTGTTGATGAAGGGGATGTCCCAGGGATTGAAGACGTCCATCCCATTCGGTGGCCAGACGCTGCCGATCTGTTCCGTCGGGAAGAGGGACGCGTTGAAATAGGCCCAGAAGAAGGCGGCAAAGAACAGCACCTCCGACATGATGAAGAGCGCCATGCCGAAGCGCAGGCCAACCTGCACGACCGGGGTGTGGTAGCTGCCGCTCTCACCCTCGAGGGCTACATCCGTAAACCACCGCACCATCGTGTAGAGGATGCCGAAAAAGCCCAGGATCATGACCGCCGCATCGGCAAGGGTCCGGTCGCTGTGCATGAACAGGACGCCACCACCGAACGCCAAAAACGCCGAGATGGCGCCTATGATCGGCCACGGACTTGGGTCGACCAGGTGATAGGGATGCGGGTGCGCGTGACCATTCGTCATTGGGTTTATCCTCCAGGGTGCCCCGTAATCTTTCGCGAATTTTTGCTTTCCTCAAGGATCCCCTGCGCTCTCGCGGCACCCGTTTCGGTGGCCGCGCGTGCAAGGCGATCCTTCGTTTCCTCGTCCCCGCCAAGGGCGCGGAAAAACGTATAGGAAAGGGTGATCGTCTCGACGTCGTCGAGGTTTGGATCCCGTAAAATCTCTGGATCGATAAAGAAGGAGACCGGCATCTCGGCGCGCTCCCCGGGTTTGAGCTTTTGCTCGTCAAAACAGAAGCAATGGATCTTGCTGAAATAAAGCCCGGCCTTCAGCGGCGTCACGTTGAAGACGGCGGTGCCGACCAGGGTTTCTTCCGAGCGGTTCGTCGCTTCGTAGAATGCCAGCTTCTCTTCGCCGACCCAGACCTGGACCTCGCGTTGCACCGGCCGGAAGGCCCATGGCAGGTCGGGCGCGATGTCGGAGTTGAAGCGCACGGTGATCAAACGATCGAAAATCGCATCCGGGGCGGCGGTCGCCGTCTGGGTGGTGCCGCCGAAGCCCGTCACCTGACAGAACAGGCGATAGAGAGGGACGGCCGCGAAGCTCAACGCCGTCATGCTGCCAACGACGAGCGCGAGCGAGGCGAGGACCATCCGGTTGCGATGTTCTCTTTTCACCACGATTCCCCCATCCGGATGATCGAGACGACATAGATTAACGCCACCAGCCCGAGAAGGATCGCGAGAACAACGAGGTTCTTCGTTTTCAGGTTCTTCTTCGGGTTATCGCCGGTTGTCATTGTCGCTTCCATGTCTTAAGCCGCCAAGCTCAAACCCCGATCGGCCAACAGGGCAGTAAAGAGAAGAAAGAGATAAAGAATCGAAAAGGCGAACATGTGCCGCGCCGAGCGGTCCGTTTCATCGAACCAGACGCGGACGGCGGAAGCCAGGAAGACCGCGCCTAGAAGGGCGGCGGCGCTGGCATAAAAGAGGCCGGCAAGCCCGATGAAGCTGGGTGCCAGCGTCAACGGGATCAGCAGCAGGGTGTAGAGGAGGATCTGCTTGCGGGTCTCGCGCAGGCCCGCCACCACGGGCAGCATCGGCACGCCGGCGTTTTTGTAATCATCGCTTCGGTAGAGCGACAGCGCCCAGAAATGCGGCGGCGTCCATAGGAAGATGATGGCGAAGAGGACAAGCGGGCTTAGGCTTACGTCGCCGGTCACCGCCGCCCAACCAATCATCGGCGGAAAGGCGCCCGCCGCGCCCCCGATGACGATGTTCTGAGGCGTGCGCCGCTTGAGCCACATCGTATAGACGAAGACGTAGAAGGCGATGGTGAGCGCAAGCAGGCCGGCCGCGACCCAGTTCACCGCCAACCCCATCATGGCGACGGCGCCCATCGCCAGCACGACTCCGAAGCCCAGCGCCTCGTCCGGCACGATGCGTCCCATCGGCAAGGGGCGTGCGCGGGTCCGTTGCATCTTCGCGTCGATGTCCCGGTCGTACCACATGTTGATGGCACCTGCCGCCCCCGCACCGACGGCGATGCAAAGCAGCGCCACCCCTGCCAGGACCGGATGCAGCGTGCCGGGGGCCAGCAGCAGACCGACGATGCCGGTGAAGACGACCAGCGACATGACCCGCGGCTTCAGGAGCTGGAAGAAGTCCTGAACGCGGGAGCCGCCGGCGAGCGCGGCTTCGCTTTGGATCGTCGTGGAATGCATCACACCTTTCGTCACTCGGAAACTCTCAGAAGCCTCTCGCCCGGCACTTAAACGCCGCGCTCAATGGATCCGCGGCAGCTCCTCGAAGGAGTGCCAAGGCGGCGGCGAGGACACCGTCCATTCCAGCGTCGTTGCCCCCTCACCCCACGGATTCTCGGCGATTTTCTCGCCGGAGGTGAAGGTCCGGTACATGACGTAGAGGAACACGAGCATCCCGACCGCCGAAATATAGGCCCCAAATGAGGAGATCATATTCCATCCGGCAAAGGCGTCCGGATAGTCCGCAATCCGCCGCGGCATGCCGGCGAGGCCAGAGAAGTGCTGCGGGAAGAAGGTCAGGTTCACGCCCACGAAGGTGATCCAGAAATGCAGCTTGCCGAGGCCTTCCGGGTATTGCCGGCCGGTCATCTTGCCGATCCAGTAGTAGATGCCCGCGAAGATCGCAAACACGGCACCCAGCGAAAGCACGTAGTGGAAGTGGGCTACGACGTAGTAGGTGTCATGGAGCGCAATGTCCACGCCGGCGTTCGCCAGCACGATGCCCGTCACGCCGCCGACCGTGAACAGGAAGATGAATCCAATTGCCCACAGCATCGGCGTCTTGAACTCGATCGAGCCGCCCCACATCGTCGCAATCCAGCTGAAGATCTTGACGCCGGTCGGCACCGCAACGACCAGTGTCGCGGCGGTGAAGTAGGCCCGGGTGTCGATGTCCATGCCCACCGTGTACATGTGGTGCGCCCAGACGAGGAAGCCGATGAAGCCGATCGCGACCATCGCATAGGCCATGCCGAGGTAGCCAAAGATCGGTTTCTTCGAGAAGGTCGAGACGACCTGGCTGACGATGCCGAATCCGGGAAGGATCAGGATGTAGACTTCCGGGTGGCCGAAGAACCAGAAGAGGTGCTGGAAGAGCACCGGATCGCCGCCACCGGCGGCATCGAAGAAGGTCGTGCCGAAGTTGCGGTCCGTCAGCAGCATCGTGATGGCGCCCGCCAGAACCGGTATCGCAAGCACGAGCAGGAACGCCGTCACCAGGACCGACCAGACGAAGAGCGGCATCCGATGGAGCGTCATGCCGGGCGTGCGCATGTTGAAAATCGTCGTGATGAAGTTGATGGCGCCGAGGATCGAAGACGCGCCCGCCAGATGCAGGCTGAAGATCGCCATGTCGACGGCGGGCCCGGCGTGTCCGACCCCGGAACTCAAGGGCGGGTAGATCGTCCAACCGGCGCCGACCCCATCGCCCGGCCCGCCGGGCACGAAGGCGGAGCCGACGAGGAAGCAGGCGGCGGCGGCCAAGAGCCAGAAGCTGATGTTGTTCATCCGGGGGAAGGCCATGTCCGGTGAGCCGATCATCAGCGGCACCATCCAATTCCCCATGCCGCCGATCATCGCCGGCATGACCATGAAGAAGACCATGATCAGCCCGTGGGCGGTGATCAGCACATTGAAGAAGTGACCGTCCGACAGGATCTGCAGGCCGGGCACCTGTAATTCGGCCCGGAAAAGGATCGACATCGCGGCCCCCACCAGGCCCATGACGGCGGCCAGCAGGATGTACATCGTCCCAATGTCTTTGTGATTCGTCGAATAGGCATAACGCCGCCATCCTTTGCGATAGCGAAGTTCCTCAGCCGTAACAGCGCCCTCGCTCATGGTCTGCCTCTCCAATCCTTAAGCTATTGCTGGACTTGCGTCCGCGCGATGCGGGTTTTGCTGCCCGCGTCATCCTTGGTTGCGTATTCCTCTTTCGCCTCTTTCAGCCACGCCGCATAGGCTTCGTCCGAGACGACCTTGACCGTGATCGGCATCATGGCGTGGTTCGTACCGCAGAGTTCCGAACACTGTCCATAATAGGTGCCTTCCTTTTCGGCACGGAACCAAGTTTCGTTCAACCGGCCCGGGACCGCATCGATCTTGGCGCCGAAAGCCGGGATCGCCCACGCATGGAGCACGTCCGTCGAGGTCACCAGCACGCGGACCGTCTTGTTGACGGGCACAACCACCGCCGTGTCGGTGGCGAGCAGGCGGGGCTGCCCCTCTTCAAGCTCGTCCGCTTCGAGCACGAAGGCATCGAAGGTGAGGTCGTCGTGATCCGGATAGACGTAGGACCAATACCATTGATGCCCGATCGCCTTGACCGTGATCTCGGCATTCTCCACCCGGTCCATGTAGTACATGAGCCGGAAGGACGGAATCGCCATGACGACGAGAATGAGAGTGGGGATCACCGTCCAGAGCACTTCCAGGGACGTGTTGTGGGTCGTCTTGGAGGAAACCGGATTCGCCTTCGCGTTGAAGCGAAGGATGATGTAGATGAGTAGCGCCAGGATGAAGACGGTGATCACGGTGACGATGACCAGGAGAAAGTCATGAAACCCGCTTAGCTGGCTCATCACCGGCGAAGCCGCATCCTGAAACCCGAACTGCCATGGCACTGGCTGGTCTGCCACCGCGTCCGCCGCCGAACCAACGCCGAAGATCACAAACGCCGCAAGAAAGAGAAGTCGCCGAGCGAAAGGCATGGAATCCAGCCCTCCCTAACTGGTGAGATCCGAAGGAACGAAACCGTCTCCCGGGAGCAATCCGGAAAAATCTGCGTTCACACGCACCCGAACGATCGGGTAAGTCGAGCCGGTTCGTATCGCCCCCATATGGCCAAAATTTATAACAGAGTGCGGCGGCTTGGTAAAAAAGATTCACCTTGTCGAAGACCCCAGAAACCCTGCAGACTCGCGGATGCGAGAGGGTCTTAAGGCAGGGTCGCGATTTATTACAGGAAAATAATGTAATAATCGCCTGCCCCCGTCTCAGCGCCATGGCGCGGCGAAAAAACGAAAACGAGGTGCCGTTTGTCCGATCTGCCGACCACCGACGATATCTTCTTCGCGCAGACGACGCTCGACCGGGGCCGCGTCGAGGGCATCGTGGACGATGCGTTGAAGGGCGCCGACGACGGCGAGCTCTTCTTAGAGTTCCGGCAGTCGGAAAGCCTTGTCTTCGACGACGGAAGGCTGAAAAGCGCCAGCTTCGATTCTTCTCACGGCTTCGGGCTTCGGGCGATCGCCAAGGAGGCGGTCGGCTACGCCCATGCCACGGATCTCGATGAGGCGACGATGCGGCGTGCCGCGGAGACGGTGAAGGCGGTCCGGGAAGGCCATGGCGGCACGCTGATGGCCGCACCCTCGAGCACGAACCGGCACCGCTATTCCGACCAGAACCCCCTGGACCGGGTCGATTTCGAGCGCAAGGTCCGATTGCTCGCCGAAATCGACGCCTATGCCCGTCAAAAGGACCCGCGGGTCCGCCAGGTCACGGCTTCGCTGGCCGGCGAATGGCAGGCCGTCGAAATCCTGCGCCCGGGCGGCGAGCGAGCGAGCGATTTGCGCCCCTTGATTCGCTTGAACGTGTTCGTCGTCGTCGGCGAGGGCGAGCGGATGGAGAGCGGCAGCCATGGGGCGGGCGGACGCGCCGCCTATGACGAGTGGCTCGATCCGGCGAACTGGCGGCACCAGGTGGACGAGGCGCTGCGCCAGGCGCTCGTCAACCTCGAATCCGTGCCGGCGCCGGCCGGCGAGATGCCGGTCGTGCTGGGACCGGGCTGGCCCGGCATCCTGCTGCACGAGGCGATCGGCCACGGCCTGGAAGGCGACTTCAATCGGAAGAAGACGTCCGCCTTTTCCGGCCTGATCGGAGAACGGGTGACAAGAGAGGGTGTCACCGTCATCGACGACGGCACGATCGAGAACCGTCGTGGCTCGCTTACCATCGATGACGAGGGCACGCCCACCGAACGGACGGTCCTGATCGAGGACGGCATCCTGAAGGGCTACATGCAGGACCGCCAGAACGCCGCCCTCATGGGTTTGCCGCCTACCGGCAACGGGCGCAGGGAAAGTTTCGCCCACAAGCCGATGCCGCGCATGACGAACACCTACATGCTGGCCGGCACCGACACACCGGAAGAAATCTTACGTTCCGTGAAGAAGGGCCTCTATGCGATCAATTTCGGTGGCGGCCAAGTCGACATCACCTCGGGCAAATTCGTCTTCTCGGCGACGGAAGCCTATTTGATCGAGGATGGCCGCATCACCACGCCCGTCAAGGGAGCGACGCTGATCGGCAACGGGCCGGACGTGCTTAAGAAGGTCTCCATGATCGGCAACGACCTCAAACTCGATCCCGGGATCGGCACCTGCGGCAAGGAAGGACAGGGAGTGCCGGTCGGCGTCGGCCAGCCGACCCTTCTCATCGACCGGCTCACCGTCGGCGGCACGGCGTCCGGTTAGGAACACCGCCCCTCACCTCTAATAGGCGCATTCCTCATAGATCGGATCGATCGCGCCGCCCCATGCGTGGGCGTAGCGTTCGAGCAGATGCTCGGCGGCAGTGACGCCGGTTTCCGCCGTCTCGGCGAGGACGTCGAGGAAGTGGCTTTCGTCACGGCCCTCCCCATCCTTGCGCGCGCGCCGGGCAAGGCCTGTGCGCGCAATCGCGATCGCTTGCTTTGCCACCTCCTGGATGGTTCGCCCATGGATGCGCGCCTTCAGCGCGTCGCGGGCGACCACTTTGCCTAACGCTTGCTGTTCCTCGATCGTCCAGTCCTTCACAAGCTCGAGCGCGGCCGCCTTGGCTTCCCCATCATATAAAAGCCCCACCCAAAAGGCCGGCAACGCACAAAGCTGTGCCCCACCACCGGCGCCGGCGCCGCGCATCTCGAGGAAACGCTTCATGCGGACGTCGGGGAAGGCGGTCGTCAGATGGTCCTCCCAGTCGGTAAGCGTCGGCGCCTCGCCCGGAAGCGCAGGCAGCTTGCGATCGAGAAAGTCACGAAAACTTTGCCCCGCCGCGTTGACGTATTTTCCGTCTCGGATGACGAAGTACATCGGCACGTCGAGCATGTAATCGACGTAGCGTTCGAACCCCATGGAGGAATCAAAAACGAAGGGAAGGAATCCACAACGGTCGGGGTCCGTGTGCATCCACACATGGGAGCGGGTGCTCAAATACCCGTTTGGGCGGCCTTCAACGAAGGGGGAATTTGCGTATAGCGCCGTGATCACCGGCTGCAGTGCCATGGAGATGCAAAACTTCTCGATCATGTCCACTTCGGATCCGAAGTCGAGGTTCACCTGCACGGTGCAGGTGCGCAACATCATGTCGAGGCCAAGCTTGCCCCTCGTCGGCATGTAGTCGCGCATGATCCGGTAACGCCGTTTCGGCATCCAGGGCATCGCCTCACGGGGCCACTTCGGCAGGAAGCCGAGATTGAGAAGGCCGAGGCCCAAGGATTCGGTGACGGAGCGAAGCTGGGCGCGATGGTCGGCGACTTCGACACAGGTCTCATGCAGGTTTCGCAAGGGCGCGCCGGAAAGCTCGATCTGCCCGCCCGGCTCCAGCGTGATCGAACCAAAGCCGGGCTTGGTAAGAGCGATCGGGTTTCCCTCTTCCAGGATCGGTTGCCAGTCGAAGCGTTGCATGCCCTCCAGGATGGCGCGTATACCATCGGGCCCCTCGTAAGGCACCGGCATGAGATCGTCTTTGCGGAAGACAAACTTCTCGTGCTCGGTTCCGATCCGCCAGTCTTCGGGCGGCTTGCATCCTTCGATGAAATAATCGACGAGTTCGGATTTGTCGGCTACGGCAAGCGCGGTCATGGTTTCTCGTTTCGCCTTTTTAAGATCTCTTTTCTTCAAAGCGAAAGTTGGGGCGCCTTTCCCAGTCGCCGAGCACCGCCTGCCAACAGGTAAGGGCCGCGATGGCGGCGGTATCGGCACGCAGAACCCGGGGGCCCAGACTTGCGGAGGTAACAAAAGGAAGTTGACGAAGCGCGTCAAGTTCACCGCGCACGAAGCCCCCCTCGGGCCCCGTCAGCAGCGCCCATGCGCCGGGTCCGGCACGGCCCAGAACTTCCAGGATGGGTGGGCCGCCGCCAGTTTCGTCGCAAAGGAGCAGACGGCGCGCAGAAGGCCAATGCTTAAGCGCCTGGCCTAAGGGTTCCGCCTCATCGATCTTCGGTATGGAGAGGCGCTCGGTTTGTTCCGCCGCCTCGGTGGCGTAGGCTTCAAGGCGCTTCACGTTCACCCGTTTCGTTTCCGTTCGTTCCGTGATCACGGGCTTGAAATGCGTGACGCCTAGTTCCGTTGCTTTTTCGACGAGAGTATCGATGCGGTTCCGTTTGAGGGCTGCGAAAAGAAACCAGAGGTCGGGAAGCGTGTCTTGGGGACGGCAGCATTTTTGCGGAGCGACAAGCATGCGCTTCTTCGAGCGTTTTTCGATGACCGCTTCCCACTCGCCATCGCGGCCATTGAAGAGACGGATACGATCGCGCAGCCCAAGCTGCATCACATGAACCAGATAGTGGGTCTGCTCGGGCCCCAACTCAAAGGACGCACCCTTCTTAAGCCCATCGTCGACGTACAACCGGACGGCCATGGCCTTGCTTGCCCTCTTGCCCTTAAGATGAACCGGTGAAACCACTAGACCTTAGCCGATGACGGAGCCCACCAAAACCGATGCGACGGAGGGGCCCAGTGCGAGCTGGGTTGATCGCATCCGGCCGGCCTTTCTTCGACCTTACCTGAAGCTTGCCCGTCTTGATCGGCCGATCGGCATCTGGCTTTTGTTTTTCCCTTGCCTGTGGGGGGTGGCGCTGGCCTCGCCCGGCTTGCCGGACGTATCCCTGCTTCTGCTTTTTGGGCTAGGCGCCATCGTCATGCGAAGCGCGGGCTGCACGTTCAACGACATCGTGGACAGGGACTTCGACGCGAAGGTCGAACGCACGCAAGGCAGGCCTTTGCCGTCGGGCGCCGTTTCGGTAGCAAACGCCAGCCGTTTCTTAGGAGCCCTTCTGCTTGCCGGTTTCGGCGTGCTGCTTTGCTTCAACCGGTTCACGGTTCTGCTGGCCGCAGCCTCGCTCGCGCTGGTTCTTCTCTATCCCTATGCGAAGCGCTTCACCTATTGGCCCCAATTCGTGCTTGGCCTCACCTTCAACTGGGGAGCGTTGCTGGGCTGGACGGCGGTGAAAGGGGAGATGGATGCGGCCGCACTCGCCCTTTATGGGGGCGCCGTCTTCTGGACGCTTGCCTATGACACCATCTATGCCCATCAGGACAAGGCGGACGACCTTCGGATCGGCGTCAAATCGACGGCGCTGCGACTGGGCGAGCGATCGAAGCCGTTTCTTTTCGCATCTTACGGGGTGGCACTTTTTCTATTCGCCGTGGCTGGGGGGCTGGCCGATCTTCCCTGGTTTTTCTACGCCGGCCTCGGGGGGCTCGCGGCCCAATTCGTCTGGCAGGTGGTGGATTTAAAGATCGACCGGCCGGCCGATTGTCTTGCCAAGTTCAAATCGAACCAGTGGGCGGGGCTGATCCTGGCGCTCGCCATCCTTGGGGCAAGGATCACCGCCTAAGAGAGGCCCAAGCGCGCTTCGCCCCTCCGTAGGGCCCCTCAATAGGGAACGGCGATCCGCCCGATGCGCTCGCGGGCGATGACGATCTTCTGGATCTGGGCAGTGCCGTCGCCGATCTCGAGGCCTATGACGTCGCGCAGGCGTTGCTGATGGGCCATGTCCTTCGAATAGCCGGAGTGGCCGTGGAGCAGCAGGCATTGGTGAAGGGTGTCGAAGGCAAGTTTCGGCGCCCACCATTTGCACATCGCCGCTTCCGAGGTGTGCGGCAGGCCCCGATCGCGCAACCAAAGCGTCTTGTAGCAAAGGAGCCGGCAGGCCTCGTAATGGGTCTCCGCCTCGGCCAGTGGAAAGGTGACCCCTTCGAACTTGGCAAGCGGCGCGCCGAAGGCCTCGCGCTCCTGAATGTAGGCCCAGGTCTCATCGAGAGAGGCGCGCGCGGCGCCTAAGCATTGCAAGCCGATGAGCGCGCGGGAGAAATCGAAGCCCTGCATGATCTGGGTGAAGCCGGCGTCTTCCTCGCCGAGCAGGGCGTCGCCTTCGACTTTTACGTCGTCGAAGAAAAGGGAGCCGCGGCCTACGATCGTCGAGCCCAGATCGTCGAACCGGGTGCGGGTGATGCCGGGCTGGTCAAGCTCGACGAGGAAGGCGCTCACCCCCTTCGCGCCCGCCTTCTCGCTCCCCGTTCGGCCGAAGACGATGGCGATGTCGGCCTGATCGGCGGCCGAGACCGAGGTCTTCTCGCCGTTAAGCAAATAGCCGTTTCCGGAACGCTTAGCCTTCAACTTTAATTTCGCCGCGTCCGAGCCCACGCCCGGCTCGGTCAGAGCGAGTGCGATGAGCGCTTCGCCGCGGGCGATTTTCGGTACCCATTCTTTCGCGACGTCGGGCTTGGCATGTTCGGCAAGCAAGCCGGCGAGAAGGGATCCCAGCAGCGGCAGGTAGGAAAGGTTGAAATCCCCAAACGCGACGCCTTCCGTGATGAGGCCGGTGGTCACCGAGCTGGCCGTCATGCCGCCAAGGCTTTCCGGCACGTTCGGCGCCATCATGCCGAGCGCGCCCATCTCGCGAGCCAATGCGCGGTCGAACACGCCTTCCTTTTCGCGCTTCATGTAATCGGGGCTCAAGCGCTCGCGGGCGAAGCGCAGCACGCTTTCGTAAAGGGCGGCCTGCTCGTCGGTGAAGGAAAAATCCACTCCGCCTCTCCAAGGTCCGGTCCTGCCGGGAAACCGCTATAGTAAATCGATAGGCTCGCTATTTCAACCTTACGTTAGTTAGATTTTAGGACCCCCGCCCCATGCCTTCTGCGAGTCCCTATCCGCACCTGCTTCGGCCCCTCGACCTTGGCTTTGCGCGGCTCAAGAACCGGGTCGTCATGGGCTCCATGCACACTCGGCTCGAGGCCGAGGAGCGGGGCTTCGAGAAGCTGGCCGCCTTCTACGCGGAGCGCGCCCGGGCCGAGGTCGGGCTCATCGTCACCGGCGGCTTCGCGCCGAACCCGGACAGCATCCTTGGCCCCGGCTGTGCGAAGCTTACGACGGAAGAAGAAGTCGCCGAGCACCGCAAGGTAACGCAGGCCGTACACGGGCACGGCGGCGTTATCTGCCTGCAGATCCTCCACCCGGGGCGCTATTCGCAGCTCGATTATTCACTCGCGCCGTCGGCCATTCGCTCGCCGATCAGCAAGGTGACCCCAAAGGCGATGACGGAAGCGGAAATCGAGCGGACGATCCAGGATTTTGCCGATTGCACGGTGCTCGCCCGACGGGCCGGCTATGACGGCGTCGAGATCATGGGTTCGGAAGGCTACCTCATCAACCAGTTCACGACGCGCCACGTGAACCACCGGACGGACGGCTGGGGGGGAACGATCGAGAACCGCATTCGTTTCCCGCTGGAGATCGTGCGTCGCACGCGCAAAGCCGTGGGCGATGTCTTCATCATCATCTACCGGCTTTCGATGATCGACCTCGTCGAAGACGGCAACACGCAAGAAGAGATCATCTTCCAGGGCCGGGAAATCGAAAAGGCGGGTGCGACGCTCATCAATTCCGGCATCGGTTGGCACGAGGCGCGCATCCCGACGATCGCCCAGATGGTCCCGCGCGCCACCTTCGTAGACGTCATCGCCGCCGTGAAGCAAGCGCTTTCCATTCCCGTCGTGGCGACGAACCGGATCAACACGCCGGAGATCGCGGAAAGCATTCTGGCGAAGGGCCAGGCCGACCTTGTCTCGATGGCGCGGCCTTTCCTCGCGGACGAGGCCTTCGTGCAAAAGGCGATGGAGGGCCGGGCGGACGAAATCAACACCTGCATCGCGTGCAACGAAGCCTGCCTCGATTACATCTTTACGGAGCGGCCGGCGTCCTGCCTGGTCAATCCGAGAGCCGGCCGCGAGTTGGAGATCCGCATCACGCCTGCCAAGGAAATCAAGAAGATCGCCGTCGTCGGCGCCGGGCCCGCCGGGCTTGCCTTTGCCATCACGGCAGCCGAACGAGGGCACAAGGTGACGCTTTTCGAGGCCGGCCCCGACATCGGCGGGCAGTTGAACCTCGCCGTCAATATCCCCGGCAAGGAAGAGTTCTTCGAGACGCTACGCTACTACCGGAAGATGATCGAAAAGCACGGCGTCGATGTGCGCGTGAACACGCGGGCCGAAGCCAATGAGCTGATCAAGGGAAACTACGTCGAGGTCGTCCTTTCGACCGGCGTCAAGGCACGCGCGCCAAAGATCGAGGGCATCGATCACCCGATGGTGCTTTCCTATGAAGAAGTCATCGGCCAGGGGAAGGCGGTCGGCCAGCGGGTGGCGATCATCGGCGCCGGCGGCATCGGCTTCGACGTCGCCGAATATTTGACGACGCCGGAAGGCCCGCCGGAAAGCCAGGACATCGATGCCTTCCTCGGCGCCTGGGGGATCGACAAGAACGTTGCAACCGCGGGTGGCCTTAAACGTCCGGTGCCGGAGAAGATCGCCCGCGAGGTTTATCTCCTGCAGCGCAAGACGACAATGCATGGCCGAAACCTTGGCCGGTCGACCGGCTGGATTCACCGGCTCACCATCGAGAAACGGAACGTGCACACGATCGGCGGCGTCACCTACCGGAAGATCGACGATCACGGGCTCCACATCACGGTGGACGGCGAGGATCGGCTGTTGGAAGTGGACAACGTCGTCGTCTGCGCCGGTCAGGAACCGAACCGCGACCTTCACGGCGCGCTCACCACGGCCGGCATCTCGTCCCATCTGATCGGTGGCGCCGAAGAGGCGATCGAGTTGGATGCGAGCCGCGCCATCGATATCGGCACGCGGCTGGCCGCCCGCGTCTAGGCCCTTTCCCCGCGCTCGTGGCGAGCCCTCGCCTTGGGCTTGCAAAGCCTCGTCCTGCCATGCAAAAATTTGTCCGGACAAATTTTCCGCCGCCAACCGCTTCATCTTGGGAGAATGCCATGGTCGCCGAAGCAAAGCCCGTCGGGCCGAATCGCACCCGTGAATCCTATGGCCGCTATTTCGAGGACTTCCGGGTCGGAGACATCTACGAACACCGGCCTGGACGGACGATCACGGATTACGACAACACCTCCTTCACGCTGCTTACGATGAACACGCATCCCCTCCACTTCGACGCGGCCTATGCGGCGAAGAGCGAGTTCGGGAAACCCCTCGTCAACAGCGCGCTTACGCTTGCCATCGTGCTCGGCATGAGCGTGAGCGATGTAAGTCAGAAGGCGATCGCTAATCTCGGCTGGAAGGAGATCCGTCTGCTCAAGCCGGTCTTCGTCGGCGACACGATCTATGCGGAATCGGAGGTGCTGGAAGCGCGGGCAAGCAAAAAGCGCCCCGTGGCGGGCGTCGTCACCGTCCGGACGACCGGCAAGAAGGCGGACGGCACCATCTTCATGGTCTTCGAGCGAAGCGCCCTCGTTCCGAAGCGCGGACATTCCGTCGACGACCAAGCGGATTACTAATCAGGGAAGGAAATCATGATGAGCGAAAGCGATACGCTGGTCCTCGACGCCATCGACAAATTCCTCGAGCGGGACGTGCGGCCCCGCGTCCTTGAGCTTGAGCAGAACGACATCTATCCGGAAGAAATCGTGGAGAAGATGAAGGCGCTTGGCCTTTTCGGCGCGATGATCCCGAGTGAATATGGTGGCCTTGGCCTCAAGGCGACGCTGTACGCCGAGATCGTCGAGCGCATCAGCAGCGTCTGGATGACGCTTGCCGGCATCTTCAACTCGCACCTGATCATGGCGACCGCCGTGCTTCGTTACGGCACGGAGGACCAGAAGAAGACCTTCTTGCCGCGTTTTGCAACCGGCGAGTTTCGCGGCGGTCTCGCCCTCACCGAGCCGGATGGCGGCACGGACCTTCAGGCGATCCGCACGACGGCCCGGCGCGAGGGCGATGTTTATGTCGTGAACGGCGCGAAAAGCTGGATTACGAACGGCGCCGAGGGCTCCTGCTTCGCGCTGCTCGTCAAGACGGACCCGAAGGCGGAGCCGCGCATGCGCGGGATCAGCCTTCTGCTTGCCGAAAAGGGGCCGGGTTTCCATGTCGGCAAGAAGCTCAAGAAGCTTGGCTACCGCGGCGTGGATACGGTCGAGATGAGTTTCGAGGATTACCGCATCCCCACCGACCGCCTGATCGGCGGCGAGGAAGGCCACGGCCTCAACCAAGCGCTTTCGGGACTCGAGATCGGACGCGTCAACGTCGCCGCCCGCGGCGTCGGCGTCGCCAAGGCCGCGCTCGACGAGGCGCTCGCCTATGCGCAAGTGCGCAAGACCTTCGGCAAGCCGATCGCCCAGCATCAGGCGATCCAGTTGAAGCTCGCCGACATGGCGACCCGCGTCGAGGCGGCCAGGCTCTTGACCCGGTGGGCGGCGGAAGCCTTCGACGCCGGCGAGCGTTGCGACATGGAGGTCGGCATGGCGAAGCTTTTCGCCAGCGAAGCGGCGATTGAGAACTCCCTTGAGGCGATGCGCATCCACGGCGCCTATGGCTATTCCAAGGAATTCAATTTGGAGCGCTATTACCGCGACGCGCCGCTACTGGCGATCGGCGAGGGCACGAACGAAATCCAGCGCCTCGTCATCGCCCGGCAGCTTGTCGAGCGGAACCCCGTTTAAGAGGCGAGAAAAGATGCTGCCCCTGGATGGTTTTCGCATTCTCGCCGTCGAGCAATATGGCGCCGGCCCCTTCGGGACGATGCTGCTGGGCGATCTTGGCGCCGAAATCATCAAGATCGAGAACCCCGCCGAAGGCGGCGACATGGCGCGCGCCGTCGGCCCCTATTTTCTCGACTCCGGCGACAGCGAGTTCTTCCAGAGCTTCAACCGCAACAAGAAAAGCCTGACGCTGAACCTGAAGACGGCCGAGGGGCGCAAGACGCTGCACGACCTCGTGCGCACGGCGGACGGGCTGCTCGACAATCTGCGCGGCGACTTGCCGGAAAAACTCGGCCTCACCTACGCCGCGCTTCGCAACGTGAATCCCCGCATCGTCTGCGCCCATCTCTCGGCCTATGGGCGCGAGGGGGAACGCGCCGCCTGGCCCGGCTACGACTATCTCATGCAGGCAGAGTCCGGCTGTTTGCGCCTCACCGGCGAGCCGGACGGGCCACCGTCCCGCTGCGGCGTTTCCATCGTCGACATGATGACGGGTATCACGGCCAGCTTCGCGCTGCTTTCCGGCATGCTGGGCGCGCGCGTAAGCGGCCATGGCTTCGATCTCGACGCAAGCCTCTTCGATACGGCGCTCCACAACCTTTCCTATCTTGCGACCTGGTACCTGAACGAGGGCGTGAACCAGGGCCGCAAAGCGCGCTCGAGCCATCCCTCGCTGACGCCGAGCCAGCTTTTCCGCACGAAGGACGGCTGGATCTTCATCATGTGCAACAAGGAGAAGTTCTGGCCCATTCTGGCCCGCGCCGTCGATCGTCCGGAATGGGCGGAAGACCCGGCCTTTCGCACCTTCGCCGACCGCCTGAAGCAACGGCGGAAATTGACGGAAATGCTGGACGCGGCATTGCAGGCGCGAACGACGGCGGCCTGGCTTGCCCATTTCGCAGGCCGCGTGCCGGCGGCGCCCGTCTACGACGTGCAACAAGCCCTCGACAATCCTTTCGTCAAGGCAAACGGCAATATCGGCACCTTCCCCCACCCGACGCGGGAAGGCTTCGAGATGCTGCTCGGCCCCATCCGCGTCGGCGGCGAGGCGCCCCGCGCCGAACCGGCGCCGGCGCTCGGCGCGGACACAGACGCGCTCCTCGAAGGGCTCGGCTACGACAAGGCGCGGATCGCAGGCTTGCGCGAGAAGGGGATAATCTGATGGCGCGGCGTGCGCCCGCGCTAGAACCGGGCGTGCCGCGCTACCGCGCCGTCGCCGCGGCGCTGGGCCGGGCGATTGCCAGCGGCGAGCACGCCGTCGGCGCGATGCTGCCGCCCGAGAAGACGCTGTGTGCCACCTTCGGCGTCAGCCGGCACACGATCCGCGAGGCCATTCGGCTGATCGAATCGGAAGGCCTAGTGACGCGCCGCCAGGGCTCCGGCACGACCGTGCGCCGTGCCGGGTCCGATGCGCGCTACGTCCAGTCCCTGGATTCCCTCGACGAGCTTTTGCAATACGCCGCCGAAACGAGGCTTCGCGTTCACAAGACGCGCGAGATCGTCGTCGGAAGCGAAGCGGAACGCCGGCTGCTTGGCGCCGCCCTCGGCGAACGCTGGCTTCGCATCGAAGCGATACGCCTTGCCGGCGCCAGGGCCGGCGCCAGGGCCGGCGCCAGGAAGGATCTGCCGATCGCCTGGACGACGCTTTATCTGCCGGAACGATTCCGCGTCCTTCGCGAAACGATCGGCGACGCCCATGAGGCCTGCGGGGCCCGCGAGGCCGTCTATCGCTTGATCGAGAAGCGTTTCGGGACGCGGATCGCCGAGGTCGAACAGGAAATCGGCGCCGCCGTCATCGAAGGCGGGATGGCGGAAAGGCTTGGCGTCGATCCCGGCACGCCCGGCCTTCGCATCACGCGGCGCTATCTCGACGTGGCCGGCGTGCCGCTGGAGGTCGCCGTGAACCTGCACCCGGCCGAGCGGTTCGCCTACCGGATGCGGCTACGGCGCGAGCGCGCCTAGCGGTAGTGCAGGACGCGGTATTTGTCGAACTCGATCCGCTTGCCCGGTGGAATGACGACGGTCGTCATCGGATCGCGGATGATGGCCGGGCCTTCGACGACGTTGCCGGCGGCAAGCGCCTCCATCTGCCAGACTTGAAAGTCCTGCCAGGCGTCTCGATGGAACACCTTGCGCGTCTCGACATACGCCGAATCGGTGGGCTTGGCCCCGGCCAGGGGGTGTTCGATGATCGCCGGCTGAGGCTTCGGGGCTACCGCCTGAATGTAAAGCTCGGTGATCGAATAGCCGGCGTCCGGGAAACGCGCGCCTTCCGGATAGATCTTCGTATACATGTCTTCGAAGGCGGCGACGATGCGATCGACGTCGGCCGCCGATTTCAGCGTGCCGAAATCGAGCGGCGTATCGAAGCTTTCGAGCTGGCCGAGATAGCGGACATAGGTGCCATAGCGGAAGGAAAGCTGTTTTAGGTCGACGCCTTCCTGCGCCATCTCGTCCTTGGCCGCCTGCTCAAGGCCGCGCCAGGACGCATCGAGCCGCTTCGCCATTTCCGCTTTCTCCGTTTCCTCCATGCCGTTCGGCACGAGTTCGACGAAGCCGCGATGGTAGCGATGCATGTATTCGGCGCAGGCCGCGCCGAAGGCCGAGAAGCCGGCTGCCCAGGGGAAGGTGATGACGTTGGCCAGGTCGATCCCTTCCGAATAGCCCCACATGTGGACGGGCCCGGCGCCGCCATAGCACAGCAAGGTGAAGTCGCGGGGGTTGTAGCCCTTCGAGGTGATCATCGTCGACGCCAGGTCGCGCATTTGCGTGTTGATGACCTCAAGCACGCCGCTGCCCGCCTCGTAGACGTCGAGGCCCAGCGGCTTCGCGATCACGCGCTCGAGTTCCGCATGGGCCCGGTCCTTGTCGAGCTTGACCTTGCCGCCCAGGAAATAGTCGGGATCGACGTAACCGAGGACGACATTGACGTCGGTGACGGTCAGGCGGTCGTATTTGTAGCAGATGCCGACATCGGCGCCGGCCGATTCGGGACCGACGCGCAGGCGCTTATAGGCGTCGATCTCGATCGCCGAACCGGCGCCGGAACCCGCCGAATCGATCGCCACCATCGGCAGCGCCAGGCGGTGCCCGGCGAAGTCGGCGTCCTTGCGAATGCCCAGCATGCCGTTGACCAGCAGACCCACGTCGAAGCTGGTGCCGCCCATGTCCGCCGTGATCGCGTTCTTGATGCCGAGCTTGTCGGCAAAAATCTGGGCGCCCATGAGCCCGCCGATGGGCCCGGAGATGATCGTCTCGTAAAGGCGCGGATAGTCCATGTTGACGGCGCCGCCATAGGAAAGCAGCGTCAACAGCCGGCCGTCATAACCTTCCTTGACCGCCGCGTTCTCGACGCTGAGAAGGGATTCGCGCGTCAGTTCGGCCGCGAAGCATTGGATCAACAGGCTTTTCAGGCGATTGTTCTCGCGCGAAACCGGCGCGACGTCGGCGGAACAGACGACCGGAATCTTGCGCCCGCTTTTTTCGACGATCGCCTCGGCGATCCGCCGCGCGGTGTTCTCGTTCTCCGGGTTGACGTAGGAATTCAGGAACATGATGCCGATCACCTCGACGCCACCGGCGAGGAGGCGTTCCACGCCCTTGCGGACGTGGTCCTCGTTGACCGGGATCATGACCTCACCGGCGCCCATGTGGGACTGCATGAAATAGCTGCCGCCCGAGATGCGCTCGCTGATGCCGATGACGTTGCGCGGATCGACCATCGGGCGCGTGTGCTCGTGCAATTGCTGATGCAGGATTTCGGCCTGGGTCTGGCCAAGATAGGTGAGCCCGCCTTCCATGACGCTTATATGTTCGAACCCACGCGTCACCAGAAGGCCTACCTTGCGGCCGGTGCCGGTGAGAAGCGTGTTCAGCATGCCGGTGCCGGCGTAGATGGCGACGGAAGCTTGGCTGTGCACGTCCGTCGATTTCAGCCCCAGGGTCAGCGCCGCGTCTTCGACGGATTCGAGGTAGCTCGACGCCTCGTCTTTCCGGTTCGTCAGCGACTTGCCGATCGTGAAGTCGCCATCCGGCTTGACGAGGATCGTGTCCGTCATCGTTCCGCCTGCGTCAAGCGCGAGGATGTAATTTTTTCCGTTCCCAGAAGAACCCGGTGACGCGGCGCCATTCGCCATGGATAAAGTCTCCCTGTTCGAAAAAACGTCCGGCAATCGGACGCATCGGGCTTTTTTTAAGCTTTGCCCTTGGCCCAGCCGGCCGTTAATTCATGTGTCCGGTCCTGGTACCAGTCCGGCTTCGCATCGGAAAGTGGCCGCTCGACAAAATCCCGGTAGAAACGGTCGAGATCGGGCAGCATCTCGAAGACGATCGGGTAGCCCGGCGGCACGACCTCGACCGCAAGCTGCGCCGCGCAGCCCGGGCAATAGAATTCACGAATAACGACCCACTCCGGATCGGGACACGCTTGGGAGGGGTAGTAGATCTCCTCGATCTCCTCCGGCGTCTCGCGCAGGCGAATAAGGGCGCTTAGTTTCCAATTCGCCCGGTAGTCGCCGAATTCCTGGCCGCAGTCGCATTTCACGACGCGATCGCCGTTTTCCTTACGCACGATGTAAAGATGATCGGCAATCCGAAGAAGAATCGTATCGTCCCACGGCATGCGTTCCTGCAGGGCTTCGAGATAGGTCCAGAACCGTTCCGGGTCCTTTTGATCCATCTTGAGGAGCGAACGCGCGTCCTCGCGGCTGATCGTGCCTTCGATGAGCTGTTCGACGAGCCCTTTGTCCACCTTCGCCATGGGTCTGCTCCTAAACCGCGAAGTCGGAATCGAGGGACCAGAAGCCGCGGAATTCGCGATCGAACTTCGCGAAACTCATCGAGCCGCGGTACATGTCCGCGACCGCCTGGCTGAAATCACGGTCCAGCACCTTGCGGCGCTCGTCCCGCCACCATTCGGAAACCGGGCGCGCCTTGGCAAGCCGCTGCGCGCGGATCGCGGTGCGCTTTTCCTTCGTCGCCGCCTCGTCGAGCGTCCACGTGCCGTCGTCGCCCTGGCTCGCGACGATGCCATAGACGCGGGCCGCGTGCGCGTAAGGCACCCAGCTCATGTCGAGGTCCTCGAGGATGAGCTTCGTGTCCCGCTCGATCGGGTCGCCCCAACCGCCCGACGCACCGGCCGCGTTGGCCCACAAATCGTTGTGCCGCATCTCGAGTTCCGGCGGGTCGTAGTTCCAGACTTTCAGGTCGTCGACCTTGAGCGTGCCGTCCGCGGCCTGCTCGATCAACTCAAGGGCGTTGCGCGGCGTCTCGCCGCTGTCTTGAATGATCGTGTCAATATTCGTGCCCTGAGCCGTAACGGTGAAGGCGTTCGGCGGCGGGTAGCCGCCGCTCATGCCGATGCCGAGGAAGGTCGTGATCGCGGTGCCGCCGCCGCTGTGACTGACGCCCAGGCGCTGGCCAGGCTCGACCATCCAATGGACGGAGGACTGACCGAGGCCGCCGCGATACTTCCCATGGCCACAGAAGCCCGGCAGCAGCGACCGGCCAAAGTAGAAGAAGGGCGGGATCAGATATTCGAATTCCTCGGCATTGCCGACATTCGAGAGCTGCGTCCACTCGGCCCAGCACATGGGCTCGCCGTCGCGGTAGCAGTAGGCGCCCTGGGAGACGCCGCCGACCCATTCGAAATTCGTGAAGCCGTAAGGCGTGCCGTCCTCGAGCACGCCGGAGCCCTGCACGCCCTCCCAGTCGCCGTCCGTCGTGAAGGCCTCTTCCATGTAGCCGCGGGCAAACATGGCGCGGTTCATCGCGTTGAAGGCGAGGCTGTTCATCATGACGGATTGTGCCCAGATGACGGCGCTGCTGGCGAATTCGTTGTCCGGGTTGTAGAGGCAGCCTTTCGGATACTTGCTCTCGACGGCAAGGTTGATCGCCGCCGTCACCTTCGTGTTGTGGGAGAAGGTGTTCACCATGCTGAGATAAAGCGCGCAATCGGCGCCGCCCGGAAAGCCGTTGAAGGCGTGATAGCCCCAGCGCGACGTGCCCTCCATGTCGACGACGACGCGGCCGCGATCGTCGATATCCAGGCTCTGGCGCACATGGAGCAGATGGTCCCGATCGGCGTGCGGCCAGATCTGTTGCATGCCTTTGTATTTCGCGATCCGGAAGGCACAGCCATTCTGCGTACCGGGAATCATGAGGGAATGGATGTTGTCCATGATCCGCTGGCGGCTTTCTTCGATGATTTCGCGAATCGCGCGGCGATAGTAATCGTAGCCGAACTCATCGATGATTTCGTGGATGGCCTTGTGAACCATCGCGCAGCCGGCAAGACGCATCTTGTCGTCGAGGATGTTGAGCGCCGCCGCCCGCGTGCGCCGTTTCCAAAGCGAATTCCACCAGGTCGCCTGACGAAGATTCTCGCCCGTCTTCATCGGTGGGAAGACGAACCCGTCCATGAAGGTGTCGACGCAGAAGCTTGGCCAGCTGCCGGCGACCGGCGCGCCGGCCTCCATGATGTGGTTGAGGCCGACCGCCCAGCCGACGACTTCGCCCTCGACGACGATCGGCACGTAACAATAGGTGTCGCCCGGATGGGGAGCGCCGCCCGTCAGGCCGTCATCCGTCATGAAGACGTCGCCGTCATTGATGCCGGGATTGTCCTCGTAGCCTTCTTCGATCATGTAGCGCACGGCCACCGGCATCGCCGCGCAATGGGAGAAGAAGCCGAGCGAGAGGGCCAGCGAATCGCCTTCCGGCGTCGTCAGCGCCCAGAGCGATTCGCCCATCTCGCGGCCGCCGGGGCTGGCGGCGACGTAACGGGCCACCTCGCGCGCCGCCAGCACGCAGGAATGAATGCGCGAATAGAACCGCTCGTATTTGACCGGGTCCGAATCGCGAAGCGTAAGCTCGGTGACACCGTAATAATGGCCGGTCTCTTCCGTAAGCCGGTCCCGCTGCTCCAGCATCTCGCGCAGCGTAAGGCCGCCTTCTCCGGAAGCGGCTGCCTCTTCGCGCCGAATGGGCTTCGTGACTACGTTCATGGATGCCCCCTTCGCTCCCCCGAGCGGCCGGGCGCCGCCCGAAAACCAAGGCGCTCATGCTCCCACAAATGGGGGAAGGCGGCAAGGCATCCTGCGCGAGGGGCGCACGCTTTAAGCTTGCGATACTTAAGGAAATTTACCACTTTGGCCCGATGGCGAGCGCGGCAAGCCCGTTGTTTTCCCCCTTCGAGCTCAGAGGCATCCGGCTTTTGAACCGCCTCGTTCTCTCGCCGATGGTCGTCTACTACGCCAAGGACGGCTTCTCGAACGACCTGCTTTTCTCCCATCTTTCGAAATTCGTGATCGGCGGCTTCGGCCTGGTGTTCACGGAAGCCGCCGCCGTCGAGGAGCGCGGCCGCATCAGCCATGGCGATCTCGGCATCTGGAAGGACGAACACATCGCGCCTTTGCGCCGTTTTACGGATTTCGCCCGCGCCCATGGGGCGCTTTCCGGATTGCAGCTTGCCCATGCCGGCCACAAGGGGAGCTACCAGCGCGCCTATGAGGGCTATCGGCCGTTGGGAGAGAAGGACGCCCAACGCGGCGATCCTCCTTTCGAAACGATCGCGCCTTCACCGATGGCTTACGGAGCAGGCGTGCCGGCCCCGCGCGCCATGACGCTTGCCGACATCGCAGACGTGCAGGAAGCCTGGCGCAAGGCGGCGCTCCGCGGCGTTGCGGCCGGCTTCGACGTGCTCGAGATTCACGGAGCGCATGGTTATTTGATCCATGAATTTCTTTCGCCGCTTACCAACGAACGAAGCGACGGTTACGGCGGCGACCTTAAGGGACGCATGCGGTTTGGGCTGGAAATCGCGGAGAGCCTTCGCGAGGTGTGGCCCGACGACAAGCCGGTTTCCTTTCGGTTCTCCGTCATCGACGGCGTCGACAAGGGGTGGGGAATCCAGGATTCGATTGCGTTCGTAAACGAATTAAAGAAGATCGGCATCGATCTGGTGGACTGCACGTCGGGCGGCACCGCGAAGCTTACGCGCGAAGACGCGCTTCCCCGCGAGCCCGGCTTTCACGTGCCATTGGCCGAAATCTTGCGCAAGGAAACCGGCATGGCGACGATCGTCGTCGGGCTGATCACGGAACCGGCCCAGGCAGACGCCATCCTGCGCGATGGGCGGGCCGACCTGATCGCCATTGGACGGGCGGCGCTGGACGATCCGAACTGGCCCTTGCATGCCTCCCTCGAGCTTGGTTCAAAGCTCGACTATTCGGCCTGGCCGCCGGAATATGGCTGGTGGCTGGAACGCCGCGCGAAGACGGCCGCGAAGATGGCCGCGAAGATGGAAGTCGAGCCGAAGACGAACAAGAAGTGACTAAAGTTTTATGCCTTCGCCTTCGCGCGCAATTCCTCAAGCGCGGCCGGGTTCACGAGCGAGCTTAAGTCGCCCGGCTCAACGCCTAGATAGGTGGCGCGCACGACGCGGCGCATGATCTTCATCGAGCGCGTCTTCGGAAGGTCGGAAACGAAGACGACGTCCTTGGGGCGGAACGCCTTGCCGTGGCCGGTGACGACCGCCTCGATCAAGGTGGTCTTTAAGTCCTCGTCCGCCGTTATGCCTTCGCCCGGCACGCAGACGCAGACGACGGCCGATCCTTTGATTTCGTCCGGCACGCCGATGGCGGCGGCCTCGCGAATGAGGCCGGTTTCCAGCACGATGCCCTCGATCTCGGCCGGGCCCGTCCGCTTGCCGGCGACTTTAAGGGTATCGTCCGAGCGGCCAAGGACGTACCACATGCCGTCTTCGTCGATCGCCGACCAGTCGCCATGCCGCCACAGACCTGGAAAGGTGCGCCAGTAGGTGTCGAGGTAGCGTTCCGGATCCTTCCACAGCCCCCGGGTGAGACCGATCGAGGGAAGGTTCATCACCAGCTCGCCGACCTGGCCGGATGCGATCGGCTTTCCCTCCTCATCGACGACGCTGGCCCCCATCGCCGGCAGGGGGGCGTTGAAGGAGCGGGGCTTCAAGGGGCGGGTGACGATGCTGCCGATGATCCCACCACCGATTTCGGTGCCGCCGGAATAATTCAGGATCGGTACCTTCTGCTTGCAGACATGGGCGAAGAACCAGTGCCATGCATCCGGCGTCCACGGCTCGCCGGTGGTGACCGTGATGCGAAGCCGGGAGAGATCGTAGTGTTCGACGACGTCCGTCCCTTGCGCCATGAAGATGCGGACGATGGTCGGCGCGATCCCCAAATAGCTGACCCGATAGTCCTGCATCAGGCGCCAGATGCGCCCCTGGTCCGGATAGTCGGGCGTGCCTTCGGCCAGGATGAGCGTGGCACCCATCGCACCGGCGAGCAGGATCTGGAAGGGACCGACGATCCAGCCCATGTCCGTCATCCAAAGCAGGCGATCGCTTTCCTTGAAGTCCTGACAGAGCACGAGGTCGATGATGATCTTCGTATAAAGGCCGCAATGGGTATGGACGGTTCCCTTCGGCTTGCCGGTCGTGCCGGAGGTATGGACGACCATGAGGGTGGCTTCCGCATCCACGGGTTCCGTCGGCGCCTCCATCGGCGCATCGGCCAGAAGTTCGTGCCACCAATGGTCGCGTGTCTTGTCCCATGGCACCGGATCGTCGAGATGTTTGAAGACGACGACGTCGGTGACGCTTGGGATGTCGGCAAGGGCCGCATCGAGGGTCGCCTTCATCGGCACGCGTTTGCCGCGACGAAGGGCGCCATCCACCGCGATCACCGCCTTCGCCTCGCAATCATTGAGACGCACGGCGATCGCCTGCTTGCCGAAGCCGGAGAAGAGCGGCACGACGATGCCGCCTATCTTGGCGATGGCAAGGAAGGCGGCCGCGACCTCGAGGCCGAGCGGCATGAAAAGGCCGATCGCATCCCCCGGTCCAAGCCCCAATCGGCGAAGTGCGGTGGCAAGGCGCGAGACTTCCGCGTCGTATTCCGCATAGGTCCATTTGCGCTTGCGCCCATCCTCGCCTTCCCAGACGAGCGCATCCTTGTTCCAGATTGCCGTATCGCGGTGCTTGTCGAGCGCGTTCAGCACGACGTTCGTCGTGCCGCCGACGCACCAACGCGCGTGCTCGATGCCTCCTGAGGTGTCGAGAATCTGCGTATAGGGTTGAAAGAAGCGAATGCCGTAATGGCGGATGACGGCGTCGTTGAACCATTCCGGGTCTTCGTTCGAGCGCGCAAGCAGCGCCGCAAAGTCGGGCAGGTTTTCCGCCCGCAGAAAGGCGGTGAGGTTGCTTTTCTCCTGGATCTCCGGCGATGGCCGCCAGGCGATCGGTTCCGTTGCAAAATCTTCCACGCGTGGCGTCCTTCTTTACTTGCCCGATCCGCTCACGCCGCCCCGGATGTCTCCAGCGCCGGATAGTCCGTGTAGCCCTTCGCATCCCCCCCATAGAAGGTGGCAGGGTCCGCTTCGGCGAGGGCCGCCCCCAGCTCAAGCCGATGGACAAGATCGGGGTTGGCGAGAAAGGGGCGTGCGAAGGCGACCAGATCGGCGCGGCTTTCCGCGATGGCGGCCTCGGCGCGCGCGCCGTCATAGCCGCCATTCGCCAGATAGGGCCCATTGAAGGCCTCGCGCATGGCCGGCCAGTCGAAGGCGGCGGCTTCGCCGACCAGGTTCACCTCGACGACGTGGAGATAGGCGAGCTTCTGCCTGCCAAGCATGGAGGCGATGGCCGGGAAGGTCGTCTCGGGCGCGCTGTCCTTTATATCGTTGAAGGCATTGACCGGCGAAAGCCGCACACCGATGCGGTCCGCACCCCACACATCTGCGACGGCTTCGACCACGTCGTGCAGAAGCCGCGCGCGGTTTATCAGCGAACCACCGTAACGGTCTTCCCGGTGGTTCGTGCCGTCGCGCAGGAACTGGTCGAGCAGGTAGCCATTCGCCGCGTGGATTTCGACGCCGTCGAAGCCCGCCTGCTTGGCGTTTTCGGCGGCCTTTCGGAATTGCGCGAGGATGCCGGGGATCTCGTCGGTGTTAAGCGCCCTGGGCGTCACGAAAGGTTGCGGGCCGTCATAGGTGATCGCCTCTCCTTGCGCGCGGATGGCGGAAGGGGCTACGGGAAGCTCGCCGTCCGGCTGAAGCGAAGGGTGCGAGATGCGCCCGACATGCCAAAGCTGCAGGAAGATGCGCCCGCCTTCCTCATGCACGGCGTCCGTCACGCCCCGCCAGCCCGCCACCTGTTCCGCCGAATGGATGCCAGGCGTCGCCGGATAGCCGAACCCTTGCGTCGAGATTTGCGTTGCCTCCGTGATGATCAGCGCCGCATTTGCGCGCTGCCGGTAATAGGTGACGTTTAAGTCTTGGGGCACGTTGCCGGGCCCGGCGCGGTTCCGCGTCATCGGCGCCATGACGATGCGATGGGGAAGTTTGAGCGGTCCCAATTGCAGCGGCGTGAAAAGATGGGGAAAGGGCTGCTTCGTCATCGTCATGCCGCCGTGTAGCCGCCGTCGACGACGAACTCGGCGCCATCGACGTAGGAGGATTCGTCGGAAGCAAGGAAAAGAACCACGTTTGCCACTTCCTCCGGCTTACCGGCGCGGCCTAAGATGGTCGGGCCAAGGATATGCTTTTCCAGTTCCGGATCGTCGCTGATGGCGGCCGTCATCGGCGTCTCAATAAGGCCCGGGTGCACGGAATTCGAACGGATGTTGTGGGCTGCGTATTCCACGGCGACGGATTTCGTAATCAACCGCACGCCGCCTTTCGAGGCCTGGTAGGCGGCCGCGTTGGCGACCCCGATCATGCCGTACATCGAGGAGATGTTGATGATGGAGCCGGCTCCTGCCTTCTTCATGGCAGGCAGGATGGCCTTGCAGCCAAGAAAGACGCCCCGCAGATTGACCGCAAGGGTGCGATCGAATTCGTCGGCGGAGGTTTCCTGGATCGGTTTGTAGATGAGGATGCCGGCATTGTTGACCAGCACGTCGACCTTGCCGTACTCGCCGATCGCCTTGTCGACGACGGCTTGCCATTCGCCTTCGCTGGTCACGTCCAAGGGTAGGAAGATGGCCTCGCCGCCTTCTTGCTTGATGGCCTCGACGACGGCCTTGCCTTCCTTGTCGGCGATGTCGGTGACGACGACCTTCGCCCCTTCGCTCGCCAGGACCTGCGCATCGGCCTTGCCCATGCCCATGGCGCCGCCCGTAACCAGCGCGACCTTGCCTTCTACGCGCCCCATGTCTTCCCCCCTTATCCGTTCTTTTTTAGCGTTGGCCCTGTCTTAAAACTTCAAGCGCTCCGCCGGACGATGTTCGGCATGCTGACGACGTCCTGGCATTCGCCATAGCCGATCCGGCCGTCCATGTTCCATTCCATCAGCGTGGCGAAATCGCAGGTGTTCGGCCAACACATCCACGGGAATCCCGTCATCGCACTGCCCGTGAAGTGGTAGGTCCGATCTTGGACGTCGGTCACCTCGACGTTCATGCCGACCTGCATGAGGCCATCCCGCGTCGAGTGGCCCTTGCCGCTCTTTAGCCCGTAGACCTTTCCGTTCTCCAGCACGTAGCCATGGGCAAACGGGCTCAACACCTCGGCATTTAAGGGATCGAAGCCGAAGATGCAGTGGATGGTCATCTCGCGGCCGAAGCTCACATGGAACCAGCTGGCGGAAGGGTAGTCGGCTTCCGGCCGCGGTCCCCAACTGTGATCCATCGTCGAGACGGAATCGATCTTGTAGCTTTTGCCTTTTACCTTGAGCGTGCCCTTGAAATGGCCCGTCTGGTCGAAGTGGCCCTTGATCGGCTTTTCCTTCGGCGCGTTGGGGTCCATCTCCGGGTCCGTGATGTCATAGGGCGGCATGAGCCCTTCGAACTCGACGTGAAACTCGGTGTCGTTCTTTCCCTTATAGGTCAACAGATAGTCCATCGGCGGGTTCACGGCCTTTACGGAAAGGCCGTTGCCGAGCGCGTAGTCCCCAACCTTCTCCGGCAAGGGCAGGTGGGCGTGCTCGTCGTAGTAGAGCGCCTCGATGCGGTGCTTCGGGAAGCCCTGGACGACCTGGACGCTGGAAAGCACGACGCCAAGGGTGGGACGCGAGAGAAAATAGATGCCGACGTTGATCTTCTCTTCCGGGATATTGAAGCCGAAGAAGTTCGTCTCCGCCCAAAGCGGATCGCCATCCGCCGGGATGTGAAATTCCATGATGTCGTTTACCGAGATCATGTTTGCCTCCCCTGTTTCGCTTCGTTTTCAGTCTCGAAGCTATTTCATGAATTTACGGAAATCCGCCTTCCGTTTTTCCAGGAAGGCCTTCACGCCTTCCTGAGATTCTTCGGTCCCATAGTAAAGGGCGAGGGCCTGCATGCCCAGATTGGCGATGCCGGCGATGTTATCCGTGTCCGCATTGAAGGAACGCTTCGCAATGGCGATCGCGGTTGGGGACTTGTCCATGATTTCCGCGCACCATTGATCCACTTCTTCGTCCAGCTTGTCGTGGGGCACGACGACATTCACAAGCCCCATCTCAAGGGCCTCCTTAGCCGTGTAACGCCGGCACAGGTACCAGATCTCGCGCGCCTTCTTCTCGCCGACGAGGCGGGCAAGGTAGGCGGTGCCGTAGCCGGGATCGACGGAACCCATCTTCGGGCCGACCTGGCCGAACTGGGCCTTCTCGGATGCAATGGTGAGATCGCAGAGCGTGGCGAGCACGTTGCCGCCGCCGATCGCATAGCCCTGAACGCGGGCGATGACCGGTTTCGGTGCGATGCGGATGGCGTTTTGAAATTCCTCGATCGGCATGCCGATCGTGCCCTTGCCTTCGTAAGCACCTTCATGGCCAGACTGATCGCCGCCCGCGCAGAAGGCCTTGTCGCCGGCGCCCGTCAACACGATGACGCCGATCGACTTGTCCCAGCTTGCGCTCGCAAAGGCGTCGATCAGTTCATCGACGGTGACGGCGCGAAAGGCGTTCATGCGGTCGGGGCGGTTGATGGTGATCCGCGCCACGCCCGCGTTTACCTCGTAAAGAATGTCCTCATAGGCCATGATCGCGTCCTTTCTTCCCTCTTGCCATTCTAGCGGGCAATGGGGCCTCGGAAACCCTCTTCCGGCCCCCGATGGCCGCCGAAAGGACCCCTTAAAAATCCAAGTTTTCTGCCGTTTTTCCGCCTTTCGCCGGAGGATGGGCTTGACAGGCCGCGTCCCTGGGGCCTAGCTAATGCTAGTTAGAAAACAGGCGGCGTGCAAATGAATTCACTCAAGGAAAAGAAGGTGGCGACGGCGCGCAAATCCGTCGTCTCGCGGCGCGAGATCCTCGACGCCGCGGCGGCGCTTCTGCGCACGAAGGGCTACTACGCGACGACCCTTCGCGACATCGCGTCTGCCGTCGGCATGAAGGCGGGCAGCGTCTACTACCACTTCGATTCGAAGGAACAGATTCTCGAAGAAGTGCTGGACATCGGCATTCAGTCCGTCTTCGACGCGGTGCGCGCGGGCGTCGATGCGCTGCCGAAGACGGCGCCCTGGCGTGAGCGCTTTCGGGTCGCGTTGCACGCACACCTTGCTTCGCTCTTTCAGTTGGGAGACTACACGTCTGCGAACATTCGCGTCTTCGGTCAGGCGCCGCGCCACATCCACGAACGCCACATGCGCATTCGCCGGGCTTACGAAGATTATTGGAAGGACATGTACCGCGAAGCCCAGGCGGCGGGGGAAATTCGCGGTGAGGTGAATCTGACGGCGCTTCGCCTGCTGGTCTTCGGCGCCATGAACTGGGCGGTCGAATGGTACCGGCCGGGCAAGGAAACCATCGCGACCTTGGCCCAGGAATATACGCGCATCCTTTGCGACGGCATTACGCCCAAGAAGACTTCCAAATAGAAGTCGCAATCCCGAACGTCATCCCGAACGTCTGGGGCAGCAACCGGAAACAACCATGGCTTTGATCGAAACAAAAATCGATACGCGCTCCGATGAATTTCGGAAGAACAAGGCGGCCTATGAGGCGATGGTCGAAACCCTTCGCGAACGCCAAGCCTATGCGGTTGCGGGCGGCCGCGACAAGCAGATCGCGCGCAACTATGAGCGCGGTAAATTCCTGCCCCGCGAGCGGATCGACATGCTGGTCGATCCCCATACGTCCTTCCTGGAATTCTCGACGCTCGCCGCCTGGGGCAAATACAACAACGAAGCGCAAAGTGCCGCCATCGTGACCGGGATCGGCATCGTCTGCGACGTGCCTTGCGTGATTATCGCGAACGACCCGACGGTCAAAGGGGGCACGCTCTTTCCGGAGACCGTGAAGAAGCACATCCGCGCTCAGGACATCGCCACCCAGCACAAATTGCCGATGATCTACCTGGTCGATTGCGGCGGCGCCTTCCTCCCCCACCAGGACGGGGTCTTCCCGGGCCGCGACCATTTCGGGCACACCTTCTACAACCAGGCCCGCAGCTCCGCCCATGGCCTGCCCCAGCTTTCCGCCGTCTTCGGCAGCTCGACGGCGGGCGGCGCCTACATCCCGGCCCTTTCCGATTACGTCGTCATGGTCAAGGGAGCGGGCCGCATTCACCTCGGCGGCCCCCAGATCGTGCGGGCGGCGATCAAGGAAATCGTCGACCGGGACACGCTCGGCGGCGCCGAGGTGCACACGCGCATCTCCGGCGTGTCGGACGATTTCACCGAAGGCGAGGCGGAGGCGCTTGCCAAGCTTCGCTCGGCCGTCGCCAGGCTGAACTGGCAACGGACGTCGCACCTAAAGATGCAAACGCCAAAACCGCCCCGTTACCCGGCGGAAGAGATGCTCGGCATCGTGCCCCAGGATCGCATGCAGGTCTTCGACATGAACGAGATCCTAAACCGTCTCATCGACAACAGCGACTTCGAGGCGTTCAAACCGCATTTCGGCGAGGAACTCATCTGCGGGTTCGCCCATCTTCACGGGCATCCGATCGGCGTGCTCGCCAATAACGGAGTCCTTTTTTCGGAATGCGCCTTGAAGGGGACCCATTTCATCGAACGATGCTGCCAGCGAAACATTCCGCTTGTTTTCCTCCACAACGTCACCGGTTTCATGGTCGGCACGAAGGCCGAGGAAGGCGGCATCGCAAAACACAGCGCAAAACTCGTCTACGCGGTCGCCAACGCCCGGGTGCCTCGGCTTTCCGTCATCATCGGCAGTTCCTGCGGGGCCGGAAATTACGGCATGTGCGGGTCCGGCATGCGGCCGAATTTCCTGTTCGCCTGGCCCACGGCCTATGTCGCGACGATGTCGGCGGACACCGCCGTCATCGTCATGCAGGACGTAAAAAAAGCCAGCATGGGTGCAAGCAAGGTGACGGAGAAGGAATTGGCGGCCATCGAGCAACGGACCCGCAAGCAATATGCCGAACAGGCGGATCCCTACTACATCACGGCGCGGGTCTGGGACGACGGTTTGATCGAGCCCACGAAGACCCGCGACGTACTCGGCCTTTGCTTAAGCCTCGGGGCGGCGCTGGAGCCGGAGACGGGCTACCACCCCGTCTACCGGATGTGAACGCGATGGCGTACGAGACGATCCGATACGAGACGGACGACCGCGGTGTGTGCCGGCTGACGCTGGCGCGTGCCTCCGTTCACAACGCGATGAATGCGGAGCTCATCGCAGAAATGAGGGACGCGGCGAAGCGGATCGCGAAGGACGAAAGTGTGCGCGCCGTCGTGCTGACCGGCGAGGGGGAAAGCTTCTGCGCCGGTGGGGATTTGCGCTGGATGCAGGCGAACGTGAATGCGACGCGCGAAGAGCGCATGGCGGCGGCGGGCGAGATCGCGGAGATGCTGTTTGCGCTGGATACGTTGCCCAAGCCGCTCATCGGGCGGATCAACGGACCGGCCTATGGCGGGGGGACGGGTTTAATCTCCGTCTGCGACGTGGCCATTGGGGTCGCAGGCGCCCGGTTCGGGCTGACGGAAGTCCGGCTTGGCCTCGTGCCGGCGACGATTTCGCCTTACGTCGTCCGGCGAATGGGGCATGCGAATGCGCGGCGGGTCTTTTTCAGCGGCCGGCTTTTCCAGGCAGACGAGGCAAAGGCGCTCAACCTCTTAAGCGAGGTCGTCGCGCCCGAAAATCTGGACGCGGCCGTTGATGCAGAGCTTGCGGCATGCCTTCAAGCCGCCCCCGGCGCGATTGCCGCCACCAAGCGCCTCGTCGATTACGTGGCTCGCCATGGACCGGAAGAGAACCGCACCGCGACGCTAAACGCACTTGCCGATGTCTGGGAGACGGAGGAAGGCAAGGAAGGGATTGGCACGTTCCTTAAGAAGCAGACGCCTTGGTGGCGGAAGGGAACGTCATGATCGCGCGTCTGCTGGTCGCCAACCGGGGCGAGATCGCCGTTCGGATCCTGAAGACCTGCAAGCGGCTTGGCATTATGACGGCCGCCATTTATTCGGATGCAGACGCGGACGCGCCGCATCTGAAACTTGCCGATGCGGCCTATAACGTCGGTCCGGAAGAAGCCGCCGCCAGTTATCTGAACGTGGACGCGATCTTAAAGACGGCCAAGCGCTTCGGGGCCGACGCTATCCATCCCGGCTATGGCTTCCTCGCCGAGAGTCCCGCGCTTGCCCAGGCTTGCGAAAAGGCGGGCGTTGGCTTCGTAGGCCCGCACGCGAAAGCGATCTGGAAGATGGGGTCGAAGATCGAAGCAAAAAAGATCGCCGATCAAGCAGGTGTTGCGGTCGTCCCCGGCCATTATGGCTCCCAAGATGAAAAGACGCTTCTGAGCCAAGCGATGCGGATCGGCTTTCCCCTCTTCATCAAGGCCTCGGCCGGCGGCGGCGGCAAGGGGATGCGCTTGGTTGAGAAGAAGAACGCCTTTTCAAAGGCGCTTGGTGAGGCCCGCCAGGAGGCAAAATCCGCCTTCGGCGATGCGAACGTCCTGCTGGAAAGGCAAGTCGCGAACGCCCGGCACATCGAGGTGCAGATCGCCGGCGACAGCTACGGCAATACCATCCATCTTTTTGAGCGGGAATGTTCGATCCAGCGCCGTCACCAGAAGATCATCGAAGAAGCGCCGGCCGCGTTTTTGCCTGACAAGGTGCGGGCCTTTCTTTTCGAAAGCGCCGTTCGTATCGCCAAGGCCATTCGCTACGATTCGCTCGGCACCGTCGAGTTTCTTTACGATGAGGATGCGGAGGAAGCCTATTTCCTTGAGATGAACACGCGCCTTCAGGTCGAACATCCGACGACGGAAATGGTGACCGGGCTCGACCTCGTCGAGATGCAACTTCGCATCGCAAGCGACGAGCCCCTTCCCTTCGCACAATCCGACATTACCGTTTCCGGCTGGGCGATCGAGGCGCGCGTGAACGCGGAAGCGCCGGCAAGGGATTTCCAGCCCATGACCGGCCGCATTCTTCTTTACGACGAACCCAAAGGCGAGGCCGTGCGTATCGACAGCGGCGTGGCAGCGGGCAGCGAGGTGACACCTTGGTACGACCCGCTGCTCGCCAAGGTCATCGCCCATGGCAAGGATCGCGAGGAGGCTCGACAGCGCCTTGCAACCGCCCTTCGCGATTTGGCGCTGGCCGGGGTGACGACGAATCTTGAGTTCTTAGGTGACCTGCTTGCCCATCCGAATTTTTCGGAGCGCCCCCTTTCGACCCATTTCATCGAGACGACCTTCCCGGAAGGCTGGCGGCCGAAGCCGGCCGGCCTCACCGCGGCGGCCGCAGGGGCGGCCTACCTGCGGACCCTGGAAGCGGGCGCAGATGCCTCGCCCTGGCAGGCCCTTGGGTCTTGGCGGCTGTTTGAGCGGGCCGGGCATGGCGGGCACACGCATCTGTTGCTTGAGGGCGAGAGCGGCACGCAAGCGTTAAAGATCGCAGGCCATGGCGGCGATTACCGGATCGAGCAGGGGGATGGTGCAGACCACGTCCGGCTCGAGCGGCTTTCGAAGGATCGCTTTCGTCTGCAGGCGAAGGGCGAGACCCTGGAATTCCGCGCCGCCTTCGATGCCGACCGGATCGCCATCGCAAGCCGGGGCCAAAACGCAGCCTTCACGCTTACCTCTCATTTGGCGGCCGCCCAGGCGGCCACCGCGCCGGATGAGGACCGCCACTTCACGTTGCACGCCCCGATGCCGGGGTTGATTACGGAGATTGCGATCAAGGCAGGCGATAGGGTGCAGGCAGGCGATGTGCTGATTACGATGGAGGCGATGAAACTGGTTCATAATCTCATCGCCGAATCGGATGGCGTCATTCAGACCATCCATTGCGAAAAGAACACCACCGTCCCGCACAAGGCGCCGCTCGTCGAGATCGGCCCCCGGGAGGTGGCGGAAGCATGAGCGCAGGCGCGAGGTAGGGAAATGGAATCGATCTATCAGACGGAAGAGCTGGAACTTTTCCGGGAGCAGTTGCGCCGCTTCATCGAAGAAGAAGTCGAGCCCTTCGGCGAGGCGTGGGAGGAAACGGGCATGGTGCCTCGCGAGGTCTTAAGAAAGCTTGGCAGCCTCGGTTTCCTAGGCCTCGCCTACTCGGAAAAGTATGGGGGAGCGGGGCTCGATACGGTGGCGACCGCCATCTTCGCCGAAGAGATGGGCCGTTGCACCTTCGGCGGTTTCCCCGCGACCGTGCTTGTCCATACGGACATGGGATCGCCCCATCTCGCCAACGCAGGCTCGGAAGCGCAATTGAAGAAGTACATGCCGCGAATCACGTCCGGCGAATCGATCGCGGCGATCGCGGTCACGGAACCGGATGCGGGTTCGGACGTCGCCAATCTTCGCACCCGCGCCGTCCGGGAAGGCGACGTTTACGTGCTTAACGGCACGAAGATGTTCATCACGAACGGGATCCATGGCGACCTTTTCTTCGTGGCGGCCCGCACGGACCGCCAAGCGAAGGGATCGCGCGGGATTTCGATGTTCATCGTCGAGAAGGGAACGCCGGGCTTTCGGGCCGGCCGGCCGCTCAAGAAGCAAGGCTGGTGGTGTTCGGACACGGCCGAACTCATCTTCGAGGACTGCCCCGTGCCGGCCGAGAATCTGCTGGGCCAAGAGAACGAGGGTTTCTACGCCATCATGAAGAACTTCCAGAACGAGCGCGTCGTGCTTGGCGCCATGGCGATCGGCGCCTCAGACAAGGCGTTGGAATTGACCCTGGATTACGTCACCACGCGGCGCGCCTTCGGTGGCGTGCTGTTCGACCTGCAGACGATCCGCCAGAAGCTGGCCGAGCTGGCCGGCAAGGTCGAGGCGGGGCGTCAGCTCGTCTACCACGCCGCCTGGCTGGACGCGGCCGGCCGCGATTGCGTGAAGGAAGTCTCGATGGTAAAGGCGCTGTGCGGCGAGCTCGTCAACGAGGTCATGTATGCCTGCCAGCAGTTCCATGGGGGGGCTGGATACTTACGCGAAACGCCGATCGAACGCATGGTGCGCGATTCCCGCGTGCTGGCGATCGGCGGCGGGGCGACGGAGGTGATGCTGGAAGAAGTCGCCAAACGCATGATAACGAACTAGGTGGCAAAGGGAACCTAAGGTGTCAAACGAACCATCGGATCCGAACGTCTGGCGCATCGGCCAGTCCGACGAGGAGCTAAGTGCGGCGCCCACCGTCTATAAGGACGACCTCTTCAAGGGCAAGGTCGTGCTGGTGTCCGGCGCCGGCAGTGGGCTCGGCCGGGGGATTGCAGCACTGTTTGCGCGCCTCGGCGCCCACCTCGTCATCTGCGGACGGGACGAGGAACGCTTGGCCTCTGCCGCTCGTTTCCTTGCCGGCCTCGGCGCCACCGTGCATGCGAAGATCATGACGATCCGCGACACCGACCAGGTCGAGGAACTGATGGACGAGGTCTGGGATCGCTTCGGCCGCCTCGACGTGCTGGTTAACAATGCGGGCGGTCAGTATCCGCAAGCTGCGATCGATTTTGCAGACAAGGGCTGGGACGCGGTCGTGGGCACGAATTTGAGCGGCACCTGGTACATGATGCAGCGCGCAGCACGGCGCTGGCGCGACAACAGCCAGCAGGGAAACATCGTCAACATCGTCGCCATCCATGAGCGCGGCATGCCGGGCATCGCCCACACGGGCGCCGCGCGTGCCGCCGTTACGAATTTATCGAAGACGCTTGCCGTCGAGTGGGCACCGCTTGGCATTCGCGTCAACTGCGTGGCACCCGGCACCGTCGCCACGCCGGGCTTTCGCCAGTACCCGCCGGAAGGCGTCGAAAGCTTCCAGCAATGCAACGTGCAGCGGCATCCGGGCGACATGCACGACGTCGCCCAGGCGGTCGTTTATCTCGCTGCCGAGTCGGGCAAGTTCATCACCGGCGACGTGATCCATGTGGATGCCGGTCAACGCATGTGGGGCGAGAGCTGGCCGGCCGGCAAACCGGACTATTTCAAGGTCGGCGTGTAAGCGATGTTGTTCAGCGCGCTTTCCGGCATCCGGGTGCTCGACCTCGCCCAGTACATCCCCGGACCCTATGCGACGCTGATGCTCGCCGATTTCGGGGCGGACGTGCTTAAACTCGAGCCGCCAGAGGGCGATCCCATGCGCCGGATGGCGCCTTTGGACAAGGACGGCATCTCGCTTACCTACAAGGCGTTCAACCGCAATAAAAGATCGGTCGCGCTCGATCTGAAAACCGACATCGGCAAGCGGTCCTTCGAGGGTTTGCTCGAAGGCGCGGACGTGTTGCTTGAATCCTTCCGGCCGGACGTGATGGCCCGGCTTGGTTTTTCGCGGGAACGCATCGCTGCGATCAATCCCCGCCTCATCCACTGTGCGCTGACCGGCTATGGGCAGGCGGGGCCGCTTGGGCACGCCTCCGGCCACGACGTGAATTACATGGCGCTGATGGGCGGCCTCGATGCCTCGGGTGTTGAGGCGCGCCCGGTCCTTGCCTTTCCTCCCGTCGCCGACCACGCGTCCGCCATGCACACGGCAATTACCCTGCTCGCCGCCCTCATCGCCCGCGAAAAGACCGGCTTTGGTGCCTTCCTTGACGTGAGCATCGCCGAGGCCGTCCTTCCCTGGCAACGGATGGTGTTCGCGGCCATGGAGGCGGCAGGCGAGGACGTCCGGCGGACCGGACATCTCTTGAATGGCGGCGCCGCCTGTTACCAGGTCTATGAGACGAAGGACAAGGGCTTCGTCACCTTGGGCGCGCTCGAAGAAAAGTTCTGGCGGAATTTCTGCGAGGCGATAGAGAGGCCGGATTGGACGGCGCGGCAGTTCGAGCCGATGCCGCAAACAAGCCTGATTGTGGCGTTGCGGGAGAAGTTCGCGTCGGCCACACTGGCCGAGTGGGAGGCCTTGCTTTCTAAGTGCGATTGCTGCTTCCAGGTGGTGACCCCTGCTTCGGCGTTGCCTGCACATCCCCAGCTTCGCGCCCGCGGTTTCCTGAAGGAGGCGCAACAGGATGGAAGAGCCTTCACGGAAATCCTTTTCCCGGCCCGCGTCGACGATAAGCCGCCGGACGTGCGAAGGGAGTGGCGGGAGGTGAACGCCGAAGAAGCGCTTCATGGGTGGAAGCCGTAGAAGAAACATCGAAGGATAAGCGGCGTGGCGGGCAAATCCGAAATCGAGCCTTTTACGATTCACGTCGAGGACGCCGTCCTCGAAGATTTGAAGGGGCGGCTTAAGCGGACGCGCTGGCCAAGCGCACCGAAGAATGCTGGTTGGGAATCCGGCACGCCGGTCGCCTATATGAAGGAGCTCGTCGATTACTGGCTGCACGCCTATGACTGGCGGAAGTGGGAGGCCGAGTTCAACCGTTTCGATCATTTTCGCGTGGCCGTGAGCGACGAGCGCATCCACTTCATCCATGAAAAGGGAAGTGGGCGTAAGCCGCTGCCGCTGATCCTAAGCCATGGCTGGCCGGGCTCTTTCTTTGAATTTTTGGAAGTGATCGAGCCGCTTGCCCATCCGGAACGCTGCGGCGGCGACATCGAAGACGCCTTTGACGTCATCGTCCCTTCCCTTCCTGGCTACGGCTTCTCTTCCATTCCGGAAAACCCGCCGGGTCCGCGCGCAACGGCCGAACTTTGGCACGAACTGATGACGGAGAAGCTTGGGTTTGCAAGCTACGCCGCCCAAGGCGGCGACTGGGGGGCGTTCATCACCGCCTGGCTTGCCTTCAATCACGCGGAAGAACTCGTCGGCATCCACTTGAACCGCATCGGCCCCGATAGCGGGCCCGAGGTGAGCGATCCCTCCATGAGCGAGGAAGAGAAGGCCTGGATCGAGGCCGTCCGCAAGCGGCGGAAAGAGGTTGCCGCCTATAGCCAGCAGCACACGACGCGTCCCCAGAGTCTGGCCTATGGGCTGAATGATTCGCCGGCCGGGCTTGCCGCCTGGATCGTCGAGAAGTTCTATGCCTGGAGCGACATCGGCGGCGATATCGAATCCGTCTACACGAAAGACCAGCTGTTAACGAACGTGATGATTTACTGGGTGACGGGAACGATCAACTCCGCGAACTGGTTCTATCGCGCCGTACAGCTTGCCGGGGACCGGCGGCTGCCCGAGGGAAAGCGCATCGAGGTGCCGACCGGTTTCGCCTATTTCCCGGTCGACCTTCACCCCCAGCCGCCGCGGTCCTGGTGGGAGCGGGCCTACAACCTCACCCGCTGGACGGAGATGGGAAAGGGTGGCCACTTCGCCGCGCTGGAACGGCCCCAGGCGCTGGTCGAAGAAATCCGGGCCTTCTTCCGGCCCTTACGCGGGAAGCCTGCGGAAACCCTTCGTTAACTTCATTTAAAGACCCTCCGCAAAAAACTGGGTGAGGAAAACTGCAAGGAATTCGCGCCCTTTTGCGGATGGACATTCTCCGACACCTTCTTATCGCGCTCACCTACACGGCGTTTGCCGTGGCACTCGCGGTGACGCTTCCCTACACCTTCCCGAATCTGGCAGGAGGCGACGCGCTCCTTATCGGCGGGTTCTTCTTCGTGATCTCCGCCATTCTGCACGAAGTTTTTGCCCGCTTCGAACGCGACGGGACGATGGGTACCCAACTCGCCGCCTTCGACGAGCTAAGGGACGAATTGACGGAAGAGCTTCAGCGCGCGCCGGGAAGTCAGCCACGTTCATGCGCTGGTCGAGGACAGCCGCGGCAAGTCGCCGAAAAAGATGGGGGACATCGTCGCCGAGGTCCGCACCTTGCAAAAGCTTGTCGAAAAACTTTCCTCAAAAGGACAAGACGAGGTCGCCGAGGCACCGCCCAAGCGCATCGAAAAGCGCCCCGCCAAGAAACCCAGCATCGCCGCCAACGTCATCCACATGGGCCCGGAGGCCGTTCTCGAGCTGGTACAGGACGCGCTGCGCAGGGATCGCATCGATCTTTTCCTGCAGCCCATCGTCGCCCTGCCGCAACGCCAGCCGAAATTTTACGAGGCATTCTCACGCATTCGCGCGGACGATGGATCCTTCATCACGCCGGATCTTTATCTGAAGGTTGCCGAGGAACAGGGGCTGATGACGCCGATCGACAATCTGCTTCTGTTCCGCTGCGTCCAGATCGTTCGCAGCCAACGCAACCAGGGACCCGGCGGCTTCTTCATTAACATTTCGAAGCACACGCTTTCCGATCAGTCCTTCTTACGGGAATTCATCGATTTCCTGGAATCGAACGCCGAGCTTGCGCCGTACCTTATTTTCGAATTCGCCCAAGCGGACCTTTCCATGCAAGACGGGGAGATTGCCGATGAACTGCAACGGCTCGCGCGGCTTGGTTTCCGCTTCTCGATCGATCAGGTTCGTTCGCTGAATTTCAATATGGACGAGTTGCATGCGCGTCGATTCAAATTCATCAAGATCGATATCGAAACCCTGATTTCAGAGAAGCGCGAGAAGGGGCATCCGAACGCGATCAAAGGCATTCGCGACGCCTTCTTCCGAAACGGGATCGATCTCATCGTCGAGAAGATCGAAGACGACGCGACCCTGATCGACCTTCTGGAAGATCACATCGACTATGGCCAAGGCTATCTTTTCGGCGAACCGAAGCTTCGCCGTTAGCCGCTTCTTTTCTTTTTTCGCCGGGCATGGCAGAACGTGCGGGAGCTGCGCCTAGACCGACGATTAGCCCATGGCCATTCGCCTTCTTTCCGGCATCCGGGAACTTAGCAAGTCTTACGACGGTTTCATCCTCGACCTATGGGGCGTCGTGCACGACGGCTACGCCCCCTTCCCCGGCGCCATCGAGGTCCTTCGGAAGCTGAAGGAAGCGGGAAAGCCCACACTTTTGCTCTCGAACGCGCCGCGGCGTCAGGCGGTCGTGAGCCAAGCGTTGGGGGAAATGGGAATCGCGCCGGACCTCTACGGCCACGTCCATTCCTCCGGCGAGGAAGCCTGGCAGGCGCTGCATGGGCGCACGGACCCCTGGTTCGCGGCTCTGGGCCCCGCTTGTTTTCATCTTGGACCTCGGCGCGATCGCGGCATGCTGGAAGGACTCGCGCTTAGGGAAGTGAAAACCCCGGAGGCGGCGGACTTCATCCTGAACACCGGCATCGACTGCGACGAGGAGACCCTCGCCGATTACGAGGACCTGCTGGCGCGGGGAGCCCGGAACGGCGTGCCGATGGTCTGCGCGAACGCCGACCGCGAGGCCCTGCGCGGCGAGGTGCGGGTCATCTGCGCCGGCGCGCTTTCCCAGCGCTACGAGGCACTTGGCGGAAAGGTGCGCGCCTTCGGCAAGCCGGACCCGGCGATGTTCGAAAGCGCGCTCCGCCTGCTTGGCATTTCAAAACGCACGCGCGCACTCACCATCGGGGATTCGCTTGCCACCGATATCCGGGGGTCGGAGCGGGCCGGGATCGACGCCGTGCTGGTGACCGGGGGTTTGCATGCCGCCGAGCTTGGCCTCGATGGGCGCCAGGAAGAACTGCCAACACGCGATCGCCTGGCCGCCCTGCTCGCCCGTGAAAACCTGCACCCGATCGCCGCGATCCCACGCCTTCGCTGGTAGCGGCGATAAAGCGGGCAAGGACGGTGGAAAAGCCCTTGCCCGCTTGGCCGGTCAGTGAAGGAAGAGCGTCGGCAGATGGGGCACGCCTATTTCCATAAGCATCGCCACCTCGGCGCCGATCCCAACCAAGAAAGCGGCGGTGCGGATCCAGGGAATGCCGAGGATGTGGACGGTGGCCTGGACAAGCCTCGCCACCACGAAAATCTCGGCACCCAGCGCCGTCGTTTCATTGGAAACGCCGAACATCGTGCCGGCGACGATGATGGCGAAGGGAATCAGGTTCTCCATCAGATTCAGATGGGCCCGGTCTGCACGCTGCGCCCAGGCCGGAAGGGGCGCGTCTTCCGGCGTTGGATGTCCGACATAGCGCCGGATTCCCCACACCTGGACCTTTCCGATAACGGGGAGCATCGCCATGACAATGGCAACGACCGCTAGCTGCAACAAACAGATGAATTCGATGGGAGCCATTGTGCGTCCCTCCAGTTATTTTCTAAAAATATCCGCCAACTCGTACTGAAACTAGGATGCCGCATCACCTTAAGGGGTTTCGCACGAAAACCAAATTTCCGGGGGGCGAAGGCTTAAGTGCGGTAATCCGCGTTGATTTCGATATAGCCATGGGTGAGATCGCAGGTCCAAACCGTTGCGCTCCCCTGGCCGATACCGACATCGACGGCAATGTCGATGGCCCGTCCCTTCATATGCCGGGCCACGGGCGCTTCTTTGTAACCGGGAGCCTCGGCGCCCCCTTTCGCCACCCGAATGCCGCCGATCCGGATGTCGAGTTTCTTTCGATCCGCCCGTTCGCCCGCCTTGCCGACCGCCATGACGATCCGTCCCCAGTTCGGATCTTGGCCCGCGATCGCCGTCTTGACGAGGGGCGAGTTTGCAATCGACAGACCGATCGCGCGCGCCGCCTTCTCGGAAGCAGCCCCCTTGACGGTGATCGTCACGAACTTGCTCGCCCCCTCGCCGTCCCGGATGATTTGCTGGGCAAGGTCGACCATGACGGCCTCGAGCGCCTGCTTGAAGCCGCGTAAATGCGGATCCGATACCGAGCGCACCGCCTTGTGCGGCTTGCTCTTGCCGGTTGCGCAAAGAAAGACGGAATCGCTCGTCGAGGTGTCGCTGTCGACGGTGATCGAATTAAAGGAGCGCGCGTTCGAGGCGACGAGAAGCTTCCGCAAGACCGCCGGCGGAATCTTCGCATCCGTAAAGAGGAAGGCCAGCATCGTCGCCATGTTCGGCGCGATCATGCCGGAGCCTTTCGCAAACGCGGCGATCTTAACGGACGTGCCACCGATGCGGGCTGTGGCACTCGCGCCTTTCGGATGGGTGTCCGTCGTGAGGATCGCGCTGGCGGCCCGCTTCCAGTGGCCGGGTGCGAGCTTATCCACCAAGGCAGGCAAGGTCTTTACGATGCGTTGCACGGGCAAAGCTTCCCCGATGACGCCGGTGGAAGCCAGGAAGACCTCTTTTTCCGGACAATCGAGCAGGCGGGCTACCGTCTTTGCCGTCCGGGCGACCGCCTTTTCCCCAGCCAGCCCGGTGAAGGTGTTCGCGTTGCCGGCATTGACGACGATCGCCCGAACGCGCCCGCCGCCGATCCGCTTGCGGCACCACTCGACGGAGGCCGAAGCTAAGCGGGAGCGCGTGAAGACACCGGCCACCGCCGATCCCGGCGCCAGCGCAGCCAGCATCAGATCGTTCCGCCCACGGTAGCGAATCCCGCAAGCCATGCCGCCCAACCGGACGCCCGGAATGGACGGCAGCTTCGGGAATTCCCGTGGGGCCAATGGCGAACGCTTTAACTTCCCGGCCATCTTCGTATCGGTTGCAATTGTTGGGAAACCGGCATCCTACAGATCAGGGATTTGAGAACAAGTGCAGAAAACGGCCCCCTTCTTGGGATTCGTCAAGGTCCGCCCAGCCCAGACCCGTTGACAGCCCCCGTTGACAGCCTTCGGCTTGCACCCTATTTCTCGGTTAAGAGCGCGCACCTTAAAATCCATTCTCCAACCCGATCGAGAGAAGCCCCGATGCTCGGCGTTCTCACCCGACAATTCCTTGGTTCGGCAAACGACCGCTTCCTTCGCAAGCTGCAGCCGATGGTCGACGCCATCAATGCGGAGGAAGACGCGCTTACGAAGCTTTCGGACGAGGAGCTCGGCGCGCGCACGTCCTGGTTCCGGGAAAGATTCGAGAAGGGAAAAACGCTTGACGATCTTCTCGTCGAGACGTTCGCCACCGTCCGGGAGGCCGCCAAGCGCACCCTTGGCCAACGCCATTTCGACGTCCAACTAATCGGCGGCATCGTCCTTCATCGCGGCATGATTTCGGAGATGAAGACAGGGGAAGGAAAAACCCTCGTCGCGACTCTGCCGGTCTATCTCAACGCGCTTGAAGGAAAGGGCGTGCACGTCGTTACCGTCAACGACTACCTCGCCAAGCGCGACTCGGAATGGATGGGTCAGATTTACCAGTTCCTAGGTTTGCGGGTGGGTTGCATCGTTAACGAGCTGAACGATGCCCAGCGCCAAGAAGCGTATGCCGCCGATGTTACCTATGGCACGAACAACGAGTTCGGTTTCGATTACCTGCGCGACAACATGAAGTACCGGCTGGAGGACATGGCCCAGCGGCCCTTCAACTTCGCCATCGTCGACGAGGTGGACAGCATTCTGATCGATGAGGCGCGCACGCCGCTCATCATCTCGGGGGCCGCCGAAGACAGTTCCGAGCACTACACGCTGGCGGATAAGCTGCTCTCGAAGCTCGAGGAAGAGGATTATGAGAAGGATGAGAAGGCGCGCGCGGTGACGCTTACGGACGAAGGCGTCGAGAAGGTTGAAAAATTACTGGCCGAGTCGGGCCACATCGAAGCCGATGCCTCGCTTTACGACATTCGGAACGTCGGCCTCGTCCATCACGTCAACCAGGCCCTTCGCGCCCATAAGCTCTTTTCCCGAGACACGGACTACATCGTCAAAGACGACCGCATCGTCATCATCGACGAGTTTACCGGTCGCATGATGGAAGGAAGGCGCTATTCCGAAGGCCTGCACCAGGCCCTGGAGGCGAAGGAAGGCGTCAAGATCCAGAACGAGAACCAAACCCTTGCCTCGATCACCTTTCAGAATTACTTCCGGATTTATCCGAAACTGGCCGGCATGACCGGGACGGCGATGACGGAGGCCGCCGAATTCGGCGATATTTACTCCTTACGCGCCGTCGCAATCCCGACGAACGTGCCCTGCATTCGCGAGGACAACGACGACGAGGTCTATCGGAGCGCGGATGAAAAGTATACGGCGATCCTGCAATTGATCGACGAATGCCAGAAACGCGAGCAACCGGTTCTTGTCGGAACCGTAAGCATCGAAAAGTCTGAAGTGCTTGCCGCGCTTCTCAAGAAGCAAAAAATTCCCCATCAGGTGCTAAACGCCCGTTACCACGAAAAGGAAGCGCATATCATTGCGCAGGCCGGCCGGCCCGGCACCATTACGATAGCGACGAACATGGCAGGCCGTGGCACGGACATTCAGCTCGGCGGCAATCTCGATATGTGGATCAGCGACGCGCTTGATGGAATCGAGGACGCAGAGGAGCGCGCCAAAAAGAGGCAAGAAATCGAAGAGGAGCACGCGGCGAAGAAGGCGACGGCGATTTCGGCCGGCGGGCTTTATGTGATAGGTACGGAACGCCATGAAAGCCGCCGGGTCGATAACCAGCTTCGCGGCAGGACCGGGCGCCAGGGCGATGCCGGGGCCTCGAAGTTCTTCCTCTCGTTGGAGGACGACCTGATGCGGATCTTCGGATCCGAACGCATGGACAGCATGCTGGAGAAGCTCGGTCTTCCGGAGAACGAACCGATCGTGCACCCCTGGGTGAACAAGGCGATCGAGAAGGCCCAGCAAAAGGTCGAGGCCCGAAACTTCGACATCCGCAAGAATCTCCTTCGCTTCGACGACGTGATGAACGATCAGCGGAAGGCGATCTACGAACAACGCCGGGATTTGATGCATACGAACGACGTTTCCGAAACGATCATCGGCATGCGCCACGATGTCATCGAGGACATCGTCCAACGGACGATTCCGGCGGCGGCCTATGCGGAACAATGGGACGTGAAGGGGCTCCATGAGGAATGCCGAAGGCTGCTGGCGCTCGACCTGCCGGTCGCCGAATGGGCGAAGGAGGAAGGGATCGCGGACGAGGAAATCCGCACCCGGCTGGAGGAGGCCGCCGAGCGGAAGATGTCGGAAAAGCTTACGACCTATGGGCCGGAGATCTTCCGCGCGGCCGAGAAGAGCATCCTGCTGCAGCTCCTCGACCAAGCGTGGAAGGACCATCTCTTAAGCCTCGACCATCTGCGCCAGGGGATCAGCCTACGCGCTTACGGTCAGCGTGATCCCTTAAACGAATACAAGCGCGAGGCGTTCGGGCTTTTCGAAGAGTTGCTGAGCCGTCTTCGCGAATCGGTGACCGGCGTGCTTAGCCACCTCGAGGTGCAGGTCGCCGCGCCTGAGGAGGCAGAAATCGCCCGCCGCCCGCAGGCGATGCACGAAAGCCGGACGGATCCGGCGCAAGGCCTGCCTGAACGCCGCCCACAGGCGGCCATAGCGGGCGCCCCGGTGCGCTTACGCGAGGCGGCCGCCGTCATCGACCCGAACGACCCGGGCACCTGGGGGCGGGTGGCGCGGAACGCGGCGTGTCCTTGCGGATCGGGGCGCAAATACAAGCACTGCCACGGGCAGGCGGTTTAAAGCCTCAGTCGAGGCCTTTCCTTCCCATTTCGAGGAACTTCTCGCGGCGCTGCGCACGAAGCACGCCGCCTTCGAGCTCGGCAAGCCCGGCCAATTCCTTCTCAACGGCGTTGCCCACCGCGTTGATGATCTGACGCTGCTGGCGATGGGCGCCGCCAAGGGGCTCGTTGATGACCTTGTCGACGAGACCAAGCTCGAGGAGGTCCTGGGCGGTGAGTTTGAGCGCTTCGGATGCCTCTTTCGCCGCCTCGCCACTCCGCCAGAGAATGGAGGCGCAGCCTTCCGGCGAGATCACGGAATAGATGGCGTGTTCCAGCATCAGCACCGTATCGGCCGAAGCGATGGCGATCGCCCCGCCGGAGCCTCCCTCGCCGATGATGACGCTGACGAAGGGCACGCGAAGGCCAAGCCCCGCCTCGATGCAACGCGCGATCGCCTCGGCCTGGCCGCGCTCTTCCGCGTCCACGCCCGGATAGGCGCCCGGCGTGTCCACGAAGCTCAACACCGGAAGCTGGAAGTGATCGGCCATGTGGAAAAGGCGTTGCGCCTTCCGATAGCCTTCGGGCCGCGCCATGCCGAAATTATGACGGACGCGGGAGTCTGTGTCCGACCCCTTCTCGTGACCGATGACGACGACGGAGCGTCCACGGAAGCGCCCGAGGCCACCCAGTATCGCCGGGTCTTCGCCGTACAGGCGGTCGCCGGCAAGGGGCGTCCATTCCGCGACCAGCTCGCTCAAATAGTCGCAAAAATGCGGGCGCTGGGGATGGCGGGCGACCTGCACCTTCTGCCAGGGCGTCAGCTTCGAATAGATCTGCTGGATGAGCCGTTCGACCTTGGCCTGAAGTTTCCCGATCTCGTCTGCGGGATTGACGCCGTCGCTGCCTGCGCGATGGCGAAGCACCTCGATCATGCCTTCGAGTTCGGCAATCGGCTTCTCGAAATCGAGGAAATGCTGCATCCGCCGGCCGGTCAGCCTGCCGTGGGGGTGGCGATTTGTTCCGCCTTCTTCACGAGGACCTGGGCCTGCTTGATCGAGGCGATGTCGATCAGCCGGCCGTCAAGGGCGACGGCGCCCTGGCCTTCCTTCTGCGCCTTCTCCATCGCGTCCAGAATGCGTTTGGCCTTGTCGATCTCCTTCTTAGAAGGGCTGAACACTTCGTTGGCGAGGGGAACCTGGGCGGGATGAATCGCCCACTTGCCTTCACAACCAAGAACGCAGGCGCGGCTGGATTGGGCGCGAAAGCCAAGCGCGTCCGAAAAATCGCCGAACGGCCCATCGACCGGCCTCAAGCCGTTCGCCCGCGCCGCCACCACCATGCGGGCGATCGCGTAATGCCACATGTCGCCCCAATGCACCTCGCGATTGCCCGCCTCGTCCGGGTCCGTGAGCACGATGTAGTCCGGATTGGGGCCGCCGATGTTCGTCGTCTTCGCCTTCGTCGAGGCCGCATAATCAGCAACCCCGAAATGCAGCGATTCGTTGCGCGGGCTGGCCGCCGCGATCGCGTCCACGTTCATCATGCCAAGCGCGGTTTCGATGATGATTTCGAAGCCGATCCGTTTCGTGAACCCTTTCGCCTGCTCGATCTGCGTCACCATCATGTCGACGGCATAGACGTCCGCCGCGGTGCCGACCTTCGGAATCATGATGAGGTCCAGTTTGTCGCCTGCCCGTTCGACGACGTCGACGACGTCGCGATACATGTAATGCGTATCGAGCCCATTGATACGAACGGAAACCGTCTTCGCACTCCAATCGACATCGTTCAGTGCCTGGATGATATTTTCCCGCGCCTGCGGTTTATCGTCAGGCGCCACCGCGTCTTCCAGGTCGAGAAAAATGACGTCCGCCTCACCCTTCGCCGCCTTTTCGAAGAATTTCGGCGAGCTTCCGGGCACGGCAAGCTCCGAGCGGTTGAGACGGGGTGTGGCTTCCTCGACGATCGTAAAGCTCATGGTTTCCTCGTTCGATTGAAGGGGGTGAGCGGCGTGGGATCAGGTGCTTCCTTCCAGGAAAACGGATTGATTCCGTTCCTTGCCTCGAAAGTCAACTCCATCCCCTCAATCCCCGGTCAGCGGGGGTTCGCAAGCGGATGGTGGGCGTCGACGAGGCGCCGAAGCCGCTCGCGCAGCACATGGGTGTAAATCTGAGTCGTCGCGATGTCGGCATGTCCCAGCATCTGTTGCACACTTCTCAGGTCCGCGCCATGGGCCAGAAGGTGGCTGGCGAAGGCATGGCGAAGCACGTGAGGCGAAACCCTGGCCGGGTCGATCCCGGCCTCAGCCGCCAGTTCCTTCAAGAGCTGCAGGAAGCGCTGGCGCGTAAGATGCCCGGTTTGGCTGCGAGAGGGAAACACCCATTTCGATTGGCCCGCGTCGCCTAAAAAAAACTTGCGCGCCGCGCGATAGGCTTTGAGCGCCGCCACCGCCGGCTCGCCCAAGGGGACCATCCGTTCCTTGTCGCCCTTGCCGCGCACGACGAGAAACCGTTTGTCGCCGGTGATCGCCGAGAGGGGAAGGGCGACGAGCTCCGAGACCCGAAGTCCCGTCGCGTAAAGAATCTCCAGCAGCGCCTGGATGCGAAGCCCCTTTGCACCGGTCTTTCCCCGCGTCGCCTTGAGCAGGGCCTCGACTTCTTTTTCCGTTAGATATTTGGGGAGCCGCCTTCCCAGTTTCGGGCTGTCGAGCTTGGCGCTTGGATCGTCGGGCCGCATCCCTTCCGCATAAAGAAAGCGGTAGAACTGGCGCAACGTCGAAAGACGGCGCGCCGCCGTCCGCGGGGAGAGGCCGGCCTTCTCGATGGCCCCCAAATAGGCGCGCAAATCGTCGCTTGCAGCCTTGTCGATCGTCCTGCCCTGCTTGTCGAGAAAGCGGGCGAAGTCCCTCAGGTCGCGGTGGTAGGAATCGAGCGTGTTTTTTGAGACGCCCCGTTCGGCCAACAGCATCTCGAGGAAAACTTCCAGCGCGCGGGCGGCGGCGTTCGTTTCGTGATCCTGTCCGTCCGTCATCCCGCTCATAGCCCCTTCATCAGGCTCGCTTCAACGCCAAGCCGTCGCGCTTCTTGCTCAAGGCCGACCCGTTTGAGCGCCGTGATGACGGCTTCCAGCGTGATCGGCGCCGCCTCCCCCGGCCCGCCCTCGCCAAGGCTCAAGAGGGCGAGCAGCACCGTCTCGCCGATGCGCGCTGCCGAAGCGGCCTCGGCCAGCCCGTGCCAGATGGCAAGCGCAGGGACGACCGCGATCGTGCGCGGCGCATCGCCGAGCGCAAGCACCCATTCGGCGCTGCCCACCGGCTCGCCGATGGCGGCGAGGAGTCCGAACAGAAGCGCTGCTTCTTGTTTTTGTTCCGTCGTATCGCCGACAACCTTCCACCAGGCGGCCAGCCGTTCCGCCTCCCAGGTGAGATTGCCCCCGCCATCGGCCAGCTTGACGAAGGGCCAAAGCCGATCCCGCATCACCTCGGCGTTCGCGTTCTCATAGGCGGTCCGCTGGACGACGGCGAGCCAGGCGAAGGCCTCCGGCGCCTGATCCGCCAGCAGCAGCGCCTTGCCGGCATCCACCGCGAACCAGGCGAGGTCCGGCTTGGGGGCAATGGCGAGCAGGGTGGGAAGGTTGACCCGAACGGCTGTCGCATAAGCGGCCCCGCTTGCGTCCGCCGCCTTGGCCTCCTTCCAAAGACGCTGCAGGAGTTCCGCCCGTTGGCTCGAATCCGTTCGCTCCCGCGCCGCGCGATAGAGAAGCGCACGACCCTTCGCCTCATCGGAGGCGGCATTCTCGGCGTCGCGAATCTCTTCCGAGCGGAAGGAAACGCTGCGGTAAAGCTCGCCCAGCTCATCCGGTGTAAGCGTGCCCAGCGCCTCGGCCCGCTCGCCTGCGTTCAAGCGAAGCACGATCGGCGCATTCGGGTTCATGGCAAGGGCGCGAAGGATGGCAGGCGACGTCGTCGTACCGGCATCCGGCGGCACCTGACGGCCGGCCTCGCGGATCATGACGGCTTCAAGGGGCGATGGATCCGGCAGGTTGAAGACCTGCACGTCGTCCTTGCCGAGAATCGCATCGACCAGTTGAAAGAAGGCGGGCGTGCTCTTCTCCGGCATCTCGCGCAAAAGCGCAAGGCCCAGCTGGACCGCCTGGGCTTCCTTCGCGATGGCCTCGCAGAAAATCAGCATCCGCTGCCAATGGGCGCCTTGGTAATCGCGGACCCGTTTTCGTACCTCCTTGCAGGCCGTCTCGGCATCGCCGACAAGGAAGATACTTTCGACATAGGCAATGGCCATCGATTCATCCATGGCATGGGCAGGGATGATTCGCGCAAGCTCGATGATCGCCTTTGAGGAGCCCATCGCCGTCAGCCGTTCGAAGCGAAGCGGCAACAAATTCACCTGCAGTTCACCATCGCCGGGGGCGGTTGCCGTCGAAAGCAGAAGGCGGCGTTGCAAGGCCTGCATGGTGGGAGAACGCGCGGCAGAAGGAAGCTTGGGCAGCAAGCGCACGAGGAGATTGCGATGCGTTCCTTCCCACATCGCGATACCGAAGCCACCGGCCTCTTCATCGAGAAGACCGACGGAATTCGGATCCACCCTTTCAAGGGGAGCGACGTCCACGGTTGCGGGATCGCCGGTTTCTTCGGCTTCTTTTTCGCTCGCTTCGCTTTCAGGCGCGATGGTCTCGGCTTTTTCCTCTGGTCTAAGGCTCGGCGGTTCGGCGGCGGCGGCCGGCGAAAGGGAAATCGGGCCCTCGGCGCGGGCCGCCTGGAAAGAGCCTGCGGCGGCGCCTAGCACAACCCCAAGCGTTATTGCGGCAAGGATGAAAAAGCCGGAGGCGCGTCTATTTCGGAAAGCGCTCATCCGGCAGCACCTTCTCGATCGCGACGGCAGGCGATGGAATGTCCCAATTCGCAAATGCCACAAACCCGCCGAGAAGAATAAGCAGGATCAACAGCAGCGCGATCCGTAAGATCCGATTCATAAAGGATGATGAGCGCACTTTACGTTCTCCGGCCTTCGAACCGGCGCCAGGAGGGCCGGTCTGGCTTCCGCTGGCGGCGGGTTTTCGACATGTGGTAGGCTTCGCCCATGGCGATATTGCGACATCGCGCCCCCTATTTCAACGTTATCCATCACCGCTGCGGCCCGGATTTCCTGGGAAAATGACCAGAAAACCCCCTGGCGCGGCGGGCCCTGCGATCGTCCTTATTGGCCTGATGGGGGTCGGCAAATCCTCCGTCGGCCGCCGCCTGGCGGCCCGTCGCGGGCTCGGCTTCCTCGATACGGATGCGGAGATCGAAAAGGCGGCCGGTTGCACGATCGAAGAAATCTTCGAGAACCATGGCGAGGCGCATTTTAGGAAAGGCGAACGCCGGGTGATCGCGCGGCTCTTATCCGGTCCGCCGCACGTGCTGGCGACAGGGGGCGGCGCGTTTCTCGATCCCGAGACCCGGGCCTTGATTCGAGAACGCGGCATCTCGATCTGGCTGGAGGCAGGGCTCGACCTTCTGGTCGCCCGTGTCAGCCGACGGCCAGACCGGCCCTTGTTGAAAAAAGGCGATCCTCGCGCCATCCTTGCGAAGCTGATTGCGGAGCGCTATCCCATTTACGCGGAAGCCGACCTTAAGGTCGAGGTGAAGGACGAACCCATCGAGGCCACCGTCGAGAGGGTGGCGAAAGTCCTGGCCACTCACGAGAAAGGAACGCAGGCCAGCCCCCGGGAAAGCGGGAAGAAAACCACATGAACCAGACCGTGAAGAAACCCGCCACCGTCCGAGTCGAACTCGGCGCACGTAGTTATGATATCCTCGTCGGACCAGGCCTGTTAGCACAAGCAGGCACGCACCTTCGCCCGCTTCTCGAGGAAGAACGCGTTTTCATCGTCACGGACGAGACGGTTGCCGGCCTCTATCTCGACGGCCTTACGGCGACGCTTAATGAGGGGGGAATCGAAACGACGCCCATCGTGCTTCCGGCAGGCGAACAAACGAAGGATCTCGCGCATCTTGAATTTCTCACCGACCGTCTGCTCGACGCGCACGTGGAACGCCGATCGATGCTTCTTGCGCTTGGCGGCGGCGTGATCGGCGACTTGACCGGATTCGCAGCCAGCCTCACGCTTCGCGGGATCGACTTCGTTCAGATGCCGACGACGCTGCTTGCCCAAGTCGACAGCGCCGTCGGCGGCAAGACGGGGATCAACACACCCAAGGGAAAAAATCTGCTTGGGAGTTTCTACCAACCGCGGCTGGTTCTTTCGGACACGGCGACGCTTACGACCTTGCCGCGACGGGAACTCCTCGCCGGCTATGCGGAAGTCGTTAAATACGGTCTCATTCGCGATGCGAAATTCTTCGCCTGGCTGGAAGCGAACGGGCCCGAGGCCCTTGAAGGAAAGCCGAATGCATTGACCCAGGCGATCGTCAAGGCGTGCGAGACGAAGGCGGCGATTGTCGCCGCCGACGAACGCGAAGCAGGTGCGCGGGCCCTTCTCAATCTCGGCCATACCTTCGGCCACGCGCTTGAGGCCGCGAACGATTTCGACCACACGCTGCATCATGGCGAAGCCGTCGCCATCGGCATGTGCCTTGCCTTCGAGCTGTCGGTGCGTCTTGGCCTGTGCCCGGCCTCGGATGCCGAGCGCGTCCGCAACCACCTGGCCGGCATTGGCCTGCCGACGACGCTGGCGCAAGCCGGCCGCGGCAAGTGGGAGGTGCCCGCGCTTCTTCACCACATGCGCCAGGACAAGAAGGTGCGCCAAGGCCGGGTCCGCTTCGTGCTGGCCCGGAGAATCGGCGAGACGTTCCTTGCCGAGGACATCGCCACCGAAGACGTCGAGCACTTCCTGGAGGAGGCCGCTTAAGATGCAGGACGTCGTTCTTCTTTCACTCGGCGCGATCCTAATTCTTCTTATTCTTTCCGCCTTCTTCTCCGGCTCGGAGACGGCGCTTACCGCAGCCTCGCGCCTCCGCCTCTACCAACTGGAACGCGGCGGCAACGGCCGGGCCCGCATCGTCAACCGGCTGCGCGAACGAAAAGAACGGTTGATCGGCGCGATCCTGCTGGGCAACAACCTGGTGAACATCCTGGCTTCTGCGCTGGCGACCAGCCTTCTGATCGGCTGGTTCGGCGAGACGGGTGTCATCTATGCGACGCTTGTCATGACGACGCTGGTGCTGGTCTTTGCCGAGGTGCTGCCGAAAACCTATGCCATTCACAACGCCACCCGAACCGCCCTTTTGGTGGCGCCGGTACTGCGATGGATCGTGCGCATCTTCTCGCCCATCACCCACGCCGTGCAATGGATCGTCGCGGGAACGCTTCGTATCTTCGGCGTGCGTATCTCCACCGATCGCAGCCTCGCCGTCATGACGGAAGAACTCTTGGGCGCCATCGAGCTAAGGGGTGGCAAGGGAGCGACGCTGCGTCAAGAACGCGCGATGCTTCGCAGCATTCTCGATCTTGCCAGCGTGACGGTCAGCGAAATCCTGATTCACCGCAAGAGCGTCTTCATGGTGAGCGCGGACGAGCCGCCAGAGGAAATCCTCACCCAGGTTCTTTCGAGCAACCACACGCGGATCCCGCTGTGGAGGGAGACACCGGACAACACCGTCGGTGTCCTGCATGCGAAAGCCATGCTGCGTGCCGTGCACGAGCGAAAGGGAAGCCTCGAAGGCTTGGATGCCGTCCAAATCGCCGTAAAGCCGTGGTTCATCCCGGAATCGACGACGCTGCTTTCGCAATTGCAGGCGTTTCGCCAGCGCCACGAGCACATGGCGCTGGTCGTCGACGAATACGGAGCGTTCCTTGGAATCGTGACGCTGGAGGACATCCTCGAGGAGATCGTCGGGGAAATCTCGGACGAGCACGACGTGGCGATCCCCGGTATTTGGCCCCAGCCGGACGGAGCGGTCGTGGCCCGGGGAACGACGACGCTGCGCGACCTCAACCGCGAATTCGACTGGCAGTTGCCGGACGAGCCGGCGGCGACCGTGGCTGGTCTTTTGCTTCATGAAGCGCGCCAGATTCCGGACGTCGGCCAGACCTTTGAATTCCACGGTTTCCGTTTCGAGATCCTGCGGCGCTATCGAAATCAGATCACTTCCGTTCGCATCGTGCCGCTTGCCCAGCCGACACAAGCGGAAAAGGTAAGCGCCTAGAGTCGGCGTCTTCGAAGCGAGCCAAGTCAAAGACAGGAAAATGCCATGCCCCTCCCGCCCACGGCGCCTAGAAAACGGATTCACACCCGAAAAATCGAAATTCACGGCTTCGAACGTGAGGACGGTCTTTGGGAGATCGATGCCCACCTGAAGGATACGAAAAGCTACGACTTTCCGAATCAGTTCCGGGGCACGATCCAGGCGGGCGAGCCGGTCCACAACATGTTCCTTCGCATGACGGTGAACGACGCCCTTATCATTCAGGAGGTCCAGGCGATCTCCGAGGGCACGCCGTTTGCGATTTGTCCCGAGGCCACTGCGGCTTACGAACGGCTGAAGGGGCTTCGCATCGCCGCGGGCTGGGGCCGGCAATTAAAGGAGCGGATCGGCGGGACGAAGGGGTGCACGCACCTCTCGGCCCTTCTCAACGAAGCGGCAACGGTCGCCTTCCAGACGATCTTCCCAATCCGCCATCGGGGAAAGCCGAGCGAGCAGGCGGGCGCGAAGCCGGAACTCCTAAACAGCTGTTACGCGCTGGCCTTCGAACGCGACGTCGTCAAAGCGCATTGGCCCGATTTCTATACCGGTTCGTGAGGCGCAAATTCCTGCCCAACGCCCTTGGACGGTACCCTGGAAAGGCCTGAACCGCCTCCGGCGATCTATGACCGGCATTCGCATGGCCGTCTTCCGTCGCCGCAACCCGGAAATAGATGACGATGAAGGCCCGAAGGGCCGCCGTCAGGGTCGATTCGTGCCGCCGTGCATCCACTTCGGTGCAGACCTGATGCACCGTCCTTCCTTCCCGGCGACGGATCTCCTCGAGCGCCTCCCACATGCTGGGCTCGAGCCGCATGCTCGTCCGATGGCCGGCAACCGTGACATTCCGATTAACCAAGGTGCTTACCATTCGCCAACTCCTTGCGCGCGTTTCCTTCAGGTACACAACTTTCGGTTGCCTATCTACGACCGAACGCCACAAGTAAATGGCGTAACGATCTGTACTATAACAATCGTTAATTGTATAAGAAAACGTTAATACACCATATAAGAGTATGTCGCCGGTTTGAGGGCTAGGCTGGCCGATCTTCGTCGGGGGTAAGCGCCTTCAGGCTGAGGGCGTGAAGGGAGGCGGCAAATTCCTCGGTAAGGGCTTGATTAATAAGGCGTTGCCGGTCGAGGCGGGAGAGACCCTCGAAGGCGATGGCGACGATCTCGACCCGGAAATGGGTCTCGCCCTCGGGCCGGCTTTCCGCATGGCCGGCGTGACGGGCAGATTCGTCGATAATCTCGAGGCGGAGCGGGTGAAAGACCGCCGTGAGTTTCGCATCGATCCGTTCGCGCATGGAGGCGTTCATAAGGGGTTTTCCTTAGTTTTCTGCCCTTTCCCTTCGCTACCGCGCAGGCGCCCACCCGTCAAGTGGGCGCGCTCCGCACGGGCGCCGTGCTTGCCAGGCGCTGGCGAACCCTCCATATTTTCTGGATGAGAGGACGGAAGAAATCCCAGGTTTCTGCGCCTTCGATGTCGGAGCGGCTCGGGGTGCGGGGCTGCGACCAGGAGGACTGCCTAGCGGACGGGCTGTATCCGGCGCCGCGTTCCCGGGAGAGTCTCAATCACTATTACTGGTTCTGTCTCGACCATGTGCGCGCCTACAACCGGGCCTGGAATTACTATGCCGGCATGACGGAACGGGAAGTCGAAAGCCTGGTCCGTTCGGACACCGTCTGGCAGCGCCCATCCTGGCCCTTGGGAAGCCGGCTTGCCTACCGTTTCACGAAGGGAGGCGGAATCGACGACCATTTCGGTTTCTTCGGGACGGAAGGAAGGACCGAACGCACGTCCCGGCCCGGTCCGGAGACGGAAGAGGAAAAGGCCTTCCGGGTGCTGGAGCTGACGCCGCCTGCGACGGTGGAAAAGATCAAGGCGTGCTACAAATCCCTTGTAAAACGCCATCACCCAGATACTCATGGAGGCGACAAAACGAGCGAGGATCGGCTGAAGGAAATCAATCTCGCCTATCAGATGTTGATGAACGCGCAATAGTTCGTGAAGCGAACGCAGTGTTACCGAGTGAAGGAGCGCCCAATTTGACGGCATCGACGGATGTGTCCAACGCATCACTGACTCATTCCTCCCGGGTACCGGACATCCAGGTCTCGGTGCGGCAGATCTTCGGCCTCGATACGGACATGGAGGTTCCGGCCTTCAGTACGCCGGAAGAGCACGTGCCGGAAATTGACGAGGCCTACCGCTTCGATTCGGATACGACCCTTGCCATTCTCGCCGGCTTCGCCTTCAACCGCCGGGTGATGATCCAGGGCTACCACGGCACCGGCAAGTCGACGCATATCGAACAGGTGGCGGCGCGTCTCAACTGGCCCTGCGTCCGGGTTAACCTCGATAGCCACGTCAGCCGCATCGATCTGATCGGCAAGGACGCCATCGTCATCCGCGATGGCAAGCAGATAACGGAATTCCGCGAAGGCATGCTGCCGTGGGCCCTGCAGAATCCGATCGCCCTTGTCTTCGATGAGTACGACGCCGGCCGCCCGGACGTCATGTTCGTCATTCAACGGGTCCTCGAGGTCGAGGGAAAGATGACGCTGCTGGACCAGAGCAAGGTCATTCATCCGCATCCCGCCTTCCGGTTGTTCTCGACGACGAACACCGTCGGGCTTGGCGATACGACCGGCCTCTATCACGGCACCCAGCAGATCAATCAGGGCCAGATGGACCGCTGGAACATCGTGGCGACGCTGAACTACCTGGCGCCCGAGGCCGAGGAAGAGATCGTGCTGGCGAAGGTCCCAGCTTACGACAACGAAGCGGGCCGCAAGCAGGTCAAGGCCATGGTCTCCGTGGCGAATCTGACCCGCGCCGGTTTCGTCAACGGCGACATTTCGACGGTCATGTCGCCCCGGACCGTGATTACCTGGGCCGAAAACGCAAAAATTTTCGGTGACCTCGCCTTCGCCTTCGAGGTCACGTTCGTCAACAAGTGCGACGAGCTCGAACGCGTCAACGTTGCCGAATACTACCAGCGTTGCTTCGGCGAGGAGCTGAAAAGGGGACCGCAGGGACCGACCCTCAACTAATTCCTTATGAACGACGAGCTTAATCTGGTTGAAATCTTCCGCCGTGCCGTCGGAGCGGCGATGCGGGCGATTTCCGAAAAGGACGAGATTACCGTCCAGTTCACGTCGGGCCCCTCGGCGATGGAGGGGAACACGGCGCGCCTGCCCCTGCCGTCCCGGGATCTGCGCCCGTGGGAAGTCGCCAAGATCCGCGGCCAGTCGGATGCGCTCGCGCTCAAGCTTCGCCACCACAACGAAAAGGTCCATCGCCGCCTGGCGCCGCAGCTGGGCGAGGCGCGCACCGTCTTCGATGCCCTCGAACAGGCCCGCATCGAGGCGCTGGGCGCTAACCGGATGAGGGGCGTCGCACGGAATCTGGCCGCCGCGTTAGAGGACTACTGCCTGAGCCGCGGCTTCCCCGGTATCGAAAGGCGCGAACAAGCCCCCTTGGCCGACGCCGTGCGCTTCCTGGCCCGCGAGCATTTCACCGGCGAGCCGACCCCGGAATCCGGCCAGAAGATGGTGGATTTCTGGCGTTCGACGATCGAGTCGAAGGCCGGCGCGGACCTCATGGGACTTTCGAAATACCTCTACAACCAAGCGGTTTTCGCCAAGAAGTCGCGCCGCATTCTTAGCGATCTTGGCCTCATCGATGAGCCGGGCGAGGAAGAAGACGAAGGCTACGGCGAGGAAGAGCAAGCGAACCGGCTCGTCGAGCAATCCCTTGCCGAGCCCGACGAGGAAAGCGAGATGCAGGAGGATTTCCGCCATGTCTTAAGCGAACAGGACGAAGGCGACGGCGAGGGTGCGAGCGAGGAGGCAATGGGCGATGCCATCGACGAGGAATCCGAGAGCGACATGCGCCTCGGCGACGCGGACGACACGGTCGGCGAACCGGGCCGGCCGAAGCCGCCGAAGGATGGCGCGCATCCGGACGCGCTGCCCTACCGTCCCTATACGGCGGAATTCGACGAAACGGTGGCCGCCGACAGCTTGTGCGATCCGGACGAGAAGGCGCATCTCCGCGGCCAGCTCGACCAGAAGCTCGCCCAATTGAAGGACGGCGTGACGACGCAGCTCGCCAACCGCCTGCAGCGGCTTTTGCAGGCAAAACAGACCCGTTCCTGGGAATTCGATCTGGAGGAAGGGATCCTCGATTCGTCACGGCTGGCCCGGATGATCGTCAACCCGACCTACGCGATTTCCTTCAAGCAGGAAACGGAGGCGCCATTCCGCGACACGATCGTCTCGTTGCTCATCGACAATTCCGGTTCGATGCGCGGCCGTCCCATTACCGTCGCCGCGATGAGCGCCGAGGTGCTTTCCCGTACGCTCGAGCGCTGCGGCGTGAAGACGGAGGTTTTAGGGTTTACCACCCGCGCCTGGAAGGGCGGCAAATCCCGCGAGAAGTGGATCGCCGAGAACAGTCCGGCGAACCCGGGACGGCTCAACGATCTCTTGCACATCATCTACAAATCCGCCGAGGAGCCGTGGCGCCGCGCACGCAACAATTTCGGGATCATGCTGAAGGAGGGGCTGCTGAAGGAGAACATCGATGGCGAGGGGCTTCTCTGGGCCCATCAGCGCCTGCTGGCCCGGCCCGAGCAGCGCCGCATCCTGATGGTGATCTCGGACGGCGCGCCGGTCGACGACTCGACGCTGACCCACAACTCCGGCAACTGCCTGGAACGGCACTTACGAGAGGCCATCGATTGGATCGAGATGCGATCGGACGTGCAATTGCTTGCCATCGGGATCGCCCATGACGTCACCCGCTATTACCGGCGCGCCGTGACGATCTTCGATGCCGCCCAGCTCGGCGGAACGATGGTGGAGAAACTGGCCGAACTCTTCGAGGACGTGCCCAACTACCGCCCGGTTCGCCGGCGCGCTTTACGCGCGCGCTTGGGCGAGCGGATGCGCGAGCGCCGGTTGCGGCTTTAATCGATTTTCTTAAAAGACAGAGCCCCGCGAGGGGCGTTCCCGCACCTAGCCGGCGGGGCCGGCGGGCGCTTGCGCCTTCTTGACCTGACGCTTGAGGCGGCGCACTTGCGGAGCAAGCTCCCCATCCGCCGTCTTCAGCAGATAGGCATCGAGGCCGCCCGAGTGTTCGATCGTGCGGATCGCACTAGCCGAGAGCTTGAGCCGGACCGACCTTCCCAAGGCCTCGCTTAGGATCGAAGCCATCTGGACGTTCGGCAGAAAGCGCCGGCGGGTCCGATTGTTCGCCTTGCTCACATTGTTGCCGCTCTGCGGCCGCTTGCCGGTGACGGTGCAACGTCGTGCCATGGGATTTCCCTAACGATCAAAGGCCCTTCAAGGACCGAGCGTTCTATAGGGGATGGGGGGCCCGGCCGTCAAGGTCATAGCTCAGGCGGCCCTCGTTTTGGGCTTAAGCCGCCTTGCGCAATTGGCGGACCAGCTTTAGGACCTCCTCGGCGGCGGCCAGGATGCTGGTGCCGGGGCCGAAGATCGCGCCGACGCCGGCCTTGCGGAGAAAGTCGTGATCCTTCTCCGGGACGACGCCGCCTACGACGACGAGGATCTCCCGGTTGCCGAGGCTTCTCAATTGTTCGATCAGCATCGGCACGAGGGTCTTATGGCCGGCGGCCTGGGAGGAAACGCCGACGACGTGGACGTCGTTTTCGACGGCGATGCGGGCCGCCTCGTCGGGCGTCAGGAACATCGGCCCGATGTCGACCTCGAAGCCGAGATCGGCGAAGCCGGTCGCAATCACCTTCGCGCCGCGGTCGTGGCCGTCCTGCCCCATCTTCGCAACCAGCATGCGCGGGCGTCTTCCACCTTCGGCCGCGAATTTCTCGACCTCGGCGCGGACCTTCATGAAATCCGCTTCGCCCTGATAGGCCGCGCCATAGACGCCGGTGACGCTTCGCGTGGCAGCCTGATGCCGGGAGAAGACCTTCTCAAGTGATAAGGAAATCTCGCCGACGGTGGCGCGCGCACGTACCGCCTCGATGGCAAGCGTGAGCAGATTTGCATTCCCCGCCGCACCTTCTTCGAGGGCTTGAAGGGCGGCCTTGCACGCAGTCGCGTCCCGGGTTTTACGAATCTTCTCAAGGCGGGCTATCTGGTGGGCGCGCACGGTTGTGTTGTCGATGTCGAGGATATCGAAACTTTCTTCCGCCCCATCCGGCGTATACCGGTTGACGCCGACGATCGCCTCCTCGCCGCGGTCGATCCGTGCCTGGCGGCGGGTCGCGGCCTCTTCGATCGCAAGCTTCGGCATGCCGGCGACGACCGCCTTCGTCATGCCGCCCAGCGCTTCGACCTCGTCGATGAGTTGGGTCGCGGCGGTGGCGACGCTAGCCGTCAGGCTTTCGACGTAGTAGCTGCCGCCCAAGGGATCGACGACATGGGGAATGCCGGTCTCTTCGGCCAGAATGAGTTGGGTGTTGCGGGCGATGCGGGCGGAAAAGGGGGTCGGAAGCGCGATCGCCTCGTCCAGCGCGTTCGTGTGCAGCGATTGCGTGCCGCCGAGGACTGCGGCCATCGCTTCGATCGTCGTGCGAATCACATTGTTGTAAGGATCCTGTTCCGTGAGGCTGACGCCGGAGGTCTGGCAGTGGGTGCGCAACGCCAGGCTCATCGGATTCTTCGGATTGAACTCGCCCATGAGCTTGGCCCACAGCTGGCGGCCGGCGCGCATCTTCGCGATTTCCATGAAAAAGTTCATGCCGATCCCCCAGAAGAAGGAAAGGCGCGGCGCGAAATCGTCGATGTCCAGCCCCTTCGAAAGGGCGGCGCGCACATATTCGAGGCCGTCCGCCAGCGTGAAGGCGAGTTCTTGGACCGCCGTCGCACCCGCCTCCAGCATGTGGTAGCCGGAGATCGAGATCGAATTGAATCGCGGCATGTGCAGGGCCGTGTATTCGATGACGTCCGCCACGATCCGCATGCTCGGTTCCGGCGGATAGATATAGGTGTTGCGGACCATGAACTCTTTCAGGATGTCGTTCTGAATGGTCCCGGAAAGGTCTGCCTGCTTCACGCCCTGTTCCTCGGCGGCGACGATATAGCCGGCGAGCACGGGAAGGACGGCACCGTTCATCGTCATCGATACGCTCATCTTGTCGAGCGGAATGCCGTCGAAGAGACGCTTCATGTCTTCGACCGAATCGATCGCCACGCCCGCCTTGCCGACGTCGCCTACGACGCGTGGATGGTCCGAGTCGTAGCCGCGGTGGGTGGCGAGATCGAAGGCGACGGAAAGCCCCATCTGGCCGGCCGCCAGATTCTTACGGTAGAAGGCGTTCGATTCCTCGGCGGTCGAAAAGCCGGCATACTGGCGGATCGTCCACGGCCGGTTCGCGTACATCGTCGCCCGCGGTCCGCGCACATAGGGAGGAAAGCCCGGCAGCGAGTCGAGATGCTCGATCGCAGCCAAGTCGTCCGCCGTATAGAGCGCCTTGACCGCGATCCCCTCCGGGGTCATCCAGGTCAAGGCTTCCTTGGGCTTGCCTTTCCGTTCCTTCTCGGCAAGCTTCTCCCACTCGCCAAGCGCCTTCTTGGGGGGTTTCGCCATCACCCAAATCTCTTCGTCTCAACAGCAGAACCAGTCTACGCCGGGCGGGGACGGCGGGCTAGAGGGGGCGCCGGGCGGGGACGGCGGGCTAGAGGGGGCGCCGGGCCTTCAGCGCCGTTTGCAGCGTGCCGTCGTCGAGGTAATCCAGCTCGCCCCCCACCGGCACACCATGGGCAAGACGCGAGACGGTGACCCGGCGACCCTTTAGCCGGTCGCACACATAGTGGGCGGTGGTCTGGCCATCGACGGTCGCGTTCATCGCCAGGATCACTTCGTTCAGCTCCGGTGCTGCGGCGCGCTCGACAAGCGCGGCGATCTTTAAGTCCTCCGGGCCGACACCATCAAGCGCCGACAGCACGCCGCCCAGCACGTGGTAGAGGCCTCGAAAGACCTGGGCCCGCTCGAGCGCCCAAAGATCGGCGACGTCTTCGACGACGCAGAGAATGGAACGGTCGCGTTTCGGGCCTGTGCAAATGCCGCACGGATCGGCAAGGTCGAGATTGCCGCAAATCGAGCATTCGCAAACCTTCTCCGATGCATCCTCGAGCGCCTGCATGAGGGGCTCTAAAAGCTTCTCACGGTGGCGCAGCAGATCGAGCGCGACCCGGCGTGCCGAACGCGGGCCTAGACCGGGCAATCGCCCCAACAACTTGACGAGGTGATCGATTGCGGACCCGGGCATCCCAGACAATCAGAACGGAAGGTTCATACCCGGCGGCAATTCAAGGCCGCCGGCGATTTCGGACATGCGTTTTGAGATTTCGGCTTCTGCCTTCGCCTTGCCGTCGTTGGCGGCGGCAACCAGCAGGTCTTCGAGGATCTCGGCTTCTTCCGGCTTCATGAGCGAGGGATCGATCTTCACCCGACGCAGCGCTCCCTTCAGGTTCATCGTGATCGTCACCATGCCGCCGCCCGCGTAACCTTCGACCTCGACCGTTTCGAATTCTTTTTGCGCCGCCTCCATTTTCGCCTGCATTTCCTGGGCGGTTTTCATCATCTTGCTGAGGTTCGTCATGCCGGGTCGTCCTCGTTTCCTTCCGGCGATGGCGCGGCATCAGAAACGCCTTCCTTCACCGGGTGGATGGCTTCGATCGTCGCCCTCGGAAAGGCCGCCTTCACGGCGCGGACAAGCGGGTGTTTTAGCGCTTCTTCGCGTTTGTGTTGCTCTTGCGCGTCGGCCTGTTCGCGCAAGGTGGGCGCGCCTTCCTTGTTGGAGACGCTTAGGATCCATCGCTCACCGGTCCATTCCGAAAGCAGCTCAGCCAGACGATTGGCGAGATTCGTCGGCGCATGGGCGCCGGCATTGAACTCGATTCGTCCGGGCTCGAAATGCACGAGGCGCACATTGTTCACGAGGTGGGCATGGAGGAGCGGCTCGCGGCGGTCCTGGAAAAGCTGGACGGCATCCAGGAAACTCATCGGCATCGGATGGGCGCTAGCAGCCCTTGGCGCCGGTTCCGGTTCGGTGGCGAGCTGGGTGGCAAGCCGGCCGCCCGCTTCCGTCGAAGGGGCGGTGCTCCGCGTCGTCGCCGGCGCGCGCTCGCGGGTCCGCGTTGCGGGCGCGCTGGGGTTGCGGGCGGGTGCGGCCTCGCTTACGCCTTTCTCGGTCAGCGTCTTCACCAGGGCGGCCGGGTCCGGCAGGTCGGAGGCATAGGCGAGCCGGATCAGGATCATCTCCGCCGCCTGCAGGGGCGAGGCCGCTAGCCTTGCCTCCTCGACGCCCTTCAGCAGCATCTGCCAGACGCGCGCCAGCTCAGGCAAGGTGAGCTTTGCTGCCATCGCCGCGCCGCGGGTGCGTTCCGCCTCCGGCACCCCGAAGCTTTCCGCCGTTTTCGGCACGACCTTGATGCGGGTCAACCAGTGGGTCAGCTCCAGCAGATCCTGGAGCAGGACGAGCGGATCGGCGCCGGCGGCATAGGCCTGGTCCAATTCGTCGAGCGCACCGGCGATGTCGCCTGCCATCACCGCATCGAAGATGTCGAAGATCCGAAGACGCTCGGCAAGGCCCAGCATCTCGCGCACCATCTCGGCCGTCACTTCTTCCTTGCCGAAGACGATCGCCTGATCGAGCAGCGAAAGCCCGTCGCGCACGGAGCCGTCCGCGGCGCGGGCAATCAACTGCAGGGCCTGCTCCTCGACCTTCATACTTTCTTTTTCCGCAATCGCCGCGAAGTGTTCCGTCAGGCGTTCCGCGTCCACCCGGCGAAGATCGAATCGCTGACAACGGGAGAGCACCGTGACTGGAACCTTTCGGGTCTCCGTCGTCGCGAAGATAAACGTCACATGGGGCGGCGGTTCCTCCAGCGTTTTCAGAAGCGCATTGAAGGCCTGCGTCGACAGCATGTGCACTTCGTCGATGATGTAGACCTTCGTGCGCGCCATGACCGGGCGGTAGCGCACGCTATCCAGAAGCTCACGGATGTTTTCGACGCCGGTGCGGGAGGCTGCGTCCATCTCCAGGACGTCGACATGGTTGCCCTCGACGATGGCCTGGCAATGCTCGCATTGGCCGCAAGGCGTTTCCGTCACGCCGCCCTTGCCGTCGGGGCCGATGCAGTTCAAGGCGCGGGCAAGGATGCGGGCGGTCGTCGTCTTGCCCACCCCGCGCACCCCGGTCAGCACGAAGGCATGGGCCAGACGCCCGCACCGGATGGCGTTGGTGAGCGTCTTCACCATCGTTTCCTGACCGATCAGGCCTTCGAACGATTCGGGCCGGTATTTCCGGGCAAGGACGCGATAAGAAGAAGGTGTGGCGTTTGGATCCGACATCGACGCAAAGAAAAGAAAAGTGAAAAATTCGGGTGGGAGACCGGACAAACGACCCGGACCAAAACTCGTTACGGCTGCTTCCTTCCGGACCTGACCGGGTTGGCGAGCGGTCCGTCCGCCAGCCGACCTCCCAGCCGCACTATATCAGCTTTCCGGCCCTTCCACCCCTCTCCTTCCAGCCTTCGCACCCTGGCGAAGCGGATTTGGAAGACCTTGGGTTTACAAGATGTTTTTCCGTGTGCGAGGTTCGCCGAATGACGGGTCCAAACCTCTACGCCGGAAGTGCGATCGATCGCGCCGCCCACCGGAGGCGCGACAAGGACTGGATCGAAGCGCAATTCCTGCGTGAGGACTCGCGCATCCTGCCGGTGTGGCGAAACGAAAGCCTGATCCACCTGGCGGAACCGCCGGCCGCCGGCCTCGTTTCGCACAAAACGGTTTTGGCGAGGATGGAGAAGGAGACGGTCGCAGCCTTTCTCGGTCTTTTCGAAGCCGTGCCTTACTTTGCCGTCGACGTCTCCCATCTCGACGATCCGGCCGGGTTTGCGGCGGCGGCCGATGCGCGTTTTGCGGACCTTCGGGAGCTTGGCCCCCTGCTCGGGCATGCGGAAGCCGGTCTTCTCGCCTATGCCAGGGGCCTCGTTTACTGGCACCGACGCCACGGTTACTGCGGTGCTTGCGGCAGCCGGACAGAAAGCGCGGAGGCCGGCCACATGCGCCGTTGTCTGGATGGGACTTGCGGGGCGGAGCATTTCCCGCGGACGGACCCGGCCGTCATCACGCTGGTGACGAAGGGGGATACCTGCCTGCTCGGCCGCCAGGCGAGCTGGCCGAAGGGCATGTATTTGACGCTTGCCGGTTTCGTGGAGCCGGGCGAGAGCCTGGAGGACGCCGTCGCCCGCGAGGTCCTCGAGGAAACCGGCGTTCAAGTCTTTCGCATCCGCTACGTCTCCTCGCAGCCCTGGCCGTTTCCAGCCTCGCTGATGATCGGTTTCCGGGCGGAAGCGGAAGAAGGATCGGCCATCGCGCCGCGCATCGACGAACTCGAAGACGTGCAATGGTTTACGCGCGCCGAACTCAAGGATCGAAAACGGATTAACGTTCGCCTTCCCTATCGGGGTGCGATCGCGCGCGGCATGATCGAGGGCTGGATCAAAGAAGTTTAAGCGTTCAGTTCTCGGAACGAAACGGATCCGCCGGATAGACGCCGAGGAGCTTCACCTCGCGTGAAATAAACCCAAGCTCTTCGAAGGCAAGCTGTACGTTTTTCTGTTCCGGGTGGCCCTCGATTTCCGCATAGAACTGGGTCGAGGTGAACGTGCCGTCGACCATGTAGCTCTCGAGTTTCGACATGTTCACCCCGTTCGTCGCAAAGCCACCGAGCGCCTTGTAAAGCGCCGCCGGCACGTTGCGGACGGAAAAGATGAAGCTGGTGATGACGGTGCCCTGGCCAGGGTCCGGGTTCGCCGGCTCCTTCGCCAGAAGGACGAAGCGGGTCGTGTTGTGTTCGGCGTCTTCGAGATCGCGCCTCAGCACGTCGAGCCCGTAAATTTCCGCCGCCAACTCGGAAGCGATCGCCGCAGCACTTGCATCGCCCGCTTTCGCCACCTCTGCCGCCGCTGCCGCCGTGTCCGCGGTCACGATCGGAGTGAGCCCAAGTAAGCGGATCATTCCCCGACATTGGGAAAGCGCCTGCACGTGGCTATAGACGCGTTTCAATCCGGAAAGCGTGGCACCTTTTGGCGCCAGCAGGCAGTGACGCACCCGCTGGAAGTATTCGCCGACGATGTGAAGCGTCGAGTGGGGAAAGAGCAGGTGAATGTCCGCGACCCGGCCGACCAGCGAATTCTCGATCGGCAGCATGGCGAATCTTGCCTTTCCTTCCTCGACCGCGGCGAAGGCGTCTTCGAAGGAGGGGCAGGCAAGCGGCGCCATCTCCGGATGCGCCGTCCGGCAGGCCACATCCGAATAGGCCCCTTCGGCGCCTTGAAAGGCGATCGTCTTCGATGGGTCGGTGGTGGGTTCGCTCATCCTCGGCCCCGGCCTTAATAAGGTTCGAACGTCGGCAGGTCAGCCGTCTTTGCCCAACCCAAACAATTCTATGGCCCGGACAAGGTCTTGGTGAGTATCGACACCGAGCGGAACCGTGTCAACGAGCGCCACGTCGATCCGCATGCCGGTTTCCAGCGCACGCAGTTGTTCGAGCCCCTCTTTAAGTTCCGAGGAGGTTTGGGGGAGAGACACGAAGCGCTCAAGCGCTGCACGGCGAAACGCATAAAGGCCGATGTGATGGTAGGAAGGCCCATTCGCGCCCGGCACGGGACTTCGTGAGAAGGATAAGGCGCGGCCAAGGTGCGCGCCTGCTTCGATCTCGATGGCCACCTTCACGACATGGGGATCTTTGAGCTCTTCTTCGCCTTCGATTTTAACCGCAAGCGTCGCGATATCGACGGCGGGATCTTTGAGCGGGCCAAGGGCGGCCTTGATCGCCATTGGACTTATGAAGGGAAGATCGCCCTGCAGATTGACGACGACGTCGTGCGCGCCTTCTGGATCGATGGCCGAGACCGCCTCGAAGATGCGATCCGAGCCGCTGGCATGGTCGGCCCGCGTCAGGATCCAGCGTCCGCCTGCCGCCTCAACGGCCTTGCCGATCGTTTCGTCCTCGCAGGCCACAAGGACGGGACCGATACCCGCCTCCTCGGCCCGCCTTAAGACGTGGACGACCATCGGTTCGCCTTTGATGTCGGCAAGCGGCTTTCCAGGAAACCGCTTCGAGGCAAGCCGGACGGGAATCACGACGATCGGATTTTGAACCTTCGTCATCTTAAAAACCTGTATAGCGCGGGGGGGTCAACTGCGTCACTCGGATTTCCGATGCGATGCCTTTGGAAAGGTGCAGGAATAGACGCCGGAAGGCGGGTGCGTTAGTCTGACCAATCGGCCAATCGCCCCAGGAGAAGGAACGCATGCGTCCATCGCACTTTTTGAAAATCCTTGGCGTGGTCGTGCTTACCGCCGCCCTGGCTGCGGCCTGCGACGAGGCCGGAAAAGAGGCCGAAGACGCGGCCGTGGGGCCGGCGGACGAGATCGAATCCATGCTGCAGGCCTTCGAAAAAGACGTGGAAAAGCAAGCGGCCGCTGCGGCGAAGAAGGCGCAAGAAGTGGAAGCGGTGGCAAAGGGCGCGGTGTTGGCGGGCGATGCCACCGCCGGTCGAAAGGTCTTCAAGAAATGCGCGGTCTGCCACACGGCCGAAAAGGGGGGCAAGCACAAGGTGGGGCCGAATCTTTGGAACGTCGTCGATCGCAAGAAGGCCTCGGCCGAGGGCTTTTCCTATTCGACCGCCATGAAAGAGGCGGGCGGCAATTGGACGGAAACGGACCTCGATCAGTACCTCACCTCACCGAAAAAGTTCTTGCCTGGAAACCGGATGGCCTTTGCCGGCGTACGCAAGGCGAAAGATCGGGCCAATCTGATCGCCTATCTGAAGTCGCTCGCAGACTAGGGGGAAACGCTTGGCGGACCCCTCCCCGGAGGAACTGCGGACCTTTGCGGAAGCGCTTGCCGAGGTAAGCGGCGAGGTGCTCCGTCGCTATTACCGCACGCCCGTGGACGTCGACCAGAAGCCGGACCAAAGCCCGGTGACGATCGCCGATCGGGAAACCGAGTCAATTTTACGCGAACGCATCGAGGCGGCCTTCCCGGCCCATGGCATCCTCGGCGAAGAGTTCGGCGCCATCCGCGAAGAGGCCCGTTACGTCTGGGTCCTCGATCCCATCGACGGGACGAAGGCGTTTATCACCGGCAAGCCGCTGTTCGGCACGCTGATTGGCCTATTGAGGGATAACGCGCCGTTCCTGGGGCTGATCGATCAACCAATCTTGAACGAACGTTGGGTCGGCATGCGGGGCCAAGAGACCCTATTCAACGGGAAGCCTGCGAAGACGCGGGCCTGCCCGAACGTCGGTCTTGCCGCCATGTATTCGACGGCGCCCGGCATGTTCGAAGGCGATGATGCGGAGGCCTATGGGCGGCTCAAGAAGCGCGTGCGTTACCCGCTGTTCGGAACGGATTGTTATGGCTATGGGCTCTTGGCGCTCGGCTTTGCGGATCTGGTGGTGGAGGCGAAGTTGAAGAACCATGATTTCTGCCCGATCGTTCCCATCGTCGAAGGGGCGGGCGGGCGCATGACGGACTGGCAGGGAAGGCCGCTTGGTCCAGACTCCGACGGCCGCGTCCTTGCCGCCGGCGATGCGACCCTTTATGAGGCGGCCCTAGCCATCCTCCAGGGGCGCGAAGTGACCAAGTAAGAGATGGTGAGCATCCTTGAAATCCGCAGCGCACGCGTAAGTTCTTTACTTTACGCTTTCGCATTCCTGCTGCTTTGCCTCGTGCCCGGAACGGCAGAAGCGGAAAGCAAGTTTGAGGGTCTCCGCCACGGACTTTCGATGTTCGGCGATCTCAAATACGGGCCCGGTTTCGAACACTTCGATTACGTGAACCCAAACGCGCCGAAAGGGGGCGAAGTGAAACTCGCCGCGATCGGCAGCTTCGACAGCCTCAACCCGAACGTGCTGAAGGGGATCCCGGCGGCAAGCCTTGGACTGACGCGCGACACGCTGCTTAAAAGTTCGGACGACGAGGCCTTCGCCGAATACGGACTGATCGCCGAAAGCGTTGAGATCGCACCGGATCGCAGCGCCGTCACCTTCATGCTCAGAAGCCAAGCCCGTTGGCATGACCAAAGCCCGATCACGGCAGACGACGTCATTTTCTCGCTCACCGCACTGAAGGAGAAAGGGCATCCGACCTACCGCGCCTATTACGCGGACGTGCTGGGCGCAGAGAAGGTGGGCGAGCGCAAGGTGCGGTTTCGTTTTCGCGACGGCAACAACCGCGAGCTTCCGCTGATCCTGGGCCAGATGCCGATCGTCTCGAAGGCTTACTATTCGAAGGTCGATTTCGAAAAGACGTCGCTGGAGCCACCTTTGGCCAGCGGGCCCTACCGAATCGAAGCCGTCGATCCCGGCCGTTCGATCACCTATGTGCGCGTCAAGGATTACTGGGGAAAGGACTTGGCCGTAAACCGGGGAAAATATAATTTCGACCGGATCCGCCTCGATTATTACCGGGACACCGTGGTTGCGGTCGAGGCCTTCAAGGCCGGCGAATACGACCTGCGTCGGGAGAACGTCTCGAAGAACTGGGCGACCGCCTACGACTTCCCGGCCCTTGCCGCGGGTTACGTGAACAAGGTGGAGATTGCCCACGAAATCCCGACCGGCATGCAGTGCTTCGCCTTCAACACGCGCCGGCCCATCTTCAAGGACCCCCGCGTGCGTCAGGCGTTGACCTATGCCTTCGACTTCGACTGGACGAACCGAAGCCTTTTCTACGGCGCCTATACACGTACCCGGAGCTATTTCTCGAATTCCGAGCTTGCCTCGCGCGGCCTGCCCTCGGCAGACGAGTTGAAGCTGCTCGAGCCTTTCCGCGGGCAGATTCCGCAAGCCGTCTTCACGAAGGAATACGTGCCGCCTGCCACGGACGGAACCGGTAACATCCGGGCTAACTTACGCGCCGCCTTCGGTCTTTTAGAAGCGGCAGGCTGGGTCGTGCGCGATCAAGTCCTGGTCAATGCCGGGACAGGCGTGCCCCTTACCTTCGAGGTCATGCTGGTGGACCCCTCCTTCGAGCGGGTCGTGCTGCCCTATGTGCGAAACCTAAAGCGGCTTGGCATCGACGTGCGGGTGCGCACCGTCGATCCCTCTCAGTATCAAAACCGGTTCAACGACTTCGATTTCGACATGACGGTCGCCTCCTTCGGACAATCGCTTTCACCCGGCAACGAACAGCGTGATTTCTGGTCGAGCCGGTCGGCGGAGATCCCGGGCAGCCGCAACCTCATCGGGATCCGTGACCCGGTCGTGGATTCGCTTATCGAAAGTCTCATCAACGCGCCGGATCGTGGCGGCCTGATCGCCCGGACCCGGGCGCTGGATCGCGTCCTTCTGTGGGGTCACTACGTCGTGCCCCATTGGCACATCCGCCACTTCCGGGTGATCTACTGGAACCGCTTCGGCCGGCCGGAGCACCCGCCGAAATACGCGCTCGGTTTCAACGACTGGTGGATCGCGCCTGAGAAGGACGCGGCACTTCGCTCTTACCGCAACCAGCCCGCCAAGCCTTAAGACCTAAAAAACGCCATGCTCGCCTACATCCTGCGACGGCTTCTCCTGATCATCCCGACGCTTTTCGGGATCATGGTCGTCAACTTCATCGTCGTGCAGGTCGCCCCCGGCGGCCCCGTCGAGCGCTTGATCGCGCAAATCCAGGGCATCGACGTAGGCGCAACGGCCCGGATCGCCGGCACGTCCACCGGCGAAGCGCCGATCCGCGAATCGGCGAAGACGCGGGCCACGACAGAAAGCGCAACCAGCAAGTATCGCGGCGCCCAAGGATTGGACCCGGAGTTCGTCAAGCACATCGAGAAGCTTTACGGCTTCGACAAGCCCGCCCATGAGCGTTTCTTCGTCATGATGAAGGGGTACTTACGCTTCGACTTCGGCGAAAGTTACTTCCGCAACCGTTCCGTCGTCGATCTTGTGTTCGACAAGATGCCGGTCTCCATTTCGCTAGGCCTCTGGACGACGCTTTTGGTCTATCTGATCTCCATCCCCTTGGGCGTCGCAAAAGCAGTCCGGGACGGCTCCCCGTTCGATGTGTGGACGAGTTCCGTCGTCATCGTCGGCTATGCGATTCCAAGCTTCCTGTTTGCGATTCTGCTGATCGTGCTGCTAGCGGGCGGCAGCTTCGTGGATATCTTTCCCCTGCGTGGCCTTACCTCCGAGAACTGGCACGAACTCGACTGGCCGGCGCGCATTCTGGATTACTTCTGGCACATCGCGTTGCCGGTGCTGGCCATGGTCATCGGCGGCTTCGCGGGCCTTACCATGCTCACCAAGAATTCTTTCCTCGAGGAAATCAACAAGCAATACGTCGTGACCGCGCGGGCGAAGGGACTGACGAAGCACCGCGTACTTTATGGTCACGTCTTTCGGAACGCGATGCTGATCGTGATCGCGGGATTCCCGAGCGCGTTCATCGGCGTCCTCTTTACGGGCGCGTTGCTGATTGAGGTCATCTTCTCGCTCGATGGCCTCGGCCTGCTCGGATTCGAGGCAGCCATCAACCGCGACTACCCGGTGATGTTCGCCACCCTCTACTTCTTCACGCTGATCGGATTGCTGATGAATCTGCTCGGCGATCTCATGTATGTCGTCGTCGATCCCCGCATCGACTTCGATACGCGCGAGGTATGAGCAGGATGGAAGACCGGTTCTTCGGCATTCGCATCACGCCACTCACACGCCGACGGCTTCACAATTTCCGCGCGAACCGGCGCGGTTTCTGGTCGTTGTGGATCTTTCTTGCGCTTTTCTTCGCGAGCCTGTTCGCGGAGATCGTCGCGAACGACCGGCCGCTCGTCGTCTACTACGACGAAGGGATCTATTTCCCGGTGTTCGAGCGTTACACCGAAACCGCCTTCGGCGGCGAGTTCGAGACCGAGGCCGACTACCGGGACCCCTATGTCATCGGCCTGATCGACGCGAAGGGCTGGTTTGTCTGGCCGCTCATCGAATACGGGCCGAGGACGATCAACTACGAGCTACCCCAGCCGGCGCCGGCGCCGCCGTCGCCTGAGAACTGGCTCGGCACGGACGACCAAGGCCGGGACGTCGTGGCCCGCATCGTCTATGGGTTTCGGATTTCCGTCCTGTTCGGGCTTGCGCTCACGCTGTTCAGTTCGATCGTCGGCGTCGCGGCCGGTGCCGTCCAAGGCTATTTCGGCGGCTGGACGGACCTACTCTCCCAGCGCTTCATCGAGATCTGGGGGGGGCTTCCGGTGCTGTTCCTGCTGATCATTCTCTCGAGCGTGGTTGAGCCGAACTTCTGGTGGCTGCTCGGCATCATGCTGCTGTTCAGCTGGATGACACTGGTCGGTGTCGTGCGCGCGGAGTTTCTCCGGGCCAGGAACTTCGACTACGTGCGTGCCGCGCGCGCCCTTGGGGTCAGGAACCTGACGATCATGTTCCGCCACGTGCTTCCCAACGCCATGGTCGCGACGCTTACCTTCCTTCCTTTTATCCTGAGCGGGTCGATCACGACGCTCACATCGCTCGACTTCTTAGGCTTCGGTCTGCCGCCGGGATCTGCATCGCTTGGTGAGTTGCTCGCCCAAGGCAAGGCGAACCTGCAGGCGCCCTGGCTTGGAATCGGTGGCTTCCTCGTGCTCGCCCTCATGCTGACGCTGCTGATCTTCGTCGGCGAAGCGGTGCGGGATGCCTTCGATCCAAGGAAGACCCGGCCATGATCCCCTTCGTCGAAATCAAAAACCTGTCCGTCGTCTTCGGCCATGGTGCGAAGGCGGTGGAAGCCGTGCGCGAGGTCTCGCTTACGATTCACAAGGGCGAGACGTTGGCGCTGGTCGGCGAAAGCGGGTCCGGCAAATCCGTGACCGCGCTTTCGATCCTGCAGCTTCTTCCCACCCCTTATGCGCGCCACCCGAAAGGCAGCATCCGTATCGAAGGGCGCGAAGTGATCGGCGCACCGCATGGTGAACTTCAACGCTTGCGCGGCGGGCGCATCGCCATGATCTTCCAGGAGCCGATGACGTCCCTAAATCCGCTGCACACCATCCGCAAGCAGATCGGCGAGACGCTGGCGCTCCACAAGGGGCTTGCGAACAAGGCGGCGGAGGCGCGCACGCTCGAGCTGCTTCGCCTCGTCCAGCTCAAGGATCCGGAAAGCCGTCTCGACGCCTACCCGCACCAGCTTTCCGGCGGCGAGCGTCAGCGCATCATGATCGCGATGGCGCTGGCCAACGAGCCGGACCTTTTGATCGCCGACGAGCCGACGACGGCGCTCGACGTCACGATCCAGGCACAAATATTGAAGCTTCTGAAAGAGTTGAAGGAAAAGCTCGGCATGGCGATGCTGCTGATCACCCACGATTTGGGGATCGTACGCAAGATGGCGGACCGCATTGCCGTCATGCATGAAGGCCGGATCGTCGAGACGGAAGCAACCGAGCGGCTCTTCGAGGCGCCCAAGCATGCCTACACGAAGATGCTGCTGGCGGCGGAACCAAGTGGCAAGCCTAATCATCCCGATCCGTCCGCGCCTGTCGTCATGACCGGCGAGGGGGTACGCGTCTGGTTCCCGATCAAGAAGGGGCTACTCAGACGCACCGTCAATTACGTAAAGGCGGTGGACGGCATTTCCGTTTCCGTTCGCGCCGGCCACACGCTTGGCATCGTCGGCGAAAGCGGGTCCGGCAAGACGACGCTGGCGCTTGCACTCCTCCGCCTGCAGAAAAGCGAAGGGAAGATCCAACTCGACGGCCGCGATTTGAAGCGGCTTCGCCAAAACGAACTGCAGCCGCTTCGAAAGGAAATGCAGATCGTCTTCCAGGATCCCTTCTCGAGCCTAAGCCCGCGCATGTCGATCGGGCAGATCATCGAGGAAGGGCTTCGCGTCCATAAACTCGGCGGCATCCCGGAAGAGCGGGTCGCACTCATCGAAGCCGCCCTTCGCGAGGTCGGGCTCGACCCGGAAACGCGGCACCGCTATCCCCATGAGTTCTCCGGCGGCCAGCGCCAGCGGGTGGCGATCGCCCGGGCCATCGTGCTGAAGCCGAAACTCTTGGTGCTCGACGAGCCAACGTCCGCGCTCGACCGTTCCGTCCAGGCGCAGATCGTCGATCTGCTGCGCGACCTCCAAGCCCGCCACGGGCTCGCCTATATTTTCATCAGCCATGACTTAAAAGTCGTCCGCGCGCTTGCCGACGAAGTCATCGTGCTGAAGGACGGCCATTTGATCGAGGCGGGACCGGCGGAACGGATCTTCGCCCAGCCAAGCGACGCCTATACCCGGGCGCTCATCAAGGCGGCCTTCGAGTTGGAGGCGGCTTGAAACCCGATCCCGTCATTGCCTAAGGGGGCAGGCGACCCTATAAGGCCCCGATGACGGAACTCAAATTCATCCGAAATTTCGCGATCATCGCCCATATCGACCACGGGAAATCGACGCTGGCCGACCGCCTGATCCAGCTTTGCGGCGGCTTGACGAAGCGCGAGTTGCGCGAGCAGGTCCTAGATACGATGGAGCTCGAACGCGAACGCGGCATCACCATCAAGGCCCATTCCGTGCGCCTCAACTACCAGGCAGACGACGGCAATGTTTACGAGCTTAACCTCATGGACACGCCCGGCCACGTCGACTTCGCCTATGAGGTGAGCCGGTCGCTGGCGGCATGCGAAGGGTCGCTTCTCATCGTCGATGCGAGCCAGGGGGTGGAGGCCCAGACGCTGGCCAACGTCTATCAGGCGATCGAGAACGACCACGAGATCGTGCCCATGCTGAACAAGATCGACCTCGTGGCCGCTGAGCCGGAGCGGGTGAAGGGCCAGTTGAAGAACGTGATCGGCCTCGATCCGGAAGGTGCGCTTCTGGCCTCGGCGAAGACCGGCGAGGGCGTGAAAGAAGTGCTGGAGGCGCTCATCCACCGCCTGCCGGCGCCAAAGGGCGAATTCAAGGCGCTGCTTCGCGCCCTTCTCGTCGACAGCTGGTACGACGCCTATCTCGGCGTCGTCATCCTGGTCCGCATCCTCGATGGCGAGCTGAAACGGGGCCAGAAGATTCGCATGATGGCGACGGATGCGAGCTATACGATCGATCGCGTCGGCGTCTATACGCCGAAACAGGAGACGGTTGAAGCGCTTGGTCCCGGCGAGATTGGTTTTTTCACCGCCAGCATCAAGGCGGTGGCGGATTGCCGCATCGGCGATACGATCACCGACGCGGAACGGCCCGCGCTTACGCCGCTGCCCGGCTTCAAGCCGAGCGTGCCGGTCGTCTTCTGCGGCCTCTTTCCGATGGATGCGGCCGATTTCGGCCAGCTTCGGGAGAGCTTAGGCAAGCTTGGCCTGAACGATGCGAGCTTCGTCTATGAGGCGGAGACCTCGGCCGCCCTTGGCTTCGGTTTCCGCTGCGGCTTTTTGGGCCTGCTGCACATGGAGATCATCACCGAGCGGCTCGAGCGTGAGTTCAACCTCGATTTGATTACGACGACGCCTTCCGTCATTTACCGTGTTCATCTCAACGATGGCGAAGTGAAGGAGCTTCACAACCCGGCCGATCTGCCGGATCCGGTGAGGATCACCAAGATCGAGGAGCCCTGGATCAAGACGACGATCTTGGTTCCCGACGATTATCTTGGCGCAGTCCTGCAATTGTGTACGGAACGACGCGGCGTGCAGATCGAGCTCACTTACGCAGGCAACCGCGCGATGGTCGTCTATCGGCTGCCCTTGAACGAGATCGTCTACGACTTCTACGACCGGCTGAAGAGCGTCTCGCGCGGCTATGCGAGTTTCGATTACGTGATGGACGGCTACAAGGAAGGGGAGCTCGTGAAGCTGATCATCCTCGTGAATGGTGAGCTGGTCGACGCGCTGGCGATGATCGTCCACCGGGGCCACGCGGAGGCCCGCGGGCGGGCCATGTGCAAGCGCTTAAAGACGCTGATCCCAAGACAGTTGTTCAAGGTGGCGTTGCAGGCGGCGATCGGCGGCAAGGTCATCGCGCGCGAAACGGTGAGCGCACTGAGGAAGGACGTCACCGCGAAATGCTATGGCGGCGACGTGACGCGCAAACGGAAGCTGCTTGAGAAACAGAAGAAGGGGAAGAAGAAGATGCGCGAGTTCGGCAATGTGGAGATCCCGAAGCGCGCCTTCCTCGAGGCCTTGAAGGCCGGCGAGGATTGAAGCTTTAAGCCCGCCTTAGGAACCAGGCGAGCAAGCCGCCGATCACGCCGAAGACGAGCCAGGCCGGCTGCAACAGGACGGGCGTCGCGCCGTATTCCCAGATGGTCGGGTGGAGGTAGCGCTGGACGGAAGCCTGAAGCGCATTCAGGCTTCCAGTATCCAGGCGAAACCAAAGCTCACCAAGGGCAAGCGAGGCGAAGGCCTCGCCCTGGATCCAAGGTTGGAGCGCGCCGCCGAAGGCAAGCAGCGCCAGCACGAGGAACACCCAACCCAGATAGCGACCGGCTTTTCGAATGCGTCGAAGCAATTTATCTCTTCCTTTGTCCGGGCCCTTGTCCGGGCCCGCCTTGCTTTTCGATTTTAAGACTTCTAGCGGCTTCGCGCACCCCCTTGCGCGCCTATAGGCGATTGCGCAATGGTGGCGGCCCGGGAGGGGTGGCCGAGCGGTTGAAGGCGCGCGCCTGGAAAGTGCGTATAGGGTCAACGCCCTATCGTGGGTTCGAATCCCACCCCCTCCGCCAACTCGTCTTTATTTATGGATTTGCCTTGTCAGGCGTTTGCCTGTGCCTCGACGATATCGCCTTTCAAGCTCGAGACAAACGCAGCAATGTCGTCGCATTCCTGCTGGGGGATTTGCAACGCCTTCATGGTGACACCGGCATGTTCAAGGAATATGGACCAATCCCTTTCACTGATTTTCATGCCTTCATGGGATGTCTTCATGTCCCGGCCGGTGTAGTACATCGGCCCACCGGCGTTTGCGCATAAATAATCGATCAGCAGTTGCCTCTCTCTCGCAATGCCATCGTCTCCTCGATTCTGCCAGAAACGGCCCAATTGAGAATCGCCTTGTAAACGTGGCAGCAAATCATTGGCAAAAGCGGTAATACCCGCGTAACCGCCAAGACGCTCATAAAGTGATTTCTGATCCATCAAAATTCTTCTCTTTCGTGTAAAAGATGCCCAACTGCATACGCGAAGCAACGTTCGCCGAACGTAGTGCGAATGCGTTAATTTTTTAAAACCAAGACCCTTTGGAGTACCGCCGACCCCGTCTGCTGTGAACTTGTCTGGGTTCGTCTTCAATAATACTGGCCGTTCAATGGCTTGTTTCGTCTATATCCTGGGAAGCGACGGCAAGGGCGGGTATCGCACCTATGTGGGTTGGACCACGGATCCGGTGCGCCGGATTGGCGAGCACAATTCAGGCAAGGGCGCGCGCTCGACGCGAGGACGCAAGTGGGTTCTTCTTTATGCCGAGCGGTATGCTACGCGCGGGGAAGCCATGCGTCGAGAGTGGCATCTTAAACGGGATCGCCGGTTCAGGAAGTCGCTTTCCAAGCCGTAATTGATCCGGCACCCGGGGAAAAGGCTACCGACATAAGTGAGAAGACACGCGCAGTAAAATCCATGGTGAAGGGGAAGCAACAATGTTTATAGCCATGAACAGATTCTCCATCGTGAAGGGCGAAGAGATGGCGTTTGGGCGCATGTGGGCCGAACGGGACAGTCATCTTCACGCGGTTCCCGGCTTCGTCGAGTTTCACCTCCTCCGAGGCCCAGAGGAAGCGGATCACACGCTCTATGTTTCCCATTCAATTTGGGAGACGGCAGATCACTTTGAGGCCTGGACAAGGTCCGAAGCTTTTCGTAAAGCACATGCCCATGCAGGCGGCGGAAAAGCTCTGTATTTAGGCCCACCAAGGTTCGAGGAGTTTGAGGCCGTGCAGATCATCTCCAGTGAGACCTAGCTCCAGACCTTCGCGGCGGCTCGCGTCACAAGCCGGACCGGGTGGTCTGACTTCGGGAGAATCTAGAAGAGGTACCTGACCGCGATCGGGTAGCCCTTGTGCTCGGGGTGCGCGTAGTGGCTGGCGTGCAGCATCGTGAGATTATCGATGAGCGAGATCTCGCCCACGCCTTCCGGCGCGCGCCAGCCCAGCTCGACCATCACCTCGCCGAACAGCGGGTCGATGTCCTGGTCCTCGAACAGCTGATATAGCGGCCTGAACTTGTGTTCGCCGTGGCCCTCCTTGACCGCCTGGAGATAGGCGGCGGCGTTGGCGAGTACCAGCGTCGAGGAGCTGCGCGGCTGGCACTGCACCGGATCGAAGGGGTCGCGCCAGAACAGCGAGATGCCGTCATCCTGGGTGTGGCCGCGGTCGATGTGGAAACTCAAGGACGGGAACACATTGCGCTGGCTGCTCGCGCGCTCGCGGTCGGGCAGGTAAGCGTTGCTGAGCGTCAATGGGCCGAAGCAATGGAGCAGCGCGCGCAGGCCCTCGTCCAAGCGCCGCCCGTCGTCGTGGACCGCGAGTTCGACGGGCGTCTCGAACGCGATCGACAGTCCGAAGTGGCGAAACGGGAAGTCCACGTCGAGCATACTCAGGCGCCGGCCATAGTGCCGCTCGATGCGCGCGCCGTAATCGGGGATCACGATCCGTGCGGTGTAGGCGGTGGCGTTCATGCGCCCCTCGACGGGCGTGCGCGGGTCCCGCTGCAAGGCGGCGAGGGCGGTGGGGCTGAGACCAAGCGCCATCTAGCGCACCATGCGCGAAAGCTTTCGCACCTTGGTGAACACCACATCGCGCAGGTGTTCGGCGACCGTGTCGACGTCGCGCTGCAGGACAGGCAACAAGGGGCACTCGCGGTCGAGGTTGGGCTCCAGCGAAAAAGTCGTGTCCGCGTTGTCGTCGTCGGAGAAGGTCAGCACCACGCGCCAGGGAACGCTCAGCTTCTCGGCCAGGTAAAGCTCCTTGACCGCATCGGCGAGCACGCGCAGGTGCACCACCGATTCGCAATAGAACCAGACCCGCGGGATCTTCCACAGCTTGCCGTCGGAACCGTTGTGACCCCCGCAGGACCAGCAGGGGTGGAAGGCCTCGAGCCGCTTCAGCTCGTAAACCAGGGGCGCGATGACGCTTTCCAGGGGATGGTTCTCCGGGTCGCTGGATATCATCCGGGGGATATCGGGGCAGTGGCGCGAGCAATGCTCCGGGCTCGCGTGCGGACAGTTGGGGGAGCAGACCGGCTCGTCCCTTGAGTCGCTGCGCAGAATCTCGCAAAGCTCCTCGCGAATCTGGTCGGCGCAGATGCCGCCGTCCTTGCGTCGCTTAATTCTCATCGCTGCCCACCCGAATGCCTGCAGAGCCAAACCCCGAGGCGTGCCCGTCGCGGTAGCAGGTCAAGGATAAGCCAGGATGATTATGTCGCGGTTAACAGGGCATAGTTAACAGGGATGGAGGTAGGAACCTCAACCCTCCGCCCAGCGGGCGATGATCGCCTGCAGTGCGTTGAGCCCATCGGTGAGCGCGGCCGGGCCCGGCTGCAGGATGATGGAGGACTTGATCTCGTGAAGCTCGCTGGCTTTGATCGCCGGCACACGATCGAAGCCGGGCCGGGCGCGCACCTTTTCGGGTACGAAGCGTTTCCCGCACCACGAACCGATGACGATGTCCGGCGCACGGGCGATAACCTCCTCGTGGGTGACGAAGCGGTCCTTCGCAGCCTTGCCGCCCGCACGTTCGGCGAAGATGTCTTCGCCGCCCGCAATCGCGATCAGTTCGGACACCCAGCCGATGGCGCTGATCAGGGGCTCGTTCCATTCCTCGAAGAAGACCTTCGGATGCTTGGGGAGTCGGGCGGCGCGCTTACGCGCATCATTGAGCCCGGCATTTAGTCTTGCGATCAACCGTTCCGCACGCTCCCCTGCCCCGATCAACATCCCCAAGGTCTCGATCATGCGTAAGATTCCGTCGAGGTCACGCTGGTTGAAGGCATGCACCTCGATACCGCGGCGGACCAAATCGGCGACGATGTCGGCCTGGAGGTCGGAGAAGGTGAGCACGAGATCGGGCCCAAGTTCGAGAATCTTCTCGATCTTCGCCGAGGTAAAGGCGCTTACCTTCGGCTTGTCACGACGCGCCTGGGGCGGGCGCACCGTGTAGCCGCTGATGCCGACGATGCGGTCCTCCTCGCCAAGCAGGTAGAGCGTTTCCACGGTCTCTTCCGTGAGGCAGACGATCCGTTCCGGCGTGCGCATGAAAGCATTCTAATGGGAAGCCGCGCGGGCGCGAAAGCGCCTAGAATCAACCGAAATTCAAGTTTTTGAAAGCGATGTGGCCGATCCTGCTCGGTCAATGCTAGGGTCGGTAAGTCTTGGTTTTGAATCCAGATGAGGACAAAAACCACCCATATCAAGGGTGGAATCATCCACTTAGGGGGAAGCTATGAAAGAAGCAAAAGTTTTGAGCGTGGCTATGTCTGCCTGTTTATTGGCAGGCTGTGCTTCGGTCATTTCGGGCTCGACGGATACGATCACGGTAAATTCCAATCCACCGGGCGCCGTGTGCAATCTGAGCCAGAACAACCGAAACATCGGGCAAGTCATGACGCCGGGAGGGATTTCGGTGGAGAAGACGAAGCACGACATCCAGGTAACGTGCAAGAAGGATGGCTACCAAACGGCTACCGGATACCTGGATTCGGAAATCGAAGGTTCGACATGGGGAAACATCATCCTGGGTGGCGGGGTCGGCTGGGTGATCGATTCGGCATCCGGTTCCGATAACGATTATCCCGATTACATCACGGTCACCCTCGTACCCATTCAAGCATCTGCACAATAGAATCCTGGTTCAAGGAAGAAGACGTGGTTGAGCCGAACGACAAGGACATGCCGGACGACGATGAGGGCGTGCTGAATATCAGCCCGGAGAAGGTCTGCTACATCATCATCAAGGCCCGCGAGTTCGACGTGAAGGTCGCACCGGCAGGCCTGGACACCGGGGACAACCCGACCGACGACAAGAACATCGAAATCCTCGAGGACTATGCGGACGATCCCACCTTTCAGGAACTGGTGAGCGCGCTCGAACTCCTGAACGAGGACGAGAGCATCGAGTTGCTGGCGTTGATGTGGCTGGGACGCGAGGACTATACGGCGGAGGACTGGCCGGAGATGCTCGAAGAGGCGCGCAACGCCCATGACGAAAAGATCGTCGCCTATCTGGTCGGCACGCCGCTCTTGGGCGACCACCTCGAGGAAGGGCTCTCCCAGCTCGGTTATTCCTGCGAGGAATACGAGATCGACCGGCTTTAAGGGCGAACCATCGCAATGGCCGTCGAGCCAACACTGAAGCGCAGCCTGACGCTGCCGATGATCACGCTTTATGGGCTCGGCACCACCGTCGGCGCCGGCATCTACGTGCTGATCGGCAAGGTGGCGGGCATGGCGGGCCTTTATGCGCCGATCGCCTTCCTCGTCGCCTCGCTGATGGCCGCCTTCACCGCCTTTTCCTTTGCCGAGCTGGCGGGGCGCCTTCCCACCAGCGCCGGCGAGGCGGTCTACGTCCATGCCGGCACCGGCCTTCGGAGCCTTGCCACGCTGGTCGGCCTGCTCGTGATTACGGCCGGGACCGTTTCCAGCGGTGCGATCGTTCATGGCTTCGTCGGCTATTTCCATGAATTCATCGCCGCACCCGACTGGCTGATCATCGTTGCCGTCGTGCTCGTACTGGGCGCGATCGCCGGTTGGGGGATCACCGAATCGGTTCTTGTCGCCTGCCTCATCACGCTGGTCGAGATCGGCGGGCTTCTTGCCATCATCGGCGGCGGCTTCGATCGGTTCCCGGAGGTGGTCGCGCGCTTGCCGGAGTTTCTGCCGCCCATCGAAGCGCACGCGTGGCTTGGCATCCTGTTCGGTGCGGTGCTCGCCTTCTATGCCTTCATCGGGTTCGAGGACATGGTGAACGTCGCCGAAGAGGTGAAGAACGTTCGCCGCAACCTGCCGCTTGCGATCCTGATCACGCTCGGCATCACGACGCTGCTTTACATCCTCGTGAGTGTGCTTGCCGTCGTGGCGCTGCCGGTGGCTGAGCTTGCCGCAAGCGATGCGCCGCTGGCCCGTCTGTTCGAAGCGACGACGGGTGCTTCCTCGGCGGCCATCAGCTTCATTGCGATTGTTGCCATGCTGAACGGCGCGCTCATCCAGATCATCATGGCCGCCCGCGTGCTTTACGGGTTGAGCGCCCGGGGCTGGCTGCCGGCCGGCTTAAGCCGCGTGCACGGCTTCACTCGCACGCCGCTTTTCGCCACGGCGCTGGTGACGGCGCTCCTTATGGCGCTGGCGCTCTGGCTCCCCTTGACGACCCTTGCCGAGACGACCTCGGTCGTGACGCTCACCATCTTTGCGCTTGTGAATTTCTCGCTGCTTCGGATCAAACGAAAGGGGCCGGCGCCCGCCGGCATCCGCACGGTGCCGGCCTGGGTGCCGTTGTTAGGCTTTCTGGTAAGTGCCGGCTTCGTGCTTTTCCGCCTCACCGGCGGCTTCGGCGCGGTAGGTCTGTTCTAAGAAGCAGCGGGGATACGCACGCACCCTTCGGCATGCAGCCGTTCGATCGCGTCCTCATCGAGCCCGATTTCCTCGAGCACCGCGCGGCCGTGCGCGCCCAAGGCCGGCGCCTGCATGGCGCTGTCCTCGTCCGTGAACGGTTTCGCACCCATCACATGGGGAAGCGGCAGGCGGCCCATGCCGGGTTGTGTCCCCCAAGCAAACAGCCCACTTGCGGCCACTTGCGGATCGGCGAGGAAGGCCTCAAAATCGTTCACCGGCGCATGGAGCACGTCGGCCGCCGCCAGCGCCGCGGTCCATTCGGCGGTCAGCTTCTCAATAAAGCGCGCTTCGAGCAGTGGCAACAGCTCGGCCTCGTTCGCCAGGCGGCCATCGGCGCTTGAGAAGCGGGGGTCTCTCGCGAGCGCCTCCCGTCCGATCGCCTTACAGAGCCTTGCAAACTGACCGTCTTCCAGCGCCACGACGGCAAGCAGGCCATCTTCCGTGGCCACGATGGCGCGGGGCACGGCGAGCTTTCCGGGCGGCTTGCCGCCCGTGGCCACGTGTTCGGCGAGGCCACCCGCCTGAAGCCAGGCCGCCGTCTCGAGCAGGCTTGTTCGAAGGTGGCGGCCCCGGCCGGTCTTCTCACGCACGAAGAGCGCCATCGCGATCGCCTGAAAGAGATTGAGCGCCGCCGCCAGGTCGACGATCGGGATCGGCATCTTGTGGGGCACACCGTCGGGGCCGCGATTGAGATTTAAGATCCCACTCACCGCTTGGACGATCGAGTCGGTCGCAGCCCGGTCCCGATAGGGGCCTTCCTCTCCGAAACCGGTCAAGGAGACATAAATGAGTCCGGGATTTAGGGATTTGAGCGCCGGATCTCCCAGCCCAAGGCGATCCATGATGCCCGGGCGGAAGTTCTGGATCAGCACGTCGGCGCGCGCGGCGAGCTTCTCTAAAATCCCACGCGCGTCTTGGCTGCGAAGGTCGAGGGCCAGGCTTCGCTTGCCCCGGTTGCCGGCGACGAAGGTGGCGCTTTGCCCTTCGAAGGCCTGGCCAAGGCGGCGCGACCAGTCGCCTTTTGCGTCCTCGACCTTGACGACGTCCGCCCCGTAGGCAGCAAGCAGTCCGCTGGCGCCGGGTGCGGCGATGCCCTGGGCGAGCTCGACCACGCGTATGCCGGCAAACGGAAAATCCGGATCGAAATCTTTTTCCGCCACGCTGTCTTCGCCTCCCTTTCGTTTGTTCATCGGCAAACTAGCATATTCGCAAAGCCCCATTTCGGCGGCACGCCTTGTTCGGGCGTGTGCTTTGTGGTGGAATAAGTTACGCAACCGAAACGACCGCATCGTTTTCCTATGGCGATCGAATTCGAGCCCGTCTCGGCGCTGCATTTCTGGCGGGAGACGATCGTCCAAAGCCTCAAGAAGGAGGCGCCGGATCTGACGACCCGGCAGATGGCGATCCTGCTCACCATCTATCTGACGCCGCCGCCCCACACGGTGCGGGGGATTGCCAAATCCTTGAACATTTCGAAACCAGCGGTGACCCGGGCGCTCGATCGGCTGGGCCGCCTCGAGCTGGCGCGGCGCAAGCGGGACGAGGCCGACCGGCGGAACGTGCTGGTCCAGCGCACGGTCAAGGGATCCGTCTATTTAAGCGAGTTTGCGGATGCGATCCTTGAGGCCGCCGGCAAAAGGCGGTCCTAGGGCCTTAAAAAACCCCGCTCATTGGCGGGGTTTCTTTTAAGCTTCTTCGGGCGAGCCTTGGTTCAAAGGATCGATTCGATCCATTCCTCGATTTTGCCTTTCGCCATGGCGCCGACGCGCATGCCGGCAACCTCGCCGTCCTTGAACAGCATGAGGGTCGGAATCCCCCGGACCCCATAGCGCGTTGGTATTTGCGGATTGCTGTCGATGTCGACTTTGGCGATCGATACGCGGTCGTCCATCTCTTGAGCGATTTCTTCCAAGATCGGTGCGATCTGTTTACAGGGTCCGCACCACTCGGCCCAAAAATCGACAAGCACCGGACCGCCGGCCTGAAGGACGTCCTTGTCGAAGGACGCATCCGTCACATGGGCGATATTCATTCCTTCATCCCGCGTGGTTTCGGCTGGCTAGAATCTAGGTAGTGCCAGATAGAGCGTCAAGGCGCGTAAGGACGAAGAAATTCCTCCTTTAATGGCATGAGGTTAGGGCCGTCCGTCCACAACAACGCCGCGCGCGTTTCCCGCTCCGGAAAAATCTTCGAAAGTAGACTCATATATGCCGCCATCTGCCGAAGGTACATTTCCGGCGTCGCTTCCGGTGTGGCGGGTGGTTCGCGCTGCGTTTTGTAATCGACCACAAGAACCGTTTCTTCCGTGACAAGGAGTCGATCCACCTGACCGGCGATCGCCTGGCCGTTGATTTCGCCGATGATCGGCACCTCCGCACGACTGCCCGGACCAAAAAGAGGCGCGAAAGCCCCGGTCTCGAGAATGGCGAGCACTTCCTTCGCCATCGCTTGCTGGTCGTCTTGCTTCAAGGCGTGACGCTTCTCGGAGAGGTAGCTCCGACAGGCGCTCGGGCGCTCAGGCACTGCGAGTTCGGGCAGGAACTGAAGCAGGCGATGAACGATCCGGCCGCGATGGAAGCGCTGGCCTAAGTCCTCGCCCACGGGTGAGCGGACGGCGGGCGCGCTCCCTTCCAATTTCGATGGCGTAAGCATGCGGGACGTAAGAGGCTCCGGCGGCGCCGGATGGCAAGCCCATGCCGGCAGGCCACCAACTTCGGAGACGATGGCTTCGGCGCCTCCTCCCTTGCCGGCATCTGCCTTTTGGTCTTCCTCGAACCGCAACCCCTCGCCGCCAATGGCAAGCGGGACCGGACGCATGCGCTTTTCCAGCCCCTTGGCGATGAGGTCGTACCAGCAGCCCGGCTGCCGCGGCTCCCATCCGGCGACGTAGAGACGGTCTTCGGCACGCGTCAGCGCCACGTATAAAAGACGCCGGTATTCCTGATCGCGTAGCATGCGCTGCGCCTCGCGCGCGGCGCATGCCACCTTTTCCTCATGGGCGCGGCGCGGTACCCAGAGCGCAGCGGCAGGCGCGTCCTTCGCGCCGAGCCAGAAAAGCGGCGCATCTCTTTTCCCGGGCATCCGGCAGGTGTCGGGCAGGAAGACGATCGGCGCTTCCAATCCTTTCGCGCCATGGACCGTCATGACGCGCACCTCATCACGGTCCTGTTCGAGGTCGCGTTTTATTTCCGCTTCGCCAGCCGCAATCCAATGGAGGAAGCCTTCCATCGCGGGCGCATGCACTTTTTCGTAAGAAAGGGCGAGATTCAAGAATTCGTCGATCGGGTCGTTCACCTCGCGCCCAAGGCGGCTGATCAGATGCTCGCGTCCGCGCCCCGGACCCAAGAGCGAGGCGTAGAACTCGAAAGGTGGGACGTAATCCGCCTTTGCCAGATTCGCCGCAAGCATCGCATGGGCGACGGAAAAATCCTCGCGTTCCCCATGCCGAGCGGACAACGCGTCCCAAAGCGACCCTTCGCGTTCATGGGCGAGATCGAAAAGCGCCGTCTCGTCCAGACCGACGAGCGGGCTTTTTAAAACGCTCGCCAAGGTCAAGTCGTCCTCCGGCAGAAGAACGAAACGGCCGAACGCGATCAGATCGCGCACGGCAAGGTAATTCGTCAGCACCAGGCGATCCGTGCCGGCCACCGGAATATTCTGGGCTTTCAACTCGCGTACGAGTTCCTCAAAGAAACGCTCGCGCCTGCGCACCAAGACGAGCACGTCGCCGGGACGGATCGCACGGTTGCGGGAAGGAAGCGTTTCCTTCGTATCCAGCCATTTGCGGATTTGGATCGCGATCTTTCTGGCAAGCCGTTTTTCCGGTGCGTTCGTGGGCTCTTGTTTGAGCGGCAGCGTCCAGGGCGTGACGGTGGCCTTCTTGCCCTCGGCTTCCGTGGGCCAGATTTCGACTAGACCGGCCTGGCCCGTGCGTGCGGGGTCATGTTCGATTTTTTCCCCTTCCAGGGAAACGCCATCGCGCGCCTCGCTTGTGCGAAAGATCGCATCGACCGCCTTCAGGATCACGGGCGCGGAACGAAAGGAAAGTTCGAGCGGCACGTCCCGCCATCTTTCGGCCGCCGCCTGCACGCGGGCCGCAAAATGATCGCGCATCTCTCCGAAAGAGCGTGGATCGGCGCGCTGAAAACTGAAGATCGATTGCTTGACGTCGCCGACCGCAAAGACGGTGCGGTGCGCCTCTCTGGCGCCGGCGCCGGTGAAGAATTCCGACGCCAGGCTGGCAATCACCCGCCACTGGTCGGGATTCGTATCCTGCGCCTCGTCCACCAGGATGTGATCGATGCCGCCATCGAGCTTGAAAAGCACCCAGGGCGCAATTCCCTCGCGTTCCAAAAGGCGCCGCGCTTCTAAAATGAGGTCGTCGTAATCGAGAAGGGCGGCCTTCCGTTTCAAGGCGTCGTAAGCCTCGAGAAGGGCGCGGCCGAGATGCAGGAGGGCGGCGGTTGCCGCGACCAGGATCGTTGCGTTCCGTTTTTCTCGTACGATTTCGAGACGGTCGGCCTCTACCGCCAGGATGTCTGCCGCGCCCGGGCAGCGTTTCAACGTTTCGACGGTGACGAGCTTTTTGAACCGTTTCCCTGCGCCGCCTTCCGTAAAGAAGGCGCCGAGATAGGCATCGAAGGTCGCGACCCGTTTATCCGGCGTCGTGAGCCAGGCTTGGATCGTCTCGCCATGCGCACGATCGGTCTTGCCACCTTCGCACAAAGCCGCGGCGACGGCACGCAGCGCCTTGCCGTCGAAGGCCGTCTTCTTCGCGGCCTTTTCCAGAATCATCGCTTCGTCTTCGTCCGGCTTGAGGCCCAAACGCTCGCGCGCCGCCGCCGCCATGCCATCGGGCCCGCCATGGCGGAGTAGGCCGCGGCGAAGCTTTCCCTGCTCCTTGAGTAGCGCGTCCAGCACCTCTTTAAACGTCCTTTCGGCCACATTGGCGGTCACGGTTTCAAGGGCACGGGTAAGTTCCGAATCCTTCCCTTCGCTCGCCTGCCAGAAAACGTCCTCACGCGCATCGCACAGCAATTCGGCGGCGGTGCGTTCGTCCATCACGGTAAAGTGCGGCACCACCCTTGCCTCCACCGGAAACCGCGCCAGGAGGGACTCGCAAAAGCTGTGGATCGTTTGAATCTTCAAGCCCCCCGGCACGTCGAGGGTCCTGGTAAAAAGCCGCCGCGCTTCGTCCAGGTCTTCCGCCGCCGCCGGCGTGCCGCGCAAGCGAAGCAACGTCTTGGCAAGCCGACCATCCTCCATGCGCGCCCATTTCCCCAGTTCCTCGTAAAGGCGGGTCGCCATCTCGGCGGCGGCCGCCTTCGTGAAGGTGAGACAGAGAATGCGCGAAGGAGCGGTTCCGTCGAGGAGAAGGCGCAGCACGCGATCCGTCAACACGCGGGTCTTGCCGGTGCCGGCGTTCGCACGCACCCAGACGGAAATTTCCGGGTTTGCCGCCGTCAGCTGGTTCGTCGTTTTCGTTTCCGTCACGAGGCGTCCTCCTCGCGCAAATCCGTCCATTCCTGCACCCGGGCCAGATGTTCGTAGGCGCTGTAGGCGGGTGCCGCGTCGGGCCGGGGTTCGGAAAGGTAGGGGACATCCGGATCCTCGAAGGCGTCGATTAGACGCCGCAGCCCCTCTCTGGCTTCGGCCACCAGCGCATCCGGGTCTTTCGACGCGCGAACCATGCCCGGTGGTGCGCCGCCGCTCAGTTGGAAATAAAGCAGCTTGCGGACCGTTTCCCCGGATACGCCCTTAAACCCGCCCGCCTCGGCGATCACGGCTTCCAGAGCAAGCTGCGGGGAAAGCCCCGCCTTCATGTCCTCAACTTTCGGCAACGCGCCGGTCTTGTAATCGATGATCGAAAGCCCGCCATCGACGATGCGATCGATCCGATCCGCCGCAGCACTCAAGGTAAAGTCGCCGCCGGGGCTTGCGAGGGTGAACACCCCGTTTGCTTCCGTTTCCGAACCAAGGATGCGTTCGCAGCGGTGGCGTTCCATGTCGACAAACCAATCGGCAATGCGCACGAAGCGCGGCCACCAGAAGGCGGCAACGCCCGGATAGGAAAGCGCAGCACCGAATTCCTTCCGCCCGATTTTCAAAAGTCTTTCGAGCGCATCCTTCGGCAGGCCGTCCGGATAGGCGCGCACGAAACGGTCGAGGGCGGCATGGATGAACCGGCCGCGATCCGCAGCACCCGGGTCCGCGTCGATCGGATCGAGCGGCTTAAGCTTCAAGACGTGGCGGGCGTAGATCGCGTAAGGGTCCCGCATCCAGGTCTCAATGGCCGTCACGGACAATTGACGCGGCCGCGCAGTCAAGGAAGGTCTCGGTTCCGGTGGAGAGATAGGGTGAATCGCGGACGGTTGATGGAGAAATTCACGCCAACGCAACAGGTCCTTCGCCTCGACCGTATCGCCGGAACCGGCGATGCTTTCCATGCGAAGCAGCCAGCGCGACGGCACCGTCGGTGTGCCGTCGACGCGGCTTGCGCGCGTGAGTACGACGCGCGGGGCGGCTAAGCTTTGCGCAAAATCATGGGCGGAAAGGCCGATGCGGCGTTCCGGCAATGGCAGCCCGAACGCGGTGCGCATCGGACGGCTCATCCAGGGATCGGGTTGCGTCTCCGGCGGCCAGGTGCCTTCGTTGAGGCCGCCGAGGATCATGAGGTCCGCATGCTGCAGACGCGCCTCAAGGGGACCCAGGATGCTGATGCGCGGATGCTGGCCCAGATGGGGACGAACGACGTGGCCTGAGAGAAGGGATTCGAAAAGGGCGCCATAGGCGGCCGGGTGGACCTGCGGAAAGCCGCGCGCCGCCTGACGAAGATCGGCGATGAAGTCGGCCAGCGCCTCGCCGGCCTCGTCGGCCCAAAGGCGCCGGCCGGCCGTATCCTCGGGCGTCGCGGCGAGCGCTTCCGAAAAAGCGACATGGAGATCGAGAAGATCCGTGAGACGCGCGGAGCGCCGCGCCATCGCGCTCGCAAACGCCTTCGCCGCCGCCTCGGTTTCCAAGAGCCACGCCTCAAGCGCATCCGTTTCTTTTTGTTTGGCGCCTTTCAACGCCCGCTTCAGACCTTCAAAACCGGGCGCCGGGCGGGGTCCCCGGAGGATCGCGCGTTCGAGCCGGCGAGTTAATGTACAAAACCGGGCTGGGTTCAACCCGCCGGCCGCAAGCGGGTGTTTGAAACAAGCCAGCAGCGCCACCGGCGCCATCTTTTCCATCATCAGCCGCACGGTAAGGCGCAGGAAGGTGCCGGGCGGGGTGGCGTCAAGGGGTGTGCCGCCCGAATCGTCCACCTCGATCTCCCACCGGCGAAGTTCGGCGGCAACCCGGCGTGCAAGCTTGCGGTCCGGCGTCACGAGGGCGGCGCGGACGTCCGTCTCCTCAAGGGCGCGGCGAAGAAGAAGTGCGATGGCGCCTGCCTCTTCCGTCGGGTCCTGGCATTCGACACGCAGCACGTCTTTAAGCGCCGCGGTGAAATTGGATTTCAAGCGATGCCAGTGATGCGTCGTTTCGGCGGGCCGCATGAGTTCGGAGATGAGTTCGGCGCGCGCCGGAGGGCTTTCCGATGCGCCGTGGCCCGGCCAATCGCGAACGTGTTTGCGTGCGATGCCGAGCCCATCGAGCAACTGCTTCAGACCGAACTGGGGATGGGTGAAGTCCATCGCCTCCCAACTTTCCGCGTCCATGTGGCGATCGAGGCTGGGCAGGATCAGCCGGCCCCGCGGCAGGTTGGCGATGACTTTTAAAAGATCGGTCGTCGCCGGGATGCTGCCGGTCGAGCCGGCGGCGAGGATTGGCGTTTTCGGCGGGACGCGTTGCCAAGCCGCCGCCTGCGCCTCGAGCAGGCGGTTGCGGCGGGCAGCGGGATCGATGCAGCCTTCCTCGGCCAGGATCGCCGGCCAATGTTCGGTCAGGATCTGCAGGAAGGCGAGCGTCTCCTGCCAGTGGGCTGCGCAATCTTCCGGCACCAAGGCGGCTAGGCCTTCGAAGGAAAGGCGCTCGGTTTCGACCCGATCGAGAAAACGGGCAAGCTCCGCCGCCAGGTAGGCGGCCTGATCCGGACTGGGCGGGCTTGCGCCGGACCGCAGGTTTAAGCCCTTGTGAAGAATGAGCTCGCTCAAAAGCAGGCGGCGCCGGAGTTCCGGGATGGCCGGCGGAAGCTTCGCTTCACTTTCCGGGAAGATGCCCTCGTAAAACTGCAGCTCTTCTTCATCCACGTCGCCGATCGGCGTCATGATGGGAAGCAGCGTTGGTTTGCCTCCGTTCAAGCGAAGGAAGGCTTCGCGAAGCGAGCGCACGGCACGGCGTGTCGGCAACAGGATGCGGGCGTCGGAAAGGGCGAAGGGTTCATCGCCGACCTCGTCCAGAAGACCGGCGGCAAGCGCATCGACGAAAGCCGTGCCCGACGGGATCGTGAAGACGTGGGGCCGCTCGGTCATGCGGGATTTTCCTGAAACCTCGCTTCGGCCAGCTCCAAACCCTCCATCGTGCCGATGTGATACCAGGCCCCTTCATGGGCGAGCCCGAAAAGGCGCCCCGTGGAAAGGGCCCGGTCATAGAGGAGGTTGAGGGAAAAGCGCCCCTTCGGGCTTGCCGCGAAGAGCCTTGGGTGGAGCAGTTGAATGCCGGTGAAAACGAAGGGCGCGGTGGCCGGGCGCTTGCGTTCGAGATGGCCGGTTTCATCCATTTCGAAATCGCCCTTGCCATCGTAGCCGGAGGCGCGTGCGAGGGGGTGAACGAGAAGCAGCCCATCCATCGTCGCATCGTCCCATGCCTGGGCGAGCCTTGAAAGGGCGGGGCGCCCTGCGTCCTGCCAAAGCACGTCGCCATTCACGACGAAGAAGGGTTCGTTTTCAAAATGCGAAAGCGCATTCAGAAGACCGCCGCCGGTTTCCAAAAGTTCCGCTTCCTCGGAATAGAGGATCCGAACGTCGTCACGTTCGTTTAAGTGTTCGTGGATCTTCTCACCCAGATAGTGCAGGTTCACGACGACGTCTTCGATACCGGCTTCCATCAAACGATCCAGCGTGCGATCGAGAAGCGTGCGTCCTGCAATCGCAAGAAGCGGCTTGGGCGAGGTATCGGAAAAGGGTTTCAGCCGCCGCCCCCTTCCTGCCGCCAGCACCATGGCGCGCCTTGGTTTCGCCGGTACCGTCATGGGGCCAAGGCCTTCGGCGGTGCCTTGCGAAGCAAAGCCGGGACGTTCGCATCCAGCCACGCGGCCAGCGGCCCAAGTGCCGGTTCCATCACATTCGCTTCGAGAAGCCGCCACACGCGGGGGAGATGGGCAAGGTAGACCGGCTTTTCGTCCCGCCGGAAGAGACGCGTGAAGATGCCAATCACCTTGCAATGCCGTTGCGCACCCAGGATGGCAATGGACCGGGCGAAGGCTTTCACGTCCAGATCGGGGAAGTGGGCGAGGTAACGCTGCTTCATGCGTTCGACAAGATCGGGTGCAAGATCGCGCCGTGCGTCTTCGAGAAGCGAGACGACGTCGTAGGTGACCGGCCCGCGGACTGCGTCTTGGAAATCGAGTAGCCCGCAGGCACGTATACCTTCGCGTTCGGGCACCAGCAGAAGATTATCCACGTGGTAGTCGCGAAGGACGAGGGTTTCCGGAACCTCGCGCGCGCGTTCAAGCAGCGGCGGCCAAAGGGCGGCAAAAGTCTCGCGCACGGCATCCTTCGTCGCCTCGCCGGTCACCGTTGGCAGGAACCAATCCGTAAGCAGCAGGGCCTCGTCGAGAAAGCGCGCGTCCGTATAGGCCGGAAGATCCGAAGGTGCCGCCGTCTCAAGGGGGCGGGTATGCAGATCGACGAGAAGATCGATCGCCAATTCGTAAAGGGGCTCCTCCCTGTCACCTTGGCTAAGCACCTGAGTATAGGTCGCCTCGCCCAAGTCTTCGAGAAGAAGAAAACCGGCTTTCTCATCGGCGGCGAAAATTTCCGGCGCGCTATAACCAAGCCCACGCAGATGGCGGGTCATCCGGAGGAACGGCTGAATGTCCTCGTGTTCCGGCGGCGCATCCATGAGCACGAAGTGCCTTTCCTTGTCCTTCACACGGGAATAGCGACGAAAGGAGGCGTCGCCTACAAGGGGCGTCACCATGGCCGCGCCCAATCCTTGCGCCTCAAGAAAGGCGTGCGTGCGTTCGGCCCGCTCAGGCATCGGCTTTGATGGAAGACCGAAGGGCTTCCATGCGTTCCGCCCAGCTTCCGTGGCCCATCAGGATGACATGGCGCGCATGCTCATTCGCGGCGCCTTGCGTCAACATGAGGTCGAGGCGGTCCTTGGGCAGCCAGCGCCCGAGGCGACCTGGCCATTCGATGAGGGAAACCCCTTCCGCGAAGGCGTCCTCGATGCCAAGCTCGAGCGCATCTTCGGGCTTGGCAAGCCGATAAAGATCGAAATGCCAAATGGGCAGGCCCGCCACGTCATAGACTTGCGCAAGGGTGAAGGTAGGTGACGGCACGTCTTCCGTCGCCTGGCCCTCGCGAGCATGAATGAAGGCGCGGGCAAAGGTCGTCTTGCCGGCGCCAAGCTCGCCGCCAAGCCCGATCACGTCGCCGCGTCGAACCAGGCCGGCGACGGTGCGGGCGAGCGCTTGGGTCGCCGCAAGGTCGGCGAGTTCCAGCTCCAGCATTCGGCTTTGGGGACCCTTCTCGGCCATTCGTCCGTTTGTAGCGGTGGTGCTCCCCGCCCGCAACCGGCGGCTGGCAAACGGCGGGAGACGTCAGGTGCCGGTCTTCATGGACGGGCCGCCGGGCAGGGCCTCCGCGGGCGAGGGCGGCGCTTCCTCGCCATCGCGGCTTAAGTCCGTCGCATGGTATGGCAGGCAGCAACGAACGGTCGTCCCTTTGCCGGGTGCCGACGTAAGCTCGACCCTGCCGCCGTGCAATTCGACAAACTTCTTCACCAGCGGCAAGCCGAGGCCCGAGCCGCGCCCCTTGCTGGAACTGCCGCGTTCGAATCTTTCGAAGATCCGCTCCTGTTCTTCCAGCGGGATGCCGACGCCCGTATCCATCACTTCCAGAACGAGATCTTCGTTCTCCTTGCGGGCCGAAAGCGAGATGGTGCCGCCCGAGGTACTGAAATTGATCGCATTGTTCAGAAGCTTGAAGAGAACTTGCTTCAGACGTTGCTTGTCGGCACGAATCGCCGGCGGGTTGCCTTGAAAGTCCATCACGACGATTAGATTCTTTTCGTTCGCTTTTTCGCGAACAAGCCGAAGTACTTCTTCCATCAACGTGCGAATGGGGACCTCTTCTTGTTGGATCGCCATCTGGCCGACCTCGATCACCGCCAAGTCGAGGATGTCGTTGATGAGCGACAGCAGCACCTGGGAAGAATCAAGGATGCCTTCCACGTAGCCCGCCTGTTGGGTGGTGAGACTGCCGAAATAGCCCTGCTCGAGTAGCTGGGAAAAACCGATAATCGTGTTAAGCGGCGTACGAAGTTCGTAGGAAACGTGGGCAACGAATTCGGACATCAGCTTATCCGCTGCCTCCAGCGCCTCGTTCCGCTCCCTGAGTGCGCGTTCGACCCGGGTGCTGTCCGTCACGTCGACATAGCGCCATAAGACCCCGCCATCCGGAAGCGGCAGGCTTGCGTAATCCACCGTCGTACCATCCTGGCGGTCGAAGCGGCCATGTTTCGGGACCCGTTCGCAGGTGCCGGCGACAATTTTCGCCCGCAACGCCTGCCAATCCTTCGTGATGGCGAAACGCTCGGACGTTTCGACGAGTTCGGAGACGTGGGGCTCGCCTTCGAGTTCGATCGGAGAGAACCCCCAGATCCGCGCGTAGGCCGGGTTGCTGAGCTTCAGCCGCCCGTCGCTTCCGAACACGGCGACCCCTTCATAGAGATTGTCGAGCGATTGCTGCTGGACCTTGATCAGCGTGTTGTACGAGCGCTCAAGCGCCAGCTTGTCCGTCACGTCCTCGTAGGTGCAGAGCAGCCCCCCGAAGGGATGGGGCGAGACGGTCGAGCGCAGCGTCGTGCCGTCCGGCAGGTGCAAAAGTTCCTCGACCGGATCGATGAGCGAGGTGAAGCGCGCAAGCTGCTCGCCCTTGTAAGCGGGGAAGTCGACGGTTTCCGGCAGACGCCTTCTGGAGCGAAGCGCTTCCAGCACTTCGCCCTGCATCGGCTCCATCGCCAGCCAATCCTCACTCAACCGCCAGAGGCTGGCAAAGGCCTGGTTGAAGAATTTGAGCCGGGTGTCCGGTCCGTAGATCGCGATCGCGGTGGCTAGCCCTTCCAGCACCTTCGACTGGGCATCGATGTGACGGCTAAGTTCGTCCTGGACGCGCTCGACCTCCGTGAAGTCGAGCGAGTAACCGACCATACCTTCCCCGTCGACAATCGGAATCTCGGTGACTTCGAGAAGACGCCGGAGGCCCTCGATAACGAAGTAATGGCTTTCCGATTGCGCGGAGCCGGCGCGCCAGGCGCGCTTTGCCACTGCCAACCCCTGATCGGCGATGACACCCTCGGCGAATTCCTGTTTCCGTTCGATCGCCTCCTCGGGACGCATGCCGACGACGGAAGCATAGGCCCAGTTGCAGAAGGTAAGGGCCAGGTCCTTGCTCCGTTGCCAAACCGGAAATGGAAGCTGATCGAGGAGAAACCGAAGCTGGTTCCGGTCTTCAAGAAGCTTCGCATTGCGCCCGACAACCTTCTTGGCGCGGGCTTCGGCTTCCGTGACGTCGTCGAAGCGGACCAGCGCGCCGAGCATCGTGCCATCCGCGTCCATAACCTCCCGGCCGCGCACCTTCAGCGCCCGGCCACCGACCGCCGTCACCTCGAAGGCGAAATCGCCGCCGGCATCGCGAAGGGTCGCAACCCCGGCGCGAAGCCGCTTCGCCGAGGCGGCGTCGAGCTCGGCGAGCGCGTCGGCGAAGCTGGGCGTGGCACCGGCCGACAGCGGCAGAAGGGAGGAAAAATCCCCAAAGGCCGTTTCTTCTTCCGACTCATGCCGCCAGAAGAAGAGGGCGCCGGAGGTCGTGCTGAGAAGGTTACGCAGCTCTTCCGCCTCGGCTTCCGTCTCGTTTACGCGTGCCTCCAGGCGCTTAAGCTTTCGCCGGGCCGGGCGGGCGAAGAAGAGGAAGGCAAGCCCAAAGCCAAGACCGAGGATTGCAAGCGCCTGCAGCAATGGGTCGACAGGGGGAAATCCATCAAGAGAAAGTCGATCAAGCGGCAGCCGATCGAGGGAAAGCCACTCAGGAGGCAGCCGATCGAGGGAAGGCATATCCAAGACGTCTTCAAGCCCCACCAACGGCACCGTCGCGAAGGCGGCGCCGGGCGACGTGCCGACGGAAGGCCGACGACTTATCCCCGTTTTCCACGTTTTCCACACGGCCGGAAGTTTAGGCGCGAAACAAGACGTGAACAAGCCCGCGAAGGGCTTGGACGTGTCCGTTTCGGCCGGTTTCCATCCCTTAATAGCGGTAATAGTCGGGCTTGAAAGGCCCCTCGCGCGGAACCCCGATATACTTCGCCTGCTTTTCCGTAAGCCGCGTCAGGTTCGCCCCCAGCTTCGAGAGGTGGAGTGCTGCCACTTTCTCGTCCAGATGTTTCGGCAGGACATAAAGCTTCCGTTCGTAGTCCCCATGGTTCTGCCAGAGTTCGATCTGGGCCAGCACCTGGTTCGAAAACGAGGCGCTCATCACGAAGCTCGGATGTCCGGTCGCGCAACCCAGATTCACTAGGCGCCCCTTCGCCAGCACGATGAGCCGCTTGCCTTCCGGAAAGACGACTTCATCGACCTGCGGCTTGATCTCTTCCCAGGTGTAATTTCTTAACGCCTCGATCTGAATCTCGCTATCGAAGTGACCGATGTTGCAGACGATCGCGCGGTCCTTCATCGCCCGCATATGATCGAGCGTGATCACGTCCAAATTGCCGGTGGCGGTGACGAAGATATCGCCGATGGACGCGATTGCTTCCATCGTCGTCACTTCATAACCTTCCATGGCCGCCTGAAGCGCGCAAATGGGATCGACCTCCGTCACCATGACGCGCGCGCCCTGACCGCGAAGCGAAGCCGCGCAGCCCTTTCCGACGTCGCCATACCCATTCACGACGGCGACCTTGCCTGCCAGCATGACATCCGTCGCGCGCTTAATGCCATCGATGAGGCTTTCGCGGCAACCATAGAGGTTGTCGAATTTCGACTTCGTCACCGAGTCATTCACGTTGATGGCAGGCGCAAGCAGCCGACCCGCTTCTTGCATCTCACGAAGACGAAGGATGCCGGTCGTCGTTTCCTCGGAGATGCCCTTCACGTCCTCCATCAATTCCGGAAAGCGCTCGTGCATGATCCGGGTCAAGTCCCCGCCATCGTCCAGCAACAGGTTCGGTCGCCAGCCGTCCGCGCCTTCAATCGTCTGCCCGACGCACCATTCGTATTCCCCTTCCGTCTCCCCCTTCCAGGCGAAGACCGGCACGTGGCTGTCGTTTGCGACGGCGGCTGCCGCGTGATCCTGGGTCGAGAAGATGTTGCACGAGCTCCATCTAAGCTCCGCCCCCAAATGGAGAAGCGTTTCAATGAGGACCGCCGTCTGGATCGTCATGTGGAGACAGCCGGCAATGCGCGCGCCCTTTAGGGGTTGGGACTTGCCATACTCCTCGCGCAGCGCCATCAGGCCCGGCATTTCCGTTTCGGCAATCGCGATCTCGCGGCGGCCCCAGCCCGCCAGCGCGATGTCCTTGAGCTTGTAGTCGGTGAAGGAAGCCATTCCGATTAAGTTCAACCTATCCGATTGTTTCCAGGAACTCTCGGCCAAGCTTGGCCGCCTGTCCCGGAAAGGGGGTCTCGACTTAGCAGAATTTTCAAGCCCCAATCAAGGGGGTGAACACTTTTGTGTGTGTCCTGGTGTGTGTGTCCTGGTGTGTGTGTCCTGGTATACGCGTCCTAGTCTTCCTCGAACCGGTCGCGGACGAGCGTGCACAGAAACTCCAAGGCACGCTTTGCCTCCCGGCCTTTGGCGCGGATCTCGATCAACGTGCCCTGGCTTGCGGCAAGGGTCAAAAGCCCCATGATCGAAAGCCCGGATACGACGATCCCCCGCCTTGCGACAATCACCTCCGAATCGAAGCTTGCGGCGCAGCGGACAAACTTTGCCGCCGCCCTGGCATGCAATCCGCGTTTGTTTCGGATCTTGACCCGCCGGCGCAGAGACTTGCCTCTTCTTTTCCTCTGCGCCATGGGCGGCATCCTGTCACGCCTTCGCCTTCGTTTTCGCCTCTTCGGCGAGCAACTGCGAGGCAACGTTGATGTATTTGCGCCCCGCTTCCCGGGCGGCCGCCACCGCGGTTACGACATCGTCCTTGTCACGCCTGCTCGCAAGTTTGATCAGCATCGGCAAATTCAATCCGGCCACGACCTCGATCTTCGTACGCTCCATGATCGAGATCGCCAGATTTGACGGCGTACCGCCAAACATGTCCGTCAAAATGACGACGCCATCTCCGGCATCTACGCTGGAAACTCCTTTCAGAATTTCCTTACGACGCTTTTCCATATCGTCATCCGGGTCGATACAAACGGTCCGGATTTGTTGCTGAGGTCCGACAATATGCTCAAGCGCTTTGACGAATTCGTCCGCCAAATGCCCATGCGTTACGAGTACGAGTCCGATCATCGAAGCCTCTTAAGAAGAACTTTCGGACAAACCGCCAAGATCCCGATGCCGAAGTGACACGCGCTTGCCCTGGCCTTCCAGCCAGTTACGAAGTTTTTCGGCAATGAAAACGGAGCGGTGTTTACCGCCCGTGCACCCAATCGCAATTGTGAGGTAGCTCTTCCCCTCTTCTTCAAAACGGGGAAGTAGTAAACCGAGCATCTTCGTCAAGCTGTCGAAGAAGGAATCGAATCCAGGATCCGCCGAAATGTATTCGCCGACCTCCTTATCACGGCCGTTGAGCGGCTGCAACGCCGGGACATAGTGCGGATTTTTGAGAAAGCGGACATCGAAAACGAGATCCGCTTCGCGGGGAAGGCCGTTCGCATAGGCAAAGGAGGTGACGAACAGCAGTGTTTCCGCTGCTTCTTCGCCGCCAAACGTCTCTTTCAGCAGATTGCGAAATTCCCAAGGCGAAAGCTTCGTCGTATTGAAGACAAAGTCCGCGCGTTCCCAGATGGCAGCAAGCAATTGACGCTCGTGGGCAATTCCGTCGAGCACCGGGCGTTCGCCCCCGACCGGATGGCGCCGGCGCGTTTCCTTATAACGGCGCACCAACGCCTCGTCCTCGCAGTCCAGAAAAAGAATCTGGAGAGTGAGGCCCTTGAACTCGCTCAAGGGTTTGATTTCTTCCAGGACGTTCTCGACATCGAAATCCCGCGTGCGAACGTCGATCCCCACTGCCAACGGGCGGGCGAAGCTCTCCGGTGAGTCAAGGAGTCGCCGAAGAAAGGAGAGCGGCAGGTTGTCGATCGCCTCGAAACCGAAATCCTCGAGCGCATGCAGCGCCGTCGTGCGTCCCGCCCCGGAAAGTCCGGTCACCAACAGCACCCGTCGTGACGAAGACGAAGCCATGCTCACTGCGGCCCTTTCAGGCGGCGTAGCCCCCATCCCAGTTTGCCATCATCGCATGGCGGAGCTTCGCCACCGCCGATGCCTCGAAGGGGGCCAGGAAAATCCGCGGAAGCGTGACGCCGAGATAGGTGCAATGGGCCGCCTTCGGGCTGCGTACGAGGTTTTCAGGCAAAACGAGATCGACGACGAGCACGAGCGGCGCTGCGGACGCCGCCGCCACCTGCACGATGCCGATCCCGCGAATCTCGAGAAGACCGGCGATCGGCGGCGGTGACGAGGCAGTGAGCCTTCCCTTCCGCATGGCGAGGCAGGTCTGGTCATCCGCAATCAGCCCGGCCCCGGCCTCGACCAGGCGCAAGGCCAAATCGGACTTGCCGCTGCCAGACGGCCCGCGTAAGAGAAGGGCCGCCTGTTTCCAGGCGACCGAGGTGCCGTGGACTTGGATCATGCCGGCCAACCCAAAAGCCTTGTCTTCGCGTTCCCCTTAAATTCAGGGACCGCTGGCGTCCAGCGCCTTGATGGGAACCTGAAGCGACCACTCGGGCGATTTTTCAAATTTCAGCACGATCGTGAGCATGCTGCCCTCGGTCAAGGGCTTCGTCAGGTCGATCAGCATGAGATGGAGGCCACCGGGCGCAAGCGTCACCGCATCCCGCTTGGGGATGGGAATGGTGTCCAATGCATTCATCTTCATGACATCGCCGTCCTTCTCGGTGTCATGTAAGGCGACGCTGGCGGCCTCGTACGTCCTCACACCAACCAGTTTGTCGTGGCCGGCGCCGGTGTTCTTAAGGTGAAAATAGACGGCCGCCGTGGTGGCGCCTTTGGCGGTTGCCGGCGCCCAGGCACCCGAGACCGTAACCCTCGGGTCGCCTTTTTCTTCGCAGGCTACAATAGTGAGCAGGATCACGAAGCAAGCAAAGACAAAATAGGGTTTGGCCATCGACAGGGCTCCTTTTAAGCAGGAAGACGAAAAAAGCACATCCAACGGTGAATTCAGGGCTCCATCTAGCCACGATCTGGCCCCGGAAGGAAGCCCGCTTGAAGGTGGCAAAAAAATCCTCCGGCGTCGACCCTAAAAGCCGCAGAAAAGCTGGGGTCCATGCCCCGCCACCCGATTGATTTGAAGGCCCGCTTCCGGCATGATAGGCACCTCGAAAAGAGGGGCCGGCGGGGACGCAAAGGCCCCCGAAGCCTCGAAAAACACTGGCCCAAACGGGGAACAGCGTTGCAGCAAACCGGACCTGTGCAAAGCGACCATGGACTTAAGCACCATGGCATCCAGAACGTGACCGCCGTTCACTGGAATTACGCAACCCCGACCCTATACGAAGAAGCGATCAGGCGCGGCGAAGGCGTGCTCGCCTTCGGTGGGACGCTGATCTCCCATACCGGGGTCCACACGGGTCGCTCGCCGAGCGACAAGTTCTTCACGAAAGAGCCCGGGTCGGATGGAAACATCGACTGGGGCAAGGTCAACCGGCCCATCGACCAAGCGCAATGCGAGGCGCTTCACAAGCGCATGCTCGCCTATTTCGAAGGCCAGGAGTTGTTCGTTCAGGACTGCTACGCCGGCACGGATCCGGCCTTCCAGTTGCACGTCCGCGTGGTGACGGAGACGGCCTGGCACAGCCTTTTCGCCCGTAACATGTTCATCCAGCCCACCGGCGACGAGCTTCGCAACTTCGTTCCCCAATTCACCATCCTGCACGCGCCGAACTTCCAGGCGGTACCCGACATCGACGGGACGAATTCGGAAGTCTTCATCATCGTCGATTTTTCGAAGCAGATGATTCTGATCGGCGGCACGAGCTATGCCGGTGAAATCAAGAAATCCGTCTTTAGCATCCTGAACTACCTGTTGCCGGAACGTGGCGTGCTGCCGATGCACTGCTCGGCGAATATCGGGCCCGAAGGCGATACGGCGGTCTTCTTCGGCCTGTCCGGCACCGGCAAGACGACCCTTTCGGCAGACGCGAAGCGCACCCTTATCGGCGACGACGAGCATGGCTGGGGCGACAACGGCGTCTTCAACTTCGAGGGCGGCTGCTATGCGAAGGTGATCCGCCTGAGCCCGACGGCAGAGCCGGAAATCTTCGCCACGACCCGGCGTTTCGGCACCATCCTGGAGAACGTCATCTTCGATGAAGGAACCCGCACGCTCGACCTGGATGACGCGACGCTCACCGAAAACACGCGCGCCTCCTATCCGATCAACTTCATCCCGAACGCCAGCGAGGAAGGGGTCGGAGGCCATCCGAAGACGATCATCATGTTGACGGCGGACGCCTTCGGCGTGCTGCCGCCGATCAGTCACCTTTCACCGGAACAGGCGATGTACCACTTCCTTTCCGGCTATACGGCGCGCATCGCCGACACCGAGAAGGGCCTAGGCGCGGAGCCCCAGGCGACTTTCTCGACCTGTTTCGGCGCGCCTTTCATGCCGCGCCATCCAACCGTCTATGCGAAGCTGCTGCGCGACAAGATCGCCAAGCACAAGGTGAATTGCTGGCTCGTGAACACGGGCTGGAGCGGCGGCTCTTACGGCGTCGGCGAGCGCATGAAGATCGGCCACACCCGCGCCATGGTCCATGCCGCGCTTGACGGCCAGCTCAATGACGTCGCCCTACACAAGGACCCGAATTTCGGTCTCCACATTCCAAAGAACTGCCCGAACGTGCCGGACGAGGTGTTGAACCCCCGGCACACCTGGCAGGACAAGCAAGCTTACGACTCCGCGGCCCGGGACTTAACGCAACGGTTCGAAAAAAACTTCAAGCAGTTCGAAAGCCACGTCGACGAAAAGGTGAAAGCAGTTTCGATCCGCGCGGCTTAAGAACGACCCTTCAGGTCTTCGGGGAGGAGACAGAAGGCAAGCCGGCCCCCAAGGGGGGCCGGCTTTTTTAGTGCGCGTCCGCCCAGTTGGCGGCGGCGTTCGTTTCCACGACGATCGGCACGGAAAGGGCAAGTTTGGGCGCGGTTGCTCTTTCCATCACCCGGGTGACGAGGGCGGCCGTCGCCTCGACTTCCGCGCTTGGCACCTCGAAGACGAGTTCGTCATGGACCTGCAACAGCATGCGGGCCGCAAGCTTCGCATCTATCAAGGCTTCCGGCATGCGGATCATCGCGCGCTTGATGATGTCGGCAGCCGTGCCCTGAAGGGGCGCGTTGATGGCGGCGCGCTCGGAGAAGTTCCGCCGCGCCGGGTTCTTGTCCTTGATGCCGGGCACGAAGCAACGCCGTCCGAATAAGGTCGTGACGAAACCATGGTTCCGGGCGAACACCTTCGTCGCCTCCATGTAGTCGCGGATGCCGGGGTAGCGTTCGAAATAGGCCTCGATATAGGCCGCAGCCTCCTTTTGCGGAATGCCGAGCTGGCGGGCAAGGCCGAACGGGCTGATCCCGTAGATGATCCCGAAATTGATCGCCTTCGCCTGGCGGCGGACCATCGGGTCCATGCCCTTGATCGGCACCCCGAAGACCTGGGAGGCGGTCAGCGCATGAATGTCGACGCCTTCGTGGAAGGCCTCGCGGAGCGTCTCGATCTCAGCCATCTCGGCGAGGAGGCGCAGTTCGATCTGCGAATAGTCGGCGGAAAGCAGCTTCATGCCCTTCTCGGCCACGAAGGCCTTGCGGATCTTGCGGCCCTCTTCCGTGCGAACCGGAATGTTCTGGAGGTTCGGATCCGAAGAGGCGAGCCTTCCCGTCGAGGTCGCCGCCATCGCATAGGACGTATGGACGCGACCCGTCTCCGGGTGGATCTGTTCGGTCAACGCATCCGTATAGGTGCTTTTCAGTTTCGCGATCTGCCGCCAGTCGAGGACGAGGGCGGGAAGCGCGTGGCCCTCGGCCGCCAGACCTTCGAGCACGTCCGCCCCGGTGCCGTAAGCTCCGGTCTTTCCCTTCCTGCCACCTTCAAGGCTCATCTCGTCGAAAAGAACCTCGCCAAGCTGTTTCGGCGAGGCGATGTTGAAGGGATGACCCGCGGATTTGTGGATCTTCGTTGCCAACCCATCCAAGCGCTCCGCGAATTCCGCACTTAGTTTCCGAAGCTGCGTCTTGTCGACGCGGATGCCGGTGCGTTCCATCTCGACCAGAACCGGAACCAGCGGGCGTTCGAGCGTTTCATAGACCGCCGTCACGTGGGCTTCCGCGAGCCTCGGCTTCAAGAGCCGATGCAGCCTGCCGGTGACGTCGGCGTCTTCGGCCGCATATTCGCAAGCCTTCTCAAGCGGCACTTCATCGAAGCGGATCTGCTTTTTCCCGCTTCCCGCCACCTCCTTGAACGTAATCGTCTCGATACCGAGATGGAGGCGGGCCAACTCGTCCATGCCGTGGCCGTGCAAACCGCCCTCGAGCGCATAGGAAATCAGCATCGTGTCGTCGAAGGGGCTGATCCGAATGTCATAGCGCGCCATCACGACCATGTCGTATTTCAGATGCTGGCCGACTTTCAGCACGCTTTCGTCCTCGAGAAGCGGCTTTATGAGCTTGAGCGCCTTTGGAAAGTCGATCTGGGAAGGCGTCTTGACCGCCCCAACGTCGCGCTCACCGTCGAGGTCGAGCGTCTCTGCCGGAAGGCTGCGGTGAGCCAACGGCACATAACAGGCCTCGCCCCCGTTAACGGAAAGCGAAAAGCCGACGAGTTCGGCCTGGGTCGCATCGAGACCCGTCGTCTCCGTATCGAAGGCGACGACGCCCGCCTCGTGGGCCGCCGCGACCCAGGCTTCGAGCCGGTCCAGGCTTTGCACGAGTTCGTAGGCGTGATCCCCGGCTTCCTTGGGTGCCGCGACACCCGGCACGGCGCCCGGCTTGAGGCGGCTTATCTGACGCGTGACCAGGCGTTTAAAGCCCTGTTCTTCTAGGAATCTCAACAGCTTTTCCGGATCCGGCGGCTTCACCTTGAAGGCGGCAAGCGCTACCGGGACTTTGACGTCGCGCTTCAACGTGACGAGCTCGCGCGAGATGCGGGCAAGGTCTGCGTTTTCCTTCAGGCGTTCGCGCCGCTTAGGCTGCTTGATGTCGTCTGCGTGGGCCAGCAGGTTTTCGAGGTCTCCGTATTCCCGGACCAGCTCGGCGGCCGTTTTTATGCCGATCCCCGGCACGCCCGGCACGTTGTCCGTCGAATCGCCCGCCAGCGCCTGCACCTCGATCACTTGGTCGGGCCCGACGCCGAACTTTTCCTCCACTTCTTTTCGTCCGATCGTGCGGTTCCGCATCGAATCGAACATCGTGACCTTCTCATTCACGAGTTGCATGAGGTCCTTGTCGGAGGAAACGATCGTGACTTCCGCCCCTTCGTCCGCGGCAAGGCGCGCATAGGTCGCGATCAAATCGTCCGCCTCATAGCCTTTCAACTCGACCGCCGGAAGATCGAAGGCTTCCGTCGCCTCGCGAATCAACGCGAATTGGGGGATGAGGTCTTCCGGCGTCTCAGGGCGGTTTGCCTTGTAGTCTGGATAGATGTCGTTGCGAAAAGTGACCCGGTCCGTATCGAAGATGACGGCGATGTGGTCGGCGTCGGTGTCGTCGACTAACTTCATCAGCATCTGGGTGAAGCCGAAGACGGCGCCGACGGGCGTTCCGTCCGGACGGGTGAAGGACGGCAGCGCATGATAGGCGCGGAATATGAATCCGGAACCATCGACCAGGAAAACGTGCTTGGGAGCCTTGCTCAAGACTTCGTGCTTTCCGATCTAACCCTTCGGTTTCAGAACGTAATGGCGCGAGCAATAGGGACAGACGACCTCGCCCCGGTCTTCCATGTCGAGAAAAACGCGGGGGTGTCCCGCCGCCCCACCGCCGCCGTCGCACGCCACGACGAGTTCGTCAGCCTCAATGGTTTCGTCTTCCATCTTCCTGCTCTTCTCTTGATCCCGTGGCCTTGATCCCATGGCCTTGATCCCGTAGGCGTTTCGACGGATGATACCGATTGGAAGCCGACAATCAACTACCAGCCCAATCGACGCATGCGGATGGACACACCGACCGAAGGAACGGCGGCACCCAGGCTTACCGAAAACGCCATAGAAATCCGCGGCCTCAAGAAAGTCTACGGCGGCAACGGGCGCAAGGGCGGGGTGCTGGCGCTCGAGAATTTCGACCTCGCGATCCCGCGCGGCGCCTTCTTCGGTCTGCTGGGCCCGAACGGAGCCGGAAAATCGACGCTGATCAACATCCTGGCCGGGCTCGCCGTGAAGACGGCCGGCCAGGTGACGGTGTGGGGCTTTGACCTCGACCGGGAGCCGCGATTCGTGCGTGCCTCGATCGGCGCCGTGCCCCAGGAGCTCAACATCGATCCTTTCTTCACGCCGCGGGAGGCGCTGGAGGTCCAGGCCGGATTCTACGGCATGCCTAGGTCTGAGCGGCGGACGGACGAAATCTTGCGCGCGCTCCATCTGGCGGACAAGGCGGATGCGTATGCGCGCGGTCTTTCCGGTGGCATGCGTAGGCGCCTTTTGATCGCGAAGGCGATGGTGCATTCGCCACCCATCCTGGTCCTCGACGAGCCGTCGGCGGGCATCGACGTCGAGCTTCGCCAGCAGCTCTGGGACCTGATCCGCGAATTGAACGCCAAGGGCACGACGGTGCTGTTGACCACCCACTATTTGGAAGAAGCCGAACAGCTTTGCGATCAGATCGCCATCATCCATGAGGGCCGGCTCGTCGCCTGCGACAGGACCGAAGCGTTGCTTCGCCGGATAGACAAGCGGGAAATCGCCATCATCGTGGCCGAGGATCTTACCCGGGTGCCGGACGCGCTGAACCGGTTCCGTGTCACCCTTCGTCCGCCGCGCTCTCTCTTCTTCGGTTTCCGCACGAGCGAGACCGGCATCGTCGAGATCCTGGAAAGCGTGCGCAAGGCGGGACTCACGGTCACCGACCTTTCGACGAAGGAAGGCGATTTGCAGGACCTTTTCCTGCAGCTCACGCAAAGTTCCAAAGGAAAGAGCGAAGAGGCGGAGGCCGGGTGATGCGAAGGCGCACCCTCGCCATCCTGATCTTGCTGGCTGCGGCCTGCGCGCCGCTGGTGAAAAGCGCCGGGCCCGAACGGGTCGAACCTCAGCTGCTCGCCGAGGCCGTGCGCATGGCGGACGGCGTCGAGCTCAGGCTCGCCCGCTTCTTCCCCGAAGAAGGCGAGCCACGGGCGATCTTGCTGGCGCTGCATGGCTACAACGACTACCGGAACGCCTTCGCCGATCCGGCGGTGCATCTGAACGAAGCGGGAATCGCGATCTATGCCTATGACCAGCGAGGATTCGGCGGGAGCCCAAGCCGCGGCTTCTGGCCAGGCACGCGCGCATTGACGGAAGACCTAAGAACCGCAGCCGCACTTGTTCGTAACGCACATCCCAAGACGCCGCTTTACTTGCTCGGGAATTCCATGGGCGGCGCCGTGCTGCTCATCGCCATGGCCGAATCCCCCATCGATGCAGACGGCATCATTCTTGCCGCACCCGCCGTGCGCTCGCGCGATACGATGTTCTTCTTCACGCCGGTGAGCCTTTGGATCGCCGCCCACACGATCCCCTGGGTGAAACTCACCGGCCGCGACCTCGACATCCGCCCCTCTGACAATGTCGCGATGCTGAAGAAACTGGGCCGAGATCCCCATATCCTGAAGGAAAGCCGGATCGACGCGCTCTATGGGCTCGTCAATCTGATGGACGCGGCACTGGCGGCGACGCCCCGGGTCCAGGCGCCGGCCCTTCTTCTTTATGGAAAGAAGGACAAATTGATCCCGAACGACGTCTTTCGGGCGATGCTGGAGAGGCTGCCCAGCCCAAGGCCGGAGGATTTAAAGATCGCCATCTATGGGGAAGGCTTCCACATGCTCTTACGCGACCTTAAGGCTGCGATCGTGCTCGAAGACGTCGTCGCCTGGATCAAGGATCGGGAGACAGCGCTTCCTTCCGGCGCGGAAGGCACCGTCACGGCCTGGATCGAGAACGGCGAATGAGGTAGGGTTTTCGCCGGTCTTAAAGCAGCGAGGCCTTAAGCACCCGTAGCTCAGCTGGATAGAGCGCTGCCCTCCGAAGGCAGAGGTCGTGAGTTCGAATCTCGCCGGGTGCGCCAGCGCTTCAAGCTTAAACGCTACTCTTTACGTCTTTACTCAAACCGGCCGCACTCGCGCGCGCCCTCGCCCCAGAAGTCTGTGCACTGGGCCTTCGTCATCTCGCCCTTGCCCTTGATCTTCGCGATCACGTAAGCCGCGACGCGGGCGATGTCGGGCTCGCGGAGACGCTTCGCCGGCTTCGGCGGCCTGTCTGGCCCAAGCTCGTCCCACGTCATCCCGAAGCAGTCGTAGCCCTTGTAGGCCTTGCGGTGAAAGGCCGGCATGCCGGTGCCGGGCCGGCCGCAGGCGACGACCTCAACGATCTGATCAACGTCGAGGATGGTCTCGCGGAGCGAGGGCGCCGCACCGCCGTAGCTGCCGCCGCCGCCGCCATGCCATTTGTGGCAGCCGACGCAGTTCGCCTGTCTGTAGACATGCTTGCCGCGGGCAAGTTCATCCGGGCCTTCGCCCTCGATCTTCGGCGCACGACCCACGGCAGGTCCCGCCGCCAGCTGTTCCGCCGTCTCAATCGGTGTGGCTTCGTGCGAATTTGCCGGCTCCAGCTTGCCGCCGAGCCAAAGCGCCAACAGCATGCCGCAGGCCAGCAACACGGCAATCAGCGAAGGGACGAAGGTCTTCGGGTTCATGGCAGGGCTAGCATACCACGCGCGAGAAAGGGTAAGGGGATACCCCGCCAGTCCCGGCGGAGCACCTTATCCTCCCTAAACTTCGATGGTTTTCTTAAGGCAGCGCGAAGATGAAGAGCATCGCGCCGGGCTTCACCTTCTCGAGCCCTTTCGTTCCGCTGATGAACCACTTCGGCCAGGAGCCACCGAGACCCACGGTAAGCGCCACATATTGCTTGCCATCGATCGCGTAGGTGACGGGCGGCGCGTTGATGCCGGCGCCCGTCTCGAACCGCCAGAGCTCGTCCAAGGACTTCCCGTCAAGCGCCACGAAGGCCCCTTCCGGATAGCCGACGAAGACGAGGTCGCCTGCCGTCGCCAGCACGCCGCCCAGCATCGGATAGGTAGTTTCCTCTTTGGCGGTGACCTTGCCCGTCGTAACGTCGACCGCCGTCACGCTGCCGGTGATCGCGCTGGGTTGTTTCGGCCCGCCGCCGGTGAACCATTCCCGATGCTTATGGTCGCCCGGATTGACGACCGTGAGATCGAGCTGGTTGCAGCTTTCGATGACCGGGATGTAGACGACTTTACGTTCCGGGTTGTAGGCCATCGGTGGCCAGTTCTTGCCGCCCATGTTGCCGGGGCAGGGATTGCCCGTCTTGTTCTCGCGGGTCGCCGCCGAGCCGGGCTCGTAAGGTTGCACGTCCTTCTCGGGATCGTAGGAGAGTGGCCGGCCCGTCTTCGGATCGAGCCCCTTCGTCCAGTTCAGTTTCTTCACGAACTGGGTTGCCCAGAGGAAGGCCCCGCTCACACGGTCGAGCGCATAGACGTAGCCGTTGCGGTCCGCATGGAGGGCCATCTTCTTGTCGTCAATATCGACGAGGATGTGTTCGGAGGTCGCGTCGTAGTCGAAGGGATCGTTCGGCGTGTACTGGAAGTGCCACTTGATCTCGCCGGTTGAGGCGTCCAGTGCGAGTGCGCTGGCCGAGTAGAGGTTGTCGCCGGGGCGGTAGGCGTTGTCCCAATCCGGGCCCGGATTGCCGGTCCCCCAGTAGATGAGGTCGAGGTCCGCATCGTAAGTGCCGGTGACCCAGGTCGATCCGCCGCCCGTCTTCCAGGCCTCGTGGTCGTCCTTCCAGGTCTCGTGGCCCGGCTCGCCGGGGGCGGGGATCGTGTAGGTGCGCCAGACTTCCTCGCCGGTCAGCAGATCCGTCGCCGCCAGCCAGCCACGGATCCCGTACTCGCCGCCGGCAATTCCGGTAATCGCCAGGTTCTTGACGATCAAGGGCGCCGCCGTGATCGTCTCGGACTTGTCGGGATCGGCAACCTTGCGCTCCCAGATCAGCTCGCCCGTCTTCTTGTCGAGAACCAGCAACCGCCCGTCGAGGACGTGGGAGACGACCTTATTATTCCACAGGGCGATGCCCCGGTTGTTGACGCCGCAGCAGGTGACGTTGCCGGCCCAGTCGCGGTCGATCTCGGGATCGTATTCCCAGACGAGGCGGGGGATCCCATCCCGCACATCGAATTTGTAGACGGTGCCCCAGCCATCGGGGATGTATAGGTAGCCATCCTCGACGATCGGGGTCGCCTCATAGCCCGCGAAGGGCCAGATGCCACCCGCCTGGATGCCACCCAACGCTATCGTGCCGGTGACCTGCAGTTCCTTGACGTTCTTGCGGTTGATCGCGTCGAGGCGCGAGAAGCGGTGGGCCTCGTAATTGCCGTGATGGGTGATCCAGTTTTCCGGCTCCTTGTAGGTATTCATGAGCCGTTCGTTCGTCACCTGGGCGACCGCACCCTCCATTTCACCGCTCTCGATGAAGAGCGCAAGCGCCAGCAAGGCGGCGCCTATAACGGCCACGATCCAAGGCCAGTTTTTCGTGCTTGTCTCGGACGTCATGGATGTCCCCCCGCCTTCGTTCGATTTTTTCCGGCCCAAACGGCCGGGCCTGATTTCTTCCATGATGCCGCCTTCTCGGTAGGCTGCCAAGCCCCCTTTTAGCCTGCGGGCCCACGGCGAAAACTGCCGGTTTTTAAGGCCATGCGCGCCCTTCCGGCGCCCATTTTTCGGTTGAAGAAGGCGGGGCGGCTGGCCCACACTCCCCTTCTTCCGCGCGTCGAGACGGCGCGCGGAAGAAAAAGCGAGCGGCCTTAAGCGAGAAGCCTTATAGCTGAGAAAGCGATGAACCGCCAGCAACGCCGAAAGCAGACCCACGCGTCCCGGCGAAAGGGAAATCCTTCTCGCAGCGACGGTTTCTCGGATCAACGGCTGGACGACGGGCTTCGCCTGCATCAGCGCGGCGAGTTCGAACGGGCCGAAGCGATTTACAGGAACGTCCTGCGCCAGCAGCCGGACCATCCAGAGGCACTGCACCTGTTGGGTGTCCTTCTTCATCAAAGAGGCGCCGGCGAGGAGGCGGTTGCCACCATCGAGCGGGCGCTCGAGAAGGACCCGCAATCGGCGGACGCCACTTACAACCTTGCCGATATCCTGCTCGCCCAAGGCAAGACGGCGGAGGCCGTCCAACGCTTCCGGCATGCGCTGACACTTCGTCCCGACTTCCCGGAAGCGGCCATCAGCTTAGGCATTGCCCTTCGCAGCCATGGCGAGATGGACCAGGCTCTTGCCCAGCTTCGCGAGGCGGCGGAGAACTACCCGGATTTCGCGGAGGCCCACTACAATCTCGGCGACACGCTGCGCATCCAAAACGAACTCGGCGAGGCGAAGGCGGCGTTCGAAAAGGCGCTCGACGTCCGCGCCGATTTCGCGGAAGCCGAGAACAACCTGGCGAGCATCCTGCGCACCGAAGGGGACATCGAGGGCGCCGCCCGACACATCGAGAACGCCCTTCGGATCAATCCGGATTTTGCCGAGGCCCACAACAACCTCGGCAATATCCGAAAAGCAAAGGGGGTGCTTGAAGAGGCGATCCCGCATTTCGAAGAGGCCATCCGGCTTCGTCCCGATTTCGCCGAGGCCCACTACAATCTGGGCAACACCTATCTGGCGACGGGCCGGATCGCGGAAGCAACCCAAGCTTTTAAGAAGGCGCTCGCGCTCAATCCGGATTTCGAGAACGCGCGCGCCAGTCTTTCCGAAGCCCAGCAGCGGCAGGTGCCGCGCTGGCACTTCGCCATGATGAACGACCGCGCCCGCAACGATGCTTACGACCAGGCGATCCGTGAGGCCATCTCGGAAGATCGGACGGTGCTGGATATCGGGTCCGGTGCCGGTTTGCTTTCGATGATGGCGGCGTGCGCCGGAGCGAAGCACGTCACTGCCTGCGAGACCGTCGCCCCGATCGCCGAAATGGCCGGCCGCATCATCAAGGAAAACGGTCTTTCCGAACGCGTGACGGTCGTGGCGAAGCATTCCTACAATTTGAAGATCGGGGACGACCTTCCCGAGCGGGCCGACGTGATGGTGACGGAACTTCTGAACGCCGGTTTTCTCGGCGAGGGAATCCTGCAGGTCATTCAGCATGCGCGAGCGAATCTTTTGAAGCCCGATGCAACGATCATCCCGCAGGGTGGCACCGTTTATGCGGCGTTGATCGAGAGCGAGCGCCTCGTCGAAGAGGACCGCGTGAGCGAGGCGGCCGGTTTCGACGTCCGGCCCTTCAACGAATTTGCGAACGCCGAATATTTGACGAAGCGTCTGAATGCCTACCCGCACCAATTTCTTTCCGAGTCGGTGGAAGTCTTCTCCTTCGACTTCCTGGGCAAGCCCGCGAAACCGGAGACGAAGGCAATCCCGATCACCGCCACGGCAAGCGGCACCTGCCATGGGATTGTCCTGTGGTTTCGCTTAGAACTGACGGACGCGATTTTCATCGAGACGAAGCCACGCGAGGCGGACACCCATTGGCGCCAAGCGATCTATCTCGAGGAAACGCCGCGCAAGCTGCAAACGGGCGAAGGCTGCCGGCTGCTGGCAAGCCACGATTGCCGTTACATTTCATTGAAACTGGCCGCCGACTGACCGGTTTGGACGGCCGATCTCGCGAAAGCATTGGGCACGCAAAAGCATTGGGAGAGGTTAAGACATGGCAAGCCGGCCTGAAAAAATCGTCTTCGAAGGCGCCCATGGATTGAAGCTTGCGGCGCGGCTCGACCGTCCGAAGGGCCCTCCCAAGGCCTATGCGCTTTTCGCCCATTGCTTCACCTGCACGAAAGACATCTTCGCCGCCTCGCACATCGCAAGCGCGCTTGCCGAAAGCGGAATTGCCGTGCTGCGCTTCGATTTCACCGGCTTAGGCAGCAGCGAAGGCGAGTTCAAAAACACGAATTTCACGTCGAACGTCGAGGATCTCGTGGCCGCCGCGGACTACCTTCGAGCTGAGCTCAAAGCACCGAAAATCCTGATCGGTCACAGCCTGGGCGGTGCGGCGGTGCTGGTCGCGGCAAGCCGCATCAAGGAAGCAATTGCCGTGGTAACCATCGGTGCGCCTTCCAGCCCCGACCATGTGAGCCACCTCTTCGAGGGCGGGCTCGACGCCATCGCCGAGCATGGCGAGGCCGAAGTGCGCATTGGCGGGCGGCCCTTCCGCATTCAGAAACATTTCCTGGAGGACATCGCTTCCCAGAACATGAGGGAAGCGATCGGGTCATTGAAACGGGCGCTGCTGGTTTTCCATTCGCCGGTCGACCAAACGGTCGGCATCGAGAACGCGCAGGAGATCTTCGTCGCGGCGAAACATCCGAAAAGTTTCATCTCGCTCGAGGATGCGGATCACCTGCTCGGCAAAAAGAAGGACGCGACCTACGTCGCCGAAACCCTTGCCGCCTGGGTGAAGCGCTATCTCGACGGGGAAAGGGAGGGCGAAACGGCGCCCAAGCTGGACGCGGCGGAGGGCACCGTGCTTGTCGCGGAGACGGGGACGGGCAAGTTTGCGAACGTCATTCAAACGGGCCTCCACCGCGTCGGCGCCGACGAGCCGGTCGCCTTTGGCGGCACGGATACGGGGCCGTCGCCCTATGACCTTCTGCTGGCGAGCCTCGGCGCCTGCACATCGATGACGCTTCGCATGTACGCGGACCGGAAGAAGTGGCCACTTGAGAAGGTGGCCGTCACGTTACGCCACCAGAAGATTCATGCAAAAGACTGTCGGGACTGCGAGACGAAGGGGGGAAAGGTCGACGAGATCGAGCGCGAAATCGAAGTCGAAGGCCCGCTCGACGCCGAGCAGCGTGAAAGGCTGCTGGAAATCGCCGACAAATGCCCGGTCCATCGCACGCTCCATTCGGAGGTTCGCATCGTCTCGCGATTGAGCGAATAGTTCTTTCAGGCAATCTCGCGCAGAAGCCCGATGCCGGCTTCGCAGTCCACGTAACGAAGCCGGTAACACGCGCCGGCCTCCGCGATCTTCAGGAGGCGTTGCAGCTTCGTTTCCGCATCGATTCCTTGAGTGAAATACCGCCCCATGAGATCGCGAAGCACCTCGCTCTTGCCGATCGCCTCCATGCTGGCGGAGCCCGAGCTCATCCGATCGAGGAGCACGATGGCTAAAATGGGCGCCGCCTCGCCAAACTCGGCGATCTCGCCCGGCCTCAAGCCCACGAACCGTCCATAGTCGTTGCCGAGCACCTCGCGTTCACGCAGGAAGCCGCAAAACCCATCCGTTACGTTTTCGGGTAGCGGCAGACGAAGCCTGGGCGCTACGCCAAAGGAAAGGGCGCTTCCTTCGCTTTCGCGCACCGCCAGCACGTCGTCCGTGAAAACGGCCGCACCCGCCGCCGCCCCGTGGACCGCCATCGTGCTCTTGCCGACCTTGCCGCTGGCCGGGAAGACGAGCAGCCCGCCCTCCCACCTCATGGCCGCGGCATGAATGCAAAGCAGCTCGGGATTGGCGGCGATGAAGGCGATATAGAGTTCGGCAAAGAAGCCCGCGACGGCTTCGTAATCGTCGATGTAGTCGTAAGGCGCGGAATCGAGCCCTTGGGATTCGACCCGGTAGCCCGTCCGCGTCCGCTCAAGCACGACGACCGGGTTGAGCGGATCGCCATCCCACGCCCCGTTCGGCCAGGTCGCGATCGGGGCGTGAAGGAAGGGCAGGAGGTGATCGCAGCCTGCGAAGGAAATCGGGGACGGGACCCCTTCGAAACGAAGCAGCATGGGTTAGAAAGGCGGGCTTAAGCCGGCAACCGGAAGCGCGATCAGGAAGGCCGGCTCGGCCGCGTCGGCCGGGTGGGCCGGGTGGGCCGCGTCGGACAGGACTTCCCCTTGCCGCAGGGCGAGGGCTTGATCTTCGCCATCGCGCTGCCGTCGAGATGAAGCAACACCGGCGCCGTGTAGACGACCGCCGCCCCGACGCCTAATCGGGCGAGTGCCTTGCGGCGATTGATTTCCTTGGTTTCCGATGCCATCGCTTTTTACCCAATCCCGGTTACGTGGGGTCCGCCTGCCGATTCGCAACAAGTCTACCCCCCATTTCTTTATATCCCATTTCCGCAGGCACGAAAAACGCCGTCCCCATTAACCATGTTTTTCCTTTTAATTCAAAGCCTCCTCAAGGATGTAGATCAACTCGACCACCGGTTTCCCGAACTCGAGGCGCACGGTTTCCCGGCCCGCCTCGCGAAGGTGAAACCGTCCCTTCGCCAACGCCGGCAGGTAGTCCGGATGATGGGCGTAACGGCCGGAAGGCTGAAGGGTGAACCCTTCGTCCTTCCCCTTCTCGAGCGAGAGCGCAAAAAGCCCCCCTGCACGCAATGCTTGGAAGGCAGCCGTCATAAGCGCTTCGAGATCGCCGAAATAGACCAGCGAATCGCAGGCGATCAGAAGGTCGTAAGCCGGCTCGGGCGCCCGCTCGAGGAAGGTAAGCGCGTCTTCCACATGGAGCGCGTCGTAAAGGCCACGCGCCTTGGCCCGTGAGATCATTTCCTGCGAAAGGTCCACCCCCGAAAGCGTGTTCGCCAGTTCCCGAAACGGAATGCCTGCGAGCCCCGTCCCGCAGCCGATGTCGAGAATGTCGAGGGGGCCCGAGTTTCGGTCGACGACGCGCCGGACGTATTCAAAGAGGATTTCCGGCCCGCGGTAGTTCAGGCTTTTGCAAAGATGTTCGTCGAAGATTTCGGCGTAAACGTCAAAATAGTTCTACACATAGGCTGCCGGCGGGCGTGGCGGCATTTCTCCTTCTCCGAGTGCGGCGATCATGAAGCCCACCTCGACGTCATCCGGATCCAGCTCCTGGCAGCGGCGATAGCAACGTAGCGCTTCTGGCTTGCGGTTCAGGTGACTGAACGTTTCACCAAGCCGCCAATGGGCTTTTTCATAATTGGGCTTAAGCGCGATCGCGCGCTCGAAGAAGGGGGCGGCACGTTCATGCTGGCCTTCCATCGTCAGCGCCTTTCCGATCGCATAGGCGTTGCGTGCTTCGACCCTTGTGCGTCGATTATGAATCTCGGCCGCTTCGTCCTTGCTTCCTTGTTCCACCAGTAGGCTTTCCAGGGCTTCAAGGGCCGCCAGGTGGCGGGGCACGCGCGTAAGCAGGTGGCGGGGCACGCGCGTAAGAAGGTCCCGGTAGCCGGCGACGGCGTCGGCAAGACGGCCCGCTTGACGATGCTGCTCGGCAAGGTAATAAGCCTGCGCCTCGTCGGGTTCTGCCGCGTCCGACGGCCCCAAGGACTTACTCGACGCCTTCGGCGTCATTGCATTTCCCTTATTTTGCGATGCGGGTGATCGTCTCGCTGGTGCTGTAGCCGTCCATGATGTCGGCCAACAGGATCTTGCCGCCGTAGCTCATCACGAAGTCGGCGCCGACCACTTCGTCCACCCGGTAATCCGCACCTTTTACCAGCACGTCCGGACGGATGGCCTTCAACAGGCGAACCGGCGTGTCCTCCGTGAAGACGATGACGAGATCGACATCGGCGATGGAGGCAAGCACCGTTGCCCGTGCCATCTCGGCCTGTATGGGGCGGTCCGGACCTTTAAGGCGCGTGACAGACGCATCGCTGTTTAGACCGACAATCAGCCGGTCGCAGGCCGCCTTTGCCTGACGCAACAGCGCCACATGGCCAGGGTGGAGAAGATCGAAACAGCCATTCGTAAAACCGATGCGAAAGCCCTGCCGGCGCCAGCGCTCAATCGTTTCGTTTGCCTGCCCCAGCGAGACGATGCGATCCGCGCTCGCCAGAAGGTCGCGTTCATGGAGCGCCGCGATGAGATCCTCCGGGTGCACGACGGCGGTCCCCACCTTGCCGACGACGATGCCCGCCGCCACGTTCGCGAGATAGGCGGCATCCGAAAGAGAGGCCCCCGCCGCGAGCGCGGTGGCAAGGGTTGCGATGACCGTATCGCCGGCCCCGGAAACGTCAAACACTTCCCGCGCCTTCGCCTGCAGGTGTTCGGCTTTTCCTTCCTTCGTCACCAGCGTCATGCCGCGGGCGCTGCGCGTCACCAGGACACCGTTCACGCCTGCACTTTTCAAAAGCGTGCCGGCTGCCGCGACGATTTCCTCATCCGTTGCAACCGGCAACAGCGTCGCCTCGTGAAGCTCGCGCAGGTTGGGGCTAAGGAGCGTGGCGCCGCGGTAGCGTGAATAGTCGAAGCCCTTTGGGTCGACGAGGACGGGCACGCCTGCTTTCTCGGCGAGCGCCAGGATGCGTTCGGCAGTCTCACCCGCAAGCACGCCCTTCCCATAGTCGGAGAGCAGAAGGACGCTTGCCGATGGAAGGGCTTCCTCGATGCCGTTCAGGAGCGTTGCCTGCGCGACGTCGCCGGGCAGGGCAGGCGTCTCCTGATCGGCGCGCAATAATTGCTGGCTTCCCGCGATGAAGCGGTTCTTGATCGTCGTCTGGCGGCCCGGTTCGATGAGGACGCCGCCGTTGCCGGTGCCTTCTTTGCGGATCAGATCCCGTATCTCACTTCCCGCCACATCGTCGCCGACGAGGGCGAAGAAACGGACCTCGGCCTCATACGCCAAGAGATTGCGAAGCACGTTTCCGGCGCCGCCAAGAACCGTCGCCTCCCGCTTGACATGGAGAACGGGAACCGGCGCTTCCGGCGAGACCCGCTCGACATCGCCATAGACGAAGCGATCGAGCATGATGTCGCCGATGCAAATGACCTTGGCTCCGCGAAAGGCCTCGACCTTTGAGGTGAAAGCGGAAGGATTGCCGGCTGGGTTATCCGTTTCCTTGTTCATCGGACCCACTTCCTAGACGAGACCGAGTTCCTGCTCAAGCGCCGAACACAGCATCTGGCCAAGCGTGATGTGCATTTCCTGAATGCGCGCCGTCCGATCGGATGGCACGATCAGCAGCGGATCGGCGAGCCCTTTCAACTCGCCGCCATCTTTGCCCCCTAGCGCGGCGGCGGCGAGACCCATCTTCTGGGCCTGCTTCAGCGCCAACAGCACGTTCGGGCTGCGGCCGGACGTGCTGATCCCGATCGCCACGTCGCCGGCCTTGCCGAGCGCTTCCACCTGACGCGCAAAGAGCTGGTCGAAACCGAAATCGTTGCCGATCGCCGTCAGCGCGGAGGTATCCGTCGTCAGGGCGATCGCCGCGATCGCCTTGCGGTTCTTCGAGAAACGGACGGTCAATTCCGTCGCCAGGTGCTGGGCGTCGGAGGCGCTGCCGCCATTGCCGAAGAAAAGGAGCTTGCCTCCCTCGCGGATCGTCATCGCCGACACCTCGAGGAGGCGACAGAAAGGCTCATAAAGCGCCTTCTCCGTCGCCGCGACGACGGTGGCATGTTCGGTAAACTCGGCCGCGAAGAATTCCTGAAGATTAAGTTTCGTCATGGGCTTAAGAACGCTTGCCTTTCGATCCCAAGAGCGAGCCCAGATAGTACCAGATAAAAAAGCTGTTCGTGACCAGATAGCGTTTCCACAGATACCGTGGCTCGGTGGCCAACCAGAACAGCCACTCAAGGCCTGCCTTCTGCATCCAGACCGGCGCGCGGCGCACGGTGCCGGCGAAGAAGTTGAAGGCGGCGCCGACGCCTAGCTGGACGCCCTTCAGATGCGGTGCGTAGGCCGCCATCCAATACTCCTGCTTCGGGTAGCCAAGTCCGACGAAGACGAGGCGGGCCCCCGAATCGTTGATCCGCGCCACCAGCTCGCCATCCATGGCGGGCTCGAGGGGAAGCAGCGGCGGCGATTCGATGCCGGCGATCACCAGCGCGGGGAATTGTTTCTCAAGCCTTTGCCTCATCGCCTTGGCCGTCGCCGCAGAGCCACCGAAAAAATAGAGCGGCAGCTTCTTTTTTCCGCCTCGCTCATCAGACGCAGCATGAGATCGGGGCCGGCCACCCGCTTGGCTTCGGCGTGGCCCTGTGCTCGAAGCGCCCAGACCAGCGGCATGCCGGCGCTGGTGACCCAGAGCGCGTCTTTCATGATTGCAAGCAGTCGGCGATCCGTCTTTGCCGTCGTCACCATGTGCACGTTCGCGATGCAGACATAGCCGCCTATCCCCGCCTCGGCGGCGTCGAGGATCGTCGCCGTTGCCGCGGCAAGGCTGCCTACCGTCACCGGCGCGCCGATGACGTGCCCCGTCTTAAGGTTTGCGGCTTGCGTCATCGCGGTATTTCCGCTCCCAGTTAAACGCCGTCTCGACGATGAAGCGAAGGTTGTCATGTTTCGGTTGCTAGTCGAGGGCCGCATGGATGCGGTCCGCATTTGCGATCAGCCCCGGCGGATCGCCGGCACGCCTTGGGCCTTCCGTGACCGGAAAATCGACGCCGGATACCTGCTTCACCGTCTCGACGACCTCGCGCACGCTTGCCCCGTGGCCATAGCCGCAATTTAAGGTGAGGGAACCGCCGCCTCTCCTCAAGTGATCGAGGGCGGCAAGATGGGCGGACGCCAAGTCCTCGACGTGAATGTAGTCACGGATGCAGGTGCCATCCGGCGTCGGGTGGTCGGTGCCGAAGATCTCGATCTTCGGGCGCAGGCCGAGGGCCGCTTGCACGGTGAGCGGGATGAGGTGGCTCTCCGGGTCGTGGGCCTCGCCGATCCTGGCATCTAGATCGGCACCGGCGGCGTTGAAGTAGCGGAGGATGACGTAACGAAGGTCCGAGACGTTCGCCATATCCTGAAGCAGGCGTTCGCTGATCATTTTCGACGCACCATAGGGATTGATCGGCTCAAGCGGCGTCACTCCGCCGACCCGGTCGCCCTTCGGGATGCCATAGACCGCCGCCGTCGAGCGTGACCAGCGACTAGAACCCTTTCACCTCGCCCGTTTCGTCCGCTCGCTCGCTTTCCAAGGGAACCAACTACCTAGTTTGAAGGATCTGCCGTTCGGCGCCATCCAGGACGAGGCAGGTCAGCACCCCACTTGCGAAGGCGCCCGTGTCGATCCCGATTCGGTTCGGTTGAAATTCGGGTTCCGGAGAAATCGTATGGCCGTGAACAACGACCTTTCCAAAATCGTCCGCCGAAAAAAGGAACGCATCCCGAATCCAAAGCAGGTCTTCTTCCGTTTGTTCCTCGAGGGACCGCCCGGGACGCACCCCTGCATGAGCGAAATAATAATCACCCTCTTCATGGTAAGCATGCAGGTCACTGAGGAAATCGAGATGGTGGTCGGGAAGCTTGCGTTCGAACTCGGCCTGTACCGTGGAAAGTTTCTCAGGTGTCAGCGGTGAACGGGGAACCGTAACCCCGTAGCTATAGAGAGTCGCATCGCCCCCATAGGCTAGCCAGCCGGGGCCGATCTCGATTTCACTCAGAAATTTAAGCAGGGCGTCTTCGTGATTGCCCTTCAGATGCACGCTTACGAATCCGGGAAGCGGATTCTTGATCAGGCTATCGATGACCTCACGGGAGTTAAGGCCGCGGTCGACATAATCGCCGATATAGACGATGACATTGCGCCTTGCCTCCTTCGCCAGGGCGTCCTTGCGGATCTTCGCCTGGAGCTCCAGAAGCAAATCCACCCGGCCATGAATATCGCCGATCGCATAGACGACGGTGCCGTCCGGGGTGTGGGCCTTCGCGTCCGCTTCGCCCGGTCGCCGCAAAAGGCTGGAAAGGCTTCGCATGCCAAACATATGGCCCTTCGGGCGCGATACCTCCAGCGGAAAAATGGTCGCGACCGGGCCTTCCCACCCTCTTGATCGCACCGAAATCTGCCGTATCCTTAGGCCCGTGCAAATGGATACACCGCAGCGTTCCCGAAGGACTTCGACCGACCTGCAGACGTTTCTGATGGGCTTTTTGCGCATCGGCGACGTGGCCGCCGTCATCATCTCCGGAATCCTCGCCTACCGGGCCCGAGAACTGAATTTCGACCTCCCGGGCGGCTACCAGATCGCGATCGCGCTTGGCGTGTTGCTCACGCTGAACTATTTCCACTTCGCCCGCCTCTATCGCTTCGCCAATCTCGCAGCTCCCGTCCAACAGTTCGGCCGTCTGGCCGTTACCTGGATCGTCGTGATCGTGACACTGATCCTCGTCGCTTACTTCACGAAAACATCGGAAGATTACTCACGCATTTGGGTGGCGCTTTGGTTCTCCTTTAGTTTCGTCGGCTTCCTTTGCTTGCGTTTCTTAGCCATTTTCCTGATTCGCCGTTGGCGGAAGACCGGCGCGCTTACTCTGAACATTGCCATCGTCGGAGCCAACAAACTTGGCTTGTCGCTTGTCAACCACCTGACCGAGGACAAGCAGTCCGGCATGCGACTGGCCGGCTTCTTCGACGACCGGATGACGGGAACGGAAAAGCTGGGCGCCTATCCGGTCCTTGGCACGGTCGAGGACCTGCCGAATTACAGCCGCGATCACAAGGTGGATGAAGTCATCGTCACCATTCCGTGGTCGGAGAGCGAAAGGCTGCTGGAGGTCTTGAAAAAACTACGCACGCTATCGAACAATATCTATTTGTGCCCGGAAATCATTGACGCTCCGATCCCTATTCACAAACTCGACCAGATCGCCGGATGGCCGATGCTGGCCGTCCAGGAGCGGCCATTGAGCGGCTGGGATCTGCTTACGAAAACGGGTGAGGACTATGTTCTCGGGAGTCTATTGCTTCTCCTTACCGCGCCGTTGATGGCCGTCATCGCCATCGCCATCAAGCTGAGCAGTCCGGGCCCGATTTTCTTCCGTCAGCAGCGCTACGGCTTTAACAATAACCCGATCAGCATCTACAAGTTCCGGACGATGTACCACACGAAGGAAAGCAAGGTGGCGGCCCGCGCCGAAGGCGAGGTGCCGCAAGCCACGCGAGACGATCCCAGGGTGACGCGAGTCGGAAACTTCCTACGCCGGACGAGCCTGGATGAGTTACCCCAACTCATCAATGTGTTGCGGCGGCAGATGTCCCTGGTCGGCCCACGGCCCCATGCCGTCGTCCACAACGAACAATACGCCACGATCATCGACGACTATTTCGGTCGTCATCGCATGAAGCCAAGCATCACGGGTTGGGCCCAGGTGAACGGGTTCCGGGGGGAAACGGACACCACTGAGAAGATGCAAAGGCGGGTTCAGTACGATCTCTACTACGTCGACAACTGGTCGCTTTTCTTCGACCTTAAAATCCTATTTCTCACGTTCTTCGTGCCCTTCATGCAGGAAAACGCCTATTGAACGCGCGGCCCTTCCTTTTCTGGTCACTGATGGCGATCGTGGCGCTTGCGCCCTTGCCCTTTGGCAGCAACCGCCCCTGGTCGTGGTCGCTGTTAAGTTTACTTGTGGGGCTGCTCGTCGTCTTTTGGGTGATTGCCGCCTATCGCGACCGCACGGTCATTCAGATCGAATGGCAGCGTTCCCGCTTGATCGTGGTGCCATTTTCCATCCTCGTGCTGTGGTTCTTCGTTCAGGCGAGCGGCCTGACACCGGAAGGCTGGCACCATCCGCTTTGGAGGGAGGCCTCCGGCGCACTCGGCGTGCCGCTTACGGGCACGATCAGCCTCAATCCGGAAGCAAGCAAGACAGCGCTTATGCGCTTGCTCGCCTATGGCGGCATCTTCTGGCTCGCCTTCCAATTGGGGCAGAACGAGGGACGTGCCAGACAGGTCTTCTGGGTCGTCGCGATCACCGGCCTGGTTTATGTGATCTATGGCCTCGTCGCGCATTTGAGCGGCAGTCAGCAAATTCTCTGGTATGCGAAATGGGCGTATGAGGACGTGCTCACCAGCACCTTCGTCAGTCGCAACAATTTCGCCACCTATGCCGGGATCACGCTGATCGCCACCCTTGCGCTTCTGCTTTCCGAGATTTATCGGGTTTTGCGCTATAGCCCGATCGCCGCCAGCCATTTCCTCGGCTTTCTCGATGCGTGTGGTTTCCGTTTCTATTTTCTCATTGTCTCGTCCGGAACGATTTTTACCGCCCTTTTGCTCAGCCATTCACGCGGTGGGTTCCTGAGCACGCTGGTTGGCGTTGGCGCGTTCGCCATCGTTTCCGGCATGCGGCTGCGCAAACGCGAGCGAATCATCGGCTTCCTGCCGATGACCATCGGCGGAGTCCTGGCGATGGGTATCGTCGCCGCCATTCTGCTGGTGAGCGGTAAACAGACCTTCAGTCGGATCGACGAGACCTTGAGCACCGGTAGCGACCGCCTGGCGATCTACGAACGAACCGGCGAGGCGATCGGGGATTTTCCCGTGTTTGGCACTGGCATCGGCACCTTCAAGGAAAGCTTTCGCCTTTACCGGGACGAGAATTTCCGCTTCGTCGTCGAAACGATCGATCGCGCCCACAACACCTATCTGGAACTCGCCCTCGGGGGAGGTTTGCCGTCCCTGTTCTTGATGGTGCTGTTGGTTTCCTATCTGACGTTGCTCTGCTTTCTGGGCGCGTTGCGGCGGACGCAAGGTGCGATCTATCCGGCGGCCGGTGTGGCGGTGAGCGTGCTCGTGGCGACCCATGCAGTGGTGGATTTCAGCCTTCAGATCCCAGCCGTCGCCGCGACCTACCTTCTGCTGTTCGGTGTCGCCTGCGCCCAGTCCTGGTCGCGGCGGACACATCCCGTTCAGCGCGTCTAAAGGCTTCGGTAGATCCGATTGAACCGTTGGCGAAGCGCCGGCTCGTCGGCCAGGGCCTCATAGACAAGCTTTAGCGTGTAGTGCCTTTTCGCCAACAGAGCAAGGCGGGTCGGGGAATGGCGCGCCGCAATGACGGCTTGCGATTGAAGCTGCCTCTTCGCCTCTGCATCCAGGAACACCCAGAAGGAAAGGCCGATGGCAAGGCGGCGCATGACGAGGCGGCGTTCCATTGGCGACGTTTGCACCGCCATGGTGAAGGGCGGACTTAAATCTTTCGAGGGCCCGTCTAGCGCCAAGCGCGCCTGGAGGAGCCGCACCCAGGCATAGGGCTGCGCCGGCGAAAGCGCCAAGCTCCGGCGGGCGGCGGCAATGCTCGCCTGCAAAAACTTCCTTCCCTTAGGCGACGCGTAGCCCGCCTTTTTCGCCTGCAGAAGATGAAGGCTTCCGATTTCCGAATGGGCCTTCGGGTCGGCGGTCCAGCCGGACGCCGTCTTTCGCGCCGCAAGGGCGTTTCGAGCTGCCGGCTCGGAAACCGTCTCCCCCTTGCCGATCGCGTCAAACGTGGCTTGAGAGGGAAGGGGGGCCAGAGAAGAAACCAGTCGGGGAACGGAAAACCAGAGAATGAATACGGCAAGGATGAACGGAAAAGCCAGCAGGACGAGGGTGTTGGAGTTTCGCCACACGAGAGAGCCGCCTTCTTACGCCTCCTTGTAATAGCGGTCGTAGCTTTCGTAGTAGTAATTCGACCGTCCGAACTCATACTGCGCGCTCTTGCGCATATCGACAAGGCTTAGGATGAGGCCGCCCAAATCGGCTCCGGTTTCGATCAACTGCTTTAGGCCTGCCTTGACGGTGTTGCGGTCCGTCTTCGCCCAGCGAACCATGAAAAGCGTCTTGTCGACGCTACGGACCAGAACCAACGCGTCGGAGACGGCAAGAAGGGGCGGTGCGTCCAGAATGACGAAGTCGAAGAGCTCGCCGAGCCGCCGGAGGAGGGTGCGCATCTCCTGGGAGCCGAGCAAGTCTGCCGGGTGCGGCACGGCCGGACCGGCAGGAATGACCCGCAAGCCCGATCGCACATCCACTTCCATGATATTGCTCAAGCCCGCCTGGCCGGTGAGATGGGTGCTTAAGCCCAGCCCGCTCTTCATGTCAAGAAGGCCAGCGATGCTAGGGTGACGGAGGTCACAATCGATAAGAACGCATTTCTGTCCAGACCGGGCCGCCGACACGGCAAGCGCGATGGCCGCCGAGGTCTTCCCCTCGCCCGGCACGGACGAGGTCACCATGATGGTCCTCGGCATACCATGGACGCTGGACAGCGCGAGCGAGGTTCGTATCCGGCGGATTTCTTCGCCAAATACGCTGTTCGGTCGCTCGAGCGCCACCTTGTGGGGGGCCTTCCCATCGCGAAGGTGCGGAAAAATTCCCAACACCGGTTGGCCCAATGCGTTTTCCAATTGCTCGGTCGTCCGGAAGCCAGAATCGAGATATTCGAGAACGAAGGCAAGGGCGATGCCCCCGATCATCGAGGCAAAAAGAGCTGCGATCACCATGAGGCGCTTTTTCGGGTAGTAGGGAGAACCGGGTTCGACGGCACGGGAAATGACGCGGGCATTCGCCTGAATCAACTCTTCGTCTTGAACTTTCGTTTCCTGGAATCGGTTTAGAATGGTTTCATAGAGTTGCTTGTTTGCCTGCACCTCGCTTTCCAGTGCGTTCAGGGTCACCTCCGCGTCGGCCTGCTCTCCGATCTTTTCCTGAAGCAAGGTTATTTCCGCCGCCAGATTTCTTTCCCGCACGTGGGCGATTTCGAGTTCGTTGCCGAGATTGAGGGCAATTTTATTAACCTCCGTCGCAATGTTCGCCCGCAAGTCCTTCAACTCATCTATAGCAAGCGCCATCCGGGGATGGCCCTCCCGGAGCTGGGTCCTGTTTTCGGCGATCTTGCGGAGAAGCTGCGACTCCTGTTCCCGAAGTCGCTGAATGAGCGGCGAATTTATCACGGCCGCCGCCGATTCGATGTTGCCCGAAGCGGCCAGCAACTTTTTCATCTGATTGTTTTGGGCTTCCGCCTCGGCCCGCTTCGTCCGGGCGACGATCAACTCGGAGCTCAAATCGGCAAGCTGGCTCTGGTAGACATTCGTACCACCCGTCTCGACGATGCCGGAGGCGCGACGGAACTCATCGAGGCGACCTTCCGAAGCGATCACCCGACGGCGCAACTGGTCGGTGCGTTCGTTGAGCCAGTCCGTGGCGCGCACGGTGGCCGCACCGCGTGTTTCCAGTTGATCCAGGATATAGATTTCGGCCGCCGTGTTCGCGAGCCGGGCCGCCGTCTGAGGGTCCGTGGACGAATAGCGCACGGCAATGATGCGCGAGGTGAACGACGGCGAAACCTCGAGACCGGCGAGGTAGGAGTCCGTCGTGATTTCGAGCGTGAGTGCGCGTTTTTCCTTGGCTGAGAAATCGGCCCATGGATCTTCTGCTTCCGTTTCAGTCAGCCAGTTCCGAATCGAACCGACCAGCCCCGGTTTGGCGGGCAGAAGGTACGGGTTGAACAGCGGGTCGTTTACAAGCTCGAGCCTTTGGACGGCCTTGACGGCAAGCTCCCGCGATCCGATGACGGCGGCTTCCGTCTCGTTCGTGTAGTAGTCCGTGCGCAGACCCTGGGTCACCGCATCAATGTTCAGCACGTTCTGCTGATTCTCTTCCAGAACCAGCAGCGCCTCGGCCTCATAGAGAGGAGTGATCTGGGTGACGAAAAGGGCGGTGAAGCTCGTGACCAGGAACATGATCCCGGCGATCAGGTATTTGCGCCGGCGAAGCACGCCCAAGAGATAAGCGAGGTCGAGCTGCTCCTCCTCGGCGGCGAACGCGTCCACGCCCGACAGTCGGGGGTCGTCCGGACCTGGGAATTGACGGATGGTCGCCATCCGATTCACGCCCTCTCCTCTGGCCGCCTCCCGGAATGGGAGGCCGTCTTCCTCTGCCCGGTACCCTGCAGTTCGCCATATAGTTGGGAATTTGCAGGCATTTTTCTATATTTTTAAGCATCTTAGGTCAATCTTTTCTAAAGGCGTCTCTAAAGGCGTCTAAAGACGGCCCGAAACGAAGGCCGGGTTCGGCCGGTAAAAATTAACCGAATTCAACGTAACCAATTCAAATTTATTGTTTTTTATTGCGGCGGCGCCTTGGGGTCCGGCCCACCCTGAATTCAGGGATCTAGAAGAGGCGGCGCTCGACCTCGATCGTATCCCCCGGCAGGACCGGGACGTCGAGCGTCGCGCGGTAGCGGATCTTCCCCTCCGACGTGCGGCGGATCAAGAGGACGGCGTCCGTGTGCGCCCGCCGGGTGAAGCCGCCGCCGATGGCGACGACCTGGCGAATATCGATGCCGCTCTGATAGGGGTAGCTCCCCGGCTTGGTGACCTGGCCCAGGATGAAGAAGGGACGGAAGTTCCGGACCTCGATGCTGACCCTGGGATCGACGATGAATTCCCTGTCGAGACGCGCTTCGAGTTGTTCCTGAAGGTCGCGGACGGTGCGGTCGGCCGCCTTGATCTGCCCCATGAGCGGCATCGAGATGAAACCGGAGCTGTCGATCTCGAACTCGCCGGAAAGGTCCGTATGGCCAAACACCGTGACGTTCAGCTTGTCCCCCGGGCCCAGGTAATAGTCCGTTGTCTCGACCTGGGCATGGGCCGAGCCGATGGCGAGGCTTGCGACAAACAGGAACGCCAGAACGAGAAAAGCCAGGCTACCTGCACGCCCCACGCCAGCTCCTACAGACGGAATGTAAACTGCGCCAACCATTGATTGTCCTTATAGCTTTCACCGGGATCGTTCGAATCCCGATCCTCAAAATTATAGCGAAATTCCGTCACCAACTCGGGATGAATGAAGTACTTCGCGCTGAGATGAAAGCGAAGCGGATCCTCTTCCCGGGTGATCCCTTCATAGTCCTCATTTTCCACCGATCCTCCCAGGTTGAAAATAAAATTTTCCAAGGGGTCGTAATCGATTTCAAAACCCCATTTCGTGTCCAGGATGCCCGAGGCATTCACGAGCGTCGTCTCGTTGAAGGTGCGATCGAACTGGAGGGTAATGGTGAGCAGATCCGTCGCGTTCCACACGAAATCGACGGAGAAGGTGGGGCCGTCGACCTTCCCGAAAAGCGCATCGTCGAATTTCTGTTCAAGATAGCCCGCGCCAAGTTCGAGAAAGGTAACGCCGGAGATATCCCATGCAAAGCCAGTCAACACTTCGTAGCCATCCGAGCTACGCTGGCGGCCATTGTCGTCGAACTGATCGTCGTAATCGACGATGTTGTAGCTGGGTTGAACGAACAGCGTCGTGTCGACGACGAATTCATAGCCCACCCGGAAGGTGGCCTCGTAGTCGTCCCGATCCCGATCATCGTTATTAATGGGACCCGCGTCTTCGAGATCCAGATTCACCCACTCGCCATCGGCACGGAAGGAGAAGCGTTCACCCTTGAAGGCGGTGTTCAGGCGATAGGTCGTCTGCGAATATTTCGTCAGCGGAACCCCTTGGCCGCTGTCATCCGGTGAGGATCGATCTTCGTGGGCCTTCGCAAAGCCGACCCCCCCCCCGCCCAGCGACGTCCGTGCCGAGAGGTCCAGCCTGCCCGAGGTGCCAAAATTATAATCCTCGAAATCTTCGCTGCCGTTGTCGGTGTAACGACCGATAGCGGCGCCCGCCAGAAAAGTTAAGGAGTGGTTGTCCCAGTCCGACTGGATTCGGACGGAAGGCCTCAGACGCAAGATCTTGTCAGAACGTTCGTCCGTTTTGATGCGAAAGATATTGTCGTCATAGTCAAGACCGACATCGAATTTGGGAAAGATCAGAAAGCTGCCCGTGACAGGGTTCGTCGCAATCCCCATCCGGGCCAGCAGGTCCCGGGACTCGATCCCCAGTGGGTCGTAGTCCGGCCGGGTGCGTTTCCCCACCGAATCTTCCTTCGCCGTCTGGGCAAAGGCAGGAAACGCGGTCAACGCGATCGCAAGACCCAGAAGGCTTAAGCCCGCGCATGGAAAAGCACGCAGTTGGCTTTTCTGCCGCCCTTTCCACCAACGGTGCGGCCACTTTCGAAATCACGAGGTTCGGGATCAGCTGGGGCTTGCGAGTTGTTCATCCTCAAGGACGGGCTCCGGAAGGTCGAGAAGTTCCAAGATCTCTTCCTCACCTGCTTCCGGCACGAGTTCGGCAATCACTTCGGCCACCGCCGAACCGATGTCCACCTCCGCCAGCAGGCGCCTTTCGTCCGAAAAGACGGCTTCTTCTGCTTCTGGTGGCAGATCGAGAATGCTTTCCTGGTCCGTCGGTTCGAAAATCGCACCGGTCAAATACGTTCGGCCACCGTCTTCTCCGGCGGCATGGAAATCAATTTCAAGCGTGTTGCCCGGAATATCCACTTCCAGGATGATGATGCCGTCGGCAAACCGGGCCGAGGGACCCGTCGACGGATCGAAGACTTCCGCAACCGACGCGCCGCCTTCTTTCAGGCGCGCAATGCGGATCCAATCGTTCGGCAACGCCTCCGAGATCGGAATCTCGATCCCGTTCACGATGATCGACGAGCCGAAAGGCGCGGAAATGGAGCCGCCTTCGCCGATGGCTTCCGTCATGAGAATGATCCGCCAGCGGCCACTCTTCGTCATGACCACCTTGAGGCTATTCACGCCGATCAGCCCGTCCGACTGCAGTCCGTCCTGTCCTGGACGGCGGATCGATTGAAGGCCGGCGTCGGAAACCCCGCCGATGCGGGGATCGTTGTTCGTGACCCGCTCGAAGCCTGCCGCCAGATTCCCATCGGCCGGCCCGAAATCCAGCGCGATGACGCCTTCCGGGGGTATGAAATCCGCGCCCGGGTCGAATTCCACGATGCGCGCCGCGCCGCCTACATTCGAGACGGCCGGCTGAATAATCCGGTCGGCGGCGGTCATCACGGCGGTGGCATCCTCGATGAAGCCGGCGTCCTTCAATTGCTGAAGCAGGCTCTTCGCGCGCGCCTTGATCTCTTCCGGCCCGGCGTCCCCTTCGGTGAGCAGGCCGTTCAGATCCTTGAGGCCCGCATCCGTACCGGTCACGGCGCCGATCAGCGCCGCGCGTTCTTGGGGTGTGATCTCCGCCGGCTCATCCTTTGCTTCCTGGGCGCCAAGGGGCGCAGCCAGAAGGAGGAGAGCGGAGAAAAGGAGGAAGGCGACGGCCCACCTGACGTCCGCCGTCGCGCCCGTCGCGCCAAAGGAAAGCCTTGCACAAGCCATACGAAAACCTATCAGAACCGCCGGGTTGCAGGAACTCAAAAAGCGGATGTCCTCGCCGAGGCTTCGAAAAACTTGTCGACATTCAAAGACTTGAGGTACCGTCCCGTCTTTTCAAGGATCGAGGAAGTCGTTTAAGAATTTCCTTAACGCCCGGCCGGTGGTGGCTTTTCGTTAAGGACTTCTTTACCGTCTTCGAGAGTTGCAACCATTTCCGAGAGTTGCGGCGCAAACGCGGTCAAAGAACGTGCCACGTGACACCGGCTCGCGCCCTTTGCAGGGCGACGCTGTCAGAAAAGGGGCCCGAGAGAAATCGGGGGGAGAAAACGCAAACCGGGTTTGCGGGTCGATCCCTTTTTAACCTCGCTCCAGGCGTTGACCGCCCATTTCGGCAAACCCCTCGACGTCGCCGATCTTCACGCCGTCGTGCCGTCTTCGAAAGACGGGACAACAACGAAAGGCTTCGCCCGCGCCGCCGGAAGGCTGGGCTTTCGGGTTCGTAAGACCACCGCCGCACCCGAGCGCGCGCGTCCGCCTTTTCTGCTTCTGGGGCCGAAGGGGCAGGCGAAGGTGCTGGTGCTTGAGCGTGAAGGGGCGAAGTTCTGTCTTTTCGATCCGGCAAGCGGAGAAAACCGGACCGAGCCGGCGGCAAGCCTCGGCGGGGTACAAGACGTCCTCCTTCTCCGGCCCCACCTCACCTTTGCCCGCGCGGATGGCCTTCGCCGTCTCTTAAGCGGGCGCTTCCGGCGCGTCGTTTTCGAAATCCTGCTCGCCTCGCTGGTCATCAACGTCTTCGCGTTGGCGGCACCGCTCTTCGTGATGACGGTTTACAACAAGGTCATCGCACAGGCCGCCTTGGACACGCTCAACGTGCTCGCACTCGGCATGCTGACCCTCTACGCCTTCGACACCGTGCTTCGTGGGATCCGCGGCTATATCGTTAGTCACACCGGCGCCCGGGTCGATGCCATCCTCGGCGGCGAGACGATGCATCGCGTGCTCAATCTTCCTTACCGGGATCTGGAAAGCGCGCCAGCCGGTTTGATGAACGAGCGCCTCCGGCAACTCGACACGGTTCGGGAATTCTTCACCGGTGTCGTGCCGGTGCTACTCGTCGATCAGTTCTTCATTCTGCTTTTTCTGATCGCGCTTTTTTTCCTGAGTCCGTTTCTTGGCGGTGTCGCCCTTGCCGTCCTGCCGATGGCGCGCTCCTTTTTTTTGCATTGCATTGGGCACAGCGCGGTTTTTTCGAACAACGCTTTCGAGCGCTTGCGACACGCCCGTCGACCTATTTGGAGACGCTTCGTAACGCATTGACGGTGAAGTCCCTTGGCCTCGAGCCCGAGGTCGAACGCCGCTGGGAGGAACGCGTCGCCGATGCCGCCGCGACGGGGTTTCGCGCCGGCAACCTGGCGGCGAGTGTGAGCGCCGTCGGCATGCTGCTGCAACAATTGGTGGCGCTTGCCATCGTTTTCTTTGGAGCGCGTCTGGTCATCCATGGCGAGTTGAGCATCGGCGCGCTGGTTGCCGCGAACATTCTTGCGGCACGGGCCATCGCACCGGTTCGCCAAACCGTGTCTGCATGGAATCAATTGCAAGAGGCGCGCACCGCCTTTCAGCAACTTCGAGTCTTCCTCGAATCGCCTCAAGCCGGCACGCCCGGCGAGGCGGCGGCCCTTCCTCCCTTCGAGGGCAAGATCAGATTCGAAGATGTCGGTTTCCGCTATGGACCCGATCTGCCGCCGGTACTGGATCGGATCGCGTTCGAGATCCCGAAGGAAGCGATCGTCGCGATCATCGGTCCGGCGGGATCCGGGAAAAGCACGCTAGCCAAACTGCTGCAGGGACTCTACGCGCCTTCCTCCGGACGCATCCTGATCGACGAGACGGACATCGCCCACGTGTCCGCGCCCGCTCTGCGCCGGCAAGTCATTTCGGTCCCCCAGGAAAACCAGCTCTTTTCCGGGACGGTACGTGAAAACCTCCTCTATGGCCTGCACGAGGTGGCGGCGGAGCGCGCGGTGGCGGCGGCGAAATTCGTCGGCGCCCATGACTTCATCCAGCGCCTTCCGAAAGGCTACGACACGGTCCTCGGCGAAGGCGGACGGGGCCTTTCCGCCGGGCAAAGGCAAATGTTCTGCGTCGCCCGGGCGCTGGCCAGGAACCCGAAAATCCTCATCCTCGATGAGGCGACGAATGCGACCGATCCGGCCGCCGAAGCGGCGCTGCTTCGCAACCTGCGCCAGACGGTGAAGGGGCACACCGTGCTTTTGCTGACGAACCGGCTGGCGCCGGCCGCGATCGCGGACTATGTCGGCCTCATCGTGGACGGACGCATCGAAGACCTTGGTCCGTAATCGGAAATGATCGAAACCGTGCGGGAACGCCTGGCCGAACTCTCAAAGGGAACGGCGTCATGAGGAAAAGCAGCATTTTCGATTTCGGCGGTCGTTTGAGGCGTTTTCTGGCGTTCACGTCAAACGGGAAACGGGATTTCACCGACTTCCATCCCGAGGCGGCAGGGGAGGATGCCGAACCTGCGCCTCTTGTCCAGCTGCTCGTTTTCACGATCGCACTCTTTCTTGTGACCGCCTTGCTCTGGTCAAGCCTTGGCACCGTCGAACAGGTGGCCAACGCATCCAGCATCGTCCGACCCTTCGGGCGGGTCAAGGTCGTCAACCACCCGGAAGGCGGCCAGGTGGCCATCATCCACGTGCGCGAAGGCGATGCCGTCGCGAAGGGTGACCCGCTCCTTGAGCTCGACGCTTCGTTTCTGGAGGAAGAAATCGATCGGCTCACGGATCAATGGCGAAGCCTGGTGGCCGAGATTGCGCGGCTCGAGGCGGAGGCTACCGGTTCACGGCTCGAGTTTGCGCCCGAGCTTCGTGAAACGCGGCCCGATCTCGAGCGTTTGCAGATCCGCCTTTTCGAATCGCACGCCAACGCGCTTAACAGCGACAAAAATGTTGCCGAGCACATCGTCGAGCAACGCAACAGCGATACGGAAGCGTTGGCACGAAAGGTCGAAGAGTTGGAGGCGAGTCTTGTCATCCTGAAGAAGCAGGAACGTTCGGTCGGCGAACTAGCCGAGAAGGGTTATTTCCCGGAGTTGCGCTACCTTTCGATTCAGCGCCAACGCTCGGAAGCCGAAGGCGAGCTTGCGGGAACGCAGGAAAGACTGATTGCCGCCTTCGCGGCGTTTGCCGAAGCAAAAGAGCGCCTTAAGGCCATCGAGCGAAAGTGGAACGCGGAAGTCCTCGACCGGCTGGCCGGCGCCCAAAAGGAACACGACCAAGCCTTCGGCACGTTGACCCAACTGAAGGCGCGGCGCCATGCCCTCGTCATCGAGGCGCCGGACGCAGGCATCGTCCAGAATCTGCAGGTCACCAGCGTCGGTCAGTCGATCGGCAAGAACGATGCCTTGATGAACATCGTGCCCACGACGGACAGCCTGATCATCGAGGCGCGCATCCAGAACCGCGACATCGGCTACGTCTCCGTCGGCCAGATGGCCCGGGTCAAGCTTCGCACCTATGACTTTCTCCGCTTCGGGTCACTCGAAGGCGTCGTCGAGCAGGTGGCGGCAACCGCCGTCGCACCGGCCAATGGCGGGGAGTCCTACTTCCCGGTGGTCATCCGCACCTCGCGGAACTATTTGGGCGCCCACCCGGGCGAGCGGCCGGTGCAGCCGGGGATGGAAGTCGACGTCGACCTTCGGATCGGCGAGAAGTCGACCCTTTCCTACCTCACGGACCGGATTTTCAGGACGGGCGCGCGGGTGTTTCGGGAGCGATGATGACCAGGCGGCGCGCAACCATGTCGTCGAAGGCGGCGCGAACGGCCTGCGCAAGCGCGCCCGCCTCCTGATCCGGAAAGGCTGCCCTATAGGTGTTGAGGATTTCTTGCCGCGTAGCCGGGGCCTCCAGCAGGCGCCAGATCCCACTCGTCACCGCATCCAGGTAGTAGACGTCCTGGCCCTCGGGCTCGACGAGAAAGAGGTCGTTTTCGACCTCCGTCGCGCTCACCGCCGGGCTGCGGCAATAGCGTGCTTCATCTTCTTTCACGGCATCCATCGGTCGAAACTATGGGACCCGCATCGCAGGCTGACAAGGTGAAGAAAGGCCCATTTCGTCCTTCGAGGCATGTTCGTAGCTTTGTCCATCGCGTGCCCATCAAGGCGATGGTTTTTGCTTGCCTCGATGCAGACGCGGAGGGTAATTCTCTACCCCAACGAGCCGGGATCAAGCCCGGTCAAGTCTTAAGGGGGGAGCCTCTCGCAAATGACGGGAAACGTCGCGATCATCGGCTGTGGCTATTCGCCGGTCCGGGCGAGCACGCCGGAAGTTTCCTATCGGGAGCTGACCTTCGAGGCGGCCAGCCGCGCCTATGCCGACGCCGATATTTCCCACGAAGAGGTCCAGGCGCTGGTCTGTTGCGAGGAGGATTTCTTCGAAGGGGTCTCGATCTCCGACGAGTACACACCCGACCAGATGGGCTGCGTGTTGCGCCCGGTGGAGACGGTGACCGGCGACGGCCTGCACGGGCTTGGCGTCGCCGCCATGCTGATCCAAACCGGCGAGATCGATATCGTCGCCGTCGAGGCCCACAGCAAGGCCTCGAACATCCTTAGCTTCGACAACATCACGGAATATGCCCTCGATCCGATCTGGAACCGCCCGTTGGGTTTCCACCCGGAATTCGTCGCCGGGCTCGAGATGAATCGTTTCCTTCACGAATCGAGGTTAAGTGTCGCGGATTGCGATACGATCGCGGCCAAGAACCGCAGAAACGCGCTTTCCAACCCGATCGCCGCCTATCCCGCACGGATTTCGGCGGACGACATCGCCGGCTCGCCTGATCTGTGCGCGCCGTTGCGCAAAGGGCACGTGGCGCGGCGCGCGGACGGCGTCGTCGTACTGGTGCTCGCCTCGGAAAAGCTGGCCAAGAAGGCGGAACGCCCGGTCTGGATCCGTGGCACCGGCTGGGCGAACGAATCACCGACGCTTGAATCGCGGCCCTGGGGCGAGGACGCGGCGACGAAGGCGGCGGCAGCCATTGCCTACAGAGAGGCGGGGATCACGTCACCGTCAAAGGAGATCGACCGTTTCGAGGTCGATGACCTTTATGCCTATCGCGAAGCGATGGCGTTGGCCGCCCTCGACGTTGGGAAAGCGGGCGATCGCGTGAATCTTTCCGGTGGCAGCATCGGGATGGGGCATACGCTGGACGCCATCGGTCTCTATCGGGCCGCGATGTGCATTGAGGCGATTCGAAACGGCGATGCGAAGACGGCGCTGGCGCATTCCTGGCGCGGCGTGCCGACGACGAGCGTGGCACTTTCAATCTTTTCGGTGAACCATGGGTAAGCGCGTTGCCGTCGTCGGTGCGGGGATCACCAAGTTCGTCCGCCGTGCCCAAGAGACCGGGCCGGAGCTTTGTTGGGCGGCGGCCAGCCAGGCGCTCGAAAGCGCCGGCATGTCGCTCGACGACATCGACTGCGTCATCCACGGCACGGCGCCGGACGCCTTCGATGGCGTGCACATGAAGGGCGAATATTTGGCGGCCGGCAGCGGTGCCTGGCGGAAGCCCTACACGCGGACCTATGTGGGCGGCGGCACCGGCGTCTATGCGCCGATCCACGCCTGGAAGCATCTGGCCAGCGGCAAATTCCGCACGGCGCTCGTCATCTGCGAAGAGAAGATGTCCTCCTGCCAGCCGCATCCGCAAGGCGCCTTCATCACGATTTTCGATCACACGACGGAGCGCGCGTTGGGTCCGAACCTGCTTTGGATCTTCGCCCTCGAACAGCAACGCTACATGGCCGTCCACGGCATCAAGAACGAAGAGATCGCCCGCGTCGCCGTGAAGAACAAGCACAACGCCATGGGCCATCCCTCCGCCCAGCTCGGGGCCGAGCTGACGGTGGACGAGGTGCTGGCATCCGAGATCATGGCCTATCCGGTCCACCGCCTGATGGTCAGCCCGACCAGCGACGGGGCGGCGGCCGTCGTCATGACGAACGAAGACGTCGCCAAGTCGGTGACGGATCAGCCCGTCTGGCTGGACGGCGTCGGTTGGGCGTTGGACACCGCGTTTTGGACGAACCGCGATCTCTACTACCCGCGCTACGTCGAGAAGGCCGCCTGGATGGCTTACAACATGGCCGGCATCAAGAACCCGGCCGAGGAAATCTCCTTCGCCGAGCCTTACGACCCCTTCTGCTACAAGGAGCTTCACCATTTGGAAGGCCTGCAACTGGCGCCGAAGGGACAGGCGCCGAAGCTGCTGGCGGAAGGGCATTTCGACCGTGACGGCAAGCTGCCGTCCTGTCCGTCCGGCGGCCTGCTGGGCGTCGGCAACCCGATCGCGGCGGCCGGCATGATGAAGATCTGCGAGCTTTTCTGGCAGCTTCGCGGCGAGGCCGACGAGCGGCAGATCAAGAAGAACCTGCGCTGGGGAGTGGCCCAAGCCTGGGGCGATCTGATGCAGGTGGGCACCGTCGTCGTGATGGGAAGAGATGGGTAGGATGAAGGAACCGAAACTCGGCACCGCCTTAAGCTCGGAAGACTTTAAACAGAAACGAGTCTTCACGACCTCCTACACGCCAAAGGCGGAATACGCCTGGGACACCGGGTTTGCCATCGGCCGTTACCTCGAAGGACTGAAAGAGGGCAAGCTTCTGGCCCGCAGCTGCAAGAAATGCGGCCGCATTCTTATCCCGCCGCGTGCCTTCTGCGAGCTTTGCTTCCGGCCCACCGACGACTGGGTCGAGCTTGAACACACCGGTGTGATCAACACGTTTTCGCTTTGCTACATCACCTGGGACATGCAGAAGCTGACGGATCCGCTGATCCCCGCCGTCATCGCGATCGACGGCGCGACGGAAGGCTACGGCATCATGCACATGATCGGCGGGGTCGACCCCAAGGCGGTCCAGGTGGGGATGAAGGTGGAGGCCGTCTGGAAGCCTGCGGACGAGCGGGAAGCTTCGATTACGGACATTCAGTACTGGAGGCCGATCGTATGAGGGTGCCTTCGAATCAAAACTACACGGCCTGGACCGGGTCCATCCCCGTAAGCTCGCTTTATACCGCGGGCCTCGCCGGACAGGTGTTCCTGAAAGCGCTGAAGGAGAAGGGCGATATCTTAGGCTCGCGTTGCGAGAAGTGCGACAAGGTCTACGTGCCCGCCGCGATTTTCTGCGAGAGCTGCTTCGCGGAACTCAAGGAACACAAGCCCGTCAAGCCGGAGGGCGAGGTCATAAGCTTCACGCTCTGTCACCACGACGTCGGCGGCAACGCGCTGAACCCCCCGCGCATCGCGGCCGCCGTCCGGCTGGATGGCGCGACCTCCGTGCTCATCCATAACGGGCTCGGCGAACCTTCGAAATGGAAGATCGGCGCCCGGGTCAAGGTCAAGCTGGCGGCTGCCCGCGAGGGCTCGATCCTCGATATCGAGGGATTCGAGCTGATCTAGCCGGGCGTTTAAAGCCCCTTCCCTTCCGCCCAACCTTCCGCCCAACGCGTGAGGCACGTGGTTGCCCCTTGCCAGAAGGCAAGCGCGCTTCTTTACTTGCCCCATGACGGAAACGGTAATCCAGGTCGAAAAACTCACGAAGTGCTATGGCGAGATTCGTGCCGTCGACGGAATCGACTTTACCGTCGAACGCGGCTCGACGATGGCGCTGCTCGGTGGCAATGGGGCGGGCAAAACGACGACGCTTGCGATCCTGCTTGGCCTTCTGCTTCCAACCAGCGGCCGGGCCACCGTCTTGGGTGCGGACATGCGAAAGCATCGCTACCGCGTGCTGCCAAGGATGAATTTTTCATCTCCCTATGTCGACCTTCCGCGACGCTTGACGGCGGCCGAGAACCTGAAGGTCTATGCGCGCCTCTATGGCGTGCCAAACGTCGGCGCGCGTATCGACGAACTCGCCGGCGACCTCGATCTGGGTGAATTTCTTCGCCGCCCCATCGGCAGCCTTTCTTCCGGCCAACGCACGCGTGTGGCGCTCGCCAAGGCCTTGTTGAACACGCCCACCCTGCTTCTGCTCGATGAACCGACCGCGTCTCTCGATCCGGACACGGCAGACTGGGTTCGCGGTTATCTGGAACGCTACCGCAAACAAACGAATGCGACGATCGTGCTTGCCTCCCACAACATGGCGGAAGTCGAACGTTTATGTGACGACGTGGCAATACTGCAGAAGGGCCGCATCGTCGATCAAGGAAGCCCACGGGCGCTCATCGAGCGCCACGGCGGGCGGAACCTCGAAGCGGTGTTCCTGGCCATCGCCAGAAGCGAGGGCGCACACCGGAGGGATGAGGCAACCCATTGACCGAACTTCCGAATCCAACTTTTTCCTGGCGGCGTTCGACGGCGCTTTTGCTGCGCTACCTCTACCTCTTACGCGGTTCCTGGCCGCGCATCCTGGAACTCACCTACTGGCCGATCGTGCAGATGATTCTTTGGGGGCTGATCACCCAATTCTTCCTTACGAACAGTTCGTGGCTGATGCAGGCAAGCGGCGTGTTGATCGCCGCCGTCCTTTTGTGGGACGTGCTGTTTCGAAGCCAGCTTGGAGTTTCGATCTCCTTTCTCGAAGAGATGTGGTCACGCAATCTGGGCCAGCTTTTCGTGAGCCCCTTCCGTCCGTGGGAGTTCGTGGCCTCGCTGCTGACGATCAGTCTGTTTCGTACGATGATCGGGGTCATCCCGGCCGCCTTTCTGGCGATCGTACTTTACGAGTATTCCATTTTCGAGTTGGGGCTTCCCTTGCTCGCCTTCTTCGTGAACCTGCTCGTCATGGGTTGGGCCATCGGTCTGCTCGTCGCGGCGACCATCCTGCGCTACGGGCTTGGCGCGGAAAGTCTGGCCTGGCTTGCGATCTTCGCCATCGCGCCATTAAGCGGAATCTACTATCCGATCGACGTGCTTCCGGACTGGCTCGTGCCCGTCGCCTATGCGCTGCCGTCTGCCCACGTCTTCGAAGGCATGCGGGCCGTGATGTTCGATCACGTGTTCCGCTGGGACCATCTGGGTTGGGCGATCGCGCTCAACGTGCTTTATCTCGGCGGCGGAATTGCCATCCTGTTGGCGGCCTTCCACACCGCGCGGGTCCGCGGCCTCCTTCTCCAAATGGGAGAATGAACAAGCGAAATTGGCGGATCGGAAAAACTGCCGTATAAGATGAGGGGACGTGGCCGGGCATAAATGGGTAACCTATTGATAAACACTTATTTTTTCGAGAGAGCGGCGGCATGATCCAAACCACCCGCTGGTGGTGGGTGCGCCACGCCAGAGCCCTTAATCATGACAACCGCGTTTACGGAAACACGTTGGACGTCTCCGTCGATACGAGCGATGCGGCCCCCTTCCGCGCGCTGGCAAAGGCCTTGCCGCAAGACGCCGTTTTGATTCGAAACAAACTGAAACGCACCGTCGAGACGGCAGACGCCATCTCGGCCCAGGGGTTTACGCCTTCGCTCGTCCGAATCGACGAGACGATACAGGAGCTTTGCTTCGGCGAATGGCAAGGCTTGACTTACGAAAAGATTCGCGAGGTAAGCGGCGGCCACCCCGTCTGGTTTACACCGCTTGATGTGGTCCCGCCAAAAGGCGAAAGCTTTCTCCAAATGCGCGCACGCGTCATTCCCGGCATCGAGCGGCTGACGAAAGAATTCGCCGGGCGCGACATCGTCTCCATTTCCCACGGCGGCCCCATCCGGGTCGCCATCGGGCATGCGCTTGGCTTCGACGCCGAACGCTCCATCTGCTTCCGTGTCGACAACCTTTCGCTTACGCGGTTTGAATACCACCCTCGCTCGGACACGGAGAAGAAAGGTGGAAACTGGTTTGTTTGTTCTATCAACGTGCGGCCGGATCAGTTAGAGACCGCCTGATGTCAACCGCCGTGAAGTTTCTTTTATCAAGTTAGGGGGGCGCTCCGATGCCAAAGCGAATTCGAACGCCGCTGATCTTTCTTTTCGTACTCTCGCTCATCCTGGCAAACGCGTTTTCTGTAAAGGCGGCATCCGATGAGCAGGAACTCGTCGATACGGCGAAGTACACGATAGAACGCCTGCTGACGGACGAGGTCTTTTCCCAGGTTCCTGCCTATCTTGAAAAGGCGAAGGCCATCCTGATCGTGCCCTCCATGTTCAAGGCGGGGTTCTTCTTCGGCGCCGAAGGCGGAAGCGGCGTGCTGCTTAGCAAGGACGCGGAGGGGGAATGGAGCTATCCCGCCTTCTACACGATCGGTGGCGCCAGCTTCGGCTTGCAGATCGGCGCGGAAAATTCGGAAGTGCTGTTCGTCATCCTGACGGATAGCGGCCTTGAATCCATTCTGAATACGTCCGTGAAACTCGGAGCCGATGCCAGCATTGCGATAGGGCCGGTCGGTGCCGGCATCGAGGGCGCGACGACGACGAGTTTCGGTGCCGACATCGTCGTCTTCTCGCGTTCGGTTGGGCTGTTCGGCGGCGTGGCAGGAGAAGGAAGCGTTATCTATGGGCGCGAATCCTGGAACGAGAACTATTACGGCGAAGGCACGACGGCGCGGAAGATCGTCCAAGAAGGCAGCGTCCGAAACGAAAACGCGGACGCGCTTCGCGCCGTGCTCTCTGGAAAATAGGGTGGGCCGCGTTCCATCCCTGATGATTCAGGGGACCGGATCGGACGTCGGAAAATCGCTTCTTGTCGCCGGGCTCTGCCGCGTCTTTGCCCGCCGCGGGATGGACGTCCGGCCCTTCAAACCGCAGAACATGTCGAACAACGCCGCCGTCACCATCGAGGGCGGCGAGATCGGGCGCGCCCAGGCCTTGCAGGCACGCGCCGCCGGCCTGCTGCCGAGCATCCACATGAACCCGGTCCTGTTGAAACCGGAGACGGACACAGGCGCCCAGGTCGTCGTTCAGGGCAATGTTGCCGGCCGTGTCGAGGCCCGCGCCTATCAGGGAAAAAAACCGGATCTCCTGCCCGCGGTGCTGGAAAGTTTCGCCGCACTTTCCGAAGGCGCCGATCTTCTGCTCGTCGAAGGGGCCGGCAGCCCAGCCGAGGTAAATCTTCGCGCCGACGACATCGCGAACATGGGATTCGCCGAAGCCGCGGACCTTCCGGTCGTGCTGGTCGGCGACATCGAACGCGGCGGCGTGATCGCCGCCATCGTCGGCACCCGCGAAGTGATCTCAAAATCCGAAGGCGCCCGCATCCAGGGCTTCATCATCAACAAATTCCGTGGCGACCCGACCCTTTTCGAAGATGGGGTCACCCTTCTCGAGGCGCGCACCGGCTGGCCATGTTTCGGGGTCGTGCCTTTCCTTTCGGAGGCGCGGCTTTTTCCGGCGGAGGATTCGCTCCCCCTTGCCGCCTACCGGGAAAGCGAGGGACGTGGCATTCGCATCCTGGTGCCGGTGCTTTCGCGCCTTGCGAACTTCGATGACCTCGATCCGCTGTTAGCCGAGCCGGACGTAAGCATCGAGATCGTGCCACCGGGCAAGCGGCTGCCCGAGGGCGCCGATCTCGTCATCCTGGCCGGTACGAAAGCGACGCTCGGCGATCTGCGATTCCTGCGCGAACAGGGATGGGAGGAAGACCTTCATTCCCACTACGCCCATGGCGGCTGGATCCTCGGCATCTGCGGCGGCTATCAGATGCTGGGCCAAAGCGTGCGCGATCCCCACGCCATGGAAGGCGAGGCAGGCGAGGCGCCAGGTCTTGGTTTTCTCGAATGCGAAACCGTGCTGGATCGCGAAAAACGGCTGCATTCCATGGAAGGCGTCGAGCTTGCGAGCGGGGCAAGCGTGCAGGGCTATGAGATGCATCTCGGCCGATCGAGCGGGGCGGCGCTAGAGCGCCCCGTCTTCCGGCTTGCCGATGCGCCGGAAGGAGCCCAGTCTGCCGATGGGCGGATCCTCGGCACCTACCTGCACGGGCTCTTTGCCGGTGATGACTTCCGCCACGCCTTTCTCAATCGCATTCGGCCGCGCGAACGAAGCCGCGTCCATTTCGAGCAGCGGATCGAGCAGATGCTGGGGCGGCTTGCCGATCACCTCGAAGCCTCGCTCGACATCGAGGCCCTGCTCGCGCTTGCGAGAACCCGTGGCGGCTAAAAGCAAGAGCTAAGTGTTGTAGGAAAGGACGGCAACAAGGCCAAAATTGAGCACGGCGCCGACAAAGAACAAATAAAGGGCACGCTTGATGTCCTGATGGGTGGCCCGTGCGCGCCCCGAACTGATCCAGGGCTCGTCCTCCTTCTCCGCCTCGCCTTTCTTCGGGCCCAGAAGCGCAAGATCCAGCGCGCCTTTCATGCCGCCACCGGCCAACCGGCGTTCCTATCGGGATGTTTCCAGCCCTCGGGCCCAAGCTGGCGGGCGCTGCGGGCCGGAGACGCCGTCGGTGTAAAGAGGGCCGCCGCCATCAGAACCAGACCGGCCAAGCGCGCGGGCAGGAAGCCAAGGGCGGCATCCAGGCGCCTGGCTGCGAAGCCGAAGGCCCGGTGCGACGCGTCGGTGCCGCCGATGCGAGCCTCAAGCACACGGACCGCCCGGCTCAAGAAAACGCCCGGCAGGCCAAGCAAGACGAACCAGAAGACCGGCGCGACGACGTCCTTGCCGAAACGTTCGGCCAGCCGTTCGATCGCAAAGCGCGCAAAGGCAAAGGAATCCATTTTCGCGCTATCGAAATTCCCCTGCGCCAAGAAGGGCAGTTGGGCGGGGTTGAAGCGCTCGCCCTTCAACGCTGTGTCAAGCTGGCGCGCCTCGTCGAAGACCTGGCGCTCGGGAATGAGAACCGCCAGGAGCAAAATTTCGATATACCTTCCGAACGGTGCGCTCGCCACATAGTTCAGAAGACCGACGCCGGCGGCAAAAGCGAGACCGGCCAGCACCAGAACCACCAGGGCGCCGCGGATGATGCGGTTTCGCGGGCTCCGTTTCTCCCGGTTGAGACGGCCATCGAACCAACTCGAAGCGCGCCCAAAAATGGCCTCCGGATGGAAAGGCTTAAGAAACGGAACCGAAAAGCCACCGAGAAGCGCATTGACGACCAGCGCGATCAGAAGGAAAAACAGGGAGTCGGGGCTCCCTCCCGGAAGGGAAAGCGGCATGCGGCGAGCATGGGCCGAAGCGCAGCACGCCGTCAATGCCAGAAGCCACGTTTTCAGCCGAGCAAGGTCCGGTCCGCAAGCATGAATGAAAAATCCGCCATCCTGCTCTGCGGCCATGGCAGCCGGGATTCGGAAACACTTCTCGAATTCGACGCCTTCGTGAACCGGCTTCGCGCGAAGCTTCCCGCTACTATGATCGGTCACGGGTTTCTTGAATTTGCGGAACCGACCATCAGGCAAGGCCTGGAAGAGCTTCGTGCGCGCGGTGCGCAAAGAATCGTCGTGTTGCCGCTGATGCTTTTCGAAGGCGCGCACGCGCTTCACGACATTCCGGCACTGCTTCAAAGCTTCGAAGCGGCACGTTCGAACCTTCCCCTTCGCTATGGCCGGGCGTTCGGGGTCGAGGAAAAGCTTTTGGCGATCGTGGCGGACCGTATCCGGGAGGCCGAAGAAGGGATGGGGCCGGGGACGCGGGAGGCAACGTTTCTTCTGTTTGTCACACGCGGCGCGCGCGATGCGGAAGTGGGAAGGCGGGCTTTAGAAATGGTGATGCGCCTTAAGACCGAACTCGGCCTTGCCGAAGCGCTTGCCGCCTTCAGCGGCATTGCCAAACCTTCCATAGAAGAGGGTTTAAGGCTGGCGGCGCAATCCGGAGCCAAGCGCGTGCTTGTCGTTCCCTATTTCCTGTTCACCGGCAAGCTTTTGAAAAAGCTCCGCACCGAAACGGAGGCCGTGGCGGCGGCAAACACGGAAATCGAATTTCACGTGACGAAACATCTCTTCGGCCATCCGCTGCTTGAGGAATTCCTCCTCGATCGCATTCGCGAACTCACCGAGGGTTAAGGGCTTCTCGGTGGTTCGGCCGCGAGGTAGTCTCGGCCCATGAACGCGCTTCCTTTGACATTGCCCAGCTTCGAGGCGGGCTCGGTGTGGCTGGTCGGCGCCGGACCGGGGGATCCGGGGCTGCTTACCCTGCTGGCGCTCCATGCGCTGGGGTCTGCCGACGTCGTCGTCTATGACGCACTCGTCGACAAACGGATACTCAAACTCGCGAACCCCAAGGCCGTCCTCGAATACGCAGGCAAACGGGGCGGGCGGCCATCCCCGAAACAGCCGGACATTTCGAAGGGCCTGATCGCCCACGCACGGGCGGGAAAGCGCGTGCTTCGGCTGAAGGGCGGCGATCCCTTCGTCTTCGGCCGTGGCGGCGAAGAGGCGCTTGCGCTCGCCGGTGCGCGCGTGCCGTTCCGGCTGGTCCCAGGCATTACGGCGGCGATCGGGGGACTGGCTTACGCCGGGGTGCCCGTCACTCACCGCGGCATGAATTCCGCCGTCACTTTCCTTACGGGCCATGCCGACGACGGGGACCTGCCGCGTGACGTCGACTGGGAAGGGTTGGTGAAGGGATCCCCGCTTTTGATCGTCTACATGCCGATCGGCAATCTCGAGGCGCTCTCGCACCGTCTGATCAAGGCGGGCCGGAAGGCGGACGAGAAGGCCCTTCTGATCAGCCGGGCGACGACGCCGGACCAACGGGTCGTCGAGACGACGCTTGGAACTTGCGTCTCGGATGCGAGCGCGAGCGGGGTCCAACCGCCTGCCCTTTTCGTCGTAGGCCCATCGATCGCCTTGCACGCCGACCTCGACTGGTATGGAGCAATCTTTGATCGGGCCGACAAGAAAGGCGCGTCGTGAGCAAGGTCCCATCCCGCTATGCGCTGCCGCTGGCCTTTCTTGTCGCGATCCTCTTCGGGTTCGCCCTTCTTCTGGTCATGCCGACGCCGAAGGAAGGAAAGAAGGAAGAGATAATTCCAATCGGCGGGCCCTTTGAGCTTGTCGACGGCACGGGAGCGAGGCGGACGGAAGCCGATTTCAAGGGGCAATATCTGTTGATCTATTTCGGCTACACTTTCTGCCCGGATATTTGCCCCACCACCCTTCAAACGATGGGCAAGGCGGTCGAACGGCTTGGCGAGAAGGGGAAATTGGTGACGCCGATCTTCATCACCGTCGATCCGGAACGGGACACCGTCGCGCAGATCGGCCTTTACGTTTCAAACTTTCATCCGCGCTTTGTCGGCTTGACCGGCACGCGTGAGCAGATCGCCGCCGCCGCAAAGGCTTACCGCGTCTACTACGCGAAATCGAGCGAGGACGAACACTACCTCGTCGATCACACGTCGATCCTTTTCTTCATGGGACCGGACGGGCGTTTTCTTCGCCACTTCCGTCACGCAGACACGGCCGAGAAAATTGCCGAAGGGATGGCACGCTCCTTGAATTGAGGCACGCACCCGAAGGATGCGCCTTTAGACGTCGAGGTTGACGACCTTGAGCGCGTTTTCCTGGATGAAATCGCGGCGGGGTTCGACGACGTCGCCCATCAGGGTCGAGAAGATCTTCCCCGCTTCGTCCACGTGGTTCACCTTGACCCGAAGCAGGGTCCGGACGTTCGGGTCCAGCGTCGTCTCCCACAGTTGTTCCGGGTTCATCTCGCCGAGCCCCTTGTAACGCTGGATGGCGAGCCCCTTGCGGCCGGCTTGGGTGACCGCTTCGATGAGGGAGACGGGGCCGGTGATGAACGTCTCTTCGTCCTTGCGGTGAAGGATGGCGTGGCGCTGCCACGTCGCCTGCAGGCTCGAGGCGAGCTCGTCGAGGTGGCGCGCCTCGGCGCTCTGGATCAGGGAAACGCCGATTTCGTGGCGCGTCGAGACGCCGCGCAGGGTGCGGTTGAAGCGATAGCCGCCCTGCTTCAGTGCCTCGCCCTTCCAGCCGCGTTCCGTCTCGTCGACGAGCGCATCCAACCGTTTGGCGAGGTAGGAGGCCGCCTCATTGGCGGTGGCCGTATCGCTTGCGAAATCGAGGTTGAGCATACCGAGGATCGCCGCCTGTTCGATCACATCCCGGCTGCCGACCCGCCGGGAAAGCGGCTGAATGAGCTGGCTGACGGCGCGGGCCTCCTTGACGATCTCGCGTAGGTCCTTGTCCGCATGTTCCGAGTCGTCGCTTAACGTAAGCACGGCGCCTTCGATCCCCGTCGTCACGAGGTAATCCTCAAGCTCGTGTTCGTCCTTCAGATAGAGGGACGAATTGCCCTTGCGGACGCGATAAAGCGGCGGCTGTGCGATGTAGAGATAGCCGCGTTCGATGATCTGCGGCATTTGCCGGTAGAAAAAGGTCAGCAGCAACGTCCGGATGTGGCTTCCGTCCACGTCCGCGTCCGTCATGATGATGATTTTGTGGTAGCGCGTCTTTTCGATATTGAAATCATCGCTCCCGATGCCGGTGCCGATCGCGGAAATCAGCGTGCCGATCTCGACCGAGCTCAACATGCGGTCGAACCGCGCCCGCTCGACGTTCAGGATCTTGCCGCGCAACGGCAAGATCGCCTGGCACGCCCGGTCCCGCGCCTGCTTCGCAGACCCGCCCGCCGAATCCCCTTCGACGATGAAAAGCTCGCTCTTCGCTGGATCACGTTCTTGACAGTCGGCAAGTTTTCCAGGCAAGGAGGAAATATCGAGCACGCCTTTCCGGCGGGTGAGCTCGCGCGCCTTGCGCGCCGCTTCGCGGGCGACCGCCGCCTCGACGATCTTGGCGACGATTTTCTTCGCCTCGCTCGGGTGTTCCTCCAGCCACTGGGAAAGTCCCTCGCCAAACACGCCTTCGACGACCGGCCGAACCTCGGAGGAGACCAGCTTGTCCTTCGTCTGGGAGGAGAATTTCGGATCCGGCACCTTGATGGACAGCACGCAGGTTAAGCCTTCCCGCGCGTCATCCCCGGTAAGGGCGATGCGCTCTTTCTTCAGGATGCCGCTCTCCAGCGCGTAGGCATTGATCGTCCGCGTGAGCGCGCCACGAAAGCCAGCGAGGTGCGTTCCGCCGTCACGTTGGGGAATGTTGTTCGTAAAGCACAGCATGTTCTCGTGGTAACTGTCCGTCCACTGGAGCGCGATTTCGATCTCGGTGCCCTCCCGTTCGCCCTTGACCACGATCGACGGCGTATGAATCGCCGTTTTCGACTGATCGAGGTAGCTGACGAAGGCGGTGAGGCCGCCTTCGAAACGCAACTCGACCCGTTTTTCATCCGCGCTTCGCGCATCGACCAGCGCAAGCATCACGCCGGAATTGAGAAAGGCGAGCTCGCGCAGCCGGTGCTCCAGGGTTGCGAAATCGAACTCCTTCATCGAGAAGGTCTTCGAGGATGGTTGAAAGGTGATCTCCGTCCCCGTCTGCTCGTGCGCAGGGCCTTCTTCGGAAAGCGGCGCCTCCGGAACCCCGGCCTTGAAACGCACGAAGTGTTCCTTGCCCCCTCGCCAAATCCGCATTTCCAGCCATTCGGAAAGCGCATTCACGACGGAGATGCCGACCCCGTGGAGGCCGCCGGAAACCTTGTAGGAGTTCTGGTCGAACTTCCCCCCGGCATGGAGGTGCGTCATGATCACCTCGGCGGCCGAAACGCCTTCTTCCTTGTGAATGTCAACCGGAACGCCGCGGCCGTTGTCGACGACCCGGACGGAGCCGTCGTCTCGAAGCGTCACCTCGATGCGATCGCAGAACCCAGCCAGCGCCTCGTCGATCGCGTTGTCGACCACCTCATAAATCATGTGGTGGAGGCCAGAGCCGTCTTCGGTGTCGCCGATATACATCCCCGGCCGCTTGCGGACGGCATCGAGGCCACGCAGCACCTTGATCGATTCGGCGCCGTAGTCCTCTCCCGCGTCCACGGGTTTTTGCTTCTTCGCTTTTTCTACCGTCTGGCCCACGTTCTTAACCTTGGTTTAGATACCGTTCTTCGTCCGAATGTCTGTCACGCTTCCGGGATGGCCGCTCCGTCGAGGACCCGAAAAAACTGTGCTCGGCCCGCCAGCGGCCGGAAGATGGAGGCTTCCGTCCCCGTCATCCAGGCTTGCGCCCCCAACGCCTCGATCGCATCGAAGAGCGCCTGACGCCGGGTCGCGTCGAGATGGGCCGCCACCTCGTCGAGCAGGAGCAGCGGCGGCGTCTTGCGAACTACGCGCTGCAACCGGGCGTCCGCAAGCAGGACGGCGATCAGAAGCGCCTTCTGTTCGCCCGTCGAGCAATCGCTCGCCGCCACCCCCTTCGTCAGATGGCGGACGGCAAGGTCGCTGCGATGGGGCCCCTCCGTGGCGAGACCGGCGTCCGCATCCCGGCCGCGCAAGGCGGCAAGTCGGGTCCGGTAACGCTCGGCGATAGCGGGGGCTGCGTCCGTCGCCAGCCAGTCCTCGAGCAAGCCCTTGGTGGCAAGGTCGACGCCTGGGAAGGGGCCCACCGCCTCGGCCACCGCCTCGCCCAAATGGTGGACATAGGCGCGGCGCGTCTCGGCGATCGCCACGCCGGTTTCCGCCATCGTCTCCTCAAGCGCGTCGAGCCAGCCTGGATCGGCAGCCCCTTCCAGAAGGAGGCGGCTGCGCTCGCGCATGGCGCGGCTGTAGTCGGCGAGCCGGGTGGCGTGGGCGGGATCGAAGCCGAAGGCAAGCCGATCCAGGAAGCGGCGCCGTGCCGACGCCCCGTCCAGGAAGAGGCGGTCCATCTCCGGCGTCAGCCAGGTCGCATGGAGGACGTCGCCGAGCGTCGCTTGGCTTTTCGGGTCGCGTCCGTTGATCCGAAGCAGGCGCCGGTCGCGACCGCCCTTGATCGCCTTCGGGTCGCGGCCGATGCCGACCTCGACCATGCCGTCCGGCGTCTGGACCCCGACGGCGATCGCCCACACGCCGTCGCCCGCCTCCCGGCGCGCAAGGGCGGCGATTTTCGCCCGACGCAGGCCGCGGCCCGGGACCAGCAGCGAGAGCGCCTCTAAGAGGTTCGTCTTGCCGGCCCCGTTCGGCCCCGTCAGCACGACGGAACTCGCCTCGGGCGAAAGACGCAGCGTCCCATAATTCCGGAAATCCGTAAGCTGCAGGCGGCGCACCGCGAGGGTGGCGGCAGCCGCCGGCCGCGTGGCCGCAAGGGGATTCGTGCTCATGGGCGCGACTTGCTCATACGCGCATCGGCATCAGGACATAGAGCGCGCTTCCTTCGGCGAGGTCGCGCAGGATCGTCGGCGAGCTGGCATCGGCCAGCATCAACTCGACGTCTTCGCCTTCGATCTGCTGAGCGATGTCGAGAAGGTAACGGGCGTTGAAGCCGATCTCGATCGGATCGGCATCGTATTTCACCGCAAGCTCCTCCGAGGCGGTGCCGCTTTCCTCGGAGCTGGCCGACAAAAGCAGCTTGCCGGGAGAAAGCCCCAGCTTCACGGACCGGGATTTCTCGATCGAGATCGTCGAGACCCGGTCGACGGCCTCCGAGAATTCGCGGCGATTGACGACGAGCGCCTTGTCGTTCTGGGTGGGAATGACCCGCCCGTAGTCCGGGAAGGTGCCGTCGATGAGCTTCGAGGTGAGGACGGCGCCGGCAACGGTGAAGCGGACCCGCGTCTCGGAAAGTCCCACCTCGACGGGATTTGCTGCTTCCTCTATCAGCTTGCCAAGCTCGAGCACCGCCTTGCGGGGCAGGATGACGCCCGGTATGTCGGCCGCCCCCTCGGGCAGCGGCATCTCGACCCGGGCCAGCCGATGGCCGTCCGTCGCCACCGCCCGAAGGACATCGGTATCCCCGCTCTTCGTCGCATGGAGAAAGATGCCGTTCAGGTAGTAGCGGGTCTCTTCGGTCGAAATGGCGAAACTGGTGTGCTCGATGAGGTTGCGCAGATCGCCTGCCTCGAGCGTGAAGTTATGGGAAAGCTGATCGCCAGGGATGGCGGGAAATTCCTCGACCGGAAGCGTGCTCAGCGCGAAATTCGAGCGCCCTGCGCTCAAATTCAGCCGGGCGGCGTTCGCGTCATAGTCGAAGGCGATCTGGGCGCCCTCCGGCAGCTTGCGGACGATGTCGTAAAGCGTGTGCGCCGGGGCCGTCGCCTGCCCCTTGTTCCCAACGTCCGCGGCCAGGGCCTCGACGATGGTGAGCTCCATGTCCGTCGCCGTCAGATTCAAGCCGCCCTTCTCGGCGGAAAGCAGAACGTTCGAGAGAACCGGGATCGTCGTCCGACGCTCGACGACTCGCCGAACATGTCCCAAGGACTTGAGAAGCGTCGTGCGTTCGATGGTGAATTTCATCACAAGCTGCGGTTTCTAAAGCGGTTTTTGGGGCAAGAAATCTCGCCCGCGGTCTGCCCGACGGATGCCGTTAAAACGCAGCGGAATTGGGCCTCCGAATCGGACAAACATTATATCACAAGCCGTTGGTTTCCGAAGTCTTTTTCAGGACTTTCCGACGCGAAAAAAGGGCGAAAAACCGCCCTCTTTTCCGCTTCGAAAAACGGGGTTTCGGCTAACTCTCGAGCATGCGGCGAAGGAGTTCGATGTCTTCCGAAAAACTCGGGTCGAGGCCGCGCAATTCTTCGATTTTGCGTACGGCGTGCATGACGGTCGTATGATCCCGACCGCCGAATTTGCGGCCGATTTCAGGAAGCGACCGCGGCGTAAGTTGCTTCGCCAAGTACATCGCCACCTGCCGCGGCCGGGCGACCGCACGCGAGCGGCGATCGGAATGCATGTCGGAGACCCGGATGTTGAAATGCTCGGCCACGCGTTTTTGGATTTCCTCGATCGTGACCCGGCGCTCGTTCGCCCTCAGGAGGTCCTGCAGCACCTCCTGGGTCCCTTCCAGGGTGATGTCCTGACCAATCAGGGTCGAATGGGCGATGACGCGGGTCAGCGCCCCTTCAAGCTCGCGGATATTCGAGGTGATCCGATGGGCCAGGAATTCCATCACCTTCACCGGCACGACGATCCCCATCTGTTCCGCCTTCGACTGCAGGATGCCGAGGCGCAGCTCGTAGGTGGTCGCGTGAATGTCGGCGACGAGCCCCCAGCCCAGCCGCGAGCGCAGCCGTTCTTCCAGCCGATCCAGGTCGGAAGGGGATTTGTCGGCGGAAATGATGATCTGGCGGTTCCGATCGACCAGCGCGTTGAAGGTGTGGAAGAACTCCTCTTGAGTGGCGTCCTTGTCCGCCATGAACTGGACGTCATCGATCATGAGCACGTCGACGGAACGGAACAAGTCCTTGAAAGCCATCGTATTCTTGAAGCGGAGCGCGCGGATGAAGAGGTACATGAACTTCTCGGCCGACAGGTACACGACCTTGCGGGCCGCCTCGCGTTCGCGGATGTGCCAGGCGATCGCGTGCATGAGATGGGTCTTGCCGAGCCCGACCCCGCCATAAAGAAAGAGGGGGTTGAAGGGCACCTCCTTTGTCTCGACGACGCGACGGGCCGCCGCATGGGCTAATTCGTTCGGTTTACCGACGACGAAATTATCGAAAGTGAAACGCGGATCGAGAGGGGCGGCGACCTCTTCCAGCGTCCAGGCGCGGTTGCCCGCCGGCAGGCTGACGCTTTCGACGGCGACGCCGGCTTCGGCCGCCACCTGTTCGGCGCCGACTTCCGGGCCCCCCGGCTTCGAGCGCATTCCGCGCACGGTAAAATCGATGCCGCCGAGGGAGGGATTGCGCGCCGCCCACAATTCACGGATGCGGTCGGCATATTTCGACTGGATCCAGTCGCGCATGAAACGGGTCGGCACGGAAAGCATCACGCCGTCGTTCGAGATGGATTCGATCTCAAGCAGGCTCAGCCAGCTCTTGAAGATCGCTTCGCCGAATTCCGCCTCGAGCTCCTTGCAGACGAGGCCCCATTCCGCGCTGGCAGAGGCGTCCCCGTCCTTCCCGGTCATGGGCGAGCCTCCAAGGCTTGAGAATCGGGCAAAAACCCAAGGAATTTCAGTGGAAAAGCTGCCGCCGTTAGGCGGCCCCGGAGGGAAGTAGTGCGGATGGAGGCGGTCTTTGATTCATCTTCGATGTGCAGATTTGCCGATTTGAGCCATGCATTGCGCTTCGCCCAGAGCGACATGCCCCCCTCCCTAAAAACGTCCCTAAAAACGTCAGGCGATTTCGAACCGCCCACTTAATTGCACACGAAAAAACTTACCGGGAAAATTTACAAACGAACTGAAACGTCCTCCCGGAATTTTTGCTTATGTCATCTCCGAAGATTTCGAAACGGCGGCGGTAAAACTTCTCCGCCCACTCACCCCGCTCCGCAAAAGAGGGGTAAGACTAGCCACAGTCGGGGCCGTTGGCAACCCGGTCGAAAGGAGAACACAAAAAAATTTTAGCGCTTGACAGGCGCCGAATTACGTCGCGCAAACGCAATAAGATGACAGCCGCACTACCGGCGCAGCAAGCTCGTCAGGCCCTGATGGATTTCAGGTTAAAGCGCTTTGATTCTTGCCGAGAGGCGCGACAGTTTGCGTGTCGCCGTGTTCTTTTTGATCACTCCCCTCGTCACGCCGCGCATGATTTCCGGCTGCGCCGTGCGGAGCGCTTCGGCCGCTTCTTTTTTCTTGCCTTCCAGGATCGCCGTCTCGACCTTTTTCAGGAAGGTGCGAACGCGTGTGCGCCGCGCCCGATTGGTCGCGGTCCGTTTTTCGATTTGGCGGGCTCGTTTCTTGGCCGATGTCGTATTCGCCATACTGGACTTCCGATCCCTTTACCTGAACGCGGGGTTATAGCGTCCCCGTCCCCCGATCGTCAAGGCAGGGCAGGTCTAGCGGTGCTTCCATTGCGGGCTTCGCTTGTCGACGAAGGCCGCCATCCCCTCCTCACGGTCCTCGGTGGCCAGGGTGAGGTTGAAGAGGCGGTGCTCGAGCGTGCGGCCCGCCTGCAGCGACGTCTCGTAAGCGGCGTTCACCGCCTCCTTCGCCATCCGCGTAACGGGGAGCGAGAGGGAGGCGATCTTCTCCCCCAGTTTCACCGCCTCATCGACCAGCGCCGCCGCCGGCACGACGCGGGTGGCAAGGCCGGTGCGTTCGGCTTCTTCTGCTTCCATCATCCGTCCGGTCAGACACATTTCCATCGCCTTCGACTTGCCGATGACGCGGGTCAGCCGTTGGGTGCCGCCGGCGCCCGGCATCGTACCGATCGTGATTTCCGGCAGTCCCAGTTTCGCGGTGTCGGCAACGATCAGGATGTCGCACATCATCGCGATTTCGAGTCCTCCGCCTAGCGCATAACCCGCCACCGCGGCAATCGTCGGCTTGTTGCAACGGGAAACGCATTCCCAGTCATTCGTGAAGGTCACCGCATGGGCTTCTGCCGGTGTCATTTGACGAAGCTCTTTGATATCCGCGCCGGCGGCGAAGGCCTTCTCGCTGCCGGTCAGCACGATTGCCCCGATCCCGTCATCCGCCATGAAGCCATCCAGGGCTTGGCTCACCTCGGCGATCAGCGCCCGGCAAAGCGCGTTCAGCGCGTTGGGCCGGTTCAGCACGATCAACCCGACTCGACCACGGGTTTCGACGCGAATGTTTTCGTATGCCATCGATCACTCCTGTCTGTTTCCGGCTGCCTCTGCCTAGTTCGGTGAGAGGGAAAAACGAACGCGCAGAGGCTTATCGTTTGCTTCGAATTCGATGCGAAGCACCTCGCCCTCGCGATGAAAGGTGGCCTTTCCTTCGAGCGTCCAACCGAGCTGGGGAAGGGTGTTCGCATAAAAATCGAGGACGTCGGCCTCGGACACCTCTCCTTCTGCAAGCGAGATGATGATGCGTCCGGCCGGCTTGTCGAAGACGACGCCGGCCTCTTCGAGTTCGGTGAGTTCCCGCATCAGGGGGAGGTCCTGGATGCCGCGCAAGTAAGCGCGGGAGACTTCCGCCGCTTCCGCGAGCGGCGCGGCACCTGCCACCGAGAGAGCCGCCGCCACAAGAAGCGCACACCCGATGCCCTGGCAAATCCGTCGAAGCGAAACCGCAGCTGCGTACATGATTTACGTTCCTCTAGCGCTGACGCTTTGGACAATAATACGTCGAACGTCCCGCCTGCCGGCAACGCCGGACCCCACCTTCGCAGTCGCAGGCAGGGCAGCGAAGCCCCTCCCGATCATAAACCGCGAAATGGTGCTGAAAATAGCCAAGCTCGCCGGACGGTTGCGCATGATCCCGAAGGGAGGAGCCGCCAGCCGCAATTGCCTGGTCAAGGACGCGCCGGATGGCGTCGGCCAGCTTCCTGGCGCGCCCGCCGCGGACCGAAGATGCGCGCCTTCTAGGAGAAAGCCCCGACCAATAGAGGCTTTCACACACATAAATGTTGCCAAGGCCGGCAACGACGTGCTGGTCGAGAAGGACCGTCTTCAAAGGCCCCTTTCGCCGCTCTAACCTTTCCATGAGGCACGCCGCCCCGAAGCCTTCGGAAAGGGGGTCCGGGCCCATCTCTTTAAGCAGAGGATGGGCGGCAAGGCTAGCCGCATCGCTCAAGGCGAAAAGCCCGAAACGCCGCGGATCGCTGAATCGGATCCACATCCCCGCTTCCGTCTCGAAATCGACATGGTCGTGGGAGGAAGGGGCGGGGGGCGCGCCCTGAAAGAGCGCCATCCGGCCCGACATGCCTAGATGCTGCAAGACGACGGTGCCGTCCTCGAAATGCCAAAGCAAGTATTTGCCGCGACGCGTGAGTTCCTGCACGCGCTTGTCTTCGAGACGGGATGCGAAATCCAGCGGGATCGGCCTTCGAAGATCGCCGCGTCGAACGATGACGCCCGCCAGGCGATGGCCTTCAAGATAGGGCTGCAAGCCGCGGCGGACGGTTTCGACTTCCGGAAGTTCGGGCATGATCCGGCAAGGTAGCGCCTTCCCAGGCGCTCGGCTATCTTCACCAACGGAATGGAAACGGAAAGGCCGAACGACGGCGGCGAAGAGACGACCGATTTCGGGTTTCGCCGGGTGCCGCCAGCGGCGAAAACGAAACTCGTCGACGACGTCTTCGCCCGGGTCGCATCGCGCTACGACCTCATGAACGATCTTATGAGCGGCGGCATCCACCGCCTATGGAAACGCGTGCTCATCGACCATCTCAACCCGCGGCCAGGCATGCGCCTTCTCGACGTGGCGGGAGGGACGGGCGACATCGCCTTTCGTTTTTTGGATCGCGCCCAGGCGACGGCGAAGGGACGTGACGAGCCGGCAGACACCGAAGCCTTCATCTGCGATCGCAACGAAGCGATGCTGCGCATCGGAGCGAACCGTGCCATCGACCGGGGACATTTGCGCGGCCTTCGATGGATCGATGGCGATGCGGAAGCGTTGCCCATCGCATCGGCAAGCGTGGATGCCTACGTCATCTCGTTTGGGCTTCGCAACGTCACGCGGATCGATGCGGCGCTGGAGGAGGCGGCGCGCGTGCTGAAACCCGGCGGACATTTTCTCTGCCTGGAGTTCAGCCGGGTCCTTCTGCCGGGACTAGCCGGGCTTTATGACGCCTACTCCTTTCACGTGATTCCGCTTCTAGGCCAGATCGTCGCCAAGGACCGGGAGGCCTATCGCTACCTCGTCGAAAGCATTCGCCGCTTTCCTTCGCAGGAAGATTTAAGCGCACGCCTTCGCGCCACCGGCCTTAAGCGGGTGCGGGTGCGCAACCTGTCTGGCGGCATCGCCGCCATCCACTCGGCCTGGCGCGTGTGAGCTTTCTGAAAAAACAGGGAATCGCCAGGGAATCGAACGCCTTAAAATGGCTCCTTGTCTGTCCCCGCACCGCCCCATACATTAATAACGACTTTCTTTCGTAGTTTATCGCCTTTCACACGCAAAGCCCCTCATGCTCGACGGCAAGCGCATTTTGCTCATCGTTTCTGGCGGCATCGCCGCCTACAAGGCCCTCGACCTCATCCGCCGGTTGAAGGAGCGGGGAGCAAGCGTGCGCGCCATCCTGACGAAGGGCGGGGCGGAATTCGTAACCCCGCTTTCCATCGCGGCCTTAAGCGGCGAGAAGGTCTATCAGGACCTCTTCTCACTGACGGATGAAAGCGAGATGGGCCATATCCGGCTTTCCCGCGAGGCGGATCTTATCGTCGTCGCGCCGGCAAGCGCGGACCTGCTGGCCCGGATGGTGGCCGGCATCGCAGACGACCTGGCAACGACGGCGCTTTTGGCGACCGACAAGCCGGTGCTGGTGGCGCCCGCCATGAACGTGGAAATGTGGGCGAATGCCGCTACGCAAGCGAATCTGGCGCTGTTGGAGGCCCGTGGTCTCCTTCGCATCGGGCCTGCCGCCGGCGATTTGGCCTGTGGCGAGACGGGCCCCGGCCGGATGGTGGAAGCGGCCGAAATCTTGAGCGCGATCGCGCATTTCTTCGAACGCCCGACTCCCCTTCATGGGCGGCGCGCGCTGGTGACCAGCGGCCCCACCCACGAGCCGATCGACCCCGTGCGCTACCTCTCGAACCGCTCCTCCGGCAAGCAGGGCCATGCGATCGCGAGCGCGCTGGCCCGGCTCGGTGCGGAGACGGTGCTGGTGACGGGCCCGACGCGGCAGACGCCGCCGCCGCTCGTGCGCGTGCGTGCCGTGACGACGGCCGAAGAAATGCTCGCCGCCTGCACGGACGAACTGCCGGTCGAAATCGCCATTTGTGCGGCCGCCGTCGCCGACTGGCGGCCCATCGCCAAGCCGAACCAAAAGCTCAAGAAGGATGGGCGTCCGCCCGTGTTTGAGCTTCAGGAGACCCCGGATATCCTGGCACATTTAAGCGCATCCGGACCCCACCGCCCGAACCTTGTCATCGGCTTTGCCGCCGAGACCGAGAACCTGATTGCGAACGCCGAGGCGAAACGCGCACGCAAGGGCTGTGACTGGATGCTGGCGAACGACGTCTCCGATGACAGCGGAACGCTCGGCGGTGATCTCAACACGATCCACTTCCTCTCACCGGACGGGGTCGAAGACTGGCCGACCCAAAGCAAGGACGCCGTCGCCGGCGCGCTAGCCGAGCGCATCGTCGCCCATTTCGAAGGCAGCGCATGAGTCCGATCCCGGTGACGATTGAACGCCTTCCCCACGGCAAGGACCTTGACCTGCCGACTTACGCAACGGATTTAAGCGCCGGCGTCGACTTGATGGCGGCGAACCGCGAGGCGCTGACGCTCTTGCCCGGCGAACGGACGCTGGTGCCCACCGGCATCCGGATCGCGCTTCCGGAGGGCTTCGAAGCGCAAGTCAGGCCACGATCCGGCCTTGCCCTTCGCCACGGCATCACCGTCCTCAACGGCCCCGGCACGATCGACGCCGACTACCGTGGCGAGATCGCCGTCCTGCTCGTCAATCTGGGGGACGCCACCTTTACGGTCGAACGGGGCATGCGGATCGCCCAGCTGGTCGTTGCGGCCGTCGCCCGCGTCGCTTGGCAAGAGGCGCCGGCGCTCTCGACGAGCGAGCGGGGCGAGGGCGGCTTCGGCTCGACCGGCCTTCACGTCAAACGGGCAGGCGAGTGATGCGGATATCGAAGAAACTGCTCTTCGCCCTCGAAGCCGTTCTCGACATCGCCTACCATTCCGGCGGCGAGCCGGTGCAATCGAGCGAGATTACCCGTCGCCAGAAGATCCCGAAGCGCTACCTCGAGCAGGTCCTGCAGCAGCTGGTGCGCGGCGGCATCCTGACGGGCGTTCGCGGCCCACGCGGCGGCTACCGTCTGGCGCGGGAGCGAAGGCGCATTTCGCTTGGCGAGATCACGCGCACGGTGCGCACGCTCGAGACGGCCCAAGACCCGTTGCAGGATTCTTCCGGCTCCGAGCTCGGCCACCGGATCTTACGGCCGCTTTGGACGGAGCTTTTGGATGAGACGATGACGAGGCTCGACTCGATCACCATCGAAGACCTTTGCACCCGGGCGAACATGGCCCGTATCGCAAAGGAGGTGGAGGAGAAGGTCGATTTCACGATTTGATTTTCGTGGGCCGAGCGCCCAAATAACATATGCAAGTTGTAATTAGAAATTATTAACATAATTTTAGGGTGAAAATAGATGTCAGGGGCCAAGCTTTCCGGTTACGACGCCAATCAGGCGGGGCGGGGACGAATCTACGAAAACTTTCTGGATACGATCGGCAGCACGCCTCTCGTCCGCATCCAGAAATTCGCCGAAGCCCATGGTTGTGCGGCGGACCTCGTCTGCAAGCTCGAATTCTTCAACCCGCTTGCCTCCGTCAAGGACCGGATCGGGCTTGCGATGATCGAAGCGGCGGAAAAGGAGGGCCGGGTTAAGCCCGGCGCCATCTTCATCGAGCCCACCTCGGGCAACACCGGGATTGCGCTTGCCTTCGTCTGTGCGGCGAAGGGCTATCGTCTCATCCTCACGATGCCGGAAAGCATGTCGATGGAACGAAGGAAGATGTTGCAATTGCTCGGCGCGGAACTTGAATTGACGCCGGCAGCAAAGGGCATGAAAGGCGCGGTGGCACGCGCCGAAGAGCTGTTGGAGCAGACGCCGGAAATGGTCATGCTGCAGCAATTCAAGAACGCGGCGAATCCGGAAATTCACCGGCGCACGACGGCGGAAGAGATCTGGGACGACACGGATGGCAAGGTCGACGTCGTCATCAGCGGCGTCGGTACGGGCGGCACGCTCACCGGCGTCGGCGAAGTCCTAAAAGAACGCAAGCCCGGCATCAAGATGGTCGCCGTGGAGCCGGAAGACAGCCCCGTGCTTAGCTGCGGCGCACCGGGACCCCACAAGATTCAAGGAATCGGCGCCGGATTCGTGCCGGAGATTCTCGACGAGAAACTGATCGACGAGGTCGTGCAGATCGGCAATGAGACCGCCTTCATGCTGGCCCGGGACATTGCCCGCGTCGAGGGCATGCCGGTTGGCATCTCTTCCGGTGCTGCCCTTGCCGCCGGCCTCGAAATTGGCTCGCGGCCCGGCATGGAAGGCAAGATGATCGTCATCATCATCCCCTCCTTTGCCGAACGCTACCTCTCGACGGCGCTGTTCGAAGGGCTTTGAGCAAAAAAGGGTTGGGACTTAAAGGATGGCCTTCAACGAAGAGCAGGTCCAACGTTACGCCCGCCACATCGTCCTTCGGGAAGTGGGCGCGAAGGGGCAGGAAAGGCTTTCGAACGCGAAGGTCCTGGTGGTGGGCGCGGGCGGCCTTGGTTCGCCGAGCCTGCTTTACCTTGCCGCCGCAGGCGTGGGAACGATTGGCATCGTCGATGACGACGTCGTCGATTTAAGCAATCTCCAGCGGCAGATCGTCCATCCTACCAGCCGCATCGGCGTTGCGAAGGTGGAGAGCGCCGCCGAGACCCTGGCCGAGGTGAACCCGAACGTTCGCGTCGTCTGCCACGGCGAACACTTAGGGGCCGGCAACGTGCGCACGCTTTTCAAGGACTACGATTTGATCGCGGACGGCAGCGACAATTTTCCGACCCGCTTCTTAGTGAACGACGCCTGTTATTTTCTGCGCAAGCCGTTGGTCACGGCGGCCGTCCTTCGCTTCGACGGCCAGCTTGCGACCTTCCGCGCCTATGAGGAAGGGAACCACCCCTGCTACCGCTGCATCTTCCGCGAACCGCCGCCGCCCGGCACCGTGCCGAACTGTGCGGAAGGCGGCGTGTTCGGGGCGGTCGCCGGCGTGATGGGCACGATCCAAGCGACGGAGGTCGTCAAGGAACTGCTCGGCATCGGCGAAAGCCTGGACGGGCATATGTTGATTTACGATGGCCTCGAGGGCAGCTTTAGAAAGATCGCGATTGCGCGCGACAAGGGCTGTCCGCTTTGCGGGGACAAGCCTACGATCCACGAGATCGAGGGGTTAAGCGTCGACGCCTGCGCCAGCTGATCAAGCCGAAACGAAACGAAGTTTAGCTTTCCGTTCCGATCACCCGGTCCGGGGGCGAGTGGCCATCCACGAAGGTCTTGATGTTGACGAGCACCTTCTCTCCCATGTCGATCCTACCCTCCAGCGTCGCCGAGGCCATGTGCGGCAGCAGAACGACGTTGTCGAGTTTGAGAAGCTTGGGATTGATGGCGGGTTCGTGTTCGAAGACGTCGAGGCCGGCACCGGCAAGCTCGCCGCGCTCGAGCATCCGGGTGAGCGCATTCTCGTCCACCACCTCGCCCCTTGCCGTGTTCACGATATAGGCCTCGCGGCGCATCAGCTTCAGCCGCCTTGCCGAAAGCAGGTGATAGGTCGCCGGCGTGTGGGGGCAATTGATGGAAATGATGTCCATATGGGCGAGCATCTGGTCGAGGCTTTCCCAGTAGGTGGCTTCGAGTTCCCGTTCCGCCGCCTCCGGCAACTGATGGCGGTTGTGGTAATGGATGGAAAGCCCGAAACCACGGGCCCTGCGGGCGACGGCGGAGCCGACCCGGCCCATGCCGAGGATGCCGAGGCGCTTGCCCCCGATGCGGTGGCCGAGCATCCAGGTCGGGCTCCATCCCTGCCATTCGCCGGACCGGATGATGCGCTCTCCCTCGGCCAGGCGTCGCGGCACGGCGAGGATGAGCACCATCGTCATGTCGGCGGTGTCCTCGGTCAGCACGCCCGGCGTGTTCGTGACCGTGATCCCGCGCTGGCGCGCGGAGCCGAGGTCGATGTGATCGACGCCGGCGCCGAAGGAGGCGATCAGGCGCAAATTCGGCCCAGCATGGGCTAGGACGCCGGAATCGATGCGATCCGTGACGGTCGGAACGAGAACGTCGGCCTTTTCGACCGCGCCAACCAGCTCGCCCTGGCTTAAGGCATGGTCGTCGAGGTTCAATTGCGCCTCGAACAGCTCCATCATCCGCGTCTCAATCGGATCCGGAAGCTTCCGTGTCACCACCACCAAAGGCTTTTTCGGGGCCATTCGCTTCATTACTCCTCGATTTGGAGCCTCCCATAGCAAGTATATTACAGCCTTGTCCACCGCCTGTCCCCGACGACACTCTTGCCACCAGCAGACGCTTTTCCAAGCCGGGCGCGCCACTTGACCGGCCTGCTTTCTCCCTTATCTAATGGACGCACAATTTCGATCCTGGTTCGGGCAAGTATCGCCATGCGTTCCTTCCATTCCGTTTTCACCGCAAGCCTTGTCCTTACGCTAGTCGCAACCTTGTTCGGTCCTGCGCTGGCCGCGACGGGACTGCCGCTTCCCAGATATGTGAGTCTGCGCGCTTCGGAAGTGAACGTGCGCACCGGACCCGGCGTGCGCTATCCCGTCGATTGGGTGTTTCATCGCTATGGCCTGCCGGTCGAAATCGTCGCGGAATTCGATACCTGGCGAAAGATCCGGGATGCGGAGGGAACGGAAGGCTGGGTCCACCAGAGCTTGCTTTCCGGCAAGCGAACCATCCTGGTGACCGGTAAGGTACGCACGCTTTACCGGAGGCCCTCGATGGCGGCGAAAGCGGTGGCAAAAGCAGAAGCAAACGTCGTCGGCAAGCTTGTCAACTGCCCGGAGAAATCCGAATGGTGCCGCGTCGATGTCGGCGCCTATGAAGGCTGGCTCAAGCGAAGCAATTTCTGGGGCGTCTACCCAAACGAAATCATCAAATAGGAAGCGAAGACTTTAACCGAAGTCCTGAATAAGAGCGGCATGGACGTTGTCCGGCATTCTCGCCATATGCGCGTAGCCTTTGTGCCGGATTCCGAGGATGATTTCCGTTTCCGGATTCCGGAAAGCCGCGATTGCGGATTCCGTAAAAGGAAAGTGAAGAAAGTGAACGGAGGAAGCCTTGCCGTCCTCTGCCGACCTTTCGACGTCCACTTCGGGAACGGCTTCGATCTTTTCCTTGCCGACGTGAAGGGTAATCGTTTTCTCGACACCACCCATCTTCGAGAGAAACCGATCCCGCTTCTCCGGGTTTTCGATTTCGAACATCAAGGTCGCAACGAGCTCATTTCCTTTTGGAATCAATGGATTATATGCGGCCAACTCGTCAGCGATCTGCTCTTCGCCTCCCTTTTCGATGTAGAGCATTTCGTGGATCTGCCACCACATCGTATCGAAGTTCTCGAAATAGAGCGTCGCGTAAGGACCGACGGCAACGCGCCGGTTTTTTTTGATCGCCGAGATGTCTCGGCGGCGGTCCATCCTAATTTTTTCGTATGCCTCGAGCGAGAGCACGTCTTCGCGCGTGATTTCGTGTTTCCTGGTCATGAAGCCGATATCCCATAGGCGCGTGCGAAAAGCTCGATCGGATGGAAGGCCGCGTCCGGGGCCTCCTCGCCATCGAGACGCTCGATCCCTTGCAGGATCTGTCGTCCTGCCAACGGACATTCGGAGGCGATGTAAGCCTTCTTCGCGTTCGCCGCGGCGCGGGCGACCGGTTTTCCGATTTTCAGCGTCGTTTCGAAATTCGCCTTCATCATGCCCCACGAGCCGCCATGGCCGGAACAGCGTTTGATCACCTGAAGGTCGGCCTTTGGAATCAGACGAAGCATCTCGGCTGCCTTCTGTCCCATGTTCTGGGCCCGGGCATGGCAGGCAAGGTGAATGGCAACACCGCCGTCCAAGGGGACGAGCCCTTCCGCGAGGCCTTCCTTCGATGCGATGTCGACGACGTATTCCGTAACGTCGAAGGTCGCCTCCGAAAGCCGTTTCACGTCCGCGTCGTCTGGCAAGATGAGGGGCCACTCGAACTTCAGCATGAGCGCACAGGAAGGCATCAAGCTGATGACCGCATAGCCTTTCTCGATCCAGGGTCGCATTTCGCCCGCAACCTTGCGCGCGCGTTTCGCGACCGCCGCAAGATCGCCGTGCTCAAGTTTCGGCATGCCGCAGCAGGTGGGATAGACGATTTCGGTCTCGACGCCGTTCTTCGCGAGAACGGCGCGCGTGGCGAAACCGATCTGGGGATTGTGGTAGTTCCCATAACAGGTCGCATAGAGCACCGCCTTGCGGCCGAAGGCCGGTGCGCTTTCGTTCGCTTCGATGGGCTCAGTGGCGGCGGAAGCCGCGAAGGTCTTGCCGTGGAAGCGCGGCAGCGCCGCCTCACGGTGAATGCCGGTCACGCCTTCCATCAGGGTTCGCATCGGCTTGTTCTTCGTATTGCAGGCCCAGTTCACCAGCGGGGCCAGCGGGGCGGCGAGGGAGGCGTTGCGGTCGATGTCCGTGAGTTGACGGGCAGACAGCGAGATCTTCTTTTCCTTCAGCTCCATCGCCCGGTAACGGAGCATGAGATGGGGAAAATCCAGATCGAACTCGTGCGGCGGCACGTAGGGGCATTTCGTCATGAAGCACATGTCGCAAAGCGTGCAGGCATCCGTGACGTGCTTGAAATCCTCATTCCGCACATCCTTCAGTTCGCCGGAAGGGGTCGTGTCGATTAGGTCGAAAAGGCGTGGAAAGCTGTCACAGAGATTGAAACAGCGCCGGCACCCATGACAGATATCGAAGACGCGGCGGCATTCCTCCTCCACCTTCGCCCGGTCCGTAAAGTCCGGATCCTGCCAGGAAATGGGATGGCGCATCGGCGCGCCGAGGGATCCCTCGCCAGCCATCTTTATTTGCCTCCAACGCTCATCCGAAAACAAAGGGGATACCTTTTCGTATCCCCTTTAAAGATTCGTTTCGGATGGCTTTCTTGAACTTACTGTCCGAGCGTATCGAGGGCCTTCTGGAAGCGTCCCGCATGGGATTTCTCGGCCTTCGCCAGGATCTCAAACCAGTCGGCGATCTCGTCGAAACCTTCCTCGCGGGCGGATTTCGCCATGCCCGGATACATGTCCGTGTATTCGTAGGTTTCGCCAGCAATCGCCGCCTTCAGATTGGCATCCGTTGCGCCGATCGGCTGGCCGGTCGCCGGGTCGCCGACCTCTTCGAGGAACTCGAGATGGCCATGGGCATGCCCCGTCTCCCCCTCGGCGGTCGAGCGAAAGACGGCGGCGACGTCGTTGTAGCCTTCGACATCCGCCTTCTGAGCAAAATAGAGATAACGACGGTTCGCCTGGGACTCACCGGCAAAGGCCGCCTTCAAATTTTCTTCGGTATTCGTTCCCTTCAAGGCTGCCATTTTTTTCCTCCGTTTGAGTTTGGTCCGCTCGGAATCCCATGCCTTAAGATGAGAGCCCGAAAGATGGGTTTCAGCGGATAGAGTCGGACCGGAAAGGCCCAAAATCCATAGATTAGAATTATTCTAACATAGGGGCGGAAAGATGAAAGGTAAAGCGTTTTCTAAGCAGCAGAACACCCGGAAATTCTAGTCTTCCGGGTCGGTGAGGTGGAGGATCACATCGACCCGTTTCAGGGTCTTGCCGGCCGGTGGATCCGGAAGCCGTTCGATGGAAAGCTGATCGGCAGGCACGTCCCGAAGCTCGCCGCTCTTCTCATAGAAGAAGTGGTGATGGTCGCTGATATTCGTATCGAAATAGGCGCGCCCCGATTCGACGACGACCTCACGCAAGAGTCCGACCTCGGTGAATTGGTGCAGCGTGTTATAGACGGTCGCCAGTGACACCCGAACGCCAGCAGCAAGCGCCTCGCCATGCAGCTGTTCGGCACGCACGTGACGATCCGTTCCGTCGAAGAGAAGTTTCGCCAGGGCCAAACGCTGACGCGTCGGGCGCAGGCCCGATTCCCTCAAGAGGTCGTACGCATTTGCATATGGACGGGTCGCTGCCATTCAATTTCCTCAGTGAGTCCTTAAAAATACTCAGGCCTTTCCAGAAAATGCAATAAAAAACATTGTCTTCCTGGGCTTTTTCGAACCCCCCTAAATCAGTCCCCCGTCAACAGCCGCTGGAACAATTTCTTCACCGTCGGGATATAGCCATTCGCATAGAAGGGGTCCGAGGCGAAGCGAAAGGCATTGTGGCCAGCGAACATGAGTTCGTTGTCGATATCCCCCCCATGGGCGATTTCCTGCAGGGTCTTCTGAATGCAATAGGACCGGGGGTCGGGCTTCTTGCCCGTCGTACCGGCTTCGTTATGCGACCAGTTGCTGAACCGACAGGCCGAAAGACAGCCCATGCAGTTCACCTGATCCGTTCGGATCTGTTTCGCGTTTTCCAGGGTAACGAAGATGAGCGTCGAATCCGGCGTTCGCATCGCTTCCGTAAAGCCGGTCGCGACCCAAGCCTCCGCCCGGTGCTTGTCGGTGGTCGTAAGAAAGACCGGCCGCTTCCTGGCCCCGACGCCGAAGGCAACCTGATGTTCGCCGACCGGTTCAACCGTATAGGCGACCTGGCGTTCGGACCGTTCCCTAAGCTCTTTGAGGAAGGCGTTGTTCACACAAGAAGAATAGAAGCCGGTCGGGCTGAACCGGTTCAGTTGGACGCTCCCCTCGTCGAGCTCGAGAAGGCGGCGCTTCCACTTTTCCGGGATTGGGCTTTCTTTCGTCAGCAAGGCCCGGGTGCCGAACTGAAAACAGATCGGGCCCAGTTCCGGATTGTCGATCCAATCCTCCCACTCCCGCAAATACCAAACGCCGCCAGCCATGATGATCGGTGTGTCATCAAGCCCGAACTCGCGCATCTGTTCGCGCATGGCGCGCACGCGCGGGTAAGGATCTTGCGGGACTTCCGGATCCTCGCTGTTGCTGAGGCCATTGTGGCCGCCGGCCCGCCACGGGTCCTCGTAGACGACGGCGCCCAGAAAATCCGAAAACCTGTGGTAGGCGCGTTTCCATAGCGCCCGAAAGGCGCGCGCCGAAGAGACGATCGGGTAACAGTAGACGCGGTAACGCGAGCAGATTTCCGCGAGGCGATACGGCATGCCGGCCCCGCAGGTCACGCCGTGAACGAGATCCTTCGCGCCTTCGAGAATGCCCTTGAGTACGATTTCCGCCGCGCCCATCTCCCAAAGCACATTGACGTTGAGCCGCCCTTGGCCGTTCGACATTTCATGGGCGATCCGTGCCTGGGTGATGCCGCCCTGAATGGATTGCTCGATCAATTCGAGATGGCGCGCGCGGCGATTGCGGCCTTTGTAGACGTAAGGGATGGCCAAGCCGTCCGCATCGAAGCTATCCGCATTGACGCCGGAGAAGGTGCCAAGGCCGCCCATCGCGGCCCAGGCGCCCGAGCTTTCGCCGTTCGTTATGGAAACCCCCTTCCCCCCTTCAATGAGGGGAATCACCTCTCTCCCGGAAAGAACAAGGGGGTTCAGGGCCTTCACGCTACGGTCTCCCGGCCGCTCGATCTGCATAAGGGATAGCCAATCGCCATTGCCTTGCATATAGGCAAGAAAACGCAGAAAACCACATCGCGGATGACAGAAAGCATCAAAGGATTTCCGATGGTTATGTCCTCCTCCGGTCGCCTTGGCGTCTAGCCCGCCTTAACCTTCTCCTGCGCTTTCTGCAGATCTTCGCCGGTTTTCTGATCGACCGCCCTGAGGCTCAGCTTCACCTTGCCACGGTCGTCGATGCCGAGGACCTTGACCTTCACCATGTCGCCTTCCTTCACGACGTCCGTCACCTGCGCCACGCGCCCGGGTGCCAGCTCGCTGATGTGGACGAGACCATCGCGCGCGCCCAAGAAATTCACGAATGCGCCGAAATCGAGGACCTTCACGACCTTGCCGGAATAGATCGTGCCGATTTCCGGCTCGGCGACAATCTCCTTGATCCATTCGACGGCGGCTGCCGCCGATTCGCTATCCACCGAGGAGACCTTGACCGTGCCATCGTCTTCGATGTCGATCTTCGCACCCGTCGTCTCGCAGATCTCGCGGATCACCTTGCCACCGGTTCCAATCACTTCGCGAATCTTATCCTTCGGAATCGTCATCATGGTGATGCGAGGCGCATGGGTACTCACGCCATCGCGGGCCTGGGCAAGGGCCTTCGTCATCTCATCAAGAATATGCATCCGACCTTCGTTCGCCTGGGCGAGCGCCGTCTGCATGATCTCTTCCGTAATGCCCGTGATCTTGATGTCCATCTGGAGCGCGGTCACACCTTTCTCCGTGCCGGCCACCTTGAAGTCCATGTCGCCGAGATGGTCTTCATCTCCCAGAATGTCGGAGAGCACCGCAACGCCCGAATCCTCCCTGATCAGGCCCATCGCGATGCCGGCGATCGGACGCGGTAGTGGAACGCCTGCATCCATCAGTGCCAGTGACGTGCCACATACGGTTGCCATCGAGGAGGATCCGTTCGACTCGGTAATCTCCGAGACGACCCGAATCGTATAGGGAAAGTCTTCCTTGTTCGGCATCAGCGCACGCAGTGCGTGCCAGGCGAGCTTGCCGTGGCCTACTTCCCGGCGGCTCGTGAAGCCGACGCGTCCCGCTTCGCCGACGGAGAAGGGGGGGAAGTTGTAATGGAGCAGGAAGTGTTCGCGGTATTCCCCTTCAAGCGCGTCGACGAACTGTTCGTCCTGACCGGTGCCGAGCGTGGCGACAACAAGCGCCTGGGTCTCACCGCGGGTGAACAGCGCGCTTCCATGGGCGCGCGGCAAGACGCCGACCTCCGCCACGATGGGACGAACCGTCTTCGTATCCCGCCCGTCGATCCGTACCCCCGTTTCGAGGATCGCGTTCCGAACGATCGCCTTCTCCACCTTCTTCGTGGCGTTAGAGACGGTATTCTCGTCCACCTCTTCGGTCACCAGCGTCTCCGCCAAGCCTTTGCGAATCTCGGATAGGCGTTCGGAGCGGGCCTGTTTCTCGGTGATTTTGTATGCCTCACGAAGGTCGGCCTCGGTCTTTTCCCGTACGGTGGCGGTCAGTGCCTCGACGGATCCGTCCGGCGCCGGCAATTCCCACGGTGTCTTAGCGCAGGCGCCTGCCATTTCAGCAATCGCCTCGATCACCGGCTGGAATTCCCGGTGGCCGAACATGACGGCCGCGAGCATGACGTCCTCGGCAAGCTCGTTCGCTTCCGATTCGACCATGAGCACGCCGCCCTTGGTCCCGGCGACGACGAGGTTGAGATCTGAGTTCGCCATCTCGTCGATCTGGGGATTGAGCACGTGACGGCCATCGATGTAACCGACCCGGGCGGCGGCGATGGGGCCCTGGAAAGGGATGCCGGAAATCGCCAGTGCAGCCGATGTGCCGATCATGGCGACAATATCCGGGTCGTTTTCGAAATCGTGGCTTAGCACCGTGCAAATAACCTGCACCTCGTTGCGAAAGCCGTCCGGAAACAGTGGACGGATCGGCCGATCGATCAAGCGGCAAACAAGGGTTTCCTTTTCGCCGGGCCGGCCTTCGCGCTTGAAGAAGCCACCCGGAATTTTTCCCGCCGCATAGGTTTTTTCGATGTAGTTCACCGTGAGGGGAAAGAAATCGAGTCCTTCTTTCGCCTTCTTCTCGCCAACGACGGTGCACAGCACGGAGGTCTCTCCATAGCTTGCCAGCACTGCGCCATCGGCCTGCCTTGCGATTTTTCCGGATTCCAGAACAAGTTTCCGGCCGCCCCAAAGAATTTCCTTACGTGTAACGTCAAACATTTCATCTTCCTTCTATCCAACAACCGGCGATCCATACCGTCGGGGCTCTTCCATCCGCCCTGTCGGGTGAGCCCATCCCTTCAAGGCACGTTCTTTCGATTACTTCCTCAACCCAAGCCGCTTGATGAGCTGCTCATAGCGCGCGTTGTCCGTCTTCTGCAGGTAATCGAGAAGCCGACGGCGTTGGCCGACCATTTTCAGGAGGCCGCGGCGCGAATGCATGTCCTTGTTATGGTCCTTGAGATGTTCGGTCAGGTTCGTGATCCGTTCGCTCAAGATCGCAACCTGTACTTCCGGCGAGCCGGTGTCGCCCTTCTTCAGGGCGTACTCTGTGATGAGGTCTGTCTTCCTCTCCGACGTAATCGACATCGTCTATTCCCTTACAGATTCAGCACCCGCAGCGCGCGAAGCGTGCCACTCGCCAGCCGCGCGAGGGCGACCGGCTTGCCACCCGACATGGCGCAAACCACGGCGCCCTCCTCCTCGGAGGCCGTAACGCTTTGTGCCTGCCGGTGATCGTCGCATAGAAGCATCTGGATGGTTTGTCCGTGCCGAAGCCGGATCGCCTGTTCTTCCGTCAAGGCCAGAGCCGGGATGTCGTCCAGCCCGGTCTCGATCGGAAGCAGATGCTTCAAAGCGGACGCATCATGCCCGAGAGAAGCTAGATAATCCAGCGAAATTGCCTGGTTTTCCGTGAACGGGCCAACCGCAAGCCGGCGCAAATCCTCGATGCAGCCGCACGTCCCAAGTGCGGCGCCCAGATCGCGCGCCAGGCTTCGCATATAGGTTCCCTTGCCGCAAACGACCTCGAAGGTGGCGTGATCCGAATCCGGGATGTCGAGAAGCGCCATGGTCACGACCTCCACCGTCCGCGGCGCAAGCTCAAAGGGGTCCGCCGAGCGCGCCCGTGCATAGGCCCGCTTGCCTTCGACCTTGATCGCCGAATAGATGGGCGGCACCTGTTCGATGAGGCCTGTGAAGGCGGGAAGCACCTTTTGGATCTCCGTTTCCGTCGGCCGGCATTCACTTTGCCCAGTGAGCTTGCCGTCCACATCGTCCGTCTCGCGCGCCTCGCCCCAGCGGACACGGAAGCGGTAGGTCTTTCGGCCTTCCATCGCGTACGCCATTGTCTTTGTCGCTTCGCCGAGCGCGATCGGCAGCACGCCGGTCGCCAGCGGATCGAGCGTGCCGCCATGCCCTGCCTTCGCCGCGCCAAGATGCCGGCGCACGGCTGCCACCGCCTGCGCCGAGGTGATCCCCTTCGGCTTGTCGAGCACCAGCCAGCCGTGAATGGGGCGTCCGTTTCGTTTACGTGTCATCGCTTCGTTTGCTTTTCGCCCGAGGTGTGGCGTCGGTCAGATCCTGCGCCACCTCCGGTCGGTGAAGCAGGGCTTCGACCTTCGATACCGCTTCGAAAGTGCCGTCCGGCTGAAAGGCAAGGGCGGGCAAGTAGCGAAGCTGAACGTGACGGGCGAGTTGGATGTGAAGATAGGGCGTGGCCCTGCTCAACGCCTCGATCAGGTCTTCCATGCCTTCGCCGCCAAGGGGTGTGACGAAAACGATCGCCTTTCGAAGATCCGGCGTTACCCGAACCTCCGTCACGGTGATTGGCGTGCCGGTGAGAACCGGATCGCGGAAGTGACCGCGTTCGAAGATGGTGGCAAGGGCATGACGCAATTCTTCGCCGACGCGAAGCTGCCGTTGGGAGGGGACCTTGCCCCGAGAAGACGTCATGGCATTTCTTCCGAACCGAGACGGGAAAATAAGGAAAACGACTCAGAGCGTCGCCGCGATCTCTTCGACCTCGAAGCATTCGATCACATCCCCGACCTGGATGTCCTGATAGTTCTCGAAGGCCATCCCGCAATCGTTGCCGTCACGAACTTCCTTCACCTCGTCCTTGAACCGCTTGAGACTGCTTAGCTTGCCTTCGTGAATGACGACGCTGTCGCGCAGGAGCCGGACGCCGACGCCACGGCGAACCAAGCCATCCGTCACCATGCAACCCGCCACCTTGCCGACCTTCGAGATGTTGAAAACCTCGCGAATCTCGGCGTTCCCAAGGTATTTCTCGCGGCGGATCGGGGACAGCATCCCCTCGAGGCCCGCTTTTACGTCATTCGTCACGTCGTAGATGACGGAGTAGTAGCGGATGTCGATTCCTTCCCGTTTCGCAAGCTCCCGCGCCTGCGGGTTCGCGCGCACGTTAAAGCCAATGATGAGAGCATTCGACGCTTTCGCCAGCGTTACGTCCGATTCGTTGATGCCGCCGGCTGCCGTGTGCAGCACGACGACGGAGACCTCCTCGCTTTCCGAGGAAAGCTTTTCGAGGCTGCTCACGATCGCCTCCACCGAACCCTGAACGTCCCCCTTGACGATCACCGGAAGCTCTTTGGCGGCTCCGCTGGCAATCTCCGAGAGCATCTGCTCGAGCGTGCCACGCGTGTTCGCCGCGGCTTCCATTTCGCGTTCGCGGCGCCGGCGGTATTCCGCGATCTCGCGCGCGCGTGCTTCGTTGTCGACGACGACGAATTCGTCCCCCGCCAGAGGCGCGCCGTTCAAGCCTAAGACCTCGGCCGGCTCCGAGGGTCCGGCTGCCTCGACGTTCTGTCCCTTGTCGTTGATCAGCGCACGGACCCGGCCCCACTCGCTGCCTGCGACAAAAATGTCGCCGACACGAAGCGTGCCGCGCTGAATGAGAAGCGTGCCTACGGCACCCCGGCTGTGCTCGAGCTTGGCCTCGACGACGACGCCTTCCGCTGCACGGTCCGGGTTTGCCTTGAGATCCAGTATTTCGGCCTGCAGAAGAACCGCTTCTTCAAGCTTATCGAGGTTCTCTCCGGCCTTCGCCGAGACTTCGATGGCGAGCACATCGCCGCCCATCGATTCGACGACGACTTCGTGTTGGAGAAGTTCCGAACGCACCCGATCCGGATTCGCCTCCGGCTTATCCATCTTGTTGATGGCGACGATGATGGGCACTTCTGCCGCTTTTGCGTGGTGAACGGCCTCGATCGTCTGCGGCATGATGCCATCGTCGGCGGCAACGACCAACACGACGATGTCCGTCACCCGCGCGCCGCGCGAGCGCATCGCTGAGAAGGCTTCGTGGCCCGGCGTATCCAGGAAGGTGATGCTATCCCCGGTCTGAAGCGTCACTCGGTAGGCTCCGATATGCTGGGTAATGCCTCCCGCCTCGCGACTGACGACATCCGTTTTGCGAAGGGCATCCAAAAGCGAGGTTTTCCCGTGGTCGACATGACCCATGATCGTAACGACCGGCGCCCGGCGTTTGAGGAGGGCCGCGTCATCCGGTTCCGTTTTCAACCCGATCTCTACGTCTGCCTCGCTGACGCGTTTTACCTTGTGACCGAATTCGGCGACGATGAGCTCCGCCGTGTCGGCGTCGATCACTTGCGTGATATTCCCCATCACGCCCATTTTCATGAGCGCCTTGATGACGTCGACGCCCCGTTCCGCCATCCGGTTGGAAAGTTCCTGAACCGTGATCGTTTCCGGAATGACGACCTCGCGCACGATCTTGCCGGGTTCCCCTTCGTCGCCTTCTTTCCGCTTCTCCCGTTCCCGGGCGCGGCGGACGGAGGCAAGGCTGCGGACGCGTTCTTCTTCGTTCAGCGCTTCATTGATCGTCAGCTTGCCGGCCCGCCGGCGCGGCTCGGAGCGTCGTACCGGCGGCAAACGTTTTGCCTCGGGCTTGCGCCCGGTGGTGCCTTCCTTCTCGCGGATTCGCGTCGCCGCCGCCGAAAGCGCATCCTTCTTGCCTTTTTCGCTAGCCCATTCCGCTGCGGCTTCCTTCTTTCGTTCGGTGCAGGCACGAGCCGGCTTCTCGGCAGGCGGCGCTTCGGGGGGGGGCATGGGCGCGACCACTTCGGGCAGGGCTTCCACTTCCTCGACCGGGGTTTCCAGCACTTCCGGCGGGGCCTCGCCTTCCGGCAGACCGGCGCCTTGAAGGGCGCGGGCGCGCGCCATCCGTTCCGTTTCCGTGAGTTTGACGCCGCCAAGGGCTTCTTCTTCCGTAAGCTCCGGCGCCTCCATCCCCTCGGGGAGTGCGATGACCTCCGTCATGTCGCCCTGGGAATCCTTCGAGAAGGTCCGTTTCTTGCGTGCCTCGACGGTGACCGCCTTCGTCCGGCCATGGGAGAAGCTTTGCCGCACCTGGCCGACCTTGACGGTTTTCTTCAGTTCCAACCGTCCCGGGCGCTGAAGCGACAGTGACTTCTTCTTTCCCTTTTCTTCTCGTTCGTTCGTTTCCGTCATATGAATCTAATCGGTTCCGTGTGGCTTCGTTCTAGGTTTATGTCTTTTCTTCTTCGGCGGGTTTCGCATCTTCCGTCGTTTCATCGGCGGTCTCTTCCGATGGCGCTTCTTCTCCCTCGAACCAATGCGCGCGTACCGCCATGATGATGGTGTCGGCGTCGCTTGCCGAAAGTTTCGCATGGCCAACGATGTCACGAAGTTCGTCACTTGCGAGATCCGCAAGGTCGTCGAGGGTCTTCACATCCTTCTCGCCAAGCTGAACCAGTATGGCGGGGTTCAAACCTTCGAGCGCGGCCACCTCGTCCGTAACGCCGAGCTCCTTGCGTTGCGTCGTCAACCGCTCGTTCTGACCCGTAATATAACTCCGGGCCCGGTCGCGGAGTTCCGTCGCAACGGCTTCGTCGAAGCCCTCGATAACGGCAAGGTCCTCGATCGGTACGAAGGCGACCTCCTCGACGGCCGAAAAGCCTTCCGTCACGAGCAAGTGGGCGATGACTTCGTCCACATCGAGTACTTCCGTAAACATTTGCGAACGCGTACGAAATTCCTCACTTCGCCGATCCGACTCTTCGGCCTCGGTTAGAATATCGATGTCCCAACCGGTCAACTGGGAGGCAAGGCGCACGTTCTGCCCACGCCGCCCGATGGCAAGGCTTAGCTGATCGTCCGGAACGACGACTTCGATTCGCTGCTGTTCCTCATCCAGCACGACCTTCGCCACTTCCGCAGGCGCCATCCCGTTTACGATGAAAGTCGCCGGATCCGGCGACCATGAAATGATGTCGATCTTCTCACCCTGAAGCTCGCTGACGACGGCTTGCACGCGGCTGCCGCGCATCCCCACACAGGCGCCGACGGGGTCGATCGCCGCATCGTTCGAAAGGACGGCAATTTTCGCACGGCTTCCCGGGTCACGGGCGACGGCCTTGATTTCGATGATGCCGTCATAGATTTCCGGCACCTCTTGCGCGAAAAGTTTCGCCATGAACTGCGGGTGGGTCCGTGACAGAAAAATCTGCGGGCCGCGCGGCTCCTGGCGAACGTCGTAGATATAGGCGCGCACCCGGTTGCCGTTGTGGAAGACTTCTCTCGGCAAGGTCTCGTCACGGCGCAAAAGAGCTTCCGCCCGGCCCAAATCCACGATCAGGTGATTGCCAAACTCGCTTCGTTTGACGATGCCGTTCACGATGTCGCCGACACGACCCTTGTATTCCTCGAATTGGCGCTCGCGTTCCGCCTCGCGGACTTTTTGGACGATGACCTGCTTTGCCGTTTGGGCGGCAATCCGTCCGAAATCGATCGGTGGCAAGGATTCCGTCAGAAATTCGCCAATTGCGGCGTCCGGTTTGTGCTTCTGCGCTTCTTCCAGCGTGAGCTGGGTGACTTCGTTTTCCACTTCTTCGACCACTTCGAGAAAGCGCATGAGTTCAATCGCCCCGGTCGTGCGATCGATCATGGCGCGGATGTCGTGTTCATGGCCGTATTTCGAGCGGCCGGCCTTCTGGATGGCCTGCTCCATCGCCTCCAACACTTCATCGGGTTGGATGCCTTTGTCCCGAGCGACGCTTTCGGCCACTTGCAGGAGTTCCGGTCTCGGTTCCGTTACGGTTTCAAGTTCCATACCCTTGTCCATGCCTTATGGTTTTGCGGTTTTTGCAATCAGTTCATCGGTAAGCACGAGTTTCGCGCGTTGGATATCGTCGAAATCAAACTCTAGTGTCTCACCATCCTGATCGAGCCGGATCGTATCGCCATCGATGCCAAGCAATTTCCCCCGAAACTTTCGCCGGCCATCGCAACCTTTCTTCGTTTCCACCTTCGCAACGTACCCGGAGAACCGGGAAAAATCTTCGCGCCGCACCAACGGCCGATCGATGCCGGGCGAGCTCACCTCCAGCTGATAGGGGCCCGCTATCGGATCCTCCACATCGAGAAGGGCCGAGACGGTCCGGCTTACCTCGGCACAATCCTCGACCGTGACGTCACCGCCGTCGCTGCGTTCCGTCATCACCTGCAGGGTTGGCTTTCGCCCGCCGGTGAAAAGCACCCGCACGACCTCATAACCCATCGCCTCCAGGGAAGGCGAAATCATCTTCAGGATCGGTTCTTCCAACTTCGTTCTCGGCTCCTGCATCGGCTTCGTTTTGCCCGCGCCAAAAAATAAAAAGTGGGCCACCGGCCCACCCCTTTGGTCGTCTGAAACATCTCTCAGGCTTAGGGAATTTTTCTTTAAAATATAGGGGATTGGAGGGTCCCATCAACCCCTTTTCGCCGGTTTTTCGGCGCTCCGACGCCGCCGCCGGAACCGTAAATAAGCCACTTTTTTGCCTTCGCGTTCCGCTTTTGCCTCGTAGCGGGTGGCCGGCCAGTCGGCTGGGCGCTCGCGCCAGCCTTGTGGGTGCTCCACTTCCCAGACGAAGGCGGCGTGGCCTAGCAGATGGGAAAGCACCCATCGAAGATAGCCCACATCGTCGGTGGCCAGCTTCAGCTCCGCCCCGTCCTTCATGACGCGGGCCAAGGCGTCCAGATTCTCCTGCGAGACGAAGCGCCGTTTGTGGTGGCGTTTCTTCGGCCAGGGGTCCGGAAAGAGAACAAAAACACGGCCCAGGCTCGCCGGCGGCAGCGCGGCCAGAAGCATCCGTGCGTCATCCGGAAAGATGCGGACGTTTCGCAAGTCGGCCGCTTCGATCCGGCTCAAGAGACGGGCGATCCCGTTCACGAACGGCTCGCAGCCGAGAAACCCGATCCCGGCATGGGCGCCGGCCTGCCAGGCCAGATGCTCGCCGCCGCCAAACCCGATTTCGAACCAGACGTCGTCCGGCGTCTTTGGAAAGAGCGTCTTCGGATCGATCTCGATGTTTTCGTCGGGGAGCGGAATGGCAAGCCTCGGCAGCAGGCGTTCGAGCCGTGCCTGCTGACCCGCACGCAGGCGATGGCCGTGACGCCTGCCATAGAGGAGCCGTTTCTGCTGGGTTTGGCGCTCGGCCATCTCGAACGCAATCTTAAGGTTAGGGAAAAGCGGCGCGCAGTTCGTCGACGAGATCCAGACGCTCCCACGAGAAACCGCCATCCGCCTCCGGCTCCCGGCCGAAATGGCCGTAGGTGGCCGTGCGCTCGTAAATCGGGTGGTTGAGCTTTAAATGCTCGCGGATGCCACGCGGAGAAAGGTCCACCAGATCCCGCAGCACCTCGCAGAGGACCTCCTCATCGGCAAGGCCAGTCCCGTGGGTATCGATGTAAACCGACAACGGCTTCGAGACGCCGATCGCATAGGCGAGTTGCATCGTGCAGCGATCGGCTAGCCCCGCCGCGACGACGTTCTTCGCCAGGTAGCGCGCTGCATAGGCCGCCGAACGGTCGACCTTCGTCGGGTCCTTACCGGAAAAGGCGCCCCCGCCATGGGGTGCGGCACCACCATAGGTGTCCACGATGATCTTGCGTCCGGTAACCCCCGCATCCCCGTGGGGACCGCCGGTCACGAAGCGGCCCGTCGGGTTCACATAGAACTCTTCTTCCTTGCACATCCAGCCTTCCGGCAGGGCCCGTTCGACATAGGGCCGGACGATCTCACGGACGGCGTCCTGTTCGAGGTCCGGCGCGTGTTGGGTCGAGACGACGATGGAGGTGGCGCGGATCGGGTGACCGTCCTGATATTCGAGGGTCACCTGGCTTTTTGAGTCCGGCCTCAGGCCCGGCGCGGTCCCGGCGTGACGGGCCTCGGCAAGCAAGCGCAGGATGCGATGGGCAAAGTGGATGGGGGCCGGCATCAGCACGTCGGTCTCCCGGCAGGCATAGCCGAACATGATGCCCTGGTCGCCGGCACCTTCGTCCCTGTTTCCCTTCGCATCGACGCCGGCGGCAATGTCTTCGGACTGGTTGTGAACGTAAACGTCGACTTCCGCTTCCTTCCAATGAAAGCTTTCGTGGTCGTAGCCGATGGCGCGAATCGTGTTGCGCGCGACGTCCTCGAGCACGGCATGGGTAAGCGATTCAGGCCCGCGAACTTCACCGGCCAAAATAATCCGGTTCGTCGTCACCATTGTTTCGACGGCGACGCGTGCATAGGGGTCCGCGTTCAGGAAGGTATCGACGATGGCATCCGAGATCAGATCGCACACCTTGTCGGGATGGCCCTCCGACACCGACTCGCTGGTGAAGAAATATTTCCCCTTCCGCACGTGGATTGCCTCCCGATCCGAGGGTTACCCCACCTTATCCATCGCGGGGTCGGGTCCGTTGTTCCGGCAGAAATCGGGGGATGCCACCGGTTTCGATAAGGCGGTTTTGTGGCAGCCTTTCGATAGACCGTCAAGCGGCGATGGGGTTTAAGCTTTCGGGATGGAAAAGCAAGTCCTGTCGATGAACGTCGCGGTGACGGAAGTTAAACGCGATGGCAGGCCTTTAATCTTGTTCTTCGCTTTCCCCGTCGGCCAGCGACTTCGTCAGGTCGAGAATCCGCTTGCGCAGGACCAGTGACTTGATTCGGTAATAGGCGCGAACCAGCTGCAGCGTTTCACGCTTTGCCATCGGATCCCCTTCGAAAGGTGGCGGAACTTCCTCGCGAAGCCCGCCGACGCCCGCGAGACCGACGAACGGTGCGTTGCTCATGTCGTCGAAGAAGAAGGAAACCGGCACGTCGAGCACCTGGCTTAATTCGTGCAGCCGGCTTGCGCCAATGCGGTTGGCGCCGCGCTCGTATTTTTGGACCTGCTGGAAGGTGAGGCCGATCGCCCGGGCCAGCTTTTCCTGGCTCATGCCAAGCAGCGTGCGACGCAGGCGCACCCGGCTTCCGACATGGATGTCGACGGGATTGGGTCCGTCGCCTTTCTGTCGACCGCGTTTGGGGGGTACGCCTTTTTTCTTTGCTGCTGCGAGCGCGCTCATCTAGCTCCCTGCCAACCCCGAAGATTGCAGCCGACCGTAGCATACAACCGTATGATGTCAATTCGGCAGAACCTACAACCGTGTGAGGGTGAGCCGCGGCCGCTTAGGTCTTGGCGTACGGGCGGCGGATGCGCGCCGCCCCAAGCAGGACGAAGCCAGCAACCAGCAAGCCGAGCAGCGCACCATCCTGAAGCCGTGCATAGGGCGGCGGCTCAAGGGCAGCCGGCAATGGCCCATCCAGCACGCCCTCGACGCCGAGATCGAGCTTGGCACGCACCCGGCCATGCGCATCGACGATCGCCGAAATGCCGGTGTTCGCGGCCCGAACCAGGGGAAGCCCCTCCTCGACGGCACGAAAGCGGGCCGAGGCGAAATGCTGGTGGGGACCGGAGCTTTCCCCGAACCAGGCGTCGTTCGTCACATTGAGCAACCAGCGCGGCCGTTCCGTCAGATCCAGCGCCTTGCCCGGAAAAATGGCCTCGTAACAGATGAGCGGGCTCAGCGCCGGCACGCCAGGCAGCAAAAGCGTGCGCGGTCCGGGCCCGCGGTGGAAATCGCCGATGCCGGGCACGATCCTCGAGAGCGGGAGCCACCTCCGCAGGGGCATGTATTCCCCGAAGGGCACGAGGTGAAACTTGTCATAGCCGCCGACGATTTCCCCCTTATCGTCAAGGGCGACCAAACCGTTCGAAGACATGGGTGCCCCACCCCTATCCGCCATCGTCAGGCGCGGCGCACCGGTCAGCAAAAGCCCCCTCACTGGCACCGCGGGGCGCATGCGGGCACGGCGCTCCGGATCGCCGGAGAGAACGTAAGGTGCTGCCATCTCCGGCCAGATGACGACGCTTGCCTCCTCAAAGCCCGCGCCCATCGTCAGCGCCACGTGGCGTTCGAAATGCGCCTCGCGAAGGTCGGGCCGCCATTTGAGGGCCTGGGGAATGTTCGCCTGAACGAGCCGCAACCGAACGTCCGTCTCGTTTTGCGTCTCCGCCTGAACGAGCCGGACCGTGCCTGCGCCCCAAAGGAGAAGGAGAAGGCACGCCGTCAAAAGAAACGGCAAGACCCGGGAGGCGTTTTTTTCCTGGGCCAGCACCGTCGGCATCAAGGCCGCCAACACCATGACGAAGCTTAGGCCATAGCTGCCGATGACGGCCGCCGTCTGGATCATCGCGTCCGAGACGATCCAGCCATGCCCCATGAGCGTCCAGGGGAAACCCGTCAGGAGATGGCCGCGCAGCCATTCGAAGGCCATCCAAAGCAGCGCGAACAGAAAAGCGCCCCGCCAACCGCCGCTTCCGAAGAACCGGGCAAGCAGGCGAAGGGCGAGCACGGCACCGGCGGGAAACAGCGCGAGGTAGAAGGCCAAGCCTGGAATCGCAATCGGCACCAGCCAGGCGAAGCGGCCCGCGTCGACGAGAAAGGCATTCGTAATCCAGTAAACGCCGACCAAGAAATGCCCGAACCCGAAGGCAAGGCCGAGAAAAAAGGCGGTTCGATGGTTGGGCGCGGCGCTGACGAGCCAAAAGAGCCCGGGGAAGGCAAGCAGGAGAAGGGGGAGTCCGTGCCAAGGCGGCATCGCGAACGCGGCAAGGGCGCCAAGCAGGAAGGCAAGCGCCCATCGCCGCCATCCGGCAAGGGCCTCGAAGGACCTTCGAAACCTCAAAGCCCTTGCAAAGAAACCGAATCCGGTCGCGGCGAGACCGTCACCCATCCGCAGGTGAGGCCACGGGAATGTTGCGGGCGCGAAGGCGGCGAATGCGACGGGCGTCGGCCTCGAGGACCTCGAATTCCGCACCCGAAGGATGCCGAATGATTTCGCCCCGGGCAGGCACGCGTCCGGCAAGGTAGAAAACGAGGCCGCCCAAGGTGTCGATGTCTTCGTCCTTGTCGGTGAGCAGCTCCAACCCGGTGTGCGCCTCGAAGGCTTCAAGCCCGACCCGGGCATCCACCAGGAGCGAGCCGTCGTGCATGGAGACGATCATCGGTGGTGCCTCGATGTCGTGTTCGTCCTCGATTTCACCGACGATTTCCTCGACAAGATCTTCGATGGTCACGAGTCCATCGACGCCGCCGTATTCATCGACGACCAACGCCATATGCGTACGCGTCGCACGCATCTGCAGCAAAAGATCGAGCACCCGCATCGTCGGAGCGACGAACAGCGCGCGGCGGCCGATTCGTGAAAGCTGGAATTTTTCCTCCGCGCCCCAGCAGGCCAGAATGTCCTTAATATGCACGATGCCAATCACATCGTCGAGCGAGCCACGATAGACCGGAAGTCTGGAATGCGCATTCCGGCTCATGATCTCCACCACTTCCTTGAGCGCTGCCTGCGCATCGACCGCAACGATATCGACACGCGGCACCATGATGTCGCTGATGGCGACATTGCGCAGTTCAAGGACGTTCTCGAGAAGGACGCGCTGATCCGGATCGATCGAGATTCCCGATTCGTCCCGATCCAGGATCAGATCTTCGATCGCCTCCTCAAAGGCGTCTTCCGTGGTTCGCGAACGCCGCCCGCGAAGGCGGTTCCACATCTCCCGGAACCAAGACCCCGTCTCCGCCGTTTCCGTTGCCGGTGTCTCCGTATCGATCGCTAGCCTTTCACGGGTCTGCGTCGTCATCTCGCCTCCCCGGCAACGAAGGGGTGCACCTCGCCCGCGTAAGGATCCGCGATACCGAGCCGGGCAAGGATGTCGCGTTCGAGTCTTTCCATTTCGGCGGCAGCCGAGTCGTCCATGTGGTCATGGCCCAAAAGGTGCAGGACCCCGTGGACGACGAGATGGCTGAGATGATCCGAAAGGGTTTTTTCCTGGGTCTTCGCCTCGGCAGAAGCCGTCTCGAAGGCAATGACGACGTCGCCGAGCATGGCGGGGGATCCGCCTTCGTCGCCCCGGATTGGATCGCCTGCAAAGGAAAGGACGTTCGTCGGCGCGTCCGTATCGCGGTAGTCGCGATTAAGCGCACGCATAGCTTCGTCATCCATCAGGGCAAGGCTGAGTTCGGCCGGCCCTTTCGGCAACGCCATTTTCTCGAGGGCGGCGGCGGCAGCACGGCGCGCGACGGCTTTGACTTCCGGCAAGGCCTTCGACCACCGCCCATCGAGAACAGTGAGCGCAATGTCAACCGAAGGAGAAGCGGTAGCATCAACCATTGCCTGGTTCATTGTCCAAATCGGGAGCCATTGCATCACCCTGCTGATCACGGGCGTCATAGGCGCGAACGATGTCCGACACCAATGGATGACGAACGACGTCGGCATCCGAAAGTTCGACAACGCGCACGCCCTCGATGGCCGTCAGAATCTCGAGTGAATCGCGAAGACCGGAGCGAACGTCTTTCGGCAAATCCACCTGCGTCAAATCGCCCGTCACCGTCATGCGGGCATTCTCGCCAAGGCGCGTCAGCAGCATCTTCATCTGGACGGCGGTCGTATTCTGCGCTTCGTCCAGAATGACGAATGCGTTGGAAAGCGTGCGCCCGCGCATGAAGGCGAGCGGCGCGATTTCGATCTCGCCGCTGGCAAGCCGGCGGTTCACCTGATCGAGCGGCATCATGTCGTGGAGCGCCTCGTAGAGCGGCCGCAAATAGGGATCGATCTTCTCGCGCAAATCCCCCGGCAGGAAACCTAGGTGTTCGCCTGCCTCGACGGCGGGACGCGACAGGATGATCCGGTCGACCTGGCCCGTCATCAACATGGAAACCGCCATTGCCACGGCGAGGTAGGTCTTGCCGCTGCCGGCGGGACCAAGGGCAACGACGAGTTCGCTTTCCTGCAATGCCTGGATGTAATGGACCTGGCCGGCCGAGCGGGGCGAGATCAGTCGCGTGCGCGTCGGGATGGCGTAGGTCTCGGGATCCAGCAACGTGCCTTCCATGCTCATGGTTAAGCGTAACGCCGCCTCCACCTCGCCGGCATCGACATCCAGTCCCTTTTGCAACCGCCGATAGAGCGATTCGAGCGTCGCCCGCGCCATCCGAACGCGTTCCGGTGGGCCATCGATTGCCAAACGATTCCCACGCGAGGTGACGGAGACGCCAAGCTTTTCTTCGATCCGCGTGAGATGTTCGTCCTGCTTCCCATAGAGATGGGGAAGAAGTCGGTTGTCGTCGAACTGAAGGTGGAGCGGAGCCTCGTGCTCCGTCGCCGTCGTATTCACGCGCATGCTTGGCAAGCGTCTCCTTTATCTAGTGCCGCGGCGGAGGGCGGCGCGATCTCACGACCAGCCAGGCTGTTTGCGTGTAGGGCCGTAATCTCGACGTCGGCGACATCGCCGATGGCGGCGGCAGGGGTTTCGACATGCACCGCTTGCAAATAAGGGCTCCGCCCCACCAGCTGGCCCGGGTAGCGGCCGGGTGATTCGAAGAGGATTTGGAGCCTCTGTCCAAGCATGCGTGCGTTCCAGGCGCGACTCTCGGCGGTGAGAAGGGCCTGAAGGGTTTCCAGGCGTTCGTCCTTTGCCGCGTCTGGCACCGGATCCTCCATCGTGGCGGCCGGCGTGCCGGGACGCGGGCTGAACTTGAAGGAAAAGGCCTGGGCGAAACGCACCTCGCGGACCAGCGCCAGGGTCGCTTCGAAGTCCGCCTCCGTCTCCCCCGGGAAGCCGACGATGAAGTCCGAGGAAAGGGCGATGTCCGGACGGTGGTGGCGAAGCCTGGCGACCAACTCGCGATAGGTATCCACCCGATGGCCACGATTCATGCGTTCCAGCACCGAATCGGATCCGGACTGAACGGGAAGGTGCAGGGAGGGCATCAGCTTCGGCTCCGTCCCGTGCAGCGCAAGCAGGTCTTCGTCCATGTCGCGGGGATGCGAAGTCGTGTAGCGGATCCGCAGCAACCTTTTGATCGCCGCCAAGGCATGGATAAGCTCGGCCAGCGTAGCGGCGCCTGCGCCTGTCGGGTGACGCGCGCGATAGGCGTTGACGTTCTGGCCCAAAAGGGTGATCTCGCGCGCACCTCCGTCGACCAACCGGTGGGCTTCTTCGAGAATGGCGGGAACGGGTCTCGAGAATTCCGCACCGCGTGTATAGGGCACGACGCAGAAAGTGCAGAACTTGTCGCAGCCTTCCTGAATGGAAAGAAAGGCCGAGACCCGAGCATGGGTTGAGGTTTGCGGCAGACGATCGAATTTCGATTCGACCGGGAAATCCGTATCCAGCACGCCGCCGCCTACTCGCGTGGCACGCGCTACCATCTCCGGCAAGCGATGGTAAGTCTGAGGCCCAAAGACCAGATCGACGTAAGGGGCGCGGCGAAAAATTTCCGCGCCTTCGGCCTGGGCGACGCAGCCGGCAACGGCGAGGATCATTCGCCGACCCTTCGCCTCACGGCTGGTCTTCGCCTGGCGAAGCCGCCCCAGTTCCGAAAAAAGTTTCTCGGACGCTTTTTCGCGGATGTGACAGGTGTTCAAGATCACCATGTCTGCGTCTTCGACCCCATCCGTCAGACGGTAGTCGAGTGGCGCCAGGACGTCCGCCATCCGTGCGGAGTCGTAGACGTTCATCTGACAGCCGTAAGTTTTGATGAAAAGCTTCTTCGCCAACCTGTCTACCCGGCTTGCAGGACCCTTCGTCCTCAAGCCCCCGACTTTCGGCATAGAATGGATAGGGGGAAGAATAGCCTAAAAAGCATTGGAATTGCGTTAAAAAGCGTCATGGGCTCGCGCCTTCGAAGGCGGCCTCCTTTGGTTCGCCGGCATCGGCCAGCGGCACCTGGCCGGTGATCGCCGCGGCGACACCTTCGGCGACGACCTTGCCACAGGCATCGGCCAGCTCTTTGCGCGAGCCATAGGCCTCGACCGTCACCGGGCGATGAAATTGCACGACGATGGTGGCATTCCCAAGCCCTGCCATCTCCAGGAAGTGCGGCGCCAACTCCATGTCGCCGTACCACGCGTAGTACGGTCGAAACAGGCGCCCCAACGGGATGCCGTCCAGATGCGTATAGGCGATCGAGACCGGCTGAATGGTCAGTGGCCGGCCATCGATCTTTTCTTCGGCAACGCTTAAGAGCGCGCTTTTGAACCGGAGCACCCGGTTCCCATCGTTGCTGGTTCCTTCCGGAAAAAGGACGAGCTGATCGCCTTTCTTCAGCCGCTCATGAATGACGTCCCGATGGTGCGAAGTTCGTGACGTCCGCCGTTCGATAAAGACGGTTTCCTGAAGCCGCGCGAGCCTGCCGAAGAACGGCCAGTCTTTGACTTCCGCCTTCGAGATGAGCGACACGCCGGGGATCAGCGCCGAAAGCATCGTGATATCAAGATAAGAGGTATGATTCGAAACAAACAGGGTCGGCCGCTGATCCGAAATTTTTCCGATCTGAATCAGACGAAAACCAAAAATCCAACAACAACTGCGATGATAGAAATAAGGAAGACGCCGCGTGTAGGAACGGTGCAAACGAAGCCCGATGGCCTGCACGGGGATAAGCAGGAATGTCCAGCTGATGTAGATTAAGATACGAGAGACGGCGAGGAGACGAGAGCCCATTCGACCTACTGCGTCGACTTTTTCACATCGAAGTGCCGGAAATACTTATCCGGAACAAGCTCGCGCTTTACGACGACACAAACGTCCGTCGTATTAAATTGCTCATCGACGACGGTACCGTCACCCACAAAACCACCGAGTCGCAAATATCCTTTGAGAAGGGTCGGAAGCGAGGCGAGCGCGCGTTTCGTGTTGACTTCACCCATCGTCTTCATGGGAACGTAGCGATCCACCAGCGCCTTGGGTCGAATGGCGGACGGCGCCAAGTGGTACTTATATAAATAGGTAAGCACCTCGGCATGTTCCTTGAGGTCCGTACCCACCAGGCTTGCACAGCCGAACAGGACATCGATATCGTAATATTCGACATAGGCGCCGATGCCGCGCCAAAGCAATTCCATCGTGGCACGGCTGCGGTAGTTCGCATCCACACAGGAACGGCCCAACTCCAAAAGCCGGCCCGGATATTCCATCAAGCGCGAGAGGTCGTACTCACCGGCGGAATAGAAACCACCGTGATTCGCCGCCGTTTCACTGCCGATCAAACGATAGGTTCCGACGACGGCGCTTGAAAAATCATTCCCTTCGACATGATCGTGATCGATGACCAGCACATGGTCGCACGCTTCATCGAAGCTATCGAAATCCTGTTTCCTAACCAGCATTTCCGGTGTCGGGTGGGCATTCAGTTCCTCGTAAAAAACCCGATAGCGAAGCGCCAGCGCCGCCTCGACCTCGCGCTCGTTATGGGCGAGGCGAACCTCGAGCGTCTTGCTGCGAACCTTCTGGATAGGATCGAATCGCTTGCGGCCATAAGGCGGCCGCACGACCTTCGCAAATTTTGGAAGCCATCCCGGCTGTCGATTACGAAATCGTTCACGAATTTTTTTTCGGTCCCTTCAGCATCAGCTTGATTTCGATTTATCGATCAGAATGCCATAGAGTTCGAGTCGGTGGCCCACAAGTTCGTAGCCATGTTCTTTTGCCACTGCTTTTTGGTGCTCTTCGATGTCCCTGCACTGAAATTCGATGACTTTACCACTGCGCACGTCAATCAGATGGTCGTGATGCTCTTCCGGAATTTCCTCATAGCGTGCGCGCCCACTTTTGAGATCGAGCCGCTCGATAATGCTGGCTTCTTCGAATAGCCGAATCGTCCGGTAGACGGTTGCAATGCTGATGTGCTCATCAACTTCCGAGGCGCGCCGGTAAACCTGTTCGACATCCGGATGATCTTTCGATTCAGAAAGCACGCGAGCAACCACTCGGCGTTGCTCCGTCATTTTCAGGCCCTTCGCTTCACAAAGGAGTTCCAAGCGGGAAGACATGTTCCAGTCGAGTCTCGGTTTCCGTCGTTTTAGTATAAGGGCTTGAAAGTACCCTCACAAGCCTGTCCAAGATTGGCGTAACATGGCAGTAGCGTTTATTTTTTACGCTTTCGTGAACGTGAGCCCAGGCCAATTTTTTCAGCGAGTTTGCTTCGCTGCTCCGCATAAGCAGGGGCGACCATCGGATAATCCGGCGGCAACCGCCAGCGCGCACGGTATTCCTCCAGTGTCATGTTGTAGGCCGTCTTGAGATGGCGCTTTAGCATTTTTAATTTTTTCCCGTCTTCCAAGCAGACGATGTGGTTCGGGGTCACGGATTTGCGAACGGGGACGGCCGGCTGTGGACGTTTTCGCTCCCGCTCATTCTTCGGCCCGGCGCCGGTAAGCGAGGTATAGACGTCACGAATGAGCTTCGGCAAATCCGCCGGCGCCAAATGGTTGTTCGCGACGTGGGAAACGACGATGTCCGTCGTAAGCTTCAGGAGTTCGGTCTTGCTCGTGCCTTCCGCGGCATGAGGCATTCCTTCCACCATGGGCCCTTCTCTCCCTTCCTGATCACTTTAATATGAATCGACGCCTTCGCGGAATTTGCGATGCGTGCGCCTTGGAAATGGCGGCTTTCAGAGTGCCCGGCCATCGCGGGGCGCACGCGAACGGGCCTTTGCGCCTTATCCATCGGGAAGCCGGGCCTCGGGCGCTCTCAGGTAGATGGGGCGAAGGTTTGCCGCCGGCTCCCGCGTAGCGGCGAGGCGCGCGATGACCGTGGCCTGCGGGTGACCGGGGGCCTCGGACCAGCGAACCGCTTGGCCATCGAAGACGTCGCGGAGCAAGGGCGCCCCATCGCCGACGATGAGAAGGGGGCCGTCGTGGCCGAAGCCGGCACAGGCCGAAGACACCAGGACCTCGGCTTGCGTGAATGGACGCAGCGCCTCATCGAAACCTTGGACGTAGAGGTCGCTTCGCTTCGTGTCCAAGGCGACCAGAAGCCGGCGGCCTTCCCGTTCCGAAGGGGCGACCCCGTTGGCGACCGCCTCGAAGGTCGTCACGCCCACCACCGGCAGGCCGCCGGCCAGTGCGATGCCGCGCGCCGCGGCCAGCCCGACGCGAAGCCCGGTGAAGGAACCGGGCCCAAGCGTCGTCGCCAGACGATCAAGGCCTGCGAAGGGCACGGCCGCCTCGGCCAGCACCTCCTCGACGAGGCCGAGCAACGCCTCCGCCTGGCCGCGCTCCATTTCCAGAAGGCGCGACGAAAGGATCCGGTCATCCTCGAGAAGGGCGGCCGAGCAGGCGCGAGCGGCGGTGTCGAAGGCAAGAATCTTCATCGCCCGGTCCAAAAGGTTGCCAAGGATAAGGTGGCGGGCGAAATTCTAGCCCAAGATGGACCGAAGGCTTGTAAAAACCGCACCGATCCCGGAAAGCTTGTGCAAGCGATGGACGATCGGCCCAAGACACCCTTGATTGAAATCACGGCGCGCGATGGCGTGGCATTGTCCCTTGCCTATGCCGCGGCGGCAAATTTCACCGGCAAGCCGATCTATGCTCACGCGCGCTGCTATCTGCATCCGGACGCGGCTTTGCTGCTTCACGACGCCGTAGCCATTGCCGAACGCTTCGGCCATCGTCTCAAGATCTTCGACGGCTTCCGCCCGGCGGAGGCGCAACAAATCCTATGGGATGCCTGTCCGAATCCGGAATTCCTGGCTGATCCGAAGAAGGGCTCGCCCCACTCCCGGGGGGTCGCGATCGACCTCACGCTTGCCGATCGGACAGGCAAGGAACTCGACATGGGCACGCCGTTCGATGCCTTCACGCCGCTTTCGCACCACGGCAATGGAGAAATTGCCCTTGATGCGAGTCGCAATCGGCTCTTTCTTTTGGGGCTGATGACGGACGCCGGCTGGGATTTCTACCGGAACGAATGGTGGCATTATCAGTTGTTCGATGCGAAGCGTTACCCACTTCTTCACGACGCCGATCTCGGTCTTGGCATGCTAGGCTTAAGAACATGACGCTCGGCACCCGCCTCCTTCGACGTTGCCGCCGACTTAGCCTCTTGCTGGCAAGCCTCTATGGGTGCTTTTTTGCCGGCGCTGCCTTTGCCGCTGATTCGGCCGTCGTGTTCATCTATCACCGATTCGGAGAAGGCACCTACCCCTCGACGAACATCACGATCGAGCAGTTCGAAGCGCATCTTCAGGAACTGAAAAACGGTGACTACGCCGTGTTTCCCTTGCCCCAGATCATCGCGGCACTTCGTGAAGGAAAGGAACTTCCAGAACGCGCGGTTGCCATCACCATCGATGACGCGTTCTTTTCCGTCTACACAGCGGCCTGGCCGAGGCTAAAGGCGGCTGGGCTTCCGCTTACCATTTTCATCGCCACCGAAGCCATCGACGGCGGCGGGAAAAGTTACATGACCTGGGACCAGGTGCGGGAGTTGATGCAGCAAGGGGTCACGATCGGAAGCCAGACGGAAACCCATCTCCACATGCCGCTTGCCGATACCGAAACGATTCGGGCGGACCTCGTCCGTTCGAACGCGCGCTTTCTCAATGAGCTGGGAATCGTGCCGAAACTTTTCGCCTACCCTTACGGTGAGGCGAGCCTTGACGTGCAGGATGCCGTGCGGGCGGCGGGCTTCACGGTTGCCTTCGGTCAACATTCCGGCGTCCTGCATGGCAAAGAGGACTTCTTCTACCTGCCGCGGTTTGCCTTCAACGAAGCCTTCGGGAATATCGAACGGGTCCGTCTTGCCGCCAACGCGCTGCCACTGCCGGTGAAAGACCTGACACCGCGCGACATACTGCTTCAAAAAGACGACAATCCGCCGAATTTCGGTTTTACCGTCGAAGGAGAAATTCCCGATCTCGACCGGTTGAACTGCTATGCATCGAATCAAGGGATCGGCCAGCTCGAGCGGCTTGGTGAGCGCCGCTTTGAGGTTCGCTTGGCCGAGCCCTTTCCGAAAGGCCGCGCCCGGATCAACTGCACGTTGCACACACGGGACGGGCATTGGCGATGGTATGGCCGCCAGTTCTATATTGTGGAATAAGGAAGAGGAAAAGCGGAGCTAAACGCCGTTCTTCGAAAGCGACGCATAGACATCGCCCTTGAGTTTCGCCCGGTCGAAGTGACGCAGCTTGTTCGATCGGATGAGAGAGCGAAGCGTCTGGACGTAAGCCTGCCCACGCTCGGAATAGCGTTCAAGCGTGTCGGCAAGCGTGTAGCCGTTCAGAGGCGCGGCACGGCGGCGCAACGTTTCGCGCTTGTTGCGGAGATCCCGATAGGCCCGGTGCGTGTTTAGATTGCGCGCATAGGCCCGGACGGAGCCGGCGAGTTCGCGGAAGCTTCGAACCGCGTAACGCGCGTCCGCGTCGCGTTTCAGCGGCACCAGACCCCGATGGAAGCTAAGCGTCCACTGGCCGAAGATGGCGTTGCCTTCCTGGGCGAAACGGGACGTCCCCCAGCCGCTTTCCTCGGCGGCCTGGGCAAGGGCGAGCGAGGGTGGGATCACATCGACCCGGCGAAGCAGCTCAGGCAAATCCCCTTCCGCTACGCGGTAATAGGCATAAAGGCCCCGAAGCCAGTCCGAATCCTGGGTGGTGAGCCGGAAGCCGTCCTTCTTCGCCTTGTAGATCTCCAGCACCCGTTTGCGCTGTTCGGTGATCGTCTCGTTCACATGCAGGACAAGGGGTAACACCGTCTGCAGAAAGAGGCGCTTGCGTTCGCGCACGGCCGGAACTTCCTCGAGGTCGTTGGGCAGCGCCGCCAGAAAGACCCGCGGTACGATGCCTTCCCGGCGCACCCGGTCCAGACGGTAGCCCTGGCTGCCGAATGCGGCGGCGACCGTCTCGGCGTCGACGAGCTTGAGCGAGGCGATCGGGCGCTCAAAGGGCGCGCGTTCGAGAAGCGGGGTTACCGGCAGGCTTGTCTGGCCGAAGGCGACGCTTCCCATGAGGCCGCCGATGGCAAGGAAAAGGGCGCCAAGGGCGAAGCGTTCGTAACCGATGCGCTGCCCGAGACCGCCGAAGGCCTTCCTGTCGATCCACTGCATATAGTAGCAAAACCTATTTAGCCTACTAGATATAGCAATAGATCGCCACGCCCCGTCAAGCCAAAAATGGCTGCGTTCGGCCAGTCTGCGGACCCGGTGGCGGAGCTGCCGGAGGGAACGGTATGGAGCCGGCCGGTTACGGCCGGGGAATGGATACCTCAATGGACGGATTCTCCCTGAAACATCGCCTTACGAAACGGCGCGTACTTCCTGAACTTCCGGGATGTAGTGCTTGAGCAGGTTCTCGATCCCGCTCTTCAGCGTCGCCGTCGAGCTCGGGCAGCCGGAGCAGGATCCCTGGAGTTCGAGGAAGACGACCCCTGCTTCATAGCCCTGGAAGACGACGTCGCCGCCATCCTGGGCGACGGCCGGGCGGACCTTGGTTTCTAGGAGTTCCCGGATTTGGACGACAATTTCATCTTCATCTTCGCCATCGCCCACCTTCGCCGGCGCTTCCTCGGAAGCACCCTTAGTGAGGACCGGCTCGCCAAGGGTGAAGTGCTCCATGATGGCGCCCAGGATCTCCGGCTTGATCACTTGCCAGTCTCGCTCTTCCGTCTTGCGCACGGTAATAAAGTCAGCGCCCAGGAACACGCCGACCACGCCCGGAATGCCGAACAGTCGCATCGCCAGTGGCGAACGCACCGCCGCTTCGGACGATGCGAAATCGACCGTTCCTTCTTCCATGACCGTCTGACCGGGTAAGAACTTTAAAGACGCCGGGTTTGGCGTCTGCTCGGTCTGAATAAACAACGCGGAACCTCCTTGGCGAATCCAAGCCGCAGTTTAGCCGTTTCCTCGTTTGATACAAATTTAGAAAAAGAAATCTAAAATTCAAGCTTTCTTTAGATATTTCTTAAGGTTACCGGCCTAACCGTCGAGAAATTCACCGTTATTTAGGGGATTATATACGAAAGTCACATTTTGGCGTTGACATTACTGGGCCGTTCCTTTACAGTAAAGTCACATTACAAGAGGACGGATCATGAGCAAGAAAGCACCGGGAAAGAGCCACCGCAAGGGGATGACTCTCATAGAATTGACAGAGATGTTCCCGGACGATGCGGCGGCGGAAAGGTGGTTTGCCAAGCACCGCTGGCCGGACGGCCCTTATTGCCCGCACTGCGGCTCCTTTAACGTCCAGTCCAATGTCAAGCATCATTCAATGACGCACCGGTGCCGCGATTGCGCGGACAAGAAGATGTTTTCACTCAAGACGGGAACGCTAATGGAGGGTTCCAAGCTGGGATACCGGGTTTGGGCGGTCGCCATTTATCTTCTCACGACGAACCTCAAAAGCGTGTCCAGCATGAAGCTGCACCGCGATCTCGGCGTCACGCAAAAGAGCACGTGGCACTTGGCGCACCGGCTGCGCAAATCCTTCGAGGCGGGCGGCGGTCTGTTTGCCGGTCCCGTAGAGGTTGACGAGACCTATGTAGGCGGAAAGCGCCGCAATATGCCCAAGACCAAGCGGGCAAAGCTCCAAGGGCGCGGAGCCGTTGGGAAAGTTGCCGTCGCGGGTGCGAAGGACCGGGTGACGAAGCGTGTAAGCGCGGCGGTTGTTTCTGCTGCTGACAATGAGACATTACAAGGCTTCGTGCGGGAGCGTGTGGCTGGTGGCGCGGTGGTCTATACGGACGATCACGCGGCCTATCGCGGCATGGCCGGTTTCGCGCATGAGGCAGTAAAGCACTCGGTCGGGGAGTATGTCCGTGGCATGGCGCATACAAACGGCATCGAGTCCTTCTGGTCGATGCTGAAACGGGCTCACAAAGGCACATTCCACCAGATCAGCCCGAAGCACCTTAACCGCTACGTCGGCGAATTCGCGGGCCGTCACAATGTCCGCGAGGCCGACACGGTTGATCAAATGCAAACTGTGGCACATGGTTTGGCGGGAAAGAGGCTTCGATACCGGGACTTGGTGGCGGGGGTAAACGGCGAATGTTGACATCTTTGGAGGTCTGTGCGGGCGGCGGCGGAACAGCCCTCGGACTTGAACAAGCGGGATTCGATCACGTTGCATTAATGGACAGCGATTCGCATTCGTGTGCAACACTCCGGCAAAACCGGCCTTATTGGAACGTGATCCAAGCCGATATAAACCGGTTCGATTCGTCTTATTGGCGCGGTGTCGATCTTGTAAGCGGAGGCCTGCCATGCCCGCCATTTTCGATAGCTGGGAAGCAGCTAGGGTCCGATGATAACCGCGATCTGTTCCCGGCGATGCTCCGCATTGTCGAAAACGCCCATCCGCGCGCTGTCCTGATTGAAAACGTCAGGGGCATTATGTCGGCCCGCTTCGACTCTTACAGGGCACAATTGGACGGCGCGTTTGACCATCTGGGTTTCGACGTATATTGGACTGCGTTCAATGCGGCGGAATTCGGAGTTCCGCAGAACCGCTTGCGGATTTTCATCGTCGCCTTGCGGCGTGGCGAAACGGCACCGTTGAAGTGGCCAATACCGTCCGATGGCCTGACACCGACAGTTGGTGAAACGGTGGGAGATTTAATGGCGGAACGCGGTTGGCGCGGCGCTGGGCAATGGGTAAAGAAGGCAGCCGCGCCCGCGCCCACCATAGTTGGCGGTTCACACAAGCACGGCGGTCCAGATTTAGGGCCGACACGTGCCCGCCAGGAATGGGCAAAGCTTGGTGTTGATGGATTGGGCCTCGCAAATGAAGCACCTGCGCCCAAGTTTAGAGGATTGCCGCGCCTGACAGTTCCCATGGTGGCAAGGCTGCAAAGTTTTCCTGATGATTGGGCATTCGCGGGGGTCAAGACCAACCGCTACCGGCAAATCGGTAATGCATTGCCCGTCCGGCTTGCGATGGCCGTCGGCAAGGCCGTGCGAAAATGCCTCGCATAGGATCGAAAGAGAAAATCCGGCGTTTCCTGCTGGCGAATATTGGCCGGGTGATCGAATCCCACGAGTTGCAAGAAGCGGCGGACGGTGCCGTACAGTACAGCCGCCGTTTGAGAGAACTGCGTGATGAGGAGAGCTGGCCAATTCTGTCTCACAACGACTTGGCGGAGTTAAAACCAGGCCAGTACATGCTGAAAGAGGCACCAACGGACAAACGGGATATCGGTTTCGTCCGTGGCATTTCCGCGAAGCTCCGGGCTGAAGTGCTCGACCGGAACGGCTTCACCTGCCAAATGTGCGGGCTGACACCGGGCGGCATTGATCCGGCGACCAGGCGCAAGGTGCGGCTTCATATCGGCCACATTGTTGATAAAAGCCATGGCGGAAAAGACGAACTGTCAAATCTCCGGGCTTTGTGCTCATCCTGCAATCAAGGCGCTAAGAACATCACGTCCGAAAAGCCAAGCACAATCTGGCTGCTATCTCAAATCAGGCGGGTCGGGAGAGACGAACAACGAGCCGTGTATGATTGGCTCAAACAGAAATTCAGCGATGGATAAGATTTCAGCAGAACGGCGCAGCGCGAACATGCGCGCAATCCGCAACAAGGATATGTCACCAGAGATCACGGTCCGCCGGGTAACACACGGCCTGGGGTTCCGTTACAGGCTTCACCGGCGCGATCTCCCTGGCTGCCCTGACCTGGTATTCTCAAGCCGGCGGAAAGTGATATTTGTGCATGGCTGTTTCTGGCATCAACACGCCTCCAAGGCGTGCAAGATTGCCCGGATGCCAAAGTCTAACCAGAACTATTGGACAGCGAAGCTGAAAAGGAATGTGGCCCGGGATTCGGAAAACCAATCGCGTCTGCGTAAAATGGGCTGGGAAGTGGCTGTGATTTGGGAATGTGAAACGAAAGAACTAAAGGCGCTGAGAAAGAAGATCAGTAAGTTCTTGTTTAGGAAACCGCTAATTCCTTTGAACCTAGACAAACCGGTGGTCAAGGTTAAGCCCTACAGCTATCAGCCTTCAAAGGCCGAGATTGAATCCGATATAAGCATTCCGGTTACGCCGGATGAACTGGCGCACAGCATCATGCAGTGTGTAAAAGTGAAGGAAACCGGCTAATTAAGTCTATGAAGAAGAGGCACGATGATGGCGATTGCTGAAACCCTGACCGCTCTCAAGTCCGTTCTTGACGTCGCAAACAACCTTAAATCCCTCAGTGAAGCGGCGTCCGCGGGAACGGCTCCGGGCGATCTCGCAAAGACGCTCAATGGGGAGATTCTCGAATTGCAGAGACAAGTCTACGCCGCCAACGAGAGCGCATTGGCTGCCCAAAAGGCGGAGGCGGGACTGACTCAGCGTATAAGCGAGATGGAAGAAATAATTGCTGGCCAGGAAAGCTGGACGGAGGAGAAGGCGCGCTATGAACTTCATAGGACTGGAGGTTCGGTCACAGTCTACCGTTTGAGAAAGGAACATATAAACGCCTCTGAACCCGCGCATTGCATTTGCCCAAACTGCTATACGCAAGGCCAGAAATCTATCCTTCAGCTTACCAATGTGGCGAATACGTTGTATCAACTGAACTGCCAGAGATGTGGCGAAATCGTGACTTAAATGACACCTTTTCTGTTGCAGATGCACCGGCCATCCTCTTTATCTGTAAAATGTGACTTTCGTATATAATCCCCATTATTTAAGTTAGCGAACGAAGCTGTTCGTCGGTCAAATCGCCGGGCACGATCGTGATCGGGATCCGAATCTTGCCTGCCATCTTGTTAACCAGATTGCTGATGATCGGTCCCGGCCCCTCCGGGCCTGAGGACGCGGCGAGCACGAGAATGGAAATGCTCGGCTCTTCCTCGATGACCTTCACCAGCTCATCGCTGCGCGTTCCTTCCCGAACGAAGAGGACCGGTACCTTGCCGGTCAGTTCGTTCACTTCTTCCGAGAGCTGCTGGAGATGCTTCTCGGCTTCCGCGCGTGCCTCGTCGCGCATGAGCTCGCCAACCGTCATCCAGTGTTGGAAGTCGGCCGGCTCCAGCACGTAAAGAAGCGAGACGTAGCCCCCCGCGTTGCGGGCACGGTAGCAGGCAAAGCGAAGGGCCGTGCGCATCTCCTCCGTCGGATCGACGACGACGAGAAAACAGCGGCCGGATGGCTCCTTTTCGCTTTTCTTCTCTGGCGGCATGCGACCTCGAGACCATGAAATGGGGGGGGTAAGGGTCAGACCCGGCGGAAGAAGACCCCGGCCAACCATCCTGCCACCAGGGCGAGGAAAATAGCAACGATCCCATATTGCGCCGCATGGGCATGGGCAAAGTTGAAAATCGCCGCCTCAAGGCCCGTCTTCTGGACAATGAGTGGAGTCGTCTGGACGCTGACGACCCGCTTTTCCTTTACCAACAGCACCTTGACGGTGTAAACGCCGACCGGCACCGTCGCCGGAAAGAACAGGCGAGTCTGGAACAGGCTGTTGCTCATGAAGGCAATCTCTCCGGTCTTAACTCCATAGAGCTGCTGGGCCTGTTTGCCGCGGATCAGCGCCTCGCGAAAGAGGCCGATCGTTTCTTTCGGCGCCTTCTGTGCCGCTCTCAGCCGCAAGTTCTCCGCGCCGATCTCGTTACGGACGCGCATCTCATGGGGCACGATCTCGTCGACCGGCCGGTTCGAGGCGGCGGCGTAATAGGCCGGCACATCCCGAAAGCGCATTCGGCTGCGGTTCATCCAAATGCCGGCGACCGATTCCTTTTGCCGCACGATAAGGTCCTGCGCCGGCCCGCGAACGATGACGACGATGTCCCCTTCCCCTTCCGTCGCCCCAAAGAGCAGGACCTCCGCACCGGTGAAGCTGGTCGTGATCTCAATCAAATGGTCGGAGAGATCCGCCACCAGCGGTTCCGCCCGAGCCGATGGCGACCCAAGCCAAAAGAGCCCGATGACGCCAATCAAGGGAAGGAAAAGCCGGTGAAGGAAATCGGGTCCGTTCATGGCATCACCAAGCTTAAGGAGAAGACGTCCGCCGGCGTTGCCACCAATCCCCAAAGCATCCGCGCGCAGACGAAAAGGACCAACAGGGCAAGCAGGCTTCTCAGTTCGTCGCTCTGCAGCTTGCCGCCGAAGCGCGTGCCAAGCTGGGCGCCGATCACGCCGCCAGTCAGAAGCAGGAGCGCAAGCAGAACGTCCACCGTCTGATTGTGCAACGCCTGCAGGAACGTCACGTTCGCCATGACGAAGATGATCTGGAAAAGCGAGGTGCCGACGACGACGGTGGTCGGCATGCCGATGAAATAGATCATCACCGGTATCAGGATGAAGCCGCCGCCGACCCCCATGATGGCGGCGAGCACACCGACGAAAACCCCGACCCCGAGCGGCAAGAGCGCGCTGATGTAGAGCTTCGAGCGGTGAAACCGCATCTTGAAGGGAAGCCCATGCACCCAGCGATGCTGGTGCAGCTTTCGTCGCGGCGAGATGTGCCGGCGGCGGCGGAAGACGCTACGGGTGCTTTCCGCAAACATGAGGCTGCCGATCACGCCCAGGAAAACGACGTAAGCCAGCGCGATGACGAGATCGATCTGGCCCAGACTCCGGAGGTAGGAAAACAGCCACACGCCGACGGTGGAGCCGAGTAGACCTCCGATGACGAGCACGATCCCCATCTTCAAGTCGACGTTCTGCCGTCGCCAATGGGCGAGCGCGCCGGAGACGGAGGCGGCGACGATCTGGTTTGCCTCCGTGGCCACGGCGACCGCCGGCGGAATGCCGATGAAAATGAGGAATGGCGTCATCAGGAAGCCGCCGCCGACCCCGAACAGGCCCGACAGGAAGCCGACAAGCCCCCCAAGTCCGAGAAGAAGAAAGACATCTACCGAAATCTCGGCAATGGGGAGGTAAATCTGCATTTGGCCTATGTTTTACGGTCGCTTAGACCGTTATGCAGAGATAGGCCGAGCGCCACCGCAAGGGCAAGCCCAAATCGCATTCTCGCAAGAAAAAGAGAGTAAGAAGTGCCGCGCTTAAAAAATCAGTAGTACACGAGTCCCATGAGGTCGCGAATCTCGGCCAAGTGCTTCTCGGCAATGGCGGTGGCACGCTCCGTGCCTTCCTTCAAGATCGCATCGACCAAGGCGGTGTCCTCTTTAAGCTCCGTCATCGTCTCGCCGATCGGCCCCAGCACCTCGACGGCAAGCTCGGTCAACGCTTCCTTGAAGGCCGAGAACTGGGCGCCGGCGAAACGCGCCAGCACGGCGTTCCGATCCTCTCCCGCCAGGGCCGCATAAATGCCGACGAGATTCGCCGCCTCCGGCCTTCCCTCGAGGCCCTTCGGCGCATCCGGCAAGGGATCCGGATCCGTTTTCGCCTTGCGGATTTTCCGGGCGATGGTGTCGCGATCGTCCGTAAGGTTGATCCGGGAATTGTCGGAAGAGTCGGATTTGCTCATCTTCGCCGTTCCGTCGCGAAGGCTCATGACCCGGGTCGCCTCGCCGAAGATCTGCGGCTCCGGCAAGGGAAAATACTCGATGCCATAGTGGCGGTTGAAGGCGCCGGCGATGTCGCGGCAAAGCTCGAGATGCTGCTTCTGGTCTTCGCCGACCGGCACATGGGTCGCCTTATAAAGCAACACATCCGCCGCCATCAGCACCGGATAGGCATAAAGCCCAAGGCCCGCCTTTTCCTGATGCGGGCCTGCCTTGTCCTTGAACTGGGTCATCCGGTTGAGCCAGCCAAGCGGCGTCAGACAGCCGAGCAGCCAGGCGAGCTCGGCATGGCCGCAAACGGCGCTCTGGTTGAAGATGATGCAGCGCTTCGCATCGATCCCGGCCGCGATGAAGGCGGCCGTCACTTCCCGGGTATGGGCGGCAAGTGCGGCGGGTTCCTGTGGCGTCGTCAGCGCATGCAGATCGACGATGCAATAAATGCACTCGAAACGCTCCTGCAGGCCGCCCCAGTTTCTGAGCGCGCCCAGGTAATTACCGAGATGCAGATTCCCGGTCGGCTGCACGCCGGAAAAGATGCGTTCCATGTCTTGAGCTCCCGCGGAGCCCTTTCGGGCGGGCGAAGTCTCCCCTCAAGCCTCCGTCTGGTCAAGCGCGCTTTTCCGGAAAAGCGCGCGCAGATCCTCCTTCTCGAACGCCCCAAGAAGACGCGCGAAAAGAAAATAGACCCCGGTACCGCCGCCGACGAGAACCAGCAAGGCGATCCAGCGTTCGACTTCGCCGCCCATGAGTGGTGCTTCCAGCAGTTGTGCCGCCCAAAACGCAAGCCCGCCCATGGCCAGCGAGGCAAGCGCCATGCGCGGCAGTCGTCTTTTCAACCGTGCATCCAGGACCAGATCGTGCCTGCGCCACAATCCGAGCGCCAGCAGGCTCGCGTTGAACCAGGAAGCGATCGCCGTGGCAAACGCGATGCCCACATGGGCGAAGGGAATCATCAACGCGATGCTCAAGACGATGTTAAGCGCGACGGCAACGCCTGCGATTTTCACCGGCGTCGTCGTATCTTTTCGGGCGAAGAACGCGGGCGCCAGGACCTTGACGAGCACATAGGCCGGCAGACCCACCGCATAGGCCGTCAGCGCCAAAGCCGAGGCTTCGGTTTCCGCGTCACCGAACGCACCCCGTTCGAACAGCACGCGGATGATCGGCTCGCTTAAAAGAAACAAGGCAACCGTCGCCGGAAGCGTCAGAAAGAGGGTGGCCTCGATCGCCCGGTTCTGGCTTGCGTTCGCAGCCTCGCTATCGCCGGCGCGAATCTGGCGCGACAGCAGCGGCAAAAGCGCCGTGCCGACGGCGATCCCAACGACACCGAGCGGCAGCTGGTTCAACCGGTCCGCATAGTAAAGGTAGGAAATCGCGCCGGCAGGCAAGAGAGAAGCAAGGATAACGTCGACGAACAGGTTGATCTGAACAATCCCGGCACCGACCGCACCGGGGGCTAGCAGACCGAGGAAGCGTTTCACGGCCGGCGTCAATCGGGGCCGACGCAGGCGAAGCCGAAAATCGGCCTTTTTGAGCGCGATCACCAACCACAGGAATTGCCCAACGCCGGCGATGGCAACCCCGATCGCAAGCGCATGCCCCGGCGTCGCCGTAAAGTTCGCTAAGATCAGCAGGCTTCCGATCAACATCAAGTTGAGCAGGATCGGCGTTGCCGCAACGGCCGCAAAACGGCCAAGCGAATTCAGCACGCCGCCCATGAGTGAGACGAGCGAGATAAACAGAAGGTAAGGAAAGGTTATCCGCGTAAATTGGGTGGCAAAATCGTAGCGCTCGGGATCGTCCACGAAGCCGGGCGCAAGCAGATACAAAAGCCAAGGCATCGTAATCTCTGCGATCGCGACGAAGACGGCAAGCGTGATGAAAAGCACGGCAAGCACCTCTTCTGCGAAGCGTTTTGCATCGTCTTGGCCTTCTTTTTCGAGAAAACCGGCGAACATCGGAACGAAGGCTGCGTTGAAAGCCCCTTCCGCAAACAGTCTCCGGAAGAAATTCGGCAATTTGAACGCGACGAAGAAGGCGTCGGCCACAACGCCTGCGCCCAGAATCGCCGCGAGCAAGATGTCGCGGATGAAGCCGAGCACGCGGCTTGTCAGTGTGTAGCCACCGACGGTGGCAATCGATCGAAGAAGCGCCATGATCTTGATATGTATCGGATTTTTTGACGCGTTGGAAGGCGAAGCGACGCCACCAAGCCGGACGCCTATTCGTCGGACGCTGCCCTTGCCTCCAAAGGCTGGCTTTGCTGCCCCTCGACGGCATCGAGCAGGCGGGCCTTTATCTCCTTCAGCTTCACCTCGTGCTCGAGCTTCATGCCGAAGATGTCCTTCACATAGAAGACATCGACGGCGCGTTCACCATAGGTCGTGACATGCGCGCTTCCGATCTGCAGATTGAGGTCGCTTAATGCACGCGTGACGTCGTAGAGGAAGCCGGGGCGATCACGCCCATTTACTTCGATGACCGTGAAGCTGTGGCTGGCCTTGTTGTCGATCAGGACACGCGGTGCGACCGTGAAGATCTGGGTACGGCTTGGCAGCCTCGCGTGCCGGGCAAGTTCCTTGACGGGCAGGATTCGGCCGGCCAGGGTTTCCTCGATCAGCCTTGCGAGCGTCTTGGTGAGGTTCGGTTTTTCGAACGCCCTGCCGGTGACGGCTTGCAGCCAGAAGGTATCGAGCGCCATGCCGTTCTTCATGGTGGAGATCTTGGCATCCACGATGTTCGCACCCGCCAGTGAAAGCGCGCCCGCCAGCCGTGAGAAAAGTCCGGGATGATCGGCTGTATAAATCGTCACTTCCGTTACGTCGCGCGCCGCATCCACATGTGTCTTTACGGAAAGCGGAACCGCGTTTTCATCCGCCTCGTGCATGAGTCGCGCCTGGCGCGCCAGCGTCTCGGCCGGGTAGGCCAACCAATAGGCTGCAAAGCCGCGCTCGCGGAAGCCGGCGAAGGTTTCGTCCGTCCAATCGCTAAGCATGGCCCGCAACGCTTCGAGGGCGGCCTCGACACGCGCTTCCGTCACCTGCGTCATCAAGCCGCCCGACATGACCTCTTCGGCCCGGAAGTAGAGCGCACGAAGCAGCGATGCCTTCCACGCGTTCCAGACGTCCGGACCGACGGCGCGGATATCGGAGACGGTGAGCAGCAGGAGAAGCCGCAACCGTTCCGGCGACTGCACGGCGTCCACGAATGCCTGGATCGCCTCCGGGTCGTTCGTGTCCCGCTGGAAGGCGGTGCCGCTCATCAGGAGGTGGTAACGCACGAGCCAGACGACGGTTTCCGTTTCCTCTTCCGTCAGGCGCAGCCGGCGACAGATACGGGCGGCAATCTCGGCCCCGACGATGGAATGATCGCCCGGCCGGCCTTTCGCGATGTCGTGGAAAAGAACGGCGAGGTAAAGGGCGCGTCTGGAGAGGACCTTGTGCACGATCTCGGAGGAAAGCGGCATGGCTTCGCACAATCGACCTTCTTCGATTCCGTGTAACGTGCCGATCGCAAAGAGGGAATGCTCGTCCACCGTATGGACGTGGTACATGTTGTATTGCATCTGGGCGACGATCCGCCCGAACTCCGGAAGCAAGCGGCCAAGCACGCCAGCCTCGTTCATTCGCCGAAGCGCGCGTTCCGGATCCTTCTTCGAAGTGAGGATTTCCAGAAAGAGGCGCGAGGCCTCCTTGCTGTCCCGCAAGCCATGATCGATTCTTTTCAGGTTTTGCGTGATCAGGCGGAGCGCGTAGGGGTGCACGTCGAGCTCTTTTTCCTGCGCGACGTGAAACAGCTTGATGAGACGCAGTGTATCGGCTTCGAAGGCATCGTCTTTTTCCACGTTGATCCGATTGCCCTCGACGACGAATCCCTCGATGCGCGATAGCGCCATCCAGGGAAGGCGGAAGCGCGGGCGGCGTTTTTGTTGTGCCTCCAAACAGGCGCAGAAGATCCGCGTAAGATCGCCGACGTCTTTCGCCACAAGAAAGTAATGCTTCATGAAGCGCTCGACGCCGCGCGCATGCCCGCGATCCACATAGCCCATCCGGCGGCTGATCTCGGGCTGGACGTCGAAGGTGAGCCGTTCCTCCGGCCGGCCGGCAAGGTAGTGAAGGTGATAGCGCACGTTCCAAAGAAACCGGAGCGCGCGATCGAAGCGGGTGGCCTCATGCGCCGTCAACACACCAAGCGGCACCAAGGCGGCCGGGTCGTCGACCTGGTAGGCGGCCTTGGCAATCCAGAAAAGGGTGTGCAGATCGCGCAACCCCCCTTTGCCGTCCTTGATGTTCGGCTCCAGCACGTAACGGGAATCGCCTAACCGTTGGTGGCGTGCATCGCGTTCGGCGAGTTTCGCGTCGATAAATTCCGTCGTCGTCGGAACCAACACGTCGCGGAAGAAGCGCATGCGCATGCGCTCGTAAAGTGTCTCATTGCCAGCGATGAAGCGGGATTCAAGGAGCGCCGTGCGGATCGTTACGTCCGCCTTCGCCAGGCGGATGCAATCGTCGGTGGAGCGCACGGCGTGGCCGACCTTCAGGCCCAGATCCCAAAGCATGTAGAGCAGGTATTCGATGACCTGCTCGCCGAAGGGGGTCTGCTTGTAGGGAAAGACGAACAGCAAATCGAGGTCCGACTGGGGCGCCAACTCGCCGCGCCCATAGCCGCCGACGGCGACGACGGCGAGGTGCTCGGCGACCGTCGGGTTGGAGACCCGGAAGAGGTGGCCCGTCGTGAAGGCGTAAAGCGCCTTCAGCAGGGCATCGAAGCCCTGGCTGGCCTCCTGGGCGATATCGAAGCCATTTGTTCCGGATTCGAAACGACTCTGCAATTCCGCGCGCATTTCGGCGAGCTGGCGCCGCAATTCGGCGAGCAGGCGGGAGCGAAGCCTTTCCTGGTTCGCGTCTTCCCGATAAAGCGCCGCGAGGGCCGCCTCAAGGGCATCGGCTTCCAGGGCTGGTTCGGTCGTCTTTTCCATGCGTCTCGTCCATCGGTCTTGCGGCATTCAATGGCCAGAAATGCAAAGAATGCCTGAAGAATAGGAAGGATAGGAAGGAAACGTCCTATTCGTCGAGCGCCGTCTTCAGGCGGTAGAGGAGCTCGAGCGCCGCCTTCGGCGTCAGCTCATCGGGGCGTGTCTCGCGAAGCAGGGCCTCGACGGGCGAGGCCTGCGAAGGCGGGGCCGGCGTTCCCTCAGTCCGGAAAAGCGGCAGATCGTCCGCCAGCCGCGAGAGCGTGCTCTTTCCCTCGCCCGCTTCGAGGGTCGAAAGAATTTCCTCGGCGCGCCGGACGACCGCCACCGGCAGGCCGGCGAGCCGACCCACATGGATCCCGTAGGAACGATCCGCAGCCCCGCTCGTTACTTCGTGCAGGAAGACGATTTCGTCCTGCCACTCTTTGATCCGCATCGTGTGACAGGAAAGCTTCGCAAGCTTCGCGGCAAGGGCCGTGAGTTCGTGGTAGTGGGTGGCGAAAAGGGTGCGCGCATGGTTCACCTCATGGAGGTGTTCGATCGACGCCCAGGCGATCGAAAGCCCATCGTAAGTTGCCGTGCCGCGTCCGATTTCATCCAGAATGACCAAGGAACGCGGCCCCGCCTGATGGAGAATCACCGCCGTTTCGACCATCTCCACCATGAAGGTCGAGCGCCCCCGGGCCAGATCGTCCGCCGCCCCCACCCGGCTGAACAATCGATCGACGACGCCGATGCGGACCGCCGTCGCCGGTACAAAGGATCCCATCTGGGCAAGGATGGCGATCAGCGCGTTCTAACGAAGGAAGGTGCTCTTGCCCGCCATGTTCGGCCCGGTGACCAGCCACAGATGTTGGTCTTCGCCAAGGTCGCAATCGTTCGCGACGAAGGCGGCTTCGTGATCGCGCGCAAGCGCCTGTTCGACGACCGGATGACGGCCGCCCGTAATTTCGAAGGCGAGACTTTCTTCGACAAGCGGACGAACGTAGCGGCGCGTGACGGCAAGTTCTGCAAGGGCCGAGGCAACATCGCACTCGGCCAATGCGGCAGCCGTGGTGGCAATGCCGTCGGCGCGACGCCCGACGTCCGCGACGAGGGATTCGAAGAGCGCGCCCTCCAACGCCAAGGCCCGCTCGGCGGCCTGGCGGATGCGGTTCTCCAGTTCCGAGAGCTCGACCGTCGTGAAGCGGCCAGCGGATGCCATCGTCTGTCGATGGAGAAAGCCGCTCTCCGGCAAGGACAGCTTCGTCGCATGGGCCGTCGTCGCCTCGATGTAGTAGCCCAGCAGGTTGTTGTGACGGATCTTCAGGGAGGCAATCCCGGTTTCCTTCCGATAGCGGCTCTCGAGATTGGCGATCAGGCGGCGGCTTTCGTCGCGGAGCATCAGGGTTTCATCGAGTTCCGGCGAATAGCCGGGCGCGATGAAGCCGCCCTCGCGCGTAAGCGTCGGCAGTTCCGCCCTCAAGGCCCGCGTAAGCTCGTCGACGAGATCGCCATGGGCACCAAGGCCGGCGAGTTGATCGGCAACGCCGTCCGGCAGGATGCCGAGGCCTTCGTCGGAAAGGGCGTCGCGCAGGTCCTGGGTCAAGGCCAGCGCATCGCGAACGCCCGCCAAATCCCTCGGACTTCCGCGCCCAAGCGTCAGTCGCGAGAGCGCACGTTCGAGGTCCGGCGAACCCTTCAGGATCGTGCGCATGCGCTCGCGGCATTTCGGGTTCTCGAAGAAGAATTGGACCATGTCGAGGCGGCGGGTGATGGCCGCCACTTCCGTGAGCGGCGAAGAAAGACGAAGTGCTAGAAGCCTGGCCCCCGCGCCCGTCACCGTCGCATCGATCGTATTCAGCAAAGAACCCTTTCTGCTTCCCGTCTGGCTCCGGGCAAGCTCGAGGTTGCGCCGCGTCGCCACGTCGATCTCAAGCATGACGTTCGAGCGAAGTCGCCTGGGCGGCGCCAATCGCGGCAGATGTCCCTTCTGGGTCAGCTCGATATAGTCGATGAGGGCGCCGCAGGCGGCGGCCTCGGCCCGCAAAAAATTGCCGGAGCCCTCCAGCGCCCGCGCCCCAAAGACGACTTCAAGCCGGCGCTTCGCACTCGCGCTGTCGAAACGCGCCGATGGCAATGGAGAAAGCTCGGCCCGGGAATCGCGCAACGCGTCTTCGAGCCCGGACCGATCGAACAGGTGATCGGAAAGCAGCACCTCGCCTGGGTCGATCCGGGCGAGCACGGTCGGAAGCCGTTTCATCGTCGTCGCCTGCACATGAAAATCACCGGTCGACATGTCGAGCCAGGCGACGGCGAGTTCGTTCTCGGCTTCCGCAAGAGCGGCGAGGAAGTTGTGGTCCCGCACATCCAGCAGGGCGTCTTCCGTCAACGTGCCTTGCGTCACCAGCCGGATGACGTCCCGGCGAACGAGTGTCTTCGAGCCGCGCTTCTTGGCTTCGCCCGGGTCCTCGACCTGCTCGCAGACGGCGACCTTGAAGCCCTTCCGGATCAGTCTGGAGAGGTAATTGTCCGCCGCATGCACGGGCACCCCGCACATCGGGATGTCGTCGCCCCGATGCTTGCCCCGTTTCGTGAGCGTGATATCAAGGGCCTCCGACGCCTTCACGGCATCGTCGAAGAAGAGTTCGTAGAAATCGCCCATCCGGTAGAAGAGGAGGTAGTCCGGATGGGCCTCCTTGATGGTCAGGTACTGGGCGACCATCGGGGTCACCGAAGGGGCGGATTTCGATTGGCCCATAGGCGAAGGGGGTTCCTCCCACTCCCAATTGCCCGGCGGCTTTCACGCCAGGAACAGGTGGCAAAGAAATCGAATCTAACACATACCCCAAGGTACCGGCCACGCCACCGCAGGCGGCGGCGGGCCCGAGCAAAGGCCTTGTTTTGCGCCGAAATCACCCCTGCTGCCCGGGGGACCGTCTTGCCGGTTGGCTTTGACGGCACCCGCCCACATCCCTACGATCACGGGAATCCGTCGGCGTTCAAGCGGGAAAGGGCCAGCGGAGATAAGGATTGCGCGAGCGAAGATGGCAGACGACACGAACAAGGTAACCGACCAGGAAGCGCTACTTTTCCATTCGAGCGGCCGGCCCGGCAAGATCGAGATCAAGCCGACGAAACCGCTGACGACCCAGCGGGACCTGTCGCTTGCCTATTCGCCAGGCGTCGCCGTGCCGTGCGAGCGGATCGCCGAAGACCCCTCGCTTATCTACGACTACACGGCGAAAGGGAATCTCGTCGCCGTCATCTCGAACGGTAGCGCCGTGCTTGGCCTCGGCAACCTTGGCGCGAGCGCCTCGAAACCGGTTATGGAGGGCAAGGCGGTTCTTTTCAAACGCTTCGCCGACGTCGACAGCATCGACCTCGAGGTCGACACCCAAGACGTGGACGAATTCGTCAATTGCGTCCGCTTTCTTAGCCCCAGCTTCGGCGGCATCAACCTCGAAGACATTCGCGCGCCGGAATGCTTTGTCATCGAGCAGCGTCTGCGCGAGTTGATGGACATTCCGGTTTTCCACGACGACCAGCACGGGACGGCGATCATTTCCTCCGCCGGGCTTTTGAACGCACTGAACCTGACGGGGCGCCGGATCGAAGACATCAAGATGGTCGTGAACGGAGCGGGCGCGGCCGGTATCGCCTGTCTCGAACTGGTGAAGGCGATGGGCGCGCGCCCAGAAAACATCATCCTGTGCGATACGAAGGGCGTCATCTATCGCGAGCGTGAAGCGGGCATGAACCAGTGGAAATCCGCCCATGCCGTCGACACGGAGGCGCGCACGCTGACGGACGCGATGAAGGGTGCCGACGTTTTCTTTGGCCTTTCCGTCAAGGGCGCCGTCGACGCTAACATGGTCGCCAGCATGGCCGATAAACCAATCCTCTTCGTGATGGCGAACCCGGACCCGGAGATCTCGCCGGAGGAAATCAATGCCATCCGGGACGATGCCATCGTCGCCACCGGGCGTTCGGACTATCCGAACCAGGTGAACAACGTTTTGGGTTTCCCCTACATCTTCCGTGGCGCGCTGGATGTCCGCGCCTCGACGATCAACGACGAGATGAAGATCGCCGCGGCACGGGCGCTAGCCAGCCTGGCCCGCGAGGACGTTCCCGACGAGGTCACCGCGGCCTATGCCGGCCAGCGCCTACAATACGGGCCCGACTACATCATCCCGGCGCCTTTCGACCCGCGCCTCATCTCGGCCGTGCCGGTCGCCGTCGCCGAAGCCGCGATGGAATCCGGCGTCGCCCGCAAGCCGATCATCGACATGGACGGCTACCGCCGGGAGCTTGCCTCGCGCCTCGACCCGACGACGGCGAGCCTCCAGCTCATCTTCGAGCGCGTCCGGCACAACCCCCGCCGCATCGTCTTCGCCGAAGGCGAGGAAGAAAAAGTGATCCGGGCCGCCATCGCGTTTCGCAGCGCCGGCTACGGCACGCCGGTCCTCATCGGCCGCGACCATCTGATCACGGAAGCGATGGAGCAGCTTGGTTTTAACGATACGGACTCCCTTGAGATCCACAACGCCCGCCTCAGCAAGCACAACAAGCGCTATACGGAATACGTCTATGAGCGGTTGCAACGGGACGGCGTGCTCTACCGCGACTGCCAGCGGATGGTAAACCAGGACCGCAACGTGTTTGCCGCCTGCATGGTCGCCCTTGGCGAGGCGGACGCGATGGTGACCGGGCTCACCCGGAGCTACACCGTCTCCTATAAGGAGATCATGCGCGTGCTGGATTCGAAGCCGGACACACCGGTGTTCGGACTTTCCGTCGTCGTCGCACCCCACCGCACCGTCTTCCTTGCCGACACGACCGTTCATGAAACTCCGACAGCGGAAATGCTTGCGGACATCGCCGTCCAGGCGGCGAAAAGCGCACGGGTGTGGGGGCATGAACCGCGGGTCGCCATGATCTCGTTCATGAATTTCGGAAACCGCAAGGCAGATGGGGCAAACCGGGTGCGCGATGCGATTCGCGCGCTTGACCGGCGCAACGTCGATTTCGAGTATGACGGGGAAATGGCCCCGGACGTAGCCCTTAACCCGGAACTCAGGAAGCTCTATCCCTTCTGCAATCTTTCCGATTCGGCAAACGTGCTTGTCATGCCGGATCTTGCGAGCGCCAACATCGCGTCGAAACTGGTTCAGGAACTTGGCGAAGTCACGGTGATCGGCCCGATCCTGTCAGGATTGTCGAAGCCCGCGCAGATCGCCCACATGGGAGCGACGGTTTCCGATATCGTGAACCTGGCGGCGTTGGCCGCCCACGCCGCCGAATAAACGGGGGCTGAACCACCACCTTCGCCTCACCGTCTCAGGCACGGTTTTAAGCCGAGCCATATATAGTAAGAGGACCCGAATGCCCGAGCGTGGTCAGCCCCGAACCATTCCCAAGCGTTGGTTCCTCCTGTGGGCGGCCGTCGTGGCACCCGGCGTCGGCGTGCTGGCGCTGCTGGTCCTGTTTAGCCAGGCCACGCTGTGGCCGGCGATCCTTGGCGGGACGCTGGGCGCCGTCGCGCTTTTCTTCATCGTTCGCGCCTATCTCGCCGATTTCGATGCGGTCATCGCCTATATCGGCGATCTGGCCCGGGGCGGAAAGCCGCCGACGCCGGAAGTTCGCGGGCATAGCGCATCGGATGAAATTCTTTCCGTGATCGAGGCGCTCAACCGATCGCAGATCCGGCGAACGGCGGAACTTGAAACGCTCGCCGAAGCAAACGTCACCATCCTCGACAGCATCCCCGATCCGTTACTTCTGCTCGACGGCGCGCGGCGGATCCGTCAGGCGAACCGGGCGGCGCGCGCGTTGGTGACGGCAAATCCAATCGGTCAGGATCTCGCCGCCGTCATTCGCGATCCGGTGCTTCTCGAGGAAGTCGACGTCGCACTCGAAACCCGGTCGGATCGCGAGGCCCAGTTCACGTTTCCCTATCCCCGCCCGCAGCACTTCCTGGTTCGCATCATCCCGCTTGCGAAACCAGCCAAGGATGGCACGGCATTGATCGTCAGCCTCCACGATCTTACGGCGGTGAAGCAGTTGGAACAGACGCGCGTCGACTTCATCGCGAATGTGAGCCACGAACTCCGCACGCCGCTTTCCACGCTCGTCGGTTTCATCGAGACCCTCCAGGGGCCCGCAAAGGATGACCCGAAAGCGCGCGCGCACTTCTTGGAAATCATGGATGGTCAGACGAAACGGATGGTGCGGTTGGTCGAAGACCTGCTCTCCCTTTCCCGGATCGAGCTTAGCGAACATCTCTTGCCCCCCGGCACGGTTCCGATCGGCGATGTGCTGAAGACGTTACGTGACATGCTTGCGCTCGAGGCGAAATCCCAAGGCATGACGATCGAGCTCGAATTGGCGGCAGACCTGCCGGAGATCCCCGGCGACCGGGACGAGCTGACCCAGCTCTTTCAGAACCTCATCGACAACGCCATCAAATATGGCGGCGCCGACACGGTGATCCGGATCGCGGCAAGAAAGGTGGCGCGTCCAACTGTGAGCGGCCTTCCCGGACCGGTCCTTAGCGTGGCGGTGCGGGACGAAGGCGAGGGGATCGCGCCGGAGCATCTCTCGCGGCTGACGGAGCGTTTCTACCGCATCGACCGGGCGCGTTCGCGGGAGCTTGGAGGCACCGGGCTGGGCCTGGCCATCGTGAAACACATCGTGAACCGCCACCGGGGCAGGCTAACGATCGAAAGCACCCTTGGAACGGGCAGCATCTTCACGGTCTTCCTGCCTTTGGAGGCGGAAGCGGTACAGTCCTAATTTGGGATGAAGTGTCCTAAATACGTGCATGGAGTGTCCAAAATTAACCGAACACTAACCCAGCCGAGGCATTAATGAATTATGGAATCCAAGACTGATATGCGCGCCGATCTAGAGCGGGTTCTAGCCTGGGCCAACGAAAAGCTTGCTGCGGGACAGGAGCCCCCGTGGGCTTGGTATCAGTACATGAAGCTGCGCGAGACGCTTGAGGCCATCTTGGCGGGGATGGATGCCGTTACCACGGAGGGTTCACCTCAATCGGCTGAACATTTGGAAAAGCATCTCCGGCTAGTGGCAGATACCGATCCGCAAGATAGCGCTCCACGCCGTCCCGCTGGGCTGCCGACACGGCTGCCCATGTGACGTGAAGGACTCCCCGCTTTGCATAAGCAAGAATTTTTGGATCGGCACGGTGTTGGGCCAACCGGCCGGCAACATCTCCCTGTCCCAAACGAACGACGCGGTCAGGATCGCCTTCATGCCAGATGATGTAAACACCAGCCGTTTTCATATTTAGATTCAGGCGCTCAAACAAACACCAGTGGCCGTCATCGCCACATTTTATCCATTTAACTGTCAGCATCATTCGATTCCTTCATTCCCGTAGTTGACGGCTGCCCCTTCTCGCCGTCCCGATAGACAAGCTCAAAGCTGTTTTCCAGAATACCGAGCCAGAGCTTGCGTTCGGACTTCGGCCATGTGTCGCCGGACTTGGGGAGCCGATTAATAAGCCCCCGAATAATGGGGTCTAAACTGAACTCATTGCCACCCCCGCCATTGTCGTGCGCGCCGGTCCCACTACCTTTATTATGGTTATCGGCTGGTGGCGTAACATGCCCCCCGCTTTTAGTGCCAGGCTGGACCAGTCGGTCCTTTCCGTTTTCATAAAAATTGGCTTCAGCGGCAGATCGTTCCAGTGTTTGCCGTGCGCGGGCCTTTTGCTTTTCAGCAACGCCAAAAGTCACCAAAGCGCGTTCTAGTTTTGCCGCTGGCGGGATTTGTTGACCACGCCAGTTTTCATAAACGCGCTTAAACAACGGGACATTGAGGAACGCTTGAACTTTTGCTGCCCGCGCGTGGTGTTCATCAAGCGCTTTGGGCGCGAGATCCGATAGTCGGACGCCGGACGATTTGCCTGACTCGATCAAACCAAACAGCCGCGTCGCCGACATGCGGGACCGATAACCGCTGCTCTTGGAACTGAGGTCAGTCCACGCCGCCACCTGATCATCGGTGCAATCGTCTGCCCCAGCGTTATTTGATATGGCACGGACAATCTTGAGGCATTCGCCCAAGTCAAAATATGGAAATTGAATAGACGATCGTTCGTAGTTGGAACCATCGCCCTGGTTGCCCTGTGCCGCTGCGTTGGCTTCCTCGTCACCATTCATGTGAACCACCCAATCCTTTCTTTTGGATTCAACGGGCACATTATGAGCGCGACTGTCTGCGTCGTCAAGCAATATTTTGGATTCGAGGTTGACAGATGGATTCGCGGCAGACATAATAGGCTCGCAACAACCGAGGAGACCTGCCATGAGGAGGGTCGAGAGCCTCTGGCGACGTAGCCGACCAAAGGGGGCGAGGAAAAAGACAGGGGCCGTGCCTCTACCCCGCTAAAGGTCTGGAACGGCCCCTTAATCGGCACTAACTGGGCCCCGGTTCGTCTAGTGGCAGGACCCCCTCTTTACAGGTCGGAGACCTACGTTCAAATCGTAGACCAGGGACTTTTTTTAAACCGGGAACCGATGGCTGTTGTAGCAGCCACCGGCCCTTGATCAAAAACCCAGGGATTTGGCCCCTGAGCCGTGACCGAGGAATATATAGCAGATTCAGAGCTGTATTTCCACAATGGCATGGGCCTATCCCGAGCAAATAGGGATTGGTCCCATGAACATTCTACCGCTTGATAGGCAAATCCAAGCCGTTAGCGCCCTTACCGAGGGGTGTTCCATCCGCGCGGCCGAACGCCTTACAGGCGTCCACCGGGACACAATCATGCGCCTTGGGGTCCGAGTCGGGGAAGGGTGCCAGCACCTCCATGACCGGCAGATGCAGGGGCTTCATGTCCCCATCATCGAATTGGACGAGATTTGGGCCTATGTCGGCATGAAACAACGGAAGGCTGGCCCGCACCCAGAGATGGGCGACCAGTACACCTGCACAGCCCTAGACGCGACGAACAAGGCAATCATCTCCTACCTCACAGGCAAGCGGGACGCGCCGAATACTCACGCCTTTGCTTACGATCTTGCCAGCCGCATTACGAACCGGCCCGAAGTCACGTCCGATGGCTTTGGGCCTTATGTAGAAGCCGTCCTTGGCGCGTTTGGGTATGACGGGGTGGATTTTGGCCAGATCGTCAAGCACTACGAGGGCGAGCGAGGGCAACAGGCTTCCCGAAAATACTCCCCCGGCCGAATTGTAAGCGTACAGAAAACCGTAGTATCCGGCACGCCACGTCGCCTTTCGACCTCCCTCGTTGAACGGTCGAATCTAACCCTTCGGATGCAGCAACGGCGGTTCACTCGACTGACCAATGGGTTCAGCAAGAAGCTCCAAAACCACAAGGCAGCGGTCAGCCTTTTCGTGGCTCACTACAACTTTTGCCGGGTCCACAGTACCATCCAGATCACGCCAGCCATGGCTCTTGGGGTCACAGACCACATCTGGACCATCGGCGAATTGATCGAAGCGGCGACCGGACCCGAGCCACAAGGTCACACGGCTGGACGGTTCCGGGTGATTGATGGCGGATTGTCCTAAGTTCATGCGGCGACTGTCCTAATTCAGCCAGTACCGCGGAAGCGGCGTCATAAATCCGTCATAGAACTCCGCTACCCCTTTCTGGGTCATGGGGAGGAAACTGCTTCTCGCTGCCGCTATTGCCGCCGTCGGTCTGGGTTCGGCCTTTGCGTCCGACACCCGCAACCAGATCCGCATCGTCGGGTCTTCGACCGTCTTCCCGTTTTCCACCGCGGCTGCCGAAGAATTCGGACAAATGACGAACTTCAAGACGCCGGTCGTCGAGAACACCGGTTCCGGCGGCGGTCTGAAGCTGTTCTGCTCAGGAATCGGGCTCGCTCATCCCGACATCACGAATGCCTCGCGTCGGATCAAGGATTCGGAAGTGGCGAGGTGCGCGAAGAACGGCGTCGGCAACATCACGGAAGTCAAGATCGGGTTCGACGGCATCGTGCTCGCAAATTCGAAGAAGGCAAAACGCTTCGCACTTACCCGGAAGGCGATCTGGCTGGCGCTCGCAAAAGACGTTCCGGACGCTTCCGGCAAGTTGGTACCCAATCCCAACACGACCTGGAAGGATGTGGACGCAAGCCTTCCCGACAGGAAAATCGAAGTGCTGGGCCCGCCGCCGACGTCTGGCACGCGGGATGCCTTCGTCGAGCTTGCGATGGAAAGCGGCTGCAAGACGTTTCCGAGCATCTTGGCGATGAAGAAGACGGACAAGATGAAGTACAAGGCCATCTGCCACTCGATCCGCGAGGATGGGGCCTTCATCGATGCCGGCGAAAACGACAATCTGATCGTCCAGAAACTTAAATCGAACCCGGCCGCCCTTGGCGTCTTTGGGTTCAGCTTCCTCGATCAGAACCGGGACAAGGTCCAGGGCAGCCTCGTGGACAAGGCCGAGCCCAGCTTCGACAACATTTCAAGCGGGAAATATCCGGTCTCGCGTTCCCTATACTTCTACGTGAAGAACGCCCATGTCGGCATCGTGCCGGGGATTGCGGAATACATCGACGCCTTCACGAGCGAGACCGCCTGGGGACCTTACGGCTATTTGGCCGATCGGGGGCTTATTCCGCTGCCCGTGGAAGAGCGGGAGAAAGTCCGCAGCGGGGCGATGAGCCTGACACCCTATGCCAAGTAATCCCGACTGGGCGATGAAAGCGCCGCTTAACGATCGCCGGAATTTAAGCCGGAATTTGAGCCGGAATCTGAGAACGTGATGGCTAGTTATTTATTCGTGATCGGCCTGCTCGCCCTCTCGTCTGCCGCCTTCGCGGTGGGGCGGCGGCGAGCCATGGCCATCGGCGCAGAGCAGCGCCTCCATTCCCGCCCGGCTCACCATGGGCTTTACGTCGCCCTTTGGTGCGTCGTTCCGGCGATCGTCCTTCTCACTCTGGGACTGCTTTTCGAAAGAACCCTGATTGGGGTCCTGCTCGCCACAACCACGGATCAAACGATCATCGACCAATTCGGCGGGCGCACCCTCTTCGTCGAAAAAGTCTGTTGGATCGTGGAAAGCGGCCTTACCAACCAGACAACGGAAACGCCCTTGCGTCTTGCGGCGCTCCACTATGCGGAGCTTAAGCAGATCGGTCAGGCGGGCCTTTTCGTGGTGGCGCTCACAGCCGCGCTCGGCGGGCTCGCCTGGGGACGGCGTGTCCTTAGCCCAACCTTTCGGGCCCGCAACCGGGTCGAAGGGTTCTTCCAGTTCGTGCTCATCGCGGGCTCGACGATCTCGGTCCTGACGACGATCGGCATCGTCCTTTCGATGCTGTTCGAAGCGATCCGCTTCTTTCAGCTCATCCCCTTCCACGAATTCCTGTTCGGGCTTCAATGGAGCCCGCAGACGGCGATCCGCGCGGACCAGGTCGGCCAGACCGGCGCCTTCGGCGCGATCCCGGTCTTCGCCGGCACGCTGTTGATCACCTTTCTTGCCATGCTGGTTGCCGTTCCGATCGGCATCTTCTCGGCCGTCTACACCGCGGAATACGCACCGGCAAAGGTGCGGGCGACGGTGAAACCGGTCCTGGAAATCCTGGCCGGCGTGCCGACGGTCGTCTACGGCTTCTTTGCCGCCCTTACGGTGGCGCCGATGGTACGGGACGGCGGTGGCATGCTTGGGCTCGACGTCGCCTCGGAAAGCGCGCTTGCCGCAGGCCTGGTGATGGGGATCATGATCATCCCCTTCATCTCGTCCCTTTCGGACGACGTGATTAACGCCGTCCCCCAAAGCCTGCGCGACGGTTCCTATGCGATCGGGGCGACGCAATCGGAAACGATCCGGAAAGTCGTCCTGCCGGCCGCCCTTCCCGGAATCGTGGGCGCCTTCCTGCTGGCCGTCTCACGCGCCATCGGCGAGACGATGATCGTCGTCATGGCGGCGGGCCTTGCGGCGAACTTGACTGCGAATCCCTTCGAGGCGGTGACGACGGTCACCGTCCAGATCGTGACGCTGCTGGTTGGCGATCAGGAATTCGACAGCGCGAAGACGCTGGCCGCCTTCGCCTTGGGCATCGCGCTCTTCACGATCACGCTTTTCCTGAATGTGATTGCTATCCGCGTCGTCGACAAATATCGGGAAAAATATGACTGATACCGCAAACGCAACGAAGGAAAGGGTAATTTCCGCACACAGTCTTCGCCGGGCAAGGGCGGAGAAGCGGTTTCGCATTTACTGCGTCACCGCCGTCTCGACCGCCATTGCGTTTCTTATCTTCTTGCTGGCCAGCGTTACATTAAGCGGATACACGGCAATCGTTCAGACGCACATTCGTCTCGACATCACTTATGACGAGGCCGTGTTTGAGCGCGATGGCAGCCGGTCGACCGCTGCCCTCATGCGGGCGGACTACGGCGTCCTCATCCGCCAAAGCCTGATGGCGAAGTTCCCGAACGTGGAAGGCCGCAAGAATTTACGTCGCCTGTTTGCGTTGGTGAGTGAGAAGGCACGCTTCGAGCTACGCAAGGCAGTTACGGAAAACCCCGACCTCATCGGCAGCACCGGGTCGATCTGGCTCTCGGCATCGGGAGATGTCGACATGCTGATGAAAGGCTACATGCGGCGCGACGTAGCGGAAGGCGAACGACGCCTCGACAACGAACAAATCGGCTGGATCGATTTACTCGCCTCGGAAGACTCGATCGAGAAAAAGTTCAACACCGCCTTCTTTACGCACGCGGATTCGCGCTCTCCGGAAATCGCCGGCGTGTGGGGCGCCGTCGTCGGCTCCTTCTATACGATGATCGTCACCTTACTGTTCGCCTTTCCGATCGGCCTCATGACCGGCATCTACCTGGAGGAATTCGCAACGAAGAACCGCTGGGCGCGGCTGGTCGAGGTCAACATCAACAATCTGGCGGCCGTACCGTCGATCGTGTTTGGACTTCTCGGCCTTGCCGTCTTCCTGAACCTCGGCGGCCTGCCGCGCTCTGCACCCTTGGTGGGCGGGATCACGCTGGCGCTGATGACCTTGCCGACGATCATCATCGCGACCCGGGCCTCGCTCCTTTCCATCCCGCCTTCCATCCGCGAGGCGGCGCGTGGCGTGGGCGCATCGGAAACCCAGGTCGTGCTGCATCACGTCGTGCCCCTGGCCATCCCCGGGATCCTGACCGGCACGATCATCGGGATGGCCCGCGCGCTCGGCGAGACGGCGCCGCTTTTGATGATCGGGATGGTGGCCTTCATCGCGGACGTTCCGCAGAGCATCACGGACCCCTCGACCGCGCTGCCGGTCCAGATTTTCCTCTGGGCGGACAGCCCCGAGCGAGCCTTCGTCGAGCGCACGGCGGCGGCCACGCTGGTCCTGCTGGCCTTCCTGATCACCATGAACGGGCTTGCCATCTACTTGCGCAAACGATTCGAGCGCCGCTGGTAGGAGAAATCGGCTAAAATGGAAGCGATGGAACGTCAAATCGACGAAAAGAACCAAGAGACCCTGGACACGCGCGCGGCGCGGAAACCGGTAAACACGGTTTCCATGCCCGCCACGGCAAAGGGAGCAACGCCGTCACCAACGGAAGCTGGCGCATCGCCTCCGAAGATGTCGACGCGAAACCTCAACGTCTTCTACGATGACAAACAGGCATTGACGAATGTCGATCTCGACATCCGAAAAAACGAGGTCACCGCCCTTATCGGCCCGTCGGGCTGCGGGAAGTCGACCTTCTTGCGTTGCCTAAACCGGATGAACGATACGATCGAGGGCTGCCGCGTGACGGGAGCAGTGGCGCTCGATGGTCGGGATATTTATGAAAAGAGCCTCGACGTCGTCGAGTTGCGCGCCGAAATCGGGATGGTCTTTCAAAAGCCGAACCCGTTCCCGAAATCGATTTACGAGAACGTCGCCTATGGCCCACGCATCCACGGACTTGTAAAAAACCGGGCCGAGCTTGACGAGATCGTCATGACGAGCCTCGAGCGGGCGGGCCTGCTGAAAGAGGTGCAGGACCGCCTTCAGGAGCCGGGCACCAGCCTTTCCGGCGGTCAGCAGCAGCGCCTCTGCATCGCCCGTGCGATCGCGGTGAGCCCGGAAGTGATCCTGATGGACGAGCCCTGTTCGTCGCTGGACCCTATCGCCACGGCCCGCATCGAGGAGTTGATGGACGAGCTTCGCCAGAAATACACGATCGTCATCGTCACCCACGCGATGCAGCAGGCCGCGCGAGTCTCGCAACATACCGCCTTTTTCCATCTTGGTGAGGTCGTCGAAGTTGGCGACACCGCGATGATCTTTACGAGCCCCAAGGATGAACGGACCCAAGGTTACATCACCGGCCGCTTCGGTTGATCGGCGGGGAGAGGAAAGGGAGAAGTCCCATGGCTTCGGAACATATTGTTAAATCCTACGACAACGAACTGAACCGTCTGAACCGGACGATCGTCGAAATGGGCGGCCTGGCGGAATCCCAACTAGCGGCCGCCATTCATGCATTCAGCGAGCAAGACGACGTGCTTTCCGCCAGCGTCATTGAAGAAGACGATAAGGTGGACGAGCTCAATTTCGACGTTGACCAGTTCGCCGTCCAGTTGCTCGCGCTTCGCCAGCCGATGGCGGAGGACCTTCGCAGCATCGTCGGCGCCTTGAAAATTTCAAGTGACCTGGAACGGATCGCCGATTATGCCGTGAACATCGCCAAGCGTGTCATCGTGATGAACGAATACCCACCTGCCAAGCTTGCCGCCGGCATTCCGCGCATGGCGGGCCTCGTCCAGCCCATGATCAAGGACGTGCTGGACGCCTATGTGGCGCGTGATTCGAAAAAGGCCATGGAAGTCTGGAATCGCGACATCGAAGTCGACGACATGTATATGAGTCTGTTCCGTGAATTCCTGACCTATATGATGGAGGATTCACGGAACATCACGCCTTGCACGCATCTTCTTTTCATGGCGAAGAACATCGAGCGCATCGGCGACCACGTGACGAACATCGCAGAAACGATCTATTTCCTCGTTCACGGCAAGCGGATGCGGGAGCATCGGCCGACGATCGACGAGGGAAATTCCATTGTTACGCCGCTCGCCGCTCGTAGTAAACTGGAGGGATGAAACCACTTCTCCTCATCGTCGAGGACGAAGAAACCCTGGTCACCTTGCTTCGCTACAACCTCGAAGGGGAAGGCTATCGGGTGGCCGTGGCGAAGAATGGCGAAGACGCCCTTCTGCTTGCCAAGGAAGAAACCCCCGACCTCATCCTGTTGGATTGGATGCTGCCGCTGCTTTCCGGTATCGAAGTTTGCCGCCGGCTCCGGCGCGGCAGCGCGACACGGCACATCCCCATCCTCATGCTGACGGCAAAGGGCGAAGAAGCGGACAAGATTCGCGGCCTGGATACCGGTGCCGACGACTACGTGACGAAGCCCTTCAGTCCGACCGAGTTGGTGGCCCGGGTCCGCGCTCTTCTGCGCCGTTCGCGACCGGCTCTTGGCGAAGAGAAGCTTGAAATCGGCAATCTGACGATGGACCTCGCCAGCCATCGCGTCCGCCGGGGGGATCGCGAGATCGTGCTCGCACCGACGGAATTCCGGCTGCTCCGCCACTTCCTGGAACACCCCGGCCGCGTGTTCGACCGCGAGCAACTCCTAAACGCCGTCTGGGGCCAGGACGTCTATATCGAGCTTCGCACCGTCGATGTCCACATCCGTCGCCTGCGCCGCGCGCTCAACGCCGATAGCGAGACGGACTTCATCCGAACCGTGCGCGGCGCCGGCTACGCGCTCGAGGAAGAACGCGTCACTCAATAAATCGCAGATTCCGGCGGTACGGCTGGAAGGTTCAAGGCCCGGCCCACCGCCTTATGGGTAATCCGGCCCTTGTGCACGTTCAACCCATGGAGCAGGTGCGCATCCTCGGCCATCGCCACCCGATAGCCCTTGTCCGCCAAGTCCAGCACGAAGGGAAGCGTCGCATTGTTCAGCCCAAGGGCGGAGGTCCGGGCGACGGCGCCCGGCATGTTCGTGACACAGTAATGAACGACGCCATCGACGATATAGGTGGGCTTTGCATGATTCGTCGGCCGGCTCGTCTCGAAGCAGCCCCCCTGATCGATCGCCACGTCGACCAGGACGGAGCCCCGGCGCATGTGCTTCACCATCGTCTCCGTGACGAGCTTTGGCGCCGAGGCGCCTGCCACGAGGACGGCGCCGATCACGAGGTCCGCATCCAGCACGTAAGTCTCGATCGAATCGACCGTCGAGAAAATCGTGTTCAACTGCCCCCCGAAACGAAAATCCAGGTCGTAAAGACGGGGCAGCGACTTGTCGATGACGGTGACATAGGCGTCCATGCCCATCGACATGCGGGCGGCGTTCGTGCCGACGACCCCGCCGCCCAGGATCACCACCTTGGCCGGCGGCACCCCCGGCACGCCGCCGAGCAGAAGGCCGACGCCGCCCTGTTCCTTCTCCAAGCAGTGGGCGCCGACCTGAATCGCCATCCGCCCGGCCACCTCGCTCATGGGAGCGAGCAACGGCAGTCCGCCCATCGCATCCGTCACCGTTTCATAGGCAATCGCGATGGCGCCGGTTTCCATCAGGGACCGGGCCGCCACCGGTTCCGCCGCCAGGTGCAGATAGGTAAAAAGGATCTGGCCCTCGCGAAGGAGGGGAAATTCCTCCGGTTGCGGCTCCTTCACCTTGACGATCATTTCCGCCTCGCGGAAGACCTCTCCGGCGTCCGCCACGACCTTCGCGCCGACGTTCTTGTAGGCAGTGGCGTCGAAGCCGCTTCCTACGCCTGCGTTCGCCTCCACAATCACCTCGTGCCCGTGGTGGACAAGCTCGCGAACGCTTGCCGGCACGAGGCCGACGCGATGCTCCTGGATTTTAATTTCCTTCGGAACGCCGATCCGCACGGTCCGTCTCCCTTAAATCAACGCCATCCTATCGCCGATCCAGGCCTGCGCCGAATCCAAAGCAGCAAGAAAAGGCCGGGAAGCGCTGCCGCCGTGGTCAGCAGGAAGAAGGTGATCCAGTCCGTCTGATCCGCGAGCCAACCACCCGGTGCCGAAAGCAGCGTGCGGCCGAAGGACATCAACGATGAAAGAAGCGCATACTGGGTCGCCGTGTAGGCGACGTGACAAAGGGACGAGAGATAGGCGACGAAGGCCGCCGTTCCCATCCCACCGGCGAGATTTTCGAATCCGATCGTGACAAAGAGAAGACCCAGGTCGCTGCCCATGGCGGCCTGAACCGCGAACATCGCGTTCGAGGCCATCTGCAGGATGCCGGCGATCAGCAAACTCTCGAGGATGCCATAGCGGGCCACCAGCCCGCCGCCAATAAGCGCGCCAAGAAGCGTCGCACCCAGGCCGAAGAGTTTGCTGACATTGGCGATCTCGATCTTCGTGAAGCCGATTTCTAGATAGAAAGGGTTCGCCATGACGCCGGCGATCGCATCTCCGAACTTGTAGAAGACGACGAAAGCCAAAATCACCACCCATTGGGGCCGGGCCAGGAAATCCGTGAAAGGCGCGACAACGGCTTCCCGGAACCAGTGAAGAACCCTTTGAAAACCCTCATCTTTTATGGGCGCTCCCTTGGGTTCGCCGGGCTCCGGCGAAAGAAGAATCGTGACCATGCCAACCACCACGAAGCCCGCCATGCCAAGGTAGGCCGCCTCCCAATCGAAATAGGAGGCGAGGTAGAGCGCGCCGGCGCCGGCCACCAGAAGACCGACGCGATAGCCAAAGACGAGCGTCGCAGCACCCGCCCCGTAAAGCCGTTCCTCGAGGATCTCGACCCGATAGGCATCGATCACGATGTCCTGACTCGCCGAACAAAAGGCGACGACCAGCGCCCAGATCGCCGTCGTCACGGGTGCCCTTGCCGGGTCCGTGTAGCCCAAGCCGATGAGCGCAAGGATCAGGCAAAGCTGGGTAAGTACGACCCAGCCCCGGCGCCGGCCGAGCGTGCGCGTGAAGAACGGCACGGGCAGCTTGTCGATCAGCGGCGCCCACAAAAACTTGAAGGCGTAAGGCAGGCCGACGAGCGCGAAGATCCCGATCGCCGTCTTCGTCACTCCGCTTTCCGTGAGACGCACGGCAAGGGTTGAAGCGGTAAGAAGAAGGGGAAGGCCGCTGACGAATCCTAAAAAGAGGAGCCGGATGACCCGTGGATCCCGATAGACTTCCACCGCCTCGAACAACCGATTGTGCAAGCAAGGTCTCCTCAAGCCTTCGGGGGTTGGAGGGTCAACCGAGCACGCCCAATCCCATCCGCTCGGCGATCAATTGATCGAGCGAGGCTTCCGGACGCGCACCGAAATGGCCGATAACCTCGGCCGCACAGATGCCGCCGATCCGCCCGCAGACGGCGAGCCCATGCCCCCGGCTAAGCCCGAAAAGAAAGCCCGCCGCGAACAGATCGCCGGCGCCGGTGGTGTCCACCACGCGATTGATCGGTTCCGCATCGATCACGTGCACCTCCTCGCCGGCGACGATGACGGAGCCCTTCTCGCTTCGGGTCAGCGCCGCCACCTCGCAACGCTCGCGGATCTGCTGCAGGGCCTGATCGAAGCTTTTCACCTGATAGAGGGAAAGGATCTCGATCTCGTTCGCGAACAAGATGTCGACATGCGCCTCGACGAGGTCCTGGAAGGATTGCCGGTGGCGTTCGACACAAAAGGGATCCGAAAGCGTCAGCGCCACCTTGTTGCCGGCCTCGTGGGCGATTTCGGAGGCCAGCACGAACGCCTCCTTCGCCGGCGGTTCGTCCCAGAGATAGCCCTCGAGGTAGGTGAGCTTCGCGCGCCGCACGAAGCCATGGTCGATGTCGCCGGGCCCAAGGCCCACGGACGCGCCGAGATAGGTTTCCATCGTCCGCTGGGCGTCCGGTGTCACGAAGATGAGGCAGCGGGCCGTTGGCGGGCCGGCGATCGCCGACGGGGTTGGAAACTCGACATCGGCGGCGGAAATGTCATGGTGGAAGATCCCGCCGAGCTGATCGTTCCGGACCTTGCCGATATAGCCCGCCGTCCCGCCCAGCTGTGCGAATCCGACCATCGTGTTCGCGGCCGAACCGCCGGAGATCTCGACGGCAGGTCCCATGCCCTCGTAAAGGAACTCGGCGCGCGCCGCATCGATCAGCGTCATCACGCCTTTCGCGAGCTCGAGATCGACGAGATCTTTTTCTTCCGCATGGCTGATCACGTCGACGATGGCATTGCCGATGCCGACGACGTCGAGCGGAGCTTCTCCCATGCGTCTTTCCCCCGCCTTCCTAACGCGTCTGCCTAACGCGTCGGACCTTATCCTCCCGTTTGCGCCACGACAAGGCGCCCTTGCCGGGGAAAGGAGCGGCCGGTAAAGGTAGAGTTCGACGTAAACGCGCGAGATCGCCCATGGCTCATGCCTTCTTCCGAACCCTTCGCCAACTTGCCGACCCGGCCTTTCGTGGTCTTCTCGTTCGCGGCATCGGGCTTGCCATCGGAGCGATGGTGTGTCTCTGGATCCTCGCCTGGATTCTCTTTCGTACGACGACGGTTTTCGAGACCGGCTGGCTCGAGGGGCTTTTCGACATCGGCGGGTTCGCAGCCGCCTTCTTGCTGACGGTGCTGCTGTTTCCTGGCTTCGTCACGTTAAGCTTGAGCTTCTTTCTGGAGGACGTGCTTGCGGCGATCGAACGGCGCGATTATCCGAACCTGCCGCCGCCGAGACGCCAGGGTTTCATCGAGATACTGTTCACGACGGCAAAGTTCACCGGCATCCTGATCCTTCTCAACCTGCTCGTGCTGCCGGTTTATCTCCTGCCGATTCTCGGAGCCGTGCCGTATCTTGCGATCAACGGCTATCTCTTGGGGCGTGAATATATGGAACTGGTTCAGGCCCGGCGTCTTGCAGCCAGCGAAGCAAAGGCCTTCCGGGCTCGGCATTGGGGAAGTATTTTCAGCGCCGGCATGACGATCGCGGTCTTCTCCACCATCCCCGGCCTCAACCTGGCCGCGCCGGCCCTTGGGCCGGCGCTTGCGCTGCACCTCTTCGAGCGCCTTCGGGAGAAGACGGCATGAGGCGCCGCCTTGCCGCGCTGCGTTGCCGCACTTGGCGCCTCGCCTGGTTGCTGCCGGTGGCCGTTCTGGGATGCGAAGGGGTGATGCTGCCCAAAGGCGATTTCGAGCGCGCGGCGGCGCCCACCGCCATCGCCTCGCGAGCGACCCCGACGGAACTCGTCGGCCTTAATAAGGAAAATGTGCAGGACCTGCTTGGCGAGCCGCAACTCATCCGTCGCGACGGCCCGGCGGAGGTATGGCAGTACACGGCGAACGCCTGCATCCTGGATCTTTTTCTTTACGAAGTCGGTGAGAAGCATCGCGTCGAATATATGGAGCTGCGTACCCAACCGGGCGAAGCCTTTCCAAAAGAACGCTGTTACGAGCAACTTCGCCAAGCAAAGAAAAAATCGCCTGCCTAGAATCAGGCGATCGTCTTCGCCTCATATCCACAAAACTTGCGAACGATGCAGTTCGGGCAATCGGGCTTCCGCGCCTTGCACACGTAGCGCCCATGCAGGATGAGCCAGTGATGGGCATGACCACGGTATTTTTTTGGAACATGCTTCAACAAGGCTTCCTCGACGGCAAGCGGTGTCTTCCCGAGCGCAAGTCCCGTCCGGTTGCTAAGACGAAAGATGTGCGTATCGACGGCAATCGTCGGCTCGCCGAAAGCGATGTTCAAAACAACGTTTGCCGTTTTTCTCCCAACGCCCGGCAGGCTTTCCAGTGCGGCGCGATCCTTCGGCACTTTGCCATCGAAGCGTTCGATTAGCATCTTGCTTAGACGCAGGATGTTCCTTGCCTTCGTGTTGAAGAGGCCGATCGTGCGAATGGATGCGCGAAGTTTCCTTTCCCCCAGCTTCACCATCTTCTCCGGCGAATCGACGCGGGCAAAGAGCGGCCGGGTTGCCTTGTTCACACCGACATCCGTGGCCTGGGCGGAAAGGACGACGGCGACGAGCAGGGTGTAGGGATTGGTGTATTCGAGTTCGCCCTTCGGCTTCGGATTCGCCTTGGCCAGGGCCACAAAAAACTTCTCGACCTTCGCGTTAACCATGCCGCGAGCCTATCGGCTTATGGAAGGTACGAAAAGCCGTTTGGCTTTGGCTTGACCTGAAATCTCGCTAAACTATCGGGATGGAGGAAACGAACGTTGAAAGTGACGAGGTCGAGGCAAAGCCCGTCCTCTTCTATGCCGAGATGCGCCCTCACCGAAGCTTGAGTCCGATGGGGTTCTGGATTCTCATGGCCGCCATCGGCGGCGTAAGCTTCGTCACCGGCATGGCGTTCCTTCTGGCGGGCGCGTGGCCGGTCTTTGGCTTCTTTGGGCTCGACTTTCTGCTCGTCTATGTTTTCTTCCGCTTGAACTACAGGGAAGCTCGCGCCTTCGAGACGCTGACATTGACGGAAACGGAACTGCTGTTTCGCAAGGTGAGCCCGAAAGGAAAAGTCCGCTCTCACCGGTTCGAGCCCTACTGGCTGCGCGTCAAGATCGATGCGCCCTCTCAAACGCAAAGCCGGCTGACGCTTTCCTCCCACGGAAAGGCGGTCGAGATCGGCGCCTTCCTCACGGCGGATGAGAAGGTCGATCTGGCTCATGAAATTCGCGAAGCACTTCGTCACCAACGCGAGCGCATCGAACCGGCCGCAGGCCTAGTCTAAGCCCAGCACGTCTTCCATGCCGTAACGGCCGGGGGGCTGATCCAGCACCCAGCGCGCCGCGTGCACGGCGCCGCGGGCAAACACGCGGCGCGAGGTCGCCTCGTGCGTAAGTTCTAGCCGCTCGCCCTCGCCGGCGAAGATGACGGTGTGCTCACCGACGAGATCGCCCGCCCGGATCGCCGCCATCGCAATCCTGTCCTTCTTGCGCCCACCGGCTTCGGCCGCCGCCCGAAGTGCCAACGCCGTTCCGGAAGGGGCATCCACCTTGTGGCGGTGATGCATTTCGGAAACGGCGACGTCGTACGTGTCGTCGAGGACGCCGGCCGCCTGCCGAGTCAGCGCGAATAGCAGGTTGACGGCGAGGCTCATGTTCGGCGCCTGGACGATGGCAACCGAGCCCGCCGCCTCATTAATTGCCTTTTCCTCTGCCGGCCCAAGCCCGGTCGTTCCGATGACAAGCGGGGTCTTCGTCTCGGTGGCAAGTTTGACATGGGCGGCCGTTCCCGCCGGCAGCGTGAAGTCGATTGCGACCTCCGAGGCTTCGAAGAGGGCGGCGATGTCGTGGGTGACGGCGACGCCAAGGGGCGAAAGGTCGGCCAACGTGCCTGCGTCTTTGCCGATCGCGTCCGAGCCGGCCACGTCGGCGGCGGCGGCAAGGGCAAGGCCTTCCCCTTCCGCAACTTCGCGAACGAGCATCCGGCCCATTCGGCCGGCCGCACCCAGAACGCCGATCTTGATCGTCGCCATTGCCGTTTCTCTTAAGCTTCGCCGGGATTTAAGCACAAGGCCTTGGGAAGGCGGAGGAAATTTTCGGAAAGGAGGAAGCCTTAGTCGCGAAGATCGTCCCAGAGTTCCTTCACCTTGTCGAGGAACCCTTCCGATGCGGGAGACATCTTCTTTGGATTGCCGGATTTTTCAAATTCACGCAGCAATTCCTGCTGGCGTTTCGTGAGGTTGACCGGCGTCTCGATGGCGGCGTCGATATACATGTCGCCCCGCCCACCCCCACGAAGTTTGGCCATCCCCTTGGCCTTCAGGCGGAATTGCCGGCCCGTCTGGGCACCGGAGGGGATGGTGACACGGGCCCGCGTGCCATCGATCGTCGGCACCTCGATCGTCCCGCCAAGGGCTGCCGTCGTCATCGGGATCGGCGCCTGGCAGTAAAGGTGGAGGCCTTGGCGCCGGAAGAAGCGGTGCGGCTGGATCGAAATGAAAAGGTAAAGATCGCCGACCGGTCCGCCACGCAAGCCCGCCTCGCCCTCGCCGGCAAGCCGGATGCGCATGCCATCCTCGACGCCGGCCGGGATCGTCACGGAGAGCTTCTTCTCCTTCTGTACCCGACCCAATCCATTGCAGGCCGTGCAGGGATCCTCGATGACACGGCCCACGCCATGGCAGGTTGGGCAGGTGCGCTCGATCGTGAAGAAGCCCTGCTGGGCGCGAACCTTGCCGGCCCCGTGGCAGGTCGTACAGGCCACCGGGCCCGCGCCGGCTGCCGCGCCGCTTCCTTTGCAGGTCGTACACGCCACAAGGGTGGGCACGCGGATCTCCGCCTGCTTGCCGCGGAAGGCTTCTTCGAGGGCGACTTCGAGATTGTAGCGAAGGTCGGAACCGCGCCCGGCACCTTGGCCCGCTTCCCCCCTGAAGCCAAAATCGCCGAACATCTCATCGAAGATGTCGGCGAAGCCGGTGAAGTCCCCGGCCCCCGGCCGGCCCGCGTGGGGGCCACCGGCCTCGAACGCGGCATGGCCGAAACGGTCGTAAGCCGCACGCTTCTGTTCGTCCTTCAGGACGTCGTAGGCTTCGTTGACATCTTTGAATTTTTGCTCGGCGGATTTGTCATCCGGGTTGCGATCCGGATGATAGTTCATCGCCAGTTTGCGGTAGGCCTTCTTGATGTCCTCCGCGCCGGCGTTTTGCTGGACGCCCAGAGCTTCGTAGTAGTCACGTTTGGCCATGCGATGGACTCCGGAAGTGAGAAAGGCTTGTCCCGCTCGGGACAAGGCCATTCAATGACGACGAATCACTCTTCTTTTTTTTCTTCGTTTTCTTTGTTTTCGTCGTCGACCTCCTCGAAGTCAGCATCCACGACGGAACCCTCCTCGGCGCCTTCCGTTGCCTCCGGCGCTTCTGTGGCTTCCGCCTCCTGGCTCGCCTTGTACATGGCCTCGCCAAGTTTCATGGCGGACTGGGCAAGTTTTTCAACGGCCGAACGGATCGCCTGGGTATCCTCTGCGTCTTTTACGTCGTGAAGCGCCTGCAGATCCGTTTCGATCTGGCCGCGTTCGGCCTCCGGGACCTTGTCGCCATGCTCCTCAAGGTTCTTTTCCGTCGAATAAAGCAGGACTTCCGCCTGGTTCCGCGCTTCGACGAGTTCGCGCCGCTTCTTGTCCTCATCGGCGTGGCTCTCGGCATCCTGGACCATCTGATCGATTTCCTCTTCCGACAGTCCGCTGGAGGCCTGGATATGGATCGCCTGTTCCTTGCCGGTCGCCTTGTCTGTCGCAGACACGTTGACGATGCCGTTCGCATCGATGTCGAAGCGAACCTCGATTTGCGGCAAGCCCCGCGGCGAAGGCGGAATCCCCACCAGGTCGAACTGGCCCAAGAGCTTGTTATCCGAGGCCATTTCGCGTTCGCCTTGGAACACGCGGATCGTCACCGCCGTCTGATTGTCTTCGGCGGTCGAGAAAATCTGGCTCTTGCGTGTCGGGATCGTCGTGTTGCGATCGATGAGGCGCGTAAAGACGCCGCCCAAGGTCTCGATGCCAAGGGAAAGGGGGGTGACGTCAAGCAGCAGCACGTCCTTCACGTCGCCTCGTAACACGCCCGCCTGAATGGCAGCACCAATGGCGACGACTTCGTCCGGGTTGACCCCCTTGTGGGGGTCGCGGCCGAAAATCTGCTTCGCGATCTCGACGATCTTCGGCATCCGCGTCATGCCCCCGACGAGAATGACCTCGTCGATGTCGGATGCCTTGAGGCCGGCATCCTTCAACGCCGCCTTGCAAGGACCGACCGTGCGCTGGATCAGAGGATCGACGAGCGCTTCGAGTTTGGCGCGCGTGAGTTTGATATTCAGATGCTTCGGGCCCGCCTGATCGGCCGTGATGAAGGGAAGGTTCACTTCCGTCTGCATCGCGCTTGAAAGTTCAATCTTCGCCTTCTCGGCCGCTTCTTTCAGGCGCTGAAGCGCCAAGCGGTCCGAGCGGATATCGATGCCGGATTCCTTTTTGAATTCATCCGACAGGTAATCGATCACGCATTTATCGAAGTCCTCGCCGCCGAGAAAGGTGTCACCATTCGTCGACTTCACTTCGAAGACACCTTCGCCGATTTCCAATACGGAAATATCGAACGTGCCGCCACCCAGATCATAAACGGCGATCGTGCCAGCCTCCTTTTTCTCGAGCCCATAGGCCAGCGCGGCTGCCGTCGGTTCGTTGATGATGCGCAGCACCTCGAGCCCAGCGATCTTGCCGGCGTCCTTCGTCGCCTGACGTTGGGAATCGTTGAAGTAGGCGGGCGCCGTGATCACGGCCTGGTCGACTTCTTCGCCGAGATAGGCTTCCGCCGTCTCCTTCATCTTTTGCAGAATGAAGGCGCTGATCTGGCTTGGGCTGTATTTCTCGTCCCGTGCCTCGACCCAGGCATCGCCACTGTCGGCGCGGATGATTTCGTAGGGAACCATCTCCTTGTCTTTCTGGGTCGTCGGGTCGTCATAGGGACGTCCGATCAGACGCTTGATCGCAAAGAGCGTGTTGCGGGGGTTCGTGACGCCTTGACGTTTCGCCGATTGGCCGATCAGGCGTTCGCCCTCGTCCGTGAAGGCCGCCATGGAAGGCGTCGTGCGGGTGCCCTCCGCGTTCTCGATGACCTTCGCGTTCTTGCCTTCCATGACCGCGACACAGGAATTCGTCGTACCTAGATCGATTCCGATGACTTTACCCATGGTCTCATTTCTCCCTCGGCTGGCCCAGAAGGCCACAAATGGCACCCTCCAAACCCCCATTCCGACCAGTGATATGCAGCGTCAGGATCGAGAAATCCTTAACGTTTTCGGGGATTCGCTGGGGGATATATATGTCCTGATCAAGGCGACGACAACCGGGGGACGGTGCTTTTTTAGAATACCGTATCCGGGTGGCACGAAATCCGGGTGGCACGAAAGGTGAACGCCTTCAGGCCTCCGTATCCACGTGGGGCCCCTTTTCTCTTCCGTTTCCGTCCGCCGCCGCCTTCGCCACGCCGACCATGGCCGGGCGGAGCAGCCGGTCGTTCAGGGTGTAGCCGATCTGCATGACCTCGACGACGGTGCCGGGCGGGGCGTTCGCCGTCTCGACCTCGAACATCGCCTGATGGAGGTCGTGATTGAACTTCTCGCCCATCGGATCGACCTTCTGGATGTTGTAACGATCCAGCGTGGCGAGCAGCTCTTTTTCCGTCATCAAGAGGCCTTCGATCAGAGATTTCATGCCTTCGTCCGACACGCTTCCCACATCCGGCGCGTTCTCGATAGCCCGACGGAGGTTGTCCGCGACACCGACAATCGCGCGGGCAAAATCGGCAATCGCAAATTTGCGCGTCTGGTTCTGCTCGCGCTCGGTACGGGCCCGCAGATTTTCCATGTCGGCGAGCGTGCGCAGCAACTGATCTTTTGCTTCCGCCAACTCGCGCTCGGGATCGGGCTCAGCCGTTTCTTCGCCCGACCCTTGCTGGGTTGCGGCTTCCTGTCCGTCAAGCTCGGTTTCGTCTTCGCCTGCTTGCGCTTCCGGCATTTCGTCTTCTGCCGGCTTTTCGTCTTCGTCCGGTTTCGTCATATCGCCAAGATGAATTTTTAGGTTATCCGATAAAGCGCCCGATCAATTGAGCAGTGTAATCTACCATCGGAATGATTCGCGCGTAATTAATTCGCGTCGGTCCGACGACACCGATGGCGCCAACGATCTGCTGGCGGCTGTTGCGGAAGGGGGAGACGATCATCGCGCAGCCGGAAAGACCAAAGAGTTCGCTTTCCGCGCCGATGAAGATCTGAACGCCTTGCGCCTTTTCCGAAAGCGAGAGAAGGCGGTTCAACATTTCCTTCCGCTCAAGCGCTTCGAAGAGCGAGCGGATGCGTTCGATTTCCTCGATCGCCGTGACATCCTCGAGAAGGTGCGCCTGACCATGAACGATGAGGGAGGTAGCCCCATCGCCCCCCGACCAGGTCGCAAGCCCTTCGGCGACGACCCGGGAAGTGAGTTCGTCCAACTGGGTGCGGTGCGCATGAATCTCGTTCAGGATTTCCGCATGCGCCTCCTGAAGTGTGTGCCCGACGAGCCGCGCGGTCAGGTAGTTCGTCGCCTCGACAAGCGCCGAGGGCGGCAACCCTAGGGGCAATTCGATGATGCGGTTCTCGACGATTTCGTCTTCCGTCACGATCACGACAAGGGCCCGCCTGGGCCCGACCTGAACGAATTCGATATGTTTCAGCGCGCGTTCCGTCTTCGGCGCAACCACCAGACTTGCGCAGGCGGAAAGACCGGAGAGCGCATGGGAAGCTTCTTCCAGGAGTTCCTGCATGCTGTGTCCCTCTGGCGTGCATTGGCGTTCGATGTTGCGACGCTCGGGCTCGCTTAAGTCCCCGATCTCGAGAATGCCGCTGACGAAAAGGCGCAGGCCCGCCTCCGTCGGCAGGCGGCCGGCGGAGGTATGAGGCGAATAAAGCAACCCGGCCGTCTCGAGGTCCGCCATCACGTTGCGGACCGTGGCCGGGGAAAGGGGGGCACTCAACATCTGGGTGAGCATCGCCGAACCCACCGGTGAGCCCGTCTTCACATAGGCGTCCACGATGCAGCTGAAGATTTCCCGGCTACGTTCGTTAAGCTCGACGAACGCTAGATTGCTCTTCTCGGTCATGTCTGAAAATGACTGTTTTCCCAAGTCTCTAATCTAGGTATCCGTCCAGGGACCGTCAACGCGCCACCGCCTCCGGCCCAAGGCTGGACTTCGCCTTCGCTTGCGGGCTAGCTTGGCGACGAGGCACCTCAATTTTCCGAAACTTCATGGAAAGGACGGCCCATGCGACCTTCCGGCCGCGCGCCCGACGCGCTTCGGGCCGTCCATCTGGAGACCGGCGCAGCCAAGCATGCGGAAGGGTCCTGCCTCGCGCATTTCGGCGATACCCAGGTCCTGTGTACGGCATCCGTCGAGGAAAGGGTGCCGTTCTTTCTGCGCAATCAGGGGACGGGCTGGATCACCGCCGAATATGGAATGCTGCCACGTTCCACCAACACCCGGACGGATCGCGAGGCCGTGCGCGGCAAACAATCCGGACGAACCCATGAAATTCAGCGGCTGATCGGCCGCAGTCTTCGCGCGGTGACGGATTTGACCCTACTTGGTGAACGACAGATCCGGATCGACTGCGACGTTCTACAGGCCGACGGCGGCACGCGAACGGCAGCCATCACCGGCGCGTACGTTGCCCTTTATCAGGCCTTGGACCTTCTCTTAAAGAACGACGCGTTCCCAACGCTCCCCATCAAGGATCAGGTCGCCGCCATCTCGTGTGGAATCTGGCAAGGGACGACCATCCTCGATCTCGACTATGCGGAAGACAGCGCGGCGGAGACGGACGCGAATTTCGTACTTACCGGTTCCGGTGCAATCGTCGAAATCCAGGGGACGGCGGAAGAGGCGCCGTTTGGGAAGGATCAGTTCCTGAAACTGCTGGAGCTTGCCGAAAAGGGGACCGCCGAACTCGTCGGACACCAGCGACGAGCTCTTGGCATCGCTTAAGCGATGGCCCGGCGATACACCGAGAAGAAACTGGTGCTCGCCAGTCACAATCCCGGCAAGGTGCGGGAGATTGCCGAGCTTCTCGAGCCGTTCGACGTCTGCGTCCTTTCCGCAGACGACCTCGAGTTGGAAGAGCCGGCGGAGACGGGCGCCACCTTTGCCCAGAATGCGCAACTGAAGGCGGCGGCGGCGGCCGAGGCCACCGGTCTTCCGGCCTTGGCGGACGATTCCGGCCTCGTCGTGCCGGCGCTGGGCGGGCGGCCCGGCATCCGTTCGGCGCGCTGGGCAGGCCCCGGCAGGGACTTCAAGGATGCGATGCGCCGCGTCCACGAGATGCTGGAAGGCCACCCGGACAATCGCGCCCATTTCGTCTGCGCGCTCGCCCTTTGCTGGCCGGATGCCCATTGCGAATGCTTCGAAGGCATTGTCGAGGGCAGGCTTGCCTGGCCGCCGCGGGGCAAGAGGGGGTTCGGCTACGATCCCATGTTCGTGCCCGAGGGCCATGCGATCACCTTCGGGGAGATGGCGCCCGAGGAAAAACACAAGATCAGTCACCGGGCGAACGCCTTTCGGAAACTCATCGAAGCCTGTTTCGTTCGTTAAGGGAAACCGATGTCGCTCAAAACTGCCGACGCGATGAAGGAAGCAAGCCCTAATCTCACGGAAACGGGGCTTGCCCTTTACGTGCACTGGCCGTTCTGCCTTTCGAAATGTCCCTATTGCGATTTCAACAGTCATGTGCGCGAGGCGATCGAACCGATACGCTGGGAGCGCGCGCTTCTTACGTCCCTCGACCAAGCGGCCAAGGAGACGCCGGGGCGAACGCTTACCAGTCTCTTCTTCGGCGGCGGCACGCCCTCGCTCATGGCCCCATCGACGGTCGCCCGTCTCGTCAAGCGGGCCAAGACCCACTGGCAAGTAGGCGACGATCTTGAAGTCACGCTGGAGGCGAACCCGACATCTGCGGAAGAAAGTCGCTTCGAAGCCTTCGCCGAGGCCGGCGTCAACCGGCTTTCGTTGGGCGTACAGGCGTTGCGCGAGGATGCCCTTCGCTTCTTGGGCCGCGAACACAGCGTGGGTGAGGCGCTTTCGGCGCTGGAAATGGCGAAGGTGACCTTCGCCCGGGTCTCCTTCGACCTTCTCTACGCGCTCCCCGACCAGACCCTTGCGGACTGGCGCAGCGAGCTCGAGGAGGCGCTCACGCTGGCGGATGGCCATCTGTCGCTCTACCAGCTCACCATCGAGCCCGGCACCGCCTTCTTCCAACAGGAGAAGCAGGGCGCCTTCGCCGTCCCGGCCGCGGCATCCGCCGCGCAGCTTTTTGAGACGACCCAAGCCATGGTCGAGCAGGCGGGGTTCGCGGCTTACGAAATTTCCAACCACGCAAAGCCGGGCGAAGAATGTCGCCACAACCTCGCCTATTGGCGGGGCTGCGAATATATCGGGATCGGTCCCGGGGCGCATGGGCGCGTGGGCGGCCGGTCGCACCGGGAAGCGCGCCGAAGCCGGCAGGAAATCCGGCTGCCGGAACGCTGGCTTGCCGCCGTCGAGGACCGGGGCCACGGCCTGGAGACGGACGCACCGCTTGATGCAAACGACCGGCTTGCGGAGCTTGTGATGATGGGGCTTCGCCTTCGCGACGGGATCTCGCGCGCCAATTTCCGCAGCAAAATGGGTTTGGAAATCGAGGCGGCCTTTCCGTCCGCCGCACTCACGGCCTTGCGCGAAGGCGGGTTTCTTGTTCTGGACGAACGCGGCTTGCGCACCAGCGCGAAGGGGCGGCTCAGGCTCGACGCGATCCTGCCGCGACTCTTAGGAAAGCTAGCTTAACCGCCGCTGAAATTTGCAGGCGCCGGGCTTACGACCTTGGGCCCGCGACGTAAGACCTCAAGGACGGCAAGCCCTCGTTCCACCAAGCCATCCCTACGAAAGCGGAAGACGCCATCCACGCCGGCAAACCCGCCACGAACGGTGAGTGAGAAGTCATCCAACGTCGCACCCGTGCCGACGAGGTCGGCCGCCAGCGCGGTCGCGTCATAGGCAAGGCTCGCAAGACGTAGCGGCTTTGCCTTAAAGCGTTCCTTGTAGCGACGGACGAAGCGGTCCCACTCCTTCGGCTCCGACGTCGCGTACCATCCGCCGAGAAGCGCCGGTTCCGTTCCGATCGTCGGATCGTCCCATTGGCCGGTGCCAAGGAAACGAACCCGTTTCGGATCGATGTCGTAATAGGAAAGTAAGGGCGCGATGCTTTTCAACCGATCGCCGCCCTCGGGCAGCAGGATGGCATCGAAATCGACGTCTCCCAGCGTATCCTGTCCTTTGAGTCCTTCCAGTTCCAACTTCGAAATCTCGTCGGTCAAGGTCTCGAGTTCGGCCCGGTGTTCCTCCAGGGCTTGCTTGCGCAAGTCATAGTCGGCAAGCTTGCGAACGATTTCCGAGAGCTTCTCCGTGTTCATCGCGGAAGCCCTATCGTAGAAGACAACCCGCGTAACGACGCCTTCGCTTTTACCGACGGCCTGTTTCAGTGCCTCGACCACCGTATAGCCATAGGCATCCTGCGGTGCCAGAACGGCGAAGCGCAGAAGACCCTGGTTTTGCGCGAAGGCAACGACCCGTTCGACCTGGGTGCGCGGCAGAAAGCCCATGATGTAAATCCCGCGGCCGGTCACGCTGCGGTCGGTCGAAAAGGCGACGACCCGGATATTGCGCGCGCGGGCCTCACCGGCGATCGCCGAGACGGACGTGGAAAGCAGCGGGCCTAGGATCAGGGAAATGTCGCTGTCATAGGCCGCCGCGGCGGCGGCGGCGGCGCCGGACGGCGTGCCTTTCGTGTCGAAAGGAAGCAGGGCGAATTTCTGGCCGGCCAAATCAAAAAGCGCCAGTTGGGCGGCGCGCAACATGGACTTCCCAAGGGTTGCATTCGGTCCTGAGAGCGGCAGGAGAATGGCGATGCGCTTTCGCTTCGAGCCCTCCGGCATCCTTGCGACGCGGCGTTCGACCCCTTCCCGCGGGACCGTGCGATTGAGCGAGGCGATGGCCGTCGTCGTTTCACGCAGCGAGGCGTCCTTACCGCGGGTTCGATCGTATTCGCTGGGAATGGGAAGCGGCGCTTCCTTAACCGGCGTCGAGGGCGAGCTTTTGGGAGGCGGTGCCTCTTGCATTCGCGGCGAGCCCTTCGATACGCTGGAGCACCCAACCAACAGGCAAAGCGGAAGAGCCAAACATGCCCAAGCCAACGGGCGCAACCAGCAAGAAAAAGGGGCGGCGGCAAGAAGGCGCACGGAAGACCTCCGAAAAGCGTCTGAAGCGAACCGCCAAGGCTAGCGGTTGGCCCCCCGGAAGTAAACGGGGGGGCCTCGTTTTGGTCGCGACCCCTATCGGAAACTTAGGCGACATCACCGTTCGGGCCATCGAGGCCCTGCGCCAAGCCGATGTCATCGTGTGTGAGGATTCGCGCGTCACCCGAAAGCTGCTCGGCAAATACGGCATCGGCGGGCGGCTCTCCGTCTATCACGAGCACAACGCAAAAACCGCGCGCCCGCGCCTGCTCAGAAGGCTTAAGGCGGGGGAAACGCTCGCCCTTGTCTCGGATGCAGGCACACCGTTGATTTCGGATCCGGGCTATAAGCTGGTCCGTGCCGCCATCGAGGCCGATATTGCGCTTACCTTCCTTCCCGGGCCCTCTGCGCTGATCGCCGCCCTCGTCCTTTCCGGCCTTCCGCCGGACCGTTTCTTCTTCGGCGGCTTCCTGCCCGCCAAGGCGGCAGCGAAGCGGCGCGAGATCGAACGGCTTGCCCCGCTGCCGGCGACGCTCGTCTTCTTCGAATCAACGAAACGCCTGGCCAGCACCTTGCGCGCCCTGGCCTGCCAGCTTGGCGCGCGGGAGGCGGCGGTCGTTCGGGAGGCAACCAAGCTTCATGAGGAAGTGCGCCGCGGATCACTGGCGAACCTTGCCGAATCTTACGAGGCGGCGGGCGCACCGAAAGGCGAGGTCGTGCTCGTCATCGGCCCGCCTCTAGAGGCCGAGGCCGGCGTTCCGGATGCCGAATGCCTTGGGCTGTTGCGCCAGGCGTTGGGGAGTAAGAGTCTCCGCGACGCCACGGACGAGGTCGCCGCAAAAACCGGCCGTAAACGCCGCGAGGTCTATGCGCTTGCCCTCGAACTCAGCAAGGAAACAAGGGGTTGACGGGAAAAGCGGCAAGAGCGGGACGGGGAAGAAAAGCGGAGCGTTACGGGCGCTTCGCGGAAAATGTGTGCGCCTGCATCCTCTGGTGCAAGGGCTACCGGATTGTGGCGCGACGCCACCGCACGCCGGTCGGCGAGCTTGACGTCATTGCGCGCCGCGGACCGGCCCTTGTTTTCGTCGAGATCAAGGCGCGTGAAAATACAGATGCCGCGAGCGAGGCGTTCACCACGAGGCAGCAAACCCGAATCCTGCGCGCCGCGGAACATTTCCTGAGTGCGCGGCCGGAATTTGCGAACGCCGAGATCCGTTTCGATGCGATGCTGGTTGGCCATCGCACCTTGCCGCGTCACGTGAAGGATGCTTGGCGAAAGGGATTCGATGGCATTAGATAGGCCGGGCATGACTCTTTCGTTTCTTTGCCGCCTTCGTTTTGCATCTTTGCTCGTGCTCATCTCATGGGCCGTCGGCCTTTCGGGATGTTCCGTCGCCGGGGTTGCGATCGGCGCCGGTGCCGGCACGGCCGTCGCCGCCTCGGAGGAACGCGGACTGGGTGGAGCGATCAGCGACACGGCCATTCAAACGAAAATTAACTACGCATTGCTGGACAAGGATTTGAGTCTGTTTCGCCGCGTCAGCACCAGCGTTCACGAAGGCCGCGTTCTTTTGATGGGAATCGTTCCAAACGAGGATGCCATGACGAGCGCCGTCAAAATAACCTGGCAGGTGGAAGGCGTGCGCGAGGTGATCAACGAAATACGCATCGCGCCGGACGCGGAGATCGCGGACGACGTACGCGACAGCTGGATCACCGCAAAACTTCGCACGCGGATCATGTTCGACAAGGAAATCAAGGCGATCAATTATTCGATCGAAACGATTGATCGGGTGATTTACCTTCTGGGCATCGCCCAGGATGCGGAAGAGCTTGATCGCGTCATCCGGACCGCCCGCGACATCGAATACGTGGAGAAAATCGTAAGCCACGTGCTGCTGAAGGGCGACTCCAGGCGGAAGGCGACGTAAGCTCCGCTTGGGCTGGCGCCGCCTTCCATTCTTTCCTATCCTTCCCTTCCCTCAAACAAACCCGAGCGACCAGCCATGAGCCTTGCCGTCGCCATCCAGATGGACCCCATGGAGAGGATCGACATCGAAGCGGACAGCACCTTCGCGCTGGCGATCGAGGCCAAGCGGCGTGGGCACGCCCTTTTTCATTACCTGCCCCAGGACCTCACCTTCCGCCATGGACGGGTGCTCGCCAAGGCGCATCCGATGAGCGTGCGCCAAGAAAAGGGAAACCACTTCACGTTCGGTGCGAGGCAGTCGATCGACCTTGCCGCCGTCGACGTCGTGCTGATGCGTCAGGACCCGCCTTTCGACATGGCCTACATCACGGCAACGCATCTGCTCGAACATTTGATGGAAACAACCTTAATCGTGAATGATCCGGTTGAGGTGCGAAACGCGCCGGAGAAATTGTTCGTTACGCACTTTGCCAAACTGATGCCGCCCACGCTGATTACGTCGGATCGCGAGGAAATTCTTTCGTTCCGAAAAGAGTACGGCGACATCGTGCTGAAGCCGCTGTTCGGAAATGGCGGGCGCGGCGTGTTTCACGTATCGCCGGAAGACGAAAACCTGAACGCGCTGCTTGAACTGTTCACCGACCTTTACCTCGAGCCGATTGTCGTTCAGCGTTACCTTCCGGAAGTACGCGACGGGGACAAACGAATCATTCTCGTCGAAGGTAAGGCCGTGGGCGCGATCAACCGCATACCGCCGCCCGGTGAGGCGCGTTCAAATCTGCATGTCGGTGGCAAAGCAAAAAAGACGACGCTAAATGCTCACGACCATCTCATCTGCGAATCGATTGGCGAGTCGTTAAGGGAACGAGGCCTCATCTTCGTAGGCATCGACGTCATTGGGAAATGTATCACGGAGATCAATGTAACTTCGCCGACCGGCATTTGTGAAATCGATCGCTTCGATAACATTTGCGTCGAAGAAAAAATCTGGGACGCGATCGAGGTGCGTCACGCCGCCATGCGCGGCGATGGGCGAATGGAATGAGTAAAGGCATGGGAGGAAAGGTGAATGGTCGCGCGGATTGCCACCGTCGCGTTCACCGGCATTGACGTAAAGGAAGTCGATGTCCAGGTGCGGGTCGCGAACGGCCTGCCAGCCTTCACGATCGTGGGCCTGGCGGACAAGGCGGTGGCCGAATCCCGGGAACGCGTGCGGGCCGCCCTTGAATCGATGGGGCTTTCGCTTCCCTCCAAACGGATCACCGTGAACCTGGCGCCGGCCGATTTGCTGAAGGAGGGGAGCCACTTCGACCTGCCCATCGCGCTCGCACTTCTTGCCGCGATGGGCGTGCTGGCGACAGACGAGATCGCCGAGTATTTCGCCATGGGCGAGCTTTCCCTCGATGGGGGCTTAAGCGCCGTCTCCGGCGTGCTGCCGGCGACGATCGAGGCTTCCGCGAAGGGGCGCGGCTTCATCTGTCCGGAAGTTTGCGGGCCGGAAGCGGCCTGGGCGGAAGGGGTCGAGGTGCTGGCGGCGCCCAACCTGCTTGCGCTCGTCAACCACTTCAAGGGCAGCCAGGTCCTCACCCAGCCGGTGCCGGAGCTGGCCGAGGAGGTGGAGGGCTATCTCGATTTGGCGGACGTGAAGGGCCAGGAAACCGCGAAGCGGGCGCTCGAAATCACCGCCGCCGGCGGCCACAATCTTCTCATGATCGGTCCACCGGGAGCCGGGAAATCCCTGCTAGCCCAACGGCTTCCCGGTCTGCTGCCGGCGCTGGATGCGCGCGAGGCGCTTGAGGTCAGCATGATCCGGAGCGTCGCCGGCAAGCTCAAAGGAAAGCGTCTTTCGAAGCGCCGTCCCTTCCGGGACCCCCACCATTCCGCCTCCTTGCCGGCACTCGTCGGCGGCGGCGCGAAGGCAAGGCCCGGCGAGGTGTCGCTCGCCCATCACGGGGTCCTGTTCCTGGACGAGCTTCCGGAATTCTCCCGCCAGACCCTGGAGGCGCTTCGCCAGCCCCTCGAGGCGGGCCGGGTAAGCATCGCGCGCGCCAATGCGCATGTGACCTATCCGGCCCGGGTCCAGCTGGTGGCGGCGATGAACCCCTGCCGCTGCGGCTATTTCGGGGACCCGACCCAGGATTGTGGGCGGGCGCCGAAATGCGCGGTCGACTATCAGGCGAAGATCTCGGGGCCCTTGTTCGACCGCATCGACCTTCACGTCGACGTAGCCGCCGTAGCACCGGACGATCTTACCTTGGCGTCTGCTACGGAAACTTCCCAAGTCGTGCGCGCCCGCGTCATTGCCGCCCGGGCCTTGCAGGCGGACCGCTACGCGCGGCTGGCGCCGAAGGCGAGCCTTCGCGTGAACGCGGAAGCCGATGGCGAGCTTCTGGAAGAAGTAGCGCATCCCGGTGCTGAAGGCCAGGCGCTGCTTAGCGAGGCGGTGGAGAAAATGAAGCTCACGGCGCGCGGTTATCACCGGATCCTGCGTGTCGCCCGCACGCTCGCCGATCTCGAAGGAAGCGAGCGCGTGAACCGTCTGCACGTGGCCGAGGCGCTCACCTTCCGGCGCGTCGTGCCGGGAAGAAGCCCGCTTCGCGTTACGGCAGGCTGATCATCCGCCCCAGTTTCGCGCCGGCGAAAATATGGACGTGAAAGTGCGGCACTTCCTGGTGCGCGTTCGCTCCGTGATTGGCAAGGATGCGGTAGCCGTCCGCTTCCGTGCCAAGCTCGCGCGCGATACGACCGACGGCGCGGAAAAAGCCGGCGATCTCGTCTGCGCTAGCATTGGAAGAAAAATCCGCTAGCGAGACGTATTCGCCCTTCGGAATGACCAGCACATGGACCGGCGCCTGGGGGTTGATGTCGCGAAAGGCCAGCACGCGCTCGTCCTCAAAGACCTTGTCGCAAGGGATCTCACCACGAAGGATCTTGGCAAACACGTTTTCCGGATCGTACATGGCTTTCCCTCCTTGCCCCCTTCGGCCTCAGTTTTTCCGCGCCTTCTTCTCTTCGATGCCCGAAATCCCTTCCCGGCGTCGAAGTTCCTCGAAGACATCCTTGAGTTTCACCTCTTTTGCCGCCAGCAACGCAAGCAGGTGATAGAGGAGGTCCGCGCTTTCGTGGACGAGTTCGGCGCGCTCGCCCTTCATGGCGGCATCGATCGTTTCCGCCGTCTCTTCGCTCAGTTTTTCGGCGATTTTTTCGACGCCGGCCTCGAAGAGTTCTGCCGTGTAGGAGGTGTTCGGATCGCCCCCTTTGCGGCTTTCGATCACCGCGAAAAGTCGGGAAAGGACCGCTTCTTTCTCAGCATCCGTCATGAAAGAACCCTTCGGGCCTTAGAGGTTGGAAACAACATTTTCCCTAGCAGATATGGCGTGGGCTGTCATGGCAGTCGCACCTGGCGGACCGGAATCCCGGCCGCCGCCAGATGCGCCTTCGCATTGCGAACCGAATACTCGCCGAAATGAAAGACGGACGCCGCCAGCAGACCCCAGGCGTGGCCGTCGCGAACCCCTTCGACGAAATGGTCGAGATTGCCGACGCCCCCTGAGGCAATGATGGGAATTTGGATCGCATCCGCGACTTGGCGCGTGAGCGCGATCTCGAAGCCCTGGCGCGTGCCGTCCCGGTCCATCGAGGTGAGCAGAATCTCGCCAGCACCCGCATCCGCCATCCGCCTTGCCCATTCGACGGCATCGATCCCGGTGGCCTTTCTTCCGCCATGGGTGAAAATCTCGTAACGGCCGGAAGGGGCGCGCTTCGCATCCACCGCGACGACGATGCATTGGGTGCCGAAGCGCATCGCCGCTTTTGAGACGAATTCCGGCTTGGCGACGGCGGCGGTGTTGATGGAGACCTTATCGGCGCCGGCGAGCAGCAACCGGCGGATGTCGTCCGTCGTCCGGACCCCGCCGCCCACCGTAAGCGGCATGAAGCAACGCTCCGCCGTGCCGGCGACGACGTCATAGATCGTTTCGCGGTTCTCGTTCGAGGCGGTGATATCGAGAAAGCAAAGTTCGTCCGCCTCTTCGCGATCGTAGATCGCCGCCTGTTCGACCGGATCGCCTGCATCCTTCAAATCGACGAAGTTGACGCCCTTGACGACGCGGCCGTCCTTGACGTCGAGACAGGGGATGATGCGCGCCTTAAGCATCCAAGCCGCTCGCGATTCGAAGGCAGGCCTTGGGATCGAGCGCGCCATCGTAGAGGGCGCGGCCCAGGATGACACCGGCGATCCCGCTTGGCTCAAGCGCCTTCAGCGCGCGCACATCCTCAAGCGAGGCGACGCCTCCCGATGCGATCACCGGGATCTCAAGCACTTCGGCAAGCGCTTTCGTCGCCTCAAGGTTCGGCCCCCGCATCGTGCCGTCGCGCTGAATGTCCGTATAGATGATCGCCGAAACGCGCGCGTCCTCGTAACGGCGCGCAAGATCGAGTGCTTCCACCTCGGTCGCTTCCGTCCAGCCTTTTGTCGCCACGCGCCCCTGCCAGGCGTCGATCCCGACGGCGACTTGGCCGGGGAAACGGTTCGCCGCCTCAAGGGCGAGGGCCGGTTGCTCAAGCGCGATCGTGCCGAGGACGACACGGGCGACGCCGGCTTCGAGCCAGCCTTCGATCGCTCTCAAGTCCCGGATCCCGCCCCCCAGTTGTATGGGCAGGCCCACCGCCTTCAGGATCTTACGCACGGCTTTCTTGTTCACCGACTTGCCCGCCACCGCCCCGTCGAGATCGACGACATGGAGCCACGGAAAGCCGGTGGCTTCGAAACTCATGGCCTGGGCCGCCGGGTCATCGTTGAAGCGCATGACCTTTTCCATGTCGCCCTGCCACAGGCGTACGCAGGCGCCATCTTTTAAGTCGATCGCCGGGTAGAGGATCATCGCCTAAGGCCGCCAGCAAAGGAAGTTGGCCAGCAGGCGAAGGCCTACCCGCTGGCTCTTCTCCGGGTGAAACTGGGTGCCGGCCAGATTGTCCCGTCCCACGGCGGCGGTGATCGGACCGCCATAATCGACGCTTGCCAGCAGATCGTTCCCATGGGCCGGCTTAAGCGTGAAGCTGTGCACGAAATAGGCATGCGCGCCTTCCGGGATCCCCTTGAAGAGGGGGTGGTCCGGCGCCTCGAAGGCAAGCTCGTTCCAGCCCATATGGGGCACCTTCAGTCCCTTCTCTCTTGGCTTCACCGGCACGGCTTCGCCTTCGATCCAGCCGAAACCCGGATAGACCCCATGCTCATGGCTGCGGTCCGCCATCAGCTGCATGCCGACGCAGATACCGAGAAAGGGGCGTCGCTTGGCGAGGGCGACTTCACGCAACGCGTCCTCCATGCCCTCTAGCCGGCCAAGCCCCTGCCGGCAGTCCGCGAAGGCGCCGACGCCCGGAAGGACGACGTGGCTTGCGCGTGTGACCGCGTCCGCCTTCGAGGTGACCTCGATGGTGAGGTCCAACGCTTCCTCGCGGGCCGCCGCCTCGAGAGCCTTCGCCACCGAACGCAGATTGCCGGAGCCATAGTCGATGATGGCAACGCTCATAAGGCGTGATCGTAATAACGGCGCACCGCCGCTTCGCGGCTTTCTCCGCTTACCAGGTCCGTGAATGCGTAGCCCCTGGATTTAAGGGAATGCCGCCGCCAGTCGTTCGCGAGGAAACCGACGATGAGCAGGTAGCCAAGAAGGACACCCGCGCGCGCAAACGCATCGACGCCGAGCGCCGCGAGCCCGCCATCCAAGGCGAGTTCGGTGGCAATCAATGCGATGCCGATAAACCACATCCGGTTCCAAAACGCCCAGAAGCCGGTGAAGAAGAAGGCCGGCCACGCGAAGGCTTCCTTCACGAAGACGGTCTCTGCTTCGCCTCCCTCATGGGCGGGCACGAACCGATGGACCGTATAGATTGCCATCGCCAATCAACCTTGCTTACGTAATTTAAAGTGAACCGCCGAGGACGCCCTTCGTGGACGGTACCTCGTCCGATTGTCGAGGGTCGATGGCAATCGCCATACGCAGCGCGCGCGCGACCCCCTTAAAACACGACTCAATAATATGGTGCGTGTTTTCTCCATAGAGGTTCTCGATATGAAGCGTGATGCCGGCGGCTTGCGCGAACGCCTGAAACCATTCCTTGAAAAGCTCCACGTCCATCTCGCCCAATTTCGAGTGATCGAGTTTCACCTTCCAAATCAGATAGGGCCGCATGGAGGCGTCCAAAACTACACGGGTCAGTGTCTCGTCCATCGGGATGGTGGCGGCGCCGTAACGGACGATGCCGCGGCGTTCGCCAAGGGCTTCGCCTACCGCCTGACCGATCGCAATGCCGGTATCTTCCGTCGTGTGATGTCCGTCGATGCGCAAATCGCCTTCGGCCCGTATTTTCAGATCGATCAGGCTGTGGCGGGAAAGCTGCTCCAGCATGTGATCGAGGAAGCCGATGCCGGTCGCCACGTCGTAGGTTCCCGTGCCGTCCAGGTCGATTTCGACCTGGATCCGCGTCTCCTTCGTTTTGCGCTCGACGCATGCTTGCCGCATGGCCCGCGTCCTCTCATGGGTCCGATTCGCGCCGTTCTACCAAGATCCAGGAGAAACCGCCAGCCTTCCCGCCTTAAAGCCTTGGGCCACGGTGATCCTTGACCTGGGTTGCCGATTCCCCACATCCTTGAGAGACGCCACCCCGCCCACCCCAACCCTTTGCCCTACGCCAAGGAACGATGGCCGAAAGCGACGCGAAGACCTGGCACGGGACGACCATCCTCTGCGTACAGAAGGACGGCAAAACCGTCATCGCCGGCGACGGCCAGGTGAGCCTCGGCGATACCGTCGTCAAGACGACCGCCAAGAAGGTCCGCCGTCTCGCCGACGGCTCGGTGATCGCCGGCTTCGCGGGTGCGACGGCGGATGCGTTTACCCTTTTCGAGCGGCTCGAGTCGCGCCTCGAGCAGCACCCCGGCCAGCTGACCCGGGCGGCCGTCGAAATGGCGAAGGACTGGCGGACGGACCGTTACTTGCGGCGACTCGAGGCGATGATGGCGGTGGCCGACAAGGACGTGGCACTTGTGCTTTCCGGTACCGGCGACGTGCTGGAGACCGACGACGGGTTGATCGGCATCGGCTCCGGCGGCAATTACGCGCTCGCCGCGGCGCGGGCGCTGATGGAGGTCTCGAAGATGGACGCCGAGGCGATCGCAAGGGCCGCGATGGAAATCGCCGCCGGGATCTGCGTCTACACGAACACCGAACTCACCATCGAGACGATTTAGGCGATGAACGCCGGGCGTGCCTTCTTCTCTCCCCGCGAGATCGTCTCCGAGCTTGACCGTTACATTGTCGGGCAGAACGATGCGAAGCGCGCCGTCGCGATTGCGCTTCGCAACCGCTGGCGCCGCCAGCAATTGCCAGAGGCGTTGCGTGAAGAGGTGTTGCCGAAAAATATTCTGATGATTGGCCCGACCGGCTGCGGCAAGACGGAAATCGCACGGCGCCTTGCGCGCCTTGCCCAGGCCCCCTTCCTGAAAGTGGAAGCGACGAAATTCACGGAAATTGGGTATGTCGGGCGCGACGTCGAGCAGATCATTCGCGACCTTCTCGAGACCGCCATCCTGATGACGCGCGAGAGGATGCGCCGCGACGTGGAGGCGAAGGCGGAAGAGCATGCGGAAGAACGCCTGCTTAGCTCGCTCGTCGGCGAGGACGCCTCCGTCGAGACCCGCGAAAAGTTCCGGCGCATGCTGCGCTCCGGCGAGCTCGACAACCGCGAGATCGAAATCGAACTCATGGATCACGGTAGCGCCTCGATGCCGACCATCGAGGTCCCCGGCATGCCGGGCGCTCAGATGGGAATGCTGAATTTAGGCGATATCTTCGGCAAGGCCTTCGCCGGCGCACGCAAACCCAAGCGCGTGACGATCCCCCAGGCGACGGAAGCCCTTCTCGCCGAGGAAAGCGACAAGCTTCTGGATCAGGATCGCGTGCTTCGGGACGCGATTTCGGAGACGGAACAGAACGGCATCGTCTTCCTGGATGAAATCGACAAGATCACGGCACGGTCCGACATTCGCGGCGCGGAAGTAAGCCGCGAGGGCGTGCAGCGCGATCTGTTGCCGTTAATCGAGGGCACGACGGTCGCCACGAAGCACGGGGTCGTGAAGACGGACCATATTCTTTTCGTAGCGTCGGGCGCGTTTCACTTGGCGAAGCCGGCCGATCTTCTGCCGGAATTGCAGGGAAGGCTTCCCATCCGGGTCGAGTTGAAGGCGCTCACGAAAGAGGATTTCGTGCGCATCCTCACCGAGCCGGAGGCAAGCCTGGTTACGCAATACCGCGCCCTGCTCGCGACGGAGGAAGTGACGCTCGACTTCACGGAGGATGCAGTCGCCGAGATCGCCGAGATCGCATCGGAGGTAAACCGGAACGTCGAGAACATCGGCGCACGGCGGCTGCATACGATCATGGAACGGCTGCTGGAAGAAATCAGCTTCACGGCCACCGACCGGGCAAACGAGGAGATCCGGATCGATGCGGACTATGTCCGCGAGCAGGTAGCCGACCTTGCGAAGGACGCCGATCTTTCGAAGTTCATTCTTTAAGCGCCGGCCTTACTTTTCCTCATCCCGAAGGATGTGAAGCAGACGATCGATCACGGCCTCGGGCAGGTGGCGGATGCGGCGCGCCAGCCGGTTGGCAAGCTCGGTCGCCTTCGGGTTGAGGCCTGAGGTGTCGACCCTCACCCGGGGGTCCGAAAGGCGGATGAGGGTCTCGAGTTCCTCCTGTTCTTCCCAACCAAGATCGAAATAGGTGACGATCTGGAGGACCAGCATCCGTCTCGGCCGGCCGCGTTTGCCGTGCTCAAGCGCGGAAAGATAGGCCGCCGAGATCTGAAGGTCCTCGGCCAAGCGCTTCAGCGTCAACTCGCGCGCGCCGCGAAGCTTGCGCATCTTTGCGCCGAAGGGGGTCATCGACCCGGCCGCTCCCTTCGAAGACGGACATAAAGCGCACCGCCACCGCCGTCGCGCGCGCGTGCTTCCGAATGGTCGAGCACGATGCCTGCGAGCGGCGTTTCACCCAACCATCTGGGCACGTTCCTGCGAAGGACGCCGCCGCCTTCCTTGTCTTCCCCCTTGCCGGTGATGACGAGGACCGTTCGTTTGCCCTGCCGGTAGGCGCGCGGAAGGGTGGCGTTAAGCGTTCGGTGGGCCTGGTCTTGAGTCATGCCGTGAAGGTCGAGCGTCGCATCGATGACGAGTTGGCCGCGTTTCAGTTTTTGAGCCGAGCGCCGGTCGTGGCCGGTTCCCTTCGCCGCTTCCCTGGCGGGGACGTCCTTAACGCCCGTGCGCGGCGGCGTTTGTTTCTTCGGGGCCGCCTTCTTCTTCGCGGAGGCGGGCTTCTTCTTTGCGGACTTCTTCACGGATGGCGGTTTTGCGACGCGCTTCTTCGCGCCAAGGGGACGCGTGCCGACCTTCACGGAACGCCAAAGTTCGTCTTCCGCCGCACCTTCCTTCTTCGAAGAGCCCGTCATCCTATTCGCTCTCGCTTACATAGATCCGAAGCTCCCTCGGGCCATGGGCGCCAAGCTGCATTTGCTGTTCGATGTCGGCAGTCCGCGAGGGGCCGGTCACGAACATGGCGGCAGACGGAAGGTTTGGTGTTTCCTCTCTTAAATGCGTGAAGGCCTCCTCCATCGTGCCGAAGAGGCGGGATAAGGGAAGGAGCACGACATGAAGATCGACAAGCAGGTGGATCGACATCGGGCTTTCGGGGGTTGCTGCGAGAAGGAGGCTTCCGGTTTCCGCGACGCCTGCCGAAGCGATGGCAAGGCTTACCCGATCCATCCCGCCGGCACGCCCCTTGCGAAGCGTAATCCCGGCCGCCTCCCAGGGAAGGGCGGCAAGCAAAGGATCGGCGGCGGCAAGCAAACTTTGATCGAGACCCCGCTCGCGAAGCAAAGGAGAAAGCCGTTCCGGCAAAAGACCCGCAGAAGCGATGCGTTCGGTTTCCGCCTTCGCCTCCGTCGCCATGCGAATGAAAAGCGAAACCCTTTCTTCGCCCGCGCACCTCGCCCTAGCAGGCAGCGGGTGGACGGGGGGATCCGAAAGACGCGCGTTCACCTCGGCCCGCATGGCTTTGATGCTTTCCTTTGAGGCGGCGCTTCGCTCGAGGCGGTCTCTAAGGCTGTCCAGGATGGTGGTCCTTGCGTCCGTCATTCTTTCTTTCCTTCGCGTTCCCGCCAGGCCGCCTGAAAGGTCGTCCCTTCCGGTGCCGGGAAGCGCCTCCCCCAGCCGCCGGCCTTGGGCCACACACCGATCCAGCCCCGCCTTCGGCCGATCCGCAAAAGGCGGACGAGAAGGGAGCTCAAACGATGGTAAAGGGCGGGGCGCTTGGCTACGAATGCCCAAAGCACAAGGGAAAGGCGCGCCGGAGAAGGTGTTTTTCGCGCGCCAAACTGGCGCTCGCGAAGACGGCGCAGCAGGCTCACCAGCGGGATCCGCATCGGGCAGACCTCCTCGCAACGTCCGCAAAAGGTGGACGCGTTGGGAAGGGGCGCCGCCTGGTCCAAGCCTTCGAGCAGTGGTGTCAGCACGGCCCCCATCGGGCCCGTATAGACCGAACCGTAGGCGTGGCCCCCCGTCACCCCGTAGACGGGGCAGTGATTGAGACAGGCGCCGCAACGAATGCAGCGGAGCATTTCTTCGAATTCGCTCTTCAAAAGGGTGCTGCGCCCGTTGTCGAGCAGCAGCACGTGGAAGGCCTCCGGCCCGTCCACCTCTCCTGGCTTTCTCGGGCCCGAAACGAAACTCGTATAGGCCGCCGCCTCCTGTCCGGTCGCAGCCCGGCTTAAGAGTCGCAAGATAACGCACGCATCGCGAAGGGTGGGAACCACCTTCTCGATGCTGGCGATAACGATATGAACACGGGGAAGGGCGCGCGAGAGATCGATGTTCCCTTCGTTCGAAAGCAGAACGACGCTTCCCGTCTCGGCAATCAGCAAATTCGCGCCGGTGATGCCGACGTCCGCCGAAAGAAAACGCTCTCGCATGATTTGTCTTGCTTCGTCGACGAGCTCGCGCGGCGACAGCAGCGAACGGTCGGACGGAAAATCCTCATGGCTTTGCCGGAACGTATCGGCGATTTGACTGCGCTTTAAATGAATGGCGGGTGCGATGATGTGACTCGGCGGTTCATGGCGAAGCTGAATGATGTATTCGCCAAGGTCCGTCTCAATGGGCTCGATGCCGTGCTTGCTGAGAAAATCATTGATCGCGATCTCCTCAGCGATCATGGACTTTCCCTTGACCACCGTCTTCGCGTGCGCCTCCTTGCAGATCGAAAGGATTGTCTCGCGTGCCTCATCGCTCGTCCGGCACCAATGGACGTTTCCTCCCTTTGCCTCGACTTCGTGCTCGAAACGCTCGAGATAGAAATCGAGAAGGCGCAGCGTGTGATCCTTAATAGTGACGGCGTAGCCTTGCAAATCCTCGAATTCGGGCAGGCGCGCGACCGCGCGGGCGCGCTTTTCCTGAAAGCCGCGTTTCAGATTGCCAAGCGCTTCCTGAAGCTCGGCATCTTGAAGTGCGCGGGCGGCGGATGCGCGAAAGGCGTTCGAGGTGATCTCCATGGATTAGTCCTCGGCCGGCTCGCCGGTGACCGGTTCGCCGATGGCCGGTCCGTCATCGAGGCCGGCGAGGATTTCCGCCACATGGCGGACGCGCAAACGCGATCCGGACTCGCGAAGGGCGCCGGCCAGATGCAAAAGGCAGCCCAGATCGCCGCCCACAAGCTCATCGGCGCCTGCCGCCTCGGCGGCCAGGCATTTGTCGGCGGCCAGGCGCTCGGAAATTTCCGGAAACTTCACACAGAAGGCCCCGCCGAAGCCGCAGCAGACGTCGCGCTCGGCAAGCTCTTGAGGGGTGATCCCGGAAAGTTGGCGAAGCAGTTCACGCGGGGCGGCGCGAATGCCAAGCTCGCGAAGGCCGGCGCAGGAATCGTGATAGACGACGCTACGCGTGCGCGCTTTCCCGGTTGCGCTCGAAAGTCGATCAAGACCGACGATCTCGCTTAAGAAAACCGTCAATTCATAGACCTTCTCGCCGAACGCCTTTGCACGATCGGCCAGTTCTGGCGGATCCGCCAGAAGTTCCGGCACGTGGCCACGAAGAATGGCGGCGCAGGAGCCGGAAGGGGCGACGACGTAATCCACGTCCTCGAAGGCTTCAAGCGTTTGACGGGCAAGGGCGGCGGCATTTGCCCGATCGCCTGCATTGTAGGCGGGCTGCCCGCAACAGGTCTGGCGTCTGGGCACGACGGCCTCGCAGCCGGCGTCCTCGAGGAGACGGGCGGCGGCAAAGCCCACTTGCGGGCGGACGAGATCGACGAGGCAGGTGACGAAGAGGCCTACGCGAACCCTTGGCGATGGCATCGAGGGGCCCCTTGAAATTGGATGAAATGGCGGCCGTCAAGAAGGCGTTCTGCGCCGTTCAGCATGGGGGGAAGCGGGGGCAAAGGCAAGGCTGGCTGAGGGAAGCCCGCGCCGCGTGCGATCAATCTTTCGGAAGCAGGAGGTAGTAGCTGCCTCTGACCTTCATCGAACCTGCGTTCCGTTCGGCTTCTTCGCCAACCCCCCAGAACAAATCCCCACGCACGGCGCCCTTGATCGCGCCGCCGGTGTCCTGGGCGACGACGAGACGGCGAAGCGGCTTTGACGCATCGAGCGGGGCGACCGTATCCAGCCAGACCGGCGCGCCCAAGGGAAGAAAGGCGCGGTCGATGGCAAGGCTTCGTCCGGCCGTCAAGGGCACGCCGAGCGTTCCGATCGGGTCTTCCTCTTTCCGTTCCTGGAAGAAAACGAAGGAGGGGTTTCCTTCGAAGATTTCTTGCATCTTCTTCGGATGGGCCGTGAGCCACTTGCGAAGGGCCGGCATCGAGGCTTCGTCTTTCGAAATTTCGCCGCGCGCGATCAACGCAGCCCCGATCGAGCGGTAGTCGTGGCCGTTCTTACCGGCGTAGTTGAGGTGAAGGATCGAGCCATCCTTCATCTCGACCCGGCCCGAGCCCTGGATATGGAGGAAGAATAGGTCCACCGGGTCGTCGACCCAAAGAAACTCCAGGCCCTTGCCTGCCAAGGCCCCGGCCTCGATCTCGGCGCGCGTCGCGTAAGGTTTGAGTTCGCCCCCCTCGGCGCGCCCGGCGATCACCCGTCCGCGCAACGAAGCGCGAAAGCGGCCCAGATCCACCATGACGAGATCGGCGGGCCGACCATAGACCGGGATCCGGTAGCGTGCGTCCTTTTCCCGGGCGCCGCGAAGGGAGGCTTCGTAATAACCGGTGAAGAGGCCCGCACCCTTTCCACGGCCCAGAACGCGATGGGGCGTGAAGTGATCTTCGAAGAAACGCCGCGCGTGCGCCTCGTCAGCCAATGCCACGTGACCTGCTTTTTCGCAGACCTCCGCCCATTTTTTCGCGGTCTCGGCGCGCGCGACAAGACGGGGGCAGCCTTTGCGAAAGGCGTCTAAGCCTTCCTCAACGTGATCCTCCGCCCAACCGGGCAGGGATTTGAAGCCGACCGGTATGAGCTGGAAGGGTGCCGGCGGTTCGGCCTCGCAGGCGATGAGCAGGAAAAGAACGAGGAAGAGAAGCGAGCGGGACGCGCGCATACCCTCATGCCGGTCCGTGGGTGGCAACCAGCATCCAGTTGGGATTCCGCGAACGAAGATCGCGCTCGAACGTCCAGGTATCGGTCACCGAGCGCACGGTGTTCGGATCGCCTTCGACGATGGCGCCGTCTTTCTCCCGCGTGAACTTGATCTGCTCGGAAAGAAAGCGCACGGCGATCCGCCCAACGCCACCTTGGTAGACGACATCCGTCACTTCAGCATCCGAAATTCCGGTGATCGTCACTTCAAGTGTTTCGTGCTTGGCCTTGCGCGCATCGATGGCGGCGGCAAAGCGCGAGAAGACTTCCTTGCTGAGAAGGGAGCGGAGCGCGTCCTTGTCGCCTTTCGCAAAGGCGCCGACCACCATCTCGAAGGCGACGCGGGCGCCGACCAGAAACTCTTCGGCGCTGAAATTGCGATCCTTCTTTTGCATGGCATCAAAAGCCTGGGCGAGGGGGGATTGAGACGAGGCCGCGGTGCGGGCCGGCGCTTCGCTTTCGGCGTTCCGGTCCGGCAGGCGAATCACCTTGTCTTCCCTTGGCTCGCGCTTCGCATGGGTAGGCTCTTCCTCCCTTCCGCGCAGCGTCCAGGAAGAAGACGGCGGGCGGCGGTCCAGCCCGCTGCGGCGGCCAAGCACGCTCCACAGCCGGAAAACCAGGAAAGCCGCGATGGCGGCAAAAAAGAGAATGTCGATGAACTGCAAGGCTCAAGCCTCTCCCGAACCTGCAAGGCGGGGTCTTCCCGATACGCCTCAAAGAAGGTTCGCCGGGCGCACTCAATCGGGCGGCCCTTCCGACGGTATATGTATATATAGGCGCTTCCTTACCAGCTTGTATATTCTTGTGAAAACTTTGCAAGCTGGCATCGAAGCAGATGATTCCATTCCTTTTTTTCTTGTTCCTCGTCACCCCGCTCGTCGAGATCGCCGTCTTCATCGAGGTCGGCGGCGCCCTTGGCCTCTGGCCGACGCTAGCGATCGTCATCCTGACCGCGATGCTGGGCACGGCGCTCTTCCGGATCCAGGGCCTCAGCGTGCTTCGCCAGGCCCAGGCCAGCCTCGGGGCGAATCATTTTCCGGCCCATGCGGTGTTCGACGGCCTTTGCCTGCTGGTGGCGGGCGCGCTCTTGATCACGCCTGGATTCGTCACGGATGGCCTTGGATTCCTGCTATTCCTGCCCCCTTTCCGCGCCTTCCTCCGTGGCCTCATTGCAAGGCGTCTTTTGCACTTGGGCCGAATTCAGGCCGGGCCCGGGGAGCCGGACGCGGGCGGCGGGACCATCGAGGGCGTCTACCGGGGGGTCCGAGAAGAAGAGACGGCAAAGCCTCGGGAGGGGCCCGATCCCAAGGAGGGCGGATGAGGGTCAACCCGGTTGTCCATGGTGACGATCCGTGTTAGCCACTTGCCTGCCTGGCCCAAGGGAGTGCGACCATGCGTGACAACGGATCCAAGAATCCAACCGAAGCGCCCGCGTCTGGCGGAGCCACCGCCCAGCAAGGGACACCGCTCACGATTCGCGGCCAGTACATCCGGGACCTTTCCTTCGAGATTCCCAGGGCGCCGGAGAGCATTTCGAGCCTCACCCAGGCCCCGAACGTGGACATCAACATCGAGGTCGCCACCCGGGATCTGCAGGAGGATACCTATGAAGTCACGCTCGGCGTACGTTGCGAGGCGAAGACGGAAGCGGAATCGATTTTTATTCTCGAGCTCACCTATGCCGGCGTATTTACGCTCACGAACCTGGCGGAAGAGCATCTGAAGCCGGCCCTTTACATCGAGTGTCCGCGCTATCTCTTTCCTTTCGTACGCAGCATCGTTGCAGGCCTTACCCAGGAAAGCAGCCTGCCGCCGATGTTGATCAACCCGGTTGACTTCGCGGCCCTTTACCGTGCGCGCTATCAGGGTGAGCAGCAGGGGGCGGGCGCCGCCTCTTAAACGATCTTCACCTTCACGATTCCCAAATCGGGTCTTTCAGCCGAGTGAGAAGCGTCGCATGGGCAATGCCCTCTTCTTCCGTCGGCTTATGGGGCCGCGGTTCGCGGGAAGACTTCTCGGGGTCCGTTATCCGGTGTGTGGCCTTTGCCTCGGCAACGGTCAGGCTCAATCCCGGTTCCCGTCCGCCGACGAGTTCGAGATAGACCTCGGCCAGAAGCGCACTATCAAGCAGCGCACCATGTTTTTCACGCTCGGAATTGTCAACACCGAAACGCTTGCACAGCGCATCCAGAGAAGCAGGCGCGCCCGGGAATCGCTGGCGCGCGAGCATGAGCGTGTCGATGCAACGCTCTGATTCGAGAGCGGGCAGGCTTAAGCGCGCCAGCTCGGCGTTCAGAAACGCCAGATCGAATTCCGCGTTGTGGATGACGAGCGGCGCATCGCCGATGAAGGTCAGGAAGTCATCCGCCAGATCGGCAAAGACCGGATGGCGGCTCAAGAAGTCCTCGGTCAGCCCGTGGATCTGGACGACCTCTTCCGGTATTCCGCGTTCTGGATTCACGTAGCGGTGAAAATGATTGCCCGTCGGAATGTGGTTGACGAGTTCTATGCAGCCGATCTCGACGATGCGATGGCCGGCCGAGGGACTTAAGCCCGTTGTTTCCGTATCGAGCGCGATCTGACGCATCGTTTTTTCCTATTCCGCTGGGCCTATTCCGTTGGGCTATCTTTTCGTCTTCGAATCAGTCTGACAATTTCCCGAAGCGCGTTCAACGTATGATGATGCCCCATGCCCGTCGGCACGACAAAATCGGCACGTTTCCGTTTCTCGGCATCCGGCGTCTGCTGAGCCAGGATGGCGTGAAGCTTGGTCGCCGTCATGCCGGCGCGCCGAAGCACGCGCGCCTCCTGAACGAAGGAAGGCGCCGTCACGACGATTGTGAAATCGCAGCGGTGTTCGGCTCCGCTTTCGAAAAGAAGCGGAATTTCGAGCACGGCGAGGTCTGCGCGCCCGGCGGCGGCACGCATAAGAAAGCGCCGTTCCGCCGCATGCACGAGAGGATGGACGATTTCTTCAAGCCTATGCAGGCTTTCCGGCTCCTCGAAGACGCGTTCCGCCAGGCCTTCCCGATCAAGGGCGCCTTTCTTCACGAGACCGGGAAAGGCCTTCGAAATTTTCGGAAGCGCGGCACCGCCGGGGCCTTGTAATTCATGAACGACGGCATCCGCGTCGAAGACGGGAAGGCCGAGATGCCGCAACATCTTGGCTGCGGTCGTCTTGCCCATGCCGATCGACCCGGTAAGCCCGATGACGACCATGCCGTGATTCATCCGCCCAAATCCTTGCCAACGTAAGCGCGGAGTTCCGGGGTAACCTGTGGGTCGACGTCGCCCTCTTTCGCCCCTTTTCCGAACCACATCCGAAAGCCCGGCCGCGCCTGGTGAAGCAGCATACCAAGGCCATCGACGGTGGGATTGCCTCGCGCCTTGGCCGCCTTAAGAAGCGGTGTTTCCAGGGGTGTGTAGACGATGTCGGTGACGACGGCTTGTTTAGGTAGCTTCTCAAGATCGAGCTCCAAGGGCGGCTTTTCATTCATGCCAAGGGTCGTCGCATTGACGAGCAGGCTGGCGCCGGTGAGCGCTTCGGTGCGTGCCTCCCAGGCGTAAATCTCGATGGAACCGCCAAGCGCCGCGACGAGGGCGGCCGCGTGTTTGTCCGTCCGGTTTACGAGCCGCATTTCGCTCACTCCATGATCGAGAAGGGCGGCTACGATCGCCCGCGCGGCGCCCCCCGCCCCGATGACGACGGCCGGCCCCAAGCTGGCCTGCCAGCCTGGCGCGCCGTCGTGAAGGTTCTCCAGAAAACCAAAGCCATCCGTGTTCGTCGCCGCAAGCATGCCGTCGGCTTGTACCGTTACCGTGTTGACCGCACCGATCCGTTCGGAAAACGCATCCGCCTCATCAACGATGGCAAGGGCAGCCTCCTTATGGGGCGTCGTCAGATTGACGCCGACGAAACCCAAGAGTGGCAGCGTGCGGAGCGCCGCCTCCAGACTCTCCGGGTGCACCGGCAGCGGAATGTAGGCGCCATCGATTCCGTAATGCTTCAGCCAATAGCCGTGAAGCAACGGCGAGCGGGAATGGGCGACCGGCCAGCCCATCACGCCGGCGAGAAGTGCCTTTCCGGTGACGCTCATCGATCCAACACCTCGCAACCCCGCAAAAAATCGAGCAGCGGCAAAAGGGGCAACCCCAGAATCGTGAAATAGTCGCCGTTGACGCGCGAGAATAACTGCACGCCGCGCCCTTCCAACTGATAGGCGCCGACCGATCGGAGCGCCTCGTCGCCCATGGCCGCAAGGTAGGCGTCCAGAAAAGCCTCGCTGAAGGGGCGCATTTCGAGCGTCACCCGACCAATATGATGCCACAGCCTCGCTCCTTCCTTTACCACGACCGTGCAGCCGATGAGGTCGTGGGCGCGACCACGAAGCGAGCCAAGCTGGGCGCGGGCCTGGTCGAGATTTGCCGGTTTATCGAAACGCTTGCCCTCGCATTCGAGCATCTGATCCGCACCGACCACAAAGGCGTCCGGAAAGCGGCGGGAGACGTGTTGCGCCTTGAGAAACGCCAAGGCTTCGGTCACCGCCTCGACGGGCTCGGCCCGCATGCCTAGCTTTACTTCTGCTTCGTCCACATGGGCCGGCTCGACCTCGAAAACGACGCCGGCCTCGCGAAGCAGGCGGGCGCGAACCTGGCTTGCCGAGGCAAGCACGACGCGTTTTCCCGGATCAGGCATGGCGGGCGGGCTTTCGCCGCTCGGCATAGAGCTGCAGGATCGCCGAGGCCGTCTCCTCGACGGAGCGCCGCGTGACATTGATGACGGGCCATTCGCGTTCAGTAAAGAGTCGCCGGGCATCCAGCATTTCGTCCCGCACCTTCTCGAAATCCGCGTAACCATCCGGGGCGCCTGCCTGAGGCAAGCGTGATTGACGCGCTTCGACCAGACGCGCCGGGTCCATCGTAAGACCCACCACGAGCGGTTGCGTCGCCCTATCGATCGCGTCTATCAGCGGCGAGCCTGGTACGATCGGTACGTTTGCCGCCCGAATTCCCCGGTTCGCAAGGTAAACGCATGTCGGGGTCTTCGATGTCCGCGACACGCCGACGAGCACAATATCCGCATTATCCAAATCCCACACATGCTGCCCATCATCATGGAGAAGTGTGAAGTTCATGGCGTCGATCCGCTGGTAATATTTCTCGTCCAGTGCATGCTGGCGACCGGGTTGATCTTTGCTCTCCACCCCAAAAAAACCACGAAGCGCGCCCATGACCGGATCCAGCGCCGGGATACATGGAATCTTCAACCGCTCGCAGCCCTCTTCCAGGGCTTCACGAAGGGCTGCATTCACCAAGGTAAAGAGGACAATGCCCCGATCCGATTCGACTGCATCAAGGACGCGTTGAATCTGTGACTGCGTACGAATAAGAAACCAAGCACGCTCTTCGATGGTGACGTCTTCGAATTGAACAAGGCAGGCGCGCACGATGCTGTTGATCGTCTCACCTGTTGCATCCGACACGAGATGAAGGTGGAAGTTTTTTACCGAAGCCATGTGGAATTCATTGTATCAATTGTGAGCATCTGCCGTTTTTCATACACCTGACTGAATCCATCCTCGTTTCTCATTTTTCCTTATAGGATATTTTAACACTGGGATAACGTTATCCACGCCCGTTTGAAACACCAATCAAAGAAAACCGCCTCGGGAGATAGGCTGGCTTCGGGCGGTTTCTTCTTTTGTCTCTCTGTGGAGCGTATACAGGAGAACCCATAATCCCCTATTTTTTCTCCCCCACTACCACCACTACCTTCTTTAAGACTCTTATATAGATGAAGAAGAAGTAGCCTCAGTACCCGCGAATGAGTCCTTGGAAATACTGAAGTCCGCAAAACCACTGCTTCGAGCGTTAGGTGGAGAGGTTATCACACCGCCGCCGGTCTGGCTTATGCGACAAGCGGGACGTTATCTTCCGGAATATCGGGAGCTGCGAAGCCAGGCAGGAACGTTCCTGGATTTTTGCTATACCCCGGAGCTTGCGGTTGAGGCGACGTTGCAACCAATCCGGCGCTTTTCTCTGGATGGGGCAATTGTCTTTTCGGACATCCTCGTGGTACCGGATGCGCTTGGCCAGGACGTCACCTTTACCGAGGGCAGGGGGCCTAGGCTCGATCCCTTAAGAACGGCTGAAGATTTGAAGGGGCTGAAGCAAGGGGGCATGGAGGCAAAACTTCAGCCGGTTTATGAGACGATTGCACGGCTTCGCAGGGCGCTTGCACCGGAGATTGCCTTGATCGGTTTTGTCGGCGCGCCCTGGACGCTTGCCGCTTACATGATTGAGGGAGAGATAAGCCACGACTTTTTGAGGGCAAGGCGCTGGGCAGAAACGGAACCGGGGTCCTTTGCCAAACTTCTGGATATTCTCATCGATGCCACCTCCCAACATCTGATTCGTCAGATTAAAGCCGGCGCCGATGCCGTCCAGATATTCGACAGTTGGGCCGGCGTGCTTTCACCGGGGGCGTTTGAGGCGTATGGGCTCAGACCAACCCAAGCGATCGTTCGAAATTTGCGGGCCACCGTCCCACAAGCGCCGGTGATCGGCTTTCCACGCGGCATCGATGCGCTCTACAAGGACTATGCCGAACGAAGCGGGGTAGATGGCGTTAGCATCGATACCGCCACCTCCCCGCAATGGGCGGCAGTGGAGCTCCAGACGAAGGTTTGCATCCAGGGAAACCTGGACCCAGGGGCGCTGGTCGAGGGTGGGAAATGGATGCATGAAGAAACGATGCGAATTCTCAGGGCCCTGGGATCGGGCCCCTTCGTCTTTAACCTTGGCCACGGCGTCGTCCCGGAAACGCCGCTGGAGCACGTATCGGAACTTTTGGGAATCGTCCGGAGCGCCGTTTGATGGGAAAAACCGCCGTCGTTCTTTTCAATCTGGGCGGGCCGGATAAGCAGGAAGCGGTCGAGCCGTTCCTGTTCAACCTTTTCCATGACCGGGCCATTCTTCGCCTACCCCAACCCTTGCGCTACTTCTTGGCGCGCCTGATTTCAAAGCGCCGTGCGCCGGTTGCCCGAGAGATTTATGCCCAACTCGGCGGCGGCTCGCCGATCCTGTCCCCAACCCAAGCACAGGCAACGGCCCTTGAAACCGAACTCGCCACCCACGGGGAAGCCCGCGAATATCGCGTCTTCATCGCCATGCGTCACTGGCACCCGATGAGCGCGGAAACGGCCGCCGCGGTGAAGGCTTGGTCGCCGGACGACGTCGTGCTGCTGCCGCTCTACCCGCAATTCTCCACGACGACGAGCGCGTCTTCGCTTGCGGCATGGAAGAAGGCAGCGGCGAAGGCGGGGGTCCTTGCTCCTGCCTATGCGGTCTGCTGCTATCCGCTGGCCGCCGGATTTTGCCGGGCCGTCGCAAAACTTCTTGGCGAAACGCTTGAAAAAGAAGGCGGAAGACCACGCGTCCTTTTCTCGGCTCATGGATTACCGAAGAAGATCGTGGCAGCGGGAGACCCGTACGAATGGCAGGTGAACGAGGCGGTAAAGAGGGTTATCGCGGAACTTAAACAACCCGAGTTTGATTGGGCGATCTGTTACCAAAGCAGGGTCGGACCACTGGAATGGATCGGCCCCTCGCTCGATGACGAAATCGCGCGTGCCGCGAAGGACCGCGTGCCGGTCGTGATCGTTCCGATTGCCTTCGTGTCGGAGCATTCCGAAACGCTTGTCGAGCTCGATATTCAATACCGCGAGATTGCAGCCGCTGAAGGCGTTCCAGGTTATGCGCGCGTAGCAACGGTGGGCAGCGCGCCGGATTTCATCCACGGGCTTGCCGAGCTTGTATCGCAGGCGCGCGAACGCAAGCGCGCCCTTGAGTCCGAAACCGGTACGCGCATTTGCCCGGAGAATTTTTTAGGATGTCCAAACCGCAGCTAAGAATGGACCGCGCAGGAAGGAACGGCGATGGAAGATCTGTTGATTGAATGGCACAAATGGACCGAGGCCTTCCACGTCGTCTTCGTCATCGCCTGGATGGCGGGCATGCTTTACCTGCCGAGACTCTACGTCTATCACGCAGAAGCCGCGACCGACGGCGAAGCGTCCGAAATGCTGAAGGTGATGGAACGCCGCCTGCTTCGCATCATCATCAATCCGGCCATGCTCGCCGCCTTTCTTTCCGGCGGCCTTTTGCTTCTGACCCCGGGCGCGGTGGATTGGTCGGCCGGGTGGGTCTACGCAAAACTCGTGCTCGTCTTTACGATGACGGGATTTCACGGTGTGCTTGCGCGGTGGCGCAAGGATTTCTTGGCGGACCGGAACGGGCGATCGGCCGCGTTCTACCGAAAGATGAACGAGGTGCCGACGGTGCTGATGATCGGGATCGTCATTTTAGTAATCGTGAAGCCCTTCTGATGCGGGTAACCGCGGGTAAGGCGCTGAAACTCTGGGTTTGACTTCTCCCCATTCGTTCGCTACTGTTTTCGGTCAAGCGGAATTCTTCCACCCGCACTCCATCTGAAAATAGAAATGACCTCCGGAGGCTTCCCGGGAGTCTGTGGACAAGCTCCGACCCCAAGCCGACTCTCGGCTCCCCCTTCCGGCCATTGCCGCACCCCTCGCAACCTAGATGAAATTCAATGAAATTACAGGAACTTAAGACCAAAGCTCCGGCAGACCTTCTGGCCTATGCCGAGGAGCTTAAGATCGAAAACGCAAGCTCGTTGCGCAAGCAGGACATGATGTTTGCGATCTTGAAGCAGCTCGCCGAGAACGACACGGCCATCTTTGGCGACGGCGTTCTCGAAATCCTTCAAGACGGATTCGGATTCCTGCGCTCGCCCGAGGCGAACTATCTTCCCGGCCCGGACGATATCTATGTCTCGCCAAGCCAGATACGCCGCTTCGGCCTTCGCACGGGCGATACGGTCGAAGGACAGATCCGTTCCCCGAAGGATGGGGAACGCTACTTCGCGCTTCTGAAAGTGAATGCCGTTAACTTCGAGGATCCAGAGGCCACCCGCCACCGCATCAATTTTGACAACCTCACGCCGCTTTATCCGGAAGAAAAAATAAACCTAGAAATCGAAGAACCGAAATTAAAGGACGTAACATCGCGGGTCGTCGACCTCATTGCACCGCTCGGAAAAGGTCAACGCGCACTGATCGTCTCACCGCCACGCACCGGTAAGACAATGATGTTGCAGAACATCGCCCACTCCATCATGGCGAATCACAAGGAGTGTTACCTGATTGTTCTTTTGGTGGATGAGCGCCCGGAAGAAGTGACGGACATGGCGCGTTCGGTGCGCGGCGAAGTGATCAGCTCGACTTTCGACGAGCCGGCAGTACGTCACGTGCAAGTTGCCGAGATGGTGATCGAGAAAGCGAAGCGCCTGGTCGAACATAAGCGCGATGTCATCATCCTTCTTGATTCGATCACGCGTCTTGCGCGCGCCTACAACTCCGTCGTGCCATCTTCCGGCAAGGTGCTGACGGGCGGCGTCGATGCCAACGCGTTGCAGCGGCCGAAGCGGTTCTTCGGCGCGGCACGGAACATTGAGGAAGGCGGCTCGCTCACGATCATTGCCACCGCGCTTATCGACACCGGCTCGCGTATGGACGAGGTGATCTTCGAAGAATTCAAGGGCACGGGTAATTCCGAAATCATTCTCGACCGCAAGCTTGCCGACAAGCGCACCTTCCCCTCCATCGACATCACGAAATCCGGTACCCGCAAGGAAGAATTGCTGGTCGATAAGGGCCGGCTGTCGAAGATGTGGGTGCTGCGCCGGATCCTGATGCCGATGGGGCCGACGGATGGGATGGAGTTCCTGTTGGACAAACTAAAGTCGACGAAGAACAACGACGATTTCTTCGATTCGATGAATACGTAAAGCCCGCCATCGCCGGAAAACACGTTCCCTCAAGGGCGGAGGATCGAAACGCCCATCGTTCGTCGCGCCTCGATGTCGCTGTGCGCGGTTGCCGCTTCCCGCAAGTCGTAGGTCTGACGAATTTCGACGCCGAAGGCGCCGGAGCGCACGGCATCGAACACTTCTGCTGCTGTCACCAGCAGGTCCTCACGCTTCGCGATATAGGTAAAAAGCGACGGGCGCGTGAGGAAAAGCGAGCCTTTCGCCATGAGGTCGATGACGTCGAAGGGAGGAATTTTTCCGGACGACTGACCGAAACTCACCATTAGCCCGAAGGGCATGAGGCAATCAAGCGAGCCGAAGAAGGTGTCTTGGCCCACCGAGTCGTAGACGACGGCGACCCCCTCGCCCTTCGTGATCGCGCGCGCGCGTGCGACGAAGTCCTCGTCGCGGTAAAGGATCGGATGGTCGCAGCCGTGACGTGCCGCAAGCTCCGCCTTTTCCTTGTTTCCCACCGTGCCGATGACGGTGGCTCCCAGATGCTTCGCCCATTGGCAGAGGATAAGACCGACCCCGCCGGCCGCCGCATGGACGAGCACGGTTTCGCCTTTTTCCACCCGGTGGCTGCGGCGGAGCAGGTAGCAAGCCGTCATGCCCTTGACCATGAGGCCGGCGGCAAGGTCGTCGGGAATGTCGTCCGGCAGTTTGACGAGGCTTGCGGCAGGAATGAGCCGGCGTTCCGCGTAGGCGCCAAGCAAAAAGGAAGCATAGGCGATGCGATCGCCGACGCGGACCCCGCTCACCCCATCGCCTACCGCCTCGACGACGCCGGCCGCCTCGACGCCTGGAATGGCGGGCAAGAAAGGAACCGGATAAAGCCCGCTTCGCACATAGGTGTCGTGAAAATTGCAACCGATCGCCGTGTGACGAATGCAGGCTTCCCCGGGCCCGGGGGCTTCGATCGGCGCCGTTTCCCATCGGAGGACTTCCGGCCCTCCGGTTTCATGGAAACGGACGGCGCCGGTTGTCTCAATCATGCTTAGCCGAGATGTTCTTTCAGGAAGGCGTGCGTGCGTTGATTGGCAAGCTCGGCCGCGTCCTGGTTGTAGGTGGTCCCCCTCGCCCGCGCAAAGGCATGGTCGACGCCTGGGTAGGAGTGGATCGTGACGAAGGCGCGGGCGCTCAAGGCCTCCTTGACTTCGGCCTGGGCTTCCTTCGAGACGAACTGATCCTCTTCGGCGATGTGGAGCAGCAGTGGCCGCATGATCGCATTCGCTTCCTCCAGCGCCCCTTCGATGCCGACCCCGTAATAGGAAACGGAGCAATCCACATCCGAGCGCGTCGCCATCAGATAGGCCAGCTTACCGCCTAAGCAGTAGCCGACCGTGCCGACGTCGCCCGGGCACTCAGACAGGGATCGCAGGTGGAACAGGGTCGAGATCAGATCCTGGATGCCTTTCGCCTCGTGGAAGCCCTGGTAAAGGGCGAAGGCCTTGTCCCATTCTTCCTGGCTCTGATCCGTGAGCTGGATGCCGGGCTCCTGGCGCCAGAACAGATCCGGACAGGCAACGATGAAACCGGCTTCGGCAAAACGATCCGCCTTTTCCCGCATCTCCTTGTTCACACCGAAGATTTCCTGAATGAGCACAAGCCCCGGCGCGGCGCTCGCGGCGGGTTTTGCGAGATAGGCGGAAAACGTGCCCCCATCGGAGGCTTGGATCTGGATGTCACTCATGGTTCCCCCCTGGCCCGGATCGGGTTGTTTTTTACCCCGGTTTTCGGCCGGTTTTCGGTGAAGGATATCCCGCCGGTCCCGCCTTGTCACCCGGGCGTCAGGGCGCGAGGGTTGTGTTTTCCAGGGCGAGCAGGCGGCGCTTCGTCTTCACCCCACCCTTCGCGGAATAGCCGCCGAGGCCGCCATGGGCGGCGAGCACGCGGTGGCACGGGATGAAGATCGGGATGGGGTTGCGCGAACTTGCGCCGCCCACCGCACGGGGCCCGCTTTTCAGTTTCTTCGCAAGCGCGCCATAGCTTTGCGTCTTGCCGTAAGGGATCTTCCGCATGGACCGCCAGACGGCCTTTTGGAAAGCCGTGCCCTGGGGGGCAAGCGGCAGATCGAAATCCTGGCGCCCCCCCTTCAGGTAAGCGCTCAACTGACTCCGCGCCTCCCGAAGGAGCGGGGTTGCTTGCGGGTTTCTGACGGTTCCCCAAGTAAGTCCGGTAATCTTGCCGCCTTCTTCCGTGAGCGTGATTGTGCCGATGGGGGTCGCGAATGAAAGCTTTGGCATCGTTTCCTCCTTATCCGGATTGCCGGAGCGCCGCTTCGAGGGCGGCCGCTTCCGTGATCGGCGTTCCGCAGACCGGCCCATAGCAGATGTAGCAGGTGGCCTTGCCGTCCACGCGTTCCTTGGCGTGCGCCGGGTGACCGGCCGGCAGCGCGGCTGCGTCGCCGACGACAAGAAGCACACAGGTGGGAAGCGAAACGCCGTGGACGGCACGAAGAAGAGCGCGGGTTTCCTCGTCCTTAAGCTCGCCCAAGATCGTGATCTGAATTGCCTCGTTCAAGAACTCGAAGGCGTTCAGCAGCGTCGCGAAGCCGACCGGGTTGTGGCTCGCCTCGCCGGCGAAGGCACGGATCGTCTCATCGGCGCGGTCACGGTAGGCGGTGTTGCCGGTCAGGTAGAAGAGGCGCGCAAACACGCCTGCCATCGTTCCATTTCCGGAAGGAGCCGCATGATCGCTGGCCGGTTTCATGCGCGCGATGACATCGGAAAGATCATCTGCGGTGAGGAAGCAGCCGCCGGTTTTGGGATCCCAATAGCGTGCGTGCACGATCTCAACCCAACGTTTCGCCTGCTCGAGATAGGCTGCTTCTTGTGTCGTCTCGTATAGGACAAGGGCGGCCCGTGTCATTTGCGCATAATCGTCGAGCGTCGCCGGGTGGCGAAGCACGTCCCGGCACCAAGAGTGACGAAGCCGGCCATCGGCGGCCGTCATCTTTTCGCTAACGAAACGAAACGCCTTCCGTGCCGCCGCTTCCCATTCCGGCCTTTCGAAGACGGCGCTTGCGAAGGCAAGGGCTGCGATCATGAGGCCGTTCCAGTCGGCCAGTACCTTGTCGTCGGTCGCGGGCCTGGGCCTTCGTTTGCGCGCCGCGAACAGGGCCTGGCGCGCCGCCTTGAGTCTTGCCTCGAAGTCCGCATCCCATTCCGGCAAGGCACCGTCGGCGTTTCGGCGGAGAATCGTCTTCCCCTCCCAATTGCCGCCCGGTTTGACGTCGTAGGCGGTCTTGAAAGGACCGGCATCGCCGGCGAGCAGGGAATCGATTTCCGCTTCCGTCCATACGTAAAAGGCGCCCTCGCCGCCCTTGCTGTCGGCGTCCAGGCTGCTCAGGAAACCGCCTTCGGCGTGTTGCATTTCCCGAAAGACCCATTCGACGGTCGCCTCGATAGATGCGGCAAAGAAAGGATCGCGAGTTTCCTGCCAGACCAGGGTCAAGAATTCGATCAGCTGGGCGTTGTCGTAGAGCATCTTCTCGAAATGCGGCACCAGCCATTCCTTATCCGTCGAGTAGCGGGCGAAGCCGCCGCCCAGGTGATCGTAAATTCCGCCGTGGCAAAGATGGGAAAGCGTGCGCGTCACGGCACCTGCGAAGGGCGCTCCCTGGCCCCGTTTGTGGGCCCGCCAGAGAAATTCGAAGATCGGTGTTTGAGGGAATTTCGGCGCCTTGCCGATGCCCCCATATTTTCGGTCGACGATACGGAAGAGACTGCGCGCGGTCTGTTCGAGAAATTCCGGCTGGAGTTTCCCTTCGACGTTCATCGTCGCCATGCGCGCGATGCCGTCGCGAAGCGCGGTGACGTTGTCCGCCACCTTGTCGGGCTCGTCTTGATAGATGTGGGCAACGCTGGCAAGGAGATCGCGGAAGGCCGGACGCCCAAAGGCCGCAGCCGCGGGGAAATAGGTGCCGCCGTAGAAAGGCTCGCCGGCCGGCGTCAGGAACATCGTAAGCGGCCAACCGCCATGCTCGCCCATCAAGGCAAGCGCGGTCTGATAAATGACATCGAGGTCCGGACGTTCTTCGCGGTCGAGCTTCACGTTCACGAACTTAGCGTTCATGATCGCCGCCGTTTCTGGGTCCTCGAAGCTTTCATGGGCCATGACGTGGCACCAGTGGCAGGCGGCATAGCCGATGGAAAGGAGAATGGGGACGTCCCGCTCGCCGGCGGCTTGAAGCGCCGTTTCCCCCCAAGGCTGCCAGTGGACGGGGTTGTCCTTGTGTTGCAGCAGATAGGGACTTGTTTCCTGATCGAGCAGATTGCGCGACATCACGACCGGCCTGCAAAGACAGGCAAAGTTGGTGGCATTGCGAGGGATTATCCCATGCCTTAGTTTGCGTCGTAAGTGCATTCTTTGCCCACGGGATGCCCACGGGATGCCCACGGGATGCCCGCGGGATGTAAGAGAGAAGGCAAACGGAACCGATGCCCCGAAAGTCGGAAGACCCCTCGCCGCGTTACCGCAAGCACGTCTTCGTTTGCGTGAACGCGCGCGACCCTGAGGATGCGCGGGGATGTTGCGCGGCGAAGGGAAGTCTGGCCCTTCGCGATCACATGAAACAACGGGTGAAGGAGCTTGGCCTCAGCGACATTCGGATCAACAAGGCAGGCTGTTTGGATGCGTGCGAAACGGGTCCGACCGTCGTCGTCTATCCGGAAGGCGTATGGTACCGCTGCGAAACGAAACAGGACGCCGACGAAATTCTTCTCGTCCACCTTCGGGATAACGGCCGCGTTCTCCGCCTGATGCTCGATCGCAATGAGGCGGACGACTAGGCAAATCCAGCTCCATTCAAGGAAGATGAGATTTCGATGCGGCAGGATACGATCTTCGCCCTTGCCAGCGGGCAGGCCCGCGCCGGGATCGCGGTGATCCGCATCTCCGGCGAGAAGGCGGGCTGGGCCCTCTCAAACCTTTCTGGCGCACCCCTGCCGGAAGCGCGACGCGCGAGCCGTGTCCGGCTTTGCGACCCGGCGACGGGCGAGGCCCTGGATAGCGGCCTTGCCCTTTGGTTCCCGGCTCCGAAAAGCTTTACCGGCGAGGCGGTGGCGGAGCTTCACCTCCATGGCGGGCGGGCCTGCGTCGGGGACGTGCTGGCCGCTCTTTCCCGTCTTTCGGGCCTGAGGCTGGCGGATCCCGGCGAATTTACCCGGCGGGCCTTCGAAAACGGCAAGCTGGACCTGACGGAGGTGGAGGGCTTGGCCGACCTGGTCCAGGCGGAGACGGCGGCCCAGCGCCGTCAGGCGTTGCGTCAGTTCGAAGGCGGCTTGCGCGAACGCTACGAAGGCTGGCGGGAGGCATTGCTTCAGGCGCTGGCCCGCATCGAGGCTGAGATCGACTTCGTCGATGAGGAACTTCCGAAAGACGTGGTGGCGAGCGCAGGCGAAGCGGCGGCGCGGGTGGCGGAAGAGATTTGCGTCCATCTCGACGACAACCGGCGTGGGGAGCGGCTGCGAGAAGGGTTCTGGATCGTGCTTCTGGGTGCTCCGAATTCAGGCAAGTCGACGTTGTTGAATGCGATCGCACGGCGCGAGGCGGCAATCGTCTCGGAAGAACCCGGTACGACTCGCGACATCGTGGAAGTAGGACTCGATCTCGGCGGGTTTCCGGTCGTGGTTGCGGATACGGCGGGTCTTAGGGAGCCCAAGGGTACGGTCGAACGGGAAGGGGTGAAACGTGCCCGCAAGCGCGCCTCGGAATCGGACTTGAGGCTCACTCTTTTCGATGGAAACGCATGGCCGGAATGCGATCCTGAAACCCGCGCCCTTGTGGATAAAAACAGCATTCCGGTGATCACGAAGGCGGACCTTCATGGAACAATCGAAAATCCACGCGTCGAAAACATAGACGCGATCTCGATTTCCGCGAAGACGGGGGAAGGGATGGACGTTCTTCTCCGGCGCCTGGAAAAGGAGATCGAGGCCCGCATGGAAGGAAGCGGTTCGCCGCCTTTAACGCGGCTTCGCCATCGGGTGAGCCTGGAAGACTGCGCGCAGGCGCTGGAGCGGTTTTCGAAAGCAAGCGCGCCGGAGCTGGCGGCGGAAGACTTGCGGCTCGCGGTTCGCGCCCTTGGCCGGATCACCGGCCGGGTCGACGTGGAAGACGTGCTCGACCGTCTCTTCGCCGAGTTCTGCATCGGCAAGTAAGGCCCCCGGCCCTTCCCATTTTGACAGCGATCCGGGCGGCGACTAGGTTTGCCGCCATGAAACGGAACCGTTACGACGTGATTGTCGTGGGCGGCGGCCATGCCGGCACGGAAGCCGCCGCCGCGGCGGCCCGCATCGGTGCGCGTACGCTCTTGATCACCCACCGGCTCGACACGATCGGGGAGATGTCCTGCAACCCAGCGATCGGCGGGGTCGGCAAGGGCCACCTGGTGCGCGAGATCGATGCCCTGGATGGCTTGATGGGACGCGCGATCGATCGCGCCGGCATCCAGTTTCGGGTTCTCAACCGGAGCAAGGGGCCGGCCGTTCGCGGCCCCCGGGCCCAGGCCGATCGCCGACTTTACAAGCAGGCGATGGCGGAGGCTTTAAGCGCGATCCCTAACCTCACCCTTCGGGCGGCGCCGGTGGGTGATCTGGCGCTTGATAAAAAAGGTCAGCGCGTTCAAGGGGTTATAACGGAGGCCGGCGCCGTGCTCCCGGCCGGCGCCGTCGTGCTTACGACGGGCACCTTCCTCGGCGGGCTTATTCATATCGGCACCGAAACAACGCCGGCCGGCCGAGTTGGAGAGGCGCCCTCGACCGGCCTTTCCAAGACCCTGGATCGGGCCGGTTTCGGATTGGGGTGCCTCAAGACCGGCACCCCGCCCCGGCTCGACGGCCGGACGATTGATTGGACCGGGCTTCAGCGCCAGCCCGGCGATGACCCGCCCGTGCCCTTCTCGATGCTTACCGAGAAGATCACGACGCCGCAGATCGCTTGCCACCTCACCGCCACGACGCGGGCGAGCCACGCACTGATCAGGAAACATTTACATCTTTCGCCGATTTATTCGGGACAGATCGAAAGCGTCGGTCCGCGTTACTGTCCTTCCATCGAAGACAAGGTCGTTCGTTTTGCCGAACGCGCACGTCACCAGATCTTTCTCGAGCCGGAAGGGTTAGAGGACGACACCGTTTATCCAAACGGGATTTCGACGTCGCTTCCCAAAGACGTGCAGGCGAAGTTGCTGGAAACGATTCCAGGTTTAGAGAAGGCGCGCATGCTGCGCCCGGGCTACGCGATCGAATACGATTACGTCGATCCGCGGGAGCTTACGCAATCCCTTGAAACTAAAAGAATATCCGGGCTATTCCTGGCCGGCCAAATCAACGGAACGACGGGCTATGAAGAGGCGGGCGCGCAAGGCATCGTCGCCGGTTTCAACGCCGCCCTTTTCGTTTCGGGAAGTGACGCCCTTACGCTGGATCGAACGGATGCCTATATCGGTGTCCTGATCGACGATTTGATTACACACGGCGTAAGCGAGCCCTATCGTATGTTCACCTCGCGTGCCGAATACCGGCTTCGGCTTCGTGCCGACAACGCCGATCAGCGGCTGACCGAAAAAGGAATCCGGATCGGCGGGGTAAGCGCTGTGCGCGCGCGTCACTTCACGACGAAACGGGCAGCGCTCGAAAAAGCACGAGCGCAGGTAGAGGCACTTTCGGCAACGCCGAGCGAACTTGCCCGCTTTGGGCTTTCCATCAACCTGGACGGCGTTCGGCGCACGGCCGCGCAGTTGCTTGCCCATCCGGAGCTGGATCTGGAAAGGCTGGTGACGATCTGGCCTGAGCTTCGGGATTTGCGCCGGGATGTCGCCGAACAGCTGGAGATCGATGCCCGCTATGCCACCTATTTCGAACGCCAGGAGGCGGATATCCGTGCTTTCCGCCGGGATGAAGCCTTGCTGCTGCCGCCGGATCTCGATTTTGAGGCCGTCGGCGGCCTCTCGAACGAGGCGCGGCTGAAACTCAACGCCGCCCGCCCGGCCACCTTGGGGGCGGCGGCGCGGGTCCCCGGCGTGACCCCGGCGGCGCTTACCGCGCTTCTTGCCCATGTGCGGCGACAGAAATCCGACCGTCGAACCCGGGTCGCCTGACCGCGCCGCCATGGGATCGATCGCCCCATCTACGCTAAAAATTGAAGAATTTCAAAGGCTTACGAATGTTTCACGTGAAACACTCGGGCGTCTCGCGGCCTATCTCCGGCTGCTGGAGCACTGGCAGCGGCGGATCAATCTGGTCGGCGGCCAAAGCCTCGCCGATTCCTGGCGCCGCCATTTCCTGGATTCGGCCCAGCTTCTCCCGCTTCTGCCGGAAGGAGCGCGGTCCATCGTCGATCTAGGCAGCGGCGCCGGCTTTCCTGGGCTGGTTTTGGGGATCCTGGGGGTTCCGAAAGTGCATCTGGTGGAGAGCGATGGCCGGAAATGTGAGTTTCTCCGGGAGGCCGCCCGGGAAACGGGGGTTTCGGCGGTGATCCATTCGGTCCGAATCGCGGATTTGGCCCCCTGGTCGGTCGATGCGGTGACGGTTCGGGCCCTGGCACCCCTTTCTTCCCTGCTTTCTTTGGCCCTGCCTTTCCTCGATTTGGGCGCCGTCGGCCTATTTTTGAAAGGAAAAGGCGTGTTTGAGGAATTGACCGAGGCCGAAAAAAGCTGGAAGATGGCGATTGAGCGATTTCCAAGCCAATCGGATCCGGATGGGGTGATCCTTCGTCTGGGAGACGTCCGCCGTGTCGAGTGACATCGTCTTTGTTGACCGTCCCACAGCTGCCACCACGCCAAAACAAAGCGCGCCGCAGATCGTTGCGATAGCGAATCAAAAAGGCGGCGTCGGCAAGACGACGACGGCGATCAACCTGGCGACCGGCCTGGCGGCGACCGGCAAACGGGTCTGTGTCCTGGACCTCGATCCGCAAGGCAACGCCAGTACAGGTCTCGGAATTAGCATGGAATTCCGGAAGGTTACCTCCTATGACGTCCTGGCGGGCCGGACCTCTGCGAAGGCCGCGATGGTGGCCACGCAGATCCCGGGACTCGTCGTCATCCCGGCGTCGGTAGATCTTTCCGGAGCCGAAATAGAACTTGTCGATGCTCAAAAACGGGAATACATGCTGCGCGAGGCGCTGTGGGGCAAGCTCGACGACATCGACTACGTCCTGATCGATTGCCCTCCGGGTCTTGGGCTGTTGAGCCTGAATGCCCTGGTCGCGGCGGATGCCGTGCTGGTTCCGCTCCAATGCGAGTTCCTGGCGCTTGAGGGCTTGAGCCACCTTCTGAAGACGATCGAGCGCGTTCGCCACGCCCTCAATCCGGGCCTTGCGCTGATGGGCATCGTGCTCACCATGTTCGACCAGCGCAATATCCTTAGCAAATCCGTCGCCTCCGACGTCCGCGCCTATTTCGGGGATCGGGTCTATGACACGATCATCCCGCGCAACGTCCGGGTTTCGGAAGCCCCCTCCCACGGCTTGCCCGTGCTGCTTTACGACCATCGTTCGACCGGCGCCCAGGCCTATATCCGCCTGGCCCGCGAAATCCTTCGCCGCGAGCGAGGGGCCGCGGTGCGCCAGGAGCAAGACGAAGTGGAGGCGCTCGGATGACGGACGAAGGCAAACGTCGTGGGCTCGGGCGTGGGTTAGCTTCGCTTCTCGGTGAAGAGACGGAGGATTACGCCTCCCTTGATCGCGTACGCCAGGGAAAGACGGTTCCGGTCGATCTGATCCGACCCGGGCGGCACCAGCCACGCCACCGTTTCGATGAGACGGCGATCGAGGCGCTCGCTCAATCCATTCGCGAGAAAGGAATCCTACAGCCCATTCTCGTTCGTCGGACCGAGGAGGGCGACCGCTATGAGATCATCGCCGGCGAACGGCGTTGGCGCGCCGCTCAAGCCGCCGGCCTGCACGAGATACCCGTTCTCATCCGCAGTTTAACGGACAGCGACGCCCTCGAAATCGCACTCGTTGAAAACGTCCAGCGCCAGGATCTAACGCCGTTGGAAGAGGCGGAAGGCTATCAACGCCTGATCGACGAATTCACCCGTACCCAAGAGGATCTCGCAAAAGTAGTTGGCAAGAGCCGAAGCCACATCGCCAACACGCTTCGTCTGCTTGGCTTGCCGCCGAAGGTGAGGGAGATGCTGGAAACCGGCGAGTTGAGCGCCGGCCATGGGCGCGCAATTTTGAATGCGGCGAGCATGGAGGCCCTTGCCAAGGAAGTCGTCCGCAAGGGGTTGAACGTGCGGCAAACCGAAGCGCTGGTTCGCCGACAGCAAAAAGGCGGGCAATCGAAGCCGATACCGATCACGAAGGATGCGGACACGCTTGCACTCGAGCGCGATCTTTCCGCGCTTTTGGGATTGCGCGTCACCGTTCGTTTCCATGGCAAGAAGGGGGGCGAGCTGATCGTGCATTACCAAACGCTCGAACAGCTCGACGACGTGCTTCGCCGTCTAAATCATCCGGCCGCAGACGCGCTTGCGATGAAAGATTCGAACGGCTAGCTTTCCCGGCCGCTGCGCGTGGCAATTTCCAGAAGGGTGCGATCGCAAATTGCCTTCGTCGGCAGGCCGCTCGATTTGCAGGCCACTTCACGTTCGGCCAAAAGCTCAAGCGCGCGCCCAAGGGCGGGCAGCGACCAGCGATCGGCCTGCTCACGAAAGGCGGGCAGGCGTTTGAAGAAAACGGGAGGTTTCAGCGCCCGGAGTGCCTCGTTCAAATTTTCACCCCGTTCCATGTGGCCGCGCACGAGATGGAGCCGCAGGAAATGATGGCTTGTCGCGCGGAGAATGGCGACGGGCGACGTGCCTTCGAGGTGCACGCGTTCAAGCGTGCGTTCGAGCGTATCCCGTCCGCCCCGGCCCACTGCGAAGGCGATGTCCTCAAGGGTGAGCGTCGAGCTGTCGCCGATCGATTCGACGACGTCGGCTAACGTAACCCTTTCATTGCCTTCGACGTAAAGCTTGAGCTTCTCCAGCTCGCGGCGCGTAACCAGGCGGTCGCCGCCAAGGTGAGCGAGCAGGTAGGCGCGGGCGTCCGGCTCGATTTCGAAGCCCTTGAGCTCGTCCCGGATGATCCGCTCGAGCGAGGCACCTTCGTCCCCGTAACAGGGGATGGCGGCCGCCTGCTTGGCCCCTTCGAAGAGGCGCCTGAGCGTGGAGCGTGGGCCAAGCTCGTCCGCGCCGAGCAGAAGAAGCGCCTCGCCCATGGGGTCGGCGAGAAAGTCGCGCAAGCAATTCGTAAGCACATCGTTAGCGGAAAGAATACGAACGACGCGCCGCCCACCGGTAAGCGCCAGCGCAGACGCTTCGTCCCGAAGACGTGCCGGGTCCTTCTTGATGTCGCCCGCATGAAGATCGCTTAAACGAAACGGATCCTTCGGATCTTCCAAGGTGGCGGCGATCAAGGCAGTGAGACGTTCGTGAACCTGACCTGCGTCTCTTCCATAAATCAAGACGGCGCGCGTTTCTGGATTTGGGTTTTGCAGAAAGGAATCGATTTGCTGCGGCGCAATCTTCATCGTTTCCGTCTACTGCGCCGCTAGATTCTGACGGCTTAAATGAATGGCAAGACTCGTTTTTATATTATCGCTTACTTTTAGAATGAGGCGATCGCGAATGTCTTTTTCGGCAGCGAGCGTTGCGAAATCGGATTGGAGAATATTGTAGCTGCCCACGGTTTTTTGCTCGGAGGTGAAGACAGCCTTCCGCGTAACGCTGTCATAAAGCGTGTATTCTACGTGGAGGCGCAAATTCGCGCGCGTGGCCGTTTCGTCTTTGCGAATGCCGAGCTCCTGAATGGTTTCGGTCGCGGAAACGCGGAGGAAATAACGCGGGCGCGATGGCGGTCCCTTCGGCGTGATGCGATCCAAAAGCGCATTCCGAAATTCCTGGCCTAAGCGATCCGGGATCCGTTCAATCTTGATGTGTGCGAGTTGATCCGCCGCGCCCACGCCGGTCGTTTGCGTGCGCCCGTGAAGCGGACGGAAACCGCACGCCGCCAAACTCAGCAGCATCGCAACCAGAACGGCGGTTTTAAACGACAACATTGATCACCCGGTTCGGTACGACGATGACACGGCGGACTGGTTTCTCCTTGCAGACCTTTGCCACGGCGGGAAGGGCAAGGGCTGCCTCTTCGGCCGCCGCCTGGGCGGCGTCTCTTGGCAGTTCGACCGTTCCGCGGAGCTTGCCATTGACCTGCACGGCGACGGTCAGCGTCTCATCAAGAATAAGCCCTGGATCGGCTTGCGGCCAAGGTGTGTCGGCCAGCAGCGTTTCGTGCCCGAGCGTCTCCCAGAGCTCTTCCGCCAGATGGGGCGCCATCGGATGAATGAGGCGGGTGATCGTCTCGAGCCCTTCCCTTAAGGCCCAGGCGCTGTCCTCGCCGCCGGCCCCTTCCAGCTCGGCCAGCGCGTTCGTGAGTTCGCGGATGCGGGCGATCGCCCGGTTGAAATGAAACCGCTCCAGATCCCGGGTGACGGCGTCGATCGTCTTATGGGCGGCTTGGTGGACAATTTGCGCTTTATTTTCAAGAACTTGTGGCTTCGCCGTGGTGGCGGGCGGCAGTGGGACGGAAGGCTCGGTCGCCAGCCGCCACAGCCGGTTCGCGTAGCGCCAGGCACCCTCGATCCCGGCCTCCGTCCATTCGAGGTCGCGGTCCGGCGGGCTGTCGGAGAGCATGAAAAGGCGCGCCGTGTCCGCACCATAGGCCTCGATGATCGCCTCGGGGTCGACCGTGTTCTTCTTCGACTTGCTCATCTTTTCCGAGCGGCCGAGCGTGACCGGTTCGCCCGTGGAAGCCATGAAGACGCCACCACCTTCCCCATGCCGCACCTCGTGGGGGTAAAGCCACTGCCCTTTCTTGTCGCGATAGGTTTCGTGGCAAACCATGCCCTGGGTCAAAAGCCCGGCGAAGGGTTCAGCAAGGTCGAGATAGCCACAGTCGCGGAGCGCGCGGGTGAAGAAGCGGGAATAAAGAAGATGAAGGACGGCATGCTCGATCCCGCCGATATACTGATCGACCGGCATCCAGTAATCGACGGCCTTTGGCTCGAAGGCGGCCGTTTCCAGATGGGGCGAGCAGAAGCGTAAGAAATACCAGGACGATTCGAAAAACGTATCGAAGGTATCCGTCTCGCGCCGAGCCGGCTTTTTGCAGTTCGGACAATCCACCTTCTTCCAGGTGGGGTGGTGATCGAGCGGGTTCCCCGGCGTGTCGAGATGGACGTCTTGGGGCAGTTCGACCGGCAAATCTTTTTCCGGTACCGGAACGATACCGCACGCCTCGCAGTGGATGACGGGAATTGGACAACCCCAGTAACGCTGCCTGGAGATCCCCCAGTCACGCAACCGGTAAACGGTTTCGCGGGTTCCCCGGCCGATCTTTTCGAAGGCATCCGCGACGACGCGCTTTGCCTCCTCAACGTCGCGCCCGTCGAGGAAGTCCGAGTTGATGATCGTGCCGTCCTCCGTATAGGCCGTCGCGCCAATCTCGGATGCGTCCCCTTGCGGGCTGGCGACGACGCGCTGGACGGGGGGGCCATATTTGCGGGCGAATTCGAGGTCGCGCTGATCATGGGCCGGGCAACCGAAGGTCGCTCCGCTTCCATATTCCATGAGCACGAAATTCGCGACGTAAACGGGTAAAACGACATCCTTCGCAAAGGGATGCTCGGCGATAAGTCCGGTGTCGAAGCCCTTTTTCTCGGCGGTTTCGATCGCCGCTTCGCTCATGCCTTGCCGGTTGCATGCCTCGATGAAGGCATCCAGTTCCGGATCGAGTTTTGCAAGCTCGCCGGCCAGCGGATGGCTCGGCGCCATCGCCAGAAAGGAGGCACCAAAGATCGTGTCCGCACGGGTCGTGTAGACTTCAAGCTCGCCGCTTGCTTGTCCTTGGGCGCGTTTCAGCGGAAAGCGAAGCCGCATGCCTTCCGATTTTCCGATCCAGTTTTCCTGCATGAGGCGCACGCGCGCCGGCCAACGCTCGAGGCCTTCCAATGCCGCAAGCAGTTCTTTGGCATAGGCCGTGATCTTTAGGAACCACTGGAAAAGCTTCTTGCGCTCGACCGGCGCACCGGATCGCCAGCCGCAACCGTCGATGACTTGTTCGTTCGCCAACACCGTCTGGTCGACGGGGTCCCAGTTCACCCACGATTCCTTGCGGTAGACGAGGCCCTGCTTCAGAAAGTCGAGAAACATCTTTTGTTCATGGCGGTAGTACGCCGGCGAACAAGAAGCGAGCTCTCGCGACCAGTCGTAGGACAAGCCCATCGCCATCAGCTGATCGCGCATATGGGAGATGTTGTTCCATGTCCATTCGGAAGGGTGCGTTTTGTTTTCGATCGCAGCGTTCTCGGCGGGCATGCCGAACGCATCCCATCCCATCGGATGAAGGACGTTATAGCCTTGCGCACGTTTGAAGCGGGCGACTACGTCACCGAGGGTGTAGTTCCGCACATGCCCCATGTGAATGCGGCCCGACGGGTAGGGGAACATTTCGAGGACGTAGTATTTTTTACGGCCCTTTTCCTCCTTGGCCGCAAAGGTCTGTCGCTCGGCCCAGATCGCCTGCCACTTCTGTTCGGCTTTTCGGAAGTTGTAGCGCGACATGGCTGGCATTGTTCCCTGCCTAGGGTGCCGTCGCAAGGCCCGCTATTAAGAAAGTAAACGTTTGTCTCGACGCTATTTGGCCGTCCGGTTGATCCGTATCTGGCGCGCCCGAGTGAGAATGTTGTCTTCGAGTTGGATGACGGTCTTCGGATCTACTTCCGCGTCCACCCAGGCACCATCGGGCTGCTGCACCTGGCGGAAGGCGGCCACCCGAAGGCCATCGGCGCGAAGATCCCGGCCCAGGATATAAACCGTGAGCTTGAAGCGTTCGCTGGGCGATTCAGGAGGGGCGTACCAGTCCGTGATGATGATGCCGCCGAAGGGATCGGCGGAGGCAAGCGGCATAAACGAAATCGTGTCCAGCGAGGCCCGCCATAGATAGGCGTTGATCCCCGCACCGGTTGCGCCGGTGTTTCCGCCCTCGAGAACCGCCGTCGAATCACTGACCTGAGTGGTTTTTTTCCGATCCGGCAGGGAGGGGTTTTGGCCCCAGATCCCCTCAACGACCGAACAGCCCCCCAGCAGGCCGGCCAAGAAGAGGGCTACGAAACTTTGCTTCCAGCTTTGCATCATGGCCGGGAGTATGCACGAACTGGTTGGCTGACTTCCAGCGGAAACTGAGAGAAACCGGGGCTCTCAAGGGGGTAGCGTCCGGTTGTCGGCGAGCGCGGAGACAGCCGCGATGCCGGCCGCGCCGGAGCCGCGAAGCCGTCGCACCGTTCCAAGATCGACCCCGCCCAAGCCATAAACCGGCACGCGCGCGCCATGGGCAAGGGTTGCGAATCGGGCGATTCCAAGAGGCCGCGCCTTCGGGTGGCCCATCGTCGCAAAAAGCGGCGCCATCAGCACCGCATCCACACCATTGGCCGTGGCATGGTAAAGGGCTGCTTCGGAATGGGCGGCCGCCGTCAACAGCCAGCCCGGCCGCCGCCGCCGCCAGCCGTAACCGTCGCTTACACGCCCACGGGCAAGCCATTCCGGCAGATGAAGGCCATCCGCACGGACCTCCGCGGCCAGGGGCCCATCGCCTGCGACGAGCAGGCGAAGCCCCCGCAACCGGCAAAGCGAAGCGAGACGATGGGCAAGGGCGCGGCGTGACGGCGCGTCGTAATGGCGAAGGATGACGAGGCTGCCCCGCGGTAGCTGGAGGATGGCCGGCTCAGGGTTCGGGAAGCGCTTGGCATCCGTCAGGTGGATAAGCGGCGGCAGTCTTTTCTTGCCGATGCCGCCCGGCGTTGCATGAAAGGCGCCGCAACGGAGCAGGGATGAGCGATTCGGTGGAATCTCCGGCACGACCTTTCTATCCTCAAAGCGTCAAGCGATCCTTGGAAGGTGCCACGATGGCGAACGATCTGCAAAGCGACCCATCCGACCCGCAATTAGCCATCGGGATGAGGATTCGTGCCCTTCGGGCCGAAGTGGGGAGCGTGGAAAGCAAGCTCCGTCTGGCGGAGGCCCCGTCCGTCCTCGTTGCCGTGACGAAGACGGTGCCGGAAACGGCCATTCGCGTCGCCCTTGAAGCCGGCCATCGCATCTTCGGGGAAAACCGTGTCCAGGAGGCGGCTGCAAAATGGCCACGTTTGCGCGAAGGCTACCCTGATATCGAGCTCCACCTCATCGGCCCGCTTCAGACGAACAAGGTGAAACAGGCGATTGGCCTTTTCGATGCCATCGAGACGCTGGATCGGCCGAAGCTGGCAAGGGCCCTCGCGGCGGCGGGCGCCGATGGTGGGCCTCTGCCGCGCCTCTTCGTCCAGGTGAACACCGGTGAAGAGGCGAGCAAGACCGGCGTGCCTCCGGCCGAGGCCGATTCGTTTCTGGCCCTTTGCCGCGACGAGCTTGGGCTTGCCATCGAAGGGCTCATGTGCGTTCCGCCGGTGGACGAGGAACCGGCATTGCATTTTGCCCTTCTTCACGAAATCGCGCGGCGCAACGCCCTTCGTGGCTTAAGCATGGGGATGAGCGGCGATTATGAGACCGCCCTTACCTTCGGCGCCAGTCACGTACGGCTGGGAACGGCGATCTTCGGGCCGCGCGGCGAGGCTTAAGGCGTTTTTGAGGAAATCCGGAGCGCCGACCCGGCATCGGCCTCGCTCAAGATCGTTTGAAGGTCCTTAAGCGCGAACGCGACGCAGCCCTCGGTCGGTTCGTAACCGGCTTTTGCCACGTGAATGAAAATGGCGCTTCCCTTGCCCGGCGCAGTCGGGGTGTCGTTGAAGCCGGGGATCAGCAGGAGGTCATAGAGGAAATCCTCCCGCCACAGGTGTTCCGCACTCGCCTCGAAAGGAAACGTCACGGGCCGGTTGTAATCCGTGTGCTCGGATGCGTCGCACCAACCGTCTTCCGGTTGGATGGCGGCGACGGGAAGAAGGGTTTCCGGTTTTACCAGGCGGTCGGCCCGGTAGAGGACGCGACGCAAGGGAAAGACGCCTTCGGGGGTTGCCCCATCGCCCTCGCGCTTTTCCGTGCTGACGCCATTGCTGCCGAGCGCGCAACGAAAATGTGACGCGCCCCACCGGGCGGTTCCGTTTGCGAAGACGAGAAGGTCCATCGACCGCCTTATAGCCTTCTCTTAAGCGAGGAACAAAGGCTCAGGCGTTCAGATTCAGGGAGGGGACCTTGGGCAAGGCGAGGCTTCGGCTTTTTTCGTAGGCGTCCAATTGTCGGTCGAAGCGAAGGGCGAAGGTTTGGAAGGCGACGCCGGCTTCGTCCTTTTCGTCGTCCTTCTTTTGGGCCGCTTCCTGCATCCCTTCGAGCAGGGCAAGGTCGAGCGAGCTTCCGAAGCCTGTTTCCGGCAGGCGCTTCGCGGCGACGGCGGTTGGCGATGGCGTGTCGTCGAAGAAGTAGGCGAGCGTCGTCTTGCCGATGTCCTTGCCGGTGACCGCCTCGAAGGCGGCATTCACGGCGGAACCGATCAAGCCGGGGATGCCGGCAAACAGCACCCCGTCGGCAAGCCGGGAGACGGCGCCGATGCGATCCCCCGTCAACTCACGGTAAAGGGTTCCAACGATGGGTAGGTGTTGCAGCGGGTTCACCGCGTCCAGCAGATCGCTGAAGCTGAACCCGTTCCCATCCCATAGCGAAAAGCCCCCCTCGTCACGGCCGGCGGCGGCAGGCGGCTGGTTCGTCGCCTTCGGTGCAGGCGTTATGGAGGCGGCTTCGACCATCAAAACCCTTTCTGGGTAAGATCCGAAGCAAGGAAAGTGCCAAATGGACCCTCGAAAAACCGGTTTCAGATCACGCGCTTAAGGCTTAACGCCTGGAGTAGGGAGGAAGAAGGTGGGTGGAGCGGCAAAAAATGCCGATACCTTTTTTTCGTAGGCCCGGAAGGCGGCCGAAACGTGATAAGGTCAGGGGCGAGATTAAGGGAAGGAAAGTCGCCCGAAAGGGAGGGGGATACATGGAGACGAAGCCGGGAAAATGCATCCTGGTGATCGAAGACGACTCGGCCCTTCGCCAATCCTTAGCCGAACAGCTTCAGCTTCACGAGGAGTTCGAGGTCGATGAGGCCGGGGACGGGGCGCAAGGGCTGGAGGTCGTCAAGAAAGGCCATCACGACCTGATTCTTCTGGACGTTCATCTGCCCGACATGGATGGCCGGGAGGTCTGCAAGCTTATTCGGCGCGCCGGTATTCTCACGCCGGTCATCATGTTGACCGGCGCGAATTCGGAGGTGGACACCATCTTCGGCCTCGACTCGGGCGCCAACGACTATGTCACGAAACCGTTCAAGCTTGGCGTTCTGCTGGCCCGCATCCGCTCCCAACTTCGCCAGCATGAACAAAGCGAGAATGCCGTCTTTACGATCGGCCCCTACCGCTTTCGGCCGAGCCTTCGTCAACTGCAGGCAGACGGCAAGGTGGTCCGGCTGACGGACAAGGAATCGGCGATCTTGAAATATCTCTGCCGGGTGGGCGAGAAGGTGGTGAGCCGGGAAGTACTGTTGAGCGAGGTCTGGGGCTACAATGCAGGCGTCACGACCCATACGCTTGGAACCCACATCTACCGGCTTCGCCAGAAGATCGAACAGGATCCGGCGAATGCTGAAATCCTGTTGACGGAGTCCGGCGGCTACCGCCTGAACGCCTGATTTCTACTTTCTTTTTGCGGATGCTTTGTGCGCGGCTGGCCAGTCGAAGACGGCCAGCACCGGCGCGTGATCGGAGGGCTTCTCCCAGCCCCGGGCGATTTTTAGAATTTCCGCCGAGACGAGCCCGGCTTCGAGGGGGCTTGTGATCCAGATGTGATCGAGGCGGCGTCCACGATCCGAACGGGCCCAGTCGCGGGCGCGGTAGCTCCACCAACTGTAAAGGCGTTCGGCTTCCGGAACGAAATGGCGGACGGCGTCGACCCAGTTTGCGCTTGCCTGCAATCGCTTCATACGCTCGATCTCGACCGGCGTGTGGCTCACGACCTTCAACAATTGCCGGTGTGACCAGACGTCCGTCTCGAGGGGCGCGACGTTGAGATCGCCCACCAGGATGGCCTTCTTCACGTGCGCCTTTGGTTGGCTGAACCAGGCGGCCATTTCGTCCAGGAAGGCGAGCTTGTGGGCGAAGGATGGATTTTCTTGCAGGTCCGCCACGTCACCGCCCGCCGGCACGTAGAAATTATGAAGCTCGATGTCGCCCGGCAGCGTGGCTTGGGCGTGGCGGCGGTCGTCACGGCTCGCCCATTCCCTGCCGCCGGGCGCGGTCAAGGGGAGCCGGGAAAGAATGGCGACCCCGTGATAGCCCTTCTGGCCGCGGATGACGGCATGCGGATAACCGGCATCAACGAAGAAGTTTTGCGGAAAGTGGGCATCCTCCACCTTCGTTTCCTGCAGGCACAGCACGTCCGGTGCGAGTTTGCGGATCAGGCGTTCCAGTAACGGCAGCCGAATGCGAACGGAGTTTACGTTCCAGCTTACGATCTTGACCTTCATCGGCTTCGGTCTAGTCGGAGAGCATGGCAAGGATTGAGGCCTTCGTCCGTGCCGTCGCCTCGAAGAGCAGCAGGTGGCTGGTGCCATCGACGACGCTAAGCGTGGCGCCGGGAACGCGTTCGGTGAAATCGGGAGCCAGTTTCGCGATCCAGTCGCCGGCAAGGCCGATCTTGGGGTCGCCCGAGACGAAGCGAACCGGCATCGGGAAGTCGGGCAAGCCGTCATAGTTTGCCGGATCGACGTGGCAGGCGAAGATCGCCGCCTCGACTTCCGGCGGCGAGGTAAGGGTGTAGTCTTCCTCGCCGGTGGGCCGCAGATTCGCGCGCGCGTAATTGAGAAGACGGCCTTCCTCGAACAATCGAAAGAGGGATTTGCCCTTAAGCGCGTCGGCCAACGTTTTCGGGTTCGGCCAGCGCGCCTTTCGGTTTTGCGAGAGCCGGACAAGCTCGTCCGTTCGCCTTTCGGCCTCGGCGTGCAAGGGATGCGCAGGCGGCGGGAAGATGGGCGGCTCGAAGAGCGTGGCACCTTCCCAGAAACGGCGTTTTCGCATGGAACCGAGCCTGAGGGCCGCGACCGCGTTCAGGGAATGCGCCGCGTAGTAAAGCGGCGCCGTCCCGATCTCGTTGCGTACGCTTTCGGTGACCACCTCCAAATCGGTCGCGAAGGCATCCATGTTGTAATGAAGATCAAGCTCGGTCTCCGGCGCGGACGAGCCGCCATGCCCCCGCGCATCGAAAGTGAACACGGTGGCCTGCAACGCCAGTTCTTCGAGGAGTTGCAGATAGGAGCCGGCCGCCATGCCGTTCGCATGGCCGAAAAGAATGACCGGTCCCTCCTGAACCGGTCCGATCATCCGGTAAAGCTTGAGCTGGATTCCGTTTGGGCGAAGCACCGCATTCGCTTCGGCCTTTTCATGGGGGATCGAACGAAAGGTCTCCGACATAAAAATTTGCCTTAAGCACGACTTAGCGACGCCGCGGTCCGACTTTGCGCTTTTTGTACGGGTCTCGAAGTTCGAAGAGTTTTGGATTGAACGCCTTGCCGAATTCCGCATTTAGCAGGCCGACACGCGTCGTCAATCCTTGCGCATCCGTCACTTCCCATTGACGAAGCGCGAAGGGAGCTTCGCTGAAAACGAGGGTTAGCTTGCCGGCCTTGGGGTCTTCCGTCTCGATGAGTTGGATGCGGACGGCGCCGGGCGTCTTCTCGACCGCCGTCACCGTAATCTCGCCGTTGAGTCGGATCTTTTCCTGAAGCAGAAACGCGGCCGGTGTCGATGAAAGCGGAAGGTAGGTAACTTCCTCGAGCTCTTTGTCCTGGTAGGCGAGCCAATCGTCGGCCGCGATAAGCAAGAGCGGTACGGGCGGATCGTATTCGATCCGCATCCGCCCGGGTCGTGCGAGGTAGACGTCGCCTTCCGCCAGTTCTCCGCTCGGCCCCACCTGGACGAAGCGGGCATGGATCGTCGTGAGGCGATTGAGATAGCTCTCGACCCGGTCGATCGCTGCGCGCAGTTCCGGCGCGAATTCCGTCTTCGCGGCGACGGCGTCCGCGGAAAGGGTTGCAAACCCTAAAAGAAGAGCGAAGGTAAAGCAGTTGCGCAACAGGAGTAAGCCTCGACCGAGATTTCTTTACGAAGGAACCTTGTCTGGTTCACCGATTAAAACTTCGCGCTTGCCGACATGGTTGGCAGGACTGACGAGGCCATCCGCCTCCATCTGGTCCATGATCCGCGCCGCCCGATTGTAACCGATTTGAAGGTGGCGTTGGATGAAGCTTGTGGAGGCCTTGCCCTCGCGGCGGATAAGGCCGACGGCCTGGGCGTAAAGGTCGCCGGCTTCGCCTTCAGGAAGCGAGGCGAAGGCGTCGTCTTCCTCTGCCGTGATCTGTTCGAGATAGTCCGGCTCGCCCTGTTCCTTCAGGAAATTGACGACGCGCTCGACCTCTTTGTCGCTGACGAGGGGGCCGTGGATACGGGTGATCCGCCCGCCGCCGGTCATGTAAAGCATGTCGCCCTGGCCTAGCAGCTGTTCGGCTCCCTGGTCGCCGAGGATCGTGCGGCTGTCGATCTTGGAAGTGACCTGAAAACTAATCCGGGTCGAGAAGTTTGCCTTAATCGTGCCGGTCACCACGTCGACGGAAGGACGCTGTGTCGCCATGATCAGGTGCACGCCGGCGGCACGGGCCATTTGCGACAGACGCTGAATGGCCATCTCGACGTCCTTGCCGGCAATCAGCATCAGGTCCGCCATTTCATCGACGACGACGACGATGTAGGGAAGCGGGGTGAGATCAAAAGGCTGTTCTTCAAACACCGGTTTTCCGGTTTCCGGATCGAAACCCGTTTGAATGGTCCGCGTAAGAATTTCGCCCTTGTTTTTTGCTTCCGCGACGCGCGCGTTGTAATTGTCGATGTTGCGCACGCCCAGCTTCGACATGGAGCGGTATCGGTTCTCCATTTCGCGAACGACCCATTTCAGCGCGACGATGGCTTTCCTTGGTTCTGTGACAACCGGATGCAAGAGATGCGGGATGGCGGCGTAAGTCGATAGTTCCAGCATTTTCGGATCGATCAGAATCAGTTTGCACTTCTCTGGAGACAGCTGGTAAAGTAGCGACAGGATCATTGTGTTGATGGCCACCGACTTGCCCGATCCGGTCGTGCCCGCGATGAGAAGATGTGGCATGCGAGCGAGATCGACCGTGACGGGGCTGCCGCCGATGTCTTTCCCAAGAACGAGCGTCAGGCTCTGAGTCGTTTTCTCGAAAGCCGAAGACGAAAGAAGTTCGCGCAAATACACCGTCTCGCGGCCGGCGTTCGGAAGCTCGATCCCGATGACGTTGCGTCCGGGTACGACGGCGACGCGAACGGACACGGCACTCATCGAGCGCGCGATGTCGTCGGACAGCCCGATGACGCGCGAGGTCTTCGTTCCCGGTGCGGGTTCGAGTTCATAAAGAGTGACGATGGGGCCGGGACGCACCTTGATGATTTCACCACGCACGCCGAAATCGTCGAGCACGGATTCCAAGAGACGGGCATTCTGCTCGAGCGCGGTTTCATCGATCTGGGCGATGGTCGCCACCTTCGGCGGCGCATCCAGGAAATCGAGCGGCGGAAGCTCGAACGCTTCCCCGGCAAGCAGATGGAATTTTGGCTCCCGTTCGGCCTTCACGCGTTTGCCAAGGGCAAGCCCTTTCGTGCGCGGTGCGATCCGGCTTGCTTCCTTTTCGAACGCTGCGGTCTGCGCAGGAACCTGCTCGGGTGGTGCCTCAAACACGGGCGCCGCCGCGCTTGCGGGCGCATCCTCTTCGTTGCGCGAGGCAAAGAAATGGCGCAGATCCAGCCCCTCGCGGAGAAAGGCAAGTCCGCCAAGGGCCGCCCGATGGGCAAGCCGCAAGCAGACTTGGCCGCCGCGTAAGAGCCAAGCGCCAAGGAAGACGAGGCCACGCGCCGCCGCCTGCCATTCCCGGCGATCGAAACCAAGCGCCGGCAGGAAGGTGAAAAGCGTGAAGATGGCCGCGGTCGCGCCGATCATGCCCGGAGCAAGCGGCAGCTCAAGGGCCACGATCTCGCGGAAAAAAAGGGCGCCGGTAAACCCACCGAGGCCGCCTTCCAGCTGCCAGCCTTCCGGGCTCGCGAAGCTGGTGGCGGCAAGGGTTGCGCCAAGCAACGCGAAGGGAAGCAGGGCAAGCCGCATCCAGAAGCGCCCGATCCCCCGTTTCGAGAGGATCCGCCAGCTCCAGGCCAAAAGCAGCGGCACCAGAAGCAAGGAGGCGAGGCCGATCGTTTGCAAGAGAAAGTCTGCCGCCATCGCGCCCGCTGGCCCAAGCCAGTTGGCGATGGGCCCGTCGCCCGCACTGTTCAGCGATGGATCGGCGGCCGCGTAGCTGAATAACGCCAGCCCAAGCGCTGCGGCCAGGAGCGCAAAGAAAAGGCCGGCCGCCTCGATCAGGCGACGGCGCAGGAATTCACGGATGCCGGCCGGGAGAAAGGTTGTTTTTCTGGAACTTACCGATCGCATCCTTCAGATCTCATGGGTTCAAGGCGCGCCCATCTTAATCCGGCCGCGCGCCGGGAAACAAGCCTTCCGCCCCGAAATACCACATCATCTTGCGGGGAACTTGCGTCAAAACCCCTAGATGTGTGCGTTGCGGGCCGAAGGCAGGGGATGCGAAAAAAAGCCCGGAAGGGAACCCCCTTCCGGGCAAGAGTGCTGAAAATTGGAGGGCACGCCTAAAGCACGCTTTCCCCGTGGAGGCGGATGTCGAGGCCTTCGCGCTCGTCCTCCTCCTTCACGCGGATCCCGATGACGAGATCGATCACCTTCAGCAGGATGAAGGAGACGACGGCGCAATAGCCGATCGTGGCACCGATGCCGTAGGCTTGCGTCAACACCTGACCGGGGTTGCCTTCGATAAGGCCGGCCGTCCCGCCGATCGCCTCGACGGCGAAGACGCCGGTCAGCAGGGCGCCGACGATGCCGCCGAGCCCATGGACGGCGAAGACGTCGAGCGAATCGTCGTAACCGAGCTTACGTTTCAGCCAGGTCGCTCCCCAGAAGCAGACGATGCCAGCCGCGACGCCGATGCAAAGCGCGCCCATCGGGTCGACGTAACCAGAAGCCGGCGTGATCGCGACGAGGCCGGTCACCGCACCCGAGGCGATGCCGAGCACGCTGGGTTTCCCATGGGCAATCCATTCCACGGACATCCAGGCCAACGCCGCCGCCGCGGTCGCGATTTGGGTCACCGCCATCGCCATGCCGGCGAGCCCATCGGCTGCCACGGCGGAGCCGGCGTTGAAGCCGAACCAGCCGACCCATAGGAAGGAAGCGCCCATGATCGTCAGCACCAAATTGTGCGGCATGATGACTTCCTTGCCATAGCCGGTGCGGGGGCCAAGGACGAGGCACGCCACAAGTGCTGCGACGCCGGAATTGATATGGACGACGGTGCCGCCAGCGAAGTCCAAGACCCCGATATCGCCCAGGAAACCGCCGCCCCACACCCAATGGGTAATCGGCGAATAGACCAGGATGGACCACGCGGCCAAGAACAGAAGAAGAGCGGAAAACTTCATCCGTTCGGCGATCGCCCCGGTGATGAGAGCGGCCGTGATGATGGCGAAGGTAAGCTGGAAGATGATGAAGACGGACTCCGGAATCGAGCCGTTGATCTGTTCGAGCTCAAGCGTCTTCAAAAACAAATTGCTTAAGTCCCCAACATAGGCGCCGCCTGCACCGAAGGCGAGGCTGTAGCCGATGATCATCCAGATGATGGTGATCATGCAGGTGACCGTGAAGCTTTGCATGGCGGTGGCAAGGACGTTCGGTTTGCGCACCATGCCGCCGTAGAAAAGGGCGACCCCCGGGATCGTCATCAACAAGACCAGCGCGGTGGCGGTCAGCATCCAGGCGGTGTCTCCGCTGTTCAGACTGGGCGCCGCCTCGGCCGTCGCAGCAAGCGCTTCCTCAGCAAACGCCGACCCGCTCGAGGCGGTCAGCGCGAAAATTGCAAATAGCAGTCTCCTCATGGGGGTCTCCTATAAGGCTTCGGCGTTCGTTTCACCCGTGCGGATGCGAACCACCTGTTCGAGATCGAAGACAAAGATCTTGCCATCGCCGATCTTGTCCGTCCGAGCGGTTTTCTGGATGGTTTCCAGTGCCCGGCCCGCAAGATCGTCCGGAAGCGCAACTTCGATTTTCACTTTCGGTAGAAAGCTCACTTCGTATTCCGCTCCCCGATAGATTTCCGTGTGGCCCTTCTGGCGGCCGAAACCCTTGACCTCGGTCACGGTCAATCCCTGGACACCGAGTTCCGTCAGGGCTTCGCGCACCTCGTCGAGCTTGAAGGGCTTGATGATGGCTATGACGAATTTCATGGTTCGCCTCCTTGTGCTTGCGCGCGTCGATGCCCCCCCCTTTCAAGATGCGTGCCGGAATCCGGTAGTTAGTTAACTCATTGAATTACATGTATAATTTTTTAAAGTCCCCGGGCGCAGCACGGCCGCGCTCAAGAATCCGCCCAGTTTTTGGGCAGGTGCTCCGTTTTGATCAAAAACTGGGCAGATTCGAGGGCCCAACCCCGCCTCCGGCTGGACAGACGCCCAAGGACGGGCGATGGTGCGGCCTGCGGCCAGGGAGAAGCGCCAGGGAGAGGCGGAAGGCGAAACCATGACGGAACGCACGGAAGCGGTGATCATCGGCGGTGGCCTCATCGGGCTCACCCTCGGCATCGCGCTTGGCCGTTCCGGTATCGAAACGGTCGTCGTCGAGCGGGAATCGCCGAAGCGGGTTCGCAATGCCGCCTTCGACGGCCGCACCTCTGCAATCGCATTTGGTTCGCGCCAGGTGCTGGAGGCTTTAGGCCTTTGGGAGGCGATGGAAGGGCAAGCGGAGCCCATCCTCGACATCCGGGTGGCGGACGGCGATTCGCTTCTCTTTCTCCACTACGACCATCGCGACGTGGGCTCGGACCCCTTCGGCCACATCCTCGAGAATCGGTATTTGCGTAAAACCCTTCTCGAAAGCGCAGACAAGGTGCCGGCGCTTAAATTGAAGGCGCCGGCAGAAGTGCGGCATCTCGAACGCGATGCCCATGGTGTTACCGCGTATCTTGATTCCGGCGAGACGATCAAGGGGCAAATCGCGATCGCAGCGGACGGGCGGAACTCGCCGATGCGCAAGCAAGCCGGCATTCGCGCTTTACGTTGGGCGTACCCGCAAACGGCGATCGTCTGCACGGTGCGCCATGAAAGGCCCCATCGGGGCGTTGCCGTCGAACACTTTCTCCCCGCCGGGCCCTTCGCGATTCTTCCGATGACGGAGCAACGATCCTCGATCGTCTGGACGGAACAAAGCACGCTCACGCCGACGCTGCTTGAACTCGAAGCGGGTGCCTTCCTTCGGGAGCTTGCGCGTCGCTTCGGGGATTACCTGGGCGCGCTTGAAGTGGTGGGCCAGCGCTGGCCCTATCCGCTCTCCCTCGTGCTCGCCGAACGCTATTTAAGCGATCGGCTCGTGCTTGTCGGTGACGCGGCCCACGGCATCCACCCGATCGCCGGCCAGGGACTGAATTTGGGCTTTCGGGACGTAGCGAGCTTGGCGGAATGTCTCGTCGATACCCACCGGCTGGGCCTCGACTTAGGTTACGGCGTCCATCTCGAACGCTACCAGCGGCTGCGCAGGTTCGACAATTTCCTGATGGCGGCGGCGACGGACGGGCTCAACCGGCTTTTCTCGAACGACGTCGCCCCCCTTCGCCTCATTCGGGATACCGGCCTTGCCGCCGTCAATCGGTTTTCGCCTTTGAAGCGGCGTCTCATGCGTCACGCCATGGGCATGCCTGCGCGCGGCTTGGAGAAGGGGCCGCGACTGATCCGCGGCCTTCCCCTTTGAGAGCGCGCTTAAGGGGGCTTTACGTTTTTACTTCGCTCTCGTCCAGCGCGCGTGCCTCGTCGACCAGCATGATCGGGATGCCGTCGCGAATGGGATAGGCGAGCTTCGCCCGGTCGCTGATCAGTTCCTGGCGTTCTGGATCCAAACGAAGCGGCCCTTTCGTGAGCGGGCAGACGAGGATTTCCAGAAGCTTCGGATCGACGCCGGCTTTTCCTTCTCCCATGAAACCGTTCTCCTTCTAATTCGGCCGGATGCCATCGCCCGTGCCGGGTGCCAGAAGGGCCATTTCCAAAAGCGCCGTTAACACCTGGCTGCGGTCGGCAAGGTTCGGGCATTCGAGCAACGCCTGCTTTTCGTTCGACTCGAACGGGCAGGTCATGGCAAGCGAGACGATGAGCTGTTCGTCCGGAAGCGCGGTGACGGCCTTCCATTCGACCTCGATCGAGTTTTGCTGCAGGAACAGGCGAAGGACGTCCAGCAACCGGTTGCGGTCGATCTGATCGCCGGCTTCCGGCATCTGATCCTCGGAGAAGTTGGAATAGTCGGTGACGACGCGGCGATACCCGTTCTGCTCGGGCAGTTCGCGAACGCAATCGAAGCGGCTGACACCTGTCAGCATAATGAGAAAACGTTCGCCCCCCGTTTCGTTGAAGGCAGTGATGCGGCCGATGCACCCGGTTCGGTAAATCTCCAGCGTGTCCGACTTGTCGTCGGCCTTCAGCGGCTGCACCATCCCGATGATGCGATCGTTCGCCATTGTGTCGTGAATCATGTTGAGGTAGCGCGGCTCGAAGATATTGAGCGGAAGTACGCCACGCGGTAAAAGCAGCGCGCCGCTTAAGGGGAAGATCGGAACGATTCCTGGCAGTTTGTCTTCCAGCATCTTACGCAAACAAAAGCGTTGAGAGTTGCCTGCGCCCTGCGACCGTCAACGGATCTTCCGGCCCGAGGGCTTCGAAGAATTTCAGAAGCTGTGTATGCGCCGCCTTGTCGTTCCATTGGCGATCGCGGCGGATGATCTCAATCAGGGATTCGATCGCCGCTTCGCGATCGTCGCTTGCGAACTCGGCCATGGCAAGCTCGTAGCGCACGGCATGATCGTTCGGGTTTTCCGCAAGCTTCGCCGAGAGCACTTCCGTTTCTTGCGAAGGGATGGCCTGTTCGGCAAGCTCGAGGCGGGCCCGGATGCCGGCGATGGCCGGGTGGTTGCGCAGTTTTTCGGGCACCTCTTCGAGATAGGCCTTGGCGGATGGTTCGTCGTCGGAGGCAAGGAAGCTTTCGATGATACCGGCCAGCGCATCGGCGTTTTCCGGATCCTGTCCGAGGATGTTGGAGTAAAGCGCCTGGGCGCTACCGACGTCGTCTGCATCAATCGCTTTCTTCGCCGTCTCAAGTGCTGCGGCCGTTTGATCGGCGACAGGCGCGCCGAGCATGCGCTCGAAGAACTGACGCAGACCCTCTTCCGGGATCGGCCCCATGAAGCCGTTCGCCGGCGTGCCGTTCTGAAAGACCAGCACGGCCGGCACCGTCTGGAGCTGCAATTGCTGGACGATCTCGGGGTATTGCTGGACGTTGATCTTGACGAGGCGGACCCGCGCACCGGCTTCCCGCGCCAGGCGCTCGATGAGCGGCGTGAACTGCTCACAGGCCGGGTTCGGCATCCAGAAATAGACGAAGACGGGGGCCTGTTTCGATGGCTCGACGACGTCCTCGAGGAAGCCTTGCGGGCTTCCTTCGACGATCGTCGGGAGGTCGGCGCCATCCGCAAGCAGCGGCGGGTCGGTCATCGGGTCCATCGGCGGCTTTCCTTAAGGCTTAAAAAGGCGATCTTTTCGTTGGGGGGCGAATCATGGGGGTTCGGGAGGCTTCGCGCAAGCCCGGCAAACGGGCTTGAATTCGAAGGCGCTTTGCCTAGACTCCGCCCTTCCGGGGGTCTTCGGTATAACCGGAGATCCCGGCGGATGCGGGCGTAGCTCAGGGGTAGAGCGCAACCTTGCCAAGGTTGAAGTCGTGGGTTCGAATCCCATCGCCCGCTCCATTTCTCAAAGACAAGAAAAGCCGCCGATCGCCACGGACTTGCGCCGGGCGGGGCCGATTCTGTCAATCGTTATGGGCGCCGGGGAACATTGGCTTGGGGTCGCGGTTACCGGCGGGTTACAGATTCTGTAATGGGAGAATGCCTTACAGAGCTGTTAGCTAAGATTTAGCTAGGTAATTAGCTAAGTAACTAGGTCGCGTGAACGTGACCTACACTACGCTTCCGCGAATACTCAAATGCTTTGTCGGTGGCTACCTCAACATCTTCGAGTGAAGCGCGCAGTAGCACCGTTATTAAACTGAGCGTGAAACGCTCAATTCCAAAAATTACGGCTAAAAATGGATTCGCGGCATACACAGATAACAAGAACAAGCGATCAATTGTCTCAATGTCACGCTTCAAATCCGGATCTAAAACAGTCCACATTTCACGCGACTTGCGGCGCTGTTTCTTGCTCAACATCATTTGCAACCAAATGAAGGGCGTAAAAATAATTACAAGAATCAAAATCCAACGGTTATAGGCCTGATTTAACATGAACTCGATTACTATGCGGTGATGAGCACTAAGATTGGAATTAGAAAGCATTTTTTCACCAAGCTCACCTAATTCCAGACGCAGCGGCTGTACAGCCCTCGCCAATCTAAGATGAAGAAACGAATAGAGGGCCAACGCTAGCGCTATATAAAGTACTAACTCGCCCAATTCAATTATCATTGTTTGTCCTATCGTCGTCTAAGAGCGGCAAGCGCAGATGCAATTGCTCCCTCTGCGAATCACGGACACCATTATATTGGTCTATATGTTGATGCCTTTCAAGTCTCTTCTGTGAACGTAAATAAACAGTAAAAACGAGGGCAATCAAGGTTACGATAAAAAGCCAAGGGTTCCTTTCAGCCTAATTCAGATACCCAAAAAACATTCGTTCGACTGCATCGACAATATATCGCAGCCCATCTTCACTAAACCGCCAGGTGGAAGTTTCGCCTTCAATTTCTAGCGCGGAGTTTGATTTTGAATCATTGGCCATTAGCCAACTACGGCAGATACTAGTTAGGGTTGCAAGCTGGCCGTTACATTAGCCTAATTTCAAAGCTTTTTTCTTCTTCGGTTTGTGCGTCGATGAGCGATCCAGAATCAAAAAATTTGCCGGAGGGCATCGGTCCGCACGAGGGGCGGGAGCTTGCCCTCATGCTTGAAGGCAAGAAGCCAATGGCGATGTTTTTCGACGTGCTTCCGGAATGCGGCGTCATCCCACGCGGCGAATTTCGGCCTTATGTCGAGTCGGGGCAAATTCTTATGCGCGAAGCGGTCTATCATCCCGTCCATCAAGGCAAGAAAGATGCGCCCCTCCGTTATATCTATTATGCCACGCCCAAAGAGGGCTGGCGCATCGAGGCCATGCATCGAATCCAGCGCGAGATTGCAAGCGGCCTTCGTCCGGCGACGGACGAAGACGATATAGCAATCGGTCGATTGTTGGGCTATTCGGAAAAAGACATCCTGCGTTTCTTGGCGCGGCAAGCCAAGCGCCTGGCTTCCATTTAGGAAATTTCACGCATTTTTCTTTTCCGTGCACTGTGGGCAGAGTTTGCCCTTTGATCCACCATGGGGGGCGCCGCATTCTGGACAACGTATAATTGGAGAACGCCCGGAGATTTCGGAGTCTTCCGGATCTTCGAGAACACGGTTTAAATCCTCTTCGGTTTCACCACCAGGTTTGATAATCCCATCAACGGTCAATCCACGGACGCGTTGATAGCGCTTGATGGCGGAGAACATCTCTTCGTCGGGAAAAGGCGTTATGCCTTGTGACGGGGTGTCATAGAAGCCGATTTCACCAAGCGCTCGTTTTATTGTCAGGACGTCACTTGGTTGAACATTAGAGCTGCGGTCAATCCTGTCTTGTAATTCGATGGTCGCGCGCATGTGTCTCTCCATATTGGTTTGAAGAAATATCGTTCTCGATTTTGCTGGCGATATCGTGCTTGGGTTGTTGGGGGTGCCCTCCGCGCGATTGGTAGAAAATAAAAGACCGCCCCTATGAGGGCGGCCCTTCTAGCAACGGAGTTCTGGCAATTTCTAGTAGAGTGTAACAGCCGCGGTATAGGAAATCAATCCTATTTCTTAAAGCTACTCGCTAGCCGAGCAACCCCCAAACCATGCGGAGCGACGTCGCCATCAGGAAAAGCGCGAAGGCGCGGCGTAAGATGCGCGCGCCGACGCGGTGCGCTAGCCGGACGCCTACGGGGGCGGCGAAGATGGTGCCTAAGGAAATGAGCGCAAACGCGGTCAAGCTCACATAGCCAAGGGAATAGACGGGACGCAGCGGCACGCCCAAACCTGCGATCGCGAACACGATGGCGCCCGGCACGCCGATGATAAGGCCGATGGCGGCTGCCGTGCCGACGGCACGGGCCATCGGATAGCCGAAGGCGGCGAGGTAAGGCACGCTCATCGTGCCGCCGCCGATGCCGATCATCGCCGAGACGCCGCCGATGACGGCGCCCGCGCCCTGCAGACTGATCCCGGAAGGCAGGCGATCGGAAAGGCGGAAATTCTCACGTCCGAAGAAGAGGTGGGCGGCGACCAGGATGGCAAGCGTGGCGAAGGCGCCGGTCAGGATCGCCCCTTCCACGAAGCCGCCGATGCCGGCGCCGACGACGACGCCGAGCAAAATCGAAATCCCCCAGCGCTTGAGCAACCCGATGTCGACAGCGCCGCGGCGGTTGTGGGCGAAGGCCGAAACGCTCGCCGTCGGCAGAAAGGTGGCAAGCGATGTGCCGACCGCCATATGCATGCGCACAGTCTCGTCGATGCCGATCGCGCCAAACAAGAAGTAGAGGACCGGCACGATGACGATCCCGCCGCCGACGCCCAGGAAGCCTGCGACGACACCTGCGATGGCGCCGGTGACGATGAGGCTTGCGGCAAGGAGAATAAGAAGGGGAAGGGATTCCGGCATCCCGGGGCTTTCAGTTTTCGAGGCGCCTCACTTTAGGGGGTGATGGGCGCGCGCGCCAGCGAAGAGCCGTCTTTACGCCTTTGCTTGCGTCTTTCTTTTTGGCGGCATGCTGGCCAGCCAGATGCCATAGAAGACGAAGGGAATGCCGAGGTAGTGATAACCGTAAAGGTTCTCGCCCAGGAAGAGCATCGCCTGAAAGAGCGCGAAGACCGGCACCAGATTAAAGAGAACCCCGGTTCGGTTGGGGCCGAGCTTGGCTACGCCATAATTCCAACAAAGGTAACCGATGGCAGCCGCGAAGATGCCGATGTAAAGAAGAGCTACGATCGTCATGCCGTCGAGGATCATGGACTTGCCGGTCGCCATTTCCAGGCCATAGAGGGGAAGCAGCATGGGAAGTCCCAAGGCGATCACCACCGTGAGTACGGCCGTCGTGTTGAGGCCTTCGGGCAATCGCTTCAGCAGCACGGAATAAAACGCCCAGAAGAAGGCGGCGAACAGCATCAACGGATCTCCCCATGCGAGATCGAGCTCGCCAATGAGCCGCAGATCCCCGCGTAGTACGATGATCGCAACGCCCACCAAGGTGAGTGCGATGCCTAAGGTCTGGTGGTAGGTGACGCGGTCCCGGAACATCAGCCAGGTGATCACCGGGATTATCACCGGTACGGTTGCGTTGATGAGACTGGCGTTGATGGCCGTCGTCCACTGGAGCGCCATGTAAACGACGGAGAAGAAACCGGTGATCCCGAAGAAGCTAAGGAGGAGGAGCAGCTTCCACTCGTTCAGCAGTGTTCGGTATTGGGTGCGAATGGCCGGCCAGGCGAAGGGGAGCAGAAACAAAAACGCGATCGTCCATCGCCAGAAGCAAAGGGCTATCGGCGGGATGTGGTCGACGACCGCCCGCCCGACGATCAGATTCGAGGCCGAGAGGAACATCGCAAGCCCAACCAGAAAGTAGGGCGAGCGGAAGAGGGAAAGCAGCGATGTTGGCATGGGCCTTTTAAGCGTCGAAAAGGGGGCCATTTCAAAGAAACCGCGCCCTCCCGTCAACCGGAACCCGCCGGTGACGGCACCGGAAAGCTAAGAATGCCGTACGTAAGGCCCTTGACGGGTTGATCTGGCTGGCTAGCATGATTGCAAAGGTTGCATGCATCTGGGGAGGACATCCAAGCGTTGCGAACTTGCTTCTCGGCCCACCCTTTGCCGGTGAGGGTTTTTGCGTGAGCCGCGGGGGAGGCACCGCAATTCGGGTGTGAGAGAGCGATGAACTTCGATCCGATTCTTCCGCAATGGCGTCTTGATTCGGAAGGCGCGAAGAAGCACTGGCCGAACAAGCTCTTCTCCGATTACGTGGACGAAGCGGCGGCGGCCACACCGGACAAGACTGCCTGGTCGAACTTCAACTCGATGACCGGGGTTGTGAACACCCTTTCCTTCAAGGAATTTCAAATACTTTCGGACCGCATCGCGCTTGGGCTCGCAGCCCTTGGCGTGGAGAAGGACGACGTCGTTTCGATCCAGTTGCCCAATTGGTGGGAATTCGCCGCCGCCTATACGGCGACGACGCGAATCGGTGCCGTCATCAATCCGCTGATGCCGATTTTCCGGCAGCGGGAAATTTCCTACATGATGGGGTTTGCGGAATCGAAAATGATAATCGTTCCGCGCAGCTTCCGGAGCTTCGACTACCCGGCGATGATCGAAGAGGTGCGTGCCTCCCTTCCCAAGCTCGAGCATGTGCTCGTCATCGGAGGCGAGGGCGACCAGTCTTTCGAAAACGCGCTTTTGGATCCGGCGCTGGAAGAAAAGCTCGACAAGGACGCACTTTTCAAGGAGCGCCGTCCCGGTCCGAACGATGTGAATCTTCTTATGTATACGTCGGGAACGACGGGCCAGCCGAAAGGGGCGATGCACACCGCCAACACGCTGGTGGCCAGCGTGAAGACCTATGCGGAACGGCTGGAACTTACGGAGAATGACGTCATCTTGATGGCGTCTCCCTTCGCCCATCTGACCGGTTTCCTCTATGGCCTGATGTTGCCGGTCTATTTGAAGGCGAAGGGCGTGCCCCAGGACATCTGGGGGGCTGAGACGTGTGCGAAACTGATCGAGGAGGAGGGCGCCACCTTCTCGATGGGGGCCACGCCTTTCCTCGCCGACCTCGCGAACACGCCGGAGGTCGAGAAGTACAATGTCGACACGTTCAAGCAATTTGTCTGCGCGGGCGCGCCGATCCCAGCCGTGCTGGTCAGGGAAGCTACGAAGAAACTTGGTGTCCGCGTGGTCTCGGCATGGGGCATGACGGAGCTGGGCCTGGCGACGGCGGTTCCACCCTGGGCCGAGATCGAAAAGTCCGCCACCACGGACGGCATTCCCTTCGATAGCTACGAGACGAAAGTCGTCGATGCCACCACCGGCGAGACGATACCGGCGAAAAGCCGCGGGCTTTTGAAGGCGCGCGGCGTCGGTGCCTTCGTCGGCTATTTAAAGAATCCGGGGAAGTACGGCACGGACGAGGAAGGCTGGTTTGACACCGGCGACATCGCCTACATGGACGAAGAGGGCTACATCCGAATCGCCGGCCGCGCCAAGGACATCATCATCCGCGGCGGCGAGAACATTCCCATCGCCGAGGTCGAGCAGGCGCTGTACCGCCACCCGGCGATCCAGGAGGTGGCCGTCGTCGCCATGCCGGACGCCAGGCTTGGCGAGCTGGGCTGCGCTTTCGTCACGCTCAAATCGGGGACGAATTTAAGCTTCGAGGACATGATCGCCTTTCTGGAAGAACAGAAGATGGCGAAACAGTACCTGCCCGAACGGCTCGAACTCGTCGATGCGATACCGCACACACCAAGCGGCAAGATCCAGAAGTTCAAGCTGCGCGAGATCGCGCAAGGTTTCACGAAAGAATAAAAAGAAGACGAAGGTCAGGCGGCGGCGAAGGCGGAAAGCCGCACGGGCAAGCGCCGCGATCCCCAATTGCCAGGCGTTTCTTCGAAGACGCCGGCACAAGACGTGCCGCAATGCCGACACGTCCCCTTCGCGCCTAGATCCCAGGAAAGCAGTTCGTACCAATCGCGGCCGATCAACGCCTCGCCGCAAGCGTGGCAATAGGTAGTATCGCCCTTCTTATCGTGGACGTTGCCGGTATAGGCGTAACGCACGCCGTTCTTAAGCGCAATTTCGCGGGCGCGGCGAAGCGTCTCGGGCGGTGTGGAGGGATGGTCGCGCATTTTCCAATCGGGATGAAAGGCAGAAAAGTGCATCGGCACATCGGGGCCAAGATGCTCGACGACCCATTGCGTCATCTGGTCGATCTCGGCAGGGGAATCGTTCTCGCCCGGAATAAGAAGTGTCGTGAGCTCGAACCAGACGTCCGTTTCGTGTTTCAAATATTCAAGGGTTTCCAGAACCGGCGCCAGTTCACCGCCGCAGATCTTCTTGTAGAAGGATTCCGTAAACGCCTTTAAGTCGACATTGGTGGCATCCATGTGCCGATAGAACTCGATGCGTGGCTCCGGCGTTATGTAACCCGCCGTCACGGCGACTGTCCGGATCCCTTTTTCGCGACAGGCCTTCGCCACGTCGACGGCGTATTCCAAGAAGATGACCGGGTCGTTGTAGGTAAAGGCGATGCTGCGACAACCAAGCTCAAGGGCGGCGTTCGCCAGCGTCTCGGGCGAAGCGGCGTCGGCCAGGGTATCGATCTCGCGGGATTTCGAGATATCCCAGTTCTGGCAGAACTTGCAGGCCAGGTTGCAGCCGGCCGTGCCGAAGGAAAGGACCGGCGTTCCGGGCAGGAAGTGATTGAGCGGCTTCTTTTCGATGGGGTCGACGCAAAAGCTACTCGAGCGGCCGTAGCTGGTGAGCATCAGGCGTTCGCCCTCACGCTTGCGCACGAAGCAAAGGCCGCGCTGGCCATCGTTCAGCCGGCAGAAGCGGGGACAGAGATCGCACTGAATGCGGCCGTCTTCGAGGCCATGCCAGTAGCGGCCCTCGACCACGCCTAAAATCGGCTCTTCCTTGCGTTGCGCCATCACGATTGCCCTTTAAACGGCCGCCGAATGCCCTCATATCATCTAGGGAATTTTCGAGGGGGTTTCCATGGCCAAGATTCGCCGGCCCGCCGTCGCCGGGGCCTTCTATCCGATGCAGCCAGAGGCATTGGATGAGGAAGTGCGCCATTGCTTAAGCGAAGCGGGTGCTGCCGAGGGGCCGGCGCCAAAGGCGTTGATCGCGCCCCATGCGGGCTACATCTATTCCGGCTCCATCGCCGGCGAGGTCTATGCTCAACTGCGGCCGGCCCGGGACAAGATTGCCCGTATCGTTCTCATCGGCCCTTCCCACCACGTCCCCTTTGAGGGCCTTGCCGTGTCTTCGGCGGAAGGGTTCGAAACGCCGCTCGGCGTCGTGCCGGTGGACTGCGAGGCGGTCGAGCAGATCCTCCGTCTTCCCCAGGTGCAGGTTCTGGACGAAGCTCATGCTGGCGAGCATAGCCTCGAGGTCCAGCTTCCCTTCCTGCAGATCGTGCTCAATGAATTTTCGATCGTTCCGATTGTCGTCGGCGAGGTGAGGGCGGAAGCGGTTGCCGAAGTGCTGGATATGCTCTGGTCGGGGTCTGAGACCCGGGTCGTCGTGAGTTCGGATCTTAGTCACTACCACGACTACGAAACGGCGCGCCGAATCGACGCGGCAACCTCGGAAGCCATCGAAGCGTTGCAGCCGGAGCGCATCAAACACGACCACGCCTGCGGCCGCAACCCGATCGCCGGCCTTTTGCTGACGGCGCGCAAGCGCGGACTTCATGTACGCCGCCTCGATCTTCGCAATTCCGGCGATACGGCGGGGCCCCGGGATCAGGTCGTGGGCTATGGCGCCTATGCCGTCGGCTGAAGCCGATCGCGCCCTTTTGCTCGCGCATGGGGAGGCGCTTCTCGATCTTGCCTTTCGTGCGATCGAGACGCGCATCAAAACCGGCGAGCAGTCCACCATCGATCCGGACGCGCACCCGGAAGCCTTGCGCGCGCCACGCGCCACCTTCGTGACGCTCAGGCTGCGGGAAAACTTGCGCGGCTGTCTCGGCACGGTGGAAGCCTGGCGTCCCTTGGTCGAGGACGCCGTCGATAATGCCCATCGCGCCGCCTTCGACGATCCCCGTTTTGCATGCCTGACCGAAGACGAGCTCGAGCACCTCGACGTTTCGATCTCGCTGCTCACGCCGCTTGAGCCGGTCGAAGGGAAAAACGAAGAAGCCGTGCTGGCAATGATCCGCCCCGGCATCGACGGGCTCGTGCTGCGGGAAGGGGCGACGCGCGGCCTCTTCCTGCCCCAGGTCTGGGAGATGTTGCCCGAGCCCGAGCGCTTCTTAGCCGAGTTGAAGGGTAAGGCAGGTCTTCCCCAGGACTATTGGTCGCCTGCGTTGCAGGTGCTTCGCTTCACGACGACGTCGGTGAAGCGGCCGAATTCCGGTGCGGCGGCCTAAGGTCCTTAGAAAATGTTCCGCCTCCCTTGATCCGAGCCGCAGGGCCTGACACGATCTTCGGCAAGGTCATGGCCCAACTCGAGATTTTCGATCGCACGCTTTCGGCCAGGGCCGTCGGCGAAGGGCGTAAGGAAACGGAAAAAGCGTGACTCTATAAAATAAACAACGCATGACCGAGTTCCCGACGACCGTTACGACTGGCTGGAGTTGATGCCCAGCTATTGAGAAATAAGGAACGAAAGGAAGCCGTTGGACGTTCTTGCCGTCATCACCGTCGCCCTTGCCTTTCTCGCCTTTGGTCTGATTAGTCGAAGGCTCGATGGCTCGCTCCTCACCGGGCCGATGCTATTCGCCGGGTTTGGGCTTCTGGTGGGGCCGTTGGCGCTTGACCTCGTCCCGGTCCAGGTGACGAACGCGACCTTTCACATGCTCGCCGAGGTCACCCTCATCCTGGTCCTTTTTTCGGACGCCGCGAACATCGACTTCCGGCAACTCAAGAAAGACCACAACCTTTCGGTGCGCATGCTCGCGATCGGGATGCCGCTTACGATCGTTTTCGGGGCCTTCGCCGTGCTGCTTCTTCTACCCGGCTTCTCGGTCTGGGAAGCGGCTTTGCTCGCCGCCATTCTGACGCCGACGGATGCGGCGTTGGGCGAGGCGGTCGTCACAAACGAACGTGTGCCACTTCGTATCCGCCAAGCCCTAAGCGTCGAAAGCGGACTGAACGACGGCATCGCCCTTCCTTTCGTTCTGATCTTTGCAAGTCTTGCGAGCGCGATGGGCGGGACGGAACCTGGCGAGTGGCTTCTTTTCGGAGCGAAGCAAGTGATCCTTGGTCCAATGGTCGGTGTTTTCATCGGTTTTGTCGGTGCAAAACTCGTCGCCCGTTGTTACCGATCCGATTGGATGGAGGAATGGGCCGAGGGCGTCATCGCATTGTCGCTGGCCTTGGGCGCCTATGCATCGGCCGAGTTCGTCCATGGCAATGGGTTCATCGCCGCCTTCGTTACCGGATTGGTTTTCGCAAACACCCTCTCCCACAAATGCGAATACCTTTACAAATTCGCAAAGACGGAAGGCCAGTTCTTCGTATTGGGCACGTTTTTGTTGTTCGGCTGCGCGATGGTGCCGACCGTCCTTGCCGATCTGGAGGTTCGCCATCTCATCTTTGCGGTCTTGAGTTTGACGGTGCTCCGCATGCTGCCGGTTTCGCTTGCGTTGCTTGGCACGCGCGTGCGGCCTGTCACCTCGGGCTTCTTGGGTTGGTTCGGCCCGCGCGGCCTGGCATCGATCGTGTTTGTGTTGTTGATCCTGGAGGAGGTGGAGGTTCCCCATAAGAGTGAAATCTTCGCCATCACGATCCTGACCGTGGGTTTGAGTATCCTGTTGCACGGGGTGACGGCCGGCCCGGCGGCGAAGGCCTATGGGGCAAAGGCGAAAGCCATGGGAACCTGCACGGAAAACCAGCCGATCACCGGCGCCCACTTCTTCGAAAAGACGTAAGCACACAAGTTTCTTAAAGGTTTAAGAACGGCCTCAGCCAGACGAAGGGAGGAAAAAGCCATGTTGAATGACAAGCAATTGGAAATGTGCGAATCCAGCCAATGGGATTTCTCGGACCTTCGGGCGCTTTTCCTGAATTGTACGCTGAAGCGAAGCCCCGAGCTTTCCCACACGGAAGGTCTCATTCGCATCTCACGGGCGATCATGGAAAAGAACGGGGTTTCGGTCGAGGTATTGCGCCCGGTCGATTACCGGCTCGCCTTCGGTGTCTATCCGGATATGCGCGAGCAAGGCTGGGAGGAAGACGACTGGCCGGAGATTTACGAGAAGGTAAAGGCGGCCCATGTCCTCGTCGTCACCTCGCCGATCTGGCTGGGCGAGAAGTCGTCGGTCTGCACGCAGACAATCGAGCGGCTCCATTCCTCTTCGGGCGATCTGAACGCGGCGGGACAGTACGCCTATTACGGCAAGGTCGGCGGCTGTTTAATTACCGGGAACGAGGATGGCGCGAAGCACTGTTCGATGAACATCTTGTACTCGCTTCAGCATCTGGGCTACGTCATTCCGCCCCAGGCCGATGCCGGTTGGCTCGGCGAAGCGGGCCCGGGGCCTTCCTATCTGGACCCCGGTTCCGGCGCGCCGGAGAACGATTTTACGAATCGCAACACGACTTTCATGACCTGGAACCTGTTGCATCTTGCGCGCATGCTGAAGGACGCGGGCGGCATGCCGGCCCATGGGAACCAGCGCTCGAAGTGGGACGCAGGCTGCCGGTTCGACTATCCGAACCCGGATTACCGCTAAGGCCTAGCGTTTCTTCCAATCACCGGTCGAAGCAAACGCATCCGCCGTACGGATTAACGTCGCCTCGTCGAAATGCTTGCCGACCAGCATCATGCCAATTGGCAAACCGCCGACCATGCCGCACGGCACCGTGAAGGCCGGGTTTCCGGCCACGTCGAAGGGGCAGGTGTTGTGCTGCATGTTGAGCGCGAGCGTAATCGTTTCCTCGCGTGAGCAGTCGGCGTCAGGGAGCTTTGCCGCCGGGAACGGGATCGTCGGCATGGCGATGACGTCATAGCTTTCCAGCACGTGGTCATAGGCTTTACGCACGAGGGGCTTCAGATTCTGACCCTTCGCGTGGTACCGGCCGTGGTAGAAGCGGTTCAGATATTCGCCGAGCAGGAGGACGAGCTTGCAGGTCTCCGAGAGATCGTCGGGGCGTGAGCGCCAGCCGCGGGCAAACGCATCGATCAACGACGTCGTGTAGTAACCGTTCCAGTTGTTACCAAGGGCATTTCCCTTGATCATCATCTCGGCCGCCCCTTCCGTGATGATCGCTCCCCAGATGTGGGGGGCGTCCAGATGCATCGGGATCGAGACCTCTTCGACGGTGGCACCCTCGCGGCCAAGCACGTCGATGGCGGCCAGCACCTTCCTATCCGTCTCGGGATCGCTTTCCGGATGTGCGAAGCCTTCCTTGAGGACGGCGATCTTCATGCCTTTGACGCCCTTGCCAAGGGCGCCCAAGTAATCGCCCGTGGTGGCGATCGTCGTCCTGGGATCGAGGGGATCGCGCCCCGCGATGGCTGTCAGCAGGCGGGCAACGTTTTCAGGGCTCGAGCAGATCGGCCCGCAATGATCCAAGGCATACGAAATCGGCATCGCGCCGGTCAGCGGCACCAGCCCCCAGGTGGGCTTCAATCCATAGGCCCCGCACCAGCAGGACGGCGTGCGGATCGAGCCGCCCTGGTCGCCGCCGAGCGCCATCTCGACGTCGCCCACCGCGATCAGGGCGGCGCTGCCGCCGGACGACCCGCCCGCCGAGTGCGCCGGGTTGTGGGGATTGTGAATGGGCCCCGTCGCACAGGTGTGGCTGCCGGCCGAGAAGCAGAGGTCCTCGCAGGCTGCCTTGCCGACGATGGTTCCGCCATGATCGAGGATGCGGGTGACGACGGTGGCATCAACGTCCGGCACGTAGCCTTCGAGCACGCGCGAGCCGTTCATCATCGGCACGCCGGCAACGCAGATGTTGTCCTTGATGGCGACGCGCTGGCCTTTGAGTACGCCGTCGGCCGCTCCCTTGATCTCCGTCTTCCAGTACCAGGCATTGAAGGGGTTTTCGTCCGGCCCCGGGCGATAGCCGGGTGAACGCGGGTATTTGACCGGTGGTGCGGGCTCGACGAGCTCGTCAATCCTGGCATAGGAACCGACGAATCCGCCGATGATCTGTTGGAAGGACTCGGCGTCGGCGAGGCTGAAATTAAATCCGTAGCTATCGGCAATCTCAAGGATTTGCTCGATCGTCGGCGGCCGCACGGAAATCGTCATCGGAACTCCCCCCTTAAGTTCAGAGCCTGCGCTTGACTCCTTTTCTTATTCCTCAACACTATTGGATGGGCCAAGAGACGTACAATCCTTTCCTTAAAATCGGGTGCGGGAATCGATGGCCGATCATGACCACACGGCACCACTTCCGGACGTCGTCCTTCGCGTAAAAGCGCTCGAATCCCTTCTCGTCGATAGGGGGCTCGTCGACCCGGCGGCGCTCGATACGTTGATCGACCTTTACGAGAACCAGATCGGACCGAAGAACGGGGCGCGCATCGTCGCCCGCGCCTGGGTGGATCCAAAATTCAAGACGTGGCTGCTCAAGGATGCAACGCCCGCCGTCGCCTCGTTCGGCTTTGCAAGCGACAAGGGCAAGACGCTGGTCGCCATCGAGAACACACGCAAGGTGCACAACCTCGTCGTGTGCACGCTTTGCTCCTGCTATCCCTGGGCGACACTCGGGCTGCCGCCGGTCTGGTACAAGTCCGCCCCTTATCGCGCGCGCGCCGCGAAGGACCCACGCGGCGTGCTGCGTGAGTTCGGGACGATACTCGATGACGACGTCGAGATCCGGGTATGGGACAGCAACGCGGAGGTTCGCTACTTCGTGCTGCCCGAACGGCCGGAAGGCACGGAAGGGATGTCGGAGGAGGCGTTGGCGGAGCTGGTGACACGGGATTCGATGATCGGGGTCACGAAGGCGGGCGCACGATAAGGAGAATGAGAGAAGGATGAGTGGCGTTCACGAATTGGCCGGGCGTTCGGGCTTCGGTCCCATCGAAAGGGAAGCGAACGAGCCCGTCTTCCATGAGGAATGGGAACGGCGCGTCTTTGCGCTGATGATGGCGACGTTCGCCGCCGGCGAATACAATTTGGATGCGTTTCGCCATGCGATCGAGCGGATGGGGCGTGAGGAATACCTCAAAGCGAGTTACTACGAACACTGGCTCTTCGCCGTCGAACGTCTGCTCGTCGAAAAAGGCTGCATCTCGGAAGCGGAGCTTCAGGGCCACACGCGCAAAAATCGAAAAGAGGAAAAGCGAAGGCCGATCTTGAAGGCCGAAGACGTCGAGCGAGTCGTGAAGCTGAGTGGCTCAGGCCGGATCGAGAAAGACGTGCCTCCCAAATTCAAGCCCGGGGATCGGATCGTTGCCTGCGAATTTATACCGAAAGGGCATACGCGCCTTCCCCATTACGTGCAGGGCAAGCGGGGCGTGGTGGAGCGCGACCACGGGGTTTACGTCTTTCCGGACACGAATGCGCATGGTGGGCCAGAAAGCCCGCAGCACGTCTATAACGTGCGCTTCGACTTCAAGGAAATCTGGGGGGAGGATGCGCAAACAAATGCCGCTCTTCACATCGATCTCTGGGACGACTACATGGAACTTGCCGAATGACCCGTCTCAATGAACTCGCCCATCTGCCCCAAGACGCCGGAGGCCCGACCTTCAAGGAACCCTGGGAGGCGCAGGCCTTCGCGATCGTCATCAAGCTCTTCGAGGAAGGCCACTTCACCTGGAAGGAATGGGCGGACACCTTGGCCCAAGAGATCAAGGCGGCCCAAGAAGAAGGTGATCCCGATCTCGGCGATACCTACTACCGCCATTGGCTGGCAGCCCTTGAACGGATCGTACTTGAGAAAGGACTTGCGAGCGCGACCGAGCTTGCCTCGCGAAAGGAAGCCTGGGCCGAGGCCGTCGATCGAACGCCCTTCGGCGAGCCGATCGCGTTGAAGAACGAGAAGGAGCGTCCATGAGCCGGCTTCTTTCCGCGCCACGGGAATCGCCGCCGGAAGCCCTTGGGACTTTCGAGATCGAGGCCCTTCGGGCGGCGGTGATCGCCGCCCTTTTCGGCGCCTTCCTCCTGTTCGGGGTGGGGTTCGCCCATTCGGACCGCTTGCACGCCGAGGCGCACGACACGCGCCACGCCTTCACCTTCCCCTGTCACTAAATCACCCGCCATGCTTGTCCGCGTGATTACGGCCGCCATGCTTGCCGGCCTCATCGCGGGCACGCTCGTCTCCGTGCTCCAGTTCCGATTCGTCCAGCCGCTCATCCTCGAGGCCGAGACCCACGAGCATGCCGCCCACGATCCTAACGGCGAAGAGAAAGCAAATCCCCGGCAACGAACGGTGCTCACCGTGATCGCCAACCTTCTCGCCGGCGTTGCCTTCGCCCTTCTTTTGAACGCGGCGCTGGTGCTTGCGAAGGATAAGGGATGGCGGGCGGGTGCCTTCTGGGGTCTTGGAGGGTACGTGGCGTTCGCGCTTGCGCCTTCGATCGGGCTGCCGCCCGAACTGCCGGGTGCGGTCGTGACAAATCTTTTCGCGCGTCAGCTTTGGTGGATCGGCACGGCGGTGGCGACAATGGCCGGCCTCGTCCTCATCTTACGGATTCGGAAATTGGCTTTCGCGTTCGCCGGCATCCTTCTTCTTGGGCTTCCCCATCTGATCGGCGCACCGGTCTCGCATGGGCCGGGGGTTGCGCCGGAGGCGTTGATAGGTGCATTCACGCTCGCGAGCCTGCTCACGAATCTCGCGTTCTGGGTGGTGCTTGGGCTCTCAAGCGGGCTCCTTCAGGCGCGGCTCGTCCGAAGATAAGAGGGACTCAACTTACCGGAAGCGGAATGAATTCTTCCTCATCGCCAGGGACGGCATCGAAGCGTCCTTCCTTCCAGTCTTCCTTCGCCTGCTCGATGCGGGCCTCAGAGCTCGAGACGAAATTCCACCAGATGAAGCGAGGGCCGTCCATCGGCTCCCCGCCGATGAGCAGGAATCGACTTGACGTGGTTGCCTGGATGGAGACCGCATCGTGGGGGCGCAACACGAGCAGGCGGTCCCCTGCGAAGGCCTCCCCGCCAATCTCGATCTCGCCCGAAGCGACATAGATCCCACGCTCCTCATGTTCGGCTGGGAAAGATAGGATCGCATCGGCCTCGAGGGTCACGTCCGCATAAAGCGTTTCGGAGAAGGTCGCGACCGGCGAGGTCTTTCCGTAAAGCGCGCCCGCGAGAAGGCGCAGCCTTAGACCTGCGTCCTCGATCAGGGGAAGCGTCGCCCTTGGATGATGAAAGAAGCCGGGGTCCATCTCCTCCAGAGCTTTGGGGGGGGCGACCCAGGTCTGAATGCCGGAAAGTGGTGCCGTCTTTGCCCGGGCGTCCGGTGTCGAACGTTCGGAGTGAACGATCCCCCGGCCGGCCGTCATCCAGTTGATGTCACCGGGATGGATCACCTGGGCCGAGCCTAAGCTGTCGCGGTGCTGAATCTCGCCTTCGAAGAGGTAGGTGACGGTGGCAAGGCCGATATGTGGATGGGGGCGGACGTCGATGCCCTGGCCGGGCCCGAGTTCGGCCGGGCCGGCCTGGTCGAGGAAGATGAAGGGGCCGACCGTTCGACGTTTCGCCGACGGCAGCACGCGTCGAACCTCGAACCCGCCCAAGTCGCGAGGGCGACCTTGGATCACCTTCTCGAGCCAGTCACAACCTTGCACCTCGCCCGCACTTGGCTCGGCCGAGGGCTGCCAGCTCACGAGGTGACTTCCTCTTCCAGATGCGCGATCTCGCCTTCCGAGAAAAGGTAGGCCTTGAATTCCTTCTCGAAATGGGGGCTCGCACGCCTGAGCCACTCGAGCGCCATCGTCGCGTGCTCGATTTCTTCGCGCATGTTGTGGAGCAGGATGGCCTTGAGCGCCGGATCGTCGCAGTCGTCGGCTCGCTGACGGTACCAGTCGACGGCCTCCAATTCCTCGATGACGGATTGGATCGCCTGGTGAAGGGCGATCGTCTCTTTCGTTAACCGCTCGCGCGGGGCGTGCAGGGCTTCGCTGGACATGTTTCCTCCTTAATCTTTGGCGGAGGGGGTGGGATTCGAACCCACGGTACCCGCAAAGGCACAACGGTTTTCGAGACCGCCCCGTTCGACCACTCCGGCACCCCTCCGGGGCCTGAGCCTAGCCATGCCCGGGCGGCCCCGCAAGCAGGCCAAAACCCCCTCAAACGATTGACAATTCGCGGCTTCGCAGTATATTTCCCGCGGCCTCCGGCCCTTCCCTTTAAGGCATAAGTCCAGGCAGAGAGTAGGTTTCCCATGTACGCGGTCATGCGGTCCGGTGGAAAGCAGTATCGGGTCTCGACGGACGACGTGATCACCGTCGAGCGCCTGCCCGGCAATCCGGGGTCCCTGGTCGAATTCGAGGAAATCCTTATGATTGGGGATGGCAAGGCGGCGACGCTGGGGGCGCCGCTTCTCGAAGGCGCGGTGGTGACGGCGACGATCCTCGAGCAGACGCGCGCCGACAAGGTCCTCGTCTTCAAGAAGAAGCGCCGCCAGGGCTATCGCCGGTTGCACGGGCATCGCCAGGCAGGAACGGTGCTTCGGATCGACGAGGTGTTGCTGCCGGGGGCCGAGCGAAAGCTCCGGAAGGCAAAACCGGCTCAAAAGCCGGTCGAGGCGGCACCGGAGAAGAAGGTAGAAGTCAAGCCGGCGGCGAAGAAGAAGGTAGAGGCAAAACAGCCGGAAGCTGCGCCGCAACCAGCCGCCAAGAAGCAGGCGGCGCCAAAGAAACCTACGCCTAAGAAGAAACCGGCGGCGAAGAAGCCGGTGCCTAAGAAGAAGCCTGCGGCGAAGAAGAAGACGACGACGAAAAAGCCTGCGCCTAAGAAGAAGGCGGCGGCGAAGAAGAAGAAGTAAGGAAGCAAGACATGGCCCATAAGAAGGCAGGTGGCAGTTCCCGCAACGGCCGCGATTCGGCGGGACGGCGTCTTGGCCTCAAGAAGTCCGGCGGCCAGATTGTTCTTGCCGGCAACATTCTGGTTCGCCAGCGCGGCACGAAGTTTCACCCCGGCGAGAATGTCGGCATGGGCAAGGACCACACGATCTTCGCTACCCGCGAGGGTCGCGTGCGCTTTCACGGCAACGGCAGCCGCACCTACGTTTCCGTGGAGCCGGTTGGCTAACCACGCCCCGCGGGATGCGCACGACCGGGGGGAATGGGTTACCATTCCCCTTTTTTAATGCTGGCGTCCCGCACTTGAAGCCAAGGAACGGCAATGCGATTTCTCGATCAGGCGAAGATTCATATTCAAAGCGGCAAGGGCGGCGATGGTTGCGTCAGCTTTCGTCGTGAGAAGAATGTCGCGTTCGGCGGTCCGGATGGCGGCGATGGCGGACGTGGCGGCAGCGTCTTCGGGGAGGCGGTGGCGGGCCTGAACACGCTCATCGACTACCGCTATCAACAGCATTTCAAGGCGGAGAGCGGCAAAAACGGGACCGGGCGCGAACGGTCGGGCCGCGCCGGCAAGGACGTCGTGCTGAAACTGCCACTCGGCACGCAGGTCTTCGAAGAAGACAACGAAACGCTGATTACCGATTTCACGACGCTTGATGCGCGCGTGCTGCTGCTGCCGGGTGGCGAAGGCGGGCGCGGCAACGTCCATTTCAAATCCTCGACGAACCAGGCACCCCGCCGGGCGGATCCGGGGAAGGAAGGCCAGGGGCGGTGGCTTTGGATCCGCCTGAAACTGCTTGCTGACGCAGGCCTCGTCGGGCTCCCGAACGCCGGTAAATCGAGCCTGCTTTCCGCCGTCACGCGGGCGCGGCCGAAGGTCGCGGACTATCCCTTCACGACGCTGAAGCCCATGTTAGGTGTCGTCTATGCCGGGACGGAGGAATTCGTGCTGGCCGACATTCCGGGGTTGATCGAGGGCGCCCACGAAGGTGCGGGGCTTGGCGATCGCTTCTTGGGACACGTCGAGCGTTGCCGCGTTCTGCTTCATCTGGTCGACGGTACGCGCGAGGACGTGGCCTCCGCCTACCGGACGGTTCGGGAAGAGCTTCACCGCTATGGCCAGGGCTTGTCCGACAAGAAGGAGATCGTTGCCTTGAGCAAATGCGACGTGCTGACGCCGGACGAGATCGTCGCGCGGATGGAAGCGCTTGGCCGCGCGGCGGGCAAGGAAGTATATGCCGTTTCCTCCATCACGAAGACAGGTCTAGACGAGGGGATGGCGAGACTTCTTTTTGAAATTCGAAGCGGGACGGCAGAAGCAGCCGCGTCCAGGCAAGAAGCGTGGTCGCCATGACGAACGAAACGCACGCCCATCGTCTCGTCAAAGGGATCGAGAAGGCAAAGCGGATCGTCGTGAAGATCGGCTCCGCCCTGCTCGCGTCGGAAGGCGAGGTGACTCTTCGCCGGGATTGGCTTGACGCGATCGCCGACGACCTTGCGAAATGGCGCAAGCACGGCCGGGAAGTGCTGGTTGTTTCTTCCGGTGCGATCGCCATCGGCAAATCCCCGTTGGGCCTCAATTCCGCTTCCTTGCGGTTGGAGGAATGCCAGGCCGCAGCGGCGGCAGGACAGATTCGCCTGGCCCATGCCTGGCAGGAAGCGCTTGGCCGGCATGGAATCGCCGTCGCCCAGGTGTTGCTGACGCTGGAAGATACGGAGGCGCGGCGGCGTTATCTGAATGCGCGCACGACGTTGAACGCGCTTCTTTCGCTTGGCGCCATCCCGGTGATCAACGAGAACGACACGGTGGCAACGGAAGAGATCCGTTTTGGCGACAACGACCGTCTTGCTGCGCGGGTCGCTCAGATGGTGGGCGCCGACACGCTGGTTCTGCTTTCCGATATCGACGGTTTGTACACCGCCGATCCCAATCAGGATTCGAAGGCCGAACATATGGAGGAAGTGCGTGAGATCACGGACGCGATCGAAGCGATGGCAGGCGCGCCTTCGCTTGAGCATGGCACCGGCGGTATGGTGACAAAATTGCAAGCAGCGCGCATTGCCATGGCGGCGGGATGCCGAATGGTGATCTCGGATGGCCGCGCCTTTAATCCCTTGCAGGCGTTGGAAGAAGGTGGGCGATGCACGTGGTTTCTGCCTTCTTCGGGTCCGAAGCAGGCGCGCAAGCAATGGATCGAAGGGGGTCTGCGTCCTTCGGGCAATGTGATCGTCGATGAAGGCGCCGTGAAGGCGTTGAAGGATGGCAAGTCGCTGTTGCCGGCCGGCGTTGTCCGGGTGGAAGGAAGCTTTGCACGCGGCGATGCGGTGATCGTGCAGGGCCCCGATGGCAACGAAGTTGGCCGTGGACTTTCCGCCTATTCTGCTGCGGATGCGGCCCGCATCCTTGGCCATAAAAGCAGTGATATAAAGGCGATTCTCGGCTACCGTGGACGCGACGAAATGATCCATCGCGACGATTTGGTGTTACGCTAAAGCGAGAGGGGAAAGCGCTTTGAGCGTGGCAAAATCCAAGATGAATGATGCGTTACGGCTTCAGATGCAGAAGCTCGGCGCCGATGCACGCGCAGCCGCCGATGTACTCGCGCAAGCCTCGACGAAGGCAAAGAACACGGTGCTTCTTGCCGCCGCCGCCGCCCTTCGCGCGGACAAGGCGGCAATCCTGGATGCAAACGCAAAAGACGTTGCCGAGACGAAAAATAGAGGGAACGCGACCCCTGCCTTCCTCGATCGGCTGACGCTCGACGAGGCGCGCATCGAGGCGATGGCGGATGGCCTCGAGACGGTGGCCGGCCTGCCGGATCCGGTCGGTCAAGTTCTGGCGGAATGGAAGCGCCCGAACGGGCTTCGCATTCGTCGCGTACGGGTGCCGCTTGGCGTCATCGGCGTGATTTTCGAAGCCCGCCCGAACGTGACGGCGGACGCCGCCGGACTTTGTCTGAAGGCGGGCAATCCGATCATCCTTCGCCCTGGATCCGAATCCTTTCACTCGGCCCTTGCCGTGCTTGAGCGACTGCGGCACGGATTAAAGCTTGCCGATCTTCCGGAGACGGCCGTGCAGCTTGTCCCAACCCGTGACCGGGCCGCCGTCGGCGAGATGCTCCAGATGACGGACAGCATCGACATCATCGTGCCGCGCGGCGGCAAGTCCTTGATTGAACGCGTGATTCGGGAAAGCCAGATCCAGGTCCTGCGTCACCTCGAGGGCGTTTGCCATGTCTATGTCGATCGGGCGGCCGATCTGGAGAAGGCGCAAAAAATTGCCGTGAATGCGAAGATGCGCCGTCCCGGTATCTGCGGTGCGATGGAAACGTTGCTGGTCGATGTGGCCGTCGCCGAGCGTTTTCTCCCAGCCGCACTTCAGGAATTGGCGAAGGCAGGCTGCGAGCTTCGCGGCGATGAGAAGACGCGTGCGATCTATCCGGATGCGAAGGCGGCGACGGAGGAGGACTGGGCGACGGAATATCTGGACGCGATTCTTTCGGTGCGCGTCGTCGACGGCCTCGATGCCACCATCGCGCATATCAATCGTTACGGATCCCAGCATACGGATTCGATCGTGACGGAGGACGAAGCGGCGGCAAAAAAATTCCTGGATCGCGTGGACAGCGCCATCGTCATGCAGAACGCCTCGACCCAGTTTGCCGATGGCGGCGAATTCGGAATGGGGGCGGAGATAGGGATTTCGACCGGCCGGCTGCACGCGCGCGGTCCGGTCGGCGTCGAGCAATTGACCACCTACAAGTATCACGTCCTTGGCGACGGGCAGGTGCGCCCCTGAAGACGCGAAACGGAAACGCCGTTCTTCCTCCGACTGCGCGCCGTCCAAACCTGCGCATCGGCCTTCTTGGTGGCTCCTTCAATCCGGCCCATGACGGTCATCGTCACGTGAGTCTGCTGGCGCTTCGAAACTTGGGCCTGGATGAAATCTGGTGGCTTGTCTCGCCACAGAATCCATTGAAGCCCGAAAAAGGCATGGCGCCGTTGAGGGAGCGCCTGCGTCAAGCGGAAGGGGTTGCACGCCACCCGCGGATTCGCGTGACCGATCTGGAGTCAAGATTCGAGACCCGCTATACGATCGACACGCTGCGTGCCATCCTCAGCACCTTTCCGAGATGCCACTTCGTCTGGCTGATGGGGGCGGATAACCTTGCGCAAATTTCGCTGTGGCGGGACTGGACGGCCATTTTCATGACGGTGCCCATTGCGGTTTTCGACCGGCCTTCCTATGCTTTTTCCGCATCGACCGGCCTTGCATCGCAGCGCTATGGACGCTCCTGTCTTCCGGAACGCTTTGCGAAAAAATTGGTGGACATGAAGCCACCGGCATGGGTGTTTCTCAGGACGGCACTCAATCCGGTTTCGGCGACACGCATTCGTCGGCAGGGCGTGGGCCGAGGGATGCGCGGTCTTGTCCGTCGGCACGCGATCGGCTCTTTTTGGCGATGAGGGGAGTAACACGCTGAGCAAAAAGAAACGGCCCACCTCGAAACGGCTTGGGGAGCTGATCCAGGCTTCTCTCGAGGACGACAAGGCGGAAGACCTCGTCGTCATCGATCTTAAAGGAAAATCCGACATTGCCGACCGCATGTTGATTGCAAGCGGGCGATCCTCGCGCCAGGTCGTGGCCATGGCCCAACATGTCGTCGAGAAATTGAAGGCGCATGGTTTTACGAGCGTACCGGTCGAAGGAATCCAGCATGGGGATTGGGTTCTGATTGATGCAGGGGATGCGATCATTCACCTTTTCCGCCCCGAGGTGCGCACGTTTTACAACCTGGAAAAAATGTGGGGCATGCCGCTGCCGGATTCGAATCCTTCCGCCGATGCGGTCGGCCCTGGGCACTGACGGGCGTAAGGTGGCCTTCGCCATTCGGATCAATGCTGTCGGGCGTCTTCGCGAAGGACCGGAACGCGCGCTCTTCGAAGTCTATGCCAGGCGGCTTCAATGGCCGATTCGGGTGGAAGAAATCACGCTCAAACCAAACCTTCCGGCCGTCAGACAAAAGACCGAAGCGACACAAAAACTTCTGGCGCTTGTGCCGGAGGCCGCCGCCGTCATTGTGCTCGATGAAGGGGGAAGCACGCTTTCGAGCGCGGATTTTGCGATGCGGATCGGCCGGTGGCGGGACGATGGCAGGGCCGGGCTCTGTTTCCTGATCGGCGGTGCCGAGGGGCTGGGGGAGGCCGCCCTAGAGAGGGCCGAGTTCGTGCTTTCCCTTGGGTCGATGACCTGGCCGCATCTTCTAGTTCGAGGCCTGCTCGCCGAACAGCTTTACCGGGCGCAACAAATCCTCAACGGACACCCCTACCACCGGGGCGGAGATGGGCCGAAAGGGTAAGGATACGCCTTCTCCCAGGCTACCGCCGGCCCAAGATTTCCCCTATATAACCTCCCATGACCGCAGCGAAGGAATGGCATCCCGTCGTGCTCTGCATCCTGGATGGATGGGGGTACCGCGAGGCGCGTGAGATGAATGCGATTGCGCAGGCCGACACGCCGAACTGGGACCGATTTATGGCGGAATGCCCGCACGCGCTGCTGGCGGCGTCGGAAGACAAGGTGGGACTTCCCATCGGGCAGATGGGGAATTCCGAGGTCGGCCACATGAATCTGGGGGCCGGCCGCGTCGTGCTTCAGGATCTGCCCCGGATCGATTCGGCAATCGCCGACGGCACCCTTGCCAGGAATGCGATCCTCGGGGATTTCATCGCCAGGCTCAAGGAAAGCGGCGGCACCTGCCATCTGATGGGCCTCGTTTCGCCGGGGGGCGTGCATTCCCATCAGGCCCACCTCGTCGCTCTCATCCGGCTGCTCGCGACCGCGGGGATCCCGGTCGCGCTCCATGCCTTTCTCGATGGCCGCGATACGCCGCCGCGGAGTGCGAAAGGGTACATTGAGGCCTTCCTCGCCGAGACGGATGGCACCCCGGGTCTTCGCATCGCATCGCTTATGGGACGCTACTACGCCATGGACCGCGACAACCGCTGGGAGCGGACGGAAAAGGCTTACCGCGCCATCGCCGAAGGCGAGGGACAAAAAGTAGCGGACCCGGTTGTGGCAATCGACGCGAGCTATGGGAAAGGCGTGACGGACGAGTTCGTGGTGCCGGTCGTGCTCGAGGGCTATGCAGGCATGAGGAACGGCGATGGCGTTTTCATGGCGAACTTTCGTGCCGACCGGGTCCGCCAACTGCTTGCCGTCCTTCTCGATCCAAATTTCAAGGAATTCAGGCGCCACAAGAAAACGCGCTTCGCAGGCGCCACGGGCATGACGGAATATTCGAAGGATCTTACTCCCTTTCATACCGCCCTTTTCTCCAATATCGAACTCAAGGGAATTCTGGGTGAGATCGTGGCAAAGGCCGACAAGACGCAGCTTCGAATCGCCGAGACGGAAAAATATGCCCACGTCACTTTCTTCTTGAATGGCGGCCGGGAATCCAAGTTCCTGGGCGAGGAGCGGATCCTTGTGCCGTCACCGAAGGTCGCCACCTATGACCTGAAACCGGAAATGTCCGCCTTTGAGGTAACGGATCGGCTGGTCGAGGCGATTTCAGACGGCCACTTCGACCTGATCGTCGTGAATTATGCGAACGGCGACATGGTCGGCCACACGGGCAACCTCGAGGCAGCGATAAAAGCGGTCAAGGCAATCGACACATGCCTTGGCTATCTTGCCGTTGCCGTGAAGCGTGCCGGGGGCACGCTGTTGATTACCGCCGATCATGGAAATGCCGAGCAGATGGAAGACAATCGCACCGGCGAGCCGCATACGGCGCATACCCTCGATCTTGTTCCAGTCGTGCTGGTGAACGGGCCCCATGCCCGCCTTACGGACGGAGTTCTTGCAGACGTGGCTCCGACCATGCTTGAACTTCTTGATCTTCCGCAACCTACGGAGATGACTGGCCATTCGCTCCTTGTTTCCGACCCACCCTCCGAGCGGGCGAAGCTTCGCAAGCGTGCAACGGCTTAGCGCACGGCACGTCTTTGCCGCTCTTATTTTGTTGGCCGGCGTCATCGCTTTTCCAGCGCATGGCGAAGATCCAGATCGGGAACTTCGTGACGTCGAACGGGCGATCGAAGAGGGCGAGGGTCGAAAGGCGTCGCTTGAGAAAAAAGCGGCTGCCATTGCGAAAAATATCCAAGGCATTCGCAAAGAGATGGTCAAGGCGGCACGCAATACCCAAGAACGCGAGGAAGTGGTTTCTTCGCTTGAGAGGCGACTCGATGCGCTTGAAAAAAAGCTTGATGAAAAACGCCGGGCGCTTGAAAAAAAGCACCATCAATTCGGAAACGTTCTTGCTGCCCTTGAACGGCTTGCGGTGACCCCGCAGGAAACGCTTCTTGTATTGCCGGCGCGTCCCATCGATACCATTCGCAGCATCAATCTCATTCGTATCGTCGTCCCCAGAATTGAATCGAAGGCCGACGAGCTTCGCCGGGAGCTTACGGTGTTTTCAAGTTTAAGAGCGGAAATCACCCGTCGGCAGGAAGATTATGTGCAGGAGACGAAGGCGCTTGAAAAAGAGCGCCAACAGCTCGGCAGGCTGTTGAAGCGAAAACAAAAGCTGGGGTCAAGGACGCGAGCGGAAAGCAAGAAGGAACAGGAGCGCCTCCGTAAACTCGTCGCTCAGGCAAAAAATCTTCGCGAGCTTCTGGCGCGACTGGAGCGCGCGCCGGCGATGGCCGCCCTGCCGCCTCCGATCGAAGGCATTCCCTCCTTCCGATCGGCCCGCGGCACCCTGCCGTTGCCGGCACGCGGCCAGCTCGTCCGCCGTTATGGCGAGAAAACGGAATTCGGCGTGCCGAGCAAGGGAATCCGTATCGAGACCTTGAAATCTGCCCAAGTCGTCGCCCCCTTCGATGGCCAGGTCGTTTTTGCAGGGCCTTTCCGGGGCTATGGCCGACTCTTGATCATCCGCCACACCGAAGGCTATCATACTCTATTGGCAGGGTTATTCCGGATTGACGGCGTCGTTGGCCAATGGGTACTTGCCGGTGAGCCAGTGGGCGCCATGGGCAGGCCCGCCGCCGGCAATCCGACCCTTTATGTCGAGTTACGCCATGAAGGCCACTCCATAAACCTGCTACCATGGCTAGCAGCAGGCAGAGATAAGGTTAGCGGGTAATGCGCATCTTCGTTCCGACGACCATCGCATTGGCGGCGTTTTTGTTTTCCGCTCCACTTGCGGCGAAAGAGAAAGATCCGACCGATACCTATCAGCAATTGCATCTGCTGGGGGAGGTCTTCGAACGGGTTCGCATGAACTATGTCGACGAAGTTGAAGATTCAACGCTGATTGAATCGGCAATCAACGGCATGTTGATCTCGCTTGATCCGCATTCAGGCTATTTGAATCCGAAAGCCTTTGAGGACATGCAGGTTCGTACCCGGGGCGAGTTTGGAGGCCTCGGCATCGAAGTTACGATGGAGAACGGGTTCGTGAAGGTCGTCTCACCGATTGACGACACGCCGGCCCATCGCGCCGGGCTGCAGACCGGCGACTACATCACCCATCTTGATGGAAAGCCCGTTCTTGGCCTGACATTGCCGCAGGCGGTCGAGTTGATGCGCGGGGACATAGGAACGAAGATTAAACTCACCATCCGCCGCGAGAGAAGCGATCTGATCGAAGTCACGATTACCCGTGCGAAGATCAAGATTCGATCCGTCCGTTCCCATCTCGAAGAAAATGTCGGCTATGTGCGTATCACTTCTTTCAACGAAAAGACGCAGCCCTCCGTTAGGGATGCGATCGAAAAGTTCGAGAAAAAGAAAGGCCAAAACCTGCAAGGGATTGTCCTGGATCTTCGGAACAATCCCGGCGGTCTTCTGGATCAGGCCATCGCCGTTTCCGACGCGTTTCTGGAGAAGGGGGAAATCGTCTCGACTCGCGGCCGCTCACCTGACGATGTGCAACGCTTCAACGCCAATTCCGGTGATTTGCTGCATGGTCTTCCGGTCGTCGTTCTGATCAATGGTGGTTCGGCTTCGGCCTCCGAGATCGTCGCCGGCGCGCTTCAGGATCACCAGCGTGCCATCGTGCTCGGCACCCGTTCCTTCGGAAAAGGTTCCGTGCAGACGATCATTCCACTTGGCAAGTATGGCGCGATGCGCTTGACGACGGCACGTTACTACACGCCCTCCGGCCGTTCCATTCAGGCAAAGGGAATCGACCCTGACATCTTGGTCGAGCCGGCACGGATCGAAGAACTGGATGGCCTTGGCCGTACACGCGAGGAGGACCTGCGTGGCGCCTTGACGAACGAAGAGTTGCAAACGGAAAACGCGAAAACAGGAAAGGATGGCGAGCAGGACGAAGAGATGAAAGACTACCAATTGCTTCGCGCGCTCGATCTGATCCGGGGTGTTTCCCTTTACTCCGATCGGCCTCAGCAACCGCCATCCTGAACACAGCCCTTTAGCCAATGGCAGCAAAGGACGCACGTATCCTGCCGGTGAAGACTTCCAGTGGCGGAAGTCTGCTGACGGCAAGCTGGTTGATTCTGGTTTTGCTGATCGGCGGAGCCGTCGGCTGGCTGCTCGTCGCGGGCGAGGTGACGCCCTCGGAGCGTGGCGCCGGGCCAATGAACGTTGTCGTGAAACTACCGCCGTTCATGGTTCCGATCCCATCCTTGGCGGAGGTCGCGGCGGAAGAAGCGGTGGAAGCGGCTGCAACGGCAGAAAAAAGGGAAGCAACCGAGACGGAAGCGGTGAGCAAGCCGGAAAGCCTGCCGGGCGAACCGGCGGCGGAAACGAAGGCGGAGCCTGCGCCGCCTCCAGCCAGCCTTTCGAAAGCCGAGCCGGCCGAACAAACCGCCGTCCTCATCCCGCCGCCCTTGCTGTCACCGGCGCTTTCGCTTGCGCCGGCACCCGATCCGGATCTCGTCGAGACAAGCCAGAAGGGACTCTTGCCGGCGATCGGAAGCAACGGGCGGATGCCGTGGCGGGTCTACGCCCGACCCTTTGACGGGGCGGATGGACGCCCCCGGATTGCCATCGTCATCAATTGGCTGGGCTTGAGCGATGCGGCGACGGAAGCCGCCATCCAGGAGCTTCCGGGCGCCGTGACCCTTGCCTTCGCGCCTTACGCGGAGAATTTGACCAACTGGGTGCGGCTGGCGCGGGCGGCCGGCCACGAGGTTCTTCTGAACCTGCCCATGGAACCGCTGAACTATCCGGCGAACGATCCCGGCCCGCAGGCCTTGCTCACGAGCCTAAGCCCGGCCCGCAACCTCGATCGTCTCGAATGGACGCTGTCGCGGGTGACCGGGTATGTTGGCGTGACGAATTACATGGGCTCGCGTTTCACGACCTCGTCGACATCGTTGAAGCCCGTGCTGAAGGCGCTCAAGGGCCGTGGTCTTCTTTTCCTCGACAGCCGGTCCTCCTCGCGAAGCCTGGTGTCAGAAGTGGCAGGCGAATTGGCATTGCCCTGGGTGGCGAACAATCGCTTCCTCGATAACCAGGCTTCGCGCATCGCAATTGATTCGGAACTCGAGGCGATCGAAACCGTGGCCCGCAGTCAGGGCCATGCGGTTGGCATCGGCTTTCCGTATCCGGTCACGCTCGAGCGACTCGCCGTCTGGATACCCACCCTGCGGAAGAAGGGGCTCGTGCTTACGCCAATCAGTGCGATCGCACAGACAGCAGAAAAATCGGAATGAAGAAAGCGGAAGCCGAAGCCGAAGCCGAAGCCCTTCCCTACCGTCCGGGCGTCGGTATCTTGTTATTGAACCGGCATGGCAAGGTCTTCGTCGGTAGCCGCATCGATATGCGCAGTGACGCTTGGCAGATGCCGCAAGGTGGCATCGATCCAGGCGAGACGCCCGAGCAGGCCGCCTTTCGTGAATTCGGGGAAGAAGTCGGGACGGACAAGGCAGAGATCGTCGCCGAAAGCGGGGATTGGTACTTTTACGATCTGCCGGACGAGCTTTTGGGGAAGATTTGGGGCGGTAAATACCGCGGTCAGAAGCAGAAATGGTTTGTTTTCCGCTTCTTAGGCGAAGATTCGGACATCCGGATCGATGGCGTGCATCGGGAATTCCACGAGTGGCGATGGGTCGATTTCGAGGAGCTCCCCGGTCTTGCCATTCCCTTTAAGCGTCGGTTGTACGAGGCGCTCGTCGCTGAGTTTGCGCCGGTTGTACAGGCGGCCTCAAAGCGTTCGTAAAAGAGCGACCGGGTTTTAAGCAGCGAGGTTTCGTGCGCGCCACTGCATGAAACGATGGGCACCCTTCGCAAGCCACTGAAGCTTACGATCGCTTAAGCGGACGGCCGCCGCCTTCATCGTCATCGTAAGTGCACGCTCCAAGTGACGTGGCCGGTAGTAGCGGTAGGCCCGCTTTAAATATTCGGCGCTGCTTTTCTTTCGGACGTATGGCCCGCGCTCATCATTTGCGCAGAAGTATGCGAAAGCAAGTTCGTCGTCTTCCGATTCGATAATGCGCCCCAAGGCGATGCGGAGACGTTGAAGCACGTTCAAGCGGTCGTCTGCGTAATAGCGCTTCATATGCGTGTAGAAAAGCTTGTAGTGGCGGAATTCATCGCTTGCGATGTTTCGGCAGATCGCCTTCAGCACCGGTTCGTCCGACGCATCGGCGAGCGCCGAATAATACGAACTGGTTCCCACCTCGACGATGCAACGGGAGATAAGCTCGCCGGTGCGAGATCCACGCACCGATGAAACGGATTCGACCGGAATCTTGAATCCTTCCGTGAACCGGCGGAAACTTTTCTTGAAGTCGAAGGTCGAGTCCGCTATTTCCGCCCAGCGACGCAGCGCCTCGCCGTGCTGTTCTTCTTCCTTTGCCCAGGTCCGGGCCGCTTCCTGAAATTCCGGGTCGTCGTGAAAGATATTGCAAAGATAGTCCGCATAGTCGGCGGCATTGCGCTCGACCATACTGGCCGCCTTGGCAATGCAGAGCAGGTCCGCATCGACTTTTGCGGCGTCGAACGCTTCCCAAGGGATGTCGTCAAGGGTCCAGTGCTTGGACATGCTGCCCTCGTATGCAGGCGTTTCCAAAAGTATAGGTGGCCGTCGATGGCCTGCCAAGAAGCTGGAAAACCAAAGCAGGTCTAGGGATTAAGCCTTGGCCCAGCCGTCCAGCGCGGCAAGCATCGCGTCTGTGATGGCAAGCTCGGCCTGGGCCCCCGTATCGTCGGGATGCGCCTGAAGGTCCTCCTTCGCGTTCGCCTGGCGCTGCTCGATCTTTACGCGGTCCATCTCGGCGACCGGGATCGCCACTTCCGTCAGCACCGTGCAGCGTTCCGGGGTCGCCTCCGCGAAACCGCCGGCGACGAACAGGCCGGTCGTCTCATCGCCTTCTTCGTGGACCTCGATGATGCCGGGCCGCACGCTTGAAAGAAACGGCGCATGCCCCGGCAGGACGGCGAAATCCCCTTCCGATCCGGGCACGACGACGAAGTCGACGTTGCGGGAAACGAGTAGCTTCTCCGGAGAGACGAGTTCGAAGACGACCTTGTCGGCCATGGCTTCTGCTCCTTACGCCGCCTCGGCGGCCATCGCCTTTGCCTTGTCGATCGCCTCTTCGATCGTGCCTACCATGTAGAAGGCGGCCTCCGGCATGTCGTCGTACTCGCCGGAGACGATGTTCTTGAAGCCCTTGATCGTCTCTTCGAGATTCACGAAAACTCCGGGCTTGCCGGTGAAGACCTCTGCCACATGGAAGGGCTGGGAAAGGAAGCGCTGAATCTTGCGGGCGCGGGCGACGGTAAGTTTGTCCTCTTCGGAAAGCTCGTCCATGCCGAGAATCGCGATGATGTCCTGCAAGGATTTGTACGTCTGCAGCACTTGCTGCACGTCGCGCGCGATCCCGTAATGCTCGTCGCCGACGATTCGCGGGTCCAGCATGTGCGAAGTCGAATCCAGCGGGTCGACCGCCGGATAGATGCCGAGCTCGGCGATCTGGCGCGACAACACGGTCGTCGCATCGAGATGCGAAAACGAGGTGGCGGGGGCGGGGTCCGTGAGGTCGTCCGCCGGCACGTAGATCGCCTGGACGGACGTGATGGAACCCTTCTTCGTCGTGGTGATCCGTTCCTGCAGCGTGCCCATGTCTGTGGCCAGGGTCGGCTGATACCCGACCGCGCTCGGGATGCGGCCCAGCAGGGCGGACACCTCGGAACCGGCTTGAGTGAATCGAAAGATGTTGTCGACGAAGAAAAGGACGTCCTGGCCTTCCTCGTCGCGGAAATATTCGGCGACCGTGAGGCCGGAAAGCCCCACCCGGGCGCGGGCGCCCGGCGGTTCGTTCATCTGGCCGTAGATGAGCGCCGCCTTCGAGCCCTCGCCGTCCAGCTTGATGACGCCGGACTCGATCATCTCGTGGTAGAGATCGTTGCCTTCGCGCGTTCGCTCGCCGACGCCGGCGAAGACGGAGTAACCGCCATGGGCCTTGGCGATGTTGTTGATGAGTTCCATGATGATGACGGTCTTGCCGACGCCGGCGCCTCCGAAAAGCCCGATCTTGCCACCCTTCGCGTAAGGGGCCAGCAGATCCACCACCTTGATCCCGGTGACGAGAATCTCCGATTCCGTCGACTGATCCTGGAGGCTCGGCGCCGGCCTGTGAATCGGTAATTCTTTCTTCGCGCCGATCGGACCCCGCTCGTCGATCGGCTGGCCGATAATGTTCATGATGCGGCCCAAAGTCTCCGGCCCGACCGGCACGGTGATCGGCCCACCGGTATCCGTCACCCCCTGGCCGCGGACGAGCCCTTCCGTCGAATCCATGGCCACCGTGCGGACGGTCGACTCGCCCAAGTGCTGGGCGACCTCGAGGACAAGGAGATTCCCATGGTTCTCGCAGTGAAGCGCGTTCAGGATATTGGGCAGTTCGCCTTCAAACTGGACGTCGATGACGGCGCCAAGCACCTGGGTAATCTTGCCTTTCTGCTCTGCCATGGTGTCGTTTCCTTGTAAAACTTTGTCGGAACCTGAGGTTACAATGCCTCGGCACCGGATACGATTTCGATTAGTTCTTTCGTAATGTATGCCTGACGCGTGCGGTTGTAATTAAGCGTAAGTTTTTCGATCAACTCGCCGGCGTTTCGTGTGGCGTTGTCCATCGCCGTCATCCGGGCCCCCTGTTCGCTTGCCGCGTTCTCAAGCAGGGCCCGATAGATTTGCACCATCAGGTTCTGAGGCAGGAGCTGGCCAAGCAGCTCTTCTTCCTCCGGTTCATATTCGTAGATCGCCGATAGGCCTGCTTCCGCCTGATCCGGTTCCTCTTCCGGTACCGGGAAGGGGATGAGCTGGCGTTCCATCACCACCTGGGAGATGGCCGAGTCGAAATGGTTATAGATGGCCGTGCAAACGTCGAACTCGCCCTGCTCGAAGAGAGGAAGGATATGACCGGTAATTTCCTCCGCATCGTGGAAATTGAGCCGCCGTTTGCTGATCTCTTCGATCGAATCGATGATGAGCTCACTATGGTCCCGCTGTAACTGAAGGCGGCCCTTCCGACCAACGCAAAGGATCTTCACGTCTTTGCCTTGGGCTCCAAGCAGCAAGATCCTTCGCCTGGCGGCGCGCACGATGGAGGAGTTGAAGGCACCGCAGAGCCCCCGGTCCGAGGTCGCGACTACGAGGAGGTGCGTCTCTTCTTTTCCGGTGCCGATGAGAAGCTTAGGCGCCGCTTCGAAGTTCACAAGGCTACGGGCAAGGGGGCCTGCCATGCGCTCCATCCGGTCTGCATAAGGCCGGCCTGCTTCGGCCTGCTCTTGGGCGCGGCGCAATTTTGAGGCCGCCACCATCTTCATCGCAGAGGTGATCTTCTGCGTGGATCGGACGGAATTAATCCGGATACGAAGGTCCTTAAGATTGGGCATACAGGCTTGGTCCGATACAGACAGTTTAAGCGAAGGTCTTGCTGAAGCTGTCCATGAAGGATTTGAGTTTTTCCTCCGTTGCGTCTGAGATCGCTTTTTCTTCCCGGATCGTCTCCAGAATCTCTTGCCCCTTCACGCGAATTTCGGAGAGCAGTGATTCGGCGAACCGCGTCACGTCCGAAACGGCGATGCCATCGAGATAGCCTTTGACCCCGGCGAAGATGACGGCCACCTGTTCCTCGGCGGGAAGCGGCGCGTATTGGTGCTGTTTCAAGAGCTCGGTCAGCCGTTGGCCGCGGTTGAGCAGCCGTTGCGTGGCCGCATCCAGATCGGAGCCGAACTGGGCGAAGGCTTCCATCTCGCGATACTGGGCAAGCTCAAGCTTGATCGAACCGGCGACCTGCTTCATCGCCTTGATCTGAGCGGCGGAGCCGACACGCGACACGGAAAGGCCGACATTCACCGCCGGTCGGATGCCGCGGTAGAAGAGGCCCGTCTCCAGGAAGATCTGGCCATCCGTGATCGAGATCACGTTCGTCGGAATGTAGGCGGACACGTCGCCTGCCTGGGTTTCGATAATGGGAAGGGCGGTGAGCGAACCGCCGCCATTGTCCTCGTTCATCTTCGCGGCGCGCTCCAATAGCCGGGAGTGGAGGTAGAAGACATCCCCCGGATAGGCCTCACGCCCCGGCGGGCGGCGCAACAGCAGGGACATCTGTCGGTAGGCGATGGCATGTTTCGAGAGATCGTCATAGATAATCAGCGCGTGCATCCCGTTGTCCCGGAAATATTCGCCCATCGTACAGCCCGCGTAGGGGGCTAGAAACTGAAGTGGGGCCGGTTCCGAGGCGGTGGCGGCGACGATGATCGAATAGTCGAGTGCCCCGTTATCGGCCAGCGTCTTGGCAATCTGGGCAACGGTTGAACGTTTCTGCCCGATGGCGACATAGATGCAATAGAGTTTTTTCGACTCGTCCACGCCGGCATTGACGGCCTTCTGGTTCAGGATCGTATCGACGGCGATCGCCGTCTTTCCCGTCTGGCGGTCGCCGATGATCAGCTCGCGCTGCCCCCGGCCGACCGGAATCAGCGCGTCGATCGCCTTCAGCCCCGTCTGCACGGGCTCGTGTACGGAGCGGCGCGGAATGATGCCGGGTGCCTTCACATCGACTCGCCGGTTTTCCTCCGCCTCGATCGGGCCTTTCCCGTCGAGCGGATTTCCCAATGGGTCGACGACGCGGCCCAGCAACCCTTTTCCGACCGGCACTTCGACGATCTGGCCGGTGCGCTTGACGGTATCGCCTTCGCGGATGCTTCGGTCGTCCCCGAAGATGACGACGCCGACATTGTCCGATTCGAGGTTCAGCGCCATGCCACGGATGCCGCCCGGGAATTCGACCATCTCGCCTGCCTGGACCTGATCGAGGCCATAGACGCGCGCGATGCCGTCGCCGACGGACAGCACCTGGCCTACTTCGCTGACCGCCGCCTCGGTTCCGAAATCGGCAATTTCCTTCTTCAGGATGGCGGAGATTTCCGCGGCCCCGATGTCCATTATGCAGTTCCCTTCATGGCGATTTTCAAGCGTTCGAGTTGTGAGCGAAGTGAATTGTCCATCATCCGCGAGCCAAGTCGGATGACCAACCCGCCGAGCAGGCTCGGCTCCAATTTGGGACGAATGGTAACGTCGCTGCCGATGGCCGCCTTCAAGGCCTTCCGGATGGAGGCGAGCTGGGCGTCGTTCAAGGCCTTCGCCGAGGCCACCTCGGCCGTCACCTCGCCGCGATGGGCGGCAAGCATCTCGCGAAACGCCCGGATCATGGCGGGAAGCGCAAAAAGCCGCCGGTTCCTGGCGAGAAGCCCCAGAAACTTAGCAACCAGTTCGGAAAAGTCGGCCGCTGCGGCGATCGCGCCGATGGCGGCGGCTGCCTCGTCGCGGGAAAGAACGGGGCTGCGGATCATCCGACGGAGATCGGCGCTTTCGTCGATCATCGCCTGAAGACCGTCCAGATCGGCAGCGACCGAATTCAGCAATTTTTGCTCGTCGGCGAGTTCGAAGAGCGCGGTGGCATAGCGACTGGCGAGACCGGAAACACCGGCGGCTTCGGATGACACCTTTGAGATCCCTTAAAGTACCTATCGAGGGTGAAACCGATCGTTAAGGGATGAACCCTGGATTAAGGGATGAACCCTGGATTTAGAGGATCGGACTCGGTAGCCAGAGAGGGCGCCCCTCCTTGAAAAATCAGCGGATACCTAGCATAGGGATTGGGCCGTTGCAACCGGAGGACGGCCTCGTTTTTCCTCGATTCTCAAGTGGTTTCGCCGCGCGTTCAGAGGAAGCTATAGGGGTCAATATCGATCTGAAGTTTGACGCCACTTGGCGGCAGATTCGGGTCGAGCCAATGATGCAGTGCCTTCTGGAGCATGGCATTCGGTCCGGCTTTCATGAGCAGGCGCGTGCGGTGCTTGCCACGCAGCATGGCGAGCGGTGCGGGCGCCGGGCCAAGCACGTGGATGGTTCCCTCTTCCGGGGCGGTGCGGCGCAAGCGTTGGGCGTAACGCGCGACTTTGCTGCTATCCACGCCGGAGACGATCAAGGCGGCCAACTTCCCGAAGGGCGGCATGCCTTCCGCCTCGCGCGCGCGCGCCTCCGTTTCCAGGAAGGAATCGCGATTGCCAGTGGCCAGCGCCTGCATGACGGGGGTTTCCGGGAGGTGGGTCTGCAAATAGGCGCACCCCGGCCGTGCTTCCCGGCCGGCCCGGCCCGCCACCTGATGGAGCATCTGGTAGCACCGCTCGCCGGCACGCAGGTCGCCGCCGGCAAGGCCAAGGTCTGCGTCCACGACTCCGACCAGGGTAAGGTTCGGAAAGTGATGGCCTTTTGCCATCACCTGGGTGCCGACAAGAAGGTCGATCTCGCCCACCTGCATGCGCCGCACGAGGTCAGCGGCGGCGGTGGCGGTGCCGATGGTATCGCTCGTCATGATGGCGATGCGGGCCGTTGGAAAGCGTGTGCTCACTTCCTCCGCCAGGCGCTCGACGCCGGGGCCGCAAGGCACGAGCCGGTCCGTCGCCCCGCAGGCCGGACAAACCGAAGGCGCCGTCTCCGAATACCCGCAATGATGGCAAAGCAAGCGTTCGGCCTGGCGGTGCGCGACCAGCCACGCCGTGCAGGCCGGGCATTGGAAACGGTGCCCGCAGTTCCTGCAAAGGGTAAGCGGCGCATAGCCGCGCCGATTGAGAAACAGCATGGCCTGTTCGCCTGCGTTCAGCGTTTCCTCCAAGGCGGCACTCAGGGTCGGTGAAAGCCAGCCGCCGCGGGGTGGCGGGTCCTTGCGAAGGTCGATCAGCCGGATCGTAGGCAGGTTGGCGCCGGCGTGGCGGTCTGGCAGATGCAGATGCGCATAGCGGCCGGCTTTCGCGTTCCGCATCGTTTCGAGTGAGGGCGTCGCAGACGCGAGCACAATCGGCAACTTTCCTAATTTCGCCCGGACGATGGCCATGTCCCGGGCCTGATAAATCACACCTTCTTCCTGTTTGTAGGAAACATCGTGTTCTTCATCGACGACGATGAGACCGAGTTCAGGGAAGGGAAGGAAAAGGGCGGAACGGGCACCTACGACGATGCGGGCTTCTCCTTCCGCGACCGCGCGCCACGTGCGCCTGCGTTCGGCCCGGCCGAGTTCGGAATGCCAGACGGCGGGACGCGCTCCGAAGCGTTCCTCGAAGCGCATCAGCCATTGTGCGCTAAGCGCGATCTCAGGCAACAGAACGAGGGCCTGCTTGCCGAGCCGAAGCGCGTGGCCGAGGGCTTCGAAATAAACTTCCGTCTTGCCGGAACCGGTGACGCCATCCAGCAGGCTGGGCTGAAACCCGCCTTCCGTGATGGCAAGCTTCAAGGCGTCGGCGGCGCTTCGTTGGGGGGCGGAAAGCGTAGGTCCTTCGTGTTTCCCATCCGGTTGCGCCAAGGGGGAAGGCAAAAGCTGCACCGCCTCGAGGATGCCGGCGTGGATAAGGCCCTGGATGACGGTGGCGCCGACGCCTGCCTTTCGGGCAAGGGCCGCCTTCGCAAGCGGCGCGTTTCCAGAATTTATAAGAAAGTCAATGACTTGATTTCGTTTCGGCGTGAGGCGGCCCGACCTTTCCAAGGCCATTTGGTCCAAGGCCATTTGGTCCAAGGCTATTTGGCGCAGGCGCAGCCCTTCCAGTTGCCTTGGCGCTTGCAGCGCTTCGGGGATGCTCATCGTCATTCGAAGCACGAGGCCCATCGGCGTCATCGTATAGGCCGCCACCCATTCGACGAAGCGGCGAAGGACCGCCGGCATGCGGGGTGCAGCCAAACGTTCGGCAACCGCCTTCAGTTTGATGGCGTCGTCATGCGGCTGCTCCGCCGCGGCTTCGTCCCAGACGACGCCAATCGCTTCGCGTCCTGCCAGCGGGACGCGCACGTAATCGCCGGGACAAAGGCCTGCGTCGGGTGTCGCGCAATAGTCGTAAGGGTGCGCAAGCCGATAGGGGAGCAGAACCGGAAGACGGACTTCCGTTTCAGGCGTTCGGACGCTGGCAGAGGCCAATGGCATAGACTACACTCTAGTCAAGGCTCGAAGCTGGGGCCAGCGACCCTTTATGCGCTCGGCGAATCCATTCGGAAACTACAATGAAATTTTTTGTTGATACCGCTGACCTTGAGGAGATCCGTGATCTCGCGGCGAGCGGCCTGCTCGATGGGGTGACGACGAATCCATCGCTGGTGGCCAAGACCGGCCAAGACTTCATCGAGGTTGTGAAACAGATTTGCGAAGTCGTTTCGGGTCCGGTCAGTGCCGAAGTGACCGCGACGGATCATGCCACGATGGTCAAGGAAGGCCGAAAGCTTGCGAAGATCGCAAAGAACATCGCCGTGAAGGTGCCGCTTACGCCGGATGGCTTACATGCCTGCCGGATCCTTCGCGAGGACGGCACGATGGTGAACGTGACGCTTTGCTTCTCGCCGGCCCAGGCGATCCTGGCGGCGAAGGCGGGTGCCAGCTTCGTCTCCCCCTTCATCGGCCGCCTCGACGACATCGGCGAAGACGGCATGGGGCTGATTGCCGATATCTGCCAGATTTACCGGCAGTACGATGCCTTCACGACGGAGGTGCTCGTTGCCTCCGTCCGCCACCCGATCCACGTGATCGAAGCGGCAAAAGTAGGCGCCCATGTCGCCACCATGCCGCCGAAGGTCCTGCGTCAGTTGTTTCAACATCCACTGACCGACAAGGGGCTCGCTGCCTTTCTGGCGGATTGGCAGAAGACGGGCCAGTCGATCCTTTAGAGAAGCGATGGGGACGAACGCTCCACACCCGGCTGACCCAGAGCTTTCGGCCGCCATTGGCGAATGGGAAGCCTGGCTTGCTTCCGAGCGCCGCTACTCGCTTCATACGGTGAAGGCCTATGACCGGGATCTCACCCAATTCCTTAAATTTCTGACCGACCACCTTGGCCGTCTGCCGGGGGTTGGCGCGCTCTCCGAGCTCAAGGCCGCCGATTTCCGGGCGTGGCTTGCTGCCCAAGCCCGGGCGGGCAAGGCGAAAGTCTCGATCGCGCGCGCGCTTTCCGTCGTGCGCGGGTTTTTCCGGTTTCTCGACCAGCGCGGGCTTTGCCACAATCCGGCGGTCGGGGCGGTTCGCTCGCCGCGGCTGCCCCATTCCGTGCCGAGACCGCTCGCCCCAAGCGAGGCGAAGGACGCCATCGAGGCGGCGGGAACGAGCACGGCGAAGCCCTGGATCGCCAAGCGCAACGCCGCGATCCTCACGCTGCTTTACGGGTGCGGCCTTCGCATCGGGGAGGCGTTGGGCCTCAGCCGCGGGCAGGCGCCGAGCGGGGGGGGCCTCGTCGTCTTCGGCAAGGGGGGGAAGGAACGCATCGTGCCGGTCTTGGCAATCGTCCGCGAGGCAGTGGCGGATTACCTTGAGGCCTGTCCCTTCCCACTGGAAGCGGACGATCCTCTCTTCGTGGGCGCCCGCGGGCGGCGCCTGCAGGCCGGGATCGTGCAAAAGGAGATGCGAAGTTTGCGGGCGAGCCTGGGCCTGCCGGAGACCGCGACCCCGCACGCGCTTCGCCATAGCTTTGCCACGCATCTCCTTGCCGGCGGCGGCGACTTGCGCGCCATCCAGGAACTCCTGGGCCACGCCTCGCTTTCCACGACCCAGCGTTACACGGAAGTGGATGAGAAGAAGCTCCTTCGAACCTATGAAAAGGCCCACCCCCGCGCCCGGGGGTAGAAGGGATCGTTCACGGTTTTCGATTTTTCCTTCGGAATTTCTTTCGCCATCGGCGAAAGGTCGCATAGCTTTCGGGATAGCGTGTTTTGAGGCCCGAGATCTTCCGTCGTACCCAGATGGACTCACCGGCCAGCAGCAGGGTGCCGATGATCAGAAAAAGGATTCCCTGCAGCACGGGGAGAAAGAGGCCGGCAACACCAACGAGCAGGAAAAAGACGCCAAGGACCCTTCGGATCCAGTGGCCGATCGTATCGTTGATGCGGTTCGCCAAAGCGATGCGCTAAAAATGGATGGGACGGCCTGCGACGGCAAGGGCTGCTTCTTTCACGGCCTCTCCGAAGCCGGGATGCGCATGGCAGGTTCGTGCGATGTCTTCCGCCGAACTTCCAAACTCGATGGCGAGGCCTGCTTCGGCGATCAATTCGCCCGCCACGGGTCCGACGATGTGCACGCCAAGCACGCGATCCGTCGTCTTGTCCGCCAGGATTTTCACCAGCCCGTCCGTGTCCGCGTTTGTTCGTGCCCGGCTGTTCGCCAGGAAGGGAAACTTGCCGACCTTGTAGGCGATGCCTGCCGCTTTTAACTCTTCTTCCGTCTTGCCGACGGCGGCAATCTCGGGCCAGGTGTAGACGACACCCGGGATCGCGTCGTAGTTCACATGCCCGGATTGGCCTGCGATGATCTCGGCAACGGCGATGCCTTCATCTTCTGCCTTGTGGGCCAGCATCACGCCTCGGACGACGTCGCCAATCGCATAGATGGTTTTGACGTTCGTCCGGAAGTGGTCGTCGATCTTGACGCACCCCCTTTCGTCCGTCTCGATGCCTGCCGTGTCCAAGCCCAGTCCTTCCGTGTAAGGCACGCGTCCGATCGAAACGAGGACCACGTCCACCGAAAACGTTTCCGTCTTGCCGCCTTTTGCGGGTTCATAAGCCAAGGCGACGCCTTCTTTCGTGGCTTTTGCGCCGGTGACCTTCACGCTGAGCTTGAATTCAAGCCCTTGTTTCGTAAGAATTTTTTGTGATTCCTTCGCGAGTTCAGAATCCATCGGTGTCAGGATGCGATCCAGAAATTCGAGCACGGTCACATCTGCGCCCAGGCGTCGCCAGACGGAACCCAACTCCAATCCGATGACGCCGGCGCCGATGACGGCGAGGTGTTTTGGAACCTTCGGAAGCGAAAGCGCGCCGGTCGAGGTGACGATTTGCTTCTCATCGGTTTCAACGCCGGGAAGGGGTGCCGAATCGGAACCGGTGGCGATGACGATGTTCGAAGCCTTCAGCTTCTCTTCCTTGCCATCGCTCGTCACGGCCACCGTATCGGGGCTCAAGATGCGGCCGGTGCCATTGAAATGTGTGACCTTGTTCTTCTTGAGGAGGAACGCAACGCCTTTCGTCAGGTCATCGACGACCTTTTCCTTTCGCGCCATCATGGAGGGAAGATCAAGTTCGACCTTGTTCACCTTGATGCCATGGCTCGCAAACTCGTGACCGGCCATTGCGAAATGATGGCTGGAATGCAGCAGCGCCTTCGAGGGAATGCAGCCCACGTTCAGACAGGTGCCACCCAATGGACCCCGCTTGTCGATGCACGCCGTGTTAAGCCCAAGCTGTGCGGCACGGATAGCGGCGACGTATCCGCCGGGTCCGCCACCGATCACAACCACATCGAACTGCTTTTCGCTCATGGGTGCGTTCCTTGAAGCGTAGGAAGGGAGCTCCGTTTAAATATCGAGCAGAATGCGTTTCGGGTCTTCGATGCATTCCTTGACACGAACAAGGAAGGTGACCGCCTCACGTCCGTCGATCAGCCGATGGTCATAGGTAAGTGCGAGGTACATCATCGGCCGCACTACGACATTGCCGTCGACGGCCATGGGGCGATCCTGGATCTTGTGCATGCCGAGAATGGCGGATTGAGGCGGATTGATGATCGGCGTGGAAAGCAGGGAGCCGAAGACGCCACCGTTGGAGATGGTGAAGGTTCCGCCGGTCAGTTCTTCCATGGTGAGCGTACCGTCCCGTGCCTTTGCTCCGTAGTTACCGATTTGTTTTTCGATGTCGGCGAAACCGAGGCGATCGGCGTTGCGGACGACCGGCACGACCAGGCCTTGGGGGGAGCTAACGGCGACGCCGATGTCGTAGTGGTTTTTGTAGACGATTTCGTCGCCCTCGATCTGGGCATTGACCCCGGGGAGTTCCTTGAGCGCCACGATCGCGGCCTTGATGAAGAAGGACATGTAACCGAGGCGCACGCCGTACTTCTTCTCGAAGCTGTCCCGGTATTCCGCACGTGCGGATTTAAGCGCGCCCATGTCCACCTCGTTGAAGGTGGTGAGCATGGCGGCCGTGTTCTGGGCTTCCTTGAGGCGCTCGGCGACGCGCTTGCGCAGCCGGGACATGCGGACGCGTTCTTCCTCGGGCCCGGCCGATGGCGCGCGGGCTTCGGCCGGCGCGGCTGGCGCTTGGCCGGCGTCGAGATGGGCAAGCACGTCCCCCTTCGTAAGCCGGCCGTCCTTGCCGGTGCTAGGGATCGCGGAAGCGTCCAGGTGGTTTTCCTCGACGAGCTTGCGGACGGCGGGCGACAGGGGCGCGCCTTCAGCCTTGGCCGGCTCGGCCGCCTTCGGCGCCGCCGCTTTGGGCGCGCTTTCCGGTGCCTTGACCGGTTCGGCCGGCTTTGCTTTTTCGGCCGGCTTCGGCGAGGTAGCGCCTCCGTTGCCTTCCTCGATCCGGCCCAGAAGGGCGCCGACCTCGACGTCGGCGCCGCTTTCCACGACGATTTCGGTGAGCTGGCCGTCGGCCGGGGCAGGCACTTCGAGGGTGACCTTGTCCGTCTCCAGCTCGACAAGCGGCTCGTCTGCGGAAACCGTGTCGCCCACGGCTTTAAACCACTGTGCCACGGTTGCTTCCGTAACCGATTCACCCAGTTCAGGTACTACGATTTCCTGTGTCATTTCTTCCTCGGAACTTCCTACCCGTACCGGCCCAACCTACCCATGGGGGAGCGGTCTGAATTTGAGATTGAAGGGAGGCTTCCTGCACGCCCGGACCTTTCGTTATGCATGCGTCAATGCTTCGTCCACGAGTTCCGCCTGCTCTTGATTGTGCGTACGCAACAGGCCCGTTGCTGGCGAGGCGGCTTCCTTACGTCCGACATAGTTTGCTCGCGCCGTTTTATGTTTCATCTCGACCAGCACGTCTTCGAGGCGGCGATCGAGGAAAGTCCAGGCTCCCATGTTCTTCGGCTCTTCCTGGCACCAAACCACATCGGCGTTCGGATATTTTTTCAACTCATCGGTGATGGTGTCTGCCGCGAATGGATAAAGTTGTTCGAGCCTGAGAAGGACGATGTCCTGGATTCCGCGCTTTTCCCGTTCCTCTTCGAGATCGTAATAGACCTTGCCCGTGCAGAAGACGACCCGCTTCACCTTGTTTCCGGCGACCAACTTCGCGGTGTCGATCAGCACGCGGTGAAACGTCGAATCGGGGCCCATGTCTGCCAGCGTGGAGACGGCCTTCTTGTGACGCAGCAGCAATTTTGGCGTCATGATGACGAGAGGCTTTCGGAAATTCCGGTGGATCTGTTGCCTCAGGATATGGAAATAGTTTGCCGGCGTCGTGCAGTTCGCAACCTGGAGGTTGTCCTCGGCGCAAAGCTGGAGGTAACGCTCGAGACGGGCGGAAGAATGTTCCGGCCCCTGGCCTTCGAAGCCGTGCGGCAGAAGCATGACGAGACCGGACATCCGCATCCATTTGCTTTCGGCGGAGGCGATGAACTGGTCGATGACGACCTGGGCGCCGTTTGCGAAGTCACCGAACTGGGCTTCCCAAAGAACAAGCGTGTTCGGCTCGGTCATCGTGTAGCCGTATTCAAACCCGAGCACGCCGGCTTCCGATAAGGGGCTGTCGAGCACCTCGAAGGCCGCCTGGCCATCCTTCAGGTGATCGAGTGGGTAGTATTTTGCTTCCGTATCCTGGTCGACGAACGCCGCATGGCGATGGGAGAAGGTGCCGCGGGTGCAATCCTGGCCGCTCAGCCGCACCGGCATGCCTTCACACAGAAGCGACCCGAAGGCGAGCGCCTCCGCCGTCCCCCAGTCGATGCCCTCGCCGCTTTCGAACATCTTCTGCTTCGCTTTCAACTGGCGGAGGATCTTCCGGTTTACGTTGATCTCTTCCGGAGCGGACGCCAGCACCTCGCCGATCTCACGGAGCGTCTTCAGCGGCACGCCCGTCTCGCCGCGGCGCTTGCCGTCCGTCGCAAGACCAAGGCCCATCCAGGCCCCTTCCAGCCAGTCCGCCTTGTTCGGCTTGTAGTGCCGGGCCGCCTCGAAGTCCGCATCGAGGCCCTTCATGCAGGAATCGTAAATGCCTTGCGCCTCTTCCTCCGTGAGTTCGCCTTCGGCAGCCAGTTTTTTCGCATAGATTTCACGGGTCGTCGGGTGACCGGCAATCGCCTTGTACATCAAAGGCTGGGTAAAGGCCGGTTCGTCGCCTTCGTTATGGCCGAAGCGGCGGTAGCAGAACATGTCGATGATGACGTCCTTGTGGAATTTCTGCCGAAACTCCGTGGCGATCTTGGCGACGTGGACGACGGCCTCCGGGTCGTCGCCGTTCACATGAAGAATTGGCGCCTGGATTCCTTTCGCGATGTCGGAAGGATATGGCGTGCCGCGGGAGAATTTCGGAGAGGTCGTGAATCCGATCTGGTTGTTGATGATGAAATGAATGGTGCCACCGCAGCGATAACCTTGGATGTCGCCAAGCTCGAGGCTTTCCGGCACCAATCCCTGGCCGGCGAAGGCCGCGTCGCCATGCATGAGGATACTGAGGACCTGATCGCGTTCCTCGTTTCCGCGCTGGGCCTGTTTGGCGCGCGTCTTTCCCAACACCACCGGGTCGACGATCTCGAGGTGGGAGGGGTTGGCGGTGAGCGACAGGTGGACGTTTTGTTCGTCGAACTCCCGATCGGCGGAGGCGCCGAGGTGGTACTTCACGTCGCCGGATCCTTGAAAATCGTCCGTTTGGGCGGGATTTCCCTGGAATTCCGAGACGATCGCCGCGAAGGGCTTCTTCATGACGTTCGCCAGCACGTTCAGCCGCCCGCGGTGGGACATGCCGAGGACGACCTCTTGGACGCCGAGCTGGCTTCCCCGCTTCAGCACCTGTTCGACGGCCGGGATCAGGCTTTCGCCGCCATCCAGTCCGAACCGCTTCGTGCCCGGATGCTTCACGTGGAGCAATTGTTCGAAGGCTTCTGCCTCCGACAGGCGTTCGAGGATCGCCCGCTTGCCGTGCGAAGTGAAGGCCGGCTGATTGCGCCCGTTCTCCACCCGCAGCTGGAGCCAGGCCTTCTGGTCAGGATCCTGCATATGCATGAATTCGACCCCGATATTTCCGCAATAGGTCTGATGCAGGGCATCGAGAATTTCGCGCATCGTTGCCTTTTCCATGCCGAGCACGTTGTCGATAAAGATCGGACGGTCGTAATCCTCTTCCGTAAAGCCATAGGATTTCGGATCGAGCTCAGGATGGTACTTTTCCCGATGAAGGCCGAGAGGGTCGAAATTCGCAATCAGATGACCACGCACCCGATAGGCGCGGATCATCATCAGCGCCCGGATGCTGTCGAGGGTGGCGGCGTGGACCTCGCCCTCGGCGGCCGGGGCCAAGTCGGCCTTCGGCGTGGCTTCTTCTTCGCCAAATTCGAGTGGCCGTTTTGGCGCCCAGCTTGCACCGCTGAGATCGCTTACCGAAACCCCGTCCCGGATCTCGGCAAAGAAGGGCTGCCAGCTTGGGTCAACGGAACCGGGACTTTCCAGGTACCGACGGAAAAGCTCCTCGACGAAGGCGGCATTGGCGCCGGAGAGGAAGGTGGGTTCGATGGGGCGGTTCGCCATGATCGGGAAAGATACCGGTGGTCCAGCATCTTCTGATAGTTAAGTTTGGTTAACGTTTTGCTAACTATATGAGACGGCAGATTATTTCTTCAATGCCTTCAGCATCGTCTGGCCAATTTCGGCCGGCGATTCGGTGACGTGAATGCCGGCGCTTCGAAAGGCCTCGATCTTGTCATTCGCGGTGCCTTTGCCTCCGGAGATGATGGCGCCGGCATGACCCATGCGCTTGCCCGGCGGGGCGGTGACCCCGGCGATGAAGCCGACGACCGGCTTTTTCCGCTTGTCGGCCTTGAGAAAGGCGGCCGCGTCCTCTTCCGCCGTCCCGCCGATTTCACCGATCATGACGATGCCCTCCGTCTCCGGATCATCGAGAAACAGCTCGAGACAATCGATGAAATTGGTGCCGTTGACCGGGTCGCCGCCGGTCCCGATGCAGGTCGTCTGGCCGAGGCCTGTCGCCGTCGTCTGGGCGACGGCCTCGTAAGTGAGCGTGCCCGAGCGTGAGACGACGCCGATCCGCCCACGCTTGTGTATGTGGCCGGGCATGATGCCGATCTTGCACTCGTCCGGCGTGATGATGCCAGGGCAGTTGGGGCCGATGAGGCGGGTCTTCGAATCGGCAAGGGTGCGCTTTACACGCACCATGTCGAGGACGGGAATCCCTTCCGTGATGCAGACGGCGAGCGCGATGCCCGCGTCGATCGCTTCGAGGATCGCGTCCGCCGCAAAGGGCGGCGGGACATAGATGGCGGATGCATCTGCGCCGGTGGCGGCGGCAGCCTCGCCGACGGTGTCGAAGACCGGAAGGTCGAGGTGTTTCGTGCCGCCCTTGTTCGGGGTTACGCCGCCGACCATTTTCGTGCCGTAGGCAATGGCCTGTTCGGAATGGAACGTGCCCTGAGAGCCGGTGAAGCCTTGACAAATGACCTTCGTGTTCTGGTCAACAAGAACCGCCATCAGCCCGCCTCTTTCACTGCCTGGACAATTTTCTTGGCCGCATCTCCGAGGTCATCCGCCGAATCGATCGGCAATCCGGAACGCTCAAGAATTTCTTTGCCAAGATCGACGTTCGTGCCTTCGAGGCGAACCACGAGCGGCACATTCAGACTCACCTCGCGCGCCGCGGCGACGACGCCTTCGGCAATGACGTCACAACGCATGATGCCGCCGAAGATATTGACAAGAATGCCTTCGACGTTTGGGTCCGAAAGAATGAGTTTGAAAGCGGTCGTGACACGTTCGCGCGTTGCGCCGCCACCGACGTCGAGGAAGTTCGCCGGCGCGCCGCCATGGAGCTTGATGATGTCCATCGTCGCCATGGCGAGGCCTGCGCCATTCACCATGCAGCCGACACTACCGTCGAGCTTGATGTAATTCAGATTGTGGCGGGCGGCTTCGACTTCGGAAGGGTCTTCTTCATGTTCGTCACGCAGCTCTTCGATGTCCCTATGACGAAAGAGCGCGTTGTCATCGAAATTCATCTTCGCATCGAGGGCCATCACTTCTCCGGCACTCGTCACGACCAGCGGGTTGATCTCGATGAGGCTTACGTCGAGTTCCGTGAACGCCTTGTACACGGAAAGAATGAATTTTTGCGCGGAGCTTACTTGCTTGTCGCGAAGGCCGAGGCCAAAGGCAAGGTTGCGCGCATGGTAGGGCTGAATGCCCGTCACCGGATCGATCGACACCTTGTGAATCTTCTCCGGCATCTTTGCCGCGACCTCTTCGATATCCATGCCCCCTTCGGTGGAGGCCATGATCGTGAGTTGTCCCTTCACGCGGTCGACCAGCATGCCGAGATAGAGTTCCCGGGCAATGTCGCACCCTTCCTCGATATAGACGCGTTTGACTTCCTTGCCTTCCGGGCCGGTCTGGTGGGTGACCAGGTTCATGCCCAGCATCTTCTTGGCCGCCTCCATGACCTCTTTTTCGGATTTGACGACCTTGATGCCGCCGCCCTTGCCGCGCCCGCCGGCATGGATCTGGGCCTTGACGACCCAGACCGGTCCGCCAAGCTCATGGGCGACGGTCTCCGCCTCCTGGGGCGTATAGGCGATGCCGCCGCTTGGCATGGCAACGCCATAGCGTGCAAGCAAGCCCTTCGCCTGATATTCGTGAATGTTCATCCCGCTTACCACTTAAGACACGCGTGGTTACTTACCGATTAAGACGCGCGGTGTGCCCCGGCCGGGGGCGGAGGAGGAAACCAAGGAGGGGCCGAGAGACGTGGAAAACGTCCCTCGACCCCACTTGGCTGGCACCACCTCAGGCAGTCGCTGCCTCAGACAGTCGCCACATGCGTTTCGGCAGGAAAACCCGCCAAGACCGTAAGGCTATTTCTTCTTCTTGCGAACCTTACGCAGGGTTTTCCGCTTGGCGGTTTTCCGCTTCGCAGTTTTCCGCTTCGCGGTCTTCCGCTTCGCGGTCTTCCGCTTCGCAGTTTTCCGCTTCGCGGTCTTCCGCTTCGCGGTCTTCTTTCTAGCCTTTCTTTTGGCTGCCATCATACCCTCCGTAATTTCTATGAGGCCACGTACGGCCTCGACAGATTTCAGAAACATTTTCTTTTCGCCGGCGTTGAGCGTTATTTCGATAATTCGCTCCACTCCCTTACCGCCTATTACGACTGGGACTCCAACGTAGAGTCCGTCAATGCCGTATTCCCCATTCAGCTGTGCTGCGCAGGGGAACACGCGCTTCCTATCCCTGAGATATGCTTCGGCCATTGCGATGGCCGATGATGCGGGCGCGTAGAAAGCGGACCCCGTCTTCAGGAGTCCGACAATTTCAGCCCCGCCATTTCTTGTTCGTTCAACGATGCGGTCGATACGCGCTCGGGTCGTCCATCTCATCTTGATGAGATCCGGGAGTGGTATTCCCGCGACCGTTGAATAACGTATCAACGGAACCATCGTGTCTCCGTGCCCACCAAGAACGAAGGCGGAGACATCCTCGACCGAAACTTTGAACTCTTCGGCGAGGAAATAGCGAAAGCGGGCAGAATCCAATACACCCGCCATTCCAACGACCTTCTCGGGTGGAAGGCCGCTTACCTTCTGCATCAGCCAAACCATCGCATCGAGTGGATTGGTGATAACGATGACGAAGGCTTCCGGACAGTGTCGTTTAATTCCCTGAGCGACGGTTGAAATGATCTTTGCGTTTATCTGGATAAGATCATCCCGGCTCATGCTCGGCTTGCGGGCAATCCCCGCCGTAACGATGACGACGTCTGAATCGGCGATCGCTTTGTAATTCTTTGTACCGACGAGAACGGCGTCGAAGCCCTCAACTGGAGAGGACTGGGCAAGGTCCAAAGACTTGCCTTTAGGCACACCTTCCACGATGTCGAAGAGCACGATGTCGCCAAGCTGCTTGAGCCCGGCAAGGTGGGCAAGTGTGCCGCCTATATTACCAGCACCAATGAGTGCGATTTTGTTACGTGTCATGTAAAACCTAGAATCGAACGCGACCAAAAAGCGGTCACACGCCCGTTCGGACCAATTCCTTTTCAGAACTGCGGCACATTTCAAACATTACAATGTTGGGATTAGCGCGAACTGCAAATTTCTGCAAGCATTTGTGCAAGCATTCGTGAAATTCATTTCAAATTTATTTATGGGGATTGTCGTCAATATTACGAATCGAGATCGAGTCCGACGTCGATTGCAGGTGCAGAATGCGTAATTTTTCCGACAGAAATAAAGTCGACTCCGGTTTCCGCGATTTCGCGAATCGTCTCGAGTGAAATGTTTCCGGAAGCCTCCAATTTCACTTGGCCGGAAACGCTGGAAACCGCGGTATGCAAGGCTTTCAGGCTCATGTTGTCGAGCAGCAAAATGTCGGCACCAGCCGCTATTGCTTCGCTTACTTGATCCATGTTTTCGCACTCGATTTCGATCGGAGTAAGCCCCGCATCCTTGGCACGGCGCACCGCTTCTGCGAGCCCGCCGGCGACGGCAAGGTGGTTGTCCTTGATCAGGACCCCATTGGCGAGGTCCAGGCGGTGATTTTGAGCACCACCGAGGCCAGAGGCGTATTTTTCGAGCCTGCGGAGGCCAGGAAGCGTCTTCCGGGTATCGCGAAGAACGGCGCGCGTGCCTTCGATTCGCTTCACATACGCACGGGTGAGCGTGGCGATTCCGGAAAGGTGCTGAACGACGTTGAGGGCGGCCCGTTCCGCGGCAAGTAGCCCACGCGCGTCCCCTTGAAGACGGGCAAGCACGGTCCCGGTTGCGACTTCTTCTCCCTCTTTGATGGGAACGTTGATCTTCGCTTCGGGGGTCATTCGACGGACAATCGCAACCGCGATAAGAAGGCCCGCAATGACGGCGGATTGGCGGGTCACCATCCTTAAGCTCAGCTCCGTTCCTTCCGGAACGATCGTGCGGCTCGTCACGTCGTCAAAGGCGGCATCCTCGCTGAGCGCGCGGTCGGCAATTTCTTCGATTTCCCGGTCGGTCAGATGCATCGGGGGCCGAACGGCAGGACTTAGCCGGCCGCGCGGAGCTTTGCCGGCTCGGGCAGGAGGGACATTTCGAGCATCCGCTCGATAGGCCTTAGGGCGGCGAGGCGAAGGTCGTCGTCAATTTTCACGGCTGGCGCCAGGTTCACGAGCGCCAGATAGAGTTTTTCCATCGTGTTCAGCGCCATGAACGGACAGGTCGAACAGGAGCAGGCTTCGTCCATGCCGGGAGCCGGGAGGAACCGTTTGTTGGGCGCGAGCTTCTGCATTTGATGGATGATGCCGGGTTCCGTCGCGATGATGAATTCCTGGTCCGGCGAATCGAGGACGAAACGGATGAGGGAGGACGTGGAACCCACGTGATCCGCGTGATTGAGGATCGCTTCGGGACATTCCGGGTGGGCCGCGACCACTGCCTTCGCATGCCGGATTTTCAGCCGTACAAGCTCGCGCTCGGAGAACTGTTCGTGGACGATGCAGGTGCCCGGCCAGAGCAGCAGATCGCGGCCGGTCTTGCGACCGAGATAGGCCCCGAGGTGGCGGTCCGGCGCGAAAAGAATCGGCTGGTCTTCCGGCAATTGGCGGATGATGGCTTCGGCATTCGAAGAAGTGACGATGATATCGGAAAGCGCCTTCACCTCGGCGGAACAGTTGATATAGGTCAGCGCCATGTGGTCCGGATGGGCTTCCCGGAACGTGCGGAAGAGGTCCGGCGGGCAAGAGGATTCGAGTGAACAGCCGGCTTCCGCATCCGGCAACAGCACGCGCCGTCCGGGGCTCAGGATCTTGGCGGTCTCGGCCATGAAGCGCACCCCGCAGAACACGATCACGTCCGCATCCGTCTCGGCGGCGCGGCGCGACAGATCAAGGCTGTCGCCCACGAAGTCGGCGATGTCCTGAATCTCGGGCTCCTGGTAGTAGTGGGCCAGGATGACGGCATTCCGTTGGCGGCGCAGAAGGTTGATCTCCGCCTCAAGATCGAGGCCGGGATCGAGGCCCCCTGCCGTTGGCGCGCCAGGTGCCGGAAGCACGATGTTGTTGATCATTTTTCCCACTGCCGGAATGTCCCGGCCGCAAGCCCATACCCTAAAAGGCGACTCATAAAGCGTTCGTAAAGGTTGTCCATGCCGGCTTTGCCTTTGGTGCCTTCGTCCTTAACCTAGGAAGGTGGCGTCCGCGTTTCACTATTTTTCAGGAGATTGCCGGTTTCTGCAAGGTTTTCCAAGGCGTTCGCCGCGCCTTCCTCTTCCGGGGGCGCGTCGGAAAGCACGAGATGGGCCTTTGCGAAATAGGCCTCCGATTGCATCTCCAGCAGCCGGGAAGCGGTTCTTCGAAATTCGAAGGCCCCATCGCCAGAGTCGTAAAGCGCTTCCGGCGGGGCTTCCGCACTCGCGATGAGCTTCACCTTGTGCTCGTAGAGGGCGTCGATAAGGGTGACGAAGCGCTTCGCTTCGTTTCGCTTTTCCGGGCCAAGGCGCGGGATCCGGTCGAGGATGACGGTGTGGAACTGGTTGGCGATCTCGAGGTAGTCGGCAGCCCCCAGGGGCCGTTCGCAAAGCTCGGCGAAGGAGAGGTGGGCAACCCCGCGGGCGGCCCTCAGGACGGCAAGCTTGCGGCCGTGAACGAGAAGCGAGCAGGATTTTGGCGGGCTTCCCATCGTCAGGCGCTCAAACGCACGATCAAGGGCGGCTTCCGCCCCGTCATCCGTTCGGTAGGCGCTTAAATCCCGAAGCAATTGCAGTCGGTAATCCAGGCTACCGGCAAGCTCGTGGACGTGGAGCTTCTCCTTCATGAGTTCGATGAAGGGAAGGAAACTCTCCCGCTGGAGCCCGTCCTTGTAGAGATCGTCCGGCGGGCGGTTTGAGGCGACGACGACGACGACGTCTTCCTTGAAAAGCGCTTCGAACAGGCGGCCTAAGATCATGGCATCCGCGATGTCGAGGACCTGCAACTCGTCGAAACAGAGAAGCCATGCCTCGCGGGCCATCCCTGCCGCGACGAAAGGCAGTGGATCCTTTGCCTTGCGATCGGCTGCCCTACTTTGCCGCCATTCATGAAGACGCTCATGGGCTTCCAGCATGAATTCATGAAAGTGCACGCGGCGTTTGCGGCGCACCGGCGCGTGTTCGAAGAAAAGGTCCATCAGCATCGATTTTCCACGCCCGACATCCCCATAGAGATAGACTCCCTTCGGCGGCGCCGGCTCACGCCCGACCGGCATGAGCCGGCGCCGCCAGTCGTGCAAGGCCCGACGCGGACGGTAGTGGCTAAGCGCATCGTGGAGCGTGTCGAAATGATGGAGAGTGGCAAGTTGCGCCGGGTCCGGCGTGATCTCGCCGGCCTTCGTCTGATGGTGGTAGGCGGCAAGCGGCCCGGCCTTCATCTTGAGGAAGCCTCGCATTGTAACTCGCAGGAGGGGATCTTAGCGGCGCGCCACCAACAGTTTCTTAATCTCGGCGATCGATTTCGCCGGATTCAGACCCTTCGGGCAGGTCTTCGTGCAGTTCATGATCGTGTGGCAGCGGTAGAGGCGGAACGGGTCCTCAAGGTTATCAAGGCGTTTGCCCGTCGCCTCGTCCCGGCTGTCGACGATCCAGCGATAGGCGCCCAGAAGCACGGCGGGCCCCAAATAACGATCCTCGTTCCACCAATAACTCGGGCAGCCCGTCGAGCAGCAGAAACAAAGGACGCATTCCCAAAGGCCATCGAGCTTGGCCCGGTCTTCGTGGCTCTGGAGGCGCTCTTGGTTCGGTGGCGCGGGCGTGTCCGCCTGAAGCCAGGGTTCCACGGAGGCGTATTGAGCGAAGATGTGGGTGAGATCCGGCACCAGGTCCTTCACGACCGCCATATGGGGCAGCGGATAGATCTTCGCATCGCCTTTGATATCCTCGATCGGATGGAGACAGGCCAGCGTGTTCGTGCCGTCGACGTTCATCGAGCAGCTGCCGCAGATCCCTTCGCGGCAGGAGCGACGGAAGGTAAGCGAGGAATCGATCTCGTTCTTGATCTTGATCAGCGCGTCCAGAACCATCGGTCCGCAGCTGTCCAGGTCCACCTCATAGGTGTCGAGATGCGGGTTCTCGTCCTGATCGGGCTGCCAGCGATAGATGTGGAAATTTTTCACACGGGTGGCGCCGGCAGGGGCCTTGTAGGTCTTGCCCTTCTTGATCCTCGAATTCTTCGGCAGTGTGAATTCCACCATCGTCGCTACCTCGAAGCCTTTGCCCTAATAGACCCGTTCCTTCGGAGGGATCGTCTCGATCTCGTTTGTCAGGGTGTTCAAATGCACGGGCCGATAGTCGAGACGAATTTTCCCGTCCGGGCCGACATAGGAAAGCGTATGCTTCAGCCAGTTTTTGTCATCGCGATCCGGATAATCTTCCCGCGCATGGGCGCCCCGGCTCTCATGGCGCGCCTCCGCGCCATACATTGCCACGCGCGCTTGGATGAGAAGGTTTTCAAGCTCCAGCGTTTCGACGAGATCCGAATTCCAGACCAATGAGTTGTCCTCGACAGAGACATCCGAAAGCGTGGCGGCCACCGCATCGATTTTCGCAACGCCTTCCTTAAGAATTTCCGAATTCCTAAAGACGGCGCAGTTGGACTGCATCGTCTTTTGCATGTCGAGGCGGATCTCGGCGGTACGCAGCGAGCCTTTTGCGTGACGGAAGTGATCCAGCCTCGCGATCGATTCTTCCCCGGTGTCGGAGCTGAGCGGGGGATGCGATGCACCTTTCGTCACGATTTCGGAGGCGCGGCTCGCGGCGGCACGACCGAAGACGATGATATCGACAAGCGAGTTGCAGCCCAGACGATTCGCGCCGTGAACGGAAACGGATGCGGTTTCGCCGATCGCCATCAACCCCGGACAAACCGCGTCCGGGTTTTCCTTCGTCGGTCGCAGAACCTCGCCATAATGGTTCGTCGGAATGCCGCCCATGTTGTAATGGACGGTCGGCAGAACCGGGATCGGCTCCTTCGTCACGTCGACGCCGGCAAAGACTTTTGCCGTCTCGGAGATGCCGGGCAGGCGTTCGTGAAGCAGAGCCGCCTCAAGATGTTCGAGGTGGAGATAGATATGGTCGTTCTCCGGCCCGACCCCACGACCCTCGCGGATTTCCACCGTCATCGAACGGCTGACGACGTCGCGGGAGGCGAGGTCCTTCGCGGTCGGTGCGTAGCGTTCCATGAACCGTTCGCCTTCGGCATTCGTCAGGTAACCACCTTCGCCGCGCGCCCCTTCCGTGATCAGGCAGCCCGCCCCGTAGATGCCGGTCGGATGGAACTGGATGAACTCCATATCCTGCAACGGCAGGCCACTTTGCGCGGCCATCGCGTTGCCGTCGCCCGTGCAGATATGGGCCGAGGTGCAGGAGAAGTAGGCACGTCCGTAACCGCCCGTCGCCAGCACCGTGACATGGGCGCGGAAACGGTGGATCGTTCCGTCGTCCAGGCACCAGGCAAGGAGGCCCTGACAGGCGCCCGCCTCATCCATCAAGAGGCCAAGCGCGAAGTACTCGTTGTAGAACTCGGCCTGGTGCTTGAGGCATTGCTGATAAAGCGTGTGCAGAATGGCATGGCCCGTGCGGTCGGCGGCGGCGCAGGCCCGGTGCGCCATCTTTTCGCCGTAGTTGAGCGTGTGCCCGCCAAAAGGGCGTTGATAAATCTTTCCTTCCGGCGTGCGCGAGAAGGGCACGCCGAGATGCTCAAGCTCCAGCACGGCCGGGATCGCATTGCGGCACATGTATTCGATCGCGTCCTGATCGCCCAGCCAGTCGGACCCTTTGACGGTGTCGTACATGTGAAAGCGCCAGTCGTCCTCCATGACATTGCCAAGGGCAGCGCCCATGCCGCCTTGGGCGGCGACGGTGTGGCTACGGGTCGGATAGACCTTCGTCACACAGGCCGTCTTGAGGCTGGCCGCCGTCATGCCAAGGGTGGCGCGAAGCCCGGCACCGCCGGCGCCGACGACGATCGCATCATAGGTGTGATCGATGATTTCGTAAGCCGCCATTCCCTCTATCCCTGAAACGCGATTTTAAGAACCCCGAAGACGGCGGCCACACCTATGACGAGACAGGCGAGCTTGACGAGCAAGATCGAGGCAAGCTTCAAACCCTCGTTGTGAACGTAGTCTTCGAGCACGACCTGAAGGCCGAGTTGGGCGTGGTAGAAGGTCGCCGTAAAAAGAAGGATCAGCAGAACCGCCGGCACCGGTGCGCCGATCCAGGCGATCGTCGTCGCGTGGTCCGCCCCGATCAAGGAAAGTAGGGAGGCGACGAACCAAAGCGTCAAGGGAACGAGCGCGATTGCCGTGACGCGCTGGGCCCACCAATGGGCCGTGCCTTCCTTCGCCGACCCGAGACCGCGCGCCAGGCTCAAGGGGGAGCGTAGGCTCATGAGCCGCTTCCGATGAGGCCATAGCCAGCCGACCACGCGAGAAGCGTGAGCACCCCTGTTGCGATGAGCACGCCCCAGCCCCCCAGCGTGACTTGGCGGAGTTCGAAACCGAAACCGGCATCCCACAGCAAATGCCGGATGCCATTCGTCAGGTGATAGAAAAGGGCGACCGTCCAGCCGAAAAGCAAAAGCCGGCCCAGCCACGACGCCGTGAAGGCCTGGGCGGTCGCGAAGGTCTCTGCCCCTTGGGCCGCCGCCACGATCCAATAGACGAGGTGGAGCGTACCAATCGCCAGCACGATGCCGGTGAGGCGATGAAGAATCGAAAGGACCGACGTGATTTGAGGCCGGTAGACCTGCAGATGGGGCGAGAGGGGCCGTTTGCCCGTGGACATCCTAGCCTCATGGATGAATTGGTAGAATCGCAGGTGTAACCTGCCGCCTCGGTGGGGTCAACTTTGGTTGAAAAGGGTATGGATAAGGTTTAGCGAGGCAGAAGGACCGTGTAATCGAGGTCGAGAATGACCGCCGGGTCGTATTTTCCGTCCTTTCCCTTATAGGGAAAATCCGTGCAAGCCTGGTCCTTCGTCGCCACGGTCCTGAGCCGGAGTGCGCCCAGGGATTCCAGGCCCGGGATCGTTTCCTTCTCCAGGATATCCGACCACGCATAGACCGTGTCGCCAGCAAAGCACGGCGCCACATGGATACCGGCGTTGACGGCGGCGATACGAAAGGCGTTGCCAAGTCCGTTGAAGCTCAAGCTCCGCGCCAGGCTGATGACGTGACCGCCATAGGCGATGCGCCGGCCGAAGCGGCCCTCACGCTCCGTATGCAAATTGAAGTGCACCTTCGCCGTGTTCTGGTAGAGGCGCGCCGCCAGCGCATGTTCGGCCTCTTCAACCGTCATGCCGTCGACGTGGTCGATTCTTTCGCCGACCTCGTAATCCTCGAAGCGATAGGGCGAGCCGGCCAGCCGGTTGTCATAGAGGTTCAACTTGATTTCCGCGGGCAGTGCGAGCTGCGTAAGGGTGACCTTCTCCGGCAACTCCGGGACCGTCGCCTTCGGAGTGGAAGCGGCCGCGTCGCGTTTCGGTATCATGACCCAGCGAACAAACTCGAGAACGGTCTGATGCCGCTGGTTGATACCCTTCGAACGGACATAGACGACGCCGGTTTTCCTATTCGAGTTTTCCTTGATGCCGATGACGCTTGAGCGTGTGGAAAGGGTGTCATTGGGAAAAACCGGGACCCCAAAACGGCAATCCGCGTAGCCGAGATTCGCAACCGCATTCAGTGAAATATCCGGAACGGTTTTTCCAAAGACGACGTGAAAGACAAGAAGGTCGTCGACCGGCGCACGCATGTAACCGACGCTGCGGGCGAACTGATCCGAAGATTGAACGGCGAAACGGGAACCATAGAGTGCCATGTAAAGGGCAACGTCGCCAGAAGTGACGGTTCGCGGTGTCGAGTGAACGATCTCCTGTCCGACCTCGAAATCTTCGAAAAAATTTCCGGCATTCGTTTTCGTCACGCTACCGCTTCCTTTTCCATCTCGGCTATGGCTTGCGACATCTGAACGATACGCTCTGCGTTCAAGACGTGCAGATTTTCGATCAGTTTTCCATCGACGACGACGACCCCTTTTCCTTCCGCCGCGGCCGCCTTGTGGGCGTCGATGACCTTATGGGAGAAGGCAATTTCGTCTTTTGAAGGCGCAAAAATCGCGTTCGCCGGCCCGATCTGTTTGGGATGGATGAGCGTCTTGCCATCGAAACCAAGCTCGGCGCCTTGGCGGCAGGCATCGGCGAAGCCTTCCTCGTCGCCGAGATCGAGGGTGACGCCATCGACGATGGCAAGGTCAAACGCGCGGGCGGCGAGCAGGCAAAGACCAAGGCTCGTCAACATCGGAAGCCGTATCGGTGTGTGGGTCGCCTGCAGGTCCTTCGTCAGATCGGACGTGCCCATCACGAAGCCGCCGAGTCTTGCGCTTGCCTTTGCGATCGCTTCGGCATGGAGGATACCGGCCGGGGTTTCCATCATGCACCAGATGGAAAGGGTTTCCGGTGCGCCGTTTGTCTTGAGCACGGCTTCCGCTTGCCTCACCTGTTCGGCGCTGCCGATCTTCGGCAGCAACACGGCATCTGCCCCGCTGGTTGCGGCGGCGACCAGGTCTTCCGCGCCCCACGGCGTATCGGCACCATTCACCCGCAGCAGGATTTCGCGCTTCCCATAGCCGCCGGCCTCGAGCGCGTCCGTCACCATCTTGCGCGCCGCTTCCTTCGCATCCGGTGCTACGGCGTCCTCGAGGTCGAGGATCAGGCCATCGGCGGGAAGGCTTCGCGCCTTTTCAAGGGCGCGCGCATTCGAACCCGGCATATAAAGGACGCTGCGGCGGGGACGGACGGTTTTCGGCATTTTTAGACCTCCCTGAAGGCCTCAAGACGGCTCGAGACTATCGAAAAGCTTTAAGTCCCGGCAACCCTGCCTGAGACTTCAGGCGGGGCGTTCAACCAATATAGTCGGAAACGAGGGTTTCGGCGATCTGTACCGCATTCAAGGCGGCACCCTTGCGCAAGTTGTCGGCGACGATCCAGAGATTAAGGCCATGGGGCCGGGTCGGATCGGCCCGTACGCGGGAGACGAAGACCTTGTCCTCACCAGCGCATTCCTGCGGGGTCACGTAGCCTTCCTCCGTCCGGTAGTCGATGACGGAGACGCTGGGGAAGGCCTTCAAGGCTTTCCGCGCCGCGTCCACCGAGATCGGGTTTTCAAACTCGACGTTCACGGCTTCGGCGTGACCAATGAAGACCGGCACCCGCACGCAGGTGGCCGTCACCTGGATGTCGGGGCCCAGAATCTTCTGGGTTTCGACGGCCATCTTCCATTCTTCCTTCGTCGAACCGTCGTCGAGGAAGGCATCGATCTGCGGGATCACGTTGAAGGCGATCTGCTTGGGGAACGCTTCCTTTTTGACCGGGTCGTTGACGTAGATCGCACGCGTTTGATTGAAGAGTTCATCCATCGCTTCGCGGCCTGCACCGGAGACGGACTGATAGGTTGCGACCACGACACGGCGGATGCGCGCCAGATCGTGAAGAGGCTTCAGCGCGAGCACCATTTGAATCGTCGAACAGTTCGGATTGGCGATGATCTTGCGTGCCTGGTAGCCGGCAATCGCGTGGCCGTTCACCTCCGGCACGACGAGAGGGACGTCCGGTTCCATCCGGAAGTGCGAGGTGTTGTCGATGACGATCGCGCCTGCGTTGGCTGCCCGTGGTGCGTGCCGGGCCGAGACCTTCGCGCCGGGCGAGAAAAGCGCGATGTCGATACCGGCGAAATCGAACTTGTCGAGGGCCTCGACGTTCAATTGCTTCTCCTCGCCAAAGGAAACCGTCCGCCCTTCGGAGGCGCCGGAGGCAAGTGCGATCACCTCGTCGGCGGGGAAGGCCCGCTCGGCAAGGATCTGCAATATTTCATGGCCGACGGCACCGGTCGCGCCGGCGACGGCAATTCGATATCCCATCGTTCTTAAAGTCCGTGCCAAAGGGTGGCAGAGAGGAGGCCTAGATACGCGCTTGGCCTCCTTTTTTCAAGCTCGCTTCACCCTTTGGGCTTGTCGAGCTCGCGAAGCAGGGCCTCGCCCATCACCGAGGTTGAGACCTTTGCTTTTCCCGGCTCCATGATGTCGGCCGTACGAAGCCCGCCATCGAGGACGCGGCGAACCGCCTCTTCAATGGCACCCGCTTCCTCTTTTCGATCGAAGGAGTAGCGAAGCAGCATCGCGAAACTCAAGATCGTCGCGAGTGGGTTCGCGATGTCCTGGCCGGCGATGTCCGGCGCACTTCCGTGCACGGGCTCGTAAAGGGCCGGGCACCTGCCTGCTTCATCCGAAGCGCCGAGGGAGGCGGAAGGCAACATGCCGAGCGATCCGGTCAGCATCGCCGCTTCGTCCGACAGCATGTCGCCGAAGAGGTTGTCCGTCACGATGACGTCGAACTGTTTCGGCTGCCGCACGAGCTGCATGGCGCAATTGTCCGCGTACATATGCGCAAGCTCCACGTCCGCATATTCCGCCTTATGGAGCTTCGTGACTTCTTCCCGCCACAAAAGCCCGCTTTCCATGACGTTGCTCTTTTCGACGGAGCAGACGCGCCTGTCGCGCTTCTTCGCAAGCTCGAAGGCGACACGCGCCACCCGGTGGATCTCTTCCGTCGTGTAGACCTGGGTGTTCACGCCTCGACGCGCGCCACCGCCGATTTCTTCGATCCCCCTCGGTTCGCCGAAATAGATGCCACCGGTAAGCTCGCGCACGATCAGAATGTCGAGCCCCTCGACGAATTCGCGCTTGAGCGAAGAGGCATTGGCCAAGGCGTCGAAGATGATCGCCGGCCTGAGATTGGCGAAGAGCCCCATCTCCTTTCGAATGCGAAGCAGGCCGCGTTCCGGTTTCTTATCGAAAGGAAGCCCATCCCATTCAGGCCCGCCGACGGCGCCCAGCAGGACGGCGTCCGCCGCCATCGCCGCCGCCATCGTTTCGTCCGAAAGAGGGGTTCCGTGTTCGTCATAGGCGGCGCCACCGATGAGGCCTTCCTCGATGGCGAACGTGATATTGCGGCGCGTATCCAGCCAGTGAAGCAGGTGACGGACCTCGGTCATCACCTCCGGACCGATGCCGTCGCCTGGCAATAGAAGGATCTTTCCGATGGTAGCTATGGCCTTAAGCTTTCGATTACGAAGAAGGGCTCAGCGATAGAGCCAGGGTTGCGTTTCGCGTTGTTTCGCCTCGAAGGCGGCGATTTTTTCTTCCTTCTTGAGGGTAAGCGCGATGTCGTCGAGCCCTTCCAGCAGGCAGTGCTTGAGATAAGGATCGATGTCGAAGGAGAGCGTCGTACCATCGGCGCGGGTGAGGATTTGCGATTCGAGGTCGATCTTGAGTGCTCCGTCCTCCCCCTTTTCTGTGGCCTTCATCAGGGCTTCCACCGTCTCTTCGGCCAGCCGAACCGCCAGGATGCCGTTCTTGAAGCAGTTGCCGTAGAAGATGTCGGCGAAGGAAGGCGCAATCACGCAACGGATTCCGAAATCGCAGATCGCCCAGACGGCGTGCTCGCGGCTGGAGCCGCAGCCGAAATTCGCGCCCGTCACCAAAACCTTCGCGGATTTCCAGGGGGCCTGGTTCAGCACGAAGTCCGCCTTCACCGTCCCATCCGGCGCGTAGCGCATGTCGTAGAAAAGATTCTCACCAAGTCCCGTCCGCTTGATCGTCTTCAGGAATTGTTTCGGGATGATCATGTCCGTATCGACATTGATCATCGGAAGGGGGGCGGCGATGCCTTCAAAGTTTTGGAATTTTTCCATTTTCCAGCTGCCTCAATTGAATTCGCGAATGTCGGCAAGGTGGCCGGTGATCGCGGCTGCGGCCGCCATCACCGGGCTCATCAGATGGGTGCGCCCGCCCCGGCCCTGACGGCCTTCGAAATTGCGGTTCGAGGTCGAGGCGCAACGCTCGCCGGATTTCAGTTTGTCCGCGTTCATCGCCAGGCACATGGAACAGCCCGGCTCGCGCCATTCGAAGCCTGCCTCGATGAAGATCCGATCGAGCCCTTCGCTTTCCGCCTCTTCCTTCACCAACCCGGATCCCGGTACGACCATCGCATCGACGTTGGGGGAGACCTTCTTGCCTTTCACGATGGCGGCGGCGGCGCGCAGATCCTCGATCCGTGCGTTCGTGCAGGAACCGATGAAGACACGGTCGACCTTGACGTCGAGGAGCCGTGTGCCTGGCTTCAATCCCATGTAGTCGAGCGCGCGTTCCATCGCGCGCCGGCGGTTCGGATCCGTCTCGTCCGCCGGATCCGGCACGGAGCCTGTGATGGGCAGCACGTCCTGGGGGCTGGTTCCCCAAGTGACTTGGGGGGCGATGGCATTCGCGGCAAGGACGACTTCGCGATCGTAAAGGGCTCCGTCGTCAGACGGCAGCGCTCGCCACGCCTCGACCGCCTGCTCCCAGGCACCGCCCTTCGGCACGAAGGTGCGGCCCTTCAGATATTCGAAGGTCGTATCGTCGGGTGCTATGAGGCCGGCCCGGGCACCCGCTTCGATCGTCATGTTGCAAAGGGTCATCCGCCCTTCCATCGTAAGCTCGCGGATGGTGGAACCCGCATATTCGATGATATGCCCGGTGCCGCCGGCCGTGCCGATGGTGCCAATGATCGCAAGGGCGATGTCCTTGGCCGTGATGCTGGAGGCAAGCTCGCCTTCCACCGTGATCCGCATGTTTTCGGCGGGCTTTTGAATCAGCGTCTGGGTGGCCAGCACGTGCTCTACCTCCGACGTGCCAATGCCAAAGGCGAGCGCTCCGAAGGCGCCGTGGGTCGCGGTATGGCTGTCGCCGCAGACGATCGTCATCCCGGGTTGGGTAAAGCCCTGCTCCGGTCCGATGACGTGAACGATCCCCTGACGGATGTCCGTCATCGACAGGTAGGGGATTTTGCATTCCTCGCAGTTCTTCTCGAGGGTTTCGATCTGCAGGCGGGATTCTGGATCCGCGATTCCATGGGAGCGGTCCGTCGTCGGCACATTGTGATCACAAACGGCAAGCGTCGCTTGCGGATAACGAACCTTGCGACCGTTTGCACGGAGTCCTTCGAAGGCCTGTGGGCTTGTTACTTCGTGAACGAGGTGCCGGTCGATGTAGAGCAGGCACGTGCCATCCTCGGCAACGTCCACCAAATGAGATTGCCAGATTTTATCGAACAGTGTCCTTGACCGTACCATCGTCCTATTCGGTTTCCTCGGCAGGCGCTTCCGCCTTCGCCGCTTTCTTTTTCTTCGCCCTCTTTTTGGCAGGCTTGGTTTCGGGTGTGGCTTCGGCTTCGGCCTTGCGTGCCGACATGCGGCGCGACGTGTCTTCGGCGATACGCGCACTTCGTCCGGAACGTTCCCGCAGGTAGTAAAGCTTCGCCTGGCGGACGGAGCCGTAACGCACGACCTCGATACCGGCAATGCGCGGCGAGTAGGTAGGAAAGACGCGCTCGACGCCTTCCCCATAGGAAATCTTGCGCACCGTGAACGAGGAATTGATTCCCCGGTTCGCCCGGGCGATACAAACACCCTCGAAGGCCTGAATTCGCTCACGCGATCCTTCGACGACTTTGACGTCTACCCGCACCGTGTCTCCGGGTCCGAAATCCGGAATGGGCCGCTCGGCGCTTATTTTCTCGATCGCTTCTTTTTCGAGTTCTTCGATGGTGTTCATGGCCATTCCCCTTGCGGTCATTTTTCCCGGACGTAACGGGCCCATAGGTCCGGACGTCGCTTCCGTGTGATTTCTTCCGCCTTGGCAAGCCGCCAGTCGCGGATTTTCTTGTGGTGACCGGACAACAGCACTTCCGGTACCTCCCGGTCTTGCCAGCTTTGCGGCCGGGTGTAGTGCGGGTATTCCAAAAGTCCGCGCTCGAAACTTTCCTCGACGAGTGCGTCCTTGCACCCGACCACGCCTGGCAGCAGCCGCACGCAGGCATCGATGAGCGCGATCGCGGCGGGCTCCCCACCGGAGAGGATGAAATCGCCGAGGCTGATTTCCTCCATCTTCCAGGCCTCCAGCACGCGCTCGTCGACGCCTTCGAAGCGCCCGCAGAGAAGGGTCACTTCCTTCTCACCTGCCAGGCGGCGGATGGAAGGCTGATCCAGCGGCCGACCTCGCGGGGAGAGGTAAAGATTAGGGCCTTGCGGGGTCGTGTTCGCCTGAAGGGCCGCGTCGATGACGTCCGGCCTTAAGACCATGCCCGCCCCGCCGCCGAAGGGTGTGTCGTCGACAGAGCGGTGTTTATCGCTCGCAAAATGGCGAATGTCTACCGTTTCTAAGGTCCAGATCCCCTCCTTCAGCGCCTTGCCGGGAAGCGAGGCACCAAGCGGGCCCGGAAACATTTCCGGGTAAAGGGTAAGGACGCGTGCCCGCCATGGGGATGCCGACTTAGCCATCGTCCCCGTTCCCTTCCTCTAGGGCGGCCTTTTCTTCCGAAAGGATGCCGGCCGCAAGGTCGACGATCACGCGGCCGCCTTCCAGATCCACCTCGGGCACCGCTTCCCGCGTAAAGGGGACCATGGCGGTGGCTCCGCTTTCGGCTCCGATTTCCAGGATGTCGCCGGCCCCGAAATTATGCACGCCACGCACGCTGCCCAGGCAATGGCCGTCCAATGCTTCGACCCGAAGCCCGATGAGATCGCCATGGTAGTACTCGTCCTCCGCCGGCTCCGGCAGGGCGGTTCTCGGCACGTAAAGCAGCATGCCTTTGAGGGCAAGAGCGGCGTCGCGGTTCTGGATGCCGGACGTGCGGATAAGCAGGACGTCTTTCGCACTTCCCTCGACGGTAAGGTCGAAGATGCGCGCACCCCCTTCGTCCGAAACGGGTCCATAGGCCGCCACGTCCATCGGGTTCTCCGTGAAGCTGCGTACGCGGAGCATCCCCTTCACGCCATGGGCGCCGGTGACGACGCCGATGCAGACGCGATCCGTATGTGCTTCGTTCCGATGAATTTTCTGAGCAACCATTCGCATGTTCCTCTGAAGGCGGAGCCGTCAGGATTTTTCCTCTTCGGCCGGCGCTTCTTCTTTCGCTTCCTCGGCCGGGGCTTCTTCCGCTTTCACTTCTTCCGCTTTCACTTCTTCCGCTTTCACTTCTTCCGCCGGCGCTTCCTCGGCGGGGGCTTCTTTCGCTTCCGGCTTCGTTTCGCCCTTTGCTGCTTCCTCCGCCTTCTTGCGCTCCTTCTTGGGGATCGCCTTCTCGGGGTTGTTGCGCTTCGGCGGCATCGGTGCGATGCTCGCCTCTCCGAGGAAACGCGCCACCCGATCGCTGGGCCGCGCACCGACGGAAAGCCAGTGCTTGATTCGTTCCGGATCCAGCTTCACGCGATCCGGATGGTCCTTTGCCACCATCGGATTGTAGGTGCCGACTCGTTCGATGAAACGACCATCGCGCGGGTTTCGCGTATCCGTTACGACGATACGGTAGAAAGGGCGCTTCTTTGCACCGGTACGGGACATTCGAATTTTGACACTCATGAGCCTTCGTCTTTCCTTATGAGTTGCGGGGATGCATCGGATCAAAGGGAAGCGAGCCAAGGCCGAGGTTGCCCTGTCCCATCTTTTCCAGTTTCTTCATCTTCTTCATCATCGTTTGCATGTCGCGGAACTGTTTGAGCAGACGGTTGACGTCACGCACGGCCGTGCCTGACCCTGTCGCGATGCGCTGCTTGCGCGAAGCATGCAAAATTTTTGGGTTTCGCCTTTCGGCAGGCGTCATCGAACGGATGATGGCTTCCTGCTTCAGGATGAGCCGTTCGTCGATCTTCGAGGCCGCCACCTGTTTTTGCATCTTGTCGAGACCTGGCAGAAGCGAAACGAGCTCGCCGATGCCGCCCATCTTTCGGAGCTGACGAAACTGTTGTGCCATATCCTCGAGGTCGAACCGGCCCTTCTCGAGTTTCTTCGTCAGGCGTTCGATGTCCTGCTGATCGACGGTGGCTTGCGCCTTCTCGACGAGACTCACGACATCGCCCATGCCGAGGATGCGGCCGGCGATCCGTTCCGGGTGAAAGGCGTCCAGGGCGTCGAGTTTTTCGCCGACGCCGACGAACTTGATCGGACAACCGGTTGCCGCCCGCATGGAAAGTGCGGCGCCGCCACGTGCGTCGCCGTCGAGGCGGGTGAGCACGATGCCGGTAAGGCCGATGCGTTCCTGAAAGGCTTCAGCCACGGTAAGCGCGTCCTGACCCATCATGGCGTCGGCCACCAGCAAGGTTTCGACCGGCTTTGCCGCATCGTGCACGGCTTTTGCCTCCGCCATCATTTCCTCGTCGACATGCAAGCGTCCGGCGGTATCCAGAAGGACGACGTCGAAGCCTTGGCTCCCGGCCTCAGCGATGGCGCGCCTTGCAATCTTGACCGGCGTTTCGCCCGGAACCGTTGGAAGGACGGCAAGCTTTGCCTGGCTGCCGAGGGTTGCGAGTTGTTCCTGGGCGGCCGGCCGGACGACATCGAGGGAGGCCATCAAGACCTTCTTGTTTTCCTTTTCGGTCAACCGATGCGCGATCTTCGCCACCGTCGTCGTCTTGCCGGAACCTTGCAGGCCGACGAAGAGGATCGAGACGGGCGGCTTGCCATCGAGCGTAATGGTGGCAGCTTCTTTGCCGAGCATGTCGACAAGCGCGTCGTGGACGATTTTCACGACCATCTGTCCAGGGGCGACGGCGCGGGTGATGGCCTCGCCGGCCGCCTCGACCTCGACCTTCGCGATGAAGTCCTTGACGACCGAAAGGGCGACGTCCGCCTCCAGCAACGCGATCCGGATTTCCCGAAGCGCCGCCTTCACGTCGTCGGCCGAAAGCGCGCCTCGTTTCTTCAACTTTCCGAAGACGTCGCCAAGCCGCGTCGACAGGCTTTCGAACATGCCTTTCCTTGCCTCCTTCGAACGTAAAACGCGCCAGCGCGCGAAACTCGCGGGCTGGCGGACCCCTTTAAAGAGCAAACGGTCTCTTCTTTGAAAAGGTGGCGCATGCTAGGGGGGAGGGCGGCAAAAAGTCAAGACTTTCAAGGGATTCGTAAACGTCCTCGGGGCCTGGGCTAGGATGGGGAAATGGCGATCTATGGGGAAATCGGTGAAGCGCTTCGGCCCTTTGGTCTTATTCTTCGGGGCGGTTTCCACCCGGAGGCTGCGGACGACGTGCCGCCGCTTAGCTCAGGGGGGCCTTCCAAGACCCTGGTGCTGGCCGGTAATGCCGGGCCCGCCATGTGGGAGGCCTTCGCGGCCTCGGGCGAGGCCAAAGACGAAGCGCCCGATCCACTCGATCGCTGGTCCATGCGAATCCTCTCGGCCGTGGCGGAAGGATGTGGGGCCGAACCCCTCTTTCCCTTCGGCGCGCCGGCTCGTCCTTTCTTGAGTTGGGCGGCCCGCGCGGAGCCGGTGGCCCCCTCTCCGATCGGGCCGCTGATTCACCCGGAATACGGCCTCTGGCACGCCTATCGCGGCGCGTTTTCGTTTCCCGAACGCCTCAAATTACCGGCCCGCGTCGAGCGACCACGGCCGTGCGAGACTTGCGAGACGAAACCCTGCTTGGGTGCCTGCCCGGTCGATGCCTTCGCGACCGGGGCTTACGACGTGCCGCGCTGCATGGACCATCTGGAGCAGCCGGCCGGCAAGGACTGCGTCGAGGGAGGCTGCCTCGCGCGCCGGGCCTGCCCGGTAGGCCTCGCCTATGCGCCACCCCAGGCGGCGTTCCACACGGCCGCCTTCATGGGAGCCATGCGCAAACACGGCCTCGGCAAAGTCTAACTAGGGCCGGATAAGGGCCCGAAACCAATGGACTTTCTTAGCTTTTCGGCCATATAAGCGGGCATGACTGGTATTGCGTTTCAAAAGATGCAAGGCGCAGGGAACGACTTCGTCGTCCTCGACGCACGTGCCGGCGGGTTTTCCGCGAAGGCATTCACGACGGCGAGCGCGAAGGCGATCGCGGAGCGTCGCACCGGGGTCGGCTGCGATCAGGTCGTTCTCATCGAATCGCCCTGCGGCGAAGGCACCGCCGCCATGCGGATCCGTAACGCCGATGGCGGGGAGGTGACCGCCTGCGGTAACGCGGCGCGTTGTGTGGCCCTGCTTTTGATGACGGAGCGGGGGGAAGACCACGTGAGCCTCGAGACGGCGGCCGGCCTTGTCGAGGCGGTCCGCGAGGCCAGGGATCGGATCCGTATCGACATGGGGATCGCGAAGACGGACTGGCAGGCAATTCCCTTGAAGGAAGCCGCCGATACGCTGCATCTCGATCTTCGCGACGGCGAGCTTGGAGACGCCGTCGCCGTCAGCATGGGCAATCCGCATGCCGTCTTCTTCGTTGAGGACGTGGAAAAGGTGCCCCTTGCCGAGGCCGGGCCGCGGCTCGAACACGCCCCCCTTTTTCCGGAGCGGGCGAACATCGGGATCGCCCAAGTGCTTTCCGAAGATCGCCTGCGGCTGCGCGTCTGGGAACGTGGCGCCGGATTGACCCGGGCCTGCGGCAGCGGGGCGTGCGCGGCCGTCGTCGCCGCCAATCGCCGGGGGCTTTTGCGCCCCGAGGCGGAAGTCGTCCAGGACGGTGGCAGCCTCACCGTGCGGATCCGCGAGGATGGCCATGTCCTGCTCAGCGGTCCGGCTGCCTGGAGCTTCACCGGCGAGCTTCCTTCCGAACTCATCGATCAGGAGCAGGCGGCATGAGGGAGCCGGACGTCCTTACCTTCGGTTGCCGGCTCAACGCCTATGAGTCGGAAGTGATCAAGGCCCATTCCCGCGCCGCTGGGGAAAAAGACACGGTCTATGTGAACACCTGTGCCGTGACGGCGGAAGCCGAACGCCAGGCGCGACAGGCGATCCGGCGGCTTCGCCGCGAACGCCCCGGGGTGCGCATCGTCGTTACGGGCTGTGCCGCTCAGATCTCACCCGAGACTTACGCGAAGATGCCGGAAGTTAATCACGTGCTCGGCAATGCCGAGAAACTCGATCCGGAAAATTACGGCGACGACGACCGCCCACGCATCGCCGTCAACGATATCTTCTCCGTCAACGAGACGGCGGGTCATCTGGTTCAGGGATTCGAGGGCAGGGCGCGCGCCTTTCTTCAGGTGCAGAACGGTTGCGATCACCGTTGCACCTTCTGCGTCATTCCCTTCGGTCGGGGACGCAGCCGAAGCGTGCCGTTTGGCGTCATCGTCGAGGCGGCGCGCACCCTCGTTGCCAATGGCTACAAGGAGATCGTGCTGACCGGCGTCGACATCACGTCCTATGGCACGGACCTTCCGGGAAGACCCACGCTCGGCTCCATGCTGCGCCGGCTGTTTGAGCTGGTGCCAGATCTGCCACGGCTTCGGCTTTCCTCGATCGACCCGGCGGAAGTCGATGGGGCATTGCTGGAGCTGCTCGCAGATGAACCAAGGCTCATGCCGCACCTCCATTTGAGTCTGCAATCCGGGAACGATGTCATTCTAAAGCGCATGAAGCGACGCCATACGCGAGAAGCGGCGATCGCGTTTTGCGAGCGCGCGCGGAATTTGCGCCGGGACATCGTCTTCGGCGCCGACCTGATTGCCGGTTTCCCGACGGAAACGGATGCCATGTTCGAAGAAACGTTTGAGCTCATCGAGGCCTGCGATCTCACCTATTTGCATGTCTTTCCATACTCCGCGCGCCCGGGAACGCCGGCCGCCCGGATGCCGCAGGTGCCAGCAGGTACCGCCAAGGCCCGCGCCGCCCGCTTGCGTGCGGCAGGCGAGGCTGCCGAAAGGCAATTTCACGTCACCTGCATCGGAAGGCAGGCGCGGCTTTTGATCGAAAAGCCACGCCTGGGGCGGAGCGAGCATTACGCGCCCGTCCGGCTCGACGCGGACGCACTTCCCGGGACGGTCGTTCCGGCAAGCATCGAAGGCTTTGGTGCGGACGCCTTGTTCGGGCGCATCACCGGATAGCGAAGCGGCATGCCGGAAAAGACGAGTTGGCTTCGGCGTCTTCGAGCGGGGCTGGAAAAATCCTCTGCAAAACTTACGGACGGTATCGGCGGCATCTTTACGGGCCAGCCATTGGACGAGGCCATGCTCGAAGAACTGGAAGAGATTCTCATCCGTGCCGATCTCGGGGTGGCCACCGCCGCAGAGCTCATCGCGAACTTAAAACATGAACATTTTGGCAAGGACATAAGCGCGAGGGAAGTTCGGGCAACGCTGGCGGGCGTGATTCAACGCATTCTCGATCCCGTCGCGAAACCGTTTCGGATCGATCCGGAAAAGAAACCCTTCGTCGTGCTTGTCGTCGGCGTGAACGGAAGCGGCAAGACGACGACGATCGGCAAACTCGCCAAGCAGTTCCATGACGAGGGCCGGGAGGTCCTGCTTGCGGCGGCGGATACGTTCCGTGCCGCCGCCGTCGCCCAGCTTGAGCTCTGGGGGGAGCGCGCCGGGGCCCCCGTCCTTGCCAGGGAGGAAGGGTCGGATGCGGCGGGGTTGGCTTACGATGCTCTCGAGCGGGCGAAGCAGGAGAAACGTGACGTGCTGTTGATCGATACGGCGGGCAGGCTCCAGAACAAGACCGCCCTCATGGAAGAACTTCAGAAGATTGCCCGCGTGCTGAAGAAGGTCGATCCGACGGCGCCCCATGCCACCCTCCTCGTTCTCGACGCGAATGTGGGTCAGAACGCACATTCGCAGGTCAAGATCTTTCGCGACATGGTGGCGGTGGACGGATTGATGGTGACGAAGCTCGACGGCACGGCGCGGGGCGGGGTCGTCGTCGCCCTGGCCGAGCGTTTCGGCTTGCCGGTCCATGCGGTAGGGGTCGGTGAAGCGGTCGAAGACCTCCGTCCCTTCGATCCTTATGCCTTCGCCTGTGATCTTCTGGGCATCAAAGGCTAGGCGCGCAATCAGATAACGATGTCGAGGAGGCTGCCGCGAGGCAGATCGCTTGCGAGGGCTTCCTGGGGGCTCTTCGGAACGACGATGGCTCGAGGTGGTGACGCGGTGTTCGGGCCGGGGGCCTTGCCGCGTGCCTCGGCGGCCTTGCGAGCGGCCAGCACCTGCTTTGCCGCATGAACGGCGGGCGGCGGGCCTTGCGTTTTCGGGGCCGTCGGCTGGGGGGAAAGAGCCTGAAGGTGCGCCGGGATCGGCGTGACTTTCATCGGTGGATCGCCTTGGAGGGGGCTTGCTTTGGAAGGCTCGCATCTTAAGGAGCGGCCCCTTTCGAAAAGGTTAAGGGGCCGCCGCCCCTTCATAGGACACCCGCCAGACCCGGTTTCCGACGTCGTCGGCGATGAGCAGGCTGCCATCCGGCAGCAGGGCGAGGCCGGAAGGCCGCCCCCAGACGCGGGCCCGTTCCCGTTCGCCTGGCCGCTCGTCGACCCGAAAGCCGGTCACGAAGGGTTCGTACCAGCCTTTCGGCCGCCCTCCCTCGAAGGGGACGCGGACGACCATGTAGCCCTGGGGTACGCCAGCATTCCAGGAGCCATGGAGCGCCACGAAGGCGTCCCCGCGATGGGTCTTTGGAAACCGCGTCCCATCGTAGAAGACGAGACCGAGCGGTGCCGAATGGGAGCGGAAGAGAAGATCCGGGACCTTCGTCTTCGCCACGCGCTCGGGCCGCAGCTCGGCGAAGCGGGGCTGCGGGTTCGGCCCCAGATAGGCGTAAGGCCAGCCGTAGAATTCGCCTGCGCGCACGCGGGTCAAATAGTCCGGCACCAGTTCATCGCCCAATCCGTCGCGTTCGTTCACCACCGTATAAAGGTCCTCCGTTCCCGGATAGAAGGCGATGCCGACCGGGTTTCGAAGGCCGGCGGCGAAGGTCCTGCCACGGCCACCCGTGATCGGAAATTCGCGGATCGTCGCCTGTGGCTCCGGCTCCTCCCCCAGATTGCCACGCGAGCCGATGGCGACGAAGAGGCGCGTGCCGTCCGGATGGAGCGCAAGATTGCGCGTCCAATGGCCGCTGCCCTTGCCCAATTCGCCGGAAGGCGTGAGCGGGGCGGCCTCGCCTTTCGTCGCCCCCGGTCGATGGGAGACGCGCCAGATCCGCTCGGTGTCGGTGACGTAGAGGGTCCCTTCCCGGAAGGCGAGGCCGTGGGGACTGTGCAACCCTTCGAGGTAGGCGCTGCGGAATTCGGCGCGGCCGTCGCCGTCCGCATCCCGCAGCAGGGTGACCTGGCCGGCGTTCGGCTCCGCCAGGAAGACATCGCCATCCGGCGTGACGCAAAGCCAGCGGGCATGGGATAGCCCGTCGGCGAAGAGGCCGGCGGTGAACCCCGTCGGTACCTTTAGGCCCGCCCCTTGCGGTTGCGGAATCCGTTGTGGGCCATTGCTGTGGCTTGGGCCCGCATAGGGCGGCGGAAGACTTTCGCGATCGACCTGGATTCGCTCCCCGATTTCCGCCGTCCGGCCGGTGGCAAGGGCCCAGCCGCCCAGCAGTGCCGCAAGCAGCAAGACCAGGCCGAAGCGGGCCTTCCCGAGATCTCCCTGATCCGCCGCCGGGTCCTCGCGTAAGGGAAAATTAACCATGTTTTTTCAAGCGCTCCTGCCCGCTACCGCCATGGTTGCAAAGGCGCGGTAAGGAATACGTAACCATCCTGCGGGTACGATTTTGCCAGGGCTGCGCACAGGTTTAGCCGAAGAAGGGGGACAAGCGCACTCGGAAAAGGGCCGGCTCATGCGGATGTCGGCCTTCGTCCGTGTGAGGATGGGATGCGGAAGATGGAAGACAAAGAGATTGAGCGGCTACTCGGTCTAGCGCGTGACAAGTCCGATGCCGGAAGAGAGCGCCTGATCAACACGGTGAGCGATCTATTCACGGAGGATGAGCAAACGCTCACCGAGCGTGAGCGTGCGTTGATGACGGACATCCTGAATCAGCTGATTCGGGAAGTGGAGATGACCGTTCGCCGGCATCTTTCCGAACGGGTGCCTGTCTTGCCGCACGCCCCCCGCGAGCTGATCCTGACCCTTGCCAATGATGCGATCGACGTCGCCCGCCCGATCCTTTTGAAGAGCGAAATCCTTCACGATGTTGACCTCATCGAGGTCATTCATCAGCGCACCATGGAGCATCAACTTGCCATCGCCGTGCGAAAGGACATCGGTGAGTCTATCGCGGATGCGCTTGTCGAGACCGGCAGCGTCGATGTCATCAAAACGCTTCTTGAAAATATGGACTCGAAGATCTCGAAGGGTACAAAGGAATACCTTGTCGAGGAATCGCAAAAAGTGGATGCCTATCGCGAGCCGCTCATACGGCGACCCGATTTAGGCTCGGAGCTTGCCGAGAAAATGTACTGGTGGGTTTCGGCCGCCTTAAGGCAAGAGATCGCCGCCAACTTCGATATCGACGTGACCACCCTTGACGATCAAATCGAATCGTCCGTGCAGGATATTCTTGAATCGGAAGGAGAGACGGTCCCCAAGGCGAAGAAGAAACCGGATTCAGCGGAGCGCCTCGCCAAAGACATCGACGTCACGCCTGAACTTCTGGTTCGCGTTTTGCGGCAAGGAGAAATTACCCTTTTCGCGGCGCTCTTCGCAAAATACACGGAGCTTTCCGGCAAGCTCGTGCGACGGCTTTTGTTCGAGCCGGGGGGCGAAGGCATGGCCATTGCCTGCAAGGCGAAAGACCTTCCAAAACAAACCTTTGCATCTATTTTTCTGCTTAGCCGCAAGGTCCAGCCCGGCGAGAACGTGGTCGATCCGGGCGAGCTTTCGAGGATTCTTGCGTTTTACGAGCGGATCGATCCGGAGGCGGCTCAAAAGGTCACGAAACAATGGCAGCGCGATCCTGAATACCTTTATGCTATAAGGCGGCTCGATTCGGCCAAGGACGACTCCGAAGAAGAGTAGTGGCGTAATCATCTGCCGCCGTTTCAAAGGGAAGGGTGATAAGGGAACATTCGGGGATCTTGCGAAGCAAAGGGGCAAAACCCTCACACCTTAGATCCATCGATTCGATTCCCGAGGAGAAAATCTCCCCGGAAAGTCTCGATGCGCTTCAGTCACAGGCGGGAATCTCCTTTCTGGATTCGATCCACCCCGTCTATATGGCGGACCTCGATGGCAACCTGCTTTATACGAATGAGGCCTTCGAGAATCTGAACCGTGCCGCGGACGGTACGACGACGAACATGTTTCCGTTCTCGCTTCGAGAAATCATGGATACAATCGGCCAGAGCGGGCAGACCGTGCATCACACCTTCTCGCTTAGGCGCGGTGTTCAGAACGAGCAATTTCATTCGCGTCATTTTCCGGTTCACGATGCCGAGGGAAAGCTTTCCGCCATCGCGGGCGTCGTGCAAAGCGTCGGCTACAGCGCCGGTCTTCGGAACCAACTGACGAAGGAGCGCAAGCGCTTCGAGGATCTTGCCAGGCTCGTCTCGGATTGGCCCTGGGAGACGGACGAAGATTTCAACTTCATCTATGCTTCTTCCCGCGTCTTCGATCTTATTGGCGTGTTGTCGCGCGAACTTGAAGGCCAAAACCTCTTCGCATTCGGCCATTTCAAATCGATTGGTGAAGACATCGATCGGCCGAGTCCCAGCATGCGCTCGCCCTTCCGGGAAGAGCTTTACGAGGTTGACCTTCCGGAAGGGGGAAAACGGACGTTCCGCTTGAGTGGCCTGCCCATTTTCGACGACGAGACGGGTAAGTTCCGCGGTTATCGTGGAACCGCCGAGGATGTCACGAACGAGACGCTTGCCTGGTCCAGGGCGGTCGAGTCGCGCATTCAGCTCGTTGAAGCCGTCGAAAGCATCCAGGATGCATTCGCCATTTTCGATACGGCGGAAAGTCTTGTTCTTTGCAACACGCGTTTTCGCGAGGATTTCCTTGAAGGAACGCCGCTTTCCGATTCGCATGCAACGCTTGAGGATATCTTACGCATAAACATCGAAGCAGGACGCATGGTCGTTCCCGACAGGGATCCAGCTTGGCTTGAAGATCAACTGAACCGTCTTCGCGAGGAAGCGGGCTTCGTTGAATTGGAATTGCAAGGCGGGCGATGGATGAAATTCACACTCCAGGGTATTACGAACGCTGGATCGCTTTGTTTTCTTTCCGACATAACGGACCTCAAGGAGCGCGAAGCGGTGTTGCGGGCAGCGAAGGAAGCAGCCGAGGCGGCCAACCAGACGAAATCCGATTTTCTAGCGAATATGAGTCACGAATTTCGCACGCCATTGAATGCCGTGATCGGTTTTTCCGAGGTGATGCACCGTGAATTGATGGGACCTCTCGGGAACGATGGCTACCGTAACTATACGAAGGATATTCTTGAAAGTGCGCGGCATCTTCTCAGTATCATCAACAACATTCTTGATGTGTCGAAGGCCGAAGCCGGCGGGCTCGACGTCGAGGATCATCTCATTGACGTTCAACGGGTAACGGAGACGGTCCTTCGGCTTGTTCGCCAGAAGGCAAAGCAAAGCGGCGTCAAGCTGCTGTGCAAAATTGCTCCGGGTCTTCCTCGATTCCGTGCCGACAGTATCAAGATGAAGCAGATCCTGCTGAACCTGCTTTCGAATGCAATCAAGTTCACGCCGGAAGATGGCCGGATCGAAGTCGAAGTTTTGCGAAACTCTGACGGCGGGTTGCTAATCACCGTCAGGGACAATGGTATCGGGATCGCGCCGGAGAATATCCCGAAGGCGCTTGCTCCCTTTGGCCAGGTCGATAGCTCGCTCAGCCGGCGCTATCCGGGGACCGGCCTTGGGCTGCCCTTGACGAAGAAGCTCGTCGAGCTTCATGGTGGAAAGCTTACGCTTTCCAGTAAACCGAACAAGGGAACGGAAGTACGCTTATGGTTTCCGGCCGGGCGCTTCGAATCACCGGACCTGCCGCCGCCGGCGAACGCGCTTTAACCTTTCGCACTTCCCGGACTTAATGCGGGGTGAAGGGCGGCAACGCCCGGAAGCTCCTTGCCGCCGAGCCAATCCAAGAAGGCGCCACCCGCCGTCGAAACGTAGGAAAAATTTACATCGAGGTTGGCCCGATGCAATGCCGCGATCGTATCGCCGCCGCCACCGATCGAAAGCAGCTTTCCTTCATGGGTAAGCCGTGCCGCCACCCTTGCCACGGCCATCGTCGCCGTATCAAAGGGCGTGGTTTCGAAGGCCCCTAACGGCCCATTCCAAACCAGCGTCTTGGACGCACGCAGATTTTCCAAAAGCAGCGCCACCGTCTTCGGCCCCACGTCAAGAATCATTCGATCCTTCGGAACGGCCGAGACCGGAACCGTTTCGGCAGAAATGTTTTCACGAAGCTCGGCGGCAACGACAACGTCTTCCGGAAGAAGAATCCTGCATTTCGCTTTCTCCGCCTCGGCGAGGGTCGCTTCTGCTTTCTCGACCATGATCGTTTCGACAAGCGACATGCCGACCGCGAATCCCTTGGCCAGCAGGAATGTGTTTGCCATTGCTCCCACGATTGCGAGCGAATCCATTTTTCTCATCAGGTGATTTAGGATGTCGAGCTTCGTGGAAATTTTTGCACCGCCGACGATGGCAAAAACCGGTCGCGCCGGGTTTTCAAGCATCTGCTTTAGCGTTGCAAGCTCATGCTTGAGAACGGGTCCTGCGGCGGAAGGCAGTTTTTTCGCGAGCCGTTCGACGGAGGCGTGCGCGCGATGGGAGCAGGAAAAGGCATCGTTTACATAAAGATCACCAAGATCCGCGAGTGCAGATGCGAAGGCTTCGTCATTCGTCTCTTCGCCTGCATGGAAGCGGAGGTTTTCAAGAAGTGCGACCTCCCCATCTTCAAGCTTTGCGACGACATTTGCCGCCCCACTTCCCACGCAGTCCTCGCCAAAGGCGATCCGTTGATTGAGCGCTTCTTCGAGAGGCGCGACGACGGCACGGAGCGAAAGCTCCGGCACGACCCTTCCCTTCGGCCGGCCAAGATGGGAAAGCAGGATCACTTTGGCGCCCCGCTTCGAAAGCGCACGCACCGTCGGCAGAACGCGTTCGATCCTGAGCGTGTCGACGACCACGCCGTCTTGCATCGGCACGTTGAGATCGACGCGAAGCAGCACGCGCTTCCCCCTCATGTCGAAATCGTCGATCGTATGAAAGGCCGCGTTGCTTTCCATTAATTTATAGATTTCAAAGGGTTGGTCTTTTGCCGATCGGATCAGGAAAGCCGTTGGCGGACGGCGTCGGCCACCACTTCCGGGGTAATGCCGAAATGCTGAAAGAGGGCCTTGCCAGGGGCGGAAGCGCCAAAGCCGGACATGCCGATGAACAGACCGTCCGAGCCGAGGTAACGTTCCCAGCCCAGGGAAACGGCCGCCTCGATGCCGACACGAAGGGTGGCCGAACCCAGAACCTCCCGCCTGTAGTCGGCATCCTGTTCCTCGAAGAGTTCCCAACATGGCATCGAAACGACGCGGGCTTGGATGCCGTCTTTGGCAAGCATCTCACGCGCCGCAAGGGCGACGCTCACTTCCGAGCCAGTTGCGATGAGCGTCACCTTTGCCTCACCTTCCGAAGGTGCAAGGAGGTAGCCGCCCCTTGCCGAAAGATTTTCTTTCGTTTTTTCCGTCCGCACGGTGGGAAGGCCTTGTCGGGTGAGCGCAAGGACGGAAGGCCGATTCCGCGACTGAATCGCGAGTGCCCAGCACTCTGCCGTTTCCACGGCGTCCGCCGGACGCAGGACACAAAGATTCGGTATCGCGCGAAGCGACGCCAAATGTTCGACGGGCTGGTGAGTCGGTCCATCTTCGCCCAGACCGATCGAATCATGGGTCATCACGTAAATCACGCCCAGTCCCATCAGCGCGGAAAGACGCAGCGCCGGCCGGCAGTAATCCGTGAAGATCAGAAAGCTCCCGCCATAGGGGATGACGCCCCCATGGAGGGCGAGCCCGTTCATGACGGCGGCCATCGCGTGTTCGCGAACGCCGTAATGGATATAGCCGCCGCCGTAATCGTCCCGGGTGAGCGGTTTTTGGTTGGCCGTCTTCGTGTTGTTCGACCCCGTCAGGTCCGCAGACCCGCCGATGAGCTCAGGCAGCGATGGCATGAGCGCTTCGAGCGCTCGCTCGGAGGCCTTTCGGGTCGCCAGACTCGGCGCTTCCGAGCGGAATTTGTCCTTCAAACGGTTAAGGGCGGTTTCCCACCCCTTCGGTAAGCGTTTGGCGAACATGCGCTCGAATTCTTCACGCGCCGCCGGCGCGAGACGGTCGCGTCTTGCTTCCCAGGCCTGCCGGGCGGCAGCCCCTTGGGCGCCGATGGCCCGCCAGGCATTCAGAATCGCTTCCGGCACGACGAAGGGGGGCTCCGTCCAACCAAGGGCCGCCCGCACCCCGGCCACTTCCTCGGCGCCCAATGGAGCGCCGTGGGTCGCCGCCGTTCCCGCCTTCTTCGGCGCGCCGTAGCCGATGGTCGTTTGACAGGCGATCAGTGAGGGCCGGTCCGATTCGCGTGCCTTCGTGAGCGCTTCAAAAATGGCGTCCGGATCGTGCCCGTCGATGCGGGTGGTTTCCCAGCCGGCAGCCTCGAAGCGCTTCGGCTGATCATCGGAAACCGTGAGCGACGTCGGGCCGTCGATCGAAACCCGGTTGTCGTCGAAGAGGACGATGAGTTTATGAAGCCGTAAGTGACCAGCCAGCGAGATCGCCTCGTGGCTGATCCCTTCCATCAGGCACCCGTCGCCGACAATCGCGTAAATATGATGGTCGACGACGGCGCTTCCGAAACGCGCCGCCAGGTGCCGTTCGCCAATCGCCATGCCGACGGCGTTCGCCAATCCCTGGCCGAGCGGCCCGGTCGTCGTCTCGATGCCCTTCGCATGGCGGTATTCCGGGTGGCCGGGCGTACGGCTTCCGAGCTGGCGGAAACGTTCGAGTTCCTCAAGCGGCATGTCCGCGTAGCCGGTGAGATAAAGCAGCGCATAGAGCAGCATCGATCCGTGGCCCGCCGAAAGGACGAGACGGTCACGATCCGGCCAATCCGGGACGGATGGGTCGAATTTCAGGAAATGGCGGGTGAGCACGGTCGCCACGTCCGCCATGCCCATCGGCATGCCAGGGTGGCCGGATTGTGCTTTTTCCACGGCGTCCATCGCGAGCACGCGGATCGTGTTGGCGAGATCCCGATGGGACGGCACCGTCCGGGAAGCCTGGTTGGAGCTGGAGGCGAGTCGGTTCACGGCAATTGCGATGCGTTGGTCTTCGACATGGATTCGACTACACGACCGGCGGGCCCGCTGGCGAAGGCTGTAACGTGAAGGGTCTATAACAGATCGCGGTCGCCTGTGGGAATGGCGTTTTCCCGAAAAGGCTTTCTTCGACATGCTCGATTGGTCGCGCTACGTCGGCCAGCTAGGATTTGATCCCCCCACCCCCATGGGCTATGCCAAGACCCGCGTGTCCATTCGATGGGCGGCGAAGCGGCATGGGGCGGCTAGATGGCGGAGAATGCCGGGAAGGCGAGTGGGCTTGAAGGCGAATTTGTCGCCGAGGCGGTCGAGCGACGGTGGTGGCCCTTTTTTCTCAAAGTCGCCGTCTCCGTAATCCTGATCGTCTTCCTTGTCACCACGCACGATGTCGGCGAGGCAATTCGCCACCTTGGCGGCATCCGGACACCCTGGCTGTTCGGCGGCCTCTTGTTGCTGGGCCTCGGCATTTTTCTAGCCGTCCTTCGCTGGGCGGCCGTCCTTGACGGCATGGGGATAGACTTACGCTTTCGGGAAGCCTTTCGCATTGTGCTCGTCGGGCTCTTCTTCAACCAGGCGCTGCCCTCCACGATTGGCGGCGATGCCGTAAGGGCGTGGCAGATCCATCGGGCCGTTGCCTCCGTTGGCCTTGCCCTTCGAAGCGTTATTCTCGACCGTCTGGCGGGCCTTGCCGGCCCGATTCTTCTGGTGGCGGCGGTACTTCCTTTTCTCTTTCAGATCACGTCAAGCAGCGTCGCCCACGTCACGATGATGGGCCTTATCGCGGTGGCGGTGGCGGTGCTTGCCATGGTGCTGGTGTTCGACCGGTTGCCGATGGCTGCTTTAAGGGGCCGCATCTATGAATCTCTTGTCCATCTTTCCAAGGACGCCAGAAAACTTCTGCTGGCATCCCGGCGTGCGCCCCTTGTTCTTGGTTTTTCCACCTTCATTCATGTGCTTTCCGCCCTTACCGTTTTCTGTCTTGCACAGGGCCTTGGGGTCACGGTCGGTATCGTAGAATGTCTGGTGCTCGTCCCGCCGGTCATCATGTTGATGGTATTGCCGATCTCCCTTGCCGGTTGGGGGGTGCGGGAAGGGGCGATGATCGCCGCGCTTGGTTTCGTCAACGTCCCGGCGGGCGAGGCCCTTCTCCTGTCGATTGCCTTCGGGCTTGCCGTGCTTCTCACCAACCTGCCCGGTGGGGCCGTCTGGTTTCTCACACGCGCACCCCGTCCAACGAACGAGAGGGCAACGGAATGAACCGATCCGAAGCGCCCGTCCCGTCCTATGAGTCTCAGCCGCACGCGTCACGCAAGAATCGGATCCGCGAACGCTTCGATCGACTTGCAGAGGAACGGGGTGAGTGGATTTCTCGCAATTGGTTCTTTCACGAGGATGACCGCAACTATATGCGCTTCCTTGTTCCCGAAGGGCTGCGCATCCTTGAACTCGGTTGTGGGACAGGGGAGATTCTGCATGCCCTGCAACCGTCCCGAGGGGTAGGCATCGATTTCAGTGAGCCAACGATTCATGTGGCGCAGGCAAAACATCCGGAACTCGAATTCGTCGTAGGCGACATCGAGGATCCGGCGGTTCTTGAAAAACTAGAGGGGCCGTTCGATATCATCGTGCTCTCGGATACGATCGGTTATCTCGACGATTGCCAGGCGCTGCTCGCTTCTCTTCACTCGCTTTGTACGGCGGAAACGCGTCTCGTCGTCGCTTACTATTCCCATCTTTGGGAGCCGGTCCTGAAGGTTGCCGAATGGCTTGGCAACAAGATGCCTCAACCGTCACTGAATTGGATCACACCGGACGATCTTGTCGGCATCATGGGGCTGGCGGGTTTCGAGGTCATCAAGCGGGAATGGCGACAAATTCTCCCAAGGCATCTTTTCGGGGTTGGGCGGCTTATAAACCGATTCTTAGGCACGCTACCCTTCCTTCGGCGACTTTCGCTTCGCAATTACGTTGTGGCAAGGTCGCTTCGGAACGTCGAACCTCAACGACTCAGCGCCAGCGTTATCATCCCTTGCCGAAACGAGCACGGCAACATCGAAGATGTCGTCCGCCGAATACCAAGATTTTGTGACGAGCTTGAAATTCTTTTCGTCGAGGGAAACAGCGTAGATGGAACTTTCGAAGAATGCCAACGTGTGAAAGAAGCGTATCCGGATCTCGCAATCGAAGTGCTACGGCAGGATGGAGAGGGAAAAGGCAATGCCGTTCGAAAAGGGTTTCAGGAAGCGCGGGGGGAGGTGTTGATGATTTTGGACGCTGACCTAACGGTTCCTCCGGAATCACTTCCGAAATTTTACGAAGCGATCGCCCATGGAAAGGGTGAATTCATTAACGGCACCCGGATGGTCTATCCGTTGGAGCAAGATTCGATGCGTTTTTTGAACTATTGGGCAAATCGCATCTTTGCCTGGCTTTTTACTTGGCTGTTAAACCAGAGATTCACGGATACGCTTTGCGGGACCAAGGTGCTGCGACACGACCGTTATGAACGGATCGTAGCAAACCGTGCCTATTTTGGCGATTTCGATCCGTTCGGCGATTTCGATCTGATCTTTGGCGCAGCAAAGCTGAATTTAAAAATCGTTGAAGTGCCGGTTCGCTATGCCAGCCGAAATTATGGCACGACCCAGATCGCTCGCTTCCGACATGGATGGCTGTTGTTGCGCATGGTGTTCTTTGCTTACCGTAAGTTAAAGGCCTTCTAGCTTCCATGGATCCGCGTCTGGATGTGCATCGTCGGCAATGGGAAGAAAAGGCGGTCCTTCGGGCGGTTTACACCGATCTTTATCGGCGCATGGCGACCTCACTCGTTCCCGGCCCGACCCTTGAGATCGGCGGCGGGTCCGGCAATCTGAAGGCCTTTGCGCCGCAGGTACTCTCGACCGACCTTTTGGAAATGCCATGGCTTGACGCGGTCGCCGACGCCCAGGCGCTTCCATCCGCACCGTCAAGTTTTGACAACATCGTGATGTTTGATGTGCTGCATCATATCGCCCGGCCTCGCGCCTTTTTCACGGAGGCGGTCCGCGTCCTGCGGAAAGGGGGGCGTCTCGTCATGGTAGAGCCGGCCATTACGCCTCTCAGCGGGATTTTCTATCGTTTCCTGCATCCGGAGCCGGTTGATTTTCACGTCGATCCGCTGGCGGAGCAGGCCGGCGATCCCAAGCGCGACGCCTTTGCGGCGAACCAGGCCGTGCCCATTCTTCTCTTCCGAAAACGGCGTTCGGCGTTTCAGCAAGCCTTTCCGCAATTTAAGTTTTGTGAAACGTCTTTCTTGAGTCTTTTTACCTACCCCCTTTCCGGTGGGTTCCGTTCCTGGAGCCTGATCCCGGCCGGCGTCGTGCGAAGCCTGCTTCGCCTCGAGGATTCTTTGCTGCCCCTTCTGGGCCCGTTGATGGCGTTTCGGATGCTCGTCGTGTTGGAGCGGACTTGATAGGCGCGATAGGCGCGGGCCATTTTTTTGGCTGGATCGGGTGAGTTGGAAGAAGTATAGGATGGCTCAACTTTAGGTTGGTCCGCCCATTTTCCGTTCACGATCAGGCGTACATGGGAAGCAGTGGAAATCGCGGGAGCGAAGCGGAAGATCGCAAGCTTTCGCAGAGGTCGGTAGATGGCTTTTGGATCCTCCTTGTCTTCGGCCTTCTTTTCTTTAATCCGTTTGTCTTTGGATCGAACGGCTCTCGGACCAACCTTTCCTTTTATGATATCCTCCTGCCACTGATTTTTTTTAGTGCGGTCGCACAAGGTCAAATCACGTGGCCGGAAAGAAAAACGGTCTTTCTTTTCCTCTCCCCCTGTTTTCTTATCGTCCTCCACTCGGTTTTAACCGTTTCCTTGGCGGAAGGTATTCATCTTGGTCCACTGCTCGTCGGGACGCTTCGACAGGCTGCCTTCTTCGTCGACATCGGCATGCTCATCCTTTTGTTTCAAATGCCGGAACGGCGGCGTCCATCCCAGGGCGTTTTTCTTGCCCTCCTTTTTATCGCCACGGCCTACGCCCTTATGATGCGTTACCTGGAGGAGTATGTTCCAGATTGGCCCACCTATGAAACGATTTACGCGGCCATTGTCACTGGCCTATTGCTGCTTTTCCTTTTCATACAAAGATCGAAGGGAAAATCGGAAAGTTTTTTAAAGACGAGCATCCTCATCGCTTGGGTATTTGCCATTCTTCTTCTTCTCTATACGAAACTCTTTATCCTGATTACCCTCTTTATAGCCATGCTTTTTTTCTTTGAGGAATCTCGAGAATTCGGAGGGCGACGGATCAAGCGGCTGCTCTTCAGCGCCGGTTTTTTTGCTGCATTGGTCATTCTCTTCGTGGTTGCGCTCATCGAAATGGGTTTTGGGCGTTACTTTGTTAACATTTATGGCGCCCTTGCTTCGGTAATCCATCAGTCAATCAATATCCGCTTTCAACTTTGGTCGTCCGCGTGGGGATTTGTCCTTGAAACGTTTCCATGGGGAACCGGCTTGAATCAGTTTGGCGGTTCTATTGCCGAGCCTTCCAATTCGCAGATATCGCGTCTAGCGGGCGCTCACAACACGCCACTGCGCCTTTTGATGGAGCTTGGCATGCTCGGGGTCGGCATATTCGGTGTGGTGCTTGCGATGGTTGCTTTTAGCGGACGAAAATTGGACGCTTATCAAAAGGCGATGCTCTGCTTGTATATCTTGATGCCGATGTTGCTGCATGATGTGCTTGGACTTCGTATCTTCCATATCGTTCTGGCTTTCTGTCTGGCCGTAACGTTTTTTCAGACGGGCACAACGCTTAAGGCGCGCCGATCGCCCTGATGGTTGCCCGGGGTATTCTATCCGCCGTTCTTGGCGGCCTTCTCGCCCGCGGCGTCACCGTGCTTATTCCGGTCATGGTGGCCCACACGTATGTGCTGGGAATCGAGACGGATGCCTTCTTTCTGGCCGCCGCAGGCATTCTTTTCTGGTCGACGACGATGGGGATTCTTGTGGAGGCCTCGATTGTCTCCCGGCTCATGGACGTCGCCGAAGAAGGTCGCTGGACGCTTATTCTTCGCACCGGTTTGCTGCTTTCCGGCTTCACGCTGTTGTTGGGCGGTGCGCTCATGGCGGCGATTTGGATTCTTCCCTGGCCCGGAAAGGATGTTGCGCTTGGCGTACAGACACGTCTTCTTTTCGTCGAACTTTCACCTCTTCTGCTACTCAACGTATGGATCAGCCTCTTTTCCGGCTGGTTGAACGCGGAGCGACGCTTTGCGATCGTTGCCGGGTCTCCCGCCGTATTGGGCGTTTTCGTTTTAGGCTCGGTTTGGTTTCTGCACGATACGTTTGCGATTCACGCCCTTACCATCGGCTATCTGTTGGGAGAACTCGTCCGACTAGGCTTTCTTGGCACCCACCTTGTTCGTCATCATCCATTCAGGCGCCGGTTCCAGGGTAGCGTCGCCGTCGTACCCTATTTTCAGAACATCGGGCTTCAGTGGATTGGTCTCTCACTCATAAACGGAAATCTGCTCGTCGATCGGTTGATGGCGGGCGGGCTTGCGGAAGGTTCCGTGAGTAGGCTCGAGTTTATCGAGCGCATTTACCTCGTGCCCGTCGGTATCCTTACTTGGGCGGTTCTTTCAGTAATGACGACGGCGTGGTCGCTGGTACGGGAAGAAATTCTGCGTCAGTGGGAAAGCATTCGCCGGTCCCTCGGCATCCTGCTTCTCGGTGGGGCGGGGATTGCGCTTGTGCTGGGGCTTCTGCATCATCCGTTGCTTACCTGGCTCTATGCGCCATCGGGAGAGGCGGTATGGTCGGAAGAGGGCGAACGCGCCTTTCTCTTTCTCGTTTGGGGTTTGCCGTTTCAGCTTGCCACCTTGACGCTTTGGCGCGTGACGATGCTGGATAGGGATCTAGGCTGGCAGGTGCTGGCGATCGGTGGATTTGCCTTCCTTCTTAACGCCATCGGAGACTATGTCTTGCGCGACTACTGGGGTCTTTCCGGCATTACCGCCGTGACAGGGCTCACGTATCTCTGTACGTTTTTATTGTTGTTTCGATTGATCCGTCCGTCCTGAGATTTTTCTATGTCACAAGAATATTCGCGTTGCTTTCTTGCAAAACCGGGACCGCCGGTTGAGGAATGGTATGCTGCCGAGCGGTTGCTTTCGCTTCCTCGGGAACGGAAGGTGCTTCGCTGTGGGGACGTAGCATGGCTCCACCCCATGCCGACCTTTGAAGAATGCAAGGCGCTTTACTCGGAGGCCTATTACGCTTGTCGAGATTCGGCCTGCCCGCTTAGCCAGATTGAGAGTCAGCAACTTAATTATTTTGGTCGGCGCGTCAGGCGGATTTTCACGCGTTTAGGCCGCAAACCGGAAACCATGCTCGATATTGGCGCGGCAAGCGGCCTTTTCGTGCGTGCGGCGCGGGCGCAGGGGGTTGCCGCGGAAGGGATCGAGCTTTCGGGGTGGGCCTGCGAGCAAGCCAAGAGGGAACACGGGATTGATCTCATAGAAGGCGATCTTGTCCGCGACCACCTAGCCCTGCGTTCCAGTTACGATGTCATCGTCATGAACCATGTGCTGGAGCATTTGGTAGAGCCGCTGGCCTATCTTGATCGCATTCGTGACCTTTTAACGCCGAATGGCCTCTTGGTGATCGAGATCCCGCAACAATTCATTAATCCGATCGATCTCCTTTATCGAGCGGCCCGATACCGGCGACCCTATAGCCTCGCATCCGTTCACCATCCGTATTTTTATACGGTCTCAAGCGTGCTTCGCTTGATGGAGATGAGTGGCTTTAAGGCTGAACGTCCAATTACCTGGCTTCCAGAACAAGTCTTCCATCTTTGTAACCCATTCATTACCCGCCCGCTGCAAACCATGCTTTGGTTCGCAAACCGCATTGCTTTACGCGGCCACGTCATTGAGGTCTTTGCTACGCCAGAACCTGAATAACGCGATCTTTTAGTCAATTCTTGTTGTTGAGGATCAAGATCCCAATAGGTCGTGATAAAGCGCCATCGTTTGCTTAACGATTAAGCGTTCGGAAAACGATTCTTCAACAAATACCCGGCCCTGTTTTCCCATGGACGTGCGCAATCCCTGGTCTTGAGCCAGGCGTGAAATCGCGTTCGCCAGCGCCTCGGAATTCCTGGAGGGGACAAGCAAGCCCGTTTCATTCGAACGCACCACTTCCCGGCATCCGGGTGCATCCGTTGTGATAATCGGCCGTGCGCAGGCGGCTGCTTCCAGCAACGACTTTGGGATTCCCTCTCCATAATAGGAAGGCAAGACGGCGATATGGGCTTTCTTCCAGATCTCCCGCACGTCATCGCAAAAACCAAGCCAGTCGATGGTCTCCTCCCGGTTCCATGACTCGAGTTCCTCCTTGGAAAGAGAGGTTGGATTCTCCGGGTCCGGCATCCCGGCCAATAACACATGAATAGGGGTATCCCATCGCTGCAGCAGACGCCCCGCCTCGACCAGTTCCCGTACGCCCTTATCAAGAAGCATGCGGGAAACCATTGCGACGGTGATTGGCACAGGACCCGGTTCCGCAAGAGGGGAAAAGTGGCTTGTATCTACGCCGGACCCCGGGATCAACGCCATCCGATCTTCGGCGAGATTTACCAATTTCTTCAACGCGTGAAAATCATCCCGGTTTTGCAACAGCGCCTTGCCATTTACCCGGTGCAGGAGAAGGCGTAAGGCCCAGCGAACGAAAAAGCGAAGCAGGGCCGCCTTTCGAGTCGTGGAGGCGAAGACGAAGCCAAGACCTGTTAGGGCATTCACTACGACGGGCACGCTTTGGATCCAGGCGATGAGAGAGCCATAGATCACCGGCTTCATCGCTACATGGTGGGCAAGATCGGGCTTGACGGAACGGTAGGTACGAAACAGTTCAACAAGAACACGAATTTCCGTAAAGGGGCTGAGGCTTTGTCGACGCAGATGGAGCGGAATAAGGTGAAACCCTTCCGCAAGTATTTGCTCGCCATGTGCCGTGACATGTGTCGCGACGAAAACCTCCATCCCTGCCTCGCGGGCAGCGCGGGCAATCGCCAGCCGATGTGAACAGAAGTACCAGTCTTCCGTCACGAAATAGAGAATCCTTAATGGTTTTTCTTCACCCATTTTTCGTCAATCGAAATTGTGCTCCGAAAATCTGCAAATCATCCTTCGTGCGGTCTCGGAAATCCTCATGAAGTGAACTTCGCGACAAGGGGGACAAATCTCAGCGGTTCGTTTCCACTGTGTCGACTTTAAAACCTGCCTTGTCAAAGTGACGCAGCATGTCGGAGTAACGCAGTCGGTTCGTATAAAATCCGCTGCGTCCAGCAAACCACGGCGCTTCCAAAAGATGTTTTGAAAACCGCAGGTTATGCAAAGAGCCTCCAAGATGATCCTGAAAGTCAACAACATGGGAAGCCACGCCGCCCGGCTTCAGAATTCGGTAAAGTTCGCTGCAAATTTCTGAAAATGACTTAAGCGGCACATGTTCTAAGACGGCATGTGAAAATAGAAAATCCACATCTTCGGATCGAATCTTACTTAAACTTCCAAAGCCTTCATGGAGGTAAGTCGTGTGTGTGGCCAGTAGAATGGATTCGAGGTCAGGGTATTCGGTCAAGGGCGTAACGTTGCGGGAAGGTTCGTGTGTCGCAAGCTCCAGAAGGAGATCTCGATAGGTGTCCATCGAACACGGCGCCATAGGTTCCGTATCAACCAAGTAGCCGCCCCCGGCACCATGCGCCCAGGCGACGATGGCCGTGGCAATGGAATTGCCCGGGCCAAATTCGAGATACCGAAAGCCATTGTCAAGCGTGTCTGCTTGCCGAAAATGTCGTTGGAAGACGGCAATCGCATAGGCGGGGGTTTGCATTGCCCCAGGCAAGAAAAGGCCGACGCGACGCCAGGTCTGAGGGCTGAGAGCCAGCCGGCTCAGCACCAACTTTCCCGCAATTTTCATCCACCAAGGGACCGCTTTCTTAAAAGCGTTCGGCAATTGACTCAAGGATCCCTCCCGATCCTGTAGATTAGTTTCGAAAAGCGGGGACTTTCCTATCGACAAGCTCCACTAGGCTATTTACCAAAAGCTCTCATGTATATCGAAATACACATCCACAGGATTTCCCCTGCAAGATGAAGTGTACCGTGCTCATCGTCATTGGCGACTTGGATATCGGTGGTGCCGAGCGGCACCTGACCCAAATCCTTCCACGGCTTAACCACGAGCATCTCCGGGTAGTGGTCTACACACTCACCCACAAGGGAGCGCTAGCCCCAATACTGGAGCAGGCGGGAATCCCCGTTATCGAATCGTGGGCAGGCTCGGTTATCCATCGATCGATTCCAAAATATTTTCGTAAGGGAATCATGGTTCCCTTGACCATCATACGTTTGATAATCTATATGCGGCGGCTTCGGCCGGACGTCGTTCATTTCTTTCTTCCCATGGCCTATCTGATTGGTGGCATGTGCGCGGTGGTTTCGCAGATGCCATGCAGTGTAATGAGTCGACGCAGCCTTTCCATCTACCAGCAACACCATCCCTTTCTTGCACGGATGGAACGGTGGCTGCACCATTACATGCATGGGGTGCTTGGCAATTCGGAAGCGGTGCTCAATGAACTTCGGAAGGAAGACGTTCCGGAAAAAAAGCTTGGTCTCATTTACAATGGAATCGATCTTTCCTTTTTTGTGAAGGAAACCATACGGAAGGAGTTGCTACCTGCTCACAATGTCAATGACGATACGCTCGTTTTCGTTATCGTTGCCAACCTAATTTATTACAAAGGGCATGAGAATCTCCTGCGTGCCTTAGGCCGGATCCGAGGGCAGTTGCCGAAAGACTGGATATTGCTTTGTGTCGGTCGCGACGATGGCATTGGCGATGAGCTTATGATTCATGCGCGAGAAAACCATATCTCCCGGAACGTACGCTGGCTGGGGCCGCGGTCGGACACGCCCCAGCTTTTGATGGCTTCCGACATCGGAATTCTTTGTTCGGATCAGGAAGGGTTTTCGAACAGCATTCTCGAAGGAATGGCGGCGGGGCTGCCGATGGTTGTCACGGATGTCGGTGGCAACACGGAAGCCGTTATAGACGGCAAAACCGGCTTCGTGGCACCGCCACAGAATCCCGAGTGCCTTGCCGAGGCCATCTTGAAGCTTGTGAAAGATCCGGCGCTCTGTCGGCAGATGGGAGAAGCCGGCCGGGAAAGGGTCAGGAGCCGGTTTTCCATTGAGGCCAGTGCGCGGGCCTATGAACGGCTCTATACCGGACTCATCGAGCACGAAGCGTTGCCCGTTCGAGAGCTTACGCAAAGCGGGAATCAGCAAGATGAACGCATTTAGGCTTCTCGGCCATCCATTGGCTTGAAGGGCGCAGGCTTGTTTCGTCCTTTACCGATGGGCAAGCAAAATGAACATGAAGGTTGATTGAATGTGTGGGATAGCGGGCTTCGTCGATCTTTCCCGCAGGACGCCCGCCGATCGTTTGGCGGCGACGGTTCGGCGAATGGCGCTATCCCTTCGCCACCGCGGCCCCGATGATGAGGGCGCCTGGATCGAAGCCGAGGCCGGCGTGGCCCTTGGCCACCGGCGGTTGTCGATTCTGGATCTTTCACCGGCCGGCCATCAGCCGATGGAATCCAAAAACGGGCGCTACATCCTCTCTTATAACGGCGAAGTCTATAATTTTTCGGAACTCCGCGCTGAACTCGAGGGAAAGGGCGTCGTTTTCCGTGGCCACTGCGATACGGAAGTCATCGTCGAAGCCATCGCAACCTGGGGAATTACCGCCACGCTTCCGCGCCTCATCGGAATGTTTGCTTTTGCGATTTGGGATCGCGAGACGCGCACCCTTACCCTAGCGCGCGATCGGATGGGAATTAAACCACTCTACTGGGCGCACCAGGAAAACCTGTTTCTTTTCGCATCCGAGTTGAAGGCCTTCTATGCTCACCCAGACTTCCGGGTGGAGGTAAATCGTGATTCGCTTACTTCTTTTCTGCGTCACAATTATATCCCTGCCCCACACAGCATTTACCACAATACCTTCAAGCTAATGCCGGGGACGATGTTGACGCTTCGTTCGGGTGGAAAGCCGGAGCTTTCCACTTGGTGGAATCTTCGTGAAATTGCTGGAAAGACGCTGCAAGCGCGTCCCGAGTGGGAGGAAGAGGAAGCGCTCGATGCACTGGATACGCTTCTTAGGGATGCGGTGAAGCGTCGGATGGTTGCCGACGTTCCCCTCGGTGCTTTTCTTTCGGGCGGCATCGATTCCTCGACCATTACCGCCCTTATGCAGGCGCAGAGCGAAAGGCCGATTCGAACCTTTACAATTGGCTTCCACGAGGAGGCATACAACGAAGCGGGGAATGCCAAGAAAGTTGCCGAGCATCTGGGAACCGAGCATACGGAACTCTATGTGGAGCCCCGTGATGCGCTTGATGTCATCCCGAAGCTTCCTCTGATCTACGACGAGCCCTTCGCCGATTCTTCACAAATTCCTACTTTCCTGGTTTCCGAACTGACCCGAAATCATGTGACGGTTGCCCTTTCCGGAGATGGGGGCGATGAGCTTTTTGCAGGCTACAATCGCTATTTTTGGGCGGAGGCCCTTTGGCGAAAACTGCAACTCCTGCCGAAGCCTGCACGAAGAGGAATGGCGATGATCCTCCACGCCCTTCCGCCGGCACACTGGGATCGGATTTTTGGGATCGTGCCGTCCCGTCTTCGCCCGCGTCTTGCGGGGGATAAGCTTCACAAATTAGCCGACTTGTTTGCGCTTTCGGATCGTGACGCGCTTTACCGTAAATTGCTTACCCATTGGGATGCACCGGCTTCTCTCGTACATGGTGGGAAGGAACCGACCGGCATTCTCTGGGACACGGACCTGGCGAATGAGTTTCCGGATTTTACGGAGCGCATGCAGTTTCTTGATTCCGTCACCTACCTTCCGGACGACATCCTAACGAAGGTGGATCGTGCCAGCATGCAGGTCGGTTTGGAGGCGCGCGTTCCCTTGCTTGATCATCGTGTCGTTGAATTTGTCTGGCGGCTGCCGGGGACCATGAAAGTCCGCAAGGGCAAAGGAAAGTGGCTGCTGCGTCAGATTCTTGACCGCTACGTTCCGAAGGCACTGGTCGAACGGCCGAAAATGGGGTTCGGCGTACCGATCGATTCTTGGCTTCGCGGACCCCTGAGGGACTGGGGAGAAACCTTGCTGGCGGAACGTCGCTTGCGAGAAGAGGGGTTCTTCAAGCCTGAGCCCATTCGTAGGAAGTGGCAGGAACATCTTAGCGGCAAGCGAAACTGGCAGTACCTTCTTTGGGACGTGCTGATGTTTCAGGCTTGGCTCGAACACACGGGCGCATCACGTAGATGAACATGGCGACGAAGGCGCCGAGTGGACGGCCGTTCGTTCGGCTGAAGGACGTGGTTTAAGTCAGAATTTCTCTGCCCAAGGGCGCAGATCCACTTCCAGTGACCAAGCACTCCGGTGTTGGCGGTAAAGCTGAAGGTAGGTCTCGGCAATGGCATCGGGATGAAGAACGGAATCCGGGCCCCGCTCATCCTCCCGGTAGCCTTCCCGGTCCGCCCGGATTTGTCCGTCGATGACGACATGGGCGACGTGGATTCCTTGCGGGCCCAACTCCCGTGCCATGCTTTGGGCCAGCGCCCGAAGCCCAAATTTGCCCACGGCCAAGTTATGAAACAAGGCACCTCCCCGAAGGCTTGCCGTCGCACCGGTGAAAAGAATGGTGCCCCGTGGGCCTTCGTTTCCCTGATCTTTCAACATTCGCTTCGCCGCCTCCCGGCCAACCAGGAACCCACCCAGGCAACCGATCCTCCAGCAACGCTCGAACTCTTCGCTCTCGGTCTCGAGGATGCTCTTTCTCACGAAGGCGCCGGCGTTAAAGATGACGCAATCCGGCTCTCCGAAATCGCTCGCAACCGAGTCGAAAAGTTGCACCACCTGCTTCTCATCCGTCGTATCGCAGGCATAGGCCTTTCCCGGCCCGCCCAGCCCTGCCAACTCACCCGCAAGCGGTGCGATACGATCCTCGCGCCGCGCGGCCAGGGCGACACGAAAGCCTTCGCGCGCGAAGCGCCGCCCAAGGGCGGCGCCAAGTCCGGGACCAACGCCAATGACGACGGCGATTTTTCCTTCGACCATGGTGACCCTCCCTTTGCTCTCTGACCCGGTCTTGCGTGTTTTTGAGTCTAGCCTCGTGGGAAGCCCTAGGCCATGCATCCGGATCGCTTGGGAAAAAGATGAAAGATGGGGTAAGCTTGGGAACGGGGGATATTCTGGGAAGGAGCGTGCAAAATGAGCAACAGCATGAAGGGCTTGGCCCTTATCGTCATCGGCGTGCTCGTCAATAATGTTAGCTACCTTTATGACCTCATCATCGATGCCCATGAAGGCTGGATCTTCCTTGGGGTGAAGGCGCAGGCGGGTGCCGCCCTTGGCATCGTTGCGGTCGTTATTGGGCTTTTCCTGATTTGGCAGGAATCGCAGAAGACTGCCTAGAGGGCAAAGGAAGAAGGCGTTCGTCTGAGAGCGGTTTCGGCTTTTAGACTTAAGGTCAAGCGGGATGGCTGTCTTTGCCGGCGGCCTGCTCGGTTAGCCGGATGTGGGCAAATCGTAACTCTCCATGCATAGGGCGTAAGTTCGGTTGAATGCCTGTCGCGCCCGGATGCCCAGATCTCTTTCGGCTTTCCGTAGCTTCCGTTCTTCCCTGACGAAGCGAAGACGCTCTTCTTGCGCTTTCATTATACAATAGGCGGCGACTTGGTCCCGATATTCCTCGTCGGATGGGGTGACTTGCGTACCGGATGGGGTGGCTTCCATCGATTCGCACGCCGTAAGAAGCGAAAACGCGAGCAGAATTCCCAGAGCGCAGCCCAACATTCGGGAGCCTGGAAAAAACGGTTGTTTTCTGGTCATGGCGGTGGGATGATTTCAGTGGTTGGTTTTTAAGGATTAGGAATATGAAAGGCGTTTCTGTCAACTCACCTCCGATCTTGTGTGGGTTATTTCCTTATTCGTGAAGGCTGCAAAACGATCTTTTTTTCGCCCCGGCGGCTCCGTTCCTTACTTCCTTAAGTTCACGGAATTTTGTCCTTTAAATCGGCAAGATACACGCCATCTCGCCAGTCATGGAGGAGGGTTTGTGTGAAGGCGATTGGAGAGGGCCATGCACGCGAAGCTTGAGCACATGGAGCAATACGAGCCGAAAACGTTAGATTGTCACGTGCGGGATGTGACCGACGCAGCTCGCGTCTTTTCCGATTTCGATGGCCACGAACGCGTGCTGGTGGCGAAGGGTCCGGCGAGCGGTTTGCATGCCGTGATCGCCATTCATGACCGAACGCTGGGTCCCGCCCTTGGCGGATGCCGGATGTGGGCCTACGCTTCGGAGGAAGCGGCGGTCACGGATGCGCTTCGTCTTTCCCGTAGCATGACGTTCAAGGCGGCCCTGGCGGGCTTACCCCTTGGCGGTGGCAAGGCGATCCTGATCGGCGATCCGAAACGCGAGAAGACGGAAACCCCCTTCCGTTCCTTTGGACGCTTCGTGGAGGCGCTCCAGGGCCACTACATCACGGCGGAAGACGTCGGCACCTCCGTTCGCGAGATGGACTGGGTGGCGATGGAGACGGCCCACGTCACCGGTTCCAGCCAGACCGGCGGCAATCCATCCCCGATGACGGCCCTTGGCGTCTTCTTGGGCATGAAAATCGCGGCACGGCATCGCCTGGGCCGAGAGAGCCTTGCGCGGCTCAAAGTTTCCGTGCAGGGGCTTGGCTATGTGGGCTACGCGCTTTGCAAGCTGCTTCACCGGGAGGGCGCCTTGCTCGTCGCCACCGATCCGGATGCCGAGGCCTGTGCGCGTGCCGCCCGTGATCTCGACGCCGAAATCGTTGAGCCGGATGCGATTCATGAAACGGAGACGGACGTCTTTGCCCCATGCGCCCTTGGCGCCATCTTACGGGACGAAACGATCCCGAAGCTTCGTTGCAAGGTCGTGGCGGGTTCCGCCAACAATCAATTACAGGCGGATCGCCACGGCGAAGCCCTTCGTGCACGCGGCATCCTCTATGCGCCGGACTATGTCGTCAATGTTGGCGGGCTGATGTATGTGGCGGCGGGGGTGCTGGCCGGGCCGCTCGGTCGCGACATCAAGACGGCGATTGAGCAAGCGATCAAGATCCTCGACGAAATCTTCACGCGGGCCGAACGGGAAGGGAAGGCAACGAATGTGATTGCCGATCGCGTCGCCCGAGAACGGCTGGCCAGGGCCAGGGCCGCTCCCGACGGCCTTTAAGCATCTAAAAGCTGGCGTCCCCGGCGGGATTCGAACCCACGACCCCGAGATTAGGAATCTCGTGCTCTATCCTGCTGAGCTACGGGGACTTAAGCATCTATAGCAGCGCGAAGGCTTCGAAAAAGCAATGGGCCTGTTCGGCCTGTTTCGCGGCTACCAATGGCGGATGAAGCGAGCGACCGGGACCGCGTAGAAAAGGACGATCGATTCCTCGCCCGGGTTGCGGTTGCCGACGGACGCGTTCGAGAGGTGGAAGAGGCCGGCGCTAAGCCGCGAGCGGTCGTTGAACCGGTAGCCAAGCTCAAGTCCTGAGCGAAACTCGAGGATGCTGCCCAGGTCCTTGCCGCTGCCTTCCTCGTAGAGCCCGATGGCGGTGCTGGGGCTTAGGACCCAGCGGCGCCCGAAGAAGAGATCGATCCGAAGGCCCGCATAGCCGTAAATGGCACCGTCCGTCGACACCATGAGGCCGCCATGGGGCTTGAAGATCCAGAGCCGCCGGTTCGAGCGGTATTCGAAGTTGAACTGCCCCGCCGTGTCGTCGTCGAGGGCATCGAAGGCGCCCAAGCCAAGGGCGATGAAGGTGGGTTCGCGATCGACGACCTCGAGGACCTGGGCCCTTCCCTCGCGAGGGCCGAGCAGCCAGAAGCTGGCCAGCAGGAGGACGAGGCCAAACGGTCGAAAGGCGAGCAAGGCGCGCATGTGGTTCCCACCCCGGGACAAGTTTTTCGGGATTGTTTCGGGAACCGGAGGCATACGCAAGCCTTTTGCGGCGGCCTCTTAACCACGGTCCGCAAACGTCTCTGTCGACTGAACGAGCGCCTTGAGGATACCGGGCTCTTGGGCGATGTGGCCCGCCTTTTCCACCACCCGGCAGGCGGCGCCGGGCCAAGGATCGGCAGGCGCGACGGTCGTGTGAGCCGGGCGGAATAAAGCCGTTCGCTTGCTATACTGTCTGGATGGTGCCACGCCTTTCCTTTCTTTTCCTGCTTTTCTTCCTTTCCGGTCCCCTTTCGGTCGCTTCCGCAGAACAAGCCGGTACACAGGGCGTCGTCCGCGAGGTCGTGGATGGAGACACGCTCGTCCTTGAAAACGGTGATGCCGTTCGGTTGGTCGGGATTCAATCCCCGAAGCTACCGCTGGGCCGGGCAAATTTTCAGGCTCAGCCGCTGGCGGAAGAAGCAAAGGCGGTGCTTGGCAAGCTCGTCCTTGGAAAGGAAGTGGTTTTACGTTTTTCTGGCCGCCGTGAGGATCGTCACGGACGTCACCTCGCCCACCTTTTCATTGGCGATGGAAAAAGGGGCGACGGACAATGGATCCAGGGCGCGATGCTGGAACGTGGCCTCGCCCGTGTTTACAGCTTTGCCGACAACCGGACGCACATTCCTAAGATGTTGGCGCTTGAGCGCAACGCGCGAAAGCAAAAGCGCGGCATATGGGCGCATCCATTTTACCGGGTGCTGGATCCGGAGGCAACGCTTGCGCGTCTCAACCGCTTCGAACTCGTCGAGGGCAGGGTGCAAAAGGCATCCGTCGTGAAGGGCCGCGGCTATCTAAATTTCGGGAAGGATTGGCGAGACGACTTCACGATCTTCGTTTCGCGGAAAGTGCGCCGCCTCTTCGAGCGCGAAGGAATCGATATCACGGCCTATACCGGCAAGCGCGTTCGTGTGCGCGGGTGGGTGACACGCTTTAACGGTCCGATGATCGAAGCGACGCATCCCGAACAGATCGAGGTGCTGGCCGAATGATTAACCTCCGGCCTGGTCTTGACCGGGGGTTGGAGAAATGGTGATTTTGAAAAGCGGGCGTACGGGAGGAGCCGCAATGACGCCTTAGGCGACGACCTGCAGATTATCCTCGATCTTCCGTGTGGCTCCCGCTTCGTCCAGATTCTCAACGGCCGCTACCTCTCGGGACAGCCGTTCGAAGGCGAGTTCATAAATCTGGCGCTCGCTGTAGGACTGATCCGGTTGGCCGACGTTGCGATGGAGGTCGCGAAGGACCTCTGCGATCGAAGTCGGATCGCCGGAATTGATCTTCATTTCGTATTCCTGCGCGCGCCGGCTCCACATCGTACGACGGATGCGTGCCTTGCCACGCAGGATCCGAAGCGCGCCCCGGATTTCCTCACGGCTTGAGAGCTTGCGAAGGCCGGAGTCTTCCGCCTTTGCGACCGGCACGCGAAGCGTCATCTTTTCCTTTGGGAACTTGATGACGAAGACCTTCAGCTTGATCTCGGCGATTGCCTGATTCTCGACAGCCGTAATCTTGCCGACGCCATGGGCCGGGTAGACGACGAAGTCGCCCTTCCCATAGGCGCGTGTCTTCCGTTTCGATTTTGCGCGTACTTTTCTTGCCATTCCGATCCTTTTCCTCGGTCGGCTCCCATTTAGGGCGAACGAAACCCCGGAATCGCGGTCTTCGAACCGCACCCGGGGCCAGAAGTCTTTGGAATGCAACAGAATAGCACAAAATTCGGCAAAAGGACAGTCGCCTTGCCGTTCCGTGGATTCTGTTATAAAAATCAGTGACTTAATGTTTTCCGGGTAGCCGTCCCGGCACGCTTAATCCCCCTCGCCGGGGTTGGCGCTGAAATGTTCCTCAAATTTGTTCGGGACGTCCTTCCAGTCGTCGGCATCCGGCAGCTGGTCCTTTTTCTTCGTGATGTTCGGCCAGGTTTTTGCATATTCCGTATTTAATTCCAGCCACTTAGCGGTATCCCCCTCGCTGTCGGGCACGATGGCCTCGGCCGGGCATTCCGGCTCGCATACGCCGCAGTCGATGCATTCATCCGGGCTGATGGCGAGCATGTTTTCACCCTCGTAGAAGCAATCGACGGGGCATACTTCGACGCAGTCCGTATATTTGCACTTGATGCAGGCTTCCGTGACGACATAAGGCATGGCGGTTTCCCCTCCCCATGGACGCCCTCGGCCCGATGGATCGGTTTTTTAAGAAGATTCGAATCGAGGACTTACTCCGGACTTTGGTTTTCGTCAATACCAAGTCGGCTTAAGACCCGCTTGCGCGCCCCGCCCCTTTCCTGGTCGGACACGTAGAGAAGACCGCCGATCCGGCGAAGCAGACTCGCCTCGAAGTCATCGAGTTTGCCGTCTGCATAGACAACCTCCCATAGCATTTCGATCAGCTCAATGCGTTCCTCGTGGGGCAAGACGTCTTTTGCGATTTTCGTGAAGCGATGGAGGTTGTTGGGACCTTCTGCCCACTCCCGCACTTTTTCGAAGAGCGCGGTCGCTTCTTCCTCCGTAAGTGTGAAACGCGATCGAAGCAGTTTCAGGATCTGTGTTTGCTCGCGCGCATCGAAGTGACCATCGAAGAGGGCGGCTTCGATCAGGAGTGCTGCGATCGCCGTCTGCAGCGGGTCGTCCGTTTTGAGAACGGCATCCTGCTCGTCCGAGGATTCGAAAAGTTTGCGGATGTGTTTCAGCATGGTGTTTGTTTGCTCGGCTCAGTCGCCAAGGGCTGTCCCTTCACGTCTGGGGTCGGCGCCGCCGACCAGTTGCTCTTTCTTGCGTTCGATGCCATTGAGGCCGCTCGTCAGGCCATGAAAGATAATCTCATGGCCGAGCGTTTCAAGGGCCGGCCCGATTGCCCGCAGATCCGTTCCCTCCTCGAGCTCCGTGCTTTGGTTGCGGTTCGCGAAGTTCGGCAGTTCGATCGCCTCCTGGATTCCTTTCTCCCAGTCGAGCACCGCCACGAGTGTCTTGAGAACGAAGGCGATGATATAGGGACCGCCGGGCGAGCCGATCGATAGCCGAAACCGACCGTCCGGATCGAACACAAGAGTCGGCGTCATCGAACTCCGCGGGCGTTTTCCTGGCTGGACCCGGTTGGCGACGGACTTGCCGCCCCGCTCCGGAGTGAAGGCGAAATCCGTCAATTCATTGTTCAGCAGAAACCCATTCACCATCAGGCGTGACCCGAAGGCGTTTTCGATGCTGGCCGTGAGCGCGACGGCGTTTCCTTGCCTATCGACGACACTTAGATGGGTGGTCGAAAGCGGCTCCGGCGTAAGACCGGAAGCCTTTGCCGGGCGGCCCTCACCGACGGTCCCCGGCAGGGCACGTCCCAGGCTCTTCACCGATGAAATGCGGCTCGCCCGCCGGGCGAGATAGGCGGTGTCCAGCATCGCTTCAACCGGCTGCGGAACGAAATCGGGGTCGGCGAGGTAATGATCGCGGTCCGCGAAGGCGAGCCGGCTTGCCTCGACCATGAGATGAACGGCCTCGACGGAGCCCGGCGCGAGCGCGCCAAGATCGAAGGATTCCAGCATGCCAAGAATTTGAAGAAGCGTAACGCCACCCGAGGTCGGCGGCCCCATCGTGCAGAGGCGCACGCCTCGGTAGTTCCGGCAGACGGGACCGCGCCGGACGGCGCGGTAGGCACCGATATCCGCAGCCGTCATTTGGCCTGGGTTGCGCCCTGCCGTGGTTACCGCCTTGGCGATGGCTTCGGCGATTTCACCCTCGTAGAAGGCCACCGCCCCATGCTCGGCGAGAAGGCGAAACGTTTTCGCAAGGGCCGGGTTCCGCAACATCGTTCCGACAGCCTTCGCGGTTCCATCCGCGTTCAGGAAATACTTCGCCGTTGGCTTGAAGACGTCCAGATGCTTGGCCGATGCGATGATGTCGTGCAGCCGTTTTGAAATCGGGAAACCGTTTTCCGCATGACGGATGGCCGGTGCAAACAGGTGCTTCCAGGGAAGTTTCCCATGTTCCCCATGCGCAAGCTCGAACATGCGGATCAATCCCGGAACGCCAATGGCGCGGCCGCCGACGGCAGCCTCGTAAAATGAAAGTGGTTTACCGGCTTCGTCGAGAAAGAGGTTTTCATCGACGCCAGCGGGAGCGGTTTCCCGGCCGTCATAGGTTTCAACTTGACCGGCCTTTTTCGCGTAGTGAACGAGGAAGCCACCGCCACCGATGCCGGAGGATTGCGGTTCGACGAGTGTCAGGACAAGCGCCGTCGCGATCGCGGCGTCGACGGCGCTGCCACCTTCGCGAAGGATATCAAAGCCCGCTTCTGCGGCGAGCGGATGCGCCGCCACCACCATGTGGTGAGCAGGCGTGCTTTCGTCGGAAACGTTGCCGGCGCCTTCGCCAAACAGGATCGTGACAACGACGGCGCACATCGCCGCCAGAAGCAATAAGCCGATCAGAAGGCGAGGACGATAGTGCATGGCTTAGCCTTTCGATAAAATGCCTCAACCCTATCTTGCATGGACCATTTTCCTGAGACAAGGACCAAGCGCATGTTTCCATCCTTCCTCGCTTCAACCATTCTTGTTCTGCTCACGGTGGGGGTACATTACGAGGTTCTGCGTCTAACCTCGGCTGCGCTTCCAAGACTTGCGATCCCACCGCGAACGCGGATGCTCTTCGTGATCATTGCCGCCTTCTTCGCGCACACGGTCGAGGTTTGGCTCTATGCGATCGCCTACTACCTCTTCGTCGATTATTTCGGTCTCGGGCATTTTGAAGGCCAGCCGGTTACGAACTTCATGGAGTATCTCTATTTCTCGACCGGCACCTATACGTCGCTGGGCATAGGCGATATCTACCCGATGGGTGATCTTCGGCTGGTTGCCGCCGTCGAGTCGCTGAATGGTTTGCTATTAATTGGCTGGTCGGCCTCGTTCACCTATCTTTCGATGCGGGAATTCTGGCCGATGCATGAGGAACACAGGCATAAACGGCAAAACGACGACTCCAACTAAACGCACGATTTCGAAAAACGGGTTGGTTTAAAAAACCATCGCAAGGTTACAATGCGTAGCTCGCAAGGCAGACCGTTAAAAGAAGCCGAGCGGAGGAAGACCTAGAATGCCGCAAATGAAAAAGGCGATCACCGTTCCCGAACTCCGTGCACGGAAGGGAAAAACCCCGATCGTCTGCCTCACCGCCTACACGACGCCGATGGCGAAGTGGCTGGACGCCCACGTCGATTTGCTGCTGGTTGGCGATTCGGTCGGCATGGTCCTTTACGGAATGGAGAGCACACTCGGGGTCACCGTTGAAATGATGTTCGCGCACACGCAAGCCGTCATGCGCGGCGTAGAGCACGCCTGCGTAATCACCGACCTTCCCTTCGGCAGTTATCAGGAATCGCCGGAAGCCGCCTACCGGACGTCGGCCCGTGTGCTACGGGAAACGGGCGCGGCCGGCGTCAAGCTTGAGGGCGGTGAAGAGATGGCGGAAACCGTTTCCTTTTTGACCGCGCGCGGCATTCCCGTGCTGGGCCATGTCGGCATGATGCCGCAGTCCGTCAACGCCTATGGGGGCTTTGCGGCACGCGGGAAGACGAAGGCCGAAGCGAAGAAGATTCTCGCCGACGGAAATGCCATCGCGAAGGCCGGCGCCTTCGCCGTCGTCGTCGAGGGAACCCTGGAGCCGGTTGCCCGTGAGCTTACCGCACGGCTTTCCGTGCCGACCATCGGCATCGGAGCCTCCGCGGCTTGCGACGGGCAAATCCTGGTGTCAGAGGATCTCCTTGGTTTGTTTAGTGATTTCGTTCCGAAATTCGTGAAACGCTACGCAGACCTAGGTGCCGAGGTCGAGAAGGCGACGGCAAAATACGCCACCGATGTAAGGAAGCGACGTTTTCCAGGACCGGAGCATTGCTTCGGCGCGAAGAAGCAGAAACGCTAGCACGGCATGAGCCTGCAGATGAAAACGAAGGCAGAAGAGACGATCGGTATTCCAATCGTTCGCTCGATCGCGGACCTTCGAAGCGCGATCGCACTTTGGCGGGCGGCCGGCAAAACCGTCGGCCTCGTGCCGACGATGGGGGCGTTGCATGAAGGACATCTCGCGCTCGTTTACGCGTCTTGTGCAAAGATGGATTGCACGGTAGCGACGATCCTTGTGAACCCCCTTCAATTTTGCCCTGACGAGGATCTCGAGTCCTATCCGCGAGACGAGGCAGAAGATGTGGGTAAGCTTGCGGAAGCCAGTGCCGACCTTCTTTACGCACCTCCCATCGAGGAGATCTATCCGGAAGACTTTTCGACGAAGGTTCAGGTGGCGGGTCTTACGGACGTGCTGTGCGGCGCCTTTCGGTCCGCACATTTTTCAGGCGTGGCGACCGTCGTGACAAAACTTTTCCTACAGGCCTTACCGGATGCCGCGTTCTTTGGCGAGAAGGATTACCAGCAGGTGCTGGTCGTTCGCCGCTTGGTGCGCGATCTCGACATTCCGGTTCGCATCGAAACGGTCCCAACCGTCCGGGAAACGGACGGTCTCGCGCTTTCGTCACGCAATGCCTATCTAACGGCAGAAGAACGCGCAATCGCACCAAAGCTTTTCGAAACGCTTGGCGAGATGGCGGTGGCGATCCGGGAGGGGCATTCGATTGCAAAAACGGTTGCTTCGGGCGAGGCGGCGTTACGTCGCGCCGGGTTTGGCTCGATCGATTACCTTGAAGTGCGGGATCCGGAAACGCTGGCGCTCGTCGATGCGCCGAATAGGCCGGCACGCATTTTTGCCGCCGTCCATTTGGGCAAGGCCCGTCTGATCGACAACCTTGCCGTCACCGACTAGGTGCGGTCAGCCGTTCGTGGCCGGTCGATTCCAAGGAAATTCGATCCAGACGTCCTGAGGGACTTCCGCCGCGTAATGGTCGACGAGGGGCTCGCCGTCCGGCTTGACGTATACGGCGACGAGGCAGGACTTTGGCAACATGTTTCGGATGATCTCGGCGGTCACGCCTGTGTCGACGATGTCGTCAACGACGAGCCAACCCTCGCCTGAGCCCTCGCAGGCCTTGAGCACGCGGGGTGGTGTCTGATCCCGTCCGTCGTAGCTGGCGATCCCGATCGTCTCGACGCGACGGATTCCAAGCTCAATCGCAAGGATTTGCGCCGGCATCATGCCGCCGCGGGTGATGGCGGCGATCGTATGCCAGGGGCCCTCGGCGACAAGTTTCCTGGCCAGGGCGATCGTCGCTCGATGGATGTCCTGCCAGGTGACAGGCCGCGTCTCCCGGAAAGCGCTAGGCTTGTTCATCGGCCCTCGGCTTACACCGGTGTTTCGGTCACCGCAAGGGAAGCGATCTGGGGTCGCCTGAATGCGAAAACCGGCAGGTCTTGCTTGACCTGCCGGTGATTTCGTTTTTGTCCTTAGTGGAGTGCGATCGTGTCCGAATCAACGCACGTAGATGTGTACCTCGTTCGATGCGGCCGTCGCACTTTGCGATGCCTTCAGATTGATGCGGTCCGCCGGAAGCCCCATGTCCCTGAGTGAACGAAGCACGCCTTCCGTATTCTTCTTCGAGGCGTTCGTGTTCCGCGCCGCATCGGCCGTGTTTCCCTGTGTCGAGGCAATGGCGACGAGATCGAAGATCGCATTTGGCCGCCGGTCGAGCGCTTCGCGCACGGCCGTATAGAGCGCCTGCGCGTAATCGACGTTCGGACGGTCGAAGCGGATGATGACGAGCGGCCGACGTCCCGCCGCTGGAGCCGGCGAGGCGAGCGCCGCCGTTTGACCGGCACCGGCAAGCTGCGAAGCGATCGATGGTGAAGCGAAGGCGCGGTTCGTAAGGCTTGGCCCATACAGCTCGCCATTCTTGATGGCGACGGAAAGGATCGTGAGGTTGCGGCGCTCGGTGGCCAGGTAGCTGCTCTGCCGGCTGATATCCTCGCTGAGTTCGTTCAAGAGCCGATCGACCATGACGACGGTGCGGTTCACTTCGTCCTCAAGGATGGCGAGTTGCCGGTGGTCCTCATCGATGCCGCCGGAAAGGCTGTAGGCCGCCCGGGTGGATTCAAGAATATAGGCAGCCATGGCCGAATCGCCGGCCACTTGGCTGGCCAGGGCGTTCATGTTGCCAACGTCGTTGCTGACGTTATTGAGTTGCAGTTGCGCCGTCTGCCACTGGTTGACCAGGATCGGGTTGCCCGGCGTCGTGCCGACCTGGAGACGGGCCTGAATGGCGGCGATGACGCCGTGATATTGCTGAGCGTTGCTAACCGTCGTGCTGCGAAGCTGCTGCAAGCCACCATTACGCTGGGCGAGGTTGGTGCGAAGTCCCGAAAGTTCGCTGCGGACCTGGTGTACCTTCTGGCCCACATAGGTGCCGGTAGCCCCTCCGGGGGTGACTGCGGTCTGCTCGAAGCTGCTGGTGCCAAGGATAGGCGGTGCGCCGCGTGTCGGGACACCGGGAACCGGCGCCACTCCATAGGGCACGTTCGTTGCGGTGGTGGCAGCCGTCTGCTCCGCCTGGGACGGATCGATTACGATCCGTTCCGTCGAAGGTTCTGCCGATCTTCCCACCAAGGTTCCGCCTTCGGCGGGCTCCTCACCGGTCAGTGATGGCCAAAGTTCTTCCCCAAAGGACGAACAACCCCCAAGAAGAATTACCGCCGCAATTGCGGCGACAGGTCGCTTCGAAAAGGCCATGGAAATGTTTCTCTAATACCGCCCGCTCGAAATTACTGCCAAGGACTGTCAACCAGGGCATTTTGGATAACGGAGCATTATTATGGAAGGGGCCTCATCTGCCAACCCTTTAATTTTCCTACGGATAACGCCGATATCCGTATGCAACGCAGAGGGTTTGGCCACCTGCCTCGCCTTGCCATTCCATGAAGCTTTAGAGTAGGTTCCGTTTCCCTGTTCCCGTTTTAGGCGCCCGTAGCTCAGCTGGATAGAGCACCAGACTACGAATCTGGGGGTCGGGAGTTCGAATCTCTCCGGGCGCGCCAGATTTTTTAGGTCAGCATTGGTTCAAATATCGGTTTGATGGCAGCGTTGACGTTGGCATTCTCGCACCGGCACGCGCTTGATTCGCAGGGCGTTCGTGCCAATATAGGGCCTGCGAAGGGGTTTTAAGAGGCAGAGGACGAAGGAATGGCTTGGCAGGAAGATCAACGCTTGCGTACCGGGGTTGCCGCGGAGGCGATCGACGAGGGGCTCCGGCGTCACATGATTCGCGTATACAATTTCATGACGGGTGGGCTGGCGCTTACCGGTCTCATCGCTTACGTCATCGCCCATACGCCGGCATTCTTCAACGCGATCTTCGGAACGCCCCTCATGTGGGTCGTCATGTTGGCGCCCTTGGGCTTCGTCTTTGCACTCAGCTTCGGCATCCAGCGTTTTCAGTACAGCACCGCCCAAATTCTTTTCTGGTCGTTTGCCGCCATCATGGGGATGTCGATTGCCTCAATCTTCGTCCTCTATACCGGCGAGAGCATCGCACGCGTCTTCTTCATCTCGGCCGGCACCTTTGCCGCCATGAGCCTCTATGGCTACACGACGAAGCGGGATCTGACCCGCCTTGGTTCGTTTCTTTTCATGGGACTCATCGGGATCATCCTCGCATCGCTCGTCAATATGTTCGTTCAAAGCACGATGCTGCACTTCGTGGTCTCGGTGATCGGGGTCCTCATCTTCGTAGGCCTTACCGCCCATGATACGCAGCGGATCAAATGGATGTACAACGAGGCGGATGCCGGCGAGGTGGCCGGCAAGAAGGCGCTAATGGGGGCGCTTAGCCTCTATCTCGATTTCATCAATCTCTTCCTCTTACTTCTCCGGCTGTTCGGCGAACGCCGCTAGGGAAACCGCATCGGATTTTGCGTCCCGGGGCTCGCTCGAATTCCGGCCTCGTCATAGCCGTCGCCGAGGGAAATGTGCTATCCCGAAAGTGTGCGTTCCTTAAGCTTCACTTGAGCAAAACCAGCGGATGCGTGCCAAGCGAAAGGCAGTCGTCTTATTGAGCGGCGGTGTCGATTCGGCAACGGCGCTGGCGATGGCGATTGAGGAAGGTTTCGCGGCCTATGCGCTTTCCTTCCGCTACGGCCAGCGCCATGCGCTTGAGATCGAAGCGGCGCGCGAGGTGGCCGCGCATCTAGGCGCGAGCCAACATGCCATCCAGGAGATTGATCTTCGGCTGTTCGGTGGCTCGGCCTTGACCTACGACATCGCCGTGCCGAAGGATCGCGACATGAAAGAGATGGCAGCGGAAATTCCGGTGACCTATGTACCGGCGAGGAACACGATCTTCCTTGCCTTCGCGCTCGCCTGGGCGGAGGTCTTGGAGGCGGACGCCATCTTCATCGGCGTCAATGTGCTCGATTACAGTGGCTATCCGGATTGCCGGCCGGAATACATCGCCGCCTTCGAACGCCTGGCGGTCCTTGCGACGAAGGCGGGCGTCGAGGGCAAGCCGGTTTCGATCCATACCCCCTTGATCGATCTCACGAAGGCGGAAATCCTGAAGATCGGGGCCGGGCTCGGCGTCGATTACGGGCTTACGTTGAGCTGCTATGACCCGACCCCGGATGGCCGGGCCTGCGGGCGGTGCGATTCCTGTCGGCTGCGCCGGAAGGGGTTCGAGGGTGCCGGGCTTTCGGACCCGACGGTCTATGCCAATCTGGTCGAGGTGGAATGAGCTACGCGGTGAAGGAGATTTACGCGACCCTTCAGGGGGAAGGCGCGAATGTGGGGCGAGCCGCCGTCTTCCTGCGTTTTGCCGGCTGCAATCTGTGGTCGGGCCTGGAGGCGGATCGCGCCGATGCCGTCTGCAATTTTTGCGACACGGATTTCGTCGGCACGGATGGGGCGGGCGGCGGCCGGTTCGAGGAAGCGGCCGGGCTTGCAAACAGGGCGCGCGCGATCTGGGACGTGGCCCATGGGTCCCGATCGATGCCCTTCGTCGTGGCGACGGGCGGTGAGCCACTCCTGCAACTCGACGCGGCGTTGGTGGCGGCGCTGCACGACGAGGGCTTCGAAATTGCGGTCGAGACGAACGGAACGGTTGCACCGCCTGAAAATATCGACTGGCTTTGCGTGTCCCCGAAGGCAGGCGCGGGTTTGATGGTGGAGAGCGGCGAGGAGTTAAAGCTCGTCTATCCGCAGGCGGCGGCTGTGCCGGAAGTCTTCGAACACCTTGATTTTAAATATTTTTTTCTGCAGCCCCTGGACGGCCAGGCGCGCGAGCGGCATCTGGCGGCGGCGCGCGATTATTGCCTTCGTCATCCGAAATGGCGCTTAAGCTTGCAGGCGCACAAACTGATCGGCATGCCGTAAAGGGGGGACATGGAAATCTATAAGACCTTCACCTTCGAGGCGGCCCACCACCTTCCGAACGTGCCTGAGGGCCATAAATGCGAACGCCTGCACGGGCACTCCTTTCGCGTCGAGTTGCGTGTCGCTGGGGAGGTTGATGAGACGAGCGGCTGGGTGATGGATTTTGCCGACGTCGAGAAGGCGTTCGAGTCGATCCTGGCTGTCCTCGACCACCACTACCTGAACGAGATCGAGGGCCTTGGGAATCCGACCAGCGAGGTGCTGGCCCGCTGGATCTGGGAGCGGCTGAAACCGCGGCTTCCGGGGCTTTCCCAGGTGACCTTACGGGAGACCTGCACGGCTGGTGCCGTCTATCGGGGGGAAGGGCATTAAGGCGGCCTAGCCGCGCCCACGATAAGGCGCAACGCCTGGATCCGGCACCCACAGGCCTTCCGGCGGGGAGGCGGACTGGTAGAAGACGTCGATCGGAATGCCGCCGCGCGGAAACCAATAGCCGGCCATACGAAGCCAGCGGGGCTTGAGGGCGGCCTCCAGCTTGCTCGCGATTTTCATCGTGCAGTCTTCATGGAAGCTTGCCGTGTTTCGAAACGAAGCCAGGTAAAGCTTCAAGGACTTGCTTTCGACGAGCCGTTTGGCCGGCACGTAGTCGATCACGAAATGGGCGAAGTCCGGCTGACCGGTGATTGGGCAAAGCGCGGTGAATTCCGGACAGGTGAAGCGGATGAGATAGTCGGTGCCGACATTCGGATTCGGAAAACTCTCCAGCGCCGCCTGCTCGGGCGAATCCGGAATCGCCGCTTTTCCTCCCGGTTGGGTGAGGATTTCGTCTTCGGACTTAGCCATCGCGTTTAGGCCTTTCGATTCGCTAGAAAAAATTTAACCCTTTCGTAACCATGCGCCAAGCTACTGGTTTTGCTTTCGTTTCCTAACCGTTCCACGCGCCTCTACGGGCCCTTGAGGATGGTGCTTTATCCCCTTGATTTTCTTAATAGAATCTTAACCATGGCAATATAGGAACTAAGTCCTATAATTACCATGGTATGCAAGTGCGCTCAGCTTTCCTCGGGCTCGTCGTTGTGCGCGCCCGCGCGGAAGGCCGTGGCGAAGGCAGCCAGCGTGTTCCCTCGAATCGCATCGCGAAGATCTGTAATAAGATCTTGATAATAATGAAGATTATGGGTGGTGAGCAGGATGGCGCTCAGGATCTCGCCCGACTTCGTTAGGTGATGGAGGTAGGCGCGCGAATAGCCGGTACAGGCTGGGCACCGGCAGGCCTTATCGAGCGGGGCCGGGTCGTCGGCGTGGCGGGCGTTTCTTAAGTTCAGCCTGCCTTCTCGGGTGAAGGCCTGGCCGGTGCGCCCCGAGCGGGTCGGCAGCACGCAGTCGAAAAGGTCGATCCCGCCTAACACCGCATCGACCAGGTCTTCCGGCATTCCGACGCCCATCAGGTAGCGAGGCTTTTCTTTGGGTAGGTGAGGTACCGTCGCGTGCAGCATCAGGGTAGTTTTCTCGCGCGCTTCGCCTACGGATAGCCCGCCGATCGCATAGCCATCGAAACCGATCTCGCCCAGACGTTCGGCCGATTCGATTCGAAGATCGGGAAAAATGCTACCCTGAACGATCCCGAAAATGCCGTAACCGTCTCGTTCCTTGAACGCCGTTTTCGATCGTTCCGCCCAGCGCATCGAAAGCTGCATCGATTTCGCGGCGTCCTCTTTCGTCGCCGGCCACGCCGTGCATTCATCGAGTGCCATCGTGATGTCGGCATCCAGGAGGTGCTGAATCTCGATCGCACGTTCCGGCGTGAGTTCGTGGCGTGAGCCATCGAGGTGGGACCGGAAGACGACCCCTTCCTCGTGGATATCCCGGAGCTTGGCCAGGGACCACACCTGGAATCCCCCGGAATCCGTGAGGATTGGGCCGTTCCAGTTCATGAAACGGTGGAGCCCGCCAAGGCCTGCGATTCGCTCCGCGCCGGGCCGGAGCATCAGATGGTAGGTGTTGGCGAGAAGGATTTCTGCTCCTGTCGCCCGCACCATCTCCGGCGTCATCGCCTTCACGGTGGCCGCCGTGCCGACCGGCATGAAGGCCGGTGTATGGACGACGCCGTGGGCAGTTTTAAGAAGACCGAGCCTTCCTTCTTCCGATGCGGCTTCGACTTCGAATCTCATCGCTTCGCCTGCGGCGTCAGCAAACAACAATCCCCATACGAAAAGAAGCGATACCCCTCATCGATCGCATGGGCATACGCTTCGAACATGTGCGTCCTTCCGGCGAAGGCACAAACCAGCACGAAAAGGGTCGACCGCGGAAGATGAAAATTCGTGAGCAAGAGGTCGGCCGCCCGAAAGACATGGCCGGGCGTGATGAAAAGCGAAGTCTCGCCCTCGAAGGGATGGACCTGACCATCCACATCCGCCGCCGTCTCAAGCAGGCGAAGGGCGGTGGTGCCGACCGGAACGATGCGCCCGCCCTTCGCGCGGGCCTCGTTGATGGCCCTGGCGGTGGCTTTGGGGATCGATCCCCATTCACTGTGCAGGCGGTGTTCGGCTAGGTTCTCGGTCGCTACGGGGAGGAAGGTGCCGGCTCCGACGTGAAGGGTGAGCATCGTCCGGCCGATGCCATGGGCCTCGAGGTCGGCAAGCAGCCGTTCCGTGTAATGAAGCCCGGCCGTCGGCGCGGCCACCGCACCCGGCCTTGCCGCGAAGATCGTCTGATAATCCTCGCGGTCCTTCGCGTCGGGCCCTTGGGCGCGGCGAATATAGGGGGGAAGCGGCATGCGCCCAATGCGCTCAAGGGTCGCGATCAACGCATCACCGCCTTCGCTCAACCGAAGCAAGACCTCGCCACCTTGCCGTTTCTCCAGGACCTTTGCCCCGAGGCCATCCGGGAAGCGCAAGGCGTTGCCTGTTTCCAGTTTCCTTGCCGGCTTTGCAAAGGCAAGCCAGCGATCCGGCGAAAGGGCCTTGTGCAGCGTGACCTCGATTTTTGCCTTGTCCCGATGGCCGAAAAGACGCGTCGGCAGCACGTGGGTGTCGTTGAAGACGAGAAGGTCACCGGATTTAAGAAGCCCAGGCAGATCCTGCATCGTCCGGTCAAGGAGTGGATCGCCGATCACGAGGAGCCGCGCCGCGTCGCGGGGCGCGACGGGACGCGCCGCGATCCGCTCCTTTGGCAGATCGAAATCGTAGTTCTCAAGCTTGTCCGAGGCCTTCAAACGCCCCACTCCTTGCGCACCTCGGCATCCGCTTCGGAAGGGGCGTGGCGCGCATGAAGGGCCGCGAAGGTTTCTGCGTCCACGAGACGATGCAAGGCCCAGACGGCCATCCCGCGAACCAGAGGAGAGGGGTCGGAAAGGCGGCGTTCGACGGTGGGCACGATTCGTGAATCCCCAGAATTTCCAAGTGCAATCAAAACATTACGTAAGAAGCGCTGACGTCCGATCCGTTTGATCGCGCTACCGGCGAAGCGCCGCCGGAAGGCGGCATCGTCAAGCTCGACGAGCTCGGCGAGTTCGGGGCTTATCAGCTCGGCGCGGGGACGAAAGGCGTATTCCTCCGTTTGCTGCGCGAATTTGTTCCACGGGCAGACGGCGAGGCAATCGTCGCAGCCATAGATTCGATTGCCCATCGCTTGGCGAAATTCGCGCGGGATGACGCCCTTGTGTTCGATCGTAAGGTAAGAAATGCAACGGCGCGCATCGAGCTCATAGGGTTTTGGAAAAGCCTTCGTCGGACAGACGTCGAGGCAGGCTTGGCAGACACCGCAATGATCGGTTTCCGGCGCATCCGGAGGCAAAGAAAGGGTCGTCAGAATCTCGCCTAAGAAGAGCCAGGAACCGTGGCGCGTCGAGACGAGGTTCGTATGCTTTCCCTGCCAGCCGATGCCGCCTCTTTCGGCGAGCGGCTTTTCCATTAAGGGTGCCGTGTCGACGAAAACCTTCACTTCGCACTCGAAGGTGGTGGCGATCCAGCCGGCAAACCGTTTCAGCCGTTTCTTGAGCATCTGGTGGTAGTCCGCACCGCGGGCATAGACGCTGATGTTGCCGAGGCGTGGCTTTGCGAGGAGGGCAAGCGGGGCGTCCGCCGGTGCGTAATTCATGCCAAGGGCAATGACGCTCTTTGCTTCGGGCCAAAGGGCAAGCGGGTCGGCACGGCGAACGAAGCTCGCATCAAGCCACGCCATGTCGCCGTGGTAGCCCTTTTGAAGGAAACGCTTGAGGTTTTTCTTGAGGCCCTCGTCGGAGGCAGCCTCAAGGAAGCCGACCGCATCGAAGCCCAAGTCCCGCGCCTTCGCCCGGATAGACTCGCCGTTCGTTTTGTTCGCTGCCATCACCGCCCCTAGTGACGAAGTTCGGCTCCGGTTGCCCTGCTCACGCTGTCTACGATTTTCTCAGCGACAGCGGCGATTTCCTCATCCGTAAGCGTCTTCTCCCTAGGCTGCAGGGTGACGGAGATGGCAAGCGACTTCTTGCCGAGTGCCACGCCCTTGCCTTGGTAGACGTCGAAAACGGTGACGGAGCTGATCAATTTCGGCGCCGCCTTTTTCGTGGCGCGAAGGATCTCCGCCGCAGCAACGCCTTCATCGACGACGAAGGCGAAGTCGCGCGCGACCGCCTGAAAAGCAGAGGCACCCAGGGGCGGGCGGGTGCGGTATGAGCGAAGCTTCGGTGCCGGCGCACGATCGAGGAAGACTTCGAAGCCAACGACGGGCCCTTCGATTTCCATGCGTGCGAGGACGCTGGGGTGAATTTCACCGAAATAGGCAAACACGTTCTTCGGCCCCTGGCGGAACGTGCCGACGCGTGCCGGGTGATACCAAGTGGGGCCTTCGGAGGCGGCCTCGAGACTTGCCGCCCTTACCCCGGCCGCGGTGAGCGTCGCTATCGCGTCGGCTTTCGCATCATAGGCATCGACGGGGTGCGCGGATGTAAGCCAATGGCGGGGGCCGATCTTACCGGCCCGGATGCCTGCGGCCACCAGGGACTGGTCCTCCGCCAATAGGCCTGCGTATTGGGGACCGATTTCAAAGAGGGCGAGGTCCGGGAAGCCACGATCGGCGTTTCGCCCCACCGCCAGGATCAGATGGGGAAGGATCGAAGGGCGCAGCATATCGAGGTCTGCGCTGATTGGATTTTCCAGCGCAAGCGCCTTGGTGCCACCAAAATCGGAAGCGACGCGGGAAGATAGGAAGGACCAGTTGACCGCCTCGACCATGCCGCGGCCGGCCAGCGTGCGTCTGGCAAATTCCGCCTGGTGCTCGGTCGGCGTCACGATGACCTGGGGAAGCGAGGTCTCCGAAGAGGGCGGCAGCGAGGGGATCGCGTCATACCCGTGAATGCGAAGGACTTCCTCGACGAGGTCCGCCTCGCCCTCGATGTCGTTGCGCCAGGAAGGGACACGGATCGCAAGACCCTTTCCCTTTTTCACGCCTTCGAAGCCGAGCTTCTTCAAGATGCCCACCGATTTCTTTTCGGGCAGATCGATGCCGCCAAGGAAGCGCACGCGATCGGCTCGGAAGACAACGGTTTGATCGCGCCTTTCTTCCTTGCCGGCGATGACGCATTCGCCGACCTCGCCGCCACAGAATTCGAGGATGTATTGCGTCGCCGCCTCCATGCCGGGTAGGACCAGGGCGGAATCGACACCGCGCTCGAAGCGATGACGCGCATCCGTCTCGATGTTGAGCTTGCGCCCGGTTGCCGCCGTGCGTACCGGGTCGAAGATCGCCGATTCGACGAAGACGTTTGTCGTCGACTCCGTGCAGCCGGAGGAAACGCCACCGATGACGCCGGCGAGACTCAAGACTTCCCTTTCGTCGGCGATCACGCACATCTCCGCATCGAGGACGTAGTCCTTGCCGTCCAGCGCACGCAACGTTTCGCCCTCGCGGGCAAGGCGCACGGTGAGGTTTCCATTGAGCGTGTCCGCATCGAAGACGTGCATGGGGCGGCCCAACTCGATCGCCATCAGGTTCGTCACGTCGACCAGGCCTGAGATGGGACGAAGCCCGATGGCGCGCAGACGATTCTGAAGCCAATCCGGGCTGGGCCCGTTCTTCACGCCGCGCAAGCTGCGGCCGACGAAATGGGGGCAGGCATCCTTTGCACCCTTCGGGAAATCGAGGGAAAGCCCGATCGGCCTTTCGAAAATGCCGGTGACGGGCTTTGCTTGCCAGGGCTTCAGCTTGCCGAGGCCGGCCGCCGCGAGGTCACGGGCGATGCCGCGCACGCTCAGGCAATCCCCGCGGTTCGGGGTGAGCGCCAGATGGAGCATCGGATCGTCCAGGCCAAGTGCGGTGACGGCAGGGGAGCCGATTTTCGTATCCGCCGGCAACTCGATCACGCCGGCGTGGTCCTCGCCAAGTTCGAGTTCCGCCGCCGAGCACAGCATGCCTTCGCTGAGGACCCCCCGGATCTTGCCGGCGCGCAAGGGCTCTTGCGTTGCCGGGATGATGGTCCCCGGAACGGCCAGCACCCCCTTCATTCCGGCCTGGGCGTTGGCGGCCCCGCAGACGACGGTGAACGTCTTCTTGCCAGTCGAGACGGAACAAACCTGAAGGCGCTCGGCGTCCGGGTGTCGCTCGGCGCTTTGTACCCCGGCGACGGTGAAGCCCTTAAGCGTCTTCGACCGATCGACGCATTCTTCCACCTCGAGGCCGATCGCCGTCAGTTTATCGGCGATCGTCGAGAGATCGGCGTCCGTATCGAGGTGTTCGCGAAGCCAGCCGAGGGTGAATTTCATCACGAAAGCCCCCCGGCAAGGGTAGGAACATCCAACGGCAGGAAGCCGTAGTGGCGAAGCCAGCGGAGATCCGATTCGAAAAAGGTGCGCAGATCCGGAATGCCGTATTTCAACATGGCGACCCGCTCGACCCCGAGGCCGAAGGCGAAGCCCTGGTACGTATTCGAATCGATCCCGCAGTGCTCCAGCACTTTTGGGTGGACCATCCCGCAGCCCAATATTTCAAGCCAGTCGGCACCGGTGCCGACGCGCAATTCGTCCTTCTCGCGGGCGCAGCCGATGTCGACCTCTGCCGAAGGTTCCGTGAAAGGAAAAAAACTTGGCCGAAAACGCAACGGCACGTCGTCGAGTTCGAAAAAGGTGCGGCAGAAATCGAAGAGACAGCCTTTCAGGTGTCCCATATGGGTGCTCTTATCGATGAGCAGGCCCTCGATCTGGTGGAACATCGGCGTGTGCGTGATGTCCGAATCCCGCCGATAGGTGCGGCCCGGCGCGATGATCCGGATCGGCGGCTTCGTCGCCTGCATCGTCCGGATTTGGACCGGGGAGGTGTGGGTACGCAGCAACCTTCGCTCGCCGGATGAATCGGGCGGGAAGTAAAACGTGTCGTGCATCTGGCGGGCGGGATGTTCCGGCGGGATATTGAGGGCCGCGAAATTATGGAAGTCATCCTCGACGTCCGGTCCCTCCGCAACGGCAAACCCCATCGCGCCGAAGATCTGAAGAAGCTCGTTCATCGTCTGGCTGATGGGATGGATCCGCCCTTCCGCTTCGGGGCGGACCGGAAGCGTCATGTCGAGCCGTTCCTCAAGGAGGCGCGTGTTTAATGCCAAATCGCCCAAAAACCGGCTGCGGTCGGTAATCGCCTGGGTGACCTCCTCCTTGAGGGCGTTCAAGCTCGCCCCCTGATTGCGGCGTTCCTCAGGCTCGAGTTCGCTCAAGCCCTTCATTCGCTCGGTGATTTTCCCCTTCTTGCCAAGGGCCGTGACGCGGAGACGCTCGAGACCTTCGAGGTTTTTCACCGCTTCGATCTCGTTCAGCAGCGCTTTGCGCAGGGGTTCGAGGTCCGTCATCGCTTTCCTATCTTAAGGAAAAAGAAGAGGGCTTACGAATGCAAGCCCTCTTACTTCAAATTCCAACTGCCGGTTCGGGGCTTAAGATCATGCGGTTGGGCCCAGCGCCCCCCGGGCCTGTTCTACGATCTCCTTAAAGGCCGATGGGTCGTTTACCGCGAGATCCGAGAGCACCTTGCGATCCATCTCGATTCCGGCCTTCTTGATGCCGCTCATGAATTGTGAATAGGTAAGTCCATATTCCCGGGCACCCGCATTGATGCGCTGTATCCAAAGGGCACGGAAACTGCGCTTGCGGTTACGGCGATCACGATAGGCATATTGCAGGCCTTTCTCGACCCGCTCGATCGCCACGCGAAAACTTGATTTCGCACGGCCGCGATAGCCGGTGGCCCGGTCGATGACCTTCTTGTGACGGGCGTGGGCGCCGACCCCTCTCTTCACGCGTGCCATGGGCCGTCCTTAACTGCCGTAAGGCATGAATTTCTTGACGATGGCAGCGTCCGCCTTCGACAGAAACGTCGCGCGACGAGCCTTTCTTTTCATTTTCTGGGAGCGCTTCCGCAGGTTGTGACGCTTACCCGACGGGTTCATCCGGACCTTTCCCTTGGCGGTCATCCGGAATCGGCGCTTTGTGCTGCTTTTCGTCTTGAGCTTGGGCATTTTCCTCTCCTTCAAGTCGAGGCTTCATGAGCGGCTAGGCATGCCCGTAAGCCTTACCGCTCGAAAGCAGCGTGGGTTATACCGAGTGCGCGTTGGAAAGGCAAGAACCCGGCCTCGGCCGGAACGCCCCTTACTTCGTGGTTAGCACCATCGTCATCAGCCGCCCTTCCATCTGGGGGAACTGCTCGATTTTGCCGACTGCTTCCACGTCGTCGCGGATTCGCATCAGAACTTTCAAGCCCAAGTCCTGGTGCGCCATTTCCCGGCCCCGGAAACGCATCGTCACCTTGACCTTGTTGCCTTCACCCAGGAAGGCCATGATTTTGCGGAGTTTCACTTCGTAGTCGTGGATTTCAGTCCCGGGGCGAAGCTTGATCTCCTTGACGTCGATCACCTTCTGCTTCTTTTTTGCCTCGGCGCGCTTTTTGCTCTCCTGATATTTGAGCTTTCCGTAGTCGAGGACTTTGCAGACGGGTGGATCGGCGGTCGGTGATATCTCGACGAGGTCAAGCCCGGCTTCTTCAGCGGCTTTGAGACCTTCCTCGATGGGAACGACGCCGATTTGCTCCGAGTTGGCTCCAATAAGACGGATGGTGGGAACGTCGATTTGTTCGTTGATGCGCGGTCCCTGTCGGGATGGCCGCGTTTGCGCAGATAATCTGGCTATGAACTTCCTCCAATTGTTGTTTCAGCGAAGACCGTGGTTACGCGTCGGGAGCCGCAGCTTCCTTGCTAAGTCTAGCGACTGCTTCTTCGAGGGCAAGGCTTTCTTGATCCTTGCTTCCCAAGTGGCGGACGGAAACCGTATGGTTTTCCGCTTCCCGGTTGCCGATGGCAAGAAGAACAGGGATTTTCGCAAGGCTATGCTCGCGGACCTTGTAGTTAATCTTTTCGTTACGAAGATCCAGTTCGACCCGAAGCCCCGCCTTTTGGAGTGCGTCAAAGACTTCGCCCGCGTATGCATCGCTGTCGTTTGTGATGGTTACGACGACGATCTGTAACGGTGCAAGCCACATGGGCAAACGGCCGGCATAGTGTTCGATGAGTACGCCGATAAAGCGTTCGATGGAGCCCAGGATCGCCCGGTGCAGCATGACCGGGCGATGTTTCTCGCTATCCTCGCCGATGTAGTTTGCGTGCAGCCGCTCCGGCAATACGAAGTCGACCTGCAGCGTGCCGCATTGCCACTCGCGACCGATGGCGTCCCGGAGGACGAATTCGAGCTTTGGTCCGTAGAAGGCGCCTTCGCCGGGATTCAGCGACACCTCAAGGCCGGTTGCCTCCGTCGCGGCGCGAAGGGCCGCTTCCGACTCGTCCCAAATGGCATCTTCACCGGCGCGCAGGTCGGGCCGGTCGGCATATTTGATGATGACGTCCTCATACCCGAAATCCTTGTAAATGCTTAACAAGAGATTGCAGAACGCCGTTGTTTCCCCGGTGATCTGATCGTGGGTGCAGAAGATGTGCGCGTCGTCCTGGGTGAAGGCGCGAACCCGAAAGAGCCCGTGGAGCGCGCCGGACGGCTCGTTTCGGTAACAGCAACCGAATTCCGCCATACGCAGCGGAAGATCCCGGTAGCTCTTCAAGCCTTGCCGGAAGATCTGGACATGACCGGGACAGTTCATCGGTTTCAGCGCCAGCACACGCTCCTCCGACTCGGCGGTAAACATGTGTTCGCGAAACTTTTCCCAATGACCCGACTGCTCCCAAAGACTGCGGTCCAAGAGTTCCGGCGTTCGCACCTCGACGTAGCCTGCTTGGTCCAAGCGACGGCGGATGTAGGCCTCGAGAATCCGATAGAGCGTCCAGCCCTTCGGATGCCAGAAGATGGAACCCACCGCCTCTTCCTGAATGTGGAAGAGCCCCATCTCTTTACCTAAGCGACGGTGATCGCGCCGTGCCGCTTCCTCCAGGAGGAAGAGGTGGTTCTTTAATTCCTTTTCGTTCGCCCAGGCGGTGCCGTAGATGCGCTGGAGCATCTCGTTCCGGGAATCCCCCCGCCAATAGGCCCCGGCAAGCTTCGTGAGCTTGAAGCCTTTGCCCAACCTTCCGGTCGATGGCAGATGGGGACCTCGGCAAAGGTCGATGAAGTTACCCTGGCGGTAAAGGGTGATGTCCTCATCGGACGGGATCGCCTCGATGATTTCCGCCTTGTAGCGTTCGCCTGCGTTCTTGAAGAAAGTGATCGCCTCTTCGCGATTCCAGATCTCGCGAATGACCGCTTCGTCGCGTGCGACGATCTCGTGCATCCGTTTCTCGATCTTCTCCAGATCTTCCGGCGTGAAGGGTTCCTTTCGGGAAAAATCGTAGTAGAAACCGTTCGCGATCGCCGGGCCGATCGTGACCTGGGTTTTTGGATAAAGCTCCTTTACCGCTTCGGCCATGACGTGGGCGGCGTCGTGGCGGAGGATTTCGCGCCCCTCGTCCGTCTCGCGCGTGACGATGGCAATCTCGGCGTCTTCCTCGAGCGTGCGGGTGAGATCCCAGAGCTCGCCATTCACGCGAATGGCGACCGCCGCCTTGGCCAGGCCTTTGCCGATCGCCATGGCGATCTCAAGACCAGTCACGCCGCTCTTGTGAGGCTGGACGGAACCATCGGGAAGGGTAATTGCGACCATCTGAAAGTCCGGAAAAACCGCCTTTTTCCTATGGGTTGCGGAAATGTAGAACCTTTCGAAACCGTGTCAAGGATGGCCCGGTTCCGTATTGCCTTCCGAGGCTTGCGGGAGGCAAAGCGCTTCGAACACGTCTGCCGGCGTGAGCGCCGCCAAGGGCTCGCGTCTTACGATCGTCACCCGCCGCCCTCGAGGGGCACAAAGGGCAGGATCAGACGCGCCGGAAAAGAGGACCAGGGTCGAGCTTCCGGCGATCGCGATCAGATGCATGGGCCCGGTGTCGTTTCCCACCGCCCCTTCCGCACCACGCGCCAACTCGGCGATGTCGAAAAGATCCGTGGCACCGGCAAGGTTCACCGCCTGCGGGCAGGCCGTGGCGATCGCCGCCAGGGTTTCCGCTTCCGCAGCCGTGCCGAGCAGGACGGGGGTCACGCCACGTTCGGCGAGAAGCTTCGCAAGTGCCACGTAATGCGGCTCCGGCCAGCGTTTTTCCGGGCGGTGGGGGGCGCCTCCCGGAACGAAGAGGACGTAAGAGCTTGGCAAGTGAAAGCGCGATGCATCGGCCGTCATCCAGTCGACGGAAGCAGGCGGCACGTCCGCGATCCCCGCCATCTTAAGCTGTTCCGTCTGGCGTTCGATCGTGTGCTGAAAATCGCGCTTTGGATTTGCGTGCGGGTGTGAGCAGCCGCGCGCAATGCCGGACCATTCCGGAAAGGGACCCGGGAAGAGAAGGGCGAAGTAAAAACCGCTGCGATCCGACGTCTGCAGGTCGTAGACTCGCTCGAAGCGTGCCTTGCGAAGCGCCTTGCGAAGTCGAAGCCAGTCGAAGATTTGCAAAAATTTTGGCCGGCGATCCAACCACACCGAATCAAAGTAGCCGCACCGTTCGGCCATCTCCTGGAAAGGGGCGGTCGCAAGAAGCGTGATCTTTGCCTCTTTGTGGTGGTGGCGAATGGCCGCGAAGGGCCCCAACGCCTGCAGGAAATCACCGAGCGCGCCGAGCTTGATCACAAGCACGCGGCTTGTCATGAATGAGGGTCCCCGGCCAGCACCTCGCGGTAGACGTCCAGCGTCGCCTTGCACATGGCCACGCTCGAGTAATGCCGGACGATGTGCGCCCGTGCCTCGGCGGCCAAACGATTCCTCGCCATTGGTTCAAGCTCAAGGGCCCAGGCAAGCGCTTCGGCAAGCCGTTTCGAATCGCCCGGTGGCGTCAGCCAGCCCGTTTCGCCGGGCGACACCGTTTCCTGTGCGGCCCCATGGTCGGTCGCCAGCACCGGCCTTCCCATCGCCTGGGCCTCGGCGACGACGCGGCCGAAGGCCTCCGGGTCCGTCGAGGCGGAGACGACGACGTCTGCCAACATGTAAGCGGCCGGCATGTCCTTGCAGTGATCGGTGATCTTGATGATGTCGGAGAGACCGCGATCCATGATCAATTTCTCAAGCCCCTTCCGGTAGCCGGCCCGGCCATGATCGGAGCCGGCGAGGCGACACTGAACGTCCTTCCGCCCAAGCGCGGCCAATGCCTCGATGAGGACGCGCTGCCCCTTCCAACGCGTGAGCCTTCCCGGCAGCAGGATGACCGGCACATCGTCACGAAGCTGCCATTGGCGGGCAAGCTGGATGATCCGCTCGGCGCTGACCCGGGCGGGATCGAAAACATCCAGCTTCACGCCGCGTGGGATGACGCGAAGCTTTCCCGGGTCCACGCCATAGATGCGGCGCATATGCTCGGCAATGAATTCGGAAATTGCGATGGCCCGTTCGCCCCTTGTCATGATGGCGTTGTAGTGGTGCTTCGCCCAATTGCCGGCCGAATAGGTGCCATGAAAGGTGGTCACGAAATGACAATGCGACCGCCTTGCCGCATAAAACGCACTCCAAGCGGGAGCCCGACTGCGTGCGTGCAGGATATCGATGCCATGGGCTTCGACGAGGGCCGCCAGACGCTGGACGTTGCCATGCATGACAAGCGGGTTCTTGCTGCCGAGCGGCAGCGTGAAATGCGTAGCCCCTGCACGCTCGACTTCATGCCGCATGGGGCCGCCGGCGGAGGCGACGAGCGGCGTCCAACCGACATCGCGAAGGGCGGCGGCAATCTCGACGGTTCCGCGCTCGACCCCACCGGCCATCAGTGCGGGCAAGACCTGCAGAACAACCGGGGCGCGCTTTTCCGTGCCTCCGGTCTTTGCATCCGACATGCGTTGGCTCCTTGACGGAAGGTCCAAGGGGGCTTCTTAATCTCCGGCGTTTGGACACAGGTTGAGAACGAAACGATGCCGGCAACGACGGGACCGCAAACTTTACCACGCGAAGGCGGTGCGACAATCGCCTATCATCGGCTATCGGGGAGAAACCCCGGCGTCGTTTTTCTTGGCGGGTTCGGTTCCGACATGACGGGAACGAAGGCGCTTGCCTTGGAAGCATTCTGCAAGGCCCATGGCCATGCTTACCTTCGCTTCGATTATCAAGGCCATGGGCAATCCTCCGGCGACTTCGTCGATGGGACGATCGGAAGCTGGACGGAGGATGCGCTGGCCGTCCTTGACGCATGCACGGAAGGGCCCCAGGTGCTCGTCGGATCCAGCATGGGCGGCTGGATCATGCTGCTGGTGGCGCTCGCACGGAAGGAAAGCGTGTGCGGGCTTCTTGGCGTGGCCTCCGCGCCGGATTTCACGGAGGGTCTGATCTGGGAAAAACTGGACGAGGCGCAAGGTGAAGCCCTGGCGCGCGACGGTTTTCTTGACGTGGCGAACGCCTATGCGGAAACGCCCACGCGTATCACGCTGAGGCTGATCGAGGAAGGAAGGGATCACCTGCTTCTTCGCCAGGCGATCCCCCTTCGCTGCCCGGTTCGGCTTTTACACGGCATGGAAGACCAGGATGTACCGTGGGAAACCTCGCTCAGGCTTTTGAACCGTCTTCAGTCGGAAGACGTCACGGCAACGTTTATCACGCATGGCGACCACCGCCTGTCGGAAGTGGGGGATATCCGGCGTCTCGAGCAAACGCTCGAGGGCTTGCTGGATTCACGCGTCCCGGGATGAGGCAAGGATGGCGTTCAATCCGGTCTCGTAGTCCGTATAACGCAGCACGACGCCAAGTTCCTGTTTGATGCGATCGTTGCGTACGCGTTTGTTGTCTGCATAGAAACTTCGCGCCATTTCCGAAAGGTTTGCGTCTTCGAACGCGACGAAAGGCGGGGCAGGAACCCCAAGAAGGCTTGCCGCAAAGGTCACGACGTCTTCCGGTGGCGCCGGCTTGTCGTCGCAGACGTTGTAGATACGTGCTGGCTTCGGGGCCGCCATCGAGCAAAGAAGCGTCTCTGCAAGGTCTTCGACATGGATTCGCGAAAAGACCTGACCAGGCTTTCGAATACGCCTCGCGCGGCCTTCGCGAAGGGCGTTGAGGGCATTTCGTCCCGGCCCGTAGATACCGGCCAGGCGAAAGATGTGGACGGGCAAACCCTTCGATTCGCCAAGTTCAAGCCAAGCGCGTTCTGCTTCGACGCGAAGCTTACCTCGTAACCCCGTTGGATTGAGCGCGGAGTCTTCGTCCACCCAATCGCCGCCGCGATCCCCATAGACCCCGGTCGTCGACAGATAGCCAACCCAACGAAGGCTGGAAATACCGGCAATGTGCTCGGCGTGATGGCGGAGCACCGGATCGCCAAGACCATCCGGCGGCACGGAGGCAAGGAGGTGCGTCGTGCCGGCAAGGCGGTGCGTCGCGTCGTGAAGCGGGGCCTCTGAATCGAACGGGAAGGCATCGTAACCTGCGGCCTTAAGGCGCTCGCATTTCTCCGGCGTCCGTGCCGTGCCCCGGATCCGCCAGTCGCCTTCTTCAAGGCGTTTGACGAGCGCGCGTGCACTGTAGCCGAGGCCAAAGCAGAAAAAGCGCCCATGCTTTGGGCCGGGCGTTGCATGATCCGTCATCGCGGCACGGCGTGGTTAGAAGTCCAGATCGGCATAGGATTTCGGTGGCGCCATGCCGGGGATGTGGTCGGCAAGCAACGGGCGGAACGAAGGCCGTGATTTCACGCGCGCGTACCAATCCTTTGCCGCCGAATGGTCCTTCCAGGGCACATCCCCCAGATAGTCGATCGTCGAAAGCTGCGCCGAGGCAGCGATGTCGGCCAGCGAAAAACGCTCACCGGCAAGCCAATCCCTTCGTTCCGTCAAGTAACCGATATAGTCGAGGTGGTAGTGGATGTTCGTGAGACCGGCCCGAATGGCGTTCGAATCCGGCTCGCCAAGGCCTAAGAGTCGCTTCATGACTTTCTCGCCTTCGAGATTCGTCGTCACCTCGCGGTAGAACTTTGTATTGAACCAGGCGGTAAGTCGGCGTACTTCGGCGCGCAAGTGATGGCCTTCACCGAGAAGGGAAGGGTCCGGATAAACTTCGTCCAGGTATTCGCAGATCGCATCGCTGTCGGCAAGGGCGGTGCCGTCTTCCTCTACCAACACCGGCACTTGGCCGGCCGGATTCATGGCCAGGAAGGCACGGCGACGTTCCCAGACCCGCTCGACCTGCATCTCAAACTCCAGCTGCTTTTCTTTCAGCACGATCCGCACCTTTCGCGAGAAAGGCGAAAGCCAGATATGGTAGAGGGTTTGCATGGCTAAACTTTACCGCAAGCGGCGACGCGATGGATAGTCAAGGAAGGGCGGGCTTTGGGCTGAGCGTTCTTTAAGCCCGGGCCTGTTCTTCTTCGAGGACGATCGGATGTTCGAGCCGGTCCACCATTTCCTTCGGTACGACCTGCCAGAAGTGGAGGAAAACTTGTTCCCAATCGTTCAACAGGCGTTGCGCGAAACGCGACTGGGTTTGCTGCGCGTGTTCGGAGATCAAACGCTTGAGGACATTCTCCCAGTAGGTAGTCTGGATGCGTTGATAGATCACCATGTCGTCGTTGATGTAATGGGGAAAGGTTTCTTCTTCATCGAAGACGAAGGCCATGCCGCCCGTCATCCCGGCTGCGAAATTGTCGCCGACGGGGCCGAGAATGACGGCGGTGCCCCCGGTCATGTATTCACAGCCATTCGAGCCGCATCCCTCGACGACCGTCTCGGCACCGGAGTTGCGAACGGCGAAGCGCTCCCCTGCCTGGCCGGCCGCGAACAGCTTGCCGGCGGTGGCGCCGTAAAGGACAGTGTTCCCGATGATGGTGTGCTCGTTCGTGACCAGCGGCGAGGCGGTCAGCGGGCGAAGCACGAGCGTGCCGCCGGAAAGCCCCTTCCCCACATAGTCGTTGGCATCGCCGAACACCTCGATCTTCAGGCCTTTGACGGCAAAGGCGCCAAGGGATTGCCCGGCCGTGCCGCGCAGGCGCACCGTGATGTGATCCGCCCTAAGCCCTGCCATCCCATAGCGGCGGGTGATCATCGACGACAAGCGGGTGCCGATCGCGCGTTGGGTGTTCCGGATGTTGTAGGCAAGCTGGACCTTGCCCGATTTTTCGAGCGCCGCATGGGCGTCTTGGACCATGCGGGCATCCAACGTGTCCGGAACCTCGTTTCGGCCTTCGAGCGAACAGTAGCGCGTGAATTCCCCGGGATCCGGCTGGGCAAGCAAAGGATTCAGGTCGAGATCGTCGAGATTGGCACTGCCGCGGCTGACCTGGGCTAGAAGGTCCGTCCGTCCGACGACTTCCTGGAGTGAACGCATGCCCAGCGAAGCCAGGATCTCACGCACCTCTTCGGCGATGAAGCTAAACAGGTTCACTACCTTTTCCGGTGTGCCTTCGAATTTGTTGCGAAGTGTTGTGTCCTGGGTGCAGATGCCGACCGGGCAGGTATTGCTGTGGCATTGGCGGACCATGATGCAGCCCATCGCGATCAGCGACGTCGTGCCAACACCGAATTCTTCCGCGCCCATCATCGCTGCGATGACCACGTCCCGGCCGGTACGGATGCCTCCGTCCGCGCGCAACCGCACACGATGACGAAGCCGGTTGAGCGTCAAGACTTGGTTCACTTCGCTTAGGCCCATTTCCCAAGGAACGCCGGCATATTTGATGCTGCTCTGCGGGCTGGCGCCGGTGCCGCCGGAATGACCGGAAACGAGGATGACGTCCGCCTTGGCCTTTGCGACGCCGGCCGCAATCGTACCGATGCCGTCCTCGGCGACCAGCTTCACGCAAACCTTTGCCTGGGGGTTGATCTGCTTGAGGTCGTAAATGAGCTGCGCCAAGTCCTCGATCGAATAAATGTCGTGATGCGGCGGCGGTGAAATCAGCGTGACGCCTGGAGTGGAGTGACGCAGCAGCGCGATCTCTTCGGTCACCTTAAAGCCGGGCAGTTGGCCGCCTTCGCCTGGTTTCGCACCCTGGGCGATCTTGATCTCGATCTCGTCGCAATTGTTCAGGTATTCCGCCGTGACGCCAAAACGGGCCGAGGCGATTTGTTTGATGACGGAGTTCGCATTGTCCCCGTTCGACAGAGGCCTGGCACGTGCCGAGTCCTCTCCGCCTTCGCCGCTGCAGGAAGCGCCGCCGATCCGGTTCATGGCGATGGCGAGCGTCTCATGGGCCTCCCGAGAAAGGGCGCCGTGGGACATGCTGCCGGTTCCGAAGCGCTTACGAATGTCCGTGATCGATTCGACTTCCTCGACGGGGATCGATTGGCCGGTTGGTTTGAAATCCAGAAGATCGCGGAGCTGGATCGGCGACTGGTGACGAAGGCCTTCGCTGTACTTCTTGTAAGTACTGTAGGAGTCCGTTGCGACGGCCGTCTGAAGCACGTGAACCAGATTGCCGTCGACGGCGTGCACTTCGCCACCGCGCCGGACGGTGTAGACACCGCCGATGGGCAGGGCGACCACTTCTTCCTCGAAGGCGCGGCGATGAAGAGCAAGCACTTTCGCCTGAATGCCGGAGAGCCCGATACCGGAAATGCGTGAAGTCATGCCCGGGAAAAATTCGGCGACGAGCGCACGTGACAATCCAACCGCTTCGAAATTATAGCCGCCACGATAGGAGACGATCACCGAGATTCCCATCTTCGACATGACCTTAAGAAGGCCCTCTCCGACCGCTTTCGTGTAGCGCGCAATGCATTCATCGAGCGTGCGGTTCGGGAACAGGGCCCTGCGGTGACGGTCCGCGATCGTTTCAAGCGCGAGGTAGGCGTTCACGGTCGTCGCGCCGACGCCGATCAGGACGGCAAAGTAATGAACGTCAAGACACTCGCCGGACTGAACGTTAAGCGAAGTAAAGGTGCGAAGCAGTTGTTGAACGAGATGGGTGTGCACGGCACCCGTCGCAAGAATCATCGGGATCGCGGCCTGTTCGGGCCCGGTGTGCTTATCGGTCAGGATGAGGTGCGTGGTGCCGCCGCGCACGGCGTCCTCCGCCTCCTGGCGGATGCGAAGGAGGGTATCCTGAAGGGCGCCTTCGCCGCCATCGACGGGAAAGGTGCAGTCGATCTCGGTCGCTTGCTCGCCCATATAGGCTCGCATCGCCTCGAATTCGGCGTTGGAGAGCACCGGCGAGGTAAGCTCCAAACGCCGGGTTTGCTCCTCGCTGGCGTCAAGCAGGTTCCCCAGATTACCGAGCCGCGTCGTCAAGCCCATGACCCGGCGTTCGCGCAGGCTGTCGATCGGCGGGTTCGTGACCTGACTGAAACGCTGCCGGAAATAGTGATGAAGCCCCCGATAATGCTCGGAAAGCACGGCAAGCGGCGTGTCGTCTCCCATCGAACCGGTCGCTTCCTTTGCATCCTCGACCATCGGGTGCAGGAGGAGTTCGATCTCCTCCATCGTGAAACCGGAGGCGACCTGGCGCGTGCGAAGTTCCTCTCTTGAGAAGGCGCTTTTCTCCGAACTCGAGCCCTTGATGAAGCTATCGAGTGCCGTCACGTTCTTGACCCACTTTCCGTAAGGGTGTTCGTCCGCCAGCATGTCGCGAAGTTCAGGGTCGTGGTAGAAGCGGCCCTCGTCCAAATTGACGCCGATCACCTGACCGGGGCCGACGCGGCCTTTTTCCATGATTTCCGATTCGTCCGCCCACACCATGCCGGCTTCGGAGCCAACGATCAGAAGGGCGTCCCCGGTAATCGTGTAGCGCAGCGGACGCAATCCGTTTCGGTCCATCCCTGCGATCACCCAACGTCCGTCCGTTGCCGTGACGGCCGCCGGCCCATCCCATGGTTCGGAAACGCAGTTGCAGTAGTGGAAAAGGTCCCGGTGCTTTTTCGGCATGGTCTTTTTCTTCGACCACGAATCCGGAATCAGCATGGTTTTGACGAGCGGCGCCGTCCGCCCGGCCCGAACCAGAAGCTCAAACACCGCATCCAAGGCGGCCGAATCCGAGCTCCCTAGCGGTATCACCGGCTTCAAATTTTCGATGTGTTCTCCGAAGCGTTCGGATTCCATTCGCGCTTCGTGACTTCGCATCCAGTTGACATTTCCGCGCAGCGTGTTGATTTCGCCATTATGGGCGAGCATGCGGAAGGGCTGTGCAAGCGGCCAGGTGGGAAAGGTATTTGTTGAATAGCGCTGATGGTAGATCGCAAAGCGTGAAATGAATCGTTCATCGAGTAGATCCGGATAGAAGTTCGTTAATTGCTCGGCGAGAAACATGCCTTTGTAAATGATCGAGCGGCAAGAGAATGAGCAAAGATAAAAGTCGTTGATGTGCTCTTCTTCGAGGACGCGCTTCTCGATTTTTCTGCGAATGATGTAAAGATCAAGTTCGAATTGATCGTCGTCGACGCCACGGGAGTTGGCGATCATGATCTGCTCGATCTCCGGTCGGGTTGCGTTTGCCTTTTCCCCAATGACAGAGGCATCGATCGGCACCTGTCGCCAGCCATAGATGCGATAGCCGAAGGCCAGAATTTCGGCCTCCACGATGGAGCGGCAGGTTTCCTGGGCGGTCAGGCTGGTTTTCGGAAGGAAGACCATGCCGACGGCAAGGCGGCCCTTCTCCGGCCGGTGGCCGGTGCGCGCAATATGCTCCTTGAAGAAATCTTGAGAGATTTCGACATGGATACCGGCACCATCTCCCGTCTTGCCGTCGGCATCGACCGCGCCGCGGTGCCACACTGCCTTGAGCGCGTTGATTCCGGCCTCGACGACGCTCCGCCGCGGCCGGCCATCGATGGCGGCGACTAGACCGACACCGCACGATTCGTGTTCGTGTTCGGGGTTATAGAGACCCCAGGTTCGGAGCCGGCCGGCGTTCGCCCGCCACTCGTCGACGAAGGTTGTCCCCTTGTCCATCTTTCGCAACGCCCTTTCCCCTTTTTCCCTTTATGACACCATGGCGAGTTTTTTTACCGGGCGCCCATCGCCCTTTGCCTTTGCCCGGAGATAGGCGTCAATGTTTTCCGCGGCGTCACGTCCGTCGCGAATTCCCCAAACGACCAGCGAGGCGCCGCGCACGATGTCCCCGGCGGCAAAGACGCCGTCAAGATTCGTCATCATCGTGCGGAAATCGATTTTGATCGTGCCCCAGCGACTGACTTCCAATTCCGGAGCACCGAAAAGGGTCGGTATTTCTTCCGGATCGAATCCCAATGCCTTCACGATAAGGTTCGCCTCCAACGTGAAATGGGATTCAGGAATTGGCTGCGGCGTTTGACGGCCGGTCGCATCCGCATCGCCCAAATGCATGCGTACTGCGCGCACGCCAGAGACCGTGCCATCGCCCAAGAACGCTTCCGGTGCGGAAAGCCAGATGAATTCAACCTCCTCCTCTTCGGCGTGGCGAACTTCACGTTGGGAGCCCGGCATGTTCGCGCGATCGCGTCGGTAAAGGCATTTTACGGAAGTTGCGCCCTGACGAACGGCCGTGCGTACGCAGTCCATCGCCGTATCGCCGCCTCCGACGACAACGACGCGTTTTCCGCCTGCGTTCAACGTGCCGTCATCGAAACTTGGAACCTCATCGCCAAGGCCCTTACGGTTGCTGGCAATCAAATAGTCGAGGGCCTGGAAGATGTTCCCAAGACCGGCGCCAGGGATCGAGATGTCCCTCGCCTTGTAAACCCCCGTTGCGATAAGGATGGCGTCATGCCGCTCTTGGAGATCGGCAAGGCTTGCGTCGCGTCCCACTTCGAAGTTCCGGTAAAACTCGACTTTCCCTTCCGTTAGAAGATCCACGCGGCGTTTAACGACCCACTTCTCGAGCTTGAAATTCGGAATGCCGTAGATGAGCAGGCCGCCGATTCGGTCATGGCGATCGTAAACGTGCGCCTGATAGCCCTTTCGCCGAAGCTGTTCGGCTGCAGCCAGGCCGGTCGGCCCACTCCCGATGATGCCGATGGATTGCTCGCGCTCGCGCTTTGGCATCGGTGGTTTGACGAGCCCCATCTCGAAGGCGGTATCCGTAATGTATTTTTCGACCGAGCCGATCGTCACCGAATCGAAGCCCTTCTCGATCACGCAATTGCCTTCGCACAGCCGGTCCTGGGGGCAAATGCGGCCACAGATCTCGGGCAGGTTGTTCGTGGCCGAGGAGACCTCATAGGCCTCTTCGATCCGGCCTTCGGCGGTGAGTTGCAGCCAATCCGGAATGTTGTTCGAGACCGGGCAATGGATCTGGCAGAAGGGGATCCCACATTGGGAGCAGCGGCTGGCCTGTTCGGCCGCGCCGTCCGGATCGTATTCCCCAAAGATTTCCTGGAAGTCCTGGCGTCGGGTATCGACGTCCCGCTTATCGGGGGACCGTTGGCCGAACTCGAGGAATTTCAGCATGCGTTGCGCCATGGTAGGCGTCATCCTTCCCTTCGGTGAGCCCTGTCCCTCTGCCCATCGTTCGATGCTTTGGGTTCGTTCTATGGAAACCGGCGCGAAGGTCGCAAATTATGTCAATATTATTTACCTACTGCAAGGGAATTTCCCCGATACTACATAAAATTGTCGCAAATTTAGGGGTGTACAGGAGCATTTAGTATAAAATCGAGACTATTTTTTCTATCCCATGGAAATTATAGGAAAATTACAGGAGCGTGAATTTTTGCGTGTCTTGATAAGGGGGATGCCCCATGCTGGCGCCGTCCTTGCCAAGGAGGTAGCTAGCCTTGATTCTGTGGCACATTGTCGTGCTCGCCCTTGTCCAGGGGATCACCGAATTCCTCCCCATCAGTTCGCAGGCCCATTTGATCCTGACCTCGAAAGGGCTGGGTTGGGAGGACCAGGGGCTGCTGATCGACATCGCGCTCCATGTTGGCACCCTGGCCGCCGTCCTTCTCTATTTCTGGCAGGATGTCTGGCGCATGGGCAAAGGTCTGGGCAATGCCCTAAGCGGGACGATGGACGACGGTGCGCGGCTCGCCCTTCAGGTGATCCTGGCGACCCTGCCCGTCGTGGCGGCCGGCTATTTTCTGATCGATCAAGCCGAACACCTCCGCGATCCGTTGGTCATCGGATGGGCGACCCTTGGCTTTGGTGTCCTGCTTTACCTTGCCGATCGCTTGGGGCTGCGCATTCGTCGGGTCGAGCATATGAGCTTCGCAAGCGCCTTCATCGTCGGCCTCGCCCAGGTTTGTGCGTTGGTGCCAGGTGCAAGCCGCTCTGGCGTAACGATGTCGGCGGCCCGCATGCTTGGCTTCGAGCGGGAAGAGGCGGCCCGCTTTTCACTGCTGCTTGCCATCCCGGCAATCATCGCCGCTGGGACGCTGGAAGCCATCCACCTTTACGAGATGGGTGACGTCGAGCTCACTCGGGATGCGATCGTGGCGGCCGGCCTAGCCTTTCTTTCGGCGATGGTCGCCATCGCGTTGATGATGAAGTGGCTTCGGCGAGCTAGCTTCACGCCCTTCGTGCTTTACCGGGTCGTGCTAGGCGCCGGCCTGTTGGCCTTCGTCTATTGGGGCATCTTGCCGAGTGGATGGTTTTAGGCGGGATGTGCCCCTAGGCCAGGGTGGCTTCACGCTTGCGTCCGCCGGGACGGAACCGGGCGAGATAATCCGGCAACACCGCATCAAGCGGAGTCGGGACAATCCCTAGATCGGCGAAGGTTTTTGCGCCCGCCCCGACGACGTTGTCACGCTCCAAGAGACGCACTTGATCGCGTGTGAGCAGTGGCTTCGGCAGGCGTTCGAGGAAAAACGCCTCCAGACGGGCCGCCCAGAAGGGAACCGGGATCAGCAGGCGTCGCCGTTCGATCGCTTCCAACATCCGTTCCAGAAGCGCACGGAAAGTAAAGACCTGTGGTCCGCCAAGTTCAAAGACCTCGCCCGCGTAGCCATCGAGGACACGCGTGACGGCTTCGGCGACGTCGGAGACGTAGACTGGCTGCATGCGCGTTTTGCCGCCACCGATCAAAGGCAACGCCGGCACCAGACGAGCGAGGGATGCAAACAGGTTAAAGAAATTATCTTCCGGTCCGAAGACGATGCTGGGTCGAAGGAGAACGGCTTCCGGGAATTCCTCGCGAACCGCCGCTTCGCCTTCGGCTTTCGTCCGGGCGTAATTTGCGAGTGAGTCGGGGGCGGCACCGATCGCCGAAACATGGACAAGAGAACGGACATTCGCCTGTTTGACGGCGCGTGCGATTCGGCGGGCTCCTTCCACATGGATGGCGCGAAACGTCTGACGGCCCGATTCATAAAGAATGCCAACGAGATTGACGACGGCATCCGCACCCTGCACGGCAAGTGCAACCGAAGCATCGTCCCGTATGTTTGCCTGGAGGGCGATGATCTGGCCGACATCGCCGAGGGGCTGCAGAAACGCGGCTGCTTCCGGATCGCGAACCGCGACCCGAAGGCGCACGCCACTCGCTGCCAGCCGCCGCACCACATGGCGGCCAAGAAACCCGGATCCTCCGAAAACGGTGACGACGCGGTCTGCCATAAGCCCGTATTGCTACTTGGAAAAATGCCTTGGCGATCCTTGCCTTGGCATTTCTTTTCGGGTACGTACCTAGTATATATGGACACCCGAGGCAACGGCAGCAAACGCCAATGCTGCCCAGGTGGCGGAATTGGTAGACGCGCTAGCTTCAGGTGCTAGTGGCCGCAAGGCCGTGGAAGTTCGAGTCTTCTCCTGGGCACCACTTTCCATAAAGAATTCCGGCCATAAAGAATTCTGGCTTACGCTCCCTGCCATTTCCGCGCGTCGCCAGGAGACTACGAAATGAGCATCGAATTACATAAGGGCGATCTACCCGACGGACTTGTCCTTGGTGATTTAGTTGCCATCGATACGGAAACGCTCGGTCTAAATCCAAATCGGGATCGGCTTTGCCTGATACAACTTTCCTCAGGCGATGGGAACGCGCATCTCGTGCAATTCGAGAAAGATTCATACGATGCACCGAACTTGAAAGCGATCCTTACCGATACGAACGTAACGAAAATTTTTCACTTCGGCCGTTTTGATCTGGCTGTCATGCTTCGCTACCTTGGTGTTCTTTGTGAGCCCGTCTTTTGTACGAAGATCGCATCCCGTTTATCGCGCACTTACACGGACCGTCACGGGCTGAAGGATCTTTGTCGCGAGCTTCTGAATGTGGAGTTGTCGAAGCAGCAACAATCCTCCGATTGGGGTGCGGCGGAGTTGACGCAGGCACAGCACGATTATGCCGCATCCGACGTGCTTTATCTGCACCAGCTCCGCGAGAAGTTCCTCGAGATGCTCGATCGCGAAGGCCGAACGGAGCTTGCCAAAGCCTGCTTCCGTTTTTTGCCTTACCGGGCGGCGCTTGATCTCATCGGATGGGTGGATGAAGACATCTTCCGGCACTAAGAAAAGTCGCATACCGTTGATTTTTCATAAGCCCAGTCCCATACTCGACACGTTCTTACGCGCCCAGAGGGAACCATGAAAGCTAGGACGAAACCGGCCAGCACCCCGGATGACCTTGCGGCCGCACGTCGCGTGCTCGAGATGGAAGTCGAGGGCATCGCCCGCTTTGCCACTTCCCTTGGCCAGGAATTCGCGGACGCTCTGGATCGCCTGGCGGCCGTAACGGGTCGCGTCGTCGTCACCGGCATCGGGAAAAGCGGGCACATTGCCCACAAGATTGCCGCGACCTTTGCTTCGACCGGCACACCAGCCCTTTTCGTGCATCCGGCGGAGGCAAGCCACGGGGACCTCGGCATGATCACCCCGAAGGATGCCGTGCTTGCGCTTTCGAATTCTGGAGAAACGCCGGAACTTGCCGACCTCATCGCCTATACGCGCCGCTTCACCATTCCGTTGATCGCAGTGACAGGGCGGCTGCAGAGCGCACTTGCGGAAGCAGCCGATGTGACGCTGGAGTTGCCGACGGCGCCGGAGGCCTGCCCGTTTGGGCTGGCACCGACGACATCGACGACGGTCATGTTGGCACTTGGGGATGCGCTGGCGGTGGCGCTGCTCGAGCGTAAAGGATTCACAGCCGATGAATTTCAAGTTCTCCATCCAGGTGGGCAGCTTGGAAGGAACTTGCTTCGGGTCTCCGACATCATGCACACCGGCGAGGCAATTCCGCTGGTTGGCGAAAAGGCTTTGATGTCAGATGCGTTGATCGTGATGACGACAAGGAGCTTCGGCTGTATCGGTATCCTGCATGACAACGATCGGCTTGTTGGAATCATCACGGATGGGGATTTGCGTCGGCATATGGATAACCTTCTCAAGAAGAAGGCAGTGGACGTGATGACAGCGAACCCGAAGACCATTCGCCCAAACGCATTGGCGGCGGAAGCGCTCGGCTATATGAACGCAAGTAAAATTACGAGTCTTTTCGTGGTCGAGGATACTCGGCCAGTGGGAATCCTTCACATTCACGATTGTCTTCGCGCCGGCGTTGCCTGAACGAAAGATGTCGACATTTGCAAGGGGCGAGGGCACGGGGACTTCGCCGTTCACGGCTGCCCGTATGGGCCTGAAGCGTTGGCGCCGCCGTCTGCGCCGCCGTCTGCGCCGCTCGCGGCGATTGGAGGGGTCCCGTCCCCATGCGCGGCGATACCGCTATGTCGGCGTATTGAAATTGCTGTTGCCGGCCATTGCGGCGGTCCTCGTCGTCCTCGTCGCGTTCTGGCCGCAGCTTCGGGATCGCACAGGCGAATTCCGTCTGCGTTTTGCGACCCTAGGCTCACAGGAGGCGGAAACCGTCCAGATGATCAATCCGCGTTTTCTCGGTATCGACGAACTCGACCGGCACTATACGATTACGGCGGGACGCGCAACGCAGCGGGATGACGGGCGCATCAATCTCGAAAATCCAAAGGGCGACATGGCGCTTGAGGACGGGACGTGGATCGTGCTTTCGGCGAATACCGGCATTTATCATAAGGAGCAGCAGGTGCTGAATTTGGCCGGCGGTGTGAACCTCTACCACGATTCCGGCTACGAATTTCATACCGAGCAAGCCAGCATCGACCTTCAGCAAGGCACGGCGAAGGGTGACACCCCAACGACCGGGCAAGGGCCGATCGGCCACATTCAATCCGAAGGATTCCGCATTTTCGAACGGGGCGATCGGGTCCTTTTTATCGGCAAGGCTCGCCTCGTGCTCTACGGCGAAGAGTAAGGTACTTCGCCAATGAGAATTGCCCTTTTCCTTCGCGGGTTCGTCCTTTCGGCCTTCCTCGTGATGGCACCCTTCCAGCACAAGGCGACGGGCCAGGGGCTTAGCCTTGGTGGCGGCAAGGACGATGGCCCCATCGAGATCACGGCCGAGAATGGGATCGAATGGTGGCAACCGAAACAACTTTACATTGCACGGGGCAATGCGAAGGCGATGCGGAATGATGTCAATCTTTTCGGTGATGAACTTACCGCGCATTACCGTCTGGATTCGGAAGGCAATCGAGAAATTTGGCGGATCGATGCAGTTGGCAATGTCCGCGTCGTCTCGGCCAACGAGCAGGCTTACGGCGAGAAGGGTGTCTATAACGTCGATCAGGGAATCTTCGTTCTTACCGGCAAGATAAGACTGGATACGCCACAGGAACGTGTGACGGCAACCCGCAGCCTTGAATATTGGGTGAACAAAAACATGGCCGTTGCCCGTGGCAACGCTATTGCGATTCACGAAGACCGTCGCCTAAATGGGGAAACATTGGTTGCCTACTTTCATGCACCGGACGCGAACGGAAAACGAAAGCTTCAGCGCCTCGAGGCCTATACGAACGTCCATGTCTCGACGCCTACGGAAATCATTCGAGGATCGCGCGGCGTATATGATGTCGATAGCGGTATCGCGACAATCATCGGATCGGTTAAGATTACCCGTGGCAACGACCAGATGAACGGCGAGTATGCCGAGGTCGACATGAACACCGGTGTCAGTCGGCTGTTGAGCGGTCCGAAAGGTAGCGGCGGGCGGGTGAAGGCGCTCATAAAACCTTCGAAAGTCAACGAAAAAGACAAGCAGTAACCCAATTGTTAGGAAGATCTTAAGGGGAAATGGCGACAACCGAACCTATGGGAAAGAAAGCCACCTCGTCGGATTCCCCACGGCTTGTCTCGGACAATAACGGGCTGCAGGCGATCAAACTTGGCAAGCGCTTCAAGAAGCGGCCGGTGCTGCGCGAGGTAAGCTTGAGCGTGCAGCGCGGTGAAGCGGTCGGGCTCCTGGGTCCGAACGGTGCCGGTAAGACGACCTGTTTTCACATCATCACCGGGCTGATTACACCGGATTACGGACGGATCCTGCTGGATGGGGAGGGCATCGGTGAGCTTCCCATGTACCGTCGGGCGCGGTTGGGGATTGGCTATCTGCCTCAGGAGATGTCGATCTTTCGTGGGCTTTCCGTCGAAGAAAATATTCGCGCGGTGCTTGAAGTGGTCGAGCCGATACGCGAAGCGCGTGACACAATGCTTGAAGACCTTCTCGCGGAATTCTCGATTACGCATCTGCGCCGCACCCCGGCGCTCGCCCTTTCTGGTGGGGAACGGCGGCGCGTCGAGATTGCGCGCGCGCTGGCGTCACAACCCCATTTTGTGCTTCTTGACGAACCGCTGGCCGGCATCGATCCGATCGCCGTCGGCGACATTCGTGATCTTGTTTCGCATTTGAAGGACCGTGGAATCGGCGTCTTCATCACCGACCACAACGTCCGTGAAACCCTGGAAATCGTCGATCGCGCCTATATCCTTCACGACGGCATGGTGTTGATGGAAGGTTCTCCTTCCGAGATCGTCGCCCATGAAGGTGTGCGTCGCGTCTATCTTGGGGATCGGTTCAGTCTCTAACATTCAGTGGGTGCCATGGCGCTGACTCAACGCCTCGATCTGCGGCAGTCTCAGTCTCTCGTCATGACGCCGCAATTGCAGCAAGCGATCAAGTTGCTGCAATTGTCGAATTTTGAACTCGGCACTTTCCTTGAGGCGGAAGTGGAACGCAATCCACTGTTGGACTTCGAGGAGGGCGAGCCGGATGCGGCGCAAGTCACAGAAGAGGCAACGTCGGCACCAGCCGAGACGGCGCCGCTGGATGGGGAAATCGCCGACCGCTGGGAGGGGGAAAGCAATACCGATTCGTCCTATGAGGAGGGCCCCGATCTCGGTGGGTCTTGGGGGCATGGCGGCAGCGGGGGCTTTGGGCACGAGGCACCCAGCCTTGAGCAGACGCTTTCCGGAGAAATCAATTTACGGGAACATCTCCTCGGACAACTGAACGTCGATCTGCACGACCCCGTCGACCGGATCATTGGACGGCATCTCATCAATCTCCTGGACGAGACCGGCTACGTCACCGGCACGATCGAGAGCGCCGCCGAGTTGTTGGGGTGCGAGTGCTCACACATCGAAAATACGCTTCGCAAGCTGCAGGGCTTCGATCCACCAGGTGTATTTGCGCGCGATCTGAAGGAATGCCTTGCCATTCAACTCCGGGACTTGGACCGGCTGGATCCGGCCATGGAGGCTATGCTGGAGCATCTGGATCTTCTGGCGCGCCACGAGGGTGACCGGCTGATGAAGCTGTGTGGTGTGAACAAGGAAGATTTGGCCGACATGATTGCGGAGATTCGCGCCCTCAATCCGAAGCCGGGATTGGTCTTCGATGCAGCCGTGGCCCAGACGATCATCCCCGACGTTTTAATGCGCAGCCAGCGGGATGGCGACTGGATCGTCGAGCTCAACGCCGAATCCCTTCCACGGGTTCTCGTCAACAACGCCTATTATCAGCGGATCAGCGGCGAGGCTCGAAAGAAAGAGGAAAGGCAATACATCTCGGAACAGTTTCAGTCGGCAAGCTGGCTCGTGAAATCGCTGCATCAAAGGGCCACGACGATCCTTCGCGTCGCCAGCGAGATCGTACGCCAGCAAGACGCTTTTTTCCGCCACGGTGTGCAGCATCTTCGCCCACTTGTACTGCGCAATATTGCAAGCGAAATTGACATGCACGAAAGTACGGTGAGTCGCGTGACTGCGAATAAATTCATGCTCACGCCGCGGGGAGTCTACGAATTAAAATACTTCTTCACGGCTTGTATCCCGCGCACCGGGGAGGGCGAAGCCCATTCTTCGGAATCCGTACGTCAGCGAATCAAGGCGCTGGTGGACGCCGAGAAAGCCGACCAGGTGCTTTCCGATGACAAGATCGTCGAAATTCTCAAGGGTGAAAGAATTGAGATTGCCAGGCGAACCGTTGCAAAGTATCGGGAAGCCCTTGGAATCGCGTCCTCTGTTCAGCGGCGTCGGCAGAAGACATCCACGCTATAGCCTGCGCCTATTGACTTGCATATTGGCCGGCACTATCGTCCCGTCGCTCATTCAATCACCGCATCCAATCGCATAGCGGTAAAACAACCTGATCCGAAAAGTTGCCAAGGATTAACGCTGCAAAGCGCTATGAACCAATTATGGAAATTACGGATCTGATCACGTCGAAAAACGTGATTCTGAATCTGCGGGCGTCCAGTAAGAAGCAAGCCCTTCAGGAGCTCTCCCAAAAGGCGGCGAAGATCGCGGAACTGCAGGAGCGGGCGATCTTCGATGTGTTGCTTGAACGCGAAAAGTTGGGAACAACCGGCGTCGGTTCGGGTGTAGCGATTCCCCATGGGAAGCTTGATGAGCTGGGCCAGCTTTGCGGCATCTTTGCGAAGCTCGAGAAACCGATTGATTTCGAATCCATCGACGAACGTCCCGTTGACCTCATCTTCATGTTGCTGGCACCCAAATCGGCAGGCACGGAGCACTTGAAGGCGTTGGCCCGAATCTCCCGGCTTTTAAGGGACGAGGCGACCTGTGAGAAACTTCGCGGGTCCGACACGGTGGAGGCCATTTATGCGCTTCTCATCTGTGCCGATGAAGCGGGCGGCGGATAAAAAAATGGCGGGAGCCTCGGCCCCCGCCAATTAAATCTTCCTTAGGGAACTTCGGAAAATTTATTTGTAGTTTGCGTTAGTGGACGCTGACCGGGTGCATGTCCTGTTCCAGGATGGCCCCATAGGCGAGTTCCAGCTCGCTTGCGATGGCAAGTTGCGTGCCGTCGGCGGCATGTACGGCATAGCCCCCAGCGCCTTCGTCATCGACCGGGATCGGCCGCACATAAGCGATGTGGGATAATCCCAGCGAAGCAAGGCCTTGGCTAGAAAGGTGCCGTAACTGTTCGTTCCGGTCCGTCATGATCTTTCACCTTGAATTAGGCGTCCGCCTGCTCCGTATGAACGTCGATCGTCTCGCCCGACGTCGAACGGTTTTCGCGGATGTTAATTTTGCGGGCCTGATTTTTGACGCTGGGTCGAACCAGATCGATGTGCAGAAGGCCGTTATCGAAGGACGCGTCCACGACCTCGATTCCATCGGCCAGCACGAAGCGCCGCTCGAACCTGCGGGTCGCGATCCCCCGATGATGGAAGACGCGGTCCTCTTCCTCTTCCTTATGCTCACCTTGGATAACGAGCTCGTTGTCCTCGATCGAAACGCCGAGCTCATTCACGTTGAAACCGGCAACGGCAACGGTGATGCGAAGCCCGTCCTCCTTAAGCTGTTCGATGTTGTAGGGCGGATAGCCGTCGCTTGCGGCTTTCGTCACGCGGTCGAGGGTGCGCTCGAATTCGTCGAATCCAAGCAGAAAGGGGCTGTTGAAAAGTGGAAAACGTGTCATTTGCAGTCTCCTCAAGACCTGAGCAAGTTGCAGATTGGGCCCGGCATTCCGGCACCCGGTGTTGGCGGCCCACCTGGCGCCGCCATCCCATATCTAGGAAGGAAAGCCCGGAAATCAAGAGGGGGGTCCGCCCAGGGGAGAGCGGAAAAAAATATTTATTTTCAATTCGTTAAGGCGCTTGCGGGGTGGTGGAGCCAGTCGGGATCGAACCGACGACCTCTACAATGCCATTGTAGCGCTCTCCCAACTGAGCTATGGCCCCGGCACCTTAACTCCCTGGCCGGACTACCTGCCGGCAGGAGCTCGTAAGCGATGGAAAGGTAGTGAGCCTGAACCAAGGAGGGCAAGCGAAAAAAGAAGGCCTCTCTAGTTCTCGTCGACCACGATGACCGTATCGATCACCTTGGTCACGTCCTCGGATTCGTCGCCCAACTCGGCGGCATCCTCGATGATTTTTTCCTCATCCTCTTCGTCACCGGCCTTGATCCCCTCGATTTCGCCCTCAAGCTCAGGGCTTGTCTCGGGGTCTTTTTTCCTGGGCGGTGGAGGGGCTTGCTTCGGCGGCTGAGCCGGCGCTTCTGCTTCCTTTGCCTTTCGGCCGCGGCGCGGTTTTGCCTGGGGTTCGTCGGCTGCTTCCGTCCGACAATTCGGACAGACCGGGCCGGCGGAACCCATGTCGTAATATCGGATTCCACAGTTCGCACAAAGGTGCTTATTGCCCCATTCCGGCTTGCCCACGATGCGCTTCCTAGGCTGGGTGAAACCGCCTAAGCCATTTGCCATGATCGTTTTCTTCTGTCAAAACGAATCTGCAGCCCGGCGCAAGATCGTTCGCCGCGCATGGCGCCGGGGCTTGGGGGTGTGATAGAGACTCCCCAAGACCGTGTTCCATCGAGGCTCTCTATGCATCCGCTTCAATCCGCCACCGCCGATCCGCTTCACGGGCTGGTTTCCGTTCCGGGAGACAAATCGATCTCGCATCGGGCGGTCCTATTGGCGGCGATGGCCGTCGGCGAAACGGAAATCGAAGGACTGCTGGAGGGGGAAGATGTCCTGCGAACGGTGGCGGCCCTTCGTGCGCTGGGGGTGGAGATCACGGAGGCGGCGGGGGGAAAACGCCAGCTATACGGCGTCGGTGTCGGCGGCCTCGCCGAGCCGGATGGTGTTCTCGATTTCGGAAATTCCGGGACGGGCGTGCGGCTCATGGCCGGTCTTCTCGCCACGCACCCCTTCACGAGCATGCTTACCGGGGATGCCTCGCTCCGGCGACGGCCCATGGCGCGGATCATTACGCCCCTTGAGCAGATGGGCGCGCGGCTCCTTGCTCGCGACGGTTCGCGCCTGCCGATGACGATCGAGGGCACGGCAGAACCGATCCCGATTTCCTATCGGTTGTCGCTTCCGTCCGCGCAGGTAAAGTCGGCCATTCTGCTCGCAGGTTTAAACACGCCCGGCAGGACGACCGTCGTTGAGCCGATTGCGACCCGCGACCATACGGAGCGTCTGCTCACCTATCTTGGCGCCCGTGTCGAGGTCTCCGACGCCCCGGAGGGCGACCGCGCCATCGAAGTGGTTGGGCAGCCCGAGCTTAAAGGGAAGAAGATTTTCATTCCGTCGGACCCATCCTCGGCTGCCTTTCTTGCCGTGGCGGCGCTGCTCGTGCCGGATTCCGAAATTACGCTTACCCGGATTGGGGCAAATCGCCTTCGCACCGGCTTTTATTTGACGCTTGCGAAAATGGGGGCGGCGCTGGATTGGCAGAAGAAAGACGAGGAATGCGGAGAACCGGTCGCCGATCTGAATGTCAAGGCGTCTTCGCTTTCCGCGATCGAAGTGCCGGCGGCATGGGTTCCTTCCATGATCGACGAATACCCGGTTCTCGCCGTGGCGGCCGCGGCAGCAGAAGGTACGACGGTATTGAATGGCCTGGCCGAACTTCGCGTGAAGGAAAGCGACCGGCTTGCCGCGATCTCCGAAGGGTTGCGCGCGTCGGGCGTCGAGGTCGAGGAAAGCGAGGACCGTCTGGTGATCCAGGGGCATGGCGGGCGCTTGCCCGGTGGCGGCACGGTGCGCACCCATCTCGACCATCGAATCGCGATGGCCTTTCTCGTTCTTGGCATGGCTTCCGAGCGGCCCGTTCGGATTGACGACGGCAGCGTGATCGAAACGAGCTTTCCGGGCTTCGTCGAGCTCGTGAATGGAATCGGCGGGCGTATCACGAAGGAAGGAAACGGTGCGTGACGACGGGACCGCTCGTCATCGCCATCGACGGGCCGGCGGCGGCGGGCAAGGGGACCCTTGCACGCCGTATCGCCGAAGCGCTCGATTTTGCCCATCTCGACACCGGTCTCCTTTACCGGGCGATCGGGCTTATCGTGTTGCGGGCCAAGCAGGATCCGATGGATGAAGCGGCCGCGCTGGCGGCTGCGGAGGGACTCGAATCGTTCCAACTCGACGATCCGGCGCTCCGGCAGGACGACGTGGCGAGCGCCGCGGCAAAGGTGGCGGCCCTGCCAGTGGTCCGTGAACGCCTCCTCCGATTCCAGCGCGATTTTGCCGCCGCGCCGCCGGATGGGAAGAGAGGCTCGGTGGTCGAGGGAAGGGATATCGGGACCGTCGTTCTGCCCGACGCGAATCTGAAGCTTTTCCTCACGGCAGCCCTTGAAATACGGGCCGAACGGCGGCTTAAGGAGTTGCGGGGAAGGGGCCTGAAGAGTATACGTAGCCAGCTTTTGCGGGAGATGCGTGAGCGCGACGAGCGCGATGAGAACCGCCCCGTCTCGCCCCTGCGCCCCACCGAAGATGCGCATATGCTCGATACGACCGATCTGGATGCAGACGCCGCCTTCGAAGCCGCGATGGCAATCATTCGATCGCAGCGGGATTTTGCCGACAAGGATCGGCCTTGACGGAAGAAACGTTGTCGGGAAGGCCCCTTGCGAGATGAGGAGAGAGGGTTAGGTGCCAGAACGCACAATATCCGAGGACGCCCCCCCGACAACCGGGGGGAGCTTTGCCGCCCTGCTGGACGAGTCGCTTGGGGTTCACGAACGCCTCGAGGGCAGCGTCGTCAAGGGTACGATCCTTGGCATCGAAAACGATCTCGTTCTCATTGACGTCGGGCTGAAGTCGGAAGGCTACGTCTCCTTACGGGAATTTTCCGAAGCCGGACAGCCTGCCGAGGTGAAAATCGGCGACGTCGTGGATGTCTACCTCGTCCGCATGGAAAACAGGAATGGCGAGGCCATCCTCAGCCGCGAGAAGGCACGCCGCGAAGAAGCTTGGAATCACCTGGAAGAGGCCTTCAAGGAGGGCCGCCGGGTGTCGGGCACGATCTTCGGCCGGGTGAAAGGGGGCTTCACGGTGGACCTCTCCGGTGCGGTGGCGTTCCTGCCGGGAAGCCAAGTCGACCTTCGACCCATTCGCGACATCAGCCACCTGATGGGGAACCCGCAAACTTTCCAGATCCTCAAGATGGATCGCAGGCGCAGCAACATCGTCGTTTCGCGACGGGCCGTCCTCGAGGAATCGCGTGCCGAGGCACGCTCCGAACTCATTTCAAACCTTCAAGAAGGGCAAGTCCGCGAGGGCGTGGTGAAGAACATCACCGACTATGGTGCCTTCGTCGACCTTGGCGGCGTGGACGGCCTGCTTCACGTGACGGACATTGCCTGGCGACGGATCAACCATCCCTCCGAAGTGCTGAACATTGGCGAGACCGTGAATGTCAAGGTCATTCGCTTTAATTTGGAGACGCAGCGCATCAGCTTGGGCATGAAGCAGCTCGAGGAGGATCCCTGGGAAGGGGTCGAAGCGAAATACACGGTCGACAGCATCTTCAAGGGGCGGGTCACGAACATCACCGACTATGGCGCCTTCGTCGAACTGGAGCCCGGTGTGGAAGGGCTGGTCCATGTCTCTGAAATGAGTTGGACGAAGAAGAACATGCATCCCGGGAAAATCGTCTCGACCAGCCAGGAAGTCGAAGTCAAGGTGCTGGACGTCGATCATGAGCGCCGCCGCATCAGCCTTGGCCTCAAACAATGCATGTCGAACCCCTGGGGGGAATTTGGCGAAGCCCATCCGGTCGGTTCCATCGTCGAGGACGAAGTCAAGAACATCACCGAATTTGGCATGTTCATCGGCCTTAACGGCGATATCGACGGCATGGCCCACCTTTCCGATCTGGATTGGGCGCGGCCCGGTGAAGAGGCCCTCACCGATTACAAGAAGGGCGATACCGTTAAAGCGAAGGTGCTGGAGATTGACATCGAGAAGGAGCGGGTCAGCCTCGGCATCAAGCAACTGACGGAAGACCCCTATCGCTCCGGCGCCAAGGAACTGAAAAAGGGAAGCCGCGTCACCTGCACCGTCACGGCCGTCCAGGACAAGGGGATCGAGGTTCGGGTCGGTGACCAGATTACGGCTTTCGTGCGCAAAGGCGACTTGTCCCGCGATCGCAGTGAGCAGCGGCCGGACCGTTTCGCCGTCGGCGACAAGGTGGATGTGCTGGTGACCTCCTTCGATTCGAAGAGCCGCAAGCTCTCCGTTTCCATCAAGGCGCTAGAGGTCCAAGAAGAAAAGCAAGCGATGGCGCAATACGGCTCCTCCGATAGCGGGGCAAGCCTGGGTGATATCTTAGGCGCAGCCATTCATAAGCATAAGAAATCCGCCGAGAACGCCGACGAAGCGGAAGCGAAGGAAGCGAAGAAGAGACCGGAAAAGAAGGCCGACAAAGCGGAAGCGAAAGAAGCGAAAGAAGCGAAGAAAGCAAAGAAGAAGCCTGAAAAGAAGGCTGCCGCAAAGAAGGCCGAAAAGAAAACCACGAAGAAGGCCTCGGAGAAAACGGAGCCCGCCGAGGATACGAACGCCGAGGGAGAGGAAGCGTAAGACGCCGATCGGTGATGAAGAAGCCCCGGCGGCGTCTGCCCGGAGGCCCATGTCCCTGGATACCGATATCCGAATTGATCGTCAGAGTCTGAAGCGGCGACTCGCTTTTTGGCGCATCGTCGCCGTCGTCGCCTTCCTGGGCGCGCTGCTCATGGCATCCAGTCAGCTTTGGGAGCCGGCCCTCAGCCCGCACATCGCCCGAATCGAGGTTTCCGGGGTCATCGTCAATGACCGCGAGCGAGACGAGGTCTTGAAGGAAATCGCGGAAAACAGCCGAATTAAGGCCCTTCTCGTCCGGATCGACAGCCCAGGCGGCACGGTGGTCGGGGGGGAGGTGCTTTACGGGGCGCTGCGCCGGATCGCCGAGAAGAAACCCGTCGTGGCGATCCTCGACACGATCGCCGCCTCGGGCGGTTACATGGTAGCGATCGCCGCCGATCACATCGTCGCCCGCGAAGGAACGATCACGGGTTCGATCGGAGTCGTTTTTCAGACCGCCGAAATTACGACACTGCTTGAAAAGCTCGGCATTGAAACCGCGGCAATCAAAAGCGCGCCATTGAAAGCATCCCCCTCGCCGTTTGAAAAACTGACGCCAGACGTTCGCAAGGCAAGCCAGGCCCTCGTTGATGACATGTTCGAGCTCTTCATCGACATGGTGGCCATCCGCCGCGGCATGTCGCGGGAGGAAGTCCGGCGTCTCGCCGATGGGCGGGTCTATACCGGGCGCCAGGCGCTTGCCGAGCGACTGGTCGACGCGCTGGGAGGTGAGGAAGAGGCCCTGGCATGGCTGGGAGAGGCACGGGACGTGGATCCGACGTTGCCCATTCGTGACATCGAGGTTCATCCCGAGCGCCTGTTTTGGCGCAAGGCAGTCGAGTCGCTTATAGGAAAAACGGTTTTTTCTGAAAGACTTACCCTTGACGGCTTGGTCTTGCTCTGGCACCCTAAACTGTATTAACTCGCTGGCCGAGCCGATGGGGAGGCGGAGCGAAATACAAAGCGAGGAGGCGAATCGGTCATGACAAAATCCGAATTAATTCAGCGCCTCACGGAACAGAACCCGCATCTCTACCAGCGGGACATCGAACGCGTGGTTGCCACTATTTTCGATGAAATCGCATCCGCCCTTTCCAATAGTGAGCGGGTGGAACTTCGCGGCTTTGGGGCGTTCTCGGTGAAGCGTCGGGATGCCCGGATTGGGCGGAATCCCCGGACCGGCGAAACGGTCCGTGTGGCCGAGAAATACATCCCCTTCTTCAAGACCGGCAAAGAGCTTCGGGAGCGGCTGAGCGGCAAGGCCTAAGCGCCTTCGCGAGCCAGTCCTCACATGTCTCTGCCGGAACGAGACTTAAGGCATGCGCTTCCTTGCCCGCCTTTTCGCCCTTGCCTTCGCTCTCTTCGCGATCCTGTTTGCCGCCGCCAATCATGGGGAAGTGACGCTCCGCCTCTGGCCGTTGCCTTATGTGGCGACCCTACCCATCTACGTGGCAGTACTGGGCGCGGTCGTGCTTGGCTTTCTCGCCGGCGCCCTGGCCCTTTGGCCGTCCCTTCACCGCTGGCGCCACGCCTCCCGCCGCGAGGCCCGAACCATTGCCGCCCTCGAACAGGAAACGGCGCGGCTTCGCGAGCATCCGAGCGGGGAGACGAAGCCGAAGCGGCCGGCCTTCCGGCGGTTGCTGATGAGTAATAAGGGCACTTCCGGCGCATCGAACAGCGTGGGCGATGCTAATCTGCTATAAACGGCGCCGGCCTTGGGAGGCTGGCGAATTTTCGTAAGAATCTTGAACGAGTGGCTTACCCCATGATCGGAGGCGACCCCGCCCGGCGTATCTTCTGCGCGATCGACACCGACGCGCTGCCTTCGGCATTGAGGCTTGTGAAGACGCTTGGCGGCCATATCGGCGGCGTCAAGGTGGGGCTCGAATTCTTTACCGTCGCCGGGCCGGAGGGCGTTAAGGCGATGGCGGCGGCCGCGCCGCTTTTTCTCGACCTCAAATTTCACGATATTCCGAACACGGTGGCGGGTGCGGTCCGCGCCGCCGTGGCGTTGCGCCCGGTTTTCCTGACGGTCCATGTGGCAGGCGGCGAGGCGATGCTCCGTGCCGCAAAGACGGCAGCGGTAGAGGCCGCGGCGGAAGCGAAAGTCGAACGGCCCCTTCTTCTTGGCGTGACGGTGTTGACGAGCCTCGATCAGACGGATTTGGATGGGATCGGGCTTCGCGGCCCCGTCGAGGTGCGCACGCTTGCCCTTGCCGAACTTGCTGAGCGCACCGGCCTCGATGGCGTCGTCGCATCGGCTCAAGAGGCGAAGCGGATCCGCGATCGCTTTGGCCCCGATTTCAAACTCGTCGTGCCGGGTCTTCGCCCGGCCTTCACGAAGGCCGAAGACCAGAAACGGGTCATGACGCCAGCCGAGGCGGTGGCGGCAGGCGCCGACGTTCTCGTCATCGGCCGGCCGATTACCCAGGCCGCCGATCCTCTGGAGGCGGTACAAAGGATCGTCGAGGAAATCGACGCCGGCTCATGACGGTCGAGGCGAAAATCTGTGGGATCACGTCGCCAGATGCGGTGACGGCAGCCGCCGAAGGGGGGAGCCGGTTCGTCGGGTACGTCTTCTACGCACCTTCGCCACGGGATCTGACGATCGAGGCGGCGCGCAAGCTTGCCTCCGCCGTCCCCTCGCCGATCCAGAAGGTGGGCCTTTTCGTCGATGCGGCGGATGAAACGATTGCCCGGGTGCTTGGCGAGGTGCCGCTCGATTGTCTGCAGTTGCATGGGGAAGAATCGCCCGCGCGTATCAAAGCCATCCGTGAGCGGTTCGGTTTGCCGGTCATGAAGGCCATCCGGATCGGCGTGCAACCCGATGTCGAGAAGGCAACACCCTATCTGGATGTCGCGGACCGGCTGCTTTTCGATGCATTGGGGCCCGCTGGGGGCCTGCCGGGGGGTACCGGACAAGCCTTTGAATGGGAATGGCTTTCGGGCCATGACTGGCCGCTGCCCTGGATGTTGTCGGGCGGCCTTAACGCCTCTAATGTGGCAGACGCTGTCCGGCGGAGCGGTGCCCGGGCAGTTGACGTTTCCTCCGGCGTTGAGGATAAACCGGGCCACAAGGATCCTGGACGGATCGCCGAATTTCTTTCGGCGGTCGCAGGCCTTTGATCCCGGGCCCGGGAAGGACTTGGCATGACGGAACCGGCCAAACAGAAGATTAACAGCTTTTATGGCGGCCCCGATGCGGAAGGCCACTTCGGCATTTACGGCGGGCGTTTCGTCGCGGAAACGTTGATGCCGCTTATTCTGGAGGTGGAGGCGGCTTACGAAGCGGCGAAGAAAGATTCGACGTTCGCCCGCGAGCTTGCCTATTACCTCAAGCATTACGCCGGCCGGCCAAGTCCTCTTTACTTCGCCGAGGGGCTGACCCGGCATTTTAAAGGCGCGAAGATTTACTTCAAGCGGGACGAACTCAATCACACGGGTGCCCACAAGATCAACAACTGCATTGGCCAGGCGTTGCTGGCCCGCAAGATGGGAAAGACGCGCATCATCGCCGAGACCGGTGCCGGTCAGCATGGCGTTGCGACGGCGACCGTCTGTGCGTTGTTCGGCCTGCATTGCCGCATCTACATGGGCGAGGTCGACATCAAGCGGCAATCGCCGAACGTTTTTCGAATGAAGCTCCTGGGTGCGGAGGTCGTGCCGGTGACCTCCGGCTCAGCGACGCTCAAGGATGCGATGAACGAGGCGCTCAGGGATTGGGTAGGGAATGTCGAAGACACCTACTACCTAATCGGCACCGTCGCCGGCCCCCACCCCTATCCGGAGATGGTGCGGGACTTCCAGTCGGTGATCGGTGGGGAGACCCGCAAGCAGATCATGGAAGCCGAGGGACGAATCCCGGATAGCCTCGTGGCGTGCATCGGCGGCGGTTCCAATGCGATCGGACTGTTTTATCCTTTCCTCGATGATCGGGATGTGCGGCTGATCGGCGTCGAGGCGGCAGGCAAGGGCATTGAAACTGGCGAACACGCCGCTTCCCTTTCCGCCGGCAGCCCCGGCGTTCTGCACGGCAACCGAACCTATCTGCTGCAGGATGCGGATGGTCAGATCCAGAACGCGCACTCGATTTCCGCGGGCCTCGACTATCCCGGCATCGGACCCGAGCACGCCTGGCTCCATGAGGCGGGCCGCGTGGAATATGTCGCTATCACGGATGTAGAGGCGCTGGCCGCCTTCCAGTTGTGTACGCGCACGGAAGGCATCATCCCGGCCCTGGAACCGGCCCATGCCCTGGCCCAGGTCGCGAAGATCGCGCCTGAGCTTCCGGCCGACCACCTTCTCGTCATGAACCTATGCGGTCGCGGCGACAAGGACATCTTCACGGTGGCCGACGCGCTGGGAGTCGAGCTTTGAACGCAACCCCGAAAGCTAGCGTGAAAGGCCGCATCGAGACGCGCTTCGCAGCGCTTGCGGCGGAGGGGCGCGCCGGCCTCATCGCCTTTATCACGGCGGGCGATCCGGACGCGGCGACCTCGCTTGTCCTTCTCGAAGGCTTGCCGAAGGCGGGTGCGGACCTCATCGAACTCGGCATGCCATTTTCGGATCCCATAGCAGATGGGCCGGCGATCCAGGCGAGCTCCAAACGGGCGCTTATGAGCGGGGCGAGCCTTCGGAAAACCCTCGAGATGGTGGAGCGTTTCCGGAAGAAGGATACAGAAACGCCGGTCATCCTGATGGGCTACTACAATCCCATCTACGTCTATGGTGTGGATCGATTCCTGGAGGATGCCTTGAAGGCGGGCATCGATGGGTTGATCGTCGTCGACCTGCCGCCGGAGGAGGATCGTGAACTCTGTTTGCCGGCAGGGAAAGTGGGGCTTCCTTTCATTCGGCTGGCCGCGCCTACGACGGACGCGCGGCGATTGCCGAGGGTTCTCGAAAATGCGAGCGGCTTTCTCTATTACATTTCCATCACCGGCATCACGGGAACGAAGACGGCGCCAAGCGAGGCCGTGGCAAAGGCGGTGGATCGCCTGCGCCGGCATACGGAACTTCCCATCGCCGTTGGTTTTGGTATCCGGACACCGGAACTGGCAGAGAAAATCGCCGCCCATGCGGATGCCGTCGTCGTCGGTTCGGCCCTCGTGCAAAGGATCGAGGAGGGGCTTGCCGCAGGCGGGTCTGCGGCCGATCTTTCCGGATCCGTTCTCCGGTTCGTGGAAGAGTTGGCGGGTGGGGTTCGACGCGCGGCCCGGAATCCCGAAACACGCACTTCCAGAAAGGGCGTCGCATGAACTGGCTTCGTAATTTCGTTCGCCCGAAGATACAGGCCATCGTCCGGAAAAAAGACGTGCCAGAGAACCTTTGGGAGACCTGTTCCGAATGCGGGCAGATGATCTTTCATCGCGAGCTGGAAGCAAATTTGAGGGTTTGTCCGGAATGTGGCTTTCACATGCAGTTGCATCCCGAACAACGGCTGAAGCTGCTATTTGACGAGGGCGAGTACAAACGGATCGAGCTTCCGGAAGTGGCGGCCGACCCGCTTAAGTTCCGGGACAAACGCCGTTATTCGGACCGGTTGTGCGACGCCCAAAGCAAGACCGGCGAGCCGGATGCGATCGTCGTCGCCCATGGCCGGATCGGTGGGATCAACACCGTCATTGCCGCCTTCAACTTCGATTTTCTGGGTGGCTCCATGGGAACGGCCGTGGGCGAGGGCCTCGTGGCGGCGGCACGGCTCGCGGTGCTGCAAGAATCCCCGTTCGTCGTCATTCCCGCATCGGGAGGAGCGCGCATGCAGGAAGGCGTACTTTCGCTGATGCAGATGGCGCGCACCACGGTCGCCATCGAAGAGGTAAGGGAGATGGGCCTTCCCTACGTCGTCATCTTGACGAACCCGACGACAGGCGGCGTGACGGCCTCCTTCGCCATGCTCGGCGATCTGGCGATCGCGGAGCCGGGCGCGATCATCGGCTTTGCAGGCGCGCGCGTGATCGAAACGACGATCCGCGAGTCTTTGCCGGAAGGCTTCCAACGATCGGAATACCTTCTCGAGCACGGCATGATCGACTTGATCGTGCCGAGAGCCGAGCTTCGCGACACGCTGGCCCGCGTTCTTGGGATCTTGTCCAACCGGGGACCGGTGGGTGAACTCGTCCCTATTCCACGGACGGAAACGACGCCACCCCGTCCGGATTGATCGGATGAGAAGGCAGCCTTGACACGGACGGTCGATCCGATACTCGAACGGCTTTCGACGCTTCATCCGAAGGCGATCGACCTTTCGTTAGGCCGCATCGAACGCCTGCTCGGCGCGCTTGGCCATCCGGAAGCATCGCTTCCGCCCGTCGTGCATGTGGCCGGTACGAACGGAAAAGGCTCGCTCATCGCGTTCCTTCGGGCGATTCTTGAGGCGGCCGGCATCCGCGTCCACACTTACACCTCTCCCCACCTCGTCCGGTTCAACGAGCGGGTCTGTCTTGCCGGCCATCCCATCCTTGAGGCGGACCTCATCCGGCTGTTGGAACGGTGCGAGGCGGCAAACGAAGGCAAGGCGATCACCTTCTTCGAAATCACGACGGCGGCTGCCTTCCTGGCCTTTGCGGAGGCAAGGGCGGAGGGGAATATCGTGTTGCTCGAGACGGGCTTGGGCGGGAGGCTTGATGCGACAAACCTGATTGCGCAGCCGCTCCTTTCCGTGTTGACGCCGATCGCGATCGATCACACGCAGTTTCTTGGTACCTCGCTAAGCGCCATCGCGGCCGAGAAAGCGGCCATTTTGAAACCGGGCGTGCCCGCCGTCGTCGGGCCGCAACCGGCGGCGGCCGAGGCGGTCATTGCGGCCGAGGCGGCGGCGAAGCAGGCTCCACTTTTTCGCATGGGACGCGAGTGGTCCGTCGCGCCTACCGGAGAGGGGATCCGCTATCGGGAAGGGGAGACGGAATTCACCCTGCCTAAGCCCGGTCTTCCCGGCCGCCACCAGATCGAAAATGCCGGCATCGCGCTGGCCGCCGTGCGAAGGCTTGGGCGTTTCACGGTTTCAAAGGCGGCCATGGCCGAAGGGCTTGCGAATGTCGATTGGCCGGGGCGGTTGCAGCGCCTAAGGCAAGGGCCACTGCTTTCGCTTCTTCCTCCCGGTGCCGAGCTTTGGCTGGATGGCGGGCACAACCTGGCCGCCGCCGAGGCGTTGCGGGAGTGGGCGGCGGCGGAGGCTCGCCCGCTCGCGCTTGTCTTTGGCATGTTGAACACGAAGGACCCGGAAGCGTTTCTTCGCCTGCTGGCACCCCAGGTGACGGCGCTTTGCGCCGTGCCCATCCCGGAAAGTGACGCGAGCCTTTTGCCGGAGGAGCTGGTTTCGGCGGCCAAGGCCGCCGGCATCGCGCACGCCTTCGCCGCCGCCGACCCGGCCGCAGCAGTTCGGCGGATCGTTCAGCAAAGCGGGCCGCCACCCCGTCTTCTGGTGACCGGCTCGCTTTATCTGGTGGGCGAGGTGCTTAAAGATGCGGAAAGGACGCCGGAGAAAGCGGCGCTTTCGCTCGGCGCTTAAGCATACCCGCCCCCAACGCTTGGTCTTGCGAAGTGCTTCCGGCTATAATTCCCCTCGATGACCGACCCTGCTCTCGCTCGCAAGGCACCCGCCCTCGATCCGCGAAAATTCCGCGACCCAGACGTGACCGCCGATGGCGAACCGCGGGGGGTCGTGCCGTTCTTCAGTCTCAAGACGCTCTGGGTCAATACCGGCACCCTTTGCAACCTTACCTGCGAGCACTGCTATATCGAGTCGTCGCCTACGAATGACCGACTCGTTTACCTGACCGCTTCGGAAGTAGCGAGATATCTCGACGAGATCGAAGTACAGCAATTGCCGACGGAGGAGATCGGCTTTACCGGTGGGGAGCCCTTCATGAATCCCGACATCATGGAGACGCTGGAAGATTCGCTTGCGCGCGGCTTCCGTGTGCTCGTGCTTACGAATGCGATGCGCCCGATGCTGCGGCACAAGGGGGGCTTGAGCGAACTAAAAAAGGTATTCGGCCCGAAACTCGTGATCCGGGTTTCCCTCGATCACTACGGGAAAGCACTGCACGAAAGCAAACGCGGGAAGGATACCTATGAGAAAACCGTCAAGGGTCTGGCGTGGCTTAGTCAAGCCGGGTTTGCCGTTCGCGTCGTCGGCCGTACCTGTTGGGGCGAGCCGGTGGATGGGATGCGGGAAGGCTATCGCCGACTTTTTCACGCTCAGGATATTTCTATCGATGCGGAAAATGAAGAAACCCTTGTCTTTTTTCCGGAAATGGATGCGACAGCGGATGTACCGGAAATCACACAAGGTTGTTGGAAGACGCTCGGCGTCGAACCAAGCCATATCATGTGTGCAACTTCCCGCATGGTCGTAAAACGCAAAGGGGCGGATGGTCCAGTCGTGCTTGCTTGCACGCTGGTTGCTTATGATCCTGAATTCGAGATGGGAAAAACGCTTGCCGAGGCGGCCCGGCCGGTAAAGCTGAATCATCCCCATTGCGCTCGCTTCTGTGTACTGGGCGGCGGTGTCTGTAGCAAGGTTGCTTAAGTCCCCTATTTTTCTTAGGAAAGGCCGCTTGACGGAACGGCGTTAGGTTTTTATGGTTCGTTCCCTGTGGTGATTTGTTTGACCGGCTTGCGACCACGGAAAAGAAACCGCTAAAAGGTCCGCGTGGTTACGACCCTGACCCGGCGGGCAGGGTTTTTTGTTCGGTTTCCACCGTTCCTTATGCCGCAGGCTTGAGGAGAGCGCGATGACGGAGCGGAAGCCAAATCAGGAAAACTGGCGGCTCAGCACAAAACTCGTCCGCGGCGGGCAGCGACGCACGCAGTTTCAGGAAACCTGCGAAGCGTTGTTCCTTACCTCTGGCTATGTGTACGACGAGGCCGTGCAGGCCGAACTTGCCTTTAAGGGGGAACTGGACCGTTACATCTATTCCCGTTTCAAGAATCCGACGGTTGCCATGTTCGAGGAGCGGATGGCGCTTCTGGAAGGGGCGGAGGTCTGCCATGGGACGGCGACCGGGATGGCAGCCGTCTTCAGCACGCTGGCCGGTTACTTGCGTGCGGGCGATCGGCTCGTCGTCTCGCGTGCCCTCTTCGGGGCCTGTCGCTACGTGGCCTGTGAGGTCATGCCGCATTACGGGATCGACGTTCAAGTGGTCGATGGTACGGATCTGGACCAGTGGAAAGAGGCCCTTAGCCGTGAAACGAAAATGGTGTTTATCGAATCTCCGTCGAATCCGACGCTTGAGATCATCGATATTAAAGCCGTGGCGGATCTTGCGCACAAGGCGGGCGCAAAATTTATTGTCGATAACGTTTTCGCGACGCCGGTCCTACAGTCTCCCTTCGAACTTGGCGCCGACATTGTCGTCTATTCCGCCACGAAGCACATCGATGGACAGGGCAGATGTATGGGAGGCGCCATCCTGTGTGACGCGGAATTTTCAGATGAGAACTATGCACGCTTTTTACGGAATACAGGACCTGCCTTAAGTCCGTTTAATGCTTGGCTGCTCTTAAAGGGTTTGGAGACGTTGACGCTTCGTGTCGAGAAGCATTGCGAAAATACGCGCGAGATAGCGAGCTATCTGGAAAAGGCGAAGGTGGTCACAAAGCTTTACTACCCTGGGTTTTCGAGTCACCCACAGCACGCGCTTGCGAAGGCTCAGATGCGGGACTTCGGAAATATCATTGCGTTTGAGATCGACGGCGGAAAAAAGGAGGCTTTTCGCTTTCTTGATTCACTTAAACTGATCGACATCTCCAACAATCTTGGAGATACAAAAAGCCTGATCACGCATCCTGCAACGACGACGCATCAAAACGTTGAAGAAGAAGAGCGTCTTCGCATGGGCGTCGGTGAGAATCTGATACGAATTTCCGTCGGTCTCGAGGACCCGGAAGATCTGAAGGAGGACTTGGCCCAAGCCTTCAAGACGCTTTAGGAAAGGTTGGGCTTTTCTGCTTACACTGGACATCATCGGCCCGCTCCGTAGAATAACGGGGCCAAAGTTCCGCGATCGAAGACCACAGGAAGGCGAATGTACACGGAAACGACCCGCTCGATCGAAGTCACGGTGGAACCCGTCTATCTCGAAGATCAATCCACTCCGGAGGAGGGGCACTTCGTCTGGGCCTACCGTGTGCGAATCCAAAATCGCAGCAAGAAGACCGTCCAGTTGCTGAACCGCTATTGGCGGATCACGGACGCACAGGGGCGGACCCAGGAGGTGCGTGGCGCTGGGGTCGTCGGCGAGCAGCCGGTCCTGCACCCTGGCGAGGCCTTTGAATACACGAGTGGCACGCCGCTTCGTACATCCAATGGGTTTATGGTGGGTTCCTACGAAATGGAATCGGAGGCGGGCGAATCCTTTGATATTGCCATTCCGGCCTTCTCCCTTGATTCGCCCCATGATGAGGCGCGACTGCACTAACGCTTGAGCCCGACCATCCCCATCTAACTCTTAAGAACGATAAAGGAAGAAGCCGTCATGAGTTCGAAGTCGACCACGTCCCGCCGCCCGCTCGGCATTGCCCATCCGCAGCCTACGAAGGAGGAAGCGGAAGAGGCGGTGCGCACACTGATTCGTTGGGCCGGGGATGATCCATCCCGGGAGGGTCTTCAGGGAACGCCGGGTCGTGTGACTCGCTCCTACCGCGAGTTCTTTTCCGGTTATGAGGAAGACCCGGTCGAACTCCTCCAGCGGACCTTTGAGGAAACGGATGGCTACGACGAAATGGTCATCCTGCGCGACATCCGATTCGAGTCCCATTGCGAGCATCACCTTGCCCCGATCATCGGCGTTGTCCACGTTGCCTATCTTCCGAATCATCGAATCATCGGGATCAGCAAGCTCGCCCGTGTCATCGAGGTCTATGCAAAGCGCATGCAGATTCAGGAAAAGATGACGGTACAGATCGCAAGCGCCATCCATGAAGTTCTGGAGCCGAAGGGCGTAGCCGTCGTGATCGAAGCGGAACATCACTGCATGACGACGCGCGGCATCCACAAGCCTGGTGTGGCGATGATCACCAGTCACATGCTCGGTGCCTTTCGGGACAATCCGACGACTCGTCGTGAATTCCTGGCGATGATCGGCCAGCCACGGGTCACCCAGTCCATTGGCTCTTGATCCGTGAGGACCGGATAACCCCGGACTGGACAAGGAGTCCGGATTTCTTAAATGCTCCCTTCCATTCAGTTTGAAAACTGAGGCGGGTTTGATTTGCTAGATTTCCGACCCATTCTTTTTGTCATTGGCCTGCTGCTCACGACCATTGCGGTGGCGATGGGCATACCGGCCGTCGTCGACGTGTTGGCTGGTCATTCGGACTGGCAGGTCTTTGCCATTTCCTCGGCCTTGACGCTTTTTATCGGGGTCTCGCTGACCCTAGCCGGCCGCGCGGCCGAGATGCGGCTCACGATCCGTCAGACCTTTCTGTTGACGACGCTCAGCTGGGTTGCAATCGCAATTTTTGCGGCCTTGCCGCTTGCCTTCTCGGATTTGGACCTCTCCTATACGGATGCGTTCTTCGAAGCGATGTCGGGTCTTACGACGACGGGATCAACGGTCATCGCCGGACTCGACAACGCACCACCCGGAATCCTGCTTTGGCGGGCGCTCCTGCAATGGCTCGGCGGGGTTGGTATCATCGTCATGGCGGTAGCGGTGTTGCCGGTCCTGCAGGTGGGTGGCATGCAGCTTTTCCAGACGGAATCCTCGGACACGTCCGAGAAGGTGTTGCCCCGGATCGCCCAGATCATTACCGGCATTTCGGTGATCTATATCGGTTTGACCTCGATCTGTGCGCTTTTCCTTTGGATATGGGGCATGAGCGGGTTCGAGGCCGTCGTCCATGCCATGACGACGATTGCAACCGGTGGATTCTCGACTTCGGACGGATCCATCGCCCATTTCAGTAGCGCCGCAATCGACTGGACGATCACCATTTTCATGGTGCTTTCCGGCTTGCCGTTTGTCCTCTATCTGCAGACGGTTCGCGGCAACCTGCTGGTCCTTCTCAGGGATGGCCAAGTCCGCTGGTTCCTGGGCGCCATCCTCATTTATGTGATCGTCATGGCGGGGTGGCTGTGGGAAGCCCATGACTATGCGATCGGGGAATCCCTTCGCTATTCCGCGTTCAACGTCATTTCCATCATGACGGGAACCGGCTACTCGACGGCAAGCTTCGATCTCTGGGGAAGCTTTGCGCTGGTCATTTTCTTTCTTCTCATGTTCGTGGGCGGTTGCGCGGGCTCGACCACCTGCAGCATTAAAATCTTCCGCTACCAAGTGCTTTACGCCGCGATGAAAGCGCAAACCAAGCGTCTGATTCATCCCCATGGCGTGTTCGTTCCCTACTACAATCGTCATCCGATTCCGGAATCGGTTATTTTTTCGGTCCTAAGCTTCATCTTCCTTTTCATGATGTGCTTCGTAGCGTTGGCGGCAGCTCTTGGCTTGCTCGGCCTCGATTTTCTGACGGCGGTTTCGGGCGCGGCGACGGCGATCACGAATGTCGGGCCGGGGCTGGGGAATCTGATCGGGCCGGACGGAAACTTCGCCTTCCTTCCGGACGCCGCGAAGTGGTTGCTGGCAGCAGGCATGCTGCTTGGCCGGCTCGAACTGTTCACGGTATTGGTGTTGTTCGCGCCTGGCTTCTGGCGTGATTGAGGTGCCGTGCCTTAACGCAGGAAGTCGGAGAAGTGGCCGCGAATGGCCGTTTCCATCTCTTGGTCGAAACTTTTCAGAAGGTTTTCCGTCAGCCCGAACCAGTAGCCTTCGCGCTCATTGATACTCATGTTTTCCGGGACGGTCTGGGTGTAATGGGCTTTGGCTTCCGCAAAAGCGAGCCGTTTTCCCTTTCCATCGACGATTTCAAGTAGGACATCGAGCGTTGCCTCGTAGCGGGCCCCTTGATCGACGGTGAAGTAACCCAAAAGACCGCCGGTGGTGGAGAGCTTTTCTTCAACCACCTTGGCATCGCGAATGATGAAGCGGGCGATCGCCGGTCCCGCCGACGCCTGAAGCCGTTCTTCCGCCCAGTGTTTTGCAGCCTCCATCGGCGAAGTAGGCAGACGATGCTCGATGTTTGGTGCGCGCATCGGCGGTGCATAGGCATAAACGATCTCGATCCGATCCACTCCAAGACGGATCGGCGAAAGGTGCGCAAAGGTGAGCTCTGGCTGGTGGCCGGTCGGTGGCGGCGTGGTGCAGGCGGATAGGATAACCAAGCCCATGCAGACGAGAAAGCCGGCAAGCAAGCCACGCCCCTGCGCCATCTCTCGCCTCCTTACACCAGGCACCAGGTGAGGATCCCTTTTTGGGCATGGAGGCGGTTTTCCGCTTCGTCCCAGACCACGGATTGCGGCCCATCCAATACGGAGGCGGTGACTTCCTCGCCGCGATGGGCGGGCAGACAGTGCATGAAAATTGCCTCCGCCTTCGCCGCCTTCATCAAGGCATCGTTCACCTGATAGGGGACCAGCAGCTTGCGCGCCGCTTCATCGTTTGATTGGCCCATCGAGAACCAAGTGTCCGTCACGACGCAGTCCGCATCGGCGACGGCGGCCTTTGGATCGTCGAAGACGCTCACCCGTCCACCCTCTTGGCTTGCCCAGTCCAACAGGGCTTTTGCAGGCAAGTGTGACGTCGGGCAGGCCAGGCGAAGCTCGAAATCGAACCGCAAGCTTGCCTGAATCCAGGTCGAGGCGACGTTGTTGCCATCCCCACACCACACCACGACCTTGTCGGCGATGGGTCCACGGTGCTCTTCGAAAGTCATCACATCCGCCATCAGTTGGCAGGGATGACTCGTGTCCGTAAGTCCATTGATGACGGGGACGCTAGCGTGTTCCGCCATCTCAAGAAGGTTCTTCTCTTGGGAGGTCCTAAACATGATGGCGTCCACATAGCGCGACAGCACCCGAGCGGTGTCCGCGATCGTCTCGCCACGACCGAGCTGCGAATCATCCTGGGTAAGGGATACGATTTCACCGCCTAAGGCCTGCATGCCGACTTGGAAAGAGATGCGGGTCCGCGTCGATGGCTTTTCGAAGACGAGCGCCAGCGTCCTGCCCTTCAACGAAGGCGCCTTCCCGTCGCCTTTGTAGGCGACGGCGCGATCGAGGACGTCGCGCAAGGTTGCGCGGTCCAACCCGCGAAGGTCGAGGAAGTGGCGAGGCGCGCTCATGCGACCTCCGAGCCGACGCGTTCGAGAATGGTCACGGCTTCATCGACATGCGCCTCTCCGATGATGAGGGGTGGCAAGAGCCGCACGACATTGTCACCGGCGGCGATGGTCAACAACCCTTCCTGCCGGAAGGCAGCCATCAGCTCACGGCATGGAGGCACCGTCTTCAATCCGATCATGAGCCCCATGCCCCGGACCTCCGTGAAGGCCTTCGGTGTGGCCCTAACAAGTTTTTCCAAGCGTTCGAAAAGCGCACGACCCATCCGCTGGACGTGCGAGAGGAATCCCTCCGCCAGGAGTTCGTCCAGAACGGCGTTCGCCACCGCCATCGCCAGTGGATTCCCGCCGAAGGTGCTGCCATGGCTTCCCGCCGTCATCGCACCGGCTGCCTTTTCGTTCGCCAAACAGGCGCCGATCGGAAAGCCGCCGCCCAACCCCTTCGCGGTGGCCAGGATATCCGGGGTGATGCCCGCCCATTCATGGGCGAACAATTTACCGGTCCGGCCCATGCCGCATTGCACTTCATCTAGAAAGAGAAGCAGGCTGAACTCATCGGCAACACTGCGCAAATTTTGCAGATCCTCCATGTCAAGCACCCGCACGCCCCCTTCGCCCTGAACGGGTTCGACGAGGATCGCCGCCGTTTCCGGGCGGATTGCCGCCTTCAAGGCATTCATGTTCTTGAACGGCACTTGGTCGAAGCCATCCACCGGCGGCCCGAAACCCTCCAGATGTTTCGACTGGCCTCCGGCGGCAATGGTGGCCAGGGTCCGGCCATGGAAGGCGCCTTCGAAGGTGAGGATGCGATACCGCTCGGGTGCGCCGTTGCCATGGTGATAGCGGCGCGCCATCTTTATCCCGCACTCGATGGCCTCTGCGCCGGAATTGCAGAAGAAGACGGAGTCGGCAAAACTCGCCGCGATAAGCCGCTCGGCAAGCCGTTCCTGATCCGGGATTCGGTAGAGGTTCGCACAATGCCAAAGTTTTTCCGCCTGCTCGCACAGCGCGCGGACGAGCTTCGGATGCGAGTGGCCCAGCGCATCGACCCCGATGCCGGAGGCGAAGTCCAGATACTGCCGACCTTCCGTGTCGAAGAGGTAAACCCCTTCGCCCCGTTCGAACGCGACATCGGCCGGCGCATAGGTTGGCAAAACCGCAGGAATCACTTTTCCCTCCCAAGAAGCACGCGGCTTGGGAACAAGGCTTCTTCCAAGTTCACGAAAAGCCGGAGAGTATCTTGCCTGCCATGCTCGCTGTCAACGCGAGGTATGGAAGAAAGGGGATTTTTTCTGCGGTTCGCGACCCTCATGATTTCAGCTTATAGCCCGTCTTGAACATCCGATGGCAGAGAAACAGCAGGGCAAGGCTGACCAGCGTGAGCGTGGCAATCCCGACCCCGAGCGATCCATCCGAATGGCCAGTCATGCCATAGCGGAAGCCATCGATCGCATAGAAAAAAGGGTTCGCCGTTGCCAACCACTGCCAGGCACCCGGAAGCCGTTCGATCGAATAAAACGTGCCCGAAAGAAAGGCGAGCGGCATCACGACGAAATTCGTCACCGCCGCGATATGGTCGAATTTTTCCGCCCAGATTCCAAAGATGGTGCCGAGCAGGGAAAGCACCATCGACGCCGCGAAGGCGTGAAAGAGCAGAAAGAAAACGTTATGAACGTGAAAACCTACGAACGGAACGAGGGCCGCTGTCGTTACGATCCCGACAAGGATGCCACGCACGACACCGCCCAACACATAGCCGATCGTGAGTTCGACGGGGCTTAAGGGCGGCATGAGGATGTCGACGATGTTGCCCTGGATTTTCGCGATCATCAGCGAGGAAGAGGTGTTCGCAAAAGCGTTCTGGATCATCGACATCATGACGAGGCCCGGGGCCAGAAACAGGGCGAAGGGAAGCCCGCTTGTCACCTCTTCCCGCCGGCCCAGGGCAAGCGTGAAAATCGCGAAGAAAATCAATGCCGTAACAACAGGTGCGATGATCGTCTGGGTGTAGACCTTCAGGAAACGTTGGACCTCGCGCGCGCAAAGCGTCCACAGGCCTAGCCAGTTGACCGGTCCGGAAAGACGGGATTCGAATGGCATTGTAGGGTGCGTCTCTTCAGGCATTGACAGCTGGGTGCCAAGATAGGGAGTGACGGAACTTCCCGCAAGCGGCTGGCGGGAGGTGGAAGGGCATGGCATGCTTCGCCGGATGATGATCGGCCAACGAGATGGGACGCAGAAACGCAAAGGGCGAAAGCCCTCTCGCGGCCCGCGCCGTATCACACCCATCTATTTGGAGAATGCCGCTCTTTTTTATCTCGAACGCTATTCAGCTTCCGTAGCGCATTTTCGTCGCATTCTGATGAATAAGGTCCGTCGCTCCGCCCGCTTTCACGGAACGGATATCGAGGAAGGGGCGAGGATCATAGAAAACCTTATCGAGCGTTATCAGCGAAGCGGCCTCCTCGACGACGATCGGTATGCGGAGGTGAAGGCGCGGTACTTTCACGGACGCGGCACCGCCATCCGTGGCATCCAGGCAAAGCTTCGGGAAAAGAGGGTCGCGGACGCCGCGATTGAGGGGGCGGTTGCGAAGCTTCACGAGGCGACAGCCAGCCCAGACCTTGTGGCCGCCGCCGCCTATGTGCGCCGGCGGCGTTTCGGCCCCTACCGCGGAAGCGAAAAGCGACCCGAGCACTTCAAGCGGGATCTCGCCGCCCTTGGCCGGTCCGGCTTTTCTTACGAGGTGGCACGTCAGGTTCTGGAGGCGGAAAGCGTCGATGCGCTGGAGGCGCTTCTCGCCGAAGAAGAGGCTTAGTAATCGGTGCCGGCGTCATCGGCGTCGCCGCCACGGCCACCGCCTTTTCGTTTGCCCTTCGACGCCGGAGGCGCTTTCGGCGGACGGCCCAAGCCCTTGAAAACGCGGTTCGCTTCGCCCTGATAGACCGTGCGATGGGGGAAGGGGATCTCGATCCCCAATTCGTCGAAGCGGCTTTTCATACGGCGGTTGAACTCACGCCCCACCGACCATTGCTGAAGCGGCTCCGTCTTCATGCGGGCCTTGATGACGACGGCCGAATCGTCGAACCGATCCAGCCCTAGCACTTCCAACGGTTCCAGGATCCGATCGGCGAAGGCTGCATCCGCCTGCATCTCGGCGGCGATGTCTTCGAGCACCGGAATGACGGCGTCGACGTCCTCCCGGTAGCCGATGCCGATCTCAAACAATGCATAGGAATAGTCCTTCGTCATGTTGAGAACGGTATCGACGGTGCTGAAGGGGATCGTATGCACATTTCCGCCCAGGTCCCGAAGGCGGATGGTCCGGATCGTGAGTCCCTCGACGCGCCCGGCGTGCGAACCAATCTGCACGACGTCGCCAACGGCGATTTGATCCTCCATCAGGATGAAAACGCCCGTGATCACGTCCTTGACGAGCGTCTGGGCACCGAAACCGAAGGCAAGGCCGACCACACCGGCGCCGGCGATCAGTGGCGCGATGTTGAGGCCAAGCTCGGAAAGCACGATCATTGTCGCGACGATCGCGATGACGACGAGGATTACCATCCGGAACAGCGGCAGCAGCGTTTGCTCCCGCGCCTTGGCGGCCGCACTCTTCCGGTCGGATTTTTCGAGCTGCCGCTCGACGAAGGCGGTCACGAACTCCGAGAGAAGCGCGGCTGCGAAGAGAACGATGGCGATCGTCGCGAGCGTCGCGAGGACGCGTCGGCCAAGCTCGGTGGTGACCCAGGTGGACACGTCGATCCCCCAGGATTCGAACAGCGCCAATACTGCCACGATCAGAACGCCATAGCGGGCCACGTAATGAAGGACGGCGAGGTAGCGGTTGGCCCGTTCCTCGAGACCCGGTACGCCGGTCTTCAGCGCTTCGCTCACCCGGAAGGTGCGATCGATCAGGCGGTGGAGGATGGCAAGCGCCCCCCACGCCGCCAGCACGACCCCGATGGAAAGGAGCGTCGCCCGTAGGACGAAGGCGAAACCGTCCTCGATCTCGAGCGTCCATACGGCGAAAACGACGAGGACGTATAGGACGGCAAGGACGTGCCAGATATCCGCGAAACGGTTGCGAAGGCTGCGAAAGGCGGCGTCCTTCGCTTTAAAGGTGCTTCCGGCATGCCGCAGCCACTCCGCGAAATCCCTCCGGTTCTGGAGGATGAAGATGACGCCCATCACCGCAAGGATGAGGCCGACGATCTTGACTAACCCGGCATGGCCGGCGGGCGTCAGGCCGAACGCGAGCGCCGCCGCCAGGATGAAGAAGCCGTAGACGGCGACATAGGTGAACCGCCCGATCCAGATATAGATGTAGCGCGCCGTCGCGTCGTTCAAAGGAAGCAGGCGAAGCGAGCTTACATGAGGCACGAGCACCATCCGTGAGGCGGCGAGCAGGGCCCGCGAAAGGAGGTTGGCATTGATCAGAATCATGACGACGAGGCGCACATCGCCCTCGGCACTTGTGAGCGGCAACACCCCGTAGGCTCCGGCCGCGAAGGCGGTGATCGGGAGCAGGTCGAGAACGGTCCGGACGGCGAGCAGCACGATGCGAAGGCTCGTGCTCTCCGTCACGCGGTCCTCGACGGACGCACGCGGACGGGAAAGCAGGACGCGCACAACCCATTCGGCGATGAGACCGGCCCCAAGCACGGGCACCAGCCAGAGCAGCACGCCGAGCCAGCGCTCGCGGGCGGCTTCGCTCGTCACTTGAGTTTTCATCCACTTCAAGACCTTCGGCGCATCCGCCAGTACGGTAAGCGCCCCCTGAAGGTCGGTGCCGACGGTCTGAATGCGCGTAATCAGAAGACCAGTGATCCGCGCGCCGATGCTTTCTTCCGGCGCCGTCTCCACTTCTTTCGAGACGGCGGCAAGCGCGCGCAGCCGTTCCAGCAAACGTTCCCGTTCTTCCTCGTTCTCGAGGGTTTCAAGCAGCGCTTTTGCTTCCGCCGATGTTGCGGCCGGCGCTTCCATCCCCGCCTCCGCCGCAAGGGCGGCAGGGGGCATTCCGGCAAGGGCGAAGAAAAACAGGCCGGCGAAGAGCCATGAGAGAAAACGTCGCCCACGTCCCGGGATCGCGCTATAAACGCGGAAGATCGAAGGAGAAATCATGTCCGTGACAATTTACCACAATCCTCGGTGTAGTAAATCGCGCGCTACCCTCGAGTTCTTGCGGGAACGCGGAATCAAGCCCGTCGTGATCGAATACCTGAAGACACCGCCGACGGCAGCCGAACTGCATCGGCTGTTGGGCCAGCTTGGGCTTCGGGCGAAGGATCTGATTCGGACGAACGAGGAGGAATACGAGGCGATCAAGGACCTTGATCTGGATGAGGGCGGCCTGATCGCTGCGATGGCGAAACACCCGAAACTGATTCAGCGTCCCATCGTCGTTGCCAATAATCGGGCGGCCATCGGCCGTCCGCCGGAAAACGTTCTCGAAATTCTCTAAGATTTAAGAGGGGGGACGATAGCGTGGAAAGACGCGAGCTCGGTCGCTCCGGAATCCGGGTCAGCTCAATCTGTCTCGGTACGATGACGTGGGGCGAGCAGAATACGGAAAGCGAGGCCCACGCCCAACTCGATCTGGCACTTGATGCGGGCGTGAATTTTATCGACACGGCGGAAATGTATCCGATACTGCCGCGCGCAGAAACCTACGGGCGGACGGAAACCTATATCGGAAGCTGGTTGAAGACGCGCAAGAAGCGGGACAAAGTTATTCTTGCTACGAAAGTCGTTGGACAAGCGCAATTCTCTTATATCCGGGGTGGAAACCATTGCCTCGACCGTCGCAATATCGAAGAAGCGGTGGGAAACAGTCTTCGCCGTCTATGCACGGATTACATCGATCTCTATCAACTCCACTGGCCGGATCGAAGCACGAATATCTTCGGCAAACTCGGCTACCGCCATACCGAAGAAACCTCCGTGCCGCTCGAGGAAACGCTCGCGGCGCTCGACGATCTCGTGCGGGCCGGAAAGATCCGCATGATCGGCGTTTCGAACGAGACGCCGTGGGGGCTGATGCGCTATTTGCAGCTTGCCGAGACGAGGGGATGGGCGCGCATGCAAAGCATCCAGAACCCGTACAGTCTGCTCAACCGAAGTTTCGAGGTGGGCTTGACGGAAATCGCGATCCGCGAGCGTTGCGGGCTGCTTGCCTATTCACCGCTTGCCTTCGGTACGCTTTCCGGAAAATATCTCGACGGCAACCGGCCGGAAGGGGCGAGGCTCACCCTTTTCACCGGGCTGGACCGCTACACGAATCCCCATGCCGAAGCGGCGACGACGGCCTATGTAAAACTGGCTAGGGCACATGGGCTCGACCCGGCGCAGATGGCGCTGGCTTATGTAACCAGCCGTCCCTTCATGACGAGTGCGATTATCGGGGCGACGACGACGGCACAGTTGAAAAGCGATCTCAAAAGTGCTGCACTTTCGCTTCCTAAGGAAGTACTCGAAGGCATCGAAGCCGTTCATACCGCTCACCCGAATCCGGGTCCTTGAGAAGGAAAGCGGGCCGTGCTGCGTCTTTTTGTAGGTATTGCGCTATCGGAGGAAGTGCGGGTCGAATTGGGCACGCTCTGTTCCGGTATTCCCAATGCCAGATGGGTGCGGCCGGAAAATCTGCACATGACGCTGCGTTTCATCGGCGAGGTGGGCGAAGACGTGGCGGAGGATATCGATGATTCCTTTCGTGAGATTCGCGGCCAATCCTTTTCGATGTGGCTAAGGGGACTTGGTTTCTTCGGCAACGCACGCAGCCCCCGCCAGATTTGGGTCGGGGTCGAGCGCAACCTTGCCCTTCACCATCTTCAGGAAAAGATCGAATCCGCCATCGTGCGGGCTGGCTTGCCTCCGGAGCGCCGGAAATTCGTTCCCCACATGACTTTGGCTCGCCTGCGTGGCCAGAATGTGTCGCGCCTCCAATCCTTTCTTTCGGTACACGAGCCTTTTCGTAAAGGGCCGATCGCGGTTGATCGCTTCACGTTTTTCTCAAGCAAGCTCTCGCACAACGGGTCCATCTACCGGGCCGAAGCCGACTACCCGCTGGACGGCAATCAGGCGCCAAAGCGGGTTAAGGTTTGTTCGACGGAGCCGACATAGCCGCCGCCGAAGAGCCGTACATGAACCAGCAATGGGTAAAGGTTGTAAAGCTCGCACCTGGCTTCCCAAAAGCCTTCGCGCATGGTGCGAAGCTCGCCATAGCGTTGGAAGAAGGCCTCGCCAAAGGTCGAGAAGAGGGTCGAGAAGGCCAGCTCGATCTCGGGATCCGCAAAGTAAATGGCGGGATCTACGAAAGCGGCGATCCGGCCATCTCGTGCCAAGACGTTGCCGCCCCACATGTCGCCGTGGATGAGGGAGGGGGGGCTTGCCTCGTCGATCCACTCATCGAGGCGGGCCGCGAGCTTGTCGATCCGACCGAGGAGCGCGTTGGGCAATCGCCCTGCCTTCGCCGCCTCGCCGGCCATGTAGCGGAGGCGCTGGTCGCGGAAGAAATCCCGCCAGGAGGCGGCAGGCTGGTTCGGCTGATGAAGGCCACCGATCAGCGTCGCTTCCTCGAAGCCAAAACTCGGGCCGGAGATGCCATGGAGATCGGCAAGCAACTCGGCCGCGTCCTCTTCGACGGACGCCGTGATGGGACCTGAGGTTTCGACATAGGTCATCAGCAAAAGCCGGTCGTCCGCATGAACGACCTCGGGCACCGGAAGCCGGCTTTTCTCGTGCAGGAAGCGGAGCATGCGCCCCTCAAGCGCAAGGCCGCTTCCTTCCGCGCCTATTTTCGCAACCAGCCGGTCGCCCCCTTCGAGATCGACACGGTAGACCGGCGCGATGGAGCCTCCGGAAAGGGGCGCAAGACGCTGGGGGCGTCTGCCTGCGTGCTTGACAATCGCCGCTTCGACGTCCTTCACGCCTGCGCGGCATCCAGGGTGGCCTGGATCTCGGCCAGAAGCCCGGCCGCCCCTTGTTCGACGAGGTCGAGCACCCGGTCGAAGCGATCGACGTTTCCGTAATAGGGGTCGGGCACGTCGCGCACCAGGGTCTCCGCCGCGAAACTCAGGAAAAGGTGAAGCCGGTCCATACGTTCCGGCGGGCAAAGGCCGAGCAGGATGGCGTGGTTCCTTCGGTCCATCGCCAGCACGTAGTCGAAATCCTCGAAATCACCTTTCTGGAACTTGCGGGCGCGGAGGTTGCCGATGTCGACTCCCCGCTCGCGGGCGGCGGCTTGCGCCCTTGAGTCAGGGGGCTCGCCGACGTGGTAGCTGTGGGTTCCCGCCGAATCGATTTCGACGCAGTGATCGAGTCCTGCGCCTTCGACCATTGCGCGGAAGATGCCTTCCGCCGTCGGAGAACGGCAGATGTTGCCCATGCAGACGAAAAGAACGCGGATCACACCTATCTCCTTTTCCCGAATTGCCGTTAGTATTACGCCGTCATGGAAGATGCGAAAAGCCTATCCATCGTGGTGCTGACGGGGGCCGGGATCTCGAAGGAATCCGGGCTTTCCACCTTCCGGGACCAGGACGGCATCTGGCTCCGGGACCAGGACGGCATCTGGGCGAAGGTAGCCCTTGAGGACGTCGCAACTCCGGAAGGCTTTCTGCGCGATCCAAAGCGCGTCCACGCATTCTACAACGACCAGCGCCAGGGCATTCTTTCCGACGCGGTTCGCCCAAACGCCGCTCATACGGCGCTGGCCGAGCTCGAGGCGCGATGGCCCGGCGAGGTGCTTGTCGTCACGCAAAACATCGACAATTTGCACGAACGCGCCGGTTCGAAGAACGTGATCCACATGCATGGGGAACTCTTGAAGGCGCGTTGCGGGGCTTGCGGGTCGGTTTTTGCCTGCAATTTCGACCTCGCGCTCGAGATACCCTGCCCAGAATGCATGCGCGCGGGGGGCTTGCGCCCACATGTCGTCTGGTTTGGCGAGATGCCCCTCGAAATGAACCGAATTTATGCCGCCCTTGGCGAGTGCGATCTCTTCCTTTCGATCGGGACGTCGGGGAGCGTCTATCCGGCAGCCGGCTTCGTTCAGGAGGTGGGTCAGAACGGCCGCACGCAAACCGTCGAGCTCAACATGGAACCTTCCGAAGGGCGCTCGTTTTTCGAAGAGCAACGTTATGGGCCGGCCACGGCGATCGTGCCGGCCTATGTGAGCGAACTGCTGGAGAAGATGCCGGCATGACGGCCGCCTTCGATAAGCTGCTTCGCGAGGTCCGAGCCTGCCAACACTGCAAAGCGTACCTTCCCTTCGCCCCGAAGCCGGTTTTGCGAGCGAGTGCGACGGCGCGCATCCTGATCATCGGTCAGGCACCCGGCATGCGTGTTCAGGAGAGCGGCATTCCCTGGAACGATGCTTCCGGCGACAAGCTGCGCGAATGGCTCGAACTTGATTGCGACACGTTTTACGACGAAAGCAGGATCGCGATCGTGCCGATGGGGTTTTGCTACCCCGGCAAAGGGCCAGGAGGCGATCTGCCGCCACGGCCGGAATGCGCCCCCAAATGGCACGAATCCCTGCTTCGGAAGATGCCGAATATCCAACTCACGTTGCTCTTCGGACGCTACGCCCAGGCCCATTACCTGGGCGATGGCGCCCGGCCGACACTGACGGAAACCGTGCGTGCCTGGCAGGAATTTGCGCCGCGCATCTATCCGCTGCCCCATCCGAGCCCACGCAATCGGCGATGGCTCAAGAAGAACCCGTGGTTCGAGAAAGAGGTCGTGACGGCGGTCTGCGCCGTCGTCCACGAACTTCTCTGATCGCTGCCTCTTGATCTTCGCTTTTTCAAGGGCCATCCTGTCGGCTAGGTTCAGGGAGGAAACCCATGTCCGAAAAACTCGTCGGCACGAATCGTTCGACGGCCCTTCATGAGATTCATGGCTGGATCGAACATGAAGAACGCGATGCGATCCGCAAGACCTTCCATTTCGCCGATTTCTCGGAAGCCTTTGCCTTCATGGCCCGCGTCGCGATCCTGGCCGAGAAGGCTGATCATCATCCGGAGTGGTTCAACGTCTACAACCGGGTCGAGATTATCCTAAGCACGCACGATGTCGATGGGCTTACCCGAAAGGACATCGATCTGGCGCGGCGGATCGACGAAATCGCGCCCGAGCGCGAGAAATAGCCACTAAAACGCGTACCGCTTCATTCCTCGCTTTTCGGTGCTTGCGAGGCAGGCGCATTCGTGTCCGACGCCTTCTTGATGGCGGCGGGACCCGCCCCCTCGATGGCCGCGGCCGAGGCCGGCGTGATTGCCGTCCGTTTGAGGCGGGCCTCGCGTTCCGCGATGTAGATGGCGGCCACCGCGATGATGGCTCCGCCCACCCAGGTCATGAGATCCGGCACCTGGGTGAAGACGAGGAAGCCGATGATCGCAACGAAGGGAAGACGCAAGTAGTCAAAGGGAAGGACCGCGGTCACGTCCGTCACGGCGAAGGCGCGCGTCATCGCCAAATGGCCGATGCTCGCCGATACACCGAGCGCGACCAGCACCGGCCATTCCTCCCATTGCGGAGTCTTCCAGACGAAGAGCGCCGGAATGAGCGAGATCGGCGTCAGGAACAGGACCATGTAGGTCACCATCGCGTTCGCCGATTCGGTCCGCGACAGAATTTTGATCATGATGACGGTGGCCGCCCATGCCACCGCCGCCGTGAGAACGAGAAAGGCCGCTGGATCGATGATGCTGGCGCCGGGCCGAAGCAGGACCATCGCCCCTAGGAAGCCGACTATTGTCGCGCTCCACCGTCGCCAGCCGACCTGCTCATTAAGGAAGAAGGGTGCGGCGGCGGTGGCGAAAAGCGGTACCGTGAAGCTGAGGGCGACGGCCTCCGCAAGCGGCATCATCGTGACGGCGGTGAACCAAGTAAGCATCGCGATGAGCCCAAAGACGCTTCGTACCGTGTAAAGGTCAAGCCGTTCCGTCTTGAGCGCGCCGAAACCGGCACGAAAGAGCCACGGCAACATGAAAACGAGCCCGAAGAGATTCCGGAAGAAGGCGATCTCGAAAGGGTGGTGATCGTATCGTTCGGCGATGTAACGGATGAGGCCGATGAGCACGGCAAAGGCGGCGGCTGCCGCCATCATCCAAAGGGCCCCCTGGACGGGCGTGGAAAGCGGTGCGCTCGGTGTGCGAAGGGAAGGCTGGCCTGGCATCTTCTCAACTTATGATTCACCCCGGCTTCCGGCAATGGCCGGAAGCTCGCCAAGGAAGAAGCGGGCTGCCATACTTCTTCAAAGACACGAAACAGGCGTGCTGATTCGGGGGAAGCCACATGCAGTTTCTGATCATCGCCAAGGACGGGACGGATGAAGGGGCGCTCGACCGCCGCATGAAGGTGCGCGAAGCGCATCTTGAGGGGGTGCGGAAGATGCGCACGCAAGGTGCGTTCATCGAAGGGGGCGCCATCCTCGATGACGAAGGCAAGATGGTCGGCTCCTGCATGATCGTCGAGTTTTCTTCCCACGAGACGCTGGACGCCTGGCTACGCAACGACCCCTACGTTACCGGCGGCGTTTGGCAGGAAATCGACGTCCGCCCGTTCAAGGTGGCGCCCCTCGGTTAGAAGCGTTCGGCGGTTAGAAGCGTTCGGAAGGCCTGTCTTAGGCCAGCCCCTCGGCGACGGTGAAATGCGCCTCGGTGCGCGCGCGGATTTCTTCGGCGCTGATTTCAGGCGCAAGCTCGGTGAGCACCATGCCATCCTTGTCGATCTCGAACACGCCTATGTCCGAAATCACCAGGTCGACAACACCCGCACCCGTCAGCGGCAGGATGCAACTCTTCAGGAGCTTCGGCGAGCCATCCTTCGCATTGTGATCCATCATGACGACAACTTTTTTCACGCCGGCGACGAGATCCATCGCGCCGCCCATTCCCTTCACCATCTTCCCAGGGATCATCCAGTTGGCGAGATCGCCATTTTCGGCAACCTGCATGGCGCCAAGAATCGAAAGATCGATATGTCCGCCACGGATCATGCCGAAGGACGTGGCACTGTCGAAATAGCTGCTGCTGTCGAGTTCCGAGATCGTTTGCTTGCCGGCGTTGATGAGGTCCGGGTCCTCTTCGCCTTCGTAAGGGAAGGGGCCCATGCCGAGCATGCCGTTCTCGCTCTGCAGGGTTACTTGCATGCCTTCAGGGATGTAGTTCGCAACCAGGGTCGGCATGCCGATCCCCAGATTGACGTAATAGCCGTCCCGAAGTTCCTGCCCGGCGCGTTGTGCCATCTCATCGCGTGACCAAGGCATTCCCTTCCTCCCTTAAGCCGCTTTTCCGGAACTCGGCCGCGTCGTCAGCCGTTCGATTCGTTTTTCGAAATGGGTTCCCTCCAGGATTCGTTGAACGAAGATGCCGGGGGTATGGACTTGATCCGGATCCATCTCGCTTGGCTCGACGAGCTGTTCGACCTCGACGACGGTGACCTTCGCCGCGGAGGCCATCATCGGATTGAAGTTTCGCGCCGTCTTCCGGTAAAGGAGATTGCCTTCCGTATCCCCCTTCCACGCCTTCACGATGGCCAGATCACCGACGATCCCGCGCTCCATCACGTAATGTTCGCCGTCGAATTCGCGCGTTTCCTTTCCATCGGCGATGATCGTGCCAAAGCCGGTCTTCGTGAAGAAAGCAGGGATGCCGGCACCGCCGGCGCGGATGCGCTCGGCAAGCGTGCCTTGCGGATTGAATTCAAGCTCGAGTTCGCCGTCCAGGTAGAGCTGTTCGAACAACTTGTTTTCGCCGACATAGGAGGAAACCATTTTGCGGATCTGGCGGGTCTCGAGAAGGATGCCAAGTCCGAAACCGTCCACCCCGCAATTGTTGCTGACGACGGTAAGGCCCTTGACGCCGGAGTCCCGGATCGCCGCGATCAGGTGTTCTGGTATCCCGCATAGGCCGAAGCCGCCGGCCAGGATCGTCATATCGTCGAAGAGAAGCCCATCGAGGGCAGATTTCGCGTCCGGATAGACCTTCGAAGACATTGCGTTCTTCCTTCCCTGTCTCGCCGATGACCGGCGTTTTGCGTGTTGACAGGCTGCCGCTTTGGCCCTGTCAACGCGCCCCCCTCTTAACCCTATCCGCCTTTCGGCGTGAGCACGACCTTGCCGATCGAGCGCCGTGTTTTCAGCAAATTCAAGGCTTCCACCACGCGCTCCAGAGGCAGGGTCTCCGAGACATGGGGCCGTAGCTTGCCCTCTTCCCACCAGCCGAGCAGCGTCACGAAGGAATCGCGCACCCGCTCCGGGGTTCGTTTCACATAGCTCCCCCACACAAAGCCGTGGACGGTCACGTTCTTGACGAGCAGCACGTTCGCCGGAATCTGGGGCACCTCGCCGCTTGCAAAGCCGATGAGCAGGATGCGGCCTCCCCAGGCGGTGGCGCGCAGCGACGCCTCGAAGACCGGACCACCGACCGGATCAAAGACGACGTCGGCCCCCCGCTCATTGGTGAGTTCCTTGACGCGGGTGCGGATGTCTTCCCCGCGGGAATCGATGCAGAAATCCGCCCCATGCTTGGACGCCACCTGGAGTTTCGCCGCGCTGCTCGCGGTGGCGATCACCTTTGCCCCCATCGCCTTTCCGATCTCGACCGCCGTCAGCCCGACCCCGCCGGCCGCGCCATGGACGAGCAGGGTTTCGCCGGGCTTGAGCGCCGCCCGCCAGGCAAGGGCGCCATGGGAGGTCCCGTAGGCGACGGGAAAACCGGCCGCGTAGACGAAATCGAGGCGATCGGGGATCGGGAAGACGGCGGACGCTTCCGCAACGGCCTCTTCGGCGAAACCACCCCTCTCGACGACGGCCATGACCCGTTGGCCCGGCGAAAGGGTGGTGACGTCCTCACCACATTCCATAATGAAGCCCGCCACCTCGAGGCCGGGGGTGAAGGGAAAGGCCGGTTTTTCCTGGTATTGGCCAGAAATCAGCAATAAATCGGCAAAATTGATGCCCGCCGCTTGGACGCGGATACGAACGCCGCTTGAATGAAGTACCGGCGATGACACCTCTTCGAGGCGCAATTTTTCCGGCGGTCCCCATTCCTGGCAAAGAACGGCTTGCATCTTGGTTTTTCCGATCCGATCTCGTATGACACTAGGATCTACTTCCGGCGAAGGACACCGGGACAGACTTTTTACCTAAACCGGCGAGGTGTTGGAAGTCGATGGTTAAGCTGCGGAGGAGAAGGGAAGGGAAGACCCGAATGCTGCGAAGGGGAAGCAGGCAGCTCCTTCTTGTCGTGGCGTTTCTTTTCGTTTTCGGTCCGGCCTTGGCAGACGAAATCAAGGGCCTCGGCGCGTTCAAGCGGTGGGATGCCTATTACTACACCGAGAATGACGCAAAGGTTTGCTACATCGCCTCGCGACCCGTGAAAGAAGAAGGTGACTACGTCCGCCGGGGCGAGGTGTTTATCCTAGTCACGCATCGCCCCGCCGCAAAAACCCGAGACGTTGTCAGTTTCCAGGCCGGCTATTCCTTCAAGGAAGGAGCCAGCGTAACGATCACAATCGACAAGGTGACGAGATTCACGTTGTTCACGGAAGGGGACCTGGCCTGGGCGGAGGATACGAAAACCGATCAGGCCCTCATCGCCGCCATGAAGAAGGGAAGCCGCATGGTCGTCGGCGGCACTTCCAAGCGGGGGACGAAAACGACGGACACTTACTCGCTGGCCGGTTTTACGGCATCCCATCGGGCCATCACCCTCGCCTGCGGCCTCGAATAGCCGACGGAATTCGAACGAAAACCATTGCGTTTTCGGCACTTCCACCGCTATCACACGGACCATCATGGAAGGACGGATCGAAAAGCTGGGGCCTCTAGGGTCGCCACCGCCAGCGCACGAGGCGGCGACGGGGCCTGTGTGCGACCTCGTGGGCCTGAGCCGCGAAGAGCTTGGGGATGTTTTTGCGGGCCTTGGGGAGTCCCCTTACCGGGTGAAGCAGCTATGGCACTGGATCTACCACCGGGGAGTGCTGCAGTTCTCGGAGATGACGACCTTTAACAAGAAACTCCAGGGCCTGCTTTCGGAAAGCTGCCGGGTGACGCGGCCGGAAGTCCGCCGCCTTCAGGAATCCGCCGATGGGACACGGAAATGGCTGCTTGCCTTTGCGGACGGGAGTGAAGCGGAAACCGTCCACATTCCGGAAACGGACCGAGGCGCGCTTTGCATTTCCTCTCAAGTGGGCTGCACGCTCACCTGCCGGTTCTGTCACACCGGGACCCAGAAGCTGGTTCGCAACCTTACGCCGGGCGAAATCGTCGGTCAGATGTTGATCGCGCGGGATCACTTCAATGAGTGGCCAAGCCCGAAGGAAAGACGGTACATTTCTAACGTCGTCTTCATGGGGATGGGCGAGCCGCTCTACAATTACGAGAATGTTGCCCAGGCAATTCGTATCCTGGTGGACGGGGAAGGAATCGCGCTTTCGAAACGGCGGATCACCTTATCTACGGCAGGGGTCGTGCCGATGATTCAGCGGGCGGGGGATGAGCTTGACGTGCAACTCGCGATCTCGTTGCATGCGACGACGGATGAATTGCGGGACGAGCTTGTACCGCTCAACCGGAAATATCCGTTGGCCGAATTGATGAAAGCATGCCGGACCTATCCGCGAGCGGCAAATTCGCGGCGCATTACGTTTGAGTACGTCATGCTGAAAGGTGTGAATGATTCCGTCGCGGATGCGAAGCGGCTTGTGAAATTGATCCAGGGTATCCCGGCGAAGGTGAATCTCATTCCTTTCAACGCCTGGCCGGGGGCGCCTTACGAATGTTCAACGCCGGAGGCGATTGCCGCCTTTGCGGACGTCGTGAACGCGGCAGGCTATGCTTCGCCGGTGCGTATCCCCAGGGGGCAGGATATCCTTGCCGCCTGTGGACAGTTGAAATCGGCCAGTCGGCGGCAGCCGAAGGTTCCGGCCAAGGCGACGGCAGAAGGGAATTAGGGCGATGGGCACCAAGGTAAAGAAAGCGGTCCTGGCCTATTCCGGTGGGCTCGATACCTCCGTCATCCTGCACTGGCTGAAGGAGACTTATGGTTGCGAGGTCGTCACCTTCACGGCCGATCTTGGTCAGGGGGACGAGCTTACCGAAGCGAAGGCGAAGGCGGAGGCAGCCGGCGTCAGGGAAGTCTTCGTCGAAGACCTTCGGGAAGTATTCGTCCGCGATTTTGTCTTCCCGATGTTCCGGGCGAATGCGCTTTATGAGGGGGTCTACCTGCTCGGCACCGCGATCGCGCGTCCGCTCATCGCCAAACGGCAGGTCGAAATCGCCGCCGAAACCGGAGCGGACGCCGTCGTCCATGGGGCGACGGGCAAGGGCAACGACCAAGTACGCTTCGAGCTTGCCTATTACGCATTGAATCCGGACATCCAGGTCATCGCGCCTTGGCGGGAGTGGGACCTGGATTCGCGGACGAAACTTGTCGCCTATGCGAAGAGCCATGGGATCCCGGTCAACAAGGGGGCCCAGGGTGGGCCGCCCTATTCGATGGATGCGAATCTTCTCCACATTTCCTACGAGGGCAAGGCGCTGGAAGATCCCTGGGCCGAACCGGAAGAGGCCATGTTCAACTTGACGGTGGCCCCTGAGGCGGCTCCGGACAAGCCCGCCACCGTCGAGATCGATTTCGAAGGAGGCGACGCGACAAAGGTCGACGGAAAAGGCTTAAGTCCGGCGGCGCTTCTTAAGAAACTGAATGAACTTGCCGGTGCTCATGGTATCGGGCGGGCCGACATCGTCGAGAACCGGTTCGTCGGCATGAAGTCGCGGGGCGTTTACGAAACGCCGGGGGGCACGCTTCTTTGTCTCGCGCACCGGGCGATGGAAAGCCTGACGCTGGATCGGGGGGCTGCGCATTTGAAGGACGAGCTGATGCCGCGCTATGCCGAGCTTGTCTATAACGGCTTTTGGTTTTCGCCGGAGCGGGAAATGATCCAGGCGGCGATCGATGCCTGCCAGAAAAACGTGACCGGCACCGTGCGCATGAAGCTTTACAAGGGAACGGCGAGCGTCGTAGGGCGGAAATCGCCAACCACCCTTTACGATCCGGGTCATGCAACCTTCGAGGCGGACGACGTCTACGACCAGAAGGATGCGGAAGGCTTCATCAAGCTTAACGCGCTAAGGCTTCGGCTTTCTGCGAAGAAGCGGGACTAGCGTTCCCAAAATCTAGCCGAGAAGAACGAGCGGTACGCCGGAAAGCCACTCATGGGCGAGCATGAGCGCCGCATAAAGCAAAAGCCCGATTAAGATCTTCGACCAGCCGATCTCGGCGAGCGTCACCTTCGTACGTCCGCCGAGGATTGCCGCAAAGGGCAGGATCGAAGTTTTCTCGACGAAGGCCTCCCAGGTGGCGCCCCGTTCCGCACGCTTCTTCTGCTCGACCAAAAAAGGGCCGGCGAGCGAAAGGGTGAGGAAGGCGCCGAAGAAAAGAAGGGACGCTTGGTCCCCGTTCGCCAGTATGTGGCCGCCCGACCACAGTGCCAGCGCCCACAGGACCGGATGGCGGGTGATGCGGAAGATGCCCGGGATGTCCTCCGGCCCGCCCAGCCTTCCGAAGACCGCCATCGTCGGGTTCTTCGACGTGGTGCCGGCCACCAGGAAAACGCTGACGATCGGCATGAGCAACAGCAACAGCCCCCGCGCCCACAAGAGATCGCCCCACAGCTCCACATGGGGCGCATCGAAGAAGGCGACGATCATCCAGCCGAGGGTAAAGAGAGAGAGGAGAGAATAAAGGCCCAGGAATCCAGATTCACCGAAGAGCCGAATGAGATTTCCCCGAAGCGGCGTGCTGGAAAAGAGCACGTGGCTTCCGACGAAGAGAAGGCAGGCAAAGATCAGCGCCGTCATCGGTCTCTCCTAGAAGCTCTCGGGGTCGAATCCGGTTTGCTGGCAGGCGGCCGTGAAGGTGTTCTTGAGAAGACAGGCGATCGTCATTGGCCCGACGCCGCCCGGCACCGGCGTGATGGCGCCGGCGATGGAGAGCGCCTCATCGAAGGCGACGTCGCCGACGAGCTTCGATTTTCCATTCGCTTCTTCGATCCGGTTGATGCCGACGTCGATCACGGTCGCCCCTTCCTTGATCCAATCGCCGCGCACCATCCGGGGCTGACCGGTGGCGGCAATCAGGATATCCGCGCGTCGGCATTCCCCAGCCAGATCCTGGGTTTTTGAGTGGGCCAGCGTCACCGTGCAGTGCTCGCGAAGCAGCAGCAAGGCCATCGGCTTGCCGACGATGTTCGAGCGCCCCAGCACCAGCGCGCGCTTCCCCCTCAGATCGCCAAGGGTGTCTTTAAGCAGCATCAGGCAACCAAGCGGCGTGCAGGGGACCATGCCCTTGCCGCCGGTGACGAGGCGCCCGACATTCGTGACATTAAAGCCGTCGACGTCCTTCGCGGGATCGATCGCGTCGATCACGGCGTTCGGGTCGATCTGGGAGGGGAGCGGCAGCTGAACCAGGATGCCGTGGACGGCCGCGTCATGGTTGAGCTTGTCCACCAGCGCCAGCAGTTCCTCCTGGCTCGTCTCGGCCGCAAGGTCATGCTTGAAGGACTGCATGTCTGCTTCCACGGTCTGCTTCGCCTTGTTTCGGGTGTAGATCTGGCTGGCCGGATTTTCGCCGACCAGCACGACGGCAAGGCCCGGCGTCGGCCCGCCGCCTTCCTTCAACGCGCTCACCTTTCGCGCGATCTCGGCCCGCAGGTTCGCGGCAAACGCCTTCCCGTCGATGATCGTTGCTTCAGCCATGATGAACTTTCAACCATGCGTCGAGTTGGGTGGCAAGCGCTTCCGACGCGTCGGCCAGGCGCAGCAGCTTCCGGCGACTCTTTTTTCCGCGGACAAGGGTGATTTGCCCCTTTGCCAATCGCCATTCCTTCGCAAGGAGACGGATGAGGGCGGCGTTCGCCTTGCCGTTTTCGGCTGCGGCCGTTACCGAAATCTTGAGTGCAAGGCCGCCTTCCGCATCCGAAATCACACCTTCGATCCGGTTTTGCCGGGCCTTCGGGCTAAGGTGCACGGCCACATGGATCCCCTCCCGGCTTTCCGAAAAGGGGGACCCCTTAACCAAGGTATTCGAAGAGCAGGTTCCGTAAAAAGATAAGGGCCAGGATCAGGACCACCGGTGAAATGTCGATTCCGCCGAGCGAGGGCAGGAACCGCCGGATGGGGCGGAGCGCAGGCTCCGTAATGCGGAAGAGGGACTCGCCAATCACGTAAACGATCCGATTGCTGGTGTTCACGATGTTGAAGGCGACGAGCCAGCTTAAGATCACGGAGATGATCAAAAGCCAAATGTAGATGTCGATCACGGTGTCGACGAGAAGAAGGACGGAAGACATCGAAAGTTTTGGCCACGACCTTGTGGGGAGAGAGACCGGGAACCCTACCCTTAAGGGGCTCTCCGGTGCAAGCAAGGCAACGCGGAAGATCGCCCGCCGTAGGGCTTAAGTTTTAAGGAGTTTTTCAAGGATTTTCGATTAGCGTCCCGCCACGGGGAAGTCTTGACAGCCGGCGGGGGGACGGAACACACTCCCGCCTCTTCGGGGCCGTAGCTCAGTTGGGAGAGCGTCGCGTTCGCAATGCGAAGGTCAGGGGTTCGACCCCCCTCGGCTCCACCATTTCCTTGCCCGACGCTCGATAAGGTGTCTTTAAAGCGTCACATAAGTGTTACAGAGTTTTCCCGAAATTCAGGTCAGGCATTCGAATGTTTTCCATGGTTATCGCTCAAATCACCGACACCCACATTCGTTCATCCGAGATTCCTTCGTTCTTCGATTTTGATCCGGCCGATTTCCTGAAGGACGCCATCACCCGGTTGCAGTCCCTTCCGGCGACGCCGGATGCGGTCATCGTAACGGGCGACCTGGTCGATTGCGGCAGGGAAGACGAATACGAAAAGTTTCTCGAGATCCTTAAACCCCTTGCGATGCCGTTCTATGTGATCCCTGGCAATCACGACAATCGCGATACCCTTCGCAAGGTCTTTCGCCCTACGCACAGCTACCTGCCGGCCGAAGGCTTCCTCCACTATGTGGTGGAGGGCGACCCCCTTCGCATGATCGCGCTCGATACGACGATCGAGGGCGAGGATGGCGGCATCCTTTGTGAGGAACGCTTGGGCTGGCTTGAAGCGCGGCTCAACGAGGCGAGAGAAAAACCGACTCTCATCTTCATGCACCACCCCCCCCTCCGTATCTATTTGGCGGAAATGGATCGCCTTAATTGCGGGAATGCGGACAAGTTCCGCGCCCTTCTCAAGGATCACCCGCAAGTCATGCGGGTCACCTGCGGTCACGCCCATCGCGGGGTTCAGCTCCGCTGGGAGCACGCAACCGTCGGTATTTCACCGAGTACGGGCCATCAACTCTACCTCGACTTCCATCCGGACTCGATGACGCAGTACATCATGGAGCCACCCGGCTTGCTGCTGCATATGTGGGACGAGGATCAGGGGCTCACCACCCATACGGTGCCGATCGCACGCTTCTCGGGCCCGCACGAATTTCACAAGGCCCGGGCCGACGACCGGCACGACGTCTGACGAGGCCCCGGCTAGATGGATGCCCCTAGCTCACCTCATCGGGTGCGCCGAAACAGAAATTCATCGCAGCCTGAACCGAACAAACCAAATCGATTTTCGGTTTTTGATTGGACATGCTGGAATCCGCGTTCCTCGACGAAGCAGATGGTGGCGGATGGTTCGATGGATTCATAGGGATAGCCCCCGAGCCAATCCTCCACGTCATGGTTCCAATTCATCCCGCGGAGCGTCCGGTAGCTCTTTATATAAAGCAATGGATTCCTGCCTGAAGCCAGCAGACCAAGGATGAGCAGAGCCTTGTAGAGAGTCCTCGCCAGAAAAGGAAACCACCGCGGGTGAGCCACAAAATTCCGTTTTTCCCACTGCCAAAACTTGCAGAATGGTGTCTTGCCGTACAGGGCGATGAGGAAATGGCCGCCCGGCCGTACAAAATTTGCAGCGCAGTCGATCGCGCGGAACATGTCCCCCGTATGGTGAAGGACACCCCAAGAATAAACGATGTCGAAAGTGCCGTAATTGTCCATAGACATCTCGAAGATGTCATCCTGACGGCATTGCCAAACCTTTGATGCCGCGTATCGCTCCAGGACCAAGCGGGTGGTGGCGACAGAGTTGGGATCGAAATCGACGGCCATCACCTCGCGTGCTCCCAGGTTCAGGGCGGCGAGCGAAAACAGGCCGGAACCGCAACCGATATCAAGGAAACGGCTTCCACGAAGGTTGTCTGCTCGTAAGAATGCTCGCAACGATGCTTCGGCCTGATCGATGCGTTCGGCGTCGAGTGTGGTCGCGAATTGCCGCCAGTTCTCGCCAAAGGCAAATCTATCCGTGTTTGCCATGTGCCTATCTCCGGGTCGCGACGGTACGGCTGGGGGCAGCATGCATGGCACATTCAGGGGTTTCCAGTTAAGCCTTGATAGGATTGCCGATGCCTTCGAAATCGCCCGCCTGACGCCGCAAAATTGGCAAATTAAGCCAGGAAATCAGCCATTTTTGCCAAGTCGGCCGGGCATTTAGGAATTGACGTTCACCGAATGAACATGGTAGAGGACGGTACGAGAAAAACCGAGGTGGCGGCGATTCACCTCGCCTGCGGTAGCGTGCTCGGATGACACCGGGATACCGCCATTTTTATCAAGTTGTCCGCTCCGGCCTGACTCCAAAATGGTCCGCATCCTAGAGAAACAATTAACGAACCAATGCGGCTGAATCCAGTTTCTGGACAAATTCCGATCCAGCCAAAGTCTCTGGGGGGGAGCGCACTTTGTTTTAACCCGTGCAACCGTGAGTTGGCTCACGCGTTTGAAACGAGCGACGGCACGTGAATGGCGCTGAGAGATGGTTGATTGTCGGGGCCAGCGGTCTGCTTGGGGTGCGACTTGCCAGTTACTTGCATACGCTGGGTCGCGAAGTCGTTGCGCTTCATTGGAAGCACCCACTTCCAGGAAACCTCGCGCCGTTTGGTTTTCAAACGGATCTGCTTGATGGGGACGATGCTTGTCGCCGTGTCATATGCGGTATTGCGCCTGACGTGGTCATAAATTGTGCTGGTCTCACCAATGTCGATCAATGTGAAAGCGAGCCGGATCAAGCGGCTCTGTTAAACACGAGCTTGGCCGGCCGCATTGCGGAAGCCTCCAGCAAACAGGGCTGCCGTTTTGTCCAGATATCAACGGATCATCTTTGGGATGGGACGCATCCGCTGGTTGCAGAGGATGTTCCTCCCCGGCCGATCAATGTTTACGCTCGGACGAAGGCGGCGGGTGAGGTTGCGGTGCGCCAAGCCCACCCCCAATCCCTCGTCGTGCGGACAAATTTTTTTGGACCCAGCCTCCCATGGCGCAAGTCATTCCACGATTGGTTGACAGAGCAGCTGTCCGAAGGTCGTGCCGTCAATGCTTTTTCGGATGTTTTCTTCACGCCGGTCGCGTCGGACTTGTTGAGCGCCATGATTGTTGAATTGGTCGATCGGAGCGTGTCGGGAGTGTTGCATCTCGCCGGGGGCAACCGGATCAGTAAGTACGACTTCGCGCTTCGCTGGGCTGAGCGCTTGGGCTTGGACAGAACCTTGATCCACGTCGGTTCAGTTGAGGATGGCAACCTTGCGGCGCCGCGTCCGCACGATATGTCGCTCGATTGTTCGAAGGCGGCGGCTGTTCTTGGGCGTCCGATGCCTTCCCTGCACGAGTCGTTGCAGGTCTATGGCCGCGTTCTTGCGACACACTAAAACCGAAATCAAACGGGATCATTTTTCACGATGAATATCAACGGAAGCTCGATCCTCGTCACCGGCGGCACAGGCTCTTTCGGGAAGAGGTTCATTAAATTACTGCTGGAAAAATATTCGCCGCGGCGTCTCGTCGTCTTTTCCCGCGATGAATTGAAGCAATTCGAAATGCGCCAGAAACTGGATGCGCCAAACCTTCGGTACTTTATCGGCGACGTTCGAGACGAGGCGCGCCTACGCCGGGCATTTCAGGGCATCGATATCGTTGTCCATGCGGCCGCGCTCAAGCAGGTGCCGACAGCGGAATACAATCCGATCGAATGCATCATGACCAATGTCATGGGTGCCGAGAATGTCATTAACGTGGCAATCGACAGCGGCGTGAAAAAAGTCGTGGCGCTGTCGACGGACAAGGGGGTCAATCCGATCAACCTTTACGGCGCCACCAAGCTTTGCGCGGACAAGCTTTTCATTGCGGCAAACAATCTAGCCGGTGGTGATGGCACGCGTTTTGCCAATGTCCGCTACGGCAACGTGATCGGTTCGCGCGGTAGTGTCATTCCCTATTTCAAGAAGATGCGGGAAACCGGCATGATTCCGATCACCGATTCACGCATGACGCGCTTCTGGATCACGCTCGACCAAGGCGCTCAGTTCGTCGCGCGTTGTGCCGGGATGCTTAACGGCGGTGAAACCTTCGTCGCGAAGCTCCCGTCGATGCGGATTACCGATCTTGCGGAGGCAATCGCGCCTGGCTGCGAGCAGCGGATCATCGGTATCCGGCAGGGTGAGAAGCTGCATGAGGTCATGGTGCCCTCCGAGGAAGCGCGTCACACAATTGAGTTAGAGGACTTCTTCGTTATCAAGGGCGAGCAGGTACCTTATCGCCGCGGCACCGACCCGAATACCTATGACGGCCAGGTCGGCAAGCCGATCGACGAGGACTTCCGCTACGCCAGCGATTCAAACACAGAATGGTTGAGCGTCGACCAACTACGCGCGGTGATCGACTGATGGCGCTCCGGCCCCTCCATTATGGCCGGCAACTGGTGGATGACGATGACGTCGCGGCCGTCGTCGAAGTCCTAAAGAGCGACTTCCTGACCCAGGGGCCGGTCGTGGAGTGCTTCGAACGCGCCATCGCCGACCGGATTGGCGCCGCCCATGTCGTCGCCTTCGCCAACGCAACCGCCGCGCTGCACGGGGCTGTCAGCGTATGCGGCGTGGGGCCTGGCGATGTCGGGGTAACACAGGCGATCACCTTCTGCGCATCGGCCAACATGTTTCACTACTGCGGCGGCGAGGTTGCATTTTGTGACATCGACCCAGATACAGTGGGTTGCGATCTGAAGTCGCTTGCAGCGACCATCGAGCGCGAGGAATCCGCTGGCCGGCGGGTGAAGGTCGTGGTGCCGGTGCACATGGGTGGGCTCAGCACAAACGGCAAAGCGATCCGTAAGGTTGCCGGTTCCAGGTTCATAGTCGAAGATGCCTCGCATGCGCTTGGGGCCAGCGACGACGATGGCCACCCAGTTGGTTGCTGCGCCTACGCCGATATTTCCGTGTTTTCGTTTCATCCCGTGAAGCCGATCACAAGCGGGGAAGGCGGCGTCGCCGCGACGAACGATGCAGCTTTGGCGGAACGGCTACGCCTGTTCCGCAACCATGGGATCGAGAAGATGGTGGACCATTTTCGCTTCGCCGAGGCGGAGGATGGGACGGCGGACGTAGGGCCCTGGTACTACGAACAGCAGGAGCTCGGATATAACTACCGGCTCTCGGATCTGCATGCTGCGCTCGGGCTCTCGCAGATGGGCAAGCTGGACGCCTTCGTCCGGCGTCGTCGTGAGCTTGCCGCGCGTTACGACGATGCCTTCCGGGAGTTCAATCAGGTGACGCCGCTGCAGGCCGACGCGGCTTGGCGCGCACGCTCGTCCCATCATCTCTACCTCGTGGCGATTGATTTTTCTGCGGTCGGTATATCGCGGCGCGATGTCATGCTAGCGCTGCAGGCTGACGGCATCTGGACCCAAGTGCATTACATTCCAGTCTACCGTCATCCCTATTATCGCGCGCGTTACGACCTGTGCTTTGCCGACTTCCCGAATGCCGAGCGCTATTATACCAATGCGCTGACCCTGCCGCTTCATCCCGGTATGACCGGAGAGGATGTCGACCATGTGGTGGAGTCACTGCGAAGCGCGATCGGTTCTTCATCCAGACCTTCGATCCAATGCGGGACCTGAGTAGACAGCCGTTTCGGCCGCTTTTGCTGCCTGGAGACGATAAGGCGGAACTGCGCGTTCTGCGCGACAGCGATGTCACTCCCGCCTACGTGCGCGGCATGAATGACCCTAAGGTCCGGCGCTTCGTCTCCGTTGGCCGAGGGGAACTTGATGAAGCGTGCATAATAGACTTCGTTCGGGATAATTGGCAGCGGTTGGATTGCTTGCTCTTCGGGCTCTTTGTCGCCGACGTTCATTGTGGCAACGTGCGGCTCCATGGGTATGACGGGAATACCGTCTGGCTGGGGATCGCCTTGTTCGATCGTTCGATTTGGGGCCGGGGCTTCGGCTCATGCGCCATTACCGCCGCCAGCAATTTTGCTTTGGACACATTGTCGTGTCTCTCGGTCCAGGCCGGGGTCAATCGCGAAAACGAAGTATCCGTAGCTGCATTTCGGAAGGCCGGCTTCGTGGTCGTCGAAGAAAAACCGAACGGATTCGTCTTTGCCCGGCGCAGTGACGCAGGCATGCGGCAAGCTGTAGATGGCGCTTGATAATCTGACCATTGGTACCGTGAATTTCGGGATACCGTACGGCACCGTTCCGGGATCCGGGCAGGTGTCGGCCGAACAGGCGGCGGCGATCGTTCGCTCAGCGCTCGAAATGGGCATCGATCGATTTGATACCGCGGTCGGATATGGCACAGCCGAAAACGTGCTGGGCAAGTCGCTTGCACGAGCGAATGCGGCAGACGCGAAGGTCGTCACCAAAATTTTGCCGCTATCGGACGGAACGCTCAACGGGGAGATTGCAGTCAGCATTGCCGAGCAGGTCCGTCAGGCGCGCGACCGGTTGGGCGTGCGGGAGCTTGACGCCGTATTGGTGCACCGTGCGGCTGATCTCGTGGAGTCTAACGGGCCGCGGTTGTGGGATGCCCTGCAGCATGCCCGCGCCGATGGCATTACTCGGCGGATCGGTGTTTCAGTGTACGAGGCTTCCGAAATCGAGGCGATTATGGCGCGCTTCATACCCGAGGTTGTTCAACTACCGCTCAGCATAGCGGACCAGCGGCTGATCCGTTCCGGTCACTTATCGATGCTGGCCGAAAAGGGAGTTGAGATCCATGCCCGCTCGGTATTTCTGCAGGGCGTCTTGCTAGCTGGTTTGGATGAGATCGATGCTATTTTTGTGCCGGTCGCTACGGAAATGGCGGCGCTTGATGCGGCCGCGCGGTCCAAAGGTGTCGATCGTCTTGCGCTCTGTCTGGCCTTCGTCTCGCAGTTGCCGCAGGTTTCGCGGGTTATCATCGGCGTCAACAGTGTCAGCCAGTTCCGCGAGATTGCGGAGGCGGCCGCCCGGTCTGTCGAGATTGAGAAGGTAGAGGCCAGTCGTTGCGCCTGGCGTGATGATCGGCTGCTCAATCCGTCGAACTGGCCAAGCTTGAAAAAACCAGTGTTGTCGGAGGCATGATGGCCGAAGACTCCGGGCATAACATGTTCGTGGCCAGCCGCCAGTCGCTGAAGCGCACGTTGGAAACGGTACCCACCGGGTCACAGACCTTCAGCAAGGCGCATATCCAGCTGCCTGACGGTCATGCGCCGTTATTCGTTGACCGGGCGAAGGGCGCCCGGTTCTTCGATATCGACGGCAATGAATTCGTCGACCTTGCAATGGCTCTGGCCGCCGTCGGCCTTGGATACTGCGACCTTGACGTGGATGCTGCGATTCGCGATCAGCTCGAGCGCGGTATTTCCTTCAGCCTGCCGACGCAGCTCGAGGCCGAGCTCTCGGAACTGATCGTCGAAGTGGTGCCCAGTGCGGAGATGGTACGTTTCGCCAAGAACGGATCCGATGTCACCTCGGCCGCGGTCCGGCTGGCGCGCGCCTTTACGGGTCGCGAGCGGGTGCTCGCCTGCGGCTATCACGGTTGGCACGACTGGTATATCGGAACGACGACGCGTGACCTCGGTGTTCCAGGCTGCATCCGGGCCTTGACCGACAAGGCATCTGCCAACGACCCAGATTCGGTTGCGGCAAAGCTCAAGGAACATCCTGACGAATTCGCGGCGATCATCGTCGAGCCGATGCAGCTCGATGATCCGTGCGCTTCGTTGTCCGCGATCCGCGCTTCGGCGGACCAGTCCGGCGCCGTGCTGGTTTTCGACGAAGTGGTCACCGGCTTCCGCTTCGCCTTGGGGGGGGCGCAGCAACTCTATGGCGTCACGCCCGACCTTACCTGTCTCGGCAAGTCGATGGCCAATGGCATGCCGCTATCGGCCATTACGGGACGGCGCGATATCATGCGTTTGATGGATGACATCTTCTTCTCGGGCACGTTTGGGGGCGAAGCGCTATCGCTTGCCGCGTCGCTGGCCACCATCCGCAAGATTCGCGACCAGGGCGTCATCGAGTATCTCTGGACCATGGGCGGTCGGTTGCAGGTGAAACTGCGCCGCACGATAAAAAAATATGGTCTCGAAAATGTGCTGTCCGTAACCAACGAGCCATGCCTCGGGTTTATCGCCGTATCGGAAGGGCGCGGGAATCCACAGGCAGTAAACCGCACCTTCATGCTGGCGGAAATGATCCGCCAGGGCGTGTTCATGAACGGCTCGCTGACCATGTGCCATGCATTTGGCGAAGAGGAGCTAAGGCAGGTCACAAAGGCCTTCGACGTGTTCGCCGAACGTTTTTCCCGAGAGCTGGAGATACCGGATTTGGCTGCCCGTCTTCCTTATCCGCCGATCACGCCGATCTTCACTTTGCCCAAGCCGGGCGATCGGAAAAAAGGCTGAGCGTTGGCGCATGCATCAACCGTGGTGTTTCGTGTCGATGCCGGACCGGAGATCGGCTTCGGGCATCTGGCGCGCGCGCTCGTCCTTGCCGAGGCGTTGCGTGACCACGGCGTCGCGGTGCATTTCTATCCGTCCAGCACCCATGACGAAATTCTTTCCCTGCTCGAACAGGGTGGCTTCGCGACATCTGTGCATAGCGGGTCTACGCCGCAGCAGTGGTTGTCGGAAACCAGGGCAAATGCGGTCGTCTACGACCTTGTTCACACTTGTTGGCGCGCGGAACAGGACGGGTTGTTCGCGGAAATCGCCGATGTCGGCAACGCCGCCGTACCGATTGTTTTCTTTGACGGATATGGCGAACAGAGCTATCGATGCCAGGCTGGTGCGCCGACGGTGGATTTTATCGTCGCCCCCTATGTTGGCGAACCCGGACCGTGCCGGATCCTCGCTGGCCGTATCTTGGCGGGGCCGCAGTATTTTCCGCTTGCACGGAGCTATCGGAATGCTACCCGACGTGGGGAACGGAGTGCTGTTGAGCGCATTCTCGTTACCTGCGGCGGAGCCGATCCGTATATGGCCGCACCGGGAATTTTAGAGGCGCTTCTCAGCATGCCGGAGCGCGACATTCAGATCGACATGGTGATGGGTGCCTTGTTTTCGGATGAGAACAAGCGGCAGATTGGAGCGATCGCCGCGCACGCTCCCGATAAGGTCCATCTGGTCGACGCGCCGCGTTCGCTTGCGGCGCAAATGGGTAGCGCTGATCTCTGCGTTTGCGCCAACGGGCTTACAAAATACGAGCTGGCGGCAATGGGTATGCCAACGATTGCGGTGTCGCTCAGCCCGGCGCATCATCGGGCCAACCTTGCGTTCGCGGAGAGCGGGGCTCTGATGGTGCTGGGTCTGTTGGACGACGTTGATGACCGCACCATTGCCGACGCCGTTTCGGAGATGATCGGCGAAGCAGACCTCCGTGCTCGCATGTCGCGCGCGGGCGTGGCCCTAGTAGACGGGAAGGGGACCGATCGTATTCTTAAGGAAGTGAAGCTGATACCATGTTGAATGACACTTTCACCATTGACGGCCGTCTTGTTGGCGCCGGAGCGTCGCCCTACGTGATCGCCGAGGTCGGCTCAAATTTCAATCAGTCGAAAGATGTTGCCCGCAGATTGATTGACGCCGCGAAGGTGGCAGGCGCCGACGCCGTCAAGTTTCAACTCTTCCGTGCGGACGTGCTCTATCCGGATGGCGGGGAAGTTCACGACATCTTCAAGTCGGTGCAGCTCGATGTGGACTGGCTGCCGGATCTTAAGGCACATGCGACGGGGCAAGGGCTGCATTTTTCCGCATCTGCCTTCGACCGGGAGTCGATCAAGTCCTTGGCCGAACTGGGCGTACCTTTCTTGAAGGTCGGCTCATCGGAAACCGCCAATCTTGATCTGGTGGCCTGGATGGCGGCAGTCGGCAAGCCACTGTTCCTGTCGACCGGGATGTGCGGCCTGGGCGAAATTTCGGACGCGGTCGAGGTCTGCCTTGGCCTAGGCCTGGCGGATGTCAGCCTGATGCAATGCCAGTCGGTTTACCCGCTCGAAAACGCCGATGTGAACCTAGCGGCAATCAACACCCTGCGGTCCGCGTTCGGCGGGCCGGTCGGATTCTCCGATCATTCGCTCGGAATCTTCGCGCCGATCGCTGCGGCTGCGCGCGGCGCCCATTCGATTGAAAAGCACTTTACGCTCGACCGGTCTATGGCCGGCCCGGACCATTTCTATGCACTGGAACCCGGTGAATTAAAGACCATGATCGAGGGTATCCGTGCCGCGCATGAGGCAATTGGGGACGGCGAGAAACGTATTTTGCAGCCGGAACGGGATCAAGGTAGGCGAAACGGTTTGTGGTTCGCGGTCGCGGCGTCTGAGGGCGATGTCATCACGGCCGAGCTTCTGGAAGTTAAGCGCCCAGCCGTTGGTATCAAGGCCGGGCACCAGGCAGCGGTAATCGGCGCACGATTGAACCGGAATGTCTCGACTGGCGACCCCCTTACCTGGAACGACCTGAGCTTTTCCTAGCCGCTACAGCGATCATCGTGGCCAACCTCGTCATCTTTGGGAATCGCGAAATCGCCTCGCTAGCGCGCTATTATTTCGAGAATGATAGTGACCACCGCGTTTCGGCCTTCACGGTCGATGACGCTTTCGTCGATGCCGACACATTTGAAGGCTTGCCCCTCGTTCCGTTCAGCGAAGCACCGAATCGGTTTCCGCCTTCCTCGCACGCGATGCATGTCGCGTTGTCGTACCGGGGACTCAACCGGCTTCGGGAAGAGAAGTTCCAGCAGGCGCGGGAGGCGGGGTATGAGTTGGTGTCCTATGTCTGTACCAAGTCTGTGACTTGGCCGGATCTTTCCATTGGCGATAACTGCTTTATCCTCGAGAACCAGACGATCCAGCCGACGGTGCAAATTGGCAACAACGTTATAATCTGGTCTGGTAACCACATCGGGCACGCGACGGTCATCCGCGACCATGTCTACATCGCATCGCACGTCTGTATTTCCGGTCATTGCGACATCGGCGAGCATAGTTTCCTTGGTGTCAATGCTACGTTGAAGGATTTCACGCGGATCGGTAGCGACTGCTTTGTTGCCATGGACGCATCGATTACCAGCGATCTGCCTGACGGCGCGGTTGCCATAGGCGAGGGGGCTACGGTCTTCACCGCCGACGACCGGCGGGCGCGCACCCTGAAACACCGGTATTTCGACGGTTGAGCACCCGGCCGTATCATTAAATGCATTGGATGGAGTCATGAGCAGCGATCAAAAACAATTTGGATACAAGGGCGAGACCAAAGCCACCGACGAACAGATGGCGCATCGGGAGATACTCTATCGCCTATTCCGCGAGCGCCCGATGCCGGACGACCAGTTGATGATCTGCCTCGGGCTCTTCATGCGAAGTTCGGCCCTGGCAAAAGTCTTGTTCCTGAACGAGCTCTACGAATTGATCGAGGGAAAGCCAGGGGTCATCGTCGAGTTTGGCACCTGGTGGGGTCAGAATCTGGTGCTGTTCGAGAATCTACGGGCCTTATATGAACCGTTCAATGCCAGCCGGCGCGTGATTGGGTTCGATACCTTCACCGGTTACCCCAGCGTGTCGGACCAAGACCGCCGCAGCGAGACGATCGTGGAAGGCGGATACAAGGTTTCAGACGACTATGAAAGCTACCTCGATGCCTTGCTAGGCTATCACGAGGAAAACAGCGTTCTGCGCAATACCCGCAAGACCGAGCTCGTGAAGGGGGACGTCGCGAAGACCGCGAAAGACTATTTCAAGAAACACCCTGAACTCGTGATTGCACTCGCCTATTTCGACATGGCGCTTTACGAGCCGTCGAAGGCGGCGTTCCAAGCCGTCAAGCCGCATCTCATACCTGGCAGCGTACTGATGCTGGATGAGTTCAATTCGCGCGAATATCCCGGGGAAACCATCGCTTTCCGAGAGGTTATGGGTGACATGAATTTTGAATTCCGCAAGTCGCGCTTCATGACCGATCGCACCATCGCCATCCTGCGCTAAGTACACGGACTCCCGTTTCGGTTGGCAACGAAAAATCTGCAATGAAACTGGTTGAAAGCCACCTCGACTGGAGCGGAGCGATACCAACATCCGGGTTGGCCGAGGCCGCACGGACGATCATGGGAGGCGATATCGTTGTCCTCAAACGTGTATTCCCAGAATCCCTCATGGATAGCTGCAAAGCCACGTTGCTCGATTGGCAGTCGAAGCATCCGGCAAGCGATCCGGAACGGCTGGAGACGAATGCCCATTGGTGGCGGCGTGACGTCAACCCACCGTCGAAGACCAAGCATCTCTTCGAAACCTTCTGTTTCGTCTTCGATGGCAGAAAGGATTCTCTGGCGGAGGTCGCGACAGTCTTTGAGCGCATGGACGCGATCTGGCGGGCGCTCACCAGCCGAACCGAGACAATGCAAACCGGTGACAAGGGCGGCATGCTGCGGCCGCAAGTAATCCACTACCCACGCGGTGGCGGCTTCTTCGATTGGCACTGTCACGACCTGGAGCCCCAGGGCATCGGCCTGATCGTGGGGATGTCGAAATACGGAAGGGACTTCACCGCCGGCGGCACCAAGTTCAGGCTCGGTAGCTCGGAGCTGGATACGACATCGGCGCACGACATCGGCGATATCTGCTTGTTCCGTTACGACCTCGACCATGCAGTGGGTGACGTAGATCGGGATTACCCGCTCGAATGGGGCGGCACGGGCCGGTGGACCATGGTCTCACCGTTGATGTGACGGCGCGGGCGACGAGGAAAGCACTTTGGCTCATTGGCGCAAACTAGGGCTTCTGATCAAACCCGATCGCTCGCTGTGGTGGTCCCGGACCCATGCGATGGTGCCGACGCCACAGCCGCTCGGAAATGGTCTTTTCAAGATCTATTATTCGGGCCGTGACGACGACAACCGATCGCATGTTGGTTGGGCGCTGGTCGATCTTTCGGGGCCGCCAAAAGTTCTTGAGAACAGTGAACAGCCGGTGTTGTCGCCGGGCGAACTCGGCTGTTTCGACGACAACGGCGTCACGCCGTCCTGCATTGTCGAAAACGATGATGGCATCTATCTCTATTACCTTGGCTGGAATCCTGGCTCGACGGTACGCGTGCACCTGTTCGGCGGACTGGCGATCAGCAGAGACAACGGCGAGAGTTTCGAACGCTGGTCTCCCGCCCCAATTCTGGAGCGCTGCCAGAGCGACCCGTTTCTCAATACCGCGCCGTGGGTCATCCGCGAGAAGGAGCATTGGCGTATCTACTATGTCTCTGGTGTTGGTTGGGAGCATCGTGATCTGCCGCACTATTTAATCAAGACCGGCACGTCGGAGGACGGCCGCACATGGCAACGCGACGGCACTGTCTGCATCGATTTCGCCAATGAACATGAAGTCGCCCTAGCGCGGCCCTACGTTGTGAAGGAAGACGGCCACTATCGCATGTGGTTCTCCCATAAGGGTGCGGAATACCGAATGGGGTACGCGGAATCCGACGACGGCGTGACCTGGCGGCGAGACGATGCGGCCTGCGATTTGGGGCCATCGGCTGACGGCTTTGATTCGGTGATGGTCGAATATGCCTCGGTGGTTCGTCACGGGGGCCAGCGCTTCCTGTTCTACAACGGAAACAACTATGGCTTTGACGGGATTGGGCTGGCGGCCGAAGAGGCGTGAGCGATATACGCGTGGCCATTTCACAGCCGACCTATTTGCCGTGGATTGGCTACCTCGCGATGATCGATCGAGTTGACCGTTTTGTCTTCCTCGACAACGTCGCCTTCAACGATCGCTCCTGGCAACAGCGCAACTACATTCGTGCCGGCGATGACAAGCTCATGCTGACCGCTCCTGTCCTCAAGAAGGGGCGGCGCGGCCAGCTCATCCGAGACGTAGAGGTAACGAGAGATAAAGCGTTTCCCGAAGGGCATATCCGCTCGATCCAGAATGCTTATGCCAAGGCGCCCTTCTTCGATGCCTATGCGCCCGCACTCTTTGAGATCATGTATCGTGAACAAAACAGGCTGTGCGAAGTGACCATCTCGATCATCCACTGGATGATGGATGCGTTCGGAATCACCACGCCGACGATGTGTGTGAGTGCAATGAGCGTAACCGGGGCAAAAGCGGACCTATTGGTCGATATTTGCCGGGGCTTGGGGGCGGACTGCTATCTCTCCGCGCCGGGGTCACGCGATTACATCGAGGAGTCCGACGCTTTTCAAGAGGCCGCCATCAACGTCGAGTACCACCTTTATGAGCACCCGAAATACCGGCAGGTCGGAAGCAGTTTTGTCCCCTATCTCGGCAGTATAGATCTTTTATTCAACGAAGGCGGTGAGGCGGGCCTGCGCATTTTGCGCTCGGGCGTACAGCATACGGCAGGTAATGCATGACCAGTCTCCTTGGAATCATCCCGGCACGCGGTGGCAGCAAGCGGATCAGGAACAAGAATATTGTCGATTTTTTCGGTCGGCCGATCATTGCCTACAGCCTCGACGCCATGCGAGCCGCCGGTATCTATGACGAGATTCATGTCTCAACCGATTCCGAACGGATTCGCGATGTGGTCACGGGCCTTGGTACCGATGTGCCGTTTCTGAGGGAAGGGCATGCCGGCGACAACGATGGGGTCCTGGATGTTGGGCGCTGGGTTCTCGACGAATTCGAAAGACGGGGCCGCCGGTTCGATGTGGTCGGCTTCGTGACGGCCTGCAGCCCGCCCATCGAGGGAAGCGACCTTGAGGCGGGGTTTCGTCATTACCAAGAAGGTGGCAGTCGCCCGCAATTGGCGGTGTCCGACTATCCGGCGCCTCCGCAGCAAGCCCTGCTGCGCGATGCGGATGGCGGCATTCGTCCGGAACGCTCCGAGCTGTTCGTGGCACGGTCCCAGGATCTGCTGCCAACCGTATTCGATACAGGCGCTTTTGCCTTTTTCTCGGTTGAAAGCCTTCGCAACGGCGAGGCCGAACGTTTCGAGCAATACCGCGGTTTCCGGCTAGCGCGGCACAAAGCGGTCGACATAAATACGCCGGAAGACCTCGATTTCGCGCGTATGCTGTTTGCTGGGAACAGGGCAATACGCGGTATCAAAGGATGACCGGCGCGATTTCAATTCTTGCAGATGCGCCGCACGGATTGACGCGGTGTCGGGTGTGTCGGGCGTCCGGTGGACGACAGGTCGGGCAGGTGCCGGCCGTGCCAATCAGCCTCTGGCCGACAGAGGCGCCGCCACATTCGGCGTTTGACCTCGAGCTTTTTGTTTGCGAGGCGTGCGGCCATTTGCAGCTTCAGACGATGACGCCCGAACTGGTCAGTCGTTTCTATGCGGACGGCTCGTTCGTCGAAGACAATTCGGAGGGCCACGACGATCGACTGCAGGCGTTCAGGAGTCGGTTCGGCGCGGACGCGATGGCCGGTTGCACCGTCCTCGATATCGGTGGCGGCAACAACCCGTTTGTCGGTCGCATCGACGACGCGAAGGAACGCTGGATTAGCGACATCGCGGTGAGCGAAGCTGCCGCAGCACAGGCCGATCGGACCGTGGCAGGTGATTTTGCCGACGCGGACCTGCCGGATGCGGCCTTCGACGTCGTCACGCTGTTCCACACGCTCGAGCATTTCGCGGAACCAGATCGCGCCGTGGAGCGTCTGGCACGTGTGGTTCGGCCCGGCAGGCTGGTCCTGATCGAGGTGCCGAATGCGGAAGGCTTCACCCGAACGATCCCGCACTATGCGGTCTTCCATCAACATCAAAGCTATTTCCATCCCGCGGCGCTCGACGGGCTGATGGCGCGCTTCGGCTTCGATCGCGAGCACCTGTTTCGGGAGGATGTCGTTTTGCTGGCTGCCTATCGGCGCCGATCGGAGACGACGGCCATGCCGGTCAAGGGCGACCCAGCCACCGGCGTAGCGATCGGCGACTTGCGACGCCGCATCATCGACAGCGTCGACGCGACGTTTCGCGAAAGCCTTGGCTCCGTTGGACGGGTCGCAATCTATGGTGCCGGCGGCTCGACCACGATGTTCCTGACATTGTTACCCTGGTTGCGGGAGCGCGTGATTGGGGTGTTTGACCGGGATACGGGCAAGCAGGGCCGTTTCGTGCCAGGTACGGCCGTCCGCGTTGGCTCGCCCGACCAGGTCGATGCCTGCCATGCCGATGTCGTCATCTACCTGTCGAGACGGTTGTTTGAATTATTGGCGCGTGACTACACAACCCCCGCCATTGATGCCGGCGCTATCCTTGAAGCGGCTGGTCGGCGGGAAAAGATGGCAGGCCGAGGCGAGGACGACGGGAGGCCAGTGATCAATGCTTGTTGAATTTACGAAGCTTCGCGAGGATCCACTGCTTGTCGAGGGTGTTAGGCATATCGCGGACTTTCTCGAGCCCGAAGATCGCGATCGCGCGATTCGTGAGGCGACCGCCTTCTATGCCGATGCGTACGCAAAGGGCCTTTTCTTTACTGAATTGGAAGCACAAGAGCACGGACTGTTGGAGCCAGACGCTCCCGGACGCCAGGTCGAACGAAAGAACAACCTGATGTATTCGGATATGGGCTGGTTCCTCGAAAGCCGAAGCTTCGAAAAGCTGGTGCGGGGGATATCCGTCTACATCGGGCCGGACATCGACATGTTTCTTGCCCGGCTGTTGATCGCTGTGCCCCTATGCGACATTCCGAATTACATCCAGCGGCGCTATTTCCCCATGGAGGAGCTGCTGCACGGCTCGATCAATCGCTTCGTGAAAGACGAGTTTTTGCGCGCCTTCTTTTTCATTCATAATCCATGGCATCAGGATTGGGTCGACATGCCGCGTTCCGACCTGCGATTTATAACCACACTTCTACCGATCACAAACCGCCGTGGCGACCAAGCACCGCTTTATATTTTGCCGAAGTCCGCAGCCGTCGAACCGCAGGCAACGCCGATTCCCCATGAGGAAGACGACGCGACGACGACACTGATGGCTGGGCCCGGCGGCCCACGGCCGTTCGAGAAACGGCGTATGTTGGTCGACCCCGGCGATCTCCTCGCATGGTCTGCCAGGACTTTCCACAAGGTCGAGCCGAACCTTTCTGCCGAGCCGGCGATCAATCTCCGCTTTAATTTCGCGCCAGCAGGCGCCCGCACCGGCGTACGCGACCCGGGAAGCATCCAACGGGTCGGCAGGTCCGCTCTGTCTTATCTGTGTGAGGCAGGCCCGACCGGTCCGGGGACGCCGCCTTTCGTGGCGCATGAAGAAGATGAATTGGTCGTGACGCGCGAGGGCTATCAGTGAGGCGCGTCGTGCATTTTCTCGATGCGGTACAGCATGCCGAGAGCGCGTTCCTGGGAGATGACCTCTGCCGTGGCGTCGAACAGGTCGGTGGCGGCGATGGTCCGCAGACCGCTTCCTTCGCCCGGCCGCGAACCACGGTAAAAGCCTCTTTGCCAAAGCAACTCACCCATCGGGTTCACGTCGGTCACGACGCCGGCATCGCGATCGCGGACGAGCATCTCGAAGGTGAGGGTGCGTTCGACGCCGTCGAGGTCGATATGTTGCCCCGTGAAGGGTTTCTTGTAACGGTAAGGCACGTTCAAGCACTGCTCGACGTAATGGTAGAAAGTTATGCTGTGCTGGTCGTCCAGGTCGAGCACGGCCACCTTTCCCCCTGCTTGGTGAATCAGGGCGAAGGGACTGTCCGTACCGAAGGCGTCGAGGTTGATCCGTCCCTGCAATTCGTCGGTGCAACGGCCGAAACAGGAAAAGGAATAGAACGGGTGGCCGGTACGGTTGCGGTCGTAGGCCTTGCGCGCGGTTTCGCTCAGGGCGCCCATACCCGATGGAGATGTTCGCATGTCGAAGGGGACGCCGTCGGCAAAGTCATATCGGAAGGCGGGAAACAGCAGGCCACCATCCGGGCCGACCGCGCGAAGGAAAGACTGCAGCAGGTCATTCGTATCGATGCGATGGCCGAAAGCTCTGTAGCGACGGTAGACGCGGTCCACCCGGCTGTGCAGCATAACTAAGTCGCCGCGCTCGATGCCGCTGTCCCGCCATTCGCCTACGAGCTGATCGATCTGATCCATTCTGCTTTCCCAAAAAAACATGGCCGCACGATGAAGTCGCCACCGAACCTTAGTGATTTCGAGGCTCCTGCTCCATGATTATCGCATCTCTCTATCCTTGTCCTTACGACCCGCAGATTCGTCACGATCTAAATGCGGCCTTGATTCGGGATGAGGAGATCTATGCTTATGAAGAGGACAAGTTCACCGGGATCAAGAACGAGTACACCGTGCAGTTCCCAGAGCGTAGCCTGATGATGGGCTGCAAAGAGCTGGGCGTGGTGCCGCGCGATGTCGACATATGGGTGCTTCCGACCCCTCGGGAGACGCCGCGCATGGACATCCAGTTCATGTTCTTTGCCACTCTTATTAAGGCTTACGAAGGAACTTTCGATGCGTTCGAAGCGTGGTACCGCGACCATATCCGTTTCGTCGACCATCATATCTGTCATGCTTCTGCGGCGATTCACACGTCCGGCTTTGAGGAGTGTGCGTTCGTCAGTCAGGACGGCGGCGGAGACATGGGTGATCCGCGCGACATGATCTTTGGTGAATTTCTTGATGGGGAGATGCACGTTATCGGGCAGCATCAGGGGTTGCAAAATATCTGCTCATATCATGCCTTCGCAACCGACGCCTGCGGCTTTAATGGTGGCGAGAATGGGAAGACGTCCGGTTTAGCCTCCTACGGCACTGTTCAGCCGAAGCTGCTGGAGCACCTGCGTACCCTGATCCGAGAGGATGGCGATGGGCTGACCTTTGACCGTGAGCGCTACAGTCGCACGCCCGTGAATCTGAGCAAGGTCCGCCCCCAGGAATATGATCGCAACAAGATTTTCCTTCAGGTTCCGTCCGAGACGAACGTCCTGCGCATGGCGCTCGGGTATCTGCCCCACGATATAGCCGCCACGGGGGAAGCCCTGCTGCAGGAAGCGTTTCTGAACTTTCTCAAGCGGGTCAAGAAACGTGTTTCCAGCCGGAAAATCGTGTTCAGCGGTGGCCTGTTCCAGAACGTCGCCTTGAACCGCGCAATTGTTGTCTCCGGCCTGTTCGATGAATATTTTTTCCCGATGGCATCGTCGGATGCCGGGTTGGCGCTTGGCGCTGCGCTTAAGGTCAAACACGATGTCGCGCGGGCAGCCGGGAAAGTGTCGAACTGGCCGGCGAATGGACCGACGCCTGCTTTCATCGGGCCATCCTTCCCTGATGCGGAAATTGGAGGGCTGCTCGACCGGTTCCAGCTGCACTACACGCGGAGCGACGATCCATCGGAAGCGGCTGCCGAGATGCTCAGCGACGGCAACGTGATTGGATGGTTCCAGGGGCGCGCGGAACATGGTCCCCGGTCTCTGGGGGCCCGTTCTATCTTGGCCGACCCGAGATCGCTTCAGTCGAAGCAGCGGGTAAACCAGCGGCTCAAGCGCCGGGATTGGTTCATGCCCTACGCGCCATCGATTCTCGAGGAGGCCTTCGAGGAGTGGTGCGAGCATCCGGTATTTTCGCCCTACATGCAGATTGCGTTCACCGTTCCCGAAGGTTTGCGGGACAAGATCCCGGCGGCAGCCCATGTCGATGGTACGTCGCGTATCAATGTCGTGCGGCAAGCGGACAACCCGGCTTACTGGCGGCTGATCGACGGTTTCCGGCGTCGGACCGGTTTGCCGCTGGTCCTCAATACCAGCTTCAATCGGCATGGCATCCCCACGATCTCATCGCCGCGTCAGGCGATCGAGCACCTGATGGAAGGGTGCATGGATAGTCTCGTGATCGGCAATTTTGTAGTGCGCTTCGCCGACAATCGAATCACGCTAGAGGTGGAAGAGACGTTGATGGCGGAAGAAGATCTGTTGATCAAGGATTGTATCCGCCGCATCCCCAGCGTTGCGCGAATGGGAACCGCGAGGGATCTACAGGACTATCTCGACCGCCTGTCTCGATTGGTCGGCGGCCCGGTTGAAGTCGACGGCGATATGGTCACGATAGCCGATCGTGGTTCAATCCGTATTGGGACGGCATAGGCGGTGCCGACGATGAAAATTACTTGCATCGCCCATGCTTGCCTTCTGATCGAGGCAGGTGGATTGAAGATCCTCACCGATCCATGGATAGCGGGCCCATCTTGGGGCGGTAATTTGTGGGTCTATCCTCCGGCTAAGGTAACACCGGAAGATTTTGATGATGTCGATGTCATCTATTTCTCACATGCTCACGAAGACCATTTTCAGCGCGAATGCGTTGAGCGCCTGCCCCAGGCGACCAAGGAAAGGGCGAAGGTTCTGATCCCTGAGTTCGGCATGCCCTATTTCGAAAAGGCGGTACGGAAGGCCGGTTTCGCAAACGTCACCGTGATGCAGCACGAGGACGTGGCCGACTTTGGCGACGGCGTGCGGATGCACATGCAGCTTAACGATCGGGGCGATCATGATTCGTCTCTCGTGATCGAGGCGGACCGCTCGACCTTGTTCCTGCAGACCGATAACATTTTTTCTCAGGAAGAAGCGAAACGTCTCGGCCAAAAATTCGATGTGGATCTGCTGTTTGCGATCACCGTTCTCACCGGCATCTATCCGGCATTCTGCGACATGCCGGCGGATCGGATGATCGAGCATGCGAGGCAGAAACGCGAATGCTCGATCGCCTATGCATTAGATGTGACGCGCGCCCTCGGCGCAAAGGCGGTCGTCCCCTACGCATCCGACCTGTGCTATCTAGACCATCTTTTTCACATCAACGCGTTGCATCACCACGACAAGGCGGGATTTCTGGCCAGGGTCGTGAGCGAATTGCCGGCAACCGAGGGCATCCGTATGACGCCCGGCGACTTGCTGGAGCTGAAAGGCGGTCATATCGTGGATCGTTCGTTGGCGGACGCGGAGGATCGAGTCGAAAAACTCGCTACCTTCGCCATCGAGATGCAGGAGCGCTACGATCGTTCCTGGCGGGAAGAGCATTCCAGGACGACGCCGCCTTTTGCAACACTGGTGGAGGCGTTGTCCAACGCCCTGTCGAACGCCGTAGGGAATTGGACACACGCGCCCTATCGGGTGCTTTGGCGGGTGCAGGATGAGGATGGAAGCCGGCGCGCGATCGGGCATGTGGCGGGCTCGGCGGCGCAGGCGGCGGACGACGCGTGGCCGTATGACCTCAGGATCGATGTCCCCGCCTTTCGCTTGCGGCGGTTGGCGCATGGCGATTACCCGATGGGGTTTCTGACGCTTCAGAATGGCGGGATACGTTTCCACCGGCATGTGGACGGGCTGACCGCGCCGGAACGGGCTTACTGGCAGGCACTTCTGCGCCTTCGTATTCCGTTGCAGGTGTGACGGCGGAGAATTCGCAGTGCCCAATGGCAATTTCATTTCGAACTGGTACCGACAGCGCGCGAGAGCGCGGGCGCGGGCGTTTCTCCGGACGCATCGCGCCATTTTACGGGCCACGCTCGACCTGGAAAATCATCGCCTCGCCGGATTGCTGGAGGATGCCGGGCCACCCGTACCGGACGACGCATTGAATGACTTCGCACCAGAGGCATACCGCGAGGCAGCGAAGACGTGTTTGCGGCAGCGCTGTCTGACCATGAATTTCAGCTTCCTGCTCGCCGAAACGGGGAAACATTTGGTCGTCCCCGGGATGCCACTGGTGATGCCTGTCTCGAAGCGCTGGCGCGCGCATCTTCGTGGGCAGGGGCTCGCCATTTCCGCACAGTCGCGGGTGCGCTTCGCCATCGTCGTTCTTGACGGCTTGATCGCAGGTCTTCGCGCCACACGTCTGTTGATTCTCGCGCAAAGGCGCGGCTGGCAGGCCGTTCCGCCGGCACCCGGGCATCACGTATTCGTAGGCGTTGGTCCGGGCAACCTGCCGGACCCGTCCGGACGGGAAGAAAGGCGCAATCTTCACAACTGGTACCAAGCCTATTACGGGCTCGAGAAAGACTACCCGTTCGTAGCGGAGAATCGCGGAATTGATGAGCCGCAATGGTACGGCACAAAAGGCGTGATGACGCCGCGGCAGTTTCCGCCGCTCGATCCTGCAAACCGCCGGAAATTTATGCGCGCGGCGATTGGTCTGATGAGGCAAGCGGTTACCGGGGTGCTCTGCGGGCGATGGTGGCACGCCATTCTGCTGGCGGACGCGGTGGAACTGGCCTATTTCCGGGCGATCCCCGCCAATTGTCTGGCGCACCGCTACGTGTTCCATGCAGGGAACTGTCTGGTCAGGCCATTGTGGACCTATGATGCAGAGGCACGCGGCTGTGCCGTCGTCAATGCCTTCTATTCCGCGAATTTCATAACATTCACGCCAAATCCCAATATTCAGCCGGCGCGAACGCTTGCCTTGTCGGCCATGTCCTGGCCGGAGATGATCTGCCTCGACAGGGAATCGCGGAACGCCCTGATCGATTACGGTCTCTCGGCTGATACGGTGACGATCAGCGATATCCCCATCGATTTCTATGACGATGGCTTCCCATTGCCGGTAGTCGACGGCCCAGTAGTCGTGCTGTTCGATGTCACGCCATACCGGTCCTATTTCAAAGCATCGCGCGGCGTTCATAACGCCTATTACACGGCCGAGACCTGGATGCGCTTTGTCGACGACGTTGTCGAGAGCGCCAAGCGGCACGGGTGGACCGTTGCCCTGAAAGCCAAGCGGCAGAAGGACCAATTCAATGCGCCAGCCTACCAGCGTCACGTCGAGCGGCTGGCGGTGGATCCGAATGTCGTGCTCATGGAGGCTGGCATCGGCGCATCGCGGGCGATGACAATCGCCGATGCGGTCATATCGATGCCCTTCACGTCGCCGTCTCTGATCGCGGCGCGACAAGGCCGTCCAAGCGTCTTCTACGATCCCGGTGGAAAACTTTCCCATTACAAATCTTTGGCGCGCGGGTTGCCAATGTTGGCAAACCAGTCGGAACTCGATGCTTGGTTCCGGTCGCTCGACACCAAGGCCACGGACCCAGAACCGTGTTCAACCTCCACGCTTCAGGTCTGAAAGTTCGTTACTGTGGCGAGGACGTTGGCTGTTGTCGCGCTTTCGGATTCGAGCCGCGTTGATCTCGAGTGGATCCTTCCGTTGATCGACGAACTGATCGAAGCGGGCGACAGGATAGAGGTATTCGATTTCACGCCCATGGACAGAAACGACCGCTCGTCCTACGGGATGCGGTCACTGCGTCATGTCCTTGGACGCTGGCCGCGACGATATGCCGATCTGGAGTCAATCCCTTCGGTCGTTGCCCGATTTCTCGACCGGCTGAGGGCAAGCGCAAGTGTTGCGGTGGCCCGGATCGGTGCGTTCTACTTCAGCCCTAAATCACCGCTGGAACGTATTGTTCCATTATCCAAATGGCGAAAGCGTACCCGGGTACGGGCTCTGGAACGACTCTTCGACGACTGTAGCGGATTGTTCGTCGGGTTGCGCGCGGAGGAATGGGTGGATGGTACGGGTGAGTCGGAGTTGATAGAGGCTGCGCGCGCTCGCGGTGTCCCAGTCATCGGTTATCCTCCGGTGGTCGACCATGAAATCCCGCATCGGCAACTGATGGCATGCGACATTGCATTGGCCAACACGCCACAGCAAGCGGCCGCGTGGGCAAAGATTTCAAGCGCGCACATTGTCTCGGTCACGCCGCCGATTTTCACGCAGCGCTGGCTGACCCGGCTTGAAGCCATTCAACGTGCCATGCTGGGCGACTGCGACGTGCCGAGCGGGTGCAACTCGGCCCTGGTCATCCTCAAGAACGATAATTCCATCGTTTGGACTGGTCTTGATTTCCACGAGACGGCGAGCGAAATGCTGACGGTACTGCTCGATGCCAGCATGCATCTCTTGATCAAGCCGCATCCACGGCAAAGTCCGGAGGCGTTGAAGCGACTGCTCGGTCCGATCGATCGCACGCGGTACACCCTTATCGACGGTCCTTTGGCGTATTGGGCGCGACGGGCCGATCTCGTGGTGTCGTTGTTCTCCGGCGGTGTTCTGGATTGTCTCGCCGTGGGTAGGGTCGCCGTTCTTTATTGGCCGATGACGGCGTCCTATCTGGAGAAGATCAAGGAAGGTGAGGTAACGGATGTCTATATTCGGAACCGCAGCGGCGGCGCGCTTAGCACCAAATATCGTGATTTCTGTTTCGAGGTAACCGACCTCGTTTTCAAGCTCCCTCCGATAACCGATATGGCATCGCGGCTGGCTACATTTCGGAAGCATTACCCTGCGGCGGAAAATTGCCGTGCGATACGCGAGTTGATTGCGCGCTGACGAAGGACGGATTGCAGCATGCGGGAATGTCATGACATGAGACTGGGGATTGTCGGGGCAGGGGCGGTGGCGCTGGACCATGCCGCGGTCGCCGAAGCGCTAGGTGTCAGGATCGTTGCGGCAAGCACGCTAAGTATGCAGTCGCCACGCTGGGCCGCGTTCAAGATCGCACATCCCGACTGCAAATTCGAGCCGGACCCGGCCGCCATGGCTAAGCGCAGCGACGTCGATGCGATCGTTCTCTGCCTGCCTTGGAAAACCCAAGTCGAGTGGCTGGAGTGGGGACTTTCGATGCCGAAGCCGGTGCTGATCGAAAAGCCGATAGCTCTTACAGAACAAGCGCTTAGTGTCGGACTCGCCCGCAACCGCGCTACCTTGTCGGGGAAACTGGTAGGGTACAACCGGCGTTACTATCGAACCGTTGCCCGGCTTGCTCAACGTCTCGAGCAAGGCGGCCTACGGGCGGCGGATATCACGATTTCGGAAGATATCGCACGGCTCGTACAGCGACGCGGAAACAATATGCCGCTTTTTTCGATGGAATATTCGGGTTGTCACTTGATCGATCTCGCGGTCCATTTGTTCGGTCGGCTCTCCGTGGTGCATATGACATGCTATCCGGAAGAACACGACGGGGTCTCCTTCGAGGATTACAATGGATTGCTCGAAACGCAATCGGGAGTTCCCGTGGCATTCTTCAACAACGCAAACGACCCGAGCCGCGTCGGCATTCGCTGTAAGTTCGATGACGGATCCTTCTGGCACCTCACGCCGTCCGAGATACTGACGGTTTACCAAGGCTACGACATCATCGAACGCAACCCCGATTGCCAAGTCCGGCAGTATTCGCCCCGTGAGACGGAACGGATGATCGAAGACGCGACGTATCGGCCTGGATTCTTGGCACAGATGCGCGCCTTCCTGACGGGGGACGTTGGGCCGGGCTGCACGCCGGAAATGGCATTAGGGCCGCTTGAACTCATCGGCGCCATCAAGAGCCAGGCCAAGGACATTCGCGCATGAAGACACGTGGATCAAATTCCAAGGAAAAGACGATCAACGTCGCACCGCCAATCGCAACCTTGCGCGAGGCGCGCGAACGGGCCCGTTCGCTGGTGCCGCCGCAGGCATGGGACTGGTTGGAATGCGGCACGGAGCGCGAGTGGACACTCGCCGCCAACGGCGAAGCCTATCAGCGGTATTTTCTGCAACAGCGGGTCTTGCGCGATGTCACAAACGTCGCGACGGGTCGCCGTTTTCTTGGTACGAAGCTTCCGATCCCCTTGATCGGCGCGCCGCTCGGTGGGATGACACAATATCACCAGGACGGCGAGATCGCGCTTGCCCAGGGCGGTCACCTCGCCTCGACAATCACGTCAATCAGCACCATGTCGCGGTTGCGGATCGAGGAAATCAGGGAAGCCGCACCCAAGGCGGCCTTGATCTATCAGGTCTATTTCCAGGGGCCGGACGAATGGCTTGAAGAGGAAGTGGCGCGCGCCAAAGCCGTCGGGGTCAAGGCGCTGTGCCTTTGCGGCGATGCGCCGGTTCGGACCGTGCGCTATCGCGATCGGGAGAACCGGTATGACGCGCGCAGATTCGGTCGTCGGACCAATGCACCGCCGCCCAGCCACGCGCTAGGCGCCCGTGCGACGTGGGACTACGTGGCATGGTTCAAGCGGCAGGTCGATGTGCCTGTGATCGTAAAAGGCATCGTCTGTGCGGCCGATGCAGAGCTGGCGCTGGGGCATGGCGCCGACATGATCTGGGTGAGTAACCACGGGGGCAGAGTGCTCGACTCGGGGCTCGCGTCGCTCGACGTCCTGCCGGAAATCCGGGCTGCGGTCGGCAAGAAGGCCACGATCATATTCGATGGCGGTATTCGGACCGGTTCCGATATCCTGAAGGCGCTGGCCCTCGGCGCGGATGTCGTTGCCGCCGGACGCCCGGTCGTCTATGGCCTTGCGGTGGACGGGGCGGCTGGTGTCGCGCGGGTCCTTGAGTTGTTCGCCGAGGAATTCCGATCTGCGATGGCAATGTGCGGGGTTACTCGCCTTGAGCGGATCGGGCCGGACATCCTGCGGACGCGGCCAGACGCCGAAACGCTGTTAAATCTTTTGCGCTGATGCCATCGATGGATAAGGGCTCGATACCCGCGGCCGAGACGCGAAGTTACGTCATCGAGGGGAAAAGTGACCTCGAGGCGGGGCGGATCGCATTCGGCATTGCCAATATGGCCGGTAACAAGGCCTATCGGTATGCGACGGAACGTGCCGGTGGCGATGCGGATGGTGCGATTCTTCGCCGATTCCAGGGTCGTTTTCGTTGGTATCGCGAAAGCTGGCGCGGTCTGCCCGCGCAGGCCGTGGCGGAAAAGCGGTGGGGTCAGAAATTTGAGGCGCTTGGCTACCCACCGCTCTGCGTTGACGTGGAAAGTGCGGCGGTGTGTGATTTAGCCTGCCCATTTTGTTTCCGGCAGTGGATCGCGACGCCGGACAAGATCATCGATTTTGAGTTGTTCCGCCGTATCGTTGATCAATGCGCCACGCTGGGCGTGCCGTCGATGAAGCTCAATTGGCGTGGCGAGCCACTGCTTCATCCACAATTGCCAGAGATGATCGATCTTGCCAAGCGTGCCGGTATCCTCGAGGTGATCATCAATACCAATGCGACGACGCTTGACGAAGAGAAGTCGCGTGCGCTGATCGATGCCGGCCTCGACATGATAATCTATTCCTTCGACGGCGGCAGTAAGGAAACCTATGAACGGATGCGACCGGGGCGGTTCAAGCCGAACAGCTTTGATGCCGTCTACGATAACATACGTCGGTTCGCAGACATCCGGTCGCAGATGGGCGCCGTCTTTCCCCGTACGCGCATTCAGATGGTCTTGACCGAGGATACCTTTCCCGAGAGGGACGCCTTCTTCCATTTGTTCGAGGACTGCGTCGACGATGCGTCGGTCAAGGCTTACACTGAGCGCGGCGGCAAGATCAGCGAGCTCGATGCCGAAACCCGGGAACGCCTGTCTGACGAAATTGCGCGCCTTAAGCTTCCTGACGATACGCCAGTGTGGCGCGATCTCAGTGGCACTCTCCATGTGTCGACGGGCCGTCTGCCCTGCGAGCAGCCGTTTCAGCGGCTGCTAGTCACCTACGATGGCCGTGTCAGCATGTGTTGTTATGACTGGGGCAGCCAGTATCCGGTCGGCTATGTTGATACCCAGGCGATCGAAACCGGCGAGCGGGAATACGAGGAAATTTTCGAGAAAGTCGCCGCAGGCGCAAAAGGGTTCGAGTTGATGACCGGCGCCGTAATGCCGGAGAAGATGAACGAGCCTGAGCCGGTCGTCCGGACGTTGCAGGAGATCTGGCACGGCGCCGATATCACGCATGTGCGTCGAAAGCATGTTTGCGGCGAAGGCGAGACGGTGAGCGCGTGCCGCCGCTGCACCTTCCGCGAAACCTATGCCTGGCAGGCGATCGGTGACGGAACGTCTTGATGGGCTGTCGTGGCGTCGAGCTGCGTGTAGATGGCGTATGTCTGGAATAGCAGCGGCATTCAAGCGCCATCCGGGGCTTACGCTTGCGCTGGTTGCCCATACACTCGGCCGCAACCTCCGCCTGAAACTGTTCGAGCGGGCGCTCCGTTCGAAAGTCTGGCGCGACTCTGTCCGCTCGGTGCGGCGGGAAGGCTACGCCATCGTCCCGGGCTACCTGACAGGTGAAGAGATCGCGTTCCTGCAAGACGTGTGTGACAGGTCGGCAGAGGGAATCGATGGCCTGAACGGCGATCCGTATCTCATCGCTATGGCGCCGGGATCGCTGCGGTTGCGCCATATGGAAAGCCGCCATCCGGAGATGGATTATTTCCGGCGGCACATTAAGATCGCCATACTGTCGGCCTGTCTGCACGGCCGGCTGCATTGGCCGTCGGTGCAGTACTCGGCGACCTATGATGGCCGGAGCAATCCGAGTTTTGTTTCGGGGCGGGCCGAGGTGCCTTTCGGTGGGGCCTGTCATCTGGATCAGTGGCACCATCAGTTAAAAGCGATCTTCCTGCTGGATGACATGAGCCAGGAGAACGGACCCCTGATGCTCTACCCGGGGACATGGCGGCCCCAATGGTCCGGGATCGACGTCTACCGGCTCAAGAAGTGGAACAAGCTGCATGACGGTTCACCACCAGCCGATCTGTCGCACCTCCGCGACGATAATTTCCCCCCGGAAGTCTGCGCGACGGTGGAACAACGGGGCGCGCCGTTTCCGATGACGGGAAAAGCAGGCGACCTTGTCCTGCTCGACACGCGAACGCTGCATTTTGCAAGAAAAATCGAGACGGGGCGGCGGCGGTTGCTATGGTTTTATTTCTGATCGTAACCGGGGCGTGGCGGTTTCATGACTGCCGTTTCGTGGCACCGGTCTCAAATGGTTCTGAAGAGGTCTAGTCCGGCGTGAAGAGTGAATTTCCGTTTTATTCTCTGAAACAGCGCGTCAGTGCCGGGGGGTACGTCACGCTGAAGGCGCGCTATGACAGACGCCGTAAAATCCTCGACTTCGTCGCATGGGTGCGAAGCTTGCGGCGCGTGCGCGCCTTGGTTCCTGTCGATCCGCCCTTCGACCAGACGCCCGCGTTCCTCGATTATTTGGAATTGGATCAGGAGCGCGCACATCAGTTGGCAGAGGCGACCTGCACGAAGAACGACATTCGCTACTCGCGGCTTTATTCCAGCAGCCACTTCCTCGCTTTTGCGGCCCTGGCAGCGAGTGGCTTCACGCCGCGTAACATTCTGGAAATTGGAACGGGCAGCGGTCAAACAACGCGCGTTCTTGCCGATCTTTTTCCGGATGCGCACGTGCATACGGTAGAACTTCCGTTGTCCGATCCGATCTATGGCGAAAATGCGGGCCGCTTTGACCAGGATCGGCGCAATCAGTTTCTCGAACTGCCGCGCATCACGGCGCACAGTCAAAATTCAGCCTTCCTGTTCGACGCCGATCTTCCGGATTTCGATCTGATCTGGCTGGATGGCGGCCATGTATTTCCGGAAGTCGCGTGGGACCACTTCTATTGCCTTTCGAAGTTGCAGCCCGGCGGTTGGATTTTCACCGATGACATTCGCTTCCCCGACAATCCGCTGTACAAGGTCTACGAAGGGAGTACCGATGCGTATGAAACGCTTGCCTATTACGCCAGGCGCACGGCGCATCGCTTCTTTTTACTGATAAAGCGTACCGATCTGCATCGCAACCTGTTTGATCCGAAATACGTCGGTGCGATCCACAAGGCTGCCACCTAGGGGTCATTTCCGGGCCTTGCTGAAGTGCGCCCGCCGCCGGTCCACGCATCATGCTGTTTAATTCGTATCCGTTCCTGATCGTCTTCTTACCCGTCGTCCTCATGGCAACGTATTTTGCCGGACGCAGCCGTGGCCGAGAGACACTGGTCGATGTGGGGGTCCTAGCGTCCCTGGTTTTCTACGCTTGGTGGGATGTTCGCTTGCTGCCGCTGCTAGTCGGCTCGATAGTCGCGAATTACTGGTTCGCCAGCGCTTTCTCCCGAAGCGACAGTCCTTGGCTGTTTCGAATCGGGATTGCTACCAACCTTGCGGTTCTTTTCCTGTTCAAATACGCGGTCTTTTTCTCCGATGAGGTCATCGGCCGGCCAGGCTTCTTTTTCGGACTGGAAACAATCGTGCTGCCGCTCGCCATCTCCTTCTTCACCTTCCAGCAGATCGCATTTCTGTGCGACGTCCGTGCGGGAACGGTACGCGTTCCGAACTTCCGCGACTACGCGCTCTTCGTCTCCTTCTTTCTTTCCGCAACTGATCGCCGGCCCAATCGTGCGCCTGAACGAATTCCTTCCCCAGCTCGACCTTCGGCGATTCAGAATCAATGCGAACAATCTTGCTGTCGGGCTGGCCATATTTTCGATCGGGCTTTGCAAGAAAACGCTTTTGGCGGACCATTTCGCGATCGTGGCAAACGACGTGTTTGACGCTGTGGAGCGTGGTGAGGTGGTGTCGGTGATCGCCGCATGGGGCGGTACGTTGGCATTTTCCCTGCAGATCTATTTCGATTTCTCCGGTTATTCGGACATGGCAATAGGGTTGGGCCGAATGTTCGGCATCCGGCTACCGGAAAATTTCCGCTCGCCCTACAAGGCGGCAAGCTTCATCGAGTTCTGGCGACGCTGGCACATTACCTTGTCACGTTTCTTTCGCGACTATCTTTACAAGCCGCTGGGCGGCAATCGCAGCGGCCTTACCCGGCAATGCATCAATCTGATGACCGTGATGGTGTTGGGCGGCCTCTGGCATGGGGCCGGATGGACCTTCATGATCTGGGGAGCCATCCACGGCGTCGGCCTGACCCTCAACCACATTTTGAACTGGCTACGGCGCAGCTTCGGTATGAACAGGCCCATGCAACACATTGCATGGGTCGCCTGCGGCTGGATCGCCGTACAGACATTCGTCTTAATCGCGTGGGTGTTCTTTCGGGCGCAAAGCTTCGATGGCGCAACGAACCTACTCGCCGCAATGTTTAGTTTGAACAATGCGTTGCTAATTCCGAGCGAGCTGCTGGTTTTTCCAGGCTTTGCGGCCGCGCTCGGTACCGCTGCGGTGCCGATGGCGGAGATTCCACATTTCCACGGATGGGTCGAGCTGGCGTTGTTGGCTGCCGGGCTCCTCATCGTCTTTGGTCTGCCGAACACCGCTCAGATCATGCAGCGTTATAATTCCGTTATCTTGGTCAAACACCTGCCCCACCTCGTGCGGGCACGCTTCAGCTGGCGGCCGTCTCCGCTCTGGGCGATGGCCACCGCCTCGCTGTTCGTCGTTGGCCTCCTCGGAATGTCACGCGTCAATGAGTTTATCTATTTCCAGTTCTAAAGCTTCCAGTTCTAATTCCAGTTCTAAAGCTTCCAGTTCTAAAGCGCGCGCCTTCGGGCGATGGACCAGTGTCCGATTTTTGGCGCTCTGGTTGGCCGGCGTGGCCGCCTCGCTATTGGCGATAGGCACGTTTAATGCATGGGTTGATCCGCTTGGGCGGCTCGGTCACAACACTTTGGGCATCTATCATTCGGCGGAGTTCGAATACAAGGTAGCGCAGCTGCCGACTGCGGTATTTGACGGTATTCTCATCGGATCCAGCAAGATCGCGAACATAGATCCCGAATGGATTCCTCAGGCAAGGCTGTTCAATGCCGCCTTTAGTGGCGCGCTTCCCGAGGAGATACTCCTATTCCTGCGTGCGAACGTGGTGCATCTAAGGGAAAAATTCGTCGTGATTGGCCTCGACTTCTTCATGTTCAATAAAAGAACCAAGTCGATACGGGGAGATACTCTTATCTCTCCATCGGCGACGGGTGTCCTTACCTACCTTCTTTCCATGCGCAGCACCTACTTTTCGCTACAGACTTTGCTGAAACATGAGCGAGGCGAGAGGGCGCGGATAAAGGTGAATGGTGCCCGGTACATTGATGATCTAATCGAGGAAGATCAGGCTCTGACAGCACCCGATTACGGAAATAAAATAAAAGACATCCTACGTTCCCTTTATGATCGGTACGATTTCTCGTACCGCCGGGTCGGCCTGATGCGGGAGTTGCGGCAGCTCATGGAAGGCCACGGGATAGCCTACGCGGTGATGCTGAACCCGCAGAACGACTCATTGATAGCCGCCGTTCGCCGTGCCGGTCTAGGCGATGCATTCGACACCTACCGACGCGAACTAAAGTCAGCCTTTCCCGACCTTGTCGATCTTTCCCAGAACGAATTGAGCGCGCCCGAGCATTTCTTCTATCAGTCCGCGTTCTATTTCCGGCCGGCGGTCATGCGCAATATGGTGAGCCGGGCGCTGCAGGCGATGGGTGATCGCCGTCAAGGGCGTGCGGTGGAAGAGGGAAGGTAACAGGTGCAATCTCCACGCAAGTACGAGATCATCGCCGAGATCGCTAACGCGCATCAGGGCGATCCGGAAACGGCCGCGAAGATGACTGCGGCTTTTGCAGAGGCCGGGGCGGATGCGGTGAAATTCCAAATTTATTTTGCCGACGAACTGTTGACCCCAGACCATTCCCGATATGACCATTTCAAGCGCCAGTCGTTCTCGTCAGAAATTTGGGCCGATCTCCTGCCGCGCGCCAGGGCCTGCAATGTCCGGGTCTATTGCGATGTGTTCGGGATCGAGGCGCTCGCGGTCGCGGCCCGGCACGGCGCCGATGGCTTCAAGCTGCATGCGTCCGATCTTTCGAATGATCCACTGCTCGACGCGGTCGCCGACACGCCTGGCCGTGTGTTTCTGTCCACGGGCGGCGCGACCATTCGTGAAATTGTCCGTTCCGTCGAACGGATGCTGGCTGCCGGGAAGCGCCCTGTCCTGCTGCACGGCTTCCAGGCCTATCCCACGCGTATCGAAGACTCATGCCTTGGCCGCCTGGCGTGGCTGTACGAAATATTCGGCGACGATTGCGATCTTGGCTATGCCGACCACGTCGACGGTAACGATCCATTTTCCCGATCGCTGCCGCTGTTCGCCATGGGCCTTGGCGCCACGGTTATCGAAAAGCACGTGACCTTCGACCGGGCCGCCAAGAACGTAGACTATTTCTCCTCCATCGAGCCGGAGGAATTTTGCAACTTTGTGGACCATGTCCGAAAATGCGAGCTGGCGCTGGGCGATCGTCCGAGCGACATGTCGGAGGCCGAACGGGACTATCGGCATGCAGTTAAGAAGCATTGGGTGGCGGTGCGTGACCTAAAAGTCGGCACCGTTCTGGCTGCCGGGGACCTGGTTATGAAGCGGGTGGAGGATGCGCCGGGCGATCCATTGCCGCGTGAGCAACTCGTCGGGCGGCGTCTTAAGCAGGACGTTCCGGAAGATGCCAGGGTATCGCGCACGATGGTCGAAACGACGGTATGGGCCCTGCCGGTGGCGCGTTCCAAATCATCCAGGCTGCCCGGAAAGGCGTTGATCGGGATCGCCGGTCGGCCGGCCTTGGCGCATCTTTTCGAACGTCTCAAGCAGTGCGCGATGGTCGACCGCGTTGTCTTTTGCACGACCACGGACACGGACGACGACGCGCTTTGCGCGCTCGCCGTAGATGCCGGCATCGATGTTCATCGCGGGGCAAGCGACGACGTGTTATCCCGCATGGTCGGTGCGATGGGATCGGAACGAGTCGATGTGGTCTTGCGCGTAACCGGGGATGATATCCTGATGGATCCGGACTATGTCGAACGTGGCGTAAAGCATCATCTTGCGTCCAATGCGGAATACACCGATCTCAAGGCATTGCCCTCAGGCACCGAAGTTGAAGTTTTCGACGGCGCGCTGCTGCGCGAACTTCTAGAGGCGGCGCGGGATAGCTCCGGCACCGAATACCTGACCAACTACATCACCGAGAACAAATCGCATTTCCGATGCAGTAGTCTGCCCGTGGCTAATCGCCATGCGCATGACTGGCGCCTGACCCTCGATACGCCGGAAGACCTGGATTTGATCAATGGGCTTCTTGAACATATGGCGGCAGTCGGCAAGGCTACGACCTACCGTCTCGATGACATCGTCGACTACTTTACGCGATATCCAGAGCGCCTCGAAGTCAATGCCGGCGTCCGCCAAAGAGCCAAGCCGATTACGGTGGAGACCGCGATGCGGTGGAACCGGCGCCCAACACCTGCCGGCGCAGACGAATGAGCACCCGGTGCAGCCAAGACCTCAGGAACCCATGACAGACCTATCAGCCCGACCGAATTTCCGATGACGGAAGCCAAGCCAAAAATCACCGTCTACATAACGAACCACAACTACGAGCGGTACGTCGCACAAGCGATCGAAAGCATCCTCGCCCAGACGACCGGCGATTGGGAGCTGATCATCATCGACGACGGGTCGAGCGATGGCTCCCGCACTATTATCGAGGGGTTTCGCGATCACCCCAAGATCCGGCTGGTGTTCCAGGAACAAAAGGGACTCAACGTCACCAACAACATCGCCTACCGGCTTGCGAGGGGCGACTATCTGATGCGCTTGGATGCCGACGACTTCATTGCGCCCGAGGCACTCGCGACCATGAGCGGTGTGCTCGACCGTGAGCCGAATGTAGGGCTCGTATTTCCCGACTACTACCATGTCGACGAGGATGGCGAGATCATCGAGCAGGTGCGCCGCCATGACTTCGAGGAAGTGGGGCTCCTGGACCAGCCAGCCCACGGCGCGTGCACGATGATTCGCAAGTCGTGCCTCGACGTCATCGGCGGCTATGACGAAGCTTTTACCTGTCAGGACGGCGTCGATATGTGGCTGCGTTTCATCGAGCATTTCGACGTTCGCAACATCAACCTTCCGCTCTTTTATTACCGGCGGCACGGCAACAATCTGACGCAGGACGAGGGTAAGCTGCTGCGAACCCGCTCGCAGATTTTCGCCAAACGGGCGGAGACACGAGCGCGGAACCGAACGGTGTTGGGGGTCATCCCTGTTCGCGGCCGTTCCGTGGATCCCCGATCGGTGGAAATGGAGCTGCTCGACGGCAAGCCGTTGATCGAGTGGACCATCGATGCCGCACTTGCTGCATCGAGCCTGTCCCGGATCGTGGTGACGTCGCCGGACGAGGCAGTCCTGACGCATGTCCGGCAGCGCTATCCCGACGGCAAGGTTATAACCCTTGCCCGCGCCCCTTCACTGGCCAGCCTCAACACTGGAATCGAGGAAACGGTGCGCGATGCCGTGCAGCACATGAGCAATCCAGCCCAGCCTTTCGATTACGTCGTGACCCTGATGATCGAATCGCCGTTCCGCCAGGGTTTGGAAATTGACATGGCGGTCGATGTGCTCACGGTCTTCGATCTCGACAGCGCGGTTAGCGTACGCCCGGAACTCGATATCTTTTACCAGCACCACGGCGATGGTCTGATGCCCGTTCGCCGGACGCCGCAATTGCGGCTTGAGCGGGAAGAACTTTACCGGGAGGCAGGGCAGATCTACGCCACGAGATGCGCCAAGCTGATCGACGGCAGCCGGTTGGTCGATGGTCGCGTTGGCCATTTCGTGGTCCGCGAGGCATCAGCCTTGCGCCTCACGTCGGGATGGATGTGGCAGATTGCCAAGGCGATTGCGCCTAGTGTCGCGCACGGCGACCGCCAGGAGCAAGTGGGGATACGGGGCTGATTTTCTCCAACGGATTAAAGAGGGGTTAGACACGATGCTGTTCATCGCGGAAATCGGCATGAACCATAATGGCAATTTCGGGTTGCTTTACGAATTGATACGGCGGGCGAAAGACGCCGACGCCGATATCGCCAAATTTCAACTCGGCTGGCGGTGGGAGGGGGGCGAGATCAACCAGATCACGCCGGACATCATCCGCCAGATCATCAAGATCTCAGATTACTACGGCATCGAGCCGATGTTCTCGCTGATCACGCGCGAAGCCTTCGAGATGGCGAAGCCGTTTAACTTTAACCGCTATAAAGTTGCCTCGCGTACCGTGAAGGATGACATTGATCTGGTTCGCGACATCGTCGCCGAGGGCAGGGAAACTTTCGTCTCGCTGGGCATGTGGGAAGGCAAGGGCATGCCGTTGGAAGCAGGCGCGGACAAGGTGCGCTATCTGTTCTGCAAGTCGCTCTATCCGACCGCGCCGTGGGAGATCACCGACCTTCCAAAGGACTTCGATACCTCGCCTTACGATGGCTACAGCGACCACACCGTCGGGATTGAAACAGCCTTGCTGGCCATTGCCCGCGGCGCTCGCGTTATCGAGAAGCACTTCACGCTGGACAAGTCGGACACGACCATCCGTGACCACGCCTTGAGTGCGACGCCCGACGAGTTTGGCCAACTCGTTTCGCTGGGGCGGGGCATCCGCCGGTGTCTGGATGTCGGCCAATAGGCGCGCGAAACCGGATGCGGCCGTACCGTAACGCAGAGGCAAGGCGTTTGAACACTCCGAAACTGATCATTGGCGGATACAGCGCCTCCGGGAAGAGCACGCTTTGTCTGTTGCTCGACGGTCATCCCCGCCTGCGCGTCTCTTACTTCATGGAGAAGTTCGACCGTGTCCTAACCGCGGGGCTGGATCGAATCCGGCAAGCCTCGGACATGACCGGAGCACGTGGCAGAAACCTGAAGGCGTTGTTCTGCCTGCAGGCGGTCGATGAAATCTACAACGTGCACTTTATAACCTTCCGAAACTTGTTGGAGCTTCATAGCTATCTCAGCATTATTGAAGCCGAAAGCCTTGTCGGAGAAACAGACAGCGGGGCAACCGGAAGCGCGATCCACGGCATGTCGTTCAACCTAGATTTCGAGGGGTTTCAACGGCTTTGGAAGGAACGCCTATTCCTTACCGACCGCGTCCTCAGCCGTGAGGACGTGCTCGACATTCTCTACGACTGTCTCTTTACGTCTTTTCGCGACGTAGACTGGTCCCATAGCGATGAGACCATGAATGTCTTCTGCATCGAAAACAGCCTCGCCCCGATCGAACTCGCACTCGCGGACGACTTCGATGCGAAGTTCATCATCATGCGCCGTCCGCTCAAGGATATGTACGCGGCATTTGTGGAACGAATATCCTACACGAACGGACTTTCCAACATGCGCGAAGCCGAGGTGAGATCCAGGGAGCACTGGTTCCGGCATCCGCGCCTGCGGATTGACCGCAGGATCGACGAGCTGGCTGCTCGTCATCCGGATCGTTTCATGATCCTGGATATCGCAGACGTTGTCGTCGACTACCGGAAAACGATTCCGAAAATCGCCGATTTCATCGGCATCGAGATGGACTCGATCCTGTTGCGTCCGACTTTTCACGGCCGCGAATTCCCCGAAAGCGCGGAGTATCTCGGCAAGGTTCAAGACGCTGAAAAGAAGGATCTGATCAGCACCCTATCGCAAGCCGTTTTCGAACTGCAGTACCGCGAGGCGACCATCGGTGAGGCGCTTGCCTGTGGTCATCTTCCGGCGGGGCTGGAATATACGCGCCTGAAACTCAAACGAGCCCGCTGGGGACGCTTCCTTCCCATATAGCGAAGGTTCAATGATATGCAGACCGACGCCACTTACCTCCGCGGTGCAGCATAATTCGGATGTCACAAGCGTTGCTGAACAAATTTAAACGCCCGGCCGAAGCCGTTTGGCTGTCGGTGCGGCAACGGCTGGGAATCACGGGATTGCTGCTCTGCCTGTCGCTCGCGCAGGGGTTCGCCGCCCTGTTCGGCATTACTGCTTTTGTTCCGATCATCCAGCTGATGAGCGGAGAGGCCGCTGGCGGCCAGCAACGACTGCCGATCGTCGACGATCTTGTCAGTTTCTTGGGTGGCTATGGATCCGAAACGTTCTATTGGCTTGTCGGTATTCTTTTACTGCTGGGCCTAACGAAGGGCGTTCTGCAATTCGGATATCAGTACTTCCTAATGCGGCTGAAACTTTTCGTCATCGCCCATTGGCAGCGACGCATCGTCTTCAAGTGGATCAACGCGCCCTACGAACAACACAGCCGCCAACGTTCGGCTAACTTACTGAATCTGACGGCCAACGAAGTTGGCCATATGGGAAACAGCATATCCTCCGTGATCATTGGGCTGGGGGCTGTGTTACAGATAGCACTTGCCTTGGCCTTTCTTGCCGCGGTCTCGATTACCGCACTTGCCGCACTGCTTATCGCGCTGTTCATCGTGGCCATGCCGATATTCTTCATCGCGAAACGCTTGTTTTCCGCCGCGTCGAAGGAAGCCGAAGGGCTGCGCGGTTACACCGAGCGTGTTCACGACATCATCAAGCGCATCGAGCTGATCGACCTTGTCAGAACATGGGCTCAGGAGGAGTCACTGGCGCAACAAAGCTTTGGCACCCATATCAGAAACAAGTCCCGGTTGTACCGCCTGCGTCTCCTCGCCCCGTTTTCGATCCAGACAACGCTAACGATTATCGTGTCGGGCCTGATCATCTTCCTTTTCGAAACGGAAACTGGTTCCGCCCCGCTCGGCACGTTTCTGATGTTCATAGGCGGCTTGATCATAATCCAGCCCCAACTGGAGGCCCTCGTCACCGCGCTCAATGAATTTATCCGCATCGGCGCCGCCTACGATCAGATGCTCGCCGTGCTGAATCTGCCCGACCGCCCGAAGGCTCTTCCGCAATTGTCGCCGTCGGCGACACCGGAAACGCCATACAAGATCCAGGTCCGGGATCTCAGTTTCAGCTATAGCTCGGAGCATGAAACGGTGCCGGTTCTCCGGCACGCCGCGGTGAATTTGCGAGCGGGCGGACTCTACATGGTTTTTGGCGAGACCGGTGCCGGCAAGACGACGTTCCTACGGCTGCTGCAAGGATTGCTGCAACCAGATCGGGGAACAATCCTCATGGACGGTGTTCGCGCCGATACCCTGGACCGGGAAGAGATGGTGCGGAAGATATTGATGATGCCGCAGGATTATCTCGTGTTTACGGGGACGATCCGCGAGAATCTTGAATACGGCATGGGTTCGATCTCCAACGAGAAGATCGAGCGTGCACTGCAACTTGCCGGCGCGGAGGATTTCGTCGCCAAGCTGCCCAGCGGTATCGACACCGATATTGGTCGCGACGGCGCCTTGCTTTCCGGCGGTCAACGGCAACGGGTCGCCCTTGCGCGAGTCATTGTGGCGGCGCCGCAGATCATGCTTTTCGACGAACCGACCAGCGCCTTGGATCGTCATATGGAGCGCCATATCATGGCCGGCATGGACGAACTCTGCTCCCAAGGACACACCATCGTCATGTCCACGCACAAAATCGATCTGGCACCGTTGGCCGATGAATTGTTGTGGTTCAGCGACGGCACAATCGTTCAAGGGTCGTACGACGATTTCAGCCGGATTCTTTCTGAAACGCATCGAGTGGCGCGGCGGGTAAGCAGCGCTACAGCCGAGCGTTTCGAGGGTTTTTAGATTGACAGAGCCCGCATTCAATCCTAATCGGAAGCCGGCAGATCAGAAGATACCTGGGTACCGGGCAGTGACTGCGGCGACAGAAGCAGTGCTCAAAAAGGACATAGCAAGTGACGCGCATTTTGCTCCCGGCCGCCAGCAAGTACCCACGGACCCGAATCGACGATGAGTGAAGAACAACAATCGGCTGACGTGGCGGTCAGTTTCCTGAGAGCTGTACAGCAGCACCTTGCCCCCTCAGAGCGGATTTTAACGGACCTCCGCACGATCTACGACCTGCTGCGCCAAACCTCGCGTCAGGGAGGACGAGTCCTAATCGTCGGCAACGGCGGCTCCGCGGCTATCGCGTCACATGTCGCGACCGACATGACAAAGAACGCCGGCATCCGCAGCCTGACATTTTCGGACGCATCGATGATCTCCTGCCTGGCCAATGACTATGGTTTTGAGAATTGGATGCATCATGCCGTTAGGCTTCATGCCCAATGGGACGACATGCTTATTGCCATCAGTTCGTCCGGCCGGTCCGCCAACATACTTGGCGCGGTGGAACAGGCGCACAAGATGGACCTGCCGGTAGTCACTCTAACGGGCTTCGATGTGGACAATCCGGTCCGAGAACTCGGCGACGCCAATCTCTGGGTGGACAGTCGTGCCTACAACGTAGTGGAAACGGTTCACCAGACGTGGTTGCTGTGCTTGGTCGATATGATTATCGGCAAAAGTGAATATTTGGCAACGCGGGTCGCGCAGCCGACGCTGGTGACCAGGACGACGTCGTGACAGTCTCGAATTCTGTATTCCGGGCGGGACTCATCGGTCTGGGGGGGATGGGGAAGATCCACGATCGCGTCCTGGCGGGTATCGACGATATTGACGTGATCGCCATATTCGACCCCGAGCCGGTCGACGATCCGCGCGCGGTCGCAGATGCCGCTGCGATACTGAACCACCCTGATATCAACGTCGTCTATATCGCGACCCCGAATCACCTAACCGTCGACTACGGCATCGCGGCCCTTGAGCGGGGAAAGCACATCTTCTGCGAGAAGCCCTTGGGCTGTTCAGGCTCTGACGCCGCCCGCTTGGTTGCGGCGTCCCTCAAGGCCCCTGAATGTGTCGTCAAAGTTGGCCTCAATCATCGCTACATGGTCCACTACCGGGAGGCCAAGCGACTCATTCAATCCGGCAAGTACGGTCGGATTTTGTGGATTCGCGGACGCTACGGTAAGGGCAGCGACGAACTTTACCCGAAGAGTTGGCGCGCAAAAAAGGATCAGGCGGGCGGCGGCATTCTGATCGACCAGGGCATCCATATGATCGACCTAGCGCTCGACATACTCAACGAGCCGATCATCGAGAAAAAAAGTTTCCTTTCGAGCCGACGCTGGCCGGAAATCGACACGGAGGACAACGCGTTCGTTCTGCTGCGCAGCGAATCGGGCGTGACAGTATCCGTGCACTCCTCGATCACGCAATACAATCACATCTTTTCGCTCGAGATTGGCCTCGAGTACGGCTTGGTCGAAGTAAATGGCGTGCTGAGCTCCACGAAGAGTTACGGGAAGGAACGCCTTATCATCCATCACAGTTGGAAAGACAATTTTTGTCATGAGAATACGTTCACTTACCGATCCAACGATTACTACACGATTAGGAACGAAAGCATCGACTTCATCGATGTCATTCGTACCGGCCGCCGCGAATTCGACGGCAACCTGGCGCAGGCAGTCAGGTTGATGGAGATAATCGATGAGATCTACAGTGCTGACGATATCTTTCAACAGTACTGATTACAGCAATCGTATATCCATATTCGTGATTGGGTGAGGGTCGACATGAGAGCTGTCGCAGTCGTTGGCATCAAGACCAACAATGTGAGGATGCCGGGCAAGAATACCCGGCCCCTGGGTGGCGTGCCACTCTACGCGCATGTCTGGCGCATGCTGTTGGAGACGGTTAGGATCGACCGTGTTCTGGTCGATTCTTCGGATCAAGCGATCCTCGCGTCGGCGGTCGAACACGGGTTTGATACGCACGCACGCGATCCCGCATTAAACGGACCGGAGACGAGCGGGCACGATCTTATTCGCAACCTGCTGCCTGTCATTCAGGAAGAGATTATTTGCCAAATCTTCGTCACCACGCCGTTCATCCGCGCGGAGTCTGTCGACGGCGCCATTCAGGCGCTGGTCGACCACTGGGACACGGCGGACAGCGTCGTCCCGGTCTATCCCGTGTACGATCGGTTCTGGCACAATGGGAACCCCGTCGCGCATGATCCACGTAGCCTCGTCGGCACCCAGTTCATGGCGCCGTTGATGCGGGAAAGCGGCTTCTACGTCTTCAAGACCTCAGCGTTTGCTGAAGAAGACTGTCGCGTCACTGCGCGGCGCCTATTCATTGAGTTGAGTGAGCAGGAGTGTGTCGACATCGACACCGAGATCGATTTTTTGCGCGCGGAATCAATGTTGCGGCGGCAACAATCGGCACCGTCATGACAATGCTGGATCGCATCGACATACAGGCGGCGCGGCACCCTTACTCCGTGCGGTTCTCCGAAACACCATTTGCCGGCCTCGTACCCGCAACTTCCCCCCCGCGTCACGTCTTCATCGACCGGCGTGTCGCCCAGCTGCATCGCGCGCATCTTGGCGCCTTGTCTGACGCACGTTCCGTTCTGGAACTCGACGCCACCGAAACCGCCAAGTCTCTCGATCAACTCACCGGCTATGTCGAGCACTTGGTGGCTCACGGCTTTCGCCGCGATCACCTGCTCGTCGCGGTGGGTGGCGGGATCATTCAAGACATCGTAGCCTTTATCGCGGCCACCCTGATGCGGGGCGTCGACTGGGTATTCTATCCAACGACGCTGCTCGCGCAGGCAGATTCCTGTATCGGCTCAAAGAGTTCGATCAATGTCGGACAAGTCAAGAACCTTATGGGCTGCTTCTATCCGCCGCTGGACATCCAGATTTCGGTCGATCTGCTCGCGACGCTCGACGCGGTCGACCGCCGGTCCGGAATCGGCGAAATCTTGAAGGTGCACATTATCGATGGCCCGGAGAGTTTCACCTGGGCATCCGATCACTACCAAGACCTACTGTCGGACGACGAAGTTCTTCGAGAGGGCATCGTAAGAGCGCTGTCGGTTAAAAAAAGATTTATCGAGGTTGACGAGTTCGACACCGGTCTTCGTAGTATCTTCAACTACGGTCACACATTCGGCCACGCCATCGAAGCCGCCACCGACTTCGAGGTTCCCCACGGCATCGCGGTGTCGATCGGAATGGCCCTCGCCAATGCGATGTCCGTTGCGTTCGGCCGGATGTCGCGCGAGGACGAGAGCCGCATGCGGCCGACATTGGAGCAGAACGCTCAAGGATTCGGAGACGTGCCCTTGTCTATGACGACGTTCTTTGCGGCGCTCGCCAAGGACAAGAAGAACCAGGGGCAGCTCCAGACCGTCGTCTTGCCAGGGCTGGATTCACTCCCGGAGAAGGTTCAAGTGCCCCTGGATAAGACATTCAAGGATGTCTGCACCGGCTTCTTGGACGAGTCGAACCTGCTGACTCTCGCGAAATAGCCCGAATATGAACGTCTTCATTTCCACGTTACCTTTTGGTGAGATCGACAAAGGGCCGCTCGAGTTGCTGGTCGAGGTCGGCGCTAAGGTCCTCGTCAACCCGACCGGTCGGAAGCTGAGGGATGGCGAAATAGACGCTTTCCTGGGCGACACGGATATTCTGATTGCCGGGACCGAGAATCTCGACGCTGCGAGCCTGTCACAGGCCTCTCGTCTCAAGCAGATCAGTCGCGTCGGTATCGGCGTGGATTCCGTCGACTTGAATGCAGCGAGAACGCTCGGGATCGAAGTCACGAACACGCCCGATGGACCGACGGAGGCGGTGATCGACTTGGCGATCGGCCTGATGGTCTCGCTTCTGCGCAGAGTTCCAGAGGCTGATCGTTGTATCCGCAACGGTCAGTGGGATCGTCTGATGGGACGTCGGCTCGGGACATGCACGGTCGGCGTCATCGGAGTGGGACGGATTGGCGGTGGCCTAATCCGCCACCTTCGTCGCGCGTATCCCGGAATATATATCCTAGCCAACGATCCCGAGCCCAAGCCTGAGTTCGAAAACCTGTCAGATGTCGAATGGGTCGCCAAGTCCGAGATCCTAGAACGCGCCGATGTTGTCACACTGCACGTTCCGCTGACCGACTTGACTCGGAACATGATCGATGGCGCGGCGTTGGCCAAGCTTCGACCCGACGCCGTTTTAATCAATCTCGCCCGCGGCGGGATCATCGACGAGCAGGCGCTTTACGAATGTTTGAAGGCCGGAGAGATACAAGCGGCTGCGATCGACGTGTTTACCAAGGAGCCCTATCGCGGCGCGCTGGCCGAACTCGGCAACTGTCTTCTGACTGCCCACCAGGGGCCTTTGTCCGAGGACTGCCGCGCCTTGATGGAACGCCAGGCGGTGGAGGAAGCCGTTCGCTTCATCCGGGGTGAGCGCCGCCACAACGTGGTCGTGCCCGGCCGCCGAGCGGAGCCGTGACCCGCACGCACGTGGACTCCCATCCGCAGGAAAAGTAATTACGACGGAATGGCAACACACGGATCGTATTTTGAAATCTGACTCCATCGGTATCGAGCTTCATCGCGTGGCCGAAAAGCTATTCCCGATTTGCCGCAGCATTACGGGTGACGGTGTGCGGCAGACGATCGATGTGCTGAGCCGTAATTTCACGCCGTTCGAAGTTGCCGAAGTGCCCTCTGGGACACGGTGCTTCGACTGGACTGTCCCCGATGAGTGGAACATACGTGGCGCGCGCCTGATCGCCCCGGACGGATCTACGGTCGCCGACTTCCAGGAAAACAATTTGCACGTGGTCGGCTATTCCGAGCCGGTCGATGTCGAGATTGGACTCGAGGAGCTGCAGCAACACTTGCATTCGCTCGATGCGCTCCCGGAGGCGATTCCCCATGTGACCAGCTACTACCGAAGGAATTGGGGATTCTGCCTACCTCACGGACAGCGGGAGCAATTACCGAAGGGTACGTATCGTGCCGTGATCGACAGCACGTTAGCTCCGGGATCGATGACCATCGGGGAGTATGTGCTTCCAGGTGAGAGCGCCGACGAGGTCCTGGTGTCGTCCTACGTATGCCATCCGTCCATGGCGAATAACGAACTGTCGGGACCGATCGTCGCAAGCGCCATCGGCCGCTGGCTCGGCGAGGAAAAACGGCGATTCACTTACCGCATCGCGCTCTTCCCGGAAACGGTCGGTTCGATCGTCTATCTCAGCCGCAGGCTGGAGCACCTGAAGCAACGACTGATTGCCGGGTTTCACCTCTCCTGCATCGGCGACGAGCGGGCCTATTCATTTATTGCAACACCGAGCACCGATACATTTGCCGACCGCGTGGCGCGGCATGTCTACAAGTCAATAGATCCGGGTGCTATCGAATACGATTTCCTCGATCGTGGCAGCGACGAACGGCAGTTTTGCGCACCCAATGTCGATTTGCCGGTCGTCACATTGATGCGGTCACGGTTCGGCAGCTTTCCAGAATATCACACCTCACTTGACGATCTGACTCTGGTTACGCCCGCAGGGCTGGAAGGTGGGTTCTTGGCGGTAAAGCGCTGCATCGAGACCATCGAAGCCGCTTGTGTGCCGCGGGCCACGCGAACGGGAGAACCGCAGCTGCGGAACTACGAGCTTCGTCCTGATACGTCGACCCGTGATCTCGGCGACTTTTTTCGCCTCGTCAGCGATGTCCTTGCCTTTGCCGATGGACGCAGGGACTTGGTCGAGCTGAGCGATCGCATCCGGCGGCCTGCCTGGGAGGTGGTTTCGGTCATTGAGCACCTGGAATCCCATGGCCTCATTGAGCGCTTGCCGGGTACCCGGTCGGGCGGTGGTGTGGATGGTGGCTGAGGGCGTCCGACACAGAAATGCCGAAAAATCATGAGTGACGCGATTCAAGTCTATGTCGGGACCGACCGTTCGCAGGCTCTGGCGGTCGAAGTTCTAGCCTATTCGATCCTTCGTCACACAAACCGGACGGTTGAGGTCCACTCGATGCTCGATCTGGATATCCCGGCGCCGAAGGATATCCGGCAAGGTCAACGCACCGGTTTTTCGTTCGCGCGGTGGGCGATCCCCGAGCTCACAGGCTATCGCGGTCGGGCGATCTACGTCGACGCGGATATGCAGGTATTCAGGGACATCCACGAACTCTGGAGCGTGCCCATGGATAGTGCCAAGATCGCCGTTCTGGAACCGCAGCGCGAGACCGGACACAACATTCACCACAAAGCCAACGAGACCTCGGTGATGGTGCTCGACTGTGCCCGCTGCGACTGGACGCTCCAGGAACTGGTCGACGGATTGGACGGGCGGTACAGCTATGAGCAGATGATGTCGGACCTGCGTTTCCTTGGTGATCGCGACATCGCCCGGACAATTCCCGCGGACTGGAACCGGTTGGAATATTACACGCCGACCACCGGCCTGCTTCATTACACGATCATGTCGACGCAGCCCTGGGTATCGGCGCGCAACCCTCTCGCTCATCTCTGGATCGAGGAGGTCAGGCACATGATCGGGGAGGGGGCTCTTGAGATTTCAAAGATCAAACAGGAGATCGATCTCGGTTATTTCCGGCCATCGTTGATGGTGGAAATAGAAGAGGGGCCAGTGAACAGCACGGACGATCGACGAATCCGCCAACTTGAAGAAATCGACCGTGCGGCGGGCTATGTTCCACACCGCAGTGTCAAGGAATTCGACAGGCAGCGGGCCGCCACCGTGGCCGCATACGAACGCCGGTTGGCGCGCGAAAAAGGCGCGATGCCTTATGCCCGTTTCGTAGGCGCGGAAATGTTTTACGCTGGCCGGAACAAGGCCGCCGCCTTGAAGCGTCGTATCCTGGGCGGTTGAGGAACAGTAACTCGCATGTGCGGTATCGCCGGTTTTCTCCGTAGCGATGGGGGCCCAGCCCAAGAATTCTCCAGGGAACTCGATGTGATGGCCGACCTGGTGGCGCACCGGGGACCCGATGCGCGGGGCGCCTGGATCGATGATGTCGTCGCGCTCGGCCATCGGCGCCTGTCAATTCTCGATGTCAGCGATGCTGGTCTTCAACCAATGGAAAGCCGCTGCGGCCGGTACATGATCGCGTTCAATGGCGAGATCTACAATTTTCCAGAATTGCGTCGGACATTTCTCGATCCTGCCGGGATCGTTCCGAAGTCGGGTACCGACACCGAAGTGCTGCTTGAAGTTCTCGCCTGCCTCGGGCCGGAGCGAGCGCTTCCGCACGTCAATGGCATGTTTGCTTTTGCCCTTTGGGATCGCCGCGAGAGAAAGCTCCATCTGGCGCGCGACCGAGTGGGCATCAAGCCGCTCTATTGGGCGCGGCGCGGAAAGTTCGTTCTCTTCGCGTCGCAGCTCAAGAGTTTTACTGCTCATCCTGCCTGGACGAAGGAACTTTCGAATGTCGGAATCTGGGATTTTCTGCACCACACGAATATCGGCGAGGACCGGACAGCATTCGCCGAGTGTTGGAAGATGGAGCCGGCGCAGCATTTGATCATCGGGAGCGACGGCCACATTCAGAAGCGAAGTTTCTTTGATCTGGCGGCGCTGGCCGGCACGCGGAGAGACCGGGCTGCGGCATGGGGCTCCTATGAGGACGCGGTGGATGAACTCGACACGATCCTGCAGCAAGTCGTGCGAGACCAGTCGCGCGCTGATGTGCCGTTAGGCGCATTTCTATCCGGTGGCATCGACTCGTCGACCATCGTGGCGATCCTGCGGCAGGATCGGCCGGTCCACAGTTTTTCCATCGGATATGAGGAACCGGAATTCGACGAGAGTGGTGACGCCCGGGAAATCGCCGGGCATCTTGGCACCGATCATACGGAATTCATTCTCACCCCCAGGCACGCGGCCGAGGTGATTCCGGAGCTTCCGTTCATCTACGACGAGCCCTTCGCCGATCCGTCGCAGATTCCGACGACGCTCGTTTCCAGGTTGGCGCGCGGTTCGGTTACCGTGGCGCTGTCGGGGGATGGTGGCGACGAGCTTTTTGCCGGATACGAGCGCTATGAGCAAAGCGTGGATATGTGGCGCTTTGCAGAGCGCGTGCCGAAGTGGTTACGACGCCCGATGGCTCGTGGGATCGGCAGTGTACCGCCAGTAGTCTGGAAGGCACTTCTTCGTCCTTTTCTGGCGGACGCAAGCCGAAGCATGCCGTATTACGCAAGGTTATTGCGCGAACCGGGCATCGCCGCCTACAACGAGCGGGCGAACTATCTTGGGGTGGGCTCGGCCTGTGCGATGGAGTCGCACTATGCATGCGAGACCGAGCGCCTGTTCCGCGCATCGTCGGACATGGGTAGCTCGCTTGATTCCTTGTTATATTCGGATCAGCGGCGCCGGCTCCCCGACTCGATGCTCACCAAGGTCGATCGTGCGAGCATGGCTTCGAGTCTGGAGATCAGAGTGCCACTGCTGGACAACAGGGTGCTCGAATTCGCCTGGTCTGTTCCCCGCGATTTCTTGATCAGAGACGGCCGTCGTAAAGCGGTGTTGTGTGATGTTCTGGGTCGGTATGTGCCGCCGCCCTTATTCGAACGCCCCAAGAAGGGATTCCATGTTCCAATCAAGCTTTGGTTGGGCGGTGCGTTGCGGGAATGGGCGGAAAGCCTTTTGTCGGATCGGCTCAAGACTGTTTCGGCATTCCTGGACCGGGCTGTGGTGTACGACATGTGGCGGCGTTACTTGGACGGTGATAGTGACCTGACGCATCCGATCTGGGTAGTTTTAATGTTCATAGCTTGGCACGCGAGCCTGGATGCCACCCCATCGAGACGGGCGGCATGATGCTGAAGACCGCAAAAAATTGCCTCATGACGGTGACCATAAGATTGGTAGAGTTTTTCTTTTCTATCGGCGGGCCGGAGTTGCTGCACAATGTGGGGCAACGATTCATCCGCACGAGCCGTCTTGGGCTTGGCGCCTTTCCCGTCGGTTTCCGGCCCGAGGAAGTCGAGTATTTTCGAAGCGATTCCGGAGAGCATTTCAAGGCGGTCCGTGACTATGAGCAGGCTCTCGTCGCTACGGGCTGTGAAAACACCGACAATTTCGCCAAACGGGCGCGCTACCTCATGCTGCACCAGTTCGCGCATGCGGCATTCGACCGCCTCGGTGGCGAGGGTGAGATGGCGGAGTGTGGATGTTGGCGGGGACATTCAACCTTTATGTTGGCACGCATCGCGGAGGCGAGAGGAATTTCCGCATTTCACGTATTCGATTCCTTCGAAGGGCTTTCCGAATACGGCGAAAAAGACCAAGGGGGGCTGTCCCCGGCGGACCCGCGGCTCGCCGATGCGCGCCGACGGCATTTTGCGGCGGATATCGAAAGCGTCCGAAGGACGCTCGCGCCCTTCGATTTCGTACGTTTGTACAAGGGCTGGATTCCGGAACGTTTCCCCGCGATCGCAGACCGACGGTTCAAATTCGTCCATATTGATGTCGACCTCTATCGGCCCTACGTCGACTCGATCGAGTTCTTCTATCCGAGGCTCCTCGAAGGCGGCGTTATCGTGTTCGACGATTACGGTTCCGCCGGCTTTCCAGGAGCGCGCAAGGCCGTCGACGAGATGCGTGAGCGGTTTAAGCCGAGCCTGAGCCTCTACTTTCCGTTGGGCGGCGGCGCCTGGGTAAAGTGACGTCCGGCCAGAGAGTGTCGTGCTGACGCTCGATTTGTATGGTCCGGCCTATCAGGGCCGGTCGGGCAAGCCCGGCTTCGTTCTTCCGACGAGTACGGAAGAGCAGGAGACGTGGTTGGGCCGTGTCGCAAGCTTGCCGCCGCTCACAGAGAACGGTCAGCGCGACTTCCTCGCAGACTACCGCAGCATCATGGACGGTTTCGACGATGCCAATGCGCAATCGGATGCCTATTGGTACAGTGCCTTTGGTTCGAGGAATGCGCAGAATTCAAGCTTGTACCATGGATTGGAGCAGCTTTGGCGTCTCGATCAGCAATTGACTCGGTTGGATGTGCAGGGTTCACCGATCGGCCTGGTTATCCCGGAGCGGTGCATGCTGCAGCCAGTTCGACAACTGGCCCAGTTGCGTGGAATAAGGACGCAGTTACGGGATGGATTTCCCGCGCATCGCTGGCTAGATCCATTGCGGCGCCCATGGGGGGCGCTCCGTTATCTGCTCATCTTGTGCGACTATGGGCGTATGCACGGCGACTATGGGCCAGCCGGAAATGACGTACTCATCGTCACGGTGTCGGCAGATGAATTGCTGCGGCCGGAACGCTCCGTTCGCGATTTCATTTTCGGCGAATTGCCAGCCGACCTTGCGAAAGCAGGCTGCAAGGTGCTCATGGTGGCGCAACTGACGGGGCAGATCCAGTCGGCCGCCGGGCGCGCCCATACTCTGCCGCCGCCTCCCGTCAGGACGCTTGTCGACCTCGCCCGCCCGCGCGATGTCTTTTCCGCTATTTTGCGAGCTGCGGCGTGGCGCCCGGCGGTGGGCCGGGTGCGAAGCAGGCTGGGCATAGAGCTCTTGTCGCTATTTAGGAACGACGTGCAAATCTGTCGTTGGCGCGACCTACCTACGGCATTTCTTTTGCGCAGGGTTCTCGATCGGATGCTGGACCGAAACCCGCGGGCTGTGTTGGCTTATCCGTTTGAGAATAATGGTTGGGAACATGCCTGCCAGAGCGCTGCGCAGGCAAGGCACAGCTTTACCGCGGCCTTTCAACACAATGCGCTCGTGCCATCTTCGGAGAAGATCTACGCTTCCCGCCGTCGCCCTCATCCCAATCGGATCATCGCCATGGGGCCGGCCGCAAAGACCATGCTGTGCGACAGATTCGACTATAGTGCAGAAGTTGTATGCGTCGGCTATGCTATGCGCCAATCTGCTGTCTATCGGCATGTTCCGAAGACCGCTGCGCCACAGACCGTAAAACGCATTCTTGTACTGCTGCAAGGTACGGCGGATTCGGTAGCGCTTATTAATCTGCTTGTCGACGCTTTTTCGGACCGAGGAGGATTCTCGGTGACGTTCCGTCCGCATCCAGCCATCCCGCTTGCCGGACAACTCCAGAAGACCAAGCTTGCCGAGCTTCGACCCCCTTTCCTGGCTAGCAGTAAGAGTGACCTTTATGCCGATATACTCGACCATGATGTGGCGGTGTCCGCAGGATCTACGGCGGGTTGGGAAGCCGTAGCCCTAGGTGTGCCGACCATCCATGTGGACTTGGGATTTGCCGCGTCAAACAATCCGATGCTCGCCGAGCCGGCCCTGTGCCGTACAGCACACAATGCGGAGGAGTTAGTTGGCGCGTTACGGGACATCGCTGGACTCAGCGATAGCAAATTTAAGGCTGAAGCGCATCGAGCGCGCCGGTATTTTAAAGAATGTTTTTCCATGAAGAGCGACGATGCCTTCAAACGGATTGTGGCCCTCTTTCCAGGCAACAGCGAAAATTAGGACATGTTGAAAATCAGCGTGATCATTCCCAGCTACAATCGCGCGGCGTTGCTAGGTCGCGCGGTAGAAAGCGTGCGGGCACAGAATTTCGAGAACTTGGAGATCCTGATCGTCGACGATGGCTCGAAGGACGATACGCTAGATATCGTCGCTAATTTACAGTGGGACGAGCCTAGAATCAGGCTGGTGCAACATCCGCAGAACCGTGGAGAGGCGGCGGCGCGTAACACCGGATTGCGCGAAGCCCGCGGGCGTCTCGTTGCCTTTCTCGATTCCGATGATGAATGGCTTGAAGGAAAGCTTCATCGCCAATATGCCGCACTGGAAGCAGCTGGTGGCGATGTGGCTGCGGTCGTGACCGGCTATATCGTCGTCGCTCCAGATGGTGCGCGGACTTATAATGATGCTTGGCATTTTCATAACGAAATCACGGTACGCAACCTGCTGGTCAGGGGCTGCGCAATTGGTCTGGGCGGGTGCATCCTGATGCGCCGCGAGGCAGCCCTGGCGGCGGGACCATTCGACGAATCCTTACGTCTGTACGTCGATGTAGATTGGCTCTGCCGGTTTCTCGACAGGTACCGCATGATTTCCATCAACGAACCCTATACGACCTATTACAAGGCGGCGCTCCGCGACGGCGCCTTTGTCGGGGCTGTGGCAAAGGCATTTCTAGAAAAGAACGCAGCGCTGATCGAACGCTTCCCACGGTCCGACCGCCGGCTGATTCTTGGCCAATTACACGAAAATGTGGCTGTGAGCCACAAAGCGAACGGAAATCGTGCCGGCTTCCTGCGTGCATCCATGAAATCGCTGATTGCGAACCCAAAACGCCAACCTGGCGTTTATGTTGAGTTCCTTGAGAGCGCCTTGGGCCTCAATCTGCGGCAGCCTCTGTTGCAAATGCTAGGGCGAAGATCGGATCGAAACAACAAGGAGCAGATACCATGATTGGTAGTCTCAGCGTATCAAGCAAGGCGCTTCTCGCCTTTGCCAAGGAGCAGGGAATCGAACCGATCGGAACGCCGCCCGTGGAAGTATTCGATGCCGTAGAGCCGATTGACGCCGCCGGTTCGACACACGTTACGTTCTGCCGCTTTGACGACGACCGAGGCCGGCGCTGGCTTGAGACGACTCGCGCCGGCGCGGTATTCATTCTTCCGCATCTCGCCGCTGAGGCACGCGAACGCCGCGAAGCCTTATACCTGCCCTGCGCGGTGCCTCGGTTCGGGTTGCTTCGTTTCATTGAACGTTTCTGGCAAGAGCCACTTTGGCATCCGCCTAGTGGCCGCAACCCCGATATTCACGAATCCGCACGGCTTGACGACAATGTGCGAATAGGACCGTTTACCACTATAGGCCCGGATGTCGAGATCGGCACCGAAACCGTGATTGGAGCCGGCGTACATATCACGCACAGTTCGATTGGCCGCGACTGTCTGATTGGCAGCAACAGCGTCGTCGGCGGACCTGGCTTTGGTTACGAAGACGACGATCAGACCAAAGAGGTGATTGAATTTCCGCAGATTGGCCGTGTCCGGATTGGCGATCGGGTCAGACTGGGCGCGAATAATACCGTCGATCAAGCGGCGTTGGGCGAGACGGTGATCGAGGACGATTGCAAGTTCGACGACGGCGTTCACATCGGACACAACGCCAAAGTCGGCAAACGCTGCAAGATTACGGCCCATGCCATGCTTGCGGGCAGCGTGGTAATCGGCTCCGGTACCTGGGTCGGGCCTTCGGCGGCCATTCGGGACTGGCGGACAGTCGGTGAAGATGCTCTGATCGGTATTGGGGCGGTCGTTACGAAGGATGTGCCCGATGGCGCCACCGTCGTCGGCAACCCTGCCCACCCGATCGAACGAACAACTCACCGTTACCGTTGAGGCGATGGACTCTGTGACCACAAATGTAACCGTGATTGCCGCACATCCGGATGATGAAGTGCTTGGGATGGGAGGGACCCTGGCTCGCCACCGCGCCATGGGCGACCGGGTCTACATTTTCTTTCTGTCGGACGGCATCACCGGACGCGATATTGTCTATGATCCTGTGAAGCGCGCCGATGAGATCGAGGCTCGGCGCAAGGCGGCGGAAGCATGTGCCGAACTTATAGGACTAGAATCCATCGAATTCGAGGGCTATCCAAATCTTCGTATGGACCGCGAGTCGCTGCTTGATGTGACGCAACGGATAGAGAAGCGCCTTGAGCAGTGGGATGCGGAGATCGTCTATACGCATCATTCCAGCGATATGAATATCGATCATCGCGTAGCCTTCGACGCAACCTTGGTCGCGTGCCGGCCCATACCGGGACGAAGCATCAGGTCCATCCGCTGCTTCGAGGTCGGCTCGAGTACTGACTATTCGGTGCCATCTCTCGGCCACCCCTTCGAACCCAATCTCTTCATCGAAATCAGCGACTATCTGGATATCCGCCGGCAGATGATCGAACGCTATGATATTGAAATGCGTGCTGCGCCGTTTCCCCGGTCGCAGGAGGTTCTCGATGCGCGCGCGACGGTGCGGGGTTCCCAAGTGGGGCTCGCGGCCGCAGAGGCCTTCATGGAAATTCGCCGCATCATCCGCTGACGTTGCCACGACGTCGCCGCATTACATTGGAATCACCCACCACATCGACGGGATACGACCAGCGCCAGCATTTAGACGTGGCGACTGGACCTCGGATTCTGTTCATTATCGGCAATCTCCGTCATGGTGGTGCCGAGATTCATTTAAGTATGATTTGTCCGCGTTTGCGGGAACGTGGGTTTCGGCCGGAAATTTTTCTTCTTACCGGTGGTGGCGAATTGGTCGACGACGTCAAGAACGCCGGAATACCAGTGCATGAGCCGCTTTACAAGCTTCCTCCAAAGGCAGGTATTCTGCGACGGGTGTTTCGCCTGGGCGTGGTAACACTTCAGCTGTGGGTATTTCTTCTACGGCGAAGGTTTGACGTCGTGCACTTCTTTCTTCCAGAAAATTACGTCGTCGGTGCGCCAGTCGCTCTTCTCAGCGGGCATCGCCGGCTCGTAATGAGCCGCCGGAGCTTGAATTGCTATCAATCTAGGTTTCCTCTACTCGCCCGAATCGAGCGGTTTCTTCATCGGTGCGGTATCGCGATCTTGGGAAACTCCCGACGCGTGGTCTCGCAGTTGCATGAGGAAGAGGGTGTGCCGGAGGAGCAGCTTGGATTGATCTATAACGGTATAGACTTGACTGCTTACGCTTCAGCGCCCTCGCGGCAGGCCGTTCGCAATAAGCTTGGGATAGCTGATGAAGCGCTGGTGATGTCGATGGTGGCGAACCTGATTCCTTATAAGGGGCACGCCGATCTGCTTGAAGCATTGCGGCTGGTTAAAGATGATCTGCCGGCCGGGTGGCGGCTTCTCGTCGTCGGCCGTGATGATGGTATTGGCCCCCGGCTGAAGTTGTTAGCTGCGCAAATGGGATTGGCGGAGAACATCCTGTTCCTCGGCACGCGCAACGATGTCGCGTCTCTCCTGACCACATCGGATATTGGGATTCTGCCCTCGCATGAAGAAGGTTTTTCGAATGTGCTGGTTGAGGGCATGGCCGCGGGCTTGCCGATGATTGCGACGGATGTCGGCGGTAATGTTGAAGCCGTTGTAGATGACGTTACCGGGCTCATTGTTCCGCCAAAGGATCCTGCCTTACTCTCGGTGGCGATCATTCGTTTTGCAATGAATGCGGCCGAGCGTGCATCGATGGGAAACGCCGCCCGGCGCCGAGTACAGGAACTTTTTTCCATCGAGCGATGCGTAGACAACTATGAGCGCTTCTATCGCGCCTTCCTACGCGGTGCCAAGGTGGGAGAAATTCCCGGGATTCGCGCCAGCGATTTTGGTGGTTGCACTGAAAGCCGAGCGCCGTTGATGATGCATGCTGAAACCAGGAACTGATGAGGGGCGGTATCTGTCCAGGAATGTCGCGAAGAGAAAACAATAAAATCAGTTAGTTAACGCATATTAAAGCATCCGAATTCCGGCTCGATGACCGGCACGACGTCTGACGAGGCCCCGGCTAGTCCGGCACGCCTTTGCTTCTGAGCTGTTCCTCGAGCCGCTCGATCTGGGTTTGAAGCGGAGCGAGCAGCAAGTGGTCCGCCGGCAGGTCTTTGGCAAGTTCTTGCCAGCGCTTCAACGCCGCTTCGTAGTCTTCTTCTTGGACGTCGGCGAGCCCGAGATAGTAGCGGGCGGAGAGGTCCTTCGGGTCGTAATCGAGGACGGAAGCAAAAGCGCGCCTTGCTTCCTTCGTTACCTCGCCGTTTTCGGCCAGCACCAGGTTTTCGGCGTAGACCGCAAGGAGATCCGGCCGGTCCGTTCCCGCAAGGCCGACGGCATGGGCGGAAGCCTCGGACGCCTCCCGATAGCGGCCGAGAAAGCGGTAGGCTTCGGCCAAACGGATCCAGTCCTCCAATTCGTCCGGATTGTCCCGGAGTTTCTTCTCCTGTTTTTCCACAAACTTTGCCACCTCGCCGGTCGGGTCCGCCGTCGCACTTGCCGTGTCAAAGGGCCGGCTCTGGAGAAGGGGTGAGCCCTGAAACGCGTAGACGATGACGGCGCCGATGGTAAGGGTAAGCACAATCATGCCGGCCGTACGCAAGGGATCGAAATAGAACTCGGCTTTCGTCGTCGCTTCCTCCGCCTGAATCAACCGGTGTCCGATTTCGGTACGCACCGCTTCCGCTTCTTCCTCCGAAACCACGCCTGTGGCCCGATCGCGCTCAAGCTCCTTTAGCTGGTCGCGATAAATGGCTAGATCGCCCGTATTTTCGAAGAGCGATTCGATCTTCTTGCGGTGGCGGATGAAGGGGCGCACCAGAAGCACCAGCGCAATGCCGGTAAAAACGATGGCGAGTAGCCAGAAATAGCTCATCGGTGACGGTCCAGGAGGCCTTGAATGCGACGCTCTTCATCGGGTGAGAGGGTGCGGGGCTCAAGGGCGGCGCGTCGGCGTCTGCGCAGGTAAAAAGTTGCGACAAGGATGGTGATTCCGAGAATGGCAAACGGACCCAGCCACAACGGATAGGTGGCCGGTTTCAAGGGGGGCTTCAAGAGCACGTAATCCCCATAGCGCTCGACGACGAAGGCAATCACCGCTTCGTCCGAATCCCCGGCTTCGAGGCGTTCGCGGATCAGCAGACGAAGATCGCGGGCAAGATCGGCATCCGAATCGTCGATGGATTGGTTTTGGCAGACCAGGCAGCGAAGTTCCTTTCCGATCTCTCGTGCACGCGCCTCGAGCATGGGATCGTCCAGGATTTCGTCCGGCTCGACGGCAAGGGCCGGCGTTGCGGCGAAAAGCAAAAGCGCGATGAAGACTCCCCTCATTTTTCAAACCCTTCGATCAGAGACAGGAAATCTTCCTGCCAGTCGTCCGGCGTCAGGACTCCGACATGTTTCCACCGGATGCGGCCGTTCTGATCCACCAGATAGGATTCGGGCACGCCGTAAACCCCCCAGTCGATGGCGACGCGGCCCGAACGGTCGGCACCGATCCGATCATAAGGGTTGCCTCTCTCCGCCAACCAACGCCTGGCGTCCTCGGGCTTGTCTTTGTAGTTGATGCCGACGACGCGAACGCGTCCCTCCTTTTGCAGTTTAACAAGCAAGGGATGTTCGACTTTGCATGGAAGGCACCAGGAAGCAAAGAAGTTGACGAGCGTAAGCGTACCCACCAAGTTGGCCGTCTTGAGCCCTTCTTCGTTGGCTTCGAGAGAAGGAAGGTTGAATTCCGGCGCCAGCCGGTTGACCAGCGGCGAAGGCACGAGAGAAGGGTCATGGCCAAGACCCGTGAAGAAGAAAGCAAGGAGGCCGGCGAAAAGGAGAAACGGAAGTAGGAATTTAAAGCGCATGTCATCCTTTCTCCGCTTCTAGCATGGTCTTTATTTTTGGGCCGTCTTTCACGCGGTAGCGGCGGTCGGCGAGCGAAAGGCCACCCCCAAGGGCGGCGAGGATTGCGCCGATCCAGATCCAGGGAACGAGGGGGTTGTGGTAAAGCCGGACCGCCCAAGGGCCTTCGCCATCCGGCCGTTCGCCGAGAACGGCATAGAGATCCGCAAGCCAAGTCGTGTGAATCGCCGCCTCCGTCGTCCAGCGCCCTTCGACCGGGTAGTAACGCCGTTCCGGCGTGAGGCTTACGATTGCCTTGCCTTCGCGCGTGACACGGAAGGTGCCACGATCGGAAAGATAGTTGGGTCCCGAAAGGCGTTCTGCGCCCTCGAAGCGGACCTGGTAGCCAGCGATCGATACCTCATCGCCGGCTTGCATCGCGCGAATTTCCTCCGTCCGCCAAAGCGTCGAGGCGGTAATCCCGGCCAGCAGCACGGCGATGCCCATATGGGCGACGAACATGCCAAAGAAACTCAGCGGCAAGGCATGAAGGCGCGCCAAGCTTCCCGAAGGGCCGCTACGAAAAAGTTTCACGCGTTCCGCCAGTAGAACCAGATTGCTGGAAAAGAGCCAGGCGGCGAGCCCGACGCCAAGCAGTGCCAGGAGAGATTTCCCTGAATAGAGGGCAGCGGTAGTGCCGGCCACGACGAAGGCTGCGAGCGCAGCAGCCCATAGGCGTCTAAGAACGGCGACGATATCCGCCCGCTTCCATGGGAGATAAGGCCCGATCCCCATGGCGAACACAAGCGGCAGGAATAACGGTAGAACGGTCGCATTAAAAAACGGCGGGCCGACGGAGACCTTCTCATCGCTCACTGCCTCCAGGATCAGGGGGTAGAGCGTGCCGAGAAACACACTAGCCGCCGCCGTCACGAGGAGCAGGTTGTTCAGCAGAAGTCCGCCTTCTCGCGACAAGGGCTCGAAATTGCCAACGGGTTTTAGTTTCGGTGCGCGCATGGCGAAAAGGGCAAGGGAGCCTCCGATCGCAAGGGTGAGTAAGGCTAGAATGAAAATGCCCCGTGTCGGATCCGTGGCAAAGGCGTGGACGGAGACCAGAACGCCGGAACGCACAAGAAACGTTCCGATCAGGCTTAAGGAAAAAGCGAGGATGGCAAGCAATACGACCCAGCTTTTTAAGCTCTCGCGTTTCTCGACGACGCTTACGGAATGCAAAAGTGCCGTGCCGGCTAGCCACGGGAGAAGGGAGGCGTTTTCGACCGGGTCCCAGAACCAGAAACCACCCCAGCCGAGTTCGTAATAGGCCCACCAGCTACCCAGCGCGATGCCGATCGTGAGAAAGGCCCATGCGGTGAGGACCCAGGGGCGGACCCGTCGCGCCCAAGCCGAATCGATGCGGCCTTCAAGCAGACCGGCGATGGCGAAGGCGAAGGCAACGGAGAACCCGACATAGCCGAGATAGAGGAAGGGCGGGTGAAAGGCGAGGCCTGGGTCCTGAAGGAGCGGGTTCAGCCCCTGGCCATCCATCGGCGCCGGGTCGAGCCTGAGAAAGGGGTTCGACGTAAAAAGGATAAAAAACAGGAACCCCGTCGAAAGGCATCCCTGAACGCCAAGAACTCGGGCCCGCAGGGTGTGGGAGAGTTCCTTGCCGAATGCGACGAGCGCCTGGCCGAAGATGGCGAGAATAAGGACCCAAAGCAGCATCGAGCCCTCGTGATTTCCCCAAACGCCGGTAATTTTGTAGAGAAGCGGCTTTGCAGAATGGGAATATTTCGCAACGGTGAGTACGGAGAAGTCGGAAACGACAAACGCATGGATCAGTGCAAGGAATGCAATGGCAACGAATAAAAATTGAGTCGATGCGGCCGGTCCGGTCGCCAACATCCAATACGCATCCCTTCGTTTGGCTCCGAGAAGTCCGAGGATCGCCTGCACGCCTGCCGCGAAAAGGGCAAGCACCAGCGCGTAATGACCGAGCTCCGGTATCATTCCGGCTTTCCTTCCTGCCAGCGACCGGCTCTCTTTAAGGCATCCGCCACTTCCGGAGGCATGTAGTTTTCATCGTGCTTGGCCAGCACACGGCTTGCTTCGAAAACGCCGTCTTCCCGCAAGCTTCCTTCCGCAACGATGCCCTGACCCTCCCGGAAGAGATCCGGCAACAGCCCGCGATAACGCACGGCGGTGCTATGTTCAAAATCCGTCACCCGAAAGGTCACCTCAAGGCCGGTTTTGCTTTTCTTCACGCTCCCTTCCTCGACGAGGCCGCCGATCCGGATTCGTTCCTTCATTTGAACCGTTTTTGTCTGAAGATCCGAAGGCGAATAGAAAAAGACGAGGTTTTCTTCAAGAGCGGAGAGAATAAGCGTCGCCGCTAGACCTAAGGCAATCAATCCGGAAAGCACGAAAAAAAGGCGACGCCGCTTGCGGGTCATCCCTTGCGCTCGTCCGATCCGTTCGATTGAAGATCACGGAGAGTCCGCTCGTGCACGCGCAATTCACGAAGGCTCCATGCAAGAAGTCCAACTAGCACGACAAGTGCCACGGCGTAAGCCGGCCAGATGAACTCGCCATAGCCACCCATCATCAGGAGCTCTTTGATTTTGTCCACGTCGCCTCTGGGGGTTGGTGCTTACGCCTCTCCAATATGCGGGTCCGTGCCTGCTTGAACAAGGCGAAGGGTGCGGATTTTCCGCACCAAAAGCGCGCTTCGGACACGAATCAGGAGGAGGACGACGAAAAAGGCGGTGAAACCGACCGTCATCAGCAGAAGTGGGGTCAACATCGAAGCATGGATCGTCGGCCCGTCAAAGCGAACGACGCTCGCCGGCTGGTGGAGGGTGTGCCACCAGTCAACGGACCATTTAATGATTGGCACGTTGACGAAGCCAATCAAAGCCAGCACGGCCGCCGCCTTCGCGCTACGGCTTGAGTCTTCGAAGGCATTCTGCAAGGCTATATAACCAAGGTAGAGAAAGAAAAGAATCAGGACCGATGTCAGACGTGCATCCCATACCCACCACGTTCCCCAGGTCGGTTTTCCCCAAAGCGATCCGGTCACAAGGGTGACTAGGGTAAAGCCTGCACCGATCGGAGCCGCCGCGCGCGCCAGCACATCGGCGAGCGGGACCTTCCAAACCAGGAAGAAGCCGCTTGCCACCGCGATTGTCGTATAGATGGCAAGCGCCATCCAGGCGGATGGAACGTGGACGTACATGATGCGCACGCTTTCGCCTTGTTGGTAGTCGGGTGGGGCGAAGAAAAGACCCAGCACAAGACCGGCACCCATGCTCACCACCGTGATTCCAGCCGCCCATGGCAGGATTTGCTTGGCAAGCTTTTGAAAACGATTCGGGTTGGCGAGTGCGAACATCGGATTTGGAATTCTATTCGAGCGCTTGACGTAAGGCCACCGCGCTTACCCATGGGGAAAGAGCCAGCGCAAGCACCAGAAAACCGCCTAGCACGGTAAGGCGCGGGGTCGGGTCCAGCCCCATCGCTGCGGCATCGATGGCAGCTACGCCGAAGATAAGAACCGGTACCAATAGCGGCAGCAACAGCAACGAGAGCAGGACGCCGCCGCGCTGTGAACCAAGAATTAAGGCCGCCCCAATCGCTCCTAAAAAACTCAGCACCGGCGTTCCAAGCAGCATCGCAAGCACCATCGCGCCGATCGCGGAGGAGGGAAGTTGCAACAGCAAAGCAAGGATCGGGGACGCCACTAGAAGCGGGAAGCCCGTCGTCAACCAATGGGCGACACATTTCGCAAGGACAATCACTTCCATCGGCACCGGCGCCACCGCCAATAGCTCGAGGCTGCCGTCCTCGTAATCCACCTGAAAAAGGCGTTCGAGCGAAAGCATGGCGGCTAGCAAGGCCATCACCCAAATGACACCGGCGGCGATACGTGCCAGCACGCTTGCCTCCGGTCCGACACCAAATGGGAAGAGAAGGGCAGCAAGCAAAAAAAAGAACACCGCCGCCGCACTCTCATTTGCCTGGCGGAGGCTGAGTGTCAGCTCACGCCGAAGAAGAAGCGAGAAAGCCTTCACGGGGCTCGCTCCTGCAGGTATGCCGCGAAAACGAGCTCGAGGATTTCCCCGTCCGGAGGCATTTCCTCGTCATGGGTGGCTAGCACAAGCATGCCGCCATGGGCACGGTGTTGGATGATCGCCTCACGAAGACGGTGGCTAGTCTCTCGATCGAGTGCTGCCTCCGGCTCATCGAGAAGCCAAAGGGGAGCCTTCGTCGCGAGAAGCCGTGAAAGCGCCAAACGCCGGCGCTGACCCGCCGACAGAAACCGCGCCGGCATGTCGGCGAGATGGCCGAGCCCGAAGTGGTCAAGCGCACTGTTCACCCGGTCCGCTGCGCCATGGAGCGTCGCCCAAAAGGCAAGGTTTTCCCGAACGCTCAAACTTGTCTTGATGGCGTCCGCATGGCCGACGAAGCAAAGCCTTTCGTGATGGGCCTCCGGGTTGTCGGCGATTGCAACCCCTTCCCAGCGGATGGCGCCACTTGCCGGTGCGCTCAACCCCGCCATCAGGCGGAGCAGGCTGGTCTTACCGCTGCCGTTGGGACCGGTGAGCACGAGGGCGCCGCCATTTCGCACTTCGAAATCGAGTCCGTCGAAGACCCGACGTTCCCCGCGGATGCAGGTAAGGTCTTGGCCCGTAAACGTCGCCATGCTGTCCTGTCTCTTTTATTCCAACGGCTTAAGGGTTGTCCATGGATGGGGGAGCCTAAGGGATTCGCGCCTTCCTAGCCCAAATGAAAACGAAGCTCAAGCCGACCCACTTTTGGAGCCACGCCGGATGGGTGTGCCCGCGTAGGAACCTCCCGTTAAAGACGGAGTATGTAATCCATGATAGTTTCTAGGCGCGTTTTTCTGGGAGGCGTAGATGGCAGCGAGCGGATCGGATAGAGCACCGTCCAAGCGGTCCCTCAAGGTTGGCGATAAGGCTTACGACTACTTCAGTCTCGAGGCGGCAGCCGCGATTGGGGACATCCGCCGCTTGCCCTTTTCACTAAAAGTCTTGCTCGAAAATCTTCTCCGTCATGAAGATGGGAAGAGCGTGATGGCAGATGACATCGAGGCTCTCGCGAAATGGACCGAGACGCGAACCTCCGACCGTGAGATTGCCTTCCGTCCGGCGCGGGTTCTCATGCAGGATTTCACCGGTGTCCCTGCCGTCGTCGATCTGGCGACGATGCGCGATGCGATGGTGGCGATGGGCGGGGATCCGAAAAAAATCAACCCACTGTCACCGGTCGATCTCGTCATTGACCATTCCGTCACCGTTGATAATTTTGGGGATGCCGGTGCATTTCAGGCGAACGTCGCAAAGGAGTTCGAACGCAACCGCGAACGTTATGCCTTTCTTCGCTGGGGTCAGGAGGCGTTCGACAATTTTCGCGTTGTCCCGCCGGGGACCGGTATCTGTCATCAGGTGAATCTCGAATACCTGTCGAAGGTCGTCTGGACCATGGAGGGTGCCGCTTCGCCGCTAGCCTATCCCGACACGCTGGTCGGTACGGACAGCCACACGGTCATGGTGAACGGCTTGGCCGTTCTGGGCTGGGGTGTCGGCGGCATCGAGGCGGAGGCGGTCATGTTGGGCCAGCCGATCTCGATGGTGATTCCGGAAGTGATCGGCTTCAAACTTACCGGCGAATTGGCGGAAGGGGTTACCGCCACGGATTTGGTGCTTACGATCACACAGATGCTGCGCGAGAAAGGGGTCGTCGGCAAATTCGTCGAATTCTTCGGGACCGGCCTTGACCATCTGTCGCTCGCCGATCGCGCCACCATCGGCAACATGGCGCCGGAATATGGTGCGACCTGCGGTTTCTTCCCCGTCGATGACGAAACACTTCGCTACCTTCGCCTGACCGGACGGGAAACGGCTCAGATCGAACTCGTCGAGGCCTATGCAAAGGCGCAGGGGCTCTGGCGCGACGGCGGCACCCCGGATCCGGTCTTTACCGACACGCTCGCGCTTGAACTTGGCGAGGTGGAGCCAAGCCTGGCTGGGCCGAAACGTCCACAGGACCGCTTGTTGCTTTCGGAGATGGCGGCGTCCTTCGGCAAGACCCTCGAAGAGGCAGGCGTGAAGGCACAACGCCGGGTCGAGGTGGAAGGGATGGACCATGCGCTTAGCGACGGCGACGTCGTCATCGCCGCCATCACCAGCTGCACGAACACCTCGAACCCCGCCGTCATGATCGGCGCCGGGCTTCTGGCGAAGAAGGCGCTGGAAAAGGGCCTCGTCCGCAAGCCCTGGGTGAAAACCTCGCTCGCACCCGGCTCGCAGGTCGTCACCGAGTATCTGGAAGCCGCCGGCCTGCAAGACGCGCTCGACCGGCTCGGCTTCAACCTCGTCGGCTATGGCTGCACGACCTGTATCGGGAATTCCGGGCCGCTGGACCCGCGGATCGCCGCGGCGATCGAGAAAGAAGACCTGATTGCAACGAGCGTCCTTTCGGGAAACCGCAACTTTGAAGGCCGCATCAATCCGCAGGTGAAGGCGAATTATCTCGCCTCGCCGCCGCTGGTTGTGGCCTATGCGCTAGCCGGTTCCGTCACCATGGATCTTAAACGCGACCCGATCGGCGAAGGGAAGGACGGGCCGGTATTCTTGCGCGACATTTGGCCGTCGAACCACGAGATCCATGCCATCATCGAGAAGGTGTTGAGCCCGGAGATGTTCAGGAAGCGCTATGGGAACGTCTTCGAGGGCCCGGAGGAATGGCGTGCGATCGCGGCGCCCGCCGGGGAAACCTATCGCTGGGACGACACCAGCACCTATGTGAAGCATCCCCCCTATTTTGTTGGCCTTGCGAAGCGGCCCGGCGCCATTACCGATATCCACGGCGCCAGGCCTCTTGTCGTCCTTGGCGACAGCGTGACGACGGACCACATTTCGCCGGCCGGTGCCATCAAGAAGGCATCCCCGGCCGGCGAATATTTGCTTGAGCGGGACGTGACGCAGGGCGACTTCAATTCCTACGGCGCGCGGCGCGGCAATCATGAGGTGATGATGCGTGGCACCTTTGCGAACATTCGCCTCAGGAACGAAATGGCGCCGGGAACGGAAGGTGGCGTGACCCGGCATATGCCGGACGGCAAAGAGATGTCGATCTATGAGGCGGCCATGGCCTATCAGCGGGAAGGCGTGCCGCTGGTGGTGGTGGCCGGCAAGGAGTATGGCACCGGCTCGTCCCGCGACTGGGCGGCGAAGGGGACGCGCCTTCTCGGCGTGCTTGCCGTCCTCGTGGAAAGCTTTGAGCGCATACACCGTTCGAACCTCGTCGGCATGGGGGTGCTGCCGCTTTGCTTCCCGAGCGGCGTTACCCGGAAATCGCTGCAGCTGGATGGAAGCGAGACCTTCGATCTTCTCGGTATCGGCAAAGGGGTAAAGCCCCGCATGGAAATCGAATGCCGGATCACACGGGCGGATGGAAAAAGCGAAACCGTGTCCCTGCTTTGCCGTATCGACACGGCGGACGAGGTGCAATACTTCCTGAACGGCGGCATCCTGCACTATGTGCTTCGCCGTTTGGAAGAAGCGGCTTAGGACAACGTTTCGAAAACCGGATGGAAGCTAACGGGCGCGCTTTAAACTCGCCTTCGTGAAGCCCGCGTCCGTGAGCCCTGTCTGGAACTGATAATTCCCCCAGAGAAGCGTCGTGCTTTTGCCCGTCTGGTGGTTCACCATCAACATTTCATGGGACCGCCAGTACTTGTCCAGGTAGCGGCGGTATTTCTTGAAAGTCAGCGTCTTCAGAAGCGACTGCTTGCGATCGTAATAATCCACTTTCCATATGCGGTATTCGGTCTTGTCGAGCCATACGACCTGGCGCGTGTAACCGGAATATTTGTAGGTGGGGATGCGCTCGATGACGAAGCAACCCTGCCCCTCGATCTCTTCGTCGAGGAGGTACCGGTAGGTGTATTTCTCGACTTCTTGGTCGGAAAGGTCCTCAAAGGCGAACTCGCTTCCCATGAAGGGGCCGGATTTATTCGTGGAGGCGATTCGTTTCACGCGCTTCACCGCCGGCAGGTAGAGCCATTGATCGTCCGGTTCGAACTTGTGGCTGAAGGTCAACAGACCGGTGTTCTTCACGTCGGCGGGACGCTTGAAGGTCATCAGGCTCTTGTCGCTGTCTTCCAGGAGTTCCAAGGAGCGCACCTCCATGAAACGCTCGCTTTCCTCGCCATGGCGGTTGCGCAAGACCATCACCAGTTCGGCCGTGCTGTCCTGGTAGCCGAGCCCGCGGCGATCCGCCTCCTTGGCGATGGCAAGGCCTTTCTCTTCCGGCGTTTCCGCCCGGGCGGTCGTTGCAAACGCCAGCGCCACTGCTAAAACCAAGGCGATCCTTCGCATCTGCCTCATGCCTTTTTCTCCACGAGCCGCATCAAGAGCGGCGGCAGGAACAGAAAATCAGCGATCAGGGCAAGGCCGATCGTGATCGCCGAAAGCAACCCGAAGGTCACGTTTACCTGGAAGGTCGACAGCGTGAGAACAAGAAATCCGAGGATAAGGATAATGGAAGTCGTCACCATCGCCTTGCCGACCGTCGAGAAGGCATAGTGGACGGCGTCTTCGGCATTCAGCTTCATTTCCCGCATGGCACGCAGGTATTTGCTTAGGAAATGGACCGAGTCATCGACGACGATCCCAAGACAAATCGCCGCGACGATGGCGGAAGAAACGTTGATCTGGCCGACGATCGCGCCCCAAAAGCCGAAGGCGAGAAGCATCGGCACCAGGTTCGGGATCATGCTCAACGTTCCGATCTTGACGCTTCGAAGTGCGATCACAAGCGTCAGCCCAATCAACAGGACCGCGATGGACGTCCCGAACAGCATGCTTCGGATGTTTCGCTCCGAGATGTGGGCAAACATGATCGAGCCTCCGCTTCCCTCGGCCCACATATGTCTAGGTGTGTTTTCCCTAAGCCAGGCCTCTGATCTGGCGGCAAGACCTTTTAGATCCTCCGTGTTCATGTTTTCCGTCGTGACGACAAAGCGCGCGGCGGAGCGATCGATGTTGATCTGGTTATTTAAATCGAGCCCGAAGGGAAGCGATAGCTCGTAAAGCAACAAATATTGTGCTGCCAACTCACGGCTTGATGGAAGGCGGTACCAGTCGGAATCGTCGCCATGCATGTTCCTGTTAAGCCGCTTAAAGGTGTCCGTGATGGTATTGATGTGGATGACGCCAGGCTGTTCACGGTACCATTCGGCGAAGCGCTCGACGTTCTGCAAGTAGTCCGGTTCCGAGATGCCGCCGCTTTCGGCTGCCTTGATCGAATAGTCGATGATCGAAATGCCCGTCAGGTTGTTCATCACGAAATCCGTGTCCCGCCGGAAGGTCATGTCCTCGTCGAAATAGCCGACCCATTCGTCGTTGAATTCGATTCGCGGGATCATGGCGCTGACGAGCACGATCAGGGCCGTCATTCCATAGAGCAGCGGTTGCCGCCGCTGGATGACGAAGCCCGCGAGTTTGTCCAGCAATTCCTTGAACCTGTCCGCCTTCGTGGGTGCGCGAACCGGAAGCGAAGCGACAAGCGCCGGCAGGAACAGGATGGAATAGAAGAAGGCCGCCACGACCCCCATCGCCGTGATGTTGCCCAGGTCCTGGAAGGGAGGCGCGTCGCTGAAATTCATGCTCAGGAAACCGATGACGGTCGTGAGGCTGGTAAGGAAAACCGGCTGCATGTTGATGCGCATGCTTTCGATCAGCGCGTCGTTGCGCGCCATGCCTCGGCGCATCGCGTTGAACATCGAGATCAGGATGTGCACGCTGTCGGCGATCGCCAGCGTCATGATCACGGTGGGGGCTCCCACCGATGACGGAGTCAGCATGATTCCGATCCAACCTGCGATTCCCATCGCGGTGACCGCGGAAAGGAGAATGATGCCGATCGTTCCGATCACGCCGGCGAACGAGCGCAGCATAACGACCATCATGACCAGCAAGATGCCGTACATGAGAGGCGTGAGATTCTCCATGTCCGCGATGCTGGCCTCCGCGAAGGCGGCGTTCAGCATGACGAGCCCGGTGATGTAGATATCGACGTTCGGATGGGCCTTGCGGACCTTGTCAGCAAGTTCTCGTGTGAAGGCGACCGTTTCTTCTTCCGCCTTTGGGTCTCGTCGCTTCAAATAAACGGTCACATTGATGCCGGTGACGTGCCCCTCCGTCGAGACGAGCCGGCGAACGAGCAGCGGCTCGGCAAGGGCGATCTTGCGGATTTCCTCGAGTGCGGCCGGCGTCAGATCCTTCGATTCCGGCACCAGGTCGGCGACGATCAGGTCGTCCCCTTCGGCCCGCGTGTGCTGATAGTTCGTCAGCGAATCGACGCGCGTCGAATAAGGAGTCTTCCACGCTTCTTCCGTCAGCTCCCGAACCGCCGCCAACGCTTCCGCTGTGAAAACGTTGCCGTCCTTCGGCGCGACCACGAAAAGAACATTGTCGTTGCGGCTATAGATATCCTGTAAGGCCTCGAAGGCCTGTAACTGCGGATTGTCCTCGCCGAAATAGACGCGATAGTCTTTTTCGAATTGCAGGCGTCCCATGCCCATCCCGACAAGCCCCGCCACGAGAAGGCAAGCAAGCAGGATGAGAAACCGATAGCGGATTACCCCGCGGGTGTAGCGAACAACTGGCGTGTCCATCGTCACCGATCAGCCCTTCGATGGATTACGCTTCGACGGTAGGGAAAACTGAGGATCAAGCAGCGGACCCGCCGGTTTGAAACAGCCGTCGCCGGCGGGATGGGACATGAATTTTCTGAGGTAGATGAATCCGAAAGACGGTCCCTTTCTCGGAGGTTTTGACGAGCGAAAGTTCCCCTCCATGGGCCTCCAGGAGATCACGGGAGATCGCAAGCCCAAGCCCGGTGCCGCCAGAGCGTGCCGAACCGGCAAAGGGTTGGAAAAGCTGGTTTCGTATCTTCATCGGGATGCCGGGGCCGTCGTCTGCAACGTCGATGGCAACGTTTTTCTTGGTAATGGTTGCCGCAATCGTCAACCAATGGGCGCCGGCTTCCACCGCGTTGCGGGCAAGATTCGTGAGCACCCGGTAAAACTGGTCGCGATCAACCTCGAGGATGAAATCGGCTGGAACACGATTATCGATGGCGAAAACACGCGCTTCCTTCTCGGCGAAGATGAGACCGCCGCCAACCTCGTCGACGAGATGGCGAAGGGACACCTGCGAGATTTGCAGCGTCGGTGGTCCTTCATTCGCGAAAACGAGCGTTTGCGTGCAAAGCTTTACGGCGCGGTCGATCGCATCCAAAAGCCGCGGAGCAACCCGTTTCACCTCGGGATCGTTACTGAGGGAAAGGCGGTCGGAAACAAGAGAAGCCGTGGATAGGATATTGCGAAGGTCGTGATGAATTTTTGCGACCCCTTCACCAAGAGCGGCAAGGCGCGTCTTCTGGGTCAATGCCGCGCGCAACTCTTCCTGCATGCGGGAGAGTTCCCGTTGGGCGATGCCGATCTCGTCTTTTCGGTTGCCCAGAAGAATACGGCGCGTTGCATCTTCCGGCGATTCCCGAAAGGCTACCATGCTGGCAGTGATCCGTCGCATCGGCTGAACGAGAAGCCGATGAAGCGCAATGTAGACGAGGCTGGCAGTAATCAAAGAAATGAAGATGGAAAGGGCAAGGACACGCCTGGCGAATTCGTACATCGCCTCGCTCAGGGGTTGTTCATCCATGACGATACGCACGGTGGACTCCGGTGCCGTCGTCGGCATCCCGGTTACCTGCATGACGCGATTGATCTTCTGCGACATCGTATTAACCGCGTCCCGAATATGGGTGAAGAAGTTCCCTTCTCTGAGATCGAAGCTTATTTCGATCGGCGTCGGCATGGTGCGCCGAAGCATGTAGGTTGCCGACTCTTCACGGAAGGTGGCCGCGTCGTCGACGCGGGCGTTGTCGAGAAGTTTTTCTTCCAGTGCGGGACTGACCTCGAGCGTCGGCGTCGCCTCTAGGGCGAGCGTTGCAACGTGGGCCGCGTTGATATGTTCCTGAAGGGTGGAGATGCGGAAACGGGCGATGGAGGGGAAGAAGATCAGGAACTCGCTTACCATCACGAAGATGATCGTGAGCACGAGCAGTCGGGCCGAAAGACTGGTCGCGAATCCAGGTAGATGGAGGCTTCGCCAAGTCATGGGCTCTATTCTACTCCGGCCGGCCTCTCCGTGACATGGGGGGTAAGCGTTTGCTCGTCAAGGCAAGGATTCTCTAGCCAAAACGGGCCAGGAACTTGACCAGTTTCTGGGTGCGCTCTCCGAAGAGGGCCGGCGTATAGTAGCTGCTGGCGGCACGCTTGCTCACCTCGCCCAGGGTAGGATAGGGGGCGATCACATTGGCCATCGCCCCGATTTTAAGCCCGTTCGAAATCGCCAGCACCCAAGGCTGGATCAACTCGCCTGCTCTTGGGCCCAGGATATCGGCGCCTAAGATACGCCCCTTCTTATCCGTCACGACCTTCACAAGTCCTTCCGTGATCCGCTCGGCCAGGGCACGGTCGTTTTCTGCAAAGGGCCAGCGCAAAACCCGAATCGTACAACCGGCGTTCTTTGCCTCGCGCTCGCTGAGGCCTACATGGGCAAGTTCGGGCGCCGTATAGGTAACCCAGGGTACGTTCGCCGTGTCGGCCTTTGCCGGTAACCGGAAGAGAAGGTTTCGAATGGCAATACCGGCGTGGTAGCTCGCCACGTGGGTGAATTGCGGGCCGCCCGCGATGTCGCCGATCGCATAGACCCGTCGGTTCGTCGTCGATTGCAATCGCCCGTTTACCGTGATTCCCTTCGGTGTGAAGGCAACCCCGCCTGCCTCGAGCCCAAGTCCATCGACATTTGCCTTCCGTCCGGCGGCGATCAGAAGGTGGGAGCCTTCGATCCGTTCTTCGCCGGCATCGCCCTTCAACACGGCGACGACCTTGCCGCCGTTTTTCTCGAGACGGGCGATGCGGATACCTTCGCGAATCGCGAGGCCGTCCTGGCGCAAACGGTTGCGAAGGATCTCGACAAGTTCGGGGTCGTCCCGCGGCAGAATGCTTGCGATTTCCAGCACGGTGACGCGGGCACCCAGCAGGCGATGGGCGTGGGCCAGCTCGATCCCAATCGGGCCCCCGCCGATCACAAGGAGGTGTTCGGGCAATTCGGTGTTGTCAAAGATCGTTTCGTTCGTGAAGTAGGGGACCGCCTCGACGCCCGGGATCGGTGGCACGGCGGCGGAGGATCCGGCGGCAATGACGAAACGCCGCGCACGAATACGCGTGCCTCCCGCCTCGACTTCCCGCCGATTGACGAAGCAGGCCGTCTCCTGGATGACCTTCACCCCGAGACCTTCGTAACGCGCGACCGAATCATTGGGTGCGATGGCCGCGATCACCTGCTTGACGTGCCGTTGCACGGCCGGAAAATCGACCCTTGGCGCATCCGCTTGGATACCGAAGACGTGGGCATTGCGGATCTCTTCCGCGGCGTGGGCGGCAGCGAGCAAGGATTTTGAAGGCACGCAGCCGGTGTTCAAACAATCGCCGCCCATTTCGCCACGTTCGATAAGCACGGTTTCCGCGCCCATCTGCGAGGCGCCGGCGGCGACGGAGAGCCCGCCGGAGCCTGCACCGATGATGCAAAGATCAGGAGTGAGGAAGTTCGCCATAGGAATTTACCGTTTTCGAAGGAGGGTGTTAGCGGCCTTTCATCTTCTTGTAGGCGATCGGCAGAAGCGCCAGAAGAGCAAGGCCGACGATCGGGATCAGGATCGCCGGCTCGAAGATGATACAAAGGTCCGGCGTCTCCCCGCGATCGAAGATTGCCCCTAGGCCATTTCCGATGCTCGTATAGACAAACGTTCCCGGGACGATGCCGATGAAGGTAGCAATCACGTATGTGCGTAGTGTGACCCCAAGAAGGGCCGGCGCAAGGTTAACGAGCCAGAACGGAAAGATCGGAACAAGGCGTAGAACGAGAAGGTAGTTGAAGGCGTTTTCCTGAAATCCGGCTTCCATCTTTTGGATGATTTTTCCCGCCTTCTTGCGCAACACGTCGCCGACGGCGAGTCGTGCAGCGAGGAAGAGGCCGGTTGCCCCAAACGTGGCGCCAACCACCGTCGACAGCGTGCCAGTCGTCAATCCGAACAGGAACCCGCCGGTGATTGTGAGCACGGCCCCACCCGGAATCGAAAAGGCGACCACCACCGCATAGCCGACGATGAAGATCAGGATCGCCAAAGCCAAATTGTGCCCGACGAAGTCGAGGAGCTCGATCCGATTTGCCTTCAGAGTCTCGAAGGTGACGTATTCATGAAGGCCAAGGGCAAAGAAGGCGATGAGCCCCGCCGCGAGGACCGCGATCGGGAGGTAGCGCCATGGAAGGCCTTGTCTAGCCTCTCCATCCCTATCGGGATCGGTTTGGTCGGTCATTTGGCCCCTCCGTCACAGGCGTCCAATCGGGTGTAGCGGGCTCTAAGAGTTGTGGCAAGTCAAGACGTTATCAAAAGGACGTGAGGAGGCGTCCCAGGCGTGGAACGATCCTGGTGACATTGACTTGCCCCCCTCTAGCCCTTATACAGCGGGCCCTGTAAGGACCAAGCCGCCGAACGGAGCACCACCTGTGAAACGCACCTATCAACCAAGCGTTCTTATTCGCAAACGACGCCACGGTTTCCGTAGCCGAATGGCAACGGTTGGTGGGCGGCGCGTGCTGGCCAGACGTCGCGCGAAGGGCCGCAAGCGATTGTCGGCTTAAATGACGCGGATGTCGGTCGGGCGCCTGCAGCACCGGGCCGATTTTCTTCGGGTCGCCGGCCGAGGTCGCAAGTGGGTTACTCCAGGATTAATTCTTCAGGTAGCACCCACGACCCCGAATGCTAACGGGGCTGAAGAAAAACACTTGCGAATCGGCTTCACGGTGAGCCGACGCGTCGGTAACGCAGTCGAACGAAACCGGGTGCGCCGCCGTCTAAGGGCCGTCGTGCGAGAGGTGTTGGTGGCCCATGGAAAAGAAGGTTGCGACTACGTCGTCATCGGGCGACGCACATCGCTTACCCGCCCTTATGGCGAACTTGTTCACGATTTGGAAACCGCACTCGCAGAGCTGGATTCCCTTATTGAGTTTTCGAGAACGAATGGATCCGGTGTTGGGAAGCCGCAATGAAAACGATGGGTGAACTTTTGCGTGCGGTAATCTGGCTTTACCGGTGGACGCTTTCTCCGCTGCTGCCGCCAAGTTGCCGCTACTTGCCGACTTGTTCGGAATATGCAGGCGAGGCGATCGCACGCTTTGGCCCGTGGCGGGGCGGCTGGCTCGCACTCAAACGTCTCGGGCGGTGCCACCCTTGGGGAGGTAGTGGCTACGACCCCGTTTTGGAGCCGACCGAAAAAGAGGCTCCAGCCAGACAGGTTTCAAATCCTTCAAGTTAAGGCATATGGAACAACGCAATCTCATCCTTGCCGTCGTCCTTTCGCTTGGCGTTCTCTTAAGCTTCCAGGCGTTCTACGACTATCACTACCCGCAGCCCACCGGGACGGTGGAAGGCGAAGCCATGGCGGTCCCGGAAACGCCGACGGCGCTGACCGAGGCAAGCGATATCCCACAGCCTCAGAAGGCACAGCCTCAGAAGGAAGGTTCCGCAGAAATCGCCGAGGCAAGCGAGCAAGACCGGGCAACGGCCCTTTTCAAGGACGTTCGGATCGCCATCGATTCGTCCCGCCTCGACGGCTCCCTTCGCCTGAAGGGTGGACGGATCGATGACATCAACCTCAAGGCCTATCGCGAGACGACGGACCCATCGAGCCCGGAAATCACCGTTTTCCATCCTTTGGGAACGGCGCATCCCTACTACGCCCAGTTCGGCTGGGTGGCGGCGGATGGGGGCGTGTCCTTGCCGGACGCCGACACCCTATGGCAGACGGCTGATACGGTTTTAACCTCGGAACGAGCGGTGACGCTTACCTGGCAGAACGGCCAAGGCCTCGAATTCACCCGCCGGATTGCACTGGACGATGCCTACCTCTTCACCGTCAAGGACAGCGTGAAGAACCTAAGCGGGAGTGAGCTTATGCTTCACGCTTACGGTCTCGTCTCCCGTACCGGCACGCCTGAGACCCTGGGCTTCTTCATCCTCCATGAGGGCCTTCTCGGGGTCTTCGACGAGACCCTTGAGGAATTGGATTACGACGATCTTGAGGATCAGAAGCCGATCAAAACGAACAGCCAAGGGGGGTGGATCGGAATCACCGACAAATTCTGGCTCGCCGCCCTGATTCCCGATCAGGCCGCCGCGAACCACTATAACTTTAGGCGTCGGACCGTGTCCGGGCAGAGCAAGTACCAGGTCGATTTTCTGGGGCCCGGCCTAGTGCTTCCGCCAAGCGGCGAGCTTGAGACGGTCAATCACCTCTTTGTAGGCGCCAAAGAAGTCCGGTTGCTTGATGCTTACGCAAACGATCTCAATATCCCACTCTTCGATCGTGCCGTCGATTTCGGTTGGTTCTACTTCCTGACAAAACCGATTTTCTATCTGCTCGACTATTTGAATACGCTCCTGGGAAATTTTGGGCTCGCCATCCTCGTGATGACGGTCATGATCAAGATCGTTTTCTTTCCGCTTGCCAACAAATCCTATCGTTCGATGAGCAAGATGAAGTTGCTCCAACCGAAAGTCATTGAGTTGCGTGAGCGTCTGAAGGAAGACAAACCGCGGATGAACCAGGAGCTCATGACGCTTTACAAGACGGAGAAAGTAAACCCGCTGGCTGGGTGTTTGCCGATGCTGGTTCAGCTGCCGGTCTTCTTTGCCCTTTACAAGGTGCTGTTCGTGACGATCGAGATGCGTCACGCGCCTTTCTATGGATGGGTCAAAGACCTATCGGTGCCAGACCCGACCTCGATCTTCAATCTCTTCGGGTTGCTTCCTTATACGCTGCCGGATTTTCTCCAACTTGGTATTTGGCCCATCTTCATGGGCGTTACGATGTGGGCGCAGTTCAAGCTGAACCCGCCGCCGGCGGATCCGATTCAGGCGAAAATCTTTCAATTCATGCCTCTTATCTTTACCTTTCTGCTCGCCCGGTTCCCGGCGGGACTGGTCATCTATTGGGCATGGAATAACATTCTCTCGATTGCGCAGCAGTGGTGGATCATGCGCAGGACGGCTGCGGAGTCGAAATCCGCGACGTCCTAGCTGTGCGATCGGCCGATAGCGTGCAAAAAGATGGCGGAAACGAAAAACGCGGCGGTGGGGAGTGACGATCCCTTAGCAAAGGAAACGGAGGCATTGGAAGCCGGCCGGCGGTTGTTCACGGGTGTTTGCGATTTTCAGGCCGGTGTCGCCGCGCTCGAAGGGCTGCCGGAATCGGATCTGCCTGAGATTGCCTTCGCCGGCCGGTCGAACGTTGGAAAATCCAGTTTATTGAACGCACTCACAGGCCGAAAGGCACTGGCGCGGACCTCGAAAACGCCGGGAAGGACGCGGCAAATCAACCTGTTCCAGTTGAATGAAAAACTTTTGCTTGTCGATTTTCCTGGCTACGGCTATGCGCGCGCCTCGAAACAGGACGTGCAACAGTGGACGGAACTCGTCGAGCTTTATCTGAAGGGAAGAACGACGCTTAAACGCGTGCTTCTGCTCGTCGATGCGCGACACGGGCTGAAAGAATCGGATCGCAATCTCTCGAGTCTGCTGGATGTGGCGGGCGTTTCCTATCAAATTGTGTTGACGAAGGTGGACAAGTTGGAACCTCAGCAACTCGCAACCCGACTGCACGAAACCGAGCGGGAGACACAGACTCACGGGGCGGCACACCCGGAGATCATTGTCACGAGCGCCATGACCGGAAGCGGCATTCCGCAACTTCGCGCGCGCCTGGCCATGCTGGTGCGGGCGGATGAATTCCAATAGAGTGCCGCGCCATGAATAAAAAAGAATTCACGGTTGATCCCAAGTGGCTTGCCCAGGCGAAGACGCTTTCAGAGGCGCTTCCCTATATGCGGCGCTATGCCGGCGAAACGTTCGTCATCAAGTATGGCGGTCACGCGATGGGGGATGCGGCACTCGCGAAGAAATTCGCGCGCGACATCGTGCTGATCAAGCAGGTCGGTATTCACCCGATCGTCGTTCACGGTGGCGGGCCGCAGATCGGCGAAATGCTCGAACGTCTGAAGATCAAAAGCGAATTCGTGGACGGACTTCGGGTTACCAATAAGGAGACCGTCGATATCGTCGAGATGGTGCTGGCCGGGACCATCAATAAGAAGGTCGTTTCGGCCGTGAACGCGGCAGGTGGCAAGGCGGTGGGTCTTTCGGGGAAGGACGGGCAGCTTATCCAAGCAAGGAAGCTGCAGCGGACGAAACCGGATACGGATTCGAACATTGAAAAGATCCTGGACCTGGGTTTCGTCGGCGAGCCGACGAACGTTAACCCGGACACCCTTACGTCCCTGATCGAATCCGGGATCACTCCGATCATCGCGCCGATTGGTCTCGGGGAGAACGGGGAGACCTTCAACATCAATGCGGACACGGTGGCAGGCGCCGTGGCGGGGGCGGTGGGGGCGACGCGGCTCCTGCTGCTGACGGATGTGGTGGGGATACTCGATAAGAAAGGGGAACTCTTGCCGGAGATGACCGCGGCCACCGTCGAGGCCGCCATCCAGGATGGCACGATCCATGGCGGCATGATTCCGAAGGCAAAAACTTGCCTCGCGGCCGTGGGGAAGAAGGTGGATGCTGCCGTCATCCTTGACGGTCGCGTGCCCCATGCCCTGCTGCTGGAGATCTTCACGGAGCATGGCGTCGGCACACTGATCCGCGACGGCTAGCCCGCCTCGTTTTCCTCTGCGTTGGGGCCTTCGTCCTCGGGCAAGGGCTCTGCAACCTCCGAGTCTTCTTCGGCCGGTTCGAACCCGGTCTCTGCGTCCGGCGTGTCTCCCGGCGTTGCGACAGGCTCCGGGTCTGCGATCTCCGAGCCTTCCTCGGCCGGTTCGAGCCCGGTCTCCGCGCCCGGCGTGTCTTCCGGCGTCTCTTCCCGGGCCCAATTCGGTTCCGCGAGCGCTTTGTCGGTGGGCGCCTCTTCCCGGGCCCAATCCGGTTCCGCGACCGCTTTGTCGATGGGTGTTTCTTCCGATGCCCAATCCGGATCGACGGGTGCGGCCTTTCGCGTTTTTTCCGATGCCCAGTCCGGTTCGGCCATCGGGGTCGAGGGAATGTCCGAGGCCTCTTCCGTGGCGGTATGAAAGGAATCGAGATGCAGGCGCATCGCGTCTTCGTCCATCGGATAGGTGTCCGTCTCCGCGCTTAAGGCTTCCGTCGGCAGAATACGGGCGACGCGGGTTTGGATACGGGAGGCAAGCCGCGCACCAAGCCCGGCTTTCCAGGCAAGGGCCGCCACGGCGACGGCGTTGCCGGCGTTTAGGATGCGCTCCGAAATCCTTACCGGCATGCGGCCAAGCGCGGCAAGGGCTTCCGTGACGAAGAAGTGCTTGCCCTCGCCCAATGCTTCCGAGATGGCCTTTTCATCGAGCGCTCCCTTCGCCTGCAGGCGTTGGACCTCATCGGCGGCCTTCTCCCTTTCGTCGGCTTCCGTCGCCACCGCCTCCGATCCTTCCCGTTGAATCCGGTCGTGGAGCGCCTCCGCCACGGCCTTCGCCGTCTCGGGATCGAGGTCGCCGCGATTTTGCAGCGTTTGCAGCAGAGAGACGGCGAGGAAGTCGCTGAGTTTGTGGATGATGCGCGGCGGAAGCTTCGGACGTCGGGCCAGCGGTTCATGCCAGGGGCGAATCTCGGGCGCCTTCGCCACGATGCGGTCGAGGGTCTCTTCCCGGATATGCGCCACCGGATTCGCGAGAAGGGCAGCGATCGCCGGGATGCTTTCCGTCTCGACGATGGCGTCCGAGACGGGTTCGACAACGCCGTCACGGCGGGAGATCGCGGTGATTGATGCTTCCGCAGGGCCAGTGGCAATGATCGCAAGGAGATCAGCGTCCGTGAGGAGAGGCGAGAATTCCAAAACCGGCACCGCCACCTCGACCTCGCTGTCGCGGGCGAGTTTGCGGATCACTTCCGGCGGGGCGTGCGCCGTTGCCTTCAGTTCCTCGGCCAACATCTGACGCACGCGGGGCAGCCGGTCCTGCACGAGGACTTCGAGGGCCTCGAGCGCTAAATCGCGGACCCGGCTTTTCGCATCTTCCGGTAGATTCGGAACGAGACGGCCAATTTTCTGGGCGAGGCGATGACGCACTTCGTCGTCCGAATCGCGAGCGAGCAGAAGGTCGGCATGGGCAGGCGCCTGCTTGTTTGCGGCAATGGTTGCCCGAACTTCGACGTCATCGTCTTCCGCGAGGAAGTAGAGAATTTCCGGGCGAACGTCCTCGCGAGCCGCAAGCTTACGGCGGACGTTCGGATTCTCGTCGCGGGCGAGCACCTTCGTCTTCGCGTAGTCGACCTTGCTGCGTCGCTGGATGTTCATCCCGCCTTTTCCCCCGACGTTTTGGCAAGGACGTAGCCGCTTTTACCGCGCTGCTTTGCCTCATACATGGCGGCATCTGCGCGGCCGAGGAGCACGTTTAATTCCTCCGGATGGTCCGGGTCGAAGACGGCGATTCCGATCGAGAAGCCGAGCGGACAGTCGGCCCCGCCCGAGAATTCGGCAGGGGCCTTCGAATCCTTCAGAATCGCGCGCGCCTTTTCTTCTGCTGCTCTGGCATTCGTGTTTTCCAGCCAAAGGGCGAACTCATCACCCCCATGCCGGGCGACGAGGTCAACGCTGCGCGTATTGTGGAAAAGAATCTCACTGACTTTCCGAAGCGCTGCATCGCCTGCTGAATGGCCGCCACGATCGTTTGTCTGTTTGAAATTGTCGAGATCGAGATAGAAAAGCGTCGCCTTTTCGCTTCCTTTTGTGACGCGCGCAAAGCGGCGATCCAGTTTCTCGTGAAAGGCGCGCAGATTGAGAAGCCCCGTCAACTCATCGGTTGTAGATAGGCGCAGCAGGCGCTGGTGAATGGCGATTTGCTCGTTCGCGATGCCAAGCTGATCCACAACACTTGCCAAGAGTTCCAGTTCATCCTTGCCGAAGGGCTGTGCCTTCCGCCAAAGGCTCACTGCGCCATTCCGCCGTTCGCCGTAATGGGTTGGAAAGAGCAAACCATGGCAAGGTTTCTCGAATTCGATGGGAAAGACGCGTTCCGGATCGCGAAGGGCCGCCTCTTCGGTCGCAAAGGAGGGGGGATTTCCGAATTCGGCTCCGATCACGAATTCCGCGTCTTCCGCAACCGTCACGATCCGACAACCATCTGCATTCGCCGCACGGGTGATGGCGGCGGCGGCGCGTGCGAACATCGCGTTTGGTTCGACCTCGTCCCGGATCGTACGCACGAGAAAAAGCAGAAGGCGCTCCCTATTCTGGAAACGGGCGAGGTCCATCTGGTGCATCCGGGCCTCCGTGATGTCCCGGCAAGCCCCCCTTGCCCCCTGCCAGGCGCCTGTTTCATCGAAAAGCGGCCGCGCCGATATCGAGAGACAGGCGGCGTTCCCTCCGGCGTCCCGAAACCAAAGCTCGACCTCTTCCATTTCGCGGGTGGCGCGGAAGGGGAGACTAAATTCCGTCTCCGCCACATCGAAAAGCAGGTTCGCGGGGTCCTTGCCGAGAAGCTCGTCCGCTTCAAAGCTAAGCGCGCCCTTCGATGAGACGAAGGTAAACGCTCCGTCCGCCGCCGTCTCCCAGACGAAATCACTCGCCGTTTCGACAAGATCTTTGTACCGCTGGCGGGACTCGATCAATGCTTCCCTTAAATTGCGATCGAGCGTCACGTCGTTTGCAAAAAGAAAGACGAACCCTTCTTCCTGGAAAGGCAGGAGAAAAAGATTGAGGGCCGCGCGCGGCGCGTCCTCACCGCTCGCCGATAAGACGACTTCGACATGCTGCGCCTCGTTCGAGGCAAGGGCTTCATGGATCTTTGTGGAAAGATTCAGGCTCGATGTCTTGTCGGGCCGGGCAAGCAAGGCCGTTGCCAGCGGATTCGCATGAAGGATCCGCCCCTTGCCGTCGGCAAGGAATGCCGGATAGGGGGCTGCGGCCAGCGCGCCGCCCGTGTCGAACAACCGATCGAAACGGGCGGGTGCCGGGACGTCCTTCGGCCCGCCAAAAAACGTGGATGCAAGCGGCCCGTTCATCCCACTTCGCCGTGACCTTGTTTGTTTCGGAACTGCGGTTTATTTCTAGGTGAACTCTAAGAAGGGAAGGTTAAGGAATGCTTCAGGATTGGCCGTATGGATCAGCCACTCTCTTTGCCTAAGCCGCCGTCTCTAAGGGAAGTCGAGACGTGGATTTTCGACTTAGACAACACCCTTTATCCGGCAAGCTGTGGGCTTTTTGCGCAAATCGATCGCAAGATGAAAGAGTTCATCTGCGATCTCCTTGAGGTCGAGGAAGACGAAGCGCACCGTCTGCAAAAGGACTACTTTCACCGTTACGGGACGACACTCCGCGGTCTGATGGAGCATCACGACGTGGATCCGGTCGGCTACCTCGATTACGTGCACGCCGTCGATTTCTCACCGGTGCTGGGCGACCCGGATCTGGATACGGCCTTGGGCAAACTCGGGGGGCGGAAATTCATCTTCACGAACGGGCCGATCGCCCATGTGTCGGAGGTGCTGGCGCGGCTCGGCATCGCAGGGCATTTCGACGACGTTTTCGATATCGTGGATGCCGACTTCATTCCGAAACCGTCGCCGGAGATCTATCGTCGGATGCTCGACGCGCATGGGATCGATCCTGCCCGGACGGCGATGATCGACGACTTGCCGAAGAACCTTGCGCCGGCAGCGGCGCTTGGCATGGTGACGGTGTGGTTGCGCTCGGAAGTGGGAGCTGCCGATTTCGGTGCGCGGGAAGCGCATATACACTACGTCGCGGACGATCTCGTCGAATGGCTGGAGGCCGCCGCCGCCGAAGGCGCGCGCGGTTGACAGGGAGAAAGGGCTGGCTCATCTTCGCCGCCAACTCGGGTCTTGACCTGAAGGCAAGGCAACACAATGGACACCACGACCCTCGAAAGGGAAATCATCGCCGCCTGGGAGGTGCGCGAGACGCTGACGCCTGAGACGAAGGGCGCGGCCCGGAATGCCGTCGAGACGGCACTCGCCGCGCTCGACTCCGGCGCCCTGCGCGTCGCCGAACGGGGGGAAGATGGCTGGCAGGTCAATGCATGGCTGAAGAAGGCCGTCCTGCTTTCCTTTCGCCTGTCGGACATGTCGGTGATCCTCGGCGGGCCGGAAGATATGCCAAGGGGGGCCGCCAGCTGGTTCGATAAGGTCCCTTCGAAGTTCGCCGGTTGGGATGAGAAGCGATTCCGCGAGGCCGGTTTTCGTGCCGTCCCCACCTGTGTCGTGCGGCGCTCCGCCTATATCGCGCGCGGTGTCGTGCTGATGCCGTGCTTCGTCAATGTCGGCGCCTATGTGGACGAGGGAACGATGATCGACAGCTGGGCGACGGTCGGCTCCTGTGCCCAGATCGGCAAGAACTGCCATATCTCCGGCGGGGTCGGCATCGGGGGTGTGCTGGAACCCCTTCAGGCGTCGCCGGTCATCATCGAGGACAACTGCTTTGTGGGTGCGCGCTCCGAGGTTGCCGAAGGCGTCATCGTCGAGGAGGGCGCCGTGCTCGCGATGGGAGTCTATATCGGCGCCTCGACGAAAATCGTCGATCGCAACACCGGTGAAATTACCTATGGGCGGGTGCCGGCCTATTCCGTCGTCGTGCCGGGGACGCTTCTTGGCAAGCCGGCTGGCGATGGCGGTGTTAGCCCATCGCTTGCTTGCGCGGTCGTCGTCAAGCGTGTCGATGAACGAACGCGGGCGAAAACCTCGATCAACGAACTATTACGCGAATGACCGCTTCCATTGACGTCGTCGAACTCACCCGGGCGCTTGTCCGCTGCCCGAGCGTGACGCCAGAGGACGCAGGCGCGCTTGGCGTCCTGGAAGAGGCACTCGGCTCGCTCGGGTTTCGTTGCCGGCGGCTGCCCTTTTCGGACGAGACGGAGCGGGTCGAAAACCTCTATGCGCGCCATGGCGAGGCAGCGCCCGTCTTCTGTTTTGCTGGCCACACGGACGTCGTCCCGGTGGGGAATGCGGCGGCCTGGACGGTGGATCCCTTCGGAGCCGAAATCGTCGATGGGGTTCTCTATGGGCGCGGAGCGGTGGACATGAAAGGCGCGATCGCCGCCTTCGCAGCGGCCGCAGCGGCCTTTCTCGACGATCGGGGGGGCGCATTTCACGGGGCCATCGCGTGCCTGATTACCGGCGACGAAGAGGGCCGTTCCGTCAATGGCACCCGAAAGGCGCTCGAGCAATTGCATCGCGAGGGGGAGGGGTTCGATGCTTGTCTGGTCGGCGAGCCCACGAATCCGAAGACGCTGGGCGAGATGGTCAAGGTCGGAAGGCGGGGCTCGTTGAGCGGCACGCTCGTCGTGCACGGCGTGCAGGGCCATACGGCCTATCCCGATCTGGCCGAAAACCCGATCCCGAAGATACTGCGATTGCTGGAGGCGCTCATGAAGGAGTCCCTCGATTCGGGAACCGACCATTTCCCGCCCTCGAATCTGGAAATCACCAGCATCGATGTCGGAAACCCGGTCACGAATGTGATTCCGGGGGCGGTCGAGGCCACCTTCAACGTCCGTTTTGGTGATTCCTATACCGCGGCAAGCCTGGAGCGTTGGTTGCGGGAACGCCTGGATGCGGTGGGCCACGACTACGACCTTCGTATCGAGGTCACCGGTGAGGCCTTCCTCACGAAGCCGGAAGCGTTGACGGATCTCGTCGCCAATGCCGTTAAGAAGGTAACCGGCAAGACGCCTGAGCTCAGCACGACCGGCGGAACATCGGATGCGCGCTATTTGAAGGATGTGGCGCCAGTTATCGAGTTCGGGCTCGCCGGCTCGACGATGCACAAGGTTGACGAACGCGTCACCATCGCCGATCTTGAGGCGTTGACGGAGATCTACCGGCTAATCCTGGACAGCTACTTCGCCGAATAGGCTGATCCGTAACGAACGGCGACGAGGTAAAGCCCTTCCGCCGGTGCCGTAGCACCCCCCTTCGTCCGATCACGTGCCGCAAGGGCCGCCTCGACATCCGCTTTCGTCCATTTGCCTTCGCCGACCAGTTTCAGCGTGCCGACAAGGATGCGAACCTGGTTGTGAAGAAAGGAGCGTGCGCTTGCCTCCACGCAAATTTCGTCATCCATCTTGACGACGGATAATCCATCCAGGGTCTTTACGGCGCTGGCCGCCTGACAATAGGTCGAACGAAAACTCGTAAAATCATGCTTGCCGACCAGCACGGTTGCGGCTTTTGACATCGCCGTCGCATTGAGTGGTGTTCCCACGTGCCAGACACGCCCTTCCTCGAGAGCGGGAGGTGAGCGCCGGTTCAAAATCCGGTAGCGATAGATGCGCTGCTTTGCCGAGCGGCGCGCATCGAAAGAAGGATCCGCAACCGCCGCATTCAGAACCGAGATCGGGTGTGGACGGAGGTGCGCGTTCAATCCGTCACGGACCGTCTCCGCATCGAAGGCGCGTTCAAGATCGAAATGGGCGACCTGACCGAAGGCATGAACGCCGGCGTCCGTTCGTCCCGCACCGTAAAGGGTGACTTCTTCGCCGGCGAGATGCTGGATCGCATCCTCGATCGCCTCCTGCACCGCAAAGCCGTTTGTCTGGCGTTGCCAGCCGACGAAAGGGCGGCCGTCATACTCGATCGTGAGCACAAAACGGGTCATGGCTCGGCCGGTCCTTTTGGTAACGCGAGCTGCGTGCCTTCCGGTATGGCGTGACCGCGCAAAAATGTGTCCGTCGCCAGCATGGCGCGACCGGCGCGCTGGAGCTCGAGGATGCGGATCGCGTCATCGCCTGTGGCGATGGTCAGCCGATCGTCGAGCACGGTGCCCGGCGGCTTCGCGCTTTCCTGGCCCACGACTTCCACCTTCCTAAGCCCGATTCGCGTGCCCTCGAATTCGAACCAGGCACCCGGCCATGGGTCGAAGGCGCGGACCCGGCGCTCGAGCTTGGCCGCCGAAAGCCGCCAGTCCATCTCGCCCTCGGCGGGGCGAAGCTTCTCGGCATAGCTCACGCCTGCTTCGGCCTGCGGTTTGGGCGTGATCCGTCCGCTTGCCAAACCTTCCAAGGCCCTTCCCATCAGTTCCGCGCCCAACTCGGCGAGCCTTCCCTCAAGGCTTCCGGCCGTGTCGTCGTCGCGGATCGGGATTTCCTCTTGAAGGAGGATCGGCCCGCTGTCCAATCCTTCGTCCACCAGCATGATCGTGACACCCGTCGTCGCGTCGCCCGCAAGCAAGGCCCGCTGAATGGGCGCCGCGCCACGCCAGCGGGGAAGCAGTGAAGGGTGCAGGTTGAGGCAGCCGAATTTGGGAGCCTCCAGGATTGGTTTTGGGAGGATCAGGCCATAGGCAGCGACGACCGCCGCGTCGAGATGGAGGTCTTGAAAGGCGCGTGCCTCTTCTTCCGTCTTTAGGCTTTGCGGTGTGCGGACGGGAAGGCCATGCCGTTCGGCAAAGCTTTGCACGGGCGTTGCCGACACCTTCTGTCCACGGTCCCGTGGCCGGGCCGGCTGGGCGTAGACGGCGGCGATCTCATGGCCTGCCTCGATCAGCCGGGCAAGCGTCAGAACGGCAAAATCCGGTGTGCCAAGAAAGGCAAGCTTAAAGAAGGCCATCAGGCAATCGCCTGCATCCTTTTCAGTTTTGAAAGCTTGCGCAGGATGATGTTGCGTTTCAGCATCGAAAGACGGTCGACGAAAAGAATGCCTTCAAGGTGGTCGATCTCGTGTTGAATACAGGTGGCCAGTAGACCCTCCACCTCGATTTCGCAAATCTCGTTTTCATAGTCGAGGTAGCGGATTCGCGCCTTCGCCGAACGGGTGACCTCCGCGAACTGATCCGGGAGCGACAGGCAGCCCTCTTCGAAGGCGGCCTTTTCCTCGGAAGTCCAGAGGATTTCCGGATTGGCAAGTTTCAGGGGGTTTGACTTTTCTCCCTCCTTCACCACGTCGACGACAAGAACGCGCTTCGTGACCCCCACCTGCGGCGCAGCCAGGCCGATACCGGGCGCGGCATGCATCGTTTCGAGCATGTCATCCATGAGACGGCGGATCGCATCGTCCACCTTCTCGACCGGCTCGGACTTCAGCTTGAGCCGGGGGTCCGGTGCCGTAATGACCGGTAAAATCGCCATAAATTCAGCATACCCCTTTTGTGAAGACGCGCCAATCTGGGTAGGATGAAGCATGGGTCCGACCTTGCAGCTTATCCTGTTCGTTGCCGCCGCCGCGGCACTCGTTCTTGGCGTGGGCCTTCTTTATCTTGTGGCCCAGCTGCGCGGGCGGTTTGACCAGCAGGCAAAGACGGAAGCCGAAGCGCAACATCGGCTGGCCCAAAGTCTGCAGGCCCAGGAGCGCGCTATTAACGAGCGGCTGGAACAGGTTTCGCGCCGGCTGAATGACGGCCTTACGCAATCTACCGAAAAGACGACGAAAACGATGACGGATCTGCGCGAGCGCTTGGCCGTCATCGACGCCGCCCAGAAAAACATCGCCGAACTTTCAACCCAGGTCGTCGGCCTGCAGGACATCCTCGCGAACAAGCAGGCGCGCGGCGCCTTCGGCGAAGTGCAGCTTCAGGACCTCGTGCAAGGTGTGTTGCCGGCGTCCGCCTATCGCTTTCAGGCGACGTTAAGCAACAACAGCCGGGCGGACTGTCTGCTTGCCTTGCCCAACCCGCCGGGGCCGATCGTGATCGATGCGAAATTTCCGCTAGAAAGCTACCGCGCGCTCCGCGACGCCAAGGACGACGCTTCCTTACGCGATGCTACGCGGCGTTTCGGCACGGATATCCTGAAACACGTCCGCGATATTGCCGAGAAATACATTCTGCCCGGCGAGACGGCGGAGCTGGCGCTTATGTTCCTGCCATCCGAAGCAGTTTACGCGGAACTGCACGCAAATTTGCCGGACGTCGTCGAGAAGGCGCACCGTGCCCGCGTCTATACCGTCTCGCCCAGCACACTTTGGGCGACCTTGAATACGATTCGCGCCGTGCTGAAGGATGTTCATATGCGCGAACAGGCGCACATCCTTCAGAAGGAAGTGATGATCTTGCTGGAGGACGTCGTCCGTCTCGACAAGCGCGTCGGTAGCCTGCAAGGCCATTTCCATCAGGCGGAGCGCGATATTGAAGAAATTCAGGTTTCAAGCCGCAAGCTAACGAAGCGGGCGGAACGCATCGGCGAGCTTGAAGTCGAGGAAGACACTGCAAAGGAAATCGCATCTGCTCAACCCGCCAAGCCTCGCCTCGTGGAGTAGGGCCATATGGCATCCCTGAAGGAGCCAGCCGCGCTTCTAGAAACCATCTTGAAGAAAGCAAGGGGCCTTGGTGCAAGTGCGGCCGATGCACTTCTTGTCGAGCATGTGGGCCTTTCCGTTCCGTACCGCCTTGGCCGTTCGGAAGGGATCGAGCGAGCGGAAAGCACGGATCTTGGTTTAAGGGTCTTTGTCGGCCACCGGCAGGCGGTCGTTTCGACGACGGACCTTTCCGAGGCTTCGCTCGACATGTTGGTGGAGCGCTCGCTTGCCATGGCGAAAACGGTGCCGGAGGATTCCTTTTGCGGCCTGGCCGACCCGCAAGAACTGGCCAACGAATTTCCGGATCTCGACCTCGCCGATCCGACGGAGCCGTCCCCGCAAGAATTGATGCGGCGGGCAAAGACGGCAGAGGAGGCCGCCCTTGCCGTTAAGGGTGTCACGAATTCGGAAGGGGCGGAAGCCGGCTGGCAGCGCAATTGCGTGACGCTCCTCAGCACAAACGGGTTTAGCGGGCATTACACCGTGACGCGTTCGGGCATCGCTGCTTCCGTGCTGGCGGGCACGGGCACGGAAATGGAGCGGGATTACGAATACGCGAGCGCCCATCATACGCAAGACCTGGAATCGCCGGAAGTCATCGGCAGACAGGCCGGCGAGCGCGCGGTCAGGCGGCTGCATCCGCGAAAAGTGCAATCGGCCGCCGTCCCCATCGTCTATGAACCACGGGTCGCCAACAGCCTGCTGCATCATTTCGCTTCCGCGATCAACGGCTCTGCGATTGCACGCGGCACGAGCTTCTTGAAAGATTGTCTGGGTGGGCGCGTCTTCCCGGAGGGCGTGTCCATCGTCGATGACCCCCACCGTCCGCGTGGTCTTGCCTCGCGGCCTTTCGATGGCGAGGGGGTGCAGAACCAGCGCCGCTATCTCGTCAAGGACGGCATGCTAGAAACCTGGCTGCTGGACGTCCGTTCGGCCCGTCAACTCGGCCTCCACTCGACCGGTCATGCGGCAAGAGGCATTTCCTCGCCGCCGTCTCCGGCCCCTACGAATCTCTATCTCGAGCCAGGAAGGGTGAGCCGTGAATCACTGCTTGGCGATATCGGGGAAGGCCTTCTCGTGACGGAGCTGATCGGCATGGGGGTGAACGGGGTTACCGGCGACTACAGTCGGGGAGCAGCCGGTTTCTGGATCGAAAAGGGCGAAGTCGTCTATCCGGTAGGCGAGATCACGATTGCCGGGAATTTGCGCGAGATGTTTCAGAACGTAACGGCGGCCAACGACCTTGAATTTCGTCATGGGACAGATGCGCCGACGCTTCGGGTCGATGGAATGATGGTCGCCGGCGTCTGAGGGGACCGGTGGTGGTCGCCAGCGGGCGGGCATGCTATCTTCCGTGATACTTCGCATGTGAATCACACGAAAATGGCCCCTCCACCCTTGAAGCTGGATGAAACGACGCTGGCGCTTGTGCGCCGGCTTTTTCGGGAAAGCATCCGGCCGTACGTCTGGCGGCTCACCGCCGCCACTTTCTTCATGGTCCTGGTTGCAGGAGCCACGGCGGCAAACGCCTGGATCATGCAGCCGGTCCTGGACGACGTGTTCCTGAATCAGGATCAGCTTATGTTGATCCTTGTTCCGATCGCGATTCTTGTGATCGCGGCGGTGAAGGGATTCTCGACCTACGGTCAGGCGATCCTGATGAATTTCGTCGGCCAGCGGATCATCGCGAACATCCAGGTTCGGATGTATGCGCATTTGATTCGGGCGGACCTTGCTTTCTTTCACGACACGTCGACCGGCACGCTGGTTTCCCGTTTTACCCACGACCTGCAGTTGTTGCGCGTTGCGGTGGCAAACGCGCTTACCGGCATGGTGAAGGATTCGCTGACGCTCGTCTTTCTCGTGGGGGTCATGTTTTATCAGGATTGGACCCTCGCGCTGATTACGTTCTTCATCTACCCGGCGGCCGCTTTTCCGATCATTCGCGTCGGCCGACGGATGCGCAAGATCTCGACCGGCATGCAACAGGCGGTGGGCAGGCTGACCTCGCTTCTGGATGAAACCTTCCAAGGCACGCGGCACGTCAAGGCTTACGGAATGGAGGACTATGAGACGGGGCGCGCCGCCGACATCGTCGAAGACGTCTTCGGGCTTACCTTCAAATCGACGAAAGTCCGGAACGTCGTCCATCCGGTGATGGAACTCCTGGGCAGTTGCGGCATCGCCTTCGTCGTCTTCTATGGAGGGAGCCAGGTGATTTCGGGAACGACGACGCCGGGCGCCTTCTTCTCGTTCATCGCCGCGTTGCTGATGGCCTATCAACCGATGAAAAGCATTGCCAATCTGAACGCGACCCTTCAGGAGGGGCTTGCGGCGGCGACGCGGGTCTTCACGCTGCTGGATCTTGAGCCGGACATCCGGGACCGGTCCGGCGCCAAACCACTTGAGGTGAACGGCGGAACAATCGCCTTCGAAGACGTCCACTTCGCCTATGGGAAGGAAAGCCCGGCGCTGCATGGGGTGAGCCTCCGCGTGCCGGCCGGCAAAACGGCCGCCCTTGTCGGCCCGTCTGGCAGCGGGAAATCCACCATCTTGAACCTGATCCCTCGTTTCTACGACGTCGATAAAGGCCATGTGCAAATCGATGGCCAGGACATTCGTGAGATCACGGTTTCGAGCCTGAGGGGGGCGATTGCGCTCGTCAGTCAGGAAATTGGCCTGTTCGACGACACGGTGCGGGCGAATATCCTCTATGGTCGGCCGGACGCGACGGAAGCCGAGATCGCGCAGGCAGCAGCGGGGGCGGCGGCCGACGAGTTTATTCGCAAGCTGCCGGAGGGCTATGACACGGTCATCGGGGAACGCGGCGTGAAGCTTTCCGGGGGTCAGCGCCAGCGCATCGAAATTGCCCGCGCCATGCTTCGCAATGCCCCGATCCTGCTCCTCGACGAGGCGACATCGGCGCTCGATACCGAATCGGAACGCCAAGTTCAGTCGGCATTGCAGCGGTTAAAGGAAGGGCGAACAACCATCGTCATCGCGCACCGACTTTCCACCGTCCAGGATGCCGACATCATCTATGTGGTCACGGCGGGCCGTATCGTCGAAGAGGGATCGCACACCGAGCTTCTAGCTCGGAATGGAACCTATGCGCGACTCTACGCCCTTCAATTCGAAGGCGCAGCGGCGATCGAGAACCAGACCCTAGCGCAGGCGTGATTCGGTGCGGCTTCGAAAGCGGCTTTTAGATTTTGACTTCGTTCAGCGTCTGCTAGGCGCGTTGATTGCGTTTTACATTTTCTTCGTCTATCGGACGAGCCATTGGTCCGTCGAGGGAAGGGAACACCCGCAGCCCTTCTGGGATTCCGGCAAGAATTTCATCGTGTGCTTCTGGCATGGGCGGATGCTGATGCTGGGGTATGCGTGGGAAAGCCAGCGTCCCTACACGCAGCTGAACTCCGGCCATCGGGACGGAATCATCAGTATCCGGGCGCAGGCGCATTTCGGGGCACGCACGGTGATCGGATCGGCGACCGTCGCGGCGCTGACGGCGTTTCGCGGCCTCCTCAAGACGGTGCGTTCCGGCGAGACGATCGGCATCACGCCGGACGGCCCCCATGGTCCACGCATGCGTGCAAAGCCAGGCATCGTGACGATTGCCAGCAAGACCGGCGTGCCGATCCTGCCGCTCGCTTTCTCCGCCAAGCGGTCTAAGACGCTGTCAAGCTGGGACCGGTTCATCCTTCCCTATCCTTTTACCCGTGGCCATTTTGCATGGGGTGAGCCGATCCACGTGCCGAAGGACCTGGATGAGGAAGCGCTCGAAGCCACCCGGCAGCTCGTGGAGGATCGGCTCTATGCGCTTACGGTTGCGGCGGATGCAAAATATGGCCGCCCGCCGATTCCCCAAGCCGAGGAGGCGGACGTCTGACGGTGTTTTTCCTTTACCGCGCAGCGACGGTCCTTGGTGCTCCTGGCGTTCGCCTGTACCTGCGTTGGCGCCTCCGCAGAGGGAAAGAGGATCGCGCGCGGCTGCCGGAGCGCCTCGGCTTTGCCTCCATTCCGCGACCGGCCGGGCCACTCGTTTGGGTCCATGCGGCAAGTGTCGGCGAATCCCTTTCCATCCTGCCGCTTGTAAGCCGGCTTCGCAAGGAGGCGTCGGCACCACGGGTCCTGGTGACGACCGGGACGGTGACCTCGGCGAAGCTGATGGCGGAGCGGCTACCGGAAGGAGCCTTTCACCAGTTCTCGCCGGTCGATCTGCCGACGGCAGTGCTGCGTTTTCTCGATCACTGGCGGCCCGACCTCGTGCTTTGGGTCGAGTCGGAATTTTGGCCGAACCTGCTTTCCGAGTTTCGGGGTCGCGGGCTTCCGGCGGTCCTTGTGAATGCCAGGCTTTCGGACCGTTCCTTTCGGGGTTGGCGACGGCTTGCCGGCTTTGCGGCGGAACTCCTCGCGAGCTTCCGGCTTTCCCTTGCTCAGAGCGAGGAGACAGCGGACCGTCTTCGCAGCCTTGGCGGCACGAATATCGAATGCGTCGGCAATCTGAAATACGCCGCCGATCCATTGCCGGCGAAGGGCGACGCGTTGGCAGCGGTCCAGGGCGAACTCAAAGGCCGGCCCTGCTGGCTTGCGGCAAGCGTCCATCCCAGAGAAGAGCAGGTGGCGGCACGGGTCCACCGCGGGCTTAAGGCCCGCTATCCGGGTCTTCTCACCGTTGTCGTGCCGCGTCATCCGACCCTGGGCCTGAAGATGGCAGCGAGCTTACATGCCCAGGGCCTCACGATTGCCCGACGGGCCGCCGGCGATGCCATCACGGCGGAGACGGACGTCTACCTCGCCGATACGCTGGGAGAGCTCGGCCTCTTCTATCGCCTCGCACCCGTCGTCTTCGTCGGCGGGTCCCTGGTGCCCCATGGCGGGCAGAACCTGCTGGAGCCGGCACGGCTGGATTGCGCGATCCTCCACGGCCCCCACATTGAAAACTTCACCCACATCGCCGAGGCGCTAGCTGGGGCAGAGGCGGCCTGGCAAGTTGCGGACGCGGACGGCCTGGCGACGGCGGTCGATTCCCTGCTGAAGGACCCCGAGCGGGGGCTACGCATGGCAGCGGCGGCGAAACGAGTGGCCGAAGGCGAGGCGGGTGTCCTCGACCGCATCCTCGAGAAACTCGCGCCCTTTCTCGAGACGCCGGCCGAGCGGCGGGGGGAAGGCCCCCATGCGTAGCCCCCGCTTCTGGGAGACGGAGGGCTGGTTCTCCGCGGTCCTTGTCCCCCTTGGCCTGCTCTGGGCAACTGGGGCCCGCCTGCATCGTACCCTCGCCAAGCCCTACCTGGCAGCCATACCCGTGATCTGCGTTGGCAATCTGGTCGTGGGAGGGACCGGGAAAACACCCGTAACCATTGCAATCGCTGAGTATTTAAAGGATCAAGGCATGACACCGCATGTGCTGAGCCGCGGGTATGGCGGTAGTGCCTGGGGCCCTACCCGGGTCGATTCCCAACGCCATGACGCCGCCGATGTGGGCGATGAAGCGCTGCTGTTGGCCGCCGTGGCGCCGACTTGGGTCGGCGGGGACCGGGCCGCCTCGGCGCGGGCCGCCGAAGCAGCGGGTGCCGCCTGCCTCCTTCTGGATGACGGTCTTCAGAACCCGACCCTGGAAAAGGATCTATCGCTGATCGTCGTCGACGGCGGCTATGGCTTCGGCAACGGCCGCTTGGTGCCGGCGGGTCCCTTGCGGGAGCCGATCAAGGAAGGCTTGAGGCGGGCCGGCGCCGTCGTGCTGGTAGGAAGGGACGAGGCGCGTGTCGAACAAACCCTCGCCAGCCGGGTGCCGGTTCTCCGTGGCCGCCTGGTGCCGACCGGCTCGCTGGAGGCGCTTGCCGACAAGCGCGTGCTTGCCTTTGCCGGCATCGGTCGGCCGGAAAAGTTTTTCGAAATGCTCCGCGAGGCCGGCCTAAGGGTCGCGCAGGCGCATGGGTTTGCGGACCATCACCCCTATCGCAAGGCGGAGATCGAGGCGCTCCTCGAGACCGCGGCGGCGCTGGATGCCGTGCCGGTGACGACGGCAAAGGATGCCATGCGGCTGCCGGCCGGCCTTCGCGAACGCGTCCATGTCATCCCGGTTTGCTTCCTCTGGGAGGACGCCGACGCCATCGCGGCCCTACTGCGTCCGGTGCTGCCCAACGCTTAGAGGCGTTTCGGCATCGGCCCCGCGACGAGTTCGGGGTCGACATGGGTCCTGAACCAGTTGACCCCCCAATGGAGGTGTGGCGCGGTTGCGCGCCCGCTTGCGCCGACCGCACCGATCGGGTCCCCCTTCTTCACGCGGGCCCCCTTCTCGACGTCGATGCGGTCAAGATGGGCATAGACCGTGAACAGCCCATGGCCATGATCGAGGAGCAGGGTCTTGCCGGTGAAGAACATGTCCGGGTGGCGCCAGGCGACGATGCCGTCCGCTGGCGCCCGGATCGGGGTGCCCTTCGGAGCGGCGATATCCGTCCCGGAATGAGGGCTTCGCCGTTCGCCGTTCAGGATCCTCTCGCTGCCAAAGACGCCGCTGATCCGTCCCACCACCGGCCAGTCGAAGCCGCTCGTGAAGAAGGGCTCGTCGGTGTCCGCTTGGCGGGCCTTCGCAAGGGCTGCGCCCTCGGTCCGGATGCGTGCGATGTCGGCTTGGGAGGGGGCTACCTTGCCGGCAGGCAGACCATCGATCTTCTCGACGGGGAATTCCCGCTGCTCGATCGGGATCCGCCGGAGCCCGCCTTTGCCGCTCGGGAAACGGTAGGTCATCAGGACGTGTTGCTTCGCCTTGCGGCCGAAGGCGATGACGAAATGGCCCTCCTTGGAAAGGTGGAGAAACTTGCCCTCGAAGCGAACCTTCGAGCCAGGCGGAACCTGCCCCGTCACCAGCCCGCCCTGGATGAAGTGCCCCTTGAAATGAAAATCGGGATCGCTATCACCCTCGGCGGAAGCGGGACCGGCGAATGGCAAAAGCAGAAGCGGCACGAAAAAAAACGCGCGTCGCATCAAAAAAGTTCTCCCTGTCCCGCCTTTCGCCGCGGGGATTTCTTCGTCACCTTCGCCTTTTTTGTTTTCGCCTTGTCGATGACGGCGCCCACCTCGCCGTCTTGGAAGCGAATCCCAACCCCCATCCCGGGCTTGGTTTCCTGTACCGAAGTCACCGGCTCGCCCTCAGGGTCGCGAACCAGCGCAAAGCCGCGTTCGAGCACCCGTGTGTAGGAAAGGCTTTCGATCAGGCGATCGAGGCCATGGAGGCGGGTTTGTTGCGTGGCGAGGTTTTGGGTCATGGCGTTCTTCATGCGGTCCGTCCACTCGTCCAGACGTTGGGCCGCCATCTCGAGAAGGGATTTCGGGTCGATCAATCCGCGGACCAGCACCTTCAGATGCGTGCGGTGGGTTTCCAAATAACGCTCCATCGTTCCCACCAGGCGGCGCGCATGGTCAAGCACATCCTCCAGCAGTTCGGCGCGCACCGGGACCGCCATCTCGGCCGCCGCCGTCGGCGTCGGTGCGCGCACATCGGCGGCGTAGTCGATGAGCGTCGTGTCCGTCTCATGGCCGACGGCCGAGATCAGCGGGATCTTCGAGGCCGCCGTTGCCCGCACGACGATTTCCTCATTGAACGCCCAAAGGTCCTCGAGGCTGCCACCACCGCGTGCGACGATGAGCATATCGGGTCGGGGCAGTTTTCCGCCCTTCTTCAGCCGGTTGAATCCTGCGATCGCGGCGGCGATTTCTTTTGCCGCCCCTTCGCCCTGCACGAGCACGGGCCAAAGCAAGACGGGGCGGGGAAATCGATCGTTCAGCCGATGCAGGATGTCCTGGATGACGGCGCCGGTCGGCGAGGTGACGACCCCGATCCGCTCCGGCAAATAGGGAAGGGGTTGCTTGCGCGTGTCATCGAACAGGCCCTCTTCGGCGAGTTTCTTCCGCCGTTCCTCGAGCAGCTTCAGGAGCGCCCCTTCGCCGGCCACCTCCATCTCCTCGACCACGATCTGGTAGCGCGATCGCCCCGGATAGGTCGTGATCCGGCCGGTGCAGATAACCTCGAGCCCGTCCGCCGGTTTCGTGGCGAGCGTGGTGCCCCGCCAGCAGACGACATCGAGCACCGCCTTTTCGTCCTTGAGTGCGAAGTAAAGGTGGCCGGAGGCAGCGCGTTTGAAACCGGAAATCTCGCCACGCACCCGGACCTGACCGAAGGCCTCCTCAACGGTCCGTTTGAGGGCCAGCGAAAGCTCGCTTACGCTGAATTCGACGAGGGTATGTTCGGGCGCGGATTCGGGCGAATTGTTCGTCATGGGTTCCGATGATATCAAGAGGCCTGCCCCAGTGGAACGCGCAGGTCGAAGGACGAGGGAGGATGACGGCAATACGTAGACTGCCCGGTCGCGTTCTTTTGGTGGGCGGCGGTGGGCGCGAGCATGCCCTGGCCCGGGCAATGGTGAACTCTCCGCTTTGTGAGGCCCTTTATTGCGCGCCAGGCAATGCCGGTATCGCGCAAGTGGCACGTTGTGTGCCCATCAAGGCGGACGATGTGGAGGGCATCGTGCGTTTCGCGAAAGAGGAGGAAATTGTCTTCGTCGTCGTCGGGCCGGAGGCGCCGCTTGTCCTTGGACTCGTCGATGTGCTGGAAGCGGCGAGCATCCCCGCCTTCGGTCCCGATCGCAAGGCCGCCCGGCTCGAGGGATCGAAAGGCTTCATGAAGGATATCTGCGAGAAATATGCGATCCCCACGGCGGCCTATGCGCGTTTTCAGGATGTCGTGGCGGCGAAGGCCTACCTTCACGCCCATGGCGCGCCGATCGTCATCAAGGCGGATGGGCTGGCCGCCGGGAAGGGAGTGACGGTTGCCCGGACGCTTAAGGAGGCGGAAGCCGCCGTCGAGAAAGCGCTCGTCAAAGGATGTTTTGGTGAGGCCGGCCGCGAAATCGTCATCGAAGAGCTTCTCGAGGGTGAGGAAGCGAGCTTCTTCGCGCTGGTCGATGGGGAACATGTATTGCCGTTGATTGCCGCTCAGGATCACAAGGCGGTCGGCGACGGCGATACGGGCCCCAATACCGGCGGCATGGGCGCCTACTCGCCGGTGCCAGTGGTGACGGCCGCTCTTGCCTCCGAGATCCTAGACCGAATTTTCCTGCCCGCCATTCACGGCATGGCGGCAGAAGGCTGCCCTTTCCGCGGCGTGCTCTTCGCCGGCCTGATGATCGGTGAAGCGGGAGTAAAACTTCTCGAATTCAACATCCGTTTTGGCGATCCGGAATGCCAAGTCCTGATGGCGCGGCTCGATTCGGACCTCCTGGCCGCTCTTGTTGCCGCCCATGAGGGGCGGTTGAACGAGGTCACCTTTCAATGGCGAAAGGAGGCGGCGCTTTGCGTCGTGATGGCCACGAACGGTTATCCGGGCGCCTATGAAAAGGGCACGCCCATTCGCGGGATCGCGGAGGCGGAAGCGCTTCCCGGCGTCGTCGTCTATCACGCCGGGACGAAAGCCGAAAATGACCAAATCCTCGCCTCCGGCGGGCGTGTGCTTGGCGTCACCGCGCTCGGTGAGACGATCGAGGCGGCCCAGCGCCGCGCCTATGAAGCGATCGATCGGATCGATTGGCCGGACGGATTCTGCCGTCGCGACATCGGCTGGCGGGCCGTCGGGCGGTAGGGTGCGCCGGTCACGCCGCCTTCGCGGCGGCGTCCTTCATCGTCGAGGCAAGCAGCGTATAGGCCTTTGCCCAGGCCGCCTGGACTTCCGGCGTGAAGGCATCGCCCAAGCCCTGTCCAAGGGTCCAAAGCAGCGCCTCACCGACCGTGTCGTAGTCTTGCGCCGTCGCGCCGTAACCCATATGCTGAGTGCCAAGGTCGCGCACGGCGGGTACGATATTATCGAGGTGGTCGAGCCCGTTCACCGCCGTCGCGAGCATCGCCATCAATTTGCGCCCCTGTTCCTTCATGTCTTGCTTGAAGAGCGACTTTAGCGCTGGGTTGAGTTCGAAGAGGCGCCCGTAAAACATGGCTGCCGCATCTTCGGCAATCGGGGTGACTTTGCGGAACGTGCTTTGCACGAGTTGGATTTCTTCCGGAGACATTTCCTCATACTCCTTATGCGTTGTTATTCCGGAAATTTATGGGAACGCACGTTAAAAAAGTGTAAGGAAAAAGGTATCGTTCGGTTAAGAAGGGATGAAAAAACAGACGATGGCGTGAATCCCATAAGCCTTTTGGCTAGATGCTTTTCTTAACGCACGACGTCCTTTGCGGCTTCCTTCATGAGGCTCGAGATTTCCGTGTAGGCCTGTTGCCAGGCATCTCGTACCTTCGGCGTAAAGTCGGACCCGAGTTCCAATTCCAGCATTTCTATCAAGGCCTTACCAAAGGTATCGTAGTCCGAAGGCTTGACGTGGAAACGGACGTGCTGGAAAGCCAGGTTTTCGATGGCGGGCATGATTGCATAAAGCGCATCGATCGTCTTCGTGATCATTTTAAGCATCGCCATCAGTTTGCGCCCCTGCCTTTTGAGGTCGCCGATAAAAAGTTTGCGCAACGCCGGATCAAGCGCAAAGAGCCGTTCGTAAAAGACGGCCGCGACGTGGTCCGTATCCGCCTCAAGTTGCTTGAAGGTTACTTGAACGAGCTTGGTTGCCTCGGGTGTCATCGGCAGATTGGTTGTTGCCTTTTATTTTCGATGCGTATCATGCTTTTTCCTCGCGGCGATCGGAAAAAAAAGTGGTGAGCAAGGTCTTGCACCGTTCCCCATCGATCCCGCCATAGACTTCCGGATGGTGATGGCAGGTCGGTTGTTCGAAAATACGGGGCCCGTGGTCGACGCCGCCGCCTTTCGGATCATATGCGCCAAAGTAAAGCCGACGGATGCGCGCAAAGGCAATCGCGCTTGCACACATCGCGCAGGGTTCGAGGGTCACGTAAAGATCGCAGAAGGAAAGCCGGGCGTTTCCCTCACGGCGGGCGCCCTCGCGAAGGCACAAGAGCTCCGCATGGGCGGTCGGGTCGATAAGTTCCTCCGTCCGATTGCCAAAGGCCGCCAGCAGCGTGTTCGTACGGCTGTCGACCAGAACGGCACCGACTGGGACTTCACCCCGTTTTCCAGCGGCCGCCGCCTGCTTCCGCGCCTCGTCGAAGAAAGGCGATATTTTTTCCGTCATGGGGCGACAGTGGAGAGCGGTCAAGCGGTCGTCAAGTGGTGGACGGGGATGAGTTGCCGCAGGCCCCGCTCACGTCCTACAGTCCTCTCCCATGAGCTTGCCCATCATCGGCATGATCCTCGATTCGGAAGCTTCGGGGGGGTATTCGAAGCTGCCCTGGTACGCGTTGCGTGAAAACTACGTTCGTGCGCTTGCGGATCAGGGCGCGGTTCCGTTCCTCCTTCCGCACGAGCTGGCGTTGGCGGACGCCTATCTCGAGCGAATCGACGGGCTGCTTATTCCGGGAGGCGATTTCGACATTGATCCGGAGCATTTCGGCGTCAGCACTCGCCACGAGACGGTGGTGACGAAGGATCAGCGAACGGCCTTCGAACTCCTCATGACCCGGGAAGCCCATCGGCGGGACCTGCCGCTGCTTGGTATTTGCGGCGGCCAACAGCTTTTGAATGTCGCCCTTGGTGGCACGCTCATCCAGCACATTCCCGACGAAGTGGAAAACGCGCTTGCCCATGAGCAACCGAATCCAAGGAACGAACCCGGTCACGAGGTGGCGGTCGAGGAAGGCACGCTTCTTCATCGCATCACCGGCGCGCGTCGCCTTTCCGTCAACAGCGCCCATCACCAGGCGGTGCGCGAGGTGCCAGATGGCGTGATCGTAAATGCCAGGGCACCGGACGGGATCATCGAGGGAATCGAGGATTCGGATCGCCGCTTCTGCCTCGGGGTTCAGTGGCACCCGGAATATCTGGTCAGCGAAGGAGATTCGAAAATCTTTACCGCCTTCGTTGCCGCCGCCGCGGAACGGTGACGAAGGAAAAAACACCAAGGGTTACTTCCGGCGAACGGCTTGCGAAACGGATCGCCCGGGCCGGCCTTTGTTCACGACGCGAGGCGGAACGCTGGATCGAAGGGGGACGCGTTCGCATCGATGGCAAGGCCGTCGGGTCACCGGCCGTCAATGTCACGAACCGCCAACGCATCACGGTGGACGGTAAGGCGCTGCCAGAGGCGGCGCCTGCAAGGCTTTGGCGCTACCACAAGCCGAAGGGGTTGGTGACGACGCACCGGGATCCCCAGGGGCGTCCAACTGTCTTTGGGCATCTGCCGTCCGCGCTGCCCCGGGTCGTCTCGGTGGGAAGGCTCGATCTCAACTCCGAGGGCCTTTTGTTGCTGACCAACGATGGCGAGCTTGCCCGCCGTCTCGAGCGGCCCTCGAATGGCTGGCTGCGGCATTACCGGGTCAGGGCCTTCGGCAAGGCCGCCCCGGCGCTCCTCGATCGATTGGCCAAGGGGATAACGGTGAACGGCACGCGCTATGGACCGATCCAGGCAATGGTTGAGAGGAAACAAGGGGCGAATGTCTGGCTTTCCGTCTCGCTCGCCGAGGGAAAAAACCGTGAGGTACGAAAGGCCCTCGAGCATCTCGGGCTGAAGGTGAACCGCCTGATCCGCGTGGCCTATGGACCCTTCCAGCTTGGTCGTCTACCCAGGGGGGACGTGCGGGAGGTTTCAAGAAGGATCATTGCCGAGGTGTTGGGCAAAGGGAAGAAGGCTTAAATCCGGCATGCTTCGAATCGTTGCGGGCAAGCATCGTGGACGGCGATTGAAACCACCACGGGATCGTCGCACCCGGCCGACGGCGGAACGGGTCCGGGAAGCGGTCTTCGACGTGCTTGCCCACGGCGTACCCGAAACACGCTCCGCCCCGCTTCCAAAAGGTGCGCGCGTTCTCGATCTCTTCGCCGGGAGCGGGGCGCTGGGCTTCGAATCCCTTTCCAGGGGGGCGGCGTTTGTCACCTTTCTGGAGACGGATCCGGCCGCCCTCTCGCTGCTTCGGGAAAACGCCGAAGCCTTGGACGAGGAAGCAAGGGTTAAGCTCGTGCCAAGGGACGCGGCCCGGCTTGGCCCGGCCGGAGAGGCGGTTGGGCTCGTCTTCCTCGATCCTCCCTATGGCCGGGACCTCAGCGGGCCGACCCTGGCCGCCCTTCGCGAGGGGGGCTGGCTCGAGGCGAAGGCGGTCATCGTCGTCGAAGTGGGGGTGAAGGAAACACTTTTTCCGCCGGAAGGTTTCCGCGCCTTCGATGAGCGCCGCTATGGAGCGGCGAAGGTGGTTTTTCTGATTTACGAGGAAACGGTTTAAGCGACGTCAGGCGCCGTACTGGTCCGTGTCATCGAATTCTTTTTCCGGCACGTCGGCCTCCTCGTGGCTTGGGCCCGCGGAGGGTTCTCCTTCCTTCCGGAGATAGGCCTTCAGATAGGGAAGCCACCAGGGCAGGGTGGCGATGCCGATCAGAAGCAGCGTCGTCGTGCGAATATCGAGGACCAGGAGATCGATGACGAGCAGGGCGATCGCGGCAAGGGCTACGAGCTCAAGCGGCGTGCGCGCCTTCAGAAAGTCCTGGATGGCTTCCTGATACCGGTTGCCGGGTTGTTCCGTTTCCATGTTTCGATTCTTAACGCCCTCCGAACAGGCGCTCAATATCTTGAAGTTTAAGCTCTACGTAAGTGGGGCGGCCATGGCCACACTGGCCGGCATGGGGCGCTTTTTCCATCTGACGGAGCAGCGCGTTCATCTCGTCCGCCGTAAGCCGGTGCCCCGCCCGCACGCTTCCATGGCAGGCCATCGTGGCTGCGACATGGTTTAGGCGATCTCGAAGGTTCGCGCCGTCATCGAATTCTTCGAAATCGTCCGCAAGGTCCTGGATCAGGCCTTGTGGGTTCACCTCACCAAGGACCGCGGGCACCTCGCGGACGGCCACCGCGCCTGGTCCGAAGGATTCGACGATCAGCCCAAGCTCGGCCAATTCCTCCGCCCGCTCAAGGATGCGCGCGGCTTTTCCTTCCGTCATTTCCACGACCTCGGGGATGAGGAGTATCTGGCGTCCGACGTTCTTGGCGTGCAGGCCCTCCAACATTCGCTCGAGCACGATCCGCTCGTGGGCGGCGTGCTGGTCGACGACGACGATGCCGTCTTCGGTCCGGGCGACGATGTAGGTCTCGTGCAACTGGGCACGGGCCGCGCCCAGGGGATGGGCCATCGCCGCATCCGCCGCGGCCGATTCGCTTCCCGCTTCCGGCGGCGCGTGCGGGACGTCCGTACCGGGCAGGCGGGGACGGTAGGCAGGCGCGCGCTCGTGAAGGGCGAAGGCCAGGGCCTTGCCCTCCGCCATGGCGGCCGCAGGTTCGGGCAGAAAGGCGCCAAGGGCGGCCTGACCAACGGTGGAAGCGGCCCGATGCCCCGCCTCATGCAGCGTGTGGCGAAGGGCGCCAACGAGAAGCCCGCGGACGAGGCCTGCATCCCGGAAGCGCACTTCCGTTTTCGTTGGATGGACGTTCACATCGACGCGCTCTGGCGAGATTTCAAGAAAAAGGGCCAGCACCGGGTGGCGGTCGCGGGCAAGCAGGTCTTGGTAGGCTGCCCGCACGGCGCCGTGGAAGAGCGGGTCGCGCACCGGCCTTCCGTTGACGTAGAAATACTGCATCCTGGCATTGGCCCGGTTGAGCGTTGGCAGCCCGATATGGCCGGTGAGCGTGATCCCTTCCCGCGTGGCATGGATCGGCAACGCGTTCTCGGCGAAGTCACGGCCCAGAATCTGCGCCAGCCGGCCGACCCTTGCGTCGAACACTTCGCCAGGGGTGGCGTGAAACTGGAGCACGCTGCGTTTTTCATCGGAAAACTGAAAGGCGATCTCGGGATGGGCTATCGTCAGTCTTCGAATGATGTCGACGGCATGATGAAGTTCTGTCTGCGGCGTTTTCAGGAATTTGAGCCGGGCAGGCGTTGCGTAGAAAAGATCACGCAGTTCGACGCGCGTTCCGAGCGGATGGGCGGCGGGCATCACCTCGCTTTTCTTCCCGCCCTCGACGCAAATACGCGATGCACTGGGCGCTTCCTGTGTTCGGCTGGTGATGGCCAATCTTCCGGCGGCACCGATGGAAGGCAGGGCCTCGCCTCGGAAACCTAGGGTCTCGATGTTCTGAAGATTGTCATCGGCAAGCTTCGAGGTTGCGTGCCGTTCGATGGAAAGGGCGAGTTCTTCTTCCGTCATGCCGGACCCGTCGGCCGTTACGGCAATGAGGTTGCGCCCGCCATTCGTAAGCACGACCTCGATCCGCCTAGTGCCGGCATCGATCGCGTTTTCGACCAGTTCCTTCACGACGGATGCCGGCCGTTCGATCACCTCGCCGGCGGCGATCCGGTTGACGATGGTTTCCGGAAGCAAGCGGATCGTCATGGGGTCATCCTCGACAGGTATTCGCGTGCAAGCCGTTTTCCTTCCTCGACGGCCGGCTGGGTAAAGGCGTCGACGCCAAGTAGATCGGCGGCGAGGATCGTTTCCAACATAAAATGCATGAAAAGAGCGCCGAGAACCTCTTCATCGGCCGAGGCCACGCGGAAGGTGCGCACCGGACAACCGTGCCGGCCTAAGGTTTCGGCAGTGGCCTGGCCTTCCGCCTCCAGAAGGTCTCCCATCTTGCGATCGGCCAGCCAGTCAAGGGCCGGGTCGTCGGCAAGGTCCTTCGGCACCCTTGGCCCCTTGCCCTGGCTTTCCCCGAATAGGAGCGTGAAGAACTTGTCCTTTGGCCCATCGAGGTAAAGCTGAAGCTGGCTGTGTTGATCGACGGTGCCAAGGGCCTGGATCGGGGTCGTGCCATGCCCACCCTTGCCCAGGCTTTCCGCCCATAGTTGCCGGTACCAACGGCTCAAGCCGGCCAACCGGTCGAGATAGGGCATGAAGACGGCCTTGCGGATATCTTTCGTTTCGCTAAGGGCGACATGCAGCGCAGCCCCGACGGCGGCTTCCGACTCGGAAGGGTGTTTGGCAAGGAGCGTGCTTTCGAGAACGGCGGCCGCCCCTTGCCGAACGGCATGCGCGTCGAGACCGGCGATCATGGCAGGCAGAAGTCCCACGAGCGAAAGCACGGAAAAGCGACCGCCAATCTCCGGGTCATGATCGAGACAAGGGATTGTCCAGCGTTCGCCCAAGCGGCGAAGCGCGTTGTCGCTGGGTTCGGTGATGATCGTGAACTGCTCTTGGATGGCTGCGTCGTCCAGATTCGTGCGAATCCAATCGAGAGCGGCCAGAAACTGGGTGAGAGTCTCTGCCGTGCCTCCGGACTTCGAAATGACCAGGAATCCGGTTTTCTTCGGGGGTGCGGTGGCGAAGAGATCCTCGAAGGTTTGCGGATCCACGTTGTCAAGAAAGCGCAAGGTTGGTGAGCCTGTCTTTCCCCGAAGGGCGGTCAGGGTCTGGGCGCCAAGGCTCGATCCACCGGTTCCAAGGATGACGACTTGTTCGAACCGTTCCCGGTAACGCGTGGCGATCGGCGCGAGTTCGGCCAAATCGTCACGGGCTTGAGGCAAGGTGAGAAGCGGCAGGCTGCCTTCGGCGTGCTGCTTGCGAAGACCCGCAATCCCCCGGGCCGTCTTCGCGAGCGCCTTTTCGAACGCCGCCTTGCGAAGCCCGCCTTCGCCAATTGCAGCGTCGAAGCAGGTTTCGATGGTTTGCTGGTAGGACATCCTTTGGAAATACCCGAGACAGGCGTTCGTTCAAGTCAGATTAACAGAAGCCCGCCAAGCGGAACAGGGGCCACCCCGACTAGTCAACCGGTGGTGTCGCGGCAAGGCCTTCGGGTTGTCCAACGACAACGACGCCAAGCAACTCAGGTTTAAGCAGCCGTTTTGCCACGCGTGCAATGTCCGCCACCGTGGTGGCTTCGATGTATTCGTTGCGGCGATCAATGTAATCGATACCAAGATCGTTCAGCTGGATGGCAACGAGGACGCCAGCGATTCGGTTCGTACTATCCAGCGTGAGAGGGAAGGCACCCGTAAGATAGGTTTTCGCGTCCCGAAGCTCCTCTTCGGTAACGCGTTCTTCCGACAGGCGTTTCCATTCGGCCCGAACGAGCTTCAGGGATTCCCCAACCCGGTCGTTCCGTGTCGCGACTTGGCCCACCAATAAGCCTGCTTGGTCAAGAGGATAGAGATAACTATAGACGGAATAGGCAAGGCCACGTTCTTCCCGGATCTTTTTCGACAATCGCGAATTGAGCCCGCCACCGCCAAGCAGGTAGTTCATTACATAGGCTGCGTAATAATCCGGATCGTTCCGTTTTACGCCGGCCTGTCCAAAGACGACGATGCTTTGAGGGATTGGCTTTTCGATCACGACCACTTTGCCCTTCCCCTTTACCTCCGCCTTCTCAAGGGAGAAGGCCTTGGGCTGCCGTTTCGGAAGTGCGCCGAAGGCGTGGTCGAGGAGGGAGGCAAGCTCATCGGATGTAATATCCCCGGAAACTCCGATAACCAATTTCTCGCGCACAAGATTTTGATCGACAAAGCCTTGCAGGCCTTTTGTGGTAATCGCCTTCACGCTTTCTTCCGTGCCGCGCCGCGGTTGCCCATAGGTGTGATCCGGAAACACGGTGCTGAGCCAGGTACGTTGAGCGATGGCGTCCGGATCGTCAGCCCGATGGGCAAGGGTCGTCAGAACCTGATTGCGGATTCGCTCGACGGCCTCCGAATCAAAGCGTGGCTCCGAAAGCGCTAGGCGAAGCAAAGCGAAGGCTTTCTCATGGTTTTTTCGAAGCGTCTTCAGACTTCCGGTAAAAGCGTCCCGGCCGGCATCGAAACTTAACGAAATCACATCCTCTTCAAGCGCCTGCCGAAAGGCTTGCGAGTCGAGATCACCTGCTCCTTCGTCGAGAAGGCCGGAGGCGAGATAGGCGAGCCCTTCCTTTCCTTTCGGATCCATCGCACTGCCGCTTTCCCGAAAGGCGATCTCGACCGAGAGAACGGGAACGGAAGTGTTGCGTGCGAGCCAGGCTTCAATTCCACTGGCACTCACGACGCGCTCAATGGTAAGCGCCGAGGCCGCCGTCGGAAACAGCAAGATGCAAGTGAAGAAGAGCGTGCGACAGATTGCCGGCAACAAAAAACCTTTCGAGCTCATGAAGCTGACCCGCTTTCCCTTGCAGCCGCTTCCTCGGGAAGAAGGTGGCCGGTTACCGAACGCTCGATGCGCAGGACTCTTTTTGCCGCCGCGTGGACGTCCTTCGCCGTGATCGCTCCGATGCGTTCCGGCCATTGCTCGACGTCTTCGATCTTATGGCCCGCGGCAAGGGCGGCACCAATCGTCTGAGCACCCGTATCCAGGCTGTCGCGGGCATAGGTAGCTGCTGCTTGTAGCCGGTTAATCGCGTGGGTCACTTCCGCTTCCTCCACCCCCTTTTCCACCAGCTTTTCGAGTTCGGCATCCACCGCGGCCTCGATCGCCTCGATGCCGACGTTCGGCGTCGGTATCGCATAGATCGAAAACGTCGCTGGCCCGCGCGCCAGGGGGTCGTAATAGGTGCTCACACCGGCGGCGAGTTTTTGCCTTACAACCAGCTCCCGATATAGCCGGCTGGTCCCGCCGCTGCCCAGGATCGCCGCCAGTACTTCCAGGGCCTGGGCCTCCCTTGCCTCGGCCGTTCGCTGGTTTGGCGCTTCATAGCGGCGGAGGAAGGAAGGTTGGCGCACCTCCGTCGAACGCACCGTGGCCCGACGCGCCGCCTTTTCATACGGCTCTTCAAGGACGTGGTTCGCGTTCACCTTGCGAGGTGGAATGGGCCCGTAAATTTTCTCCGATAGGAGACGCAGTTTTTCCACCGTCACGTCGCCTGCGACCACCAGTATCGCGTTGTTCGGTGCATAGTAGCGGCGGTAGAAAGCGAGCGCGTCCTCCGTCGTCAGGGCTCCAACTTCGTGCGCCCACCCGATAATCGGTTTTCGGTAGGGATGATTGAGGTAAAGCATTGCGCTCACTTCAAGGGAAAGCAAGGCAGCTGGGTCGTTCTCGAAACGCATCCGGCGTTCCTCCAGAACCACGTCGCGTTCCGGGAGCACGTTTGAATCGTCAAGAATTAGATTTTGCATCCGATCCGCTTCCATCTGCATGACGAGTTCGAGACGGTTGCTTGCGATGGTTTGGTGATAGGCAGTGAAGTCTTGGGAAGTAAAGGCGTTATCGGTTCCACCCTGGCGGGCGATGATTTTCGAGAAGTCGCCAGGGGCGATCTTCTTCGTTCCCTTGAACATCAGATGCTCGAGAAAATGGGCAAGGCCGGATTTTCCCGGCGCTTCATCCATCGCCCCCACCTTGTACCAGACCATATGCGTGACGGCAGAGATTCGCGGATTCGAAATGACTACGACGCGAAGGCCGTTTTCAAGTGTGAAGGTTTCCGGATTGAAAACACCGGCAGTTGCAGATACGGAAGAAAGTAGAAAAGAAAAGATTGTGAGGACACCGACAAGGCGTGAAGTCCAACGGGAGAGAGGTGGACGCGCCGTGCCTAACCTGTAAAACATCGAATCGGTGAAGGGTCCCGCTTACTCATATCCGAAGGTCTGATCGTCTTCTTCGGTGCCTGTGCCAGGAGCGGAAGGAACGGGCTGACCATAGATTCGCCGGTATTCCTCGATCGGGTCGAGGGTTTCGTCGCTCGGTTTTTCCTGTTCATTCATGAAGAGCAGCTGCTCAGTAAGCGAGCGATCCTCTTCGGCAACGATCGTCCCTTCGGCATTCAGAATGCGGCGGATATCCGGATTTGCCTGGACGGTACTCGAGCGACCCAACAAAGCCCGCTCGCCGATCGTACGGTTCGCGACGCTGGTTCCGTCTTCGCGGGAAAGGTTCGGATTCTCGATGCCGAAGACGGCTTGGCGAGCGCGCTCGTTCGGCTCGGTCGTATTCGGCCGCGCGGCGCCGGGCTTCGGCGGCCTGAGGCCATAGTCCGGAGGCATGCTTAAGGGCGGCTGGTTGACGACCTGGAATTCGTCCGGCGGCCTGCTTTTCGTGCCGTAGATGAGGTCATCGGCGAGCTGGCAGCCGGTTATCACCGGTGCGAGGCCGAGAAGAAGGACCGATAAGAAGGCGCGAGTGCGTAGCACGGTAACTCTCTCTCGTCGTTCCACCCTTATTTAGGCAATTCTCGGCGCTCCAACAAGGCATCGATGAGGATCATCCCCACTCCAACGGTAATCGCCGTATCCGCCAGGTTGAAAGCTGGCCAATGGGCGCCGAAGGCATGGAAATCCAGGAAATCGAAGACGGCCCCATGGCGCAGCCGGTCGACGCCGTTGCCAAGCGCACCACCGATAATGAGCCCGATTCCCCAGCAAATCCAAGGTCTTCCCGTGCGACCAAGCCAAATCATGAGGACGAAGGCCACGCTGAAGGCAAGGAGGACGAGCAATAACGGGGAAAGGGCTTCTTCGCCGCCTAAGATTCCGAAACTGATCCCCCGGTTCCAGACGCGGACGAGGTTAAGGAAAGGGGTGGGAGAAAGCATCGCGTCCGACCCCGTGAGCACGTAATTCAACACCCACCACTTGGTCGCCTGATCGAAGACCAGAAGGGTGGTGGCGATCCAAAGCCCAAGACGTATCATGCCGACCTCGCACTCCCTTCTTGCGCAATTTTCGTGACGACTTCGGCGCAGCGGCGGCACAGATCGTCATATTCCTTCACGGTGCCGATCTCTTCGAGGACCCTCCAGCAGCGCTCGCATTTTTTTCCCTCGGCAACATCTGGGAGGACGGTGATCTTGGGGTGCTCCGGAAGCCGGAAGCCATCTTCTGGAGACAGACCTTCTTCGAGTTCGGCGCTGGAGGTGATGAAAAGCTCTGCCGGGTCCACGTCTTTCATCGCCGTAATGTATTCGGCTTCTACAAAGACGCGGGGTGCTGCCTCAAGCGATGAGCCGATCCGTTTTTCGGCACGCTCGATCTCAAGTGCACCCGTCACGACTCGTCGAAGGGTGCGAACTTTCTCCCACTTCGCGGCCAGCGCGTCGTCCCGCCAGCTTTCCGGCACGTCCGGGAAAAGACGCAGGTGAATGCTTTCCCCTGCTTCCGGGAAGCGGGCAAGCCACGCTTCCTCTGCCGTGAAACACAAGACCGGGGCCAGCCAGGCGGTCAGGCAGCGGAAGAGATCGTCCATCGCCGTTCGCGCGGAACGACGGCGCGGACTTTCGGCAGCGTCGCAGTAGATCGAATCCTTTCGAATGTCGAAATAGAAAGCAGAAAGTTCAACCGCACAAAAATTATGAAGGGCGATCGTGATGCCGGTGTAGTCGTAATCGGCGGCGTGTTTTCGGATTTCCTGGTCAAGCTCCCAAAGCCGGTGGTGAACCCAGCGTTCGAGTTCGGGCATGGCGGCGGCTTCGATCCGTTCGGCCTCGTCGAAATCCTTCAGGCTGCCGAGGAGGTAGCGCAACGTGTTTCGGAAACGCCGGTATATATCGATCTGGTGTTTCAGGATTTCCGGGCCGATCCGCAAGTCCTCGGTGTAGTCGGACGTGCCGACCCATAGCCTCAGGATATCGGCGCCATATTTCTCGACGACGTCCTGGGGCGAGACGGCGTTGCCCAAGGATTTCGACATCTTGTGGCCGTCCTCGCCAAGGACGAAGCCATGGGTCAGCACGGCCTCGAAGGGGGCCCGCCCGCGCGCGCCGCAGGACTCCAACAGCGAAGATTGAAACCAGCCGCGGTGTTGGTCGGACCCTTCGAGATAAAGGGACGCCGGCGAGGAAAGGTCCTCCCGTGTCTCCAGGACGAACGCATGGGTTGCCCCGCTTTCGAACCACACATCGAGGATTTCGTGCACGGCCTCGAAGTCATCGGAAGGGTGATCGTTTCCCAAGAAACGTTCCAGCGGACTCGTAAACCACGTGTCCGATCCTTCCTCGGCGATCGCCTGGACGATCCGCTCCATGACCTTCGGATCGCGCAACGGTTCACCGGTTTTCTTGTTGACGAAAACGGCGATCGGGATTCCCCAGGCACGCTGGCGGGAGACGCACCAGTCGGGGCGCTCGGAGACCATCGCAAACATCCGATTGCGCGCTTGTTTCGGGATCCAACGAGTCGTCTCGATGGCATCGAGCGCCTTCTTACGAAGGTCGTTCGTTTCCATGCTGATGAACCATTGCGGCGTCGTCCGGAAGATAAGCGGTGCCTTCGAACGCCACGAATGAGGGTAGGCGTGGGTCGTCTTTCCGGCCCAGAGAAGGTTTTCCGCCATCTCAAGTGCCTCGACGACCTTTGGGTCGACCTTGAAGACGTGCTGGCCGGCAAACAGTGGGACGTGATCGTAGAAGCGGCCGTCGTCCGCCACCGTGTCTGGCACCTCGAGGCCATGGCGTTGGCCGAGCGTAAAGTCCTCGTCGCCATGACCGGGCGCGGTGTGAACGAAGCCACTTCCCCGTTCCACCGTCACGTGTTCCCCAGGCAGCAGCGGCACCTCGAAATCGTAGCCTTGACCGAAGAGAGGATGCCGGAGGGAAGACCCGGCAAGGGCCTTTCCCTTGAGACGGCTTAGGACCTTATGGCCGGTGACGGCGGCGTCGTTCAGGCTTGTCTCGAGCAGCGCCTCCGCGATGAGGAGCTTTTCGCCAATCCTTGCCAAGCTTTTCTCGGCGGTGCCCGTGACTTCGATCAATGCGTAATCGATGGCCTCGCCATAGGCCACGGCACGGTTTCCGGGAATCGTCCATGGCGTCGTCGTCCAGATGACGACACTAGCCCCCTCAAGAGCGGGGTCGGAGGCTTGCGTGATGGGAAAGCGCACATAGATTTGCGTGGATGTGTGATCGTGGTATTCGACTTCCGCTTCCGCCAGCGCCGTCTTTTCGACGACGGACCAGAGGACCGGCTTCTTTCCCTTGTACAGCCCGCCGTTCATCAGGAACTTGCCGAGCTCCTCGACGATCTTTGCTTCCGCATCGAAGGCGATCGTTGCGTAAGGGTTCGCCCAATCGCCCAGCACACCGAGGCGCTGGAATTCGCCGCGCTGGACGTCGATCCAGTGACGGGCAAATTCGCGGCACTCTTCGCGGAAGTCGATGAGCGGGACCGCGTCCTTGTCCTTGCCGTCCGATCGATACTTTTCCTCGATCTTCCATTCGATCGGAAGCCCGTGACAATCCCAGCCGGGAACGTAGCGGGCGTCCTTGCCCTGCATTTGGGCGAAGCGGTTGACGATGTCCTTCAGGATCTTGTTCAGCGCATGGCCGATATGCAGGTGGCCGTTCGCGTAAGGGGGGCCGTCGTGAAGCAGGAAGACCTCGCGGCCTTTTGCCTGCTCGCGAAGCCGATGGTAAAGGCCCATCGCCTCCCAATGCTTCAGCAATTCAGGCTCGTGTTCGGGCAGGCCCGCCTTCATTGGAAAGGCGGTCTTGGGAAGAAAAACGGTTTCCTTGTAGCGACTGACCATGGTTAGGGTTCCTACGCGGGATCGCCTGCCTTCGCAAGGATCGCGCGCGCCCGGGCCGCGTCCTCCTTCATCTGGTGTTTCAAGGCTTCCGCGTCTTCGAAGGTCGCATCCTCTCTCAGGTAGTCGATCAACTGCACCCGCAGGTGCTTCCCATAGAGGTCGAGGGTTTCATCGAAGAAGTAGACTTCGAAAAGCAGGGTCGTGCCCGCGAAGGTGGGCCGTGTCCCCAGATAGGCGACGCCTTCCTGCCAGGCCGTGTCCTTTCCTTCGTCGATGCCGGCACGAACGGCGTAGATGCCCGGTTTCGGCTGCAAATGGTCGCCAAGGGCGATGTTCGCGGTCGGAAAGCCGAGTTCGCGCCCAAGGCCACTGCCGGCCTCGACGCGGCCCTCGATTTCCCAATAGCGACCGAGCAGCGAGGCGGCCTCTGCCGGTGCGCCGTTCTGAAGAAGGGTACGGATCTTCGTGGACGAATAGGCCTCTCCCCCCTCCGTCACCGGGCCTACCGCCGTGTAAGCAAAGCCGAAGCGCTTGGCCAGCGTTTCGAGCATCGCTGAATCGCCTTTCCGTCCCTCGCCAAACCGGAAATCGTAACCGGTCACGACATGGGCGACCTTCAGGTCCTCGGCAAGGATTCGGCGAACGAAGGTTTCTGCCGACCAGGCAGCGAAGGTGGCTTCGAAATGCTGGACGATCAGGAAATCGATACCCAGCGACTCAATGGCGCGTGCCTTGTCACGAAGGGACGTGAGTCGGAAAGAGGGTGCATCGGGGGCAAAGAAGCTTCGCGGGTGCGGCTCGAAGGTTAGAACGCCGGAAGCGGTGGAAAGCGATTGTGCCTGCCGTATCGTCTCTTCGAGGACGGCCCGATGGCCAGGATGCACGCCATCGAAATTGCCGAGCGCAATCGTGGACCCCAGAACTTCGGATGGAACACCGGACGTGTGGCGTAGGATTCGCATCGACGGCCACTCCTCTAGGAGGCGCCAGACGCTTTCGCGTTTACCATGACGACGGCTTCGCCGTCGATGACAAGCGTTTCTCCGACCAGGCACTCCGTCTTCAGGTGAACACGTTTCTTTTCCGGCAGGATCTCCGTGATCGTGGCCTTTGCCAGAACGGTATCCCCGACCTTCACCGGTGCCTTGAATTTCATATTCTGGCTTAGATAGATACAGCCGGGACCGGGGAGCTTGGTGCCGATCACCGTCGAAATGAAGCTTGCCGAAAGCATGCCATGGGCGATGCGTTCTTTGAACATCGTCTGGCTGGCAAATTCCTGGTTGAGGTGGATCGGGTTCGTGTCACCGGAGATGCCGGCGAACAGGATGATGTCCGCATCGGTGATCGTCTTCGCGTAAGAAGCGGACATGCCGACGGAAAGGTCCTCGAGATAGTAGCCGTGAAATTCATCCATATACCGGGTTCCTAGCGGGGGCCCTGGGCGTACCAGGACAGTTTATGACGCGGTGCAATATATCGAAGGCCCTTGGCTCCGGCAAGGCGAGCACCAGATCCGCGCCTGGCTGGCAAGCGCGGTTAACCCGAGGTTAAGCGAGTGGGGCGTAAGCTTCTTGGCTTCAGGCAAGAGGCGTCGCATGAACGAGATCAGCAAACATCACGTGCCGAGGATCCCTCCGAGGATTCCGAAAGTTCGGGAATATGTCGAGATTACGATGCAGGATGGAACGGTCCTTAAAGGGCACGTCTTCATCGAGGCGACGATGCGAATCCAGGATTTGCTGAACGACATCCATCACTTCTTTCCCTTCATGGACGATGGCGAAAAGGTTCATCTCATCAGTAAGGCTGCCGTCGCCCGTGTGCGTCCCTACGACGATTGAGATTCATCCCTTCGCCAGCTTCCCAGGCGGTTTTCCGCCACCTGTCTACGAAAAGGGATGGCAAGCAAGTTGCCAAGGTCGAGCTTCCGCGCCTCCCGATAGGGCGTAAGCCCGATCTCCATCGCGAGATGACCTTTCGCAGGGGACTGCCGGTAGGTGCCGCAGAGTCGATCCCAAACGGAAAGCGAAAAACCGAAATTCGTGTTCGTTTCCGAAGCGTTCGTCGAGTGGTGCACACGATGCATCTCAGGCGTCACGATGAAGAAGCGCAAGACGCGTTCCAGTTTTGGAAAGATGCGCACGTTCCCATGATTGAAAAGGGATGTGCCGTTCAGAATCACCTCAAAGATAATAACGGCCCACGGGTCGGCACCAATTGCCGCTACCAGCGCCACTTTATAGACAAGCGAGATAAGGATATCGATGGGGTGAAAGCGAATGCCAGTCGTCGTATCGAAATCCATGTCCGAGTGGTGGACCTGATGCAACCGCCAGAAGATGGGAAGGGCGTGCGAGACGATGTGTTGAAGGTAAATCGCAAAGTCGAGGAAGACGACCGCCGCTGCGATCTCGATCCAACTGGGCCAGTTAAGAAGGTTCAGAAGACCCCAGCCCGCGCCTTGGGCATAGACGGCCATGGCGTAAGCCGCAGCCCCCAGAGTGAAGCGCACGACAAGGATGTCGATAAGTAAGATGCCCAGATTCGCCGTCCAACGTTTTCCCCTCGACTGGCTTAAGGGACGGCGCGGCGCGAGCACCTCCCACAACGCCATGACGGCGAAGATCGCAAAGAAGACACCGAGTCGGATCCAGCCTTCCATTGGTTTTAGCTCCAAGAACTCTTCCAATGTGGGTTTATCCTAGGTTCTTGGCAAGGTTTCACCGAAGGAAGGATGACGCCGAGAGGCAAAACAGGCAGACTGTCGTCCGGAACAGAGGGAAAAGAGCTTCCGCCTATGACGGATTTACTCCGCAATCTCTGGTACTTGGCGTTGCCGGCAAGGAAGGTGCGCCGCGGGGGCACCTTTGCGAAGGTGGTGCTGGGCGAGCCGATCCTGTTCGGACGCGATCGCGAAGGGAGTGTCTTTGCGCTTCATGACATCTGTCCCCATCGGGGCATTCCCCTAAGCGACGGCAGTTTCGATGGCCGTGAAATCATGTGCTGCTATCACGGCTGACGATTCGATACGGAAGGCCGCTGCACGGAAATTCCCTCCCTCGTCGAAGGACAAAAACTCAATCTCTCACGCATCAGGGTTCGTCGCTATCCGTGTCGGGAGGTGCAGGGCAATATCTGAGTTTACATGAGCGATGGGGAGAAACCGAAGGACGACCTTCCGGAGGTGCCACGGGTTCCGGTTGTCGGCGAGGTTTTACAGAAGGTGCAAATCGCCATGGATTTTGCTTGCAGCATCGACCATGCCGTCGTCGGGCTCATGGATCCGAGCCACGCACCTTACATTCATACTTCCTGGTGGTGGAAGTCAAAGAAACAGCACCAGCTTCAGTTGAAGGAAAAACGCTTTGAGCCGGCACCGATGGGATTCCGCATGGCGCGCCATCCAAATCCCCGTGGTGGTCAGGTCTATCGACTGCTGGGAAAGAACGTGACGACGGAAATCACCTATGCGCTCCTAGGTGTGCGGATCGAGCATGTGGAAGGGGATCGCCATTCGGTTCTTAGCCTGACGGCGGTCACGCCGTTGATGGACTCCGAGACCGAGGTGCACCAGTGCCTTTACTGGACGATGCCGCGGCTAACTCCCTTCACGCCGATCGTTCGGAAGCTGGCACGGACATTCTTAGGTCAGGACCATGACGTCGTCGTGCAACAGCAACGCGGATTGCAATTCAATTCCTCTCTCATGCTGATCGACGACGCGGATACCCAGGCGAAGTGGTACTACAAACTTAAAGGGGAATACCTTGAGAGCGAAGCGGAAGGACGCGCCTTCGTCAACTCGGTTGAAGCGCGGACACTTCGCTGGCGAAGCTAGTCTATCTAATTACGCCTCACCGGACGTTGCCACTCGCCGGTACGCCTCAAACGTAGCTTGGTCGAAACAAACGAGGCATACCCTTTCAATCGCGCCTGAGCGGCGGAGATACTCGCTTACTACGCGAAGCGCGATCTTCGTGGCACGCTCCAGAGGAAAGCCGAAAATACCGGTGCTGATCGCCGGAAAGGCCAGGCTTGCGAGGCCGTGGGCCTCGGCAAGCTTGAGGCTGGCCCGATAGGCTTCCTCGAGCAGGCGATCCTCGTCCGCCTCGCCCCCCTGCCAGACGGGCCCCACCGCGTGGATGACGTGTTTGGCGGGCAGGCGATAGGCATGTGTGATCTTTGCATCCCCCGTTGCACAGCCGCCAAGGGCGCGACATTCCACTCCCAGTTCCGGACCGGCCGCCGCATGGATGGCACCGCATACCCCACCGCCGCGGTGCAACTGGTTGTTCGCCGCGTTCACGATTGCGTCCACGTCGAGCTTCGTGATGTCGCCCTCGATGATTTCGATCCGGCCATCGAGCAACTGCATGCGCTTAAGGAGAGAGCGTCGTTTTGTGAGGAAACGTGCGTTTCACCGTCTCGATGCGCAACGGCACGCGATGGGTGCGACCCGCCCGCCAAATCGGCACTTGGTCCTGGAAGGTCGAGCTCTGAAACCAGCCGTCCTGACCGCCAAGGAGAACAAAATCATTGTGATCGGGATCCGCAAGGTCCGAAACGTGCCGTGCGTTCGAGCCGTAACGCGCCTCATGGCGCTCGTTCGTGACGCCATGGGCCGTCTTCATGATCGTTTGTGAACTCCCTGGTGCGGGCCAATCGGCAAAACGATACTTGCCGCCAAACAGCGGCAGGTAACGGAGCGGATGCGCAAGCCTGAGCCGATGCATCTCGCCCCACGTTTCGAATTGCTCGGCATCTTCGGTGGCACGGCGCAGGGCCTCACCAAGATCCGCTGCGAGTAGTTCGGGGTCTTCCTTATGGATGTCTTCTTCTAGCAAGGATTTCACGAGGACGAGGCGAGAGCAGTTTGCCTTTTCCTCATCCTTGAAACGGCGGCTATAGAAAAGATCCTGAAAATGATAAAGGAAGATTTCGAATGCGACCGCCCCTTTCGAATCCACATCGTAGTTTCCATCCCAGCCTCGGAGGCGTTCGATAAAGTTTTGCGCGTCCATTTTCAGTGATGCCGCGGCATTTAAGCGAGCAATCTTCTTAAGGAAGAGTTGGCGAAGGGCGATGGAAGATGTCATATGAACGTCGCGTTGAATGCGATGAAGGTCTTCGGCGTCCAGTTTCTCGCTTGCGTTCAAGAGGCTGGTGATCCGGTCCACCCTGTCATCGGATGAAAAGAAATAGCCGACCGGTACGTTCGTTTTCGTCGGGCGGTTGTTCGCAGAAGCAAGGATTCCTGCGGGCGGGTCCAGGCTTGCCGGTAGATCCGACGCATCCCGAAAATCCTGCCAGGCCTTTATCGCCGTACCCTTCGGATCGAGGAGAAGGTCCTTCGGCGCCTCCTTCGGCCGAACCGGCAGTTTCACCGCCATCACTTGACCGATATGGCCGTCGACGTCCGCATAGAGCATGTTCTGGCCCGAAACCGCGAGACCGGAAAGCGCGTCTCGGAACCCCTGAAAATTTTGAGCGCGATTTAGCTTGAGCATCGCAGTGACTTCGTCGCTCGGTGCATGTCCAACCCATTTCAGCGCAAAGGCGGGGCCATCGTCGTATTCGAGAATGGGGGCGTCTGAAAGTAAAGGTCCATAGGGCGTTTCTCGCAACACGACGTCGCGATCAAACCACCAACGCACGCGAATATGCTCGACGCGCTCCGTAATTTGCGATTCATCGAGAGCAGAAACGTCGAAAAGATCGCTGCTGGCGGCACGCATGTTCGTTCCGCCCCAAGCGATTCGCTCGTTTCGGCCGATGATCAGGAAAGGAAGTCCCGGCACCATCAAGCCGACGGCATGGTAGGAAGGGGACCGATAGCCGGCGATCAACCACAAATTCGGTAGCATAATGCCGAGATGTGGGTCGCTCGCAATCATCGCCGCACCCGTTTTGCTGCGCCTTGAAGAGACGGCGAAGCTGTTGCTGCCGGAACGGCTGACACTCTGTAATAGCTCGGAAAGCATATCAAAGGGGGCGGCCGTAAAGCTTGACCTTGAATCGCTGCCCTCCCCTAGCAGACGTGCCCATACCTGCGGCCAGTCTTCATGCGAACGAAGCTTTAAGAGTTGGAACCAGACGAACCAGTTCACATCACTGGCGGCAAGCCGTCCAATCGTCAGCACGTCACGGACCTTCCAGGGCTCGCGTGGTATCCCAAGGGCGGTGTATTCGTGCGGCAGTGTCTCAACGTTTACCTGGTAGTGATTGATGCCGTCGACGTAAGCCTCAAGCCAATGCTTCGTGGTCGCTGGCAGGCTCGCCTCGATCGTCGGGGCCGCCCGGCCGAAATTCAAGATGCGCAAGGAATGGTCGATGTCCGTCGCAATGGGGCCCACCATCTCGGCGATTCGTCCATGGGCGATCCGCCGCAAGACTTCCATCTGGCCCAGACGGAGATGGGCGTGCATCAAGCCAAGGGTGAAGGCAAGGTCCACGTCCGTCTTCGCCTCGATGAAGGGGATATGATGGTCGTTCCAATGGATGACGACCGTCTTCTCGAGAGGCAGGCCCTTCGTCGGGAAATGGGAGAGCCGTTCCTCAAGGGTGGATTCCGGCGGCAATGGCGCGAGCAGCGCACAACCGGCAAGAAGGCCGAAGGCCAAAATGAGACAGAAGAAACGAGAGAAGACCGTTTGCAGCATCGTTGCTTGCCACCATCTCCCTTGGGCATGTCAGGCTTTTAAGGGTGTCATTATAGGAGGAAGCAGGTGGGGTGTTCGACCTTTCAACGGATTGTGAAAGCGGCCGTCCGCCATCTGGGAGTAGGCTTGAAGATGGAGAGAAAATAAAAATGTTCCATCGGCTTTTCTGTCTCTTGGCCGTGCTTCTGCTGAGTGTTGGGTTTTCCGCCGCCATGGCTGGACCCCTTGACGCCCTTTTCGCACCAAAGGTGGAACCGTGGGGGCAGCGGGAGGCCTTTGATCCGGATTCGAAGACCCGGGTCAAGCACCTGCCATGGGCCCGCTTCCTTGCCAGCTACGTCGAGCTTGGCCCGGACGGGATCAACCGCCTCGCCTATCACAAGGTCACCGAAGCCGATCGTGCAACGCTTGAGAATTACCTTGCCGCACTCGGGAAGACGCCCGTGAAGGTGCTTAATCGTAACGAGCAACTCGCCTATTGGATCAATTTTTATAACGCACTCACCGCGAAAGTCGTGCTCGATCACTATCCGGTCGAAAGCATTCGTGACATCGACATTTCACCGGGCCTCTTCGCAGACGGGCCATGGGATGCGAAGCTGGTTACCGTGGATGGGGTCGAGCTTTCTCTGAACGATATGGAGCATCGTATCCTTCGCCCCATCTGGAAGGACCCCCGCGTTCATTACGGGGTCAATTGCGCATCGATTGGGTGTCCGAATCTTCAGACGTTTGCTTTCGAAGGCGACAAGATCGACGGAATGCTGGAAGACACGGCGATTGAATACATCAACCACCCACGCGGGGCGCGGGTCGAGAACGGTAAGCTGATTGTTTCCAGCATCTATTCCTGGTTCGAAGAGGACTTTGGTGGCGAAGAAGGCGTGCTTACGCACCTTCGCACCTATGCAGGCCCGGAGCTGAAGGAAAGCCTTGCCGGGATTCGTTCGGTTGACGGTAACGAATACGACTGGTCGTTAAACGACGTCGCTGCTTACGAAGCGGCGGTAGGGGGCCTCGTGCCACCGGAGGGCTTCACGGTGCCTACGGCCGTCGCCCTCAAGCAATGGGAGGCACATGAACCCAAGGCGACGGAAAAGATCGACCACGCCGCCTGGGCCGCATTCCTCACCAAATATGTCGCGCCGGGGGAAGATGCGATCAACCGCGTCGATTATGGCGCGGTGACAAAGGCAGACCGCAACGCGCTTGTGGCCTATATCAAAGGGCTGGAGGCGATACCGATTCGACGCTACAGCCGGGCCGAGCAGTTCGCTTACTGGGTCAATCTCTATAACGCAGCCATCGTCAAGCTTGTTCTCGACCATTACTGGTTGAGCAGCATTCTCGACATCGACGGCGAAGGAGACCTCGCCACCGATAGCGGACCATGGGATGCGAAGCTTGTAACCGTCGAGGGCGTGAAACTCTCGTTCAATGACATCGAAAGCCGCGCCTTGCGTCCCATCTGGAAGGATCCGCGAATCCACTACGCCTTAAGCTGTGCCGCATACGGGTGTGCCGATCTCCAGCCCGTTCCCTTCACGGCGGCGAACACGGAAGCCTTGCTGGCCAAAGCCGCCGAGGTCTATGTGAACCATCCGAGCGGCGCGCGCATCCGCAAGGGCAAGCTGATCGTTTCCGCCATCTATGCCTGGTATCTGGAGGATTTCGGTGGGAATGACGAAAGCGTGCTGCGTCACCTTCGGCAATATGCGAAGCCAGCGTTCAAACGAGAACTCTCCGAGATCGAACGCGTCGCCAAGGTCGATTACGACTGGACTCTGAACGACGCCTCGCGTTCGCCATGGTCGGAAACGAAAAAACGCGGGAGCTTTACGAAATAACGATTCCTCGCACCGACGTGGTCGTCCGTGCCGCCTGGATCGCGCTCGGGCTTGCGTTGGTCGGGGCCCAGTTTTTTCTGCTAGATCTTTCGGCGAGTTTTGAGAGTGTGTATCGACTCCCCGTGCCGGCGACGTTACGCCTCGTCGCGCTCGGCGTAACGGCAGGGGCTCTCTTCCTTACCCTGCCATCTCTCATCCGACGGACGGCAAACAGACGAGCGCTTTTCTTGTGGATGCTTGGCGTCGGTCTTGCCATGCGCCTCGTCCTTCTTCCTTCGACACCCATATTGGAGGACGATTACCACCGCTACCTCTGGGACGGCGCCGTCGTTGCGACGGGTCACGATCCCTACCTCTATGCACCGGCCGACGTGTCGGAAGGTGCGGCACCGGAAAGCCTGCAGCAACTTGAGGCTAGCGCCGGTGAAGTCCTTGAGCGCATCAACCACCCGGAGGTACGAACCGTTTACCCGGTCTTGGCGCAAGCCTTCTTTGCGGGTGCGCATGCGCTTTTGCCATTCAGTTTGGAGGCCTGGCGGGGGGTCCTGTTGCTTGCCGACGTCACTTCCCTGGCGTTGCTGCTGTTTCTGTTGAAAACCCTTGGGCGCTCGCCGCTTTGGGCCGCACTTTTCTGGTGGAACCCACTGCTTGTAAAAGAGCTCATCAACTCCGCCCACATGGATGGCCTGCTGCTTCCATTTCTGATTGGCGCGCTCCTCCTTACGCTACGCGGACGGCATTGGTTTGCGAATTTCGCCCTGGCTTGTGCGGTCGGTGTGAAATTATGGCCCATTGTGCTGTGGCCGTTCTTTCTTCGCCCAGGTTTCGGAAAACGAGGCGCTTACCTCCTCGCAGTTCTTTTCTTTTCGATTCCATGCGGTCTTTTTCTTCTGCCTCAGTTCCTAGCGGGTCTCGATGAGGGGTCCGGCTTGGCCGTCTATGGCCGGCAATGGGAGATGAACGATGCCCTTTTCCTTCTCGTGCTTGAATTTGCAAAAGGGATACTCGCAGCCCTTTCGCTCGTTGGGTCGGCACCGGATGCGGCGCGCGGGCTGGTTCTTTTCGCCGTTCTTGGCGCGAGCCTATGGCTGGCGCGTTCGCCAGGCGAAGCGGCCCTTTGTCGCGGTATGCTTCTTGTCACCGCGCTTCTTTTCCTTCTGAGCCCGGCGGTCTTTCCATGGTACTACGCGTGGCTTGTCCCTTTGCTTGTGCTTAGTCCTAAGCTTTCGCTGCTCACGCTGACGGTGACGCTCCCGCTCTATTATTTACGCTTTGTGTTTGCCGATGCCGGACGTGCCGATATTTTCGATTTCGGGATCGTCTGGATTGAGGTGGTGCCTGTCCTTTTGCTATTCGCATGGGAGGAGCGTGGGAGATGGAGAGAGAAGCGGGGCTTTCATGCGACATGATGCACGAATCGGCGTTGTCATACCGGCGCTTGATGAAGCGTCGGCCATCGGTAAGGTGATTGCGGCGATCCCTTCTTGGCTGGATGAGATCGTCGTTGTGGATAACGGATCGACCGATGGCACGGTTGCGGTTGCCAGCGCGGCGGGCGCGCGTGTTGTCAATGAGTCACAACGCGGTTATGGTAAAGCCTGCCAGCGCGGCTTGCACGCACTCGAGCGCGTGGATGTCATCGTCTTTCTTGACGGGGATTTCAGCGACTATCCTGAGGAAATGGCCGATCTCGTCGATCCGATTCTGGAGGGCCGCGCGGAACTTGTCATCGGCTCCCGTGTCCTGGGCGAGGCGGTGGCGGGTGCGCTTACCTCGGTCCAGCGGTGGGGAAATCGGCTCGCCGTATCGCTTATCCGGTTTTTCTATGGCGAACGCTTCACGGATCTTGGTCCCTTCCGGGCGATCCGGCGAGAAGCACTGGAGCGCCTTTCCATGATGGACCCCGACTATGGGTGGACGGTCGAAATGCAGGTAAAGGCAGCAAAACTTAAACTCGCCTCGATGGAAGTTCCGGTTCGCTATCGCCCGCGGATCGGTGTTTCGAAAATCTCAGGTACGGTTCGGGGAAGTTACCAGGCAGGAAAGAATATCCTTTTCCTTATACTTCGTGAGCGCTTTCGTTCTTCGCCGTTTCCGCCGCCCGCTTCAGAAGATCGATGACTTCCTCATCGCGCGTTTGGCGAAAGTCCGCGTAATAGTAGCCGATCGCGCCAAGATCGAACGGTCGTTCCAAACAGACGACCTCATCCACCTCTTTTTCTAAACGCTCGATCGTATCCGGCGGCGCCACGGGAACGGCAAGGATGAGCCGTGTTGGGTTTTTCTTACGGATCACCTTCAACGCGGCCCGCATCGTTGCCCCCGTCGCGATCCCGTCGTCCACGACGATTGCCGTTAGGCCCTTGACGGAGGTTCGAGGTTTCCCGCCACGGTAAAGCTCCCTGCGTTTTGCGATTTCTTCGCGTTGGCGGCTCGCCTCCCAGCTCAGGAAGGCCTCGGAGATACCAAACGCGCGAACGATCTCCGGATTCGTCACCGTTTCCGGTTCCTCGCTCTCGACGATGGCGCCGATGGCGAGTTCCGACTGGCCCGGTGCCCCGAGCTTGCGCACCAGGACTACGTCGAGGCGGGATTTCAATGCCTTTGCGATTTCGTGAGCGACGACGACGCCCCCTCGGGGCAATGCCAGCACGACCGTCTTGTCACCGGCCAGGTGGTGAAGCTTGGCGGCCAGTCTTGCACCTGCATCGCTTCGATCTTCGAACATGGCCGGCCTCTTTTCATGGATCTCTGACGAATGGCCATTTCAGCCTTCGGCGCACGTAATGGTAGCCTTGGAAGGGTTCGGACTTCCACCTTCGAACGGGCCGCGCCGTTCCTCCTAGCTAGGGCAAAGATGGCAAGGAAACCAGCAGTTCCCGCGCTTAATCGCACGGCCTTCGGCCAGGGTTAACCTTTGATAAATCGCACGGGTGCTATAGCCAAGGTCAGAAACGATTGCCAGCGGCAGGCGGGAGGAACGAAACGTGCCATCGTTGCAGACCTTATTTGCAAACCTGCGCCCGTTGGTGCTGGGTGGACTTTACCCGCGATCAGCTTGCCGAGCTGCTTTCTTCGCGACGTCATTCGCCACTCGTGCAACGGCGCCGCGCCGTCATGGTCGCCTCGCGCGTGCGCATGGTGGCGGCGATCCTCGCCATACTCACGCTTTTGTGGATCCCGATCGACCCGTTGGTTTTCGAGTGGCCGCTCTGGAGCATTCTGACGGCGGGACGCGTCTTCGCAGGCGCCGGCTTCCTTGTGGTCGTGTGCATGTATCGGGACGTCGAAAGCATGCCGGTCGCCTATCGGGCGCTTGCGATTCTATTTACGATACCGACCGCCTTCTATTTGTTTTCCTATCCGTTCCTCGAGTTCGACGCAATGGCGAGCCTCGCCATCATATTAGCGAGCAGCTATGCGTTTCTTCCCTTCATCATGGTCACGGGCCTTGCGATCTTCCCATTGACTGCCCTGGAAGGCGTGTGTTTCGCGATTCCGCTCATTGGCATCGCGCTTTTCGCGGCCTTATCGGAGTTCCATGGAATGCTCTGGAGCAACTACATGGGCGCAATGTGGTTACTGGGTCTGGTAGCGATCGTGGCGGTCGTGGCGGCCATGAGCCAGCTTCGCTTCTTGTTGGCGATCGTCACGGAAGCGGCGCATGATAGCCTGACGGGAACCATCACCCGTGCCTATGGCGAAGAGCTTCTGACCACCCAATACTACCAATCGGAACGGCATGGTGTGCCGCTGGCCATTGGCTTCGTGGATCTGGATGATTTCAAATCCGTCAACGACACCTTCGGTCATGAGGAAGGCGACCGTCTTCTGAAGGAGGTAGCGGGTTCACTGCGCCGCAGTTTACGTGGCGGCGACATGATCGTGCGTTGGGGTGGGGAAGAGTTTCTCCTCATCCCTCCCCATACGGATGCGGCAGGTGCGGAGACCCTGGCGGCACGTTTGGGTCGGGTCGGGTTCGGTGTTCGCCCCGATGGCGAGCCGATCACCGTCAGCATGAGGATCGCCGAACGCAAGCATGACGTCACGCAAAACCTGCTGCAATTGGTCGAGATCGCCGATGACCGCATGTATGCGGCGAAGGAGGACGGGAAGAATCATATCGTGAGTTGCGGCGATCGCGTGATCCGTTGGGGGGATGCGGGGCCGAAGAAGGTCGCCCTGACGGCTTAAGGAAAAGCAAAAGGCTTTTAAGCGGCATCGCGTTCACGGGCGTCATTGGAATAGATCGTGGTGCCCCCAGGGAGACTCGAACTCCCACGTCCTTACGGACAACAGATTTTGAGTCTGCCGCGTCTACCAGTTCCGCCACAGGGGCAAGGGAACCCATCCTAGCCTTCCGACAAACCCGGTCAATGGCCGGGGCTTGCTTCTCCGCGTCGCACACGGTCTATTGGCGGGAACCCCCTTCGTCATGCGCGAATGGTCGTCAAGGATGCTGAAAGGACTCTACGACGGAACGATGCGTCTTGCCGCGGGCCCTCGGGCACCGACGGCGCTCACGGCCATCTCCTTTGCAGAAAGCTCCTTCTTTCCGGTGCCGCCGGACCTGCTGCTCATCCCCATGTGTCTGGCCGCCCGCGAGCGGGCCTTTTTCTATGCCGGCCTTTGCACGCTGGCGTCCGTCGCCGGCGCGTTGCTCGGTTATGGGATCGGCTATTTCTTCTATGAAACGATCGGCCATCCTCTGCTCGAGCTCTATGGCTTCATGGAAGCGTTTGAAACCTTTCGGCATCGCTACTACGCGTGGGGAATCTGGATCGTCGCTGGTGCCGGTTTCACGCCGTTTCCCTACAAGGTGATCACGATCGCAAGCGGCGTCGTCGGCATGGCCCTGTTGCCTTTTCTGCTTGCTTCGCTCGTGTCGCGCGGCATTCGTTTCTATCTGGAGGCGGGCCTTCTTTGGTATTTCGGCCCGTCGATCCGTGGCTTCGTCGAGAAGAACCTAGCGCCGCTTTCCATCCTCGCCTTTCTGCTAGCGATCGGGCTTGTCGTCCTTCTAAGGTATGTCCCATGACGATGGCCCCAAGGACGGTGTGGTTCGGCTTTCTGGCCGCAAGCCTGGCCGTCCTTGCGACGGCCTATGGGTTGGAGTTCTTAGGCGGGCTTAAGCCCTGCGTACTTTGTCTCTATCAGCGCATCCCCTATGGTCTGGTGGCCGGCCTCGCGCTTGGTGCGCTTTTCTTCCATGGGAGTCCGAAAGGTGCCGCCGCGCTTTGCCTCGGCTTCGCCTTCATCTTTGTCGGGGGGGCGGCGCTTTCCTTCTATCATGTCGGCGTCGAACAGGACTGGTTTGCACTTCTGGAGGCCTGCGGCGAAGGGGGAGCCAGTCAAGGCATTGACGCACTTCGCGAATCCCTTGCCGCCACCCGGCCCGTGCGTTGCGACGAGGTCGCCTGGTCCTTCTTCGGGATTTCGCTCGCGGGCTTTAATCTGCTGGTCTCCGTTCTCCTGATGGCGCTGGCCATCGCCGCCGCCAGGACCTTAAGGAAGGAGCCAACGCCGTGACGGAAAAGGCGAAGGAGAAAGTGAATGAGACGGCGCGAGCACGACTGCCGGGCGATCCTCCTCGGGGGGAGTCGGTAAAAAGGATGATCCGTGTCGATCACGCCGGTGAGTACGGGGCCGTGCAGATTTACAAGGGCCAGATGGCGGTGCTGGGCCGCTCCGGCCAGCGGGACGTCTTGCAGCAGATGCTCGATCAGGAGCGAGCGCATCTGGATACCTTCGAGGAATGGATCGCGAATCGCCGCGTGCGTCCAACGCTCCTTACCCCTTGCTGGCGTGTCGCCGGTTACGCATTGGGGGTGGCGACGGCGCTTCTGGGGGAACGGGCCGCGATGGCTTGCACGGTCGCCGTCGAAGAAGTGATTGCCGAACACTATGAGGGCCAGCTCTGCCAGCTTGGCGAAGAGGAGTCGGAATTGAGGGAGACGATTGCGGCCTTCCGGGCCGATGAATTGGCGCACAAAGACCTCGCCATCGAACATGGCGCGGAAGCGGCGCCTGCGTACACGCTCCTGAACGGTGCGATCAAGGCGGCGTCACGACTGGCAATCTGGCTTTCTACGCGGGTGTGATGGGCCTCGCCGGCCACGGCTTTAAGACTGCTCGAGCTCCGTATCCCAGTAGAGATAGTCCCGCCAGCTTTTGTGAAGATAATTCGGCGGAAAGGCGCGGCCGTTTTCACGAAGCTCATAGGTGTTTGGCCGCAAGGGCTGGGCCATCGGGTACATGCCGCTTTGTCCCGGCGTGCGTCCGCCTTTACGAATGTTGCAGTGACCACAGGCGGAGACGACGTTCGTCCACGTCGTCCGACCGCCACAGGAACGTGGCACGACGTGATCGAAGGTCAGGTCTTCGGAGGCGAACGGCCCCCCGCAATAGAGACACTGGAAGCGATCCCGCAAGAAAACGTTGAACCGCGTGAAGGCGGGATAACGGTTGATGGGGATGTATTTCTTGAGCGCGATCACGCTTGGAAGCCGAAACTTGCAGCTTGGCGAATGGATGAAGAGATCGTATTCGGAAAGGATGCTGACCCGGTTCAGCACGATCGCCTTGATCGCGCTCTGCCACGACCAAGTCGACAGCGGAAAATAGTTCAACGGCTGAAAATCCGCGTTCAGCACGAGGGCCGGATAGTTCTTCAGTTGCGCTTCCACGCCTTCCTCTCGCAAGCCGTTTCTGGTTTCCGCTCCGCCTCCATGAGCATGAGGCGGGCCGATTGTGCCCCGCTAAAGGAAAAAAGACCAGCAAAAACCGTATGTTGGAAGAAATTCCCGGACTTCCGGAGGAGCGGGTGGGGGGCGGCTAGTCCTGCTCGCTTGCCGCGAAGACGTCGGAGAGGAATCGTCCGCCAAGGGCTAGGCCGACCGTATCGATGCCGTGTCCAAGCCCTTGCGAAACATAGGACTTCACGGACACGTCCACGGTGACGAGCACGTTCTCCGTCATAATGAGGGCGGCAGCGGGGATCAAGGGGTCCGCCGCACCATGGACAAGAAGAACCGGCGGCCGAACCCGGATCTCATCGGCCAGTTGCTCAGGGCCAACGATGACGCCGGAATAACCGATGATGCCGGCCGGCGCACGGGAGCGGCGCAGTCCGACGTGAAGGGCCATCATCGTGCCTTGCGAGAAACCAATCAGGACGAGATTTTTCTCGGTGAGTCCGCGCTTTGCGAGTTCGTTATCGAGAAACCGATCCAAGAGCGGAGCCGCAGTTAAGACGCCGGCGTGCATATGCTCGAGATCAAGATTCTCCACCGGAAACCATTGGCGGCCGACCGGATGTTCGGCGCAAATCTGAGGCGCGTTTGGCGAAAGAAATTCCGCATCCGGAAGCAGGTCCGCCCAATGTGGCGTTAATCCGATGAGATCGTGCATATCGGCTCCGTAACCATGCAAAAGCACGACGAGTTTTTTTGCAATCTCGCCCGAAGCCGGCGGATGGCAGACAGTCTCAAGTTCAACGGATTGGGGTTCGGTCATGGCATTCGTGCCGTGCCTCTCGAAGAAAGTGGAAGCTATTCAACCTTACGTTTGGCGTATTTCGTAGTCTGCCCAAAGGGCGAGGGTAAAAAGAAGGACCGCGCCCGCTTGGTGGGCGACCCCAAGCGGCAGTGGTACGACAAGCAACAAGGTGGCGATTCCAAGACCGACTTGAAGGATTGCTATTCCGAAAAGAAAAGTGAACGCTGAACACGCACGTTTTGAAAGCGTTGTCTGCCAGGAGACAAGCCAAAGCACCCCGACGCCAAGAAGGCTAGCGATGCCTAAAAGCCGGTGGTTGAACTGCACACTTGCAATGTTCTCGAAGAAATTCCGCCAGCCGGGCTCCAATGCCCAGTAATCTTCCGGGATAAAGCCAGCGCCCATCCGCGGAAAGGTGTTGTAGGTGAGGCCGGCATCGGTTCCGGCGACGAAGGCGCCGGCAATCGCGGTAAGGAAAATCAGCAGAAGCATCCCACGCGTCGCACCTCGAAAAAGAGCCGCGGGGCCGGTACTTTTTGGCGGATGGAGCAGCCCAAGGCCCAAACGAAACAAGAGTGCAAAAATAAAAAGGGCCAGTGCGAGATGGGCCGCAAGGCGATAGGGACTTACGTCCGGACGATCGACCAGCCCGCTTTTTACCATGTACCAACCAAGCCAGCCTTGTAGTGCGCCGAGAAGAAACACTCCGAGCAGTTTTGGGACAAGCCTTCGGTCGATGGCGCCGCGAAACCAAAAATAAAGAAATGGAAAAAGGAAAACGATGCCGATTAATCGGCCCCATAGACGATGCAGATATTCCAGCCAGAAGATCGGTTTGAATTCGGCAAGCGCCATGTCGGCATTGCGCTTCTGATACTCGGGAAAGGATTGATATTTCGCGAAGACTTCCTTCCATTCCGTTTCCGATAACGGCGGCAGAATGCTGACTAGCGGTTTCCATTCGACAATCGAAAGGCCGGCGTGGCTAAGCCGCGTCGTGCCTCCAAGGAGGATCATGACGAAGACGAAACCCGCGCAGAGGAAAAGCCAAGTCACGAGTTGCCGTTCGTGCGCGGTATGCCGAATGGGGGTTTCTCTTGTCGTCATTCGTTTCCGTTCAAAACGTCGCTTTCGGTCGTTTCAGTTTTCCTATTCCATGCTTATATAGTTGGGCAAGCATCCGGCGGGCGTTTCTTGACGGGGCCGGATGGGCAGAGGATGATGACAAAAAGCCCCAAAATAAAAGCAGCAGCAAGAAAGTTTAAAGAAAATCGGTTCATTATGCCGCCGGTTTTCGGGTTGGAAGGGATGGCAGGATGACGTCAAAGCGTCTCCTTATTATTGACGACGAGCAGGAAATCTGTGAGCTCATTCGCGATGTCGCCGAAGGCGAGGGCTTCGAAGTTTATTCGACGGTCAGTCCGGAGGAGTTCAAGACCGCCTATAAGAGCTTCAAGCCGACGGTCGTGATCCTCGACCTCGTGATGCCCGAGACGGACGGGATCGAGTGCCTGCGCTACCTTGCGGATCTCGGATGCACGACCCCGATCCTGGTGATGAGCGGCTATAGCGGCAAGCTTCTGGAAAGTGCCCGCAGTCTGGGCGATGCCTTCGGCCTTCCCTTCGTACGAAGCCTGGAGAAGCCGATTCGCGTGAAACTCCTCCGAACGGCCCTCGCCTCCGCCTCCCAAACTCAAGAATCGTAGAGCCGACACCGGTGCCGATGGATGCTGAAAGCCCCAACTTTCTGAGAGCCTGGCATATTATACATAAAGAGTTTGTTATAAATATCAGAATTACATAGAAACTTGTCATCATCCGACTAAATAACGTAATATAGGCGTATATCTAAGCTATTTAGCGAATAATAATTGTTAAATAGGCGCCCCGGTGGAATCGCTAGGATGGTGGCCGAATGACGAAGGTTGCGAAAATCGAGGAACGGGTGGCGGCTCAGGCGGCGGCACTAAACGCAGCGTATGGCCACCTCGATGGGCGGGAGCTTCTTCGCGTCATAATCGAACGCGAGTTCCCGGGACGGATCGCACTTGCTTCTTCCTTCGGGGCAGAGGCCGGCATCTTGCTCGACCTTGTCGCAGAAGTCGCCCCGAAGACGCCGGTGCTCTTTCTGGATACGCTGAAGCTTTTCGATGAGACGCTTCGCTACAAGGACCAGCTTGTCGAGCGCCTCGGGTTAACGAATATCCGCGTGCTTCGCCCCGATGCGGCCGAGCTTGCGGCGGAGGACCCTGACGAGACGCTGTGGTCGCGGGACTACGACGGCTGCTGCGACCTTCGGAAGGTGCGGCCGCTCGACCGCGCGCTCGCCGATTACGAGGCTTGGATCACCGGCCGGAAGCGTTTCCATGGAAACAACCGCGCTACCTTGCCGATGATCGAGGCGGAAGACGGAAAAATCAAAATCAATCCGCTCGCCCGATGGACCCCGGCCGAGATCGCCGCGGCGTTCAAAGCCAAGGACCTGCCGCTCCATCCGCTGGTCGCGAAGGGTTATCTTTCCATCGGTTGCACCACCTGCACACGGCGGGTCAATCCAGACAAGGCGGTTCGCGCCGGCCGTTGGACGGAAAACGAAAAGACGGAGTGCGGAATCCATAAGGCGCGCTGGCACGGGAATCCATGAATCATCTCGACGCCTTAGAGGGCCAAAGCGTCTACATCTTTCGGGAAGCCTTCAACAAGATCGACAAGCTGGCGATGCTATGGTCGATCGGGAAAGACAGCAACGTGCTGCTGTGGCTGGCACGCAAGGCCTTCTTCGGCCATGTGCCCTTTCCGGCCGTTCATATTGACACGTCTTACAAGATTCCCGAGATGATCGAGTTCCGGGACCGTATGGCGAAGGAATGGAATTTGAATCTGATTGTCGGCCAGAACAAGGAGGCCTTGAAGGCTGGCATGGGGCCTGAGAAGGGACGCGTCGTATGCTGCGGTGCCTTGAAGACGGAAGGGCTGAAACAGACGATCGCGGCACATGGTTTCACGGGTATTTTTGTCGGCATTCGCCGTGATGAAGAAGGAACGCGCTCGAAGGAACGCGTTTTCAGCCCCCGGGGCAAACATGCGGAATGGGATTTTCGCGACCAGCCGCCAGAATTTTGGGATCAGTTCAAGACGGATTTTGTGCCGGGCACACACCTTCGGATCCATCCTTTGTTGCACTGGACGGAAGTGGATATCTGGCGCTACATCCGGCGCGAAAAGATCCCGGTCGTGGACCTCTACTTCGCGAAGAATGGACAGCGTTACCGCTCGTTAGGATGCGCCCCTTGCACGGGAACGATCGCCTCGACCGCTTCGACGGTTGACGAAATCATCGAGGAGCTCGAAACGACTAAAATCTCGGAACGCTCCGGCCGTGCACAGGATAAGGAATCCGAGGACGCCTTCGAGCGGCTCCGGGTCGAAGGATATATGTAATGTCCGACCAGCCACTCGAGCCGAGTCGCGAAGATGAACTGCTTCGTGTCGTTATCGTCGGCCATGTCGATCATGGAAAATCGACGCTCGTCGGGCGTCTCTTCTACGACACAGGCTCGCTTCCCGAAGGAAAGTTCGAGGCAATCCAGGCGATGTGCGAAAGCCGTGGTATGCCCTTCGAGTGGGCGTTCCTTATGGACGCGCTGCAGGCGGAGCGCGACCAGGGCATTACGATCGATAGTTCGCAGATTTGGTTTAAGACGACGAAGCGGGACTACGTCATCATCGATGCGCCGGGGCACAAGGAATTCCTGAAAAACATGGTCAGCGGCGCCGCCAGCGCGGATGCCGCCCTTCTTGTGATCGACGCCCACGAAGGCGTTCAGGAGCAGTCCCGTCGACACGGTTATCTTTTGCACCTCCTTGGTGTCCGTCAGGTCGTCGTCGCGATCAACAAGATGGACCTCGTGGGCTATTCCCGCTCCCGTTTCATGGAGGTCGAGGGGGAATTCCGTAATTACCTTGCTGATATTGGCGTTGAGGCCCAGCACATCGTTCCCGTTTCCTCCCGTGAAGGCGATTGTATCGTCCACCGCTCCGAGAAGATGGACTGGCACGAAGGTCCGACCATCGTCGAGGCGTTCGACGCCTTCCAGCCACCGATGCCGTCGACGGAGCTGCCGCTTCGCCTTCCCATCCAGGACGTCTACAAGTTCGACCATCGCCGGATCATCGCCGGCCGGATCGAAAGCGGCCGGCTTCGCGTTGGCGATCGTCTGGTTTTGTCGCCCTCGAACAAGTCGGCCCGGGTGACCAGCATCGAGGACTGGAACGTCGCCACGCCGGTCCTTGCCACCAGCGCCGGTCAATCCGTCGGCATCACCCTTCAGGAGCAGATTTTCGTTGAGCGTGGCCAGATCGCAAGCCATACCGAGAATCTGCCCATCGAGACGAACGTCTTTCGGGCAAACCTTTTCTGGCTTGGCAAGAACCCCTTGCGGGTCGGCAAGCGCTACACGCTGAAGCTTCACACCGGCGAGCACAGGGCCCAGGTGCAATCAATCGATCGGATCGTTGACGTGACCGACCTTTCCTCCAGAGAGGGCGCGGAGGTTGGCAAGAATGCGGTGGCAGAAGTGACCCTGCGTACCCGTGGCCTCGTCGCGCTGGACGAATTCTCCGACAACGCTCGAACCGGCCGCTTCGTCCTGGTCGAAGACTACACCATCGTCGGTGGCGGCATCATCAACATGAAAGGCTATCCGGATCAGCGGCCAAGCGTGACGCGTAAAACCACTTACGTTTTTCATGAAGATCACCAGGTGGCGGCGAACGCACGCTGGACCCTGAATGGACATCGCAGCGGGGTGCTGTGGCTGACCGGCCTTTCGGGTGCCGGCAAATCGACGCTGGCGCTTGAACTCGAAAGCCAGCTCTTCCGCAAGGGCTACCAGGTCTATGTCCTCGACGGCGACAACTTGCGGAACGGGCTCAACGTGAATCTTGGATTCTCGCCGGAGGATCGGGCGGAAAACATTCGTCGGGCAGGCGAGGTGGCGGCCCTCTTCGCGGAAGCCGGCTTCATCGTGATCACCGCCTTCATCTCTCCCTATCGCGCCGATCGCGACCGCGTGCGAGCCATCGGCCCGGATAGTTTCCACGAGGTCTATGTGAAGGCGAGCCTCGAGACCTGCGAGAAGCGGGACCCGAAGGGGCTCTACCACAAGGCGCGGACCGGTGAGATCCCGGAATTCACCGGCATTTCTTCACCCTACGAAGCGCCCGAGGAACCCGAGCTGGCCGTCGACACGGACCGGCTCACCGTCGAGGAGTCCGTCGCGCTTTTGCTTGAATATGTTGAGAAGAACCTGGTCTCGGGCAAAGGTTGGGAGGATCCGAACCGCCTTGGCTCCGTCAGCCAACTGGCCGCCCCGGGCCTCTGACGGCACGGTTTTCCTTGACACCATCCCAAGGCTTACTTAGATCGTTAGCACTCGCTTACGAGGAGTGCTAAGAAGCACCCTGCCGAGCGACGAATCGCCAGAGGCAAAAGGCAGTTAGGGAGAATCACCATGAAATTCAGGCCGCTACACGATCGGGCATTGATCCGGCCGCTCGAGTCTGATGAGAAGACGGCTGGCGGTATCATTATACCCGATACGGCGAAGGAAAAACCTCAAGAGGGGGCAGTCATTGCGGTAGGCCCGGGCACCCGAGACGAAACGGGAAAGCTCGTCCCGCTCGACGTAAAGGCGGGAGATCGCGTGCTCTACGGGAAGTGGTCCGGCACCGAAGTGAAGGTCGACGGCGAGGACCTTTTGATCGTGAAGGAGTCCGACATCTTAGGTGTCGTGACGGGCGCAAAGGGCAAGAAGAAATAACGAAAAACGCCAGGACAGGAGGAGTCGAAAACCATGGCAAAGGAAGTTCTATTTAGTGTGGATGCGCGCACGCGAATGCTGCGCGGCGTCGAAATACTTGCGAATGCCGTGAAGGTGACTCTGGGACCGAAAGGACGCACGGTGATCCTGGACAAAGCCTTTGGCACCCCCCGCCTCACGAAGGACGGGGTGACGGTCGCAAACGAGATCGATTTGGAAGACAAGTTCGAGAACATGGGCGCCCAGATGGTCCGTTCGGTTGCAAGCCGCACGAACGACGAGGCTGGCGATGGCACGACGACGGCAACGGTGCTTGCCTATGCGATCTTGCGGGAAGGTGTGAAGGCGGTTGCCGCTGGCATGAATCCGATGGACTTAAAGCGTGGCATCGACCTTGCCGTTCAGGCGGCCGTGAACGAGGTCCAGAAACGCTCGAAGAAGATCTCGACCGGCGAAGAAATCACTCAGGTCGGCACGATCTCGGCGAATGGTGAGACTAAAATCGGGAAGAAGATTGCCGAGGCCATGGAGAAAGTCGGCAAGGAAGGGGTAATCACCGTTGAGGAAGCGAAGGGACTCGAGGACGAATTGGATTTCGTCGAAGGCATGCAGTTCGATCGGGGCTACGTTTCACCCTACTTCATCACGAACGCCGAACGTATGGTCTGCGAGATGGAGAACCCCTATATCCTGCTGAACGAAGGCAAGCTCACTAGCCTGCAGCCGATGCTGCCGCTTCTTGAATCCGTCGTCCAGGCGAACCGTCCGCTCGTCATCGTTGCCGAGGACATCGAGGGGGAAGCGTTGGCAACCCTCGTCGTTAACAAACTGCGTGGCGGTCTCAAGGTGCTCGGCGTGAAGGCGCCCGGATTCGGCGATCGGCGGAAGGCGATGCTCGAAGACATCGCGATTCTGACCGGCGGTCAGGTCATTTCCGAAGACTTAGGCATCAAGCTCGAAAACGTGACCCTTGCGATGCTGGGGACCGCAAAAAAGGCCAGCGCCACGAAAGACGACACGACGATCGTCGATGGCGCCGGCAAGAAAAATGACATCAAGGCGCGGATCGCGCAGATGCGGAGCCAGATCGAGGAGACGACCTCTGAATACGACAAGGAGAAGCTTCAGGAACGCCTGGCGAAACTCGCCGGCGGCGTGGCGGTGATTCACGTCGGCGGGGCGACGGAAGTCGAAGTAAAGGAGCGGAAGGATCTCGTCGATGATGCGCTGAATGCGACGCGGGCGGCCGTCCAGGAAGGCATCGTGGCCGGTGGCGGTTCGGCGCTTCTTTACGCGACGCGCGCGCTTTCGAAGCTGGAGGGCGCAAACGCTGATCAGAAGGTGGGTGTCGATATCGTTCGCCGCGCACTCGAATCCCCAGCTCGCCTGATCGCGAGCAATGCCGGCGAAGACGGGGCGGTGGTCGCCGGGAAGCTTTTGGAAAGCAAGGATATGAATCGCGGCTTCGATGCTCAGGAGGGGAAATACGTTGATATGGTGAAGGCGGGGATCATCGATCCCACGAAGGTCGTGCGGATCGCGCTGCAGGATGCCGCTTCGATTGCCGGCCTCATGGTGACGACGGAGGCGATGGTCGCGGAAAAACCGGAAGAGACACCGAAGATCCAGACGCACCTAACACCACCGGAGCCAAGCTTCTAAGACATCGAAGGCTTTTGCATAATGGGCCGCCTTTAAGGCGGCCCTTTTTTTGGATAAGCGAAAACGGAAAGCTATGCGCGATGGTCGGCGCCGATCGCTTCTCCCACCTTCATGAAGCCGTCGCGGTGGAGAAGGATAAGAAGGTCCTTCTTGATGCGCGGAACGAGGCTGGGTCCTTCGAAGATCAACGCCGTATAAAGTTGGACAAGGGAGGCGCCGGCCCGAATCTTCGCGTACGCGTCCTTTCCGTTTGCGATCCCGCCGGTGCCGATCAGGGGCACGTTTCCTTCCGTCCGGCGGTAGAAATCGGCCAGAAGCTGCGTAGAAAGCGCAAAAAGCGGCCGGCCACTCAAGCCCCCTTCCTCGCTTTGCCGCTTACTGGCAAGTCCCCCAGGCCGGCTTAGCGTCGTGTTGCCGACGATGAGGCCGTCCGCCAGCCCTTCGAGCGCCACGTCCGCAATGCCTTGGCGTTGCGCCTCTTCGAGGTCGGGGGCGACCTTAAGGAAGAGCGGCGTCTTCGCGCCATCCGCTTTCGCCATCGCAGCCCGGGTTTCGGTAAGGATGTTTCCGAGCGCCTCTTTTGCCTGCAGGTCGCGAAGCCCTGGCGTGTTCGGTGAGGAAACGTTAAGGACGAGGTAGTCGGCAAGATGCACGAAGGTACGCGCGCCGGCTGCGTAATCCGCCGCGGCGTCCTCGCTTTCGCGGTTCTTGCCAAGGTTAATGCCGATGACACCCGCGGCACGGCGTTCATTCTCGTGCGTGTGACGAAGCCGTGTCACCACGCGGGTCATCCCTTCGCTGTTGAAGCCCAATCGGTTGATGACGGCGCCGTCCTTTCCAAGGCGGAAAAGACGCGGGCGCGGATTCCCCGCTTGCGGCTGTGGGGTCACGGTGCCGGCTTCGACGAAGCCGAAGCCGAAACGAAACATGGCATCCAAAGTTTCCGCGTTCTTGTCGAAACCGGCTGCCAGACCGATTGGGTTTTGAAAACGGAGGCCCAAGAGCTCGGTGGCAAGGGCGGGATCATCCGCCTCTTTCACCCTGGGTGCGAAGCCCCGGGCCAGGGCGCGGATGGTAAGCGTATGCGCCGTCTCCGGCGGTAGGAACCGCAAGAAAGGCGCGATTACATCAAAAACCGCAGCGAATCCGGAAACATGTGAGCCCATGGCGGGATCAAACCTAGCGGAAAGCACGACCTCTGAACAGCAAGCGCGCTTGCACAAGGTTTCGGTAAGGAATGTCTACTATGCTTGATGGCGTCATGGCGAAAGCATTCGACGACATCGATCGGGAAGATCCCTTCCACCTGTCGCTCAACTTACTCGAGGCGTATCATCGCATGGGCTTGCTTCTCGTGCCGATCGAACCCTCTGAGGAAAAGGTCGAAGCCGGTGTTCTGGCCGGCGCACCGTCGGCGGAACTCGCCGAACGAATCTACAAGGCGATGACGCGCTCGACGGATTAGCGATTAGTGCTTGCACTAAAACGCCGGGCAAGTTCACTCAGGAAATTCGGCGCTGAATGGCTGTTCGAAGTCTTTTCCTGGCTTCGCTTGTACACGTAAATCCCAAGAACGCTTAAGCCCACGATCCAGATCGCGCTTAACTGCCCAAGCGCGCCAATGACGCCGCCGGCGCGTGCCGGTTCAAAGGCGATCACATAGGCCACGGCTAGCATCTGGGCGAACCAGGTAAAGGCCAGGATGTAGCCGAAGGTCGGGCGCATCCGCCGCACATAGCCATCCTCCGAGCGCGCCTCCGCACGGATCGTTTGATTGATCTCGCTTAGGATCTTTGCTTCCCGTTCCGCATCGATCGCCACCATCCGTTCGACGTGGCGGTTCGCTTCGCTTACGACTTCCGGGGAGATCGTTCCTTTTTCGATCGCCGAGCCGACCCCGTCGAGGGCATCGGCCGCCGATTTCGCGATCGGATGATCGAGCCTGCCAAGGGCGCTGCCTACCGTTTTTACGAGCAGCGGCAGGCCGATCTGGGCGAGAAGGGCCGCCAGCATCTAGGCATCCTCCCGGTAGTAGAGGTGGCTCCCGAAGGTGACGGCGGGCGTTCGCCCCTGGGCCCAGACGGGAAACGCATCCTCGGAATGAAAGCGCGTCGCACCTTGGGTCGGGTCCCTTAACACGCCGGCAAGCGCCCGCCTGGCGATACGGGAGGCAAGCCTGAAAAGGGCACGCGTCCTTGTGGGCGTCGGGCGGGGTCCGGGCCTTCCCGATCCGTTCCTCGCAAAGGATTTCAAAGTTTTTTCCGTCCGTTCGGTTCGTCATTTCCAGTTGGGCTCGGTTCAGGATCGCGGCGGCGATCGCCTCCATGTTGCGGACGTTTCCCCGCTTTCCTTGACACCCCTTCGCGCTTTCCGCGTAGATGGCTTCGGCGAGCAAACGGGTAAGCCGTTGGCGCTCGCTTTCCGGAAATTTGCGTCTTCTTTTCAACGGTGCCTCTGAATTTGATTGTCGAGCTTGTCTTCGATCCGCTGCAGATGGCGCGTGAGCCGAATCTCCACGTCCTTGAGGCACGCCATCGAGGCATAGGATTTCGCGACTTCCAGCTTGAAGGCGGAGAGACTCTCCCGGTGCTCGTCGATTCCTTCCTCGAGCAAGTGATGGAACCGAAAAAGAGATGCCTGCCCTTCGCTCCGGGCGCGCCAGATAAGCCAGAAGAGTCCGGCAAACGTTGGGATCTCGACACCGGTAATCCACCAGATGAGATTGATATCCCAGTGAAACCCCATCCCAGTCTCCCTGTTCAAATTTCGAAATTCGTCTTTGCAACGACACTTTGTGCGCCTCGCCAGTCCCGCCGGGTTGGTGCCGGCGTCACGGGAAGGCGGACCGGTTCGGCGAGTAGGCAGCCACTCACCGCATCCAGGCCGTCATCCTGAACGTCGATGCCGGGCTGCCATTCCCGCATTTCCGTGATGAACGGGCTTGCCCAGACGCTGCGGTGGGCATGCAAGGCCCCCGCCGCGAGTACGGCGTCGAACACATCCAGGATTCGAAAATCCTTGGCATGGGTCGAGACCGCCTCAAGAACGCTCGTGCCGAGGTCGGCCATCGCAAGCTCCCGGCGCAGCAATCCGGGCAGAAAGCGTCCAAGCCCATTCGTTTCCAGCGATAGGCTTGGGAGATAAAGCCCCTTAAGAAATTCAACGACCTGACGGCAGAGTTGTGTTGCCTCATCGAGCTCGGAATCCGGATCCCAGGCAAAGTAGTGAACGCGATGCAGCCAATACCCGCCATCCTCATCCGTATAGACGGCAGCGACGACGTTCCTGTCCCCGCGCGCCGGCGCGCCGAAGGCTGGATCCCACCAGCAACTCGCGGAAACGAGGCGCTTTCCTTCGAGGGTGAGGCTCGCCACCTTGTTTGATTCGCGATAATCGAGCTCGCCTTCATAAAGACGCAATCGGTCGGGATCGAGACGGCTCTCCATCGCGTTTACTTCCTCGAGCATCATTTGACTCGCGAACTTGTTCGGTCCGCTTCGTCGCTCGATCGCCGCGATTTTCTGCTTCGAGAAACGCTTCGGCCAACGGCTTCTTCCATTTTCGTCGAATAGAGGAAGCTCCAGACGCTTGAAGCCGTCGAGGTAGGGTTGCGTCTCCTCGGCTTCCGGCCGCGCTTGTTCGGCATAGATCGTGTAATAGGTGTGCGGCGTACCGACGTATAGTTGCAAACCACCGGGTACGAGTACGTAGTCGATCTCGGCGAGTTTCGTACGCAGATTGGCCCGCTTGGGAACGGAGTCGGAAGTGTTCGGTACTTCAACATCGTCACAAAGAACGATGTCTGCCCGGCTTCCGGTCACGTTCGCATTGATTCCGCGCCCCAACATGGAAGGATCACGAAGTCGCATACGACGATTAACGGTAAATTGCGAGGCTGCCCACTGATCTGCGCGTTTTGGTTTTAGGCCCCGCGTAAGGGGATGGCGCTCGATGATCTGTTTGACGTTGCGGACCATCTTGTTTGCCAGCTCCTGCTCGGCAGCAAGGACCAGAATCCGCAAGTTTGAATTTTTGGCGAGCAGCCAGGCGGAAAAAAGTCCGGCGATTGTCGACTTCCCACTGTCTCGAAAGGCAAGCAGTAGAAGCTCGCGATCCCCATTTTTCCAGCGTGCGTCCAGCCAGTTTGCAATCTCCAGATGCAGCTTTGGGGTGGATAAGGATTGAAGGCGATTCCAGAGCCAGACGAATTCCGGAAATGTCGGTCCGCTCATTCCTCCTCCACCATCTTGACGAGCGCGGCTCGTGCTTCGGCGATCAGTTGCGACATGTCTTCGGTGGCTGCCTCGTCGTCGTCCCCGTTCACCTCCGCCCAGCGGGCCATGCGGATCAACAGCTCCATATGGGCGAGCGCCGCTTTACAGGCAACGTGGTGGGCCGCAAAGCCTTTTGGGTCCTTCGGCTGCTGTTCGGTGGCGAAATGACGATAGCCACTCAGCGCCTTATCCAGCAGGCTGGGAAGCGCGGCGTGAACCCGCTTCCGCAGGGCCGCCATGTCTTTCACCATCACACTGGCGCCGTGGCGAACAACAGGATCGCGATGTCACGGGTGCTGGCGAGCCGGTTCTCGATATAAAGCTTGCCGTCCGTATGGGCTGAATAGGTGATCGTGTTGGGATTTCCCGTCGTCCCGGTCAAGGCGCCGGTCGTCGATTCGACGCCGGTGATGTTCGCAATCAGGTCACAAAAGGGGAAGGTCGCCACCCGCCAAGAGAAGAGCGCACCTGCCGAATCCCCCAACTGGTTGAGTCCAAAGGCAAGCGTGATTCCACCATTGGCAGGTGGCGTAAAGCTGGTTGCCGTATCCGTCGCGAGGGAAAATGTCTGGAAGTCCACCTTGGTCCCCGCCAGCGTCTTCAGGATTTCCCAGCCAAGGTCGGTACCGGCGGCATTGACTTTCAGCACCTGATCCGCCGTTCCAAGCGCCAGTCGCTGGGCGGCCGAAGCGCCTCGGGCAACAAGATCTCCTTGCGTCGTAAGAAGATCGAGTTCGTTACCGGAAACCGTGATTTCGTTCGCATCCGAAGAAAGACCGACACCACTGCCGGCGACAAGGGATTTGAAGCGAAGGGTAACCCCGGATTTTTGCGCGAAAACTCCCTCGCCGCCGCCCAGGTTGAGACCGTCGTTCGACTCACCGCCAAGATCGGGATCGGCTTGCGTCGCGGCCCGGTCATAAACCGCCGGTTCACCGAACTGTCCGAAGCTAAGCAGCTTGTCTGCCCGGGTTGCGACCGGTGGCAAAGACATATCCGTGTCGATGTCGTGTACATCTTGGTGAAGCGCGTCCTGGGCAACGCTTTCCACCGTTTGTACAAACATCGTAAGTTTATCGAGCTCCTCGTTGATGATAGAGGCACGGAAATCTCCCCCTTCCTGAAAATCCGTGCTGCGCGCGACCGGCATGTCCCGGCGAATGGTGATTCGTATGCCGTTTACGGGCGGCGAGTCGAAAACGACGTTGCCGCCGCTGCTGTTACCGACGCCGGTGATCGTGTAGGAGGTTGGTGTTCCACCATCGTCAAAAAACACTTTGAGATCGGCGGCATCGAAGATCGGAAAGGGATAAACGAAACTGGTTTGCACGCCATCGGCTGTGTATTGCATGCGCGGCCGTACGTCACCAACGGTGAGTTCACTCATGCCTTAATCCTCTTCCGGTTGTTATCGGTAAATCTTCGAGAATGAAAACTAGCGTCCAAACAACGAAGTTCCGGCGCTTCGCAGAAGTGGGACGCCCCTTTGCAGCGTTTGTAGCCGACCGCGCGCACGCGCATCTGCCGCCTGTAAGAGGTTGATCCGTCCCCGTGACAGACGGGCGTTTTCGATATCGCGAATCTGCGCGTTGCGAAGAAAGGCATCTTCCGCACCTGCTTGCTTGCTTTCTGCGACTAGCCCGCCCAGAACGGCAGCAGCGGAACCTTCTGCAGGGTTTAATCCTCGGCCGGCAAAGCGGGCACGCCGGGCTGCAAGTTCCTGACTAAGAAAACCCTTGCGACGTTGTTCCTCAATCTCGCCAAGACGTCGAAGTTCGCCAATTCGTGTTCGCGCGGCTGCATCGTTTGCCGAAAGTTGGGCTAGATTCTGTCTTGCCTGGGCGCGCGCCGTCTGCTGGGCAGAAAACACGTTAAGGCCAAGCGTTGCGATCGTAGCTAAAGCAGCCATCAGTCGTTCACCATGATTTCGGTTGTGACGGACAAAAGGGTGAAGGGATAGGGGGTATCCTGCTCGATGCGCCAAAGCGCTTCCGTTCCCTCCGATTTCCAGCCAAGTGCACGCACGCGCTTGTTTCCGGTGAAGGCGGCGGGTGCGGAGTCCAAAACGCCGGATGGCCCGAGCGTCTTGAACGGAAGCTCCTTCGGCCCCTTGCCGATATCCACCCTGAGCGCCTTCGTCTCATGGAGCCGGAAAGCCGCTTCAATCAACCGAAGCGGAGCAACCTGGCGACTTCCAAACCGACCATCAAGGACCAGCGGCAGAGGCTCGATGTCATGGGTATAGGGAAGGCCGATCTCGACGGTTGTCGCGGGTTCATTCAGGGTGACACTGCCGCTTGCTACCACCGCGTCGTCCCGAAGAATGCCGTCGGCGATAACCTTGACCGTTTTACCTTCGATGTGGTCGAGGCCGCTCCATTGGGTCGCGGGTGTACCGCTCTGACCAGTAAGGGCCGAATCGGTGTGGACCGATTCGTCGAAAAGCTCGATCAAGAATTGGCCGTTTCGATCCACGAGAACGTAAACGTCACTGCCAACGACGGCGACGGAAAGAAAATTCCCATCCGTTTCTTGCAGCGTCCATGCGGTGACCTGTTCGGCGCGGAAAGCAGTCACCGTCGCAAGCGTCCCATCCCCCATGACGATGTGAACGAGCCGCCTGGATTGATCAAAATCTTGATCAACCGGCGCGTTCATCAGGTGTTGGGATGGCAAGGCCAGATCGTTCGCCTGATAGGCTTGCTCGATGTCCGTAAACAGGAATTCCCGAATCTCTTTCTCGTTCCGAGCGAGAAAAAGCGTTGCCCCGCCGACGTTGATCGGCGGCAGGGTGCGATCGATGGGAGACCCGATCCGGGTTTGGCGGCGAAGCTGGACCGTCGTCGGCGTCAAGGGATCGCCCGTCACCATCCATTCGGCGCCAGAGGTGAAGACTTGCAGGTGTCGGCCTGAAAACACCGAGCGGATCGCATTCACTTGATCGGAAAGAATTGCGAACTCGATGGCCTCGTCATCGAGGCCGGTGCCAACATTGAAGTTGAAAATATCGGCCGATTTCGACATCCAAAGCCGGTTCGGTAAATCCCGCGATCCACCAATGATCAGTCGATCCTGATGGAAGGCGACGGAAACCGGATGGCCTCGCACCGAAGAAAAGGCCTGCTCGTCCCAATCCTTTGTGGAGTTTGTCGAATTCAAGGTCTCCTGGACGGTAGCATTTGCCAGGGTCGGCGAGACGATGGAGCTGATCAACACTTCCTTTCCCCCAAGCCGGAAGTTTGTCCCCCCGTGACCGGTCACGAAGATGTCTCCCGTTGCGGTAAGCGTGATGTTACCGGTTGTCGCGCTTGGCTGGAGCTGAATACTGTCGTGGGCAAATTTGAAGTAGGGTTGGCGCGTGCCCTCCGAATCTGACACATAGCTCCAAGTATCGATTGTCCACGCCGTATCCGACGTTCGTGTAATCTGGCGGGGTGTGTTCGGGGTGGACGACAAGGAGTGTGTCCGCGCTTTGCGTCCAGTTAATCTGAGGAAGCCTCGCCACGGTCCAAGGCGTCGACGTAATTTCCGCAACCCATTGCTCATCCCGGTAGATATCAATCCGCGAATCGGTAAAGACGAGCAGATAAACCTGCTCCGTGTTGAACTCGAAGGAAATGAACCTGCCGGTATCTTGGGCCGTATCGATGAAACGCAGGCCCGCGCGCCGTTGGATGCCCCCTGTCGGAAAGATGAACGTGTTCCGAAGTTTTGCCGCTCCGTTTTCGTAGGCGCTAAGGTCGCCTCGGCCAAGGAGAAGCGGCGACAATTCACCGGAGGTGAAATTTGTCTGCGTTTTGTGGACGCGGGGCATCAGCTTCGCACACCGACAAGCGTGAAATCGTCGAGGCCTACGGGGGTTTCCTGTTGGGAATCAACGAGCCGTGCGTTCCGGAATTCCGCATTCGCAAGGCGGAAAAGGGTTTCGGCGCGACTCGTGCTCTCCGTGATGGGGATCGTGAATTCCGCGGCAAGCCGTGTGATCAGTGCTTGGTCGAAGAAGGGTGGAAAGGTCGATTCACCGGGACGGAAAATATAGGTCAACACAACCGCCGAAGCGTTCGCGTGCAACCTTTGTTCGGCGATTCGGTAAACCAGGCCACGTCCGCGCCCTCCATCGCCTAAGGAAAGCGCGCGCAGGAAATCCGATGGCAACTGGAAGGCATACACAAAGTCCGCGACGGGCTCCGCTACCAACTGGGGAAGTTCGGCCTGGCCGGTCGCAAATATCCACGGATGCGCGGAAAGGAGCGCGTCGCGCACAGAAGGGTATAGGTTTGCTGCAACGTCCGCTTCCGCCGTTCCTTCATTGAAGGCGGCAATCGGGTTCGCACCGATCTTGATCAGTGCACGCGAGCAAAGCGCGATGCTGCTCAACGCCATGAAAATCTCCGTTTTGAAAAAGAGCAGCCCCGCGGCCGAAACCGCGGGGCCAGAGCATGAAGGACGTTGGACTTAGTCCGTGTCCGTACCGCCGACGGCGGTGATGTCGTCGACGTCGACAATCGTCCCCGTATTGCTTGATACGAAGAAGATTCCAGCTGCCATCGTGCCGCCGGTAGCCACGTTTGCGAGGATCATGTCGCCAACGCGAATGACATCGGCAGCGTCGTTAAAGTAGCCAGCTGTATCGACCGCCGTTGCCGCATCCGGCGTAGTGTAGTGCCAGAGTGTGAAGCCATTGGCATAACCAATGACACTTAGATCTTGTGGTTTAAACGCCATGATTAACTCTCCAAGCAACGCATGACGACGAGGCCGGTGGTGTCAACCAGACACGCACCTTGCGACATTGAACTGTTGACGAAGTGAGCGGCGCGATCGCCATGCCAAGTAACGTCGGTGCTGACGTCCGCACCACTGGCATGCCCAACGGCCGTCTTGTGGTACCAGAAGCAGAACCGAACGCTCGTAGTGAGCGTCAGTCCGGAATGCGGCATCCACAAGGTCCCAAGCCAGAACTTGGCTTGAGTGCCGCGCCAGGGAAGCTCCTCACTGCCCACGAAGTCCGCATTTGCGAATTCGGGGATTTCAAGCAAATCGCTCCACTGTTTCCAGCCAATGATGGCGTGGCGTTGCCCGTCGTCGGGAACGTCTGCATCGCCAAGCATCTCGAAGGCCGTCAGTACCTTGGCCTTCGTCAGGCCGTCCGTATTGGCGCCTGCGAAGTTCGTCGACGTATCGAGTTGCGTGATGATGAGTTCATCCGCCTTGCGACCCAGTGCAAAGGCACCGGCATTCGCAATCACGTGACGTTCATCGATGTTGGTCTTCAGCTCATCCAGCTTGTCGACCCAGTCACCGGCGTAGTAATCCGCCAACGTACATTCGACCGGCGTGTGGTCGATGTTCATCACGGGTACTTGGCCGTGACGCGCTTTCGTTGACGCACTTCCCTTGCCGACTTTCTGGAACACGGTGGACGATCCACGAACATTGTTTTTCGTGCGGACGGTATTGCGAAGCTTGCTACCCATACGCTGGTAAGCCTCGCGCACCTCCCGCTCGAACTGCTTAATGAACGTTTGGTCGATCGTTGTGGCCAATAGTAGTCCTCTCGTTTCGGAATGGACGAAGTTACGACTTGCGTAAAATCGCCCGGTTCCCGCAGTGCGGCCGGGGGCTTACGCGGATGCCTTCGGGGCCCCGTGCGGGGTTCTCCTTTGGGCGGAAAAATTGAAAATCAGGCTTCGGCAGATTCCGGATAGAGCTTCTGGAATCCTTCCGATACCCGGTTGACGAAATCTGGGTCACGGTCCCGCCAATAGCGGGGATCCTTGATCATTTCTCGAAGCTGGCTCTCGTCGTTGGTCGCGGCACCTGTGCCATTTGACTGTAGGATCGCAGGCTCGCCTTCCGCCATCATCCGATGCATAACGAAGATCCCTTCGGCGGTTGTTGAAAGCGCGCCCAGGACGGCTTCCGGAAGGTGTGCCTTTCCCCATGCAAAGAGTTGACGCGAGATTTCACGCCATTTCTCTTCACCGCCGAAATGGCGCTCGAGGCGTTCCGTCTCGCGTTCTGCTTCGAATTCGGCCCCGGCATTTTCCAGAATCGGCAGCACCTTTTCCACGGCAAGGTCGTAGACAAGTTGTGCCTGCGCAGACGTGAAGCCGGCTTGAAAGAGCTGTTCATTGACTTCCGGATCCGCGGCTATGAGCTCGCTCTTCATTTCCAACTTGTATTCGTCCGGGGAGGTCGGTACACTAAGCGCCTTTCGGAAACTATGAATTTTCTCTTCCGTCGCGCTTTCGCCAGGCAGGGGGACCATCGTGCCAAGCTTACGTTCAAGTTCTTGATAGGATTTTAGAAGCATGCCGATACGCACTTCCCCAGTATCGGCGTTTCGAAACTTCTCGGGGATCGCTTCCGTCGTCTCCGTCGGTGTCTCATCGATTGGTTTGATTGTTTCGGGGCCAGGCGCCACCGTCTCCTCCGGCTCCGTCGTCAAAAGATTCGCGTCCATAGCGATTTCCTCTTCCTAACCTTCGGTGTGGAGTCGAGCGCCGGTTCCGGCTCGATCCGGCCACCCCCCCGTTCGATCATGGCAGCGAGATAGCCGACAAGCTGGCGCTGTCCCTCGAGATGGCGAAGGCCGCATCCGATGCGTTCGGCCCAAGATGGCGGCCAAGGGTCAACGTCGTCAGATGCCGGAAGACCGGTTTGGCCATCCGGCGATCGAAACGTGCGGGCGAAGGCCTCGGCCGTCTCAAGCAGGACATCCTTGCCGGTCTCGCTCGGGAGGCTGGCTTCATCGAACCAGTTCCAGCCGGCATCATCCACGGCCATCCTCCTCGGCGTTGGCGGTGTCTTCCGCAGCTTGTGCCGACTCGTTCCCGCCTAGGGCGGCGGCAAGGACGGGGGCGGCCTCCGCGACAAGGGCCTCCTCGACGGCTTCTGCTACTTCGGCAAGGGCGATGGCCGGCGCTTCCCGGATCAACTGGTTGGGCACGCCGAGTTTCCGTCCCATCCACCGGACGGCGGCAGGCAAATCGATGGCGGCCATCCCCTCAGACCCAAAGGATGCTGCCGCATTCAGCCAGGTTAAGGTGAGTTGCACGTCCTTTTGAATCTGGCTTTGGGCGAGAGGCGAGCGGTATTGCAAGTCGACAAGGCGGCCATCGATAAAGATTTCCGGGATCTCGCCGCGCCGGCGAAGGATCTGTAACCCGCGGCTCACCAAAGGCGTCAACAATTCCGACTGCAGCCGGCCATAGGTTGCCCCAAGAATGCGTGTCATCTCGGCGGCACGTTCCAGCACTTCCGTCGCCGTCATGCGGGGGCCGTCAACCTGCCCCAACTGGTCGACGAGCAGCGCCTTTCGGATGCGACTCCGCAGGTCATCGAGGACGATCTGGGAGACGTCGAAACGCCCGGGCGCTTCGAGTGGCGTAAGCCCTGACGAACCGACGGCCTTCGGGATGATGGTTCCAGGCACGAGCTTGATGTTTGCCGGGTTAAGCACGCCGTCGTCATCCGCCTGCCAGATGCCGGTCACGGCGATCGTCGCGTTTTTGAGAACGAGCTCAACGACTTTATTCGCCGTCTTAATGTCGGGTAGCGCCTTCATTACCGGCGAACGACCGTAGATTTCACCCGGCGCCTTCAGCCAGCGGAAATTAAGGAAGGGCGACGAATCGAATTCACCGGTCGCTAAAACCCATGGTTCCGCCACCTCCCCTTTCTCGCTTTCAAGAAGCGCGTAATAGGCGTACCGGACCCCATCGGGAATGACCGCCTCGATAACCGTGAACTTCTTTGGGTTGTAGGCCTCGCCCTCCGGCTTTACCCATTCCGGCAAGGGCGCCTTCGGGAAACGCGTTTGGATGGCATCCGCATCGAGCGCGTTTCTGCGAAACGTCGTATCGAGCCTGCCGGTGGGGCCTTCGTTGAGGACGGCTTGTGAAAGCGGGATCGCGGTGAACCGAAAGGCGCTCGCCGCCCCTGGCTCCGCTTCCTCGAAAAGTAGGCACGCCGTTCCCCCGGTAACGAGATCGAGGAAACCCTGATGCATCTCGATGGCGAAGTTCGACCGGTCGAGATGCGATTGCAGCGTTTTTGCCGCCTGGTCGAGCAGATCGGTAATTGCGGCTTCTTCCTCTTCGAATATCTCTGTTCCGGCGGCGAGACCGAACCAGCGCGCCCAAGGTGGCGTAAGCTGAGCCAGCAGGCTTGCCGCCAGTTGATCCACCGCATCCGGTGCCGTGCCGCCGAACAGCTTATCCGTCTTTTTCTCGCCGGGCCGGGGGGTGCGCGTGAATTCGTCCCGTTGCGGCAAGGCAAAATCGTAAGCTTCCTGCCAGTGGCTCTCCCAGAAACTTCGCCGGACGAGTGCCTGACGGTAGCGTGTGTAAACTGCCTCGGCGGTTAAGCTTGGCATCGCTATTCCCCCAAGAGCTGCTTGCGACGGGGAAACGCATCCTGCGGCAGCAGCACGCCACGGAAGGAGGTGGCGATCGTACCCGCCCGTCCGCGCCGGCGAAGGCCTTGGCTGCTCGTTGCCTTTGCTGCTTGCGAGGCCTCTTTGGGCGGGCGCGCGGGTTGGGGTAAGGCCCGCGGCCACACGGGTAGCGGTCTTGGGGAGCCAAACAGACTAGACATTACTTGACCCCCTTTCCCGAAAGCCGATCTTTCCCGAAAGCCGATGTGAAAAAGTGAGCACCTCCCGAGGGGAACCGGGAGGCGCCGAATAGATGGGTCGTGATGGTAGAAAGGAATATAGTCCTATATCCCCTCGCCGTCAAGAGGAAAGGAAGCCAAGGACGAGACTCCGTTTACCGAGTCGATCAAGGTGCCTGTAAAGTTGCCAGGGCGTAAAGACATTTGCCGCCCTTATGCCAAGGACACGTTTCACCGCCTCGACGCAGGTGAAGGGCCGAAGCGGAAGCGATGTCCAGGAAGATGGGAAGCAGTGTGTCGGCGGTGCCGGTAAGATTTCGGTAGTGACGACGCAGAGCCCATGTTGCCGGTACCAGTCGGCAAGGTCGAAATCGAGCGGCAGATCGAGTGCGACGATCTCCGTTCGATGAACAAGCGGGTCATAAACAAGCCAGCGCGAACCTTGAAGGATCACCAAGAAACAGTGGCGGTAGCCGCGTTTCAAAATACGCAGCCAAGGAAGGTCCGTCTGATTCGAAAAGACGACAAGGACAGGAAGCGCCTGCGCCTCCCATTCGTCTCGCAAGTTGCAAGCCTTTCGTCTCATTGCACGATCCCCTTGCCACGCAAAACACAGGCCAGCCGATGCAGCGCTTCCTCCCATAGAAGCGCGGCCGTCTCTTCCCGTTGGCGTTTTCCGTCGGGTGGCAGCAGTTTTTCGCCATATTCCGACAGCACCAGAAGGTGTTCGCGGCGTAATTGCCGTTGCCGGTAAAGACGGTTGACAGCCGAAAGCACATCGTCGGGATCGCAAGGTCGCAACGCCTCGCCGCATCCGGCCGTGATCCGTGCGCCCGCTCGCCGGGCTTGAAAGCATTGAACGAACCAAAACCAAGCCTCCTCGGCCGTGGCAAACGGCACGCCTGCAAGGGGGAGGTAGGGTCTTGGGGCGTAGCGCTCGCGTCGCATTCTGCTTCGATCCTCGTGACCGGAAATTCAGGCCTAGGGGGGAGTAAAAACGGCCTCTAAGAAACAAGGAATTTATTCCTTTATCAAGAGACATAGGATAATATTCCTGGTGTGATGGGGGGGCAAGTATAAGAAAATCTTCTTATGTTGCGTCATGCCGACATATGGACCGCCATCGATAACTTCGCCAGAGTTCACGGGCTTTCGCCTTCCGGGCTCGCGCGCCGCGCCGGCCTCGATCCGACGACGTTTAATAAAAGTAAGCGGATCACTCGAGAGGGGAAGCCGCGGTGGCCCAGCACCGAAAGCATTTCGAAAATTCTGGATGCAACCGATAGCACCTTTGGCGAGTTTGCCATTCATCTTGGGAACGAAGCCGCGCAAGGCTTAGTACAACGGGTTCCGGTGATTGGCTTCGCCCAGGCGGGCAATGAGGGCTATTTTGACGATGCCGGCTACCCAACTGGAAGTGGTTGGGATGAAACAGTATTTCCATATATTGGCGATGCGCATGCTTATGCGCTTGAGGTTAGCGGCGATAGCATGCAACCGATCTATCGTGACGGGGACATCATCCTCGTCTCGCCGGCAAAAAACATTCGTCGAGGCGATAGGGTCGTCGTAAAAACGAAAGAAGGCGAGGTGCTGGCGAAGGAATTAAAACGTCAAAGCAGCAAGCGCATCGAACTTCTCTCCCTAAACCGCACCTATGGGGATCGGATCCTGCCCGTCGAGAATGTTGAATGGATGGCGCGCGTCGTTTGGGTCAGTCAGTAAACGAATCATAGTCACGGGAAGGAAAACGGGTCGAAATTCCTATTCATGGGCATAGGTTCATAATCTTATTTTCTTCGATATCGCAGTTGAAATGGCGCGTTGCCAATCCCTAGCCGGCTTTGTCTTCCTGAAAAAGTTCTCCGGCCAGCGCTTGGCGGATGAGCCGAACCGTCTCCATCCGACCGTAAAGGGCGATGAAGGATCCCATCCGCGGTCCCCGTGACTGGCCAAGGAGGATTTCATAGAGGGCCTGGAACCAGGTCTTCAGATCCGGGAAGGGGTGGCGTTTTCCGACTTCGTAGACTTCCGTCTGGATTCCTTCCGCGTCCAGGTTGGCGGGAAGCAATTCCAGCACCTTCGCCAAGTCTTCAAGGGCAGCTTGCTCCATTTCATTTGGCGCCCGATAGTGCTTCGCCGGCTTGATGAAGTCCTGGTAATAGTTCACGGCGTGTTGCGCGAGCGCATCCAGGATAGGTTCCATCTTAGGGCTTGCCTTCGGTGCATATCGGGAGAGATAACCCCAAATCACGGAACTCTCTTCCGCATGGCAGGCGCTCGCGAGATTCAGCAGAATCGAGTAGGTGAGATGAAGCGCCTCCTTTGGCGGGCTGCCCTCGTGGATATGCCAGACCGGATTCGCCAAACGTTCGGCGGGTTCTTGCTCTTCATATTTGCTGAGGAAATTTAGATAATCGTCGACATTCCTGGGGATGACGTCGAAATAAAGCCGCTTTGCCTTTTTCGGCGATTGATACATGAAAAGCTTAAGGCTTTCCGGCGGTGCGTAGCGAAGCCACGCCTCGACGCTCAGACCATTTCCCCTTGACTTCGATATCTTCTCGCCGTTTTCGTCGAGGAAAAGTTCATAGGTAAAGCCCTCGGGAGGTGTGCCGCCAAGAATGCGACAAATCCGATTGCCGAGTCGCACGGAATCGGTCAAGTCCTTCCCGGACATTTCATAATCGACGTCGAGGGCTGTCCATCGCATGGCCCAATCGACTCGCCACTGTAATTTACAATGGCCCGCCGTAACGGGAAGTTCTGTCTTTGTACCGTCCTCATCTTCAAAGGTGATCGTGCCGGCAGTCACGTCCCATGCAATCACGGGCGTCTGAAGGACGCGTCCCGTTTTCGGCGAAATGGGCAGAAACGGGCTATAGGTTGCCCGGCGTTCTTCGCCAAGGATCGGCAATACCACCTCTAGAATTTCGTCATAGTGCTCAAGCACCTTCCGGAGAACCGGATCGAATCGGCCACTTTTATAGCATTCCGTGGCACTCTGAAATTCGTAGTCGAAACCGAAGGAATCGAGAAAGGCATGTAGCCGAGCGTTGTTGTGGTGACCAAAGCTTTCATGCGTTTCAAAGGGATCCGGAATCGATGTCAGCGGCTTTCCGAGATGCTCCGCTAGCATTGCCTGGTTGGGGACGTTATCGGGCACTTTACGAAGCCCGTCCATGTCATCGGAAAAGGCAAAGAGACGGGTGGGAACGTCCGCCAGTGTCGAAAAGGCATGCCGGACAAGCGTCGTGCGGACCACTTCAGCAAAGGTTCCGATGTGGGGAAGGCCCGACGGGCCATAGCCGGTCTCGAAAAGAACATAGCCCTTCTCGGGACATTTGCCGTCGATGCGCTCGAGTACGCGCCGCGCTTCCTGAAACGGCCAAGCTTTACACGCCGCCGCAGCCTCGCGATCGGACATGGTTCAATCCATTTTCACAGCGCCCAGCTTGTTGGGCTTTTTCGGTCAGCGACGAGGAACCTAGGCGGCAGATGACTTCTCGTCAACCGATGTGGTCTTCGGATGAGAAGTGACTTCTGACGGAATCAGGCGCGGAGGTTTAACGGAAGACGCGGAGGTTTAACGGAAGAGAAGTCGTGAAAAGACGAAAATCGGATTCCTCGGCCCCCTGATAGGCCGATGCGACGCTACGGTAACAGAGCGGTCCGTTCGCAGCAGTGGAATAGCTTGCTTCCTGCGCGATTTTTTGCGTGATGAAGGGAAGGGAAGTATGGGACGAAAAACGCTCCCGATAGACAAAGACCGGAAGCTGACCGGGGGAATGTATATCACCAGATGGATCAATGGTGATGACAACCGGCTCACTCAGCGGGAATTCCGGCTGATCGTGTTGGGACGATCGGACGGGCGAATTCTCCCGTTCCGGTGGTCGATGTGAAAAGTGTGTCGGAGTGACCGATTGAATCGGCCCTCTTCCCGTTCCAGACGTTTCCATTTTCCAGCTACTTTGCGTGTGCCGTTAAGTGGTTTTTTACCACATTGTGAATGATCGAATACAAAATCAATCACGAGCTAGAAAAGTATATTCGATCATAGCAACGCTTAAAATGGTTTTTGTCAATTAACCATACTAAATCGTTTATATGTTAACCAAACTTCGAAACTTAAACATGGTTGCTGAACGTTGGTAAACGTGCGGAGCACACATCGAATTAATCGTTTGTAAAGGGAGAGCTTCTTAACCTGTTGGGTCAGTGTGACAGATGTGAGGTGAGTCAATTCGATAGATGCAATATGGCCTTTAGGTAGTACGAAGGCATAACGAGGGAGCCTTTAGGTAAAAGGCATGAGATTGCAGGATGCAAAAACAGATAAGACGGCTCAGAAGCGTGACAAGTTAACGAGACTACACGCAGCTATAGCTATCTTGGGCGAGGTCATCTTCGAATGGGACCTTGCAACGGACGCGATCCTTTGGTCGGATCGCGCCCAACTGATTCTTGGCTTGCCAGAGCTGGAATCGATGACGACGCGGAGTGCCTATAACTCATTAATCGACACCGACGATCTAATCCGTCTCCAGGAGACCCTTGTCTCCCGCTATACCTCCCATGATCCATTCGAATGTGAATACCGGATCCATTCTACGGATGGAGAACTGCAGTGGATTCAGGAACGATCCGCGGTCAAATTCAACGAATCCGATGAACCGGTGAAAGTATGCGGTGTCTTGCGCGTCGTCTCCCGGCCGAGATCGGCTTCGGAGTCTGCTGCTGGTATCGTCAATTATGACGAAGCCACCGGCCAGTACAGCCGTGCCAAACTCGTTGAATCGCTCGGTGAGGCAATCAATCGGTGTCGGCGGGACGAAAGCTCGGGGGGCTATCTCGCCGTGGGCGTCGATCAATTTATGGAACTCGGTGAGGCGTGGGGCGAAGCAACCGTCGATTCAGTCATCTTCGCCCTTAGCCAGCGTTTAGAAGGCTGTTTGCGTGCGACGGACGTCATCGGATGTGTCAGTCACGATCGCTTCGGCGTCGTCCTTACCCATTGTCCGGAAGAGGATGTTCCAATCGTTGCCGAGACTTTGCTTCAGTCCGTCCGTGGCGCGACCATCGAAACGGCGAAAGGACCGGTTCAAGTCACAGTCTCGGTGGGGGGTGCCGTCTTTCCCGATGTTGCCCAGACGGCCCATGATGCCATCGCCAAGGCGGATATGGCGCTGGGGAAGGCGCGGCGCATGGGCTACAACTGCTACATTCCGTTTCATCAGGCGAAAATGCGCCGTCGCAGCCAGCGCAAAAACCTCGCTATCCTTCACGAAGTTCAACAGGCCATTCAGGAAGACAACCTCGTTTTCGCATTCCAACCAATCATCGATTGCGAGACGAATGGAGTCGCCTATTACGAGTGTTTGCTGCGTCTGCTGCGTGATGAGGAGACGGTCGTTGTTGCGGCCGAGTTTGTGCCAACGCTTGAACAGCTCGGCTATGCGCGGCTCATCGATCACTACGCACTCGGTTTGGCACTGAAAGAACTAGGGGCACACCCGGATGTGTCTCTTGCGCTCAACGTTTCCAGCCTCACAGCTACCGATCCGACCTGGTTGAGTAAGTTCGTCATGGCCCTCAAAAACAGGGCTGGTATTGCAAAGCGTCTTATCGTCGAGATTACCGAAACGGCGGCCCTTCAAGACATCGCCGAATCAGCTCGTTTCGTGTCAACCCTGCGGGGTCTTGGTTGTCGCGTGGCGCTCGATGACTTTGGCGCCGGTTTCACGTCCTTCCATCATCTGAAGTCGCTTCCCGTCGACATTTTGAAAATTGATGGCTCGTTCGTCTCCGGTATGTCAAAAAATAGAGAAAATCAGTTACTCGTGAAAACCCTGGTCGATCTTGCCAAAGGTTTTCATATGAGTACGGTTGCAGAGTGTGTTGAAACAAAAGAGGACGTTGATATCCTCTATCAACAAGGTGTTCATCAGATGCAGGGCTATTACTTCGGCCGACCCGAGATTGAGCGGCCGTGGCTAAAAGAATCTAAGGTCGTGCCGATACATCGCGCGATAGGAGGTAAAAACCGCGCTTGAGTAACAGGATTGAGGTTAGCCCTCAGACTTCTTTGTGATTTCCTCTAGTCGCTTTTGCACGTTCTTCAGTTGCTCCTGAAGTTCATGAAGCGTCTGTGCGCTGGATTTGGAGGCCGCCGCCGTCTCTTCCTCTCCCGCCGGCATCTGTTCCTTGTGGGTGTCAACTAATGGTGAGAAGAGCCCCATCATCTGTTCGAAGATGGCAAGGTTTTGTTTGCCCAGCTCCTCGAACGGGCTGAACGGGCGCGATGTACCAAAGGTATCCGATAGATGTTGGCGAAGCTGCTCTTGATTCTGCGAGAAGGCCTGCATCGAACATTCAAGATAACGGGGTAAAACGTCCTGAAGTCCGCCTTCATAGAAACCGATCAACTGGCGAAGGAAATTGATCGGAAGCAAATTTTGCCCCTTCGCTTCTTCCTCGACGATGATCTGTGTAAGTACGGATCGGGTCAGGTCTTCGCCGGTCTTCGCATCATAGACAACGAAGTCCGTTCCCTCTTTTACCATCCGGCATAAATCTTCCAGCGTCACATAGCTGCTGGTCGCCGTGTTGTAGAGTCGGCGGTTCGCGTATTTTTTGATTGCGACGGGTGTATCGCCGTCGGAAGCGGCTTTCTTCCTGCTCATCGAAATTGAATCCTACGCAACTGCGAACAATCTTGCTGCGGCACAGCATAACAGAATTCACTTTCCCATGGCATAGGCCTGGAAAGTAGGCTGTGCGCAGGCTTGGCCTTGGCATCCGACGACGCGCTGCACTATGATCCGCCCATGTCGAAACCCCCGGATCTTGAGACCCTGGCCAGCCGCTTTCTTGAACTTTGGCAGGATCAGTTGGCGGCCATGGCACTGGACCCAGACAATGCCGAGGCCATGACGCGGTTCTACCATCTCTTTACGGATGCCGCCCTTTCCGCGGTACTAGGAGCAGGCGATGCGACCGAGCGACGAAAAGACGGAAAAAGCCCCCCCACGCGGCCGGCATCTCGGTCCGAGGCCGCTGCCGCTTCATCTGGCGGCACCGATGTTCGCTTGGATGAGCTCGCAAGGCGTCTTGCCACCATCGAAAAGCGGCTGGACGCACTGGAATCAAAACCTCGTTCCCGACGCCGAAGCCCTTCGAAAAAGTCTCGCTGACATCGACCCACAAGCTTTTCGAAACGCCTTGGATGGTGTTGCTTCTCGCCAATTTTCGGAAATGCTGGCGGGCATTCTCGCCTATCGCCGACACCCGTATCGGCGGACTCTACCGGAACCACCGGTCGTCTGGCGTTCGGGGGCGGCGTGCCTTTATGACTACGGGACGGAAGCGACGGCAAAGGCAAACGGCGTTCCAGTTCTTTTTGTTCCCTCGCTGATCAACCGCTCTTACGTGTTGGATCTGTCCAAGCGTGCCAGCATGCTCCGCTACTTGGCGGATCACGGAATTTGGCCGTTTCTCATCGATTGGGGAAAGCCCGGGGCAAAGGAGCGAAACTTCACGCTTACGGATTATATCGCCGGCGTACTCGAAGATGCGTTCAAGGCTACCCAGTCTTTGGCTGGCGAGCGCATCGCCATCGTTGGCTATTGTATGGGGGGCTTGTTGGCACTTGCCTTGGCACTTCGTCAGCGTAAGGTCGTGCCGGGATTGGCGCTCCTTGCCACGCCGTGGGATTTCCATGCCGGGGAAAATGGGGAGCGTGAGGGCCAGACTGCCAAGGTGGCTTTCGAATCCGTTGCCCCCTTGGTTGACGCCCTTGGCGAGATGCCGATCGATATTCTGCAAAGCTTCTTCCTTCTCCTAAATCCTTTCCAGGCAGCTAAGAAATTTCGCATCTTCGCATCGCTCGACCCGCATTCCGCGCGAGCGCAGGATTTCGTGGCGCTCGAGGACTGGGTGAATGACGGGACGGCCTTGGCGGCGCCCGTGGCTCGCGAATGCCTTCTTGGGTGGTACGGTGACAACACGCCGGTTCGGGGAGAATGGAAGGTCGCGGGCCGCAAGGTGCGTCCTGAAACGTTTGATGTGCCAAGCCTTGTTCTCGTCCCCAGCCAGGATCACATCGTGCCTCCGGCCTCGGCCCGTGCCCTCGCCGAGGTGTTGCCACGCGCCGAAAGCCGGGTCGTTGCCACCGGCCATATCGGCATGGCCGTCGGCACCCGGGCAAAGACCGAGCTTTGGCAGCCTCTCGCGGAATGGCTTGAGAGCGTTTATGCTGTTTGAGCAAAAAGGCGAATTCCAAAAAGCATTCTTCCGGGAGAAAACGTCATGCCCGACGTCGTCATCACAGCCGCCGCCCGCACACCGATCGGTGCCTTTAATGGCTCCCTCAGTTCCGTTCCTGCCTCGACGCTGGGCCAGGCAGCGATTGTGGAAGCATTGAAACGCGCGTCCGTCGAGACAGGGGAAGTTTCAGAAGTCATCATGGGGCAGGTGCTGAATGCCGCCCAAGGCATGAACCCGGCAGGGCAGGCCTCGATCGGCGTCGGCCTTCCGGTCGAGGTGCCCGCCTGGGGGGTGAACCAGGTCTGTGGCTCCGGTCTTCGCTCTGTCGTCTTGGGTTCGCAGGCAATTCTGAACGGCGATAGCCGGATCGTCGTTGCCGGTGGCCAGGAAAGCATGAGCCAGGCGCCGCACGCGGCCCATCTGCGCAACGGCGTCAAGATGGGCGAGATCGCCTTCGTCGATACGATGATCCGCGACGGCCTCTGGGATATTTTCAACGGCTACCACATGGGGATTACCGCCGAGAACGTGGCGAAGAAATGGCAGATCACACGCGAAAAGCAGGATGCCTTCGCATATGCTTCCCAACAAAAAGCGGAAGCCGCCCAAAAAGCAGGTCATTTCAAAGAGCAAATCGTTCCGGTGACAATACCGGGACGCAAAGGTGACACGATCGTCGAAGAAGATGAATACCCTCGACATGGCACGACACTTGAGGGCCTTGCTGGGCTTCGTCCCGCCTTCGACAAGGAAGGGACGGTCACGGCCGGAAACGCGTCCGGCATCAACGATGGGGCCGCGGTTGTCGTTCTCATGGGAGAAGACGAGGCAAAGAAACGTAATCTTTCGCCGCTCGCCCGCATTCGCGCCTGGGCGCAGGCCGGTGTAGAACCGGCCATCATGGGAAGCGGTCCAATCCCGGCAAGCCGCAGGGCACTCGAGAAGGCGGGCTGGTCTACGGACGATCTCGACCTGATCGAGGCGAACGAAGCGTTCGCAGCCCAGGCATGCGCCGTCAACAAAGACCTTGGCTGGAATGAGGAAAAGGTCAATGTGAACGGCGGCGCGATCGCGCTGGGCCATCCCATCGGCGCATCGGGCACACGCGTTTTGATAACCCTTCTTTACGAGCTTAAGCGTCGGAACGCGAAGAAGGGTTTGGCCACGCTTTGCATCGGTGGTGGCATGGGGATCGCGCTCTGCGTCGAGCGGGACTGAATCCCAAACCCATTCTTTCTCTTCTGAACGGTTGCTTCAGATCCGGCTGGTGGAAAGAGCCGGTTGCTGGCGACCACGCACATGTCGACAATAACGAAATTATATTTCTATTATTCCACGGTATATGTTATGTACATGCCATAAATAGGAATTTATTATAATTTTCTTTTAAAAAGAGGCAATAATGGGACGGGCGGCTTTGGTAACGGGTGGCATTAAGGGAATCGGTGCCGTCATCGCGAAGACGCTGGATCGGGCAGGCTACAAGGTGGCCGCCAACTATCACCGGGACGATGCGAGGGCGATCCAGTTTCGGGAATCGACCGGCATTCCGGTCTACAAATGGGACGTCGGCGATTTCACCGCCTGCGAGACGGGCGTGGCCAAGGTGTCCGGCGATCTCGGTGCGATCGATGTCCTCGTCAACAATGCCGGCATCACGCGTGATGCGGTCCTGCATAAGATGTCCCCGGAAGAATGGGTCACCGTCCTTCAGACGAACCTTACCTCCTGTTTCAACATGTGCCGCTGTACGATCGAAGTGATGCGCGAGCGGGGATTCGGCCGGATCGTTAACATTGGTTCCATTAACGGCCAGGCGGGTCAATACGGCCAGGTGAACTATGCCGCGGCGAAGTCCGGCATTCATGGCTTCACGAAGGCGCTTGCCCAGGAATCTGCCGGCAAAGGCGTCACCGTGAATGCCATCGCACCTGGCTACATTGACACGGACATGGTGCGCGCCGTTCCCGCAAACGTTTTGGAGAAAATCGTCGCCCGGATCCCGGTAAAGCGGCTTGGCCAGGCAGAAGAGATCGCCCGTGGCGTTCTTTTCCTCGCCGCCGAAGATGCGGGCTTCATCACTGGCTCGACGATGTTGATCAATGGCGGCCAACATATGTATTGATGATTATTCGAAGGGCGGGCATTCGCTCGCCGTCATCCGTAACAAGGACGGACACTTTCCTCAGACGGTCCGTACCTTGCGAGCGAACGGGGACCAGGGACTGAAATAAAGTCTCATCTCAAAAGGCGTCCTTTCGGCGGCGAATTTCGGCAAAGATATTGGCAGGGAGTGCGCCTTCCATGCCAACGGCACGCGCAATCGCTTCCGCGTCGGCGCGAAGGAATGGATTCGCACGACGCTCCGTTTCCAAACTCGAAGGAACGGTCGATTGCCCTTTGGCGCGCTTCTTCTCGACTTCCTGTGCGCGGGCCAGCAGATCCGGATTGTCTGGATCAATGCTCAGTGCGAAGCGGGCATTTGCCTGGGTGTATTCATGGCCACAGAAAACGAGCGTTTCATCCGGAAGGGCACGAAGGCGCTTTAGCGACTCCCACATTTCCTCCGGCTTGCCTTCGAACAGACGCCCGCAGCCTAAAGAAAACAAGGTATCCCCGCAAAAAAGCGCGTGGCTTTCCCGGAACCAGTAGGCGATGTGGCCATGGGTATGACCATCCACCGTGATGACTTCCCCTTCGGCGTTTCCGATTCGGACCGTATCGCCATCGAACACGCCAAGATCGATTCCGGGAATTCGATCCGAGTCATGCCGAGGCCCGATTATTTTGCAGCCGGTGGTGCGTTTAAGTTCGAGATTCCCGCCCGTGTGATCGTAGTGATGGTGTGTATTTAGGATGTAATCGAGGCTCCAATTTCGCTTTGCTAGAGCCCGAAGGATTGGTTCCGAGACGGCGGGATCGACCACCGCCGTTACCTTCGCTACCGGTTCATGAAGCAAATAACCGTAATTATCCTGCAACAACGGGATCTGATGAATGGTCAGCCGACTCATCGGGACTCTCTCTTACGAAATGCTCCGCAACTTAACATCATCCTTTTCATGTGAACATGTCACCAAAAGTCTTCCGTACCTAATTCCAGAAACTTGCTGCGCCTTTGTGGTAAATTTGTGGGACCATGTGGCGCGACGTAGTCGATTTAAGAGATTTTTATGCGACCAGCATCGGCCATATTGCGCGCCGGATGATCTGGACGCAAATCCGCCGGTTGTGGCCGAATCTGATTGGGCAGTCGGTTCTGGGCGTAGGCTATGCGACGCCCTATCTCGGTCCTTTCCGCAAAGAGGCCAGCCGCACACTGGCCCTGATGCCCGCTTCCCAAGGGGCCCTGCCATGGCTACCGCAAGGCCCGGGTCTGACCACCTTGTCGGAGGAATCCGAACTGCCCTTTCCAGACCTTTCAATGGATCGGATCCTGCTCGTCCACGGCCTTGAATTCAGCGACCATGCGCGCTCGATGATGCGCGAAATTTGGCGCGTGCTTGCCGATGGCGGCCGTCTCCTTGTCGTCGTTCCGAACCGGCGAGGCATATGGGCGCGTCTTGAACGAACGCCTTTCGGGCATGGAAGCCCCTATACGACGTCACAACTCTCCCGACTGCTGCGTGAAAATATGTTCACCCCAGTGGAGACCAGCCGAGCACTCTTCGTACCGCCGACTACTTCAAAGGTTTTGTTGAGTTCGGCCCCCGCTTGGGAAAAGCTAGGCCTGCATTGGTTTCCGACCTTCGCCGGGGTCATTTTGATGGAAGCCAGCAAGCAGATTTACGCGGTCGCATCGATAACACCGGAACGGCGCCGGTCCTATGTGCCCATTTCCGATGGTGTCTCGCAGCGAAACTAAGTGCTTCTGCGGCGCAGCAGGAAGACGGCTTGTTCGCCGAAAAGATTCGGAAAGAAATGGGCGAGTCCCGATCGACCAGCTCGGCCGGAATGGTCAAGCGAAATTCGCTTTTCCATGACAATGCCGAGTTCTTTGCACAAATCGATAAAATCGCGAATCGTGCAATTGTGAATATTGGGTGTTTCGTACCACGGTCGATTAAAGGCGCCTCCAATTGGCATCTTCCCGCGCAAAAGCAGATCCAAACGGACACGCCAATAGCCGAAATTATGGAAGGAGATGATCGCCCGGTGGCTGATGCGAAGCATTTCCGAAAGCACTTCCTTTGGGGCGTGCATTGCCTGCAGGGTTTGACTGAGCACGACGTAGTCGAAGGACTGCACAGGGTAATCCTTGAGGTCCGTTTCCGCATCGCCTTGGATAACGGAAAGCCCCCGGCTGACACAGAGGTGAACGCGCTCCTGCTTGATTTCAATTCCCCGACCATCGACCTGTTTTTCATGGACGAGATAATCGAGAAGGCCACCATCCCCGCAACCGATGTCAAGCACGCGGCTGCCGGGTGCAACGATCTCGGCAATGCGCTGCAGGTCGACACGGATGGGTGGCAGGTGATTGTTGGCTTGCGTTTCAGTCATGGCTGCGTTAGCCCCCGATGTTCGGCGGCGCCATTCAGGAATCCCTGAAGGGTTTCCATGAATTTCGGTTCGTCCAGCAGAAAGGCATCGTGGCCCATGTCGGTATCGATCTCCACGAAACTGACGTTCGCGGCGACCCCATTCAGGGCATGCACGACCTCACGACTTTCGGCCGTAGGAAAAAGCCAGTCGCTGGTGAAAGAGATGACGCAGAAGCGGGTCTGCGTTCCACGAAACGCATTCGCCAATATGCCATCGTGTTCGCTCACGAGGTCAAAATAATCCATGGCACGCGTAATATAGAGATAGGAGTTTGCATCGAACCGATCGACAAAGGTGCTCCCCTGGTGACGAAGGTAGCTTTCAACCTGAAAATCCGCATCGAAACCATAGGTCACGGCTTTCCGGTCTTGAAGTGCACGGCCAAATTTCCGCGTCAATGCTGCTTCCGAAAGGTAAGTTATGTGTGCGGCCATGCGTGCCACGGCCAAACCGCGTGTCGGCCGCTTTCCATGGGTTAAATAATCGCCGCCACACCAATCGGGGTCCGAGATAATGGCTTGGCGTCCAACTTCGTGAAAGGCGATGTTCTGGGCAGAATGCCGTGCCGCAGCCGCGATAGGGACGGCGGAAAATACACGCTCCGGAAAGTTTGCGGCCCATTGCAGCACCTGCATGCCGCCCATTGAACCGCCGATGACGCAAAACAACTGTTCGATGTTCAGGTGGTCGAGTAAGAGCGCCTGCGCACGCACGATGTCGGCAATCGTGATCACCGGGAAATCGAGTCCATAGGGCTTACCGGTGGCGGGATTAATTTCCTTCGGCCCGCTCGTCCCCATGCAACCACCCAGCACATTCGAGCAGATAATAAAATAGCGCTCCGGGTCCAGGGGTCGCCCGGCTCCGATCACCCGATCCCACCAACCAGGCTTCTCCTGCTCAGGGTGAGCGCCAGCGACGTATTGATCTCCTGTCAACGCATGGCAAACCAGGATCGCGTTCGTGCGATCGGCGTTGAGGCGTCCGTAGGTCTGATAAGCGATGGTGAAGGGACCAAGGCCGACACCGCGGTCGAGAGAAAGCGGCGTCGCGGTCCCCAGCTCAACTTTTCCACCCTCGCCGACAACTTCGCTGACCTGTGACATGGCTGCGCTTACGGATTGGTTCCGTCCTTCGAAGACCGGTTTGGAAAGGTTGCATAGCTAGGTTCCAGGGATCGGACTGTCAATGTTTTCTTTGATTTTCCAAGCATCTCCGACTACTACTAACGCCCACTAACGCCTCGCGAAATTTGGTTTGGAACGAGATGGCGGACGGGAGATCCCTTGAGGAGCTGCGCCACGATATCGATCAGATTGACGACTCCATCCAGGAGCTTTTATGGCAGCGGACGGCTGTCGTCGAAAGGATTCGGGCGTTTAAGCACAAGCAGCGTGCCTTCCGGCGCGGCGGATTCTTTCGGCCTAGCCGCGAACATGAGGTCCTAAGGCGACTCGTTCATCGTCATCGCGGGCGTTTCCCGAAATCGGCCCTTGTCCAAATTTGGCGGGCAATCATTGCGGCGCATTTAGCGCATCAGGAAAACTTCTCCCTCTCCGTGTACCACCCGAAATCAAAAGATAGGTGCTGGGATCTGGCGCGCGAGCAATACGGGCCTATCGTGCCGATGACCTCCGAATCTTCGGTGACGACGGTTCTTAGGAAAGTTGCTGAACGCACCGCGTCCGCCGGCGTGCTTCCGGTCCCAGGGAAAAAGGAAGATTCCTGGTGGCGGCATCTCACGGAACGCTTTTCAGACTTGCAAATCGTCGCCGGTCTTCCGTTTGCCGACTTCCAAAGCGGTAGCGAAGGGGTGCAGGCCTTGATCGTCGCGCCAATTTCAGCGGAACCGACCGGAAAGGATCGCAGTTTCCTGGTTGTTGAATCATCGGCTGGCATCAGTCCTGTACGGCTCACAAGGGCGCTTACTCGTGAAAGGATCAGCGGCCGATCCGTACTTTCATGGCGAAATGCCGCGAAACGTCAAAAGAGCCTTTCCCTGATCGAGGTGGATGGATTTTTTGGTAAAGAGGATCCTATGCTTGACCGCGTTTTAAAACGCCTTGGACGGCCGGCACAGAGGGTTCGTGTCATCGGAAGCTACGCCGTGCCGCTGAACGGCGCGCAACGGAAGCGAAAGGGGAAACCTTCCAGTGAGCGCTCCAAAGCTTAGGCCTGGCATTCTCGGGATTACGCCTTATGTCGGCGGGGAATCGCACCTTCCCGGTATGGAGAGCGCGATCAAACTCTCGTCGAATGAAGGCGCGCTCGGACCGAGTCCGAAGGCGATCGAGGCGTATCTGGCGGCGGCCGCCGATTTGCAACGCTACCCGGATGGAAGTTCGGCCGGGTTGCGCAAGGCCATTGGCGAGCGATTCGGGCTCGACCCTGAACGGATCGTCTGCGGCAACGGCTCGGACGATCTCCTCGCCTTACTTACCCGGGCCTATGCCGGCCCGGAGGACGAAGTCCTCCATAGCGAGCATGGCTTCCTCATCTTTCCGATCTTGGCCCGTAGCGTCGGCGCGACGCCGGTTGCCGTACCCGAGCAGAACCTGACGGCCGATGTGGACGGATTTCTTGCGCGCGTGACGGCACATACGCGGATTGTCTTGCTTGCGAACCCGAACAACCCGACGGGAAGCTACCTTGATGGGGAAGCGCTTTGTCACTTGCGACAAGAATTGCCGCCGGAAGTTTTACTGGTGATCGATTCGGCCTATGCGGAATTCGTGACGGAAACGAACTACTCGGCGGGGGTTGATCTGGTCGACGCGGGCGAAAACGTCGTTATGACGCGGACGTTTTCAAAGATTTTTGCCTTGAGCGCCCTTCGCATTGGTTGGGCGTATTGCCCGCCGGCAATCGCGGACGTGCTCAATCGGTTGCGCCTTCCCTTTAACGTTGTGGGCCCGGCGCAGGCGGCGGGGGTGGCGGCACTCAAGGACGTCGCATTTTTTGATCAAGCAAAGGCCCACAACGTGCAATGGCGAACGTGGCTTGCCGAGGAATTGAAAAAGATTGGCCTTCAGGTTTATCCAAGTGTTGCGAATTTTCTTCTCGTGCGCTTTCCTGACGATCCGTCACGGAATGCCGATGCCGCGAATCAATTTCTGAATGAGAAGGGAATCATTCCTCGTAAGGTTGAAAACTATGGCCTTCTTGGCTGTCTGCGAATTACGATCGGCAAAGAAAGCGAACTGCGTGCAGTCGTGAAAGTGCTTGCCGACTTCATGGGTTAGACGATGACATCAACTCCTTTGTTTGGATCGATTGCGTTGATTGGCTTGGGGCTGATCGGGTCTTCGCTCGCCCGCGTCATGAAACGCGAAGGCCTGGCGGGCGAGATCGTCGGCTGCGCACAAAGCCAGGCAACGCGCGACAAGGCGATGGAACTTGGTTTCGTGGATCGCGTGGAAACGGATGCGGGCAAGGCGGCGGAGGGTGCCGATCTTGTCGTGATCTGTACGCCCCTTGGCACGTACAAGGCATTGGGCGAAGCGATCGCACCACATTTGAAAAAGGGTGCGATCCTGAGCGATGTGGGTTCCGTCAAGGAGGCCGTCCTGCGCGAACTCGGCCCGCTTGTCCCGGAAGGGGCTCATTTCGTGCCGGCCCACCCGGTTGCCGGCACGGAACATTCCGGCCCGGAGGCGGGCTTCGACACCCTTTTCGAGGAGCGCTGGTGCGTGCTGACGCCGCCGAAGGGAACTTCGACGCAAGCCGTTAAACGCGTTGCCGAACTTTGGCGACGGGTCGGCAGCAAGATCGAGATCATGGATGCCGCTCATCATGACAAGGTCATGGCCATCACGTCCCATCTGCCCCACTTGATTGCCTACACCATTGTTGGGACGGCGACGGATTTGGAAGAAAGTGCGCGTGCCGAAGTCATCAAGTTTTCCGCATCCGGATTTCGTGACTTCACACGCATCGCGGCCTCGGATCCAGTCATGTGGCGGGACATTTTCCTGAACAATCAGGAGGCGGTTCTTGAGATGTTGGGTCGATTCAGCGAGGATCTCACGGCCTTGCAACGGGCGATTCGTTGGGGTGACGAGAAAAAACTGCAGGATCTCTTCACGCGAACGCGTGCCATCCGCCGCAGTATCATTGACGCGAAGCAAGCTTAGGACGACACCGTCGCGTTTATTTGTATAGGACGTGGGACAGGTGGGGCCGCTCGGCCGATCCAACGGGATGATCGAAGACACAACTGCGTGGGTTTTTGCTTACGGCTCGTTGATGTGGAATCCGGGGTTCGAGTATCTCGAGGAACACCCGGCGCTTCTACGGGGGTACCATCGGGCCCTCTGCATTTTCTCGCATATTTACCGGGGTTCGGAGGAAAAGCCGGGCTTGGTCCTTGGCCTTAACCGGGGGGGCGCTTGTCAGGGACGCGCATTTCGCATTCCTCACGAACGCGAAGCGGAAATCCTTACCTATCTCGATGATCGAGAGCTGGTAACAGGGGTGTATGTAAGGCGGGGCCTTCCCGTGGGCATTCCGGGGGGTCGGGTCTTGGCCCATGCCTATGTGGCGAATCCGACCCACCCTCAATACGCCGGGAAGGTGGCGCCGGAAAAAGCCGCCCGGATCATTGCCGAACGGGCAGGGCCTGCGGGAACGAATCTTGAGTACTTCGAGAACACGGTCAATCATCTCGAAACCCTCGGCATCCGTGATCACGGCCTCCTTCGAATCCGTGAAATCCTTCGAACCTTCTCCTGAGTGCCGGCGTGAGAGAGGTGCTAGGCGCACCTTGAATAGTCACACGATGTGCACAGATCACACCCTTCTTGGTAGATTATGCTCGCCTCGCCACATTTTGGACATTGCGGGAGGCGCTGGCTGAGCATTCCGACGACCTGCCTCTCCGCCCTGGCTTGCGGTTTTTCTTCGGCTTGTGGTCCCGTCAGGAACCCGATTTCGATCATGTGCCGTTCGATGACTTCGCCAATGGCGGCAAGAAGCGAAGGCACATAACGGCCACCCACCCATTGGCCGCCACGTGGATCGAAGACAGCCTTCAGTTCATCGACGACGAAAGAAACGTCACCACCACGGCGGAAGACGGCGCTAATCATGCGGGTAAGGGCGACCGTCCAGGCATAGTGTTCCATGTTCTTCGAGTTGATGAAAATCTCGAACGGACGACGGCGACCATCCTGAACCACGTCGTTGATCGTGATGTACATGGCGTGGTCGCTGTCGGGCCACTTCACCTTGTAAGTCTGTCCCGGAAGCTCCCCCGGCCGGTCGAGGGGCCGGGTCATGTAGACGACCCCGCCAGCCTCGAACGCGTCTCCCGGCTGTGGCCCAACGCTTTGATGGTCGAGCGGCAACTCTTCCTGCGTTTCGTGCGGCGCCTCTTCCTCGGCAACCAGCACCGCGCCGGTAACCTCGTTCGGGCGATAGGTCGTGCAGCCCTTGCAGCCCATCTCGTAAGCATCGAGGTAGACGTCCCGAAAATCTTCGAAGGATAGGCCTTCCGGGCAATTGATCGTTTTCGAAATCGAGCTGTCCACATAGGCTTGCACGGTGATCTGCATGCGCAGATGTTCGCGTGGCGTCAGGTGTTGGGTGTCGATGAAATAGTCCGGAAGGAGTGCTTTTTCTCCTCTCATTCGGTGGTAGAGGCGATAGGCGTAATCGATTACTCCCTCTTCCCGCCGGCTACCATCCGGCATCTGGATGTTTCGCTTGTAGGTGTAGCTGAAGACCGGCTCCAATCCGGAGGAGGCATTATCGGCCAAAAGCGATATCGTTCCTGTCGGCGCTATCGAAGTGAGAAGGGAATTACGTATACCTTTCTTGCGGATTGCTTCCTGGACGTCTGTGTCGAGTTCCTGAATGGTCTGGCTGGCAAGGTAGGCTTTTGCGTCGTAGAGCGGAAAACTGCCTTTCTCCTCGGCAAGCTCCGTCGAGGTGAAATACGCAGCACGTTGGATCGTATGCATCCATTCCTTGGTCAGTTCAATCGCTCGCTTGCCGCCGTAGCGCGTCTCGCAAAGGATTAGCGCATCCGCAAGGCCGGTTACACCGAGGCCGATTCGCCGTTTCATTTGCGCTTCATGTTGCTGCTGGGGCAGTGGGAACTTCGAGACGTCGATCACATTATCAAGCATACGAATGGCGACGGAGACGATCTTGGAAAGTTCGTCATGCTCTATTCGCGCTTTATCCGAGAATGGATTGCGAACCAAACGGGCCAGATTGACCGACCCCAACAAGCAGGCGCCATAAGGCGGCAGGGGTTGTTCACCGCAGGGATTCGTCGCGTGGATTTCTTCGCAGTAATAGAGGTTGTTCCGTTGATTTATCCGATCGATGAAGATGACGCCGGGTTCCGCATAGGCATATGTCGCCCGCATGATTTTGTCCCACAACTCGCGGGCCGGAAGACTCTTGTAACAGACCCCATCGAAGATCAGTTCCCACGATCCATCCTCCTTCACGGCCTTCATAAACGCGTCCGTCACCAGGACGGAAAGGTTGAACATGCGCAACCGCCCGGCTTCCCGCTTTGCCTCGATGAAGGCTTCGATGTCGGGGTGATCGCAACGCATCGTGGCCATCATGGCCCCGCGACGGGAACCTGCGCTCATGATCGTCCGGCACATGGCATCCCATACGTCCATGAAAGAAAGCGGCCCGGAGGCATCCGCACCGACGCCATGAACCGGCGCACCCTTCGGCCGGAGCGTTGAAAAGTCGTAGCCGATGCCGCCGCCCTGCTGCATCGTCAGCGCCGCCTCCTTCAAATTCTCGAAGATACCGCCCATGTCGTCCGGGATCGTTCCCATGACGAAGCAGTTGAAAAGTGTGACGCCTCTCTTGGCACCCGCACCCGCAACGATTCGGCCGGCCGGCAGAAAGTGAAAATCCGCCATGACCTCGTAAAAACGGTCCGCCCACCGATCGGGGTCTTTTTCCGGCTGGGCAAGAGCCTTCGCGACCCGCCGCCAGGTGTCCTCGATGGTTTTATCCACAGGCTCGCCGGTGGCGGTCTTCAAGCGGTATTTCATGTCCCAGATTTGTTGGGAGATGGGGGCGACGGAAACCATGGCAGGCCTTGGGCGTTACGAAAGGACGGTGCGTTCAACTTCCCGGAGAATCCGATAAATTATTCTAAAAGCTAGCAATTTTTAGATACGACCTCACTACTCTAGGTGGCCGGATGGTGGCCGTCAAGGGAATGTTCTTGTTATGTTTCCACACGAGCCGCAGCTTTCAATATCATGTTTCCAAGTCATATTTTTAGATTATTCCGGCTTTTCATGGACCGATTTCCCGCTTATCCACAGCTTCGTCCACGCCGCGCCATTCGGAAATTCGAAGCAGGCGAGCCTTTTCCCAGCTCCCTAGAGAAGCTTGGTGGTAGCGCCTTCGATTTGTCGCTCGAGTTCAGCCAGGAAGGCTTCCTTCCTGAGGCCCGTCGGGATGGGCGGCAGGAACTCAAGAATGACCTTCCCTGGCCGCTTGATGAAGCTTCGCCGGCGCCAGAAAAGACCGGAATTCAAAGCCACCGGTACGACCGGGACATGAAGGTGGGAATAAAGCGCCACAATACCCGGGTGATAGGGGCGATGGCTTCCTGGCGCCACTCGCGTGCCTTCCGGAAACACGATAATCGGCCGTCCTTCCGCGAGCACTTCCTTGGCACGCTGCAGCATTCGCCGAACCGCGATGATGCCTGCCTTCCGGTCGATCGGGACAAGATGGGCCCTCCACACGTAAAGGCCAAAAATCGGAATGAAGAGAATTTCACGCTTGATAACAAAACTCGGGTTATTGAGGACGAAGACATACGCCATCGTTTCCCATGCTGACTGATGTTTCGAGGCGATGATGCAAGGTCCTGACGGCAGATGTTTCCGTCCACGAATCTCGACCGTGATACCGACAACGTGTTCCAGTAGCCATGCCATGCTTCTGGTCCAGAATCGTTGCAGAAAAATTTGTTTTTGTCTGGGGAGCAGGAGAAGCGGCAGAAAGCCAAACGCGAGGATGGCTGTCCATCCGAAGAACAGCAGATTGAAGATGGCAGAACGCAAGAAAATCATGACGATGCGATGTAGCCCGCAGTTTCTGATGCAAAGAAGCGCAGATGGGCCAGTAAAAACTTATGATATTCCGCTAAAACCAGCTTTGCCGATCCTGGCCATCGCCACCACTGTTCGCGATGGAAGTTTTTCGGGAAGACGGGGTGCGGAATGATTTTTGCGCCTGGAATGGCATGATGGAATTCCAATAGGCTTCGTGGCATGTGGTAGTTTGCCGTGACCAGCCGTAACGACTGGAACCCTTCCCTTGTCATCCAACTTGCTGTTTCACGCGCATTGCCGATGGTATCGCCTGCGGCATAACCGAGCTCGATACAGCAATCGGCTTCCTCCGGACGAATCGTCTCTGCGGGTAGAATGTCCTTTACCTGCACGCGCCCGTTCACGCCTGAGATAAAAAGTTTTTTCCCCATGGCGGATCGATAGAGGTTCGTGCCCACTTCGAGCCGTTCACTGCCTCCTGTCAGCACGACGATGGCGTCGGTGTGCGTCTGCGTGTCGTCAATTCGTTCTGGAATCCGTTCGGTAAAACGTGTGAGCCCATAGGCCCATGCCAGGGCGAGAAAGGCCAGGAGAAGGTAGGCGAAAAGCCGAGGCTTGCGCGAACGCCGTTTGCGAAAAATGGGAGCCTGCCTCATTTGCCCTCCTTGAGAAGAGAGTCTACCGCCTCGGAAAGGTTCTCATAGACTGCGACGGGCAGCACGCCCTCTGGTAGCCCTGCCGCTTGGGTCACCGCTCCATTACCCGTACGGACCAGAATGCGTGGGCAACCTAAAGCGGCCCCCGCTTCCAAATCGCGCAGCGCATCGCCGATCATCGGCGTCGTCGCCGGCGACGCCGAAAACCGTTCGAGGGCTTCCGTAAGCATGCCGGGGTTCGGTTTCCGGCGCGGGCCCGCCGCATCGGGCGTGTCGGTGCAGTAGAAGATGGCGTCCAGCCGAGCACCTTCCTTCTTAAGGGTGTGGCGGAGGTGGTCGTGAATTTGGCAAAGCATTGATTCGGCAATGATACCGCGGCCAACGACGGATTGATTGGTAACGACGGCGACCCGGATGCCTGCCTGATTCAGGCGCGCGAGCGCCTTTCCAGCACCGGGCAGTAAGACAAGTTCGTCCGGATGCTTGACGTAATCCGCGCGGTTTTCGTTTAACACGCCATCACGGTCGAGAAGGACAAGCCGCATGGTTTAAACCATCCGGGCAAGTTTCCGAAGGACCGTAATCCGGGCGGCTCCCATCGCGATGAGGGCCGTCGCCACCGGTAGGGCTGCGATGGCAACCCAGTGCTGGCTCGTTAAGGAAAGGCCCGCGAGCATTTCGATGTCCAGCCGTCCAACCAACATTCCCGCAGCCATGAGCAGGACGACGGCCAGTGCCGTTCCCAAGATCCCGCCATGAAAGCCGAGGCGCATCGCGTGGGCTTGAAACTGATTGGCGATATAGCTGTCCCGTGCGCCAAACGTGTGAAGAAGAGCGATGGTGTCTTGATGCATTGCAAGCCCGGTGCGAGTTGCGAAGGTGATCATCGTCACGGTGGCAAGCCCAATCAGCAACACAATCCCTGAAGCGACAACTTTGACGGAGCTGGCAAAGGTAATCAGCCGTTCCAGCCACAACTTATGATCGTCCAGCGAAACGCCCGGCACCTCCGCCGTCAGCCGTGCCTCGAGCTCTACCAGATTCATCCGTTGTGCCGTATCCAAGGTGACATCGATCAGCTTCGGCAAGGGGAGCTCCTGAAGGATTTTACCACTGCCGAGCCAGGGTTCGAGCAACCCTGCGATCTCGGCATCCGTCAGGGCTTCCGCACGAAGGACTCCCGGCGTGCTCTGCAGAATCTCCAGAGTCCTCGCAAGATGGTCTCCAAAGGTGCCGGGTAGCGGATTGTCTGGGCCCGGAGGCAATAGTTGCACGGTTACGGTTCCGGAAAGGCCTTGATCCCATCGTTCGAGCGCCGCTCCAAGAGAAAGAACGCCACCCAATGCCAGGCCGGCCAGGAAAACCATCAGGGCAATAATCCAAGGCAGGGTTCGCGCCGATGGATCGCGATGCAGTTGCAGCTCAACGGGTCTTGAAAACATTCAGGCTATTTCCCGCGCGTCGCTCTTCGTCTGCACCACGGCGGCCTGGGTGCGAGGCGTCAGTTCACCATCTTCAAGATGGAGTTGCGGATACTGGAAACGTCCCACTAGGGCTTCATTGTGGGTGGCGATAACAACCGTCGTGCCGATTTTGTTGAGCTCTTCAAACAGGTGGAGAATTCGCATGGCGCTTTGTTCATCTACATTGCCGGTCGGTTCGTCTGCAAGCAAAAGACTCGGTCGTGAGATAATGGCCCGGGCAATTGCGACCCTCTGTTTCTGGCCTCCCGATAGCGTAGGGGGCCTGGCGTCTATTTGATCGGTAAGGCCAACCCATTTGAGCAACTCTGCAACGTGCTCGGCAGCCTGCTTCTTTTTTGTGCCGGCTAGCCGGAGCGGCAGGGCGACATTCTCCAGAGCAGAAAGGTGGTCGAGCAGTCGGAAATCCTGAAACACGATCCCGATACGGCGACGCAGTGCCGGTAAGGCGCGATGCGGCAAGGTAGTGACGTCCTGCCCGAACAGTCGTATCCAGCCTCGGGTCGGACGTTCCGCAAGGTACATCAGCTTTAAAAGAGACGATTTCCCGGCTCCACTTGGGCCTGTGAGGAAATAAAAGGAACCGGGCGCCAGATCGAACGAAATGTTACGAAGGATCTCCTCGCCAGTGCCGTAGCGCATGCCGACGTTCTGAAATCGCGCCAAGTGGGTTGTATTCACGCTCCTTCTATCTCCAAAAGACAAGGAAATTCAGCCTATAGAGGATCGCACAGAGGGCTTTACCGCGTCCAGCGCTCCCAACGATCCTTGCCTTTCAAACTTGCCTCTGCCTATAAAATCAGCCAGTTTTTCCGGGGGGCAGTTCTTAAATGATTCTCAGCTGCAGTGCTTGTTCGACACGGTATCTCCTTGACCCGGACGTCCTTACTTCAGACGGGCGTCGAGTCCGCTGCACGAAATGTGGCCACGTCTGGCATCAAGAACCTCCAGGCGCATCGCAGATCCAGGCAGAACCGGTGCCTGCGGAGCCGCGGGCGATTCCACGGGACTCGGACCTTGGACAGGCTCGGCATGCAGCAGCTGGCGGACGGAACTTTCTAGGATGGGCAACATTGCTGCTTTTTGTTGCCGGGACAATCGTCATCGGGCTTCTTGCGCGTCAGCAGGTCGTTACGGCTTGGCCGCCGATCGAACGGCTATACATGCTCGTCGGTTTGGAGTCCGAGGTGGTTGGTACGGGACTCGAAATTCGCAACATCACGTCGGAACGCTTGCTTGAAGAAGGAGCTCAGTCGCTTGTCATCAAAGGTGAAGTAATAAACACTTCCGAGGCAGTTCGAGAAGTTCCTAATCTTTCCGGCAGGCTTCAGGATTCACAAGGCGGAACGGTTCACGAGTGGCGTTTTACGGCTACGGAAGCACGCCTTCTACCCGGCGAAATCGTTATCTTCGAGACAAGAGTTGAAAACCCTTCCTCCGAAGCCGAGGCGCTAGCCATCAGTTTTATTGGACACAACTAAATACCACCTTCGTAATTTCTTTCAACGCTTCTAGTAACGATTAAGAAAATGGCGCATGTGTTAGTGGCCGAAGATGAAGAGTCCGTTCGGCAATTCGTTGCCCGTGCGCTAACGCATAGCGGTCATGAAGTCACCGCTGTTGAGAATGGCCTGCTTGCCCTTGATATGCTGTCTGCGGAATCCTATGATCTTCTGTTAACCGATATTGTCATGCTAGGCATGGATGGCATTGCCTTGGCATTGAAGGTCGCGAAGGAAAGCCCAAACATACCGATCGTGCTGATGACGGGCTATGCAGCTGAAAAGCAGCGCGCTCACAATCTAAACGTTTTAATTCATCACGTTATTTCGAAACCTTTTACCCTGAAAGAGATATGCGATGTCGTTAATGACGCACTGGCAGTATCCGACGAATAGGCCTTTCCCATTACCATGACGCCTCGAGGAGGGCGGTTTCCGTAAGGGGATAGATTCAGTCGATCGAAATTAGACATCTCATGAAAGACAAAAGTAAAAAAAGAACCCTTTACGGCATACTTGGTGCACTTGCCGTCGCAGTCCTGATCGCTTTCATCGTTCCAAGTTTTATTGACGCAAATCAATATAAAGATACCATTGCCGAGAAAGTTCAGGCCGCGACGGGACGCACGCTTGCAATCGAGGGCAATATCGATCTTGCGATTCTTCCGGCGCCTACCTTATCCGTTTACCAGATAAGACTGGCAAACCTTGAAGGAGCTACCAGTCCTGACATGGTGCAACTTGCCGCGCTTCGAGTGCGGATTGCGCTGTTCCCGCTTTTTGCCGGCCGCGTTCAGGTTGAAAGCATTTTGCTAATCGATCCAATCATCGAACTCGAGATACTCGCGGACGGGAGACCGAATTGGGAATTCACGTCACAAAAGGAAGAGAACGCGACTCCATCGGAGGGGGAGGCGCAAGAAAAAATTTCGGACACCGATTCACAAGCGATCCAGGCTGAACGTTTTTCAATTGAAAATGGAACCATCGTTTATCGGGATACCAAGTCAGGAACGCTTGAGCGCATCGAGCGGCTGAATGCCGATATTCGCGCCGAATCCCTTACGGGGCCGTTCCGTGTGCAAGGAGACCTCGTTGCGCGCGGCATGCCGGTCTCGCTCAACGGCGGATCGGGTCGTTTCGTTGAGGGGCCGGGCACACCGGTCAATTTTGAGGTCGAGTTTGAAGAGGCAGATACGACGCTTGAATTTTCTGGAACCCTTTCGGCGCCCAACCCGACCGGCGTGCTTACCGGGAAATTGACGGCAAAAAGCGAAGATTTGGCGACGTTGATTGCCGGGGTCGGCGTGGAAAACGGGAAAAAGGCTCTGCCGGGGTTTCTTGCTCAGGAATTTTCTTACGAATCGTTGATTGTCGGCTCGTCTACCGGCATCGAACTTCGCGAAATCGCGCTTACTCTTGGGGATACCATCGCCAATGGCGGTGTAAAAGCAAAGCTGGGTAAAACCGTCGATGCTGAGATCAATGTTCAGGTTTCGAAGATCGACCTTGACCATTGGCTGGCGATGAACGCGAAAAACGTACGTGAAAAAAAAGAGAGTAAAGCAAGTACAGCGATAGAATCAGGCAAGGCAACGACCGTTACAAGTACAGCGATAGAATCAGGCAGGGCAACGGCCGTTAAAGGAAAAAACGCATTCACGCCCCCGAAGGACCTCAACCTTTCCTTCAGCTTTGCTGCCAATTCGATCATCTTTCAAGGCGCGGAGATACGTGAAGGCCGTATCCATGCATCGCTTGCGAACGGAGAGCTTGCACTCGACCAGGCAACGGTTCAACTGCCGGGAGGGGCCAGCCTTTCCCTGTTCGGTTTCGTTTCTGCCACGGAGGAAACGCCTCGTTTCGATGGAGATCTGGATTTTCATACGGAAAATCTACGAAGTCTCTTGAATTGGTTGCGGGTGGATATCGCGAGTATACCTGCAGACCGTATGCGTAAGTTTTCGCTGAAGTCGAAGGTTATGGCCTCTCCGGAAACGGCAAGTCTAAAAAAAGTGAATCTTAAGCTCGATGAATCGCAAGTAGCCGGCGAGCTTTTGGTCGCTCTTGTTGATCGCCCAAGTTTTCGGGGCAATTTATCGATGAATCGGCTGAACCTGGATGCCTATCTCAAGGGGGAAAAGAAAAAGAAAAGATCCGATGCAAGCTCACCCTCGCAATCTTCCGGTAGAGACGGAAAGGGAGAGAAAAATGCCTCGGAAGGCTTAGATGTGCTGAATAGTTTCGATGCGGATCTCAGCTTTAAACTCGATCGGCTTACCTTTCAGAAGCAAACAATTTCCGGCATTCGATTCGATGGCGCCCTTAACAAGGGGAAACTTTCAGTCCGAGAAGCAAGCATTCTGGATCTTTCGGGGTCCAGCCTGAAAGCGTCCGGGGTCGCGAGCGAATTTACCGACACACCCAAGCTCGATGCCCAATTCAGCCTGCGCTCAAAGGACGTGGGCCAACTGCTTCGCCTTGCTGCCGGCGCCTCGCCATCGCCAACGCTTACCAAGCTGGGTGCGACGACCCTGAATGTGCGACTGGTTGGCGGCCTCGATCGCTTGGATCTTCGGGCCGAGCTTAGCGCGGCAAAAGGCGCCGTTCGTGCAGATGGGGAAATCGGAAATCTACCCGATGCACCTAATTTCAACCTTCGTGTTACGGCGGAACATCCGAACCTCGCTTCTCTTTTACAGACGTTCGATTATCGACCACAATCGTCGAGACTGGGGGGACTTAATCTCCAGACCCAACTGAAGGGAACGAACACCGCCTTCGACCTTTCAAAACTAGATGGTCGCATTGGTCCGGTTAAGTTGACCGGTAACCTTGGGGTGAAGCTGGAGGGAGCACACCCTGCTATCACAGCCAAGTTCGATACAGGTGAAATTCCTCTGCATCGCTTCCTTCCTGCCGGTAAGGATTCGAAACCTAGCGCTGCTCGGCAGAAAGGACAGCCTGCCTCAGGCCGCAGTAGTGGGGGCAATGAACGCTGGTCGAAGGAAGCACTCGATCTTTCAGGCCTTCGGCTCGTCGATGCAAAAGTCGACCTATCGGTGGCGGCGCTTATTTACGATAACGTTCGGGTCGAACGCCCTCGGCTGACGATTGCCTTGAAGAACGGCATTCTCGAGCTTAGCAAGCTTTCGGGAGGTCTTTTTGGCGGTTCCTTCGATGCGAAGGCACGGGTTATAGATAGCACGCCTGCGGTGTTAGGCGGCACGCTTACGGTGCGGAATGCGAATATCCGAAAGGCTCTTTTCGCTTCTTCCGGGTTCGATCTGGGCGATGGAAATCTGGATTTTGACCTAAAGCTCAATGCCTCGGGGAATAGTCCCCATGAGCTCATTGCCGCCCTCAATGGGAATGCAAACGTCCTTGTCAAAGATGGGGTGGCGAGGGGTTTCGATCTCGACGCGGTCAGTGCGCGATTGAAGAAGTTGGATAGCCCCGAAGCCTTCCTTGGCGTTCTAGATACGGCTCTCTCAGGGGGTGAGACGCGGTTTCAGGATCTCCGCGGCGCCATCCGTGTCACCAAGGGGGTTGCGCAAATGGAAAATATGCGCATGCAAGCGCAGTCGGGTAGCGCCGACATCTCCGGCAACGTAGACTTTCCTCGTTGGCACATGGACCTAAGGACCGACTTCCGTCTTGCTTCCGAACCGGAAGCGCCGGTCTTTGCGATGCTCTTCACGGGCCCCCTTGATAACCCCCGCCGTCGTTTCGACACGAAACAGTTTCAGCGCCACCTTATCAAAAAAGGAATCGGTAGCCTGCTGAAGAAAGTGCTGCCGTTAAAGATCCCTGAAAGCGGAGCCCCCGCGGAAAAAGAAGGTGAAAAAACTTCCCCTATACCGGAGCCGGAAAAAATCATTCAAGATATCCTCAAAGGGTTTGGCCTTTAAGACCATTAGGCATCGCGAGATGCACGCTCGCGAAATGTTCGCAAAATGTAAACCCGGATCGCACTTGAAAGATTGTTTTGGTTTTCACGATCAATTTCCGTGACTAGGTGGTTGATCGAAACGTCGCGCTTATTAGCGAGCTCGGCAAGCGCCTCCCAGAAAGTCTCCTCAAGCGAGACGCTTGTCCGGTGGGCCGATACGATCACGGATCGCTTGCGGATTCGATCCGGTATGGGAGCTTCCGAAGACATCATTTTTCTCGTGCTACCGCCTTTTGCTTCTTGTTTCCCCCCTTCTTCTGCTCCCGAGCTCGAAGCGCCACTTCGAAAGCTTTGTGAGCCCATGCACAGAGTGCGTCGCGATCCTCCATGATATCGGCGGGAACTTCGTAATAGGAGATGGTCAAGCTCCTATCTTTCTCGAAGGCGCGGATTGAGTCATGGATTCCATAGGAACGAAAATCATCCAGGTTCGAATCATCAACTTTGAAATAAAGCGTATCATCGAAAACGATGGCAAATGGGATCCCATCCAGATAAAGGCAATGACCGCCAAACATTCCCCGTTGATTGAGTGGCCCGAGCGGTCTTAACAAATCGAAGATATATTCTATAAATTCGGAATTTGTAGACACCGAACGAATACCGCTTCGTTAGGATTGATCCAACATGGATTTCTATTTCTTGCGAAAGGTATCCAGCGGGATTACATCCGCGGTTTGGTCGTCCCCCGTTTGATTCGTTGCGACTTCAGCACCTTTTCCATCCTTACCATTTAACGGAGGTTGCGAGCTTTGCTCCTCTTCTGGCAGAGGTGCTACCGATACATCTTGGTCTTTTCCACCGCGGAATTGCAAGCCGAAGCGGACGGAAGGGTCAACTAAACTCGTAATTGCCGCAAAAGGAACGATCACTTGTTCCTGGATGTTATTGAAACTAAGCGTCACTTCGAACAACTCGTCCGCTATTCTTAAGTCCCAGAACTGATTTTGAAGAACGATAGTCATCTCATCCGGATAACGGCTTTGCAGGTGGTCAGGGATTTCAACGTCGGCCTGATCCGTCCGAAAGGAAATATAGAAGTGATGCTCCCCGGGAAGCCCCTCTTCTGCGACGCGTTGCAAAACTGTCCGTACGACGTCGCGAAGTGCGTCTTCAAACAATTGATCGTAGTCCAGCGGGTTTGTCATAGCTTGTCGATACGCCGAGTAGCAAAAGTGGGGGGCTTCTGTTGCCCGGTGCCCCCCGGACCGCGCTTGCTTAATGCTTAAGCAGCGAGTGCATAACGATTGTTATCGTTGGCACTTTCAAAATGACCCGATAACGGCGGTATCATACCGGGAAAAAGTTAAGCCTTTACCACGTGCGTCGATCCTGGTTCGCCCCCGTGAATTCTCTTTCCCTAACCAAAAAAAAAGCAAATTTGGTGGAGGCGCCGGGCACTGCCCCCGGGTCCGCTACGATTATTCCACTTAACGTTTATTTCCATAGCCGGAAGTCCGACACTTCCTAATATAGGCACTTCGAAGGGGCATGGAAAGGCTAGCCGGTACGCGGATTGCCACTTAGTGGGGCGCTGGCGCTGGCCAGGACCAAGCGCTAAAGTGCCCGACCGGACGAACGCGTGGACCGCCTAATGCCGCTTACCCCCGAACAGCTCAAGGAAGTCGAGGACCTTCGCGCGAGCCGGCAATCAACTTGTCGTACGACCGTTCCTGAACTCGAAGAGATTCTTTACCAACCGATTCCTCTGCTTGATCACGGCTTTGTCCGTGTCATCGACTACATGGGAGACGATGGCGCGATTGTGCAAGCTGCCCGCGTCTCCTATGGGAAAGGAACGCGGAAGGTGCGTGAAGATCAGGGGCTCATTAATTATTTGATGCGTCACCGGCACACCACCCCGTTCGAGATGTGCGAGATAAAATACCATGTGAAACTGCCAATTTTTGTCGCTCGGCAGTGGATTCGGCATCGTACGGCCAACGTGAATGAATATTCTGCCCGCTATTCCATCTTAGATCGGGAATTCTACATCCCGGCTCCTGAGCAGTTGGGGGCTCAATCCAAGGGCAATCGTCAGGGCCGCGGGGATGTCTTGGAAGGTGAGGAAGCCGACCGCGTTCTGAAATTGTTACGTGAAGATTCGGAACGTGCTTACGAGCATTACACGGAGATGCTCAATGCGGACGAGGAAGGAAATATTCTTGATCCGAACCATTCGGGACTTGCCCGCGAACTTGCGCGGATGAATCTTTCTTTAAATTTCTATACACAGTGGTATTGGAAGACCGATCTGCACAACTTGATGCATTTCATCTCTCTTCGTGCGGATTTGCATGCCCAATACGAGATTCAAGTCTATGCGAACGTTCTTCTCGACACGTTGAGCCGATGGGTTCCGATGACGCATACGGCCTTTCTTCAGTACCGCATGAGTGGCTTCCATCTCTCGGCAGAAGCAATGCGTATCGTTCGACGGATGTTAGCGGGAGAAAAATTGACTCGTGAAGAAACGAGTTTAAGTGCTCGCGAATGGAGCGAACTAATGACGATCCTGGAACAGGACGCCTAATCTCCAATTTTGCTTATGCTGACACCCTGGTTTGAGGAAAGCCGCTCTTCCAGCTTGTTCCAAAGTTGCTCGGCAATGGCTCGATAAGCCTTGGTGTGTTCACCAGTGGGTTCCGCAACGGTGATAGGGGTGCCCTCATCCGCCCTCTCTCGGATCGAAATGGCGAGTGGGATCTCGCCAAGAAAATCAACGCCAAGACGGCTGGCTTCTTGCCGTGCGCCGCCGTGGTCGAAAATCGGTGTCTTGTCTCCACAGTGGGGGCAGGTGAAATAGCTCATGTTCTCGAGAATACCCAGGACCGGTACATGAACTTCATTGAACATGTTGATCCCCTTCCGCGCATCGAGAAGGGCGAGGTCCTGCGGGGTGGATACGATAATGGCTCCGGTAAGCGGCGCCCCCTGTGCCAGGGTCAACTGTACGTCTCCCGTGCCAGGCGGTAGATCCAGAACGAGGACGTCTAGCTCCCCCCATCGAACGTTGCGAAGCATTTGTTCGATGGCCCGCATGACGATCGGGCCCCGCCAGATGACGGGGGAGTCCGGGTCGACCAGGAATCCGATGGACATGCAGACAATGCCATGATTCTCGAGCGGAAGAATCGTCTTGCCGTCCGGGGAGTCCGGTTTGCCGGTGATTCCCATCATGCGGGGAATCGACGGGCCAAAGACGTCCGTATCCAGGATGCCGATGTGCAGGCCGTTTGCCGCAAAAGCAAGCGCTAGGTTAACGGCGGTCGTCGATTTGCCGACGCCGCCCTTGCCGGATGCCACCGCCAATAGGGTTCGCACGCCCGCAACCGGTTGAATGCCACTCGATGTTTCCGGTGGATTCTGTGGCGTTGCTTCGTCGTTGCCTGCCTCGGCAGTGAGTACGAACGTGGTCGAAACGACGCCGGGAAGAGCCTGCACGGCTTCTTCGGCGGCCTTTCGGACCGCTTCCATCTCTTCCACGCGCTCCGGGTCAATTTCAATGACGACGGCGACATTGCCGTCCTTGTTGATGACATTCGCCACAAGCCCGCTTGTCACGATGTCCTTCCCACTGGCCGGATCGGTGATCCTGCGAAGGGCACTCAAGATTTCTGCTTCATCCGTCGTTGCCATGCCCTGCATTCCGTGCCGCTGAGAGACGATTGAAACCATCGAATATAGCCGGGAAAGCCGTCATTGCACGGCGACCCAAGCTGTCATATAAGGCTATAGGAATGCCTTGGGCAAGGTAGGGCCTTCCCTAAGCCACGGAGAAACTTGCAATGCCTTGGACCAGTCAGGGAGGGAATGGGGGGCAGGGCGGCCCTTGGGGCCGTGGGCCCGGTGGACCGCGTCCGCCGGATGTTGAGGACCTTCTCCGCCAAGGCCAGGATCGTTTTCGAAGCTTTTTTCCGGGCGGTGGCGGCCGCGGCCTTCTTCTTGTCTTTCTTGTCCTTTTCGCGATTTGGCTCGCCAGCGGATTCTACCGGGTGCTCCCGGACGAGCAGGGCGTCGTGCTTCGTTTTGGTGCATGGATCAAGCCGACAATGCCACCGGGGCTTCATTACCATTTGCCCTATCCAATCGAGCAGGTCAAAACGCCGAAGGTGACGCGCGTCAACCGTGTCGAAGTGGGTTTTCGTTCCTCTTCCGAATTTGGGAACGCAGGCGCCTTGCGGGAAGTTCCCGAGGAAGGCCTGATGCTGACGGGGGACGAAAACATCGTCAGCGTCAACTCCACCACCTTCTGGATAATCAACGATGCCGGCAAGTACCTCTTCAACATTCGCAGTCCCGCCGAAACCGTGAAAGCCGCCTTCGAGAGCGCGCAGCGCGAAATCGTTGGGCAGAAGCCAATTGCGCGGGCGTTTGCGGAAGGACGCCAGCAGATCGAGCAGGAGACGCACACCCTCCTCCAGAAGATTCTGGACTACTACAATGCCGGTATTGAGATTACGCAGGTCCAATTGCAGAAGGTCGACCCACCTTCGGAAGTGATCGATGCCTTCCGCGATGTCCAGCGTGCCCGTGCCGATCTAGAACGGATGCGCAACGAAGCGGAAGCCTACCGGAATGACATCATTCCGAGGGCACGGGGTCTAGCGGAAAGAAACATTCAGGAGGCGGAGGCCCATAAACAGGAGATCGTAGCCCGCGCGCAAGGGGACGCAAATCGCTTCCTTGCAGTCTACAAAGAATACCGGGAAGCAGAAAAAATCACGGAACTGCGGCTTTATCTGGAAACGATGGAAGAGATTTTCCGTAACGCCGAGAAGGTCATCATCGATTCGGATGCGTCAGGCGGAGCTGGAGTCGTACCCTACCTTCCGTTGCCTGAAATTCAGAAACGAATCAAAAAACAAGATGACGAGGAGGCCGGAGAATAATGAAAAAAACTGCCTTTCTTGTCACAATAGGCATCGTCCTGGTTTCCGTCATTGTGGCGTTGAATACGCTCTTTACGGTGCACCAAACCCAACAAGTAATCGTTCTCCAATTTGGTGATCCAAGACAGGTAATCACCGAGCCAGGGTTAAAGTTCAAAATCCCCTTCATTCAGGATGTGATTTATTACGATAAGCGGTTACTGGACTTCCCCCATCCGGCGGAAGAAGTTATTGCCGCCGATCAAAAACGTTTGGTTGTTGACAGTTTTGCGCGTTGGAAGATTGTCAACCCACTTCTATTCTACCAGACGGTGGCAAACGAACTGGGCGCACGCGCCAGACTGAATTCATTGATGAGTGCGGGTCTAAGACGTGTGATCGGCAGCGTGCCTTTGGCTGCGGTGTTGACCGAGAAGCGTATGGGCATTCGCGAAATGATCCGTGACCAGGTGGACGCCGAGGCGCAACGTTTCGGCATGCGTGTGATAGACGTACGCATCCGTCGCGCCGACTTGCCTGCTGAGAATAGCCAGGCAATTTATGCGAGAATGAAAAGCGAGCGCGAACGTGAAGCGAAGGAGTTCCGGGCGCAAGGTGCCGAGATTGGGCAACGCATCCGCTCCCGCGCCGACCGAGACCGTATCGTGATTCTTGCCGAATCCCGAAAACAGGCACAAATCCTGCGTGGTGCAGGGGATGCCCAATCGGTTCAGATTTATGCGGATGCCTTTACCCAGGCACCGGATTTCTACGCATTCTATCGATCCTTGCAGGCCTATCGCGAATCATTACAAGGCGGTAATACAACGCTCATCCTCTCACCGGATAGTGCTTTCTTCAAGTTTTTCAAAGAGCCAGAGGGAAGGAACGCGAAGTCAAAACGGTAAAGAAACCGATTGGCAGCACGCCTCTCGATTTTGTGATCTTGCGTTTAAACTACGGCCTTGATTTTCTCCAGCGGTACCTAAATTTATTTGGAGTTCCATCCGAAGGCATGCGGAACGGTCTTAGGAATAAGGCTCTTAGGGGCGCCAACACAGAGGTTGGCGAATCCGATCTTTCCGGAGGGATGTTTGAAAGGGGCTAGCCCTTCGAACATGAACCGAAGACGAAAAGGTAGACAGGAGACTCCTATGATCCAGGCCAAGCTCTCGATGATGGCGCCCCACATGCCGACCCCAAAAAATCCATTTTCGATTCTTGCTCCATTGTTTGCGGCTTCATTTTTCTTGCTGGCCGTTTTGTTTCTTGCTGCTCCAGCCCAGGCAAAACAGGGACCGGGTAGCTTTGCCGATTTGGCAAAAGAATTAACGCCGATGGTCGTCAACGTTTCGACGATTCGAGTCATCAAGAATCGTGGGCAGCGTGGACAGGAAGGTCAGCCATTTCCTCCAGGCTCCTCACCCTTCGAAGAATTTTTCGGGCAGCCCATGCCTCGGCAAGAACGTCGTCCGCGCAGGGTGCCGTCCGGAGGGTCTGGTTTTATCATTAGCCCGGACGGTTATATCGTGACGAACAATCACGTCATCGCAGATGCGGAAAAAATCACCGTTATTTTGCATGATGACACGAACCTGAAGGCCAAGATTGTTGGTCGCGACCCAAAAACGGATTTGGCGCTTCTCAAGGTTGAAACGAAAAAACCGCTTCCTGTCATTCGTTGGGGGGATTCGGATACGGCCGAGGTCGGCGATTGGGTCATCGCCATCGGCAATCCATTCGGTCTGGGAGGTTCGGTGGTGGCGGGGATCATTTCGGCGCGTGCCAGGGAAATTAAGGGACCCATTTCGGGACCCTATGTTGACTTCATCCAGACGGATGCGCCGATCAATAGTGGAAACTCCGGTGGCCCGATGTTCAACATGCGGGGCCAGGTCGTTGGCATCAACTCCGCCATTCTTTCGCCACGTGGCGTCTTCGGCGAAAATGCCGGGAGTATCGGGATTGGCTTTGCCATTCCATCTTCCCTGGCCAAGCCAGTCATTGCGCAGCTGAAGCAATATGGCCATGCGCGCCGTGGCTGGCTCGGTGTCCGCATTCAGGAAGTCACGCCGGAGATTGCCGAAAGCCTCGGTATGGGCCGTCCGCGCGGTGCAATGGTTGCGAGTGTCGTCGACGATAGTCCGGCGGCAAAAGCGAAGCTGTTGCCGGGGGATGTCATTCTTCGCTTTGCGGATAGGGAAATCAATAGAGTCCGCAAGCTTTCCCGTGTCGTCGCTGAAACTGCCGTCGGTAAAAATGTGAATGTCGAAATTTGGCGGAAAGGCAAGAAGAAGACCATGAAGGTTGGAATCGGCCTGATGGAAGAAGAGCAGGTTGCCGAAGCGGAGGAAGAGCCCTCGGAAGAAGGAACGCCAAAAAAAGGCGCGAAAGTACTTGGTCTATCCCTTGCCTCGATGAGCTCCGATACCCGCAATGCGTTCAATTTGCCACGCGATATAAAAGGCGTTGTGGTCGTTGACGTCGATGAAAACAGCGCGGCGATGAAGAAAGGTATTCGACCGGGAGATGTCATTACACTCATTGGCCAGGACCACGAGGAAGTGAATTCGCCGAAAGCAGTCGTCGAGAAAGTTGAGAAAGCGCGGAAGGCCGGTCATAAATTTTTCTTTCTGCAGGTCACGCGTAGAGGCGGCGAAGCGCGTTTCCTTGCGCTGCTAATAGAGGAAGACTGATTTACGCTCGCACCATTCTTGGCCGCAGATGGTGTCTGCGGTGAGGAATGTCTTGACGGCTAGGGATGGATTAGGGAAACGGTTTGGGATGCCGTTAGTGACACCCTTCGCAGCACTCCGCCCGGTTTCGGAGCATGCCGCCGATGTGCTGGCGCCACCTTACGATGTGCTCACCAGTGAGGAAGCCCGTCACCGTGCCGAAGGACGGCCGTGGAGCTTTCTGCATATCTCGAAGCCCGAGATCGACCTGCCGCCGGAGACGGATGTCCATGCGCCGGAAGTCTATGGGAAGGCGGCGGCAAATCTGAAAGCCATGCTGGCAGCAGGCATTCTTCATCGCGATCCGACGCCTTGTTATTACGTCTACCGGCTTCGAATGGGCGGGCATACCCAGACCGGGATCGTCCTTGCCGCCTCCGTTACGGCCTATGACGAGGGCCGTATCCGCCGTCACGAATTGACGCGCCCCGAAAAAGAAAACGACCGCGTTCGTCAGATCGAGGCTCTGGACGCCGAGACCGGGCCAGTGTTGCTTGCCCATCGGCGTGCGCCGGCGCTTCCACCCTTGGTTTCGGAAGTCACCGACAGAAAGCCGGCCTACGATCTCACGGCCGACGATGGGGTTCTGCATACACTGTGGCCGATCGAGGATCCGGCCGCGATCGACAGGATTAGCGAAGCCCTCGAGGCGATGCCGACGCTTTACATCGCTGACGGCCATCACCGTTCGGCTGCAGCCTCGCGGGTTGCGGCGGCAAAACGTGCGGCCAACCCGCACCATACTGGTAACGAGCCATATAACTATTTTCTTGCCGTCGCCTTTCCGTCCGATTCGCTACACGTGCTCGACTACAACCGCGTCATTCGGGATTTGAAGGGGCTCACGAAGCAAGCGTTTCTGGAGCGCATTCAGGAAGCTTTCACGATTACCGAATGCAAAGAGGCGGTGAAACCCGCCCATCCGGGCGAGTTTGGCATGTATCTCGAGGAAAATTGGTATCGGCTTGCGATACACCCGACACGTATGCCAGAGGCGGATCCCGTCGCCAGGCTAGATGTGAGCCTCCTTGCCGATCATCTGATCGCTCCCATCCTTGGCATTGAGGATCTGCGTCGCGACGACCGGATCGATTTCGTCGGTGGCGTTCATGGATTGGACGGGCTTGCGCGCCGGGTCGATTCGGGTGAAATGGCCATTGCTTTTTCGCTTTACCCGACACGGCTCGACGATCTGATGGCCGTTGCCGATGTCGGCGAAATCATGCCGCCGAAATCCACTTGGTTTGAACCGAAACTTGCCGATGGGCTCGTCTCGCTCATGCTATCGTGATTCTTAAAAGCTGGGTCCGCTTCCAAGGCCGATTGACATGACAGAACGCGTTCTCGTCATCTGTGGCCCGACGGGGAGTGGGAAGTCCGCGCTTGCACTTGCCGTTGCCGAGGCCTTCGATGGCATCGTCATCAACGCGGATAGCATGCAGCTTTACCGCAACCTGCGTATTTTGACGGCGCAGCCAGGTGAGGCGGATCTCGCACGCGCACCTCACCGTCTCTATGGGGTTTTGCCGGCAACGACGCCTGCTTCCGCCGCCAAGTGGCGGGCAATGGCGCTTGAAGAAATTCATGCGGCGAGAGAGACGGAGAAGCTTCCCATCCTGGTCGGCGGCACCGGATTATACCTTCACGTCCTTGTCCATGGCTTGGCGGCCGTGCCGGACATTCCACCGGAAGTGCGCGCCGAGGCGGCACACCCCCTTGAGGAGCTTGGGCCGGCCGGCCTTCATGCAAGGCTTCAGGGGTGCGATCCAGTGATGGCGGCACGCCTCCATCCGAGTGACCGTCAGCGGCTTCTCCGTGCCTGGGAGGTGATCACCGCCACCGGCCGGTCCTTGGCCGACTGGCAGCGTGAGGAGGGCGAGGAGATGCCTACCGAGCTTGCCCCTATCGTCCTCTCACCCTCCCGGGAAGTCCTCTATGAGGCGTGCAATCAGCGCTTTCTCAGGATGATCCAGGCAGGGGCCCTGGCCGAGGTAGCCGCTCTTGAGGGGCTGGATCCGGAACTTCCTTTGATGAAGGCGGTCGGCGTGCCTGAACTGCTCCGGCACCTGCACGGGGAGATCACGTTGGAGGCCGCGATATCCCTTGCTCAACAAGCCACACGAAACTATGCGAAGCGCCAGCTCACCTGGTTCCGTCACCAGATGACAGGGGCGCACTGGGTAAATGAGCAATATTCGGAAAGTTTACACCAAAAAATCTTTTCATTTATTCGTCAGTTTTCATTGACCCCGTCCGACTGACCGACTAGGTTGTGCCGCTTGTCGGTGAAATCTGAGGGATTCCGGCCCTCTCCCAACTCGCAATCAAAGTTCGTCAACGCGCTGAGAAGGACGCGGGAATGAGTCAGGATCGGATCATAGGATCGGAGATCGTCCTCAAGGCCCTGATTGATCAGGGGGTTGAGGTTATTTTCGGCTATCCGGGCGGCGCCGTGCTGCCAATCTATGACGCGTTGTTCCGGCAGAAGGAACTTCGGCACGTCCTCGTTCGCCACGAACAGGCGGCGGCGCACGCGGCGGAAGGCTATGCGCGCTCGACCGGCAAGGTAGGCGTTGTCCTGGTGACCTCTGGTCCTGGGGCGACGAATGCCGTCACTGGCTTGACGGATGCCCTCATGGATAGCGTGCCGGTTGTTTGTCTGACCGGACAGGTTCCGACGCATCTTATCGGCACCGACGCTTTTCAGGAAGCGGACACGATCGGCATTACGCGACCGTGCACGAAGCATAATTATCTTGTGCGCGAGGCGGATAAACTTGCGCACACCGTGCACGAGGCCTTCTACGTCGCGCGCAGTGGACGCCCAGGGCCGGTTGTTATCGATTTGCCGAAAGACGTTTTGATGACCGGCGGCTCTTATTATGGGCCTACGAATGTTGAGCATAAAACCTACAAGCCGACGGTGAAGGGGGATACGGAAAGTATCCGCCAAGCGGTCGAGCTTATGGGATCGGCAAAGCGGCCCCTTATCTATTATGGCGGCGGCGTCATTAATTCTGGCGTAGCGGCGTGCCAACTGCTGACCCAGTTCGTTGAAATGACCGGTTTTCCCTGCACGAGTACGTTGATGGGGCTTGGCGCCTTCCCTGCCTCGCATTCCCAGTTCTTGGGCCTAGTCGGCATGCACGGCACCTGCGAATCGAATTGGGCGATGCATGACTGCGACGTCATGGTCAATATCGGGGCTCGATTCGATGACCGTGTGACCGGTCGGCTGGATGCTTTTTCGCCAGGATCGAAAAAGATCCACATCGACATCGACCCGTCCTCCATCAACAAGAACGTGCCGGTCGATTTGGCCATCATCGGCGATATCGCCCATGTGTTGGAGGACATGATCAAATTGTGGAAGGCCGCTCAGGCGCGACCGGATAAGAAAGCGCTGAAGGAGTGGTGGGAACAAATCGACGAGTGGCGGGCAAGGGATTGCCTGCACTACATGCAATCCGGCGAACTCATCAAACCGCAATACGCTATTCAGCGGCTTTATGAGCTAACGAAGGACCGGGAGGCTTACATCACGACCGAGGTTGGGCAGCATCAAATGTGGGCCGCCCAATACTACAAATTTGAAAAGCCGTTCCACTGGATGACGTCCGGCGGACTCGGAACGATGGGCTATGGCCTGCCGGCCGCGATGGGAGTCCAAATCGCCCATCCGAAATCCCTCGTCATCGACATTGCCGGCGAGGCCTCCATCTTGATGAACATCCAGGAAATGTCGACGCTTGTTCAACACCAGTTGCCGGTGAAGGTCTTCATTGTCAACAACGAATATATGGGGATGGTCCGTCAGTGGCAGGAGTTGATGCATGGCGGCCGCTATTCCGAAAGTTATACGGCGGCATTGCCGGATTTTGTGAAACTTGCGGAATCCTTCGGCGCGGTTGGCCTGCGTGCGACGAAGCCGGAGGACGTCGACCCGGTCATCAAGGAGATGATCGGCGTCGACAAGCCTGTCATCGTGGATGTCCGCGTTGATCCAGCGGAAAACTGCTTCCCGATGATTCCATCCGGCGCTGCCCATAACGAAATGTTATTTGGACCGGAAGACAAACCGGGCGAGGTCTCTGAAGAAGGAATGGGCCTTATCTAGGGTGGGGACGTGATCGGTCGAGGAAAGAAGCGTGGATAAAATCGCGAAACATACGATTGGGGTGCTCGTCGACAACGAGGCGGGGGTGCTGGCACGCGTCATCGGCCTTTTCTCCGGCCGCGGCTACAATATCGAAAGCCTTACTGTCGCCGAGGTGGATGCCAAAAAGGAGCTCTCCAGGATCACCGTTGTTACGTCCGGCACCCCAATGGTGATCGAGCAGATCAAGGCACAGCTTGGTAGGCTCGTACCGGTACACAAGGTGAGCGATCTCACGACCGAAGGACCGGCCGTTGAGCGTGAGCTCGCGCTTATCAAGGTCGAAGGCAGTGGCGAGCAACGGGTCGAATCCTTGCGGATCGCCGATATTTTCAGGGCGCGCGTTGTCGACAGCACGAGCCACTCCTTCGTATTCGAAATGACTGGCTCGACGGATAAACTGAATGCCTTTATCAATTTGATGATTCCATTGGGGCTCGTCGATGTCTCGCGTACCGGCGTCGTGGCGATTTCAAGGGGGCCTGAAGCGCTGTAGCCCGCCCGGTTGGGCTGGATAGCAAGAGGATTGAGTGATGCGTGTCTATTACGATCGTGATGCGGATGTGAATCTTATCAAGCCGAAGAAAGTGGCAATTGTTGGCTATGGCAGCCAGGGGCATGCCCACGCGAATAACCTGAAGGAGAGTGGGGTGAAAGAGGTTCGCGTCGCGCTACGCCCGGACTCCGCAAGCGTTGCTAAGGCGAAGGAGGCGGGGCTTGAGGTCGTCACTCCTGCGGAGGCGGCGAAATGGGCAGACGTGCTTATGGTCTTGGCTCCGGATGAGATTCAGGCCAGCCTCTATCGCGAAGAGATCGCCGATAATCTAAAAGAGGGCGCCGCCCTTGCCTTCGCCCATGGCTTCAACATTCACTTCAAGCTGATCGAGCCGCGCCCGAATCTCGACGTTTTCATGATTGCGCCGAAGGGACCCGGACACACCGTGCGCTCGGAATACCAGCGCGGCGGTGGCGTTCCCTGCTTGGTAGCGGTGGAACAGGATGCGTCCGGTAATGCCCTGGATGTGGCGCTTTCCTACGGCTCGGCGATCGGAGGCGGACGCGCCGGGATTATTGAAACCTCGTTTCGTGAGGAATGCGAGACGGACCTTTTCGGGGAGCAGTCCGTTCTTTGTGGCGGTCTTACCTCCCTCATTCAGGCCGGCTATGAAACCCTCACGGAGGCGGGCTACGCGCCTGAGATGGCGTATTTCGAGTGTCTCCATGAGGTGAAGTTGATCGTCGATCTCATCTATGAGGGCGGCATCGCAAACATGCGTTATTCGATCTCAAACACTGCAGAGTATGGGGATTACCGAAGTGGGCCCCGCATCATCAATGCCGAGGTGAAAGCAGAGATGAAGCGCGTGCTCGATGACATCCAATCCGGTCGTTTCGCAAAGGAATGGGTGCTGGAAAACACCGCCGGCCAAGCGAGCTTCAAGGCAATGCGTCGCAAGGCGGCGGCCCATCCTATCGAAGCCGTCGGTGAGAAGCTTCGGGCGATGATGCCGTGGATCACCGAGCGTCGCCTCGTCGATAAGTCTAAAAACTAGATAAATCAATTGGTTAATGGCAACGCCAAGGCCGTCCGGCGCTCTGTCTGATGGAAAGGTTTTAGTGGACCAAATGGTCCAAAAGCCCTATATTGGGCAGACTGGATTGAAATGGGTTGGGACCATGGTGCGACCACGGGAATTCAACAAAGACGAAGCCCTCGAACAGGCGATGCACGCCTTTTGGGCGAAGGGCTATACGGCAACCTCCCTCCTCGATCTCATCGCGGCCATGGGCATCAGCAAGAGCAGCTTCTATGAGACCTTCGGCAGCAAGCATGAGCTCTTCGTCACGGCCCTAGACCGTTATGGGGATGAAATCGTCCGGCAAGTCGCCTTGGGACTCGAGGGCGCCCTTTCCCCGCGCCAGGCGATCCGGGATCTCTTCGATATGGCCGTCGACGGCATGTTGACGAAAGAAGGACGTCACGGATGCCTCGCTATCAACACGGCGGCCGAGCTCGCAGCACACGATCCCCAGGTCGCGGCTCGGGTGAACGCCATCTTCGATCGGATCGCGGATGTCCTTCAGAAGGTGATTGCCCGCGGCCAGGCGGCAGGTGAGATCCGGGCCGACCGCCGCGCCGGCACCCTTGCGCGCTACCTTATGAGCACCCTTACCGGCCTTCGGGTGGTCGGCAAGGCGAAGCCGGATCGGACGGCATTGGACGATGTGGTGCGGGTCGCGCTGTCGGCCCTCGATGGATGATCGCCCCATTTTGGACTAGATAGTTCATAATCATTTCCCGCGCGATCGTCTGCCTTTCGGGTAGTCCAGATACATGGCGCCAGCCTTCTCAATTTTGAACTGAAGGGTTCAAAACTAGGTCATGGCCAGGGCATGGGAGGGCCGCCGATGGAGGAAAAAGTTAAAAAATTGCTCCCCGGGCGTTGCAAAAGGACTCGGAGAAGCGCACATTTCCTTGGATTACAAAGAAAGTGTTAACCAATTTTGTTGACAATTCTCTTCGGTTGTTAATCCTAACCACAAGGGATAAAAGGCAATTACTTGGTTTGGCACAGTGTCGAACCGGTGGGAACGCGGCAAAGATGCACGAAGAACCGAAAGATCGATTCGGTTTCACACCCGGCGGAACGATTCGCCTGTGCGGGGCCCACAGCTTTGCCACATTCCCGGCTCCTCTGCCGTTCCCTGCTGCCGCGAATTCGCTCGCGGAGATTCTTCGACTTAGGCGCCCTGAGCGTCACTGCCGCATGCCAGCAGACGTTCAGGGAGTTCGTCTTTAAGCCTGAAGTCATACGAAGAATCTGAAGGGATACCCCGATGAGCAAGAGCACGGATAAAAACCGAGTCATCATTTTCGATACGACCTTGCGCGACGGTGAACAATCGCCGGGCGCGTCGATGAATCTCGAAGAGAAATTGCGCATCGCCCAAGTGCTGGCAGAGCTCGGCGTCGACGTTATCGAAGCCGGCTTTCCGATCGCCTCGAAAGGCGATTTCGAGGCTGTGCATGAAATTGCAAAGACGATCGATGGGCCTACCATTTGCGGGCTTGCGCGTTCGGGCCGAGAGGACATCGATCGGGCGGCCGAAGCGCTGAAGCCGGCGAAGCGTAAGCGTATTCACACCTTCATTTCGACGAGTCCGCTCCATATGAAATACAAGCTTCAGATGGAGCCGGAGGCCGTCCATCAGGCGGTGATCGACAGCGTCACGCGTGCCCGGAATTTTACGGACGATGTTGAGTGGTCCTGCGAGGACGGTTCGCGAAGCGAGCGTGACTTTCTCTACCAGTGCATCGAAAGCGCAATCAAGGCAGGCGCAACGACCATCAATATCCCGGATACGGTCGGCTATACGGTTCCGGATGAATTTGCCGATTTGATCACGTCGATCATGAACCAGGTGCCGAATATCGATAAGGCAACTATCTCTGTTCATTGCCACAACGACCTCGGCCTCGCCGTCGCCAATTCTCTGGCGGCGATCAAAGTGGGGGCACGCCAGGTCGAGTGCACGGTGAACGGCCTTGGGGAACGAGCCGGCAATGCCGCGATGGAAGAAATCGTCATGGCGCTTCGGACGCGTTCGGACGTGCTCGGTTATATGACAGGGATCAAAGCGGAAAACATCATGAAAGCCTCACGGCTTGTCTCAACGGTGACCGGTTTCACGGTTCAGCCGAACAAGGCCGTTGTTGGTGCGAATGCGTTCGCTCACGAATCCGGCATTCATCAGGACGGCATGCTGAAACATGCTGGTACTTACGAAATCATGACTCCGGAATCGATCGGCCTCACCCAGTCAAAGTTGGTGATGGGCAAGCATTCTGGCCGCCATGCCTTCCGGGTGAAGCTGAAGGATCTGGGATATGACCTCGGTGATAACGCAATCGAGGACGCCTTCCGGCGATTCAAGGATCTCGCCGATAAGAAGAAGGATATCTATGACGAAGATATCATCGCGCTCGTCGACGACGCGCTCATGCAGGTGAACAATCGGATCAAATTTGTGTCGCTACGGGTTGTGTGTGGCTCGACGGGCCCGCAGACGGCAGAATTGGAGCTCGATATCGACGGCGAAGTACATAAGACGAAGGCAACCGGCGACGGGCCGGTCGATGCGACTTTTAATGCCATTCGCGAGCTGTTTCCCCATGATGCCCGTCTGCAGCTTTATCAGGTGCATGCGGTGACGGAAGGGACGGACGCCCAGGCCGAAGTCACGGTGCGGCTTGAAGAGAAGGGCAAGACCGTGAACGGACAAGGGGCAAACACCGATACCTTGGTGGCTTCCGCGCGCGCCTACGTCATTGCGCTGAACAAGCTTCTCGTTAAACGGGAGAAGACCGCTCCGGCGGCCCTCTCAGCGTAAGTTTAGGTCATGGCGGGAGAGAAGGTGGGAACACGCCCCTTCACTACCCAATAGAAAGCAGGGTGAGACGGAATGCTATCCAAAATTCTTGGCGCGCTGTCCGCAGATATGGCGATTGATCTTGGGACGGCAAATACACTGGTCTACGTGCGGGGCCAGGGCATCGTATTGAATGAACCTTCTGTTGTGGCTATCGCTAGTGTAAAGGGCCGCAAGCAGGTCCTCGCCGTCGGCGATGAAGCGAAAATGATGCTAGGACGTACGCCCGGCAATATCGAGGCGACCCGTCCGCTACGCAATGGAGTCATCGCCGACTTCGAAGTGGCCGAAGAGATGATTAAGCATTTTATTCGCAAGGTGCATAACCGACGCACCTTTGCCTCGCCTCAGATCATCGTCTGTGTGCCATCCAGTTCAACGGCGGTGGAACGCCGCGCCATTCAGGAATCTGCCGAGAGCGCCGGCGCACGCCGTGTGTTCCTGATCGAAGAACCGATGGCGGCAGCGATCGGTGCTGGCCTACCCGTCACCGAACCAACCGGCTCGATGGTCGTTGATATCGGCGGTGGTACGACGGAAGTTGCCGTACTTTCACTGGGCGGGATCGTTTATTCGCGGTCCGTTCGCGTTGGAGGCGACAAGATGGACGAAGCCATCATCGCCTATATCCGCCGTCACCATAATCTCTTGGTTGGAGAAAGCAGCGCCGAGCGGATCAAAAAGGAAATTGGCTCCGCCTGTCCGCCGGATACCGGGGATGGCCGGGTCATGGAGATCAGGGGGCGCGACCTCATGAACGGTGTGCCGAAGGAACTGGTGCTTTCCGAACGACAAATCGCCGAAAGTCTTTCCGAGCCGGTAGGGGCCATTGTCGAAGCGGTAAAGGTGGCGCTCGAACATACGGCACCGGAACTGGCGGCTGATATCGTCGATAAGGGGATTGTTCTTACCGGTGGGGGCGCGTTACTCGGCAATCTTGATCGCGTGTTCCGCGAGGCGACGGGACTTCCGGTTTCCATCGCCGATGAACCCCTGTCGTGCGTTGCCTTGGGCACAGGCCGCGCCCTGGAAGAAATGAAGACACTTAAGAACGTCTTGTTGAGTAGTTATTGATCAAGCCCTGTTCCGCTAAGGTTTGCTCGGCGGAGCTGGCAGTTCAAGGAGAAGGAGGATGGCAAGGTCGCGCGCTGGGTCGTTCCTGCGTCTTACGACACCAGTAAGATCGCTTGCCCATCGCTTTCCTTTTCTTCTTCTCATTCTAGCTGCACTCACCCTCATTGCGGTTGGACGGGTAGAAACGGCCTTCATGGAGCGCTTGCGCGCAAACGTGACGGATGTCGTTACCCCGATCATTGATCTTGTTTCCCGTCCGATCGTGGCTACCCGGACACTGCTTGAAGAAATATCAAGCTTGGTGCTCATCCGAGAAGAAAATCAGCGGCTGCATGCGGAGGTGGCGTCTCTTCAGCAGTTGAATCTGACGTTGGAACGGCTTGCAACCGAGAACGACAGCTTAAGAGCCCTTATGAATTTTGTTCCGGATGCTTCGATCAGTTATGTCACGGCCCGTACGATTGCCGATTCCGGAAGCGCCTTCGTCCGTAGCGTTCTCGTAAATGCCGGCGAACGCGATGGGGTGAAGAGGGGCGATCCGGTGATCAATGGCGAGGGCGTCGTCGGGCGGATTGCCCAACTTGGAAAGCATTCTTCCCGCGCCATTCTGATGACGGACTGGAATTCGCGGATTCCCGTTCTCGTGGAATCATCCCGGGAAAAGGCGATTCTTGCGGGGGACAACACAAACCGCCCGCGTTTGCTGTACCTGCCGGAAGGGGTCGTGATGGCCCCTGGGGACCGGATCGTCACATCCGGTCATGGCGGGGTGTTTCCCCCCGGCCTTCCTATCGGCACGGTGGGCTCCGTTGGTGAAGAGGGGGTCCGTGTGCAGCCCTTTGTCACGTGGAACCGCCTGGAACTTGTCCGCGTCGTGAATTACGGCTTGAAAGGCGTGTTGCCGTCCTCGCCGGCAGGTCCGGACGCCAAAGAGGGCTCCCACAAGTGACGGCTTCGTTTTGGCACCGTCTTGAACATTATTTGCGGAATCTTGTGCCATTTATAACGGCGCTTGTCTTTCTCCTTCTTAGTCTCATACCGTTTCACCTCCCCGGTTATGCCAGCATCGTTCCCATGCTGACGCTAACGGTGGTTTATTACTGGGGGCTTTATCGATCCGATCTGTTACCGGCGACGGCGGTGTTCTTCATTGGTCTTCTTCAGGACCTGCTTTCCGGAGCCCCGATTGGGTTGAACACCGGCATTTTACTTCTCGTCTATGGGGTTGTTGTTTCTGAGCGTCGCTACTTTCTCCATGAATTCTTTTCCATTGCCTGGATCAGTTTCATGGTGGTGGCTGCCGGCGCGTCGGTGCTTCAGTGGGCAGTTCTTTCGCTGCTCGATTGGACGATTCATGATCCCAGCCCGGGAATCTTCCAATATCTCCTTACCATCGCTCTTTATCCATGCCTTGTCTGGGTTTACGCCCGCACTCAGCAAGTTCTTTTTCGGCAGACCTGATGTATCGGGAAGGTGACCGGTATCGCATGTTCAGCCGCCGGGCTGCGATTCTGGCGGGGGGCAAGCTGACGCTTGCCATGGCGCTGATCGGCCGCATGTATTATCTGCAAGTCCTCGAATCGGACCGCTACACGACGCTGGCGGAGGAAAACCGGGTCAACCTGCGTCTGATTCAACCTCCTAGGGGCTCGATCGTCGATCGCTTCGGAACGCCGCTGGCGGAAAATAGGAAGAACTACCGTGTCGTTGTTATTCCGGAGCAAACGGTGGATATCGAGGCGACCCTTGACCGACTCAGCCTCATCTTACCGATTGGCGTTGCCGAGCGTCGGCGGATTTTTCATGAGATGAAGCGGAAGCGTGGATTCGTTCCGGTCACGGTTCGGGAAAATCTAAGCTGGAAGGAAGTTTCACGCGTCGAGGTGAACACGCCGGACTTGCTAGGCGTTCTGATCGATGTTGGGCAAAGCCGCTATTACCCCTTAGGTGATTCTGCAGCTCATGTAGTCGGCTATGTAGCGGTGGTTGCAGAAGAAGAGCTGACGGATGATCCGTTGCTCCAGCTTCCAGATTTTCGTACCGGAAAGAATGGGATCGAGAAGGTTTACGACCTTGCCCTTCGTGGGAAAGCCGGCAGCAGTCAGATGGAGGTCAATGCCGTAGGGCGTGTCGTCCGTGAGCTTTCGCGCGAGGAGGGAAAGCCCGGTCATCAGGTAGCCCTAACGCTGGATTCCAATTTGCAGAAATTTGCAAACAAACGTTTCGGGCGCAAAAGCGGTGCGGCCGTCGTCATGGATGTGCATAACGGGGAGTTGATGGCGATGGTTTCCGCCCCTGGTTTCGATCCAAACGAATTCGTAACCGGCCTAAGTGAGGAAAGCTGGCAGCGACTACTCGCCGACAGGCGTACACCGCTTACAAACAAAAGCATCGCCGGTCAGTATGCTCCCGGCTCGACCTACAAGATGATCGTCGCCGTCACTGCGCTGGAAGCTGGTCTGATCACGCCAGAGCATCAGGTTTTCTGTAAGGGCTATATCGAGCTTAGCCGGGACCGGTTCCACTGTTGGAAGAGGAAAGGTCACGGCCATATGCGTCTGTTCGAGGCGATCCAACATTCGTGCGATGTCTATTTCTACGATCTCGCCCGTCGCTGTGGGATCGACCGCATCGCAGAGATGGCGCGCCGATTCGGATTGGGAAAGGCCTTAATCGAGGATCTGCCAGGCGAACAGGCTGGCCTTGTGCCAGATCCCGATTGGAAGATGGCTGCCTTGGGCTCCCCCTGGCAGGGAGGGGAAACCCTGGTCACGGGGATCGGTCAGGGCTATGCGCTGGCGACCCCGTTGCAGCTTGCCGTTATGACCGCCAGGCTTGTGAATGGGGGCTATGGGGTTTTCCCCCATATTACGAAGGAGATTGTCCGACCAGAAAGTACCGGAGCTCGCGCCGATGTTGAATTCGAATCCTTGGGCATTCGCCAGGCGACGCTTTTGTTCGTCCGCGAGGCCATGGTCGCGGTTACGAACAAGCCGGGAGGAACGGCCTATGGTTCCCGGATTCGGAACAAGCGGATGGCTATGGGCGGCAAGACGGGGACCTCCCAAGTAATGCGGATCACCAAAAGAGAGCGGGAGGAAGGCGTTCTCAAGAATAAAGAGCGCCCCTGGCATGAGCGCGACCATGCGCTGTTCGTCGGTTTTGCGCCGGTTAGTGCCCCGAAATATGCAGTCTCTGTCATCGTCGAGCATGGTGGCAGCGGTTCGTCCGCCGCCGCACCGATCGCCCGGGATATTCTACTCGAAATTCAACGGCAAAACCGCAAGTCGGAAGCAAGCTTAGAGCAAGGAACAGCATGAGCGTAATTGACGACGTTCCCGGTGGTTCGCTCCGCTTGACGGATAAGATTCGGCAAGTGCACTGGGGCATGGTTTTCCTTCTCTGCCTTGTCGCCGCGATCGGGGTTGCCATGCTCTATTCGGCTGGCGGTGCGAACTTCACGCCTTGGGCCGGCCGGCAGGCGCTTCGCTTTGTCGTCGGGCTCTCGGTTCTCTTCGTGGTAGGGCTTACGGATATCCGATTCTGGCTCCGGCATGCCTACGCTATCTACGGCGTCTCGCTCGTGCTTCTGCTGGCCGTCGAGGTCGCCGGCATCGTCGGGATGGGGGCGCAGCGTTGGTTGGATTTAGGCTATTTTCAGATCCAGCCTTCCGAAATCCTGAAAATCACGCTCGTGCTTGCCCTTGCCCGGTACTTCCATGGAACAAGCCTTGAGGATGTCTCCCGGCCTGCTTTTCTCGTCGTTCCCCTTGTGCTGATGGCGTTGCCTACCTTTCTGGTTCTCCGTCAGCCTGACCTTGGGACGGCGCTCATGTTGGGCATAGGCGGCTTAGTGATCTTCTTTCTGGCAGGGGTCCGGATTTGGAAGTTCGTAGTTTTGATCGGAGGGGCGCTTGCCACGATGCCGCTCATCTGGATGGGGCTGCACGAGTATCAGCGGCGGCGCATCCTCGTCTTCCTCGATCCGGAAAGCGATCCCTTAGGCGCCGGATACCACATCCTGCAATCCCAGATCGCCCTTGGCTCGGGTGGACTGTGGGGCAAGGGGTTCCTTCAGGGGACCCAGGCGCATCTCAATTTTCTGCCCGAGAAGCAAACGGATTTCATCTTCACGATGCTAGCCGAGGAATTCGGCATTGCCGGCGGCCTCGTCCTGCTTGGCCTTTATTTGCTTCTTGTCCTTTGCGGTTTCATGATCAGCCTGCGCAGCCGCAACCAGTTTGGCCGCCTGCTTGGCATGGGCGTGACCGTTACCTTCGCGCTCTATTTCTTCATCAACATTGCCATGGTTACCGGCCTGATCCCGGTTGTCGGCGTGCCACTACCGCTGATTTCCTATGGTGGGACCGCGCTTCTTACGCTTCTTTTCGCCTTCGGTCTCCTGATGAGCATCCACATTCACCGCGACATCCGTATGAGCCGCCGCGGCGCTGCCGAGGACTTCTGAGTGAAGCCTATCGACAAGCGAAGATGGCTTTGCTATAGGGGCAGCCTCTTCGGGCGCATAGCTCAGTTTGGTAGAGCAGCTGACTCTTAATCAGCGGGTCGCAGGTTCGAGTCCTGCTGCGCTCACCATTTTTCTTTAAGAACTTATCCCACCTTCTTGCGCATGGCGATGAACCGTTCGATCAGATCTTCCAGGGTCTGTTCAGACTGAAACCCTGTCGCGACCTGGAATTTTTCGAATCCGCAAAGGAACGAGACTGCGGCAGGCGGAACTCCCCCGGTTCCCGTCGCGCGACGGAGTCACTATGATCAGAGATTTCCGGTCACTTGCCATGTATAGCGGCTTGTCCGCTAATGAAGATTACAGCTCGTGCCAAGGGGCCTAATTTAGGGGGATTATATACGAAAGTCACATTTTGGCGGTATTAGGCAGCAAGCGCATCAATGTACATTGATGTACATCAGCACTATGATGCGATTATGGCGAAGCAAAAGAACAGCGATGCGCCTGCGCGTTATGAATTAGGCAGGGCCCCCGACAGTGATCTAGCGGACCTAAGCGAAGGCTACAAGGGTGCGCAAATAACGCGTTACAAGAGGACGGATCATGAGCAAGAAAGCGCCGGGAAAGAGCCACCGCTGAACTGCCAGAGATGTGGCGAAATCGTGACTTAAATGACACCTTTTCTGTTGCAGATGCACCGGCCATCCTCTTTACCGGTAAAATGTGACTTTCGTATATAATCCCCATTACTTCCGCATAGCCCCGATGTTCGCGCCTTCCTAGGTTCCCTCTCGTTTGCCAAGCTCTTTGGCAATCACAGCAGTTACAAACTGATTGATACTGGTTCTCTCCGTTTCCGCCCGTGCCGCGAGTCGCGTGTGAAGAAACACCGGCATTCTCACCGTGAATATCCCACTGTGCGAGGGAATTGACGAAGGTTTTGGCGTGGGCCTCCCCATTTTAGCGTTCGCATCCAACCACGCCGCCTCGGCCCCCTCCCAATCCTTCAGGGCTTCCTCTGGCGTTTCACCGTCAGCCATGCAGCCAGGAAGATCGTCAGAGGTTGCGAGCCACCCACCGCCGTCTTCCTCTGACAATTTCGATAAAACAACCCTATAATCACTCATCATTCTATCTCCTCGATCAGCGCCAGTAGCCTCTTGACGTAAACCGGCTTCACTGGCCGGCTGGCAGGGATCGTTAAAATGTCCCTCAAGTTTTCATGACGAAAATGCCAGTGGCTACCATCTGGGTTCTCTACCGTGAAGCCATGCGCCTCAGCTACAGTGCGGAGTTGTCCGATCCGCCAATCACGGGGGTTCCGCCTCAACTTCTCCAGGGTCTTTTCTGCCCGTGCCATGAAGATATGATACCGTGGGCGGTGGCACAAGTCAATTAAAACTGCACCAAAAGTGCACCAACACACCTTTAATTACTACTAATTATCATGCTAACTATTTGAAAAGATGGTAGGCGCTGCTGGGATTGAACCAGCGGCCCCTGCCGTGTGAAAAATGTGACTTTCGTATATAATCCCCTAATTTAGCTACTATTTGATAATAGCTGCTGACCAACATAACCGCTCAAGAGTTCTTCAGAATCGAACCGTTTCGATGGATGTGGATGTAAAGCCCGATATTGAAAAAACCTTTGCCATTAGCGAATCGGCTTGCGCATGGACGGTGCGCGTCATGTCCATCTTGGAGTCCAGGCTAAGCATCAATATCAACTTGCACGATCCGGACCATTGCGCAGAAAGCGGTCAGATATTCCTGTTCAATCATTTCGCGCGTTTCGAGACTTTTATTCCCCAATACCTGATTCATAAAAAGACCGGCGCCTATTGTCGCTCTATCGCATCGCGAGAGTTTTTCTCTGACAATAGCGTCTTGTCCAATTATCTTCTAAGTCTCGGAGCGGTGCCCAACGATTATCCTCCTTTGCTTCCGTTTCTGGCCGCAGAGATCCTTCGAGGGAGAAAAGTCGTCGTCTTTCCCGAGGGCGGCATGGTCAAGGACCGGCGGGTGATTAACAGAAAAGGTAAATACAGCGTCTATTCGAGGGTCGCGAAGGAGCAGAGAAAACACCATGCGGGGGCGGCCGTTTTGGGCCTGACGCTCGATGCCTTCAAAACGGGTCTTCTGGAACTTGCGAAGGCGGGGTGTACCGATCATTTGGCGCGGTGGGTCGACCAACTCGGGATCGAGAGCGTCGAGGCTCTCATGAAGGAGGCCCATCGCCCCACCGAGATCATACCATCCAACATCACCTTTTACCCCATTCGGATCGGCGACAATCTTGCCGTGAAATCTGCCGAATTCTTCAATGCCGGGATGCCGAAGAAATTTTCCGAGGAACTGCTCATCGAAGGAAACCTTCTGCTTAAAGATACCGACATGGATATCCGGCTCGGTACGCCCGTTCGGCAGGGCCAGTCTTGGAGCTGGTGGGAACGGAAATTGCTTGGTCATCTGCTGCGGCGCGTCGAATCGATGGAGGAGTTTTTCCGCAGAGAAACGGGTAAGGGCACACCCGTGGATCGCCTCTTCAGAATGTGCATCGAACGTAGGGTTTCTCCCGCTCGCGACGCCTACATGCATGAGATGTATGACAACCTCACCGTCAATCTGTCTCATCTTGCATCGCAGCTCATCGTGTGCCTGGTCGATGCTGGGAAAACGAAGATCGAGCAGGAGGCGTTTCGCAAGATCCTGTATCTAGCCATCAAAACGATGCAGGAGCAGCCGAGCGTCCATCTTCATCACAGCTTGCTGAATCCGGACGACTATGGCGGCATCCTGGAAGATCGATGTGGGGGACTTGACCAGTTCATATCCTCGTCGATCCGAGCCGACCTCCTGGCAACGGACGCAGATTGTTACAGTTTTCTGCCAAAACTTTGTGAGGAACATGATTTCGATGAAATCCGCATCGAGAATCCCATTGCCGTTTACGCCAATGAAGCGGCTCCCATTGCCGAAACGACACAAGCGATTAGGAAAGCGATGGACGAAGGTGAGGATATCACCAAGCAACAGTGGGCCGAGGCAGCGTTCGACGACGCACGTTTAAGCTTTGCCTGGGAGAAGAAGAGGTTCTCAGATCCGCGCTACGATGAGATCAACGAACAAGAAACCGCAACGGAAAATGCCGAACCCTATCTTCTGGTTCCTAAGAACAGCAACGGTCTCGGTGTCGTACTGGTTCACGGGTTTCTGGCATCGCCGGCGGAACTTAGTGCGTTCGGACAACGCCTGTTCGAGGACGGCCACCCGGTGATCGGTGTGCGTTTGAATGGACACGGGACGTCACCCTGGGATCTCCGGGGGCGGACCTGGCAGAACTGGATGGAGCCGGTGCGTGAAGGCTATCGTACCCTGTCGGCCTTCGCCGACCGGATCTGCATGGTAGGGTTTTCCAGTGGCGGTGCCTTGTCCTTGATCCTGGGTGCCGAAAAACCAGCCAACCTTGCTGGTATCGTTGCCGTTTCGACACCGATGAAATTCGTGAACAAGAATATGATCTTCGTGCCGCTGATCCACGGCGCCAACAAACTCGCCCAGTGGGTTTCGACCCTGGAAGGCATCATGCCCTTCCGCGAGAACGATTCAGAGCATCCGCACATCAATTATCGAAACATGGCGATCCGTGGATTGTTTGAACTACGTCGCATGGTCGATGAATTGGATCGTCGGCTGCCCGAGATTGATTGTCCCGTTGCCCTCGTTCAGGGGGATGCGGATGGCGTCGTTGATCCGAAAAGCCTCGAGCTCATCTATGAAAAACTGACCACCAAGGAAAAGACCGCAAAGCTGGTTCCTTCCGAAAGGCATGGGATCCTGAGCGAAGACATCGGCCACACCCAGGAAATCGTTCGATCCGCACTCGCCGCCCTTCTCCCGCAGCGCGCTTCCGGGTGAGAAGTATTTATTATTTATAATCAATTAGTTCCATCTCTCCGCGTCACCTGATCCACTGCAGCCTCCTGCATGTAACGTTAACGTAATCTTCTTTTCGTTAACGTAAATCTAAGGACGAAGCCCCATATATTAGGGCATGAAGTTGACGAAGCTCATCTGGGGCGATCAGCGTAGCCACGGGGACAAACGTGGCAAATTACCTGAACCATCCTTGTATTCCCTGATTGACGACGCCGTTGCCCGGTTCCCCGATCGTCGTTGCTTGGATTTTCTTGGCAAGGTTTACACCTACGGCGAGGTCGGCGATCTCGTGAACCGTGCGGCCAGAGGATTTCAACTGCTCGGCGTTAAGAAAGGCGTCAAGGTGGGGCTGTTCCTGCCCAACACGCCCTTTTACGTCATTTCTTACTACGCAATTCTCAAGGCCGGCGGCACGGTCGTCAATTTCAATCCCCTCTACGTCGAGCGGGAGATCGTTCACCAAATTGAGGATTCCGGCACCAAGATCATGGTGACGCTCGACCTTCGACAACTCTATCCCAAAATCGCCGCTGCCTTGGAGGACTCCTGTCTCGAGAGGGTCGTGATTTGCCCGATGCGGGACATCCTTCCTCCTGTCAAGGGTCTGTTGTTCTCGGTCTTCAAACGAAGTGAGATCCTGGCAATTCCGGCAGATCTGCAACATGTGCCGTTCGACATGCTCATTCAAAACAATGGTGATGTAGAGCCAGTCAAAATCGATTCGGATAAAGACATCGCCGTTCTTCAATACACCGGGGGCACCACGGGAGAGCCCAAAGGCGCCATGCTGACTCACAGTAACCTGATGGCCAACACGCGGCAGACGGGACAACTCATCGAAGGACTCGTGGATGAGTCCCTGAAGATCCTGGCCGTCCTACCGCTGTTCCACGTTTTCGCGATGACGACGATCATGAATCAAGGGATCGCGGCCGGCGCCGAACTCATTCTTCTGCCGCGGTTCGAGTTGAAGCAAGTTTTAAAGACCATCGCTGCGAAACGGCCGACGGCCTTTCCCGGCGTTCCTACCATCTATAACGCGATCAACGGTTATGCGGACACACCGAACCATGACCTTTCAAGCTTAAAGGTTTGTATTTCCGGTGGCGCACCTCTACCGATCGAGGTTAAGAAGGCGTTCGAGTCACTAACTGGGTGCAGCCTGGTCGAAGGCTATGGGCTCAGCGAAGCCTCGCCGGTAGTGACGTGCAACCCAATCGGCGGCCTCGTCAAGGAAGGCTCGATCGGCCTTCCGTTACAGGACACGGTGGTTGAAATCCGATCGCTCGACTCCCCGAAAAAGAAACTAGCCGTAGGCGAGACCGGTGAAATCTGTGTGTCCGGGCCTCAGGTGATGGCCGGTTACTGGAAGCGTCCGAAAGAAACGGCAGAAATCGTACACGAAGGCCTGCTGCATACGGGTGACGTAGGCTACATCGACGACGATGGCTACGTGTTCCTCATCGATCGGGTGAAGGACCTGATCCTCTGTGGCGGCTACAACGTTTATCCGAGGGCCGTCGAGGAAGCCATCTACCTTCATCCGGATGTAGCCGAGGTGACAGTGATTGGGGTTCCCGACAGTTACCGCGGGCAAACCCCGAAAGCGTTCGTCAAATTGCGCGACGGGGCAAACTTAAGCGAAGGGAACTTACGCGCCTTTCTCGTGGACAAATTGTCGCCAATCGAGAGGCCGAAATTCGTCGAGTTCCGTGACGAGTTGCCGAAGACCATGATCGGAAAGCTCTCCAAGAAGGAGTTGGTAGCCGACGAGACGACTAAACAGGCCATCGAAGAAGCCGAAGACTCGAACAAGGCTAAAGCTGAAAGCGAGGTGTCGTGAGTAAACTGTTTTCCGTTTCCGAACTGGCCTGTGAAGTCCAAGTCACCCCACGTACGATCCGATTTTACGAATCCAAGGGCCTCCTGAATCCCCAACGAGCGGGCCGACACCGGGTCTTCACCCATCGCGATCTGGCACGACTCAAAATCATCCTGCGAGGCAAGCGTCTTGGCTTTAGCCTAGCCGACATCAAGGCATATCTCGACCTTTATGACATCGATCCGACCCATGCAAGCCAGGTTCGGATGCTGCGCGAAAGGGTGCGCGAACGAATCATCGAATTGGAAGGACGGCGTTCCGATCTGGAGGATGTGCTCCGTGAATTGAAGAATATCGAGCAGCAGGCCAACGAGGCCCTGCATAGCAAGCAAGCCGTGGGAGGAGCCTGACGGCTGGAGTTGAAAGGTGCGCGATTAAGCCGATGAGGAAAACGCCATGAAGAACGTAGTCATCGCTGGATATGCGAGATCTCCCTTTGCCTTCGCGAACAAGGGCGAGTTGATCAAGGTTCGACCGGACGATCTGGCTGCCCAGGTGGTCAAGGGATTGATCGAAAAAACCGGGGCTCGCACCGAGGACATCGAGGATCTGATCGTCGGCTGCGCCTTTCCGGAGGGCGAGCAAGGGCTGAACGCCGCCCGCCTGATCGGATTCATCGCCGAATTGCCGATCGAAGTGGCAGGCGCCACGGTGAACCGTTTCTGCGGTTCCTCGATGCAGGCCATCCACATGGCGGCGGGCGCCATCCAGATGGATGCCGGCGAGGTTTTCCTTTGTGCCGGCGTCGAATCCATGACCCGCGTACCCCTGCCGGGGTTCAATCCGTTGCTCAATCCCGCCCTCTACGAAGCCTATCCGGAGGCCTACATATCGATGGGCGAGACGGCGGAAAGGGTTGCCACGCTCTATGACGTCTCCCGCGATGATCAGGAAGGCTTCGCCGTGGCAAGCCACCAGAAGGCGGCTGCGGCCCAGGCGAATGGCAAGTTTAATGACGAGATCGTACCGATCACCAGCAAGGATGGAACGATCAAAAAAGACGGCTGTATCCGGCCCGATACGACGCTCGAAGCGCTATCCGCACTGAAACCGGCCTTCGATCAGGAAGGAACGGTGACCGCCGGGACCTCTTCCCCGTTGACCGACGGTGCCGCCGCGGTCTTGGTATGCACCGAGGACTATGCCGCAAGGACGGGTCTGAAGCCGCTGGCAAGGATTAAAAGCGTTGCCGTGGCGGGGTGTCGGCCGGAGATCATGGGCGTCGGTCCGGTAGGCGCGACCAGGAAGGCCCTGGCGCGTGCAGGGCTTAAGGTTGGCGATCTCGACGTCATTGAATTGAACGAGGCCTTCGCCTCGCAGTCTTTGGCCTCCATTCGTGAACTTGGCCTCGACATGGCAGCGGTCAATCTGGATGGTGGTGCGATTGCCCTTGGGCATCCGCTTGGCGCGACCGGAGCTCGGATCACCGGCAAGGCCGCGCAGCTCCTGAAACGAGAAGGCGGCAGGTTTGCGCTCGCGACTCAATGTATTGGCGGCGGGCAGGGCATCGCGACCATTCTGGAGGTCGTTCAATGACCGGCGTTGACAGGATCGCCGTCATCGGCGCCGGAGTCATGGGCGCCGGAATTGCCGCCCAAGTGGCGAATGCCAGAAAGCGCGTGGTGTTGTTGGATATCGTTCCCGAAGGTGCGGACAACCGGAATGTCATCGCCGAAGGGGCGATCACCAAAATGCTGAAGGCCGATCCCGCGCCCTTCATGCACAAGCGCAACGCGAAGCTTATTACCGCGGGCAATACCGAAGACCATTTCGACCTGCTGGCCGAATGCGACTGGATCATCGAGGCGGTGATAGAGAAACTGGAAGTTAAGCAAAGCCTGTACCGGAGGCTTGAGGATGTTCGAAAGCCGGGTTCGGTCGTTTCCTCGAACACATCGACCCTTCCCCTCGCAGTTTTGACGCGAGGCATGCCGGATAATTTTATCCGGGATTTTCTGATCACTCATTTTTTCAATCCGCCCCGTTACATGCGCCTTCTCGAAATCGTTGCCGGTAAGAGAACGCGTCCCGAGGCACTCGATACCATTCGCGTGTTCGCGGATATGGTGCTCGGCAAAAGTGTCGTCGGTTGCAAGGATACGCCTGGCTTTATTGCCAACCGCATCGGCACCTTCTGGCTGCAATGCAGCGTCATTGAGGCGATGGACGCGGGGCTCACGGTCGAAGAGGCGGATGCCATCGTCGGCCGTCCGATGGGCATTCCCAAGACCGGCGTATTCGGACTTCTCGACTTGGTTGGGTTGGACCTCATGCCCCATGTCCTCGATGGGCTCGCTGGGGCTCTGGCAAAAGGAGACGCTTTCCATGACGTCTACCGAAAGCCCGAGCTGATTGAGCGAATGATTGCCAAGGGCTACACCGGCCGTAAGGGCAAGGGCGGGTTCTACCGCCTCGATACGTCTACGGGAAAACGAATCAAGGAAGCGATCGACCTCACAAGCGGTGAATACCGGACGGCCACGAAACCAACCTTCGCGAGCGTCAAGGCGGCGTGGAAAAAAGGGCTGCGCGCGTTGGTCGAGCACGACGACAAAGGCGGAAAATATGCATGGCGTGTTCTTTCAAAGACACTCGGTTACGCAGCCTCGCTCGTTCCAGAGATCGCCGACGACATCGTGGCGGTCGATGAAGCCATGCGGCTCGGTTACAACTGGAAGTACGGCCCCTTCGAGATGATCGATAGGCTCGGGCCGGCATGGTTTGCCGATCGATTGCATACCGCCGGCCTTCCCGTGGCGCCACTGCTTGAGCGGGCTGCCGACCGTCCGTTCTACCGGGTAGAAGAGGGGCGGCAGCAATACCTGACCGTCGAGGGTGCCTACAAAGATTTGGTTCGTCCCGCTGGTGTCGAGATGCTGTCCGACATCAAGCACCGTTCGCAACCGCTTATCGCCAACCGGTCGGCCAGTCTGTGGGACGTCGGAGACGGGGTGGCCTGTCTCGAGTTCCATTCCAAGATGAACTCGCTCAACCTTGGCATTCTGTCCATGATCCGCAAGTCCATCGACACGGTATCCGAACAGCACAAGGCCCTGGTGATCTACAACGAAGGTACCAATTTCTCGGTCGGTGCAAATTTGGTGCTGTTGCTGTTTCCGGCGCTGCTTCGTGCCAGGTTCTTGATCGGTTGGGTGATCGGTAAGGGCCAGGAGACGTTCAAGGGCCTCAAATACGCGCCGTTTCCTGTAATCGGGGCGCCATCGGGCATGGCACTGGGCGGCGGCTGTGAGGTTCTTCTTCATTGCGATGCGGTGCAGGCCCACGCCGAAACCTACACAGGCTTAGTGGAAACCGCCGTCGGGATCATCCCCGGATGGGGCGGTTGCAAGGAGATGCTGACACGGTGGTGGGTCAATCCCCGCCGTCCCGGTGGTCCCATGCCGCCGATCCGCAAAGTTTTCGAGACGATCAGCACGGCGACCGTCGCCAAGTCGGCGGATGAGGCGAAAGACTACCTTTTCCTGCGCCCCGAAGACGGGATCACCATGAACCGCTATCGGCTGCTCGCCGACGCCAAGGCCAAGGCGCTCACCCTGGTGGCCGATTACGTGCCGCCGGAGCCGGTCGAGGTTTCCCTGCCGGGGGCCAGCGCATTGGCCGCGATGAAAATGGCCGTCGAGGACTTCCGAAGACTCGGTCTGGCGACCGCATACGATACGGTCGTGGCCGGCGTGTTGGCGACGGTTCTCAGCGGCGGCGATAGCGATGTCACGGAGACGTTGAACGAAGACGACTTATTAGTACTCGAGCGCCGGGCCTTCACCAGACTGGCGTGCCGGTCGGGCACCATTGCCCGTGTCAAACACATGTTGATGACTGGTAAGCCGTTGCGAAACTAGTCGAGGCGTCAAGGAGCTCGCGTCGAAAGAAAAGAAAAGGATGCCGTCATGGAAACGTTGCTAATTGCGATCGGTGTGATCCTTCTTCTCGGCCTTCTCTATGCCGGAAGAGGTTATTGGGCGTGGATTGCCCTGACGGCCGCAGTTCTCCTCGCTTGGGTTATTGGCGGGATCGAATCGCTTGAAGCCTTCGCCGTCGTGGCCGTTGCTGCCTTTACCATTGCGCTCCTTTTCGGCATTTTCGCGATCCGCCGGACGCTTGTTTCGTCCCCCCTGATGCGACTCGTCGGTAAGGCGCTCCCGATCATGGGAGACACCGAACGGATCGCCCTTGAAGCGGGAACCGTCTGGTGGGATGGCGAGCTTTTCTCCGGCAATCCCGACTGGCAGAAATTGATCGACTTCGAATCACAGCCCTTAACAGGGCAAGAACGGGCTTTCCTTGATGGTCCCGTCGAGGAACTATGCGCCAAGCTCGACGATTGGCAAATCGCCCAGGCCAGGGACATCCCCCAGGAGGCTTGGGATTTTCTGAAGCAGCATCGTTTCCTGGGCATGATCATTCCCGAGAAATACGGTGGGCTTGGATTCTCGGCGATCGCGCATTCCGCCGTCATCGCCAAGATCTCCAGCCGAAGTGCCGCCGCCGGTGTGACCGTGATGGTTCCCAATTCCCTCGGCCCCGGCGAACTCTTGCTCCATTACGGAACCGACGCACAGAAGGATTACTATCTGCCGCGCCTCGCGCGCGGTGAGGAAATCCCGTGCTTTGCCCTGACTGAGCCGACGGCCGGTAGCGATGCGGCCTCCACGACCAGCACCGGCATCGTTTGCCACGGCACCTACGAGGGGAAAGAAGTGTTGGGCATGCGGCTCAACTGGGAGAAGCGCTACATCACGCTGGCACCCATTGCCACGGTGATCGGCCTTGCCTTCCGGCTTTACGACCCGGACGGTCTCATAGGCGATGAGGAAGATCTGGGGATCACCTGCGCCCTGCTGCCAAGGGACCTGCCGGGAATCGAAATCGGCAACCGTCACGATCCCATGGGCGTTCCATTCCCCAACGGCCCGATTTTCGGAAGGGGCGTCTTTGTCCCCTTGAGCTTCATCATCGGCGGCCCAGATGGGACCGGCCAAGGTTGGCGGATGTTGATGGAATCCCTGGCGGCGGGCCGCTCGATCTCACTGCCGTCGCTTTCGATTGCCGCCGCCCAGACGGCGACCCGCGTCGTCGGCGCCTATGGCACAATCCGCGAACAATTCGGCCTGCCGATCGGTCGTTTCGAGGGCGTGGAGGAAGCCATCGCCCGGATCGGCGGCTACACCTACCTTATGGATGCGGCTCGCAGGCTGACCTGCGGTGCCGTGGATGCCGGCGAAAAACCGGCCGTGCTTAGCGGGATCGTCAAGGCCTACCTTACCGAAATCATGCGGAGCGTTCTCAACGACACCATGGACATTCGTGCCGGCGCCGAAATCTGCCGCGGGCCGAAGAACACCATCGGTCGCACCTACACGGCCGTTCCGATTGCGATCACGGTGGAGGGAGCAAATATCTTGACCCGATCCCTGATCATCTATGGGCAGGGTGCGGTTCGTGCACACCCCTTCGTCCGCGAAGAGATGGAGGCCATAGGGCGGAAAGATCTGGCCCGGTTTGATCGCGCCTTCTTTGGTCACGTCAATTTCTTTTTCCGCAACTTCGTCCGAGCCTTCCTCCTCGGGCTCACCGGCGGCCGTTTCGTAAGCGCGCCCATCGGCGGTCCTTCGGCCCGGTACTACCGGGCGTTGTCGCGATGGAGTGCAGCCTTCGCCCTGGTTTCCGATTCGGCGTTGGCAATCTTCGGGGGCGAACTGAAGCGGCGCGAGAAAATTGGCGGACGTCTTGCCGATGCCTTGGCTTGGCAATATCTCGCTTCGGCGACTCTCAAGCGTTTCTACGACGAAGGCCAGACGCCGCGGGACGAAGCGGTGATGCGCTGGGCGGCAACCCAAGCCTTGGCGAAGATCGAGGAAGCGCTCGGCGGCGTCCTCGACAACCTTCCCAACCGACCGGTAGCGTGGTTGCTCAGGCTCATCGTATTGCCTTGGGGCTTTTCCATGCGGCCACCGTCCGACGCACTCGGCACCAAGGTGGCAGCGGCAATTTTGAATGATGGCGAGTTACGCCGTCACCTGACTCCCGACGTCTACGTGCCATCAGCTCAGGAGGACGGGCTGGGCGTCCTCGAATTCGCACTTATCAAGGTCGTCGAGGCGCAACCGGCCAAGGTCAAGCTCCGCAATGCCATGCGCGATGGCCGGCTCAAAGGCGTCACCGCCGATGATCTTGCCGCCGCGGTTTCGGCGGGGATCGTCACCGACACCGAACGTCGCAGTCTCGAAGAAGCGGACGCGGCACGCAACGCGGCAATCCAGGTCGACGTCTTCGAACCGGATGTCTACTACTCCCTCAAGGGCTAGGGGCCTAGGCTCGAGTCCTGGTACGACTACGTTTTTTTTCAATCAGTTCGATTGTTGTTCAGGATGAGTCGACCCACCTAGGGTCAACCATTTGTCGTCCTTGCGTAGGATGAAGAGGGCGACAAGTGCACCAAGTACAGGTACGGCAGCCCAGAACAGGTGATTGATATCGCTGTAAGGATTGGCGAGTTGTCCAATGGTGGATAGCGTCGAGGCCGTATGCATGAGGAGGACAGCGCCGTAAGTCCAAATCTTCCAAAGTCCGCAGGCGAAGGCGAGGATGATAGCGGTCTGAACGGCGCCGACGAAGATGGAGCCCATGGCGGGAAGCGATTCGATGAAATAAAAGGCTTGAAACACACTGGCCGCTCTCTCAGGCGCGGCAATCTTCTCGATGGACCAGACAAAGAAAGAAGGCCGCGGCCGTTAAACGAATAACGGCAAGGCCAAACTCGAGACGGCGTGTGCTTAGGATTTCATTTAACATATCTATCGAAAATCGTAGGCTTTTTTTAGCCTAAAGGGCCATAGATTCCCCTTCCAAGGCTTCTTCCTGTGCTTGTTCCTCGATTTTCCAGCAAGCGTCACAAAGATCAACAAGCCTGCCACCACACGGGCAATCTTCGATTTCAGGGTCCGGATGGTGTGCCAGAATGCGCGACGTCGTCGCCACCGTTTCGATACCCTTTCGGATGCAGATTTCGCAGAGGTCCTTCGGTTCGGATGACATTCGATCCTCCGGCAAGTCCGATTGTTGTAGATACAAGCAACCTCATCATAGCGTAATTTTAAGGGGCTGGAAAAGGGCTCTTCGGCAACGGTCAGGGCGGCGGGCGAATCCAACTGCCTTCCCATGGACTTATCCAACAAGCCAACCCGTCGCGCTCGGTTTCTGGTAAAATCTGGGCAAACAACAGATTGCCCTTGTCCATGGGCGCGTACGGAAACATGAGAGGGCTCGATGGCTTCCCGATTCAAGTTCACCATTGCCGCAGCAATTTTTGCCATTCTGTGGTGGTTGATTGCGAATTTCCTATAATAACCGCTTCGAATGACGACTAGACTTTCACCAATGCAGGCAAGGGGATTTCGAAAAAAGGTAATTCTTTTTGCCATTCTCATTTTTGCACTCGCAGGCATTGGCGGCTTTTTCGCCTTCAAAAATGAGGTCGGGCGGATCGCCAGCATCCCCAATCTCTCCCCGGAGGAACTCTCCCAGGGCCTTTCCACGCGTAAGGAAGATTTCGTTCCCTTTGACGTGCGAACGCCGGCAGAGTTTAGAGAAAGCCACCTTGCGGGAGCGATCCGGATCGAGCCCGGGATGAAGGCGCAAGGCTTTGCTCGGGAGCATGGGGATCGGCTGGAGGGGAAGACCGTGGTTTTCTATTGTACGCTTGGTGTGCGCAGCACGCGGCTTGTCCATCGAATCCGGGATCGCCTGGAAGGCCTAGGCATTACCGCCTTCTATAACCTGAGCGGCGGCATCTTCCGATGGTCGAGGGAAGGCTATCCCGTCGTGAGGACAGAAACACCGGTGGACAGCCCCTTTACCCGCCGATCACCGATCGTTGATGAAGTTGCTGCACAACAGCGCTTTGCTCACGTTTCTCCTCGGGATAAAACAGGGTTTTCCATTACCGCTCCGATGGGTGAGGGGGACGCGCCATGAGCACGACGACACTCGATAAGGACGCCGCCGTTTTACGCCGTTATGCGGCAGCGTCGCAGGTTCGCGAAGAGGCCTTATGCTGCGCCCCGCAATACGACCCCGCCTATCTCAAAATTCTGCCCAAGGAAATTATCGAACGCGACTATGGCTGCGGAGATCCGACCTCTTACGTTCGTGAAGGCGAGACGGTGTTGGATTTGGGAAGCGGCAGCGGTAAAACCTGCTATGTGCTTTCGCAGGTCGTAGGGTCGTCCGGCCGTGTGATCGGCATCGATTTTAATCCCGACATGCTTGCCTTGGCGGAAAAGCACCGCCTCACAATCGCCAAGCGGATCGGCTGGGACAACGTCACCTTTTGTCGGGCTCGGATTCAAGACCTTCGGACGGATATCGGGGTCCTCGAGAAGCAAATTGCCGAGAAACCGATCGCCAGTTACGAGGATTACAGCGCTTTCGAATCTCATCACCGCGAGATGGTGACGCCACTCATTGCCGACAATAGCATCGACGTCATCGTCTCGAGCTGTGTGCTGAATCTTATCCATCCGGATGAAAAACAACTGCTATTCCAGGAGATGTATCGCGTGCTGAAAGTAGGCGGGCGCGTGGCGATCTCGGATATTGTGTCGGATGAAGAGGTCCCGGCACGCCTACGCGAAGATGCGGAGCTCTGGTCCGGTTGTGTTTCTGGTGCCTTTCAGGAGACGGCCTTCCTGCGTGCGTTCGAAGAAGTGGGTTTCTACGGGATTTCGATCGAAAAGCGCGACTCGACTCCATGGTGCACCGTCGAGGGTGCACCGTCGAGGGAATCGAATTTCGGTCCGTAACGGTAACCGCTCACAAGGGCAAGGAGGGCCCTTGCTGGGAGCGCAATCAGGCAGTGATCTATAAGGGCCCTTGGCGGGAGGTACAGGACGATGACGGTCACGTTCTGCAACGCGGCGTACCGACGGCCGTATGTGACAAAACCTATCGGATTTTCACCCCCCCGTATAAGGGCGAGATCGATCCAGTGTCTCCTCGGGTCGATATTCCTTTGGAACAAGCCCATCCCTTCGACTGTTTACGCACCGTCGCACGTCATCCCAGAGAGACGAAGGGGATGGACTACGACGTCACCACGGAAGCGGCCGACGTTTGCGGATCGGAGAAGGATTGTTGTTGAGAGTGAGGCCGTGGCCGCTTAGAGCCGTTCCGCGATAGCGTCTGCGTCGGGAGCCAGGTTTGCCAGAGTGGCGACCACTTCTTCCCACTGACCGGGCTTCATTTGTTGGACAAGCTGGGTTTGTACTTTCGTCCAAAGCGGCAGGGCTTCCTTCAGTCGCTTAACCCCTTTCGCGGTTAGGGCAAGCTCCTTATGGCGCTGCTTGGGACGGGCCTTCACCTTGATCAGACCATCCCGTTTAAGCGGCCTTAGATTGCGGGAAAGGGTTGAGGGATCCATCGCCATCTCCTGGGCAAGGCCCGAGATTGTTGGCCGATCCGCAAGCGCCGTACTGACCAGGATGGCCATTTGGTTTGCATGAAGCCCTGTGGGAGCCAGTGCTTCGTCGTAGAGCCGCGTCACCGCTCGGGAGGATCGCCGCAAGTTGTGGCAAACACAGACCTTTCTAGTCCGAGCAAATTTCTTAAGTTCTTCGCGATTCCATGCATCCGGCATGTGCATATCCCTTGATACTATCTCGGCAAGATAAGGAAAGCCGAACAATCCCACAACTTCCCAGCTTTTGGCGGCCTCTCGTCTGCTGACAAAAAACTCTCACAAATTTGTGATCGTCCAGAATTTGAACAGGCAAGTCCGTGTATATACAATCAAATATATATGGAACGATTCTAAAAATCAAAAACAAATCTCACTTACGGATTAAGAGGATCTCCTGAGGTTGGAACGTACCGAAGGAGGAAATGCAGAAGAAAAAAGTTGGTGTAATGCGACTTGGAATCAGGAGACTCCGATGAGTGCAGATTCCCTAAAAACCCTTAAATCCGTTTTGCTATCCGGCACCATGCTTCCTTTGGTGGCGGGGGCAGGCGTTATTGCGATTGGCGTGACGCTTGGTGACACCCCTGTGCAAGCCGAGCAGCTCGCGGGCTATTACAAAAATCAGGGAACGAAGAATCCCTGTGCCGCGAAGAATCCCGATATGGCAAGGCGGGGCTGCAACCCTTGTAACCCTTGCGCGGCGAAGGGCTGTACCCCTGTGGCCCGTGCGGTCCATGCGGTGCCGCTGCAGGCCCAGAGCTTTCGGATAAGGAAGCAGACGCGCTTTATAAGAAGCTCAAGGGCAAGATGGCGAAGGCCTACAAGCAATCCGGTCTTCCCTTCGCCGCCTATTACCAGACCTGGAAACGCTTCAATACCGTCCCATACGTTTCCGCCACCCATGGCGGTCGTTATGTGAACAACTATGGGAACGCGAAGGCAGGCGCATACAGAAAATTCGAAGAAGCTGGGAAGATGCCCAAAAGCGCCATCCTTGTGAAAGACAGCTTCACGAGCGTGGCTGCGAAAGGATGCAACCCCTATAATCCCTGTGCGGCGAAGAACCCTTGTGCGGCGAAAGGATGCAATCCCTGCAACCCCTGCGCGGCGGAGAACCCTTGTGCGGCCAAGGGCTGCAACCCTTGCAGCCCGTGCGGTCCCTGCAACCCATGTGGGGCTACATCGAAATCTCCCATTGGTCCCCTCTTCGTCATGGAAAAGATGGGAGAAGGATTCTACCCCGCGAGCGGCGATTGGCGTTACACGATGGTCTTGCCAAACGGGCAGGTCTTTGGGACGACGAAGGGAAAGGGCTCCGACAAGGTTGAGTTCTGCATAACCTGTCACGTAGCTGCGGAAGATTACGATCACTTGATGTTCTTGCCGGACGAATATCGGAAAAAGTAACCGAAACCGGCATCCGAACATCCAAGCACTTTGGCCCATCCGCGGCGGCATCGCGTTAAAACGTGAGTCGCCCGGTGGTGTCAAGGTGCAAGTCTAGGGAAGAATCATGCGCGAGGATTGGACAAGGCCCCTTTTATTGGCAGCTGGCATATTTATCTTTTGTGTAACCGCCTACCATCTTTTTTCAGGGAACGACGTCCTGGCCAGCGATTTGCGCAAATCCAGCGATTTGCGCAAATGGAGGTCAGAATGGCCCCATACGGACTTTGCAAAAACATCGATCGACTTCAATGAGATTTCTTCCGGGGGACCCAAGAAAGACGGTATTCCTGCAATTGATTATCCGAGATTTAAGCCGATCGATGAGATTTCGACGGTCGGCAATGATGAACTCGTTGTGACGGTTATTATTGGTGATGAGGCACGTGCCTATCCAGTGCAAGTCCTGATGTGGCACGAGATCGTCAATGACAAGATCGGGGAGGTGCCCCTTTCCGTCACGTTCTGCCCGCTTTGCAACTCGGCAGTCGTTTTCGACCGGCGGCTGAAAGGGAAAGTCCTGGATTTTGGGACCACCGGTAAACTTCGCAACTCAGACCTCGTCATGTACGACCGTCAAACGGAAAGCTGGTGGCAACAGTTCACGGGTGAGGCGATTGCCGGATCCCTTACCGGCGAAAAATTGACGTTCCTCCCGGCGCGGGTCGAATCCTTCGCGAAGTTTCGGAAGCGGGCTCCAAAGGGAAAAGTGCTGGTCCCGAATTATACGAGCATGCGTGCCTACGGCTACAATCCCTATGCCGGCTATGACCGCAATCCCTATCCTTTCCGCTATCGGGGCGAAATGCCGTCAAACATCGCCCCGTTGGAAAGAGTCGTCTCGGTGGGGAAAGAGGCCTGGAGCCTCAAATTTCTCCGCAAACGTCGAAAGATCGTCGCCGATGGTCTTATTCTCACATGGGAATCCGGCCAGAACTCGGCGCTTGATACAGAGCGTATCAGCGAGGGGCGCGATATAGGGAATGTCATCGTCCAACGGAAAACGGCGGATGGCCCGGAAGATGCCGTTCACGACATAAGTTTTGCCTTTGCGTTTCATGCCTTTCATCCCGACGGCGTGATTCACGTGGATTAGGGAAACCCGGGTCGACGCGATGGGGATTATCAGCCCCGACGGCAATCAGAAAATACTATATTTTTCAACAAACTACGCAAAGTTGATCGGCCGTCCGATGAGCGATTCCGTAAGCCGTGCCGTGTTCCGGGCAACCAGCGCATAAATCGATACCTGGGGATTGACGCCGAGGCTCGTCGGAAAGACGGATCCATCAAAAATGGAAAGCCCTTCGACTTGGTGATGGCGACCAAACGAATCGACGACCCCAAGCTTGGCATCGTCCGACATCGCACAGCCGCCCATGATATGTGCAGAGAAGATAAGTGCGCGAGGAGGTTTCATCGAAAGACCCTCGGTGATCGCCTGTTTTGCCTCTCGCCAGCTTTCATAAGGCCGCGTCTCCCGGTGAACGGGAAAAACGGATTTTGCACCTGCTGCAAAGCTAAGTTCCGCCATCGAAAGATAAGCGTGACGGAATCCTTCCCAGTGAAATTCATTTGTACGGTAGTCGAGCACGGGACTTTCATCTTTTTGGAGAACGACCGTGCCGCCTTCGAAAGAGGGATTGAACCCATCCCGTATTAGCGCAATCAAGGCATGCGTATAGGGAAGCTGCGCCATCCCGTCTGCACGCTGATCACCGAACGTCGGGATCGAAATCGCCGCATGAACGGGGAAAAGCGGAGGCACCTCAAGTTTATAGCCGACCTTTCCATCGATACCGTCGCGCCAGAGAAACTCATCCGAATAGATCGACTGCGGTGCTCCATCGAAAGGCAGGACTTCTTTCGATAATTCACCGGCAAGGGCATTGACCGGATGGAGGAAGGTTCGTTTACCAAGCCGTTGATAAGGATCTGGAATCTTGGATCGGAGAAGCAGGCCGGGTGAATTGATGCCACCCCCCGCCACGACGACGTTTGATGCATAAACCCTGATCTTCCGGCCGTTCGGATGAATACCTTCCGGATCGAGAGCCAGACACTGCACCATTTTCACCTGACCGTGCGCCGTTTCGATCTTCCTGGCTCTGGCATGGCTGATCAGGATGGCGCCGTGGTCAAGCGCCGCTGGAATCGTCGTTACCAGCATGGATTGTTTCGCATTCGTCGGGCATCCATAGCCGCAATAGCTGATGTTCCAGCATCCACGGACATTCCGGGACACGATGCCATGTTTCCAGCCAAGGGCATCGCAGCCACGAAGCAGCGCGCCGTTGTTGGCATTCGGAGGCACGTCCCAGGGCGCGATGGCAAAGCGGCGTTCCACCATTTCGAACCACGGCGCCATCGTCTCTGCGTCCGTCTCCTTCACGCCAAACGCTTCCGCCCAATGGGCAAGGGTCTCGGGCGGCGTGCGGAAGCTTGCCGTCCAGTTGACGACGGTGCCGCCGCCGACGGCCCGCCCCTGAAGGATGGTGATTGCCTTGTCCTTCGTCTTATGGCTTCCCGTGTCCCAATAGAGCCTACGGTAGGCGTCCCCCTCCCGGCCCGTGAAATCACGCGCCGTCCAATAGCCGCCTTCCTCGATCAGCACGACCTGCAGGCCGGCCTGGGCCAGCATTTCCGCCGCCACGCCGCCGCCGGCACCGGTACCGATGATGGCGACATCGGCGGCGAAGCTTTCGTCCTTCTCGAGCGTCGCAGCGTCGATATGGATTTGTTCCGCCATCAGACTACCTTTTGCACCTCGTCCGGGATGTCCGGCGGCCCGTCATAGCCCACCCAGGGCCAGGCGCGCGGATTGTCGTACCAGGCGGCCATAACCAAGTCGTGGAAGGCGGCATAGGCAAGCTGCAGGAGCGTAAATGAGCTCGTCGACCAACGGCCCCCAGGAAATCCTCCACCTCTTTCCCGGAGGCCGTCTCCCAGCCGCTCCAAATGCCCGTGAGTGCTATTCTGGCCGGCGGGAAGTCCAATAGGTCGAAAAGCTGGCGCAGGTCAGCCTGCATCAGGGGGGACATGGCGGCGATTAGGCGGTCGATTTCACCCAAGATTTCGGCAATCGCAGCCGGCCGCCCTAACCGGCCTTGTGCGCTCCGTCCTGCTTGCGCAGTTTCCGACGCATGATCTTGCCGGTTGCCGTCATCGGCAATTCGGAAACGAACTCAACTTCGCGCGGATATTCATGCGCCGCAAGACGCGACTTTACGAAAGCCTGAATCTCGCTCGCCAGCGCATCATTTGGCGAGAACTCCGGCTTGAGAACGACGAATGCCTTGACGACCTCTGTGCGCACCGGATCCGGGATGCCGATGGCAGCGACCAGCGCGATGGCCGGATGCTTCATCACGCATTCCTCGATCTCACCGGGACCGATGCGATAGCCAGCGCTGGTGATAATGTCATCGTCGCGACTCTTGTACCAAAAGTAGCCCTCGTCATCCTTACTTGCCAGATCGCCGGTCAGACACCAATCGCCGATGAATTTCTTCTTGGTGGCTTCCGGGTTCCGCCAATATTCGAGAAACATCACTGGATCCGGGCGTTGGATTGCAACCTGACCGACGGTCCCCGGTGCTACCGGATGACCCTCCTCGTCGACGATATCGACGTTATGCCCTGGGATCGGACGTCCCATGGAACCAGGTCTCACGGGCAGAATGGTAGCGCAATTGCCCAGCACCAAATTGACCTCGGTCTGACCATAGAACTCATTAATGGTAAGGCCGAATACCTCGTCCCCCCAACGCAACAATGCCTCGCCCAGCGTTTCGCCGCCACTGCCAAGGCTTCGTAGGTTGACGGCATGACGTTCCTTCGGATTTTCGACCTGACGCATGAGCTTGAGAGCGGTCGGCGGCAGGAAGACGTTGCGTACATTGTGCTTTGCGATCAGATGAAACGCATGTTCAGGATCAAACTTGCGCGCCCGGTGGGCGAGAACCGGAATGCCATGATGCCAACTCGGCAACAGCACATCGATCAGTCCGCCGATCCATGCCCAATCCGCCGGTGTCCAGAACAGATCTCCCGGCTGCGGAAACAGGTTGTGAGGAAACTCGACCCCTGGCAGATGACCGAGCAGTACACGATGGGCATGTACGGCTCCTTTCGGCGGGCCGGTCGTGCCGGAGGTATAGATGATCAGTGCCGGGTCATTGGCGGTCGTGGCGACAGGCTTGAAATCGGCCGACGCCTCATCGAGGAGGGCCCAGAAATTGGCAGTGTCTTCATCCTTTCCCTCAGTCACGATAATGGTGGAAAGGCTCGGCAGGCGGTCGCGAATGGTGAGTAGCTTTTCAAGATTTGAACCGTCCGTGACGACCACGCGGGCATCGCTGTTGGCGAGCCGGTATTCGATGGCATCCGGTCCAAACAGCGTAAACAGCGGAACGGCAATACCCCCCGCTTTGTAGACGGCAAGGTGGGTAATCGCCGCTTCGGGGGATTGCGATAGCAAAATGCCAACGCGTTCGCCGCGCTCGAGACCCAAAGCCTGTAACACGTTCGCGAAACGATTGGAAAGTTTTCTCAGTTGACCAAAGGTGTAGGTGGTAACGTTGCCGGCCTCGTCTTCGTAGATTAAGGCCCGTTTATTGGCCGGGTGCTTGTCGCAGACATCGATGCCAAGGTTGTATTGCTCGGGCACCTCCCAGCGAAATGCTTGGCGAATTTCCTCGTAGCTTTTGCCCGGTTTTAGCATGCTTCTTCCCAAAAAATTTATTGGTTTTTTTTCATTCATCTACCCACTTAAACTTGTTGTGGATTATGACCAGCGTCTTTGGTCGCACCTAGCATTTTTCAGAACTCCTTGTATGCTAAGGGGTTCTTACTAAATAAGGGGGCAGGAGTCAGAACGGATGATGGTGAAGACAAGGATCATTTGGATATGGGCCATGTTGGCCGCTGGCCTGATCTTTGGGATTCCGGCTTATGCCGAAGAAGTGCCCGAAGGGACAGTCATCAGCGCCAAGAATCTTGGCTCCCTTCTCGATAAGACCTTCGAGGGGGAAACCATTCAGAATCTTATCTCTGAGCAGTTTCAGTGGCAGATTCGCGAGAAGGGTCTGACGATGAAACTTAAGCATTCGAAGCCTCATCCAAAGGATCCGCAATGGGTGGCGGCGACGAATCGCAATCTGGAAGCGGTAACGCTGGATGGCGCAACGAATCAGGTGAATGGCTGGCTGGCTGGTGCGCCTTTTCCGGCGATCGACTTGCAAGACCCGAAGGCGGGCATCAAGGTCATGTGGAACATGTTCCTGGGCAAGCAGCAGGGCGATAGTCAGGAATACCCGAACACGGTCATTGCACTTCTCAACGACAAATCAGGGCTCGAACGGGTCCAGAAACAATTTGTCAAGCGGGTTTTCGTGAGAGGGGCTTTGCGCCGGGGCGGGCAAGTCTCCGAAGAGAAGAGAATCTTGGAAAAAACGCTTTCCGTCCTGACCGCACCCCTGGACTTGAAGGGAAATGGGCTGGTCCTGATCCGCTACGTAAATGGGGATCCGGATTGGCTATTGGCCTACGCGGTAGCGGCGCGCAAAGTACGGCGTTTTTCAGGGGCCTTCTGGATGGATAAGTTGGGTGCCACGGACTTCCTTACCGACGATTTGATGGTCTTGAGCGCACATCCGACCTGGTATCCAGAATTCAAGATAATCGCGAAAAAGAAGATCCTTGTAGTTGCCCATTCGAAGGACCCTTTCTGGCAGCCAAAGGCTGCCACGCCCCAAGAACGATTTCCTCTCTTCGATTTAGGAACGCCACCCTATTGGAATCCGGTCGATGAGTGGGAACCCCGTGAGGTCTACGTCGTCGAGGGAAAAACGCCCGAACAGCACCCCTATAGCCGCAAGGTGGTCTATGTCGATGCCGAGTTCTGGACCCCTTATTTGGGCGAGTATTACACGCCGAAGGGGCAGCTCTGGAAAACGACGATCCAGGGCTACAGCGTCTTCCCGACCCAGGATGATCCAGACGGAAAGGTCTTGTGGCCGACATGGTCGGCGGTTTTTGATTTTCAGATCGGCCACGCCACTATTCTGATGACGGATGAAAACATCCGATTCAATACCGATATTTCGCCAACGGAAATCAATCTGAAGGCCGTCAAAAGAGCAAAGTGGTGAGGGGTAGCTTTTTGTGAAGCATCGCAAAACCGGGCAGAGCCGATAGGCTCCGCCCGGTTTTTATATGTGCCGTCTCATAGGATGCCTTCCACATAAGAGGAAGCTCAAAAAAAAGAGGAGCGCGAAAGCGCCCCTCTTGCATAAATCCGGAACGAATTTAGGTTCTAGCTCGCATCGGTCTCGAAATAAAGCGTCTTCTTGTACTCATCCGGAAGGGCGAACAAATAATTGGATTTTGCGCCTCTTTCCTTTGTGATATCTGCAGCACTACCTTTGGCGTCGATCCTGGTGATCTTCCAGTCGCCGGTTGCAGCGCTGAAGCCTTTTTCCATCTTTTCAAGAATGACGAGCTCGCCGGCCCTCCACCTGGCGGTGAAGCCGGTGCGATTGCCATCACCGTGGAAGCTCTCCAGCACGAGAATCGTGTCGGCCGGCATCCGGTTGAAATTGCCCCACTTGTCCACCTTGTCGTTTGCATAAAGGTTGACGTAATGGTCGCCGGTGTATTTTCCGATTTGGAAGGGAACGAAGTTATAGCGCTTCCATTCCGTGTATTCGGAAACGATCTCGTTCTGGGATTTTTCCCACTCTTCCACCATCTTCCATCCAACCGCCATATAGAGGGCCTGCGCTTCCTTCTTCGAGAGCTTGTTGCGGGCGACCAATTCAGCTTGCTCTTCAGCCGACCTCAAGTCTTCACGACCGATCACTTCGCCGCGCACGACTGGAGATTCAATGGCGTTGACGACCAAGGCGTCTCCCTCGGTGTGAACGATGATCTCCCAGAACATGCCGGTTGCGAAAAGCGACGTCACGGCAAGAACGAACTGATCGTAGTCAAACGGCTCACCCGGACGTGTACGCTTGGCGTGGTCTTCGCCCAAGATATAGCGTTCGGCAAAACCTGCTTCGAGATCCTTCTCGCCCTCGACGCGAAGCTCTTTAACGACCTTGCCGTTCTTCATAGGCCAAGTCTTGCCGGCACCGGGCGCGTAGAACGTGCCAGGGAGGTCAATCGTATCCGGGTAAAACCGGTAATAGTCCTTCGGCAAATCTTGCGTGAAGTTTTGGGGGGCGGCATCTGTTCGATCGTGATGCGTGAACGTGTTTTCTTTCACGTTGTAGATATGCCCGCCCCGAATGAAGGTGTCTGGTGCGTCCGGCGATTCGGCCCTGGCAGACGTGCCCATGACCAGAGCGGCTGTCGTTACGACGACAGCCCCAAAGGCTATTGGAAGTATCGCTCCGGACGACAGAAGGGATTTCACGAAACTGGAACTCATGGCTTCCTCGCTGTCTTTGTTCTGTTTAGAAATTCTTTGTTTTTTATCGTTGGCGCCAAGCTGGCGCGTTGAATTATTTAACATATTTTCAACGGGTCAGGAAATCTAGTCAATATCGCTTGATTGGTGGCCTGACTTTGCGGGCGCGGGAGACCAGGGCTTGGCCTTATTTCTTAAGCTGTTGATCTGACTTAAGAACTGGGATTAACCTTAGCGACGATACCGAATTTTAAAAGCCGGCCCAGAGGCGCCAGGGTGCAATGACCGACCAAAACCCGATTTCTCGCCCTAAACTCGAGGCCATGCTGACGGCCGGCCACGAGATCCTGGAATGCTACCGGCTGCTCACCAAGACAGGCGACAACGTCGTCGGCGAGCTGATTCGCGGTCACGAGACCTTCTATGAGTGGAATCACTATCCCGAGGGGGATGCCTACGATCCGGAGACCCATTCCCAGTACTACTACCACGCCCATCGGGAGGATCGGGAGGAACACGGCCATTTCCACACCTTCCTGCGGCCAAAGGGCATGCCTTCGGATATCCTGCCGGCTCTTTTGGCGGATTTCGAGCCGCCTGAAGGCGACAACGCCGCCCTCAGCCATCTCATCGCCATCTCGATGGATGCCCATGGGTACCCGACCGGACTGTTCACCACGAACCGCTGGGTGACCGGCGAGGTCTGGTATGCCGCAAAGGATGTCTGCCGGATGGTTGAAATTTTCGAGATGGATCAGGCGCGTCCATCCTGGCCAGTCAATCGCTGGGTTACGGCAATGCTGCGGCTTTTTCAGCCGGAAATTTTTGATCTCCTTTCACGTCGCGACGCGGCGGTAAAAGCCTGGGAGGAGAAGCATCCGGATCGCAATGTTTACGAAGACCGGGAATTCGAGGTCGCTTCCGAAATCGACATTTCCGTGGAGGGTAAACTTCGCCAACTCGAAGCGATGCTCCAGGAAAGCGCCTGATATCGGCGCGATTCATCGGTCGAAATGGAAAAGGCGCCGCTACCCGTTAAGGTGACAGCGCCTTAAAAGCATGCGGTTCGGAAGGCTTACTTTGCCGCTTCCTTCAAATACGCGATTAGATTCTGGCGTTGGGCTTCCTTCTTCAGTCCCGGGAAGGCCATTTTGTTGCCTTTAATGTAGGTCTTCGGGCTTGCAAGATAGGCGTCGATCGTTTCTTCGTTCCAGGTGACGCCCGCCGCCTGCATCGCCTTCGAGTAGTTGAAACCTTCCGCCGTTCCCGATTTCCGACCGAAGATGCCGGCAAGGGAGGGACCTACTTTGTGTTTGCCAGCCTCCAATGTGTGACAGGCTTTGCACTTTTTAAAAACCTTTGCGCCTTTTTTCGCGTCACCCGCCAACGCGGATACACTCGACAGTGCGAGCACTAAGGCAACCGAAACGGCCAGAATCTTCGATGATTTCATCTATTCTCTCCTGAACCTTTCACAGGCTTGGGGAATTCGTTCAAAATGCGTCCGCAGTATCCGAAAGATATAGGCGCCTTGCAACCGGTTAGCTGGAAATCGGCCGAATCATTGTTCCCATACGGGACGCACCCTCAGACGTAATGCCCGCGTCTTAAAAAGGCGTAAATCCAGACTGACCCCCCATACGACGGTAACGGAAAGGGGGCGGCGCCTCGCCAGGCTCGCTTTCCACCAAGCGTCTTACCAAGTCGTGGTCTGGGGAAAGTTCACAGACCGGGTCCGTGTTTGCCGCGTTTCCGGTCAACATCAGCGCCTGGCAACGACAGCCCCCCCAATCGACTTCTCGCCGGTCGCAGGACCGGCAGGGCTCTGGCATCCAGTCGGTACCTCGGAAACGATGGAAGGCGTCCGATTCCAACCAGATATCGGTCAAACTCCGCTCCCGGACATTGTCGAAGTGAAGGTCGGGGATGGTCTCGGCGGCATGGCACGGAAGCACCTTGCCGGATGGGCTTACATTCAGGAATTGGTTGCCCCATCCGCCCATGCAGGCCTTTGGCCGCCTCGCATAGTAATCCGGCGGCACGTAATCGATGAGTAGAACCCCCTTCAGCCGCTCTTCCGCCTCCACGACGACGGCATTTGCCGCTTCAATCTGCTCACGGCTGGGAAGCAGTGCACGTCGGTTTTCGATGGCCCATCCGTAATATTGGGCATGGGCGATCTCCAGCCGTCCGGCGCCGAGATCGACGGCAAGATCAATCATTGCGTCCAGCCGCTCCAGATTCTGGCGGTGAAAGACGCAATTGATCGTGAGCGCAAGGCCGGCATCGCGAATAAGCCGTGCCACCGTAAGTTTCTTTTTGTGTGCACCTTGTATGCCGGCGATCCGGTCTGCTGGCTCAGCAGAGACGTCCTGAAGACTGAGTTGAACATGCTCGAGGCCAGCTTTCCTAAGTGCGGCAATCTTCGATTCATCAAGGGGGATGCCAGAAGTGATCAGGTTCGTATAAAGCCCAAGGCCTGTGGCATGGCGAACGAGGGTGGAGAGGTCCTTGCGAGCGGCGGGTTCGCCGCCGGAGAAGTGGATTTGATAGGCGCCAAGGGCAGCTGCTTCCTCCACTACCCGGCACCATTCCTCCGTTCCTAGTTCGTCGCCTACGCCCTCCAGTGCCAGCGGGTTCGAGCAATATGGGCATTGCAGCGGGCAGCGGTGGGTGAGCTCGGCTAGCACGGCAAGAGGGGGTGCCGGCGTGTTCATACCGCAAGGATCCCCTGATCCGCGAGGTCCTGAAGAAGCTCCAATACGTCCTCCCCAACCCTTTCGCTGGAGGTCTCGTAGCGCTCGGCAAGGGTTGTAACCATAGCAGCAACGGATGAATTCCCATCGCAGAGCTTCAGTACCTCGACCGCGATTTCGTCTGGCACGAGAAGGCGTTCCGGGGCCAGCACGATCCACCGCCCGCGCTTTTCATCGAAACGAAACCGAACATGCGGCGCAAGTCGTGGCATGGTCTCGGTGTCAAGCACACGTCGTTTATTCATGCACCGCTCTCCGGTTGGAAGGCGCCAGGTGGAACCCGTCCGGGATCAACATAGGCATAGGTAAGCGCATCCAGCTGTGTCCACAAAACGTCACATTTGAAGTGGAGGGCCTGAAGGACGCGTTGCTGGGCTTCTGCCGTTCGTGCTTCCCTCTTCACATAGTCGAGGGCAAAATCGGCGTCCCGCGTTGCCTGGTCGAGGCGCTTGCGAAAATAGGAAAGCGTCGTCTCATCGATGAAATCGTAGTGTTCCAGCATGCCGGCGATCCGCTCGCGATGGATTTTCGGCGCGAAGAGTTCCGTCAATGAAGAGGCGATTCCCTCAAGAAGGGATCGCTCGGCGACGAAGTGAACATAGGCTTTCACGGCAAACCGCGTGGCTGGCAGGACCCCTTGCATGGAGACGACGTCGTCCCGGGGAAGTCCCAGGCCATCCGTCAGTTTCAGCCAACGGGCGATACCCCCCTCGCGTTCCGGCGTCCCGTCGTGATCCTCGATGCGAACACGCCAGGCGCGTCGGAGTGCCGGGTCCGTCATACGCGAAAGCAGCACGGCATCCTTGATCGGAATGTGCGCTTGATAGCAATAGCGGTTAAGTGCCCAAGCCTGCACCTGTCCTTTCCGAAGCTTCCCTCCGTGAAGAAGTGCATGGAAAGGATGCTTGTCATGATAGCGCTCGGCTCCGATCGCATGCAGCGCCGCTTCAAGTTCATCCGGTGTCAATGGCACGCCACTCACAACTGAATCTCCATGCCGTCATAGGCCACTTCCCAGCCCTTCTCGGTAACCGACTCGCGTTCCGGCGAATCATCCATGAGAACAGGGTTCGTATTGTTGAGATGAACGAAGATTTTCCGTTTCACCTCTAACGTCCGAAAGGCGGCAAGGCTACCTTCTTCACCGGAGATACTCATGTGTCCCATACGCTTTCCCGTCTTTACGCCAGTGCCGGCCGTGACCATTTCATCGTCCTGCCATAGCGTTCCGTCGAAAAACACAAGGGGCGTCTTACGAAGGCGCTTCGCCAACCCATCGGGGAAGGCCGCGCAGCCCGGTATGTAATAGAAATAACCATCCCCCGTCTCGGATGCCACCCGAAGCGCGATGGTGTCTTCCGCAACGCTGCCGAAATCTGGTCCCGCCGTCGGATCCTCCAGATAAAGCGCCACTTTCCCCGGGACGGTGAATGCCTCGACGACGAGGCCGGAGGGAGCGCGATCGGCGTTTTCGAGTCGCGTTGGTGTGTCGAGGGTAAATTTTCTCCGGCTCACTACCTCAGGGTTTAGCGCTTGAAAAATTTGATTTGCATCGAAAGTCCCGTGCACCCTTGCCGTCGCGTAAAGGCTTAACGGTTGCCCCTCACGAAGGGTAAGAAGCCCTGCGATGTGATCGACATCGGCATTCGTCACCACGACACCGCCAATCGGACTGTGCCTTGCCCCATCCGCTGGATGAAGGGCCGGATTGTCGTTCAGTTGCTGGCGAAGATCGGGGGAGGCGTTGAGAAGAAACCAGGGCCCTTCATCCGCGCGCACGGCAAGGGAGGACTGGGTTCTGGGGTGGACTTTCGGATCCCCCGAACGGGCGCGCTGGCAGACGGGGCAGTTACAGTTCCACTGAGGGAGCCCCCCACCGGCAGCCGATCCCAGAACGAGAATCTGCAACAACCGGCGCCTCCCGTTGCGATGTTTTCTTCGAGGGCTGTGTGAAACTTAAAAGTTTGAAATCAGCCTTCCGCACAGGCGTAGGCGTTGATCTCAAGGCCGATGCGGATCACTTCGATCCGGGGTTTCTTCCACTGCTTTCGCATATCTGCTTCCCTGGGCCTTGTCTTCTTTTCGTCTAAGGCCTTTCCATGCAAAGTATGGCCTTTCCGTCTGCAGAGAGGCAAGGGCTTTATCTGGAGGATGGGGAGGTAAGGTACCGCAATGCTGCGAAGGCAAAGAGCCCAATGGAAAATATTGCTGGTCACGGCGCTTATCCTCGCCGTTGCGCCTGCCGGAGCCGTGTCCACTCAAGAGGCCACGCCGTTAATCCGGCTTGCCGTCCTGAAATACGGTTCCGTGGCCTGGGAACGCGACGTGATCGAACACCATGGGCTTGATCGCAAACATGGCTTTACCCTGGATACCGTCGAGCTTGCCGGCACACAGGCCTTGAAGGTTGCGCTCCAGGCGAATCGCGTCGATATCATTCTCTCCGATTGGCTCTGGGTTTCCCGCATTCGCCAGATGGGTTCCGATGTTACCTTCGCCCCCTATGGGGCGTGGGCGGGCGGACTCGTGGTTTCGGCGGACTCCTCGGTCCAAACTCTCGCGGCGTTGCGGGATCGCCGCCTCGGTGTTGCCGGTGGGCCGATCGATAAGAATTGGCTTCTCTTGCGGGCATTGGTCGCTCGTGAAGAAGGCATGCGGCTTGTCGAAGCGACGGACGTCGTCTTCGGTGCGCCGCCGCTCTTGCGGATGGAATTACAACAAGGGCGTTTGGATGCTGTGCTCACCTATTGGCAAGACGTGGCGAAGCTTCGAATGACCGGATTCCGCCTGCTTATCGACACGGCAGAAGTCGCGAAACGTCTTGGCATTCAACGGCGGGTCCCGTTTTTGGGCTATGTCTTCTCGGAAGGGTGGGCGGAGAAGCACCAAAAGACCGTTCTGGGGTTTCTGGCGGCCTCCCGTGAGGCAAAGGCGATCCTTCGTGATTTGGACGCGGAATGGGACCGGATTGCCCCGCTCACCCGCACACAGAATGAGGCGCAGCTTCATGGCGTACGTGATGCCTATCGGCGTGGCCTTCTCGATCGCTGGGGAAACGAGGAGCGGACAGCGGCGAAGGCCCTCTTCCGGATTCTTGCTGAAATTGGGGGCGAGCCGTTGACCGGTGGGCAGGCGGTCCTTGCGGCGGGTACGTTCTGGGCGGAGGACCGATTTTAGGGAATGTTCAGCCTGAAAGAACACGCACCGAGGCTTGCCTCTTTTCTCCTCTTTCTCCTTCTTTGGGAGGTTGGGGCGGTTGCGTTCGAGAGCCGTCTCCTGCCGCTGCCGGAAGCCGTCTTTTCCGTACTGCTTGACGGCCTGCGAAATGGCGAAATCCCCTATCATATTGCCATTACGCTTGGACGCGTGGCTGCGAGTTTTGTGCTCGCGATGGCGATCGGGTCTGCCGTCGGCATTGCGATGGGGCAATCTCGGTTGCTTGATCGGTTGTTTGATAGCTGGCTTGTTTTTTTCCTGAACGTTCCTGCGCTGGTCGTCATTTTGCTGGCCTATGTTTGGTTTGGACTGATCGAAGCCGCCGCGATCTTGGCCGTTGCCGTGAACAAAATCCCAAACGTTGCCGTTACCTTACGGGAAGGCTCTCGTGCACTTGATCGAGACTACCTTGAAATGGCGAGAAGTTTTCACTTGAGTTCCATCCGAACGTTTCGCCATGTGGTTCTCCCGCAACTTTCCCCGTATTTCCTTGCCTCTGCGCGTTCCGGACTGGCGTTGATCTGGAAGATTGTCCTCGTCGTCGAACTGCTTGGGCGAAGTGATGGGGTCGGCTTTCAATTGCATCTCTATTTTCAACTGTTCGACGTGACTTCCATTCTTGCCTACACCCTGGCCTTCATTGCCGTCGTGCTGGTGATCGAAGCGACGGCCCTTCGGCCGCTTGACCGTCGGGCGCTTCGGTGGCGGCGATGAGCGGAATCCGGGTCGATGTCCATGCGAAGCACTTTCCGGATACAACCGGGGCCGGGTTGCGGAAGGTCCTCGACACACTCCGTTTTACGGCCGAAAAGGGGGAATTTCTAGCCATCGTCGGGCCATCCGGCTGCGGCAAGACGACGCTTCTCAACCTGATTGCGGGTCTGGATTTGGCTTACGAGGGCAATGTCGAACTTCCTCTCGCATCCGGAAAGGACATGCCTGCCATCGGTTATGTCTTTCAAAATCCGCGCCTGCTTCCTTGGCGGACGGTGCTCGAAAACATCCACCTTGTACTCGAACACCCTGGGAAGAAGGCGGCCCTTGTAGAGGCACTGCTAGAAGAAACCGGTCTCTCGGAATTCCAGGATGCGTACCCTGGGAAACTCTCCCTCGGTCAATGCCGGCGCGCCGCCATCGTCCGCGCCTTTGCCCCTGAACCGGACCTGCTCCTTATGGATGAACCTTTCGTCTCGCTCGATGCGACGACGGCCGAACGGCTTCGCCAGCTCCTTCTGCGAATTTGGCAGGTTCGCCCGACGACAGTTCTGTTCGTCACGCACGATCTGGACGAAGCGATCACGCTTGCCGATCGCATTCTCGTTCTTTCGGATATTCCGGCGACGGTGGTGGCGGATGTGCCGGTCACGATTCCACGCGAGAAACGCATGGACGCTGCGTTGATCGATGAATTCCGGCGCCGTCTTCCTGAATCCAAGGCAACCGGTTCGTCGGATTCCTAATGCCCTAGGTACCAACCTTCCGCTGCATCATGCCGCGTGCCGGGTTGTAACCAAGGACGGCGAGGGCTAGGAACAAAACAAAAGTTCCGGTGGTGATGGCGATGGCCCAGAGATTAACCTCGCCGTATAGCGCAAAGCGGATGGTTTCGACTGCATGGGTGAACGGGTTGAAGCGGCAAATCTCATAAAGCAACACGCTCGACTCTTGCATTTTCCAAAGCGGGTAAAGTGCGGAAGATAGAAAGAACATCGGGAAAATCACGAAGTTCATGATACCAGCGAAGTTCTCAAGTTGGCGAATGGCAGACGAAAGCAAAAGCCCAAGTGCACCGAGCATAAGACCAGAAAGGACCAGTGCTGGAAAGATGGTGACATAGCCAAGGATCGGTGCCTCGATGCCGATCAGCCAGGCAATGCCCAGAAAGGCGTAGACTTGCAGGATCGAGACGAAGGTTCCCGCCATAAGTTTACAAATTAAGAGATACCATCGGGGCAGCGGGCTTACGAGAAGCGTGCGCATGCTTCCCATTTCCCTGTCGTAAACCATCGAGAGGGAACTTTGCATGCCGTTGAAGAGTTGGATCATGCCGATGAGACCGGGGACGATATAGACCTCGTAGGTGATATAGGTTTCGTAAGGTGGAATAATCGAAATACCAAGCGCTGCTCGGAAGCCGGCTGCAAAAACGACAAGCCAGATGAGAGGACGAACGAGAGCGGCGAGAAACCGTTCGCGCTGTTGTATGAATCGCAGTGCCTCGCGGGTCAGAATCCCGATAAAGCAACGGAGGTAATGCATGGCACTCACGCGGCGCCCTCCATCGGCGTCAGTTTCGTGAAGGCGTCGCCAATCGTTGCCACGCCAGCCGCTCGAACGACGTCTGCAACCGAGCCCTCGGCCTGAATCCGTCCTTCATGCAGCAAGACGATACGATCGGTGGGTGCAATTTCATCGATCAGATGCGTTGCCCAAAGAACGGCGATCCCTTCGTCTTCGCAGAGATGATGAATGTGATCGATGATGGCTTGGCGGGTTGGAACGTCCAGACCGACGGTAGGTTCGTCTAGTAGAAGAAGGCGCGGCCGGTGAAGGAGTGCGCGGGCGATTTCAACCCGGCGGCGGTGTCCACTGTTGAGTGTCCGGACCTTCTCGTTTCGACGCTCTTCCATGCCGAGTCGCTGGAGTTCGATTTCGATCCGCGCGAAGACCTCTCGCTTCCGCATGCCACGAAGCGCCGCGTGGTAGCGAAGGTTCTGCATCACGCTAAGGTCCAAATCCAGCGTCGATTGCTGGAAAACGACCCCCATCTCCGCCAGCGCCGGCAGGGGGGCCGTTTGAACGTTATGACCGCCGACGGCGATGGTTCCCTGGCCGGCGTCGTAGAGGCGGGTGATCAGGGAAAAAAGCGTCGTCTTTCCGGCGCCGTTCGGGCCCAAAAGCGCGGTGAACCCACCCGGCGCAATCGTAAAACCGATGTCGGCAAGGGCTGGTTTCGCGCCATAGCCGAAGCTTATCCCCTCGACGCGAAGAGCCGGCCTTGAACCGCCATTTGGTTTACGGTCCGACATCGATCCCCCAGGGATAGCGACCCGTGGCAACGGATTTCCGAACCTTCAGGGCCTCCACATCGATGATGGAGATGTCGTTGCTGACCCCGTTCGTCGAATAAAGCCACTTTCCGTCCGGCGAGAAGGCAAGATTCCATACCCTGTTGCCGACAAGAAGATATTTCTCCACCTCATAAGTATGACGGTTCACTACGGCGACGTGATTTGCCGGACCGAGCGCCACGAATGACCGTGAGCCGTCCCCAGAATGAGCAATGCCGACCGGCTGGATCTTCTCGGATTCGATGCCAGAGATGGCAAACGCAATTCTTTGGGTAATTTCGTGGGAGGTGCTGTCGATGACATTCACCGTGCCGCCGATCTCGGAGGAAACCCATGCCTCCTTCGCATCCGGCGTAAAGGCGATGTATCGAGGGCGGCCGTCGACAAGAATGTTCTTGACGACCGTTTGCGTCTCCACCTCGATCCAGTGAACCATGTTTGTGGTCTCGGAGGTGACGACGGCCCATCGCCCATCCCCGCTTATGCCCACGCCCTCCGGTTCGACTCCGACCGGGATTTCGGCCACGACTTCGCGTTTCTCGACGTCGATGACGGTGGCGAGGTTGTCATCTTCATTCGATACATAGAGAAGCCGTCCATTTGGGTGAAGGGCGAAGGTTTCCGGATCATCCCCCGAAGGAAGCGTATGCGTGATTTTACCCGTCTCCAGATCAAGAACCTGGATCGTATCGTCGTCGCTGGCACAGATGTAAAGCGCCTTCTTGTCGTGGCTTAACGTGATCCCACGGGGGCGTTGACCGACGGCAATCGTCTGCTTGAGTTCACCTGTCTTGCCATCGAGGATGGCGATCGAATTGTCCTTTTCGTTCGAGACATAGACGGTCTGAGCGAAAGCCGCATTTGGGACGGAAAGGGCCAATGCCAAAAGTGTGATTCCTAACGCCCGTTTTGCCGCCATGGTCTCACTCTCTGTTCTTGGTCGTTGAAGTTTTGCAGCTGCTTTCCGGCTCATCGTAACCCAGGGTATCGAGCGTGGTTTCGGGATGCAGGAAACCTTCTTGGGGGGCGGTCGCCACCAGGGCCTTCGGTGCGGCAAGCAGGATCGGCTGCCGCAGCTGTCGATTCCATTGGCGGAAGGTAAGTTTCCGACCCTTGAAGCCCTGCAGGGCGAAGCTCTCATCCAGGAGGTGATGGCGGATCGCCCTGAATTCGACGGACTGCGTTCGCGTTGCCGCTTCTCCGATGGCCCGTACGGAAAGCCAGGCTGCGTAATCGATCGCCCGCATTGGGCGGCCGGTTAGTTTCCTGAAGCGCCGTTGGAGTTGGGTGGCGCCCCATTGCTCATGCGCATGGTGCCAGGCCGTTGGCGTCAATCCCTGTGTGCCGGCGGTTGGTCGAGGCTCCCAACTGCGGTATGCGAAATATTCACCGAAATCGCCGCGTTCGTCGGCAAGGATTAGGATGTCATAATCCACCCCTTGTGTGAATACCGGCACCTCGGCCTGCGCCGTTCGCCTGGCGTCATGAGTATAGGTCCAGTTTTTTTCCGCGACGATACGGCCACCGAAGCGATCGGCAGCCCGCTTAACGGCTTCGGCAAAGCGCATGTCCGCCTTGCTGGGACCGACGACAAGAAACCATCGCGACCAACGTTTACGAATGAGGTATTGCGCAAGGGCATCCGCCAGCATTGCGCGGCTTGGAAATATATGGAGAAGGTTTGGCCGACACGAACCATTCCGCAAAGCATCGTCCGGCGCACTGGCGTTATAGAGAAGTACATCCTTCGCCTCCGGTAGGTCTGCAATCTTGAGAAGCGTGTCTGCGGGAAGATGTGTCACGATATGACGAACGTTGGACGTGACGAGGTCGTGAAACGCGGCTAACGGATCGCCATCTATCGGTACGACGACTTCTTCAAGCTGGAAATCCTGTTTCAGGAAACTTCCCGTCGTATCGTTATCCCGAAGGGCAAGACGGGCCCCTTGCATACCAAGATCGCCGGGTTCCGTCTCAAGATTCGAAAGTGCCGGCGGCGCCTCCCTTTCCATCGTTAGAAAGGCAATGCGGACCGTTGCCATACCCGTTTTTTCGGCAAAGGCGTGATTTCCAGCAATCGCCAGAGGCAGCAAGCACCACGCCAAGACGGCCAATCCCCGCCTCCAGTGCGATAACCCAGTGATTTTTTTACGTTTTATCAGGAATTCCTCCAGATGATCGGATTGTCGAAAAGGAATCTGCCGCCGTCAAGGCCATCTCCGTCCCGTACTTGGCCTTGAGGGATCAAAGTGGAAGCGAGTCTTTCGGAATGGATGCGGAATGGGCTAGCTTATCCAAGGGTAATACCCCTGTTCTCCAGGGCGAAGAAGGCATGTTAGAGAAAACCCAACAAGCACAAACGACCCTCATTGATAGCGTCGTTCAGGCGGCGGCGAAGAAAAAAGAAGGCGGAAAAAATACCTCGCTGGGAAAGTTTATCCGTCTTTATTTTTCGAACGTTTCGCCTGTGGACCTGGCTGGTTGTTCCATTGACGAACTTTGTTGTGCGGCACTCTCTGTCTGGCGCTTAGGTCAGGAACGCGCCCCTTGCGAGGTGCGGATTAGGACTTTCAATCCAGACCGTAAAAAAGACGGATGGGAATCCTCACACACAATCATTGAAATCATCAACGACGATATGCCGTTTCTCGTCGATTCCCTGACGATGGAACTCAACCGTCATGGACTCACGGTGCACCATATCATCCATCCAGTTTTCGAGGTTAAACGTACGAAAGCTGGAAAACTTTCTCGGATTGATGGACTCGAGGATGGCGGTGACAAAACGACCCGTGAATCCTTCATGCACATCGAGATCGATCAGCAAACCGCGCCCGATTTCCTAAAGCGCCTTAAAGAAGGGCTGACAAGTGTTTTGGAAGATGTACGGTTTTCAGTCGAAGACTGGATGCCAATGCGCAACCAGATGAATGCGATTATCGACGAGCTTAACCAAAAGCCGCCTCCCTTGCCGGCGCACAAGGTTGCCGAGGGAATCGCCTTCCTTCAATGGCTGCTCGACAATCACTTTTCTTTTCTTGGGTATCGTGAATACAGCTTGGTGGAGGAGGGGGGGAAGGAATATGTACGCCCGGTTTCCGAATCTGGGCTTGGAATCCTTCGGAAGATGACGCCGGAAGCAATTGCCCATAGCGAGCAGGCCCTTCGCCCGGCAATCCAGCGCTTCGCTCACAAGAAGGCCTTGTTGATTGTTACGAAGACAAACGCACAGGCCACTGTCCATCGGGCGGCCCATATGGAGTATATCGGGATCCGGGTCTTTGATGCGGATGGCAACGCAGTGGGCGAGATGCGATTCCATGGTCTTTACACTTCCACCGCCTATAGCCGAAGCCCGAGAGAGATCCCAATTCTTCGCGACAAGGTTGCTGCCACGCTTGAACGGGCCGGTTTCCTTCCCGCCAGTCACAGTGGAAAGGCGCTACTCCACATTCTTGAGACCTATCCGCGGGATGAATTATTCCAAATCTCAAAGCCCGAGCTTCATCGGATCAGCACTGGAATACTCGCCCTTCAGGAGCGTCGGCGCGTAGCCCTTTTTACCCGCCATGACGTGTTCCAACGTTTCGTTTCCTGTCTCGTTTACCTTCCACGGGACATTTTCGACACCGAATTACGCGAGCGCATACAGAAGGCTCTTGAGGAATCCTACAAAGGCGAGATGACCGACTACTACACGCAGGTCGGCGATCCGGCCCTTGCTCGTCTTCTATTCATTATTCGAAGCACGCCCGGGAAGGCTTCAAAAGTTAACGATGCCGATGTTGAACAACGGCTGATCGTGATCGCGCGCTCCTGGGAAGCGGATCTTCGAGAGGTATTGATTGAAAGTAGTGGAGAAGAGAAGGGCTTAAGCCTGCTCCGAAAATATGAAAAGGCTTTTCCGCCTTCCTATCGTGAGCATTTCGATACCGGCGCTGCGGTTGGCGATATAGAGAAAATTTCGAACGTGCTCACAACCGGCGAGCTTGACCTCGATCTTTACCGGCAGGAAGGCGAGGCAGGCAACCAACTAAGATTCAAGATTTACAATCCCAGTGTACCCGTACCGCTCTCGGATGCCTTGCCCATGCTTGAGAATATGGGGCTTCGTGTTATTGGCGAAGTTCCATTCCAGATTACACCGAAGGATGCCGAACCCGTCTTCATTCATGATTTTCGGATGGTGACGCAAGACGGGAGTGAAATTTCACTCGAAAAGGTCAAAGAGAATTTCGAAGAGGCGTTCCAACAGGTCTGGTGCGATCATGTCGAGGATGATGTTTTCAATCGTTTGGTTTTAATTGCCGGCCTCACCTCACGGGAAGTCGTTATCCTCCGTGCCCTACATAAATTCCTTCGTCAGATTGGTATTCCATTCAGCCTGGCTTATATGGGCGAGACGCTGGCAAGCAATGCGCATATCGCGCGTATGATCGTTGAATTGTTCGCGGCTCTTTTTGATCCGAGGAATCGCAAGCGAGCGGAAGTTCGTACTGTGAAGCTTCGCAATGAAATTGAAGAAGCATTGGACAAGGTTCCGAATCTTGATCAGGATCGAATTCTTCGGCGGTTTCAGAACCTCGTCGAATCGACTTTGCGCACAAACTATTTTCAACGGGACGCGGAAGGGGAGCCGAAAACTTACGTTTCCTTCAAATTCGCCAGCCAATGCATTGAAGGCCTGCCATTACCGCGGCCGATGTATGAGATTTTTGTATATTCACCGAGAATGGAGGGGGTGCACCTTCGTGGTGGTCCAGTCGCTCGTGGTGGTATTCGCTGGTCGGATCGGCGCGAGGATTTTCGAACCGAAATATTAGGCTTGATAAAAGCCCAGATGGTGAAGAACGCCATCATCGTACCGGTTGGCGCAAAGGGAGGTTTCGTGATCAAACGCCCGCCGACGGAAGGTGGGCGTGAGGCGCTGATGACCGAGGTCGTCGCCTGTTACAAAACGCTCATCCGGGGCATGCTGGACATCACGGACAATCTCAAGGGCGATCAGGCCATTCATCCGTTGGAGACGCTCTGCAAGGATGGGGCGGATCCGTATCTGGTGGTTGCCGCCGATAAAGGGACGGCAACTTTTTCCGATACCGCGAACGAGCTTTCGCAAGATTACGGCTTCTGGCTTGGGGATGCCTTCGCCTCCGGCGGGTCACAAGGCTACGATCATAAGAAGATGGGCATCACGGCACGTGGAGGCTGGGAATCCGTCAAACGCCACTTCCGTGAAATTGGTATTGATACCCAACAGACGGATTTTACCGTCGTCGGGGTGGGGGACATGTCCGGGGACGTCTTCGGTAATGGAATGTTGCTATCCGAGCACATTTGCCTCCTCGCCGCCTTCAATCACCTGCATATCTTCATCGACCCCGAGCCGGATGCGGCCAAGAGTTTTCAGGAACGCAAACGGCTTTTCGAAACGCCACGTACGACTTGGCTTGATTACGATGCGAAGTTGATCTCAAAGGGAGGCGGGGTCTTCGATCGCTCGGCGAAATCCATCAAGCTTTCCCCGGAGATCCAAAAGCGATTCGGGATTTCGTCCGCAAGTGTTACACCGAACGATTTGATTCTTAACCTTTTACGTGCGGAAGCGGACTTGCTTTGGTTTGGCGGCATCGGAACCTATGTGAAGGCGGCCAGCGAAAACAATCTCGATGCCGGCGATCGTGCAAACGATGCGCTTCGGGTAGATGGAAAAGACCTTCGCTGTAAAGTCGTGGGCGAAGGGGCAAATCTTGGCATTACACAATTGGGACGGATTGAGTATGCCTTGGCAGGAGGACGTCTTAATACCGACTCGATCGATAATTCCGCGGGCGTGAACTGTTCCGACCACGAAGTCAATATCAAGATTTTACTAAACGAAACCGTAGCAAGAAAAAAGCTTACGGAACGCCAGCGCAACAGTCTTTTGGCGCGCATGACGAGTGAGGTTTCCAACCTCGTGCTCCGAGACAACTACTTGCACACGCAGGCCATCACATACGTCGCTTCGCGGGCCGGGGACCTTCTTGATCGTCAGGCGGGGTTGATCCGGATGCTGGAACGTCAGGGAAGGCTTGATCGTGAGATCGAGTTTTTTCCAAATGATGAGTCGATTGAAGAGCGACTCATGGCACGGCAAGGCTTAACCCGGCCGGAAATCTCCGTTCTCATTTCCTACGCGAAGAATTGGGTCTACAGCGAACTTCTAAATTCGGATCTACCCGACGATCCCATTCTTGCTGCCGATCTCGAGCGCTATTTCCCGTCACCTCTTCAAAAAGATTATGGGCCCGAAATTGCAAACCATCGTCTCCGCCGCGAGATCATTGCAACGCAGGTCACGAATGGCATGGTAAACCGGATGAGTGGCGCCACCATTGCTCAATTGATCGAAAGCACAGGCATACCGCTTGGCGACATTGCGCGCGCCTATCTTATTACGCGTCAGGTATTTGGCTTTCTCGATATGTGGGAGCATATCCAGAAGCTCGATAACAAAGTCGATGCAAGCATACAGACGGAAATGTTCTGTTATATCGGACGACTTACCGAACGGGGAACGCTCTGGTTCCTTCGAAACGGAAATCGGCCATTGACGATTGCGGGGCATCTCGAAGAATTCGAGTCTGGCGTTGTTGAATTTGTTGGATCCCTTAGGGAAATTTTGCCTGAAGAGGATCTTGAGGCAGTCGAAAAGCGAAAGGCGCACTACGTTTCGGCGGGGGTTCCGAAAAAACTAGCAGGCCAAGTATCGGCCATGGATTTTCTTGCGTCGGCCTTTGATGTGGTGTTGGCGGCTCAGGATTCCGGTCATACCGTAAAAGAAATCGGTGAGCTTTACTTTAAAATAGGCGTCGCCTTTGGTCTTGATTGGCTACGCATCGAGGGACAACGGATCATGCCGGAAAGCCACTGGCAGAAGGCGGCGATCGAGGCGATTCTGGATGATTTATTCGGCCAGCAGGCGGCGGTCACATGTCGGATTGTCCGTGCCGGAAAAGGGGTTCCGCGTCTCGATGGCGTACTCGATTCGTGGATGTCGGACCATAAACTCTCCGTAGAACGGACCCGCCAGCTTTTTAACGACATCCGTTCGGCAAGCGCGCTGCACAGCTTCGATCTTGCCATGCTGACGGTTGCAAACCGTCAGGTGCGATCGCTCATCCAGGAATAGACCGGATGGGGATGACCGTTCCTCTTTAATGATGGAAGTGGCGCATGCCGGTGAACATCATCGCAAGCCCCTTCTCGTCGGCTGCCGCAATCACCTCTGAATCGCGCTTTGAACCGCCCGGCTGAATGACGGCGGTTGCTCCCGCCTCCGCCGCTGCAAGGAGGCCGTCGGCAAACGGAAAGAAAGCATCGGACGCAACGACGGAACCCTTGGCTAGGCTATCCGCCTCATTGGCTTGTTTCGCCGCCTCAGCCGCTTTGTGCGCGGCGATGCGGGAGGAATCGACGCGACTCATTTGGCCCGCGCCGATCCCAACGGTCGAAAGGTCCCTCGCATAGACGATGGCGTTGGATTTGACATGCTTGGCGACGGTAAAGGCAAAAAGGAGGTTGGCCACCTCGTCCTTTGTCGGTTCGCGCTTCGTTACCACTTGGAGATCGCCATTGTGGATTTGGCCGTTATCACGGCTTTGCAGGAGGAATCCGCTCGCCAGGTCACGGAAGACGATCCCCGCCTCGCCCAGATCCGGCATGCCGCCGGTGATCAGCACGCGTAGGTTCCTCTTCGCTCCCAGGATATTCCGTGCTGCCTCATCCAGGGCCGGCGCGATGACGACTTCTACAAAAAGCTTGGCGATTTCCTCCGCCGTCGCGACATCCAGGGGTCGGTTGACGGCGATAATTCCCCCGAACGCGCTTACCGGATCGCAGCGCAGGGCTTTCTCCCATGCAGTCCTCAGGTTTTTAGCTTCGGCAACCCCGCAGGGATTGGCATGTTTGATGATGGCGATGGCCGGCTCCTTGAACTCGGCAACCAGCTCAAAGGCGGCATCCGTGTCATTCAGGTTGTTGTAGCTGAGTTCTTTTCCCTGAATCTGTTTTGCCGTTGCTACGCCGGGACGGCTCGCACCATCGGTATAGAAGGCAGCCTTCTGATGCGGATTTTCACCGTAACGAAGCGTTTGCTGCAATTCCCCGGAAAAAGTGACCCGCCGCGGGAAGAAATCCGAAAGCACGCCCGCGAACCAGTTGCCGATCACGGAATCATAGGCGGCGGTTCGTTGGTAGGCATTCGTGGCGAGGCGATAGCGTAATTCCAGTGTCGTAGCACCCTTTGTCTCCTTCATTTCCGCCATTACCGCCTCATAGTCGATTGTGTCCACGACGACGGTGACGAAGGCATGGTTTTTTGATGCCGCACGTAGCAGTGCGGGTCCCCCGATGTCGATATTCTCGATGCAATCTTCGAAAGAGGCCCCTTTCGCAACCGTCGCCTCAAACGGGTAGAGATTGACGACCAAAAGGTCGATCGGCGCAATGCCGTGATTCTTTATTGCCTCCACGTGGGACGGGTCATCGCGTCGCGCGAGAAGCCCACCATGTATGAGCGGGTGAAGGGTTTTTACCCGACCATCCAGGATTTCCGGAAAACCGGTGTGGTCCGACACCTCGGTGACAGGAATGCCGGCCTCCCGCAGCTTTTTTGCGGAGCCACCCGTAGAAAGAATCTCTACTCCGAAATCCGCAAGGAAACGGCCGAATTCCTCCAGCCTGGTCTTGTCGGAGACCGAAATCAGCGCCCGACGGATGGGGATGAGATGAGGATCAGACATGCAAGGGCTCAATTCCGAAGTGATGGACAATACGATGTTCGCTGGACGCGAGTGTGCATGACCGACTTCCGAACGGCAACCACTCGCTTAGGATATGGATTCGCGGCTAACGGGACTTGAAACCGGGGCCGGCGCTACCCCCTCAAACTCTGGAACGAGTTTGTCGAGAAGCTCCCTTACATCATCTGTTTTACGAGCTTGGCAAAGCTCGGAAAGCTCATCGAAGCCACGGGCAAGGATTGCGTGGTCGGCCGTGCGCGGCGCGGCAAGCAGGATGCCTTTGTAAGCCGTTTCTATCAGCTCCTCCGAGGCATGGAAGAGTTCCTCGTTGAGCTTCTCGCCAGGACGAAGACCGGTAAATTCGATGTGAATGTCATCCCCGGGCTGAAGACCTGCCAGACGAATCATTTGTCGGGCCAAATCCTGAATGCGGATAGGTTCACCCATATCGAGAACGAAGATGCCGCCGTGTTCTTTCTCATGGGCGCCAAGAGCGGATGCTTGCAGCACGAGTTCGACTGCTTCTCGGACAGTCATGAAATAGCGGCTCACCTCCGGATGTGTGACGGTTAAAGGCCCGCCATGTCGCAGCTGATGCTGAAAAAGTGGTACGACAGAGCCAGTCGAGCCAAGAACGTTGCCGAAACGAACGGTCAGGAACCGCGTGCCACTTCCACTCGTCGCGGAGGTCAGATCAAGCGATTGGCAATAGCTTTCCGCCAAGCGCTTCGTTGCCCCCATTACATTCGCCGGATTCACAGCCTTGTCGGTGGAAACCATAACCATGGCCGTTACGCCTGCCTTGCGGCAGGTATCGGCCACGTTTCGGGTGCCAATGGCATTCGTTAGTACACCTTCAATCGGGTTTTTCTCGACCATCGGAACGTGTTTGAGGGCGGCCGCATGGAAAACGAGATCCGGAGTTTCGCGGGAAAAAACGATTGCGAGTCGTCCAAGATCCCGCACGTCACCGAGGAGCGTGCTTCGCGAGAGTTCAGCATGTCGGCGAATGAGTTCCTGATCGATCTGGTAGAGGTTGAATTCGGAGTTATCGAACAGGGTTAAATGCGATGGCGTGTAATCGGAGATTTGTCGAACGAGCTCGGCACCGATCGTACCTCCTGCACCTGTCACCAAGACTCGCCGCCCGGCAATCAATTCTCGCATGACATCCCGATCCAATACTGTCTGCGGCCGGCCCAACAGGTCCTCGATCGCAATGAGGCGGACCTCAAGGCCGTCACTATCCCCTCGGTGGAAATCCGTGATTTTTGGAATCCGCGACAGCGATATTCCAAGTTCATCGGCGATTTCAAGTAGTTCCCTTACTTTCGCGCCGTCCAGGTTCTGACGCGTCAGGATCAGGCGTTGAGGCCGCTCGCCCCTGCGTTCGAGCCGCTCGACAATATCGGGGAGCCTATCAGGGGTGCCCAAAACGGGGATGCCGCGAATATTTCGTCCGACCCGGCTACCCTTCTCATCGATGACGCCAATCACGCGGTAAGCGGCACCAGCCTCGTGATCGGTCGCGCGGATGAACATCTCCGTGCCTTCGCCAGTTCCGACCAGAAGAACGGGCACGCGCCGGTGTTGGTTTCGTTCCAACAGATAATCGAACTTACGATCCTTGGTCAGCCGATAGAGAAAACGCGGTCCTCCAAGAAGTGCCATAAGCACAAACCAATTAATCACAAGGAGCGAGCGCGGCAATGCTTCAAGGCGTGTCACCATGAACATGAGAGGTGTGAAAATCAGGATCACAAGCGTTACAGCGCGTGTGATTGCAACAAGATCGTCAAGCGATGCATAGCGCCAGATGCCGCGATAAAGTCGCATCGACAAAAATATGCCGGCCGCCACGGCAGTGAAGATTGCCGTTCCCTCGAACAGGAAGTCTTGGGAATATTCGAATAGCTTATTGCCCAACCGAAGGTGGAGCGAAATCAAAAATGACAACGCCGCCATGACGATGTCGTGGGTGAAGGCGACCCAAGGATGACTAATGCGGCGGAAGAAATCAGCCATGTTACTCAGTATCTGACATATGGCTCACGGGCAGTATAACGGCCGGGGCCACACCGCGCATAGAGGCATTCCCCTGTTTATTTGGTCTTTCCTTGTGCTCGATACCAATGAACGGTTTTACGCAGGCCCGCATCAAGGGAATCCGGCGGCCACCAGCGAAGGGTATCGTGGATATGTGTGCTACTCAATGTAAGGGAACCGAGAAGGCGACGCGCCAAATCCGTTTTCCCGACCAGCTTAAGCGCGAATTCCAGAAATACCGGGGAAACCGGTAGCATATAGACTCGTTTTCCCATTTTTTCAGAAATTCCGATAGCAAGCTCCGGTGTTGAAACATCCTCGCCGTCACTCACGAGAAAAGTTTCGCTGGCGGCTTTTGGATGTGTCAAACAACAGCAGATTGCACTCGCAAGATTATCAGCGCCGATCAAACTTCGCCGATTGTGAATTCCGCTGAATGGGAGTGGAAGGCCCAGTTCGCAGAGGCGTAATAACTTAAGCAAATTGCCTTTCACGCCTGGCCCATAAACGAGTGGGGGGCGCAGAATAACCAACTCCATCGACGTTTCGCTAACCATCTCTCTTAATGCAATCTCTGCCTCCAATTTCGAAATGCCGTAGGGGTCTTTCGGTGCCGGGATATCTTCTTCCCGGTAAGGCTGCGGGCCTTCGCCATTGACCTTGATGCTGCTCAAAAAAACGAAGCGTTTGATTCCAGCCTTGATGGCTTGCTCGGAAAGACGGCGGCTGCCCTCGACGTTTACTCGGCGGTAGGTGGCCAGCGGGTCCACCGCTTCGTCTCGTAGGATGTGGACGCGTCCAGCAAGATGAACGACCGCATCCATTCCATCCAACGCCGATTCCCATGACGTTTCCGGACCGATGTCGGCGATTTTCCGGATCGGGATTGTCGGGTCAAGCGAGTGAGTGTCGCGCACGGCGGCAACGACGTCGTGTCCGTTCGCAATCAGGGCCGGGCAAAGCGCCTGTCCGACCAATCCATTCGCCCCGGTTACCAGGATGCGCATTATGCCTTCTCCCGAAAGGGATTCCATAGGATTCCGAGAACCATTCCAACCAAGAGGGTGGCGACGAAAAGAGAAAGCCAGGGCAAACCAGTCGAAGCCAGAACCGCAAGTCCGATAAGTCCTAAATTCGTCGCCAGGACAACATAGACAACGCTCGCATGGCTAAGGCCGCGACGAATCGCCAGTTGATAGAAATGGCTGGCATGTGCTTCCCAGATTTGTTCTCCTGCAAACAAACGTCGAATCAGTGTCATTGTCGAATCCGCCAGGTAGTAGAAGGGCAACACCAATGACTCGACCCAATGGCCACTCGCTGCTAGGGAAATTAAGAGCCAGCCAAGCAAAAAGCCGAGGGGGATACTTCCCACATCGCCAAGAAAAATCTTGGCCGGCGGCCAGTTCCAAACTAAGAACCCAAGCGCCGCCGCTGCGATCGTGATCCCGTAATAGGAGAAGCTCGGCGCCAACCCGACGAGCAATGCGACCAGTGCCACGCCGAACCCGAGAGCCGCAGTCTCCACGCCGGCAATGCCGTCGATTCCATCCATAAAATTAAAGAGATTGAGGAACCAGATCCAGAGAAGGCCTGCCGCAATTCGATCAAGCAATGGAGGCAGGATTCCTTGAAAAACCATAGCATCGCTTGGGAAGACAATAAGAACGGTCGTGACAGCGATGCCCTGAAACAACAGACGGATCGTCGGAGATAATCCCTGAAGATCGTCGACCCAAGAAATCGTCGCCAAAAAGAAAGCTGCGCCGAGTAGGGTCCATCCCCCAACCGGGACGGACGGAACGAAATAGACGATGGCGCTCCACGCCAACAGCAGTACCGCGATCACACCCAACCCGCCACCGCGCGGTGTGGGTAGGGTGTGGCTGCTGCGCGGGTTTGGATGATCGAGAACGGCGTACCGATGAAGGAGGTGTCGAACGAAGCCCGTGCTTGCCCAGGCGGCAATTAACGTCACGCCCCCGGCAAGAAAATACGTAAGCCATTCCATGATGCGGGTTATAGCCTGCTCACTCGGCTCTCTGCAAAAGCAAGTTCTATGGGTGTGAGGCTACCATTTTCCCTAGGAAGTACCCTTTGGTAAGGCTTCACCCTTCCCTTCCTCGCCGAGCCCCACCATTACGGCAGTGATTAGAAGCAGCAAAGCAAGCCACCAGGATTGCCATATGCCATAACCAGTAGTAGCAATGGCAATGCCCGTGACTAGTGCTCCGATGAAAACTGCATTCTGGAATGGATCCAGTCGTCTTCGTTGGATGATGACAAATAACCAAGTCATAAACAGGCCACCGATAACGGCTCCAAACAATCCAAGTTCCAGCCACCATTGTAGAATCGCGTTATGTGGATGGAGGGGCAAGATCTCGCCGCCACCTCCAACGTTCCAGACAATTTGCGCGCGGCCAGGCATGTCCCTGCCAGTGTCGAGCCCCCATCCCGTGAAAGGGCGCTCTTCGACGCGATCGGCTACGTATTGCCAAATGTAGAGCCGGTGAATTACCGAAGTTGGAATTTCAGGCACTGCTTCCCAAAGTACTTTTGGTTCGGGGAGGGCGCGCGGAATAAGCGGCGCCAGTGCAGTGCCGGCCATGGTTAAGCAAATAAATACGATAGCGGTCCGCTTCGGAGAATTTAGCGCAAAAACAAATGCTATTAGACCAATACTGAAACCAACCAGCGATGAAGCATTTTCAAGTTGGATAAGAATGGCAAATAATAAGGCAAAAACCGTAACAATCATCCAAGGGCGGGGTTTTGGTCCGATCGATAATAGGATCGGCCATGCAAGTAGTGTGACAAGCGTAGTCCAGCGATTGAACTTCGTATATAGCGGGTATTGTTCGCCCCAAAGTGGATTGTCCCAGCGATAAATTGCTAGGTCTGTGAAGACCTCGATTGTCATGAATAGCGTTGCAACTGCAAATCCGGCTAGCAATGCTAGGCTAATCGGGTGCCGTTCATGCGGCTCCAGTGCGCGCGCTCCTGCCAGCAACACAAGCCCACATGCAGCAATACCGATAAGTTCGAGCGCTTGAGTCACACTCCTTTCCGGTGCGACGGACCACAAGCTGCTTACCCCTCCCCAAGAAGCAAGAACGATAAAAAAAGCTGCAGCTATCCAAGAGATCTTCAATCGACCCGTTTTTCGGCAGAAAGAAAGAACGAGAATTAGCAATGTCATAAGAATTAGAAGTGGCATAAAAAATCCGGATAGATATACGCCGAGCGTTGGAATAAAAAATGCACATGTGGCCAGAAGGTGTCCGTTATGCAGTTCGCGAAGTCTCACCGAAAATGTGCCCCTCGAGAAGGATGAAGAAAGAAGTAATCACGCCACGGCTCGTCTATTACCGTGTCTACTCGCTTTGGTTTTCCGTCTTTTAGACAATAGGGCTCATAACCTCGAGATTCAAAGAAACCGAAAACCTCTTCTTTCGAAGCGTTGAAACTACCTTCAAGTGCGTGAGGGTGAATTTCAATGAGTGCATTTGGAAGATTACGGTCGATCATTCGTTCTCCGCCCCTAAGCACCTTGTATTCCGCCCCCTCTACGTCGCATCTTAGAAAGTCGATTTTCTCAATGCGATTTCGTTTGCAAAAAGCATCGAGGGTTACCGCTTGAGTCAGTTCCGTGACAACGTCTTCCATCTGAATGTCAGGGAAAGAAGCGCGGCCTTCTTCTAAGGCGGCGACATGGCCGAAAGAATGGCCAAGACGGCCACTCGTCTTCACGGGCACAATAAGATCAAGTTCGCCAATGTGGTCCATGAGGGCAACGTTAAAACAGCTTACGTTCCCAAGTCCATGAAACGCCATGGCGCGCTTTAAAATCTCAAAGCTGTAACTCGAGGGCTCAAAGCAGTAGACGTGGCCTCGCTCTGCGAGACGGGCCATCACCAATGTATGCCTTCCATCGCTGGCCCCAACGTGCAGACAGATGTCATCTGACTGAATGATATCTTTTAGATAGGCCACTTCGGGTTCGAATTTATAGTGGCGCAGATTTCTGGAGATGACGCGAGCTGTTGCCATCCAGGATCGCAGGGGTTTACCCATTATCGTCCAGATATCCTCATTCCGGAACAAGAGGCACCGTCCAGTGTTAAGCTGTTTTGTGTGATGGAATGCGTTTGAATGCCCACTTCACTTGGATGGGGCTTCCTTCCAGCGGGCCGCTGACAACAATTTGTTCGCTGCGATACATTTTACGCCAATCGCCAAGGTAAGCGCTTTTTTCAAGGTGGATCACACCACCAATGGCTTGAAATTTCCAGCCACCGCCTTTTGGAAGACGAAGCAAGGCGGTAAAACCATCACGTGCCAATGAGATAGAAATATTTGGGTGCAGATGAAAACGAATATCGAATCGAGACTCACCGAGTCCATCGATGTGGTCTTCGCCACGCAAGTCCTCTCCATCTGCTGAAAGATAAAGCCGTCGTCGGTGCACAAGACCGAACGGCCCGCGATAGCCATCGTGGCTTCCCTCGACCCAAACGTTGCCGTCTTTCTCATCGCGGCGGCAGGTTACCTTGCGAGGTCGTCGTCCTATACTTCCATCCGAAAGAATCTCTGACGAATTCGTATCCTCGATCGTAACGGTCGAATGGGCTGCGGTTGAACGGATAGCCTCACGCCACTCATTCTTGTTTCCTGCGTAGGCGCCACTATTTACGACTAGGCGTTCCTTGCCGCTGCTCATTTCGAAAGAAAGGGTTCCGGCATGGGGTTGTTGAATGCCAGGTGCAGCGGGTTCGGGTACGCCGGTGTCAAAAAGAACAAGTGCGCGGCCAGCCACCAGTCGCTCGAAGCCTGTATAGGGAGCGCTTTCCGGTGGATTGCCACTCGCATCTGCTCGTCCTAGCACCATGTCGATCAACCAGCTTTCTTCCTCATGCGCACCATTGAAAAGAGCAAGCCCTCCATCACCATGTCGGAAGAAACGAAGCATGGCTCCCATACGATCCGTCGTCGATTGCAGCACTCCAGGCACTTCGCGATGGGTAGACAAAAGAAGCGCTCGGATCTCCGCAAGATCACGAAGAACGACAAGCTGAACGGAAGGACTCCGAAGGATGTGTCCGCCGTCGCTATAGATCTGTCGGGATATTTCCTTCTCCAGCAGTCGGAGACCGCTTTCAAGGTACGGCTCATGCTTTGCAAAGACGGCGCCGACATAAATCAGGCCTTTGGCAACGGCGATTCGGGCCGGGCCATGAAGATGGCCGGGAGCTGCGCGATAAAGGTGCCGCGCCTGGCGTGCAAGAGAGGCTAGAAAAGTGATGCGGAAACTGTCTTCTGCACCGGCACATAGAAATTCACCATGACTGGCCCAGGAAGAAAGGCGCGAGCCAAGCACATCGGCGCGCCAACCGATTGGATGCCAAAAATGATTGGCTTCGATCCAGTCAAGGATAAGCTTACGTCCCTGACGGCGTGCCGCATCCGACCCGATCGAGCGAAGGTCACGCAACCAGGCAAAACCATGCAGCTCGGCAAGCCAGTTTGGGTCTACCCCAGGCGCCCCCCAAAACCGCGCCTCGTGGCGGATGGTCGTACCCTGGAAGGCGAAGGTGTTGTTGAGGATGGCCTCGCCGCGCTCGTAATTGCCTGGCCATGGATCCGAGGGGATGACTTCAAGGCGCCTTGGCGCCTTTCCGATCAGGAAGAGCGAGTAGAGTGGGTTTCCACAGAAAACGCTTTCGAAACCGCTCTTAAGTTTCCGAAGGTAACGCTGCAGCCAAATGCTGAAAGCCGACGTTCCTGAACCCGTGTGGGCATAGAGTTCAGACGGTTGGACCGCACTTCCTTTAAGCCCGTCTAGAGGTGACATCAAACCCATTCCGGAGGTGCTGGATATTTTCGGCATAGCGGTTTGGACCGCCTTTAAATGTGGCGGTTCCGGCCACTAGCACATCGGCCCCCGCCGCGACGGCTTCAGCTGCGGTTTTTACATTAATGCCGCCATCGACCTCGAGGTCGATGGCCCGGCCATTCGCGTCGATTCGTTCTCGCAATGCGCGAATTTTTTCCAGTTGCGACCGAAGGAAGGCCTGTCCCCCAAAGCCCGGGTTGACGGTCATGACGAGCACCAGTTCGATGTCGTGGAAGACGTTTTCCACGGCCTCCAATGGCGTTCCCGGATTTAACGAGACCCCGGCTTTCTTGCCGGCTGACTTGATGAGTTGAACCGTGCGGTGGAGATGCGGCCCCGCCTCGGGATGAACGGTGATGATGTCGGCTCCGGCTTCTGCAAACTGTGCGACGTAAGGATCGACCGGACTAATCATCAAGTGGACATCAAAGGGCAGATCCGTATATGGCCGGAGTGCCGCCACGACCGAGGGCCCGATGGTGAGATTCGGGACGAAGTGGCCGTCCATGATGTCAATGTGGATGTAATCCGCGCCTGCTGCGCTGATCGCCTGGATCTCCTCGCCTAATTTTGCGAAATCGGCGGAGAGGATGGAGGGGGCAATCCGCGTAGGCTGCTGCATGGCGCTTTCCTAACAGCTTCCCGGGTGGCTCGCAAGACGAAGCAGGAAAGGGGGAATGGCAATGGACTCAGAGGGTTCAGCGCAGTTTTCGAAGGCGGGCCGCGTAGAAGCCGTCCATGCCGCCGAGCGTATCGAGATGCGAGGGTAGCGTGCGAAGATCGCCTACCGGGGTGAGCAATTCACCGATCCCGCCGACCTCATCCGGCTCGATCGGCAAACGCACCAGTGGCGCGCCTTTTGCCAGCAGCGCTTCGATCCGTTTTTCCGCCTCCTCCGGCTGCAGCGAGCACACCGCATAAACGAGGATTCCATCGTCTGCCATCATCGCAACGGCGGACTGAAGCAACGCATCCTGTATGACCGCCAGCTTCTTGATGTCGTCCGGCGTCTTCTGCCAGGCAATGTCCGGATGGCGCCGTATCGTGCCAGTCGCACTGCAGGGGGCATCCAGAAGGACGAAGGAGGCGGGTTGCTCCGGTTTCCAATCGGTGGCATCCGCCTCGATGGTTTGTGCGTCCAGATGAAGGCGGGCAAGATTCTCGTGAAGAAGCCCCAAACGCGAAGGCGAGCGATCGATGGCGATTACACGCGCCCCATGATCGGCAAGTTGGGCTGCCTTTCCCCCAGGGGCGGCGCAAAGGTCCAGAACGAAGGCATCCTCCACATTGCCGAAAAGCTTCGCCGGAATGGCGGCGGCTGCATCCTGCACCCACCAGATACCTTCCCCATAGCCGGGAAGCGCATCGATGGACCCATGTGTGTGCAATCGAAAGCTTCCTGTAGGAAGCAGCGTTGCATCGAGTTTTGCGGCGAAATTTTCCATGCCCTGTCGAAAGGTAAAATCCAAAGGTGCTTTCCGAAGATGGGCGAGGGCAATCTCTCGGCAAATTTCCCCTCCATAGGCATGCTGCCACGATTCCCAAAGCCAGGCCGGTGTATTGAGGTGCGCCGCATCGTACGATCGAAGCAGTTTCGTTCCCTCTTGCGACAGACGGCGAAGAACCGCATTCACAAGCCCCTTGTAGAAGGCGAACGGAGTGGCGTGAAGAAGCTCGACGCTGCTGTCGACAGCGGCATGCGGAGGGGTTTTGAGGAAGCAAAGCTGTGCGATTCCTATACGCAACACATCCCGCACGATGGCGGCTTTTCGTGGGAGCGGCTTTTCGAGGACGTGATCGATGAGGGCGTCGATCTCGCCAAGATGGCGAAGGGTGGTGGCGACGAGATTGTAAACGAAGGCGCGATCGCGCGGATCGAAACTGGCGATTCCGGGGTCCTCCGCGAAGGCTTCCTCGAAAGGCGCCTTCCGGCCAAGCACGGCGGCAAGAAGGTCGAGAATGGAACGACGCGGGTTTCGAAAACGGTTCATGAGCCAAACCGACGATGCTAAGCTTCGGGTCCTAATCTCTCTCAGAGGTTTTCGATGGCTGCAAGCTCCGATAAGCCAACACCATCCGCCGTACCTTCCGCGAGAAGGGTGGAAGGGAAGAAGAAGCGAAAACGAAAAAAAGGCAGCCCGCCGGGTCCGACGAAGGCGGCTCCTGCCGAAATCGGCGGGCCGAAAGGGCCGGAGCCGACCCGCTATGGCGATTGGGAGCGAAAGGGCCGTTGCTCGGATTTCTAGGCGCCGGAAAATTAGGCCTTAATTCCCAATTATATACTTTAAAAATACACCATATCTTGTTAAAAAATGGATATCTAGTAAAGGCACGGCGTCAGCATCCTCTCTCTGGTAGAGAGAACTTGCCAAAGACGGCCGTTTCTGGAATCGATGCAAGGTTGAATGCTAGGAAAAAGGCCGGGGCTTGTAATCCCGGCCTCTATAGGCGTCCCCGCTGCAATTTATCGGAACCGCCGCGGGGCATTGGATTTCTGTAGTAGGGCTTATCTAGCCTCAAGCGCTTCCTTCGTCAAGGCGGTTCTCTTACGAGAAGGAGAACCGCTATGAACAAGGCGGTTCTCTTACGAGAAGGAGAACCGCTATGAAAAAGCGGAAAATCGTTGATGCAAGGGCGGACAAAGAGGGTGACATCACCCATGTCCGTTTCGAAGATAACTCTCGATTTACCTCTGTCGAGCAGGCCATTCCGATGGCCGATCGCGGGGAAATCAAAGACACCCATGTTGTCAGACGCCAAAATGCGAAGACGCACTTGCGGACGGACCGCGATGGCAGGAAAAGCAACAACCTCGATTACATGGCTGGCGGCGGCTAAAGCCAGTAGGTGAAGCGCGGCTTCATAACGCGTTCATTCCTGTAATCGTCGAGATTCCGATACAGGTTGGCCGTTATGGAGCCGTCTTCATCGTCCCGGTTCATCGTCCCGGAATATTTCGCTCGCGATATAAATTTTATCGTCCAAGACGACGAGATAATCATAGTTTCTCAGCATCATCGCGGTGCTTCGTTTGCGGTTTGGCTTTTGGTTTACGTGGACGCGGGGGCGTGTTCAACATGCGACGAATGACTGCTTTTTCAATAGGACGCTGGCGGATGCTCTTATCGGTCACGACTTTGTTTTTATTACCTTTTTTTGTATCAGTCATCGTAGCTACCTTGGGCTGGTAAAAAATAAACGGCTGCTTTTAAAGAGGGGGTGAACAATACCGTGCAGCAAACCATTTCGCGGGATAAATGGGAGGTCGCTTTTCTCGAATCGGCAAAAGACACCCTGTTATGGGCGGCTGATTATTGTGCTTGGGCCATACAAAGGAAGTGGGAGACTGGCGATACTCGCTCCTTTGATTTGATTGCCGATAAGGTGGCAGTGGAGGCAGGGTACACGCCATTACTATTAAAGAAAGCGAGACCCGCAATCTTAGCTATCCTTTCGGAGGTGCCCAGGGGCACTTTCGCTAAGCAAGGGTCCCGCTTCTGGAACCTACAGAATCACGGCTGGCAAGGAAGGTCAAATCACAATCAACCGCGCCTCAACCAAACCAACCATCTAGCTTTTTCAAGCACTTGTCGGACGTTTAGCCTGGCAAGCCGAAGCTTCGGCAATTCACCACCCTTGAGACCTCCCATAGGTAAGCCGTTTGCCTTCGATGCCTCTTAAGGCCATATCCGCACGGGTGGCATCCTCAATCTTGCGGGTGTTGTAGCGGAAATCGAACTCCGCCAGGTACCGATGAAGGTGTTTCTCTTGGCAGTGCTGGTAAACGCCCCTCATGCCCCGTTTAAATACGCTGAAATAGGTTTCCACGGCATTCGTGGACTCACCCGAAGGGCCGACATACTGACCCCTAGCGTGAACGACCGTCCTGTGGGCTGCGAACTCCTTGCCAAGTTTCGTATAGATGCGGCTTTCGTCCGTATGCAATTCCGACTTGCGGGAGATGTGACGGACGAGAATTTCACGCACCGTCCGGGCATTGGCCGTTTTAACATTGAAGGAGCGAACACTACCGCCGGGCTCTACTAGGGTCACGACCGAGCGCTTTTTGGACAGGCCCTTTTTCTCCGGCCATTTCTTGCCGCGCACTACATCCTTGGAGCCGAAGTAGGTTTCGTCCACCTGGATGGCCTTGCCGGGGCCGCCCATAGGCGAGGAATTGTCCCCTCGCATGGGCCTCGCGGATGCGGTGGGCCATGAACCACGCCGTCTTGTAGGTAATGCCAAGCATCCTGTGTAGTTGGTGGGCGCTCATGCCCTTCTTGGAGGCGCAAATAAGGTGGTTCGCCGCCAACCATTTATGCAGGGGGACGTGGGAGCGCTCGAAAAGGGTGCCTACCGTCACGGAGAACTGCTTTCTGCAAGCGCCGCAATGCCATAGGCCGGGGCGGGCTGCCTTGCCGCGAATTCGCGTCGAGCGGCCTTTCTTGCCACAATGAGGGCAAGTAGGAATTTTGTCCGGCCAGCGGGCCGATTCCAGCCATTTCCGGGCTGTTTTCTCGTCGTGAAACCGCTTTTCACCAAGGCTTACCATCTTCTTAGCTCCTTCATATCCTTACATAAAGGAGCATATCGGAATCAGAGTGTATGTGTCAAGTATATAATTAGGCCTTAATTCCTTAATTAAGATTATTAACCTAAAAATTCTTGCTTTGTTCCAGGATCCGTTCCACACTTTCGACGGATTTCAGCCGGGCGAGGGCAATTTTCATACGCCCGTATTCAGGCAGGCCGGGCCTGCCGTGGAATAATCCGGCACATGCAATGGTAAGAAGGGTAAGGAGGATGATCGGTTCCTTCCGGCCTTTTACACTCTTCTTCGGTCTCGTTCTTGGCTTCTGGGCTTCGGCTGCAGATGCAGTGGAAGCGTTGCCGGGGCCGGCGCCGGCGCGAGTGCTGCGCGTCGTCGATGGCGACACACTGGTTGTGCGGGCCAGGGTTTGGCCGGGCCATCAGGTGGAAACGCTCGTCCGCCTTAAGGGCATCGACGCACCGGAACTGAAGGCAGGCTGCGAGAGAGAACGTGCCCTTGCTCACCAGGCGCGTAGCTTTCTGGAACAACATGCCGCCGAAGGGCCCGTCTGGCTCTCGGATATCCGTTTCGGGAAATATGCCGGTCGGGTCCTCGCGCGCGTAACGGTCGATTCCGGGGCGGATCTAAGCATGCAGCTGTTGGCGGTCGGCCTCGCACGCGTCTATGCAGGGGGCGCGCGCCTTTCCTGGTGCGGCGAAACGCATTCGGAGCACACGACGCCTTAACGATTCATTCGGTGCTCGACCAGTTCGTTCACGACGCTTGGGTCCGCCAGAGTCGAGGTGTCACCAAGGTTTTCGTATTCATTTTCGGCAATCTTGCGAAGGATTCGCCGCATGATTTTGCCGGATCGCGTCTTTGGTAGTCCCGGCGCCCATTGGAGAAAATCCGGAACGGCGATCGGTCCGATTTCCTTTCGGACCCATTGGACGAGCTCTTTGCGCAGCGAATCGCTTGGCTCCTCGTGTGCCATCAGGGTGACGTAAGCATAGATGCCTTGACCCTTGATCTTATGGGGGTAACCGACGACGGCCGCTTCCGATACCTTCGGATGCGCGACCAATGCGCTTTCAACCTCGGCCGTGCCCATCCGATGACCAGAAACGTTGATCACGTCGTCGATTCGACCGCTGATCCAGTAGTAGCCGTCTTCATCCCGGCGGCAGCCGTCGCCGGTGAAGTAGTGGCCTGGATAGGTCGAGAAATAGGTCTGCACGAACCGCTCATGGTCGCCATAGAGGGTCCGCATCTGGCCGGGCCAGGAATTGGCGATGCAGAGGGCGCCTTCGCAAACGCCTTCCTGGGGATTTCCCTTTTCGTCGACGATCTCCGGCTTCACACCGAAGAAGGGCCGGGCGGCGGATCCCGGTTTTAATTGGGTGGCCCCCGGCAGGGGTGTGATCAATATACCGCCCGTCTCCGTCTGCCACCAGGTGTCCACGATTGGCGAACGCTTATCGCCGACGACACGGTAGTACCAAAGCCATGCCTCCGGGTTGATGGGCTCCCCAACCGTGCCAAGAAGGCGAAGCGACTTTCGGCTCGTTTGCTTTACCGGGCCATCCCCCTCATGCATGAGGGCCCGGATCGCCGTCGGCGCGGTGTAGAAGATATTGACCTGGTGCTTGTCTACAACCTGCCAAAAGCGGGAATAGTCCGGATAATTCGGCACGCCTTCGAATATCAGTGTCGTCGCGCCGTTCGCCAGCGGGCCATAGATGATGTAGCTGTGTCCGGTTACCCAACCGACGTCCGCCGTGCACCAGTAGGTATCGCCATCGTGATAGTCGAAGACATACTTATGCGTCATCGCGGTGTAGACGAGATAGCCACCACTCGTATGCAAAACCCCCTTTGGCTTTCCCGTTGAGCCCGATGTGTAAAGGATAAAAAGCGGATCCTCCGCCGCCATTTCCTCCAGAGGACAATCGGGAGAGGCGGCTTCCAGTGCTTCCTCGTACCAGACGTCGCGCCCTTCCACCCAGTTTACGTCGCCACTGGTCCGCCGGACCACGATAACGGTATGGACGTTCGGGTAGGTTTCGAGTGCTTGGTCCGTATTCGCCTTAAGTGGAACCGTTTTCCCGCCGCGGATTCCTTCATCTGCGGTAATGACCACCGTGCTATCGCAATCCTCAATTCGGCCATGCAACGAAGTCGGTGAGAACCCGCCAAAGACGACGGAGTGAATCGCTCCGATCCGCGCGCAGGCGAGCATGGCGTAGGCCGCCTCTGGGATCATCGGCATGTAGATGGTGACTCGATCGCCCTTCTTTGTGCCCCGGTCTTTCAATACATTCGCAAAACGTGAAACCTGCTCGTGAAGCTCACGGTAGGTAATTTTCTTGTCATCCTTTGGGTCATCCCCTTCCCAGATAATGGCCGTCTGGTCTGCGCGTTCGGGAAGATGGCGATCGATGCAGTTTGCACAGACATTCAGTGTCCCGTCATAGAACCAGCGGATGTGAACGTCACCCTTGAAAGAAGCGTCTTTTACTTTCGTGTATGGCGTGATCCAGTCGAGGCGCTTGCCCTGCTCGCCCCAGAATCCTTCCGGGTCCTTTATCGAGCGTTCGTACATTTCCTGGTAGGTCGCAGCATCCGCCCAGGCGGCCTTTGCCACGGCCTCTGGCACCGGAATCACAAGGTGTTCGGACATCTTATGGGCTTCCTTCCCTGATTTAGGCTTTTCGTTTCCAAATAGTTTAGGGGATCAACGGTTGAAGGCAAAGCCGTCCCGTGACCGGGCGCCGGGTTCAGATTTAAGAAGCCAGTAGTTCATCGGATTCGGATGTTGTTTTCCTTAGGCAACACAATTTTATAGGGCTGAATCGTGACCGTTTGAAAAATCCCATCCTTCTTATAGGGGTCACCTTCCGCGAAGGCCTCAGCTTCCGCCAGACTTTTAAACTCGACGACAAGAAGGCTTCCAGTGGGCTTGCCGTTTTCTTTCGAAAGCGTCGGTCCGGCGAGGATAAGATGATCCTTTTGCTCCTCGAGATAAGCAAAGTGACGTTCGCGGAATTTTGCGCGGTGTTCTAGGCCATCCGGGCCGTCATAGCAATGAATCAAGTAGAACATGCCCCGTCTCCTTAGCCGCGCTGTAAGAGAGATTTAAGCAAATACGACGCCGTCCGGCAGCTCTTCTCCAAAGGGTCGGGCAAGAAGGCCTTTGATCGTCTGATCGATGTCCGCGCCATGATGGAGCACGTCACGAATTGCATTGGCGATCGGCATTTCAAGCCCATGACGGTTGGCAAGCTCGGGTATGGCACGCGCCGTAAAGATCCCCTCTGTTACGGACTTGCGGGCGGCCAGTATTTCTTCGAGCGTTTTTCCTTCGCCTAACGCGATGCCGAGGGTGAGGTTGCGGGACTGACGGCTACTGCAGGTGAGCGTAAGGTCTCCCAATCCCGAAAGCCCCATGAAGGTTTTGGCATGGCCCCCGAGCACGACACCCAAGCGTAGGATTTCAGCAAGCCCGCGGGTAATCAATGCTGCTCTGGCATTCTCACCAAGACGGCGCCCATCGACGATCCCACAGGCGATCGCCAGCACATTCTTCACGGCGCCACCGATCTGGGTGCCAACGACGTCTTCGGAAAGGTAGGTGCGAAAACGAGGACTTCCTAAAATCGCCTGCAATTGCTCGCCAACATGCGTGTCTTCGCAGGCCAAAGTCGCGGCCGTCGGCAAACCACGCGCTACCTCCGCTGCAAAAGTTGGTCCCGACAGCACGGCAAGGGATGCGTTTGGAAGCGTCGCGCCTATGACTTCGCTCATCAAGGCGCCGCTCTTCTCCTCGATACCTTTCGCGCAGATAACCACCGGGGTCTCGTTCTTCACGTGGGGGGCAAGTGATTCGGCGGCCTTGCGTAGGTATTGTGCAGGTGTGGTGAGTAAAAGCACGTCCGCTTTCGCCACTACATCAAAGGCATCGGTCACATGGATTTCAGAGTCGAGCTTGATTCCAGGTAAGTAGACCGCATTTTCGGAAGTCTCTCGAATGACCTCGATGACCTCCGGCTCCCGGGCGTATAGAATCGTTTCCTTGCCTTGCCGCCGTACGACTTGTGCAAGGGCCGTTCCCCAGGCACCCGCTCCCACAATCCCGATTCGCGTCATGGTATTCACTCTAGCATGGATGCTGGTTGCGTCATGGGCGGGTCCCGCTGCCACGATTCGATATGGCGCACGGGTCAAGCGGCCAACGGGGCTTCGCCGCAAAATCGAGGCCGTCCGTTAACCCAAGACGAAGGCGTTCGATACCAGCCCAGGCGATCATCGCGCCATTGTCTGTACAAAGGTTCTGAGGCGGTACGTGAAGCCGCATGCCTTCACCTTCGGCCAGTTCGGAAAGACGTGCCCGCAAATATTCGTTGGCGGCGACCCCGCCGGCGATGACGAAGGCCTCTTGGTTCGGATGACGTGCCAGGAATTGCTGGATTGCGTTTCTGGACCGATCTACCAGTACGTCGCCGATCGCCGCTTGGAAGGCGGCTGCGATATTCGCCAAATCTTCGGTTGGTTTGGGGCCCTTCGCGAGCTTTGCGACGGTTTGCCGGACGGCCGTTTTCAATCCAGAGAGGGAAAGGTCACATCCCTCCCGCCCGATCATCGGCCGCGGAAGATCGATGCCTTTCGCATCGCCTTTCTTGGCCAGCTCCTCAACCTTCGGGCCACCCGGATAGCCGAGACCAAGAAGCTTTGCCGTCTTGTCGAAGGCCTCTCCTACTGCATCGTCAATCGTAGAGCCAAGCAAAAGGTAATTGCCAACGCCTTCCGCGATCACAAACTGCGAATGCCCTCCGGAAACAAGAAGAAGGAGGTAAGGAAAATCGATATTTTCCAAAAGACGAAATGAAAGGGCATGTCCCTCCAGATGATTGATGGCGAGAAAGGGAAGTCCATGAAAGGCGGCGATGGCCTTTGCTGTCATTACACCCACTAGAAGGCCACCGATTAAACCGGGTCCAGCCGTCGCCGCAACGCCGTCAAGCTCATCGAATTCAAGCTCCGCGTCCGCTATGACCCCCGCCACGATTCCATCCAGATAATCGAGATGGGCACGCGCAGCGATCTCCGGAACAATGCCGCCATAGGGTTCGTGAGCCGCTACCTGAGAATGGATGCACTCTGCCAGAACTTGGCGTTGGTCGTTTACGATTGCGGCGGCGGTCTCGTCACAACTGCTCTCTAAGCCAAGGACGATCATAGTTTTCTGTCACTATCCGCCTTTCAAAATGAAGGGGCGGATGATGGTTTTTCCCTTCCGTAATAACCACTTTACCTTGCGGGTCAGCAAGCACTACACACATGGCATGGCCGAAAGAAAGCCCATTCGCATCGGCACGAGAGGTAGTAAGCTTGCGCGTGTCCAAGCAGAAGAGGTGATGAGCCGTCTGATGGCGGCCCATACGGCGCTTGCCGAGCCGGAGGCGCTTGCGATCCAGGTCGTTCGGACGACCGGTGACCAGGTCCTCGACCGCCCACTCGCTGAGCTGGGCGGCAAGGGGCTCTTCACGAAAGAGATCGAGACGGCCTTGTTGGCAAACGAGATCGATCTTGCCGTCCATTCCATGAAGGACGTTCCGACCTGGCTGCCCGATGGGCTCGTTATCGCCGGCTGTCTTCCTCGGGAAGACCCAAGGGATGCCTTCATTTCCCGCCGATATATAACATTTGCAGACCTACCGAGAAGGGCCATCTTGGCCACCTCTTCCCTTCGCCGCCAAGCGCAGGTCCTCAGTCGGCGATCCGACCTTCGGGTCGTACCCATGCGTGGGAATGTAGGAACCCGGCTTCGCAAGCTCTCGGAAGGGGAGGCGGATGCCATTCTTCTCGCCGTGGCCGGGCTCAAGCGGCTCAACCTTGCCGATCACGTCACCACCGTGCTTGAACCCGACGAGTTTTTGCCTGCTGCGGCGCAAGGGGCAATCGGGATCGAATGTCGAACCGATGACGATGCGCTCAAGTCTCTCCTTAAACCGATCTTCGATGTGAACACAGATTGTTGCATCGCGGCCGAACGTGCAACCCTTGCCGCACTGGACGGTTCCTGTCGAACGCCGATTGCCGTGCTGGCAGAGCTCGTCGGCGAGGGCAAACTTTTCCTTCGTGCGATGGTTGCGCTGCCGGATGGCTCGCTTCGCTATGATGCGGAACGTCGCGGGCCGGTTGCGGACGCGGAAGCACTTGGCAAAGACGCAGGCGAAGAACTTCGCGGCCGGGCAGGTCCGGATTTTTTTGCAGGGCTCGGCTGACGAAATGCAGGTTCTTTTAACCCGTCCGAAAGAAGACTCCGAAAGCCTTGCGGCCCTTCTTCAAGCGCGAGGAATCACAAGCCTTATCGAGCCGATGCTTACGATCCGCCCGCGTACCAACGTCCGGCTTTCGATCGACGATGTTCAGGCCTTTCTCCTTACGAGCGCAAATGGCGCACGTTCTTTGGCAGAAGCCACACCGGAACGAGGCCTTCCGGTCTATGCGGTTGGGAACGTAACGGCAGAGATCGCGTGCGCCCTTGGTTTCAGGGAGGTGCATAGTGCGGCTGGGGATGTGCGTGCATTGGCGGACCTCGTCGTGGAGCATGTGGACCCAAAGGCTGGCCCTCTCCTACATGCGGCAGGCAAGACGGTTACCGGTGATTTGGCGATGCAGCTCGCCGATCGTGGGTACGACATAGCGTGCAAGACACTCTATGACGCAACGCCGGCGGAGAGGATTTCCCCCACCGTTGCCGAGGCACTTCAGAAAAGAGAGATCACAGCGGTCCTTTTTTTCTCTCCCCGAACGGCGGCTGCCTTTGTTAGGCTAGCGAGCGAAGCCGGGCTTGCCCCTCACTGCGAACGGGTGTTTGCGCTCTGTCTCAGCCCCGCGGTGGCCAGAGAGGCAGATGCCATCCGTTGGCAAGAACTGCGGGTATCCGCACATCCGGATGTAGCTTCCCTTCTTCGTGATCTTGATGACGTTGCGAATCACGCAGGCAAACGAAAACTCGGTAAAACTGGCCAAAACCGATGAATGATCAAGAAAGTCCGACGACGAAAGCCAACGCAACGCCTGCACAAAAGAAAGGCCGGGTGCTTTGGATCGCCGCTCTTTTGTTGCTGGTGGGTCTCGGCGCGCTTTACTACTACGTTCCCTTGTCGAAGGAGCTTGCCGGATTGACAGCGACCGTGCCGCTTCCAAAAGCGTCGGAAACCCTTTCCGAGAGAATTACCGCCCTTGAAGAGATGCTGGCGACTCTTCCGCAAGCTTCTCCAGATTCGAGTTCGACATTGAATGCGATCGAAGCCGACATAGCCTCGCTCGACGCTCGGCTTGCCGCCCTCGAACAAAGAGCGACGCAAAATCCAAGCGGGAAAGAGACAGGGACTCTTAAACCAGAGACCGAAAAACTCCGAAACGAGCTTCAGAATCTTTCCTCGCGACTTGCAAACCTTGAGCGCGCTCCGGAAAAAGCCGCTTCGATTGACGTTCCCATGAACCCGCGCCTTCGCGCCGTCGAGGATCTCCGGGAGGGCCTTTGGGAGTATGGGCCCTTCAGCGAACGGTTAGCCGTTCTCTTATCGGTAGCGGGCGATGATCCGGTGGTGATGGAGGTGCTTGCGCCTATTACCGCTTATGCGGATCAGGGAATCCCAACGCTTCCGATGCTTCGCGTGCGATTCGATGACATGGCCGCGGCCGCGCTTGAAGCCGGATGGAAGAAGCCGGAAGCCGACTGGCGGGAAAGGATTCTTGCAAACCTTGCCAGCGTCGTGACGATTCGACGGACCGGGGATCTGGAAGGCGACGACCTGGAAGCGGTGCTCGCGCGTGCGGAAGTGGCCCTTAATTCTGGCGATCTTGAACGCACCGTTTCCCTTCTCGAGGGAATCGGAGAACCGGCCTTGAAAGCAGCGGAATCCTGGTTCCGTGATGCCCGTGCCCGCCTTGCGGCAGAGACCGCGATACGGCGTTTACGGCAGGTGGCTTTCTCGAAGGGAAAAACACCGACGGAATCGCAACAATGATTCGCGCTTTCGTGTTCTTTCTGATTCTTGCGATTCTTGTCGTGCTTACGGCATGGGTTGTTGAGCATCCTGGAGCCGTCCTTGTTACGTTTGGCGAATACCGTCTTCGTACCTCGGTTGGCTTTCTGGTCGTCGCAGCTGCATTGCTTGCATTTGCCATGACCTTCCTCGATCGAATCTGGCGTTATCTTGCGGTAGCACCTCACCGGATCGCCCTTGCCTTTCAGGAAAACCGTCGCCGGCGTGGCTACCGGGCACTCACTCAGGGCATGGTCGCGGCGGCGGCGGGGGATGCGGACGAAGCCGGCCGCCAGGCCAAACGGGCGGAGGGGCTTTTGCATGATCCGCCGCTTACCATGCTGCTTTCCGCGCAAGCCGCCCAACTGAGTGGCGATGAAGGCGCGGCGACCGGCTATTTCGAATTGATGCTTAACCACCCTGAGATGGCGTTTCTCGGTATCCGCGGCCTTTTCATGCAGGCCCTTCGAGAAGGGGACGAGGAAAACGCTCTCCGGCTCGCCCAGCGCGCCTATGAGCTTCATCCTAAGACGCCATGGGTCGTTCAGGCGCTCTTCGATCTGCAGGTGCGCGCCGGCAGGTGGGAGGAAGCCGAAGCAACGCTCAAGGATGCGACGTCACGAAAGGCGATTCCGACTACCGAAGGCAAACGGCAAACGGCCGTTCTTCTGCTTCGCCAAAGCGAAATTGCGGAAGGGCAGAGACGGGACCACGAAGCGCGGCGCTTCGCTCAGGATGCCTTGAAGCTGGCGCCCGATTTCGCGCCGGTGGCGGCCCACTGTGCACGGCTCTCTGCAAAGGAGGGGGATGTGCATCGCGCCGAAAAGACGATTGAAAAAGCATGGTCAAAAGTACCGCATCCGGATCTTGCCGCTACCTATCTGGAAATATTTTCAGCTGAAGACGCATTGGAACGTCTGAAACGAATTGAGAAATTGGTGGCACTCTATCCCGATCATCCGGAAAGCCATCTTGCCATTGCAGAGGCGGCGATCGCCGCGAAGATTTGGGGCGAAGCTAGAAATCACCTAGCAGAAGCAATCGCAGCCATGCCATCGGTGCGTGCCTTTCGAAAAATGGCGGAACTTGAAGAGGCAGAAGCGGGAAAAGGGCGCACAGCCGAGCAATGGCGTACACGTGCCACCGAAGCGTCGGCGGACAACATGTGGGTGTGTGCAAATTGTGGCGCGATTGCCGAATCTTGGTCCCCGACTTGTGCAAATTGTGGGGGGTTTGATGGCTTTCGATGGCGTTCCCCAAGGCTTGGTAGTATCGAGAGCACCGCTGCGTTTCGACGCCGTAGAGCCGGTCGAAGTAGCTGGTTTCCTAGAGAAAATTTAGCAATGCCTAACCGTTGACGTGGCGATTTTCTGCCGCTACCTTCGCCGCCTTCGCCGCCTTCGCCGCGTTAGCTCAGTTGGTAGAGCACAGCATTCGTAATGCTGGGGTCGTAAGTTCGAGTCTTACACGCGGCACCATTTAACCTCCACTTCCCGAGACGCGCCCGGTGCGCTAGACTGTGCCTTCGCTTCCGGCGTCGTTCGCGAATCGAACGACGCAGTGCGGAGGCGTGATTGTGTATTTGGAGTTGCAGTCTAATGTCAGTAGGAACGGTGAAGTGGTTCAACCCGGCCAAAGGATACGGTTTTATTCAACCAGAGGACGGCTCGAAGGATGTGTTTGTGCATATCTCGGCCGTGCAGCGTGCGGGTTTGAATACATTAACCGAAGGACAGCGGGTTGAGTACGAGCTTGTGCCCGGCAAGAATGGTCGGTCTGCAGCCGAGAATTTGGTTGTCAGCGAGTAATCGCGGCAAGCTACTCCACCACCGCTAAAGGTTTCTGACGGCCGGCGTCGTTTTTCACTTCCGTGACATTCTCAGTCGGCAAGCCCTTGGTTCCTCAAGTGGGGTTCCGGCGAAAGGCGGCTGCGCCCGCAAACCTGGTGCCCTTAGACGGCTAGTTGTGGCCGAGGATTAGGGCCTTGACAGGGTTTCCCGGGCACGCTATTTTGGTTGCGATTGAGAATGATTTGCAATCTCATCTAGCAATAGATCCTTACGGATCTGAGATGAAACGACCAATTTATCAAAGACTTGGATATTTAACGGCGACCCTGTTCTTGGCCTTGGCCCTCTCCATTGGCCCGCTCTTGGCCGGCGATGAGGTCTACACGATCACCATTAAGGACCACCGGTTCGATCCAGTCGATCTGGAGATTCCTGCCGGCAAGAAGGTGAAGCTGCTCATCAAGAATCTCGACCCCACCCCGGAGGAGTTTGAAAGTTACGACCTCAACCGCGAGAAGATCATCGCTGGTGGCCGGGAAGGAACCGTCTATGTCGGACCGCTGGATCCGGGGACCTATGAATATTTCGGTGAGTTCAACCCGGACACGGCCCAAGGCCGCATCATCGCCAAGTAACCATTAGCCTTTTTGAAAAACCATGCTCGCCAGTGCCCTGATCCTGTTTCGCGAAGTTTTCGAGGCGGCCCTCATCATCGGGATCGTTATGGCGGCGACGAAAGGGGTCTCCGGACGTAGCCGCTGGGTGCTCTATGGCATCGGCGGCGGCCTTGCCGGCGCCTCGCTGGTCGCGGCCTTTGCGCAAACGATCGGCGATGCGGCAGAAGGCATGGGTCAGGAATATTTCAACGCCGGCGTGCTGTTCCTCGCCGTCGTCATGCTCGGCTGGCACAACGTCTGGATGAGCCGCCACGGCCGCAAGATCACCAGCCAGATGAACGAGATGGGAAAAGCGGTTTCCTTGGGCGCCCGTCCGCTTTACGTGCTTGCCACCGTCGTCGGGCTTGCCACCCTGCGGGAGGGCTCCGAGATTGTGCTCTTCCTTTACGGTATTGCGCTCAGCGGCGCCGCCGCGATGGAAATGCTGATCGGCAGCGCAGGGGGGCTGGCCGGTGGCGTAGCGGTCGGCTTCGCCCTTTATTTCGGTCTCCTGCGCATTCCGACGAAGCATCTCTTCACCGTGACGAACTGGATGATCCTGTTACTGGCTGCCGGGCTCGCCTCCCAAGGCGCCCACTACCTTGTTCAGGCAGGCGTCCTGCCCACGTTCGGCCAGACGATCTGGGATAGCTCCCATCTCCTTTCCGAACGCAGCATGCTGGGTCAACTCCTTCATACATTGATCGGTTACAGCGCCCGGCCGGACGGTATCCAGCTCGTCTTTTATATCGTGACCTTGATTGTCATCGGTGCGCTGATGCAGCTCTATGGCGGCACAGCCATGCCGAAGCCGAACGCAGCCCTACGCACGATGGCAGCGCCTGCTGTCGGCGGGTCTTCTTCTTGCCGGCAGCGCCTCTAAGGCACATGCGACCCATAAGGTCTATTCACCGCATGTCGAAGAGGGCGAAGCAGAGATCGAATTGCGAAGTCATGTGGACTTCGATGGCAATTCCTCGAAGAACAAGAAAAACAAACACAAGCTCGATCTTGGTTATGGCTTCACGGATTTCTGGTGGCAGGAAGTCGTTTTTGAATATGAACAGGTACAGGGAGAGAGCCTGAACTTTGAAGCGGTCGAGTTCGAAAGTGTTTTTCAATTAACGCCGCAGGGCGCCTACTACGCCGATCTTGGGCTATATGTCGAATATTCCCTCGCCGATGATGCAGGCAAGGCCGACAAGGTGAAGCTCGGCCCCATTTTCCAAAAGGGCTTCGGACGGACGCTGATCACCTTCAACACGTTCTTCAGGAAAGAAATTGGTGCGAACCAGGAAAAGGAACTCGAATTCGAGTATGGCTGGCAGGCAAAGTATCGCTTTATGCCTGAGTTCGAGTTTGGCTTGGAGGCCTTCGGTAAACCCGGCGAGATCAACGACTTCAAGGCTGTCTCCGCACAAGAGCACCAGCTTGGCCCGGTCATTTACGGGAAATTCCCCTTAACGAACATGACCGCCTTCAAATACGAGGCAGGCCTGCTGTTCGGCCTCACGAGTGCTCCCCGAACACCACCTTCAAGTGGCTCTTGGAATACGAATTCCGCCTTTAAAAAGCTTAGGAAAGCCAATCGGGGACCGATTCCCGAGCGAGGATCGATTCGACCGTCGGTCGCGGGCGAATCACCGCAAACCGGTCGCCATTGACCAGCACCTCCGGTACAAGCGGGCGCGTGTTGTACTCGGATGCCATGACGGCGCCGTAGGCCCCGGCCGAGCGAATGGCCAGCAGGTCTCCCGTCTGGACCGGCGGCAAGGGCTGGCCGCTTGCGAAAATGTCGCTGCTCTCGCAGACCGGGCCTACGATCTCGACCGGCTCCTGGTGATCGGCAGCCCCTGGCTCCGCCACGGGCTCGACGCGATGGGAGGCACCGTAAAGAGCCGGCCGGAGCAGGTCGTTCATGGCCGCGTCCACGATGACGAAGGGGCGCTCCGAGCCTGCCTTTACGTGGATAACCCGCGTTACCAAGATCCCGGCATTGCCGGCAATCAGCCGGCCCGGTTCGAGGATCAATCGGCAATCGAGTGGCGCCGTTACCTGCCGGATCAGATCCGCATATTCCGAAGGCTCCGGAGGGAGTTCGTCACCATAGGGAATGCCAAGCCCGCCTCCGAGATCGAGCCGTTCGATCCGATGGCCATCTTCCTTAAGGGTCGTCACGAGCTCGGCCACCCGTGCGAAGGCGGCACGAAACGGCGCCAGGTCGACAAGCTGCGATCCGATATGAACGGCGATGCCGACGACCTCGATTCCGGGCAGGCTGGCGGCCAGCGCACAGGCGTTCTCGATGTGCTCCCTTTCGATACCGAACTTGTCTTCTCGACGCCCGGTCGCAATCTTCTGGTGGGTTTGGGGATCGACGTCCGGGTTCACGCGCAGTGCCACCGGGGCTTGCACGCCGCGCGCACTGGCCAGCTCGCTTAAGGCCTCCAGCTCGGCCTCCGATTCGACGTTGAACTGCAGGATCTGCGAATCGAGCGCATGAGCCATCTCCTCCCTTGTCTTGCCGACGCCGGAAAAGACGATTCGTTCCGCCGGGATCCCCGCCGCCAGCGCGCGCTGGAGTTCGCCACCCGAGACGACATCAGCGCCGGCGCCAAGCTCGGCCAGCGTACGAAGCACCGCCTGGTTCGAATTCGCTTTTACGGCATAGCAGATCGTCGCATTCTGGCCTTCGAAGGCAGCCTCGAACACGCCGTAATGGCGAACTAGCGTCGCCGTCGAATAACAATAAAACGGCGTACCGATCGCCTCGGCGATGCGGGGGATCGGTACCTCCTCGGCGGAGAGCACCCCGTCGCGATAGATAAAATGGTTCATTGCGGGTATTGCCTTGGGTAGTCGCTTTTCTTCCCAGGCGGTGGCTCAAGTGAACCCTTCTTGCCACAAGCGTTCAGCGTTATGGCAAGACAAAAGGCAAGCACCAGCGAAAGAATCGCCTGCCTCATAAGAAACGACCTCTCGCCTTACGTATAGCTTCCCGTACGTTTTCCGGTGCTGTACCGCCGGCGCTCGTCCGGCTTTCGACGGAACGCTCGACGCCCAGCACATCGAAAACGGCCTCCGTGATTCCAGCCTCGACGCGCTGCATATCTCCAATGAAGAGCGCTTCCAGGCCGACGCCCTTCTTCTCCGCCTGCTTCACGAGCTCGCCGGTGACGCGATGGGCCTCGCGGAAGCTGAGTCCAAGCACCCGGACCAGCCAGTCGGCGAGATCCGTCGCCGTCGTATAGCCTTCGCCCGCCGCCACATGCATCCGCTCCTTATCCACCTCGAGGTCGACAACCATGCCGGTCATCGCGGCGAGGCACAGAAGCAAGGTATCAGTCGTATCAAACACCGGCTCCTTGTCCTCCTGCATGTCCTTGCTATAGGTGAGCGGCAGCCCCTTCATCACGATGAGAAGGGCGGAAAGCGCGCCCAGGATCCGGCCTGTCTTGCCACGAACGAGTTCGGCGGCATCCGGATTGCGCTTTTGGGGCATGATCGAGCTGCCCGTCGAAAAGGCGTCGGAAAGGCGTACAAAGCCAAACGCCGTGCTTGACCAAAGCACGATCTCTTCGGCCAGCCGCGATAGGTGTGTCGCCGCAATCGCCGCAGTGCTCAGAAATTCCAACGCAAAGTCCCGATCGCTCACGGCGTCCATCGAGTTTGCCATTGGGCGGTCGAAGCCAAGGGTTGCCGCCGTCATCTCCCGATCGATGGGGAAGGACGTTCCGGCAAGCGCCGCCGCACCGAGCGGACTTTCGTTCAGCCGCTTCCGACAATCCTGAAACCGTCCCCGGTCGCGCCCGAACATCTCGACATAGGCCAGAAGATGATGGCCGAAGGATACCGGTTGGGCCGCCTGGAGATGCGTGAAGCCGGGCAGCAAGGTCTCGGCGTGCTCTTCGGCCCGGTCGATCAGTGCCGCCTGCAGCTCCCGGATCGCAAGGTCGCACGCGTCGATCGCCTCCCGCACCCAAAGCCGAAGGTCGGTGGCCACCTGATCGTTCCGCGAACGCGCCGTATGCAGTTTCCCTGCGGCGTTGCCGATAAGCTCCCGAAGCCGTACTTCGATATTCATGTGGATGTCCTCAAACACCGTCTTGAACTCAAATTCACCTTTCTCGATCTCCGCTTCGATTCGCTCAAGACCCATGAGAATTTCCTCACCGTCCTTGCGATCCAGAATCCCAGTCGCGATGAGCATGGCGCAATGCGCCTTCGAGCCGGCGATGTCCTGCGCATAAAGGCGCTTGTCAAAGCCGATGGAAGCATTAATTGTCTCAAGGACAGCATCCGGGCCGCCGTCAAAACGGCCCTGCCGTATTGTTCGGTTGCCATCCTTCGCGGAGGAGGTCTTTGGTTTCATGTCACAATACAAGATTCACAGTGTCTAACCGCTTACGTCTAATTCTCTTTTTGGGAGCGTTTGCCGTTCTTGCCAGTCTTGCGGTCTGGTGGTGGCAACCCAACCGCGTGCCGGCTGAACGCCCCGTGCCAACGGTCCAGCACTTTACGCCGCTTTCAAAGCCCCGACCAGTACCGGATGTGGTCTTCTATGACGGGGATGAATCGGAACGACGCTTTGCGGATTTTCGCGGAAAGGGGATCGTTCTGAACTTCTGGGCCACTTGGTGTGGTCCTTGCGTCCGTGAAATGCCGACCCTCGATCGGTTGGCGGATCGGATCGCCAAGGATGACATTGTCGTTCTCCCGCTTTCCCAGGACCGCAAGGGACTTGCGGTCGTGAAACCCTTCTATAAGCGCCTCGGAATAAAAAATCTCGAGATTTATCTAGATCCGAAAGGCAAGGCAGCAGGTCCGTTTGGCCTGGAATCCCTGCCCGTCACCGTCTTCGTCGATCGCGAGGGCCTGATGGTCGGAAGCCTCACCGGCCTTGCCGAGTGGGATTCCCCGGAAGCCATCGCACTCATCCGCTCTTATCTTGGGAAATCGGCTGCCCGGGATTAGCGAGTGGGCACGGGCTCTGCGCCGGAGTAGTCGTAAAAGCCGCGTTTTGTCTTTCGACCCAGCCAACCGGCTTCGACGTATTTCACCAGCAGCGGGCAGGGGCGATACTTCGTGTCCGCCAAACCCTCGTTCAATACCTGCATGATGGAGAGGCAGACGTCGAGTCCGATGAAATCGGCGAGCTCCAGCGGTCCCATCCGGTGGTTTGCACCCAATCGCATGGCGCGATCGATCTCTTCGACGGAGCCGACGCCCTCATAGAGGATGTAGATCGCCTCGTTGATCATAGGAACGAGAATACGGTTCACAATGAAAGCTGGAAAATCTTCCGCAACGGAGACGGTTTTCCCAATCCGCTTCGCAAGGTCCTGGATCGTGTGAAACGTCTCGTCATTCGTCGCAATCCCGCGAATCAACTCGATCAGCTCCATAACCGGCACGGGGTTCATGAAATGCATGCCGATAAATTTCTCCGGTCGGTCCGTTACCGAAGCGAGCTTTGTAACCGAAATCGACGAGGTGTTCGTAGCGACGATAGCGTCTGGCTTTAGATTTGGAACAAGCTCTTCCAAAATCTTCGACTTCACTTGTTCATCTTCGGTCGCGGCTTCGATCACAAGATCACACTCCTTGAAGGATGCGTAATCCGTCGTTGTATGAATCCGTTTGAGAGCTGCGTCCTGATCGTCCTCCGAGATTTTTCCGCGGCTGATTTGGCGGGCCATATTATGCTTGATCGTATCCATCGCCTTGTTCAGTCGTTCATCGCTCACGTCCTTGAGCGCGATATCCATACCGGCGAGCGCCAGCACATGGGTAATGCCGCTGCCCATTTGCCCTGCGCCGATAACACCAACTTTTTCAATCATAAGATGGACTCTTCCGACCGACTCTCAAGCTGGTTATAGCACCTTGTCGAGTTCTTCCGCCAGCGCCGGTAAGGCTTTGAACAAATCCTCGACCAATCCGTAGTCGGCCACTTGGAAAATGGGCGCTTCCTCGTCCTTGTTGATGGCAACAATTACCTTGCTGTCTTTCATCCCCGCCAGGTGCTGAATCGCCCCCGAGATGCCAACGGCAATGTACAACTCTGGCGCGACGATCTTCCCGGTCTGACCAACCTGATAATTGCTGGGAACGAAACCCGCATCGACGGCCGCTCGAGAAGCGCCGATGGCCGCTCCCAGACGATCGGCGATTTCTTCCAAGAGTTTGAAATTTTCACCGCTTTGCATGCCGCGTCCACCGGAAATGATGATCCGTGCGCTGGTCAGCTCGGGGCGTTCCGATTTGCTCAATTCCTGTCCCATGAAACTGGAAAGATCGCTTGCTTCTATTGCTTCCGCGGTTTCGATGGTGGCCGATCCCCCTTCCGCGTTCGCTGCCTGGAAGGCGGTAGCACGTACGGTGATGACCTTGATTGGATCCGAGGATTGCACGGTCGCAAGCGCATTTCCGGCGTAGATCGGACGCACGAACGTATCCGCAGAAAGGATTCCCACAATGTCGGAAATTTGTGCGACGTCGAGTAGCGCTGCAACGCGCGGTAAAACATTCTTCCCAAACGTCGTCGAAGGGGCAAGCACATGGCTGTAAGCGCCGGCGAGTTTAACGACAAGCGGGGCAAGGCTTTCGGCAAGCGCATGATTGTATTGTTCCTCGTTCGCTGCGAGGACTTTCGTAACTCCTTCGATCCGTGCCGCTGCCTTTGCGTCTCCTTTACCGGCAAGCAGAAGATGTACGTCCGTATCCAGTTCGCGGGCGGCCGCAACGGTATGCCGGGTCGCGGGCCGGATCCCGGTCTCGTCGTGTTCGGCGATTACAAGAACACTCATCCAAGGACCCCGGCTTCGTTTTTGAGTTTGTCGACCAGTTCCGTGACGCTCCCGACCTTGACGCCTGTTTCCCGCTTCGGGGGCTCCTCAACCTTCAGCAGCTTTAGCCTTGGGCTTGCATCGATGCCAAGTTCCTCCGCTTTTAGGATGTCGAGCGGCTTCTGTTTTGCCTTCATGATATTCGGAAGTGAAGCATAGCGTGGCTCGTTCAGGCGAAGATCCGTCGTTATGATCGCCGGAAGTTTTAAGGAAACCGTCTCAAGACCACCGTCGACTTCACGTACAACTTCTGCCTTGCCATCATCCTTTATCGTCACCTTCGAAGCAAAGGTCCCCTGCGGCCAGCCAAGAAGAGCGGCCAGCATCTGACCGGTCTGATTGCTGTCGTCGTCAATGGCCTGCTTGCCGGCAAGCACGAGATCGATTTCTTCCTTTTCAACCACCGCTTTTAGGGTTTTTGCGACAGCGAGCGGTTCCATATCGGTTTCCGTCTCGACGAGGATTGCACGATCCGCCCCCATGGCCAGCGCCGTGCGAAGCGTTTCTTGGCATTTCGGAACGCCGATCGAAACAACAACGATTTCGGTAACCACCCCACCTTCCTTCAAACGAACCGCCTCCTCGATGGCGATCTCGTCGAAGGGATTCATCGACATCTTTACATTGGCGGTCTCGACGCCCGTGTTATCCGCCTTCACCCGAACACGAACGTTGTAATCAATGACCCGTTTAACGGCGACGAGTGCTTTCATCAGAAATAAGTAAAGTTGAGAAAACCGATCGATTGGCTGGTTCAGGGATTAAGATCGGCGCTGGTCAAATCAACCCGGCCACCGCTTTTCGCCGTCGCACAGTAAGGGCGCATAAGGGAGGTGTCAATTCTAAGGAGGGGGAATTTGGAAGGATTGGGAAGGGGTTAACGATTGGCGCCCGGGCGCCAGAGGACGTCTTCCTTGCCGTCGTCGTTCAGGTGCCGGGTGAGAACGAACAGAAGATCGGACAGACGGTTCACATAGCGGATGGCGATGGGATTGACGGATTCCTTGCTCGCGAGCTCCGTCATTTGGCGCTCGGCGCGCCGAACGACGGTGCGTGCAAGATGAAGATAAGCGGCGGCCGGATTCCCTCCGGGCAGAACGAAAGAATCGAGAGGCGCCAGCTTGGCATTGATCGTGTCGATTTCCTCTTCAAGCCGAGTGACCTGGGAGTCAACGATCCGAAGGACATTCTCCTTCCCATCCTCCGGTGTGCAAAGGTCGGCCCCTAAATCGAAAAGGTCGTCCTGAATGCGACGCAGGATATCATCGGCCTTTCCACTGGTATGGAGGCGTGCGATCCCGATAACGGCGTTTGCTTCATCGATCGTTCCGTAAGCCGCGACGCGTAAGTCATGCTTTGGAACGCGCCCGCCTCCTCCAAGGGAAGTCTCTCCTTTGTCGCCACCGCGCGTGTAAATTTTTGTGAGCCGTACCATCGTGCTTAATTAGCTTTGCGTTGTCAGAAGAAACATCAGCGCGAGGAGGACAATGGCGACCCCCTGCGTGATGACGCGCCAGCGCATGAGCTTGTTTGAATATTTCGCGTTAAATTCGCCGCCTCGGAACATGGCAACGATGCCCGTCGCCAACACGGCAAGAACTGCGAACAGGGCGAGCCCAATGAGATAGGGAAGGATATCCTTAAGCATTTCCATATGGAAAGCTTAGCCCGCCATCCGTCGGAGACCCAGCAAAAAGAAGCCGCTTGATTTAGGACAGGAAGGTCTCAAGCGTCATGCCTTACGCACCTTGAGAGGGGAAAAACTCGGCGACATCTCCCGGCATCTTCAGTGCGGCTTTCTCCGCCGCGATCAGATCCGACTCACCGTTTTTGTCCACGGCACAAACCGCGCGCCCGTCCTTGAACAGAAGCGCGTTGGCCTTCGGGTGTAGAACTGGCTTCGCGTAGCGGTAGGTTTTCACGGCGAGGCCGTAGGGCGTCGGGGCCCCGTTCGCATCGGCGTACCCCTCGGCCTCGATGAGAGTTGAAAATTCCAGATACTTTATCATGAAAGCGTGATCCCATATTTCGCTGCGAAATGGTTCCGCAAGGTCATCTGTTCGTCGGCGCTTGGGATGGAGGAATAAAGCGCGACCTCCGCGATCTTGCCGTCGTAATCACGCCCGCTCGACCAGTCCGCCCCAAGATGGAGGTCGGCAGCCGCGTCGCTGGTAGCCGTCCCCACTGGAGTGACGGCTTCGGTCAGCGTATTCACGACCCCATCTACTCTAATTATTGGGTCGTTCGACACGCTGTCCCTGTCATATTCAATTTCGACAAGGTGGGTTTGCCCCGCCACGATCGGACGGATGGGGTTGGACGTAATCCAGTTTGGGGATGCTGTATCGAAATCTTGCCAGAAGGTAATGCGCCCCGCTCCGCCACTCTCAGCGGAGATATAAAATCCCCACCCAACGACACCAGAAGCGTCCTTCGCAACAACACGCTCCCAATCATCCGGGTTCTTGATCTGGTCGGCGTTCATCACCACAGCAACGTAACCACCAGCAGCAAATAGATTATCAATGGTGGTGTCGGCCGGAACGTCCAAACGGTCAACCGCGCTGACCCCAACGAAGTCAACGGCCGGAAAACCGTTAACTGTGCCTGGCGGCGGTTGCTTCATCGCCGTCCCTTGCGCGGCGTGGTTGCCGTTCCCGGAGAAGTCATCCCATTGCGAGATGGCGCTTCCATTCATCGTGAGCGGCGACTTGTTCCCGACGAGCCAGAGCGCAAGTCCCGGAATCGCGGCCGGCGAAAAGGCCGCCCCCGGATTTAGAAGAGCCCCCGCCTTGCCGAGCATTACTCCAGCTCCGAGACGTAGAGCGTGACGTCCGCGCTCGCGCGGATTGCCGCGAGATGGGTGTCCCGTCCCGCCTTTCCCTGACCGAGAGAAAGATAAAGATAGGTTCCGCCGGGAAGGTAATGGTCCGTCGCTGCGGCCACGACGGTCGAATCGCCGCTGCGGATGAAACTCGGCCCCGTCGCATAGACGGCAATCACGCGGGCAGCCGCATCGAAGGCTGTGGTGTTTCGCATGCTGGTCGCCGTCACGCCCAAGGAATGGGCCTTGCCGGCCTTGAGTCGGAGTGCCTGGATCGGCAGGTTGTCGTCGTCTCGGGGAAGGAGGGTCGTCATGGGTAGCTCCTGGATTGGCGATAAGGAAAATTGGGCGCAAAAAACGCCCGCCGGCTGTGCCGTGGGCGCCGGTCTTCCAAGGGTAGATAGGATTTTATTCCCTTTTTAGGGGATTTGTCAAGGCCGCGATGGGCCCACTAATTGCGCTTGGCCAACAGTCCGCGGGTGATCACCTGGGCCTGGATTTCACCAGCCCCTTCAAAAATATTGAGAATCCGCGCATCGCACAGGACCCGGCTGATGGCGTATTCCTCCGCATAGCCGTTGCCGCCGTGAATCTGGAGTGCGTTGTCGGCGCTCGCCCAGGCGATCCGGGCCGCCAACAGCTTCGCCATGCCCGCCTCGACGTCGCAACGTCGCTCTGCATCCTTCTCGCGCGCGGCAAAATAGGTAAGCTGCCGTGCTAGCATGATTTCCGCCGCCATCGAGGCAACCTTTCCCGCGACCCGGGGGAATTCATAAATCGACTGTCCGAATTGGATCCGCTCGAGTGCATAGCGAAGACCGAGCTCCATCGCATTCTGGGCAACGCCCACCGCGCGGGCCGCTGTTTGAACGCGCGCACTCTCGAAGGTTGCCATCAATTGCTTGAAGCCCTCGCCCTCCTTCTCGCCGAGCAGGTTTTCCGCCGGCACCTCAAAATCATCGAAGCCGATCTCATATTCTTTCATCCCCCGGTAGCCGAGCACCTTGATCTCCCCGCCGGACATGCCCGGACCCGGGAAAGGATCGGCATCGCTGCCACGCGGTTTTTCCGCGAGGAACATGCTTAAGCCCTTGTAACCTTTTTCATCCGGATTGGTGCGGACGAGCAGCGTCATGAGATCTGCCCGCGCGGCATGGGTGATCCAGGTCTTATTCCCGGTGACGCGATAGACCTCGGCGCCATCCGCATTCGTCGTCCGCACGGCGCGGGCACGCAGGCTTGCCAGATCCGAGCCGACATTCGGTTCTGTAAAAACGGCCGTCGGCAAGATTTCACCGTTCGCGATTCTTGGAAGGTAGCGTTCCTTCTGGGATGCAGTTCCATGATTTCGAATAAGCTCGGCGGCGATTTCCGATCGCGTGCCCAGAGAACCAACGCCGATATAGGCGCGACTCAATTCTTCCGTGACGACGCACATGGTGGTCTTGCTCAGCCCATGGCCACCGAACTCTTCCGGAATCGTGAGACCGAAGACACCCAACTCGCCCATCTGCCGAAGAATATCCAGCGGGATAAGCTCGTCTTTAAGATGCCATTCATGGGCATAAGGCGTGATTTGCTCATCGGCAAAGCGATGAAACTGCTCCCGGATCAATTCCAGGGTTTCATCGGCAAGGCCAAGTGCCCCGAAATTTCCGGTGTCGAGACTATCCCTTAACAATTCCGCAAGCCGCATCCTCAACCCGTCGCCCCTCCCGCGGAAGGCGAGTTCGTTTACCGACTCGTCCGCGACGAAGCCCCTGAACGGGCCTTCCTCGATGCCAAGATCACTTGGGCGAACGATTTCGACCTGGCTCATAGCGATACCGCCTGCGATTTGTGCGAGGTATTCCCCGAAGGCGATCTCAAGAATCAGTGCTTCGCATTCACCGAATTCACCCGCGTCCTTCAGTCGCTCTGCCCAGCCGTACAGTTGGCGGAGCCCTTCCACGTAGGTCGCAAGCCAGGCGAATCCATGAGCGGCAAACTGGTGGCGATCGAGCAATTCCCCCTTGATTTGGTCGTTCTCGACGACACGGGCCGTGACGGCATCTTTCGCCGCTTCGACAAGGCGGTCCGCCGCGGCAAGGGCTGCCGCCGTCGTCTGCAGGGAATCGGGAAGGGGAGGCGCAGTCTTGGCAGCCATGTCACTCATGATCGGATCCGAAATCTTCTTTCGCAGAAAAGCGAATGCGCTGCGAAGGCCTCTAATGTGAACCGGCGTGGCGTGAGGACGAAATCAAAAACGACGCTTATTCCTCTACGACATCTTCAAAGGTGCGCAGCCCTGGGCGCCTGGCTTGAACCAGCACGGCCATATTGCCGGGCTTGTGCTTGTTCTTCCACATCTTGGTATGGGCACGCGCGATGTCCTCCCAGGCGAAGACCTCCGACATGCAAGGATCGATCCGCCGATCGATGACCAACTGGTTGGCTTGAGTCGCTTGCTTCAAGTGAGCGAAATGACTGCCCTGAATACGCTTCTGGCGCATCCAGACGAAGCGGGCATCGAAAGTAAGATTATAACCCGTCGTTCCGGCACAGAAGACGACCATGCCGCCACGCTTCACGACGAAACAGGAAACGGGAAATGTTTGTTCACCAGGATGTTCGAAAACGTAATCGACATCCACGCCCTTACCGGTGAATTCCCATATGGCACGACCAAATTCACGGCACCGCTTCATATAGTCGCCATAAGCTTTTACCTCTTCAACGTCGGGAAGAGGTCCCCAACAATCAAAATTCTTACGATTGATGGCACCTTTCGCGCCAAGAGATTTTACGTAATCGATCTTGTTGTCATCCGAAACGACGCCAATTGCATTCGCACCTGCCGTTGCAATAAGCTGGACCGCCATCGATCCAAGTCCGCCGGAAGCCCCCCATACCAGCACGTTATGGCCGGGCCGCAGGATATGCGGTCGATGGCCGAACAACATGCGATAGGCCGTGGCCAGGGTCAGCGTGTAGCAGCCGCTTTCTTCCCACGTCAGGTGCTTTGCCCGCGGCATCAATTGCCGGGCTTGCACTCGCGCAAATTGCGCGAAGGAGCCGTCCGGGGTCTCATAGCCCCAGATCCGCTGGGAGGGGGAAAGCATCGGGTCGCCGCCGTTACATTCCACGTCGTCGCCATCGTCCTGGTTGCAGTGGATGACGACTTCGTCCCCTACCTTCCAGTTGTTCACCTTGCTGCCGACGGCCCACACGATACCGGACGCATCTGAACCCGCAACGTGAAAATCCGCCTTATGGATGTCGAAGGGAGAGACCGGTGTGCCAAGGGAGGCCCAGATGCCATTGAAATTAACGCCGGCTGCCATGACTTGGACAAGGACCTCATGGGAATCGATTTCCGGCGTCGGCAGGACTTCGATCTGCATGGCCTTCTCGGGCTCGCCATGACGCTCGCGCCGGATGGCCCACCCGTACATGTTTTTCGGGACGTGACCGAGCGGCGGGATCTCGCCGATTTCGTAAAGGTCCTTCTTCGCCGCGCCCGCGTTTAGTTCGACCACCTTGGCGGATTCATTCATCGTCGTCCGGTCTCCCTCCGTCCCGAAAACATGCCGTCTTCCACCCGTAACATCTAGCGCCGGCCGAAAGTTTTTGCAATGCAAAATATATTAGTTTATTTCACTTAATAGATTATTTATATAATAATATGTCTTTTTTTTATATGACTTTGAAAGATTAACAATCATTTTGTGAGGAGGCCACAAAACCCTTAGCATTTGGCCATGCGAAGGACAAAGACGCAACCAGCAGCGAAAAAGTCCACGCCCACGGGGCCGGTTGGCCGGGATCAGCCTTGGCTCTTCCGGACCTATTCGGGGCATACCTCGGCGGCGGCCTCGAACGCGCTTTACCGGACGAACCTGGCGCGAGGTCAGACGGGCCTTTCAATCGCCTTCGATCTGCCAACCCAGACGGGCTACGACGCAGACCACGAGCTCGCCCGTGGCGAGGTCGGCAAGGTCGGCGTGCCCATCTCCCATCTTGGCGACATGCTGACCCTCTTCGAGGGCATCCCGCTTGACCGCATGAACACCTCGATGACGATCAACGCCACGGCACCTTGGCTGCTTGCGCTTTACGTTGCAGCGGCTGAAAAACAGGGACTCGCTCGTGACACGTTGAGCGGCACCGTTCAGAACGATCTTGTTAAGGAATATCTCTCGCGCGGAACGTATATCTTTCCGCCTGCTCCCAGTATGAAGCTCACGGCCGACGTGATCAGCTTCACCTATGGGGAGATCCCGAAGTGGAATCCGATCAACGTCTGTTCCTATCATCTGCAGGAGGCGGGTGCGACACCGGTACAGGAACTCGCCTTTGCGCTCGCGACGGCCTGCGCCGTGCTCGATTCGGTGCGCGATTCGGGCCAAGTGCCGAAAGCGGATTTCCCCAAAGTCGTCGGCCGCGTCAGCTTCTTCGTGAATGCTGGAATCCGCTTCATCACCGAAATATGCAAGATGCGCGCGTTCGTTGACCTGTGGGATGAAATCACGCAGGACCGTTACGCAGTGAAGGATCCGAAATTTCGCCGTTTTCGTTACGGCGTACAGGTCAATTCACTCGGCCTTACCGAACAACAGCCGGAGAACAACGTTTATCGAATCCTTCTAGAGATGCTTGCCATCGTGCTTTCGAAAGATGCGCGGGCCCGCGCCGTTCAATTACCGGCTTGGAACGAAGCACTTGGTCTGCCGCGCCCCTGGGATCAGCAGTGGAGTCTGCGCCTCCAGCAGATCGTTGCCTATGAGACGGATCTTCTCGAATACGAAGACATCTTTAATGGCTCCACCGTCATCGATAAGAAAGTCGAAGAATTGAAAAAGGGTGCTCGCGATGAGCTTCGTCAGATCGAAGAAATCGGCGGCGTCCTTGCCGGCATCGAGTCCGGCTACATGAAGCAGCGCATTGTCGAGTCGAATAATCGTCGCATTGCCACCGTCGAATCGGGGGAGCGGATCGTCGTAGGGGTCAATCGTTATCAGGAGACGGCGGCTTCACCCCTGATGGCGGGCCAGGACGGTGGATACCTTACCCCGGATCCCAAGGCCGAGGGGGGTCAGATCGCACGGCTCAAGGCGTGGCGGGAGGACCGTGATGCGAAGGCGGTGGCAACGGCGCTGGAGACGCTTCGCAGCGCCGCCAAGAGCGGACAGAATATCATGAAACCCTCAATCGCCTGTGCCCATGCCGGTGTGACGACGGGGGAATGGGGCGATCTTCTCCGTGAAATTTTTGGGGAATACCGTGCGCCTACCGGCGTGCAAGGGGCGGTGGGCGCCGCCCAAAATCTCGACGCATTCCAGGCCGTTCGCGCACGCGTGGACAGGGTTACGAAGAAACTTGGTCAACCGATCAAGTTCCTTGTCGGCAAGCCGGGTCTTGATGGTCACTCAAGCGGGGCGGAGCAATTGGCGCTTCGGGCACGAGACGTCGGCATGGAGGTTATTTACGAGGGCATCCGGCTCACACCTTCCCAGATCGTCGAGTCGGCAATCGAAGAGGGCGTGCACGTCATAGGACTTTCCATTCTTTCAGGGTCGCATCTGGGACTCGTGCAAAGCGTTCTCGAGCAGATGCGAACGAGCGGCATCGAAGACCTCCCCGTCGTGATCGGCGGCATCATCCCGCCGGAGGACGAAAAGTTGCTGAAAGAGATGGGCGTTGCCCGCGTCTATACGCCGAAAGACTACGATTTCTCGGCAATCCTGGAGGACATCGTCGATTTGATCGACAAGCGCCTTCAGGCGGTGGCTTGAGAATCACCTACCGTTTCGTTTGCGGCCCAACCGGTCAGATAAATAATTTGGAAGGTTGCCGAAAGTTGGTTCTTCGCCTCCTGAAAGCGATCCTTATAGGCCTTCGCCATGCGAAGGAACGTCCCGCGTGGCGTAAAGTTTCGTCGCCGCGCATGAAGGGCGTTCGCTTCTCCCATATTTCTAAGATCAGCCATTAAATTAAAGACGGTCGGATAAGTCGCCGTAATCGTGTCGCAGTCGGAAACCGGCTCGATAAAACCCGCCCGCTGCAAAAGCTGACCGGCGTCTCGGGTTTCCGTGAAGGGTGAAATCCGTGGACTGACACCGCCCTCCACTTCCGTTTCCGCAATGAGAAAAGCCTCGTAGAGTTCTTTCAGCGTTTCTCCGCCAAGTACCGCGCCGAGGAAAAGACCTCCCGGCTTTAGGCAATGGCGTATCTGGACAAGCGCGCCCGGTAGATCGTTCACCCAATGGAGGCTTAGACAGCTAAGCACAAGATCAAAACGCCGTTCTCCGAATGGCAGAAATTCCTCATCCGTAACGAGAGGCAGAAGGTTGCTATCTTGCTGGACGGCGCGTCTTGCCATTGACGGGGAAAGATCACACGCAACCGTGTGCTCGGTACCGTGCCGTTTTTGCATTAGGCCTGCCAAATATCCGGTGTGGCAGCCGAGGTCGAGAACCTCTGGGAAGTCACGGAGCACATCATCGAGTCGATCGGCAAGGCGCTCCGCTACCTCGCGAAACAAAAAGTCGTGTCCGTCAAAGGCGTCGGATACACGATCCCGATGCCGACGAACAAGGGCACGATCGAAAAGGCTTACTTCGTCGGACATGGCAAATTTATGACACGTCCAACCAACCCAGACAAAGGGGGCCTCGAAAGCCAAGGGAACGATTGACAAGCCGCCCCATCAGCGATCACATTTTCTTCCAATGACCAGCGTCGAACGGCATGCCGGTATCCATCGGTTCGGAAGTCATCTGCTCAATCTTCTCTTGCCTTCGCAGTGCCTTGCCTGTGGGGTGACGATTGACCAACAGGGCGGCCTTTGTGCGGCTTGCTGGGAGGCGGTCGATTTTCTCTCACCACCTTGTTGTGCCGCCTGCGGTTACCCCTTCGAGTTCAATGCCGGTGAAGGAGCCCTGTGTGCTGCCTGTCTCGAACGGCGACCAGCCTACGGTAGGGCGAGAGCCGTCATGCGATACGCGTCCCCGGCGCGAGACTTGGTCCTTGGCTTCAAACATGGCGACCGGACCTATGCGGCCCCTGCTTTTGGTCGCTGGCTTTACCGTGCGGGCCAGGAATTGCTGACGGATGCGGACATGCTTGTGCCGGTACCTCTTCATTGGACCCGCCTTTTCCAACGCCGTTTCAATCAATCGGCTCTGATCGCGCGCGCCTTGGGGCGCCTGAGCGGGATCCCGGTTCGTGCCGATCTCTTGCTACGTCACCGCCGAACGTCCTCTCAAGGTGTTCTCAGCCCAGCTGCCCGCCGCCGCAATGTATCCGGCGCCTTTACACTTCGTCAGAACAACGAAGCTTGGGTTTCCGGGAAACAAATTCTGCTCATCGACGATGTGATGACCACCGGTGCCACCGTGGAAGCTTGTGCGGAAACACTGCTTGATGCGGGGGCGGCAGGCGTCGACGCGCTTACGCTCGCCCGGGTTATCCGCTGAAAGCGAGGCTAGGGGTCGAATGATGACGCAATCCTTCATTGTGGCCTGCGTTCAGACAAATTCCGGACGGGATATCGAGCCAAATTTCAACCCCGTTTCCGATCTTGTTTTGCAGGCGCGGAAAGCTGGAGCGGATTTCATTTTGCTCCCGGAAAACGTCGCTATGATGGAGCCCACACGCAAGGGGCTCCTCGAAAAAGCCGTAGCAGAGGACATGCATCCGGCCCTCGTCCATTTCCGCAATCTGGCGAAAAAAACGGGGGCATGGCTACTGGTTGGTTCGCTCTCCATCCGGCTGAATGAAAAGCAGGTGGCCAATCGCTCCTTTCTCCTCGACGCCGAAGGCGGAATCGTCACGCAGTACGACAAGATCCATATGTTCGATGTCGATCTTGAAGATGGTGAGTCCTATCAAGAATCGAAAATTTACCGTTCCGGCGAACAAGCGGTAATGGCCGATACACCGTGGGGGCCGGTCGGACTCACGATCTGCTATGACCTTCGCTTTCCGCATCTCTACCGTACGCTTGCCCGGGCCGGTGCGAAATATCTCACCGTGCCTTCTGCCTTTACGCGGACGACCGGAAGAGCGCATTGGCATACGCTGATACGTTCCCGGGCCATCGAGACCGGGGCCTACCTGTTCGCTCCCGCCCAATGCGGAAACCACGCAGGCAATCGACAAACCTTTGGTCATTCCCTTGTCGTCGACCCATGGGGGGAGGTGCTTGCCGATGGTGGCGATGAGGTTGGTGTTGTCCTAGCCGAGATCGACCCTAAGAAAGTCGATGCGGCGCGACGGAAGATCCCATCGCTTCACCACGACAGGCCATTCGTCCTGGCGTCTGCTTCGAAGTCCTCTGAATCGTAAATTCGTCTTAGTGCCACGGGTTCGGATTCTTGATAGCGGCGATCCGTTGCAGAACTGCAGGGTTTGGCTCACCTCGCTCCAGTTGCTCGTAGGAAACGACATGGAGCGTACCCGCGAGACGCTGCAGGAGCTCGCCATCCTCTAGGAGGTAATCCGGGTTCCTTGGGTGACCGAAACGCTCGTTGCCTTTGGCAAAGGTCTCGTAAATCAGAACTCCGTTGTCATCCAATGATTCGATAAACCTCGGAAAGAGGGGACGATAAAGATAGTTCGTAACAACGATGCCGGCAAAACGGGATTCCTGAAACGGCCATGGTTGAGCGCCTTCTAGGTCCACCTCGATCGCCGAGACCTTCGGGTGATTGCGAAGCTCCCCGAGCCGCTCGAGATTCCGGTCAACGGCAACGACCGGATGGCCGTGGTCCAGAAAAAATTGGGTGTTACGACCATGGCCGCAGGCGATGTCCAGGATTTCTCCGCCTTTGTGAATGCGATTCACAAATCGGGTGACCCAAGGGGAAGGCGGCAAGGTTTGATCTGCGTGCGTCATAAGGAAGGTTGTTTGTTCTTTTATTTTTCACTACGATGGTCGCTGGTCCGCTTGCGTCGCGAAAGCAAGATAGTTGACTTCCAAACTACGACTCAAGCGCCACGCATCGTGCAAGGGATCGTAGATCATTCCGCTTAGATCCTGAATGACGAAACCATGTGGCCTTAAAAAATTTGCAACTTCAGATGGCCGCAAAAACTTTTGCCAAGTGTGGGTGCCTCGAGGAAGCCAGCGCATCACGTATTCTGCCCCGACGATGGCAAGCAGATACGCTTTGATTGTCCGGTTCAAGGTGGCAACCACCATCGCACCGTTATCCTTTATCAATGCCGCACAACTTCCAAGGAAGGCATCCGGATTGACGACATGTTCGACGACTTCCAAGTTGAGAACGGCATCAAACTTTCGGCCTTCCGTCACCATGGCTTCGGCAGTCGATAGACGATAGTCGATAGTCAAGCCCATCTGCTCCGTGTGCTGGCGGGCGATTTCGATGTTGCGTTCAACAACGTCGATGCCGGTCACCTCTGCACCGAGCCGGGCAAGTGGCTCGCATAAGAGCCCACCGCCACATCCAATGTCGAGAATGGAAAGATCCTTGAATGGTTTTGGCTGAAGCGGATCGCGTCCGAAATGCGCAGCCAGGTGATCCCGGATAAAGGCGAGGCGGATGGGATTAATCCGGTGAAGGGGGCGAAATTTCCCATGCGGGTCCCACCAGGCATCCGCGATCGCCTCGAAACTTGCGACTTCGCGTGCATCCACGCTGCTTGATTCGGGGTTCTGGACAATATCCGCCACTTGGTTGCTCCTGATCGCCTGCTGGGCTCGGTTTTGGCTTGCCTTTCCGCCAGTTTACGATGGGGGCGGGCTTGTATCGGTGATTCCTTAAGAGTATGAATAGCCCCCGATTTCGGTAACTTACTGGATCAGGAAGGGTCCCGAAAGGCTGGAAACCGGCCGGGATGGGCCAGATGGCGCGTGTCGTTCAAAAATTTGGTGGGACCTCCCTTGCGGATATCGAGCATATCCGCAATGCAGCCCAACGCGCGGTTGCCGAAGTCAAGGCGGGCAACGAAGTCGCGGTCGTTGTCTCTGCGATGGGAGGCATGACGGATCAATTGATTGATTGGGTCGATGAGGTCTCCGAGCAAGACGACTCGGCTGAATATGACAGCGTCGTTTCTGCTGGTGAACAGATCAGTTCAGGCCTGCTTGCGCTCGCCATCGAAAAGTTAGGCGTTCCCGCGCGCTCGTGGACAGGCTGGCAGGTGCCGGTGGCGACGGATGCCACACATGCGAAGGCGAGAATTCAGCAGCTCGATGCAACGAAGATCCTGCAGGATCTTAAGAGCGGAACGATTCCGGTCCTGGCAGGCTTTCAAGGCGTTGGGCCGGATGGCCGTGTGACGACCTTTGGCCGAGGCGGATCGGATACGTCTGCGGTCGCACTCGCCGCGGCTTTGGATGCCGAACGGTGTGACATCTTCACCGATGTTGAGGGCGTTTTTACATCGGACCCTCGTATCGTTGCCAAGGCGCGGAAGCTGGATAGAATTACGTATGAAGAGATGTTGGAGCTTGCCTCGCAGGGCGCCAAAGTTTTGCAGACTCGCTCCGTCGCACTGGCGATAAAGCATCGGGTTCGCCTCCAGGTATTGTCCAGTTTTTCCGATGCCCCGGGCACGCTGGTTGTTGGCGAGGAGGAAATCGTGGAGCAAGAAATTGTCAGCGGGATCGCTTATAGCCGGGACGAGGCAAAAATCACCCTTGTGAAGGTGCCGGATCGGCCAGGCGTTGCGGCGGCTATCTTTGGTCCTTTGGCTGAGGCGGACATCAACGTCGACATGATCGTCCAGAACGTTTCCGAAGACGGCAGTGCGACGGATCTGACGTTTACGGTAACGCGCGGCGACTTTGATCGGGCCCTTGAGTTGATTCAGGGGAAGAAGAAAGAGCTTAATTATCAAGCTCTTATACCGGATCCGAACGTAGCGAAGATCTCGGTGATCGGGGTTGGCATGCGAAGCCATGTGGGCGTAGCCCAGCGGATGTTCCAGACCCTTGCCGAAAAGGGAATCAACATCCAGGTCATCTCCACCTCAGAAATCAAGGTGAGCGTCCTGATCGCCGAAGAATACACGGAACTGGCATTACGCGCGCTCCATTCCGCATACGGTTTGGATGCCTCCTAATTCGATGGGAAAGGGCAACTCCCACCTCGATCGTTACTGGCGAGGGGGGTGCGAATTCTTGGGCGTCGATTACGCCATTCTGGGCGGTGCCATGACGTGGCTGTCCGAGCGTCACTTGGTGGCCGCGTTGTCGAACGCAGGTGGATTTGGCGTGATTGCCTCGGGCCCGATGTCTCCCGACCAACTGTCGGAGGAAATCCGCGAGACGTTCGCGCGGACGGATCGTCCCTTCGGTGTCAATTTAATCACGATGCATCCAGAGCTAATGGCATTGATCGATACCTGCCTCGATCACAAGGTTTCCCATATCGTACTTGCCGGGGGCATTCCGTCCGCCAGTGCGATCGGTCGGATTAAGGCTACGAAGACAAAAGTGCTTTGCTTTGCTCCGAATCTAAACCTCGGACGCAAACTGATTAGTCGCGGCGCGAACGCCCTTATTATCGAAGGCATGGAAGCGGGGGGACACACGGGACCGGTGTCAACGAGCGTATTGGCTCAGGAAATCCTTCCGAATATCCGGGACGTGCCAGTTTTCGTGGCTGGCGGAATCGGTCGGGGGGAAGCAGTCCTTTCTTACCTTGAGATGGGTGCATCGGGCTGCCAGCTGGGAACCCGCTTTGTCTGTGCGGCGGAATCGATCGCCCATCCTCGTTTCAAGGAGGCATTTATTAAGGCATCGGCTCGGGACGCGGTTCTTTCTGTCCAACTAGACCCAAAATTTCCGGTTATTCCGGTGCGAGCCTTGGCGAATCAGGCGACGGCGCGTTTCTTGGAAACGCAGCGAAGTGTGATCGAAAAATTTCGTCTTGGCGAAGTAAGTCAAAAGGATGCCCAACTTGAAATCGAGCATTTCTGGGCAGGAGCGCTCCGTCGCGCCGCCATCGATGGCGACATCGAGAATGGATCGATGATGGCGGGCCAAAGTGTTGGTATGGTGACGCGCGAGCAATCTACGCATGAAATAATCCAGGAGCTACTGGAGCAGGCAGTTACCGCCTCGGAGGCACGAAACCAAATCTGAGTCGTAGGGTCATGACGACAAAGCCTGACGAACTCGCGCCCCGCCGTTTGCTGCGACGTCTGCGAGACGTCATGGCTTCTTCGGGCAATGCCCAGCGAAGGCTCGATGATGTTGCCAATATCATCGCAGCGGATCTGGTTGCTGAAGTTTGCTCCGTTTACTTGCTTCGCGCCGGAGAAGTTCTCGAACTATTCGCCAGCAAAGGACTTAAGCCGACGGCGGTTCACCAGACGCGTCTGCGCCTCGGGGAAGGGCTGGTCGGACACATCGCGGCAACGGCGAAACCGCTAAATCTGGCGGATGCCCAGACCCATCCGGACTTTGCGTACCGCCCGGAAACCGGCGAGGAAATCTTTCACTCGCTTCTTGGTGTGCCGATTCTTCATGGTGGACACGTGGTCGGTGTTCTGGTCGTGCAGAATCAGACACGTCGACTTTATTCCGAAGTCGATCTCGAACTACTGCAAACAGTTGCCATGGTTTTGGCGGAACTTGTTGCCGGTGGCGAACTCGTTCCAAGAGATGAATTGTTCTCGGTCGAGGGAAACGTCGTTCTTCCCATTCGCCTGGGGGGCGTCGCACTCAATCCGGGGCTTGCTATGGGATGGGCCGTCCTGCACCAGCCCCGAATCGAACTTCGGGAGATGATTGCTGAGGATCCAATGCATGAACGTGCGCGTTTCGAGGAATCCCTTGGCAAGTTTCATAGCGCCTTGGACGAATTGGTCACCGCCGCCGACATCGTGATCGGCAGCGAACATCACGAGATTCTCGAAAGCTATCGGATGTTCACAAAAGACCGAGGGTGGTTGGGTCGGATCAGTGAGGCCATCGGGACCGGACTCACCGCAGAGGCGGCCGTTCAAAAAGTCCAGGAAGAAACCCGAGTGCGGATGGAGGCTATTACAGATCCGATCATCCGTGAAAAACTTTACGATCTGGACGATCTTGCGAACCGTTTGATTCAGCACCTGACCGGCCAGGAAAGCACGGCCGCCGGAGCCGATTTGCCAGACGACGTGGTGCTTATCGCCCGCAACATGGGCCCGGCCGAGCTTCTCGATTATGACCCGAAGAAACTCCGCGCCCTGATTCTCGAAGAAGGTTCACCGACGTCACACGTTGCCATCGTGGCACGGACTCTGGATATTCCGGTCTTGGCACGTGTCAAAGGTGCCCTCGAGAAAATCGATCCTCTGGAACCGGTCATCGTCGATTGTGACGGCTCGCAGGTCTTCGTCCGGCCCGGCGAGGATGTGCAACAGACCTTTGCCGAAAGTATGAGTGTACTTGCCGAGCGCCAGGCGCTCTATGCGGCGATTCGACATAAACCAGCGGTCACGGCGGACGGCGTTTCGATTTCACTTAATTTGAATGCCGGGCTCCTCATTGACTTAAAGCATCTGGAGGAAAGCGGGGCGGATGGTATCGGTCTCTACCGAACGGAAATTCTTTTCATGATCCGGCCCCGTTTTCCAAGCATCGATGAGCAAACGGAACTTTATCGACGCATTCTCGATCAAGCGGGAGAGAAACCCGTTACCTTCCGAACGCTCGACATCGGCGGCGACAAACTTCTTCCTTATTTCTACGCCGACCAGGGTTCCGAAGAAAATCCCGCCATGGGGTGGCGGGCACTTCGAATTGCCCTCGATCGGCCACAACTGCTTCGTCAGCAGGCGCGCGCACTTTTACGCGCCGCCGACGGTAGGCGACTACGTGTCATGTTTCCGATGGTCGCGGAGGTAGCCGAGTACATGGCCGCGCGAAAACTTTTGGAAATGGAGATTTCGCGTGCGAAGCGTCAGGGAGAAAAACTGCCAGACAAAATCGAAGTTGGCGCCATGCTGGAAGTGCCGGCGCTTTTCTGGCAGTTGCCAGCCCTTCTTGCGCATAGCGACTTCCTCTCTGTCGGCAGCAATGATCTTTTTCAGTTTTTCTTTGCAAATGATCGCGGAAATCCACGCCTTTCCGGACGTTACGATTCACTCTCGCCTGCCTCTCTGACTTTTCTCCATACGCTTGTCCAGAAATGCGACTCCGCGAAAGTACCATTGGCATTATGTGGCGAGATGGCAGGCCGGCCGCTCGATGCAATGGCGCTTATCGGGCTTGGATTTCGCAACCTTTCGATGTCTTCGCCAGCAATTGGACCGGTAAAAACGATGGCCCATGATCTCCGCCTTGCGGCGCTTTCCAGCTACCTAGAAACGCTCTACAGTCTTCCAGACCACGGTGTTCGAGACAAATTGCGCGCCTATGCCCTTGACCATGGGATTCCAACGTAAAGAGGAGGATGTGCTCTTGCTTGACCCTCGTCTGCGAACCTTCCTATGCTGCAGGATCGGGTTTTGGCGGATGAACGGGTGGTATCGCATCGGCCCGAATCGACCTTCAGGAACAGAACGGTAGTATGCAGGAGTCGGACCCAACGTCTCCAGACCAGGCGAGCGAGGTCGTCCAGCGCAGTGAACGCCTGTTTGGTAATCAGGCAGGGGGCGAGCATGGCGCCGCAAAAATGCTTCGTGAGGCACGCGAGGGAAAAGGGGAAAAAATCTCGCAAATCTCCGAACGACTTCGTATTCGTGCGGCTTACTTGCAAGCGATCGAAGAAGGACGATACCGGGATCTCCCGGGAGATGCCTACGCCATCGGGTTCGTCCGTGCCTATGCGTACCATCTTGGGCTGGATGGTGAGGAAACCGTTCGTCGTTTCAAGAAAGAGGCCTCCGTCTCCGGAAAGACGACTTCACTAGTCTTTCCCATTCCGGCCCGCGAGGCGCGCGCCCCAAAGGGACTCGTTCTCTTGTTTTCGGTGCTTCTTGCGCTCACCGTCTATGGCGCCTGGTACGCGATTTCCTATCGTTCGGAAACGCCGGTGCAACCCGTCTTGGTAGAAGAGCAAGCGCCAGCCATCTCGCCACCGGTGATAGAAGAGCCGGCAACAGTGGCGGTGGAAGAGCAGGTAGACGAAGAACCAACAGCCGAAAGCGTCGCGTCTGTCACTTCCGAAACGGAAATAGCTCCTGCAAGCAGCGAGGAACCTGCCCTGCCGGCTTCCAGCGAAACCGCGCCGCTTCCAGAAGCCGCCTTGCCGGAAGAACCCGTTTCCGCGCAGAACGCGCCGGTCGAAGGAAGCATTTCCACCATGATCGTTCTTCGGGGAAAGAGCAATACCTGGATCGAAATTCGGGACGAAACGGGTCAGTCGATGATGGTGGGGGTTCTGCACGAGAACGAAATTTATCGACCGCCGCTTCAGAGCGGCCTGACACTTGCCGTCGGCGATGCCAGCGGTATCGAAATACTAGTTGGCGGACAAGCCATCCCTCCCTTGGGTGGGAGCGGGGCGGTGCTTCGTAGGGTGCTGTTGGATCCGACGCGACTCAAGGCTGGAAGTGCCGTCCTCGATTGAGCCGACGCTCTCGATGGCCTTCATTTGGCCCAGCTTTTAAGCTATATATGATGTAAGTTAGACTTATATAAGGCGAAATCTATCGCGCACTGTCGCGGCTTTTCACTCTAGATTAGGCGACGTAGCCACCATGTCCGTTCGACCTTACCGAGAAATTCACCGTCGGCCCTGTCGTCAAATCCGGGTCGGGAATACCAAGATTGGCGGCGATGCACCGATCGCCGTTCAGTCGATGACGAACACCTTGACCACGGACGTCATGGCGACGGTCAAGCAGATTCGTTCGCTCGAGGAGGCCGGCGCCGACTTCGCCCGGGTTTCCTGTCCGGACAAGGAATCGACGGAAGCGCTCAAGAAGATTGTGCCGGAGGTGACGGTACCCATCATCGCGGACATCCATTTTCACTACAAGCGTGCGATCGAAGCAGCAGAAGCCGGCGCCGCCTGTTTGCGGATCAATCCCGGAAACATCGGGGATGCCAGCCGCGTGCGTGATGTCGTGAAGGCAGCAAAGGACCATGGCTGTGCGATGCGCATTGGTGTAAACGCCGGCAGTCTCGAGAGGGAACTGCTCGAACAATATGGCGAACCCTGTCCGGAGGCGATGATCGAAAGCGCGCTGAACCATGCGAAGATTCTTGAGGACAACGATTTCTTTGAATTCAAGATCAGCGTAAAAGCTTCCGACGTCTTTCTCGCCGTTGCCGCCTATCAGGGCTTGGCGGAGGCCTGTGACTACCCGTTGCATCTCGGCATCACCGAGGCAGGTGGGCTTCGGACCGGAAACATTAAATCCTCGATCGGCATGGGCATGCTTCTATGGTCCGGTATCGGCGATACGATCCGGGTCTCACTCTCGGCAGACCCCGTCGAAGAGATCAAGACGGCCTATGAAATCCTGAAGGCGCTTCAGCTTCGACACCACGGCGTCACGGTCATCGCCTGTCCTTCCTGCGCCCGTCAGCAGTTTCAGGTGATCAAGACGGTCGAGGTTCTGGAAGAGCGGCTCGCCCATATTACGACCCCGCTAACGGTTTCCGTGATCGGCTGCGTCGTGAACGGGCCGGGGGAAGCGCGAGAAACGGATATCGGATTGACAGGGGGAGGCAGCGGCACCCATCTGATTTATCTGAATGGTGTTGCAGACCATAAAATCAGTGATTCGGGAATCGTTGACCACATCGTTGAGCTGGTAGAAAAGAAAGTCGCCGAGATCGAAGCGGAAAAAGCGGCACAAACGCCAGCAAAACCGGCCGAATCCATCGCGGCCGCTTCCTAAATCCGGCAGGAGGTTTCTGTGTCGTCTCTGCAGCCAGTCCGTGGCACGCATGACATTCTGCCCGAAGAAATCCGCCGTCATCGCCATATCTGCGAAACGGGAAGACGGGTTGCCGAACTTTACGGCTATCAGGAATTCGCGACGCCGATCTTCGAGTTTTCCGAGGTCTTCACGCATACCCTGGGTGCCTCCTCGGATATCGTTACGAAGGAGATGTACAGCTTCGTAGATCGGAACGGTGACGAACTCACGCTCCGTCCGGAGGGCACGGCGGGTATCGTCCGGGCCCTGGTTTCAGAGGGCCTGAGCCAGCACCTGCCTCTGAAAATTTTCTATCAGGGCCCGATGTTCCGTCACGAGCGACCGCAAAAGGGGCGGCTTCGTCAGTTTCATCAGATCGGAATTGAGCTTCTTGGCGTTGGTGAGTCGACCGGCGACATTGAAATCATCGCGCTTGCAGCGCAGATCCTTGCGGAATTGGGCGTTCTTGAGGCGACGGTGCTTGAGTTGAATTCGATTGGCGATATTGAAAGCCGGACCGCCTTTCGAAAAGCCCTTGTCGAGTATCTCGATGAATATCGGAAGGAACTCTCCGAGGACGGTCGTACGCGCCTCGATCGAAATCCTTTGCGGATTCTCGATTCGAAGGACGAGAAAGACCGGAAAATTCTTAAGAAAGCGCCATTGCTTCCGGACTATTTAAACGCGGAATCGACCGAAGCTTTCTCGGCCATATGCGTCGGGCTCGATGATCTCGGCGTTACGTATCAACTCAACCCGCGCCTCGTTCGGGGACTCGACTATTACTGCCATACCGCCTTTGAATTCACGGCGAAGACGCTCGGCGCCCAAGCAACGGTGCTTGCCGGTGGCCGCTATAACGGATTGGTTGCTGCCATGGGGGGCACGGAAACGCCGGGGACCGGCTGGGCAGCAGGCGTTGATCGGATCGCGATGATGCTCGAAGCGCCGCCGGAAGCCATCCGCCCGATCGCTATCGTACCCGTCAGCAGCAACGTCGAGCCGGAGGCTTTGCGTCTTGCCCAGGAACTGCGCCAGGAAGGCTACGTGATTGAACTCGGCTACCGCGGGAATCTATCGAAGCGTCTAAAGCGAGCGAATAAGCTTTCCGCCGTGGCCGCCATCCTTCTGGGCGAAGACGAGATCGCGAAAGACTCGGTGACCCTTCGGGATCTGGACTCAGGCGAACAGGAGAGCGTCTCGCTGAAGACCCTAAAGCAACGGCTTTCCAGCTTTCGCTAGCGTGCGAAGCGGATCGACTTGCTATCTTTCTTCGGCCTTTCCATGTGAAACGGCCTTCCCCGCCAGTCTAAGGAGTACCGAAGCGTGGGTTTAAAAGAGAATCTCGATCGGGTCGTCAAACGCCATGAAGACCTTGGCGCCGCACTCGCCGGTCAGGTGAAGCCGGATTCGCGGGAATACGTCCAAATGTCAAAGGAATATGCCGACCTTATGGCGGTCGTGGAGGCGATTCGTACGCTGCAAGACGCAGAGCGGGAACTTGCGGATCTGACCAGTATCCTTGAGGACGAGCAGGCGGAGGCGGAAATGCGTACCCTCGCCGAGGAAGAGGCGCATGCGCTTAAGGGGCAAATTCTTGAGCTGGAACAACGGCTTCAGGTCCTGCTGCTGCCGAAGGACGAAGCGGATGCCAAAAACGCCATTTTGGAAGTGCGGGCCGGCACTGGCGGGGAAGAAGCGGCCCTGTTCGCCGCCGACCTCTTCAGGATGTATCAACGCTATGCCGAGCGCCATGGCTGGAAGACCGAGCTTCTGGGCGTCACGGAAACGGGGCTCGGCGGCTACAAGGAAGCTGGCGCCCTGATCTCGGGACGCGATGTCTTCGCGCGCTTGAAGTTCGAATCCGGCGTGCATCGCGTTCAACGCATCCCCGAGACGGAATCCGGTGGCCGCATTCATACCTCGGCCGCAACGGTCGCCGTCTTGCCGGAAGCGGAGGAAGTGGATGTCGAGGTGAATGAAAAAGACCTCCGAATCGACGTTTTTCGTTCAAGCGGTCCTGGCGGCCAGTCCGTGAATACGACGGACAGCGCCGTGCGCATCACCCATGTCCCGACCGGCATCGTCGTTCAGCAGCAGGACGAAAAATCACAGCACAAGAACCGGGCGAAGGCGATGAAGGTGCTGCTTGCCCGTCTCTATGATCGCAAACGACAGGAACTGGAAGCCGAACGTGCGGCTACCCGACGCGGACAGGTCGGCTCGGGCGATCGTTCCGAGCGAATCCGTACTTATAATTTTCCGCAAGGAAGGGTGACGGACCACCGCATCGGACTCACGCTTCACAAGCTCGATAAAGTGCTTTCGGGAGAGGGGCTGGACGAGATCATTGAAGCATTGATCGCCGAAGATCAAACGTCACGCCTCGCGGAATTGACGTGAGCGTGCTTGCTACATCACCCGTCTCGGCTGGGGAGGCGGTTCGCGCCGCTACCGCCGAGCTTCGGCGCGTCGGGATCGGAGAGGCGGCTACCCTTGAGGCCCGGCTTCTCGTCGCCCATGCGCTTGGTGTTCCGAAGGAAGCCGTTCTCGGCCATCCGGAACAAGGCTTCGACGCCCCGGCGACGAAGCGCCTTCGAGGCCTTCTTCACCGCAGGCTGCGCCGTGAGCCAATCTCCCATCTTCTGGAGAGCAGGGAATTTTGGAGCCTTCCATTTCGGGTGACGCCCGCCACCTTCGATCCTCGTCCCGACAGCGAAACCCTGATTGCGGCGGTCCTTGACCATTGCCCCGACCGCGAGGCAACTCTGCGCATGCTCGACCTGGGAACGGGAAGCGGCTGCCTTCTTCTTGCACTGCTTTCCGAGTTCCCCCATGCGACAGGCCTTGGCATAGACCTAAGCGGATCTGCACTTTCCGTAGCCAAGTCGAATGCAAGCGCACTCGGATTTCAAAGGCGCGCACGTTTCTTGAGAGGCGATTGGGGGCAGGCGATAAATGAGAAATTTGATCTCATCGTTTCGAACCCACCCTACGTTCCGGGTCCGGAAATCGACCGCCTACAACCCGAAATTGCCCTTTATGAATCCCGCCTTGCACTGGAAGGGGGCGTCGATGGTCTGGCGTGTTACCGGAAACTGGTCCCCGACCTTTTCCGTCTTCTCCGGCCATCCGGCGCGGTTTTCCTTGAGGTGGGCGACGGCCAGGCAGAAACGGTTGTGCATATCTTAACGCAGTTCGGCCTTGAGGCGACGAAGGTGCAGAAGGACTTTTGCGGCGTGTCTCGCTGCGTGGCTGGCCGGTTGCAAAAGCGTTAACCGGGTGAAAAAGCGTGTGAAAAAAAAGTTGGAAATCACCTTCATCCCGACTAGGCTAGTCCCCGAAAGCCACGAATCGAATTCCTGGCGACTGGCGAAAAAGATCGCCCTTCAGTTTTTTACGGTTACATTGCTGCTGCCGCCCGATTGTCGGTATCAGCCCAGCGTGAAGTGTTGCTGGCGAATGAATAACGACGAGAATTGAACAAAAGAATGATGAAACGCGAACCGAATTCACGAAAAAATCGTGGCCGCGGGAACAGTGGCGGAAATAGTGGACGCCGGAACAATGGGGGCAATAGGCAAAGGTCTGTCGAGAGCAATGGCCCGAATGTGAAGATTCGTGGAAATGCCTCCCAGGTTCTTGAAAAATATCTGTCTCTAGCCAGGGATGCGACCTCCTCCAGCGATCGAATCGCAGCAGAGAACTATTACCAGCACGCCGAACACTACTACCGGGTCCTCCACGCGGCTGAGGAGCGGCGCGAAGCGCCAAGACCCGGCAAGTCCGGCAATGGCCAGGTGGGGGTCGAGGCCGAGGCGGCCTCCCCAACGCCTCCCACGGCCGGTGAAGCCTAATCCACCCTTAATCTTTTCCCCTCTATCTTTCGGCTCAAGCGGCGCCCGCTTCGGGACCGGACGCCTTGGAACCCCCCATTTTCAGAAAAGGCCCAGCCCATTACTTGTAAAATGGCGATTGGAGTCCATATAGAATCGCGGGTACCGAACCGGGCCCACCAGAAGTTCAACCTGCCTGTTTGAGGGGGTCGAATGGAGCTCGAAAAATATACCGAACGTTCGCGTGGATTCATCCAGGCGGCACAAGGTTTGGCGCTTCGCGCCAGTCATCAATTCCTAAAACCTGAACATTTGCTGAAGGTTCTTCTCGACGATGAGGAGAGTCTGGTCGCATCTCTCATTTCGGCATCGGGCGGGGATGCGGCCCTTGCCCGCTCGGCGGTTGAGGATGAACTCGCAAAACAGCCAAAGGTGGAAGGCAGCGGTGCCGGGCAGGTGCACCTTGCACCGGAAATGGCCCGCCTTTTCGATTCGGCCGAACAAATTGCTTCGAAGGCTGGCGATAGCTACATCACCGTAGAGCGGCTCTTCTTGGCGATGACGATGGCGAGCGGCACGCCGTCGGCGAAGATCCTGAAAGCTGCCGGCATTACGCCGCAGAATTTAAACCGGGCGATCGAGGCATTGCGCAAGGGTCGTAAGGCGGATTCGGCGACCACCGAGGAAGGCTACGACGCGCTCAAGAAGTATGCGCGCGATCTCACGCAAGTTGCGCGCGACGGCAAGCTCGATCCGGTGATCGGTCGGGACGAGGAAATTCGCCGCACGATCCAGGTGCTTTCCCGACGGACAAAGAACAACCCCGTCCTTATCGGTGAACCTGGAGTTGGAAAAACGGCCATCGTCGAGGGCCTAGCCCTTCGGATCGTCAACGGGGATGTGCCGGAAGGTCTGAAGCATAAACGCCTGATGGCGCTCGATCTTGGTGCGCTGGTCGCCGGGGCCAAATTCCGGGGCGAGTTTGAGGAGCGCCTGAAGGCTGTGCTGGCGGAAGTTACAAGTGCGGAAGGCGAAATCATCGTTTTTATCGACGAGCTTCATAATCTCGTCGGAGCCGGCCGGGCGGAAGGCTCTATGGACGCCTCAAACCTTCTCAAGCCGGCTCTCGCACGGGGCGAGCTCCATTGTGTCGGCGCGACGACGCTTGATGAATACCGCAAGAATATTGAAAAGGATGCCGCCCTTGCGCGGCGGTTTCAGTCCGTCTTGATCGTCGAACCTTCCGTCGGGGATACGATCTCGATTCTTCGGGGGCTTAAGGAAAAGTATGAACTCCACCATGGGGTGCGAATCACCGACCCGGCAATTGTAGCGGCTGCGACCCTTTCGAATCGCTACATCACAGATCGCTTCCTTCCCGACAAGGCAATCGACCTGATCGACGAATCCGCCTCGCGGCTTCGTATGGAGGTGGATTCGAAGCCGGAAGAGATTGATGAGCTCGACCGGCGCATCATCCAATTGAAGATTGAACAAGCGGCACTAGAAAAAGAAGGTGATCTTGCCTCCAAGGATCGTTTGAAAAATCTCGAGAAGGAATTAGGCGGACTAGAGGCGCATTCGGAGGAACTCACGCTGATCTGGCAGACCGAGAAGGAGCAGATCTCCAACGTGCAGAAGCTGAAAGAGCAGCTCGACCAAGCGCGCAGCGAACTTGAGATTGCGCAGCGAGATGGCAATCTCAACCGGGCGGGCGAGCTCATGTACGGCATTATTCCGGAGTTGGAACGCAAGCTTCAGAAAGACGAGGCGGAAGAATCCCATCGCATGCTAAATGAAGAGGTAACCGAAGCGGACATCGCAAGCGTCATTGCCAAGTGGACGGGGATTCCACTTGAGACAATGCTGGAAGGTGAAAAAGAGAAAATGCTCCGTATGGAGGAAAGCCTTCACTCACGCGTCGTCGGTCAGGACGAAGCGATTATTGCCGTTAGCAACGCCGTGCGTCGGGCCCGGGCTGGGCTTCAGGATCCGAACCGGCCACTCGGTTCGTTTCTATTTCTTGGGCCGACAGGGGTCGGCAAAACCGAGCTGTCGAAGG